>NZ_MASR01000001.1 GCF_001758195.1 Pseudohongiella acticola
GTTTCCAGTGAGCTGGCCGCCGTGTTCAGTGCGCTTTGTGCTTCTTCGGCCGTACCATTGACGATGGCGTTATTGGCTGCAGCGGCAGTGGTGCCGGTGCTTTCAACCGTTTCTGTGGCCACCTGGCCCGGAGGCGCGTCACCGCCACCGGCGCCGCTGCCGGCTGCTGCGGTAGTGAAGCGGCCATTGACGCGGTAGGAGCCTGCGCCAAAGTTTGCTTCCAGCTGATTGCCGTTCAGGTCAAAGACCGTATTGGGTGGCGTCGCTGCGGTGAACGAAGTAAAGGCACCGGTATCAATACCAAAGCGTGCTTTGGGTGCGCCAGTGGTTTCTTCAATAACGATGCTGTAATCGTACGTGTTGCCGCCGGTATTGAACTCACCCAGAATGTTGGTGAACAGTGAATCAGGCAGCAGGCCGTTGACCAGGTTGGAACCACTGAAGCTGATGCCGCCGCCGCTGATGGCGTAGGGGCCATTGGCATTGGTGTTGTTAAGTGTGGTGGTTGCGTTCAGTGAGCCGGCCCGTGCCAGCACGGTCAGGTTCTGAACCGGAATATCGCCAGTAACCGTGGTGCCGTTGACCGTCAAATTCAGTGTCGCAATGTAGGCCTCCAGGCGACGGTTAGTGCCGACCTCGGAGATGGAAACACCGACTTTAAAGGTATGCGTTTTGTTGGTCGCGCCGACTGAATTGCCCAGGGTGAAGGCAAAGTTGGGAATACCAAAGTTATCAGTCAACGGGATGTTGTTAATCGTGCCGACTGTGCCCGTTGCGTCTACCTGCGCCGAGGTGGAATACCCCGAGCCGTTACTGAGCGTAAATTGCCCCTGCGTGCCACTCGAGACAATGGTGAAATCATTTGCGTTGGCATAAACGCCAAATCCGGATATAACGCCCGCAATGACCACTTGGCTCAGGCGCGTCTTGTAACGGCTGGTATTTTTCATTAAGGATCCCTCTAAGAGCAGCTTTGTGTATATAAAATAATTAGTGATCAGCGTGTTGCGTCAATATCTTAATCTGGTTTAATCAGATAGGGGGTGTACAGTAACTCAGCCTTCAATGGCCATAGTCAGTACAATCAGTGCGTTAGGTCAAGAGTCTAGCACCGAAAGCACACACAGTTACAGTTGTATAGTCAATTTTTTTGCCTGAAAAATCATTATTAATGACAATTTTTGCGAATATGGATTCCTAGCGACGGTTGATCATTTCCGCCAGGGAAAAACGAATACCCAGTTTCAGCTCGGCATACCCGTATAGGGTCTCGGAAAAACTGCCGCTGAGTGGGTTGTTGTAATGGGGCATGATGCCAACAAATTGATTGGCAAACAGCTTGCCGCCGAGGCCCAGGTGTACCTGCGGTGTCAGCCACCAGTTAACGTTGGCGTAAAAGGCATGATTGACGGTTGCGGTGTTGCCCAGATCGGTACCACGGAGGAAGGACGGGATCAGGCTACTGTCGCTGCTGTTGATATCCTGCCGGCGGGCGTTGATGCGAATGTATTCATAACCGGCCTGCATCGGCAGTCGCGGCAGCACTTGCCAGTTCACGCTGGCCCCCATCAGCAGGTAGTTCTCTTCCAGGTCAAAGGTCTGCAGAAACTGGTCGCGCAGAAACTGCAGGTCAATTTCGGTGCTTGTGCCGGATGATGAGTCCGACTTGCCATAACCGGCCCAGGCACTGACGGCGATATTGGGGGTGATCGGATGCGTCAGAATCAGCCTTGCCCGCCAGCCGTCGTCGCGCAGTCGGTCCATGGCAAAGCGTTGAGGTGGCTCAAAGCGTATGTTTGTATTGGCGCTGAACTGGAAACTTTCCAGGAAACCATCAAAATCATCGCTGACATTCTCCACCTTCATGACTTCAAGCGCAGCGCTGGTCCAGGGTCGGGTCTGGTCAATGGAGGTGCTTTCAAAGAATACCCACTTGGCGCCCCAGTCGGTGCTGCGGGTGTTCAGTCCCTGGCTAAGGTCAAGGATACTGGCACTGACCGGTTCGCGAACTTTCAGGGTCAACTCCTGATCCTGTTGTCGGTAGAACAGTTCCAGGCCGCGACCAACGCCCAGCCTCAGTTCGCCACGCCAGCCGTCAAGGTCGCCACTGTTGTCGATCAACCGACTGTTACCGGCCAGTATCTTGTCGCGGAAATTGAATACGTCAATGCTGTCATCCACCAGCAGCAGGTTGCCGCTGAGCTCCAGTTCGCCGGCCCCCAGACTGTAGGCACTGGTGTGGCCGTTACCAATCCAGCCAAACGGCTGCTGCGCCTGAGCGGGGATCGCTGAAACAGCGGCAGCAGCAAGCACGAACACAGACAACAAACGCATGACAATCTCCCTGTTGGTAAGCGGCAAAAGCCTACCACGGCTAAAGGGGACGGAGGCAATACTTTTTCCTGATGGGACGCGCTTATGGGGACGGAGGATATACTTTTTGAAAAAAGTATATCCTCCGTCCCCATAAGCGTATCGTTCCGTCTCCATAAGCGGCATAAGCGGGTGTACGCTACCGGCAAAAATCAGCTACACTTCCGTCCTTTGGCAGAACATCAAACAATGGATCGTTGGCAGACCCCTAAATGCGTTTAAAAAGTATCAAACTGGCTGGCTTTAAATCCTTTGTGGATCCCACAACGGTCAATTTCCCCAGCAATCTGGCAGCGGTCGTCGGCCCCAATGGTTGCGGTAAATCCAACATCATCGATGCCGTGCGCTGGGTCATGGGCGAAAGCTCTGCCAAAAACCTGCGCGGCGAGAACATGACCGACGTTATTTTTAACGGCTCGGGCAATCGCAAACCGGTGGGTCAGGCCAGCATCGAACTGGTCTTCGATAACAGCGACAACCGCATCAAGGGCGAATACGCCAGCTTCGCGGAAATCTCCATCAAGCGTAAGGTCTCCCGCGACGGCACCAACATGTACATGTTAAACGGCACCAAGTGTCGTCGTCGTGACATTACCGATATTTTTCTGGGCACCGGTCTGGGCCCGCGCAGCTACTCAATCATCGAGCAGGGCATGGTTTCGCGCCTGATCGAGTCCAAGCCCGAAGAGCTGCGCATCTTCATTGAAGAAGCCGCCGGCATCTCCAAATACAAGGAGCGTCGCCGCGACACCGAGAATCGTATCAAGCGCACGCGCGAAAACATGGAGCGTCTCACCGACATCCGCGACGAGCTCACGCGTCAGTTGGCACATCTACATCGTCAGGCGCAGGCGGCGGAAAAATACAAAGAATACAAGGCACAGGAGCGTGATCTTAAAGCACAGTATGACGCTTTGCGATGGCGCGCGCTGGACACCGAAGTGCAGTCCAAGCAGGGCGTGATCAAAGAGCTGGAGCTGCAGATTGAATCCGTGGTCGCCGACCAGCGCGGCCTGGACGCCAGGCACGAAGAATTGCTGCTCAAGCACACGGATCTGAATGATGACCTCAGCGAAGTGCAGGGTCGCTACTACAGCCTGGGTGGCGATATCGCCCGTATTGAGCAGTCGATTGAGCACCACATCGAGCGCATGAAACAGCTGCGCCAGGATCTGGACGAGAACCAGCGCAGCTTTCAGCAGTCACAAAGTGAGGCTCAAGCCGACGTGCAAAAAATGGCGTCGCTGGAAGAAGAACTCACCGTTCTTGAGCCCGAACTGGAACTGGCCGAACACGCGCAGGAAGAGTCCGCCATCAAGCTGGAAGAATCTGAAGAACAGATGCAGCAATGGCAGCAGACCTGGGATGAGTTCAGCCAGCGTTCGGAAGAACCCCGGCAACTGGCCGAGGTTGAGCAGTCACGCATTCAGCAGCTGGAAAAAATTGTCGAGCGTGGGGTAGAGCGGCGCACCCGACTGCGAGAAGAGCGACAGGGCCTGGGCGAAAACCCGGAGCAGGATGCCATCGACGAGTTGTCCGTGCAGATCACCGCCATGGAAGATCAGCTCGACAGCAAGCAAACGCGCAATTCTGAGCTGGCCTCACAGATTGAACAGGAACGCGGCAAAGGCCAGCAACTGGGCAATGAGCTGGATCAGGCACGCAGCGAACTGCAGCGCCAGAAGGGCCAGTTTGCCTCGCTGGATGCGCTGCAGAAGTCAGCGCTGGGGCAGACCGACGACAAACTCAATCGCTGGCTGGCGGACAAGTCCCTGGATCAGGGCACACGCCTGGGCGAACGTATAAAGGTCGCAGCTGGCTGGGAGCCGGCCGTGGAAGCGGTGCTGGGCGATACCCTGCAAGCCGTGTGTGTGGATGCTCTGGATTCAGTGGCCGCAGCTCTGGCGGAATTGCCATCGGGCATGCTGTCGCTGCTGGAAACGGAAAAGAATGGGGACGCGACAAGTATGGGGACGGAGGAGATACTTTCTGAGAAAGTATCTCCTCCGTCCCCATACTTGTCGTCCCGATTAACTCCGCTCAGCGACAAAATTACCGCCGACTTTGATGTCAGCCCATTGCTGCAGGGCATCTATGTCGCCGAATCACTGGAGCAGGCACTGTCTGCGCGCAAAGCACTGACCGGTTCAGACTCTGTGGTCACGGCGCAGGGCCTGTGGCTGGGCCGCAACTGGATACGGGTGCGTAAATCCGTTGATGCCAGCGAAGGGTTGCTGGCCCGTAAAGGCGAAATGAGCCGTCTTGGCGAGCAGATGGAGATTTTGCAGGAACAGGCTGACGAGCTGCTGGAGAACCAGCAGGCCAGCCGCGATGCATTGCGCGATCTGGAAGCCGAACGTGAAAACGTGCAGCGCGAGATTGCCCAGGTCAGCCGTGAATACAGCGAGCTGAAATCCCGCCTCAGCGCCAAGATCATGAAGGAAGAACAGACCACCCAGCGCCGCCAGCGCCTGCAGCATGAGCTGGAAGAGCTGGAGAAGCAGCTGGAAGTGGAGCAGGAGAACATTGCCCGCTCGCGGGAAAATCTGCAGAACGCGCTGGACGCTATGGAGCAGGACATTGAGCGTCGCGAAACCCTGATGCAACAGCGCGACTCGCTGCGTGGCAGTCTCGATCAGATTCGTCAGCAGGCCCGTCACGACAAGGATCACAGCCACCAATTGAGTGTGCGTGAACAGTTGTTGCGCTCGCAGATCAACTCGCTGCGCGAAACCATGTCGCGCATGAACACTCAGGTACAGCGCGCCAAAGAACGTATCGAGTCCATCGAGAATCAGCTCAACGAGTCTGACATGCCTCTGGAAGGCAAGCGCACTGAACTGGAGACCCTGCTGCAGAACCGGCTGGAAGTGGAAGACAAAATGAATGCAGCGAAAAAGGCTGCCGACGAAAATGAACACCAGTTGCGCGCGCTGGAGCAGGAGCGGGCCGGTTTCGAACGCAAGGCAGGCGGGCTGCGTGAGCAGCTAATGGAAAATCGCCTGAAAACCGAAGGTGATCTGGTCAAGCGTGAAGCCCTGTCCGAGCAGCTGAAAGAGGCGCGCTACGATCTGGACACGGTGCTGGGCAATCTGCCTGACGACCTGACTCAGCAGAGCTGCGAAGATGAGCTGGAAGCCATCGGTAATCGTGTGCAGCGTCTTGGCGCCATCAACCTGGCGGCGATTGAAGAATACGAGCAGCAGTCCGAGCGCAAAGTGTATCTGGATGCCCAGAACGATGATCTGGACCGGGCGCTGGCCACTCTGGAAAACGCCATCCGCAAGATCGACCGGGAAACCCGTACCCGTTTCAAAGAGACCTTCGACAAGATCAATGCCGGCCTGCAGGAGCTGTTCCCCAAAGTCTTTGGCGGTGGTCATGCCTACCTGGACATGACTGGCGAAGACCTGCTCGACACCGGTGTTGCCATCATGGCGCGGCCTCCGGGCAAGCGCAACAGCACCATCCACTTGCTGTCAGGCGGCGAGAAGGCAATGACCGCGATCGCGCTGGTGTTCTCCATCTTCCGGCTCAACCCGTCACCGTTCTGTATGCTGGACGAGGTTGACGCGCCGCTTGATGATGCCAACGTAGGGCGTTATGGTCGACTGGTAAAAGAAATGTCCGACACCGTGCAGTTTGTGTTCATCACGCACAACAAACTCACCATGGAGATCGCCAATCAATTGCTGGGTGTCACCATGCATGAGCCGGGCGTCTCCCGTATTGTGGCAGTAGATATAGAAGAGGCCGCCGAACTGGCGGCGATGTGACCGCCAGGGATGGCGGAAATGCCGGTTTTGCAGGAGCAAAAACCGGCGAGACCGCCAGGGCCAGGAATTGCTCCTGCATTCCTGGCATTACCGCCTTCCATGGCGGGCAGATGGCGGAAATGCCGGTTTTGCAGGGAAGTATGGGGACGGAGGGAATACTTTTTGATCAGTGCTCAAAAAGTATTCCCTCCGTCCCCATACTTCGCCAACTATTAACTTGTTAGGAAACAGTAAACAATGGGTTTACGGGAACTGCTGATTCTTATACTGATTCTGGCTATCGTGGTCGTGGTACTGCGAGGCCTGTATGTGGCATTGCGTTCCCGTCGCGGGCAGATAAAGATCGCGCTGGAAAAGAATATTCCCGAATACGACCTGGACGAGCTGGAAATGCGCGAATTGCCCAACGGCGGCGCGCGTATGGTCGGCCGCTCCTTCGCCGAAGTGCAGCGTCAGAATTCCGCGCATGCGGCCAAAGCCAATGCAACCGCCAGCGGCAAACCGTCTACGCTGCGCCCCGGCGCCCGGGGCCTGAAAACCAATCTGTCCCGATCCGCCAGTCGCACAGCCCCGACAGCCGCGGCGGTGCAAAGCATCCCGGAGGCTGAAGAGACCGAGCATCACGACGATCCTCTGTTGATAGATGAAGGTCTCAATGCACAACAGGGCGTAACGCCTCAGCCCCGGCATGAAGATAACGACGATCCGGCCAGCTACGAACGTGAGCTGGTCGAAGATGAAACCCTCTTGTTTGACGAAGAACCCCTGGTCAACGTCGGCGACGGAAATTTTGACGAAGAAATGTTGTCAGAACCCGAAGAGATGGAAAAGACTTTAGCGACGGAAGAGCCCTCCGCGTATAAGGAGCCCTCAGCAGAGGAAGAGCCCTCAGCGAAGGAAGAGCCTTTAGCGAAGGAAGAGCCTTTAGCGGATAAAGAGCCCTCAGCGGATGAAGAGCCTTCAGCGGAAGAAGAGCCAGCCGACGCTGAAGAGACCTCTGAAGCGGTATTCAGTTTTGTCGCCGTCAAGGACATCGATGACACCGACGCTTTCGAAGAGCAGGATGAACTCGACACCCAAGACGAGCGCAATGACGGCTATCAACCCGATGCCATGGACGACGACGTCTATAACACCGATGTGGACGATGACAGCACAGATGGTGATGACGACAGCGCTTATGACAGTCCGAATGAAGGCCTGTATGACAGCCCGCACGATTCATTAGCCGATGTCAGTGTCGTCGACCGCCGTCCACGCAATGACGACGAACTGGACGACGTGCTGGACGAACTGCTGCAAAAATCCGTGGCACCGGAAACGCCAGCGCCGACCGTGCGGCAGGCCGGCGAATTGCCTGAGCCAGTGCTGACCTGGGACATGATGGCACAGGAGCCAGAATCCGAGCTCAAACCTGAACCAGAACCAGAACCAGAGCCAGTCCATTATGGCAATGATGATCCGCTGTTCGACTACACCGCCGGCGAAGACGAAACTGATGAACAAGACCGCACTCGGGATGAGGACCTGGATGAAAGCCCTGATGCTGATTCGGATGACAGCCCAGGCAACATAGAAACAACCCAAAACCCGAACACTGATTCGCAGTCCGACCCGCATTCGGTCGAGGATGATATGCCAGATTTTGATGATGAAACTATAGCCGATCCGAATCCACAGCCGGATGAACAGGATTCCTTTGCCGCACGCGGCAATGATGAGATAGACGTGCTGTTTGATGACGACGATCGCGAGCGCCGCATCGCCGCCCTGGAAGAGCAACAGGAGACCGCTTCCAAACGATTCATGTCCTGGGCCGGTGGTGCCTTCAGCCGGCTGGGAAGCAGCAAAACCCAGGCCGGTAGTAAAGAGGCCGTTGCTAAAACAGAAGTAGAGCCGGTCGCCGATGATGAGGCCGAACGAAACCGAAAAGCAGACAAGAAAGCCCGCAAGAAGCTGGCCAAGGCCGAAAAACGGCAGGCACGCGAACAGGCCGAGCAAAATGCGGCAGCACCCGTTGATGATGTCGAGGACTACTTTGACGACGATGATGGTGTGTCTGCGGTGCGTGAGCAGGAGAGACCTGGCGCTGCCGAAGGCAATACCAGCGCGCCACTCACTCAGAGTCAGCTTGATCTGGGCGACGCCAACAGCGATGAAGACGCCTACTATAACGAAGAAGAGCAGGGCGAAGGCCACGAACAGGAACCGCCGGGTTACAGTGAGGTGTTGGTGATCAATGTGATGGCGCGCCCGGGCACTGAAATGCACGGCGACGACCTGTTGCCAGTGTTGATGAGCAGTGGCCTGAAGTTTGGCGAGATGTCGATTTTTCATTACCATACAGACAAGGTCGGCGGCCGTAGAAACGGGCCAGTCATGTTCAGCGTTGCCAATGCGCTGAACCCGGGCACTTTTGATCTTAACCGGATCAGTGAATTTGCTACGCTGGGTGTCTGTTTCTTCATGACCCTGCCCAATGTGGTCAATAACATGGTGGCCTTTGAGCAGATGCTGGCAACCGCTCGCAAAGTACAAGGGGCGCTGGACGCAGAGCTGAAAGATGACAATCGCTCTGTGATGACGGCGCAGACGGTGGAACATTATCGCCAGCGTATCCGTGACTTCGAGTTACAGGAATTAAAAAACGCCCGCTCACGCTAAGCGCCCACCATCATGGCTGACATCCCTCAACAACCGGTGACGCAGGACCCCGCGATGAAAAAGAAGGTCATCGACGAAATGGCCAGCCTGCGTCGTCAGATCAACCACCACAATTCCCTCTACCACCAGTTCAGCGCGCCGGCGATACCGGACGTCGACTACGACAAACTGTTTGATCGTCTGGTCGAACTGGAAACCGCCTATCCGGATTTACTGACACCTGACTCCCCAACGCAGCGAGTTGGCGACAAACCTTTGTCCGGTTTCGCTCAGGTGAAGCATGACGTGCCGATGATGTCCCTGGCCAAGGTGTTTAATGACACCGATCTGGCAGATTTTGAGGCTCGCATTCTAAAGCGCCTGGAGATTGAGGACGAAGACGCCGCCCCGCCGGTTTACAGTTGTGAACCCAAGATCGACGGTGTGGCGGTCAGTCTGCTGTATGAACAGGGTCTTCTTGTGCGTGCGGCCACTCGCGGTGATGGCGTCACTGGTGAAGACATTACCCACAACGTTCGCACCATCGGCAGCATTCCGCTCCGGCTGGCGACAGATGAGACTCCAGATCGCCTGGAAGTGCGCGGCGAAATCTACATGACCCGGTCCGGCTTCGCCGCCATGAACACCGCCGCCGAAAACAGCGAAGATGGCCGAACCTTTGTTAATCCCCGCAACGCCGCTTCCGGTGCCCTGCGTCAACTGGATCCGCGCATCGCCGCCACCCGTCCACTGCGCTTTTTCACTTACTCTGCAGTTATCGGCGCAGTTATGGAGACGGAAAAGAATGGGGACGGAGGAGATACTTCCGCGGGCGAAAGTATCTCCTCCGTCCCCATTCTTTCCATTCCTGTCAGCCACAGCGGCATCCTGGAATTGCTCGGCCGTTGGGGCCTGCCCTTGAACCCCGAGCGCGCGGTAGTGTCCGGTTATCAGGCCTGCCTGGAATACGCCAGTCAGTTGCTGGGCAAACGCGACAAACTGGATTATGAAATTGACGGGGCAGTTATCAAGGTCGACGACCTACGCCTGCAAAACGAACTGGGCAGCAATGCGCGCACCCCGCGCTGGGCAATGGCTTACAAGTTTCCGGCGGAAGAGGCGTCGACTGTCGTGCGCGATGTCGAGTTCCAGGTCGGCCGCACCGGCACAATAACACCCGTGGCGCGGCTGGAGCCGGTGTTTGTCGGCGGGGTCACCGTCAGCAATGCCACTCTGCACAACATGGACGAGATTGAGCGGCTCGGGCTGCACATTGGTGATCGCGTCATTCTGCGCCGCGCCGGCGACGTCATTCCCAAGATCGTGTCAGTCATAGCAGGGGACGAAAACCAGCAGTCCGACTCTGTTGCTATAACCATGCTGCAAAACTGCCCGGCCTGTGACTCACCCGTGGAGAAAGACGGAGAGGTACTGTATCGCTGCACCGGTGGTCTTATCTGCCCGGCGCAGCGCAAAGAGTCATTGCGGCATTTCTGCTCACGCACCGCGCTGGATATTGAAGGCCTGGGTGAAAAACTGGTGGAGCAACTGGTAGATGCCGACATGGTCAGCACCGTGGCGGATGTGTTCACGTTAACCAAAGATGAATTGCTTAGCCTGGAGCGGATGGGTGACAAGTCAGCTGATAACCTGCTGACGGCGATTGAGAAAGCCAAAACCACCAGTTTGCCACGCCTGTTATATGGGCTTGGCATTCGCGAAGTTGGTGAGGCGACGGCGCTATCGCTGGCCACGCATTTCGGCAGTCTGGAGCAACTGATGGCGGCCGATACTGAGGCGCTGGTGCAGGTGTCTGATGTTGGTCCAATAATGGCAGAACACATCGCACACTTTTTTGCCAATCAGGAGAATGACAAGGTTATTGCCCAACTGCGCGAGCGCGGCGTGCAGTGGCCAGAGCATGAGGCGCAGACGGTCTCCGACGAGCTGGCCGGCGAAACCTGGGTGCTTACCGGCACGCTGGAAACCATGACCCGTGATGAAGCGCGCACCGCGCTGCAGGCACTGGGCGCCAAAGTGTCAGGCAGTGTATCGAAAAAAACCAGCGTAGTCGTAGCCGGACCCGGCGCCGGCTCCAAGCTCGACAAAGCCAATGAGCTGGGCGTCAAAGTCATCGATGAGCAGGGCCTCATCGACCTGCTAAAGAATGGGGACGGAGTGAATACTTTTTGATCATTGACTAAAAAATATTCACTCCGTCCCCATACTTTGTCTTGCGTGGTTGGCCGGGTCGCAGTCGACCAATTATTAGGCCATATTTTTTCTTTAGTACTTTCTTGTACCGGTTGTCGGCCACGGGCTGACAACAATGTGCAGCGCTGCGAATCAATGTCAATTGATGCTTACTGACAGGTTTATTAAATAGGCGGAGGTAAGCTTCACGCCGTGCCACAGCAGATTCACCCAGCGCGAGAAACTCTGTATGGGGTTGCATCCATCCGTCAGCACCGAGCGCATTTTCCTTGAAGCTCGACCACCTGTAGTGCTCGGGGTCTGTCACGATTGAGGCGCGCACTGGATTGAGTTCTATGTAGCGCTGGCAGGTCAGGAAATACCGCTGGGTCTGCACCAGACTGGCGCGATGACGTCCCTCCCACAGCGTGCCGGTGCGGTTATATTTTTGATTGATGTAGCGGGCATAATTGCTGCCAACAATACGGGTAACCCAGGAGACACCGTCATCGCGATACGGTGTCAGAAGAAAATGCACATGATTGCTCATCAAACAATACGCATGGACATGCACATCATAGATGCTGGCATTAATCCGCCACTGTTTGAGGTAAAAGGAATAGTCAGCATCTTGCAGAAAACAGCGCTGACGATTATTGCCGCGTTGAACAATGTGATATGGCATTCCCGCCACGTAGTGACGCGCACGTCTGGGCATAGCAAACTCCTTTTGCTAAGTGCATTTCTTCAAAGAGTATAGACAATGCGGCGCCGGTTTTTATGGGGACGGAGTGAATATTTTTTGATCATTGGCTAAAAAGTATTCACTCCGTCCCCATAAAACCGTCCCCATAAAAGCTACCAGCCCAGCACCCGGCGGATCCAGCTTTTGCTCAACTCGTTGCGGCACACAGCGTACTGTTGCTGGTAACGATTGGCGTGCTGCTGCACGCGCTCGGCGACCGGCATCAGCCAGGCTTTGTCGCGGTAGCTACCACGATTAAAGCCGGTATGGCCTTCGTGATAGGCAAGATATAGATTGCGGGCATCATCGCGCTGGATCTGGTTGCGGCGGTAACTGTGTTGGTTGTACCAACCGACAAAGTCCACTGCGTCACCAAAATTGCTGCGCCGAGCCAGCATATTGCCGGTTTCGCGCCGGTACTCATCCCAGGTCGTGTTTAGCGCCTGCGCATAACCACGCGCCGTTGAGGGGCGGGTCCACGGAATAAAACCCAGCAGGCGAGTGCGCTGCGGCCGGGCCCGCGCGTGAAAGCCCGACTCCTGATTGATGAAGGCCATGGTGACCGGCACCGGCACCCCCCAGCGTTCCTCAGTGCGCTCGGCGGCCCGATACCAGGACCGACGCTCCTCAAACATGTCGCAGACATTGCCAGGATTGGCCGGCCGCGTGCTCAGGCAGGCGGTGAGGGAAATCAACAATGCGGATGTCAGAAACAGTCTCATGCAGGTAGTATAACAACCCTTAAACATATGTTTATGGGGACGGAGGGAATACTTTTTGATCAGTGGTCAAAAAGTATTCCCTCCGTCCCCATTCTTGGCATCAGGGGCAGGGATGGCACCTTCAGCAGACACAGGTTTCAGATACGACATAAATGCGCTGCGCGCGCTGGCAGTGCTGCTGGTGCTGCTGTTTCACTTCCGGGTGCCCGGATTCAGCGGCGGCTTTATTGGCGTTGATGTGTTTTTTGTCATTTCTGGCTACCTGATGGCGGCGGTCATCGTCACCCGCCTGCAGGCGCAAACATTCGGGCTGGGGCGCTTTTATCTGGCCCGTGCCAAACGGATTGTGCCAGCAATGGCCGCGCTCATCTGCACATTGCTGGTGATTGGCTGGTGGTCGCTGCCGCAAAGCGATTACCGCGAACTGGCCTCCAACAGTGTCTACGCCCTGAGTTTTATCGCCAATATCCGCTTCCAGCGCGACGCCGGTTATTTTGCTCCGGCGTCCCACGACAACTGGCTGCTGCATACCTGGTCGCTGGCTGTGGAAGCACAGTTTTATCTGCTATTGCCGCTACTCATCCTGCTGGTCTGGCGATTCAGGCCCGGCCAACGCCCTCTGCTTTTGGTTATTGCCACCGCGCTGCTGATTTCCCTGGCGCGTTCAGCCTGGCTGGCATACAACAGCCCCGACAGCGCCTTCTTTCTGTTACAGAGCCGTGCCTGGCAACTTCTATCCGGCGCCGCCGTGTTTCTTTGCAGTCAGTACCGGTTTGTCAGCATCGCGCAACGATATCCGCGTCGAGTCAGCGCTCTGGGTCTGGTACTGATTCTGGGAACAGCCGTGACGGTGGATGCCGCCACAGTCTGGCCAGGACTCTTTGCCATCGCCCCAGTCGTCGGCACTGCGCTGATCCTGATGATTGCCCGACAATCGGCCTGGATGCAGCTTGCCCCACTGCATTATCTGGGGCTCAGCTCGTACTCCATTTATTTGTGGCACTGGCCCGTATTTGTCGCGCTGGCCTTCATCGGCATGGCCAATAATGTATTCGCCATCATCGTTGGTATGGCCGTTGCGATCGGACTCGGACTGTTCTCCTGGCGCCTGATTGAAAACCCCACGCGCAGCAGCACTAGACCAGGTCTGGTGCTTGCATTGATCATGCTGGGTACACTGACACCGGCGATATTGATCTATCAGCAACAGGGAATTCCCGGCCGACTGGCACCTGATGTGGAGATCGCCGCGGCCGAGGCGCAGAACTATGACAGCAGGCGAGGGCAGTGCCTGGCTCGCAACGGTTTCGATTTCCCCTGGTGTCAGTATGGCGGCGACGACATTCGGGCCATTGTGATCGGTGACAGCCACGCCGGCGCCATCTTCACTGCCGTTGCTCGCGCGGCGCAACTTGCAACCTCAGCAACTGATGTTGCGAACCCAAATGCCGGCGTCCGGGCCAGCGGATACAACAGCTGCGCAACCTTGCAGGACGGCAACAGCGTCAACAATACCGATGGCTGCCGCGCCTTTAATCAATTCCTGCGCGATCAAATGCAGACGTTGCCTGCTAGCATTCCCGTGATCATCGTCAACCGCAGCAGCGTCTACCCGCTGGGCAGCGCAGTAGCAGAGAACAGCGATTTCCGGCGACCACTGGTTTATTACCAACGGCCCCAGTCCCGACCCAGTGCACAGCTGACGGAACAATACAGCCAGGATCTAATTGCCACCGCCTGCCACTTTGCCGAGCAGAGGCCGGTCTATCTGCTGCGACCGATCCCGGAAATGCAGGTGGATGTACCACGCACCATGGCCCGCCGTCAGTTGCTCAATCGCCCCAGTGAGGTCAGTATCAGCCGTGCCGATTACCAGGAACGCCACGCCGCCGTCTGGCGAGCGCAGGATGTTGCCGTGCAGCAATGCGGCGTGCAGGTGTTGGACCCCACGCCCGCTCTGTGTGACAGCGAGCGCTGCTATGGCAGTGAAAACGGCCGGCCGCTGTATTACGACGAAGACCATCTGTCAGAATTCGGCAACAAGAAGCTGGTGCCTGTGTTTATGGGGATTTTGGGGGACGGTTATGGGGACGGAGGGAATACTTTTTGATCAATAGCGCAGAGACTGATCAAAAAGTATTCCCTCCGTCCCCATTCTCTATTGCCACCGGGGACCATGCGTTTTAGACTGTTCAGCAAATGAACGCTCTGTAATTGCAACTCAGCCGGCAGAATAAAAACAATGCTGACAGACGACGCCAGGTACCGGATCCTCAAAGCACTGCAGGCAAAGCCTGATATCAGTCAGCGCGAGCTGGCCCGTGAACTCGGCGTCAGTCTGGGCAAAGTCAACTATTGCCTGCAGGCGCTGATCGAAAAAGGCATGATCAAGGCGAAAAACTTCGGTAAAAGCAGCCAGAAGCAGCGCTACCTGTATGTGCTGACTCCCTCGGGCATGGAAGACAAAGCACGCACCACCTCCCAGTTCCTGAAGCGGAAAATCGCCGAGTACGACGCGTTGAAACTGGAAATAGAAGAAATACAAAAAGAGCTGGAGTCAACGGAATGAACCACAGCAATGCCGAGCAACACCTGCAAAAACAGAACAGCAAAGCCTGGTACCTGCTGCAATGCAAAGCCCGGCAGCAAAACCGCGCGCAAATGCACCTGGCCAACCAGGGTTTTGAGTTCTACGCCCCCGTGCACCGCGTCAAACGTGTACGCCGCGGCCAATATCAGACCAGCATTGAAGCCCTGTTCCCCGGTTATCTCTTTATCCAGCTGGACGACGACAGCGACTGGCGCGCACTGCATGCCACACGGGGTATCAGCCGGCTGGTCAGCTTCAACGGCCGTCCCCATCAGGTAACTCAGGATCTGATCGACGCGCTCCAAAACCGCTTTGTGCAGCAAATCGAGCCCGAAGCCCTGTACAAACCCGGACAACGCGTGGTCGTCACCGACGGCTGCTTCAAACACATTGAAGCCATCGTCAAGGCAGTGACATCCGACGACCGCATCATTGTGTTAATGAACATCCTGCACAGCCAGCAATCCGTGGCGATACCCGCCACCGCGCTGGCCCGGACAGGCTAGAGCGCGATTTATGGGGACGGAGGAGATACTTTTTGATCAAAAAGTATCTCCTCCGTCCCCATAAATCGCCATATATAGTCCACCAAGATGCCGCAGAAATGCACGGGTAGGGCGGTAGCGTGTCCGACCCCACATTTTCGGGCCAAATGGCGGGACAAATGGCTGAAAACTATGCAAAATAGACCCCTTTATAAAACACCAGAAAAAGCCACACTATGACTGATTACAAACATGGCCGTCTGGCCCGGTGGATACTACTGGCCCTGCTGACAGGTCTCGCGACACTAAGCGCCTCCACAGCCCTGGCACAGGGCGTCACGCTGACCCCGCAGCAAATCCAGCAGCTGCAAAACCTGTCCGAAGAAGAGCGCCGGCAGTTGATCGAACAACAGATGGGCAGTGGCAGCGTCAATCAGCAGCCCATCGACAATCCTCAGGTGGTGATGCCCAGAGATGCCAATGAAGGGCGCCCTCAGGTTAACCAGGGCCAGAATGCCCAGCGCTCCATGCAGTACCAACGTCAGCAACAAACGAGCCCGCAGCAAAATCAGCAGCCAGACCAGACTCAGCAATACCAGGGCCAGCAAAACCAGTATCAACAGAACCAGCAAGGCCAGTACCAACAAAATCAGTACCAACAAAATCAGGACCAGCAAAACCAGCAGCAAAACCAGATCTGGCAGAATCAGCGCCCCAATCAAGCGCAGCAAAATCCCAGCCAACAGGAATCCGAACTGCTGCTGGTCAACCCCTGGCCCCAGTTCCAGCAGCAGCCACGCGACCCATTACGAATCGAACAGCAGCGTCAGCGCTTTGAACAGCCACTGGAACCTTTTGGTTACGATCTGTTCGCCGGTACCCCGACCACCTTCGCACCAGCCACCAATATCCCCGTGCCCAGCACCTATATCGTCGGCCCCGGTGACACCGTCATCATGCAGCTGTACGGCCAGCGCAACGTCACCCACGAACTGGTGGTCAGCCGCGAAGGCCAGCTCATGTTCCCCGAAGTCGGCCCCGTTAATGTCAGCGGGCTCAGTTTCGAAGACATGCGCGCGCAACTGCAGAACATCGTCGCCAACCAGCTGATCGGACAAAATGCTTCCATCACTATGGGTCCACTGCGCTCCATCAACGTGTTTGTGCTTGGCGAAGCCTGGCGCCCCGGCTCCTACACCGTCAGCTCACTGAGCACCATGACCAATGCCCTGTTCGTCAGTGGCGGCGTCACCACCGTTGGCTCGCTGAGAAACATCCGCCTGATGCGCAGCGGCAACCTGGTCACCGAACTCGATCTGTACGACCTGCTGCTGCGCGGTGACACCAGTGGCGATGCCCGCCTGCAACCAGGTGATGTCATCTTTATTCCTCCGGTCGGCCGTACTGTCGGCATTGCCGGCGAAGTGCGCCGTCCGGCCATCTACGAACTCAAGGATGAAACCAGCGCCGCTGATATTCTGGCGCTGTCCGGTGGCCTCACGCCGACCGCATTCCCCGCCGCCTCCCGTATCGAACGCATCAATGAGCGCGGCGAACGCACGCTGATCGACGTCAATCTCAGCAATACCAACAATACGCCGCCACTGGCCGACGGTGACGTCATCCAGATCCACTCGGTCATGGATCAACTGGAAAGTGTGGTGCTGCTGGAAGGCCACGTGCAACGCCCCGGTGGTTTCCAGTGGCGTCAAGGTCTCCGGGTCAGTGATGTACTGCCCAGCGTTGGTGCCATGTTGCCCAATCCGGATCTGGAGTACGCGCTGATCGCGCGCGAAGTGCAGCCCACCCGTCGTATCGAACTGATCTACGTCAACCTGGGCGCCGCCATCAATAACCCCGGCTCTGCCGATGATCTGGTGCTGCAACCTCGCGACCAGCTGCATACTTTTGGTGCCAGCCAGAACCGCCAGGTGCAATTGCGCACGTTGCTGGACCGGCTGTACGAGCAGGCCAGTTTCGAGAATCCGCCACTGGTGGTCGAGGTCAGCGGTAACGTCCGTTTCCCCGGTGAATATCCGCTGGTACGGAACATGACCCTGGGCGCCGCCATCCGCTTTGCCGGCGGCCTGCAGGCCAACAGTGAACTGGAACACGTGCTGCTGGAGCGCCGCATTGACCAGCGTGGCAACATCACTGTTGAGCGCCATGGCCTGAACCCGCAAACCCTGAGCACCGAACAGTCAGTGACGCTACGCGAACTGGACGAGATCATCGTGTTGAACGCCAATGAGCCACGTGAAGAGCTGCTGGAAGACACGCTGGAACAACTGCGCACCCAGGCCACTACCGGACAACCGACACAGGTTGTCAGCGTCAATGGCCAGGTGCGCTTCCCCGGTGACTATCCGCTGACTCAAAACCTGACCGTGGATGCCCTGATTGACATGGCCGGCGGCCTGAATGAAAGCGCTGATGCGTCCACTGCCGAGATCACCCGCTTTGATGCCGACCCGGCCATTGGACGTGAAATCGCCCACGTGGAACTCGATCTGCAAACACCCGGACTGATAGGGCGCGGGTTTCAGTTATCACCCTTTGATCAGCTGGTCATTCGCCAGATGCCCAATTGGACAGAATACGAAACTGTGTATATCGGCGGCGAAGTGAACTCGCCCGGTACCTATTCCATCACCAAAAACGACACCATCAGTACGTTGCTGCAACGCGCCGGTGGCCTGACCAGCTACGCCGATCCGCGAGCCGCCATCTTCCTGCGCGAAGAGCTGCGTGAGAATGAGCAGCGCCTGCTGGAAGAGTTCCGTGACCAGTTGGAGCGTGACGTGGTCACCCGTCGCCTGCAGGCCGACGGCGAGAACGGCGCCACCGGCAACCTCGAAGTACTGGATTTGCTGGAACGTGTCAGCAACGTTACCGCCACCGGCCGATTGGTCATCAGTCTGCCGGACATACTGGCCGGGCAGGCGGGGTCCGCAGAAGACCCCATCCTGCGCAATGGCGACGAACTGTTGATCCCCCGCACCCAACAGGAAGTTACCGTTATCGGCGAAGTTCACCGACCCACTTCGCACCTGTTCGATCGCAGCATGTCGGTGGCTGACTATATCGGCAGCAGTGGTGGTTACACACAGGAGGCCGACCGAGGTAGTGTGTACATCATAAAAGCCAGTGGTGAAGTGGTTTCCTACGGCGGCGCCCGCTGGTTCTTCCAGGAGCGTTCGCAGATCAATCCTGGTGACAGCATTATTGTGCCATTTGACACCTATCGGCCGAATTACTTACAAACCTGGACCAGCATTTCCCAGATTCTGTTTAATATCTCTACGACGTTGTTGGCGGTTGAAAGGGTGGGTAACTGATGGACAATCAGGACAACACAACCGGCACACACCAGCAAGCAACAAGCGCTTCCCCGCAATCCTATTCGTCCCAAACCTATCCGCAGTTTGAAGAAGATGAAATAGACCTGCGCGAGCTGTTCGGCATCGTGTGGGCAGAGAAGTGGCTGATCATCGGCGTGACTGCAATTTTTGCCATTGGCTCGGTCATTTATGCGCTGATGCAGACGGATATCTATCGGGCTGAAGCGGTGCTGGCGCCAGCGGATAGCGAACAGAATATGAGCGGGCTGGCGTCGCAATTGGGTGGGGCGGCCGCATTGCTGGGTGTCAACGTTGGCGGTACTGCCGGTGACGATATCAGCACCGCTATCGCCACGTTGCGATCGCGGCAGTTCATCGGACGCTTTATCGAAGAAAATGATCTGCTGGTGCCGCTGTTTGCCGGCCGTTGGGATAAAACGACCGGTGAAAGCGTGATTGATGAAGAAGTTTATAATCCAACAACTCAGACCTGGACGGCTGGAGGACCACCGTCCGATCAGGAAGCGTATCGGGCGTTTACCGGTATGCTGTCTATCGGTGGACCTGACCGTACTACCGGCATCGTGACCATTGCCATGAACTGGCATAACCCGGTTGAAGCGGCGGAATGGGTCAATGAACTGGTCGCTGCCATCAATACGCATGTTAGAACCCAGGATGTCAGCGAAGCCAACCGTGCTATCGCGTACCTGCGTGCGCAACTGGAGCAAACGCAACTGGTTGATATGCAGCGCGTGTTTTATCAGCTGATTGAGTCACAAACACGCGTAACGATGTTGGCGGATGTGCGTGATGAATATGTGTTTCAGGTCATCGATCCGGCGATGGTTCCCGATCAAAAGGCTGCACCGAGTCGCTCAAATATTGTCATGGTCGGAATCATGATTGGCGGTTTACTGGCCCTTACTTTGGTTTACCTCCGGCGAAAATTCATGACTTTACAAAACAAACCTGCAAGTTAACATCTGTGGCTCAACATAGCTCAAATCAAAAAATCTATGTGGCAGGCCATCGCGGTATGGTGGGGTCGGCAATTGTTCGTGCGCTGCAATCGCAAAGCCAGAACGCTGTGGTTAAACGCACCCACGCAGAGCTTGATCTCACGAACCAGCAGCAAGTCATGGAGTTTTTCCAGACTGAACGGCCCGATCAAGTGTACCTGGCCGCGGCAAAGGTCGGCGGCATACACGCCAATAATACCTACCCAGCCGACTTTATTTATCAGAACCTGATGATTGAAGCCAATGTCATTCATGCCGCTTTCGTTCATGGTGTGAAAAAATTACTGTTTCTGGGCTCAAGTTGCATCTATCCCAGACTTGCAGAGCAGCCCATGCATGAGGAATCGCTATTGACGGGGCGTTTGGAACCGACGAACGAGCCGTACGCAATTGCCAAGATCGCCGGCATCAAATTATGCGAAAGCTACAATAGACAATATGGCGACAGCCATGGTGTTGACTACCGCAGTGTTATGCCAACCAATCTGTATGGTCCCGGAGACAACTACCATCCGGAGAATTCCCATGTCATTCCCGCATTGATTCGCCGGTTTCACGAAGCAAAGGTGAACGATGCGGCATCGGTAACTATCTGGGGCAGCGGTACACCCAAACGCGAATTTTTATACGTCGATGATATGGCGGCGGCCAGTGTGCATGTTATGCAACTGCCCAAAACCACCTATGATCAGTTTACGCAGCCAATGCTTAGCCATATCAATGTTGGCTGCGGCGACGATGTGTCTATCGCTGCGCTGGCAAGATCGATAGGTGAAGTGGTGGGCTACAGAGGACGTATCGAATTTGATACCAGTAAGCCCAACGGCGCGCCGCGAAAGCTGATGGACAGTACTCGTCTGAATACACTGGGTTGGCAAGCCAGCGTAGGCCTGGCTGAGGGTCTGGCTGAGGCATATCACGACTTTTTATCTTCCAATAAAGCTAGCAACAGTTTATGACTCAGAAAACCGCTCTTATTACCGGCATTACTGGCCAGGACGGAA
This sequence comes from Pseudohongiella acticola, assembly GCF_001758195.1. Lineage (NCBI taxonomy): Bacteria > Pseudomonadati > Pseudomonadota > Gammaproteobacteria > Pseudomonadales > Pseudohongiellaceae > Pseudohongiella > Pseudohongiella acticola. The sequence continues at coordinate 20,895 of NZ_MASR01000001.1, forward strand.
GTTACCTTGCAGAGTTTCTGCTTGAGAAAAACTATATTGTACATGGCATTAAACGCCGGGCCAGCTCATTTAATACACAACGTGTTGATCATGTTTATCAGGATCCGCATGTGGACAATGCCCGTTTCAAACTCCACTACGGGGACCTGTCCGACACCAGCAATCTGATCCGCATTATCCAGGAAACCCAGCCTGACGAAATTTATAATCTGGCTGCGCAAAGCCATGTAGCCGTAAGTTTTGAAAGCCCGGAATACACCGCTGACGTCGATGGCTTGGGTACATTGCGACTTCTGGAAGCCATTCGTATTCTAGGCATGGAGAAAAAGACACGGTTCTACCAGGCGTCAACCTCGGAACTATATGGCCTGGTTCAGGAAACACCGCAGCGTGAGACCACACCTTTTTATCCACGTAGCCCTTACGCGGTCGCCAAGCTCTATGCCTACTGGATTACCGTGAACTATCGTGAAGCGTATGGTATGTATGCCTGCAACGGTATTCTTTTTAATCACGAAAGTCCGCGCCGTGGTGAAACCTTTGTAACCCGAAAAATTACCCGAGGCCTGGCCAATATCAGTCAGGGGTTGGAGCAAAGCCTTTATATGGGCAACCTGGATGCCTTAAGAGATTGGGGGCATGCCAAGGATTATGTGCGCATGCAATGGATGATGCTTCAGCAAGAGCAAGCAGAAGACTTCGTCATCGCGACCGGCGTGCAATACAGCGTAAGGCAGTTCATAGAAAAGACCGCCGTTGCGCTTGGTATGGACATTAGCTGGCAAGGTTCAGGCCTGGATGAAGTTGGATACTGGAATGGTAACGCTATCATACGTATAGATCCGCGCTACTTCAGGCCTACGGAAGTGGAGTCTTTAGTGGGGGATGCCAGCAGGGCCGAGGGCAAACTTGGTTGGGTGCCAGAAATTTCACTAGATGAAATGATTGCCGAAATGGCAGCTCATGACCTGGCAGAAGCCAAGAAGCAAGCTCTGTTGCGGACCAATGGTTATTCAGTGTCAGTGACACAGGAGTGAACTCATGAACGAGTGCGTGATAAACCCTTGCTGCGGATACAGGATTCTGTTCGGGGCCCGTCTATGAAAGCTGTCATACTTGCGGGTGGGCTAGGTACGCGTATTTCCGAAGAAACGCATCTGAAGCCAAAACCCATGATTGAGATCGGCGGGAAGCCGATTTTATGGCATATCATGAAGATGTATTCTGCGCATGGCGTGAATGAGTTCGTAATCTGCTGCGGGTACAAAGGTTATGTCATCAAGGAATACTTCGCCAATTACTTTCTTCATATGTCAGATGTCACCATCGATATGGTTGACAATAAAATGGAAGTCCACAACCAGAAAGCAGAACCGTGGAAGGTGACACTGGTTGATACCGGGGATTCGACGTTGACCGGCGGTCGCTTGAAGCGCGTAGCCCCCTATATTGAACACGAAGATGCTTTTTGTTTTACCTACGGTGATGGAGTCAGCGACGTCAATATCAGCGCTGCAATTGAATTTCACAAGCAACACGGAAAACTTGCCACAGTGACTGCAGTGCAGCCTCCGGGTCGCTATGGCGCCCTGGAACGCGATGGCTCTCAGGTAACAGATTTTGTTGAAAAACCACGGGGAGATGGTGGACTCATCAATGGTGGGTTCTTCGTTTTGTCTCCAGGTTGTTTGTCCCTGATCGAGAATGACCAAACCAGCTGGGAAGGGGCGCCGCTAACTCAGCTGGCCAGGATGCAGCAAATGATGGCTTTTGAGCACAAAGGGTTCTGGCAGCCAATGGATACTCTCCGCGATAAAAACCATCTTGAGGAGCTATGGGCAAGTGGTGCAGCACCATGGAAAACCTGGTCGTGACTGAGAAATCTGACTTCTGGTTTGGTAAGCGCGTTCTGCTTACCGGACACACCGGTTTTAAAGGAAGCTGGTTAGCCTTATGGTTACAGCGAATGGGAGCTGAGATCTCCGGAATAGCATTAGCTCCGAATACGTCTCCAAATTTATTTGAGTTAGCAAAGCTATCTGAAGGCATGGATAGCCAGTTCTGTGACGTTCGTGACCGTGAAGCGATCGATAAAATCGTTCGTAGGGTAGATCCGGAAATTGTATTTCATCTGGCTGCCCAGCCTCTGGTGCGTGCCAGCTATGACGATCCCGTGACGACTTTTGACACCAATGTGATGGGAACCACACATGTCCTTGATGCCTTGCGCGGACTGAGCACTGCGAGGGTCGCCGTGATGGTGACCACCGACAAAGTTTATGCCAATAACGAATGGTGCTATCCGTACCGGGAGACCGATACGCTAGGCGGTCATGACCCATACAGCGCCAGCAAAGCAGCCAGTGAAATAGTAATCGCCAGTTACCGCGATGCATTCCTGAAGCAACAAGGTCTGGCTGTTGCCAGCGCTCGTGCAGGTAATGTCATTGGCGGTGGTGACTGGTCAGAGGATCGACTGATTCCGGACGCAGTGCGAGCCTGGCAATCCGACGAGGCTCTTGATATTCGCAGGCCTGATGCTATCAGGCCATGGCAACATGTGCTGGAGCCACTGTTTGGCTATTTGACTCTGGCTGAAAAGCTCTGGCATCAACCTGAACTGGCCGGTGCGTTTAACTTCGGCCCACCCTCACATGAAGCTGCTACTGTGCGCCACGTTATCGAGGTCGCCCGAGATGCCTTCGGCCAAGGAGCGGTTAGGTTCGGAGAAGGCAACGCTGGCCCTCATGAAGCGGGCTGGTTATCACTTGAAACAGGGAAGGCGCGTGCAACATTGGGCCTGAACCCACAATGGAACTTGACGGATGCAGTCTCGCGCACGATGGACTGGTATCGTGATCAGTTTAAGGGTGCTGAGGCACTCAGTCTGTGTGAGGCCGATATCGATGCTTATGAGTCTGGCTTATGAGTCGGTTTGATATAAAGAACCTTCCCCTTGACGGGTTGAAGCTGATTGAGCGTCAGCAGATGGGTGACAGCCGTGGTTTTTTATCAAGAATTTTTTGTACAAACGAATTGTCTGCCGCCGGATGGAGCGCACCCGTCGTCCAAATTAATCACACCCATACTGCGCGGCGCGGCACTGTGCGTGGCATGCACTACCAGATACCGCCGCACGCTGAGATCAAACTGGTCTCCTGCCTTCAAGGCGAAATATGGGATGTTGCCGTTGATCTCCGTACTGACTCGCCAACCTATCTGCAATGGCATGCAGAGATACTCTCTGCTGAAAACCGACGTGCGTTACTGATACCCGAGGGCTTTGCGCATGGCTTTCAGACGCTGAGCGATAATGTCTCGCTGTTGTACTGCCACAGTGCAGCCTACCACCCTGATGCCGAAGCAGGATTGAGTGCTCAGGATCCGAGACTGGCTATTCATTGGCCGCAAGATATAACCGAACTCTCTGCTAGAGACGCTGGCCACAATTTGATTGACCCAACTTTTGATGGAGTAAAGGTTTGAACTGTCGACACTGCTCAGAACCGCTGCAGCATACGTTTGTAGATCTCGGGTTTGCGCCTCCTTCTAATGCCTATTTGACTCAGGCTGACTTGAGCAAACCAGAAAAACACTATCCGTTGCGAGTAAAAATCTGCACGAATTGCTGGCTCGCACAGACAGAAGATTATGCAGACGCGGATGAACTGTTCAGCCCTGACTATGCCTATTTTTCAAGTACGTCCAGCGGATGGCTCGCGCATGCAGCCACTTTTGTGACAACGATTATTCCTAAGCTGGGACTGGGACCTGACAGCACGGTGCTAGAGGTTGCTTCGAATGATGGCTACCTGCTTAAAAACTTTGTGAGTGCTGGGATCCCCTGTATAGGCATCGAACCAACTGCGAGTACTGCAGCTGCAGCAGAGGAACTGGGCATCCCGGTGTTACGAGAATTTTTTGGGGAGGCACTCGGCAAAAGGCTGGCCGCATCTCAACAACAAGCTGATCTGATCATCGGCAATAATGTCTACGCCCATGTGCCCGATATTAACGATTTTACAGGTGGCCTGAAGGCAGCGCTTAAACCGGGTGGCACAATCACGCTGGAGTTTCCGCACTTGATGCGCCTGATTGAGCAAAATCAGTTTGATACAATCTATCATGAGCATTTTTCGTATTTGTCGCTCTACACTGTCGAACGAATTTTCAACGCTTCGGGTTTACGCATTTTTGACGTTGAAGAACTCACCACCCATGGCGGAAGTCTTCGAGTGTATGGCTGTCATACTGATGATATGCGCGATACATCGAGCAATATAGCAACGATCCTGACTGCAGAAGAACAAGCTGGATTGCAGAAAATCGAAACGTATGAGTGCTTTCAGGCCAGGGCGAACAAAGTAAAAAACGATCTTCTAAGTTTTCTACTTGATCAGAAGCGAGCTGGAAAAAAAGTCGCGGCATATGGTGCTGCGGCAAAAGGTAATACTCTTCTCAATTATGCCGGTGTGACTCCTGATCTGGTTCCTTTTGTTTGTGATGCTGCTGCATCGAAACAGGGGAAATTCATGCCAGGGAGTCATATTCCTATTCTTCCTCCCAGCGAGTTAAAAGAATATTCGCCAGACTATGTCCTCGTGCTGCCTTGGAATATTGCGGTTGAGGTTAAGGAGCAAAATTCTGACTTGCGAGCTCAAGGAACAAAGTTCGTTACGTCCGTGCCAGGTTTGAGGTTCGAATGAGCAATAGGGTTTTGGTAACTGGCGCCACAGGGTTTGTAGGGCGCCAAGTTATGAAATACTTGTCACTGCGTGATACGCGTCTGACTGTTGTAGTGCGCAAAGGAAAACAGGATTTGCTCTTTTGTCAGAAAAACATTGAGAAAATCATTCAAACCGATGATCTATTCGCTGAAACTGAAGATTGGTGGGCGGACGAATTGACTGGAATTGATACCGTTATTCATTTGGCATGGTATGCCGAGCCAGGGTCCTACTTGCAGTCTATTAAAAATATTGATTGTTTAAAAGGAACATTGGCAATGAGTAGCGCTGCGAAAAACGCCGGTGTACGTAGATTCATCGGTGCAGGCACCTGTTTTGAGTACGACCTGAGTGCTGGATATCTTTCTGTAGATACGCTACTAAAGCCTTTGACGCCGTATGCGGCCTCTAAAGCCGCTGCTTATTATATGCTGTCTCAGTTTTTTTCTACTCAAGCGATTGAATTCGCATGGTGTCGATTGTTCTATTTGTATGGGGAAGGCGAGGATAGTAGACGATTAGTGCCCTATCTGCGTCGCAAACTAGGCGCAGGGGAGGTTGCTGAGCTAACCAGCGGTAATCAGATTCGAGACTTTATCGATGTCTCGGAAGCTGGAAAAGAAATCGCTGAAGTTGCCCTAGGGAATGTGTGTGGGCCAATAAATGTCTGTTCAGGAATTCCGGTTACAGTCAGGGATTTAGCGGAGAGCATTGCGGATGAGTATCAGCGTAGAGATTTGCTCAAATTTGGTACAAGGCCTGATAACTTGTTTGACCCTCCCTGTGTCGTTGGGATCAGAAACTGATGAGTATCTCTAAGTTCAAAACTAGAGGTATGGAAAAACAAATTGGCTAGCGGACTACCAAGGCGTTTCGGCACAGATGGGCATAAATTTGTACTATTTACTATTCAATTCGATCTACGTGGCTTAATAAAAAGCCACGGCGAACTACTGCTTAAACAAAATAGGTATTGATAATGGACGACTTTTCCAAAGAAGTTGCTGAACGTGTAAATGCAATTGAGGATAACAATGAGCTTTGGCAAATAGCTGATTCCTTTATGCGTGAGACCACCGTACCCAAATATTCTTATAACTTTTCCTGGTTGGATCGCCCCATAATTCAATACCCACAAGACATTGTGGCTATGCAAGAACTTATCTGGCGAGTAAAGCCAGACTTGATCATTGAGACTGGAATTGCGCACGGCGGATCTTTGATCTTTAGTGCCTCAATGTTGGCGCTTTTGGATATGTGTGATGCCATTAAAAGTGGAGCGACAATTTCTCCCGGGAAATCGGAGCGAAAGGTGCTTGGTATTGATATAGATATCCGCGCGCACAATCGAGCCGCAATCGAAGCCCATCCCATGCAATCGCGTATTCAGATGATTCAAGGTTCCAGTATCGCTCCCGAAGTAGTTGAAGAGGTTAAAGGAATAGCTAAGAATTATGATCGCGTTCTTGTCTGTTTAGACTCCAATCACACTCATGCACATGTGCTTTCTGAGTTGGAGGCCTACGCGCAGCTAACGAGCCTGGACAGTTATTGTGTTGTCTTTGATACGCTCGTTGAAGACATGCCAGCCAATATGTATCCGAACCGCCCCTGGGGGCCAGGGGACAACCCCAAAACCGCTGTGTGGGAGTACCTCAAGTCTCACCCCGAATTCGAAATCGATAAAAGTATCCAGAATAAGCTACTTATTACCGTAGCACCTGATGGTTATCTAAAGAGAATTTCATAAACAGTTGTTGTCTAGTCTAGCTGAGATAGTTCAATTGAGGATACGCAAGTTGATGCTCTGTCAGGTTTCTGTGTGATACAGCGTAATCTGATTGCAAATTACCTGGGACAAGGTTGGGTCGCCTTGATGGGGTTGGCGTTCATTCCGCTATACATTCGGTATCTGGGAATCGAAGCGTATGGGTTGATCGGGTTGTTCGCAGTGTTGCAAGCTTGGCTAAGTTTGCTCGACATGGGAATGACGCCAACGCTAAACCGCGAAATGGCAAGATTTACAGGCGGGGCGCATAGCTCAGAGTCTATTCTAGACCTGCTTCGAAGCATTGAAGTTGTTGCAATCACTGTTGCTTTGTTATTGGCATTGGGAATATGGGCAGGATCAGATTGGCTGGCTAGCGATTGGTTGCGCGCTGAAACACTGTCCGCTGATGTCGTCGCCCAGGCATTTGTGATTATGGGTGTTGTGACCTCATTACGCTTCGTAGAAGGCATATACCGTAGTTGTATAATAGGGTTGCAACACCAGGTTCATTATAATGTCATCAATAGTTGCTTTGCTACATTGCGTGGATTTGGCGCCTTGGTGGTCGTTGGCTGGATCTCGCCGACTATCGAAGCTTTCTTTATCTGGCAGGGTGTGGTGTCGTTGCTAACCTTATGTGTTCTGGGTGCCTTCACGTATCGTCTTATACCCAAATCTGTGAGGTCTGGGCGATTTTCTATTCAGGCATTGCAAGGTATCAGCCGATTTGCGGGTGGAATGTTAGGCATTACATTTCTAACACTGCTATTGACGCAAATCGACAAAATACTTCTGTCGAAAATACTCACTCTCAGTGAATATGGTTACTATTCACTGGCTGCTGTGGTTGCTTCAGCGCTATATATGCTGACCGGGCCGATCACCCAAGCGTGGTTTCCTCGTTTGAGTGAATTACACGCTACCGATAATCAAGCAGAGTTGATAAGAAAATATCATCAGGGTGCACAGTTGGTTTCGGTGTTGATGGGTAGTGCAGCTATCGTACTCATAATCTTCTCGGAAGATGTATTGCAACTTTGGACCCAAGATCATCTCCTCGCAGAACGGGGCTCTATTCTTCTCAGTATTCTGGCATTAGGGAATTTGCTCAACGGACTTATGTGGATGCCGTATCAAACCCAACTTGCGCACGGATGGACTGATTTGGCCACGCGTATCAATCTTGTTTCGGTGATATTCATTGTGCCAGCTATCCTTTGGGTAACGCCCCTCTATGGTGCAGAGGGAGCAGCTTGGATTTGGGTCTGCTTGAATGCCGGTTATCTACTAATAGGTATTCATCTTATGTACCGCCGAATACTCACTGAGGAAAAATGGCGCTGGTATAGATTCGACATTCTTCAGCCACTGCTTGCTGCCACTGGGGTCGCTAGCATTTCAGCCTGGGTAATGCCGGATTCTCTAACCTGGCAGGTTCAGCTACTTTGGTTGTCGGCGTCTAGTGTGACTACCTTGGTAGCTTCTGCAATGTCATCACAATATGTGCGGGCAGCGCTAATTACAAAAATCAAGTTACGCCGTAAAGTCACTAGGTCATCGAGCACAATATGAGCGCTAAGTCAGTACCCGAAGTTGCCTGTGTCAATATTCCTCAGGTAACGATAGGAATGCCTGTTTTTAATGGTGAAGAATTTATTGAGGAGGCGTTGGAATCATTATTGGCGCAGTCGTTTTCGAATTTTGAGCTAATAATTTCCGACAACGCATCAACTGACTCTACCGAGGCAATATGTCGAAATTATGCCAGGAAAGATGCGCGTGTAAGATATTTTCGCCAGACTGAGAATCTAGGTTCGGTTGCAAATTTCAAGTTTGTATTGGAAGAGGCAGTTGGTGAGTATTTCATGTGGGCAGCTGCGGATGATCTTTGGGCGCCAAATTTTATAGAAAAATGCCGCGATCTGCTTGTAAAAGATGAGGATGCAGGTATGGCCATGACGGCCTATGTTTGCTCATCAAGATTTAGTGAGCTATTGAAAATGAAATTCGAAAACCCCTTAGCGTGTATTTCTATTGAGGACAGAGCGGAACGTGTACGCGCCTATTCAAAATTGCCTTTCTCTACTCATAAAGACAATCTTGTATACGCGTTGTGGCGAAAAAGAGCTTTGGTGCACTTGTTGTCTGACTTGGTATCTATAGCTAATCTTAATATCATCGGTACCTCAATGAATGAATACGCTTTAGCTATGCATAAGGGAAGATATAGTTCAGACGTAGGATTCTACAAGCGGTATAGATACGTTCCGCCCGGGCACTTTTTAGATCCTTTGCTGTCCTTTATCTCTAGGTTAAAGAGAAGAGCCAAGAACAGAGGGTTTAGCGCTAATGCATCTTACGGCGTTCAATCGCATCTCGCCGATTTGAGAGCCGTGTTGATCAGCGCAAACTTTACTGACGATTTTGTATCTGAAATTGTGCAAACAAATATTAAGCATCTCAACGGCAATAGACATAATCCAGATGATTGAGCCTATCGCTTGTTTATGATTTAGTTTTCGTCTTTAACAAATTCCGCATTGGCTAACGGTGTCCATGTGATTTTTCTTTAACGAGTTGCTTCCTGTATGTAATTGAGATCGCTAAGTCTAAGTTTGCTCACTTTTTTTAATATTGTATCGAAGTAGGAAATTAGCTTGAAAATTGTTGATATAAACGAAAAAAATCGCCAAATTTGGCTGGAAGCAGCGTTGAAAGCATTGCCTAACGGCGCCAGTTTGCTTGATGCTGGTGCCGGTGAGCTCAAGAATCGTCAGTACTGTGAACACTTGCACTATGTGTCACAGGATTTCTGCCAGTACGAAGGCGCGGAGGGCAATGCACCAGAGGAAGGTTTGCAATCGGAAAGCTGGAACACAACACGCATTGACTTAGTAAGCGATATCACGGCTATACCTGCGCCTGACGCCAGCTTTGATGCCATCCTTTGCAGTGAAGTGCTTGAACATGTCCCTGATCCGACTCTTGCTTTAGATGAATTTGCAAGACTGCTTAAACATGGTGGTAGAGTGATCCTTACGGCTCCGTTCTCTTCCAACGTTCACATGGCTCCGTACCATTATTGTAGTGGATTCTCAAAGTATTGGTACGAACACCACCTTGCGAAACGCGGTTTTCGAATCGAGTCGCTTACACCCAACGGCGATTGGTATGCATTATTGCGCCAAGAAGTTACACGCCTAGGTGGTTTAGAGCGGCAGCGCGGAAATTGGAGCTGGCCATTTGCTTACTTTTATGCGCTCTTGGGTATGATGTATTTCAAGGTACGTGCAAATAAACGAGCTGAAGACTTGGCGTGCTTTGGCTGGCAGTGCGTTGCCGTAAAAGAATAGAGCTAAAGGGTATCTTGCAATGGCTAGGTAGACAGTAGTCTCGCCTTCAACCCTTTAAGCCGAAGAAGAATTATAAAACTGGAATGACGATGATTGATAGAAGACCAAATTGCTTATATGTACTTAAATAGGTCCATTCCTCTACTATTCGCGATACCGAGTACCGAAAAATCTAAAACGGCACTTTTGTTATCGTTATTTATAGCAGCTACAGCGATGGTGCTCTATCTTGCGGCTGTACTTTGGCAAGACTTCCCATATTTTCTGCTAATGACGATGCTTCTCGGCTTGCATGGAGTATTGAGTTTATATACTACCGGTGCAAACATCTTATTCCTATTTCGGTATTTCTTGGTTTGGGTTCTCATTTTTGGTACTTCACTGGTTTGGTTTGTTTTTCCAGGAGAGGTATATGTAGCACCATTCGGACTGGAGTTCCAAACTATAGAGAACACAAGGGTATTAGTTCTAGCTGGAGTGATGTCTCTTTGCGGATCGTTGGCTGGTTGGCATTGCGCGTTCTTAGGGATAAAGCTAGAAAGTATTCCCAAGTTGTTGATTACAAATCAGTACGTAAAGAATCTTAGATTTGCTGGGTTACTACTCTCAGTAGCTTTTGCTCTACTTTACGTTTGGAAAGCGGGTGGTATTCTTGGTGGTGGGCGCGTTTATGCGGGTGGCCAAGCAGGTTTCTCGCTTGAGTTTGGCGTATTTAACCTTTTTCATTTTACCGGTATATCATTAATTCTATTGGGCAGTGTCGCAATAAAGAACGGCATAGATTGGCGTTATATACTACTGGCAATACTAACTCTGATACCTGGAATGTTGGCTGGCAGCAGGGCAGACTTCCTTCCACAGGTTTTCTTGCTTTTTCTGTTGCTGTTCAACTCGCGGATTCTACGCCTACTAACAAACTGGAAATATGTGGTAGCCCTCACATATCTGGCCGTATTGGTAGCTACTGCCTCATTTGCATATTTTGTTGCAACGTTTATTGCAATTGCGCGTGCTGGCATAGATCCCTGGCTAGCTATGGAGCTGGTTTTTAATAGCGAGACCGGTCGCCTAATCAGCAACGTTTATGGTCATAAGATGCTTTACTTCGAAACAGGCAATATGATGTTAGGCGGTTTGTATAGTGCTATTGTTCAGGTTAGAGAAGGCTATACAGGATTGTTGTTTGGGGAAAGTTATTTCAATTACCTTCTAGTTTCACCACCGGCACTCCTTGGGCTGCCCAGACCCTTAGGGCTGGAATGGGCTACAGAGATCAATGGCGTTACGATGACTCAAGGCGGCATTTTTGAGGTAGCAGAAGCGTATTGGAATTTCGGTTTGGCAGGTTGCTTTTTTATTTCCTTCCTCTGGTCATTTTTATTCGGTTACTTGCTTCGTCATGGCTTGATGACAAACAACTATTTCTATCTTGCCTGGTATATCGTCTACGGCTTTCACGGGTTTAGAGCGATTTGGTATCAAAATTTTGGATACTTCAGGCTAATGACCGTAATGTTCGTCATATACATTGTTTGTGTGCCTTTCTATGGATGGTTTATAGCTAACAGAAGAATACCTTTGAGTGGTAATCTCAGTTGATTAGGCTAGTTGTATCACTTTGGTTTCTGATGTTGATTGGACAAAATTCTCACTTAACTACAGGCTAATTTACACAGTGCAAAAGATTATTCCTCGAATCGTTGGTGGGCTTGGCAACCAACTTTTTTGCTACGCGGCTGCACGGCGCCTTGCTTTGATTAATGATGCTGAACTTGTCTTAGATCACAAGAGCGGTTTTGAGTACGACACAGTTTATAGACGAAAGTATCAACTTGATCACTTTAATATTGATAGCCGAAAAGCAAATACCTCAGAACGTTTGGAGCCTCTGTCAAGAATCCGAAGATCGCTCAAAAGGAAGTACAACCAATTTCTTCCATTGGAGAAGAAGACATTTTTCACTCAAAAGAGCATAGACTTTGATCCTGATATTCTCTCTTTGAGTCCTCGGGCCAATCTGTATTTGGAAGGCTACTGGCAAAGTGAAAAGTATTTCAAGGATGTGGAAGACATTATCCGGGATGATTTGAAAATTGTACCTCCAGATGACACTGAAAATATGGCAGTTGCAGAATCGATTCTAGGCTGCAACGCAGTAGCTGTGCATGTGCGATTCTTTGACGAACCTCTAGATACTGAGTCTAACAATGCCCCTGGTGATTACTACGTTCGCGCAATCGAGAAAATGGAGGCGCTTGTACCAAATGCCCACTATTTTATATTCTCTGACAAGCCGGAAGCAGCGCGTGTTCGAATTCCATTGCCGGACTCACGTACCACGCTTGTTTCACATAATAAAGGCGACGCCAGTGCATATGCAGATCTCTGGTTAATGACATTGTGTAAGCATTTCGTTATTGCAAATAGTACGTTCAGTTGGTGGGGGGCGTGGTTGGCGACAAACCAGGTGAAAAATGTAATAGCACCTGGTTTTGAGGTGCGTCATGGGAAAATGTGCTGGGGGTTTGAAGGCTTGCTCCCTGCAGAATGGATTAAATTGTGAGTCAATTAGCGTCGTGAGAATACTGGTTGTTGGCGATGGGCATTCCAAGATTCACGAAGTGGCAGTAGTACGAGCTCTCGATGAGTTGGGTCATGATGTCGAAGCATTCTACTGGTGCAACTATTTTAATTCTCGTGAACCATTGTTGCATTTCTGGAAGCGTATTCAGAACAAGTTTCTACTTGGTCCCGCTATTTTTAAGATCAATGCTGATCTTGTTCAAGTAGTGGCCCGGTTCAGGCCAGATCTTGTATTCATTTATCGTGGTACTCATATTCTTGCATCTACTATTAATGCTATAAAGCAGAGTGCCCCTGGTTGTGTTGTTTTCGGATATAACAATGATGACCCTTTTGCAGAGGGTCACTCGCCTTTTCTCTGGCGCCATTTCCTAAAAAGTACACCATCGTATGATTTAATGTTTGCTTATCGCCATCATAACATTGGTGAGTATTTAAGCATCGGTGCGAAAAGGGCTGAATTGCTAAGATCATGGTATTTGCCATGGTCTAACTGCCCAGTTGTTCTTGACGATTCTGATAGAGCACGCTACGAGTGCGATGTGGTATTTGCTGGTCATTTCGAGGACGATGGGCGACTTCAGTTACTTGAGAAAATAGTGAGTTCTGGGTTTAGTCTGCGTCTATATGGTCCTCCAGGTGAATGGGATCGTTTGATTGAGAAGTCGCCGATATTGAATCACATCGCCCCTATTCGTCAGATTTGGGGCGATGAGTATAACAAGGCGATTAGTGGGGCCAAAATTGCTCTTTGCTTCCTTTCGAAACTCAATCGTGATACTTACACAAGACGTTGTTTTGAGTTGCCAGCTATGGGTACGCTCTTGCTATCGGAGTACTCTAATGACCTGGCATCTCTCTATTCGGAAGGCGAAGAAGCAGAATTTTTTAGAAGCAGCGATGAGTTATTATTCAAAATTTCAAAGTATATCAAGAACGAAAAAGATCGCTGTCGAATTGCCGGAAATGGAAAGAAAAGAGTCGTTGACGATGGGCATGATATATTTTCTCGGATGAGTTATGTACTTAGCTTTTCTAATGGTATACCGGATTAGATATGAAAAAAATTGTGAAGAAGGTTAAGTGGTCTCTGCGTCGACTAAGGCTGAAGATTCCGAAAGAAGCTTTGGTGCTGGAAGTTGGGTCTGGGGGTAATCCTTATCCGAGAGCAAATGTGCTACTAGATGCATATGAAGATACCCAAGAGCGACACTGGGAGGAACTTGTACATGATCGCCCCACGGTTCTTTCGTTTGGTGAAAATCTTCCTTTTAAAGATAAAGCTTTTGACTTTGTGGTCGCAGCCCATGTTCTTGAACACACGCCATTCCCTGAAAAATTTCTACACGAGCTGCAGCGAGTTGCTTGCGCTGGATATATTGAAACTCCTGATGCGTTTATGGAGCGAATAAATCCCTATATGGATCATCGGCTCGAAGTGACTTTGCGCGATGGAAGCTTAGTGATTTTCAAGAAAGCAAGTTGGCTTAATGAGCCAGAGTTAGTTGAGCTATACGAAGCTCGCGCAAAGAAAATAATTACACAAGAAACGATTCCGCAGCACGCAGAAGAGTTCCACATGCGTTATCATTGGAAGGATAAGATAGATTTTAAAGTCGTAGATCCAGAGATTGATGCAACGTGGGACCCTCCTTCTAAAAAAAATGTAATATCTGCTCTTTCAAATGGCCCTAGGTATAAACTCAGAAAATTGGCCTTGATCTTTATTAGTAGAATATTCTCTCAAAATAGGAGAAACGCCAAGCTCGACGTTATCTCACTTATGCGCTGTCCTGAATGTATTTCAGAAGACCTTGCGAGAAAGTCCTTGTCTGAAGTGGTTTGCAAGAATTGCAGTTCAAGTTATAAAGTTGATGATATGGTATACAAATTATATAATGGTAATTCTAGTATATGATGCTGCCATTTCTATCCATTTGTATCCCTAGCTACAATCGGCCTGGTCAGCTTGAAAAATTGCTTGGCTCTATCGATTGTGACCCTGAACTTGTTGAAGTGGTCGTCTGTGAAGACAATGCACCTAAAAGGCTTGCGGTACGCGAGACGATTAAACGCTTCTCCAAGACTTCTAGGTATTTAACGCATTATTATGAAAACGCTACAAATCTTGGGTTTGATGGCAATCTACGTAGACTTGTGGAGTGTGCCTCGGGCGATTTCATTGTGTTTATGGGTGACGATGATCTTTTCGTGCCAGGTGCCCTGAATCAATTATTAGAGTTTTTGGATAGTCATCGTGATAAGCCTTATGTGCTACGGACGTATTTGACCGAGCATCCGGATGGGCGAACCGAATACTACCGCTATCTACCGGAAACAACGGTTTTGCCGAAAGGTGAAGCCACTGTTGCCTGGCTGTTCAAACGGAGTGTGACTATCTGTGGGTTCACCGTGTCGCGAGCAGAGGCTTTGAAGTATGCGACAGCTGATCTTGATGGCACTCTTCTTTATCAAGTGTATCTGATGTCACAGGTTTGTTTGCAGAACGATTCCATCTATTGTGATATTCCAGTTGCACATGCTGTCCAGAGTTTTCGAGACGACAAACCGATGTTTGGTTCGTCAGAGTCAGAAAAGAGTCGATTCACACCGGGCAGCGTCTCTCATGACAACTCTATCAACTTCACCAAGGCGTATTTCGAAGTTACTTCATATCTCGACCAACAGCATGGCACCGAACTGACCAAGTTGGTCCGCGTCGATCTGTCCAAATACTCCTATCCATTTCTATCCATACAACGGAAACGTGGCATCCGCTCTTTCTTGAACTATGCCAAACGACTTGAGGTTGAAGTGGGATTTGGCTGCACCAGGTATTTCTACCTTTATAAGTGGGCGCTTTTGTTATTGGGCGAAAATATATGCGACCGGTTGATCGTTAGAATTAAACGAATAGTGGGTCATACCCCGAACTTCTAGAGAAGTAGCATCAAGAATGTGTGGAATTGTAGGAATTGCATCCAGTATCCCGTTGTCGCAACGCGAGTGGCTCAAGCACGGCAGCGATGCCATCACGCATCGTGGCCCGGATGATGAAGGGGAGTGGTGGTCAACGGACGGCCGGGTAGGCTTGGCTCATCGCCGCCTGGCAATCCTTGATCTTTCGCCAGCGGGGCATCAGCCGATGCTGGATCGCAGCAGCGATCTGTCTATCGTATTCAACGGCGAGATTTATAACTTTCGTGATGTCCGCAAAGAATTGATAGCAAAGGGTCACGATTTTCACTCTGGTTCTGACACTGAGGTGGTGTTAGCGGCTTACCGGGAATGGGGTACGAAGTGTCTCACTCATTTCAACGGTATGTTTGCGTTTGCGATATACGATGCCGTTCGCCAAACACTTTTTTTGGCTCGTGATCGTGCAGGTGAAAAACCACTATTCTACTACCACTACAATGGCGAATTGCGCTTTGCGTCAGAACTGAAAGCATTGCTGGCGGACCCTGATTTGCCTCGTCAGATCGATTCCGACGCGCTCGACTGTTACCTGTCAATGGGTTATATACCCGGCGCGCTCTGCATTCTAAAGGGGTATAACAAGCTACCCGCGGCGCATGCCTTGAGTTTTGATCTGGCCAGTGGGAAAGCGTCGGTGTGGCGCTACTGGCAGGTGCCCGAGCTCTCTGATGACAGTGCTTCAGCCGATGAAACGTCTCTTCTGGATGAACTGGAATCGCTGCTGGATGACGCAGTACGCCTGCAGATGGTGGCTGATGTGCCTGTCGGTATCTTGCTGAGCGGCGGGGTCGACTCGAGTCTGGTGACAGCGATGGCGGTTCGGCATTCCAGCAAGGTTCGCACCTTCAGTATCGGTTTTTCAGGACATGGCGAGCTTGATGAAACACCCCATGCGCGCCTGATTGCCAGGCACTTTGGGACTGATCATACAGAGCTGACTGCGGAGCCTGCGACTGCTGAACTAATGATGGCATTGGCGCAGCAATTCGATGAGCCAATGGCTGATTCATCCATGTTTCCGACCTGGCTCGTGAGTCACCTGGTACGTCAACATTGCACTGTTGCCTTGGGCGGAGACGGTGGCGACGAACTCTTTGGTGGTTATGGGCATTATAGCCGCCTGCTTGTGCAGCAACGCACGTTAAGCCGTGTGCCCAAGGTTTTGCGTCATGGCTTCGCTCAGCTTGCAGAGTCAGTGCTGCCTGTTGGCGTTAAGGGGCGCAATTTTTTACAAAATCTTGACGTGGATCTCAAATGTGGTTTGTCTAACAATTCCAGTCTATTCGACAGAACAACACGCAAGAAGCTACTTCGTGCATTTTCCTCGCACAGCTTAGCTGCTGAGTCTACTAGGCGCGCACGCGTGACTGCGCATGAAGACCTGTTACAGCGTGCCACTCGTTTCGATTTTCAAGACTATCTCGCGGAAGATATCCTGGTTAAAGTTGATCGGGCCAGTATGCTGAACTCACTGGAAGTTCGCGCTCCATTGCTGGACTATCGCTTGATCGAATTCGCATTTGGTAAGGTGCCGTCTCGATTGAAGGCGACTGAGACCGAAAAAAAGATACTGCTGAAGCGCCTAACGTCGAAACTGTTGCCGCCTGAGTTCGACCGAAAACGCAAGCAGGGCTTCTCCATTCCAATGGCCTCATGGCTAAAGGCTGGCCCATTCAGAGAGCTTTTCTGGGACACACTTACCAGCGCAGACTGCATGTTTGATGCGGTGACTGTGAGGGGGCTGCTGGACGGTCAGGACAAAGGTCGCAGCAATGGTGAGCGACTGTTTGCGTTGACCCAGTTCGAACTGTGGCGCAAGACCTATGGTGCGAGCCTTTGATATTCTCGTTCAACCTCATCAGTGAAAGGCAGGCAGCATGATTGTGTTGGTAACAGGCGGTCTCGGATATATTGGCAGCCATGCCTGTGTGGCGCTGCTGGAAGCTGGATACGACGTGGTCGTTCTGGATAACCTGGCTACCGGCAAAGAAGAGGTAGTTACGCGTATTGAGAAAATCACCGGTCGCAGATTGGTGTTGGTGATTGGCGATATTCGTGATCGAAGTATTCTAAACAAGGTATTTGATAATCATGATATCGGCGCTGTGCTGCATTTTGCCGGCCTGAAATCTCCATCGGAATCGCTGTTGATGCCACTGGCCTATTTCGACTGCAATGTCACTGGCAGCATTACTTTGCTGGAAGAAATGCAAAAAAGGGATATCAAGACCCTGGTGTTCAGCTCGTCTGCCACGGTCTATGGCTTGCCGGAAGAGATGCCGGTGACTGAATCATGCCGTGCCGAATCACCAACCAATCCGTATGGCAAATCCAAATTGATGGTTGAGCAGGTCCTCAGGGATCTGACAGCGACCGAGTCTGAATGGCGCGTCGCTTGCCTGCGCTACTTTAATCCGGTTAGTGCGCACAGAAGCGGGTTGTTGGGCGAAGATCCAGTGACAGCCCCTAACAACCTCATGCCCTATGTAACCCGCGTGGCTGCCGGCAGACTTTCCGAGCTGACGGTTTTTGGTGATGACTACCCGACATCAGATGGTACCGGCGTGCGTGATTACATTCATGTCCAGGACCTGGCCGAGGGACACGTTGCGACTCTACGGTACTTGACGTCTGCCGAAGGTTTTTCCGTTTTTAATCTTGGCACCGGCCGCGGCATTTCGGTGCTGGAACTGATCCGTAAATTCGAGGAAGTAAGCGGCAAGCCTATCCCCTATACGGTCGGCCCCCGGCGCCAGGGCGACGTTGCCGAGTGTTGGGCAGATCCTGCAAAGGCTCAGCGGCTCATGGGATGGCAGGCTCTGCTGACCATCGATGATATGTGCCGGGATGCCTGGCAGTGGGAGCAAAATTGTCAGTCGCACGTCTGAAAGAGCCAGCATCATGCACCTTGCGATAGACGCCAGTAATCTCCGGTTAGGCGGTGGCGTTACCCACCTGTCGAAATTGCTGTCTGCGGCTGATCCGCAAAAGGCAGGCATCAGGAAGATCAGTGTATGGGCCTGTCAGTCCACGGCGGCAACCTTGCCCAGTCGTCCCTGGCTGGACGTCTGTAGTCCAGACTGGATAGAGTCGGGGCTGTTCAGCAGAATGTTTGCCCAGCAGTTTCGACTGGCGAAGGAAGTCGAGTCACACGGCTGCGATATATTGTTCTCACCAGGCGGCACCTTGGCTCGCCGTGTCTCTATACCGACAGTAACCATGTCGCAGAATATGCTGCCATTTGAAGCCTCTGAAGCGGCACGCTTTGGCATACCCAGTGTCATGTGGCTGAAAATGAAGCTACTGCGTATGTCTCAGGGACGATCTTTCCGGGAAGCTGATGGTTTAATATTCCTTACCCAGTACGCCAAGGATGCGATTACTCAAGCCCTCGGCCATCTTGATAACCAGACCATCTGTATTCCGCACGGCATTGAAACCAGATTTGTGTGCGCGCCAAGGAAACAAAGGCTGTTGGCTGATTGTACTTTTGCTAATCCATTCCGCCTGTTGTACGTTTCTATCGCGATGCCTTACAAACACCAGATACCTGTCGCTTTTGCTGTGAAGCGATTGAGGGATAAGGGTTTACCGGTGGAGGTTCAGTTTGTCGGGGCATCCTGGGGGCGTTATGGCAGTTTGCTGCGCAGCACCCTTGATCAACTGGACCCGGATGGCGAGTTCCTGCAGTGGTCTGGAAGCTTGCCGTTTGAGCAGCTTCACGATGTCTATATGAATGCAGATGCGTTCGTATTTGCGTCCAGCTGTGAAAACCTGCCTAATATCATGATAGAAGCGATGGCAGCGGGGCTGCCAATCGCGTCGTCGCGGAAAGGGCCAATGCCCGAAGTCCTGGGGGAGGCCGGTGTCTATTTTGACCCGGACGATCCCGATTCTGTCACGCAGGCGCTGGAAACGTTAGCCATTGATGCAACTAAACGGACCGAAATAGCGCAATTAGCATGGCAGAAAGCGACGGTTTATTCTTGGGAGCGCTGCGCGGATGAGACACTTGCTTTTATTGCGAAAGTAGCTGAGTAGAGATACCTATATGTTTTCCGACAAAACCTTATTGATAACTGGCGGCACCGGCTCATTCGGCCACGCTGTGCTGCGCAGATTCCTTGACTCGGACTTGCGCGAGATTCGTATCCTCAGCCGCGATGAGAAGAAGCAGGATGATATGCGTAAAGAATATCAGTCCCCGCGGCTCAAGTTCTATATCGGTGATGTACGCGACTATAATTCTGTGCTCAGTGCCATGCGTGGCGTTGACTATGTTTTTCATGCGGCGGCGCTTAAGCAGGTGCCTTCCTGCGAGTTTCATCCACTGGAGGCGGTCAAGACGAATGTGCTGGGCACTGAGAATGTGCTGGAGGCCGCGATAAACTGCGAGGTAGAGCGCGTTATCTGCCTGAGTACCGACAAGGCAGTCTACCCTATCAATGCCATGGGTATCTCCAAGGCGATGATGGAGAAAGTGGCTGTCGCCAAATCCAGAAGCAGCAGTTCAACCGTTATCTGTGCGACGCGTTACGGCAACGTGATGGCGTCCAGAGGCTCCGTCATTCCGTTGTTTGTTGAACAGATTCGCAGTGGTCGGCCGATTTCCATTACCGATCCGACCATGACCCGGTTCATGATGACGCTGGATGATGCGGTGAACCTGGTACTGTTTGCCTTCGAGCATGGCAATCCTGGCGACATATTTGTGCAGAAAGCACCGGCGTCCACCATCGAAACGCTGGCCCGGGCACTGACCTCGTTGTTGCAGGTGCCTGATCACGATATCCGCACCATCGGTACGCGCCATGGCGAAAAACGCTTTGAAGCGCTGCTGACGCGCGAAGAGATGGCTGGTGCGGCTGATCTGGGTGACTATTATCGGATACCGCCGGATCAACGTGATCTGAATTACGAGAAATATGTTGAGCTGGGTGAAACCAGTATTTCCAGCGCGGAAGACTACAACTCTGACAATACCACGCGCCTTGATGTTGAGGGCATGAAACAGCTATTGATGAAACTGGATTTCATCAAGGCTATTGTGGCAGGCGCACACGTGGAGCCTGAGGTTTAAGATGAACGTATTAGTAACCGGCGCAGATGGTTTTATCGGTAAGAATCTATGTCTGCGCCTGAGCGAAGAGGCATCGGTATCGGTTATCCCCTTTACCCGAAGTAATACCATAGATGATCTCGCCGGCCTGGTAGCCGATGCTGACGCTGTAGTGCATCTGGCGGGTGAAAACCGGCCACAGGATCCGGCCGCATTCGAGCAGATCAACGTGGGCCTGACCCGCGCGTTGTGTGATGCCATCAGCGCCGCCGGCAAGCGCATACCCTTGATATTGGCATCGTCTGCGCAGGCTGAGTTGGACAACCCCTATGGCAAGAGCAAGCTGGCTGCTGAGCAGGCAGTGCAGGCGTTGGCGGGGGACGGCGGCAATCCGGTAGCGGTTTATCGCTTGCCCGGTGTCTTCGGTAAATGGTGCAAACCCAACTACAACTCGGTGGTTGCCACCTTCTGCCATAACCTGGCAAATGATCTGCCGATTCAGATCAATGATCCAGCCCATGAAATCAAGCTGGTGTATATCGATGATGTGGTTAATGCTTTCATTGACTGGCTGCGCGCGCCGGGCACCGGTTTCCAGTCGCAGGCAGTTGCCCCAGTTTACGAGGTCTCGCTTGGCGCGCTGGCTGAGCAGATCAAAGCCTTTGGCAATTGCCGGACGTCGTTAGTGTCCGAGCGTGTCGGCACCGGTTTTGTGCGGGCCCTGTATGCCACCTATGTCAGCTACCTGCCCACAGACCGGTTTGTGTACGATTTGCCGGTACATGGCGATGAGCGCGGGGTGTTTGTGGAAATGCTGAAGACGCCTGATGCGGGTCAGTTCTCGTTTTTCACGGCGCACCCTGGCATCACGCGTGGCGGACATTACCATCACAGCAAAACAGAAAAATTCCTGGTGATCAAAGGCCAGGCGCGCTTTGGTTTTCGTCATATGCACACCGATGAAACATTTTATCTGGACACCGATGGCGACAAACCGCAGATCGTGGAGACGGTTCCCGGGTGGACCCACGATATTACCAACATTGGTTCAACCGAGATGATTGTCATGTTGTGGGCCAATGAGATATTCGACCGGGATCGCCCGGACACCATCACAAGCAAGGTTGCGCATGAAAGAACTTAAAGTTGTCTCCGTTGTTGGTACCCGGCCGGAAATTATCAGGCTGTCGCGTGTACTGGCCAGACTCGATGAGTGTTGCGAGCATGTACTGGTGCATACCGGGCAGAATTATGACTATGAGTTGAACCAGATATTTTTTGATGACCTGGGTATTCGTAAACCGGACTTTTTTCTGGAAGCGGCCGGTGCCAATGGCGCAGAAACCATTGGTAATGTCATTATTGCTGTCGATGCTGTACTGGCTAAAGTAGCACCGGACTGTATGCTGGTGTTGGGAGATACCAATAGCTGCATGTCAGTGATCCCGGCCAAGCGTCGCAAGATTCCGACATTTCACATGGAGGCGGGCAATCGTTGTTTTGATATGCGGGTGCCCGAAGAGATCAATCGCCGTATTGTTGATCACACGGCCGATATCAATATGCCTTACAGCACCATTGCCCGCGATTATCTGCTGCGCGAAGGTCTGTCACCGGATATGGTTGTCAAAACCGGCAGCCCGATGTTCGAAGTGCTGCATCACTATCTGCCAAAAATACAATTGTCCGATGTGTTGGCCCGGCTGGAACTTGAAGCCGGCAAGTATTTTGTTGTCAGCGCACACCGCGAAGAGAATATAGATTCGGATGGAAATTTCAGTAACCTGGTTGCCACACTGAATACCATCGCTGAGACCTATCAATTGCCCGTTATCGTGACGACGCATCCTCGTACACAAAAGCGTATTGATACACAAAAAATTGCGTTTGATTCACGTATTCGTCTTCTCAAGCCGCTAGGGTTTACCGACTACAACAGGCTGCAGCTTTCTGCCAAAGCCGTGTTGTCGGACAGCGGTACCATCAACGAAGAGTCGTCCATCCTCAATTTCCCCGCGCTCAATATACGCGAAGCCCACGAGCGACCAGAAGGCATGGAAGAAGCTGCCGTGATGATGGTGGGCCTGGGTGCAGAGCGGGTGATGCAGGCTCTTGCCGTACTGGAGACGCAGGGCAGGGGTGAGGACAGGGCGTTGAGGCTGGTTGCCGATTACAGCATGCCCAATGTGTCCGACAAAGTTGTACGCATCCTGCATAGTTATACCGACTATGTGAATCGGGTTGTCTGGAAGCAGTACTGAGGTTTGCTGGTATGCGAATCGCGCTGATCGCCGATACCTTCCCCCCGCTAAGATCCTCGGGTGCCGTACAGCTGCGTGATCTGTCCCGCGAGTTCGTCCGTCAGGGACACGAGATCACGGTGATGGTGGCCAGCCCGCAACAGACAGAACCCTGGTTGCTTGAAGACTATCACGGTGTGCAGGTGCTCAGATTACACACCCCTCGCATCAAAGATGTGTCTTACGTTCGCCGAACAATGGCCGAGCTGTTGATGCCGTTTTATATGAAGCGCAATCTTCAGCGTTCGCCTCTGGCGGCTGCTACCTGGGATGCGGTGGTTTGGTACTCCCCCTCAATTTTTCTGGCGCCGCTGGTCAATTTTCTGAAAAAGCGGCATCAAATTCCCGGCTATCTGATCATTCGCGATATCTTTCCGGAATGGGCCGTGGACATGGGCCTGATGGGACGTGGTCTGCCGTATCGATTTTTCCGGACGGTGGCCGATTATCAGTATTCTGCTGCTGACATTATTGGTGTGCAGACACCGGGCAATCGCGTTTATTTTGAACAGTGGCTCGCTGGCGATGAGGGCCGGGTAGAGGTGTTGCAAAATTGGTTGTCCGATACCGGTGTCAGCAACTGTTCCATCCGCATAGCGGACACTGCTCTGGCTGGCAAAAGAATCTTTGTGTATGCAGGCAACATGGGCGTGGCGCAGGGCATGAACACGATTCTGGCGTTTGCACAGGCCATGTCGGAAAAACCTGAGGTTGGATTTGTGTTTGTTGGCCGCGGCAGTGACAGCGAGCGTTTGCGAGCCGAGGCGCTCAGGCGCAAACTGGATAATGTGTTGTTCTTCGACGAAATAGACCCCGATGAAATCCCGGGTTTGTATCAGCAATGTGATGTGGGCATCGTGGCACTTGATGTGCGCCATAAGACACATAATATCCCCGGCAAATTTATTTCTTACATGCAGGCGGGTTTACCGGTGCTGGCGATGATCAATCCGGGCAATGATCTGCAGCAGCTTATTGTGTCCAATAATGTTGGTGTTGTATCCACGCAGGCAGATGCGGATGTGCTGACCGGCAAGGCCAGTGAGCTGTTATCGCGACTGGAATCCGACCAGGAGATTTCTGGCCGCTGCCGGTCATTGTACGAACAGCTTTTTGCCCCGGAAATTGCCGTTTCCCAGATCGTGAGAGCATTGCAGTCATGAGCATTGTGCAGTTCACACCCGACTATCTGGATTCCCTGGTCGAAGAAGCGTCCAGATCACCGCGCCTGCGCCAACACCGTAATATTCATACCAGCTACGAAGATCCTTGCCAGCGCTTTTTGAATGCCATTGGCATGGACAGTTACATACGTCCCCATCGACATAAACTGGACCCGAAGGCAGAGACACTGGTGGCTGTTCGTGGATTGTTCGCGCTGGTGAGCTTTGATGACAGTGGCAAGGTTGCGGAGGTAATCCGTTTTGGTACGGAGCGCCATGATCAGGGCGGTGCGCTGGCCGTGGGCGTGGATACGGCACCGGGTGTCTGGCACACCATTATTGCGCTGGAGCCGGGGGCAGTGTTGCTGGAAATAAAGGCGGGACCGTTCCGGCCTGATGCCGCCAAGGAGCCGGCAACCTGGGCGCCGGAGGAGCAGACGCCTGAAGGCCAACAGTATTTGAACGACTTGAGATTACTGATCAGCAAGCGGTAGTGGACCGAAGCCTGTAAACTTTCCTCACTGATGTCACTAATATTCCAGCCGCGCCGTCAGCGTCCCGTTCGCCGAATGCAACACCAGCGCACCCAACTCCGTCACATCAAACCGCTGTAAGTCTCTCAGGTTCTCCATCACTGTCTGCTCCTGCGCCATCAGTGCCGGTGCGCAGGCTATGCGGGTGGTGGCAATCTGGTTGATGGAAAAGCCTTCGCCGCTTAGCTGGTATTGTCCCATCAGGTTGTTGCAGGTGGCGCGACCGGTCACACGGCCGTCAGGCCAGAAGTTCAGGGTCACCCGTGAGCTGTCGATGATGCCACGTCCATTGATGTCTTCCAGCACCCATTCTGCACCCTGTATCAGTCGCGCCGGATTGCCGCCACAGCCGGTGAGTGTGCTGCCATCGACCTGCAGGGTGACCTGTTTGGGGTGAGGCATGCCGGTCATGCTGTCGCGGCAAACCTGATCACTTATCTGGCCGGTGATGGCCTGGCTACGAAGCGCACCGTTGTCGCGCTCGAAGGTGTAAGGCTGCGCCGATTGCGCCACTTCACCAGCTTGGTTGGCAGGTTGGTTGACAATCTTGTTGGAAAGCTGATTGAGCTGCAACAGGCCGCGCTCCAGCGTCAGCAGCCAGAACGGTTCATTGCCGGAAGCACGAAACGGCTCCACAATCGCGCCAGGTGGTATACATTCCGGGTAGCTCATGCCCTCGAGCGTCAGCGACGCTTGCTCGCCTTTAAACCACAGACTGTTCTCAGCCTCGGTGTCGGCAACATAGCGTGCCCCGGACGCACTGATGCGCTGCTGCATGTCAATCTGCTCACCCCGCACCGTTAGCTGCACAACCTCACCTTGCCCGCGCACGCTGATTGGCAGCACTCCGCACTGCAGGTCGGCACTGAAGCGCTGGGCGCCAACTGTGTTGTCAGTTGGGTTGTTGGCGTTGTCCAGGGCGCAGCCTGCAAGCATGATGCAACACAGCCAAGGCAGGGAACGAGCCAGGGGCCGGGTGACGATTTGTGTAAGCTTCAATGTGTTTTCCTGTGGTAAAGCCAAAGGAAGGTAAAGGGGACAGAGGGATTAGCGCACAAATTCCTCCGTCCCTGTTAGCGGCCTTTAGCGTTTTTAGTGTCGACCTTCAGCCAGTTCTTCCAGCATTTTGGCGTTGAAGTCAGGAATATCATCGGGGCTGCGACTGGTGACCAGGCCTTCGTCGACCACCACGGATTTGTCGACCCAGTTGGCGCCGGCGTTTTCCAGGTCCACCTTGACGGTTTTGAACGATGTCATGGTTCTGCCTTTGACTACTCCTGCGGTGATCAGCACCTGGGGGCCGTGGCAGATGGCAAACGTGGGTTTGCCGGCCTCGACAAAGTCACGTGCAAAGGCGACCGCGGCGTCGTTACCTCGCAGCGCATCCGGGTTGGCGACGCCGCCGGGGATCAGTATTGCATCAAAATCGCTGCTACTGACCTGGTCAATGGTTTTGTCCACGCTGAAGTGATCTCCCAGCGTGCCTTTATGCATGCCATGAATGGGTCCCTCGCTCAGAGAGACCACTGTGGTTTCCACACCGGCATCATTTAATGCCTGGCGTGGCTCTGAAAATTCGCTCTGTTCGAAGCCGTTAGTGACCAGTATCGCCACTTTCCTGCCTTTTATTGCATTATTGTCCATAATGTACTCCTCCAGTTCTCAGGAACATAGCTGTCTGGGCGTTGACTAAATAGTTACAACCCAACTATTCAGACAACTGATCAGGCTGCGTGTTCACTTAAATTTCCAGTCGAGATGGCTGACATGTATGGCTGATATGTTTGACTGACATGTAAAGAGAACATGCATATGCAACCAGTTGCCCTTGGTGGCAGTAAACTACGCAGTTGACACAGGAACGTGTAATCATAGTAACTTTCAGGAGCAGCAAATGAACATCAATAAGGCACTCACCAGCCTGGTCTTCACCATACTCGCCACCTTCACCATCCCCGCTTTCGCCGGCGGCACCGCCGTCCTTGAAGCCGGCAGCGGCGCCAACCGCATCAATACCACCATCGAATTTAATGACGGCAATATGCGTATGGGCACTGCCGTACCTGGCTTTGATGGTTATATGGTGATGACCGAGACCGGCATCTACATGGTGACCGGCATGGGTGGCCGACCCATGGTGCTGGATCTGGGCGCGATGATGAGCTTGATGGGTGGTATGGCGGGGGAGATGATGCAGTCGCAGGGCATCAGCCTGAACAATGGCATCGGGCAGTTCATTGAGATGCGTGATGCCGGCCGCAACGAGGCAGTTGCGGGTGTGCCGGGCCTGGTCTATGACCTGACCTATGCCAATGAACAGGGCACCCGGCAGACCGAGGAGATTGTGCTGGGCCGTGATGCGACCTTGCGCGAACTGACCGAAACACTGGCCACCTGGGGCCGGATGATGGCGGCATACCTGAGCGTTGACCTGAGTGAATACCAGGGCGCGATGGATGATCTGCTGCAATATGGCGATGGCATTTTGCGGCTGGGCTCGGGCTACCGGCTGGTGTCGCTAGACGAGACGGCGCCAGACCCGGCGCGCTTCACACTACCGGCGGCTCCGCAGCAGATGCCGAGCTGGATGCCCTGATTCAGGACGATGAGAATGGGGACGGAGGGAATACTTTTTGACCATTGGTGGTCAAAAAGTATTCCCTCCGTCCCCATTCTTTCTTGGGTTACGGTCACCATGATTCGATGGAACGAATTGCCCCAGATGTTGACTAAATCTGTAGGAGCACTATGGATTTGAAAAGGAGGACACGTCTATGCTTACGCGAGCTAGTGTATTTGCGCTTACCGGAAGTATCTTGCTTTTGGGTGCCTGTGGGCAGGAAGCAGATCTGCCCGTTTCGGCAAACGTGGGGGAAGACCCGCAGTTGCCTGAACCTTCCACGTCAGTAGTACCCACCATGCAGGTTGCAGAGGCTGTAGGCTGGTCAGAAGGGCGCATGCCTGATGCAGCGGCAGGGACTGAGGTATCTGTGTTTGCCGATGATCTACTGAACCCGCGCTGGTTATATGAACTTCCCAATGGGGACATCCTGGTCGCCGAGAGCAAGGCACCGGAGGGCTCCAGCCCTGAGGGGCTAAAAAGCTGGGCCGCCGGGCTGGTCAAGGGTCAGGCTACGTCAGATGCGCCAAATGCCAACCGGATCACGCTTCTGCGCGACAGTGACAGTGATGGTCAGGTGGATGAGCGCCATATCTTTCTGGAAAATCTCAATTCACCTTTTGGCATGGCACTGGTAGGTGACCATTTTTATGTCGCCAATGCTGATTCGCTTGTCAGGTTCCCTTATCAGGCCGGTCAGGACACCATTAACGCAGAGCCGGAAATGGTTGAGGACCTGACCCTGGGGTCGCTTAATCACCATTGGACAAAAAGTCTGATCGCCAGCCCTGATGGTGGCCACTTGTACATCGGTATCGGTTCCAACAGCAATGTCGGCGAGAACGGCATGGATGAGGAAGAGGGCCGCGCCGCCATCTGGCAGGTTAATGTGGCCACGGGTGAATCACGCATTTATGCAGAAGGGCTGCGCAACCCGGTGGGCATGGCTTGGCATCCACAGACCGGCGCTTTATGGGTCTCTGTGAATGAGCGCGATGAGCTGGGTAGTGATCTGGTCCCTGACTATATGACCAGCGTGCAAGAGGGCGGTTTTTATGGCTGGCCGTGGCGTTATTACGGAGATCGCGTAGATGAGCGTGTAGAGGCGCCCATGCCATATCAGGATGATGAGGTATTGACCCCTGATTACGCGCTGGGGCCGCACACAGCGTCTCTGGGGCTCACCTGGATCGGCAATGAGACAGCGATGCCGGCGCCATTCGCGCAAGGCATGATCGTTGGTCAGCATGGTTCATGGAACCGTGAACCGGCCAGTGGTTATAAGGTGATTTTTGTGCCTTTCCAGAACGGTGAGCCCGCCGGAGATCCGGTTGACCTGCTAACCGGCTTCCTCAGCGATGACGAGGAATCGGCTTATGGCCGGCCGGTCGGAGTCTTGGTGAACAGCGCTGGCAGCGTGCTGGTCGCCGATGATGTGGGCGGCCGCGTCTGGCGTGTCAGCGGCATGTGACGCGTTCTTAAAGAATGGGGACGGAGGGAATACTTTTTGACCAGCAGTGGTCAATAAGTATTCCCTCCGTCCCCATTCTCAGCCATTCTCACCGTCCCCATTCTCAGACCAGCAGCAACCACAGGGGAATTACGGCGAAGGCCAGCAGGGTCTGAGCACTGATGATATTGGCCATCAGCGGCGCATTGCCGCCTAGCTGTCGGGACAGGATATAGCCTGATGTGGCGGTTGGCAGGCAGGCCAGCAACAGCAATACCTGCTGGCTGAGCAAATCCAGCTCCAGCCACATGGCAAGACCCAGCATCAGGGCCGGAAATACAGCAAACTTGAGCACGCTGGCGAGCACAATACCAAGCCAGTCCTGTTTCACTGTGCCCAGGCTGAGCGCAACACCCACCGCCAGCAGCCCCAGCGGCAAGGCGGCGGCTCCGAGCCGCGCCAGTAACCCTTCGATCCATGCATGGCCCAGTCCCACACCGCTGATATTAAGCGCAACGCCCAGCAGGCAGGCGACAATAAGCGGGTTGCTCAATAATCCTTTTAAGACGCCGCTCAGCGTTTTGCTGTTGCCGTCAATGACCAGGGAAAAACAGAGGACGCTGAGTATGTTGGCCAGCGGGATCATGATGCTGACAGCAATGGCGGCAATCACCAGCCCGGGGTCACCAAACAGCGCGCTGGCCACGGCCAGGCCAATATAGGTGTTGAAGCGAATGGCGCCCTGGAACATTGAGGTGAAATCCGCGGCATTGCGACTCGCCAGAGGTTTGAGCAGCCAGGCGAGTGCGCTGGTGAGCAGGAGCGCGGCACAGATGACCAGAGAAAAACGCACAAAATCGGCATTGCTGAAATCAGCCAGCGCCAGCCGGTGTACCAGCAGCGCCGGGAAGGCAACGTAGTAGGTGAGGCGCTCAATGCCCGGCCAGAATTCGGCGCCCGGGAAATTGATCCGGCGCAGCAGCGCGCCAAACAGTATCAGCAGAAATACGGGCCCTAAAGCATCAGCAATCATCTATGCTCACTAATATATCCTCAGGAACAGGTCGGCCAGCTTCTTTACCCGACCCCAGAACCAGATTTTAAACCGGTAGTGCAGTGGCAGATTCTTCCATTGCTGGCGAGTCAGTTCCTTACATTGGTCAAAGTCGCGCTCGAAGCACTGTTGCACCTGGTTTGCCAGATCCGGGTCTAACGCATTCTGGTTGGCTTCCAGGTTCCAGTGCAGGGTCCAGTGATCAAAATTGCAGGAACCCAGCGAGACCCATTGGTCTATCAAGGCCGATTTCAGGTGCGAGAAACGGGCCTGGTACTCAAAAATTCTGACGCCACTGCGCAACAGCCTGCCGTAGTAAATCTGCCCGGCATATCGTACCGGTGGCAGGTCGGTGAAATTGCCGCAGACGTGCAGGCGAACATCCACCCCGCGTTTGGCTGCACCCGTCAGAGCGCGGCGCAGCGAGCGTGGCGGTACAAAGTAGGGCGTGGCCAGCCACACGCGGGTTTTCGCCTGTCGAATGTGGCTGATAAGCGACCGCAATAGATCACGGTTGTTGCGCGATGCGCTGAACGCCACCCGTCCCAGACCGGGTTTTATCTCGGGCAGGGGGACGGAATCGTGTTTTTGCGCTGGGCTGTCGAGCATGTGTCGGTAAGGCCTGTCGGCCTGTTGCCAGGACTGCTCGAACAGGCTTTGCCAGTCTTTGACGATATCCCCACGCACAATCAGCATCTGTTCATGCCAGGGGTTCTGGTGCGTTTCCTGTGACTCATCAATCTCGCAAAATTCGTCGGTAAATCCCAGGCCACCGGTGCAGGCTGTGTGCTGATCGAACAGCAACAGTTTGCGGTGATCGCGATGCAGGTTGCGGGTGCCTCGGGACCAGTGCAGGGGGTTATAGAAACGCAGTGATACGCCGGCCCGCCGCAATGCCTCGCGCTCTGCATCGGAAAAGTACAGACTGCCACTGGCATCAAACAGGCAGCGTATTGTGACGCCTCGTTCCGCCGCTGATGTTAACGCTGCCACCAGTCGCCGGGTCGCATTGCCGGATGTCACCAGGTACATTTCGATGTCGATACTGTACTCGGCCTGTTCGATCAATTGCAGGATGCGAGGGAAAAACACCACGCCATCGATCAGCAATTCGAATTGACAGTCTTCGCGCCAGTTGAACGGTTCCGTCTGTTTTTTGCGTATGTCCATAGGGTGCGTATCATCGCGCAATAATGGGGACGGAGGGAATACTTTTTGCTCAAAAAGTATTCCCTCCGTCCCCATTATTGCAAGTCTGCTATAGTGAAATTTTTCTATACCCGGGGGAATCCCAATGCCAGATAATCCGTTGCTTGGCAATCGCGCTGAGCTGCTGAACATACTCACCCAGGTGGCCCGGGATGCGGGACGCGTCATCATGGCAATTTACGCCACTGACTTTGCGGTGCGGGACAAGGACGATGAATCGCCGGTGACCGAGGCCGATGAGAAAGCGGAGCAGGTGATTGTGACGGCGCTGCGCAAGTTGACGCCGACTGTGCCGGTCATCGCCGAAGAAGCCATGGCGGCGGGGCATGGTGAGTCGGTCGGGGCGATGTTCTGGCTGGTGGATCCGCTGGACGGTACGCGTGAGTTTGTTAATCGAAACGGTGAGTTCACCGTGAACATTGCCTTGATCGAAAACGGCGTTCCGGTGCTGGGTGTGGTGTATGCCCCGTTTCTCGATCGACTGTTTGCCGGTGCCACTGGGCAGGGTGCATTTGTGGTAGAAAGTGACGGGCAGCAACGTCGGATTTCCACACGGGAGGTGCCGGACGCCGGTCTCACTGTGGTCGCCAGTCGCCTGCATGGTGACCCGCAGGCGCTGCAGGATTTTCTCGGCGAACGAAAAGTTGCCGAGATGCGCAGCGCCGGTTCGTCCTTAAAGATCTGTCTGATTGCCGCTGGCGAGGCGGATCTGTATCCACGTTTTGGCCGCACCATGGAATGGGATATCGCCGCTGGCGATGCAGTGCTGCGTGCGGCCGGGGGGCGGCTGACCGATGTTGATGAAAAACTGATGGGTTACGGCAAGCCTGAATTTGAGAACCCGAATTTTGTCGTGTGGGGGCAGTAAGAATGGGGACGGAGGGGATACTTTTTGACCAGCATTGGTCAAAAAGTATCCCCTCCGTCCCCATTCTTCACGTCAGCAGCGCGAGAACCTTGGCAGCGCTTTGCTGAGGCGACTCATTAACTGTTGAGATAATCAGGGTGGGTGTCAGCGGGATTTCGTACGGTGATGCAATGCCGGTGAAATTTTCGATTTCACCGTTACGCGCTTTTTTGTACAAACCCTTGACGTCTCGCTGTTCGGCTACGGCTAACGGCGTGTCTATATAGACTTCAATGAAACGGTCGTTGCCAATGGTGTTACGCGCCGCATCACGCTCGGCCCGGAACGGTGATATCAGGGCCACTATGACGATCAGTCCGGCATCCATCATCAATCTTGCCACTTCAGCAACGCGGCGAATGTTTTCGACACGGTCGCTATCGCTGAATCCCAGATCCTGACACAGACCTTTGCGGACATTGTCACCGTCAAGTATGTAACAGGCCCGACCTGTATCACGCAGGCTTTGAGCAACCTGATTGGCGATGGTGGTTTTGCCGGCACCGGACAGGCCCGTTAGCCAAAGCACCTTGGGCGCGCGGGCCGTAACAGAATTCAGAGTTGTAGCCATAAGCCTCCGCTGAGTCCAGCATTCATGTTTCCGAATGGCTGGTTCACAAGGACGCTACAGCCTGAGTTCTCGAGTGTACCAAAAAGGTGCGCGATCGCCCAAGAATTACAGAATAAAGGATGCTTTTCAGGCGACTACCTATCGATGATGGCGGAACCGGTGCGTGTCAGTCTTCCAGCAGGTATTCGTAGCGCTGGTCAGTGAGCATACGCAGGAAGGCGGTCAGAGCTGCTAATTGACGTTCGCTCAGGGGGAAATTGCCGCGCAGTTTGTGAGTGGCGATACCGTCGGGGTTGTTGGACGCTGCCCAGGGCTGGTCGGTTTCAGGGTTTATCTGGCCGCTGTCGCCGGACTCGCTGTAGTGATTGTAAAAGCGCATGACAGTGTCGAGTTTGTTGAACGTGCCATTGTGCATATAGGGCGCGCTGACAGCAACGTTACGCAGACTGGGAACCTTAAAACGACCGTTGACATCGGTGTTGTCGAATTCGCTGCCCAGCGCTGGATTCATGGCCAGTCCGGCGTCCCGAAAATCACTGCCCAGCCCATTGTTGCTGAGCAACGCGGCATTGATTGGCGTGCCGATATTTTCGTAACGATGATTGCTGAAAACTTCGCGCGGCGCGTACGCCATGGTCGATGCCTGGTGGCAGGATGCACAGTTACTGAAACTGGGTGAGAAAAACAGCCCCATGCCGACAACTTCCTGTGTGGTGGCTGATATTTCGCCGCGCACAAATCGGTCGTAACGCGAATCGTAGCTGTTGAAAGTGTCGCTGCGCAGATAACTGGCCAGGCTGTCCGCGATAGCGGTCAGGACAGCGCTTTCCGGCCATTGACTGTCAGCAGTGCCAAGAAACGGATGATACCGCTGGCTCTGCATAACACGGCTGGTCAGGTCCGACAGATCCCGCAGGCCCATTTCCTTGCTGTTAACAAACGGCGACAGCACCTGTTCTTCAAGCGTGGTTTCGCGGCCGTCCCAGAAAAAACCGCCACGGATTTTATCTGCGCCGGAGGTGGCCATGGCGGCAGTTTGGTGTGCGCTCTGACGAGGAGCCTGCAGACTGCCAACTGGCGTCATATCCTGAAGTGTGAAGACAGGTGTGGTAGCGACATAGGTGAGAGAGGGTGCGTTGCGCTGGCCGATCGAGCTGCCATCCGAACCGATGGAGGCACCGTGCCCGGCAGTCAGCGACCGCGGGTCGGCAAATGCGCGCCCCGGATCGTGACAACTGGCGCAGGCCTGATTGCCCTGACTTGAGAGTGAGGTGTCAAAAAACAGGGCTTCACCAAACGCCAGTTTTTGCTCTGTTGTTAGCGGTGATGGCATCACCGTTGTTGATGTTGCTGCTGAAAGAGCCGCCAGTTGATCTGGCGCCTCCTGTTCAGCTGCTTGCGTTGGCCCGACAGGTGCCGGTGCTGCTGGTGAAGTCTGCGGCGCCGTTGTTAGCTGTGAGGTCGCATCGTCCTTTCGCTCCAGCAATTGTTTTCGCACCGCGTGCACATCGTTCATACGCACCCGTCGATTGGCCGTCACTTCGGCTTCGCTATAAGGCGTCGGGTCATCCGCTGCGGCAAAGGTACGCAGCATCCAGTTCATGACCTCGGCCAGATCTGCATCACTCAACGGCGAATGCGCCGCGCCGGGCACGCGCACCAGATACGAGCGGCCTTCCTTAAAGCTGGCGAAATAACCCAGGTCTTCATTCAGGTCGGGCACAATGTCGCCCATGCCCGAGCCGTCTTCGATGTGACATCCGCCACAATGCAGCAGGTAGTTGAACTGCGGTGTTGCTGAGCTGGCTATCGCGGGTGCGAAGACCAGGCCCAGAAACAACGACAGTGTCGCCAGTGGGCGATCAAGGCAGCGCGTTGCTGTCGCCATGACCAATCACCAGTGCCAGTGTGCAGTGATATGCGTGGCTGGTTGAGCCAAAGCACCACAGTACGTTGTTGGATTTAGACGGGAAGTAGACCGGGCGATCGCCTTCCGAGCGAGAGCAGCCACAACCACCGCAACTGCCTTTGCCACAACAGTCGTTGTAGGAGATCAGGTAGTTGCGACCGTCAGTGGGGTTATGGCAGGAACCGACCCAGGCAACCGTTGCTGTCTGTGAACCGGGCGGGCAGGTAGTCAGCGAGCCACCACAACAGCTGCACAATGAGCCACTGAACGCACAGTAGCGCCAGTAGTCACAACTCAGGGTGTCGCCCATTTCTTCGATGTCTGCGACGCCATTGACCGGCGCGGCATTACCGGGCGGCGGGAATGGTGTCGGGGACGATGCCGGTGGTGAAGACGCTGGTTGCGCTGATGCACGCGACATCGGCAGCACAGGCAGTGCCCCCATGCCGGCGATCAACACACCAAAGCGACCCAGGAATGAGCGACGTGAAGTGCGCGCCGCCAGCATACGAATGGCACCGGTGGTCACCGAGTCCAGATCTTTGATCATTTGTGCAATCAGTTCTTGACGGGTACTCATGAGGCGCCTCCTTCCAGGTGACCTTCTTTAACCAGATAATCCTGAATTGACTCGTAGCCGCTTTGCATCGCTGTTACCAGTGATTCCAGGTGTTCGCGGCTGTTCACCAGACCTTTGGAGCGCAGCGCACCGCTTTCATCAATCAGCACGGCGTAGGGCAGCTTGCCAACTTCAAAGCGCATGCCCAGTTCCAGAGAGACAATGTACGGGTAGTTCTGCAGTTTCATTTTTTCAATGTACTGCAGGTGGGTTTCAGCCTGGCCGCCATCGCTGCCGAAAATCAGGTCGACGTTGTCGCTCAGTGCCATGCTTTTTGCGGTCGGCACCAGCTCCTTACAGATGGGGCAGGTTGGGGAGACAAACAGCAGCAACTGTGCTTTACCGGCACTGGCACCGTTGGCGGTGGCGCCAATTGCCACCGGTTTGCCATGAATGTCCGGAATGGACATGTTGGTGATTTTTTCGCCCAGTTTCGGACCTGAGGTTGTCATCAGTGCGCCGGCGGGTGCCAGTCGGGTATGCAGGATACCAATCTGTCGGGCCAGGGCGATAACGGCAAATATCAGAGCCAGTACCACGAGCGTCAGTAAAATCAGTGTAGCTGCCAAAGCGTTGCTCATGGCTTACTCCTTATCTATCAGTAGGGTGTGATTACGGGATAACTGTTCGAACATTGAGTAGCTGAAAGAGCAGGCTGCAACAAACAGCACCGCAAACAGCATGTCCAGTGAGTTCAATGGTCGGGTGGCAACTGGCGCAAGCAGCATCAGTGCACCTAAGGTCAGCACGGCGTTGCGCAACAACAGTAAGCCGGATAACGATTGTGGTGTATCACCACAGCCGCAATCTATCTGGGAGCGACCGCGACTCATGTTGATACCCATCGCCAGGGCGTACATCGCCAGCAGCGTGGCTGCCAGCAGTGCACCGACCGGACGGGAAAAGGCAAACAGCAGGCTCGCCGCAACGGCAATCTCCAGCCATGGCAATACTCGGGCCGCCGGCGATACCAGCGACTCAGGCAGAATGCGATACGCAGCCAGTTGTGCCTCAAAGCGGCGGTGAGCACTGATCTTGTGCCGTGCCGCCAGCAGAAACAGCAATGCCAGCGAGGTGGCAATGACAATGGTAACCAGTGGATCAATCATCATTGCATTCCTTCATACAGTGCCTGCATGGTGCCGGAGACATTTTCCACGGTGCGCAGCAAACGGCCGGATCGAGGATCGCGAACCTGCAGTCCGTCACTGGTTGCCAGTAACAGCAGGGGGTCATCGCCCGGTGTGATCAGTACGCCGCGCGCGGTGACATCTTCACCCAGTTCAATACGAACACCGCGGTTGCCGGTGATCATGTTGTAGATCCACAGTTCGGTGCCGGGTTTTTCGAAAGTTTCCTGGCCGCCGCCATCATGCATCAGTGTCGCCAGCAGGGCTTCGCCATCATGGTAGGCAAAAGGCTGATAGCTGCCGATACGCCAGTTGTCATCAGGTTTGGGCATGACGCCATTGACGTCCGCTGTGCCGTCGCTTTCCGGGTTGATGTCAAAGGCCTCGGAAACAACCAGGTTATCGCCGTCCAGTGATACTTTTCGCAGCAGGCCCTCAAAGGACATGAACATCCAGCCATCAGCTGCGGGCACCGAGTAGTCATACACCGGGTCAGTAAAGACGTCGAAGAATGAGGCGCTCTGAATGCGACGTGTTTCCTGCCCGGCTGTATTCAGCTGGATGTATTGGGCTGTGCCATCGCCGCAGACAGAAATCCAGCCCTCTGCTTCCGGGTAGATGCCGGAACAGCTTGGCAATGACACTTCGCCGACAAAGGTTTCAGATTCGATGTCGACCAGGCTGACAGAGGTGGCGGGTGTAATATTCCAGACCCCGGCAAAACGATCGTTGATCAGCCCCATCATGCCTGGATGACCGATGCCTGCTGCGCGTGCCGGAATCTCGACTTCGCTGATGGCCGTGGCGGTGGCGGCATCATAGATCTGTACCACGTCGGTGCGATCACCCAGGCTGCCGCGCGAGTAGTAGCTGCCGTATGCGTAGATCAGGCCCGCACTCATGCGCGGTGCCAGCGCCGGAGAGAATGAAGACACCAGCAGCGTACCGCCAATGACGCCCTCGTCGGCGTCCACCAGGAACACGGTGTCGCCGCGTCGCACTGTGACCCAGTGTTGGTCGAATCCTTCAATGACACCGGTGTCACCGACAACGGTATCCCATTGTGCGTTGACGACACCAGTGGCCGCCAATGATGCGGCCAGTGCAAGCATACGTATCTTCATTTTTTACCCCTGTTTGCCAAGTTCTGTTGCCGGTTTTTTGTAGCCGTGTTGTGTCGAAATTCCGGGTTTAGGTCTGCATTGATCAGCTTCATTCTTTTCTCGCTCTGTTGAGATACCAATGACTGCTTTAGCACTGTTCCGTGCACTACAATATGTCGCTTCTTTAAGGCCCGGCACCAGTTTGATGCGATTGTTTGGGCCAAACACGGTATTTCCCTGAATTGCCTGTCATACGTCAGTGATATTGCAACATCAATGCCGCTTCTGTGGCTGTCCCGTGCATAACGTATCAACCTCAGTCGATTGACGTATGAATGGGGACGGAGTGAATACTTTTTGACCAGTAGCCTCGCAACTGGTCAAAAAGTATTCACTCCGTCCCCATTCTCATTCTTAAGTGCTTGCTGCAGAGGGCTGAGCCAGTCTGTGTAGTGTGCAAAGCGGTCGCTGTAGGCGGTGGTGACCGGGTTCTGTACCTGTACCGCGCTGAAGGTGGCCACGGGCCGCCGGGTCTTGTGCGGTGACAGACAGGCGTTCTCAAAATCCAGCTTTGAAAAGCTCAGTAATTCACGAATGCGTGGGCCCGGATCGCGCACCAGTTCAGCGTAGTCGACCACATGGACAGACGCCTGCTGGTGATGCAGCCAGTGACTGACAATGTGCTCATGGATTCGGTAATAGTGGCCAATATCATTGAGCCGATGCGCACATGGCCAGCTTTTTGAGAATTTGTGGCGATAGATCGAGAAGCCAACGTCCATGGCCTGGCGCTGCAGGTAAATTATGGGGGACTCCGGGAACATCAAACGAATAAGACCTATCGATCTGAAATTAAGTGGCTGTTTATCTACCACATGTGTTTTGTTATCTACCATTGGCAGTGCGTCGAGATAGCGTCGTCGCCAGAGCTTCGCATGTGAGCGTATCAGTGTCCGGGCGGCATCAACGCCCTGGTGTCTGGCAACCGCCATCAGCTCTTCATGAATATCGTAAAGTGTTGGCAATTCCCCGGCGCCGTGAACCTGAGAGTGCGACGCGAGAATGGATTCGATCAGGGTTGTGCCTGAGCGTGGCATGCCCACAACAAATATCGGTCGAAGCGGCGCTGCTTCAAGTTTGTTCGGTTCCAGATCCTGTTCCTGTTCTTGTTTTTCTTCCAAAGCCAGGTCCTTAAATATCTCCGGAAGGAGTGCCAGCTCGCTTTCAATAAGCTGTGGCTGATAGACAAAACCCTCCTGTTCAGAGATGCCCTGGTTAATGCTGTTGCCTTCTTCCCAGGCAGAAAATGCGCGCTCGAAATCGTTGCGCTGATCCAGCGCGGTGCCCAGGGTAAAACCCAGCATCACCCGGTATTCCGGATGCACGCGGGTATCACGGAAGAGGGTGTCGATGGCGCTTATTTCAGCATCACTAAGTCTGCCTTCGCACAGGGCGCCCAGTTCGACGTAGGCTGTGGCAAATCCTGGTCGTGCCGCGATGGCGCGGCGACAAAACTGCTCAGCGAGCTCAAGCTCGCCGGTCAGGTGATGCAGACGGCACAACGTATACAGCAGCTCGGCATCATTGGGTGCGATCTGCTGGGCACGAGTCAGGCGATCCCGCGCCTGCGAATAGTCCTGTGCCGCGATGGCGAGGCGAGCGGCGCCAGTCAGGCAGGACGGATCATCGGGTTTTAGTGTCAGTACCGGTTGATAGGCGGCGATGGCATCGCTGAAGCGCGATTCCTCAAAG
The DNA here is from genome assembly GCF_001758195.1 of Pseudohongiella acticola. Lineage (NCBI taxonomy): Bacteria > Pseudomonadati > Pseudomonadota > Gammaproteobacteria > Pseudomonadales > Pseudohongiellaceae > Pseudohongiella > Pseudohongiella acticola. Next base: position 59,687 of record NZ_MASR01000001.1, read on the forward strand.
TGAGCACGTGATAGTGCCTGCCAGGCTTCGTGCGCGTCGGGATGCGCCTGCGTCCAGCCCTGGGCTATGCGTAGCAGCTCCAGCCAGCGTCGGCCACCAGACGCCAATGCCGCAGCCACCTGCCATACCAGCACGTTTGCTGGATCCACGTGCTGTGCGCGCGCCAGAATCGGCAGTGCGTCCATTGGCCGCTCCGAACGCGCAACGGTTCTGGCAAGCAGCAGCAACGCCTGTGGATGGTCGGGGTGATGACGCAGAAGAGATTCAAAGACCGAGGCAGATTCCGCATAGTCACCAGCCTGGTAGAGCACGGAACCCAGCATCAGACTGGCATCAAGGTCGCCCGGGTTGCGGGCGACCTCAATACGCAGTCGAACGATGCTCTCAGGTGCGGTGAGAGCCTCGCTTGCCTTAGTAACGTGTTGTTGCATAAACGATTTTCGTCCTGGTACCAGAGCTGGGCACTATTGAAACGGATTAAGACTGCGTAGGCTCTGGAAATCTGCCGAAACACCCAGATAGGCAACACGTCCCCTGGGGCCAACCGGCAGGTTCAGGTAGCTTGGATCGGGTTCCTGTTTGGTCAGGTTATTGATGCCACCGTAGACCTCGAACCCGTTACTGAAGTTGTAGCTGCCCTGTATGTCATGCACCATGACCGGATCGGTTTTCAGGAAGTCGGAACGGTCTGGCTGTCGTTGAAGTTCCTCGTCCTGGTAGATGTTCAGTGCACTTTGATAGCGGAAGCGGTAGGTCAGCGCCAACGGTCCGCGAAGCCAGTTCGCACTCAGATTGGCGACCCACTCAGGTGCATGCTGGCCCAGCAGCGTTTCCACCATGCCGGCTTCCTCGACCTGTCTTGGCTCCACCGTCGGCTGGGTTTTCAGCGACTCGAGATAGGTGCCGTTGAACGACAGCGACAGCATGCCAAGGTTGTCAAGATCGATAGGGTAGTTCATGCTGAAATCAACACCGGATGTGTAGAGGTTACTGACGTTGACCGGTCGCTGCTCCAGATCCACGATCACACCCACCAGTGCGCCCTGCGTGGCGCGTGAAAACAGGTCGCAAAACGCGTTGTCAGTGGACGGCTGGTCGTAACATCGTTCCACGATCTCGTCATCGCTGGGATAGAGAACACCCTGCGACATGTCGATTTCCCACCAGTCTACCGCGGCTACCAGCCCCGGCATCCAGGAAGGTGTATACACAACACCCAGCGTCTGCGTGTTACTGGTTTCTTCTTCCAGTCTCGGGTTGCCACCGCGGACACCGGGCCGGCCTACCGGAGAGGCTGACACAAAGGCGTCAGGGTCCAGTCCCAGCGCAGCGATTTCAGCCCGACAATTTGCGACCGTGTTGGCTGTCTGCGCGTTCAGGTTGGCTGCTTCACAGGGGTCATCCGGCCTGAACGAGGACTGATTTTCCGGTTCAAACAGTTCCGCAAGATTGGGCGCGCGTACCGACTCACCCAGCGAACCTCTGATGATGACACTGTCGTTCAGGGTCCAGTTCACACCAATACTGTAGGCCGTGGTTTCACCAATAGTGGACCAGTCAGAATAACGAAATGCGCCGTCCACCCGCAGTGCCTGCAACAGGGGAGCCAGATCCTGAAAAACCGGTATGGAGACTTCGGCAAAGGCCTCGGCTACATCATAGGAGGAGCTACTTGGCCGGGTGAAATCCAGCGGTGTCAGACCATTGGGGTTGCTGCGCAGGGCATCGGGTGTGTTGGCGATTTTTTCCTCGCGATATTCGCCGCCCAGCACAAAGTCCACGGGGCCGGCGGGCATGGCGAGTCCGAGGCCGGAGCTGTCGCCGGACAGGAAGGCGTTAAAGACGGTCTGCTCGGACTCACCTTTGCTCACGATTGGCGTGCCCGCGTTGGTGATGAAGGCCTGGGCTGCCCCATTGGGGTCGTCCGGGTTGATCTGGCCAGGGCTGAAGTAATACTGCGTGCCATCAAGGAAAGGGTTGAAGGGCACGCAACCGCTGTTGGCACCGGGCGTAAACGTCATGTTGGCGGCATCGCCCCAGACGCCAGGGTTCCAGGGGGATACCACGGGGTCGGTGGGCGGAACTGCAGCCGGATTCAGATTGGAGCGGCAGGTAGCCTGACCGGTAGCGGGATCGGTGACGGCGTCCAGCGCGGCAAAATAGCGATCTTCAAGGCGTTGATTGCTGAGCCGGGCGGTAACTTCTGTGATGCCGTAATTGGCTGAAGCCTCGTAACGCAGCCAGTCGGTGATGTCGCCGCGGAAACCGGCAACGAGCCGGGTGGTGTCGCGGGTGTTGTCGTTCAGAGATCGCATCTCAAGGTCGTCGCGTGCCAGGTTGATACTCGGGTCCTGGATGCTTGCCAGCACGTCATTGAACGCATCTGGAATGAACGGGTTATCAAGGCTGAGCTCCAGTACGGTGGTATAGGAAGAGCTGCGCGGGTTGACGGCGTTAGTGCGTACGAATTTGAATTCGGTGAAGGCGGTGTGGTTTTCATTCAGATCGTAGCGTCCATTCAGATTGAAGGAATGCGTCTCTAGCTCGGGAATAAGCGACGATGAAAAATAGGCGGTGGGGGTTCCATCTCCCCCCAGATGAGCAAAGCCGGAGGTTGGCTGCCCGACCTGAAATGGGCTGCCGTCCGCTGACAGGGCGATGGGAGACGGGTAGGTGTACTGTTCGCCGGTGACAGGGTCGGTGCCAAGAATGTCGTAACGCCCATCCGGAGCAGTGTAAGTAAAGTTACGTGACCCGGGTGGTGTCAGTGTCCGGTCCGGCACATTGGGGTCATCGACGCCGCCGTACTCTGCCGGGTTATTGTTGATGTACTGTCTGCCACTGATGCCATAGGAACGATCTTTGGTTTCCAGCCTTTCCTGTTTCCGGTATTCGTAGCTTGAAGTGACATTGCCGCGGCCATCATCAAAGTTGGTGCCAAAAACAAATGATGCAAAAAAGTCTTCCGCGTCGCCTTCGTCTGACATGCCACCCTGGGTTCTTATCGCCACCCCTTCGAAATCGTCTTTGAGAATAAAGTTGACCGCACCGGACACAGCGTCAGCCCCGTAAACGGCCGAGGCGCCGCCAGTCAGTACGTCGACCCGTTCGATCAACGCAATGGGAATGGTGTTGGTGTCAACCAGCGGTTCACCGGTTGCCAGCGCGCTGACATGTCGACGACCATTGACCAGCGTCAAGGTGCGGTTATTGCCCAGGTTGCGAAGATTCAGTGCATTGACACCCACGCGTGAGCCGCCGTCTTCGCCCTGGGTTTCAAAGGACCCGGAGGACCCTACCAGAGCGCCCACCTCGCTGATGAAATCTTCGATATTGGTGCTGCCTGACTGCTCTACCTGCTCGGCGCCGAGTGAAAGCACGGGTGCCGAGTAGTCGCCTTCAAAACGTGTTATACGTGACCCTGTAACAACAACTTCTTCCAATCTTGGTTGATCTGCGCCGTCCTGGGCATACAGTAGGGAGGTCATCGGAAAAAGCGTTATGGAGATGGCGGCTGAGAGTAAATTGACTTTGTGTGGAATTTTTTTAGTGCTGTCGTGGGCTGGCATTTTATGTCCTCACAGTGCGGGTCGGTTACAGAAAAACAACTCTGGAATGGAGAATTTGTTAATGGTCGCAATGTGATTCGCATTATTCGTGCCAGAATATCCTGGTCCGATCGATGCGCAAAATGAGGGCACAAAAAACGAATGTGAGGTACAGAATCTGAACTTGTCACTTGCCTGTCACTCAATTGACAAAATGTTGTTAGAGTGGGGCGAAATCCAATTTTGGTGACTAAACGGTGATGAGGCGGAAAGCAGGCGGAGAGCAGGCAAGCACCCTAATGTGGCGGCTGCATTATTTTGGCCATGGCGTTCGCACATTTTCGGTGCTGGCCTATTCTGTGCCTGCGCCGCCCCCGGCTGGTGCGAGCGGGCCACAACAGTGCTGTTTATGGTTTTTCTTAGTGGCGCCTATGGGGACCGCTTAAGGGCGGACTTATGGGGACGGAGGGAATACTTTTTGACCAGTGTTCTTGCTAATGGCGCGTTGCAATTGTCACAGTAGTTAACCATGGCCGGAGGAGAAGCCGGCCTGGTCTGGGAAGAGGAAGGGGCAGGGCTTACTTACGTTGAAGCGTAGCCCTGAGATATCAATGTTTTACCTGTTCCTGTTTTTCTTCAGTCTTTGGTTCGCGGTTGATCTGAAAATCAGGTGCTGGCTTGCCTTTGTCCCGCTCGCGCTGCTTCTTGGTTTCGGCCATCTTTTCTTTGATTAGGTCTACAAATTTATCTGACATCCGGGCTCTCCTGATTTTTCCTGTCTGATTTTGGTTTGGCCTGAGATCTCAGGCAGTCGTTTCATTCTAGCAAAATCCCGATCTCCAGTAACAGCCAAATACCCCGGGCGAAATCTCAATCTAAAAATAGCCCCAAAAAAGCATGGCCAAAAAATCATGGCCAAAAAAAAAGCCCGGCTGTTTAGGCCGGGCTCAGAGTCATACTACTATCAAGGGAGAGATAAATGAAACAAAACCCACAATTTTGTCTGCAATCTACCTACACTTAATCAGACTCACTGTTTTGCACGAAGTTCCCAAATCTTTCAAAAAAACTTAAAATATTTGTTAGCTTCTGATTTCAAAGAGCTTTTACCTTCAGTCCGAGCTGCTCGGCGATGGCCTGCTGCTGACTGTTGGAGACCACGCCGATACTGGCATTCTCGGGCTTCAGGTATTGCGCGCAGACGCGCTGCAGGTCGGCCACGGTAACGGCCAGCACGCGCTTGCGGAAGGCCATGCGTGCCTCACGGGTGCGACCGAACAGGGCGCTGTAGTAGTCCTGCTTGGCAGCGCCTGCCGGTGACACGGAGCGATCCATGCTGCTGATGACGCCCAGGATGGCTTCCTCGACCAGGCGCTCGTGGTGCTCTTCGTTGATAACCCAGTCAATGGCGGCGTCGAAGTCCTTCAGCGTTTCCAGCAGGCGCGGGTCGCGGTAAGAGAAGAAACGGAACGAGGCCGAACCACCGTCCTGGTCAGCACCGGCACCGTAGGCGCCACCCTGTTCGCGAATGGCGCGGTGCAGGAAGGCGTTGCGCATGAACCCGCCCAGCACGGAGAGCACCGCGTGGTCGGGATGACCGCCCGGCACGGTGGGATAGGCCTTGGCGCAGAAGTGCACTTGGGTATTGGTGCTCCACAGTTCTCTGGTGGTTTCACGAATTGGTGTCAGTTGCAGGGATTCGGCGCTGGCAGACACTGCAGGCGCATTGCTCCAGCTCGCTTCCAGTGTGCCAAGCAATGTATCGCGATGCTGTTCTTCACCCACCAGCAGGAAGCGGCGTGGGGAGGCAATGACCTGTTGATGAATACGTGACAGTTTTGCCAGTAGCGCGTCCAGTTTTTCCGGCTGTTTCAGCTCCCGCGTCAGCGTTTTCAGGTTCTTGATGCCCTGCAGTCCCGAGAACTGGTGGCTGAGGCGGGCGGTCGGACTCATGCCACTGGAGGCCAGATTGATTGCCAGCGCGTGTCCGCGACCGGTAACACTGCTCTGTTGCCGGGCTGCTATCTGTTCCAGCAGCTCGCGGATGCGCTTGCCTTCATCAAAACGCACATTAAAGAAGGTGTCGTGCAGCAGTTCGGTCATCTGTGCCTGTTTGGCAACGAGCGCCTTGCTCGACATCACAATGATGGCCTTGCTTTGCTGTTCATCATCGGGTGTTGCGCGGACGCTGGCGTAACAGTTGATGCCGCCGCATACGGCAGCCTGCCAGGCCTGCACCTCGGCATAACCCTTGTCACCGACGCCCAATTCGGCAAGACAACTGGTATACCAGGGCAGCACCGCCAGCAGTTCGTCGTCCAGGTTGGGCAGATCCACCACCACCTGCTGGTAACACAGGCCGTTGGTGCCTTGCGCGTACCAGCTCAACGGCGCGCCGGCGCACTGTAATTGCTCGGAGTGAATAAGCGGCAATTCGGCCGGCACATCTTCAAGGCCGATTTTGGGCAGCACATCGGGGTCATCTTCCTGTACCTGACGCTTGGCCAGGCGCTGGTTCTGATCCAGGATGGCTGCTTTGTCGGCGTCACTGAGGCTGGCTTTGATGGCCTGCAGGCGGGCGATTTCCGCGTCTGCTTCACGGCGTGAGATTTCGGTGTCAGGGGTCAGTGTCAGCACCACCTGGTGCGGGTTGTTCAGAATCAGGTTGCGGATCAGGTCCGGTATAAAATTCGGATCCTTGATGTCTTCGCGCAGTTGCACCAGCACCGGTTCAATGTCGAGCAGCTTGATCGGATCACCGCGGTGCACGGCAGTCGACAGGCCGGCCATCATCAGTTGCAACCCGTACGGGTAGCTGTCACCGGCGATTTCACGCTGATGCAGTTCCAGCTGATGCAGTGCCGATTCCACCTGGTCGGCGTCAACGCCTTCGTCAGCGACCCGTTTCAGGGTGTCGAGCACCATCTGTTCAACATCGTTGGCAGCATCCGGGGCACAGCCTTCCAGGCCACACAGAAAGCTCATCTCACGGTTGCTGTCTTCCAGGCCGCACAGCGGGGAGGGGGATTTACCCAGCTCACTGGTTTCCAGCGCGTCCAGCAACGGACTGGCACTGTTATCCAGTAATACCGCGCTGAGCAGCTGGGCCTTGAACAGGGCTTCCAGGTCGGTGCTCTTGCCCAGCAGCCAGGCCAGCACGACATGGGTTTTGTCGTCGGTGCCGTCGTCGGCGTCGACGGAATAACTTTCCTGCACTCTGACCGGGGCAAGATAGCGCTTTTCGTCTTTGGCGCTCAGATGTATGTCCAGTTTGTCGAAGCGCTTGAGGGCCAGTTCTTCGAACTTGGCCTGATGCTCATGGGCCGGGATGTCGCCATAGGTCATGAAGATGGCGTTACTGGGATGATAGTGAGTCTTGTAAAAATCTTTCAGATCCGCGTAGCTCAGATCGGGAATGTGTGAGGGTTCGCCGCCACTGTTGTAGTGGTAGGTTGAGGTCGGGAACAGATAGCTGCTCATGCTTTGCCACAGGCGGGCAGTGGCTGAGCTCATGGCGCCTTTCATTTCGTTGTAGACCACGCCTTTATAGGTCAGATCACTGTTAATGTTGTCTTCTTCGACAAAGGCCAGACGGTGACCTTCCTGGGCAAAATCCAGTTCATCCAGATTGGAGAAAAATACTGCATCAAGATAGACTTGCAGAAGATTGTCAAAGTCTTTTCTATTTTTACTGGCGAAAGGATAAGCCGTGCAGTCGCTGCTGGTGAAGGCGTTCATGAAGGTGTTGAGCGAGCGCCGTATCATCATGAAAAACGGGTCGCGCACCGGGTAACGCTCGCTGCCGCACAGGGCGGTGTGTTCCAGTATATGGGCAACGCCACAGGAGTCCATGGGCAGGGTGCGCAGGGCGACCAGAAACACGTTCTCCGGGTTGTCGGCGGCCAGGTGGAAATGGCGGGCGCCGGTTCGCTCATGTTCGAATTCGTGCATGTCCAGTTGCAATGACGGGATGCTCTGGCTGCGCAGCCATTTGAACGCGGCGTGACTCCGGGTTGGCGTTTGACTCATATTCATTCCTGTTTCGGGTTGAGGATCAGGTGGATCGCGACCAGTTCGGCCTCTGCTTTGCCCAGGCATTGATGCAGGGCCAGTGTCTGTTCTTTCAGATAGTCTATCTCTTCCTGCCTGATATTGGGATTGTTCTGCTTTAATGCAAGCAGGCGCTTGATCTCGGCCGTCTGGCTCGCCAGCATGCGCTGACTGGCCTTGTCGATGGCGGCCTGACACTGTTTGGCAGCCTGCAGGTTGGCGTGTGTGAGCATGGCCTGCAGTGTCTTCTGATGCTCCTGCATGAATTCGCGAGTCGCTGCCTTGTTGGGGTAGCGCAGGGCGTCGGCAAAATCAGCGGGCAGTGTCACCTGAGCGGCGTCATCGCGGTGATTGAGCGCCACTGTCAGAGTGGTGCTGGTGGCGGGCAGGTATTTGGCCAGCTGCAGATGTGCCGGCGCGCTGACCTTGACGCGGTACAGGCACTGGGCGATCAGCGGGGAGCGGGGCGCGGGCCAGCCATGCTCCTCGATATAGACGCTGACCGATGCCTTGCCCTGATGGCTGTCGATGACCAGGTCCATGGCGCCGGTGATCATCGGGTGTTGCCAGCTCAGGAAGACACGGTCTTCGCGACTCAGGGCCTGGCTGCGCTGGAAGCAGGCTTCAAAACCTTCGTCGGGCAGACCGGGAAAGACCGGCAACAGCATGTCTTCGCCGGGAACGATGCTGACGCTGTTGTCGCTGTTCTGCTCGTAGAACACGCTGTAGCTGTCCAGCACGCTGAGCAGCCAGGGCTCGGGCGAGCAGTCTTTTTCGAACACACGGATGCTGTGCACCAGTTCGGCTGCGCGCTCGGCGTTAAACGAGTTCAATTCCAGCAGCTGATCGCGGCCCTGTTCCAGCTCCTGTTGCAGGGCAGTGTTCTGTTGCGCTGCATCGGCCAGGAAGCGATTGAAGTCGTCGCTGCTGGCGTCCGGAACGTCCAGATACGCCTCCAGTTGCGGTCGCAGGTCGTTATACAAACGGAAGGCGGCGCGGGAAACCTGTTCAAAGGCGCTCAATGCCTCGTGGTACCAGCGAAACAGTACTTCCTGACGGCTGTCACGCATGTAAGGTACGTGGATCTCAATGTCGTGCTGTTGGCCAATGCGATCGAGGCGGCCGATACGTTGTTCCAGCAGATCGGGATTGGTGGGCAGGTCGAACAGCACCAGATGGCGGCAGAACTGGAAATTGCGCCCCTCGCTGCCGATTTCCGAGCACACCAGTATGCGGGCAGCATCGTCGCTGTCACCGGCAAAATAGGCTGCCGCACGGTCCCGCTCGAGCAGGCTCATGTGGCGGTGGAAAACACTGCTACGCATGCCAACGCGAAGGCGCAGGTGTTTTTCCAGGGCAATGGCGAGGGCATCATGGGCGCAGATCAACAGCACCTTGCCGTCGTGATTTTCGTTCAGCCATTGCACCAGCCACTGCACGCGTGGGTCGGATTCCAGGCCTCCGGACTCATTGTCGTCAGCGCCAGCAGCGGTTTGGCTGGAAGCGCCAGCGGCGGCCTGGTTGGAAAGCGGCCAGGCATTGAGCTTGCGCTGCGGGAAACCACTGAGACCACGGCGGGTGTTGCGGAACAGAATACGACCGGTGCCGTGCTGATCCAGAAGTTCACTTACTTTAGCGCTATTCTTGTCCAGGTTGCTGATTTTGCTTGCAGTGTCTTGGTACTTTTTCTGCTCGCTGACAAATGTTTCATAATCACTGAAGCGCGCCGGATCGAGCAGGCGCAGCAAGGCAAAATGGTTTTTATGCCCCAGCTGTTCCGGTGTTGCGGTCAGCAATAACAGGCCTTTACTGGCCGCTGCCAGACGGCTCAGGGCCAGATAGGCGGGGTCGGCATCCTGCTCAGCGCCGAGTTCAACGTGATGCGCTTCGTCGACAATGGTCAGGTCCCAACCGGCATTTTCGGCCTGGGCGATAAGATCGGGTTTGCTGGTGAACAGGGAGATCGGGCACAGCGCCAGTTGCGTGCTGCTGAACGGATCACTCTCACCGCTTTCGGTGAGCGCCTCACAGCGCTCGGCGTCCAGCACTGTGAAATGCAGATTGAAGCGGCGCAGCATTTCCACCAGCCACTGATGCAACAATGGCTCGGGTACAATGATCAGCACGCGTTGGCACAGGCCGCTGACCAGTTGCTGTTGCAGAATCAGACCGGCTTCGATGGTTTTACCCAAACCCACCTCATCAGCCAGCATCACCCTTGGTGCATAGCGGCGGGCGACTTCATCCGCGATATACAGCTGGTGTGGAATCAACTCCGCGCGGGCGCTACAGAGCCCCATGAGGCCGCTGGCTTCGGCTTGGCCCAGCAGGTTGAGGCTTTGCTGTTTCAGTCGGAACCAGTGAGCCGGATCAAACTGGCCCGACATCAGCCGATCCAGAGGCCGGTTCATGCTCAGGGTGTCGGGCAGCAATGCCTCGGGCAGCGGTTTGATGTCGCCTTCGGGCATACGCACCCGGTAATTGAGGGTGCCGGCCGCGGTAACATCTATGCCGGTGATGTCGACTTTGACCTCGCCCAGCTGCAGGGGGTCGCCCACGTTCAGCACCAGTCGTGTGAGCGGGGCGCTGTCACGGGCGTAGCGGCGGGACTCGTCGACGGCACTGAAGTCCAGAGTCACTGTGCGGTGGTCGGTTTCGGTGACCATGCCCAGGCCCAGGTCGGGCTCGGTGTCGCTTATCCAGCGTTGGCCGGCAGAGAATTCTTTGAGTTTGTCCGTTTGTTTCATGTATTCGTCGGTGTTTCCGTTTGGGGTTCGTTTGAGCTGTCCTCGGCCGGCGTTTCCGTCTTGGCGGGATGCACGATGGGCGGTGGTGCCTGTTCCAGGGTCAGGCGGCCCAGACGGCCTTCGCGGTAGTCATGCAGCAGAATCTCGGCCACCTTGTGCCAGTCGACACCGCCGTAGCGGCCCCGGCAGCCACGCTTACCCGCCAGTTCGGTCATGAACTGCTCGGCGTCGTCGGGCAGGGTGTCCATGCCGTAACGGTTTTTCAGGGAACCGGGGAAGTCGCGCAGGAGGAATTCAGCGGCGTAAAAGGCAACATCTTCAAACACGATGGCAGTGTTGCGGATGGCGCCGGCGCAGGCCAGACGATGTGCGGCGTCCTGATCTTCCAGCTTGGGCCAAAGCACACCGGGTGTGTCGAACAGGTACCAGTGGTCGTTCAGTTTGATGCGTTGCTGGGCTTTGGTGACAGCGGGTTCATTGCCGGTTTTGGCCAGTTTACGGCCGGCAATCTGGTTCATCAGGGTGGATTTGCCGACGTTGGGTATGCCGCAGATGACCGCGTTATATTTGCGCTGCTCCTGGCCGACCAGACGCTGGCACTGCCACAACAGGTTCTCATTGCTCAGTAGCTGGTCTTTGCCATTGATCAGTGCGGCACTGCCAGGCTTGCTGTTGAAGTAATTGATCCACGCCGCCGTTGCCTTGGGGTCAGCCAGGTCGGCTTTGTTTAGCACGTGCACGCAGGGCTTGTGATGCTTGCTGCGCAGGCTTTCCAGCATGGGGTTTGCGCTGGCGGCAGGCATGCGCGCGTCCAGCACTTCGATGACGACATCGATCTGCTGCATGAGTTTGGCCAACTCTTTGTTGGCCTTGAACATGTGTCCGGGGTACCAGTTTATCTTCATGGGCTTGCGTCCTTCATGGGCGCGCATCATAGCACGAGACCCGACGCGCAGCATGTTATGCTTTATGGGGACGGAGGGAATACTTTTTAACCATAGGTGGTTAAAAAGTATTCCCTCCGTCCCCATAAAATACGTAGGAGCCGTCACGCCATGAAAACCATGCACGAACGAATCGAGGGTAAACTGCAGGCGCAGATCCAGCCCACGCATTACGACATCATCAACGAGAGCCATATGCACAGTGGTCCGGCGACCGAGTCGCATTTCAAGTTGATTGTGGTGGCTGAGCATTTCACCGGGCTTAATGCGGTCAAACGGCACCAGGCGCTTTACGGTCTGTTGGCCGAAGAGCTCCGTGAAGGGGTACACGCGCTGGCGTTGCATACGTACACGCCAGAAGAGTGGGCGCAGAACCAGCAGGGAGCGCCGGATTCTCCCAACTGCCGGGGCGGCAGCCAGGTTGGATAGCAAAAGAGGGTAATCTGGAACTTGCCAATATGTCGTGGCACAAAGGCTCGTTGACCACTATATATAGGAGTGTGGCGGGCAAAATGGGGTGAGTTAGGCGTGAATTTCTTGCGCGCCTGTTCATTTTCAGTTAAGGTGCCGCCCATCATAATCCGGATTCACCTGTCGACCGACAGAATTTGTACGGATTTTAATACGCTAGTGACACGTCTGGATAAGAGTAAAACAATAATCATCAACCCTTAGCTTTATTTGACGTCAACACCAGAGGCCAGGACCGATGCTTGATTTACTCCGACACCCGAGATTGCCGGTGCTTGCGCGTACCGGAACCATCGCTGCCGTTGCCGTATTCACGCTGACCGCATTCGCACAATATCGTCACGCTTCCGTCATTACTCACGAACTGGTCCTGCAACCGCAACCAATGCCGGTAGCGACCGATGCCGTTGTGGTGATGCCTGATTTCGAAGCCGTGACCGATACCAACACCCGCAAGGAAGCATTTTTTGCCTTCCTGCACTCCCATATCGAGGAAGAAAACGAGCGTGTGCGTGAGACCCGCTTGCGTCTGTTGCCACTGGCGGCGGTTCTGCGTGCCGGTGAGCCTCTGAGTAAGGTGGAGCGTGCCGATTTTGAGCAGATAGCGTCTGAGTATCGCCTGGAAGAATCCGGCCTGAGCGACCGCGAGCTGGCCAGAGAGCTGCTGCGTCGTGTCGATATTGTGCCGATGTCACTGGTGATGGCGCAGGCGGCCAACGAGTCGGCCTGGGGAACGTCACGATTTGCCCGTGAAGGGAACAACATCTTTGGTCAGTGGTGCTTCAATGAAGGCTGTGGCCTGGTGCCGGAACGTCGCCGCAGTGATGCCAGTCACGAAGTACGAAGCTTTGGCTCGGTCCAGGGCTCGGTACGCGCCTATCTGCGGAATCTGAACACCCATGACAGCTACGCCGAGATGCGCGAGATGCGTGCCCAGATGCGGGCACAGGCGCGTCCGCTGGATTCCATGGTGTTGGCCCGAGGCCTGACCCGCTATTCAGCGCGCGGCATGGCGTATGTCAGCGAGTTGCAGGACATCATCCGCGTCAATCGCCTGCACGCCTTCGATCGTAGCTAAAGAACAAAGAATGGGGACGGAGGGAATACTTTTTGACCACGAGTGGTTAAAAAGTATTCCCTCCGTCCCCATTCTTCTTAGTCCGCGTTGGTCGGGGTTGGTCGGGTCCAGAACTTGTTGTACCAGTAGTAGCGATTGGTGCCGCGCTTTGGGGCGGTGCAGATGTAGCCGAAGCGGCGAGCATCGAAGGTCCGGCCGGCGGCTGGCTGAATGCTAAAGTGCACGGCGTCGCGATCAATCCACTCCAGTTCCAGCGGTTCACCACCGGCGTAGCAACCAAGTTGGGAGACATTAAAATCTCCGGCCAGTTGCAGGGTGACGGCCGGGCGTCGGCTGTCGGTGATGGGAGAGCGCGGCTCCTGCACTTTGATTTCGAAGGCTAGCGCCTGCAGCTTGGTTGATGCGGTTTCAATGTCGGCATAAAAACCGGCCAGCGGGAAACGCGGCAGCGCTGTGAAATCCGAGTGATAACCGACGGCGCCCGAGTTTTGCGCCAAAGCGATAAATCCCTCATCTGCAACCATCTCGCTAATGTCATTGTCGAACTCACCATAAGGATAGGCCAGGATCTTATGGTCCTGACCGGTTTCGTCCTGAATGCGTTGCTGCGCGTGCAGCAGTTCGTCGCGCAAACGTTGCAGGCGCTCGGCGTTGCTTTCGTCCGGCAGCGCATCGATCATGTGTGGGTGGTTTACCATGTGGTTGGCGATGATGACGCCGGCATCGGCCATGTCGCGGATCTGGTCCCAGTTCATGTAGCCGTTCTGGTTGTCGTCAATGGGCTGGGTGCTGACAAACAGCGTCATTGGGAAGCCGAATTCCTGCAGCATCGGCAGGCCGGTGGTGTAAATTGATTCGTAGGCATCATCAAAGGTCAGCGCTGCCACGCGTTCGGGCATGTCTTCCTGGTTTTGCAGGGCTGCCAGCACGCGATCCAGTGGCCACACCGCAAAGTCGTTGTCACGCAGATACTCAAGCTGGGTGCGCAGTTCGTCCGGAGTCAGGCTGGTGGAGCGGGGGGTTGACTCGGAAACATGATGATACGTGGCAATGACCGCATGCTGCGCATGGGCGTCTGTGCTACAACCCGCTGTCACTGTCGTTATCAGGGCCAATGCCAGGGCGGTGCCTGCTGCTCGCGCAGGATGTCGGCCCGAACGGGACCGCTGCTTCAGTTCAGTGCGCATATCAACTCCTTTGCACGATGGTGTTGCCCCTGATCTTAACCGAGATCAGCGTCCTGATTCTATCCATGTGGCCGGTGTTGCGAGGCCGATTCAGGCGTTTGTGTCAGGATGGTCGTATCTGCCCGTAAATATCTCTTTTGCGCGCAGTTTTACTTTAATCGGAGGGCTAGTTGTGGTATAAATGCGCCCGCTGCAAAACCGGGTGTCCAATGCTGAATTCCGCAAGGGGTCTGAATTGGTCTGTTGACCGGACTGCAGTGCAACTTTTAACTTAACGTCACACATGCACCGACACATGTTCTTGGGTGCTCAATTTCAGCGCTCTGACCCTGATATATCACGGGCAGAGGATGGGCTGGCAAGCTGCCAGCACTAACACTGAAAGCGGGTTAGATCATGGGGTGTATGGAGGCCTAACCCGAAATAAGGTAGATATCATGACTGAAGTATCAATGAAAGACATGCTCAAGGCTGGCGTCCATTTTGGCCACCAGACCCGTTACTGGAACCCAAAGATGAAGCCTTTCATCTTCGGCGCCCGTAACAAGATCCACATCGTTAACCTGGAGCACACCGTGCCCGCGTTCAACGAAGCCCTGGCCGCTATCCAGAACCTGGCCGGTGGTAACAAGAAAATTCTGTTTGTTGGCACCAAGCGTGCAGCTGGCAAGATCATCAAAGAGCAGGCCGAACGTGCTGGCATGCCGTATGTTGATCACCGCTGGCTCGGCGGCATGCTGACCAACTATAAAACCATTCGTGGTTCCATCAAGCGTCTGCGTGACCTGGAAGCTCAGGAAACCGACGGTACGCTTGAGCGTCTGACCAAGAAAGAAGCCCTGATGCGTCGCCGCGCCAAAGACAAACTGGATCGCAGCATCGGTGGTATCAAAGATATGGCGGGTCTGCCGGATGCGCTGTTTGTGATTGACGTTGATCACGAACGCATTGCCATTACCGAAGCCAACAGCCTGCGCATCCCCGTGATTGGCGTGGTTGATACCAACAGCAACCCTGATGGCATTGATTACCCGATTCCCGGCAACGATGACGCGCAGCGCGCCATTCTGTTGTATGCGACAGCCGTGGCGGATGCCTGCCTGGCAGGTCGTACCAAGGGCAACCTGGTCAGCGACAGCGACTTTGTAGAAGTTGACGAGAAAGCTGAAGCGGCTGCAGCCGAGAAAAAAGCGCCTGCAGCGGAAAAAGCACCTGCAGCAGAAGAAGCGCCGGCGGCTGAAGCAGCACCGGCAGCAGACGCGGAGAAGTCGGCCTGAGGTGGCTGATGGTGCCGACCCCCGGCACCGTGATGATTCGACATACTCCGTTTTAGAAAAAAAGGGGCCTTGCCCCTTTTTTTTAACAATTTTTCAGCACTATTTATTTAAGAATTCAAGTGAGGCTATCGCAAATGGCGAATATTACAGCAGGCATGGTTAAAGAGTTACGTGAGCGCACCGGACTGGGCATGATGGATTGCAAAAAAGCCCTGGTGGAAGCCGATGGTGACATGGACAAGGCGATTGAAGACCTGCGCAAAGCCAGCGGCCTGAAAGCGGCCAAGAAAGCCGGTCGTACTGCCGCTGAAGGCATCGTCAAAACCCGTATCGCCGATGACAACAGCTATGGTGTTATCGTTGAAGTGAACAGCGAAACCGATTTTGTTGCCCGTGATGACAGCTTTCTTGCCTTTGCTGAGGAATGTCTGACTCAGGCATTTGTCAGTAAAGAAGCAGATGCAGCGACACTGGCTGCAGGCGTGGAAAACGATCGCTCTGCACTGGTTCAGAAAATTGGTGAAAACATCAACCTGCGCCGTGTAGCTGTGGTTGAGGCCGATGTGGTTGACACCTATGTACACAGCAACGACCGCATCGCGGTGCTGGTTGCCCTGAAAGGCGGTGATGCTGCACTGGCACGTGATGTTGCCATGCACGTGGCTGCGGCCAACCCACTGGTTGTGCGCGCTGATGATGTGCCGTCTGACGTCCTGGACAAAGAACGCGAAATCTATGCTGCCCAGGCCGCTGAAAGTGGCAAGCCTGCCGAGATCGTGGAAAAGATGATCGAAGGCCGTATCCGCAAGTACGTTGCTGAAATCACGCTGCTGGAACAGGCCTTTGTTAAAGACCCTGACCTGACAGTAGGCGCGTTGCTGAAGAAAGCTGGCGCGGATGTGGTGAGCTTTGTACGTTACGAAGTGGGTGAAGGCATCGAGAAAGAAGTTGTCGACTTTGCCGAAGAAGTTGCTGCACAGGCCGCGGCGTCGAAAAAGCAGTAAACAGCACTGGTCGCCCCAGGCTGGGGACGGAGCGTTAGCTCCGTCCCCGGAAATAACCACGAGGGGACGGAACCTTCGTCCCCGAGCAAAACTGAACCGGACAACTGACATGGCAAAAACTGAGAAAAAGTATAAACGCATACTCTTGAAACTCAGTGGCGAGGCGTTGACGGGCGAGGCTGATTTTGGCATCGACCCCAAAGTGCTTGACCGCATGGCCGTGGAAGTCGGTCAGTTGGTCGGTCTGGGTATCGAGATCGGTGTGGTGATTGGCGGTGGCAACCTGTTCCGTGGCGCAGCACTGCACGCTGCCGGCATGGAGCGGGTGACCGGCGATCACATGGGCATGCTGGCCACCGTGATGAATGCGCTGGCCATGCGCGATGCACTGGAGAGGGCCGGGATTTCCACCCGTGTGATGTCGGCCATCCCCATGAGCGGTGTGGTTGAACATTACGACCGACGAGCGGCGATCCGCCATCTGCGCTCTGGTGATGTGGTGATTTTTGCTGCCGGCACCGGTAACCCGTTTTTTACCACCGATTCAGCAGCCTGCCTGCGCGGCATCGAAATTGATGCCGGCCTGATTCTGAAAGCAACCAAAGTCGACGGTGTTTACTCTGCCGACCCCATGCGCGTTCCTGATGCGATCAAGTATGATTACCTGACGTATGATGAAGTGCTGGACAAAAAACTGGGAGTGATGGACCTGACAGCAATCTGTCTGGTGCGTGACCACGACATTCCGGTGTGTGTGTTCAACATGCAGAAACCGGGATCATTATTGAACAACGTGATGGGTCAGACCGATGGTACCTTGATAGGTGTGGTACGCCCAAGCGAGCCGAGTGGCGACGACGCCAACTGAAGGGGATCAGCATGATTGACGAAATAATCACTGACGCCAGCGAGCGCATGGACAAATCCCTGCATTCTCTGGAAATTGCGTTCAACAAAATCCGTACCGGCCGTGCCCACCCGGGTATTCTGGACACTGTCATGGTGTCTTATTATGGCAGCGATACGCCGCTGAACCAGTTGGCCAATATCACCGTGGAAGAAGGCCGTCTGCTGGTCATTGTGCCGTGGGAGCGGGCGTTGATCACGGAAGTGGAAAAAGCCATTCTGAAATCGGACCTGGGCCTGAATCCGTCCAATAACGGCGAATCCATCCGTTTGCCAATGCCTGCGCTGACGGAAGAAACCCGTCGCGATTACACAAAACAGGCCAAGACCGAGGCGGAAAATGCCCGCGTTGCCATCCGCAATATCCGCCGTGATGCCAACAGCACCATCAAAGACCTTCTCAAGGACAAGGAAATCAGTGAAGATGACCAGCGTCGGGCAGAAGATCGCATTCAAAAGCTGACCGACAAGTATATCGCATCGGTTGAGTCGACCTACGGCGAGAAAGAAAAAGACCTGCTGTCCATCTGACCGGTGGCTGATATTGCAGCTCAAGCCATGGATGCGAGAGGAGACGTCTTAATGGAACAGACCCCGACAGGCGGTCAGCCCAGGCATATTGCGGTTATCATGGATGGCAATAACCGTTGGGCCAAAGCGCGTGGCCTGCGCGGCAGTGCTGGCCACCGTGCCGGCGCGGAAGCGGCACGTGAAGTGGTTTATACCTGTGCCGATCTGAGCATAGAGCATCTGACCCTGTTTGCTTTCAGCAGTGAGAACTGGCTACGTCCCAATAAAGAGGTGCGCGGCCTGATGGCGCTGTTTTTGAGCGTTCTTCAGCGTCATGAAATCCGGCAGCTGCATGAGCGTAACGTGCGGCTGCGCTTTATTGGCAACCGTGGCAGCTTCTCTCCCCGCCTGCAGAAAAACATGAACGATGTGGAAAAACTGACCCGGAACAATACCGGGATGGTGGTGACCGTTGCCGCTGATTATGGTGGTCAATGGGATATTGCCCAGGCTTGCCAGCGCATCGCCGAGAAGGTTCAACTGGGTGCATTGCAGGCGGCTGACATTACTGCCGACACCGTGCAACAACACGCCAGTCTGGCAGATGCACCGGCGCCCGACCTGTGTATCAGGACCGGCGGTGAAAAACGCATCAGCAACTTTCTGCTGTGGCAGTTTGCCTATACCGAACTGTATTTTGATGATGTCTACTGGCCCGACTTTGGTGCAGACTCCCTGCGCAAGGCGCTGGATGATTTCAGCCGACGCAAGCGCCGCTATGGTGGGCATTCAGACAGCGATGAAATAACTGAAACTGAGGACACCAAGATTGCTTAAACAGCGTGTTGTGACCGCCATTGTCATGTTGCTGGTGCTGTACGCCGGCACGGCATGGTTGTCACCGGTCATGTTTGCCGGCTTCCTGAGCCTGGTACTGTTGCCGGCCCTGTTGGAATGGGGCCGACTGATGGGCCTGGTGCGTGATCGCGAACGCCTGGCCTGGGTAGGCAGTTTTACTGTCATCCTGTCGCTGATTATCTGGTTTCTGTTGCTGCCTGGCACCGGCGCGCAGGAACAGACCGGGCTGTTTCTGACTTCAAGTCTGACGCTCAATATCACCGGCGTGGCACTGGTCAGTGTGCTGGCGGTGACGTTCTGGGCCAGCATTTTTTATTTTCTGCGCCGTTACCCCAGACGTCAGGAGCACTGGCAGGCGCGCTGGCGCATCGGTCTGATGGGCCTGGCCTGCCTGATCCCGACCTGGGTTGGTTTCCTTTATCTGAAAGTCCTGGCGCCTTCCGGTCTGCTGGTGCTGGTTCTGGTGGCATTGGTCAGTGTCGTTGATATCGGGGCCTACTTTTCCGGCCGGGCCTGGGGCAACGCCAAGCTGGCGCCGGCGCTGAGCCCGAAAAAATCCTGGGCCGGTTTCTGGGGCGGGCTGGCCAGTTGTGCGGCGCTGACCCTGGGTCTGCTGACCTGGGTGCATACCGAATATCAGACCCTGTCGCCGCTAACGTGGGTGGTGTTGTTGCTGGCAGCGCTGCTGCTGGCGGTGTTCTCGGTGATCGGTGACCTGTTCGAAAGCATGCTCAAGCGTCATCGCGGCATCAAGGACAGCGGTCGCAGCCTGCCCGGGCATGGCGGTGTGCTTGACCGAATTGACAGTCTGGTGGCGGCCACGCCCGTGTTTGTATTGGCGATGGTGTTGCTGAGCACCCGGCTCGAGGTGTTATGAGCCGTCCCGAAATACAGTCGATCACCGTGCTCGGCGCTACCGGATCGGTTGGTACCAGCACGCTGGATGTCATTTCACGTCATGATCATTTTCGTGTTTATGCGCTGAGTGCCCATAGCAATACCGCCTTGCTGCTGAGTCAGTGTCTTCAGTTTGAACCCCAATATGCCGTGCTCACTGATGAAGATGCAGCTGAATCGCTGCGTCTGCAATTGCGCAAGGCAGGTTCTCAGACGGAAGTGCAGTGGGGCGCGGAGGCGTTGAGCAGAATCGCATCCGATGCTGACGTCGATGTGGTCATGGCCGCCATCGTCGGTGCTGCCGGCCTGCTGCCGGCGCTGGCGGCTGCGCAAAGCGGCAAGAAGGTGCTGCTGGCCAACAAGGAATCCCTGGTGATGGCGGGCGAGCTGTTCATGCAGGCGGCCGTGGCCAGTGGCGCGGTAATTCTGCCCATCGACAGTGAACACAATGCCATTTTTCAGTGCCTGCCGGCGCCTGCGCAGTCAGCGCGCGGCAATCTGGCCGGGCAGGGTGTGCGCAAGGTGTTGCTGACTGCGTCGGGCGGCCCGTTTCTGCATACGCCGGTGGAGCAGTTGCATGAGGTGACGCCGGCTCAGGCCTGCAAACACCCTAACTGGGATATGGGGCGTAAAATTTCCGTCGACTCTGCCTCCATGATGAACAAAGGACTGGAGTTTATTGAGGCGTGTTATCTTTTTGATCTGGCGCCTGAGGCCGTTGAGGTGGTGATTCACCCGCAGAGCATTGTGCACTCCATGGTTGAATACGCCGATGGGTCAGTGCTGGCGCAACTGGGCAGTCCGGATATGCGGGTGCCGATTGCACATGCCCTGGCCTGGCCCGAACGTATTGCATCTGGTGCTGACTTTCTGAGTCTGGTGACAAGCCCTGATCTGCAGTTTCTGGCGCCTGACCTGTCCCGTTTCCCGTGCCTGCAGTTGGGCATGGACGCGGCCCGGCAGGGTGGTTATGCGCCCGCCTGCCTGAACGCGGCCAATGAAATTGCGGTGGCCGCCTTCCTGGCCGGTCAGATCCGGTTTACCGATATTCCCCGGGTAATTTCTGGCACCCTGGCGCAAATTACTTGTCGCCAGCCGGTCTCTATCGCTATGATTCAACAGCTGGATGCCGAGGCGCGGGCAGTTGCCTGTGACATCGCAGCGGGGTTCTGATTATGTTTGAGACACTGTTTACCAATATCCTGGCGCTTATCGTGACGCTGGGCATACTTGTCACCATCCACGAATTTGGCCATTTCTGGGTCGCGCGTCGATGCGGGGTGAAAGTGCTGCGCTTTTCCATCGGCTTTGGCCGGGCGGTCAAGACCTGGCACGGCAAAGATGGCACCGAATATGTCATTGCCCCCATCCCGCTGGGTGGTTATGTGAAGATGCTGGGCCAGGATGATACCCAGGCCGGCGGCGGTGATATCCCCGAATCCGAGCGTCACATGGCGTTCAACTTCAAGCCATTATGGCAGCGCTTTGCCATTGTGGCGGCCGGTCCCATGGCCAACTTCCTGCTTGCCATTGCCGTGTTCTGGCTGATCAACGTCGCCTATGGCCTGAAAGGCGTGGCACCGGTCATGTCCAATGTGGTGGATGGTTCGCCGGCGTACAGCGCGGGTCTGCGTGCGGGCGATGAGATTGTTGGCATCGACGGTGTCGACACCAATATCTGGCAACAGGTGAACATGCAGTTGCTAAATCGTCTGGGTGAAACCGGTAATCTGGTGGTCAGTGCGATACCGGCGACCGCTGCCGATGCCCGCGACTTTGTGATTCCGGTGCAGAACTGGGAGTCCCGCAGCTCCGAACCCAATCCGCTGGCCTCGCTGGGCATTGTCCAGTATGAGATTCCTCCGGTTATTGACGGTGTTGTGGCCGGTGGTCGCGCCGAACAGGCCGGGTTTCAGTCAGGGGACCGTGTGCTGAGCGCCGGTGGGCAGCTCATCAGTAGCTGGACGCAATGGGTGGAAATGGTTCGCGCGCATCCGGAACTGCCGCTGGATGTTGTTGTCCAACGCGGAGCAGTTGAGCAGCCTGTTACCGTAACGCCTCAGGCCAGTGATGTTGATGGCGTGGCAATTGGCACCATTGGCGCCTATGTCGAGCCTTATGATCTGTACGGCAGTTTGCCGCCGGAGATGCGCCGGGAGATTTCCTACAATCCGTTGACCGCGATTGGGCCAGCCTTGCAGGAAACCTGGGACAAGTCAGTTTTTGTACTGGATTCGATCAAGAAGATGGTGATTGGCCTGATTTCTGTCAAGAATATCAATGGTCCCATCACCATCGCACAGGTTGCCGGGGAAACTGCCAGTTACGGCCTTGAGGTCTACCTGGGGTTTCTTGCCATACTGAGTATCAGTCTGGGTGTGCTCAACCTGCTGCCGATTCCGGTACTGGATGGTGGGCATTTGTTGTATTACACCATAGAGGCTATCATACGCCGTCCTGTGCCAGAGCGGATTCAGGCCATGGGATTGCAAATGGGCCTGTTGATGATTGGCGGTATCATGATGCTGGCAATCTATAATGACGTGGCAAGGTTGCTCTAAGTTTAAAAGGCGCATAAAAACAGTTATATACAATTATTGCGACATCATTCATCCACATATCCATCCAGATATCCGGGCTTTAAAGAAATTCATGATTAGATATTGTCTCAGCGCTTTCCTGACCATCGGTATTTGTACTGCTGCCCAGGGGCAGCCTCTCCTGCCTCCCGCCTCTGGCTCACAGCCCGGATCGCTTCAACCGGGGGCACAACAACAGACCTTTGTCATCAGCGATATCCGTATCGATGGCCTGCAGCGTATCTCCCCCGGCGTCATGTTCAGCCTGTTGCCGGTGAGCATCGGCGACACCATGCAGCCGGGCATGACCGGGCCCATTATTCGGGCGGTCACTGAATCGGGTTATTTTGAAGAAGTGGAAGTGGCACGCGAAGGTGATGTGTTGCTGCTGACCGTGCTGGAACGCCCCTCAGTCAGCGAAATCAATATTGAAGGCAACCGCGTTCTGCAGACGGAAGATATTCTGGAGAACATGGCCTCAGCCGAGATTGTGGAAGGTGGTATTTTTACCCGTGCCACGCTGGAGGCCATCCGCCAGGGCATTCAGGAAGTGTATTCGTCGCGTGGCCGTTACGGCACCACCGTCGATATTGAAGTCATTGAACAGCCGCGGAACCGTGTTGCCATTGACATGACTGTCAACGAAGGCGAAGAAAGCCGCATTAAGGACGTCAATCTGGTGGGCAATACCACCTATGGCGAAGAAGAGTTGACGGAATTGATGGACCTGGGCACACGCCCCTGGTATCTGCCGTTCAGCCGCCGTGATCGTTACTCGCGCGAACAGTTGTCAGGCGACATCGAACGCGTGACGTCGTATTACCTGGATAACGGCTTTGCCCGTTTCAACGTCGACTCAACGCCGGTGACCATTACCCCGGACAATGAACAGATCTACATCACCATCAATGTCAGCGAAGGTCAGCAGTACGAGATTAGCCGCGTTGATCTGGTCGGTGACCTGGTCAATGCCGAAGCCCTGCTGCGTGCCTACACGCTGGTGGGCCCGGGGCAGACCTATTCGCAGGCGCTGATTACCGCCAGTGAAGAGTACATGACCCAGATCCTGGGTAACCTGGGTTATGCCTTTGCCACGGTGGAAGGCGTGCCCACGATCAATGACGACGAGCAGACGGTGGAAGTGATTTTCTACGTCGAGCCTGGTGCCCGTACGTATGTCAATCGCATCAACTATCGTGGCAACGTGGCCACTGCTGATGAAGTGTTGCGTCGGGAAATGCGGCAGCTGGAAAGCGCACCGGCATCCAGTCAGCAGATTGAGTTGTCCAAGATTCGACTGGAGCGTCTGGGTTATTTTTCCACAGTGGAAGTCGACACAGTGGAAGTGCCAGGCACGTCTGACCAGATAGATGTGGAGTTTGACGTTGAGGAACAGAGCTTTGGCAGCATTTCCTTCAGCGTGGGTTCCGGCGGCGGCGGTGACTGGTTTGTGTCGACCGACCTGCAGGCAGAGAACTTTCTGGGTACTGGCCGCACGGTCGCGGTTGGCCTTAACCGCAGTTACTTCCAGAGCAGCGCGCGCTTTGCCTATGTTGATCCGTATTTCACGCCAGATGGCGTCAGTCGCGGTTTTAACGTGTTCCTGCAGAAACAGGATTCACCGTTTAACATTGCCAGCTTTTCGACAACCTCGTATGGCGCGTCCCTGAACTTCAGTTATCCAATCAGCGAAGTTCAGAGTATCGGCTATAACATTGGTTATACCCACACCGAGCTGTCATCGGGTGGTCTGTCGGTGCAGGAAATTGAATCCACACCGCGACTGGGTCCGAATGACCGCTATCTGATTCGTCCGGCCAATAACAATCCCTGGGAAGGCCCGGTGATGGATGCCGTCACGGCGCCAATTTCAAGCCTGCCGGAACAGTATCGCGGTCTGCCCAGCGAACCGGGGTTTATCGACAAGTACGGTACTACCTTTGATAACTTTACCTTCACCACCAATTATGTGTACAGCACACTGAACCGTGGTCAGTTGGCGACGCGTGGTACCCAGCATCAGCTCGCCTTCGAGATCACGGTGCCGGGCAGTGATCTGCAGTACTACCGTGCCACCTATACGGGTGAATATTTCAAACCGATTTATGGCGATGACTGGGTTTTCCACGTGAAAACCAATCTGGGTTTCGGTAATGGTTACGGCAATACCGATGACATGCCGTTCTTCCAGAATTTCTTTGCCGGTGGTCTGGCCTACAATGGTGTTGTGCGCGGTTATGATGAAAACAGTCTGGGGCCACGCAGCACCGACCCGCGTACGATTTCGCCGCAACAGGCGGGCCTGCTCAAGGATGACAATGGTAATATCATTCTGACCCCCGGCGGCTCTGCCAGTTATGACGGGACGGTCGCGTATCCGACGGTGCCGGTTTTCGACAGCAACGGCCAGCCGGTGCTGGATGCTGATGGCAACCAGCAAGTACAATTGGCGGTGGAAACCTTTAACCTGAATCGCCGTGATCGCGATTCGTTTGGTGGTAACGTGCTGACCACGCTGACGGCGGAAGTACTGTTCCCCTTGCCCTTTGTGCAGGATCGCGGCGGTGTGCGTTCGAGCGTGTTCCTTGATGTGGGTAACGTATTCTCGAGCAGTTGCAGCGCGTCACAACAAAGGCTTGGTTGCAGTAATTTTGATGCCGGCGAGTTACGATATTCGGCTGGTGTCGGGGTGACTTACCTGTCGCCGTTCGGGCCACTGACGTTCTACCTGGCGGCGCCGCTGAAGAAGGGTGAGAATGACAGGACCAAGACATTCGATTTCACAATCGGTGCCGGGTTCTGAGCCGACCTCCGGCTGCAGGCGAACCTGACAAAAAGCAGCTAAAAATTGAAATATAGCGATCCGAGTCCGGATCACAATGGTATACTGCGCGGCTATTGCGGTAGTCGGCTTTTTACAACGCGGAGAACACATGGTGAATACGATGAACAAGATTTTGGTACTGGTTACAATGCTTTTTGCCAGCAGCATGGCATCTGCCCAATCGCCGACAATTGGCATCATTGATCTGGAGCAGGCGCTGTTTGGCTCTGAAGCTGCCCAGGAGCTGGAAGCGTCTACTCGCTCGGAATTTGGCAATGACGAAGCTCGCCTGGAGACACTGAACACGGAGCTGCGTGAAATTATTGAGCGCGCCCAGCGTGATGAGTCGATTCTCAGCGAAGCGGAAATGCGTGAAATGAATTCCGATGCTGAGGAAAAGCAGGCGCAGATGCAGGTGATTGCCGAGCGTCTGCAGAACGCATGGCAGCAACGTCAACAGGCATTTGTTGAACGCATGCGCCAGAGCCTGGGCCAGGCCATCGAAGCGGTCGTTGAAGAAGGCGACTACGATATCGTGCTGAACGCAGAGTCAGTAGCGTATTTTGACAATGCCTACAATATTACCACTCTGGTGACAGCCAAACTCAACGAAATGGCGCAATAATACCGGCGCGCCAGACTGACAGGATCCCGTGCGGTGAAGCCTTCTTTTACCTTGAAAGAACTGTCCCGACACCTGGATGTGCCTGTCCAAGGCGATGAATCGACCCGGATTGGCGGCCTGGCGACCCTGAAGGGCGCCGGTCCGGGAGATTTAAGTTTTCTGGCCAACCCGCGCTATGCCCAGCAGCTTTCGGCTTGCCGGGCCAGTGCACTCATACTTCATCCTGATCTGGCAGCTACCGTTTCCGTCCCCTGTCTGTTGTCTCGCTCACCTTATGTGACCTATGCCAAAGCCTCGCAGCTATTTGCCGCCGCCGAGGATTCGCCATTGCAGAACGGCGAGGACAACGCTGTTCATGCAAGCGCGGTGGTGAGCCAGCAGGCGAGCCTGGGTGCCAACGTCAGTATTGGTCCCCATGTTGTTATAGAAAACGGCGCGGTGATCGGCGATGGTAGTCGAATCGGTGCGGGCAGTGTGATTGGTCGCAATTGCCGTATTGGCGCCAATTCCCTGCTATATCCGAATGTAACGCTGTACCACGGTGTCAGTCTGGGGGAGCGTTGTATTATTCACTCAGGCGCGGTCATTGGCGCTGACGGGTTTGGTTTCGCCTTTGATGGTCAGCGTTCGGTCAAGATTGCACAACTGGGCGCAGTGACGCTGGGTGATGATGTTGAAGTGGGTGCCGGCAGTTGTATCGACCGCGGCGCGCTGGATGACACCATCGTTGAAGAGGGCGTCAAGATTGATAATCAGGTGCAGATTGGTCACAACTGTGTGGTCGGTGCCCATACAGTCATTTGTGGTTGCAGCGCGCTGGCTGGCAGCACACGGGTGGGACGTTACTGTGTCATCGGTGGCGGCGTGGGCATTACCGGACATCTGAGTCTATGCGACAAGGTGACCGTGAGTGCGATGTCCATGGTCACCCAGTCAATCAGTAAGCCGGGGCTGTATTCTTCAGGCACACTGCTGCAGGAAAGTGGTTTGTGGAAGCGCAATGCGGTGACGCTCAGCAAGTTGACTGACCTGTCCCGTCGAGTCAGAACACTGGAACAGGGTCGGTCAGATGAGGACCCGCAAAATTCGAAATAGCAGAAGCAATAGCATAAATAGCCGAGAGAGCTGAATCAGGAAAACGCATTATGATGAACGTCGAAGAAATCAAGGAGTACCTGCCACAACGATATCCGTTTTTGCTGGTTGACCGTGTGGTCAGCATGGAAATGGGTAAATCTATTGTGGCGTACAAGAATGTCAGTGTGAATGAGCCGTTTTTTAACGGTCACTTTCCTGATTACCCGATCATGCCGGGCGTGCTGATTATCGAAGCGCTGGCCCAGGCGGCCGGCGTTCTGGGTTTCAAAAGCCAGGAGAAAAAACCCAAAGATGGTTATCTGTATTATTTTGTGGGTGCCGACGATGTGCGCCTGAAACGCCCAGTGGTGCCGGGTGATTGTTTAACGCTTGAAGCCACCATCATCACCAGCAAACGAGGCATATACAAATTCGCCTGCCGGGCTTCGGTCGGTGACGAATTGGTCGGCGAGGCCACCATTATGTGCGCGGAGAGGAAGCGAGAACAGTGATTGATTCACACGCGATTATCCATCCCACCGCCCGGCTGGCGAGCAATGTCACGGTAGGACCGTGGAGCATTATTGGCGCCAATGTCGAGATAGGTGAGGGCACCGAGATCGGTTCCCATGTGATTATCAAGGCCAATACCCGGATGGGTAAACACAACACGGTTTACCAGTTCGCCTCAGTCGGCGAAGATCCGGCAGACAAAAAATTCGCCGGTGAAGATACCTGGCTGGAAATTGGTGATGGCAATATCATTCGTGAAGGCTGTACCTTGCATCGGGGTACGGCCTCCGGCGGCGGTGTCACCCGCATCGGTGACAACAACCTGATGATGGCGTATGTGCATGTGGCGCATGACTGCATTGTTGGTAGCAACACGGTATTTGCCAACAACGCTGGCCTGTCCGGGCATGCCATTGTCGATGACTGGGTGATTCTGGGTGGTTATGCCGGCGTCAATCAGTTCCTGCGCATTGGTGCGCATGCCATGGTTGGGGGCATGACTCACATTTCCCATGACGTGCCGGCCTACGTCATTGTCAGTGGCAGTCCCGCTGCAGTACGCAGTGTCAACACGGTGGGCCTGGAGCGTCGTGGTTTTGATGCCGACACGGTCAAAGAGATTCGACGTGCCTTTAAAATCATCTACAAAAAAGGCCTGAGCCTTCAGGATGCGCAAGCGCAACTGGCAGACATGGTGGCGGCAACGCCAGCACTGGATGTCATGCTGCAATCCATCAAAGGTTCGGCCAAGGGCATACATCGCTGATGCTGATAGGCATGGTGGCTGGAGAAACTTCGGGTGACATGCTCGGCGCCGGTCTGATGCATGCCATTCGTCAGCGACACCCGCAGGCACGCTTTGTCGGTGTCGGCGGACCTTTGATGCTGGCCCAGGGTTTCGAATCGATTACGCCGATGGAACGATTGTCGGTGATGGGATTTGTTGAACCGCTGGGTCGTCTGCCGGAACTGCTTCGTCTTAAACGTGACCTGGTTACACGGCTGAGCAGCGAACAGGCGGCGGTTTTTATTGGTATCGATTCCCCCGGATTTAATCTTCGTCTGGAGCAGAGCCTGCACGATGTCGGTATCAAAACCGTGCATTATGTCAGTCCCAGTGTCTGGGCCTGGGGCAAAGGCCGCATCAAGAAGATTGCACGCGCGGTTGATCTGATGCTGGCCCTGTTTCCGTTTGAATCAGACATTTATCAGCAGCAGGGTATTCCCGTACACTGCGTGGGTCACTCGCTGGCCGACCGTATCGAGCCGGGGCAGGATCAGGCATGGGTCCGTCAACAGGCACGGGCAGCGTTGCAGGTGCCTGAAACAGCACCCGTGGTCTGTCTGATGCCGGGCAGCCGCAAAGATGAAGTGCAGCGTCTGGCGCCGGTGTTTATCGCAGCCGCTCTTCAGTGTCTGGTGCAGAAACCGGATTTGCAGTTTGTGATTCCCTGCGCCAATGAGCGTCGCCGCGAACAGATCGATACGCTGCTGGCACAGGCGCTGGTTGATGCACCGACGGCCCGACAGGCGTTTCTGGTGACAGACGGCGGTTCGCATCAGGCCATGCAGGCTGCCGACCTGGTGCTGCTGGCATCGGGTACGGCGACGCTGGAAGCATTGCTGCTCAAGCGCCCGATGGTGGTGTGTTATCGACTGTCAGCGCTGACCTGGGCGTTGGCCAGACGTCTGGTCAAGGTGCCGTTTATTTCATTGCCCAACCTGTTGGCCGGGCGCGAACTGGTGCCGGAGTTGTTGCAGGATCAGGTGACGGCGTCGGTTGTCAGTGCCGAAGTTCTGTCATGGCTGGATGATAAAGCCCGACAGGAAAGCCTTTACGACGCCTTTGAGGCCATTCACCAGTCCATTCGTCTGGATGCCGATCAGCAGGCAGCCGCCGCGGTGTGTCAGTTGCTGGACGAGGCGGCACACTGATGCAACGAGCCTCGGAACTGATGGTGTCGCCAGACAGGCAATTGATTGCCGGCGTCGATGAAGCCGGTCGGGGTCCTCTTGCCGGTGCGGTAGTGGCGGCGGCCGTGATACTGCCGGCGCACTATGAACTGCCGGGCCTGAATGATTCCAAAAAGCTCAGTGAAGCCCGCCGTGAACGCCTGTTTGAGTTGATTCAGGCACAGGCTGTGAGTTTCGCGATTGTGGCGGTGGCGGCAACAGAAATTGATCGCATCAATATACTGCAGGCGTCTCTGCAGGCCATGAAAGAGGCGGTGACAGCACTGGCAACACAGCCTGACTTTGTTTATGTTGATGGCAACCGCTGCCCGCGCTGGGACTATCGCTCGGAAGCACTGGTGCAGGGCGACAGCCGGCTGGACTGTATTGCTGCGGCGTCGATCCTGGCAAAGGTGTCGCGCGACCGAGCCATGGTGGACATGGAGCTGCAGTACCCGGGTTACGGCTTTGCCCGACACAAAGGTTACCCGACCAGCGCACACATGAGTGCACTGCAGTCACTGGGCCCGTGTCCGGAACACCGGCGCTCCTTCGCCCCGGTCGCCCGCAGCCTGGCGGCGCAAAGCCAGGAAGCGCAATAAAAAGCCAGAAAGCGCAATAAAGCACCAGAAAGTGCACTAAAGCGAGAAAGCGCAAGCAAGAGCAAGCGCAAACCAATAACAATCTCTGGAGAAAGTATGCCCCGTCCGGTCCCGACGAACTTTGTGCATTTGCGCGTTCACACCGAATATTCTGTCGTCGATGGGCTGGTGCGGGTGAAACCGCTGATTGAGGCGACTGCCCGCATGGGAATGCCTGCGGTGGCCGTCACCGACCACGCCAACCTGTTTGCCATGATCAAGTTCTATACAGCCGCCATGGCACAGGGTGTCAAACCGGTGTGCGGCTGCGACGTGTTGCTGGAGAATGCCGAACGCCCCGACAAACCTTTCCCGTTGGTGCTGCTGGTGCTTAATTTGCAGGGTTACCGGAATCTGACCCGTCTGATCTCTTTGTCCTACACCGAAAAGCAGGGCCACGGTGAACCTCTGTTGCGGCGTGACTGGCTGAATGCCAACGCGGAAGGCCTGATTGCCCTGTCCGGCGGCATGACCGGTGAGGTCGGCCGCAGCCTGATGGAAAGCGATCGAGCCACCAGTCGAGCCATGTTGGACGATTACATGCAGCTGTTCCCGGGGCGCTTCTATCTGGAGCTGCAGCGCTGTGGCCGTGCCGGTGAAGAAGCCTACCTGCAGGCCGCGGTGGAATTGGCGGCGGAGTCCGGTTGTCCGGTAGTGGCGACCAACGACGTGCGTTTTATCAGCAGTGATGATTTTGAGGCGCATGAAGTGCGGGTCTGCATCCACGAGCGCCGCACGCTGGATGATCCGCGTCGGCCGCGCCACTATTCCGAGCAGCAGTACCTGCGCAGCCCGGAAGAGATGATCAGCCTGTTTGAAGACCTGCCCGAGGCAATCGAAAACACGGTGCAGATTGCGCGCCGCTGTACGCTGGAACTGGAGCTGGGCAAACCCTATCTGCCCAATTACCCGGTGCCCGAAGGCCTGACCATGGATGCGTATTTCCGTCAGCTCAGTCTTGAGGGGCTGGATCATCACCTGCCCAGACTGTTCCGGGAGATCCGGGGCAAACAGGCACCTGAGGACGAGTTTGAAGCGTTCTGCCAGCCGTACTACAAGCGGCTGGATTTTGAGCTCGACGTCATCATCCAGATGGGATTCCCGGGCTACTTCCTGATCGTGATGGAATTCATCCAATGGGCCAAAAACAATGATATCCCGGTTGGCCCTGGTCGTGGTTCGGGTGCCGGTTCCATTGTCGCCTTTGCACTGGGCATTACCGACCTGGATCCGCTGCGTTACGACCTGCTGTTCGAACGCTTCCTGAATCCGGAGCGGGTATCGATGCCTGACTTCGATGTCGACTTCTGCATGGAAGGGCGCGACCGGGTCATTGCTCACGTGGCCGAGCTGTATGGCAAGGAAGCGGTCTCGCAGATCATCACCTTCGGCACCATGGCAGCAAAAGCCGTTGTGCGTGACGTGGCACGGGTGCAGGGGAAGTCCTATGGCCTGGCTGATAAACTTTCCAAACTGATACCGTTCGAACCCGGCATGACCCTGACCAAAGCCATGGAGATGGAACCACAGTTGCCGGAGTTTATTGACGGCGACGAGGACGCGCAGGAAATCATGGAAATGGCCTTCAAACTCGAAGGCATTACCCGTAACGTGGGTAAACATGCGGGTGGCGTGGTGATTGCGCCCACGCGCCTGACCGATTTCTCGCCGCTATACTGTGATGAAAACGGCGACAGTCTGGTAACGCAGTTTGACAAGAACGATGTTGAAACCGCGGGCCTGGTCAAGTTCGACTTCCTGGGTCTGCGGACACTGACCATTATTGACTGGGCTGTCAAAATGATCAATGCGCAGGAAGCTGCACACGAGGAGAATAAACTCGATATTCGCGATATACCGCTGGATGATGTGCGGGTTTATGAGTTGTTGCAGCGCGCCGAAACCACCGCCGTTTTCCAGCTTGAATCACGCGGCATGAAAGAATTGATTCGCAAGCTGTTGCCCAGTTGTTTTGAAGACATCGTGGCACTGGTGGCGTTGTTCCGGCCCGGTCCGCTGCAGTCGGGCATGGTGGACGACTTTATCAACCGTAAACATGGCCGAGCCGACAGCAGTTATCCGCATCCGGATCTCGAGCCCGTGCTAAAGAACACCTACGGCATCATCCTGTATCAGGAGCAGGTGATGCAGATTGCCCAGGTGCTGGCAAACTTTACGCTGGGTAACGCCGACATGCTGCGCCGCGCCATGGGGAAAAAGAAACAGGAAGAAATGGACAAGCAGCGCAGCTTCTTCCTGGCCGGTGCCGACGAGCGCGGCATTGACGCCGACCTGGCGGGTTCGATTTTTGACCTGATGGAAAAATTCGCCGGTTATGGTTTCAATAAATCTCACTCGGCAGCTTACGCCCTGGTGTCATATCAGACCGCGTGGCTGAAGAAGCATTATCCCGCATATTTTATGGCGGCGGTGTTGTCGGCGGATATGCAGAATACGGACAAAGTGGTGACACTGATCGAAGAGTGTCGTGAAATGAAGCTGCCGCTGGTGGTGCCGGATGTGAATGTGGGCGCCTACAATTTCACGGTCAATAAGCAGGGCGAGATTGTTTACGGTCTGGGCGCGATCAAGGGACTGGGCGAAGGACCGATCAATGCCATCATTGCTGCGCGCAAAGAGGGCGGCACATTTAAATCGCTGCTGGATTTCTGTTTACGGGTGGATCTGCGCACGGTCAACAAACGTGCGTTGGAAGCGATGATTCGGGCCGGCGCGCTGGACCATCTGGTCGATGCCGACACCGATCATACCCGTGCCCAGTTGATGGCTGCATTGCCGGATACCGTGCAGGCGGCCGAACAGAGCAGCCGCAATCAGGCGGCCGGGGTGCTGGACATGTTCGGTGATATTGCACCGGTGCCGGAACCGGAAGTGAGTACCGGGGTTGCCAATGTCAGGCCGTGGACGCAGCAAAAACGTCTGCAGGCTGAACGTGACACCCTGGGCCTGTACCTCAGTGGGCATCCGGTCGATGAATACCTGCCGGAGTTAAAACAGTTGACGCGTGACCGGCTGGCCAATCTACGGCCCGAACGCGAAAGTCAGTGGGTGGCCGGGCTACTGGTCAGCACCCGGACCATGCGCAGCAAACGCGGCGACAATATTGCGTTTATTACGCTGGATGATCGCAGCGGCCGTCTGGAAATATCCCTGTTTGCCAAAGAGTATGAGCAGTTCCGGGAGCTGTTGCAGAAAGACGCCATTCTGGTGATTGACTGTCAGGTGTCGATGGACGATTTCAAGGGGGCGATGCGCGGGCGCGCGCGCGAAGTGCTGAACCTGACCCAGGCCCGGCAGCGCTTTGCCAAGGCCATTGAGCTGGCGGTGCACGCTGAATCCCTGACGCCCGATTTTACGTCTCGTCTGGCGGGCGTATTACAGCCGTACCGACAGGCACCGGCTGCCAATGCAGGTGCTGAAAACACGAATGGCAATGCTGCCGACGAGTATCCGGCACCGCCCAATGCCGAGTTTATCCCGGACCAGACACCGGTCAGCTGCCCGGTACGCATCCACTATCGACGCCCGGAAATTACCGGTTGTCTGCTACTGGGGGAGAACTGGCAGGTATTGCCGGATCAGAACCTGATTCAGGAGCTGCATCTGCTGTGTGGCGCAAACGCTGTCAGCATTGCTTACCGCTGATGCTTATCTTTGTTATCATTACAGTCCTAATTGACCGACTCAGGCCGGAACAGAAGCGATTATGAACCCGAATTATCTGGATTTTGAACAACCCATTGCTGATCTTGAAGTCAAGATCAATGAACTGCGTCTTGTCAGTGATGACAACGATCTCAATATTAGTGATGAAATTCAAAAGCTTAAGGAAAAGAACACCAAGCTGACGGAAAAAATTTACGGAAACCTGAGCTCATGGCAGATTTCCCAGGTTGCGCGCCATCCGCTGCGACCTTATACCCTTGATTATATTCAGCATATTTTTGAAGATTTTGATGAATTGCACGGCGATCGTCTGTTTGCTGATGATCTGGCATTGATTGGCGGCATTGCGCGTCTGGACGGCAAACCGGTGATGGTGATCGGGCATCAGAAAGGCCGCGGCACCAAGGAAAAGGTGCGCCACAATTTTGGTATGCCACGACCGGAAGGCTACCGCAAGGCGCGTCGCCTGATTCAGATGGCGGAGCGTTTCAAACTGCCGGTATTGTCATTTATTGATACTCCCGGCGCCTATCCGGGCATTGATGCCGAAGAACGCGGTATCAATGAAGCCATTGCCGAAAACATGGCAATGATGTCACGGGTAAAAACGCCGTTAATCGCTACCGTCACCGGCGAAGCCAACTCCGGGGGTGCGATTGCCATTGGCATCGCCGACCACCTGAACATGTTGCAGTATTCCACCTACACGGTCATTACCCCGGAAGGTTGCGCCACAATTCTGTGGAAATCATCCGAGCATGCGCCCGATGCAGCTGAAGCCATGGGGGTGACTTCAACCCGACTGGAAGAGTTGGGCATCGTCGACACCACCATTGCTGAGCCACTGGGTGGCGCGCACCGCGACGTCAAGGCGATGGCAGCAAACATGAAAACGGCGTTGATTGATCAGGTCGAGCGACTGCAGAATATGGACGTTGACGACCTGGTGGAGCGACGCTACAAACGTCTGATGAGTTATGGCATCAGTAGCTGATCGTCAGCATGGGCAGCCAACCGACTGAACCCGACTATTCCCGCACGCAAATGAACTTGCTGGCAACTGATCGCCAGGACCTTGAACAGGTCCTGGCGAGTTCGCTATTGCGTTTGCGGCAGCAGTATCCAGCCTGTCAGCGGCTGGTTCTGGGTGTCAGCGGGGGCCTGGATTCCATGGTGCTGCTGCATGCATGTCATCGTTTACTGGCGCAGGCGGATCAAGGACAGAGTCAAAAGCAGGGCCAGCCAACATGGCCCTTTGCCGGGCTGCGGGTGGTACATGTCAATCACGGCATCAGTACTCATGCCGCGGACTGGCAGGCGCATTGCCTGGCCGTATGCGGCGAGCTTGATATTGCCTTTGTCGCGCATCAGGTCAGGGTCACGCGGGTGGCGGGGCAGGGCCTGGAGGCAGACGCCAGGGCGGCACGTTATGCGGTGTTTGAGCAGGAGCTGGCGGCTGACGAAGCGCTGCTGCTGGCCCATCACCAGGATGATCAGCTGGAAACCGTGATGCTGCGCCTGTTGCGCGCGGCCGGTCCGCGTGGTCTGGCAGGCATGCCGGAGAGCCGCCCACTGGGCGTCGGCATGCTGTGGCGACCGCTGCTGGCGTTGCCCCGCGAGCAACTGGAAAGCTGGGCGGCCCGTCATACGGTACGCTGGGTGGAAGATGACAGTAACAACGATGACCGTCTGAGCCGGAATTATTTGCGACAGCACATCATGCCGTCGCTGGCGTCGCACTGGCCAGGTTGGCGGCAAAGCGTAACACGCACGGCAGAGCTGGGTGCCGATGCCGACGAGATACTGACAGAAGTGGCGGAAAGGTGGTTGGCGATCCTGTCGCCGGACAGCGACCGGCTCAATTGTGCCAGTCTGCTGAATCTGTCGGCGGCCCTGCAACGGCTGGTGATTCGTCACTGGCTGCTGCGCGAGACCGGGCAGACTCCGGGTTGGCGTCTGGTACAGCGCGTACAGGTTGAATTACTGGGTGCTGGCGAAAACGCGCAGCCAGAGGTCAACTGGCAGCACTGGCAATTGCGGCGATTTGCCGATCAGTTGCATGTGCTGGAGGCGCTGGAGCCAGTGCCTCCCACGCCCCCCGAGGGGTATGCCTGGCGGCCGCAGGGTGATGGCCGCTTAGTTGCCCGGGTGTTGCCCGGCAACGGCATACTGCGCCTGTATCAGGCGTCGGCTGGCAGTGCCGGTGATCAGGCCATGCGCTTTCCCGACGGCGAGTGTGTGATCCGTTATCGTCAGGGTGGCGAGCAGTGCGCCTTGCCGGGTCGGCCCCGGCGAGCGCTGAAAAAGATTTTGCAGGAGTCGGCTATTCCTCCCTGGGTGAGAGAGCGGACGCCATTGGTGTATATCGATAATAAGCTGGCCTGGATAGTCGGGGTCGGTGTGTGTGAAGGTTTTCAGGCTGTTGATGAAGGTGCGGGCTGGGCAGTACGCTGGCAAATGCCTTCACGACAGGATCATATTTAGTTTGTCGATGTTGGGCGCTTCTGGTAACCTGTAGCCCCATCAGTGACATAGGATGGGGCGTTAATGACGCGATATATTTTCATTACCGGTGGGGTGGTATCCTCACTCGGCAAAGGCATCACTTCAGCATCTCTGGCGGCGATTCTCGAAGCCCGCGGACTCAAAGTAACCATGCTCAAACTGGACCCGTATATCAACGTGGATCCCGGTACCATGAGCCCGTTTCAGCACGGCGAAGTGTTTGTCACGGAAGATGGCGCAGAAACCGATCTGGATCTGGGTCACTATGAGCGATTTATTCGCACCACCATGAGTGCGCGCAACAATTTCACCACCGGCCGTGTTTACGAAGAAGTCATTCGACGTGAGCGCCGTGGTGACTATCTTGGCGCCACCATTCAGGTGATTCCGCATATTACCGATGAAATCAAACGCCGCGTGGTTGATGGCGCCGCCGGCGCCGATGTAGCGCTGGTCGAGATTGGCGGTACCGTGGGTGACATTGAGTCGCAGCCCTTCCTGGAAGCCGTGCGTCAGATGCGGGTGGAACTGGGGTCATCGCAGGCGCTGTTCATGCACCTGACGCTGGTGCCCTATATTGCTACTGCTGGCGAAACCAAAACCAAACCGACACAGCACTCGGTGAAAGAATTGCGCTCTATTGGTATTCAGCCGGATGTGCTGATCTGCCGATCGGAGCAGGAAATTGCCGAGTCGGCACGCCGCAAGATTGCCCTGTTCACCAACGTGGACCTGCCGGCGGTGGTGTCTCTGCCTGACACCAATACTATTTATCGTGTGCCTTCCATGTTGCGTGCAGCGCATCTGGACGAAATCATCGTCAGCAAATTTGGCCTGGAATGCCCGGCCGCGGATCTCACCGAGTGGGACCGTGTGGTGGATGCCAAGCTCAACCCTGAACGAGAAGTCAATATCGCCATTGTTGGCAAATACATGGAGTTGCTGGAAGCCTACAAGTCGCTGATTGAAGCGATCAGTCATGCCGGCATACAGACCCGTACCCGGGTCAACATCAAGTACATCGATTCCAGTGATATCAAAGTGCATGGCACCGAGTTGCTGGAAGGTATTCATGCCATTCTGGTACCTGGCGGTTTTGGTCTACGCGGCGTTGAAGGCAAGATCAGCACGGTGCAGTATGCACGTGAAAACAAGATTCCTTACCTGGGCATCTGTCTGGGTATGCAGGTGGCGGTGATTGAATACGCGCGCAATAAAGCAGGGCTGCCCGATGCACACAGCACCGAATTCAAAGCCGACAGCAAGGACCCTGTGGTTGCCCTGATCAGCGAGTGGGTAACAGCAGAGGGCGGCGTTGAGCTGCGCGACGAAAACTCTGACCTTGGCGGCACCATGCGCCTGGGCGGCCAGCAATGTCGACTGGAGCCAACATCACTGACCCATCAATGTTATGGCAAGGATGTTATTGTGGAGCGTCACCGGCACCGTTTCGAGGTCAACAACAACTACGTTGAGGCGCTGAAGGCGGCGGGTCTGATCATTGCCGGACGCTCCATGGATGGCGAACTGGTTGAAGTGATTGAGGCGCCCGACCACCCCTGGTTTGTGGCCTGCCAGTTCCATCCTGAATTTACCTCCACACCGCGCGATGGACATCCGCTGTTTACCGGCTTTGTTAACGCGGCATTGGCGCATCAGGCAGCGGCGGCTAAATGAGTGCTATCCAGTTACAGCTCAATGAGCATGTGCGCTTTGGCAACGATCTGCCGTTTGTCCTGATTGGCGGCATGAACGTGCTGGAGTCGGCCGAGCTGGCCATGCAGATTGCCGAACACTATGTTGATGTCTGTGGTCGGCTGGGTATTCCCTACGTGTTCAAGGCGTCTTTTGACAAAGCTAACCGCTCCTCGATCAACTCCTATCGCGGACCCGGGCTGGAAAACGGCCTGATGATTCTGCAGGCCATCAAATCACGGTTTAACGTGCCGGTGCTCACAGATGTGCATGAACCGGCCCAGGCGGAAGCGGTTGCGCAGGTGGCAGACATTCTGCAATTGCCGGCGTTTCTGTCACGGCAGACAGACCTGGTAACGGCGATGGCGCGCACCGGTGCCTTCATCAACATCAAAAAAGCACAGTTTCTGGCCCCTGAGGAAATGCGACATATTCTGCGCAAATTCGAAGAGGCCGGTAATGACAAACTGATGCTGTGCGAACGTGGCTCCAGTTTTGGTTACAACAACCTGGTGGTGGATATGCTGGGGTTCTCGGTCATGAAAAAATTCCGGTATCCGGTGATGTTTGATGTCACCCATTCTCTGCAGAAGCCTGGTGGCCTGGCCGCCAGCGCCGATGGGCGACGTGCCGATGTCACCACGCTGGCGCGGGCGGGCATGAGTCAGGGGCTGGCAGCGCTGTTTCTGGAGGCACATCCGACACCCGACAAGGCGTTGTGTGATGGCCCCTGCGCTTTGCCGCTGGACAAGCTTGAGCCGTTTTTGGCCCAGATGAAACAGGTCGATGACCTGGTAAAACAGTTTCCGCCTATTGATACCGACTGATTTTCAGACGCTATCGGCAATTCTACACACGCTATCGGCAACTCTACAGACAACCATTTAACTTGCTAAGACAGATATCTAGCTGAACACAACAGGGAACACTATGGCTATCATCAAAGACATTTGCGCGCGCGAAGTACTGGATTCACGCGGTAACCCCACCGTTGAGGCAGACGTGACGCTGGACAATGGCATCATGGGCAGCGCCTGCGCTCCGTCAGGAGCCTCCACCGGTTCACGTGAAGCGCTGGAACTGCGTGACAAAGATCCTTCGCGCTACCTGGGTAAAGGTGTGCTGACTGCGGTGTCGCATATCAATCAGGATATCCGTGACCTGCTGATCGGCCATGATGCGGCAGACCAGGCTACGATCGACAAAATGATGATCGACCTGGATGGCACGCCCAACAAGGCCAAACTCGGCGCCAATGCCATTCTGGCGGTATCACTGGCAGCCGCCAAGGCGGCAGCGCAGGCCAACAAACAGCCTCTGTATGCCTGGATTGCCGGGCTCAATGGCACGCAGGACAGCATGACATTGCCAGTGCCCATGATGAACATCATCAATGGCGGCGAGCATGCTGACAACAACGTTGATATTCAGGAATTCATGGTGCAGCCAGTGGGTGCGCCCACGTTTGCTGAGGCCTTGCGTTACGGTGCCGAGATTTTCCACAGCCTCAAGTCTGTGCTCAGAAAGCAGGGGCTGAACACGGCGGTGGGTGATGAGGGCGGTTTTGCGCCCAACCTGCCGTCCAATGCGGCAGCACTGGATGCAATCATGACCGCTGTAGAGAGCACCGGCTTGAAGATGGGCGCTGATATCCGCCTGGCGCTGGACTGTGCATCTTCCGAGTTCTACAAAGATGGCAAGTACAACCTGAAAGGTGAAAATGCGGTTTATGATGCGGCACAGTTCACCGATTACCTGGCCAAACTGTCGGTTGATTACAACATTCTGTCCATTGAAGACGGCATGGATGAAAGTGACTGGGATGGCTGGGCGCGCCTGACACGAAAAATTGGCAACAAAGTGCAACTGGTGGGTGATGATCTGTTTGTCACCAACACCGAAATTCTGGCGCGTGGTATCGAAGAAAGCATTGCCAATTCAATTTTGATCAAGTTCAATCAGATCGGTACACTGAGCGAAACGCTGGCTGCCATTCGCATGGCGCGCAAAGCAGGTTACACGGCTGTTATTTCGCATCGTTCAGGTGAAACAGAAGACACCACGATTGCTGACCTGGCGGTGGCAACCGGCGCCGGGCAGATCAAGACCGGTTCCCTGTGTCGCTCTGACCGGGTTGCCAAGTACAACCGACTGCTGCGTATTGAGCAGGAGCTGGGCAGCAAAGCGGTTTATCGTGGCATCGAAGAGTTCACTCACGTCAACTGAGTCCCTGGCTTATGAAAGCATTGGTGGCAGCGCTGGTTCTGGTTCTACTGGTCTTGCAATGGCGATTGTGGGTCGGTGACGGCGGCGTTGCCGAACTGCATCAGCTGGAGAATCAGCTGACAGTTCAGCAGCAGGAGAACGAAGCGCTGCGCTTGCGTAACCAGATGCTGGAAAATGAAGTGCTTGACCTGAAAAATGGTCTTGAGGCTGTGGAAGAGCGCGCGCGTTCCGATCTGGGTATGACGCGCAAAGATGAAACTTTTTATATGATAATCGAATAGGCCTATGACAGTCTGGGCTGTTGTCCCCGCTGCCGGTATCGGCAGCCGCATGCAAGTTTCCATCCCCAAACAATATCTGTGTATCAACGGGCAGACGGTGTTGTCGCTGACACTTGCGCGGCTGTCAGCACTGGCGGACATCAAGCGCATCATGGTTGTGCTGAACCCCGAGGACAGCCACTGGGCGCGCCACCATCCTGGTCAGGACATGGCTGACGATAACGCTGGAACCTCCGTGGACGGGGTTCAAGGCGAGACTGGAGGCGGGATTGGATGCAGGGTTGGAGGAAAGCTACTGACCTGTCACGGTGGTGATGATCGCTGGCAATCGGTACTGAATGGCCTGGATGCCCTGGCCGACATGGCGGCTCCCGATGACTGGGTGCTGGTGCATGACGCTGTGCGTCCCTGTGTCCGGATTGACGACATTCTGCAATTGCTGGCGTTGGCAGTGCCGCCTGCTGATTCAGGTGCAACAACCCGCACTGTTACTGCCAATGATACTGCCGGAGGGCTGCTTGCTCTGCCGGTGACGGACACGCTCAAGCGCGCCGGTGCTGAGGGGTGCGTGGCACAGACAGTCGATCGTACTGCGTTATGGGCAGCGTGCACGCCACAACTGTTTCCGTTTGAACGCCTGCGGCAGACGCTGCGCGATGCCGCCGCAGCAGGTGTCACACTCACTGATGAAGCGTCGGCCATGGAATGGGCAGGGCTGCACCCAGCCCTGATCCCGTGTCACAAGGACAATATCAAGATCACTTATGCTGAAGACCTTAACCTGGCGGAACTGATTCTGCAGGCTCAACTGCAGGAAAGCCGTGCGGCAAGCGCAGACAGGGAACAATTCGCATACACAGGCATACTGGAATGAAAGATATCAGAACCGGGCACGGTTATGATGCACACCGATTTGCGGAACCTGCTGACCAGCGCGCACTGGTACTGGGTGGCGTAACCATCCCCTATGAACGCGGCTTGCTGGCACACTCGGATGGCGACGCAGTCATCCATGCCCTGTGCGATGCCATTCTGGGGGCGCTTGGGCGCGGTGATATTGGTCGCCATTTTCCGGATAACGACGCCGCCTACAAGAATGTGGACAGCGCATTGCTGTTACAGCAGGTGGTATCAATGATGACGGACAGTGGCTGGACGCTGGCCAATGCCGACATGACCATTCTGGCGCAGGCGCCGAAGATGGCCCCGCATATTCCTGCCATGTGTAAACGCCTGGCCGAACTGCTGGGCATTGCTGACGATCGGGTTAACGTGAAGGCGTCGACGACTGAAGGCATGGGTTTTGTCGGGCGCCGTGAAGGTGTGGAAACCCACGCTGTTGTTGTGATGTACCGTTAGATGAGCAGCACGCCATTGCCTCGCAGTCTGGGGGCGCCGATGCTGCAGGCACAATTTAAAACCTTGCCGGAAGACTTTGCGGTTAACGAAGTGCTGGGCTTTGCCTGTAGCGGGGAGGGCGAACATCTCTGGCTGCAGATTCGCAAGACGGGTATATCGACCAGCGACGTGGCTGCACAGTTGGCCCGTGCCACGGGCCTGCGCGCGTCGGACATCAGCTGGTCAGGACTCAAGGATAAACAGGGTGTGTGCACACAGTGGTTCAGTCTGCACAGCCCCGGCAAAGACGTTGACGGTCTTGCCGGACTGCCGGCAGATGTTATCTGTATTGAGCAGCAGGTGCGCAACCACAAGAAGCTGCGTCGCGGCAGCCATGGCGCCAATCTGTTCCGCATCCGCCTGCGCGAGGTGACTGCGGTTGACGGCATCACGCCGGAGGCGGCCTGGCAAGATCTGACGCGGCGACTGCAGGTAATAGCAAATGACGGCGTGCCCAACTATTTTGGTGAGCAGCGCTTTGGTCACGCGAATCTGAGCCATGCCGAAGCCTGGTTCAACGGCCAGCGTAAGCCGCGCGGGCGTCTTGAGCGAGGCATGTGGTTGTCGGCGGCCCGGTCCGCATTGTTTAACGCGGTGCTGGCCCGGCGCGTCGAAAACGGCAGCTGGAATGCGTATGTGGACGGCGATGTGATGAATCTGGCAGGCAGCGGCAGTGTTTTTAAGTCGGAAGCTGACGATACATCACTGACCCAGCGCTTACAGGAGATGGATATCCATCCCACCGGCCCGTTGTGGGGGCAGGGCATGTTGACCAGTACGGGGGCGACCGCGGCACTGGAACAGGCCGTTGCTGATGAAATGACTGTGTTCAGCGCCGCGTTGCCACGCTTTGGACTGAAACAGGAGCGCCGGAGTTTGCGTTTGCCAGTGAAGGCTTTAGACTATCGGCGGCCCGAGGCAGGCACGCTGGAGCTCGAATTCACACTGCCAACGGGCACCTATGCCACGGCAGTACTACATGAACTTTGTTTTTATGCAGGTTCGCTTTAGGGCATAACGGTAACGCGAGTTACCGCAGTGTCCGCAGCAGGTCTGCAAAAAAACACGACAAGCACGGGAATGACTGGTTGAACACTCCAAATCTGGCAGGCATTGGCATGACCTCGCAACGCACACGCGAGCGCATGATTGCCTCATTGCTTGAGAAAGGCATTAAAAACTGGGCTGTGCTCGATGTGATGCGAACAACGCCGCGCCATATTTTCCTCGACGAAGCGTTGTCGCACCGGGCCTATGAAGATACCTCCTTGCCCATCGGTTACAGCCAGACCATTTCCCAGCCTTTTGTCGTGGCCCGTATGACC
This sequence comes from Pseudohongiella acticola, assembly GCF_001758195.1. Lineage (NCBI taxonomy): Bacteria > Pseudomonadati > Pseudomonadota > Gammaproteobacteria > Pseudomonadales > Pseudohongiellaceae > Pseudohongiella > Pseudohongiella acticola. The sequence goes on from NZ_MASR01000001.1 coordinate 102,493, forward strand.
GAGGCGGTGCTGGGTAATCGCTCGCCAGAGCAGGGTAAACTGCCACGGGTACTGGAGATTGGCACCGGCTGCGGTTATCAGACTGCTGTGATTGCTCAACTGGCGGAGCGGGTATGGACGGTAGAGCGCATCCAGCCGCTGCTGGAAAAAGCGCGCCGCAACCTGTCCCTGCTCAGTGTGCGCAATGTACGTTCGAAACACGACGATGGCAGTCTGGGCTGGCCGGAGCACGGTCCTTTTGACGCTATTATTGCCGCTGCGGCGCCGCAACAGGTGCCGCCGGATCTGCTGTCACAACTGGCGGATGGCGGGCGTCTGGTGATTCCGGTGGGATCCGAACGCGGTGGCCAGGAACTATTGTTGATTGTCCGCGAAGGTGAGAATTTTCATCGTCAGGTGCTGGAAGCGGTCAATTTTGTGCCGCTGTACCTGGGTCAGGTGCAATACTGATGACGGCGCAGCCTTCTTCAATGCGGTCGCGGGTCGTACTGTTTCTGAAAGGCATGGCAATGGGGATCGCGGATTCTGTGCCCGGCGTTTCCGGTGGCACCATTGCTGTTATCAGCGGCATCTATGAAGACCTGCTCAATGCCCTGAAACAATGTCACCCGCTGGCTCTGAAAGTGCTCTGGAAGCAGGGGCCGCGCGCGTTCTGGCAACAGATTCACGGTCCGTTCCTGTTGACTCTGCTGGCGGGTATTCTGTTGAGTCTGGTGCTGATGGCGAATACTGTGCTGTATCTGCTGGACACTTATTTTGAGCTGGTGATGGCATTTTTTATGGGCCTGGTGCTGGCATCCTGCTGGCTACTGCGGGCCGACGCTGGTTCCTGGTCACTGTTTAAAACCCTGCTGTTTGTTGTTGGTTTTGCCCTGACGGCGGCAACAGCGCTGCTGAATCCGATGGCAGGCAGCACGGCGCTGGTCTATATCTTCTTCAGCGGCATGATCGCCATTTGCGCCATGATTCTGCCCGGCATATCCGGTGCCTTCCTGCTGCTGTTGCTGGGCGTGTATGAATATGTGCTGGGGGCGCTGCGTAGCTTTGAGCTGGATGTGATCATTGTTTTTGCTCTGGGTTGTGCCATCGGGCTGTTGTCATTTGCACATCTGCTGTCCTGGACCTTTCGTTACTACCGGGAGCAGAGTTATGCCTTTATTATCGGCATGCTGGCGGCGTCGCTGATTGTGCTGTGGCCGTGGCGTGAGGCCGCCGTGCCGCCGCCTGACGCAGGCATGCTGCTGGCAGCAACGCTGTGCGCGCTGCTGGGTGGCGGCGTGATACTGGGCTTTTCACGTCTGGCTCGCCGTTGACATGGCATAAGAGGGCGCTGCAGTTTATGATGGGGCGTCTCGCTGTTTTTTGAGGTGTGTTGTTCATGAGTCTGTTACGTCGCGTCAAGCCAAATACAAAATCTGCGCCTGCTACCGGTGCGCCGCGCTATCGATTTCCGCTGGCGGCCATTGCCTGCCTGCTGCTGGCTGCCTGTGCCAGTGATTATGAAGCGCCCATGGATGATCGTAGCAGCAGCCTGGACCGGCAACCGCCACTCATTGTCAGCAATGGTCAGGAAGTTCCCGCCACACCACGTCGACGGCCGGAGATTGCCAATAGTGGTAGCGCCAATGGCTCTGGCACAGCAGGAAATGCCAACAACAATTCTGTTGGCGCCAGCAGCACCGTGGTTCGTCCCGTCACGGTTGCCGGTGGCATTGGTCGTGCAAGCATCAGTCGTGACAGTCTGCCCGCTGATGACCAGCCCGCAGTAAGCAACAATCAGCCGGCTGCGGCATCCAGCTCCGCGCCAGTGGCCGCAAACACATCTTCTGTGCCCGCCTCAGCGGCCACTGCATCCGCACGCACTCATACGGTTGCCCGCGGTGACACGCTGTACTCCATTGCCTGGACACACAATATCGATTACCGGCGCCTGGCACTGGCCAACAACCTGTCGGCGCCGTATACCATCTATCCGGGCCAGCAATTAAACCTGAGCGAGTCAGGTGTCTCTGAGTCCGCCATCAGCGCTTTGCCCGATATTCCAGCATCACCGGCCGGTGAGCTTGCCACCACCACCGGGCAGCGACCGCAGGCGGCCATTGATGCCAGGCGCACGGGCAGTGTCAGTACCCGTCAGACCGAAGGCGTGAGCTGGCAGTGGCCAGCTGAAGGGCGCATGCTGAGCATGTTTTCCGAAGCCGGGGCCAATCGCGGTATCGATATTGCCGGTATGCAGGGCCAGTCGGTCTACGCCGCAGCCGACGGTGACGTCGTCTATGCCGGCAGTGGCATTCAGGGCGCCGGCAACCTGGTGATTCTGCGCCACAGTGCCCGTCACCTGAGCGCGTATATGTATAACCGCGCCATGGTGGTCGGTGAGGGCGACCGGGTTCGTGCCGGCGACAAGATTGCGGAAATGGGTTCAGGACCCAATGGTCGTGATTTGTTGCATTTTGAAGTGCGTGTTGATGGAAAACCCACTGACCCGGTCCGATTTTTGCCCAGTCGTTAATTTATTTGACGACTGTTTTTTCTCAACTGTGATATCGCGCACAGTTTCCCGGTTCCGGGTGTTTTTTCTCTTCTTGGGTCTTTTTTGCCGTCTTTTTCCTTGATATTGTCTGATCGTTCCCCTAACAATAAAAAGGAAGAATGTTTGCTATGGATAGTGCTGGACTGAAAGCTACGGATGGTTTTTCTGCTGATGCTGAACAACGTTATATCAAGGACATTAACCCGATCGGAGTGCTGGCCTACGCACAGGAACTGGCGCTTGCCAGGGCCGCGCGTGATGGTGATGAGGACAGTCGGCAGCAGATGATTCGTCATAATCTGCGTCTGGTGATCAGCATTGCCCGACGCTATCGTCATCGTGGTCTGACCCTGCTGGATATGGTGGAAGAAGGCAATATTGGCCTGATGCGGGCCGTTGATAAATATGATCCCGAGCGTGGATTTCGCTTTTCCACGTACGCCACCTGGTGGGTGCGTCAGAGCATCGAACGCGCCATCATGAATCATGCCCGTAATGTGCGTTTGCCAGTGCACGTGATCAAGGACATCAGCCACTGTCTGCGTCATGAAACCGAACTGTCACATCGTCTCGGGCGCCGGCCCCGGCGTCGGGAACTGGCGGATTACCTGTCCCGACCTCTGGCCGAGCTGGATGAGCTGCTGAGTTGCCATGAGTCCAGTTATGATGCCGGTGAATCGTTACCGGATGTTGATGCTCTGGACGCCGATATCCGGGTCGATGAGCTACGCGGCGCTGACCCGGCCCAGCGGCAGCATAATCAAAGCAGTTGTCGAACCCTGCGCCGTTGGCTGGCGGAACTGAGCCTGCGTCAACGTGATGTGCTGGTGCGTCGCTTTGGACTGGACGGGTTTCTGGCAGCGACACTGGAACAGGTGGGGGCTGATGTTGGGTTGACGCGGGAGCGCGTCAGGCAGATACAGATTGATGCCATGCGCCGATTGCGCCGACTGGCGGCGCGCGACGGTTATGATCTGGATGCGTTTTTCTGACGAACGGTTTTCTTGATGGACCAGGAAGGCCTCAGCCGGCATCCTTGACCAGGTGCTCGATCTTGCCGGCAACACCGTTCCATTTTTCGGCGTCTTCCAGTGGCGGCTTCATCTGCGTGATGTTTGGCCATTTTTCAGCCAGGTCAGCATTGAGCTCCAGGAAGTCCTTCTGATCATCGGGCAGTTCGTCTTCGGCAAAAATCGCATCCACCGGGCACTCGGGCTCACACAACGCGCAGTCGATGCACTCATCCGGGTGGATAACCAGGAAGTTGGGGCCTTCGTAGAAGCAGTCCACGGGGCAGACTTCCACGCAGTCCGTATGTTTACAGTTAATGCAATTTTCACCCACTACGAATGTCATGATGCTTTCCAGTCAAGAATAAAACGATGCGGCATTATAGAGCACCTTGGCGGTCGGGGCCAAGGGGGCTCTTGGTATTGCTGATATTGATGCTGCGCTCGGTGTTATGAACGGTGCTGCGTTCTCGACCGCTGACGCTGCAATTATTGACGATTGTTATAACATTTTTTGTATTTCATACAGCCAATCCAGCGCCTGGCGTGGGTTCAGTGAATCCGGATCCAGTTGCGCCAGCCGTTCCAGCGCGGGGTGTGGCGTGCTCGCGAACAGGTCGTTCTGAGCAGGTTTTGTCCGAGTTGCTGTTGGCTCGACGGCCGCCGGGGTCAGACTCGAGGCCGCCGGGATCACCTGCTGCTCCAGTTCCTGCAGTTTGGCGCGGGCGCTGTTAATCACCGCGGCCGGAATACCGGCCAGTTGCGCCACCTGCAGGCCATAACTCTGGTTGGCGGGGCCGGGTTTGACGGTGTGCATAAAAACAATGCCCTGCTGATGCTCAGTGGCATCCAGGTGCACATTGCCAATATTGTCCAGTTGCTCGGGCAATGTGGTGAGCTCGAAATAGTGGGTAGCAAACAGTGTCAGCGCGTTCAACTGCCGGGCGATGTAGACCGCACTGGCCCAGGCCAGTGACAGCCCGTCAAAGGTGCTGGTACCACGGCCGACCTCATCCATCAGCACCAGGCTCTGGCCGGTGGCGTTGTGCAGGATGTTGGCAGTTTCGGTCATTTCCACCATAAAGGTGGAACGGCCGCCGGCCAGATCATCAGACGAGCCGATACGGGTGAAAATGCGGTCAATCGGGCCGATGCGTGCGGCGCTGGCCGGTACATGACTGCCGCAGAAAGCCAGCAGCACGATCAGTGCGGTCTGGCGCATGTAAGTGGACTTACCGCCCATGTTGGGGCCGGTGATGATCAGCATCTGTTGCTGTGCATCAAGGCGGGTGTCGTTGGCAACAAACTGTTTTTCCAGCACCTGCTCGACCACCGGGTGACGGCCCTGTTCAATGCAGACCCCGGGTTCATCGCTGAGTTCAGGCTGCGCCCAGTTCAGGTTGAGGGCACGTTCGGCAAAGTTGCACAAGACATCCAGCTCGGCGAGGGCGGCGGCACTGTCCTGCAAGGCGCCCAGCTGTTCGGCGGTGGTTTCGATGAGGGCGTCATACAGCGCTTTTTCGCGCGCCAGCGCCTTGCTGTTGGCACTGAGGACCTTGTCTTCAAAGGTTTTTAATTCCGGGGTGATGTAGCGTTCGGCGTTTTTTAAGGTCTGCCGGCGCTGGTAGTCGGCGGGCATGTCACCAGCCTGGGCCTTGCTGACTTCGATGAAATAACCATGCACCCGGTTGTAACCCACCTTGAGCGTGCTCAGGCCGGTGCGCTGTTTTTCCCGGATCTCCAGATCAATCAGGTACTGCCCGGCATTGGTGCTCAGCCCGCGCAACTCATCCAGTTCGCTGTCGTAGCCGTCCGCCAATACGCCGCCTTCGCGGATCACCACTGGCGGGTTCTCGATCAGCGCCCGGCTGAGCAAGTCGGCCAGTGTGGGATAATCAGCAATGGTTTCCTGCAGGGTTTGCAGGCGTGCTGATGCAGAAGTCGACACCACCGGCGTCAATGTGCTCTGTAGTGTCGGTAACACGCACAGGGCATCGCGCAGGCGGGCCAGGTCGCGGGGACGGGCAGAGCGCAGTGCCACGCGGGACAGAATACGTTCAATGTCGCCCACGTTTTTGAGCAACGGTTGCAGTTGTTCAAAGGCATAGTCAGTGCCCAGTGCGGTGACGGCAAGCTGGCGTTGCTGTAGGGTCTCGCGGGTACGCAGCGGACGGTGCAGCCAGCGATTGAGAAGGCGGCTGGCCATTGCGGTGCAGGTGGCATCAAGCACCGACATCACGGTGTTGGTGCTGCCACCGGCAAGGTTGCGGTCCAGCTCCAGGTTGCGGCGACTGGCTGCATCCAGAATCAGCGCATCGCCGGGCAATTCCACCTGCAGCCGCTGAATATGCGGCAGGCCTGAGCGTTGGGTGTCGCTGGCGTAGGTCAGCAGGCAGCCGGCGGCCTGTATGCCCAAGGCCAGGTCTTCACAACCAAAGCTGCGCAGATCGCGCGTCTTGAAATGTGAGGTCAAGGCGCGGTAACTGCTGTCGGTATCAAATTCCCACACCGGACGGCGGCGCAGGCCGGCGCGGGAGGCGAGTTCATTGGGCAGCTCAAGAGCGTCATTAACCAGCAGTTCGGCGGGGCGGATTCGTTCAATTTCCGCCAGTGCGGCCTGTTCACTGTCAACTTCGCACAGCTGGAAACGACCGGCGCTGATATCCATCCAGGCCAGGCCATAACGCTGTTGGTGGCTGGTCAGTGCCAGCAGAATACAGTCGCTGCGCTCTTTCAGCAGTGCCTCATCACTGACCGTGCCGGGGGTGACAATACGCACCACTGCGCGCTCCACCGGGCCCTTGCTGGTGGCTGGATCACCGATCTGTTCACAGATGGCGACCGAGCGCCCAAGCTCAACCAGCCGGGCCAGATAACGTTCCGCCGAATGATAGGGCACGCCGCACATGGGGATGGGTTTGCCATTGGAATTGCCACGGGCGGTCAATGTGATGTCGAGCATGCCGGCGGCATCCACCGCATCCTGGTAAAACAGCTCGTAAAAGTCACCCATGCGATAGAACAGCAGGTTGTCCGGCTGGTCGGCTTTCAGGCGCAGGTACTGCTGCATCATGGGTGTGTGCTGTTCGGTATCGGTCTTGTTCTTCACGTGCTTTTTGATCCTGCCCGAGCTTTGTTAGTGACAACGCGACAGAGTATCAAACCTGGCTAATCCAGAACAGTTGAAACAGTGATATTCAAAGATAAGTCGCTATCTAGCACTGTGTACCATTATCGGGAATTCCTACCGGGAGCTGCCACGAATCATCACCAGGAAAGGCGAGCGATGACATGCCTACGATCAACGTGTATTGAAAATGACCAGCCATTGCGTTCACACAATCGTTGCACGATGCCCAGGCCCAGGCCGTAGCCTTGAGGCGACGACATTTCGGCCGGCGTTTGATTGTCATCAGCATCACTGTTCAGCTGATTGGTAACAAATAGCTCGTGCTCTTTGACACGGATAGTAATTGGTCCCTGTCCATCGAGTGTGTGCTCGAATGCATTTCGCACCAGATTGTTGGTGGCGATAACAAAGGCCTGTAAATGTCCACACACTTTAGGGCTTGCCTGCTCTTCGAAATCAACATCGACGGATTTGCCGCTCAGCAGGTAACGCTGCTGATCTATCGCCTGACTCACCAGAGGCACCACCAGAAACTGTTCTTCATACAAACCTTCATCGGTTTCGCGGGCGAGGCATAAGAACATTTCAAGCGTCTTTTTCATGTCGAAGGTGGCGCGCCTGGCACGATCGACAGTCTTCACATCTGTCGCTGACAGATCGCTTTGCTCCAGCAATTCAAGCGCGCCGGTTATCACTGTGATTGGCGTGCGTAACTCATGGCTGGCTGAGCCGGTAAAGTATCGCTCCCTCTCAATAAACGCGTTCACACGTTCAAGTGTTTTCTCAATGGTTCCGGCGAGTGCGCCAACCTCATCATTACCGAAGCGGCTGGACTCTATGCGTTTATGATCCCCGGCAGACAGATGCTCCAGGTCAATGTCCGCGACCATGTTGGCGAGATGCACGACCGGGGCAACAGCTCTGCGCATCACAACCACGCCCAACCCGAAACCAAGCATACCGAGCGTACCCACGGCACCGGTGATAACCAACAGCCAAAACCAATCCTCTGATGATGCAGCCTCAATCCCGGCAACATCAAATACAACAAAGGCATGTTGCAGTTCACCGCCTGAGGGTATTACCGCGACATGCAACTCCTCGTCAGTGAATTCGTACACGCCCTGCTCAGGATCGGTTTTCGCCCAATCCCTGAGTGACACGGGTAAATTGGCAGCTTCATCGTAACCGCGAATATTCATCGGCATGGTGGGATAACTTTCGGCTGCACGCTGAAGCTGATGCATCAGCACACGATCTTCGCTCAGCCTGATCGCCGTGAAGAAAGCGAATCCCCAAGCCACGCTTAAAGCAGCAACACATGTGGCAAATGCAATGGCCACTCGTTTGCGTAAACTGTGCCGGTACATTCTAGGCATCCTCTGCAATGCGGTAACCAATGCGGTGCACCGTATGAATCAGCTGATTCTCAAATGGCCGATCGATTGCCTGCCGCAACTTGTACATGTGTGAACGAAGCGCATCACCATCAGGTCGCTCGTCTGCCCACAATAAGGTTTCGAGATCATCGCGAGCCACAACAGACGGGGCCTCTTCCATCAGTCGTTGCAATATTTTTATGCCGGCAGGGTTGAGGTCGACACGTTGCCCCGCGCGATGCACCTGCAGTGTGGACATATTCATGGTCAGATCGCCAACCGTTAGCAGGTTGTCGGTATTTCGGTGACTACGATTGTATAGTGCCTGAAGTCGCGCATGTAGCTCTTGTAATGCGAATGGCTTAACCAGATAGTCATCGGCTCCTGCCTCGAACCCCTTGAGTTTATCGGCGAGCGTGTCTCTCGCCGTTAACATAAGCACGGGCGTTCTTATTTTGGCATCAGCGCGCAGCTTTTGGCAGAAATGCAGGCCATCCATCCCTGGAAGCATAAGGTCCAGAACAATCACATCGAATGGATGCGTCAGCGCCAAATGCATCGCCCTGATACCGTCATAGGCAAAATCCATGACATAACAATGCTTCTCAAAATACGCAGCTATGTTTCCACAGATGTCGCGGTTGTCTTCAATAATCAACACTCTAATCGGTGTCGCACCAAGCGCGAGTACCATCTTCTACTTCCCCTTGCCAGGCCGCACTACCATGCATAGTCCAGTCTCAGACCAATGAGCGGCTCGGCTTCGCTGTCATCTTTCACTTCAATGCCCCGACGGTAGTCAAACTCAGTGTCGTCGCTCGAAGACGCTGCCGTCACGTTAATCACATCAAGAAAGGCGGTAAAATCGATAGGGCCAAATGCACGCCGGTAGTCAACCCGAGCGTTAAACAATCCGGAGCCGCTTTTGCGACCGACATTGCGCTCTGTGATTTCTTTAGAATAGCGCAGCGGCTGTCCTGCGCCCAGCACGTCTGAATGAATTATGAAAATATCATCCGGCCTGCCGGAAAGATATTTGTAGCGCCCGGCGACTTTCCAGCGGTCGTTGATTTCCCAGGTCAAACCGAGAGTAGCGACATGTTCACGGCTGAACTCATCGACAACGTCGCCACGACCGTCTTTTCGGTCAACTTCAGCATCGTTGTAAGAGTAAGTTGCGGTGGTGTATATGCCTTCGCGAATAGTACCGGTGGCGACGACATCGACACCAATTGATGTGCCATCGCCCAGGTTTGCAAAGGTACCGCTTGCTCGATCCAGATCTACCACCAGGTTGTCGAGTTTCTGATAATAGGCTTCGGTCAATACCGACCAGTTGTTGTTCAGGTAATATTCGAAACCCAGACTACCGTGGGTAATTTCTTCGGTCTCAAGTGTGTTGCTTTCGTTGGCGGCAAGTTCCAGAAACCGCGGTGACTGATGGTAGAGCCCAGCGGTGGAAAAGTATCTAACTTTTTTATTTGGTCGCCAGTTGACGCTGAATCTGGGTGAGGCAAAGCTTTGATCTGCAAAACCGTCCCGTTCCAAGCGCACACCTGTGCGAACATCCCAATCACCAAGTTCAAACACTTGGTCGACGTAACTTGCATAGCTTGTTTCTTTCTGATTGAGTGAAGAGTTGATATTTTCAGGAGTTAACACAATGTATTTCTGGTCAGGGTCAGGCCTGAAATCATCGTCGTCGTAGATAAATCGGTTCCAGTCTCCGTCCAGGACCGTGTTGTAGTTCAGTTCAACTTGCGTTACCCGAATACCGGCGCTGAACACACCCCACTGATTCATGGTCTCGAAATCGCTTCGCCAGCCGATCTCTGTTTCATCTTCGCCGATGGTAATGATGTTTTCCCGAACGGGGAAACTGGAGGCGGGCGAACCTTCAGGTACCTGATCAGGAAACGATTCACCCTGAGAGCTGGTCTTGTCGCTTGTGCGGTAGTAGACCTTGTTGGTCCAGACCGCCTGTTCACCGATCAATGACCGCAAGGTAAACCCGTACAAATCACTGTCTTGCTCTGAATCCTGAAGCGAGGCATCTTCGAAATTGGGTGATGCAAAAACGTGCGTCACGTCTCGCGTATAGTCTTCGTGCGTATCCATCAGCAGAATTTCGAGCGTGTTGTCCTGGTCTAATGGTATGACCGACTTTACGATAACGTCCCTTAGCACAGGGTTTCCAATATCCAGCTCTTCGATGGTTTCAAAGAACTCGCCGAAATCCAGTCGTCGGGCAGAAATCAGCAGGGTAGCGTCCTCAGTGATACCAGTTGGGCCGTCATAACCAACTTCAAAGCCGGCAAGGTCAAAACGCAGGCTTGCTGACGGGCTGGGATTGCCATCGGCGACATCCAGTTTCAGCAGCGATGCAGCCCGGCCGCCGTAAGCCGCACCCCAACCACCGGGAGAGAACTCTGCGCCATCGATTACGTTTGGGGCAAAAACTGAGAAGCGCCCACCGCCACCGACGTCTTCGTCTTCACCTATGGTTGCATCAAAGTGCACGGCTTTATCAAAAGGAAAATCATCAACCAATAACAAATTATCCCGTGGGCCACGGCCGCGCACGCTGAAGCTGGCGAATTCACTGTCGGATGCCAGGCCAGGTAAGCCGTCCAGCGACAGCAGCGGATCCGCGCCACCGCCAACAGCGCCGCGTAACGCTTCCCTGTCGAGGTAGGTGTTGGAGGCTGATGAATAGGCATCAGCTTCCCGTGCTCGCACCACGACCTCCTCAATTGTCTGCTGTCTGAGTTCGAATTCTATCTGTATGTTTTTGCGCGTAACCACTCGTACGCTTGGTTCGTACGATGAGGCGAAACCGCCTTTGGCGACGCTTACCGAGTAGAGGCCGGGGTCAAGCTGCTCAACGACGATGCGGCCTTGCACGTCGGTTTCTGCCGTTCTGGTGGAATTGGTTTCGCGTTCCGTGATCGTGACCTGTGTGGTTTGCAGCGGCCGGGCAGTCTGATCATTAACAATAATAGTCAGCGCACCAGGGGCCTCTGCGGCGTGGGTTAACAATGGAAAGCCAATCAGTAGCGCCGACAGAGTCCACCACAATAGCTGCCTCATATGCCTACCCATATTGCTCAGTTGCCTGCTCATATCGCTATTCCTCTAAGAATCTACCGTAATGACTTCACTAAAGCTTGGCAGTCTAACAATGAGCATGTGACTAAAAAGTCGCCAAAATGTGAAAGCTACATCTTCGTTGGATGCTTTTACCTCGCTTAATTCAACCTGTGCGCCTTGAAAGCGCAATGTTACACTCGCAACATGGACAAGGAGATTTATGAATTGGCACAACAGACCGGCGAACGTGTGCTTTCACTGGGCCTGCGTATGGCCACGGCGGAGTCGTGCACCGGCGGCTGGATAGCGCAGGCGGCGACATCGGTGCCCGGCAGTTCACACTGGTTTGATACCGGTCTGGTAACCTACTCCAATCATGCCAAACAGCATTTTCTGGAGGTGCCGGGCAGCTACTTTGCCGGGCCCGAGGCGCCGGGTGCGGTCAGCCGTGAAACTGTATTGGCAATGTCGCGGGGCATTCTGGCAGCCACCGGGGTGTCCTGTGCGGTTGCCACCAGTGGCATCGCCGGGCCCGATGGCGGCTCTGCCGACAAACCGGTGGGCACCGTCTGGATTGCCTGGGTGCTGAAACTGCAGGGGCAGTCTGTCCTGCGTCAGCAGGCACAGTGTTTTGCCTTTTCCGGTGATCGCGAAGCGGTGCGCAGACAGAGTGTCATCGAGGCATTCCGCGGCCTGCAGCGCCTGCTGGATGGTGCCAGTGCCGAATTTTCCGACACAGACAATAATACTGGTTGAATATACAGTAAAGCTCTGCTTTAATACTGTTAACTGAAACCTGGCACATATAATTACTGATATCCATTTTCCAAAGCGACCTACAGGAATTGACTCATGGCTGATTCGCAAACCCGCGACCCGAATAAAGAAAAAGCACTGACGGCAGCGCTGTCCCAGATTGAACGTCAGTTTGGCAAAGGCTCGATGATGCGCCTGGGTGACAAAGGGCGTGAGGCGATTCCGGCGATTTCAACGGGCTCCCTGGGGCTGGATATCGCGCTCGGAATAGGCGGTCTGCCACGCGGGCGTGTGGTTGAAATTTACGGGCCGGAATCCTCCGGTAAAACCACATTGACGCTGCAGGTGATTGCCGAGTGTCAGAAAATGGGCGGCACCTGCGCGTTCATTGATGCCGAGCATGCGCTGGATCCGATTTATGCCGGCAACCTGGGTGTGGATGTAGAAAACTTGCTGGTCAGCCAGCCTGATACCGGTGAACAGGCCCTGGAAATCTGCGACATGGTTGTCCGATCTGGTGCTGTTGATGTGGTTGTGGTGGATTCGGTTGCGGCACTGACCCCGAAAGCCGAAATCGAAGGCGAAATGGGCGACAGTCATATGGGCCTGCAGGCTCGACTGATGTCGCAGGCACTGCGAAAAATGACCGGCAACATCAAGAATTCCAATACCCTGGTGATATTCATTAACCAGATCCGGATGAAAATTGGTGTCATGTTTGGTTCACCGGAGACCACCACGGGTGGTAATGCATTGAAGTTTTATGCCTCAGTGCGTCTGGATATCCGTCGCATTGGTTCCATCAAGGAAGGCGATGAAGTGGTTGGTAATGAGACCCGGGTCAAGGTGGTGAAAAACAAGGTGGCGCCGCCATTCCGTCAGACCGAATTCCAGATTTTTTACGGCAAGGGTATTTACCGCATGGGCGAAGTCATTGACCTGGGCGTGAAGCTGGGCCTGATCGACAAATCCGGTGCCTGGTACGCCTACCAGGGCGATAAGATCGGCCAGGGCAAGAAAAATGTGGCCATTTATCTTGAGGAGAACCCCACGCTTGCCAAGGACCTTGAAGAGCAGATTCGTTCTCAGTTACTGGGCGGCGCCGCGGCTGATGGTGCCGGTTCGACTGAAGATACCACCAGTACGGCTGATGTGGATTAAGTGGCGGCCGCGACAGGAAACACAGAGTTATTGTGAAAAACGAAGATCAGCTCAGCGAAAAAGAACTGATCACGGCGTTGCGACGACGTGCCATGGATTACCTGGCACGTCGCGAACACAGTCGGTATGAGTTGCAATGCAAGTTGCGCGAAAAGTTTGAGATTCCCGACGATGCCATGATCAGTGCGGTGCTTGATAAACTCGAGACCGACAACCTGTTAAGCGATACCCGGTTTGCAGAGTCATACGTACGCTCGCGCATCAGTCGCGGCTACGGTCCACTGTATATTCGTCATCAGCTACGGCAACGGCACGTGGATACTGCGCTGATTGATCAGGTGGCAGAGTTTGATGAACAGGAATGGGCGGATGTGTTAGTGGATGCGCTAGCAAGAAAGGTGTCAGCGGTGCCCGAGCGCGGCAGCAAGCAGTGGTTTAAGCTGCAGCGCTTCAGTCAGTCGCGGGGTTTTACCTTGTCGCAATTTGTCGAAGCGACCGGGCGTGGTCTGCAGTCTGGCTAGTGGAAGGGGCCAACAGCGGAGGTGTCATAAGAAACTAGATTTCGATTATCTCCGGGCGCAACCCCGCCAGTCTTTCCAGTAAACGGTTCTGGGCACTGAGCGGAGTGCCAGCTTTGTCCATGGCTTCCATCATATTTTCAACCACAGCGTTAAATTCCGCTGAATTAATGTCCATGCCGCGGTGCACCAGCACCATGCTGTCGCCGGTATATTCGCAGGGGCCGTCCGATACCATACACAAATGTTCAATCATTTTTTCGCGGAATCGCTGAACATTTGAATCCGCGAAGCGATCAAAAATGCGCTCGTCGTAAGCAATTTCCATAATGAAATTTTCAGCGATCTGCTCAATACCCTGTTCCGCGCCGAGCGCCTGATAGAGACTGTCGTCAGCGTCGGTAGCCGGCTGAGTGGCGCATGCGCCCAGGCTCAGAACCAGAGCGGCGCCGAAAAAGAGAGAGGTCCTTAACGTGTTTGCTGCCATGTTATGTATCTCACTGATCACAGGTTTGCCTGCAGGGAAAAATAGACGCCACGTTGATCAGGGGCACCGGCGATTTCGCCGAGATCGACCCATGCCGCGGTGAATGACAGGCGTTTGTTGGGGAAATAGGCGACAAACAGATCATGCGCATTTTCCTCTTTCAGCGCCGACAGGTTGTCCGGTTTTTGCCGCCATTCAAAACCGACGGCTACGCTGCGGTTGAGGAACATGGCGCCAGCCACTTCAACGTTGACGCGGGTGTCGGCATCGTCTCCGCCGTAACCCAGAATGCCAAACTGATTGGAGTCGCCGTAACGCAGGTTTACGTTAAGCAGGGTAGTGCGATGGCCAATGCCATTGATCCAGGCCCGGGCCATGCTGATGGTGTAGTCAGTCCCGCGTGTCTCGCGTGCGCCTACTGACAGGGCAACGGCTTCATCCCGCAGCTCTCCGTGTTCAACACCAACGGTAATTTGCGGCAGTCGGTCGTATATGACGTCGCCGGCAACTTTGTAGCGAAGTCCGATTTTGTCCTGGCGAATGTTCAGGTCAGCGGCTTCGATAAGAAAATCCTGCCTGACGTAAGACACTTCCACTTTGTCGTGAAAATTGAATGAGCCGCCGTATATGTCGAGCTGGTAATCGTCGACACGCGCCTGACTGGCAAAAACAGTGCCGCCCAACTGTCCTGCTTCGGCATATGAGCTGAGTGTTGCCCAGGGTGTAAGTCCTCCTCCACCGACGCCGCTGATGCTGGATACACCGCCGGTGCCTTTGATTTTACCAAAGCGAGGATTTTGCTCTTCATCTGCCACCGTCAGACCCGGCAGCGCAGTCATCATTGCGACCGCCATACACAGTGAGACTGTTTTTGTGTCGATCCGGAACCCTGCTGCGCTCAAGGTCTGTTTCATTGTGTACCTCCCGGCAGCAGCGCACGGAAGCCGAATTGCTGATCGGGGTTAACAATAGGCAAGGTCAGCTCGATACGTTCCCCGGAGGTATTGTTGCTGACATCCAGCTCGTAGAAATTATCGGGACTCTGTAGCCAGGGATGCCAGATATGCAGCGTCTGTGGCTGCTGTTCCAAACCGGTCAGCGCAACGTCGCCATTGCTATCGCTTAGCGCTGTGTCCTGCCAGGCGCTGACATAAACATAGGCCACCATGCTGTCGTGAATATTGCAGCCAAGCACGGCGATGCCGGGTGTTTCAAAGCGTATCGGTTCGACATTTTCATCGGCGTATAGCGGTGTCGAAAACTGTTTGATATCAGAGAAGGAATACACATGATGGCGCACATTGTCGCTGTTGGGGAATGAGACCTGCTGTCCGGGCACAACCAGTTGCACCATGGGTACAAATCTGCGATCGACCTGGTCGATTGCCACCACGGGTGCGTTGTTTTGTGTTTCCATTGCTGTGAGCCGGGCTTCAACAACGGCCATTGTCACTGCATTACCATCTTCGTCCTGCAGGCTCAGAGTTAGCTCGGCAGCGCTCAGCGGCATGGCAAACAAAGCTGCAATGGCGCAGGCAAGTACCCGATTGAGGCCGTTGGTCCGGCGTGGTGAGCCGGGTTCGCTGATGCCAGGGATGTGGCTATCACTGACGGATGACGGATTGCTGGGATGATTCAGAGCAGGATTTTTAGCGTCAGAATAATTCATTAAAAACATCGCTAGTTGTTGTCATTGTTGAGGATTGTGCCTATCTTAGCGTCTGCGCACAAGCCTTCAGCTGCTGTTGCCATGGGGTAATGACTGTCAGCTCGAAAAAACGGTTTCCGGACGTTTATGACCGCAAAATCTTCAAAATTCAAATCCTCGAGCATCCGCGCACGGCTGATTGTGTTTCTGCTGCTGATGCTAGTGCCGGTGCTGGGTGCCATCTACTGGTTTGTTGATAGTGAGAATACGCGCTATACCGACGAAACGATCAACTCGTATCTTAATATCGGCGCAGATGTTTTTGACTTTAGCCGTGAGGAGCACAAGGACACGCTCCTGACCATCAGTAATGCATTGACCCGGGACTGGGGATTTCGCAATGCTTTTGGCGCGGCCGACGCACAAACCATTACTGATGCCACCCAAACGCTGCTAATGCGGTCTTTTGGCGCCGCTGACAGCATGATTATCACAGACATGTCGGGGAAGATTATTGTCGATTCCACTGACCCGGGGCTGGAATCGCTGCCGCCATCGTGGATAGACATGATCAACACCGCGGCGGGTACCGGTGACGGTGTTGCCGACGACATTCTCATGCTCAATGATGTTCCCTACCAGATGACAGTGATACCCCTGTTTTTGCCGACGCCTGTGGCATGGATCATTGCCGGGTTTGCGCTGGATGACAGTTTTGCCAGAGATATTAAATCCAGCACTGCCTCGGAAGTATCCATCGTGCGGTATATGCATCAGGGGGTGGGTCAGCCGACGCAGAAGCAGGTGATTGCGTCGACGCTGCCAGCGGCCGATCATGCCTTGCTGGCTTATCGCCTTGACGCCAGTATCTATAGTGAGACCCAGCGGATAGCGATGAGTGACGCTGACTATGGCACGCTGGTGCGCTCACTGACTGGCAGAACGAACGAAGGTGAGGAAATTGTCGCCGTTATCCAGCGCTCCTACCGGGAGAACCAGGCCAATCTGGCCGCGCTTCGCGATCGCCTGTTTGATTTCTCGCTGGTGGTGATTGTGCTGAGTCTGTTGGCTGTTGTTATTCTGGCGCGGGGCTTCACCCGGCCTGTATTGCAACTGGCGAGCCGGGTACAGCGCATTGAACGTGGCGATTACAGCGCCGCGAAACCGCATGAACGGGTTGCGGGGCGCGACGAAGTGGCCGGGCTGGCAGAGTCGATTGACAATATGGCGACCGGGCTGGCGGAGAAGGAAAAGGTCCGTGATCTACTGGGCAAAGTGGTCTCCCGGGAGATCGCCGATGAATTGCTGAATAACCGCATTGAACTGGGCGGTGAAGAGAAAGTGGTGTCGGTGCTCTTCGCTGACATTCGCGGATTTACTGCGCTTAGTGAGCAGCAGTCGCCGTCGCAGACCCTGGCCATGCTCAACGCCTGCCTGGAACTTATCTGCTCGGCAATCGAGGCTCATGGTGGTGTTGTCGACAAATTTACCGGCGATGCAGTGATGGCGCTGTTCGGCGCGCCAGTCGGGCACCCGGATGATGCGCTGAGGGCATCACGGGCGTTGCTGGCGGTACAGCAGGCGATGATCGAAGTGAACCGGGAGTTTATGACGATTGCGGATAATAAGGGCCCGAAGCTGCAATTGCGGCTCGGCGCCGGTCTGCATACCGGTCTGGTCGTGGCCGGGAACATGGGTTCGCGCAATCGCATGAACTATACCGTAATCGGCGATGCCGTTAATCTGGCGTCTCGTCTGGAAGGGCTGACCCGTTATTACGATGTCGATAATGTCATCAGCGAGGCCAGTCGTGAGGCGCTGGGTGAACAGGCGCAGGCGTTTGCCTGGCGCGAGCTTGACCTGGTCCGGGTTAAAGGCAAGCAGGCACCGGTGCGAATCTATGAGCTGGTGGGATTGCGTTCGGAACTTGATGCGCAGACTGAAGCGGAACTGGCGCAGTTTGCCCAGGCGCTGTCTTATTATCGGGATCAGCAATGGGACGCGGCGCTTGATATACTGCGCGCTTTGTCGAATGCCAATGGTCTGACGCTGTACCAGCTTTACAGCGACCGGATTGTCGAGCTTAGAAATGCCGACTGCACAGAGTGGGATGGGGTGTATGCCTTCAGCACCAAGTAAACCTGAATCCGCATTGCCCAAACGTATCGCACTGATCAACCCAACCAAATTTCTGGGCAATCTACTGCTCGCCGGTGGCCTGATGCAGGCCTTGTGCCAGGCCTGTCAGCAACAGGGCGTGGCGCTGCTGGTGGTCTTGGATGCTTCATTTAAGGAGTTATTGGCTGATGCCTTGCCGGGGGCGCAGATAGTGTATTATCCGCGCCGAGAACTGAGTCGTGGCGTCACTTTCAACAGCGCACGCCTGTGGCTGGACTGTGTACGGCAGATTCGTGCGTTTGCACCCGAACTGGCGTTTACCATAGAAGAAGATTCGGTATGTCATCGGTTGACGCACTTTTCGGGCGCAAAGCACAAGGTCAGCAGCACCGTGCACCGGTATCAATGGGGTTTTGATCAGGTGTTGGATATTCCGCGCAGCGGTCGCCAGATGGGTGAGGAAGGCATCTGGTACAGCTTTCGGGATGTCTTCAGCGCCCTGGATCTGCCAGTAGCCCCGTCTCTGAAGCCTGACGGGCATGTGGTGCCGGCCTATGTCAGATTGACACCGCCGCCCCCGGGGCCAGTGCTGACGGAGCGCCTGACGGCAGCGGGGGTTGAGCTGAATGCACCGATTGCTGTGCTGCATGCTGGTGCCAGTAAGCATTACAAGCAGTGGCCTGTGAATCTGTTTGCAGAACTGGCGACGCAATTGGTCGGGCAGGGCTACCAACTGCTGCTGATTGGCGCGGGTAAACGCGATGCGGCGGTGAATGAGGCAATAACACAGGCATTGTCGGCGGTGGCAGTGTCGGGTATTAATCTGTGCAATGAATTGTCACTGGCCGAACTTGCGTCATTGTTGACCTGTGTTGATGTGATGGTTGGCAATGACAGCGGCCCCTCTCATCTGGCGTCGGCTCTGGGTGTTCGCGGCGTAGTGATTTTCGGGCCCACTGACCTCGCTATCTGGCGCCCGCTGGGCGGCCAGACGACGGCACTCCAGCAAAAACAGGTATGCGCACACAATTGCACGCGTCACCGCTGTGACCAACAGTATGCCTGTCTGCAGGCGATTACCCCTGATCAGGTAATGACAGTACTGACAACGAATTCGCTCTAACATGAAGGCAGAAGCAAATGCAGAACAAAAGGACACGAACATGAATGCAGATACGGCCGCGGCCGCAGGTGGCGCAAAGCTGACGCAGGACAGCATTCGCATTCTGGTGACAGGTGGTGCCGGGTTTATCGGCTCCGCTGTGGTGCGTCATATTATCCAGCATACCGGCGATAGCGTGCTTAATCTGGATAAACTGACTTACGCTGGCAATCTGGACTCGCTGGCTGATGTTAGTGAAGATGCCCGCTACGAGTTTGCACAGGTCGACATCTGCGACCGCGCAGCGCTGGATGCGCTGTTGGCGCGCTACCAGCCGGCAGCGGTCATGCATTTGGCGGCTGAAAGTCATGTAGATCGCTCCATTGACGGTCCGGCAGCATTCATCGAAACCAATATTGTGGGTACGTATACCTTGCTGGAGGCTGTTCGCGCCTACTGGTCAGCGCTGCCCGCAGTCGATCGCTCGGCGTTTCGCTTTCATCATATTTCCACTGACGAAGTATATGGCGACCTGGATGGCCCGGAAGACCTGTTTACCGAGACTACGGCCTATGCTCCGAGTTCACCGTATTCAGCCAGCAAGGCCAGCTCGGATCATCTGGTGCGGGCATGGCGGCGAACTTACGGTCTGCCGGTACTGGTGACCAACTGCTCCAATAACTACGGCCCCTATCATTTTCCGGAGAAGCTGATTCCTCATGTCATTCTGAAAGCGATGCAGGGCGAGCCATTGCCGGTTTACGGCGACGGCTCCCAGGTGCGCGACTGGCTGCACGTGGAGGACCATGCCCGTGCACTGCATACCGTGCTGAGGCGGGGCGAGGTTGGCGAGACCTACAATATTGGTGGCCATAACGAGAAACGCAATATCGACGTGGTCAAGGCAATCTGCACGCTTCTTGATGAACTGCACCCGCAGTCGCCGGTGACGCCGCATGAGCAATTGATCACCTTCGTCAAGGACAGACCGGGCCATGACCTGCGTTATGCCATCGACGCCGGCAAGATTGCCCGTGAGCTGGGCTGGACGCCAGACGAGACCTTTGACACTGGCTTGCGTAAAACGGTGCAATGGTATCTGGAGAATCCGCGCTGGTGGCAGCGGGTACTGAGTGGCGACTATCAATTGCAGCGCCTGGGTTCCTGAGCCAGCCCGACAAGCAAGCAACGTAGAAGTGACGTATAATTCGCGTCTTCGAACGAATCAATATCTGACAACCAACCTGTGTTCACACGCGGGACCGCGGCAAGGCCCCGGCTTTAAACGATGTGATGGGAGAAACCATGAGTATGATATATCAAGGCAAGGCAATTACCGTGGAACAACTGGCGTCCGGCATAGCCCGCCTTTGTTTCGATATGCCCCAGTCTCCCGTCAATGTGTTTAATCGTCTGATGCTGGATGATCTGCGCGATGCCATCTCGGCGGTGGCCGCCAGTGAGGCGAGGGGGCTGTTGTGTTGCAGTGCCAAACAGACTTTTCTGGTCGGTGCCGATATCAAGGAGTTCACTGAATATTTTAAGCAGAGCGAGGCGGAGCTGCTGGACTGGTGCGAGCGAACCAACGCAGTGTTCAACGCGGTCGAGGACCTGTCGATTCCCAGCGTGACCGCCATCAATGGCATGGCGTTGGGCGGTGGTCTGGAGATGTGTCTGGCCACGGATTTCCGGGTGGCTGCCGAGTCGGCTGTACTGGGTTTCCCTGAAGTCAATCTGGGCATATGCCCTGGCTTTGGCGGCACCGTGCGGGCGCCGCGCCTGATGGACGCAGATACTGCCATTGACTGGGTACGCAGCGGCAAACCGGTGAAGGCACACCAGGCGTTGACGGATGGCGCCGTCGACTCAGTGGTCAGCGATGACATGCTGGAGGATGCTGCGCTGGAAATGCTGGAACAGGCCATCAGCGGTGAACTGGATGTGGCTGATCGACGCGCCCAGAAAACAGGCGAACTGCCGTTGACTGCCGGAGAGATCAAAAAAGTCTTTACCGAAGGTCTGGCGCGAACCAGAAAAGATGCCGGAGACAACTATCCAGCCGCCGCCACCGCGGTTGAAGCGATGTGGAAAGCCGCTGACAAAAACCGCGCTCTCGCATTGATGCATGAGCACCAGGCGTTTGTGACGCTGGCTCGTGGCACTGTTGCCGGGAACCTGGTGCAGCTTTTCCTGAATGAGCAATTTCTCAAGGGGCGTGCCAAAAAACAGGCGGCCAGCGCACAACCGGTCAGACAGGCAGCCGTCATGGGTGCGGGCATTATGGGGGGTGGCATTGCCTATCAGTCGGCCTTGCGTGGCACGCCCATTATCATGAAAGACATCGCCCAGGAAGGGCTTGATCTGGGGTTGGGGGAAGCCGACAAACTGTTGAACAAACAGGTTGAGCGTGGGCGCATGCAGCGCAGCAAAGCAGACAAGGTGATGAGTGCGATCACGCCTGCGCTTGATTACAGTGGTTTTGACAAAGTCGATATCATCGTGGAAGCGGTCGTAGAAAACCCAAAGGTCAAAAAAATGGTGCTGGCCGAGGTTGAACAACTTGTGCCGGAATCAACGGTACTGACCTCCAATACGTCCACGATCTCGATCAGTCTGCTGGCGCAGGCACTGGCGCGGCCAGAAAATTTCTGTGGCATGCACTTTTTTAACCCTGTGCCGCTGATGCCGTTAGTGGAAGTCATACGCGGCGAAAAAACCGGTGACCTGGCGGTGGCACAGACAGTCGCTTATGCCCTGTCGCTGGGTAAATCGCCGATTGTGGTTAATGACTGCCCCGGGTTCCTGGTCAATCGAATCCTGTTTCCCTATTTTGGCGCGTTTTGTCAATTGCTTCATGATGGTGTTGATTTCCGCATTATCGACAAGGTCATGGAAAACTTCGGTTGGCCCATGGGGCCTGCCTATCTGCTGGATGTGGTGGGGATCGATACCGCATCACATTGTATGGCAGTGATGGCGGAAGGTTTCCCCGATCGCATGACATATGATTTCACCACTGCCATTGATCATCTGTATGAGGCGGGCAGTTATGGTCAGAAAAATGGTAAAGGCTTCTATCAGTATGAGCAGAGCAGCAGCGGACGGCCGGTCAAAGTATTTGATGAGGCCATCCTGACCACGCTTAAGCCATTGCAGCGTGAGAATGCTGGCGCGGTCAGTGAGCAGGCCATCTGTGAACGCATGATGGTTGCTCTGTGCCTGGAGGCGGTGCGTTGCCTTGAGGATGGCATTGTCAGCTCTGCTGCCGAAGTCGACATGGGGCTGCTAATGGGGCTGGGTTATCCGCGCTTCCGTGGCGGTGCCTTGCGCTATATCGATAACATGGGCGTCGCAGCGTTCTGCGAGATGGCGGATCAATATGCCGACCTGGGCCCGCTGTATCAACCGACCCCTGCGCTGCGCGAAATGGCGTCACAGAACAAAACGTTTTACTGATTTTTTATTGCCTGGAGTTGTTACGTTGTTAAGTCAAATAGAGCAAGAGCAAGTGGTGCAGGCGCGCACGGACGAACAGCGGCTGAATCGCAGTCGCAAAAATCTTCGCCGTGATGTGGGTCGGGCCATTGCCGATTTCAACATGATTGAGGACGGTGATCTGGTCATGGTTTGTCTGTCTGGTGGCAAGGACTCCTACACCATGCTCGATATTCTGTTGCACCTGCAGAAACATGCACCGATTCATTTTGACATAAAGGCCGTCAACCTCGACCAGAAGCAGCCTGATTTTCCCGAGCATGTGCTGCCAGAGTACCTGGATAAGCTCGGTGTTGATTACCATATTCTGGAGCAGGACACGTTTTCGATTGTTAAGGAAAAAACGCCGGAAGGAAAAACCTTCTGCGGTTTGTGTTCACGTCTGCGACGAGGCAGTCTTTATACCTATGCGCGCCAGATAGGCGCCAACAAGATTGCTCTGGGGCACCACCGTGATGACATCGTGGAAACCCTGTTTCTGAATATGTTTTTTGGTGGCAAGCTTAAGGCCATGCCGCCCAAGCTGCTGAGTGATGACAAGCAGAATGTGGTGATCAGGCCGCTCGCGTACTGCAGCGAAAAGGAAGTGGCAAAATACGCCCGGTTGAGCGGGTTTCCAATTATTCCGTGTAATCTGTGCGGTACTCAGGACAACATGCAACGGCAGGAAATGAAAGCAATGCTGCAGACCTGGGAGAAACAGTACCCGGGTCGCATTGATAATATTTTTCGCAGCATTGCTCACATTGAGCCGTCACAGTTGGCTGACACGCGCCTGTTTCCGTTTCGTGACCTGCGCCGCGATGACGACACCTTGCAGCGTATCAATGCTGTGAACGTGGCTTGAACGAGTCGCTGAGGATTTCATGGAAATACCCTGGCAGCGATTGTCGGATGACGTACTTGACAGTGTGATTGAAGAGTTTGTCAGCCGTGAAGGCACCGAGTACGGCGCCGAAGACTATACACTGGCAGAGAAGGTTGCGCAGGTGCGTCTGCAATTGCGACGCGGCGAGGCAGTGATTGATTTTGATCCGGATACCGAGACCTGCCACCTGATCGCACGCCCCTGAGCATTTGTATTGATCATCAATACTCCAGACCGGGGGCATTGAGTTATGAATAATGTGAGTTTTATGAGTAACAACGATTCTGACAGCCACACGTTCGATAACACGCATGCGGATATCAGCGTTGATGCCTGTGGCCTGTTTTGCCCCGAACCCGTCATGCTGCTGCACAATAAATTTCGTGATATGCAGGCCGGTGATACCTTGTTGATGACGGCGACCGACCCTTCAACAACGCGAGACGTGCCAAAATTCTGCCTGTTTCTGGGCCACGATCTGGTTGCCAGGGACGAGCAGGATGGCGTTTATCGTTATCTGCTGCGCAAGAGCTGACCTTGACGGCGCCGGTCTATCTGGTGGATGCGTCCATCTATATTTTTCAGGCGCATTTCTCGCCACACCAGCAGGTCTGGTCCCGACGGTCTGAGGATCGCAGTGCCTTTACCGGGTTTGCCCGCTTCCTGTTGCGCTTTCTACAGACCACAAAACCGGAAAAACTGGCGCTGGCATTTGATGAGAGCCTGTTCACCGGTTTTCGTCACCAGCTTTATGCCGACTACAAATCAAACCGGGTGCTGCCGGACGAAAATCTGGCGTTGCAACTGTCAGCCTGTGCCCGTTTATGCGGGGTATTGGGACTTGCTGCTTATGGCAGTCACCACTATGAAGCCGACGATATTATTGGCACCTTGAGCACCTGTGTCGCGCGGGAGCAAAACGCGCCCGTGGTCATCGTGACGCGCGACAAAGACCTGTCGCAATTACTGCAGCGTGACGAGGATTACCTGTGGGACTTTACCGGTGGGCTTCGCCGTTATCGCCAGGACATTTTTCAGCAGTACGGAATCTGGCCGGAACAGTTTCCGTGCTTTCTTGGTTTGACCGGCGACAGCATTGACTGCATCCCCGGTGTCCCGGGCATTGGCCCGGTGGCAGCACGGCATCTGTTGCAGCATTTTAATGATCTGGATGGTCTGTTTCCGCAACTTGACGCTGTGCCTGCACTGGGTTTTCGCGGTGCCAGACGCTGCCGTGATCTGTTGGCATTACATCAGGAGCAGGCGCTGCTGAGCCGGAAGCTCGCGACCATCGTCAGTTGCGATGATGCGTCTGAACGCTTTGTTGTCGCTGACAGTGATGCCTTGCGTGCAGGTAGCATTGACGGGTCAGCGTTTGCCGCGTTGCTGGATGAGATGGCACTGGCTGACGGCGACGTGCAGCGTCTGCAGACCATGCTGCATGCATTGTTGAAAAAGCAGGCCGCATAGAACAGCAGGCCGTAGAAAATAGCAGGCTGCATGCAAAAAACAGGTGGCCCTTATGACAAAGGAGGCTGCATGAAAATTGTTGCCGATGAAAATATTCTGGCGCTGGACGGCTGGTTTGGCAAAAAGGTGACCCTGCAGTTAGTGCCGGGCCGTGAGATCAACGCTGACCACGTCAAAGATGCTGATGCCTTGCTGGTGCGCTCCATCACCCGGGTTAATGCTGCCTTGCTGGAAGGGTCGGCAGTGCAGTTTGTGGGCACGGCGACCAGTGGTACCGACCACCTTGATCTGGACTGGCTGGCACAACAGGGCATCAGTGTCGCCGATGCCGCCGGTGCCAACGCCAATGCCGTCGTTGAGTATGTGCTTGCGTCGCTGGCAACACTGATCAGGGACGACGCGTTTGATCCGTGGCAATGCCGTGTGGCTGTCATCGGGGTCGGTCATGTCGGTGGTGCGCTTATCCGGCGCCTGCAGGGTCTGGGTATCGACTGTGTGGCATGTGACCCGCTACAGCAGATTGTTGTCAATGTGGATTACGTACCCCTGGACGAAGCGCTGCAGGCTGATGTGGTCTGCCTACATACGCCGCTGACCCATGATGGCAAGCATGCGACCTGGCACATGCTGGATAGGGAGCGTCTGTCAGCATTGCGACCGGAAACCGTGCTGATCAATGCCGGGCGCGGCGAAGTGATAGCCACTGATGCCTTGCTTGAGTTGCTGCAGCGAGTGCCCGAACAAAACGTGTTTCTGGATGTCTGGGAAAATGAACCGTCGCCGTCGTTGGCGCTGTTACGACAGGTCACCGCGGGTACGCCACATATCGCCGGTTACAGCGTGGAAGCAAAGCTGGCCGCCAGTCGTTGTGTGTTGACAGGTCTCTGTCGGCATTTCAACAAAAAGATACCGGCGGTGATGCCGCCTGTGAATTTACCGTTGATCGTGCACGACGAGCGTTTCAGCATTGAACCACGCGTTGCAGGCGACGCTGGCAGGACTGACCAGCAACTGTTTGCCGACATGGTGCTGGCATCGTTTTCACCGGCCCGAGTGTCGCAGCGCTTTACCGGTCTTTACCAGCGGGCCGCTGCTGATAATAATGGCGCCCAGGTATTCGACAGCTTGCGCCGTGAGCTGGCCGAACGTCGGGAGTTTTCCGCCTGTCATTTACATGCGGCCGCGTACAGTCCGCAATTGGCGGGATGGTTGCACGCGGCCGGCTTCGTCCTGCAGGCATGACCGCGCTCAGAGTACGGACTGTGCCCACTTGCCAAGGAAGCGTTCCACTTTGCTGATGGCCTGCTGCAGCACGTCGGTGGAGGGCAGGAAAACAATACGCAAGTGCTGTGTGTCAGTAATGTTAAACGCGCTGCCCTGAACCAGCAGGATTTTTTCGCGCTCAAGCAGGTCCTGAATAAAACGTTGATCATCGGCGATGGGGTAGATGTCCGGATCAAGCCGGGGGAACATGTAGATGGCACCTTTGGGTTTGACACAACTGACGCCGGGAATCTGGCTCAGCATTTCCCAGGCGGTGTCGCGTTGCTCGCGCAGCCGGCCACCCGGCAAAATCAGTTCATTGATACTTTGATAGCCGCCCAGTGCTGTCTGCACGGCGAACTGGGCCGGCACATTGGCACACAGGCGCATATTGGACAGTATTTCCAGACCTTCGATGTAGTTGGTGGCTTTTTCCCGGGCGCCGCTAAGAATCATCCAGCCGGCACGGAACCCCGCCAGCCGATAGGATTTAGACAATCCATTGAAGGTCACTATAAACAGGTCGTCGCACAGGGAAGCAATCGGCGTGTGCACGGCGCCATCGTAGAGAATCTTGCTGTAGATCTCATCGGCAAATACAATCAGGTTGTGATTGCGGGCTACCCGAATAATGTCCAGCAGCAGTTCCGGGCTGTAGACCGAACCGGTTGGATTGTTGGGGTTGATGATGACAATGGCACGCGTTTTGGGCGTGATTTTGCTTTCAATATCGTTGATGTCAGGAAACCAGTCGGCCTGCTCATCACAGACATAATGGATTGGGTTGCCGCCGCCGAGACTGACAGCGGCGGTCCACAGGGGGTAGTCGGGCGCCGGCACCAGTACTTCATCGCCATTGTTGAGCAACGCCTGCATGGCCATGACAATCAGTTCACTGACGCCGTTGCCCAGATAAATATCATCAATATCGACGCCATCAATGCCAATTTGCTGGCACTCCTGCATAATGGCCTTACGCGCGGAAAACAGCCCCTTGGAGTCGCTGTAGCCCTGCGCATTGGGCAGGTTGCGAATCACGTCCTGGATGATTTCTTCAGGCGCTTCAAAACCGAATGCAGCGGGGTTGCCAATATTAAGCTTGAGAATGCGATTGCCTTCTTCTTCAAGACGTTTGGCTTCCTCCAGCACAGGGCCACGTATGTCGTAACAGACTTTTGCCAGTTTGTCCGACTGCCTGATTTTTTTCATAGTGCGAGTTCCGAGATGTGCGCGTTGGGGCGATATTGTAAACTGACGACAGAAAAATGATAGAGGAGAGGACTGTGGTAGACGACAGTAAAAATCAATGCAGCGTGCCTTCGGGCAATACTCACAAGATCAGTGAAGAGGATCGTAACCGCTTGCGCGCGGAACTGGATCCGGAGACCTATCATATTGTCTGTGAAGCCGGCACCGAGCGGGCATTCAGCGGTAAATACTGGGACTGCAAGGTGCCTGGAATGTACCTGTGTGTTGTATGCAGGGAGCCGCTGTTTGATTCGGAGACCAAATATGATTCCGGGTCCGGCTGGCCCAGTTATTATCAACCAGTGGCCGACGATGCGGTCATCGAGGTCAAGGACACCAGTCACGGCATGGTGCGTACAGAAGTGGTGTGTGGCAATTGCGATGCCCATCTGGGGCATGTGTTTGAAGACGGGCCGCCCCCGACGGGCCTGCGTTACTGTATCAATTCAGCCTCTGTCGACCTGCTTGAGAGGTGAATGATGCCAGCGTTACAGCTGGGATGAATCCGGCCCTGACGCGGCGCGCGCGAATGGCTGCATTGGGACTCCTGTGTCTGGCCAGTGCCAACAATGCGATCGCGCAGAACCCTCCTGCGTCAGCGCCCGCGACAACAGCACATACCAGCGCACTGGGGTTTTATTACAGTCGTGGCAGTTACGGTGAAAGCCGTGACACCCGTATCCGTTATATGCCGGTATCACATGAAATTGCCAGGGGTAGCTGGCGTTACAAGGCAACGGTGCCGGTGCTGGAAATTACCGGGCCGGCCAATGTGCTGGTCAATGTGGGCAGTGTCGGTGGGGTTGCAGACGAGCGCTCCGGGCAGGTGTCTGCGGGCGGGGCAGGTGATGTCAGCTTCAACCTGACCTATGAAGTGCCGGCATGGTCTGCCAATGCACCGTTCATTGACATCAGCGCTGAGCTCAAGCTGCCGACAGCCGACGCGCAGCGCAGCCTGGGGACCGGGCGCATGGATGCCGGGGTACAGGTCGACCTGTACCAGCTTGCAGGTCCGGTGACGCTGTTTGCCACAGCCGGCTTTCGATATCGGCGGCAATCACCTTTTTATCCCGGTCTGCAGAATTCGGTGTATGCGTCACTGGGGGGCAGTGCAAACCTGACCGAAGTCCTGCAATACGGCCTGATTTACGATTTCCGTCAGGCAGCCTCGGTATTTACCGGTGAAACGCATGAGTTGCTGCCCTATTTGTCCTGGACCGTTTCGCCGGCGTGGAGTGTCATGTTGTACACCGTGACCGGCTTTACTGAAGACAGTGCCGATTTTGCCGCCGGCATGCAGCTGAGTCGGCGCTGGTAACGCGCCGGTCAGGGAAGGGAGCTACTTCGACACGTGCTACCCGGGCAGACTCAGGAGCTCCGGGTCCGTACGTTTAGATCTGCATCGGGCGCGGGCGTGGCGCGACGATGGACGCTCGGTCCACAGCCGGGCGCATGCGCTGGAAAGGTGGCAGTTCAGGGCGCTGAATGCGCTCCGGAATCAAGGACCGGTCGGAGTCAAAGTCGCTGTTCTCCGGCAACGGTTCATCCAGTTCAGCATCGTTATCAGCAATCTCTTCTGATTTAAGTTGCTGCAGAATAAAGAGTGAGTCGTCAGATTCACTGGCGGTGGCTGGTTCAGGCTCTACGTCAGGCGTAGTCTGTGCTGGCACTACAGGTTCCGCCACCTCCAGTCGAAAGCGTTCAATGTCATCCGTGCTCGTGGCTTCGGGTATCTGAAGTTGAATCTCCAGAGCTGGCTGTTCCACCATGTCATTAGCGCTGGCATCTGCCATATCCAGCAGGCGCCGTGCGTGAGGTGGCAGTTCCTGGCTATCGTCGTCCAGCATATCGAGAGACGGCGTGTCGTTCTGGAATGTCGGCGTCGCGGGCGTGCTGCGCTGCAGCTCGATCAGGGGACGCATGACTTCAGGAATACGGGCAGTTTCAGTTTGCTGTTGCTGCAGGAAGGGTTCGATCAGGCTGTCCGCAGGACCCTCGCCAGGGCTGTTTTGCTGTTCGGTATCGGACTCGTTACTGCCCAGAAAGGGTGATGGACCGCCGGTGCCGCCAAAGCCGCTGTCTCCGTTCAGGCCGCCGGTGCGGCCGGTGCCGCCCATGCCACTGCCCTGATCGTCACCGCCGCCACTTCCGATCGTCCCGATGCTGCTGGTGGCGATGATAAAGCTGCACACAAACAGCACCAGAGCCATCAAAATGGCCAGCGGATAGCTGCGAAGTGCAAGTATGGCTTTAGGCATTATCCTGATCCTGCTGCGTCTGGGCGCCGTCCTGGGTGTTTGCCTGCGTTTCGTGTCCACTATTGTAATGGAATATACCGAAATTCATACGAAAACGATTGGGGTTTATTGACGTTTTTGTCGAATTTGTGACGGCAGCCGCAGCAGACTCGTCCGCTCGCTGCAGCGCCAACGCTTCATTGTTGAGTGCGCGTAACGCCTGCATGCCCAATTCTTCCGCCATGTCATTCAATTTCAGGATTGAATTTTCGCTCAACCGGTCATAGTACACGCTGCGATCAAAGAACGCGGGCTTGTTGCCCAGCAGGTTATGCGTGCCCGCGCTGATATGGTCGTGCAGGTTTTTGCCAAAAAAGAACACCTTTTCATCAAAGCCCTGATCGGGTGTGAAAGCGCCGGTGTTGAGCACGACACGTCCCTGATCATCCTGATGTGCCACGCCGAGGTGTATCCATTCGTCGAGAATCACTCTGGGGCGGATATCCTGCCGGCAGACCATTTCCACCAGGTCGTCAAAACTCGCCAACTGGTCGTTTGCGTTACTGGACTGGGCTGAGCGTAGTGGCAGTGGCAAGGGTTCGCCGGCCTCGTTTTTGAACTGCGTCGAACCCAGCCAGTTGGCGATAAGCTGGGCGCCAACGGAGATATTGTTCGGCAGCGTGGCGGCGTCAATGTGTTCGTCGCGGAGACGTTTGACGTCCTTGCGGTGCACGCCTGTCAACAGGGTAATGCGGCTATCGGACTGCCGCTTGCCATCAACGGAAAACTCCTGATCGGCGACATCCACATAAATAGACTTGAGCAGCGTGCTCAGAAAGGGGTAACTGACCTGAAATGACAATAGTAAACGCACCAGCGGGCGCAGGAGCTTGCGCAGCGCTGTGACCAGGGTGGCGGGGGGCTGCCCCGGAGTTTGGCTGACGTTATTGTCACTCATATGTGAGCAGTATAACGACAGGTGGGAAATAATCCCACAAATAATTTGTTACATGTATTGACGTGGGAATAATTCCCACCTACTATTCACTCTACATAATCAATGGCATACCGCGTCTGTTAACGATTGCGTGTTAAAGCGTGTTAACGAAAGGCCGGATATAAGGATGCCGCAAGGCGAGCTATGTTTGCACGTTTTAGGGATGACAGTTTTTATTCGCCCGGGTCGGTGGTAACGCCTGGTGTTGATGCGCCCCTGAATCAGTCCCCCTCCCGCACTCTGACGTTGAGCGATGGCCGGCTGCTGAGCTGGTGTGAAACGGGTCATCGACACGGTTTTCCCCTGATCTATTTTCATAGCCAGACGGGCTCCCGACTGGAAGCGGAATTGCTGCATGATGCGGCGCTTGCCGCTGACATTCGTGTGATTGCCGTGGATCGTCCCGGCATAGGGGCTTCCAGTTTCAAAAAAATGCGCGGCCACAGTGATTTTGCGCCGGACATTGTCGAGTTGCTGGGCTTTCTGGATATTGACCGTGCCGGCCTGATGGGGTGGGACGGCGGTGCTGCGTTTGCACTGGCGTTCAGTCATGCTCACCCTCAACAGGTCGCTTTTGTCACCTTGCTGGCCCCGGTCGCGGGGCGTCAACGCAAGAACAGACGCTCGGGCCTGGGGGTGTTGGCGGCTGCGGTGAAATTGTTTGTGCAGGCGCGGCACCGGTTACGTGGGGCGCGCATCGAACAATGCATGTCGCGTCTGCGCGAAAGTCTGTGTTACGCAGACCGCAAACAGTTCGACAACCCGTTGGTGTATCGGTTGCTGGTCAGAGATGCAGCCGAGGCCGTCCGGCAGGGTGGCCGCGGCGTGGCGCAGGACAGCATGCTGAGTCTGGATGACTGGGACTTTGATGCGGCCAGCATAACTGTGCCGGTTGATGTCTGGCGGGGCGGCGCTGATACCCTGAGTGCAGTCTGTCATGCGCGGTTGCTGCAGAACACATTACCCAATGTTGCGTTGCATTCCATTGCGGGGCAGGGACATTTCTTTTTTGCCGGTTCGTCTGCGGGATCCTGTCATGGTTCAGGGGCGGACATCTTTCGTCATGCGCGCAGTGCACTCAGAGCATTCTGAACGCACTGCTGGCAAGTCGCGACATTAGCTTGCCTGTCGGCTGCCAATAACACCGCATGTGCGAAAATGCAGTTTGTGCGGCATCATGCTGCTTTGCAATTGACGGCTGGTTTCATCGATAAAGCGGGACAACATGGACTCCGCTTCGCAACGATAGCGGAAAGGCCCAACGTCTTTGCCTTCACGAGTCCGGAAATACCATAACCCGGACAGGCTGAACAGTCGATCAGAACGCTCGTGGCTATGCATGCTGGCGTCGGTCAGGCGAGTATCAGTGGTGCGGTTTACCTCAGGGCGGGTGCTGGTGCTGGCATTTTGCATGGCAGGAGTCTCGGCTAAGGGTTGTTTTTATTTTGATTGCTACTATTAGGGTCAGGCTTTTTTAACAACTGCTTCAATACTAGACCACTCTTCATGGGAATAATATCCCTGCGTCAGAGAAAATTGTGATCTGTCACAAAATCCGCGATAAAACGGGCGTTGCGATTAATTATTGAATAAAACCGGTGCCTGTGGGACAATCGCGCTCTTCAAAATACCCTGATTTCCACTTAACTTGTTGAAATGGTTGATGGAAATTATTTTGGCTGACTTATAATAACTGTTTACACTGACCGTGCGTGATGGGCACGCCGGTTCGCGAGGAATTTTCATGCAAGTTTCGATTGAAACCACCACTGGATTAGAGCGCCGTATGACTATTGGCGTGCCTGCTGCAGAAGTAGAAAATGCTGTTGCCGCCCGTCTTAACGAAGCCGCCAAAACCGTCAAGATAAACGGTTTCCGTAAAGGCAAGATTCCTCTGAAAGTCATCAAGAACCGATTTGGTAAAGGCGTCCGCCAGGAAGTGCTTGGCGAGATCATGAGCCGCAGCTACTACGCGGCCGTAACTGAGCAGA
This sequence comes from Pseudohongiella acticola, assembly GCF_001758195.1. Lineage (NCBI taxonomy): Bacteria > Pseudomonadati > Pseudomonadota > Gammaproteobacteria > Pseudomonadales > Pseudohongiellaceae > Pseudohongiella > Pseudohongiella acticola. Next base: position 134,994 of record NZ_MASR01000001.1, read on the forward strand.
AGCTCAAGCCCGCCGGCCAGCCAAAAATTGAACCCAAGTCGCTGGACGAAGGCAAGGACATCGAGTTTATTGCCACCTTTGAGGTTTACCCAGAGGTCAGCCTGTCGGATTTCTCCAACGTGAAGGCGGAGAAGCTGGTTGCGGAAGTGACGGACAAAGACATCGACACCATGATCGAGAATCTGCGTCAGCAACGCCAGGAATGGGAGCCGGTTAAACGTCAGGCAAAAAATGACGATATGGTTAATATCGATTACGAAGGCACCATAGAGGGTGAGGCTTTTGCCGGTGGCAGTGGCAGCGACACCAATCTGGTGCTGGGTTCCGGACGTATGATAGAAGGCTTTGAAGCCGGCCTGGTGAAATCCAAGGCGGGTGACGAGGTTACTCTGGAGCTGACGTTCCCGGAAGAGTATCGCAATAAGGACCTGGCCGGTAAACCGGTCGTGTTCAACATCAAGGTTAATTCGGTGTCGGCACCTAAATTGCCAGCGCTGGATGATGAGTTTTTTGCAGCCTTTGGTGTGACTGAAGGTGGCGAGGCAGGCTTCCGTAAGGAAGTGGCAGCCAACATGGAACGCGAGTTGAAAAAGGCGAGCAAGAACCGCCTGAGGACCAACGTGATGGATGTGCTGCTGGAACAGAATGAAGTGGACGTGCCGTCAGCGCTGGTAGCAGCAGAAATCGACGTGCTGCGACAGCAGGCGCTGCAACAGTTTGGCGCAGGTGCACAAAATCTGGATCCGAGCCTGTTGCCTGATGATCTGTTCCGGGAGCAGGCAGAAAAACGCGTCAAGCTGGGCCTGATTCTGGGCGAAGTGATCAAGCAGAAAGGTCTGCGCGCCGATGCGGCCAAGGTACGAGAGGCGATTGAAGACATCGCTGCTACCTATGAAACGCCGGAAGAGGTGATCAATTATTATTACAGCAACAAAGATCAGCTTGATACAGTTGAGTCTGCCGTGCTGGAGGATCAGGTGTTTGACCTGATCGCGGAAGAGGCCCAGATCAAGGAGCGTAAAGTCAGTTACCAGGAGCTGACCAATCCGAAGCAGGCCGCTGAGGAAGACGCCGACAAAGAAGCCGGCAAGAGCAAAACCAGCAAGACTGCAGCCAAAAAGCCAGCCGCAAAAAAACCGGCAGCAAAAAAGGCCGCTGACGCCGAGAAAGCGCCTGCAGCCAAGAAACCCGCGGCAAAGAAACCAGCCGCCAAGAAGCCGGCTAAAAAAGCTGATTGAGATAGTACACAAAGACTGACTATCAAAACTGGTAAAGAGACAGATAAAAAGGCCTGATCATATGTCGAGTGAATCGATGCTTTCGATGATAGAAGCCAACCTGGTCCCGATGGTTGTTGAGCAGAATGCCCGCGGTGAGCGTGCTTATGACATTTATTCGCGTCTGCTCAAAGAACGAGTCATTTTCCTGATTGGCCCGGTCGAAGACCATATGGCAAATCTGGTGGTGGCACAGCTGCTGTTCCTTGAATCGGAGAACCCGGACAAGGATATCCATCTGTACATCAACTCGCCGGGTGGCGCGGTGACTGCAGGGCTGTCAATTTACGACACCATGCAGTTCATCAAGCCGGATGTCAGCACCATGTGTATTGGCCAGGCCGCCAGCATGGGAGCGTTTCTGCTGACCGGTGGTGCCAAAGGCAAACGCCACGCATTGCCGAATTCGCGGATGATGATCCATCAGCCCAGTGGTGGTGCCCAGGGTCAGGCGTCGGATATTGAGATTCAGGCAACTGAGATTCTCAAGATGCGGCGCCAGCTCAATGAAATCATGGCGCACCATACGGGGCGTTCGATAGAAGAGATTGAGCGCGAAACCGAACGCGACCATTTCATGAATGCCGAAGAGGCAGTATCATACGGTCTGATTGATAAGGTTATTTCACGCAGAGCCGTGTAATGCCGGACAACAAGGCACTGGCAACAGGGTGGTTGCCGGCTTCGGATGCCAGACCGGCTGCGGTTACACGTTAGAGGAAATTGAATGTCAGATGATGGCTACAACAAGGGTGATGACAACGGCAAACTGCTGTACTGCTCGTTTTGCGGTAAAAGCCAGCACGAAGTCCGTAAGCTGATCGCAGGCCCTTCTGTATTTGTTTGCGATGAATGTGTGGATCTTTGCAACGATATCATCCGCGAAGAAATTCAGGAAAAGGAAGCGGAGTCCGGCAGCAAGAAATTGCCAACGCCCGCTGAAATCAAGCAGACACTGGATGACTACGTCATCGGCCAGGAAAATGCCAAGAAGGTGTTGGCAGTAGCGGTTTATAACCATTACAAGCGACTGGGCTATGAGCGCAGAAACGACGATGTCGAGCTTGGTAAAAGCAATATTCTGATGATCGGTCCAACCGGTACCGGTAAAACCCTGCTCGCGGAAACACTGGCCAGGTTGCTTGATGTGCCGTTCACCATCGCTGATGCCACCACCCTGACTGAAGCAGGGTATGTTGGTGAAGATGTCGAGAACATCATCCAGAAGTTGTTGCAGAAATGCGACTATGATGTTGAAAAGGCTCAGATTGGCATTGTTTATATCGATGAAATCGACAAGATTTCGCGCAAGTCCGACAATCCGTCCATCACTCGCGATGTGTCAGGCGAGGGTGTGCAGCAGGCGCTATTGAAGCTGATCGAAGGCACCGTGGCGTCGGTTCCGCCACAGGGCGGGCGCAAGCATCCGCAGCAGGAGTTTTTGCAGGTCGATACCGCCAATATCCTGTTTATCTGTGGCGGCGCCTTTGCCGGCCTCGACAAGATCATCCGGGACCGTTCCGAGAAAAGTGGTATCGGTTTCAGTGCCGAAGTGCGCAGCAAGGATGTTGACAAAATGATCGGCGAATCTCTGCGCAATGTTGAACCTGAGGATCTGGTCAAGTTTGGGCTGATTCCCGAGTTTGTTGGTCGTCTGCCGATGGTGGCAACACTGGAAGAGCTGGACCTTGATGCGCTGGTACGCATTCTGAAGGAACCCCGGAATTCCCTGGTCAGGCAGTATCAGAAGCTGTTTGAAATGGAAGAAGTGGAGATTCAGTTCCGCGACGATGCCTTGCAGGCAGTGGCCAGTAAGGCCAAAGAGCGCAAAACCGGTGCCCGGGGCCTGCGTTCTATCATGGAAAATGTGCTGCTCGAGAGTATGTACAAGATCCCGTCAATGAAAAATGTCTCAAAAGTTGTGATTGATGCGGCCGTTATCAATGGTGAATCCGAACCACTGTTGATGTACGAGAACGAGCAGCAAGCCTCCAAAACCGCTGAGTAATCTCTACCCCGGCGGGCCTTCGGCCCGCCGGTGATTTCACGTCATTCAGCACGTGCATGTCAGGTTCCCCTTGAAATCCCTCGCGACAGGCCTCACATTAAGAGGCAATAGCCACTACGACTACGATGAGTATTATTATGGGCGATGCTTCTGATACCCCGACCGACGTCAGGTCAAGTCTTCCTTTATTGCCGCTGCGTGATGTTGTTGTTTACCCGCAGATTGTGCAGCCGCTGTTTGTAGGTCGTCCTCGGTCCATCAGGGCGCTAGAGCTTGCCATGCAAAGTCACAAACAGGTGCTGCTGGTGGCTCAGAAAAATGCCTCAGAAGATGACCCGGGCCTGAAAGACATTTTTTCTGTTGGCACCATCGCCACCATTCTGCAGCTGATCCGTCTGCCTGACGGCACCGTCAAAGTGCTGGTCGAAGGCGTTACGCGGGCGCGTATCCAGTCTGTCGAGCTTGAGGAAGATTACTTTCAGAGCCAGGTTATGCCTTTGCATTCTGACCCGCTGCCAGACAAACAATCGCAGTTATTGTTACGTTCGCTGTTGTCGCAGTTTGATCAGTATGTGCAGCTGAGCCGTAAAATTCCGCCTGAAGTGATGAGTTCGATATCGGGTATTGATGAACCGGGTCGTATGGTCGATACCATTGCCTCGCACATGTCGCTGCAGTTGCAGGAAAAACAGAATCTGCTCGAACTGGTTGGACTGCAGGCGCGAATTGAGCACCTGATGGGGCTTATTGAAGCGGAAATCGACCTGTTTCAGGTGGAGAAACGCATCCGTGGTCGTGTCAAAAAGCAGATGGAAAAGAGCCAGCGCGAGTACTATCTGAATGAGCAGATGAAAGCCATCCAGAAAGAAATGGGCGAGATGGAAGACGGTCCCAATGAGGCCGAAGAGCTCAAGAATAAAATTGAAAAAGCCGGCATGACCAAGGAAGCCAAGGACAAGTCACTGGCTGAGTGGAACAAGCTCAAAATGATGTCGCCGATGTCTTCCGAAGCATCGGTGGTGCGCACCTACCTTGACTGGATGGTGAGTATCCCCTGGAAAAAGCGCAGCAAGGTCAGCCTGGAGCTGAACAAGGCTGAAGATATTCTGAACGCCGATCATTACGGTCTGGAAGAGGTGAAGGAGCGCATTCTAGAGTACCTGGCGGTGCAGAAGCGGGTGAAAAAATTGAAAGGGCCAATTCTGTGCCTGGTCGGACCTCCCGGTGTTGGTAAAACCTCGCTGGGCGAATCCATTGCCCGATCGACCAATCGAAAATTCATTCGCATGGCGGTCGGTGGTGTCCGGGACGAGGCCGAGATACGCGGTCACCGTCGCACCTATATTGGCTCATTACCCGGCAAACTGATGCAGAAGCTGTCTAAATCCGGTGTCAAAAATCCACTGTTCCTGCTTGATGAAATCGACAAAATGGGTATGGATCATCGCGGCGATCCGGCATCAGCATTGCTGGAGGTGCTGGACCCGGAGCAGAACAAGGCGTTCAGCGATCACTATCTGGAAGTCGACTATGATCTGTCTGAAGTGATGTTTGTGTGTACCTCCAATACCATGAACATCCCGGGCCCGTTACTGGACCGGATGGAGGTTATTCGCCTGCCGGGTTACACCGAAGCCGAAAAAACCAATATCGCAGCCAAGTATCTGCTGCCTAAGCAGCTGAAGGCCAATGGGCTTGAAAAGGATGAGTTGGAAGTACCGGAAGAAAGCATTCGCGACCTTATTCGTTACTACACCCGTGAAGCGGGTGTGCGCGGACTGGAACGTGAAATCGCCAAACTGTGCCGTAAAGTGGTCAAGGAAGCAGCCCTGCGTGACGACAAGGTGAAAGGCAAAGCCAAGGCAGCGATTCAGGAGGTCAAACTGACGCCGGACCTGCTCGAGCATTATTCCGGTGTACGCAAGTTTGACTATGGTCGTGCCGAAGAAAGCAACCGGGTAGGGCAAGTCAACGGTCTGGCCTGGACTCAGGTGGGCGGCGAATTACTGACCATCGAGTCGGTTGCTGTTGAGGGCAAAGGCAAAACAGTCAAAACCGGGTCGCTGGGCGATGTCATGCAGGAATCCATTCAGGCCGCGCTGACGGTTGTGCGCAGCCGGGCTGCGATGTTGGGTCTGAAGTCCAGTTTCCATGAAAATATTGACCTGCATATTCACGTGCCTGAGGGTGCCACACCCAAAGACGGTCCCAGTGCGGGCGTTGGTATGTGCACGGCCATTGTTTCGGTATTGACCAACATTCCGGTCAAAGCGGATGTTGCGATGACGGGTGAAATTACCCTGCGCGGACAGGTTCTTCGCATAGGGGGACTGAAAGAAAAACTGCTGGCTGCGCACCGGGGTAATATCAAAACGGTGATCATTCCGGCTGACAATGAACGCGACCTGAAAGAAATTCCGGACAACATCAAGGCGGACCTGGACATTCATCCGGTCAAGTGGATTGATCAGGTGTTGGAGCTGGCACTTGAGCGTATGCCGCAACCATTGCCTGAGGGTGACGGCCCGATTGGCAAAAAAGAGCCTACAAAAGACGAAAATGCTGTCAGCACCCACTGATTACGGCGGTTTGTGTTGACATCGCTTTCAGGCGCTTGGTATAAAGTCACGGTTGTTTTTGGCTTAATGCCGCGCGCTGTCTGGATCCTGGCGACGTAGTATTAGGCGCCATCTGGTGGGAAGTAAACCAGATTGAAACCTACACTCGGATACACCATTAACAGGTATAGAAAAACAAGGGGATACTGTGAATAAATCAGAATTGATCGAAGCCGTTGCCGCCAGTGCCGATTTACCTAAAGCAGCTGCTGCGCGCGTAATCGATGCCATGATCGACACGATTACAGACTCGCTGCAGAAAAGTGAGCCGGTTGTACTCGTTGGCTTTGGTACGTTTGGCACAAAAGACCGTGCAGCGCGCACTGGCCGTAACCCGCAAACGGGTGCCACGATTGAAATCAAAGCGGCCAAAGTGCCCAATTTCAAGCCCGGCAAAGCACTGAAAGATGCGGTAAACAGCTAAGACAGTCTGATAGCGCCGGCGCAGTCTGTGCCGGGTTGCTGTCGGAACCGGAATCTGACGGGCTTGTTTATTGCTAATGATCACACGATCAATTCTGTAGATAGCAGGCAGCCAGGGCCGGGAAAAGGGCGCATCATTGATGCGCCCTTTTAGTTTCGGCTCAGATTTTTAAAAATTCCAGGTTTCAGGTTTTCAGGTTTTCAGGTTTTTACGTTTTTAGGAAATAGTATGCTGCAGACGATTAGAGACAACTCTCAGGGTGTCATCGCCAAAGTCATCATCGGTTTTATCATCGGTGTGTTCGCCCTGTTTGGCGCGGAGTCCATTATTGGCGGTTTTCTCGGTGGTAATAACGTTGCCAGTGTTAATGGCGAGGAAATCACCGAGCAGGAGCTGGCGCAGAGTCTGCAGAGCGTGATGACACAAATGGGCGCCAATGTGCAGGATTTTGATGAAGAATTGCTACGCGAGATAGCGCTGGGGCAATTGATTGAGGATCGTTTGCTGATGCAGGCCGCCCAGGACACAGGCATGACGATCTCGGCGGATTCGCTGGATCGACAGATTGTGCGGACTCCCCAGTTTCAGGTGGGTGGCAGGTTTGACTCCGAAATGGCGCGCCGCACCATGGCTGCGCAGGGCATGACGCCACAGACCTACCGCGCATCATTGGCCCAGCAGATGATGATGAGTCAGCTGGCCAACGCCTATGCCAGCAGTGGTTTTGTCACCAATCAGGAGATACAGCGTCTGGCGGCCCTGGAGCTGCAGTCGCGTGATTTTCGTTATCTGTCTGTCCCCCTGGCCAACCGAAGCCTGGGCGAAGCCATACCAGCCGAAGATATTCGCGCCTATTATGATAACAATCCGGCAGAATTTACCGCACCCGAGCAGGTGTCAGTAAATTACGTGGTGCTGGACAAAAATCAGATTTTTAACGAAGTCGACGTTGATGAAACCCGGGTTCGTGAGCAATATGAAGAAGAACGCGACGCTGCGGTTGCCAACATTGAGCGCCGGGCATCCCATATTCTGTGGGAGCTCGGCGGCGACGCATCCGAGCAGGAACTGTTGACGGTGGCCGCTGATGTCAAGGCACGACTTGACGCTGGCGAAGACTTTGGTGAACTGGCGCGCGAATTTTCCGATGACGTTGTGTCAGCGGAAGATGACGGCGATATCGGTTATACCGATGGCAGTGTGTTTCCGGCGGCACTGGAACAGGCGCTGCTGAATCTTGAAGTGGACCAGGTGTCAGAGCCGGTGGTATCCGAGTTCGGTGTCCACCTGGTGAAACTGACCGAATATGATGCGCAGACCTATCCCGAATTTGAAGAAGTGGCTGAGCGGATTGAACGAGACCTGAATTCGACGGAAGTTGACGAGCTTTATTTCAGTCGTCTGGAAACGCTGGCCAACCTGGCGTTTGAGAATTTTGATCTGCAGGGAATCAACGACGAGTTGGGACTTGAAATTCAGCAAAGTGAATTTTTTGGACGATCCGGTGGCAGCACCAACATCACTTCGGACGAACGTGTTGCTGACGCCGCATTTTCTGATGATGTCCTGATGGAGGAGTTGAACAGCGAGCTCATCGAATTGAGTGACACCCGCGCCGTTGTGGTGCATTTGCGTGAACACCGACCGGAGTCCATGATTCCGTTTGAAGAGGTTCGTGCCGAAATTGCTGTCACCTTGCGGGGCCAGCGCGAGCGCGAAATGGCGCGGGAATTGGGCGAAGAACTGCTGGCGGCACTGGAGGCGGGCGATGATATCAGTGCCCGGCTGCAGAGCGAATCGCTGAGCTGGATTGAGCGAGAAGACGTGCGTCGCAACCAGGCTGACGTGAATACCGAGATAGTGCGCAATGTCTTCCAGATGCCGGCGCCAGAGGGAGCGGAGCCGCTGCGCCAGGGGTTCAGTCTGAACAACGGTGCCTACGTGCTTGTCGAGCTGCAGGCGGTCGAAGACGGCGATGCTGCGAATATGCCTGAGCAACAACGTCAACAGCTGACAGCGGCGCTGATAGAGAATCAGGGGCGCATGAGTTTTGATGCGCTGCTGCGAAATCTTCAGGCCGAAGCTGATATCAGTGGCCTGGCAATGGGTGCGAACGCGCCGTAGGGGCTTTGCCTTTGAGGCCTGCAATGGCCTGAGTGGCTGAGCGCAAACGTGCGAATGGGAGCCGGAGGAAACCTGTGTTTTCTCCGGCTTTTTTATGGGCAATGTAAACGTAAAGCCATTCTGGCAGGTCGGTTTCGGCTTTCACGGGTGCGGATTTTCTTGCCAATATTGCCCCGTTTTGCTAGTTTTCACCTTCGATATTTCTGGCTGTCGCACCCTGATTATAAAAAATTGACAGCATGCTGACATTTTTGTCACAAACGTGCTCTGCCGTCACAAGTTGATGCAAATTGACACGAAAACCGGCGTTTACGCCCCGGGGCTATCCCCCGGAATAACAATCAGTCGACGCTGACAGGATCCGACATCTGTCGTCAGCATTGAGGCAAAACAAAAAATGAAACACATGACAGGTCTGTTGTTTTTTCTCGCCCTCCTTTGGTGGGTGCTGTCGGGATACACCAAACCACTGCTGATCTCCCTGGGTATTGTTTCGGTTCTGTTTACTGCATTCGTTGCGCATCGCATGAATGTCGTGGATGACGAGAGTCATCCCTTGCATCTGAGTCTGAAATTGATTCGCTACTGGTTGTATCTGTTATGGCAGATCGTGCTTTCCAACGTCAAGATGGTGCAGATTATTCTCAGCCCCAGGCCCGATATCGATCCCCGTATTATCAATGTTCAAATCAACCAGCGTAGTCAGCTTGGCAAGGTTGTTTTGGGCAACTCGATTACCCTGACGCCTGGCACAGTGACGCTTCAGGTTGAAGGCAGCATGATGGAAGTACATGCTCTGAATGCTGCCAGCGCGGAAGATGTGGAACAAGGCACCTTTGATGAACGGGTGCCGGTTGGTATCGAGGAGCAATCATGATTCTGACGGCAGCCGCTCTGGCTATACTGGTAACCATGACGCTCGCCATTACGCGCGCATTGCTGGGCCCCACAATCTATGACCGCATCCTCGCGGTTAATATGTTTGGCACCAAGACTGTGTTGCTTATCGCTGTCATCGCGGCCATTGCGGGTCGTGGAGACTATCTTGATATTGCTCTGGTTTACGCCATGATCAACTTCATTGCCATTATTGCGGTCATGAAATATTTTGAATACGGCAGCCTGGGGAGCTCAGGTGACGAGGTTGCGCCCGACTCCGCAGGCAACCGTCGGGAGGGTAAATGACCATGGATATCCTACAAATTCTGTCTGCTGTCCTGCTCGCTCTTGGCGCGATACTGGGCGTCGTCGGTGCCATTGGCATTCTGCGTTTTCCCGATTTTTACACGCGCATGCATGCGGCCGGGATAACCGACACGCTGTGTACCGGTTTTTTTATTGGTGGACTGATGTTGCAGTTCGGCATGACGCTGGCCAGCGTCAAGCTACTGCTGATCTTCATGTTCATGCTGTTTACCTGTCCTACCGCAACACACGCACTGGCCAAGGCAGCCCGGCATGGTGGCCTGAAGCCCTGGGTCAAGACTGACGCAAGCGCGGCACTGAATAAAGAAGGACGGGCTACCTGATGTTCGAACAACTCATTGATGTATTCCTGCTGGTGTTTCTCGCGATCATCTCAATCGCGATTGTACGTATCCGCAATGTCTTTACGGCAGTTATGCTGTTTGGCATTTACAGTCTGGTGTCGGCCTCACTGTTCATGGTGCTGGCTGCTGCCGATGTAGCGTTTACCGAAGCCGCTGTGGGTGCCGGCATTTCCACCATTCTGATGCTGGCGACCTTGAGTCAGGTTGGCCGTGATAAGGAAAAGCCGCTGGTGAAAAAGAAAATCAGTTTTCTGCCACTGATCATCGTACTGGTGACCGGAGCAACGCTGGTGTACGGCATTGTCGATCTGCCGCCGTTCGGCGCGGCCGACAATCCGGTGCATACGCATGTGGCGCCACGATACATTTTTCAGTCCATGTCGGAAATTGACGTGCCCAACCTGGTAACAGCAGTTCTGGCCAGCTACCGTGGCTTCGATACGCTGGGCGAAGTGGTGGTGATCTTTACCGCTGGCATCGGGGTGTTGCTGTTGATTGGTGGTCGTCGACGCAGGGAGGAAGGCGCTGATGAATGATCATGTGATTTTGCGGGTTGTTGGTAAATTTCTGATCCCCTACATCATGCTGTTTGGACTTTATGTTCAATTTCACGGTGATTTCGGGCCCGGTGGCGGCTTTCAGGCAGGCGTTATTTTTGCGTCGGCATTCGTTATTCATACTTTGTTATTTGGTGTGCATGCGAGCCAGAAAATTGCACCTGAATGGATTCTTCGACTGGTGGCCTCTGCTGGTGTGCTGGTTTACGCCGGTGTCGGTGTTGTCACCTTGCTGCTGGGCGCCAACTTTCTTGATTACGACGTACTGGGAGCCTACCCGGTGGCGGGCCAGCATCTGGGCATTATTCTGGTTGAAGCAGGCGTCGGCTTAACGGTAGCGTCGGTGATCATGTTGATGTTCTTCACCTTTGCCGCCCGTGGCGAACCAGAAGGAGATGCACAATGAGCGGATTAGGCGTCTGGAATTACCTGATCATCGTTTTCCTGATGATGACCGGATTGTATATGGTTATCTCCAGCAGCAATCTGGTGAAAAAACTGATTGGCCTGAACGTTTTTCAGACCTCCGTGTTTTTTATGTATATCAGTTTTGGTTACGTTACCGGCGGCGATGGCCCGTTGTTCAATGAAACCACGGAACTGTATTCAAACCCCTTGCCACATGTGCTGATCCTGACCGCGATTGTGGTCGGTGTTGCAACCACAGCTGTAGGGCTGGCACTGTCTATCCGAATCAAAGAGTCGTTTGGCACCATTGAAGAAGACGACCTGCACAAAATGGACTCCTCACTCTAATGTTAATGCATCTTCCTGTTCTTGTAGTGCTTGCGCCCTTGTTGGCGGCACCTGTTGTGGCGCTCATGCGAGGTGCCACGTGGCCCTGGCTGCTGTCGACTCTGGTCTCCTGGTTCTCGCTGCTGTGTACAGTATTGTTGCTGGTACAGGTGCAGGCGCAGGGAGAAATTATTTACACCATGGGAGGCTGGGAAGCGCCGTGGGGTATCGAGTACCGGATAGATTTTGCCAATGCTTTGCTGCTGGTACTGATTACCGGTCTGGCCAGTGTGGTCATGCCATACGCACGCCTGAGCGTTGAGCAGGAAGTTGGTGCTGAGCGCGCGCCCATGTTTTATGCAGCGCTGTTGTTGCTTAGCCTTGGCCTGTGCGGCATGGCCGCGACCGGTGATGCGTTTAACGTGTTTGTGTTTCTGGAAATTTCCTCGCTGGCAACCTATACCCTGATTGCCATGGGGCGCGACCGGCGAGCATTAACTGCCTCTTTCTCCTATCTGGTGATGGGCACCATTGGTGGTACATTTTATCTGATAGGCGTTGGTCTTTTGTATGTGATGACCGGCACACTGAACATGGCTGACCTGGCGGAGCGTCTGCCGGCGATCAGTGACAGCAGCACAGTGCGCACCGGCTTTGCCTTTATTGTTACCGGTATCTGCCTGAAGCTGGCACTGTTTCCGCTGCACCTCTGGTTGCCGAATGCTTACACCTACTCACCGTCAGCAGTGACGGCGTTGTTGGGGGCGACAGCGACCAAGGTAGCTGTTTATATCCTGATCCGGTTTGTATTTACCATCTTTGGACCTGAATTCAGCTTTGGCGCAGAGCCGTTGGCAGAAGTGTTGATTCCGCTGGCGGTAATCGGCTTGTTGAGTGCATCCACGGTGAGTATCGGGCAGCCCAATATCAAGCGTATGCTGGCGTACTCCAGTGTCGCCCAGATTGGATATATTGTGCTGGGCATCGCCATGGGCACAGCGATGGGGCTGACGGCCGCATTGCTGCATGTGTTCAACCATGGCCTGATGAAAGGTGCTCTGTTCATGACCCTGGGTGCAGTCATGTACCGAATGGGCGGCACCTCTCTGTCAGACATGCAGGGCCTGGCCAAAACCATGCCGTTAACATTCTGGGCCTTTGTCATTGGTGGACTGAGCCTGATCGGGGTGCCGTTGACGGTCGGTTTTGTCAGCAAGTGGCACCTGATACTGGCTGCAGTTGAGCTAGGCTGGTGGCCTATCGTGGTGGTCATTCTGGCGGGCTCTATGCTGGCGGTAGTCTATGTCGGCCGCGTCGTGGAGGCGGGCTATTTTGGCGAAGCCAAAGATCCGACCCGCCGCGAAGCCCCTGCAAGTTTGTTGATTCCGGTGTGGATACTGATTTTTGCCAATATCTATTTTGGCATTGATACCCGTTTGACTGTTGATATCGCCGAAGCGGCTGCTGCGCAGTTGATGGCAGGAGGTGTTTCCCTGTGACTGCAAATACCGCTTTGATACTGACTTTGCTGACCCCGTTGTTCGGGTCGATCCTGATCGGGTTGACCGGCCGCTGGCCCAACCTGCGCGAAACCATCACCATGGTCACAGCATTAAGCCTGTTCGGCCTGGTTATTCGCGTGCTGATTGGCCTGAATGCAGGCGAACAGATTGGTATAGAACTGTTTACTGTGATGTCAGGCGTTGGCATTGCCTTTAATACCGAACCGCTGTCGATTCTGTTTGCCATGATTGCCAGTGGGCTGTGGGTGGTGACGTCAATTTATGCCTTCGGCTACATGCGTGGCACCAACGAAATCAACCAGACCCGGTTCTATGTCTGTTTTGCCATCGCGTTGTTTGGTGCCATGGGTGTGGCGTTCTCGGCAAACCTGCTAACCTTGTTTATCTTTTATGAAGTGCTGACAATTTCCACCTATCCGCTGGTCACCCACAAAGGTGATGCCAAGGCAAAGGCGGGCGGTCGTGTTTATCTCGGCATCCTGATGACCACGTCGATTGTCTTCCTGTTGCCAGCCGTGATCTGGGTGTATGCCGCTGCCGGCACGCTGGACTTTGTGCCCGGCGGTATTCTTGACGGCAATCTGGCAGCCGGCTCGGCAACGCTATTGCTGATGCTGTTCCTGTTTGGTGTAGCCAAAGCCGCTGTCATGCCGGTACATAAATGGTTGCCGGCAGCCATGGTGGCACCGACACCGGTGTCAGCCTTGCTGCACGCGGTGGCGGTAGTAAAAGCGGGTGTGTTTACCCTGATTAAGGTGGTCATCTACATTTTTGGCACTGACTACCTGGCAGAGGTTCCCTACGAAAGTATCGCGGTCTATCTGGCCGGTTTCACGGTGGTGGCAGCCTCCTGCGTTGCGTTACGGCAGACCAATATCAAACGGCTGCTGGCGTATTCCACCATTGGCCAGCTCAGTTATATTGTCATGGCGACCATGGCGCTGGCACCGTTTTCGGAAATTGGTGCTGCCATTCATATTGCCGCGCACGCCTTTGCCAAGATCACACTGTTCTTCACCGCGGGCGCGATCTATGTCGCCTCAAAGAAAACCGAGATCAACCAGTTGAACGGTATCGGCTGGCGAATGCCCTTTACCATGGGGGCCTTTGCCATCGGCGCGTTATCGATGATCGGGGTGCCACCCACGGCGGGTTTTGTATCCAAGTGGTTCATCATCGCCGGTGCCTTCCAGCTTGATAACTATTTTGTGCTGGTGGTGCTGATTCTGTCGACGGCGCTGAATGCCGGCTACTTCCTGCCCATCATCTTTAATGCATTCTTCAAACCGGAAGATGTGAAGCTGAAAGACCATGGTGAGGCACCTTTCAGCATGGTTGTGGCGCTGTGCGTAACGGCGTCGCTGACGCTGCTGTTCTTCTTCTTTAATGGTCCGGTTCTGGATCTTGAAACCCAGCTGGTAGGAGGTATGCCGTAATGAGCGAGCAACCTTATGACAAGACACTTGCCGACAATCCGCTGTATGCCGGACTTAAGCCTGTCACCTATGGTGAGGACTGTCCCCGGGTGGATGTGCCTGATCTCAAGGATGGGGAGCCACACTGGCTGGTAAGGCCGAAGACCATACGCCTGTTATGGATTGGTTTTATCGCCATTCTGGCGTTGACGGTGGTGGCTCAGCTGTTTATCGAAGTGCATGACTATTTTGGTGTGGATGGCTGGTTTGCCTTTTACGCGATTTTTGGATTTGTTAGCTGCCTGGGCATGGTGATCTTCGCCAAGCTGCTGGGTTTGTTCCTGAAGCGTCCGGATACGTATTATGACGATCTCTGATTTAATGTTCCCACCCGCGTTCATCATGATTCTGGGCGCGTTGCTGATTCCGCTGGTGCGGCCCGGCATTCGGCCGCTGGTGTTGATATTGGTGCCGCTGCTGACGCTGTTGATGATCTGGAATCTGGATGATGGCGTGCTGATGACAGCACGGTTCCTGGGTTATGAGGTGGAACTGGTCGAAGCCAGTAATGTTCGACGACTGTTCGCTACAATCTTTGCATTAATGGCCATGATCGGCGGCTTGTTTGCTTTTCAGCACGCCCGTGTGGTGGAGATGTCGGCCTCGATGGCCTACGCCGCCGGGGCTGTCGGGGTGTCGTTTGCCGGTGACCTGATCACGCTGTTCCTGTTCTGGGAATTCATGGCGCTGTTTTCCACGGTGGTGGTCTGGTGTGGCGGTACTGAAGCGGCTCGTCGTGCCGGTATTCGTTACGGCATCATGCACCTGATTGGTGGTATTTTGTTAAAAATTGGCATCGAAGGTGTTGCTGTGCAAACCGGTTCGATTGCCATTCAACCGCTGATGCTGGATAGCTTTGCGACCTGGATGATGTTGATCGGTGTGCTGATCAATGCCGCTGCACCACCGGTCAGTGCCTGGCTCTCTGATGCTTACCCGGAGGCCAGCCCGACCGGTTCGGTGATTCTGTCAGCATTTACCACCAAAACCGCAGTACTGACTCTGTTATTGTTGTTTCCGGGACAGCAGGTATTGATCTGGGTCGGCCTGTACATGATTTTCTACGGCATCATCTATGCCTTGATGGAGAACGACATGCGCCGGATTCTGGCGTACTCGATCGTTAACCAGGTGGGTTTCATGGTGGTGGGTGTGGGTATCGGCACCGAACTCGCGCTGAATGGCGTGGCAGCGCACGCGTTTGCTCACATCATCTACAAGGCACTGTTGCTGATGAGTGCCGGCGCCGTGATTGTGCAGACTGGCAAGCGTAAATGTACTGATCTGGGCGGGCTGTATCGTACCATGCCGGTGACGACGATCTGCGGCACCATCGGCGCCCTGGCGATTTCCTCGTTCCCGTATACCTCAGGCTTCATTTCCAAATCCATGATCAGCCAGAGTGCGGCCTATGGTGACCTTGCCTTTGTCTGGTACGGGCTGGTCGCGGCATCAGCCGGTGTTTTCCTGCATGCGGGTATCAAGTTTCCATGGTTTGTGTTTTTCCAGAAAGATTCCGGCCTGAGGCCCAAGGATCCTTCCTGGAATATGCAGGCGGCGATGATCATTTTTGCCGTGGCCTGTGTACTGCTGGGTGTGTTCCCGTCACTGCTGTATCAGTTCCTGCCTTACGAAGTGAGCTATGTACCCTATACGGCAGAACACCTGGTGACACAATTGCAGTTGTTGCTGTTCGCCGGACTGGCATTTTTTGTCACGTTGCCGCTGATGAAGCGCACGCTGACCATCAGCCTGGATGTGGATTTCTTCTACCGTCGTGTCGGCCCGATGATCTGGCGCAGTTTTATGCACCTGCTGGTGGTGCTCAATGGCCTGTTTCAGTCGCTGGTGGTAGAGAAGGGTAAGCGATTGCCACAACTGTGGATCCGTTATCACGGTCCGGAAGGTCCGCTGGCGAGAACCTGGCCGACTGGCAGCATGCTGTTGTGGGTTGCCGTTATGCTGGTGGTGATCCTGATCGGTGCCCGGTTGCTGTAACCGGACCTCGATCAGGCGGACGCGTCCACTCAGTCGATATACAACACCAATTCCTGGCCCGGATGGATCAGGCTGCGGCGACCAATCTGATTCCAGCGGGTAATATCTTCAATGCTGACGCCATGCTCTCTGGCGATGCGCGCCAGAGAGTCTCCCTGTCTGACTTCGTATTGCAACGCCGAAGGGTTGTTGCTGGTGCCATTGGCATCAGCGGTGGCCAGGGTGTCAGGTTCCAGCCGCAGGCGCTGACCGGGCCGCAACACTGAATCGGTGGCGATATCATTCCATGTCGCAATCTCGTTAACTGTCAGCTGATACCGGTTGGCAATACGCCACAGGCTGTCACCGGAGCGCACGGTATATTGACCTGCCGGTACGGTAGGTGTGTTGGCGACAGCCAAAAGCCCTGATGCCGACAAAGGTGTTTCTCCGGGGTGGTATGCACGCGGAATCAGCAGCGAGTCACCGGCGACAATGCGCGAGCCAGTCAGGTTGTTGGTTTGCTGGAGCACGTTTATCTGAGTTCCAAAGCGGGCGGCAATACCGCTGAGCGTATCCCCGGACTGAATGGTATAACGGTCCCAGGTAATGTGACTGTCTCCGAGTTCTGCCAGATTCTGCTCAAAGGCGGGAACACTGCCGACCGGCAACAGAACTGTGTGAGGACCATCGGGATGAGTTGCCCACTGCAGGTAGCCGGGGTTAAGTTGATAAATGAGTTCAGGTTCCAGCTCTGCCAGGGTTGCCACCAGGCCCAGATCGATCTGGGCACCCACATCATAAGCATGCACGTAAGGTTGGTCCGGCACCACGCTCAGCGTTAATTCAAAATGATCAGGATCCGCCATGACATGCGCCAGTCCCAGCAGTCTCGGCACGTGACGGACGGTTTCTGCCGGCAGCGGCAGTGACCAGAAGTCAGTGGCCAGACCGTCATCCCGGTTGCTGCGAATTGCGCGTTGCAGGTTGCCCTGGCCGGCGTTGTAAGCGGCCAGAGCCAGCAGCCAGTCTTCATCAAACTGCGCGTGCAGTGCCTGCAGATAATCCAGGGCAGCAGACGTTGCCGCCATGGGGTCGTGTCTGCCATCGTACCACCAGTCCCGTTTCAGACCCAGGCTGGCAGCCGTTGGCGCCATAAATTGCCACAGACCCGCCGCACTCTGGCTTGAGCGTGCCATCGGATTGAACGCGCTTTCAACGATAGGTAGCAGTGCCAGTTCCAGTGGCAATCCGCGCCGTTCCACTTCCTGTACAATTTCGTAAATAAACGGGGTGGCGCGCTCGGTCACTTCAGCAATGTAGCCGGGGTTGTCGCGGAACCATTCAATCTCGTCTTCAATCTGTTCGTTATGGTAGTCAAGCGCAAACTGAAGGCCGTTGCTGACGCGATACCAGACCGTGTCAGCGTGACTGGGCAGGGCTTCGGGCTGCGGAGACAGCTCGACCGTGCCAGGATTGATAACAACACCGCGTTGGCGGTTGTTACGGGTGTTGCCCGCTGTGCGTTCGATTCGGTTGCCAGTGCTGGCGTTGTCTTCATCCACCTGTGTCGATGACGGCAGACTGCTGCAAGCCTGTAAAAAAATGCCCGATGCGATCAACAGGCTTAGTGGTTTAAGGCGAAATCTGGTGCCGGGCGTTGTTGTTCTGCGCGAGATGTCGGGGGGTCGCGTGGCCGGAGTTAAACGTGGATCTGCATTCATGTTTTTGAAAATTCCATTAGCGAACATCCTGCAATCAATGTGGACAGATACAAGGATAAAGGTACTGTCTGTTGTCAGGCCTGGTCTTTGAGACGACGCAGCGCGGTAAAAAGTTCTAATCCTGACGTCAGTTTGTGTGACACCTGTTGTTCGACAGTTGCTTGTAAACTGGGACTGTGACAACGCAAAAAAGGATTGGTTCGTTGCTCCAGACAAATAGTCGACGGTAAGGTCGGGTGTTGTTTGTCGCGTTTGTTGCGTTCATCCACCTGTCGCTGCTTCAGGTCACCGTTGTCAGGGTCGGCACTGGCGGCAAATGCCAGATTGGCCAGTGTGTATTCATGCGCGCAGTATACCTGTGTTGCCGCGGGTAGTGATGCCAGTTTCTGTAGCGACCCGTACATCATCGCCGGGTTGCCCTCAAAAATACGACCACAGCCTCCTGCGAACAGGGTGTCGCCACAGAACAGCCAGGGCGGGTTGCCCAGGTCCGCAGTATCGCCATCATCAGGGGCGCTTGTGTCTGACGCACCGGGATGAAAATACACAATATGGTCCAGGGTGTGTCCTGGCGTTTCCAGTACCTCAAAGTCGTGGTCCAGAATGCTGAGCTGGTCGCCTTCCTTTACTGTGTGGTTAATTTGTCGAATGTGGCCACCGGCAGGGCCGTATACCGGTACCGGCGACGTCATCGCCAGCAGCGCGTCCAGGCCGCCGGTGTGATCAGGGTGGTGATGGGTGATCAGAATGCCAGCCAGGGTCGCTCCGTTGGCGCTCAGCCAGGCTTTAACGGGCTCCGCATCGCCCGGGTCGACTACAACGGTCTGACCGTCGGCCTGATGCAGGGCCCAGATATAGTTGTCATTAAAGGCGGGTATGGGTGTTATGGTTAACGCCATTGGCAAACTCCGCGAGTGTGGCAGTGTGTGTACGTCATGCTGGTCAACAATGATAGCAGATCCTGTTTGTTGCGTTTGCGTGGCAGGTGCTAGAATCTGCTCAGGGGTAACTTATATGGTTAAGCTGTTCGCTCGACGTCGTGCCATACCGGATCCGGTATCACTGGCGCCGGTGCTTGATAACTGGATGCAAAGTCCGCTGGGCAACGCGCTGCTGGAGGCGGAAAGGGCACAACTGGCGCCCGTGCTCAGTCGCGTGTTTGGTTATCACATGTTGCAGCTGTCGTGTTCTCCGGGGATTTCCATGGTGGATGATTGTCCGGTCGGACATAAATTCCGCTTTGCGCCGGGCTGGGATGCAGAGCGCCAGGTCCCGGTAGCCAATAATGAGGCGCTGCCACTGGGCACGGACAGTATTGATGCCGTACTTTTGCACCACGCTCTGGACTTCACCCCGGACAGTCATCGCTTGCTGCGGGAGGCGACCCGCGTATTGATGCCTGGTGGCCGGCTATTGATTGTGGGGTTTAATCCGGTCAGTTTGTGGGGCGCCAGCGGGTTGCTACGCTGGCGTCGATCGACGCCCTGGAATGCCCGTTTCATCTCGCGCAGACGCCTGACAGACTGGTTAAGTCTGCTGGACTTTCATGTCGAGCGGGTTACTTATGGCGGCTTTCTGCCACCCATCAGGCATCCACGCATTCTGTCGCATGCGGACAGGTTTGAGCATTGGTTCGATCGGCTGGGCAATCCAACAGGTGCCTTTTACCTGATTGTTGCCAGTAAACAGCGCATGCCTCTGACACCGGTGGTGTCACGCTGGCCGAAGCTGAGGGCGCCGGCGCTGGGTTCACCACTGGCTGAAACCGGGCGTGTGGCATCGGGACGGGGTACCGTGATACCGATGCCGCCGCGCAAGAACCTGCATCGTAAAAAAACAGATGATTAAGCAGTTTAGCTTTTAGTAAAGGATTAATAATTTGCAGGATGTAGTTGAAATATATACAGATGGGGCTTGCAAAGGTAACCCCGGTAAAGGCGGTTGGGGGGTTGTTCTCAGCTTCCGGGGTACAGAAAAGACGCTACATGGCGGCGAGATCATGACCACCAATAATCGTATGGAGCTGACAGCCGTGATCAGGGCACTGGAAGCCCTGAAAAAGCCGGGCTGCAAGGTGGTATTACACAGCGACTCAAAATATGTGCTAAACGGGATAGAGCAGTGGCTTGCCGGCTGGAAGCAGCGAGGCTGGAAAACCTCGGCGAAAAAGCCGGTGTTGAATCAGGACTTGTGGCAACAACTGGACATTCTGAGCCAGGCTCATGACATCGACTGGCGCTGGGTCAAAGGACACAGCGGCGATGTCGGTAACGAGCGCGCCGATGAGCTGGCCAATCTGGGAATAACAGAGCTATAGCCGCAGCGCTTGGTGGAGAATTATGCGTCAGATAGTACTGGATACTGAAACCACCGGCCTGGATCCGGTCAGTCACCGAATCATTGAAATCGGCTGTGTCGAGCTGGAGCGACGGCGCCTCACCGGCCGCCACTACCATCAATATACCAACCCCATGCGGGACGTCGACGAGGCCGCGCAGGAAGTGCATGGCATCAGCAATGAGTTTCTGCAGGACAAGCCGGAATTTTCCGCGGTCGTGGATGAGTTCCTGGCGTTTGTCACCGGTGCTGAACTGCTGATTCATAATGCTCCTTTTGACATTGGTTTTCTTGACGCGGAGCTGGCTCGCCTGGGCGACACCTATGGGCGTATGGCTGATTACTGCACGGTAACCGATACACTGGGCATGGCCCGTCGTAAACACCCGGGGCAACGCAATAGTCTGGACGCGCTGTGCAAGCGCTACGGTGTTGATAATTCACAACGTGATCTGCACGGCGCCTTGCTGGATGCTGAAATTCTGGCAGACGTTTATCTGATGCTCAGTGGTGGTCAGACCGACCTGTCGCTGGCGGCAGAGGAGTCGGCCGGGAGTGACGAACATAAGCCCGGACACGGGCGCGTGCGTGAAGACCTGGTGTTGGCAGTGGTTCAGCCCACCTCCGAAGAGCTGGGTGCACATGATGCGTTTCTGACGCATATCAACAAAATCAGTGGTGAGCGATGCCTGTGGTTGCAGAGTGATCGCGAGGTACCAGCACCCGAGAGTGTTGCTGTCAGCACGGTGGCACTGGCTGAAGGTCTTGATGACGACGACCTGGATGATGATCAGGAAGATGAGCTGGCCGGGGAGCACGTTTGACCGCTGACGACCATCAGAACCATACACAGCATGACCTGATTCTGTTCTATCAAGGCAGACTCCTGTTAAACGGAGATAGTCCGGTGTGGCCGTCTGCCCGCTTTACAGGCTTGGAGGCGTTTGTCATGTGTCGCGTGCATGTGACAGCGCTGGCGTCAGACCAGCTTCCTTATGATGCCCTGCAGCTGTCCCACTTGCCACCAGAGCTCGACGATATCGAACCCACGCCGGTGCGCGAATTTCTCGTGCATCAGGGCTTTGATGCCTTCATTCTGGCGGGGCGTGCCAGTCAGCTGCTGAACTGGTTTGACAGCCATCGTTATTGTGGCCGCTGTGGTTCGCCTACCCACCTGGTTAACCCGCAGCGCGTATTAAGTTGTCCGCAATGCGAGGTGGATTATTACCCAAGAATCAACCCCTGCGTCATTGTCCTGATTACCCGGGGTGATCAGATCCTGCTGGCCAGGAGTGTCAGGCCAGGAGCCACTTTTTTCAGTTGCCTGGCTGGTTTCATAGAGCCGGGTGAAAGTGCGGAACAGGCGGTAGCGCGTGAAGTATTGGAAGAGGTCGGTGTCGAAGTAGACAATATTCGTTATGTCAAAAGCCAGCCCTGGCCGTTTCCTTCGCAGTTGATGTTGGGGTTTTATGCGGACTATGTCAGTGGTGACATCGTGCCGGAAGCGGCCGAAATCGCTGAAGCGCACTGGTATGACGTCGATAAGCTGCCGCAGATACCATCACCGGCGATCAGTGTCGCCGGGCAACTGATACAGGAATATTGTGATGCTGTGATAGCATCGACAGATTGATAAAGGAGTAGGACTTTGGAATACGTTATTGAGTATGTGGTTTTTCTGGCCAAGACGGCAACAATTGTTATTGCCGTGTTTGCCATTCTCAGCATGATGATTGCTGCTGGTCAGCGTAACCGGCGGCATCTGCAGCGCGGGCATCTGAGTGTGACTCACGTCAACAAGGAACTGGAGTCGATGCAGCAGGGTCTGCAACGCTCTGTTCTGGACAAGTTTTCCCTCAAACGCTTCCATAAAGCGGAAAAAAAGCGTCTGAAAGATGAAGAGAAAAAGCTGAAAACCGACAGTGGTGAAACACGTCGGCGGCGTGTTTACATTCTGGGGTTTGACGGTGACATGGAAGCCTCCGGGCTGGAATCATTGCGTCAGGAAATCACGGCCGTATTGACCATGGCAGAGCCGCAGGATGAAGTCATGCTGCGCCTGGAGAGCCCGGGCGGTATGGTTCACGCCTACGGCCTGGCGTCTTCGCAATTGCTGCGCTTTCGCCAACAGAAGATACCGTTAACAATCTGTGTGGACAAAGTCGCGGCCAGTGGTGGTTATATGATGGCCTGCGTGGCAGACCGCATTATTGCCGCGCCGTTTGCCATTCTTGGCTCCATCGGGGTGTTGGTACAACTGCCTAATATACACAGGCTGTTGAAAAAAAATGACGTTGACTTCGAAATGATTACTGCCGGTGAGTACAAACGCACACTGACACCGTTCAGCGAAATCACCGAGAAAGGGCGGGAAAAAACCAAACAGGATGTTGAAGAAATGCATGTCCTGTTCAAACAGTGGGTCAAGCAATACCGCCCGGTGGTGGACATTGATGTTATTTCCACAGGCGAAACCTGGGTCGGCACACAGGCGCAGGAGCGTAAAATGGTGGACACGATCAGCACCAGCGACGACTACATTGTTGATGCCTGTAAAGAGTCGGATGTCTACGAAGTCAATTATGAAATCCGTGTGCCGCTGGGTGAAAAACTGGGCGGTGTTCTGCAGAAGGCGATGGACAAAACGTTGTTGACCTGGTGGCAGCGGCTGCGAGAGCAACGCCAGTTCTGACATCGGGCCGGTCGTGTTAGCGGTACTGACGCCAGTGTCATATCCAGTACCAGAGCAACGGCCAGAAAGCCCAGCCGTCACTGCTACGGCACAGATTGTCATTCACTAAACCACAGGAAATTTTATGAAACTGGATCAGGAAACCTTTAACGCTTTCGTCGTGCAGGAGCAGGTACAGGAGGGCGCCAAACCTGTGTATCAGGGCGCCGTCACGCAGCGCAAAGTCGCCGATTTGCCGGCAGGCGATGTGCTGATTCGTGTTGCCTACTCCTCGCTAAACTTCAAGGATGCGCTGTCGTCTGTTGGCAACAAGGGCGTGACTCGGCAATACCCGCATACGCCGGGCATTGATGCTGCCGGTGTTGTCGCGGAATCCAGCAGTGACGAGTTTATCGAAGGTGACGACGTCATTGTCATTGGCTACGATCTGGGCATGAATACGGCTGGCGGTTTCGGTCAGTATATTCGGGTACCGGCAGGCTGGGTCGTGAAACGGCCGGCGGGACTGAGCCTGCAAGAGAGTATGATCATCGGTACTGCCGGGTTCACGGCGGCACTGTGTGTCGATAAGCTGTTGCAGAACGGACTGCAGCCCGAGCAGGGGCCGGTGCTGGTGACCGGGGCCAGTGGTGGCGTTGGCAGTTTCGCTGTGGCCTTGCTGGCACAGTTGGGGTACCAGGTTACTGCCATGACGGGTTCGACCGGATCGCATGATTTCCTGCGCAGTCTGGGCGCCAGTGACATAATCGGGCGTGATGATTATATGGAAGTATCCGCCAAACCAATGAGCAAAGAATTGTGGGCGGGTGCTGTTGATGTGGTGGGCGGCGATATTCTGTTTAACGTGGTTAAATCGTTGCAGTACGGTGGCAGTGTTGCCTGTTGTGGATTGGTGGCGTCGCCGCAGTTTCAGGCCAGTGTGTTTCCTTTTATTCTGCGCGGGGTCAATTTGCTTGGCGTGGATTCAGTGAACCTGCCGCTGACGCACAAGCGCCAGGTGTGGCAGAAACTGGCCGAGCAATGGAAGTTGCAGCATCTGGCTGAGCTGGAAACACGGGTGGGTATGGATGGGTTGGGCGATGCCCTGACCAGCGTACTGCGTGGTGACAGCACCGGTCGGCTGGTGCTGGACCTTTCGTCCTGAACTGACCTGTCCGCCTGTCCGGGCCTGCCGACTTCAGGCCCGGACGCATGCGGATCAGGCCCGGCGGCGAAACAGTGGTTCAGGCCGGTCGACGCTGGCCTGGTAGGCGTCCCTGAAATCAGTCAGGGCGCCCAGCGCGGCGTCGGCGTTCTGGTCGTCGCGCAAGGCAAAGGCATTAAATCCACAGCGTGCCATGTAGAACAGTTGATCACGCAGGACATCCCCGATGGCGCGCAGTTCCCCGGTATAACCCATATTCTGGCGTAATTCGCGCGCACTGCTATAGGCTCGGCCGTCACTGAATGCAGGGAAATTGAGTGCAATCAATGGCAGGCGCGATAGATCCTCGGCCAGCGCAAGCGGAGTTTCATTGCTTTGCAGCCAGACCCCGGTTTTTCCCGGGCGTGCCAGCAGTTGCTCCCGTATCTCCAGCCAGCAGTTCAACGGCACAATAATATCGTCGCCGTCATGCTGCGCCAGTTTATCCGCCTGTGTATCGCCCAGTGTATCGGCTGCGAGCAGGACCCAGTTGTCAGTGCTGATGCTGCCGTCTTTGATCAATGTCTGGCTCATGAGGCGGCTCCCTGTGCGCTGCGCGATTTGTCTTTGCTGCCGTAGAGCGCATCCTTGAAGGGCTCCATGCCGATACGGTTATAGGTGTTCAGAAAAGCCTCTTGTGGCTCGCGGCTTTTTTTGTAGACTGCCACGATTTTTTCTATCACCACCGGGATTTCATCCTGGGAGAATGCCGGGCCAACGATTTTACCGAGCGCGGTGTTGTTGTCGGCAGAACCGCCCAGTGACACCTGATAATACTCTTCGCCTTTCTTGTCGACGCCCAGAATGCCGATGTTGCCGACATGGTGGTGGCCGCAGGCGTTCATGCAGCCGGAAATGTTCAGCGACACGCTGCCGATATCACGTAGCTCTTCATGACTGAAGCGACGCTGTATGGATTCGGCAATGGGAATTGATTTGGCATTTGCAAGCGCGCAGAAATCGCCGCCAGGGCAGCAGATCATGTCGTTAAGCAGACCCAGGTTGTCAGCTTCCAGACTCTGGGTTTTCAGGTTTTGCCACAGTTGATAAAGCTGATCCTGCTCGACATCAGCGAATACGATGTTCTGGGTGTGGGCAATACGCATTTCCCCGAAGCTGTAGGTGTCCGCCATATCAGCAACAAAACGCATCTGAGCCGAATCCAGGTCACCCGGGGCAAACCCGGTTTTTTTGACGCAGATGGTGACAATGGCATAACCCTGTTTTTTGTGTGCCGCAACGTTCTGCTGGTACCAGGCGGCAAACATGACGTCGCTGCTCAGCGCCTGCTTCAGGGTGTCGCTCTGCGCCGGCAGGTCTTTGTAGGCGGGGTCATGGAAAAAAGCACGGCAGCGCTCGACTTCATCCTGGGTCAGCGTCATCGGGCCATCCTTGATGGCTTGCCATTCTGCCTCGACCTTGTCTCGGAAGTTGTCGACGCCGCTTTCCTTGACCAGAATCTTGATGCGCGCCTTGTATTTGTTGTCGCGCCGGCCTTCGCGGTTGTAGACCCGCAAGATGGCATCCAGATAAGACAGCAGGTGTTGTTGCGGCAGAAACTCGCAAATCTCACTGCCAATGACTGGCGTCCGACCCAGACCGCCACCGACCAGCACACGAAAACCTATGTCGCCGGCGTCATTGCGCACAATATACAGGCCGATATCGTGTACCTGAGTGGCAGCCTGGTCGCGGCGAGTACCACAGACAGCAATCTTGAATTTGCGGGGCAGGTAGGCAAATTCGGGGTGGAAGGTTGACCACTGGCGGATGATTTCGCAATAGGCACGGGCGTCTTCGACCTCGTCCGCGGACACGCCGGCAAACTGATCGGTGGTGGTATTGCGGATGCAGTTTCCGCTGGTCTGAATGGCGTGCATTTCCACTTCTGCCAGATGCGCAAGAATGTCAGGCACTTCGGCCAGTGCAGGCCAGTTGAACTGAATGTTTTGCCGCGTGGTCAGGTGGGCATAACCCTTGTCGTAGTAATCTGCAATGTGCGCCAGTTTGCGCAATTGCGTCGAGGAGAGCATGCCGTAGGGGATGGCAATGCGCAGCATGGGTGCGAGCCGCTGGACATAAAGACCATTTTGCAGACGTAGCGGAAGAAACTCAGAATCGCTGAGCTGGCCAGCCAGGTAGCGACTGGTCTGGTCCCGGAATTGTGCGACACGATCCGCCAGCATCTGGTGGTCGTAATTATCATATCGATACATAGTTTTGCCTTGCTGCCTGCTGATTTTGTCAAATGTATTTAGCTGATTTTCTTGATTCTGTGCCGGAAGTCATTAAAATGCGCCTCCGAAAGTCCTGGTATCTGGTGCCGTTAGACACTGTTGGCATCCAATTTAGTAACCGTCTTGAGAGAGAAACTATGAGCGATCACAGCGCAGAGAGCAGCTACACCGAAGAAGAAATTCAGGCCAATAGCCGGGCCGATGCCCTGGCCATTTTCTCCCTGGTGGTCATTGCCGTGGGAATGCTGGTGTTTTACGTCGCTAGCTGAGGGTTGCCTGATCAGCCCAGCACCACGTTGACAACAACAACCAGCACCAGCACAAAAACGACCGTGAATATCAGTGCGGCGGCGACAAAGCCCTTGATAGAGCCTTGTTCAAAGTCGCGCTCTTTGTTCTTCTTGTTCTGCACGCCAAAACTGGCCTGACCAACACTGGCCAGTGTCTGCCAGAAGGACAGCTTGCCAGATTCGGCATTCCGCTCCTTTTTCTGATCCTGCTTCTGATCTTCCTGCCGTGGCGTTTCTGACTCGTACATACTGCCAACCTCCCGGCCTTTGGCGCGCAATAGCTTGCGTCCGCCAAAGGCTTTGATTAACCTATTGTATCAATAAGTTTAACTAGTTTTAACTCAATATATCGATAAGCTAATCCAGCAGATTGGGTCGGAGCAGACGCCGGGCGTCCTCATCACTCAATTGCCTGCGTGCTGCAAAATCGTCAACCTGGTCATCGTTGATTTTGCCTACTGAAAAGTAGCGTGATTCAGGGTGGGCGAAGTAAAAACCGCTGACGGCGGCCGCCGGCAACATGGCAAAACTTTCCGTCAACTCCATGTCAATGGCGTTCTCCACGTCCAGCAAGTCAAAAATGGCGACTTTATCTGAATGTTCAGGGCATGCAGGATATCCGGGCGCAGGACGGATGCCCCGGTACTTTTCTTTGATCAGCGCTTCACCATCCAGTTTTTCAGCGGGCGCATAGCCCCAGTATTCGGTGCGCACACGCTCGTGCAGGTGCTCGGCGAAAGCCTCGGCGAGTCGGTCCGCCAGCGCCTTGACCATTAATGAGTTGTAATCATTGTTTTCAGCCGCGTAGCGTTCTGCCAGCTCCTGAGCACCGATGCCTGCAGTGACGGCGAACGCCCCAATGTAGTCGCTGTCCTTGTGCTCTGCCGGGGCAACAAAATCAGCCAGTGACAGATTGGGAATGTTGTCAGCTTTGGCGGCCTGTTGACGCAGGAAACTGAAGGTGTGCAGCTTGTTCTGGTGGTCTTTGTCAGCATACAGAGTGACATCATTAAGCCCGGTTCGTGCAGCCGGCCAGAAGCCAAAAACGCCCTGTGCACGCAGCAGTTTTTCGTCAATCAGTTTTTTCAGCATGGCCTGGGCATCAGCAAACAGGTCGCGGGCTGCCTGCCCAACTACGTCGTCCTGCAGAATCGCCGGATACTTGCCAGCCAGGCTCCAGGTGATAAAGAACGGTGTCCAGTCGATGTAGGGCACCAGTTTTTCCAGAGGGTAATCGTCCAGCACCCGGGCGCCGGTGAAGGAGGGCGGTGTGATACTTTGTTCGTTCCAGCTGAAATCACCTGCGTTAGCATTGGCTTCGTCAAAGGGCAGCAGACTCTTGCGCTGATCACGACCGGCGGTTCGTGCTCGCACGGTATCGTACTCGGCTTTGACACCGGCGACGAAACTGTCGCGGCTTTCATCGCTCAGCAGGTTGCTGACCACGGTGACACTGCGTGACGCGTCGGGCACGTAGACGGTTGCGTTGTTGGTGTAGTTCTGCTCGATCTTGACGGCGGTGTGGGCTTTTGAAGTGGTTGCGCCGCCAATCAGTAAAGGCACATTGAAATCAAGGCGCTGCATCTCTCTTGCAACGTGAACCATTTCATCCAGCGACGGTGTAATGAGGCCGCTAAGGCCAATGATGTCGACCTTGTGCTCTTTGGCAGCCTGCAGGATTTTTTCGCACGGTACCATGACGCCCAGATCAATAATGTCGTAGTTGTTGCAGCCCAGCACGACACCCACAATATTCTTGCCGATGTCATGGACATCGCCTTTGACAGTGGCCAGCAACACTTTGCCCTTGGCTTTGCTCTCGCCACCGGCCTGTTCATGTTTGAGTTTTTCCGCTTCAATAAAGGGCAACAGAAACGCTACTGCCTGTTTCATGACACGGGCACTCTTGACCACCTGGGGCAGGAACATTTTGCCACTGCCAAACAGGTCGCCGACAACATTCATGCCGTCCATCAGTGGCCCTTCGATGACCTGTATTGGTCGCTCGAATTGCTGGCGTGCCTCCTCGGTATCGTCATCGATATACCGGGTGATGCCTTTCACCAGTGCATGCGTGATGCGTTCACCAACCGGCGCATCGCGCCAGGCAATATCTTCGCTGGACTCATTGCTACTGGTGCCACTGTACTTGGCGGCAATTTCCATCAACCGATCAGTGCCGTCGGCGCGGCGGTTGAGCACGATATCTTCGACGCGTTCTTTCAGCTCGGCCGGAATCTCATCGTAAACCGTGAGCTGACCGGCATTGACGATACCCATGTTGAGGCCGGCTTTGATGGCGTAAAACAGAAATACCGAGTGAATGGCTTCGCGCACCGGATCATTGCCACGGAAGGAGAAGGAAACATTGCTGACGCCACCTGAAATGAGGGCGTGAGGCAGGTTCTGACGAATGTATTTGCAGCTTTCGATAAAGTCGACGGCGTAGTTGTTATGCTCGTCGATACCCGTGGCAATGGCAAAAATGTTGGGGTCGAAAATGATGTCTTCAGGCGGAAAATCGACCGCGCTGACCAATAACTCGTAGCTGCGTTTACAGATGGCGCATTTTTTCTCGAGCGTATCCGCCTGGCCATTCTCATCAAACGCCATGACTACGACGGCGGCGCCATAGCGACGGCACAGGCGCGCTTTGGCGAGGAAGTCTTCCTCACCTTCCTTGAGGCTGATGGAATTGACAATACCTTTGCCCTGAATATTTTTCAGACCGGTTTCAATTACTTCCCACTTGGATGAATCGATCATCACCGGAACCCGACTGATATCGGGTTCGGCAGCGATCAGGCGCAGGAATTTTTCCATTGCTGCGCGTGAATCCAGCATGCCTTCGTCCATGTTGATATCGATCACCTGGGCGCCAGACTCTACCTGTTGCAGCGCCACATCAAGGGCCTCGTCATACAGTCCTTCCAGGATGAGGCGGGCAAACTTGCGTGAGCCGGTGATATTGGTGCGTTCCCCCACGTTTACGAACAGGCTGTCGGAGGAAATGTTGAATGCTTCCAGGCCGCTGAGTCGGCATTTGACTTCGATTTTCGGTAGGGCGCGGGGTGGATATTTGGCGACCGCGTCAGCGATGGCACGGATATGCTGGGGTGACGACCCGCAGCACCCGCCGATAATATTAAGGAATCCGCTGGCGGCAAATTCTTCAACAATAACAGCCATTTCGCGTGCACTTTGATCGTATTCTCCGAACTCGTTAGGCAGGCCGGCATTGGGGTGGGCAGAGACGTAGGTGTCGGCCAGACGCGAGATTTCCTCGATGTGAGGGCGCAGCTGCTCGGCGCCCAGCGCACAGTTAAATCCGATTGACAGCGGGCGGGCATGGGACAGCGCATTCCAGAAGGCTTCAACCGTTTGCCCGGACAGGGTGCGGCCGCTGGCATCGGTGATGGTACCGGAGATCATGATGGGCAATTCAATACCCAGTTTTTCCATGGTCAGGTGCGCGGCAAACGCAGCCGCCTTGGCATTCAAGGTATCAAAAATGGTTTCGATCAGAAGCAGGTCAGCGCCACCGGCGATCAGGCCCTCAACTGCCACTTCATAGTCGGCAACCAGCGCATCGAAGTCTGTCGCACGATAGCCGGGGTCGTTGACATCGGGCGACAGTGACGCGGTGCGGCTGGTGGGGCCGACCACACCCGCTACAAAGCGTGGTCGTGACGGATCCTGTTTCGTGACCTCGTCGCAGCACTCGCGCGCGAGCCGGGCGGCCTCAACGTTGAGTTCACGCACGATGGCCTGCAGGCCGTAATCAGATTGCGATACCGCCGTTGAGTTGAAGGTGTTGGTTTCAACGATGTCGGCGCCCGCATCAAGATAGGCGTGATGAATTTTTCGGATCACATCCGGTCGGGTTAGCGTCAGCAGATCATTGTTGCCGGCCAGGTCGCTGGGGTGGTCGAGGAAACGTTCACCCCGGAAATCCTTTTCCTGTAGCTTCTCCGCCTGAATCATGGTTCCCGTCGCGCCGTCCAGAACCAGGATGCGTTGACTGAGGGCCTGACGAAGGGTGGCGAAAGCGGGATGCTGTTTCATGATCTGTTCCATGGTTCCAGTAATCAGCCATTCTGTATTATCGACGGCTGGTTTGACTGTTTTGGCGAATTTCAGAGAGGCGCAATTCTACCAGAAGCCGAGCCTTACCGGATAAATTTGTGCCTTTTCGGTGGCGGGAGCTGCAAAATCCATAATAACCTAGTAAAATAGTCGAGTATTCGATGGCTGACGAATGTGCAGCCCGATTCATGATGTCGACGTGCATGATGTCGACGTGATGGTTAGACAAGTTAGTTAGACAAGTTAATTGAACAAGTTAATCAAGAGGCGCACCGTACTTATGGTCACGATCACAGAGCCCGCACAGGAATACCTGGCAGAACTGTTGAAAAAGCAGGATTGCGAGGGCATTGGTATCCGCGTGTTCATTCTGGATCCGGGCACGCCAAAGGCAGAAACCTGTATTTCTTTTTGCCGGCCTGGTGAAGAGAAGGAAGAGGACGAGCAAAAAGCTTACGAGCACTTCGACGCCTGGGTGGAAAAGCGAAGCATCCCGTTTCTGGAAGATGCAGTGGTGGATTACGCCAAAGACAGCATGGGTGGGCAATTGACCATCAAGGCGCCGAATTCGCGCTTGCCCAAGATTCGTGACGACAGCCCGCTGGAAGATCGTATCAATTACGTTTTATATAACGAAATAAACCCGTCTCTGGCTTCGCATGGTGGTGTCGTGAGCCTGGAAGAAATCGTTGATGACTCCATCGCCGTGCTCAAATTTGGCGGTGGTTGCCAGGGCTGTGGCATGGTTGACGTAACCCTGAAAGAGGGTGTGGAGAAAACGCTGGTGGAAAACGTTCCCGGCCTGACCGGTGTGCGAGATGTGACTGATCACAGCAATCGAGAGAACGCGTACTTCCAATAACGCCTGGCGCGCGCACTGTTCGCCCGAACCGTGCGCGACCGGTCAAACCGTATCAGGCAGGATAGCGTTGCTTCAGCGCCTGGTACAATTCGGTTGGGTAAGTCTCAGATGTCGCTGACAGTGTTGCCATGACTTCCACCAGGTGTTCGTTATCTTCCTTGCCGTGCCAGACCTTCTGGTAACTGCCGTCTTTATAGCCATGATCCTGGCGGAAGAAATTTAATACATTCTTGCTGACATACTGGGCAAACAGCTCATCCCAGCTCATGTCACAATCTTTCATGATGCTGGCAAATACGCTGATTTCGATGCGGCGTGCGGCAGCCAGGGCGGTCAGCAGTTCGAGTTTGTCCAGTAAGGTCATGGCCGCCATGCTGTAGGGTCTGTTATCAAAATCTATGGCGCCGCCACTGATGTCGCCGCAGTCTGCCAACAGCTTGACGCAGGCCGCTGTTTCATCACCTTTCTGGCGCAGCAGCACTTCGGACAGAATGAAGTGCCAGATGTCGATCACTTCCATCTGCAGTTGAGCCAGATCCAGTTCCTGTTTTTTCCACCACTTCCAGCCGTGGTGCTCTATGGCTTCAGCTGCCTCCACCACAACAGCGCGCAAATAAGGATAGGCGGCCGCGATCCAGTCCGGATCAACTTTGCGGTTCATGGCAGATTGCAGGGACAGCATGGTGTTGAGCTGCTGCTGCGTGGGCATCAGTGGTGAGGAGTCGGTCATGGTGGGGTCCTGATTGATCGAAACGCATTGTCTGGCAGTACCGGGAGTACTCAGATCTATGCGGTGGGCGTCTGCTTCGATGGTGGTGTCAGTTCTGCTTTTTGCATTTCAAGAGCGCGAAGCATCTCCTTGCGGCTTTGTAACATATCCTTGTACGAGATTTGCTGTTCCGCTTCGCTGTTATCGAGGTTGCGCAGCCAGTCACTCAGGATCTGAATTTCCATTTTAAGCTGGGCGATGCCCTGATCCAACAGGTCCGGCTCTATGGCGGGCTCCCTTGACCGTTTGCGCTTGTCAGTAAAGGTCATTCCGGTGGTCCTTGATCTTGGTGCCAGCGATTAAGTCCTATATACGAATATCGACCCCTGCTCTGATTGCATTAGGCAATCCGAGTAGCGGCGTACGACGCTGGCATTCGGGACACGGATCACCTGAATATCAAGTGATAATCGCTTAGGTTCTCATATAGGGCGCAAACAGGTCAAGAGCTGGATGTCAACCATTGATTGGCGTGGAAATGTCGGGCGCTTTGATGCGTGTCGGGTTCGCCCCACAATTGCACCAGTTGTTTTCGATCTGACTTGGTCAGCAGTCGCAGCTGCTCATAACCCAGCTCTGCCCATGGCATGTCAAGTACATCGATCTGTACGGGTGTAAATCGTTTTGCCAGGCTGTGGCGACTCGGGTCGGGTAGGCCGGCGACCTTGTCATGCAGAAAGCTGGCCTGCGCTGCGAGCCGATAGAGTTGCTGGAGCCAATGATTTCGCTGTGCTGCGTCGCCGGAATGACGGCGAATGGCGGCCCGCATGACCCGAGCGGCCTGGTCAAAGCTCTGCCATTGTGGCCAGGCCTGTTGACAGGCCAGCAATGCTTCATCGAATCGCCCCTGATCTCGCAGTGTCTGGCAGCTCTGGCGCCAGTCGGTGGTCTGGCAGCTGACAGCATCTGGCAGGTTGTTGTTCGATATAATGCTCTCGCCTGGTGCTTCGGCAGCCGGGGTTGCACCTGCCTGCGGTGGGCTGTTGTCGTCAGCCGGAGGGGCGCTGGCTGCTGGTGCCGTGTTGTTCGCCAGAGGTGGTAATGGTTGTTCGCGTGCTATTGCATTTTCCCGGGTGCGTTCGTTGTGAGTGCGCAGGGCATAGATAATGCCCACCAGTAGCACCAGTGCCAAAATGAGGCTGAAGATGACCGTCATGCGTAGCGTCTCCGTTTTCAGCGGTCCAGACAACCGAGTGTGGCGAAAAATACATTAATGAGAAAACCAATGAGGAAGCTACTATAACATTTAGCCGAAGTCTGTCGGCAAAAGTAGCTGCACAAAAAGCTATCACCCCTCAGATAGATTTGTTATTATGCGCGCGCTGTCCGATTACTGCATTCGCCCTGGACGGCAGTACTGCAAAAAATCGCAGATGGGCAAAAAATATCTTGACTGCGATGTCGAAGCTAACTAAAATTCGCGCCGCTTTCTGCAATAAGGCAGGAAAATTTTTTCTGTCCCCTTCGTCTAGAGGCCTAGGACACCGGGTTTTCATCCCGGCAACAGGGGTTCGAAACCCCTAGGGGACGCCATTTTTTAAGCCTGGCTTTTGCCAGGCTTTTTTTTTGGAATTTGAGAAGCGACCATGTCACATGCCGATTCACAAAATGCCATCTCCATTCGTAATCTCCGCAAGACTTATGCTAACGGCCACGTTGCCCTGAAAGGCGTTGATCTGGATGTCAAAGAAAATGACTTCTTTGCCTTGCTGGGTCCCAATGGCGCTGGTAAATCCACCATCATTGGCATTATCTCAACGCTGGTTAACGCCAGCGACGGCAGCATAAAAATATTTGGCAAAGACGCCGCCAGTCACCTCCATGAAGCCAAGCAGTCTTTAGGTGTTGTGCCACAGGAAATCAATTTCAGTCAATTTGAAAAAGTCGCCGATATCGTCATGACCCAGGCGGGTTATTATGGTCTGAAAGGGTCACTGGCACGCGAGCGTACCGAGAAATATCTGAAGAAGCTGGACCTGTGGGATAAACGCGACAATCGCTCGCGTATGTTGTCGGGCGGCATGAAACGTCGTCTGATGATTGCCAGGGCGCTTGTGCATGAGCCACGCCTGCTGATTCTGGATGAGCCCACTGCGGGCGTAGACATCGAGTTGCGCCGATCAATGTGGGAGTTCCTGCAGGAAATCAATCGTAATGGCACCACCATCGTTCTGACCACGCATTATCTGGAAGAGGCAGAAAGCCTGTGCCGTAATATCGCCATCATTGATCACGGTCAGATTGTGGAAAATACCAGCATGCGAGCGTTGCTCGGGAAGCTGGCGATGCAGACGCTGGTGTTTGATACGGTCAATGAAATTTCCGCGGCGCCCGCGTTCGGTGATCCGGGCGTGACGTGTCAATGGATCGACTCGCACAGCTTTGAAGTTACCATGAGCACGGACAGAGATATCAATGCATTGTTCACACGTCTGAACGAACAGGGCGTGTTGATTAAAAGTATGAGAAACAAGACCAATCGGCTGGAAGAGTTATTCCTGTCCCGTCTTGTAAATAAGTAACTGTTGTCACTAGACCATTTGCCATAATCACATCTGTCGGAAGTACATCCATCAACAGAACGATACGGGTATGCGCATGTTTGCCAATCAGAAATACATCGCCTTTGAAACCATTGTTGTAAAAGAGGTTCGCCGTTTCACTCGTATCTGGTTGCAGACGCTGGTGCCACCGGCAATAACAATTGGTCTGTATTACCTGATCTTTGGCAATCTGATCGGTCGTCGCATTGGTGATATGGGCGGGTACAATTATATTGATTTTATTGTGCCTGGCCTGATCATGATGGCTGTCATTCAAAATGCTTACTCGAATGTTTCTTCATCTTTTTTCAGTAACAAATTTCAGCGTTGTATCGAGGAAATTCTGGTGTCACCGGTCCCGAATTACATCATTCTGATGGGGTTTGTCGCCGGCGGTATGGTGCGTGGCCTTGCCGTGGGTGTGATCGTGACATTGATGTCGTTTATGTTTACATCGCTGAGTATTGAGCATGTCTGGTTAACGGTTCTGGTGGTTCTGTTAACCGCGCTGGTGTTTTCCCTGGCAGGTTTCATCAATGCGCTGTTCGCCAATACCTTTGATGATATTTCGATTATTCCCACCTTTGTACTGACACCGCTTATCTATCTGGGCGGTGTGTTTTATTCAATCGAGCTGCTACCGACAGCCGGGCAGTGGATCTCTGCACTCAACCCGGTGCTGTATATGGTCAATACGTTTCGCTTTGGTATTCTGGGCAGTAGTGATGTCAATATTTACTGGGCCTTGTTCATGCTGGTTGCATTCAGCACAGTCCTGTTTGCGGTAGCACTGTACTTGCTGCGCCGCGGCACCGGCTTGCGGCATTGATTGCAGGGTTTGCTGATGTGCCGGTGACTGGCTCAAGGCTGTTGCTTAGCTCAAGGCTGCTTTAAATTTACAGAAAATGGATGAAGGTTAACGCTACCATGGCTGACAATCCGCTAGGCAAACAGACTGCCTATCCAACGGCTTATGATCCAGGTTTGTTGTTCCCGGTCGCGCGCGCGAACAATCGCAGTCAGCTGGGGGTGAAAGAGGGCAGTGAGCTGCCTTTTGGCGGATTTGATCACTGGCGTGCGTATGAACTTTCCTGGTTGTTGCCCACGGGCCAGCCGGTGGTGGCGCTTGCCGATATTCTGGTGCCGTGTGATTCACCCTGTCTGATTGAATCGAAGTCGATGAAGCTCTATTTTAATTCCCTGAATCAGGCCGTGTTCAGTGAGCCGGAAGTGGCGCGGGTGCAGATTGAGCAGGATCTGTCGCAGGCGGCAGGGGCGCCCGTGCAGGTCGCGCTGCACAATCATGAGTCGGCGGTGATGCACAGCGTTGATGTTTCCAACGGGCTTCTGCTCGACAATCTGCTGGTAACAACAACAAGCTATCAGCCGGCACCGGATTTTCTGGTGTCTCATACGGGAGCGCAGGTTACTGAAACGCTCTACAGTCATCTGTTTCGATCCAATTGCCCGATAACAGCTCAACCAGACTGGGGCAGCGTGGTGATTCAATACCAGGGCGAGCAGATTGATCATGAGGGCCTGTTGTCCTATCTGATCTCCTATCGTTCACACGAAGGCTTTCACGAACATTGTGTGGAACAGATATTCCATGACCTGTCGGTTAAGTGTAAACCTCAAAAACTTCAGGTGAGCATCAACTTTCTGCGACGCGGGGGACTGGAAATCAATCCGCTTCGCAGCAGTGATTTGACGATCGCCGCCTATCCGTTGCCCAGGCTTTTGCGCCAATAGGGTAGCGGTGACACGCTGTCGCTGCATTGACCGAGCGCCAGCAGGCCAGCTGGGGTGGAATGGCCTGTCAACGCCTGACAAAAGCCGATCAATTTGCCTTGGCACCGCTTATCTGCTTGTATTTGCCATGACCCTGATATAAAGTTACGCGCCTTGAAACGGTGAGGTGTCCGAGAGGCTGAAGGAGCACGCCTGGAAAGTGTGTATACGGAAACGTATCGAGGGTTCGAATCCCTCCCTCACCGCCAAATTTAATAACGCAGGTGCACAATCGGCCTGCTGTCCCCGCAAAGAATGATCCAGCCAGCCCGGGAGGGAGGCGAACCCGATAGAGGGTCGAAAAGTTGCGCAGCAACTTAAAACGAGCGCGTGAGCGCGAAGCCCAACGGGTCAAACAGCCCCGAAGGCTGTTTGATTAATCCCTCCCTCACCGCCAAATTTAATAACGCAGGTGCACAATCGGCCTGCTGTCCCCGCAAAGAATGATCCAGCCAGCCCGGGAGGGAGGCGAACCCGATAGAGGGTCGAAAAGTTGCGCAGCAACTTAAAACGAGCGCGTGAGCGCGAAGCCCAACGGGTCAAACAGCCCCGAAGGCTGTTTGATTAATCCCTCCCTCACCGCCAAATTTAATAACGCAGGTGCACAAGCGGCCTTTGGCAATTTGCCGATATTGGTCTCTTCAGTGAGTGCTGCTTCCCTCTCAGTGGTCAAAAAGTATCCCCTCCGTCCCCATAAAATACCCACACAAGCGACAATTCCTATATGGCTGATGTTGTTGTAGTATCGGCTGGTCCGTCAATTAAAATTATAAAGAGAACAGACCATGTATTTACCCAAGACCCTGACCCTGGCAGTGTCCGCGCTGGCGCTTGGTTTTAGCGTTAACAGCGGCGCTCAGGACTGGACCCATTACGGATCCGACCTGTCTTCCACTAAATATGCCCCTTTTGATCAGATTGATCACAACAATGTCGCCGACCTTGAGTTGGCCTGGCAGTGGCAGTCTCCCGACAACGCGACCGTAACCGCCAATCATGCGGCCGAGAATTACGCGGCGACACCGGGTGCTTTTAAGGCCACCCCCATTGCTGTGAACGGAGTACTTTATATCAATACCTCCTTCGGCCGGGTGTCTGCTATTGATGGCGTCACTGGGGAAGAGCTGTGGATGTTTGATACCCGCGGGTGGGAGATGGGGCGTCCAGCCAATCTCGGCTACAACAGCCGGGGGGTGGGGTATTGGAGCGAGGGCGATGAGGAGCGAATCCTGGTTTATTCCAATGATGCCTATATGTGGTCCCTGGACGCCGAAACCGGGGAGCTTGACCGGGAATTTGGTGATCAGGGCAAAGTGGATCTGGCCGTTGGCCTGGGTCGGGAGATTGATAGAGTTGCCTATACCATGATGGGCGTACCGCTGATATTTCACGACCTGGTTGTCGTCGGTTCGTCGATTCATGACGGGCCCGCATTCCAGTCGGCACCGCCGGGCCACGTGCGTGCCTACAATATCAAAACCGGGGAGCAGGAGTGGATTTTCCACACCATTCCCCAGACCGGTGAGTTTGGCAATGAAACCTGGGAAAACCAGTCCTGGGAAGTGGTCGGCAATACCAATGTCTGGACACAGATGAGCGCAGATCTGGAGCTGGACCTGGTCTACCTGCCCGTGGGTACACCCACCAATGACTGGTATGGCGGTCACCGGCTGGGCGACAACCTGTTTTCCGAGTCACTGGTTGCGGTCAATGGCTACACAGGCGAGCGTGTCTGGCATTTTCAGGCGGTTGAGCACGGCTTGTGGGACTATGACCTGCCGGCGGCGCCAACGCTGATTGACATCACTGTCGATGGCGAGGACATCAAGGCGCTCGCGCAGATCTCCAAGCAGGGGTTTGTGTATGTGCTGGACCGGGAAACCGGCGAGCCGGTCTGGCCGATAGAACACCGCCCGGTGCCTGCATCGACAGTGCCCGGCGAACGTGCCGCGCCCACACAACCGCATCCAACGCGGCCGGCGCCATTTGAATTGCAGGGTATTTCTGACGCAACCCTGATCGATTTCACCCCGGAGCTGCGAGCGGAAGCGTTGGCCAATATTGAAAGTTTTGACTACGGTCCTTTGTTTACGCCTCCGTCGCAGCGAGGCACCATCAATCTGCCGGGTTGGGCCGGCGGTGGCGGCTGGCAGGGATCTGCAGTCGATCCTGAGACCGGCATGCTTTACATTCCATCGGGAACGGCGCCCATTGTGGTGCAACTGGTAGAGCCGGAAGCAGGGCAATCGGATTTCGATTTCGCTCGTGGTGGCGTTACTTCCGTCAATGGCCCGCAGGGCTTGCCGCTGACCAAACCACCTTACGGCCGTATCACGGCAATCGACCTGAATACGGGCGACCACGTCTGGATGGTGCCGCACGGAGAAGGCCCCCGGCAACGCATCATTGATCTGGGCATTGTTGACCCGGGTCCGGTCGGTTCGAATTCGCGGACAGGACCCGTGTTGACCAAAACCCTGCTGTTTATAGCGCAGCAGGACGGTGGTCGATCAGTGCTGCGAGCGTTCGATAAAGCCACAGGCGACGTGGTGCATGAACTCGACCTGCCTTCCGTACCCAGCGCTACCCCGATGACCTACATGGTCGATGGCAAGCAATACATCAGTATTGCCCTGGGCGGCGGCACCGAGGCATCGGTGGTGAGTTATGCCGTGCCCTGAGCGATGCCGACCGGGTCTGTACGCTGTCCTGTTGGGCGCTGTGATATGTTCCTGGGCCAATGCGCAGGGCATGCCAGAGCGCCAGCAGGACTGGCGCTTTTATGGCAGCGATGCGGCGTCCAGCAAATACGTGCCGTTAGCTCAGATCAACGCTGGCAATGTTTCTGAACTGGAGATCGCGTGGCAATGGGATACACCCGATAATGCTATTTTTGCGCAAG
Organism: Pseudohongiella acticola; assembly: GCF_001758195.1. Taxonomy (NCBI): domain Bacteria; kingdom Pseudomonadati; phylum Pseudomonadota; class Gammaproteobacteria; order Pseudomonadales; family Pseudohongiellaceae; genus Pseudohongiella; species Pseudohongiella acticola. The sequence continues at coordinate 174,678 of NZ_MASR01000001.1, forward strand.
ATGACCGTGCCAGTGCCGGCGAATACAAGTCCACGCCCATCATGGTTAACGGTACGCTGTATGTCAGTACCTCGCTGGGGCAGGTAGCTGCCGTTGATGCGGTGTCGGGTGATCAGCGCTGGGTGTTTGACACCGGCTCCTGGCAACGGGGCCGGCATCCCAATTTCAACAATAATCATCGCGGTGTGTCCTGGTGGGATGATGGCGATGATGGCCGAATCTTTATGGCGGCCAATGATGGGCTGCTGTGGTCGTTGAATGCGCGCACCGGGCAGCCGGATGCGGATTTTGGCGACGACGGTGTTGTTGATCTGAAACAGGGGCTGGGGCGAGAAACCCGAATCGGTCAGTATGGCTCGATTTCACCGCCCATCGTGATAAACAATACTGTTGTTGTGGGTTCGTCGATAAACGACGTGCCGCTGTTCAAGACGCAATTGCCGCCGGGACATGTGCGCGGCTTTGATGCAGGCACGGGTGAACAGCGCTGGATTTTCCATACCATTCCGCAAGCCGGGGAGGTCGGCAACGACACCTGGGAAAACGACGCATGGCGCACCGCTGGTGCCACCAATGTATGGACAACCATGAGTGCGGACCCTGACACCGGTTACGTGTATCTGCCTACCAGTACACCCAATAACGACTGGTACGGCGGCCATCGTCTGGGCGATAACCAGCACGCGGAAAGCCTGATCGCAGTGGATTCGGCGACGGGAGACATGGTCTGGCAGTTCCAGGCAGTCAGACATGGTCTGTGGGATTATGATCTGCCTGCTGCCCCCAATCTGATCGATATCAATGTTGATGGCCGCGACATTAAAGCCGTGGCGCAGGTCACCAAACAGGGGTTTGTGTTTGTGCTGGATCGATTGACCGGCGAACCGGTGTGGCCCATCGAGGAGCGACCGGTACCACAATCGCGTGTCCCGGGTGAGCGTACCTCACCGACGCAGCCTTTCCCCAGCAAACCGGCGCCGTTCGAACCGCAGGGTATCTCTGATGCCACCTTGATCGACTTCACGCCCGAGCTGCGCTCGCAGGCCGTGGATCTGATTGCCGACGTCGACTATGGGCCACTTTATACGCCCCCCAGCGAACGCGGCGTCATCATTTTTCCTGGCTACAGTGGCGGCGCCACCTGGACGGGAGCAGCCACGGATCCCGAAACGGGAATGATGTATATCCCTTCGTTATCGGCGCCGCGCTTTGTCAGGCTGCGCAAACCCGAACCGGGGGAATCGGATTTTGCCTATATTCGCGATCGCAGCTTCAGTATTGAAGGGCCGCAGGGCCTGCCTCTGGTCAAGCCGCCCTATGCGCGCATCACCGCCATTGATCTGAATACCGGTGAGCATCGCTGGATGGTGCCTCATGGAGAAGGTATTCGGCAGCGGATCATCGATATGGGTATCGAAGATCCCGGTCCGGTGGGCAGTTTTGGGCGCCATGGCCCGCTGCTGACGCGCTCGCTGCTGTTCGTCGCTCAATTGGACGGCAGTCGTCCAGTGCTGCGCAGCTATGACAAGGCGACCGGTGAGGTTCTCAGCGAGCTGGATCTGCCCTTACCACCCATGGGCACGCCCATGAGCTACATGGCAGACGGCAAACAGTATATTGTGCTGGCGGTGGGGGCAGGGCCTGTGACCCGCCTGATGGCCATCAGCCTGCCCTGAGTCTGGCAGCGATTGTTTTGTCGCGGGCTGCATGGTGCACTTGAGTTGCGGGCTGCACTTGATTAGTCGGCGCAATTTATTGATAATGCCGCCCCTGATTTGATGATTCCTCATTGCATCAGGCTTTATGGTATCTCTTGTCGGTCCCCGCGCAATGATACGCTGTAAACCCCGCCAGGCCCGGAAGGGAGCAACGGTAGCAGCAGACTCATGTGCCGTGGTGTGGCTGACAGGAGGTGCCACCTTAAAGTGGCTCTGGAAAGTGGTTCTGCCAAGGGCCTCCCGCGTCCAGTCGCAAAACCCGATTTCACGCCCCGGCCGCCTGTCACTCCCGCTCTGTTTGCAATACAATAGCTCTCCATCAGTCACCAGACATTGACCGCGACACATGAGCTACCAGGTACTTGCCAGAAAATGGCGCCCCCAGAACTTCTCTGAAATGGCCGGACAGGTGCATGTTCTGCAAACGCTGACGCATGCGCTTGAGCAGCAGCGTCTGCATCATGCCTATCTGTTTACAGGCACGCGGGGCGTTGGAAAAACCACAGTGGCGCGTATACTGGCCCGCTGCCTGAATTGTGAGCAGGGCATTACCGCGACACCCTGTGGGGAGTGCAACGCCTGCCGTGAAATCAGTGAGGGCCGGTTCATCGATCTGATTGAGGTTGATGCTGCGTCGCGCACCAGAGTCGAGGACACCCGTGACCTGTTGGACAATGTGCAATATGCGCCAGCGCGCGGGCGATTCAAAGTCTACCTGATCGACGAAGTTCACATGTTGTCCAGCCACAGTTTTAACGCCTTGCTTAAAACGCTGGAAGAGCCGCCCGAGCACGTGAAATTTCTGCTGGCGACAACGGATCCGCAGAAATTGCCGGTTACGGTGCTGTCACGTTGCCTCCAGTTTCATCTGAAAAACCTGGCCCCGGCGCAGATCGTCAATTACCTGCAGTCGGTGTTGGCGGCAGAGCAGATCGATTATGAAGAAGATGCCCTGTGGCAACTGGGTCGCGCCGCGGCTGGCAGTATGCGTGATGCGTTAACGCTGCTCGACCAGAGTATTTCATTTGGCGGTGGCAGTGTGCAGGTGGCATCGGTGACCTCATTGTTGGGTACGCCTGACCATGCCGCTGTGTTTGCTTTTCTGGAGGCGCTGGCGCAACGTGACGCAAACAGCCTGATGTCTGCGGTCGCTGCCTGCGCCGAAAATAACCCGGATTACAGCCGCCTGCTGGAACAACTGCTAAGCGTGTGCCATCGTCTGGCAATGGCACAGGTCATGCCGGATGCCATCGATAACAGCGAAGGAGACCGGGAACAGATACGAGCGCTTGCCGGCGCTTTCGCAGCGGAAGATGTGCAATTGTATTATCAGGTATGCATGCAGACCTTGCAGGATATGCCACATTCGCCGGATGCCAGAATCTGTTTTGAAATGGGCCTGCTGCGAATGCTGGCGTTCAGTCCTGATGTGTTTGCGGGTGCACAATCGTTGTCAGGTCACGAAAAAAAAAAGCCTGAACCCGCCGCAACAATCACTCAGCCCAGCGCCGGCCTGAGTCCGGAGCCGGCGGCAGACACCGATGAAACGCCAGCAGCCCGACCGGAAGCCGAGCGACAGCCGGCAAGAGAGCCTCAGTCTCCACAAGAGCCTCAGCCCCCACAAGAGCCTCAGCGTGACAAAGAGCCTCAGCTTGAAAAAGGGCCTCAGCGCGAAGTACCGCCTCAACCAAACACGAACCTTCAGCCGAAAGAAGAACCCCGGCAGGAAGAAGAGCCTCAGCGCAAACAAGAGCCTCAGCCCAAACAAGAGCCTCAGCCCAAACAAGCGCCTCAGCCGGTAGCAGAGTCTCAACCGGTAGCAGAGTCTCAACCGGCAGAAAAGCCTAACACACAAGAAAAGCCTGTCTCCGCCGAGCCGGCATCGCCGACGTTGGCGGCCGGGGCAGACTGGTTCACCCTGGTGCAGCGATGTCAGTTGTCCGGTATCAGCGGCAATATCCTGGCCAATTGTGTTCCGGAATCTGTTGTGGGTGACGCCTACGCGCTGATACTGGATGAGCAGCAGAGCGCCTTGTATTCAGAAGACCAACAACCCAAAATTGCGCAGGCGCTGAGTGAATTGTTGCAGCGTCCGGTCACAGTAATGATTCAGGTAGGCAGTTTGCCTTCGGAATCTCCGGCTCAACGGCGACGGCGGGAAAAGCAGCAGGCCATAGACGAGCTGCATCATCGATTTAATACTGATCCGGGCGTGCTGGCGCTGATTAGCGAATTTGATGCCAGAGTGGACCAGGAATCATTGCAGATCACCGGCACTACAACCTGAGCGAAGATATGAAACAGCCTGAACGCCAGGACTGAATTACCCTGAACCCTAAACGACGAGGTTACTGTATGACTGACATGAACCAATTGCTCAAACAGGCAAAACAAATGCAGGAGCAGATGCAAAAGGCACAGGAAGAGGCCGCCAAAAAAATCGTCATCGGTGAGTCCGGCGCCGGCCTGGTCAAAGTGCACCTTGGCGGACACTACGATGCTCGTAATGTAGAGCTGAGTGCCGAGCTGATGCAGGAAGACAAAGAAATTATAGAAGACCTGATCGCGGCAGCCATTAACGATGCGGTCAAAAAGCTGGAAGACGACAAGCGCGAAACCATGGGCGCAATGACGTCCGGCATGAATCTTCCTGAAGGCTTCAAGTTCCCCTTCTGAATGTTTTCTCCACCAGGTGTGTGTGAATTATGCATAGCCCGTTATTAGAGCAGTTGATTCAATCCCTGCGGTGTCTGCCGGGTGTGGGTCCGAAGTCAGCTCAACGCATGGCGATTTACCTGCTTGAGCGGAATCGCTCGGGCGCCGCCAGGCTGAGCGATACGCTGGCGCTGGCGCTGGATAACATTGGCCGCTGCGAGCAGTGTCGGGCGTTGACCGAAGAAGTGCGTTGCCGTATCTGCAGCAACCCGGCACGTAACAAATCCATCCTGTGTGTGGTGGGTTCACCCGCCGACCTGTATGCCATTGAGCAGGCGGGTAGCTACCAGGGGCTGTACTTTGTGTTATCGGGACACCTGTCGCCGATAGACGGCATCGGTCCGGACGACATTGGCATTAATGAGCTGATGACATTGCTGCAGCAAAATCCGGTTGAAGAGGTGATTCTTGCCAATAACCCAAATGTCGAGGGCGATGCCACCGCCTATTACATCGCAGGCTTGCTGAAGGATCAGAACCTGGTGATCAGCCGCATTGCTCATGGTGTGCCGGTGGGCGGGGAACTGGAATACGTTGACGGAGGCACATTAAGCCATGCCTTTAATGGACGTCAATTGCTACGTTGAAGCCAGGTGATCGCGAATGCTAAAAAATGAGAGCTGTTTATGATTGACTTCCCCGCGCCGGAACTCGTGGTTGACGACGCCCGACTGGCACAATTGTGTCAGCACTGGCGGACATTACCCATGCTCGCGCTGGACACCGAATTTATCCGTGTCAGTACATTTTATCCTCGCGCAGGTTTGATTCAGGTTGGCGACGGGCAGAGCAGTTATCTGCTGGATCCCCTCTTTATCAAGGTCTGGCAGCCTTTCATGGAAATTCTGACGGAGCCTGGCATTACCAAAGTCATGCATTCCTGCTCGGAAGACCTGGTGGTGTTCAATTATCTGTATGGTTGTATGCCTGGTCCATTGTTTGATACGCAGAAAGCAGCCGGCTTTCTGGGGCACGGTTACAGCATCAGCTATCTTAATCTGGTTCTGCATATAACCGGCGTTGAACTCAGCAAAGGTGAGACCCGTTCCGACTGGCTGAAACGACCGCTGTCGGATAACCAGGTCAAATACGCAGCATTGGACGTAGCGTATCTTCCCCGATTGCACCAGGAACTTGAGAGCGCATTGGCACAGGATTGCAAACTGGACTACCTGCGGGAAGAATGCGAGCGTATGCGGCAGATTTCACTGGCGAGCGAAGACCAGGACAGATGGGCGGATCTGTACCTGTCAATGGGCGCGGCCTGGCGTTTGAACGCCAGACAGTTGGGTGCATTAAAGGAACTCTGCATCTGGCGCGAGCAGGTGTCACGGCAGCGCGACAAACCGCGAGCCTGGATTGCTCGCGACGCTGACCTGATCGCGCTGGCTCAGGCCATGCCCTCGGATCAACAGGGGCTGAACCAGTTATCGGACCTGAATCGGAATATTTATCAGCAGGACGCGGAGACGTTGCTGGCGCTTATTGCCGAGAGTGAGGCGGTAGCACCGGCAATCGCTGATAACCTGGAAGGTGCCCCCATGTCGCAAACCCAGCGCGCGACATTAAAACGCTGCCAGCAGGCGGTGCGTGCAGTGGCGGCAGAGACTGGCATAGCGGAAGAACTGCTGGCGCGCAAGAAACAGCTGATCACATTGATGCACATGAACCGACGGGCAGCCATGGGCAATGATGGCAAACTGGCGTGGCCCGAGGATCTGTCCGGCTGGCAGCAGTCATTGCTGGTCGAGCCACTGACCCGTATTCTTGGCGGCAGCGGCAGCGGTGGAGAGGCAGACGCGAGATGACTGATCAGCCTGTGCGTGATCGCTTCTGGGAGTTACCTCTGGCTGATTTGAATCGCCGTGAGTGGGAACTGCTATGTGATGGCTGCGCGCGCTGCTGCCTGAAGAAATTACAGGATGACGATACGAGCGGGAAAGGCGCTCCCAGTCTGGCCTATACCCGGGTTGTATGTCGGTATCTGGATCAGCAGAAGTGCAGTTGCCAGGCTTATGGACGACGCAATGAACTGGTTCCCGATTGCCTGGTGCTTGATATGTCTGTGCTGCAGGCATCAGTTGACTGGATTCCGGACACCTGCGCCTATAAACTCAGGTATCAGAACAGGCCGTTGCCAGACTGGCATCCGTTGCTGACCGGTTCACGCGAACAAATGCAGACACAGGGCATTGCTGTTACCGGCCGGGTAATCTCTGAGGAATATGTCCATGATGACGGGCTGGAAGAGCACGTTATCCGCTGGGTTCGTGCCTGATAACGGGATCAGGATGATGCTGACATGACGATGGAGCGCTGAATGCTGGGTATATATGGTTACATTACAAGTTGGGCGGTTTATCTGACCGCTGGCACCCTGTGTTACATCCTGTTTTACAAAGCGACCGGGGCTATCGGTTTTAAGCCACTGGCCAATGTACTGCGCGGTATCATGATAGCGCTGATCTATACACCCTGGTATGTGGCCGCTGATCAGGACCTGATGGCGCCAGCTGTCATCGTTATATTGCTGGATATGATAACCATTGGCGGCGACGCCTTTATCAGGGCGCTGGTGCCACTGGTGCTGGCGCTGATTGCGTGCATTGTCATCGCCCTGATGGCAGGGCTGCTGCGCTCGCTGTTGACACGCTCAGCCAGACGTTAAGGCAGTAAACTAATTCCAATAAAAGGCAAGAGGACACTATGCAATTTAAGGGTACCAAGGCATACGTTGCAACGGACGAGTTGCAAATGGCGGTCAATGCGGCAATCAGTCTGCAAAAACCGCTGCTGATCAAGGGTGAGCCAGGCACAGGCAAAACCATGCTGGCTGAACAGATTGCAGAATCACTTGGACTGGAGCTGATCCAGTGGCATATCAAATCAACAACTCGTGCCCAACAGGGGTTGTACGAATACGACGCGGTGTCACGCCTGCGTGATTCCCAGTTGGGCGATCCCAAAGTGCACGACATTGCCAATTACATCGTGAAAGGCAAACTCTGGAAGGCGTTTGATTCCGAGAAACAGGTGGTGCTGCTGATTGATGAAATCGACAAAGCAGATATTGAGTTCCCCAACGACCTGTTGTTAGAGCTGGACAAGATGGAGTTTCATGTTTACGAAACCCAGCAGCGTGTGCAGGCGCGACACCGCCCAATTGTCATCATTACCAGCAATAATGAAAAAGAATTGCCGGATGCGTTTTTGCGCCGATGTTTTTTCCACTTCATCAAATTTCCTGATGCCGTAACCATGGAAAAAATCGTCGCGGTACATTACCCGAACATCAAGAAAGATCTGCTGGCTCAGGCAATGGACATTTTCTTTGATATCAGGAAAGTGCCGGGGCTGAAGAAAAAACCTTCCACATCGGAGCTGATTGACTGGCTGAAACTGTTGCTGGCAGATGATATTCCGGAAGAAATCCTGAAGAACCAGGATATGAAAAGTGCGATCCCGCCGTTGTACGGTGCATTGCTGAAAAATGAACAGGATGTTCATCTGTTGGAGAAGATCGCGTTCATGCATCGGGCAAAGCGGTAACGGCGGCGCTATGTTGATACGATTCTTTAATGCCTTGCGTCGGGAGAAAATTCCGGTCAGCCTGGACGAATTGTTTACTCTGCTTGAGTGTCTGAAACAGAATTTTGCTTTTGCCGACATGGAGCAGTTCTATTTGCTGGCACGGTTGTGCATGGTCAAGGATGAGAAATATTACGATCGCTTTGACCGCGCATTCTCGCGCTATTTTAAGGAATTGTCGGTGCTGGATGACCTGCTTCGCGACGCAATTCCGGATGAATGGTTGCGTCGCCAGTTTGAAGCCAGCTTGAGCGAAGAGGAGCGAGCCATGGTTGAAGCCATGGGTGGACTTGACAAGCTGATGGAGGAATTCCGCAAGCGGCTGGAAGAACAGAAAGAGCGCCATGAAGGTGGCAACAAATGGATCGGTACAGGCGGCACATCCCCCTACGGTGCTTATGGTTTTAATCCGCAGGGTATTCGAATTGGCCAGAACGAGGGTCGTGAAGGCCGGGCTGCGAAAGTGTGGGATCGGCGTGACTACAGAGATCTGGATGACACCCTGGAAATCGGTACGCGCAACATCAAGATGGCCTTGCGCCGCCTGCGCAAATTTGCCCGGGTCGGGGCGCAGGATGAGCTCGACATCGATGACACGATTTCGTCAACGGCGAGAAAGGGTGGGCTGCTGGATATCAAGATGGTGCCGGAACGGCATAACTCGGTCAAAGTGCTGCTTTTCTTTGACGTGGGTGGCTCCATGGACCCTTATGTCCAGCTTTGTGAGGAGCTGTTTTCCGCGGCAAGGACCGAGTTCAAGCACCTGGAATATTTTTATTTCCATAACTTTGTTTATGAGTCGGTCTGGAAACAGAGTCGACGCCGGCAGGCAGAAACCACGTCGTTGTTCGACATACTGCACAAATATGGCAAGGATTATAAAGTCATTTTTGTTGGTGATGCGACCATGGCACCTTACGAGATTACCCATGCCGGTGGCAGTATCGAGCATTACAATGAAGAGGCCGGTGCAGTCTGGATGCAGCGGCTGACGGAGAATTTTGACCACGTTGCCTGGATAAACCCCGTGCCCAGACAACACTGGGAGCATGGTTACTCCATTGCCGTGGTGCGCGAGTTACTGGAAGACAGAATGTACCCGTTGTCAGTAAAAGGACTGGAAGAGGCGATGTCGTCTCTCAGCAAATAATACAATAATCAGCGCAGTGTCCGAGGAGACCCGCATTATGTTTGCAGCAACCCAGATGTCAACTGAGCCGGATCTTGATCCTGGTCAGTTCAGCAAGATAGTCGATATCTTTGAATACGCTTTCAAAAACTATGCTGACATGCCTGCTTTCAGTTGTCTGAGTCACACCATCAGCTACGCCGAGCTTGATGAGCACAGTGCACGCTTTGCCAACTGGTTACGCGAAAGCAGCGGCCTCAAGCCTGGTGATCGTATCGCCATACAGTTGCCTAATTTGTTGCAGTTTCCGGTTGCCGTGGTGGCCGCAGCGCGCGCCGGTCTGGTGATGGTTAATACCAACCCGTTGTATACCGCGCGGGAAATGAAGCATCAGTTCCGCGACTCCGGCGTCAAGGGTGTGGTTATTCTGGAGAATTTCTGCGACAAACTTGAATCCATCATCAAAGAAACAGATATTGAATGTGTGGTGGTGACTCAACTCGCTGACATGTTACCGCAGCCAAAACGCCTGCTGATGAATCTGGCGGTTAAATACCTGAAGCGCATGGTGCCGTCATGGTCCATTGCCGGCGCCGTCAACTGGTCTGATGCATTGAGTAGTTCTCCGGCACGGCAACCAGCACCGGACAGCGGCACCGATGTCGCCATTGTACTGTATACCGGAGGCACCACCGGGCTGGCAAAAGGCGCAATGCTGACGCACAGTAATCTTGTGCACAACATGATGCAGCTGCGCGAAGTGAGCAAGCCCCTGATCCGCGATGGTAGCGATATCATTGTTGCGCCGTTGCCGCTCTACCATACCTATGCCTTCATGTTTCATTGCCTGGCGGCTGTTTACGCGGGCAACCATAGTGTATTGATTCCGAATCCACGCGACCTTGATGGTTTGTTAAAAACCTTGAAGTCATTGCCCCGGATAAACGGTTTTGTTGGTATCAATACCCTGTTTCTGGCCATGAGTCGCCACAAGGATATCGGCCAGATTGATTTCAGCCAGATGCGCTTTACCGGCGCCGGTGGTATGGCCCTGACCATCAGTGTGGCCGAGGAATGGCAGCGCGTGACCGGGTGTCAGGTATACGAGGGATATGGTCTGACTGAATGCTCACCTGTGGTCAGTGTTAATCCCCACCACAAAGTCAAGATAGGCACGGTGGGCCCCCCCGTGCCGGGCACCGAGGTCAAAACGGTCGATGATGACGGCAAGGACCTCGGCCTGAATGAGAAGGGCGAGTTATGGGTTCGTGGGCCACAGGTGATGAAAGGCTACTGGCTTAATGAATCGGCGACTGCAGACTCCATTACCGAAGATGGCTGGTTCAAGACCGGTGACTTCGCCATGATCGACGAAGAAGGTTTCATCAAGATTGTTGATCGCAAAAAGGATCTCATCATCGTTTCCGGCTTCAATGTTTATCCCAGCGAAGTGGAAGAGGTGGTCAATTCCCATCCGGGTGTTGCTGAAAGTGCCGCGATCGGCGTGCCCAGTGAGAAGAGTGGCGAGGGCATCAAGCTGTTTGTTGTGCGCCGTGACAATGTGCTGACCATTGCTGATGTCACAGCTCACTGCCGGGAAAATCTGACCGCGTATAAAGTACCCAAGGAGATCGTTTTTGTTGACGACCTGCCCAAGTCCAACGTTGGCAAGATCCTGCGGCGTGAAATTCGGGAGCAGGAGCTGAAGCAGCATTAACAAGCAGTCGCTATGAACAAAGATTTGCGGAGCCGGATCAAGCAGTGCCTGAGTGCGGATCAATTTTCGCTACAACAGGCCTTGTCCCGCCTGAACCGCCGGGCTGCAGAAGGTCGGGTTGACGCTGGCTACCAACAGGCACTGGCAACACTGCAAGCGCGTATCGAGAAATCGATGGCCAGCGTGCAGTCGCGGCTGGCAAAAATACCGGTTATCAACTATCCAGCCGAATTGCCGGTATCAGAGAAGCGCCAGGACATAGCTGATGCGCTGGAACGGCATCAGATTGTTGTCGTGGCAGGCGAAACCGGTTCCGGCAAAACCACACAAATCCCGAAAATATGTCTGGAGCTGGGTTACGGTGTGAAGGGCCTGATTGGCCACACCCAGCCGCGCCGTCTGGCTGCGCGCGCTGTCGCGTCACGCATTGCCGAAGAGCTGGGCGAGACCCTGGGGCAGGGCGTCGGCTATCAGGTCAGATTCAGTGACAACACCACGGAGCATACCTTCATCAAGTTGATGACTGACGGCATTCTGCTGGCTGAAATTCAGCAGGATCGTTTTCTCAACAAGTATGAAGTTCTGATTATTGATGAGGCTCACGAGCGCAGCCTGAATATCGATTTTCTACTGGGTTATCTCAAGCGTCTGAGCCGCCAGCGTCCCGACCTGAAGATCATTATTACCTCGGCCACCATTGATGTCGAAAAGTTCTCACGGCATTTTTCTGATGCACCCATCATCAGTGTGTCTGGACGGACCTATCCAGTAGAGATTCTGTACCAGGATCCGGCTGAACTGGATGGCGACGACAAGGACGATGAGATACTGCTCGCTGGCGTGATGCAAGCGTTACGGCGGCTGGAGAGTCTTGAACGCCAGCGTCGGCAGAGGCCGGGTGATGTGCTCATTTTTCTTAGCGGTGAACGTGAAATTCGTGATCTGGCGATGGCACTACGCAAACAGGAATTGCGACAGACCGAGATCCTGCCGTTGTATGCACGGCTGACCCAGAACGAGCAGCAACGTATTTTTGCGCCACATCAGGGACGACGAATTATTCTGTCCACCAACGTGGCCGAAACCTCACTAACGGTCCCGGGAATCAGGTATGTCATCGACAGCGGGCTGGTGCGAATCAGCCGCTACAGTGTGCAGAGCAAAGTGCAACGGTTGCCGATAGAACCGGTGTCGCAGGCCAGTGCGAATCAGCGTGCCGGTCGCTGCGGCCGGGTTGCCAGCGGCATCTGTATACGCCTGTATAGTGAGAGCGATTTTCTGGGTCGACCTCAGTACACGGATCCGGAGATCCAGCGCACCAATCTCAGTGCTGTGATCCTGCAGATGCTGTTACTCAAACTGGGCGACATCAGTCAGTTTCCCTTTGTTGAAGCGCCTGACCGTCGTGCAATCAACGATGGTTTTAAACTGCTGGATGAGCTGGGTGCCATCGACAATGAGCGCAAATTGACCGAAACCGGAAGAGCGATGGCGCGACTACCCGTTGATCCGCGGTTGGGTCGAATACTGCTTGAAGCCGCACAGCGGCATTCACTGTATGAGCTGTTGATCATTGTCAGCGCGCTGAGTGTTCAGGATCCGCGCGACACGCCGGCGGACAAACGTCAGGCAGCAAGACAGAAACATCAACAGTTTGCCAATGCAGAATCTGACTTTCTGTCGTGGGTGGTGCTGTGGGAAGAGGTAGAGAAACAACGTCAAGCATTGACGCAGGGTCAGTTTCGCAAATACTGTAAAGAAAACTTTCTGTCCTGGCTGCGCTTGCGTGAGTGGCGCGAAACCCATCGTCAGCTGAGTCTGTCGTGCCAATCCCTTGGTTTCAAGGCGCCTGGGCGCACAGAAAATCAGGACATCGATTACGAATCGGTTCACAGAGCGATGCTGCCAGGGTCGCTGAATCAACTTGGCCAGAAAACCCAGGATGGGTTTTACCTGGGCAGTCGTGGACGAAAATTTTCGCTCTTCCCCAGCTCGGCACTGTATAAAAAAATGCCGCGCTGGATTGTCAGTGCGGAACTGATCGAAACCAGTCGTCTGTTTGCTACCATGGCGGCACGTATCGAGCCCGACTGGGCGGTGGACGCCGCACCGCACCTGTTGCGTCGTGATCATTTTGAAGCGCACTGGGAGAAGAAGCGTGGTGAAGTGATCGCCTACGAGAAAATCAGTCTGTTCGGGCTGACCCTGATTGAAAAGCGCGCGGTGTCCTACGGTGCAATCGATCCGGTGCTGAGCCGGGACATCTTCATCCGTGAAGGCCTGGTGGCTGAGCAACTGGAGACAGGTCTTGCGTTCTATCACGCTAATTCGGACTTACTGGCCACGGTTCGGCGCCAGGAAGAGAAAGAGCGGCGTCCGGATATTCTGGTCAGCGATGATCAGCTGGCGGCATTTTATGATGAGCGACTGCCCAAATCGATCAACAATGTGGCTGCGCTGGAACACTGGTATCGTGAAGCGCAACAACAGTCTGATCCTTTGCGTATGCAGCGTGAGGATGTTGTCGCGCGTGACGTTGATCAGGGCAGTGAAGTCGCTTTTCCCGACAGTACGGCAGTTCACCATAACGAGTTATCCATCAACTACCGGTTTGAACCGGGTAGCGCCGAAGACGGTATCAGCATTGATGTACCGGCTCCATTGGTCAGCAGTCTGACCCAACTCGACCTTGACTGGGCTGTGCCCGGTCTGGTTCAGGAGCGTGCTGTGGCGTTGATGAAGAGCCTGCCCAAGGCCCTGCGAAAACAATTTGTGCCAGTGCCCGATTTTGCGTCGCGGGCACTGGAAAACGCCGGTCAGTCAAAGGAGGGCAGGCCTACCCAGACGCTGGTTGAATTATTGACCGAACAGGCCTGGTCTATGAAGCGTATTCGCCTGGCGCCCGATGACTGGGATCCGGCCGCGCTGCCTTTGCATCTGCAGCCCAGAGTTCGTGTGCTTGACGCCAGGCAGCGGGTGCTGGCGGTGGAACAGGATCTGTCCCGGCTGCAGCAACAATTCAGCGGCAGTGCGGCGGCCGCGACACGAGTGTCAACGCATCCGCTTGAGCGTTCCGGGATCACAGATTGGGATTTTGGTGATTTGCCGCCGATGGTGGAAACCAATGAGGGCATTCGCTTGCTGCGCTACCCGGCGCTCAGAGACGAAGGTGACAGCGTTGCCATTGTGTTGTGCGAGTCCGAACTCGGTGCCGGCCAGGTGTCTCAACGTGGTCTGGCGCGCCTGTTGATGCTGCGGACAGCACAGCAGAAGAACATGATCCTGAAACAGCTTGGCCGCGTACAAAACACGCTGGGGCTCAAATTGATTACACAGGACAAGGCCTGGCTGGAACATGCAGTGTCTGCTGTTTATCGGCTCTGCTTTCGCCTGAATGAGCGCAGGATCCTCACCCAGGCCGGGTTTGAGGCGTTGCTGGTGGAGGGCAGGGCTGAGCTGGTGGAACAGGCAGGGCGGCTGTGCCGCTTGCTGACAGAAAGTTATGACCTGTTGTTCACGATCAGGCGACAACTGGCTTCTTTGCCTGCCAGCTACACGGCCTTGAGCAGGGACATTGAAGGCCAGCTGAGCTTCCTGTTTCCCGATGATTTTCCGCTTTCGGTGGCGGATGCCTGGCTTTGGGAGTACCCCAGGTACCTGAAGGCCCTGCAGCAGCGCCTTGACAAATTGCCGGCCAATCTTAAGCGGGATCAGGACTCGCAGGCGGTGATCGCTGAGCTGCAGGCGATGTATGGTCAAGCGCATGTGCAGGCCAGGAGCGCTGAAGATCGGAATTTAGCAGAATTCCTCTGGTGGCTGCAGGAGCTGCGGGTTTCGCTGTTTGCCCAGACCCTGGGCACCCGGGGCCCGGTATCGGAGAAGCGCCTGCGCAAGCTGTTGGCGCCCCCCCGATAGGGCTATATCAAGCAACCGGCTAATCTGGGATAATGTGCGGTCCTTGTGATTGATGCACGCTTGGCGTTATCTGAATTGTTATGTTGTGGAGTGTTAAAACTAATGCAGTATCGGTGTAGCAAGATATCAGCGCTGGCCATGAGCCTGGGCTTGAGCCTTAGCGTGGCGACCAGTAGCGTTTCTGCACAACAGGCACCCGATTATGATCCCTGGCAGCCCGTTAACGTCAAAGTGCACGCGTTTAACGACTATGTCGACAGCAAGGTCCTGCGTCCGGTTGCCAACGGCTACACGCGTTACGTGCCATTACTGGCGCGCCGGGGCGTGAGCAATTTCTTCGCCAATATCAATAACATTTCAGTACTGGCCAACAACCTGTTGCAGTTCAAGCTGCAGGCGGCGGCTAATGACACTGGGCGCTTGATGCTCAACACCACATTCGGCCTCGGCGGTGTTCTCGATCTGGCTACCTGGGCGGGTTTTGACAAAAACGAGGAAGACTTTGGTCAGACCCTGGGCTACTGGGGCGTGCCGCCCGGCCCCTACGTGGTGATTCCTCTGTTCGGGCCCAGCACTGTGCGCGACGGGCTGGGCTTTGGTGTCGATAACTACACCAATCCTCTGAACCATCGCGAGGACGATCTGATGCGAAATGCCGCCTTTGTGCTGCAGCAGGTTGATCGTCGGGTTGAGGCGATGGCAGTAGATTCGCTGATGTCCGGCGATCCCTACATTTTCACCCGGGAAGCGTATCTGCAACAGCGCGAATACCTGGTCAAGGATGGCGAAGTGGCCAGCCAGCAGAGTGACTGGGGCAACTGGGATTAACCCTGTTCGTCACGCACACGCAATTTGGTTTTGATGAAATCACTGTGTGACACGTAAAGCAGGTCCGCTGTTTTGCGAATCATCTGCTCTTCGTACTTGTCCAGATGATCATCCGCCAGTGCCAGTCGCCACAGATTTTCTACCAGCAGCACCTTGTCTTCATAGTCATAGGTCTCGTTCATCAGGCTGGTAAACTCATAGAGCGACACAGCCTGCGCCGCTTCTTCTTCTGCCAGTTTGATAACGTCATCAAGCTGTTGCTCATCCATTGCAAAGGTCCTGGCCAGCACCTGACGCAACATCCGGGTTTCACGATCATCAATATGACGGTCGGTCTTGAGTAGCTCAAACATCAGTGCGGCACTGGCCAGCCGCAAGCGCTCCACCTTGTGTTCTGAGGTCTCCTGTTCAGGGCTGGCGAGCTGGTTGTCAAAGAATTGTCTGATCGCTGCTATCATGGGGGCTCCTTCGCTAAGTCCCGGTGGCTCTCAGCACGTTCTCAACACGTGCTTTTAATGCTGGCGTCGGCCAACGCAAGGGCATCCGTCAGGACATTGATTCCTGCGTTCTTGCGGTATGCGTTTTCACTCAGGTGACGGCGAAACAGGCGTCCGCCATTCTGTCCTTTAAACAGCCCCAGGATGTGTCGTGTCATGTGCTGCAGTGGCGTGCCCTGTGCCAGTTCGGTTTCAACGTAGGGCAGGTAGGCCGACATGATATCGCCTCTGGAGGGCACTGGCGTTTCGTCTTTAAACAACTGCTGGTCAACCTGTGCCAGAACATAGGGGTTGTGGTAGGCCTCGCGCCCCATCATGACGCCATCCAGAGCGCTGCCATGGGCGCCGTCGAGTAACTGGCGGCTCTGCTCCAGACCGGTGATGCCACCGTTGATGATGATGTCCAGCTCCGGGTAACGTTGTTTGATGCCGCGAACCCGCGGATAGTTGAGCGGCGGCACATCCCGGTTCTGTTTGGGACTTAGTCCCTGCAGGACCGCAATTCGTGCGTGAATGATGAAGGTTCGGCAACCGGCGCTGGCAACGCTGTCTACAAAGCGTTGCAGAAATTCATCAGAATCCTTGTCGTCAATGCCAATGCGGGATTTTACCGTGACCGGCAGCGTGGTGGCCGCCTGCATGGCGGTGACGCAGGCAGCAACCAGGTCCGGCTCCGCCATCAGGCAGGCGCCAAACTTGCCTGACTGCACGCGATCGCTGGGACAGCCAATGTTGAGATTGACTTCATCATAGCCCCATTGTTCAGCCAGTTCAGCGCAGTGGGCGAGTGCCGCCGGGTCACTGCCGCCCAGCTGCAGCGCCAGTGGATGTTCGGCCTGATCGAACTGCAGGTGCCGTTTTATGTCGCCATGCATCAGGGCGCCGGTGGTTACCATTTCGGTGTAGAGCCGTGCGTGGCGACTGAGCAGACGCAGGAAATACCGCTCATGGCGATCTGTCCAGTCGAGCATCGGGGCCACGCAGAAACGGTGCGGGCTGACCCCGCTTGCGTGTTGCTGACGGGCAATACTCCGGGTGTTATCAACAGTGTTGTTGTGTGTCAGGTTCAAAACGACGGCTCATTGGCTAAACAGGTTGTTAAGTATAACAAAGACCGGGCAATGGGAGGTCGAGCGTGGTGGACTTTCTCAACGCACTCAAAGCACTCAACGCACTTATCGTGCGTGTGGTCGGCTTTTTAATCGCACTTATCGTGCGCGTGGTGGACACCGCCACCATCACGTATAATCCGGGGGGGTTCAGGCCAAAGGCCTGAACCCGCCAAATTCTAGCGATGACAGCAGGAGTCCCATGTCAAATACGCCAACTTCCCAGGTACGAACCCGGATTGCACCATCACCCACTGGCGATCCGCACGTAGGCACCGCTTATATTGCGTTGTTCAATCGGTGTTTTGCGCGCCAGCATGGCGGCGAGTTTATCCTTCGCATTGAGGACACCGATCAGACACGAAGCACCGCACGTTCGGAACAGGACATTCTGCAAGCGTTGCGCTGGCTGGGTCTGGACTGGGCCGAGGGCCCGGATAATGGTGGTCCTCATGGCCCTTATCGGCAAAGCCAGCGCAGTGATATTTACCGCGAGCATATTCAGATACTGCTGGATAAAGGTCATGCCTTCCGTTGTTTCTGCACCGCTGAGCGCCTGGATGCCGTGCGCGCTGAACAGATGGCAAACAAACAGACCGCTGGTTATGACGGGCACTGCCTGTCGCTGAGTGACAAAGAGATTGCCAACAAGCTTGAGGCTCGCGAGTCGCACGTCATTCGCATGAAAGTGCCGCAGGAAGGGGAGTGTGTATTTCATGACCGCCTGCGCGGTGAGATTCGCATCAACTGGCAGCAAATCGACATGCAGGTGTTGATGAAGTCAGATCATTTGCCGACCTATCATTTTGCCAATGTCGTTGATGACCACCTGATGGAGATCACGCATGTAATACGCGGTGAAGAGTGGATCAATTCCACGCCCAAACACATTCTGCTGTATCAGCACTTTGGCTGGCAGGAACCACAGTTTTGTCATATGCCCCTGTTGCGTAACCCGGACAAAAGCAAGCTGAGTAAGCGCAAGAACCCGACCAGTATTTCCTACTATCAGGACATGGGCTATCTGTCCGATGCCATGGTGAACTATCTGGGTATGATGGGCTGGACAATGCCAGACGGTCGCGAGAAGTTCACGCTGGCAGAAATGGAGTCTGCCTTTGATATTGATCGCGTGTCGCTGGGGGGGCCGGTATTTGATGTTGAGAAACTGAACTGGCTGAACGGTAAGTACATCCGGGAGAATCTGGATACCGACACCTTCGCTGAAGCGTACAGTCAGTGGGCACTGGCCGATGGCAAAATGACGCAGATCATTCCGCTGATTAAAGATCGGGTGGAGCGTTTCAGCGACGTTGTGCCGCTTGCCGGATTTTTCCTGAGTGGCCTGCTGCCGGTGCATGAACAGGACTTTGCCCACAAACAGCTAAGCGCAGAGCAGTGCAAGCATATTTTGCAGTTGTATGTGTGGCAGCTGGAACAACTGACGGACTGGACGCGTGATGACGTTGAGCGCAGTGCTCAGCAGCTGGCTGCGTTCATGGGCATCAAGATACGTGAAACCCTGTTCCCGCTTTTTGTTGCCATTACCGGTAAGGCGGTGTCGGTGTCGGTGATTGATGCCATCACCATTCTGGGGCTGGATGTGAGCCGGGCGCGCATACGACATGCCGTTGATGTACTCGGCGGTGTTTCCAAGAAGGAAGCGAAAGTACTGGAAAAAACTTTCCGTGAGTTGCAATCCGGAGTGGAAAAAGCAATTTAAGGCATTGACAGCAGGAGGGTCGATGCCTAAAATGCGCGATCTCTGCAATACGCAGGGAATGAAGGGGCTATAGCTCAGCTGGGAGAGCGCAACGCTGGCAGCGTTGAGGTCATCGGTTCGATCCCGATTAGCTCCACCAAATATTCGTGCAAACCCAGACACAACAAACAGGCACAACAAAAAAGGGGTCAAGCAAAAGCTTGACCCCTTTTTTGTTGGCTACAATCCGGTTTTGCGCCTATCGAAGGGCCGGGGACGGAGACCCGGCTCCGTCCCCCCGAGGTTGTTACACCGGGTAGTCGCGTTTGGCCGCGCCTTTATACAACTGGCGTGGCCGACCGATTTTATAGGCACTGCTGATCATCTCATTCCAGTGTGCAATCCAGCCCGGTGTGCGGCCCAGTGCAAATATTACGGTGAACATGCTGGTGGGGATGCCAATAGCCTTAAGGATAATGCCGGAGTAAAAATCAACATTGGGGTACAGTTTACGCTCAATGAAATATTCATCTTCCAGAGCGATTTTTTCCAGACGTCGTGCGATTTTGAACAATGGATCGTTTTCAACACCGAGATCCGCCAGCACTTCATCACAAATTTTACGCATGACTTTCGAGCGTGGGTCAAAGTTTTTGTAAACCCGGTGACCGAAGCCCATCAGGCGGAAAGGGTCGTCCTTATCTTTGGCTTTGGCAATGAATTCTTCGATACGGGACTCGTCGCCAATTTCATTCAGCATATTCAGCACTGCTTCATTGGCACCACCGTGAGCCGGCCCCCAAAGCGCTGCAATGCCGGAGGCAATGCAGGCATAAGGATTGGCACCAGTGGAGCCGGCCAGGCGAACAGTGGACGTCGATGCGTTCTGTTCGTGATCAGCATGCAGCAGGAAAATGACATCCATGGCCTTGGCCAGTACGGGGCTGACGTTAGGCGCCTCGGCCGGAACGCCGAACATCATGTGGAGGAAATTTTCTGAATAGCTGAGGGTGTTGAGCGGGGACATGGCAGGCTGGCCGATTGAATTTTTGTAGGTCATTGCCGCCAGCGTGGGCATTTTTGCAATCAGGCGAATAGCTGCCAGCTTGCGATGCTCGGCGTCATCAATGTCCAGCCCGTCGTGATACAGGGCTGCCAGCGCGCCGGTTAGTGAGATCAGGACGGCCATTGGATGCGAGTTGCGCTGAAAGCCGTTAAGCAATTGCGCGATCTGCGCATCGACCATGGTGTGCCGTGTAACTTCTTCAATAAAAGCCGCTTTGGCAGCGTCATCGGGCAGTTCGCCATTCAGCAGCAGGTAGCAGGTCTCCAGATAGTCGGAATTATCTGCCAGCTGATCAATGGGATAGCCTCTGTGCAGCAGAACGCCGGCGTCGCCATCAATATAGGTAATTGATGACTCCGTGGAAGCTGTCGACATGAACCCGGGATCATAGGTGAACACACCTTGTGAGACCAGTTTGCGAACATCAATGACGTCCGGGCCGATGGTGCCTTCCAGTACGGGAAGTTCAATCACTTCCTGGCTGCCGGCCAGGCTCAAGCGGGCTTTTTTTTTGTTCACTCATAGTGTACTCCTGACTGATAAACTTCCAGCTGCCAGCGATTGCGTTTCATTGGAAACGACAAGCAGTCTGCTCTCGGTATGTTATCCCTCAATATATGTCGGTAACGGCCACTGACCTGTTACGCTGCGTCACGCGTTGTGTCTCATATATGTCATGCTGGGGGAGGCAGGGCCAGCGGCAAAACCGGTACTTTACCATAAACCGGCGCCGGGTCACTCCCCGAATACGTATAAATTATTACAGTTGACAAAACGTTGTCATTTATTGGCGTAAAGCCATCCCTTCGCCTTGTGTTTTATTGTATTCCGATCCCTATAAGTCTATACTCAGCGGCCGAACTCCCGGTCCCGTAACACGCCGGTGAAGTTAACGAAGCGCCTGAATGAACACAGAAAATTGTCCTCCCTGAGGGTCCTGCCTGAGGGGCATGAACAAGGGGGCACTGGTTCGGTTCAGACTCTCCGGAGGTTGATCAGCGCGTTGCGACTGGTCTTTTCGCTAACCGCGTCATGTAATGACGCTTCACTAAGTGGCTGCCAGTGAAAGACAACAGACCCAAGAATCTCGAACTCCAAACCATTAAATTTCCGCTACCGGCGATTACGTCGATCCTGCATCGAATTTCCGGTGTGATCGTATTTGTAGGTATCGCCATTTTGCTGTTCCTGCTGGCAGAGTCACTGAGCTCGGAGCAGGGCTTCAATAATGTCCAGCAGTGGCTGACTGCGCCACTGGTCAAATTTGTGGTGTGGGGCGTGTTGGCAGGATTGCTTTATCACCTGATCGCAGGCATCAAGCACCTGGTCATGGATACGGGCACAGGCGAAAGCCTGCAGGGCGGTATTAACGCTGCCAGGCTTGTTGTCATCGTATCTGCAATCGCAATTATCGCCGCGGGGGTGTGGATATGGTGAAGAATGTGATGAGTTTTGGCCGTAGTGGCCTGTCGGACTGGGTTATCCAGCGCGTCAGCGCGGTTATCCTGGCTGTCTATTTTGTTGGTCTGCTTGCTTTCATGCTGCTGACCCCGGATCTGGGTTTTGCCGAATGGCAGGCGCTGTTCAGCAGTACCTGGATGCGAATCGCCAGTCTGGCGGCATTGCTTGCCCTGTGCGCACACGCATGGATCGGGATGTGGACCATCGCCACGGATTACCTGAACAATTACATGATTGGCAATAAAGGCACTGTGATCAGGTTTCTGTTTCAGGCAGCCTGCGTGCTGTTGATATTCATCTACCTCGTCTGGGGTGTTCAGATTTTGTGGGGACTATAAATGAGCGGTATTCGTACAATCACTTTTGATGCGGTCATTGTTGGCGGCGGCGGCGCGGGTATGCGTGCCTCCCTGCAACTGTCGCAGTCCGGTTACAAGACCGCCGTAATCAGCAAGGTGTTCCCCACACGTTCGCACACGGTGTCAGCCCAGGGTGGCATAACCTGCGCCATTGCCAGTGATGATCCGAATGATGACTGGCGCTGGCATATGTATGACACCGTCAAGGGTTCTGACTATATTGGTGATCAGGACGCTATTGAATACATGTGTAGCGAAGGCCCCAAGACCGTGTTCGAACTGGAACATATGGGCCTGCCGTTTTCCCGAACCGAGAACGGCCGGATTTATCAGCGTCCTTTCGGTGGTCAGTCCAAAGATTTTGGCAAAGGTGGTCAGGCCGCGCGTACGTGCGCCGCTGCAGACCGGACCGGCCATGCCCTGTTGCATACGCTGTATCAGGGCAATGTGAAAAATGAGACGGTTTTCTTTAATGAATGGTATGCCGTGGACCTCGTTCGCAATGAGGACGGCGTCGTTGTCGGTGTTATTGCCATCTGCATCGAAACCGGTGAAACCGTTTTTGTTGAATCCAAAGCGACCGTGCTGGCCACCGGTGGCGCCGGTCGTATTTTTGCCTCTACCACCAACGCCCTGATCAACACCGGCGATGGTATCGGTATGGCGCTGCGCGCCGGTTATCCGATGCAGGATATGGAAATGTGGCAGTTCCACCCCACCGGTATTCATGGCGCGGGTACGCTGGTCACGGAAGGCTGTCGTGGCGAAGGTGGCTACCTGATCAACAAGGATGGCGAGCGCTTCATGGAACGTTACGCCCCCAATGCGAAAGACCTGGCGGGCCGCGATGTAGTAGCACGCTCCATGGTTCAGGAAATTCTGGCCGGCAAGGGCTGTGGCCCCAAAGGTGATCACGTACTGCTGAAGCTGGATCACCTGGGCGAAAAAGTATTGAACGAGAAACTGCCGGGCATTCTTGAGCTGTCGCGTACCTTTGCCCATGTGGATCCGGTTAAAGAGCCGATTCCGGTCATCCCGACCTGTCACTACATGATGGGTGGTATCCCGACCAACGTGAATGGTCAGGCGATCTCACAAAATGCAGACGGCGAAGACGAGCTCATTCACGGTCTGTTTGCGGTCGGTGAGGCTGCCTGTGTATCAGTTCACGGTGCCAATCGACTGGGTGGTAACTCATTGCTGGATCTGGTGGTATTTGGCCGGGCCGCGGGCAAACATATCGAAAGCATGCTGGGTCAGGGCGTTGAGTACCGGGCCGCCTCGGAAGCGGATATCGAGAAGGCCATGGCGCGCCTGAATCGACTTAACAACTCTACCGAAGGTGAGGATGTTGCCGACCTGCGCGAAGAGCTGCAGAGCATCATGCAGAACCACTTTGGTGTGTTCCGTACCGGTGACTTCATGCGTGAAGGCATCAAGAAGCTGGAAGCACTTCGCCCCCGTATTGCAAACGTGAAGCTGGGTGACAAGAGCAACGCATTCAATACGGCGCGCATCGAAGCACTGGAATTGGAGAATCTGTTCGAAGTGGCGGAAGCCACCGCATTGTCGGCGGAAGCACGCACCGAAAGTCGCGGCGCGCATGCGCGCGAAGACTACCAGGAGCGTGACGATGAAAACTGGCTGTGCCACTCGGTTTATCATCCGACCTCGCGCCAGTTGACCAAGCGTGCTGTTAATTTTGCACCCAAAACAGTCGACAAGTTCGAGCCCAAGATTCGTACCTATTAATAAACAAAGGTGAACTAACGTGTTAGTCAGTGTTTATCGTTACAACCCGGAAACAGACAGCAAGCCATTCATGCAGGATTACGAGATTGAACTGCCGGAAGGTCGTGATCTGATGGTGCTGGATGTTCTGGCCCTGATCAAGAAGCAGGATCAGACTGTTGCCTACCGTCGCTCCTGCCGGGAAGGTGTTTGTGGCTCTGATGGTATGAACATGAACGGTACCAATGGTCTGGCGTGTATCACGCCGGTATCGGTCGCCACCAAGGGCGGTAATAAACTGGTACTGCGCCCACTGCCGGGTCTGCCGGTTGTCCGCGACCTGGTGGTTGACATGAGCATCTTCTACGAGCAGTTCGAAAAGGTTAAACCTTTCCTGCTTAATGACACACCGGCGCCCGCCATTGAGCGCCTGCAGTCGCCTGAGGATCGCGCCAAGCTCGACGGTCTGTACGAGTGCATTCTGTGCGCATGCTGCAGCACCAGTTGCCCGTCATTCTGGTGGAACCCGGACAAGTTCATTGGTCCTGCCGGTCTGCTGCAGGCATACCGCTTCCTGGCAGATAGCCGGGACCTGGCGACCGAAGAACGTCTTGAGGGCCTGGAAGATCCGTTCAGCGTGTTCCGCTGCCGGGGCGTCATGAACTGTGTCGCGGTGTGCCCCAAGGGCCTGAATCCGACCAAGGCTATTGGTCATATACGCCACATGCTATTGCAGCGCGGCGCCTGAGGAACCAGTATTTTTTATAGAGGCGTTTCCGGTGCCGCTCACAAGGTGGTTATCGAGAAACCGCCTCTGTTGACCGGGAATTATTGAAATGCATAACAGCATCATGGAGTTAATGTGGAGCACCGGACACCTGTCTGGTGGCAACGCGGAGTACGTTGAGCAGTTGTATGATCAGTATCTGACTGATCCTGACAATGTGGCTGAGGAATGGCGCCGCTATTTTGACGAGTTGCCCAAAATCGCCGAGCAGAATCAGGGCGATGTCTCTCACAAGGAGATACAGGAGTATTTTCGTCGTATTGGCAAAACCAGCCGGTTTATGCCTGTGCTCAGTAATGACGTTGTTGTCAATTCCGAGCATGAAAACAAGCAGGTTCAGGTTCTCCACCTGATAAGCTCATACCGCGTTCGTGGCCATCAAAAGGCGACACTGGATCCATTGTCCCTGATGCATCGTGAACGGGTGCCGGATCTCGAGCTGGATTTCCATAACCTTTCTCCTGCCGACAATTCCACAGTATTCCAGACGGGTTCACTGCATATCAATCGCGACACCGCAACGCTGCGCGAGCTGGTTGACGTTCTGGAAAAAATCTATTGCGGATCGATTGGTTATGAATTCATGCACATTGTGGATCTGGCCGAGAAGCAGTGGATACAAAAGCGAATAGAGCCCAAACATGGTAATCCGGGTTTTGAGCCTGAAGTACAGCGACACCTTCTGGAGCGTCTGGCTGCCGCCGAGGGTCTGGAAAAACACCTGGACTCCAAATACCCGGGTACCAAGCGCTTTGGTCTTGAAGGTGGCGAGAGCCTGATCCCGCTGGTGGATGAACTGATCCAGCGTGCCGGCAGTTATGGTGTAAAGGAAGTTGTGATGGGCATGGCCCACCGCGGAAGACTTAACATGCTGGTCAATATTCTGGGTAAGAACCCGGCGGACCTGTTCAGCGAGTTTGAAGGCCGAACCGAATACAAAAGTTCTGGTGACGTTAAGTACCATCAGGGCTTTTCATCCAACATCATGACGCCCGGTGGTGAAGTGCACCTGGCGATGGCGTTTAACCCGTCACACCTGGAAATTGTCTCCCCCGTGGTAGAAGGTTCGGTGCGGGCACGCCAGGATCGTCGCAAGGACAACCTGGGTCATGCCGTTGTGCCTATCAGCATTCATGGTGATGCCGCTTTCGCGGGGCAGGGCGTGGTCATGGAAACATTCCAGATGTCGCAGACCCGTGCCTATGCCACCGGCGGCACCGTCCATATCATCATCAACAACCAGGTTGGCTTTACCACCAGCCGTCAGGACGATGCGCGTTCGACAGAGTATTGTACTGATGTGGCAAAAATGGTCCAGGCTCCGATTTTTCATGTCAATGCGGATGATCCGGAAGCCGTGCTGTTTGTCACTCAACTTGCGCTTGATTTCAGGTACGAGTTCAAAAAAGACGTGGTGATTGACCTCGTCTGTTATCGCCGCCGTGGTCACAACGAGACCGACGAGCCGGCGTCGACGCAGCCGACCATGTACCAGACCATTCGCCAACACCCGACCACGCGCGCGCTGTATGCGGAACGCATGATCAGCGAAGGTGTTGTCAGCAGCGAAGAAGTGGACGAAATGAATTCGTCTTATCGTAGCGCGCTGGACACAGGCTCTCACGTGGTCAAGAGTCTGATTAAAGAACCCAATGTTGAAATGTTTGTCGACTGGAATCCTTATCTGGGGCACACCTGGAGTCCGCATTACAATACCTCGATAAAACTGGAAACGCTGCAGGCGCTGGCGAAAAAAGTGACTTCGGTGCCCAAGAATCTGACCTTGCACCGTCAGGTGCAGAAGATTGCCGATGACCGTCAGAAGATGGCTGATGGCGAGTTGCCGGTTGACTGGGGTTTTGCTGAAACCCTGGCTTATGCCAGTGTGCTGACCAGCGGCAATCGAATCCGTATCACGGGCCAGGATGTGGGGCGGGGTACATTCTCGCACCGGCATGCTGTGCTGCGCGACCAGAACTCCGAGGAGGAATATATTCCACTGCGGACACTGGTGGCGGATCCGAAAATGTTCTGCATTTACGATTCACTGTTGTCGGAAGAGGCGGTACTGGCGTTTGAGTACGGTTACGCGACGACAGCGCCCAATGCACTGGTGATCTGGGAAGCCCAGTTCGGTGATTTTGCCAACTCGGCACAGGTTGTGATTGACCAGTTTATTACCAGCGGCGAACACAAGTGGCAGCGCCTGTGTGGGTTGACCATGTTGTTGCCGCACGGTTATGAAGGTCAGGGGCCGGAACATTCGTCAGCACGCCTGGAGCGTTTCCTGCAGATGTGCGCTGAACACAATATTCAGGTCTGTCTGCCGACAACGTCAGCGCAGGTGTTCCATATGCTGCGCAAACAGGTGCTGTGTCCATTGCGCAAGCCACTGATCGTGATGTCACCAAAAAGTTTGTTGAGGCACAAGGAAACCACAGCGACGCTGGAGGAGCTGGCCGAAGGTTCATTCCAGGTGGTGATAGACGAAACTGATGACAATATCGTCAAGAAGAAGGTTGATCGGGTCATTCTGTGTTCGGGTAAGGTCTATTACGACCTGCGCGCCGAGCGCCGTAGCCGGGAAATCGAAAACATTGCCATTATTCGCCTGGAGCAACTGTATCCGTTCCCGGAAGCGGATCTGACTGAGGCAATGAAACAGTACTCAAACGTCAGCGACGTGGTCTGGTGCCAGGAAGAACCCATGAACCAGGGTGCCTGGTATTCAAGTCAGCATCATATGCGAAACGTGCTCCAAAATCTTGGCTCCAGTGTCAATCTGCGTTATGCCGGCCGTGAAGCATCTGCATCACCTGCAGCAGGTTACCCGGCGTTGCATTTGAAGCAGCTGAAAGCGTTTCTTGAGCAGGCGCTGGGCGATAAGGAGTGAATGCCAGGGGTTTGCCTGCAAATCAGTTTGGATGGTAATTGAATTTTAAAATTAAGGTTTGATGAATAAAAATCAGACACACATGAGTGTAAGGAACAGACATGTCTATTGAGATCAAAGCACCAACACTGCCGGAATCAGTGCCAGATGGCACTATCGCAAGCTGGCACAAGAAGGCTGGTGATGCAGTCAAGCGCGATGAACTCCTTGTTGATATCGAAACCGACAAGGTTGTCATTGAAGTGGTATCGCCTGCAGACGGTGTTCTGGAGAAGATTGTTAAGGATTCTGGTGACACCATCGTCAGCAACGAACTGATTGCTCTGGTCAAAGAGGGTGCTGCCGCATCCGGCGGCGACAAATCTTCTGCGTCAGATGATGACAAGGGCGATAACAAGTCGGAGAGCAAGTCCGACAGCCAGTCAGACAAAAAGAGTGGTTCAGGCACTGACAAAAAATCCGAATCAGCATCAGATGACGCACCGTTGCTGAGCCCTGCTGCCAAGAAACTGGCAGAAGAGCATGGCCTCAAGGCTGACCAGATCAGTGGCAGCGGTAAAGATGGCCGTGTCACCAAAGAAGATGTGATGAGTGCCATTGAAGGCGGCTCTAAATCCGCTTCCAGCTCCTCCAGCAAGCGCGAGCATCCAGTGGCCGACATGTCATCCGGGCGCGTTGAGGAACGTGTGCCAATGAGCCGCCTGCGTGCCAAGGTGGCGGAGCGACTGCTGCAGGCGTCGCAGACGACTGCCATGCTCACGACCTTCAATGAAGTGAATATGGAGCCGGTGATGTCACTGCGCTCGCGCTATAAGGACCAGTTCGAAAAAGCGCATGATGGTGTGCGTCTGGGCTTCATGTCCTTCTTTGTCCGTGCCTGTGTTGAAGCGCTGAAACGTTACCCTGCGGTCAATGCGTCAATTGACGGCAGTGACATTGTCTACCATGGCTATCAGGATATCGGTGTTGCGGTATCGTCGCCTCGCGGCCTGGTTGTGCCCGTGCTGCGCAATGCCGACCACATGAGTCTGGCGCAGGTAGAAGGCAAGATTCGTGAATATGGCCTGAAAGCAAAAGACGGCAAATTGTCCATGGATGAGATGACAGGCGGCACATTTACCATCTCCAATGGCGGTGTGTTTGGGTCTCTGTTGTCTACGCCCATTCTTAACCCGCCACAAACCGCGATTCTGGGAATGCACAAAATCCAGGAGCGCCCGATGGCAGTTAACGGCAAAGTCGAAATATTGCCAATGATGTACCTCGCGCTGTCGTATGACCACCGCATTATAGATGGCAAAGAGGCCGTACAGTTCCTGGTTACAATCAAAGATCTGTTGGAAGATCCTGCGAGAATCCTGCTGGAGATCTGATGGTCGGCGCTGCGGCGCTGGATCAGAGCCAGCACTTTTCTCGCCTCGCATGAGCCACAGCAACACAAGCGCTGTGGCTCATGTGTTTCACGGATCAGTAACTGAAAGATAAACGGACAGGAAAAAATTATGACTAAAAAATACGATGTAGTAGTGATTGGTGCCGGCCCGGCCGGTTATGTTGCGGCAATTCGCTGTGCGCAGCTTGGCCTGAAAACCATCTGTGTTGAAAAATGGCATGACGACAAGAAAGAAGCCGTGTTTGGCGGCACTTGCCTGAATGTGGGTTGCATACCGTCGAAAGCTTTGCTTGACTCGTCGCACAAGTTTGCCGAAGCCCAGAAAGGCTTTGACGTACACGGCATTTCCCTGGAAAAACTGGCCATTGATGTGCCGGCGATGATTGACCGCAAGGCCAAAATCGTCAAGCAACTGACGCAGGGCGTGAAGGGGTTGTTTACGCATAACAAAGTGGAAAGCATTCAAGGCACGGGCAAATTGTTGAAAGACAAAAAAGTTGAAGTGACCGATGCTGATGGCAAGACGCAGACCATTGAAGGCGAAAACATCATTCTGGCTGCTGGCTCTGAACCGATCAGTATTCCGCCAGCACCCGTTGATCAGGAAACCATCGTTGATTCCACTGGCGCACTGGAGTTCTCCGCTGTGCCCAAGCGCGTAGGCGTGATTGGCGCCGGTGTTATTGGTCTGGAACTTGGCAGTGTCTGGGCTCGACTGGGGTCAGAAGTAACTGTACTGGAAGCGCTTGAAGACTTCCTGCCAGCAGTGGATCAGCAAGTGGCCAAGGAAGCCAAAAAGGTACTTGAAAAGCAGGGCCTGGATATCAAGCTGGGCAGCAAGGTTTCTGGCACCAAGCTCGGCGGCAAAGGCAAAAACAAAACCGTTACGGTCAGCTACACCGACAAAGACGGCGATCAGGAAATCGTCTTCGACAAGTTGATTGTAGCCGTTGGGCGTCGCCCCGTTTCCAAAGACCTGCTGTCTGATGATTGCGGCGTCGAGATCGACAAGCGCGGCTTTGTTGTTGTAGACGAGCAGTGTGCCACCAAGGTTCCGGGTGTTTACGCTGCGGGCGACCTGGTACGAGGCCCGATGCTGGCACATAAAGGTTCCGAAGAAGGCGTCATGGTTGCTGAGCGGATCGCTGGCAAGAAAACCCAGGTAAACTATGATCTGGTGCCATTTGTCATTTATACCCACCCGGAAATTGCCTGGGTCGGTAAGAACGAGCAACAGCTCAAAGAAGAAGGCGTTGAGTATAGCGTCGGCACTTTCCCGTTCAGTATCAATGGTCGCGCCATGGCCGCCAATGATACTGCCGGCCTGGTAAAACTGATTGCGCATGCCAAAACCGATCGTGTGCTGGGCGCTCATATCATTGGGCCAAGTGCTGCCGATCTGGTACAGCAGGTTGCAATCGCCATGGAGTTCAGTGCCAGTGCCGAAGATCTGGGGCTGACCATGTTCTCACACCCGACCTTGTCGGAAGCAGTGCACGAAGCAGCATTGGCCGTTGGCGGTCATGCCATCCATGCTGCCAACAAACGTAAGCGCAATTGATTCATGCGCTTTTATAACAGAGGAATTACAGAATGAATCTACACGAATATCAAGGCAAGCAGTTGTTCGCTGAATACGGATTGCCTGTTTCCAAAGGTTTTGCTGTTGATACGCCCGAAGCCGCAGCAGAAGCCTGCGATAAAATCGGCGGTGACATGTGGGTTGTGAAAGCACAGGTTCACGCCGGCGGACGTGGTAAGGCGGGTGGCGTTAAACTCATCAAGAGTCGTGATGATGCCAAAGCCTTCGCAGCTCAGTGGCTGGGCAAGCGCCTGGTTACCTATCAGACTGATGCCGACGGGCAACCCGTCAGCAAGATCCTGGTTGAGTCCTGCACGGACATCGCACAAGAACTTTACCTGGGAGCGGTTGTTGATCGCTCCACGCGTCGTGTTGTCTTCATGGCGTCCACCGAAGGCGGTGTCGAAATCGAGAAAGTGGCACATGACACGCCTGAAAAAATTCTGAAAGCTACCGTTGATCCGCTGGTGGGTGCACAGCCCTATCAGGGTCGCGATCTGGCGTTCCAGTTGGGCCTGAAGGGTGATCAGATCAAACAGTTCACCAAGATCTTTATGGGTCTGGCCAAACTGTTTGTTGACTACGATCTGGCACTGCTGGAAATCAATCCGCTGGTTATCAAGGAAGATGGCAATCTGCATTGCCTGGACGCGAAACTTGGCATTGATGGCAATGCGCTGTATCGCCAGCCCAAATTGCGGGAAATGCACGATCCGTCACAGGATGATCCGCGTGAAGCCCACGCCGCCAGTTTTGAGCTGAACTATGTGGCTCTGGATGGCAATATCGGTTGTATGGTTAATGGTGCTGGTCTGGCCATGGGTACCATGGACATCGTCAACCTGCACGGCGGTGAGCCCGCCAACTTCCTGGATGTGGGCGGTGGCGCTACCAAAGAGCGTGTCACCGAAGCATTCAAGATCATTCTGTCGGACGATAACGTGAAGGCAGTTCTGGTCAACATTTTTGGTGGTATTGTCCGTTGTGACATGATCGCTGAAGGTATCATCGGCGCAGTTAAGGAAGTCGGTGTGAAAGTGCCGGTTGTGGTCCGCCTGGAAGGCAACAATGCTGACCTGGGTGCCAAGGCACTGGCCGACAGTGGGCTGAACATCATCGCTGCAACCAGTCTGACCGACGCTGCCCAGCAAGTCGTCAAGGCCGCGGAGGGTAAATAATGAGCATTCTGATAAACAAAGACACCAAGGTTATCTGCCAGGGTTTTACTGGTTCACAAGGTACGTTCCACTCCGAACAGGCGATTGCTTACGGCACCAAAATGGTGGGTGGCGTTACGCCAGGCAAGGGTGGTACGACTCACCTGGGCCTGCCCGTGTTCAATACGGTGCGCGAAGCCGTTGATGCAACCGGTGCCGAAGCCAGCGTCATTTATGTGCCAGCACCGTTCTGCAAGGACTCCATACTGGAAGCAGCCAACAGCGGCATTAAATTGATTGTCTGCATCACCGAAGGCATTGCCACGCTGGATATGCTTGATGCCAAAGTAAAATGCGACGAGCTGGGTGTGCGCCTGATTGGGCCAAACTGCCCCGGTGTGATTACACCGGGCGAGTGCAAGATCGGTATCATGCCGGGCCATATTCACAAGCCTGGCAAAGTGGGTATCGTGTCCCGGTCCGGCACGCTGACCTATGAAGCTGTCAAACAGACGACTGACCATGGTTTTGGCCAGTCCTCCTGTGTCGGTATTGGTGGTGATCCGATCCCGGGTTCCAACTTTATTGATATTCTGGCCATGTTTGAAAAAGACCCGGCGACTGAAGCAATTGTCATGATTGGCGAGATCGGGGGTAGCGCTGAAGAAGAGGCCGCTGCCTACATTAAAGCCAATGTCACAAAGCCTGTGGTATCGTATATCGCTGGTGTTACAGCGCCGGCAGGCAAGCGTATGGGCCACGCCGGGGCGATCATCTCGGGCGGTAAAGGTACCGCTGATGAGAAATTTGCCGCCCTGCAGGATGCGGGCGTCAAAACTGTTCGCAGCCTGGCTGATATCGGTGATGCCCTGAAGGAAGTCACTGGCTGGTAACAGAGCTCCGGCGCACCCTCTCCGGGCACGGCAATAGTCGTTGACCCGGATCGGTGCGCCGGCTACCAGAGTCGTATGCAGAGGCTGAAAATTTCTGCTTGCGGAGGTTCAAAAAAACAAACAGGTTGTGTTAGTCTTTACGACATAATTCGGCAGGGAGTACTGAATTTACGCCAAATAGCATGATTTTGGCGATATTTGTTACCAAAGTTCTCATGATTTATTTCGTCGTGTAAAACGGTAACTGAATGGCCTGATTTGTGCAGTACTGGTCACAAGCCAGTATGACGTTTGCAGACCGATGGATCGCAGTAATTTGGGTTTTTGCAACCCGGGTCAATTTTCCGGGGATAGATTTATCAGTATGGGCTCCGCAGTTTCATGCCGGTAACGAAGAAAAGATGTCACGTCTGATGCTTGCATCAGAGTGTTTAATACAATAACAGGATGGCACATGAATAACCGTCGATTATATTCCAAGGTTCTGGTACCACTCGCATCTCTGCTAGTGATCGGAACAGCCAAGGCGCAAGACGTTGATACAAGCACGATTGACAGAGCCTTGAATGTTGTAGACGAGACTAACGCGGCAGCAGCCCAGTCTCAGGAGACCATCAACCGTCTCTCCAACTCTTCAAGCGCTTTGTTCGAAGATTTCAAACTGGAAAGTGACAACCTTGAAGCGCTGATGGTGTTGAACGCCAACTGGCGCCGACAGATTGCCATTCAGGAACAGGATCTTGCGACAATTGCTGAGTCGGTTGCGGAAGTTCGCAACGTGACACAGGAGCTGCCGCTGCTGATGAACAAAATGATCTCCAGTATGGAGCAGTTTGTTGCGCTGGACATGCCGTTTCACCTGGATGCGCGTCAGGCTCGTATAGAGTTTGCAAAGTCCGCCATCGATAACCCCAATGTTTCTACAGCAGAGCGGTTCCGCCAGATTCTGGTTCTGTACCAGACTGAAAACGCTTATGGCCGAACCCGCGAGACCTACCCGACAACCCTGACCATCGACGGCGTCGAGCGGGATGTGGACATGTTGCGTGTAGGCCGTATCGCGCTGACGTTCCAGACCAAGGACCGTTCCATGACCGGTGCCTGGGACCCAGAAGCCCGTCAATGGGTGACCCTTGATGACGGTGTATACCGTGACGCCATTCGTACCGGTATCAGCGTTGCCAGCGGCACCATTGCACCAGAAATTATTAACGCACCAATCGTTGCGCCGGAGTTAGCACAGTGAAGAATAATATAATCAAATTAGCAGGTATTACCGTCACGGGGCTTATGCTCGCCGTATCCACTCAGGTGTTTGCGCAACAGCCGGCCGCCAGCCTTGAAGAACTTCTGCGTAGCGTTGAAGAAAACAGCGTTGCGGAATCTGAAGAAGCGCGTGAGCGCGAGCAGCGCTTCCAGCAGAATGTGAATCAGCAGGAACAGATCCTTGAGCAGACACGTTCGCGTATTGCTGAGGAAGAAGCTGAAAACGCCCGCCTGGAAGGCGTTTTTGACGAAAACCGCACCGAACTGGCTGCAGCACGTGCACAACTGCGTGAAGTGCGAGCTAACCTGAACGAGCTGCTGGGTACTATCCAGGGCGTTGCAGGTGACTTCCAGAGCATTTTTGATGACTCGCTGATCAGTGCCCAGTACCCGGGCCGCAACGAGTTCCTGGACTCGTTCATCTCTCGTGTAGCATCGGATACAGAGCAGGTGCGCGTCGATGAGATCGAGCGCTTCTGGTTCTACATGCAACAGGAAATGACCGAATCTGGTCGCGTTGTGCAGTATCAGGACACTGTTGGCCTGGCATCAGGCGAGCAGGAAGAGCGCATGATCACGCGTATCGGTACTTTCAATGCGATTGGCGATGGCGAATACCTGTCGTACACCGGTGACGTTGGTCACCTGCAGGTTCTGCCACGTCAGCCGAACAGCGACATTCTGGCCCGAGCTGAAGAGCTTGAGAATGCAGAAAGTGGCTTCACTAAAGTCGGTATCGACCCGACAGGTGCAGTTGGTGGTAGCCTGATGGCCAACCTGATCAACTTCCCGACGCCGCTTGAGCAGGTTGAGCAGAACGCTGGTGAAATCGGCTTCATGATCATCGGTCTGGGTATCATTGGTGTGCTGGTCGGTATTATCCGCTCCTTCATGCTGACGCTGGTAGCTGCTAAAGTTAACGCGCAGGTCAAATCAGACAAAGCCAACAGCAACAACCCGCTGGGCCGCGTACTGCTGGTGGCAGAGTCCAACCCGAACGTGGACACTGAAACACTTGAACTGAAACTGGGCGAAGCGATTCTGCAGGAAACGCCGCGTCTCGAACGCTTCCTGATCCTGATCAAGATCATTGCCACCATCGCCCCGTTGATGGGTCTGTTGGGTACGGTGACTGGTATGATTCAGGTGTTCCAGCAAATTACAGTTTACGGTGCGGGTGACCCGACTATCATGGCCGGTGGTATCTCCATGGCTCTGATGACAACTGTACTGGGTATCGTTGCTGCGATTCCGTGTATCCTTATGCACACTTGGGTTAAGAGCAAGAGTGACCGCATCATCCATATCCTGGAAGAGCAGGCCACTGGTCTTATCGCCCGGAAAGCAGAAGCCTCCGGTAACAAGGCTCAGGCTTAAGGGGGCACCATGTATTTCGCGCTGCTCGATTTTACTGATGCGATCATGGATTTCATGAACAAGGGCGGGCCAGTCCTCTGGATTATTGGCGGTCTGCTCCTGGTAATGTGGTCGCTGATATTCGAGCGGGTCTGGTATCTGCACTCCACTCATGCCAAGAGGGTCAAACAGACCCTCGCGACATGGGCGGATCGTAGTGACACCCGTTCCTGGCGCGCTCAGCAGATCCGCAACCTGATGATCTCTGAAGTGTCGCTGGATCTGAAGTCTTCTTTGCCCATGATTGAGACCCTGGTAGTGGTATGTCCGCTGCTGGGTCTGATGGGCACGGTGACAGGCATGATTGAAGTATTCTACGTTATGGCATTTACCGGCGGTGGTGATGCCCAGTCCATGGCAGGTGGTGTTTCCAAAGCCACGATCCCGACAATGGCGGGCATGGTGGGTGCGCTTTCCGGTATTTTTGCCAGCAACTGGTTAAAGCACCGAGTTGATCGTGACCTGGAACTTCTTGAAGATCATATGTCCTAATAATTTATAAGATACGATAAAGGCATAATAATGAAATCAGGTTTAATGAAGAAACGCGATGATGACGAAAACACCGGGGAGATTCATCTGACCCCGATGCTTGATGTCGTTTTCATCCTGCTGATCTTCTTTATCGTGACCTCGGTGTTTGTCACCGAAGCCGGTATTGATGTCAACAAACCGGATGCTTCCACAGCTCTGCCGCGCTCTCAGGATCTTATCCTGATCGCGGTCAGCGGCGATGGTCAGATCTGGATAGATGGTGAGCAGATTGATGGTCGGTTCGTAAGGAGCAGGTTCGAACGCCGTTTGGCAGAAACACCTAACGCTTCTGTGGTCATTCAGGGTGACGAAGCGGCTGAGAACCAGCATGTCTTGAGAATCCTGGAAGCTGCACGCGATGCAAATATCACTTCAGTGTCCATTTCAACGGAGAATTAAACAATGATTGCAATTCGATGGTTGATTTCTCTGGTGTTGGCGGTGGGTATTACGCTTGGCCTGTTCTATTTCATGCAGGCGCTGATAGCGACCGGCAGCCAACTGGAACAGCGTGCAAACGTAGTCAGAATCGTTGACGCAACCATGCCCGAAATCGAAATGGAAGTGATTCGTGAGGTTGAGCGTCCCGAGGAGATAGAACAGGTAGAGGAAACACCACCTCCGCCGGAAAACCGGAACGTCGATATGGACAATATGGCGAACCTGAACATCGACAGAAGCGGTGGTGACATTGATATGGGGCTGGATATCGGTGCCGCCGGCCTCAATGCAACGGACGGTGACATGTTGCCGCTGGTTAACATTCAGCCAACCTATCCGACGCGCGCAGCGCAACGCGGAATCGAAGGCTGGTGTCAGGTTGCGTTCACAGTAACGGCCTCTGGCGGTGTGCGTGATGTCGAAGTCATTGATGCAGAACCGCGCGGCATGTTCGACTCGGCGTCGATACGGGCTGCAGAGCGATTCCGTTTTCAGCCACGCGTCGTGAATGGTGAGGCCGTTGATGTGCCCAACGTTCAGTACGTGTTCCGTTATCAGCTGGAGGAGTAATTTATGTTGAAGTCGAAGTTCAAATATAAATCGCTTCTGATGGCGATGACGTTTACTGCGTCTACGCTGCTGGGCCAGGCTGCTTTCATGGCAACTGCCTCGGCCCAGGACGACGAGGACGATGGTCCACGGCAGCCGCCGCCCACGCGCTCTTCGGAAGTATTGAGCGACCGTGTGTTCCGCGTCATTTCCGAAATCAATGAGATGATGAACCCGCCGGAAGAGGGTGACCAACCCGATCTGCCGGGTGCCAAGGAAGAGCTGGACGAGTTGAACGAGCGTTATGACTCTCTCAATAATTTTGAGAAATCAACGCTGCTCAACTTTTACACCAACTATTACCTGGCGGTGGACGATATTGATAATGCGCTGCTCACATTTGAGCGTATTCTTACTATTGAAGAATTGCGTCCGGAAGCGCGTTTACGGGCATTGCGGTCTCTGGGCCAGCTGTATGCCAGTGAAGAACGTTTTCAGGAAGCAATTACCACGCTTAATACCTGGCGCGATCTGTCCGAAACGGAAGATGCCACGATCTACCTGATTCTGGCGACGTCACATTACAACCTGGAAAACTTTGAGCAGGCCATTCCCTTGTTGATCAATCACATGGATATGGTCATAGCGGAAGGCGGTGAACTGCGCAAGAACATCTATGGTCTGCTTAATTTGATGTATATCGAACAGGAAGACTATCGTAATGCGCTGGACGTGACTCGCACCATGATCGCCCTGTTTGATGAAGCACCTGAGTATCGTAACCTGGCTGCCATTTATGGTTACCTGGAAGAAGATGCCAAGCGTTTGCAGACGCTGGAACTGACTTATGTTCGTGGTTTCATGGACAGTGAGGCGCAGTTTCTTAACCTGGCGCAGTCTCTGGCCGGTATCGACGCACCGTATCGCGGTATAAAGATTCTGGAAGACGGTATCTCACAGGGTATTGTGGAAGAGAATGAGGCCAATTTGCGCCGCCTGACCCAGATGTACATCATGGCATCGGAGTTCGAGGGCGCAGTGGAACCTGCTGAACGACTGACAGAGCTGGCCAATGACGGCGAATCCTGGGATTACCTGGGCTACATCCACCTGATGAACCGTGACTACGAAGGTGCGGTTGAGGCAATGCAGACAGCACTTGAACGTGGTGGCCTGGAGAATCAGGGTGATGTGCAACTGTCCCTGGCACGTGCACTGGTCGAACTGGAACGTTTCGACGAAGCAACAACAGCGGCTCGTGCGGCACAGAATCTGGGTGTTGATAACGCGCAGCAGTTCCTGACCTACATCGAGAACTCCAAGAACCGGTTTGAAACGCTGCAGGAGCGTAAAGAACAGTCTATCGATTATTATCGCGAGGCTTGACCTTTTAACTGCCAATGGCAGGCTTGAAAAAACGGTTTAGCGACCCAATAAAAGAACCCGGTATCCGAAAAGGCTACCGGGTTTTTTTATTTAACCAGGATTGATGCAGCAGGGGTAACAATGGCTACGGAAATTAACAAGGAAACACGCGGATTTGAGACGGAAGCCAAGCAGCTTCTGAAATTGATGATTCACTCCCTCTATAGCAATAAAGAGGTATTTCTGCGTGAACTGATTTCAAACGCATCAGATGCGGCAGACAAACTGCGCTTTGAAGCGTTGTCCCGGCCTGATATATATGAAGATGACACGGATCTGAAAGTGGTCATCGATTTTGATGCAGAAGCAGGCACTGTCAGCATTTCTGACAACGGCATTGGTATGTCGCGCGAAGACGTTATCAGTAATCTGGGCACAATCGCGCGCTCCGGGACTGCACAGTTTCTGGAAGCACTGAGTGGCGACCAGAAAAAAGACTCGCAACTGATCGGCCAGTTCGGTGTTGGTTTCTATTCGGCCTTTATCGTCGCCGACAGTGTTGAAGTACTGACACGTAAGGCCGGTGCTTCGGTATCCGAAGGTGTGCACTGGGCTTCCTCGGGCGAATCAGACTACACCATCGAAAGCACCGAAAAAACAACGCGCGGTACAACCGTGATTCTGCACCTGCGTGAAGACTCGCGTGAATTTGCCGACAGCTTCCGCCTGAAGCAAATCGTTAAAAAATACGCAGATCATATTGCGATTCCTGTAATGATGCCGAAGCCGGCTGAAAAGGACGCGGAAGATGCGGAAAGCACCGAGCAGAAACCTGAGTTTGAAGCCGTCAACGATGCCAAGGCGTTGTGGACCCGACCGCGCAGTGATGTCAAGCCGGACGAGTATGAAGAGTTTTATAAACACATTTCTCATGATTACGAAAAACCACTGGGCTGGAGCCACAACAAGGTCGAAGGCAAACTCGAGTACACCAGCCTGTTATATGTGCCGACCCGTGCGCCATTTGACCTGTGGAACCGCGACGGTGTTCGCGGTCTGAAGCTGTATGTCCAGCGTGTGTTCATCATGGATCAGGCTGAGCAGTTTCTGCCGCTGTATTTGCGCTTCATCAAGGGCGTGGTTGATTCAAATGACATTTCGCTCAACGTTTCCCGTGAAATCCTGCAGAAAGACCCGGCCGTTGATTCAATGCGCAGTGCATTGACCAAGCGCGCGCTGGACATGCTGAGCAAGCTAAAGAAGGATGACAAAGACAAGTACGCAACATTCTGGCGCGAATTTGGCCAGGTTCTGAAAGAGGGCCCGGGCGAGGATTTCTCTAATCGTGAGAACATCTCAAAACTGTTGATGTTTAACAGCACCCATGCCGAATCCAAAGGCCAGGATCAGAGTCTGGAAGACTATATTGCGCGCATGAAGCCGGATCAGGAAAAAATCTATTACCTGATTGCCGATTCTGAAAAGGCTGCCAAAAACAGTCCGCACCTGGAAATCTTCCGCAAAAAAGGTATCGAAGTTCTGCTGATGACGGATCGCATTGATGAATGGCTGATGAGTCACCTCAATGAATTCGATGGCAAGAGCCTGCAGGATGTTACCCGCGGTGAACTGGATCTGGGCAAGCTGGATGACGAGGCCGAAAAGGCTGAGCAGGAAAAGCGGGAAGAGACGTTCAAACCTCTGCTGGAGCGCGTTAAAACTGCTCTGGGTGAGCGCATCAAGGAGTCACGTGTCAGCCATCGTCTGACCGATTCACCGGCCTGTCTGGCACTGGATGATGATGACATGGGGGCGCAGATGCGTCGCATCATGGAAGCCTCCGGTCAGCCGGTACCGGAAACCAAGCCGATCTTTGAATTGAATCCGGATCACCCGTTGATAGGGAAGCTGGAACAGGAGCAGGATGAGGAACGGTTTGCTGACCTCATCTCGTTGTTATTTGATCAGGCCAGTCTGGCAGATGGCAATGAGCTGGAGGATCCGGCGCGCTTCAGCCGGCAGTTGAACAAGTTGCTGCTTGAGCTCTGCGATTGATTCAAGTCTGTGACTATCCAGAATCGGTAGGAATATTTTCTGCAAGATAGGCTCCGATGTGGAGCGCCTGCCGTGACTGGGTAGCACCTTCAGGGGACGCCGTGGATCCGTCCATGGAGGCTCTTGTGCGGCGTCCCTGCCGCACAAGCCCCTTCAGGTGCAACCCAGTCCCGACAGGCTTGTGCCAGTCGGCATCGCTACTGGCTTTGATCCACTAGTCGTGTGTTGCTGTCAGTGATGCATCATTGGTGCATACTGATATTCAGATGTTCGTGATCATCACGAGAATCGTGAATGTCCGCATTGTAGGTGTGAGCCCCACGTACCCATCCACTGTCAGATTGATTCTGCCGTACTGCTCGGACCTGTGTCTTGAACGGAGCATGTGTGCCTGACTTTTGCACAAGCCGCGCGGGGCTGGTTGGCACCTGAAGGGGCTTATGCGGCAGGGAAGCCGCATAAGAGCCCCCACGGATGGGTTCACGGCGTCCCCTGAAGGTGCCAACCCAGTCACGCGAGGCGGTCTCGAAACTTCAACATCACATCCTGTTCAGCGGTTCTATGCCCAGCAGGTTGAGGCCGCGTTTCAGGGTCTGAGCGGTCAGCGCTGCCAGAGCCAGGCGTGATTGTCGCAGGTCGGCCTCGGCTTTCAGGATAGGGCAGGTCTCATAGAATTTCATGAAGATGCCTGACAGTTCATACAGGTACAGGCACAGCTGGTTCGGGAACCCATCCTGGCCCGTTTGTCGAACCACATCAGACAGCTGCAGAATTTTCATCGCCAGTGCGCGCTCCTCTGGTGCCTGCAGCATGATGTTTTCGCCCGGTGTTACATTCTCTTCCTCAAGGCGACGCAGCACACTCTGAATACGTGCATAAGCGTATAGCAGATAAGGCGCGGTGTTGCCTTCAAATGACAGCATGCTCGACCAGTCAAAAATGTAATCGCTGGTCCGGTTTTTTGACAGTTCTGAATATTTGACGGCAGCAATGCCAACGGTATCGGCTATTTGCTGACGATCGGATTCAGGCAGGTCCGCATTCTTGTCACTCACCAGTGCAAAGGCGCGGCGTATGGACTCGTCCAGTAAGTCTCGCAGTTTAACGGTATCGCCGCTGCGGGTTTTGAATGGCTTACCATCTTCACCCATCATGGTGCCATAGGCGATATGCTCCAGATGGCTCTCACTGCGCGCAAATCCGGCCAGTTTGGCGGCCGCAAAGACCTGTTTGAAATGCAGGCTTTGCCGAGCGTCAACAACATAGAGCACACGATCGGCGCCAAGGTTATGACAACGATACCTGACGGCAGCAAGGTCCGTGGTGGCATACAGGTAACCGCCATCGCTTTTTTGTACGATCACAGGCAGCGGATTGCCATCCTTGCCGGTAAATTCTTCCAGGAACACGCAATTGGCACCTTCGGATCGCGTCAGCAGTTCTTTGCTGTCCAGGGTTTTGACAATGTCAGCCAGGTCATCATTGTAAAAACTCTCCGCGCACAAATCGCTGCGCTTAAGGCTGACGCCGAGTAATTCGTAGACCTCTTCACAATGGCGCAGAG
The DNA here is from genome assembly GCF_001758195.1 of Pseudohongiella acticola. Classification (NCBI taxonomy): domain Bacteria; kingdom Pseudomonadati; phylum Pseudomonadota; class Gammaproteobacteria; order Pseudomonadales; family Pseudohongiellaceae; genus Pseudohongiella; species Pseudohongiella acticola. The sequence continues at coordinate 216,108 of NZ_MASR01000001.1, forward strand.
ATTCGCCAATGAAGCGTTGCCAGGCTGCCAGACATTCCGGGTCACCCTGTTGCAGGCGGACCACATAGCTGCGCGCCAGTTCAGCGAATTCCGGGTCGGCATCAAAACGCTGTTTGGCCTCACGGTAGAATACTTCCAGGTCAGAAAGGTTGTTCGACTGAGCTTTGTTGTCTTCGCTGAGGCTGGCCAGATGGGCGATCAACATGCCGAACTGGGTGCCCCAGTCGCCAACGTGATTTTGCCGGATCACACAATGGCCCAGTGCCTCCAGGATACGGACGATGGCATCGCCAATAATGGTGCCGCGCAGATGGCCAACGTGCATCTCCTTGGCCAGGTTGGGGCTGGAGTAGTCCACCACGATGGTCTGTGCTTTGCTGACAGGCAGAATCAATTCAGCTGAACCCTGCAGACATTCACTGGCCCTTCGTGCCAGCGCCTCAGTGCTGAGAAACAGATTGATAAACCCTGGACCGGCAACTTCAGCTTTGGCCAGCAGCTCGCCACAATTGATGTCCGCCACCACTTTGGCTGCCAGCTCGCGTGGGTTGGTGCGCAACTGTTTGGCGACCGACATGACACCGTTGGCCTGATAATCGCCAAATTCAGGTCGGGTTGCGTAGATGACCTGCGCTTTGGCATCGCCCAGGCCGGTCACATTGACCAGTGCCTCGGTGATACCGGCCTCCAGTGTTTCTTTAATGGTAAGCATTACTCTGTCCTGTGCTGGTGAACTGACCCATGCCGGCCGTCGTGAGCTCCGAAACGCCTGGCGGTCCGGACTGGCGGGCTGGCTGGTTGTCTGGCTGTTTAGTTCTTTAATTGTCTAATGAAAAATTCTTCAATAAAGAGTCAGCTAAAATCAGGCGCGATTTTACACCATTCGTCGTCCGCGTGCCGGGTAAAGCAGGATGTCGGGTGTTATAATCGCCGACTTTGCGCGAATTCGCGCGCAGTCGAGCCATCGGTACGCCAGTATGACCCAAACTCAGCCAGAAGGCGTCAGGACCGGAGTGCAACTGATCGAGGTATCAGAGCATGCCGATGGGCAGCGTCTGGATAACTTCCTGCTCAGTCGTCTGAAAGGGCTGCCGAAATCTCACCTGTATCGCCTTATTCGCAAGGCCGAGGTGCGCATCAACAAAAAGCGCTGCAAGCCCGACTCCCGACTGAGCACGGGTGATATTGTGCGTGTGGCGCCTCTGCGTTTGAGCGAGGAAACACCGGCGGTGGCTCCCGGGGCGAGCCTGGTGCAACTACTCAACAACAGCGTGTTGTTTGAAGACGAACATCTGCTGATCATCAATAAACCGGCAGGGTTGGCGGTGCATGCGGGGTCGGGGCAGCGTATCGGTCTGATTGAGTCGCTCAGGTTCATGGCCGGGGAGAGTGGTTATCGTGAGCTTGTGCATCGGCTTGATAAAGACACCTCTGGGTGCATATTGATTGCCAAAAATGGTAAAAGTCTTAAGGTGTTGCAAAGTAATCTTAAACAGAAAGTAATGGAAAAAACCTACCAGGCTCTGGTGCATGGGCAGTGGCCAACGGCACTTGATCAGATCAAGGCACCACTGCAGAAGCATCAACCCCATGCCGGGGAGCGCATTGTCACCGTGCAGGCTGATGGCAAAGCGGCCCTGACACGGTTCCGGGTGTTGCAGACATTTGCCCGTGCCAGTCTGATTGAAGCCATGCCGGTTACCGGTCGTACCCATCAGATTCGTGTGCATTGCCAGTATGCTGGCCATCCCATAATCGGTGACCCGAAATATACCTTTGACCGGCGCCATGACTTTGGTGCGGTCCGTCACCTGAACCTGCATGCGGCTCGTTTGGGCTTCAGGCATCCGGTATCTGGAGAGCCGATGACAGTGCTTGCACCCCTGCGTGACGAGATGAATTCGCTCATCAATCAGCTGAATCAGGAAAAACGCCGGTAACAGGCGGTAAAATATGCGAAAATGAGCAGAATTTTTTGACAGAAACCGTTTGTGCCCCTATCATTGCGCGCCTATGGTTGAGACCCTCGAATTTGCATCCCCAATGCTACCGTTTGTAGACGCCCGCAAGGCGTTTCGACATGAGCAGAGGATTGCCGGTTATTTGCCCCTGGCGTCCCTGAAGAACCTGTCGGCGATGCTGACAGATAACGAAGGGAAGATAGAGGCGGTGCTGACGTTCCGCTTCGATCAGGATCGTCGTCGACGCATCGATGGCGAGCTGTGGGCTACGGTCAATGTGCAGTGTCAGCGCTGCCTGGAGCCCGTACAGATCAGTCTTGGCGAGCAATTTGAGCTGGCCGTTGTCAGCACGGAGGCGATGGCGAAGAATTTGCCGGCGTCGCTGGACCCCTGGCTCAGCGATGCAGAGACGTTGATCCCGGCCGATATCATAGAAGAACAATTGATACTGTGCATGCCGATCGTCAGCACGCACAGCGAATGCAACGCCGCAATCGTGCACGATGTGCTGGAAAAAGGTGTTGGCATTGAACACAGTGAGCAAATCGAGAAGAAGCAGGAGAAAAATCCGTTCTCGGTGCTGGCAACGCTAAAAAACAAGCCTGACACCCACTAGGGCGTCAGATTTTCACGTAACAGCAGGTTTTAGATAGCAGTTTAAGACATCAGGAGTATTCATCATGGCCGTTCAACAAAACAAGAAATCCCGCGCACGTCGCGATCAGCGTCGCAGTCACGATGCACTGACAGGCCCAACCCTGTCCGTGGATAAGACCACTGGCGAAATTCACCGTCGTCACCACATGACTGCCGATGGTTTCTACAAAGGCAAGAAAGTACTGAACCTCGGTGACGAATAAGTTTGACTGAAGTCAGGCGCATCGCAATCGATGTCATGGGGGGGGATTCTGGCCCCCCGGTGACAGTGCCGGCTGCGCTGGCTGCACTGAAAAAACACCCGCTTCTGCAGATAACGCTGGTGGGTGACGAACAACAGATTACCCCCTTGTTGACTTCGCTCTCCCCCAATGACGCTACCCGCGTCGATATCGTTCATACCAGCGTCGCTATCAGTGCGCACGCGCGTCCGGATAAAGTCCTGCGCGGCAGCCGCGACTCCTCCATGTTTATCGCTGTCGATCGTGTCCGCCAGGGCCTCGCTGATGCCTGCGTCAGTGCCGGTAATACGGGCGCCCTGTTGATGGCCGGACGACACCTGCTTGATGCCATCCCGGGCATTGATAAACCCGCGATCATGGCGACCCTGCCTGCGACCCGCTCTGGCGGCTACAGCTATTTGCTCGATGTCGGCGCCAACGTCAGTAACAATGCGGCTGAACTTTACCAGTTTGCCCTGATGGGGTCAGTGCTGGCGTCCAGTCTCTCTGAGCGTCCGCATGCGCGTGTGGCATTGCTGAATATAGGTGCTGAGGCCAATAAAGGCACGCCGGAAATACAGCAGGCGGCAAGCCTGCTGGCGGATAGCCCGGAGCTGAACTATATTGGATTCATCGAGGGTAATCAGCTTTATGACGGGGTTGCCGACGTCATTGTCTGTGATGGCTTTACCGGCAATATCACCATCAAGACCAGTGCCGGTGCGGTCAAGGTCATACAGGGTCTGTTAACCAAAACCATCAGGGCTGGCTGGTACTTCCGGTTGCTCAGCCTGTTTGCCCGGCCCCTGTTGCTGGGCATTCAGAAAGAGCTGAATCCGGCACGGTATAATGGCGCCACCCTGGTGGGTCTGAGCGGCATTATCGTGAAGAGTCATGGTCATGCCTCGCAGGATGGCTTTGAGCATGCGATCAGACATGCAATAAAACAGGTAGAAGACGATGTGCCGGCACTGATTGCCGGTAAAATGAATCACGCTAGCGAATAGAGAACGAGTGCACAACATGCAAAAATTTGGATTTGTTTTTCCGGGACAGGGTTCACAGAAAGCAGGCATGCTCAGTGAGCTGGCAGAGGTCCATCCTGTTGTAGTCGACACGTTTGCACTGGCTTCAGAGGTGCTGGGTAAGGATTTGTGGCAGATTGCACAGGACAACCCTGATGGTTTGCTGGATCAGACCCATTTCACGCAGCCGGTCCTGCTGGCGGCATCCGTTGCGATCTGGCGGGCGTGGATGGCCAAGCAGGCGCCGTTGCCGGATATGCTTGCCGGTCATAGCCTGGGTGAATACTCCGCGCTGGTCTGTGCGGGTGTGCTGAGTTTTGAGGATGCCATCGCGCTGGTACACAAGCGTGGCCAATACATGCAAAGTGCGGTGCCCGCCGGTACCGGCGGCATGGCTGCCATCATTGGCATGGACGACAGCCGTATCGATGCGCTGTGTCGCAGTGCTGCCGGTGACGGCGTGGTCGCGCCTGCCAACTTCAATTCTCCGGGACAGACCGTGATTGCGGGTGACAGGGACGCGGTTGAGCGCGTCATGGCCGCCTGCAAGGAAGCCGGCGCCAAACGCGCGCTGCCGCTGAACGTCAGTGTGCCGTCGCATTGTGCCTTGATGAAGTCTGCGGCAGAGGCACTGGCTGCTGATCTGGCGGCGATTGATTTTAAAAAGCCCGAACTGCCAGTGGTGCAGAATATCAATGGCCGGGCCAGCAAAGAGCTGAGTGAAATACGCGATAATCTGCTTAAACAGTTGTACATGCCGGTACAATGGGTTGATACCATTTACTGTATGCGCGACTTTGGCATTGGCAAAGTAGTAGAATGCGGCCCTGGGAAAGTACTGGGCGGGTTGATCAAACGGATTCAGCCGGAAATCAGTTGTTTTAATACTGATACACCGGATGCATTGACTGAGGCCGTTGATGGACTGAGCCGCTAGTGAAAACGTTTAACAATGGAGTGACGTAATAAATGAGCATGTCAGGAAAAGTAGCCCTGGTCACGGGTGCCAGTCGTGGAATCGGGCGGGCAATTGCCGCCGAGCTTGGTAGTCAGGGCGCCATCGTTGCCGGGACTGCTACAACAGACGAAGGCGCTCAGGCGATTACGGAATTTTTTGCCAGTCAGGGTGTCAAAGGGGCTGGGTTCCGTCTTGACGTGTCTTCAACCGAGGCCGTTGAGACCGTGATGGCAACAATTGCAGCCGATCTCGGAGGCGCACCCCTGATCCTGGTTAACAATGCCGGCATCACCCGTGACAACCTGCTGATGCGAATGAAAGAGGATGAATGGGGTAGCGTCATCAATACCAACCTCAATTCGCTGTACCGCGTGTGCCGGGTGGCGCTTAAATCCATGACCAAGGCGCGCTGGGGTCGCATCATCAATATCAGCTCTGTGGTCGCCTCCAGTGGCAATCCGGGGCAGACCAATTACGCCGCATCAAAAGCGGCAGTCGAAGGGTTTTCGCGTTCATTGGCCCGGGAGATTGGGTCACGGGGCATTACCGTCAATTCGATTGCACCGGGTTTTATTGATACCGACATGACCCGGGCATTGACAGAAAAACAGATCGAGACACTGTTGGTACAAATTCCATTGGCGCGCTTCGGCAAGCCGGAAGAAATTGCATCGGTGGCCAGCTTTCTGGCATCAGATGCCGGCGCCTATATTACCGGTGAAACCATTCAGGTAAATGGCGGCATGTACATGGCGTAAAAGGCATGAAGGGGGCGCGTTTATTGATTATGTGATAGTTTAATTTATAATAATAAATCATTGATAATTAATTAAATTAATCTGATCAAGTGAATTATTTTACAGTTTAAGATTACAAGCACTATAAAATACATGTAAACTTGCGTTTTAGATTATTTCAGTTGGTCAATTTTTAACCAATTTAATCGGAATGCATGACAAACCTTGGTACTAGGAGCTAATAAGAGTTATGAGCAGCATTGAAGAACGCGTGAAAAAAATTGTCTGCGAGCAGCTTGGCGTTAAGGAAGAAGACGTAAAGGCTTCCTCTTCATTCGTAGAAGATCTCGGCGCTGATTCTTTGGATACCGTGGAATTGGTTATGGCTCTCGAAGAAGAGTTTGAAACTGAGATTCCGGACGAAGAAGCCGAAAAGATCACCACTGTTCAGCTGGCCATTGATTATATCAATTCGCACCTGTAACAGCATTCCGCTTATCGGATAGATACAAACAAAAGCTACTCTGGGTTCCGACTTAGAGTAGCTTTTGTTTATCTGGATGTTGGGATGATTGGATGTTTGGTCCGGCAAATGCCGTAAAATATCTGCGACCGGATTAACACGGTCAGATACGTGGAGATAAAGCGTGTTTAATGGCAGAAGAGTAGTGGTGACAGGCCTGGGCATGGTGACCCCATTGGGAAACGATGTTGCGTCTACCTGGCAAGCACTGAAAGACGGTCAGAGCGGTATCAATGTATTAGAGCATTTTGATACGTCAGCGTTCAGCACCCGCTTTGGTGGCTCCATCAAAAATTTTGACAACGAACCGTACATGTCGGCAAAAGATGCCAAACGCATGGACGTGTTTATCCTGTATGGCGTGGCGGCCGGTGTGCAGGCCATGTCCGATGCCGGACTGGAAGAGGGCGGTTTTGACCCGACCCGATTTGGCGCCGCCATTGGTTCCGGTATCGGCGGTATCACCGCGATTGAAAACAACGCCGAGTTGATTCGCGGTGCCGGCCCTCGCAAGATCTCCCCGTTTTTTGTGCCGGGCTCAATCATCAATATGCTGGGCGGCACACTGTCCATTCGTTATAACCTGCAGGGCCCCAATATCGCGGTCACCACCGCCTGTACCACGGGCACCCACAATATCGGGTTGGCCGCGCAGATGATTGCGTCCGGGCAGGCTGACCTGATGATTGCCGGTGGCGCTGAAATGGCGACATCGCCAGTCGGCCTGGGTGGCTTCTGCGCTGCCCGCGCACTATCCACGCGCAATGATGACCCGCAGGCCGCCAGCCGGCCCTGGGACAAGGATCGCGACGGATTTGTACTGAGCGACGGGGCTGGCATCATGATTCTGGAAGAATATGAGCATGCCCGTCAGCGTGGTGCCAAAATTTATGCCGAGATTTCCGGCTTTGGCATGAGCGCCGATGCGTTTCACATGACGTCGCCATCAGAAAATGGCCGAGGTGCGGCCGCCTGCATGCAGAATGCCCTGAACAGTGCCGGGCTTAATGCGGGTGATATCGACTATGTGAATGCCCATGGAACCTCGACTACCGCCGGCGATATCGCGGAGACCCAGGCGGTGAAAACCGTTTTTGGCGATTACGCCTACAAGCTGCCGGTCAGTTCCAGCAAATCCATGATCGGCCACTTGTTGGGAGCTGCAGGCGCAGTGGAGTCAATCATCTGTGTGCTATCCCTTGATGAGCAGGTCATCACACCCACCATCAACCTGGACGAGGCAGATGCAGCCTGTGATCTTGATTATGTGCCGGGTAGCAGTCGGGACGCTAAACTCAATGCTGTGCTCAACAACTCCTTCGGATTCGGGGGAACTAACGGCTCTCTGATTTTTGCACGCCGGCCCTGATGGCGGTGTTGACGCTGGTCGATGGTGAGCTTGCTGACAATGTCCCGGTCAGTGACCGCGGCCTGCTTTATGGCGATGGTGTGTTTGAAACCATGCACTATCGTCAGCATCAATTGATGCGACTGCCCGCCCATATGCTGCGGCTGCAGCGTAGCTGCGAACAGCTGGGCATCCCGCTTCTAATGACAGACATCCAGCAGCATATCGATAGCCTGCTTTCCCGAGTGTCATCCTTGGCTGATACGCCGACAGACGGTATCGTCAAAATCATTGTTACCCGCGGCGATGGCGGTCGAGGTTACATGCCTGCAGCAACCTCACAGTCCCGTGTGGTGGTGCAATTTCACCTGATGCCGACGCCCTATGCTGAATGTTACCGCCGCGGGATTTCCTGCATGCTGTGCCGGCACCCGGTGTCCATCAATCCTGCGCTGGCCGGGTTGAAACATCTGAATCGCCTGGATCAGGTCATGGCCAGCCGCGAACTGGCGGCAGCACAGAACAATGCTGCAAACACTGACCCCATGTTGCAGGAAGGCTTGATGCTGGACAGCCTGGGTGACCTGACGGAAGGCACCAGGAGTAATGTTTTTCTGGTTATCAACGACCAGCTTTGCACACCTGATTTAACTCAGGCGGGTGTGTGTGGCCTCATGCGCAATTTAATTCTGGACTGGTTTGAAGGGCAGGGTATACCGGTCACGGTGAGAGCAATCACCGGCCAGGAGCTGATGCTTGCCAGCGAAGTTTTTATTTGCAACAGTGTCATCGGTATCTGGCCGGTGAACAGTGTTTATGACTTCAGCTCGGGAACCTGCATTCATCTGTCCAGCCAGACCATGGCGCGTAGCGCACAACAGGGATTGTTGAGTCATTAAATGTTGCGTCTATTGATCAAAGCACCTGACCACTCCGCAGACCACGAAACCCGACTGCCATGGTTTTAATGTCCGTTCGCAGATTGCTGTTAATTGTACTGGCACTGTGCCTGATTGCGGTGCTTGTGGTGGCTGCTACGTTGCTGACAGTAAGGCAGTACCTGGATTCGCCCCTGTCCTTGCCAGACGACGCTGTTGTTGTTGATATCGAACCCGGTATGCCACTGCAGTTGATTGCCTCCCGACTGGCAGACAATGGTTACCTGTCGTGGCCGCGTGCCATGGTGTTATGGGCACGGTGGCAGGGCTTTGATCGTCGTATTCGCAGTGGCGAGTATGCGCTTGAGGCAGGCCAGACGCCGCGGACACTGATGGCGCTGTTAATGTCAGGCCGCGTTGTGCAGTATCCTGTTACCTTCGTGGAAGGCTGGACGGTCCGGCAGGCGCTGGAACACTTGTGGCGGCTCGACAATATCAACCCACAACTGCAGGGCATGTCCAATGACGATATTCATTCGGCGCTGCAGATCTCGCTGCCGGCGCTGGAGGGCAGTCTTTTCCCGGATACCTATTTTTATACCAAAGGCACAAGCGATGTCGCCATTCTGCAACGCGCCAACCAGCGCCTGCAGCAGGTCCTGACAGAGGAATGGCAGCAGCGTGCGGACGGCCTGCCCTATGAATCTCCGTGGCAGGCATTGATTATGGCGTCAATTATCGAGCGGGAGTCTGGTTACAAGGCAGAAAAGCGTGACATAGCCGGTGTTTTTGTCAGACGGCTACAGTCAGGCATGAGACTGCAGTCGGATCCCACCGTGATCTATGGCATGGGTAGCAGCTATGATGGTGTGATCTATCGTAGTGATCTCAACACCACCACCGCGTACAATACCTATCGCATCAATGGTCTGCCGCCGACGCCGATTGCATTGGCAGGGCGAGACTCCATTCATGCGAGCATGCAGCCGAAAAAGGGCACCGCGTTGTATTTTGTGTCACGCGGCGATGGCAGCCATCAGTTCTCCGATACACTGGAGCAGCATAATTCGGCCGTGCAGCGCTATCTGCGCGGCGGCGCTGAAAACGAAAATAATTGAGGCTCAGCATCCTGTCAGATGTCATGTCGGGTGCCAAGTCAGGTAGTCAGTCAGGTGCAGTTAAATTGTAGATAGAGGATTAATGTGTCGGGTTGTCTGTTAACGGTTGAAGGCATTGAAGGTGTTGGTAAAACTACCAATATCAAATGGATATGCGAATGTCTTGAGAAGCAGGGTATCCCCTATGTGCAGAGTCGGGAGCCCGGTGGCACGGCGCTTGCCGAGGAAATTCGACAGTTGCTGCTGACGCCGCGTGATGAGTCCATGTCGGAACTGACCGAGTTGCTACTGGTGTTTTCGGCTCGCGCACAACACCTGCATCAACTGATTCAGCCGGCACTTGCACGCGGCGAATGGGTTGTCTGTGACCGTTTTACCGACGCCACCTATGCCTATCAGGGCGGAGGTCGTGGCCTGGATTCGACGATAATAGCGGCGCTGGAAACCCTGGTGCAGGGTGAGCTGCGGCCCGATCTTACCCTGATTCTTGACATCGAACCGGCGCAGGGACTGGCGCGTGCCTATCAACGTGGTGCACCGGACCGATTTGAGCAGGAAGCAATCGGATTCTTCAGCCGGGTCAGGCAGGCCTACCTTGATCGTGCTCTGATCTCGCCTGAGCGTTACCTGATTGTGGATGCCGGCAAAGAACTGGTCAATGTTCAGCAGCAGATCAAGACCGGTCTTGAACAATTCTGCCAACGTCATGCGGCCGCTGCTTCGCCAACAGGGGATCTGACGCATGGCGATTGATGCAGTTCTGCCCTGGCACACCGACGCCTGGACGCAGGTCATGAACCAGCAGCGCAATCAGCGACTGGCGCACGCCTATTTGATCAGTGGTCTGCCCGGCAGTGGGCGTTACCTGTTTGCCCGTGCGCTGGCTGCCACGCTGCTATGCACTGAGTTGGCCTCAGATGAAGCCAACAGCACCGCCTGTGGTCATTGCCGTCAGTGTCTTCTGTTTGATACCGGTCATCATCCGGATGTGCTGGATATTACGCCGGAAGAAGGCAAAAAAAGCATCAAAATCGATCAGATACGAACCATTTCCAATCTGGTTAATCAGACCAGTAACCAGACTGGTGCGATCAAGGTCATCATCATTCAGCCGGCAGAGGCGCTGGGTACCGCTGCTGCCAATGCCTTGCTGAAGAACCTGGAAGAGCCGCCTGGCAGGACGCTGTTTTTGTTGATATGTGAGCCTGGCGCACAAATGCTGCCGACCATCCGCAGTCGCTGTCAGCCTTTGCCGTTGTCACCGGCAACATCAGAACAGGGGCTGGCCTGGTTGTCTCAACAGTCGGCGGCAGCGCAGGATGAACTGGCGGCGGCGCTGACGCTGGCGTCCGGGGCGCCCCTGCGAGCGTTGTCACTGCTGGAGGCTGGGATTCCGGCATGGCGTGGCATCGTGCAGGAGCAGCTTGCCGAATTGGCTGATGGTTTGATGACGCCATTACAACTGGCGAAATACTGCAACACACAGCCACCGGCATATGCTATAGAACTGATGCAGGCGCTGACATTGCAGCAAGTCCGTGAGGCATTGCAGTCACAGAAGTCCCGACGCGCGAAAAGGTTTTTGCAGCTTGGGCGTGAACTTGTTGTGATTAGCAGGCAGCTAAGCAGTGGCGCCAACCCGAATACGTTGATGGCGTTGGAGTATGTCTTCAGTACCTGGCAGACCATCTCAGGAGACAAGGATGTCGTCCAGCAAGGCCGAGAATTACAGTTCACCGGCAGCGCAGGCTGACGCCGAAGCCCATCACCAACACCCGTTGCTGATGTCTGTCAGTATCACCGACCCCCTGGTTCTGCAGCGCTGTTACATGCCCTTTTTCCTGCGGGGCGGTCTGTTTGTGCCCAGTGCACGTCGTTTCAGCTTGCGACAGCGACTGTTTCTGGTGCTGACGCTACCGGCCCTGCCAGATGCACCCGATAAGCACACCATCTGCGCACTCAACACCACGGTTGCATGGTTGTCGCCCGCGCCATGGGGGGCCGGCCAGATAACAAATGATCAACTGGGCAGGGGAGGGGTTAACGCAAGAGTGCAAGGAGTAGGGTTGCATTTTGATAACGCCGAGCCGGATCTGAAACCGTTTATAGAATCGCTGCTGAAAGCTCTGTTATGATCGGGTCAGTCAACCTCGGAGGTAATCCCATGCAGTCCATCCTCAAGCTCAGACAGAACCCTGCTTACAATCGCTCAATTTTTAGTCAGTTTGCGCGCACCTTTGGCCGCACCTTTGTCAGACTGAGATTGTACGCACTGACTGCGTTGTGTCTGTCTGTGCTGGCCTGTTCTCCGCAGAATGGCCAGGACGTTGCGGCGGCCGCAGTTGACGCTACCGTGCTGGATGTTTATAAAAGTCCGACCTGTGGTTGCTGCAGCCTGTGGATAGAACATGCCGAGGAACGTGGCTTTCAGGTGATGGCACACGATCTGGACAATAACGCGTTGGCGCTGGCAAAACTTGAGCGTGGTGTGACGCCGCGTTATCAGTCATGCCACACCACAGTGGCTGAAGATGGCAGCGTTTTTGAAGGACACATTCCGGCGTACCTGATACACCAGTATCTGGCTGACAAACCGGCCGGTTCGATTGGTCTGGCGGTACCGGGCATGCCCATGGGCAGTCCGGGCATGGAAGTCGGAGACCGAATGGATGCCTACGATGTGTTGTTATTGAAAGCGGATGGCAGCACAGAAGTTTACGCACATATCAGCGACCAGCAGTCGCAGTATCAGTGACAGGCGATTATAACGGCGCCTGATCCTGCAGTTTCAGGGTCACCAGTTCTGCCAGCGCGAGACTCGCAGTCAGGCCTGGTGACTCAATGCCAAACAGCTGAATCAGTCCCGGGCAGCCATGCACGTATTCATCCTGAATCATGAAGTCAGCATAACCCGGACCCAGGCGCGGCCTGATACCAGCGTATGACGGGTTCAATCGTGTGGCATCCAGTGCCGGGAAATACCGTTTGATGGCCAGGGCGAACGCTTCACGGCGAGATTCGTCGACGACATAGTCAACGCTGCTGATCGCCTCAATGTCCGGGCCAAAGCGACACTGGCCTGCCATGTCCAGCGTTGCATGAATGCCAAGACCACGTTGCTGGGGATCAGGCACCGGATAGATCAAATGCCGGAATGGTGAGCGTCCGGACAACGCAAAATAATGGCCTTTTACCAGATTCAGCTCGGGGTTCAGAGTCTGGTCCATGCCGGCTATTGAGGCCGCCACCCGGGTGGCAGACAGGCCTGCGCAGTTGATCAGTATGCGGCTGCGTATCTTGAAAGGATCCTGTGCTTCCGCTGCGTTCCCGTCCGGGTAGTTATGGCTGGCATGGCTGCCAACACCAGCATCCGTATCAACATCGATATCAAAGATCCCCGGCCCCTGACAGGCAGCACGTAGAAAGCGACTGTGTGTTGCGATCAACGTGCCCTGACTCTCTGCCTCCTGCTGCAGGCGCTGCATCAGGGCATGACTGTCGACGATGCCGGTATCCGGCGACCACAGAGCGGCGCTTGCGTGCAGCTGTGGTTCCAGCCTGGCGAACGCCTGTTGTGATTGCCACCTGAGCGAGTCAACACCGCAGGTTTGCGCGGAGGACCGTAATAATTCAAGTGCCGATTCTTCTCCTGCCTGCGCGACAATCAACTTGCCCAGACGTTGATGCGGTACGTCATGCTTGGCGCAATATTCGTAGAGCAGGGCGCTGCCGCGGATACACAGCCGTGCTTTCAGGCTGCCGGGTGGATAATACAGACCCGCGTGAATGACCTCGCTGTTTCGGCTACTGATTTCCTGGCCAATGTCGCTGTTCTGTTCAAGCACCAGTATGGATGCTTTGGGCCAGCGCAGCGACAATGCCCGGGCCAGCGCCAGGCCGACAACGCCCGCGCCAACAATACAGACATCAAACGGTTGTCGGGGTGCGGTGTTAATAAGCGGTTGCGCCCCCGTCATTACGGGGGTCGGACGCAGCGTTCATGACCCCGTCTCTGACCAGTATCGAGTTGGCGTCGCCGATGCCGTAACCACCGGGGCGCAATTCGGTGTGACCCATGCTTTCCAGTTTTTCCTGCGCACCGTCGACAAAGGCGTTGGGTTCATAGCGCACAATATCAGGCTGCCACTGATGATGAATACGAGGACTGGCGACGGCCTCCTCGATGCCCATGCCGTGATCCAGTGTGTTCAGAATGACCTGAAATACGGTGTTTATAATGGTCGAGCCACCCGGTGAGCCGGTAACCAGCACGGTTTCCCCATCACGAGTAACGATGGTCGGTGTCATGGAGCTGAGCATGCGTTTGCCCGGCTCAATTTTATTGGCCTCATCGCCCAGCAGACCATAGGCATTGGGTGCACCGGGTTTGGCGGAGAAATCGTCCATTTCATTATTGAGCAGGAAGCCGGCACCGGGCACCACAATGCGATTGCCGTAACCCAGGTTCAGCGTAGTCGTCACAGACACGGCGATACCGTTTTTGTCCATCACGGAATAGTGGGTGGTTTCGGTGCTCTCTGCAGGCCAGTTGCCGGCACCAACATCTTCGCTACGCGACGCCTGTTCCGGATTCATGTCGCTGAAACGCTCACGTGCGTACGCTTTGTCTGTCAGCATTGCCAATGGCACCGGATAAAAATCCGGATCACCCATGTGTTCAGCGCGATCGGCATAGGCTCGGCGTTGTGCTTCCACCATCAAGTGAATAGTGTCGGCGGTGCCCCAGCCAAGGCTGCCCAGATCATGAGGTTCCAGCATATTGAGCATCTGCACTACCAGAGCACCGCCAGAGGAGGGCGGGGGCATGGACCAGATGTCATAACCGCGGTAGCTGCCACTGATGGGTTGGCGCCATTCCACGTTATAGGACTGCAGATCGTCATGAGAAATCATGCCGCCCAGGCGCTGCATTTCGGCGACCAGCAGATCTGCTGTAGTGCCTCGGTAGAATCCGTCACGACCCTGATCGGAAATGCGTTTGAGAGATTCAGCCAGATCGCTCTGTACCCACAGCTCGCCGGCTCGCCATGCCTGACCATTGTTGGTGAAGATGGCTGTGGATGCCGGGTATGCGCTCATGCTGTCAGAGACGCGGGCAAAATCACTGGCCATGTCTTCGGTCAGAGGGAAACCCTGTTCGGCCAATCGGATGGCGGGGGCCATGACAGCTTCGCGACTCAGCGAGCCGTAGCGTTCAAGTGCATCGAGCATGCCGGCAACACTGCCAGGAACGCCGGCAGCCTGGGCGCTGTACAGCGACTTGCGACGGTCAACATTGCCGGCGGTATCCAGAAACATGTCCGGAAACGCGGTGCCTGGCGCTTTTTCCCGGTGGTCCTGGGTAACAACGGTGCCATCTTCAAGCTTGATGACCATGAAACCGCCACCACCAATATTGCCTGCAGAAGGGTGGGTCACTGCCAGTGCAAACCCCACCGCCACGGCGGCATCAACGGCGTTGCCACCTTGCTGAAGAATTTCCACCCCGACATCGGATGCAATCTGTGAGCGTGACGTGACCACACCGTTGGTGCCTGCTACTGTGTTTGCCTGGGATAAGGATGAAAACACCAGTGCCAATGCGAGCAGGCAGGTAAGATATGAGCGGTTCAGCATGATTGGCGCCTCTGATTTACGTAGGTTTTCAGTGCATTGAATGTGACTTCTATCCTATCATAAAGCATTCACTTGCGGTCATGACCCGCCCCTCAGCCATTGGTTTTTTGCAGAGCGAACGTTGCAGGGTAAACAAGGAACAGCAGATTTATATGTCGACTTTTGAATATGATTTTTTTGTTATTGGTGCAGGCTCCGGTGGCGTGCGAGCTGCAAGAACGGCCGCGGCACTTGGGGCGCGCACTGGCATCGCGGAGGAACGCTTTTTTGGTGGCACCTGCGTCAATGTAGGGTGCATACCGAAAAAGCTGTACACCTATGCCGCCCACACTCGCCATGACATTGCCGACAGCGCCGCCTACGGCTGGCATGTTGCCTCTGAGCCCACGTTCGACTGGTCGCTTCTAAAAACAAATAAAGACAAAGAAATCAATCGACTGAATGGTATTTATAAAAACCTGCTGAATTCGGCTGATGTCGATATTCATGAGGGGCATGCTCGACTGGCAGGTCCCAATCGCGTCGCAATTGGTGACCGGGAAATCACCGCAGAGCACATTTTGTTTGCGGTAGGTGGGCAGTCCTTTATGCCGCCCGTGCCAGGGATTGAAAACGCTCTGGATTCCGACGACTTTTTTGAGCTGAGCGCTCAACCAACGGACGTACTGATTGTCGGCGGTGGGTACATTGCGACGGAGCTGGCGGGTGTGTTTTCAGGCCTGGGTTCGCAGGTGACACTGGCATATCGAGGCGATTTGCTGCTAAATGGCTTTGACGAGGACATTCGGTCATTTTTTACCGACTCGATAAAATCATATGTAAACCTGAAACTGAATTCGGACATTCAACGTATCGAACGCTCAGGTGACAAAAAAGAGGTCGTTTTTTCCGATGGTACACGAGCAGCCTTCGATGCGGTCTTGTATGCGACCGGACGCGTGCCCGCAACCGCGAAACTGGGACTGACCGATTTTGGCATCAAGCTGTCTGATGTTGGTGCCATCATTGTTGACAAGAACTTTGAGACAGCAATGCCAGGTGTGTACGCCGTCGGTGATGTAATTGATCGGGTAACACTGACACCGGTTGCACTGGCTGAGGGGCAGGCGCTGGCAAGGCGACTGTTTGGTGGTCCGAAGCAGCAGGTATCGTATGACCTGATTCCCGCTGCCGTGTTCAGCGAACCGCAAATTGCAACGGTGGGTATGACGGAAGCGGAAGCGCGTAGCTGTCATAAGAACATTGATGTGTACCGTAGCCGGTTTCGGCCGTTAAAACATACATTGACTGGTCGTGATTCGTTCAGTTTGATGAAAATGCTGGTGGATCGGGAAAGCGACCGTGTTGTGGGTATGCACATGGCAGGCACCGATGCGGCTGAAATCATGCAGGGCATGGCAGTGGCATTGCAGGCAGGTGCAACCAAGTCGCAGTTTGATTCGACCATTGGCATCCACCCGACAGCAGCAGAAGAGTTCGTCACCATGCGGACACCGGTTGAGGATAGTACAGATTAACGTCATTCGACCGGTGATAATTTTACAATAACAAGATGACTATCTATGTCAGAAAAACCAGTAAAGTCGATGAGGCAGAATAATATTTTTACTGCCCAGTCACGGGATCGTGAGTTCTATATCCGGGTAATGATTGCTGTAGCTGCCTGTGGCATCAGTTTCGGGCTGCCATTCGCGCTCTATCATCTGTTCTGGGGAAGTTTGACGATCTCAGCAATCCTGCTTCCTGTTGTCGTGCTGCAGGTTTTTGCATTGATTTCACTGCTCAGGCGCGGTTTTAACGCGTTCGCGGCCTGGACCATTGGCGTTGTACAGATCAGTGCGAACATATTTTTTGTGATGGAAGTCGGCATGATGGCAAGCTACTGGTTATACGCCAGTGGGGTTGCCAACTTCTATATTCTCGATCGGCGCCCCGCGTTGCTGGTCAATACGCTGGCCTGTCTGCTTGCGGTAACCCTGGCATTTGATGATCCGACCTACATCGTGCGCTACTGTGCCGCGTTCGCCATGATCAATATTTTCCTGTACACATTTTCTGCTCAACTGGAAAAGAAAAATGATGAACTGGATCGGATGCTGACCATTGATCCGTTGACCCGGGTTGGAAATCGCACGGCAATGGACGAAACCTTGCTGCGCGTCAAAAACCATTTTGATCGTTATGCCACGCCGGCCACGGTGATCATGATCGATCTGGATCATTTCAAGGTTATCAACGATACGCTGGGCCACTTTGAGGGCGACAAGGTTCTGTGCCGGGTTGCCGATCTGGTGCAGACACGGCTGCGTCCCACAGATTCACTTTACCGTTATGGCGGCGAAGAGTTTATTGTGGTGGCTGAGAACACGACATTGAGTCAGGCGTCGTATCTGGCAGAAGGTATTCGTCAGCGCGTGGCTGATTACGAAGGCGAACATAAAAACGCTGAGAGCACACTCACGGTTTCCATTGGCGTCGCACAACTGCGCGCTGAGGAAAGTACCAACAATATGATCAACCGCGCCGATCAGGCGCTATACAAAGCCAAGTCGATGGGACGCAACTGGGTCTGTTTTGATGGCGAGTTCGAATCTGAGAACGGGGAATTGGATGCGACCAGGACAGAGGACACTGAGCGCGCCACGGGCTGAAAACGGATACTTCTACCTACAGACACTAATTCCGGTAATAAAGATTACCGGAATTAGTGGAAAAACAGATCCGTGCAATAACCCTTTTCCTTGGCCTTCTGTACCACTCCATGCTTTTACTGTCTGAGCGCTCAATGAGCGCTCAATACGTGCTGGATCAATTACCAGCGTTAGATGGCGTCCAGTCGCAACCTTCACACTCGGCCGACTTGCCGTTTTCTTCCAGCACAGCAACGATCAGGTCGCGCCAGGTTTCATTCGGTTGCCAGACCGTGTTCATGTCGGCCTTGGCCTCGGCAACCGGCACATCTTCGTAGATCACCCGGTACAGGAAACTGAAGGCTGTGGCGCGCGCGTTTACCTGACAATGCAGCAGTGTTTTCATATCCGGAGCGCGCTGCATGGCATCTGCAAACGCATAAAAATCACGTTTAGTGGGATTGTTCCAGTCCACCGGGATATGGAGGTAATCCATGCCCAGGCCCTTGACCACCTGGTCAGCATTGGCGACGGCATTCTGATTATTGGTAAATGCGATATAGATGACACGCTCATAACCGGCATCACGAACGGCGGAAAACTGTTCCGCTGATGGTTGGCCAGCGCTGGCAAAGGTATCGCTGTATTCGCGGAAATTGGTAATCTCGGCCAATGTCGCATTGGCGGGTGTCAGATCAGCAGCCATAACTGAAGTCCCTATTAACGAAGTGCTCACTAACATTGATGCAGCAAAGAATAAGCTCTTTTTAATCATTGTTTTGCTCTCTGTTTTTAATAGTCTTTCAAATACAGGCTCAGGCTGTTGCAGAGCCGGTCCCGGGTTGTGATACGCCTGAAACTTGCGGCCGGATGCGGAAAAATACCGCATAAAGCACCGGCACCGCAATGAGTGTTAACACCGACGCAAAGGCGAGACCGGCCATAATAGTGACTGACATGCTGGCAAAAAAAGCATCCGCCAGCAGTGGAATCATGCCGAGGATGGTGGTCGCTGCAGCCAGAAAAACAGGACGCAGACGACTGACACTGGCATCCAGAATGGCGGTATGCGGCACCTTGCCTTCGTCGATCTGCAGGTCTATCTCATCCACCAGTACAATGGCATTTTTCATCAACATGCCAGACAGGCTGAGGAAACCGAGCAAGGCCGTGAAACTGAACGGCAGGCCACTGGCCAGCAACCCTACAGCAACGCCGCACAAGGACATGGGCACCACCAGCCAGATGATCAGTGGTTGCCGGACCTTGCCAAAGATCAGCACCGAGATCACCAACATCACCAGGAAGCTGAGCGGTAGCTGGGCACCGAGCGAGGCCTGAGCTTCGCCGGAGGCTTCCAGCTCCCCTCCCCAGCTTAGCTGGTAACCGGGAGGTAAACGCATGGCCTCGATATCGCTGCGCACTCGGCGCAACGCTTCATCCGCCGTCAGCTCCGGCGCTGGTTCTGCCTGCACCGACAACGTACGGGTGCGATTTCGACGTATGATCAGGGTTTCTTCAGCCCGTGTATCAAAACCGTCCAGGACCTGAGTGATGGGTACATAACGTTGCTCACCCGAACTCCACACCAGCCGTTCCTGCAATCGCTCCACCTGTAATCGCTCTGCCGCTGGCGGGCGAATAATGATGGGAATGCGTTCATCGGCTTCACGGTAGGTGCCGGCGCGTACGCCAGTGGTAGCAAACTCCAGTGTCTGCGCGACATCGGAGCGCGCAATGCCGGCGACTCTGGCCCGTTCCTCATTGAACTGGGGCGCGATCACCAGTTCGCGTTGGCGCCAGTTTTGCCGGATATCAATCAGCCCCGGCTCATCATTGAAGATGGCCATGGCCTCGCTGCCCAGGGCACGCAGGACTTCCGGATCTGCGCCACTGAAGCGGGCTTCGATCTTGGCGCCCGCGCCGGGGCCAAACACCAGGCGCCGGGTCTGTATTTCCGCTGCCGGATAGGCGGCACCCAGCTCGGCACGAAGCTGCTGCGCCAGTTCATCAATCAGAAAACGGTTCTCTGTGCGGACGATAAGCTGACCGTAAGCGGAATTGGGCTGCTGTGGTTCGTAGGTCAGCATGAAGCGACTGCCACCCTGCCCTATAAACGTGGAAACAGCTTCGACACCGGGTTTGGCCATCACCAGTTCATCAATCTGCGCCAGATCGCGAGCGGTGGCCCGGATGTCGCTGCCTTGCGGCAGACGGTAATCGACAAAAAAGATGGGCGTATTGGAGTCCGGGAAAAACGCCTGTTTGACAAAACCAAAGGCCCAGAAGCTGCTGGCAGTGATCAGAATCAGTAAAGCAATGGTCAGCCGTCGCCATGCCAGACTGGCTCGCAATGCGCTGCGATAGAGGGTGTAAAACACACCGCGATAAGGGTCGGCATCAGCGGAGGCCTGCCTGACTTTTAATAGATAGGCGCCGAACAGCGGCGTCACGGTGATGGCCAGTATCCAGCTCAGTAGCAATGATATGCCGATGACCGCAAACAGGGAAAACAGGAATTCGCCAGAGGTGTCTGGCGACAGGCCGATACCGGAGAATGCCATGATGCCGATCAGAGTCGCCCCCAATAAGGGCCACTGGGTGCGCGCCGCAGCATCACTGGCCGCCTTGTGAGCCTGCATGCCACGCTGCATGTTGATCAGCATGCCCTCGGCGATGACAATGGCGTTGTCCACCAGCATGCCCATGGCAATGATCAGTGCCCCCAGCGAGATACGTTCCATCTCGATCGTGAACACGCGCATCATGAACACCGTGCCCATGACAGTGAGCAATAGCGTGAGCCCTACCACCAGGCCGACCCGCCAGCCCATGAAGATGCAGAGCACGCCCACAACAATGGCCACCGACATGGCCAGGTTGATAATAAAATCCCCGATGGCTTCGTCCACCACCACGTGCTGTGCATAGATGGGGTCGAGCTCAATACCCAGCGGAATTCGCGGCGCCAGTGTCTCCAGCGCGGCATCAACGGCCTGCCCTACTTCAACAATGTTTTCGGTGGCAACCCCCGCAATGGCAAGGGTAAAGGCGCGCTGACCATTGTGACGGATCAGGTGATCAGGAATTTCCTCACTTTGCCGGGACACCGTTGCGACATCAATCAAGGCAATCTGATCGGTGCTGCCGGGTCTGCCAATTCGCAAAGATTCGATATTGCTGACACTGTCCAGCCCGGGCTGGGAGCTGATACGCACATTGAGATCATCGACGCGCGCCGCACCGGCGCTCTGCACGGTGTTTTCCGCCTGAATGCTGTTGATGATCTGCGCCAGAGGCAGGCCGGTGGCAATCAGTCGGTCGTTGGGCAGTTCGACATAGATGGCCTCTTCCGGCAACCCTCGGGTTTCCACTTTAGCCACGCCGGACACCGTGAGCAGTTCGCGACGCAGGAAGGAGGCGATATCACGAATTTCACTGTCATCAAATGCCGGTGCAGTGACCGCATAAAAAATACCAAATACGTCGGCGAAATCATCGTTGACGATCGACGGACCGGCGCCATCGGGCAGGTTGCGCTGGAAATCGCCCACTTTGCGTCGCAGTTCATCCCAGACCTGGGGTATCTCATTGCCATCGTAGGTGTCCTGAATCTCGACGGTAATTTCCGAGCGGCCAGGCACAGATTTGGATGTGATGCGTTTGAGTTGCGGTAATTGCTGAATGGCCGATTCCAGGTGCTCGGTGACCTCCAGCTCAACTTCCTGTGCGGTGGCCCCGGGGTATGGCGTCACCACCACAGCCTGTTTCAGGGTAAAGGCCGGATCTTCCAGGCGACCCAGGGTGAGAATGCCCCAGATGCCGCCCAGCACCAGAATCAGTATGAACAACCAGGTATTGACCTGCCGGTTAATGGCGTAGCGTGCAAAGTCCATCTCGATACGTCCTTAGCGCGCGTTTTTAAACGGTGTCACGGCCATGCCTTCATACAGCATGTGAGCGCCTGCGGTGACCACCTGTTCACCTGGTGTCAAACCAGAGTTGATCACAACCCGATTACTGCCCAGCGCGCCAACGGTGACACTGCGTGAGCTGACCGTGCCCTCACCAGGTTCAAACACCCAGACCCTGAAGCTGCCATCATCAGCGGTATCAAGCGCTGCCGCCGGCACATCAATACGCGGCGCGAGGAAAGCGTCCCCGGACTGTACCGACACGGTTGCCGTCATGCCCGGCAGGATATTGATGCCATCCTGGCGTGGCAGTCCAAAGCTGACCTGGTAGGTCTGCGTCACCGGGTCCGCCTCGGTCGCGTGCTCGCGATAGCTCAGTGGAAACTGGCGACCAGGATAGGCCGATATTTCTGCGCTGACGGCAAAGCGTTCCGGCGTTTGCAGCATCGCCATCAGACTTTCCGGAACTGATATGTGGACGCGCAGTTCGGTCACGTCCTGCACTCGCACCACGGCCGTACCAGCCTGCACCTGAGTGAAAGAATCTACAATTCGTCGTGTGACCAGGGCGTCGAATGGCGCTTCTATGCGGGTGTAGTCCAGGTTCCTCTGCGCTGCGTTAAGAGCCAGTTGGCGCAATTCCTGATCGGATTGTGCGCGATCGAAGGTCGCGCGCGGAATGGCGCCGCTGTCGAGCATCTTGCGGTTACGCTCAAAATCCAGCGTGCTCAGATCAAGCGCGACTCTGGCTTCACGCACCGCCAGCTCATAATCACTGCTGTCGAGCTCGGCGATCAGTTCGCCGCGGGGCACGATGGTGCCCTGCTGAACTGGCATCCGGGTAATGCGTCCGCCCACCTGAAATGCGAGATCGACAGTACTCAGGGCATCGACAACACCGACAAAACGACGTACCCCGTCTGCCCGTTCCTGGCCAATGGTTTCCAGACGTACGGTGCGGAGTTCACGCCCGGTGTCCTGCTCGGCGGTGCTTTCCTGACAGGCATTAACGATGGCAAACAGACTCAACAGCAACGTGACGCGAAACAGCGGCGACCGTAAGGAGCGGTTCATGACATTTCCTCGGATAATTTCAGAAGTTTTTGAAAAAGCTTACTTTTCTCGGCTTGCGGATACGGTGCAATGCCCAGAATATGGTGAAACAGAATGCCATCGGCGGCGGACCACAAAAGCAGGCCCAGATCGGGGTCGGTGCATTCAGAGCTGATCCGCTGGTAACTGTCGCGGAATACCGCACGCATGGGCTCCAGCAACTCGGGGTTCTCCGCCGATGCTGTCAAAATGCACATATAGGTTCCAGGGTCGACCATCTGATGGCCGGCAACGGCCCGTAACATGGCGCGCAGGTGTGCGTTGGGTTCGCCGGCCATGGCCCGTTCTTCGGTTTCGGCAATGCTGAGAAACTGGTCCAGCAGGCGATCCAGCATACTTTTCAGCAAGGCTTCCTTATTGGGATAGTTGTAAAGCAACCCGCCTTTGCTCAAACCGCACTCGCAGGCCACTTTGTCGAGCGTCAGCTTGCCCGCGCCTTCGCGCGAGGCTACGCGCTGGGCCGCATCGAGAATATTGTCGCGTGAACTGGATTTGAGTTGTGCCATGACTTTACCGTCTGGTTGGTATAGTAGATGGCGCCAGTCTAGCAAATAAGTGTTACCTAATGCAACACATCAGCGTTCGGAGGTAGGAGGCGCTGGATCAGCAGCGTCAGTTTGCGACACTATATCTGCGGCGACGCTGGCTTTGGTTTTATCAGAGGCAGGCTTGGTGCCGGGGCGATCCGGCATGGATTTGATATAAACATCCTGCTGCGGATACGGAATGGTAATGTTGGCCTTTTTGAAGGCCCGCCAGATGGCAACGTTGATGTCAGAGCGCACCGGCGTGAAGCCATTATTGGGGTCGTTAATCCAGACTCTGACCTCCAGAGCGATGCCACTGTCGGCAAATTCAGTCAGTCGAACAGTGGGAGGCGGGTCCTCAAGCACACGGGAGGAGGCAAAGGCGCACTCCAGCATCAACGCCATGGCCTCTTCCGGATCGTTGTCATAACTGATCTGCACCGGCACAGTGACTCGCACATTCGGATCGGCGTAGCTCCAGTTGATCACTTGCGAGGTAATCAGGTTTTCATTGGGAATCAGGGTATCCACCCCTTCCCGGTTACGCACCACGATATAGCGGGCATTGAGCTCTTGCACCCAGCCAAACTTGGTGCCCACGGTGATGATGTCGCCGGGTTTGATGGAGCGGTCGAGCACCAGAATAAACCCGCTGATGAAATTCGACGCAATACTTTGCAGGCCAAAACCCAGACCCACACCCAATGCCCCGCCAAATATCGCTAGCGAGCTCAGATTAATGCCGACGGCGTTGAGTGCGAGCAAAAACGCCAGTGTCAGCAGCAGAAACCGGCTCAATTTGCTGACGCCGACCTGCATACTGGGAGTAATACCGGGCACGCGGGCGACCTGACGGTTAATAAGGTCGGCAATCCAGACCGCCAGAATGAACGCCAATGCCACAATAAACAGAAGCTGCACCGTCGACAGAACGCTGATTCGTGTCTCACCGACGGTCAGTGCCATGTTGTCCAGCAGGGACAGTACGCCGGGTAGCCAGCCCAGCAGGTGCATGATGACGACGGACCACACCAATAGCACCAGGGCATTCTCGGATGAGCGCATGATGGGATTTGACGCGAATGATTTGCGCAGTATGTAAACGCACAACCGGATCAGCGCCAGTGCTGCCAGAATTGGCGAAACCAGGTTCAGAATGGCGGTGGGCAGACCATAATTCTCAAGGATGCCGATTGCGATCAGGATAAACACCAGTGCCGTTAACGGCCAGACGATACGCTGGGCTGCGCGCACAGCAATATGGCGCAGTCCGGTGCTACGGGTATTGTTCTGCTCCAGTACGGATTGCAACCGGGAATTAACCAGTGCCGATAATGCCACAGCTGCACACAACACCAGAAACTGCCACCAGTATTCCGGGTTTTGCAGGGCAGCGATAACCTGTTGTGAGCGTTCCTGTAACCAGGCGAGCATCTCTTGCATGATCTGTGTTTTTCTCTTGCAACTTTATTTGGGATTGGTATCAAGCATAACTATCATCGACGACCAATAACAGCGAAAATATCAGGCCATGAAATCACCCTACCCTTTATTCGATACGCTTGAGCAAATGCCCAATCCGTGGCGAGAACCGCCGCAGATCAGTGCAGCCGTGCTGGCGTCGTGCAAAAACACCTTGCCGGACAGTGCTGCCGCTGACTATCGCAGCGCCAGTGAGTTTCTGTACAGCTATCGCGGAAGTCCCGACACCTTCACGGCCTATCGCCGCGAACTTGAGCATTTTCTGCAATGGACCTGGCTGGTAGCGGGGCTGTCGCTGTGCGATGTGCAGCGCGAACACCTGGAATCCTACGTGGAGTTTTCGCGCCAGCCACCCGATGCCTGGATCGGGCGTAAGCAGGTGCCCCGCTTCATTGAGCGCCAGGGCGAGCGCGTCGCCAACCCGGACTGGCGACCCTACCAGGCACCTGCCGATCAG
The DNA here is from genome assembly GCF_001758195.1 of Pseudohongiella acticola. Lineage (NCBI taxonomy): Bacteria > Pseudomonadati > Pseudomonadota > Gammaproteobacteria > Pseudomonadales > Pseudohongiellaceae > Pseudohongiella > Pseudohongiella acticola. Next base: position 241,294 of record NZ_MASR01000001.1, read on the forward strand.
CCCTACGCGCTGTCGCAATCGGCATTACAGGCCATGTTTGCCGTCCTCAGCAGCTTCTTTAACTATCTTGTTCAGGAGAATCAGCTCCCGGCCAATCCGGTCGCACGTATCCGGCAGAAAGGTAAATTTCTGCGCAAACGTCAGGGACAGGACAAAATTCGCCGTCTGTCGCAGATTCAGTGGGATGTTGTTATCGAAACGGCTGAAGCCATGGCCGTTGAAGATCCGGATACGCACGAGCGCACGCTGTTTATTATGACGGCGCTGTTTGCCATGTACCTGCGAATCTCGGAACTGGTGGAAACCGAGCGCTGGATTCCGCAAATGGGGCACTTTCAGCGTGACCTGGAAGGCAACTGGTGGTTTCTGACTGTCGGTAAGGGCAACAAGGAGCGTGAGGTGTCGGTCAGCAACGCCATGCTGCACGCCCTGCGGCGCTATCGCGAATCACGCGACCTGTCCGCGATGCCTTCGCCAGGAGAGGCTACACCCCTGATCCATAAGACCCGCGGCAAAGGGGGTATCACCAGTACCCGCCAGATTCGCAGCATCGTGCAAAAATGTTTCAGTCAGGCTGAAGCAAAGCTGCGCTCTGAAGGGTCTATTGAGGAGGCCGAACGGCTGGCGACCGCCACCGTGCACTGGTTGCGCCACACAGGCATCTCGGAGGACGTCAAACACAGACCGCGTGAACACGTTCGTGATGATGCCGGACATGGCTCCAGCGCCATCACGGATCGCTACATCGATGTGGAGCGTGCGGAACGCCATGCCAGTGCCCGCAACAAGCCTGTCACGAAATAACACAATTACACGGGCGTTTAACTGATAAATTCTGGGGTGACCTTGACATAACGCGTCAAATCGTAATATCAAGGATCTGAAATTCAGGCAATAAATTGTGTGAGGTATGACGTTGAATACTGCGACTCATGAGTTCAAACCGGCGACCCAAAACCTGCTGTGGCTGAAAGTTTTGCCCAGCACCCTGCGTAAGGCCGGTGTAGCCTTCAGCCTGCTGTTGTCATTGACCTGGATGATAAGTTCGCCTGCGCTGGCGCAGGATGCAGCGACCGAAGACGAAGAACTGCTGGCCGTGCTGGATGTCGATAGCCTGTATCAACTGATGGCGCCAGAGCCGGTTTACGGGCGTACCGCCATCGAGTTGTTGCGCGAGCTGGAAACCAAACATTACTCGCCTGTTACGTTCGACGATAATTTTTCCATTGAAGTCTTTGATAACTATATAGATGTACTGGATGGATCGCGGCTGTACCTGACACAGTCCGACATCGACGCGATTAACGACATGCGTGAAACGCTGGACGAAAGCCTGAAAAACGGTGACCTGCAGCCCGCCTATGAAATTTACAATCTGTACCATCGTCGGGTGCTGGAGCGCCTGGTGTGGACAGTCAAATTTGTCGAAAATGAGCTGGACTCTCTCGACTTCACTGTTGATGAAGAGCTCGTTATTGACCGTGAAGATGCCGCCTGGGCGACGTCAACAGCCGAGCTTGACGAGCTATGGCGCAAACGTATCAAGAACAGCACGCTGAGTCTGTCTCTGACCGGCATGGAAATGGCGAAGATCGAGGAGCGTCTGAGCAAGCGTTATCGCAATCAGTTGACCCAGGTTGCCAAAACCAATGAACGCGATGTTTTTCAGGCCTACATGGCGACGGTTGCCCGTACCGTGGATCCGCACACCAGTTACTTCTCTCCCCGCGATTCGGAAAACTTTAATATGGGCCTGCGCGGTTCATTGCAGGGTATCGGCGCGCAACTGACATCGGAAGACGAATACACCAAGGTAGCCGAGCTTATTAAAGGCGGTCCTGCGGAGCAGGCAGGTGAACTGAAAGCCGGTGATCGCATCATTGGTATTGCCCAGGGCACCGATAGCGAAATGCAGGATGTCATCGGTCTGCGCCTGGACGATGTGGTTGATCAGATCCGTGGCGAAAAAGGCACACTGGTTCGACTCAACATTCTGCCGGCGGAAGCCACCAGTGAAGTGGGCGCACGTGAAATCACCATCGTTCGCGACACCGTGGAGTTGTCTGAACAGTTCGCGCGCAGCGAGATACTGGAAGTTGATATCGACGACGAAATGTACCGCATCGGTGTGATTACACTGCCCTCTTTCTACTTTGATTTTGAAGCGGCGTCTGCCGGCCTTACCGATTACCGCAGCTCAGCGCGTGATGTGCGGGCTCTGCTGGAAGAGCTGAAACAGGACGATGTTGAAGCCGTGGTTGTTGATCTGCGCTACAACGGTGGTGGTTCGCTTAATGAAGCCAATGAGCTGGTTGGTTTGTTTATCGAATCCGGTCCAACGGTACAGATTCGTTATTCCGGGCAGCGAAACGGGTTTGTTCGCTCCTATGGCGATGCCGATCCTGAGATGGTGTACGACGGCCCGCTTGCTGTACTGGTGAACCGCGCCAGTGCCTCAGCTTCGGAGATTTTTGCTGGCGCCATTCAGGATTATCAGCGTGGCGTTGTGCTGGGTGGACAGACCTTTGGCAAAGGCACGGTACAGGAAATCATTCCCATGGATTATGGGCAGGTGAAACTGACCCGCTCGAAGTTCTATCGCATCTCAGGTGCCAGCACGCAGCACCGTGGTGTGTTGCCGGACATAGACTTTCCGGATCGCTACCAGGCAATTGAAACCATGGGTGAAAGTAACCTGGACGGCGCCCTGCCCTGGGATACCGTGCGCCCTGTTGAATTCCGCTCCTACCATCCGCTGCGACAGATCATCCCGGAACTGCAGGAACGTCACGAACTGCGGGCTGAAGCGGATCCTGATTTCATTTACCTGGAAGGAACAGTTCAGCGCATGATTGAGGCGCGTGAACGCAAGACCATACCGTTGCAGCGCGACATGCTGAAAGCGCGACGCGACGCCGATCGGCGCGAAGCATTTGATGCCAATAATGCGCGCCTGCAGGCGAAAGGTCTGCCGCTGGAAATTTGGCGCGATGAAGCCTCAGAAGAAGATGCTGAAGCGGACGCGGCGGAAGATATTGCGGCACTGGATGATGCCAGTGACGAGGAAGAACAGGAAGAGGATGACCCGTTGCTGTTGGAAAGCGGCCGCATTCTGGTTGATATGGCAGAGCTGCTAGGCAATCCGATGACAGCAGCACATGATTCCACGCACGTTCATGCGGCCGTGAACACGCTGGAACTGTCAGAACAGTAATCAGGACTGTCATTGAGCTGAAACAAAAACGGGAGCCAAGGCTCCCGTTTTTGTTATTACAGTATCTGAACTACTCCCAGCGATACGCCTGAATCTGGCGCTCGACCAGATCGACAAGATTACCCATGGTGGCGTTGACGTCAATCAAATGCAGGCCCCAGCCTTCATTGATGCTGCCATCGGGGTTCATCACATCACCGGTGATGGTATCTGTGCGTGGATCCTCCGGGTCGGCATTCACCGTAATCTCCAGATAGGAAAAACGGTCATTGCTGACACATTCTGCGCTGAGCAGGCCTGGCACACTGACAAAGGGCGTATGAATACTTTCGCCACTGGACGACCACGGTGACGGGCCAGTGGTGGAAAAACCCTCGGGTGCAACGTTGCTCAGGTAGGCATGAAGATCGTCACTGCCATTGGCAAGCTGGGCAGGATTGGTGCAGGCGCTGACAGTGCCATTGCCATTACGTCCGAACAGCGCCATCGCGGGTGGCGGGTTGGTGTCACGATAGGATGCATAAGTGACAATACATCCGGTCTGATCACCGCTTTCACATAACGGCATATGTTTGAATGTACCGCCAACGACATCGCCTTCGGGTACCTGAATGGTGGTGCCCAGCAACATGGCTGACACGATCTGCTGCTGAATGTCCTTGCCTTCGATTTCATTGGCAATCAGCTGGGTCAGAACCCCGGCACCCTGAGAGTGCCCAATCAGCACCACACCGCGACCTTCATTGTCATTTTCCAGATAATAGTTCCAGGCATCGAGGACGTCCTGATAACCCAGCGCTCTGTCGGGCGTCAGTTCTGAATTGCCTGTCATGCTGGCGCGCAACGCTGTCAGGGTCACCTGCCGGTACAACGGGGCAAAGGTCCGGCATTGGGAACCGAGTCTGGTAAACTGACTGCGTACTACGTTGTACTCTTCCGGTCCGGCAATCATGTCGCTGTTGGCGGTAGTATCCTGCGATACGGTGGGATAGACATAGAAACAGTCGACAGCCGCAAACGGGTTGTCAGTCCAGGGTTCCAGGCGCACGGTGCCATCGGCATTAACAATCGTGGTACTCATATCGACTTCGCAGGCGCGTGGGTCGCCTGGCCGGCACAGCCAGTTGCTGGCGTCAGCATAATCAACGGCTTCTGCAGCCTGTGCCGCCGGAGCCGGCAGCATGGCAGCGCTGATACCCAGCGCAAGCGCGCCCAGGCTCGTGCCGGGCAACAAGCGTTTGTGGTATTTCATTTGAGTCAGATCTCCCTGAATGGATAAAAATTGCGCTTGAACAGCATAAATCAGCGGCCAGACGCAAACAAGTTACGGGTCCAGAGACGGTGGGTGGTTTGCGCCGGACTACCCGGTTATCAGGTCCAAACACCTGAACATGCGGGATATTTTCTGTCATCGCTGGGATTCTGTTGGATAACCGGTTAAAGTTGCAAAAACCATTACCAAAAGGATTCATTGACGGATGACAGCGTCTCGTACCACCCCCTCACTATTCATGTCCGTCATTCCGCTTCTGGTTCTGTTCGCGCTGTTGGGTTACAACGTCGCCGTGTATGGCGATGATTCGCTCAGTGGTGCCAATCAGAGCGCTTTGATCATTGCGGCTGCGCTGGCGGCGGCTTTGGGGCTGTACCGGGGTGAACCCTGGTCGGAGATTCAGGACAAGATCATCGACAATATCAAAGCGGCAACACCTGCGGTTCTGATTCTTTTGATGGTGGGGGCTCTGACCGGCAGCTGGTTGATCAGCGGCATCGTGCCGGCCATGATCTACTACGGTCTACAGATTTTCAGTCCGACTTTTTTTATTGCCAGCGCCTGCCTGATCACTGCCATCGCCGCCGTGGTGATTGGCAGTTCCTGGTCAACGTCGGCAACGCTGGGTGTCGCTTTGATGAGCATTGGCTACGCCATGGGTCTCAATCCTGGTCTGGTGGCCGGTGCCATCGTGTCCGGAGCTTATTTTGGCGACAAGATGTCGCCCTTGTCTGACACCACAAACCTGGCGTCGGGTGTCAGCGGTGTCGATCTGTTTACCCACATTCGCTATCTCAGTCTGACTGCCCTGCCCTCCATTGCCGTCACCTTGTTGATTTATTTTGTACTCGGTCTGTTCATGGGTAACGATGCCGTCAATGCCGATAACACGCAGCAGTATCAAAACCTGATTGATGAAAAATTCTGGGTGTCGCCCCTGCTGTTGCTGGTGCCAGTTGGCGTCATATTCCTGATTGTCAAAAAAGTTGCGGCGCTGCCGGCGTTGTTTATGGGCGCGCTGGTGGGCGTTGTCTGCGCAATTCTGTTTCAGCAATCGGTGCTGGCTGAGCTGGCGGAATCCACCGGTGGTCTGTACCAGAGTGTGATGCAGGCGCTTTATGGCAGCACGGCGATCGTTTCCGGTGACCCCGTGCTGGATGAATTACTGAGCACTGGCGGCATGGCCGGCATGCTCAATACCATCTGGCTGATTCTGTCGGCGATGGTGTTTGGCGGTGCGATGGAGGCCGGTGGTTTCCTGGCTCGTATTACCCGGGCCCTGATCAGCCGCGTCAAATCCGATGCCGGTCTGGTGACAGCAACCGGCGCCACCTGCTTCGTTACCAACGTGTCTGCCTCTGATCAATACCTGTCTATTGTGGTGCCCGGTCGCATGTTTACCGAAGCCTATCGCAAACAGGACCTGGCACCGCAGAACCTGAGTCGTACCCTGGAGGATACCGGTACCGTCACCTCCGTACTGGTACCGTGGAATACCTGTGGTGCCTATCATGCCAGCGTGCTGGGTGTCGCAACATTGGCGTATGCGCCGTGGGCGTTTTTCTGCTTGCTGAGCCCGGCGATGACACTGATTTTTGCCTGGGCGCGTATCAGGATTGCACGCGTGAGCGCCGAACCGGCAGATGCGGCTGTCATAAAACCGTCGTCTTAATGTCTCAGACTCGACAGGAATCGTTCTGATCGAGGTGATGTATGAAAGCTGCTCTTCCTGCCCTGCCCATTGGCGGGCTACTGTTCACATTGTGGTCGCTGACGTTATTGCCTGGGGCATTGCTGTACGCTGCCGGCCCTGAGTGCTCAGCTTTGACTGCAGACAATGCCGACCAATGTCTGCGTCTCAATCAGGTCCAGGTATTGGGCAGTCACAACAGCTACAAGCTATTGCCATCACCAGACCTGATCAGATACCTCAACGATTATCGCGACGGCTGGGCCAAGGACATAAGTTACCAGCATCGTCCCCTGGCCGAACAACTGCAAAGGCTCGATATCCGTCAGTTCGAACTGGATGTGTTTGCCGACCCAGAGGGAGGCCTGTTTGCCCACCCTGCCGGCGGAGAACTGGTCGCCGACCCTGATATGGCAAGTAATCGACGGGTGCTGCAGGTACCGGGTCTGAAGGTACTGCATTCGCAGGACATTGATTACCGCACAACCTGTCTGACACTGATCAGCTGTCTAACCCAGATTCGGGACTGGTCAAAGCAGAATCCGTCACATTTGCCCATCATGATCATGCTTGAGTTAAAAGACTCGCCGCGGCAGGATTGGGGGCCAGTGCAATACACGACCCCGGTGACGATTGATGCCAGTAATATTCTTTCTGTGGATGGTGAAATCTGGCAGGTATTTGAGCGTTCGCATGTCATTACACCTGACGATGTGCGCGGCGACTATCAATCGCTTAATGCCGCAATACTGCAGCAAGGCTGGCCCACACTGGCGCAGAGCCGGGGCAAGGTACTGTTTGCGCTGGATAATACCGGCCGTCATCTTGACGATTATCTATCGCACGCGCCAGGTCTGACTGATCGTGCGTTGTTTGTCAGCGCGGAGCCCGGGCACCCGGCTTCCGCATTCCTGAAAATGAACAATGTGTTCGACGATGCGAAGGCGATCAGGTCCTATGTCGAGCAGGGATACCTTGTGCGCACCCGCTCTGATGTGCCCAGTCACGAAGCCCGCACCGGTGATACCACCCGGCGAGACCTGGCGTTTGCCAGTGGTGCTCAATACATCAGTACTGACTATGCAGAGCCCTCGGATCTGGGCTCGGACTATCAGGTAGTGCTGCCAGATACGCAAGGTGCTGGACGCTGCAATCCGGTCAGTGCGCCGGCCGGATGCGACAGCGATTTTTTGCAGGAATAGCGGATCGGCCGCGTACCTAGAATCGCGACAGATGCGCCAGACTGTCGCGGGTACTGTTGCGGATTGACACCCAGTCAGCCGCAGCAACAGTGTCCGCCTGCAACATCCAGGAGCCGCCTACACACAACACATTGGGCAATGCCAGATAATCTCCGGCATTGCCGGCATTGATGCCACCGGTCGGACAGAAGCTGACACCCGCCAGCGGCCCTGACCAGGCTTTGAGCAGGGCCGCTCCGCCGCAGACCGAGGCCGGAAACAATTTAAAGCAGTCAAACCCCTGCTCCATGCCGTCAAGAACCTCTGATACCGTGCTGACGCCAGGTAAGAACGGTAGCTCCAGTGCCCGTGCACAATCTGCCAGCTTACGGGTCAAGCCTGGACTGACCGCGAAATTGACACCTGCTGCCGCCACTGCCTCCATATCGTCAACCGTATTGACGGTGCCTGCAGCCACACTCAACGATGGCAGGGCCCGTCTTACTGCTTCAATGGCTGACAACGCGGACGGCGTGCGCAGGGTTATTTCAACGGCCTCAATACCGGCATCAAACAGCGCCTGGCTGATACCGACAGCCTCCTCTTCACTGTTGACTACCAGCACCGGCAGGATTGTCAGTCGACCGAGTTGTTCGCGCAGATAAGACATCAGGCCAGATCTCCCTGGAGGGTTTATTTGAAAACCGAGGCACCGTCATGGGCGACGCCGGCAGCCTGACGAAACGTCGCGAACAGGCCTCGTCCCAGACTGTTCGGCAGCAAAGTTTCGGCTGGCGTGTAATGCGCCGGTTCACGTGCTGCCATGACATCTTCATCCAGCATAACCTGAAGATGACCGCTGGCGGCATCCAGTGACAGAAGATCACCGTCATGCAGTCTGGCAAGCGGCCCGCCATCCAGCGCTTCCGGGCTCATATGAATGGCGGCGGCAACTTTACCCGAGGCGCCTGACATACGACCGTCAGTGACCAGTGCCACCCGGTACCCCTGATCCTGTAACGCACCCAGACACGGCGTCAACTGATGCAACTCGGGCATGCCATTGGCTTTGGGACCCTGAAAGCGGACAACAACAATAACGTCCTGTTGTAATTCACCGGCCCGGAATGCCGTCACCATGTCATCCTGGCTGTCGAACACTCGGCATGGAGCGCTGATGTGTTGATGCTCATCCTTGACAGCGGAGGTTTTCACCACGCCTTCGCCAAGGTTGCCGTGTATCAGTTTAAGGCCGCCATGACCGGAAAATGGTCGGGTCACCGGGCGCAGAACATCCGGCATGGATGAAGGCAGGTCATAATCGACCCACTCGACGCCGCCGTTGTCTGTGAGCACAGGTTGCTGGGCGTAGCAGGCCATGCCCTCGCCCATCAGGCTGTGGACCTGTTCATTCAGCAGACCTGCTGAGCGCAGTTCCCGTACCAGGTAGGCCATGCCACCGGCCTGCTGAAAGGCATTAACATCAGCTTCGCCATTTGGGTAAACGCGAGCCAGTAACGGCGTCACATGAGACAGTTCGTCCAGATCCTGCCAGGTCAGGATAATTCCGGCGGCGCGTGCAATGGCGACCAGATGCAGAGTGTGATTGGTGGAGCCACCACTGGCCAGCAACGCCACGGCGGCGTTGACCAGGGATGCTTCATCGATCAACTCGGTCAAAGGCCTGGGTGTCTCGCCCTGCCCGGTTGCTGCCAGAACCCGCCGCACGGTCTCCCGGGTCAGCGCGTCACGCAAAGGATCATCCGGATTGACAAACGACGCGCCGGGTAGTTGCACACCCAGCATTTCCACCATGACCTGATTGCTGTTGGCGGTCCCGTAAAAATTGCAGGTGCCTGGGCTGTGGTAGGACGCCGACTCCACTGCCAGCAGTTCTTCACGGTCGGCGTGCCCCTGTGCATAGCGTTGCCGGACTTCGGCTTTGGTCTTGTTGGGGACACCCGGACCCATTGGGCCCGCGGGAATAAAACCGGCTGGCAGGTGGCCAAACTGTAATGCACCGATTAAAAGCCCGGGTACAATTTTGTCGCACACGCCAAGGCAAAGAATGCCGTCAAAGACATTGTGACTCAGGCTGACCGCGGTCGCCATGGCAATCACTTCGCGGCTGAACAGGCTGAGTTCCATGCCGGGCTGCCCTTGCGTGACACCATCGCACATGGCGGGCACACCGCCCGCTACCTGAGCCGTGCAATGAAGTTCGCCAGCGGTCGCCTTGATGATATCCGGATAATACTGAAGCGGTTGGTGGGCAGACAACATATCGTTGTAGGCCGTCACAATACCCAGGTTGGAAGATTGCATGCCGGCGATGCGGTTTTTATCTGTTGGTGAACAGGCTGCAAACGCGTGCGCGATATTGCCGCAGGACAGTGTTTTGCGCGGTGGAAATGTTTCCATGGTGCGCTGCGCATTCTGCAGGTAAGCCTGGCGCAAGGGTCTGCTCCGTGCGCGAATACGTTCGGTGACGGTTTCGACTGTTGTATTAATCATCTGGGGCATAATAAATCTCGGTCATGGTTTGACTGTCGTGCAATACCGCGCGAACCGGCATGTCGGTCACGGAGCCGGGGATAAACGCCTGCTCCAGCACGTCTCGTTTGGCGGCGCCGCTGATGTAAAGTATGCGCACAGAGGCTGACAGTATTGTGTTAAGACTTAATGTCATGCGTGCAGTCGGATTTGCATCGTCAGCTGATGGTTGCGGCTGAATGGCACAACAGACCGGTCTGCAGGTATCAGACAGTGCTTCCGTCAGTCCTTTTGCGTCAGGAAAAAGCGATGCCGTGTGGCCATCCAGGCCCATGCCCAGCAGCACCAGGTCCAACGGTAGCGTATGTCGCTCAAGAATATTGCTCAAACTCTCAGCTGCGGCAAATACGTCGCGATGTGAGGTTTTCATGCCGATAAAAATGGCACGTGCAGCCTGATTCTGGATCAGTGTGTTTTTTATAAAACGGGCGTTTGAACTGGCATTGACCTCAGCTACCCAGCGCTCATCAACCAGGCTGATAATAACTGATTGCCACGGTAACGATTGTCCGGACAGCTGTTGATATAGGGTCTTCGGCGTGCTGCCGCCGGAAAGCGCGATTGACGCTTTGCCGCCTTGCTGTATTTGTTTGCACAACAAATCGCTGATTCGTACGGTCAGATTGTTGAGCAGCGCACTCTGATTTTTGTATTCATGCAACTCCCACATCGTGCAAGCTCCTGAGCCATGGTTCGGTGTTAACCGGAATTAGAATCAATCCTGCCAGCGCCTGCCATCTCTGGCAATCAGGGCAATACTGTCGGCAGGTCCATTTGAGCCCGCCATGTATGGTAGCGATTTCTGTTTCTGTTGTTTCCAGCCATCGGCAATATCATCAACCCACTGCCAGGCTGCTTCAACCTGATCGGCCCGCATAAATAAAGTTGAGTTGGAGCGCATGACGTCGAACAGTAATCGCTCATACGCTTCCGGCACCCGGCGCCCGGTAAATGCCTCTGACAATGCCAGATCCAGTGAAACATTTTCCATGGGAAAACTTTCGTCGAGTCCGGGTACCTTGTTAAGCAGGTAAAGTCGTATGCCCTCTTCCGGTTGTAACTGAATGACCAGGCGATTGGCGCTGTTTTGATGAGCCTGTTCCGGGAAAATTGCGTGAGGCAGTTTTTTGAACTGTACAACGATCTCGCAGAAGCGCCGTTGCATGCGTTTACCCGTGCGCATATAAAAAGGGACACCGGCCCAACGCCAGTTGTTGATGGAAGCCTTGATGGCAACAAAGGTTTCTGTGCCCGATGTGCCGGTAGCATCGCTTTCCTGTTGATAGGATGGAACCGACTGACCGTCAATGGTGCCCGCCGCATATTGACCGCGTACGGTGTGGTCAGCGACATCACGGCCAGTCAATGGTGCCAGGCTGCGAAGAACCTTGAGTTTCTCATCATGGACGGCACGTGCATCCAGTGACGCCGGCGGTTCCATGGCCAGCAGACACAGCAATTGCATCAGGTGATTCTGTACCATATCACGCAAGGCGCCGGCTTCGTCATAGAACGGCCAGCGTCCGCCCGTTCCGATGGTCTCGGCTGCAGTTATCTGAACGTGGTCAATATAGTTGTTGCTCCACAGTGGCTCAAACAGGGAGTTGGCAAAACGCAGTGTCAGCAGGTTCTGTACGGTTTCCTTGCCCAGGTAGTGGTCAATGCGGTAGATCTGATGTTCGTCGAATATGTCAGTCAGGCTGTTGTTGATTGCATTAAAACTTTCGCGACTGCTCCCCAGCGGTTTTTCAATGACCAGGCGCATATTGTCGCGCACCAGTCCTACTGCCCAGAGTGACTGGCAGATGGGTGCAAAAATGTCAGGTGGTGTTGCCAGGTAGGTAACCAGGTCGCGAGAGCGGTCGTTCAGTACCGTGTGTGCCAGCCGGGACAGTTCCGCTTCGTTGCTGGCGTCCAGCGCATAATGGCTGAGTCTGGCGTTGAAGCGTTTCCAGGTTGGGGCATCGGGTTTGTTGTCACCCAGCTGCGCGATGAGCATGTCACGCGTCTTTTGCGAAAAGGCCTTTGCCGTATGGCGGGTGCGCGAGACACTGATGATTTTAAGGCAGGCTGGCAGGCATTGATCGCGGTCCAGGTGATAGAGCGCCGGATACAGTTTGCGGAAGGCGAGATCGCCGTCGCCACCGATAATCAGAAAGTCACAGATCATGCTCTACCCCGTCAGTCACTCAGTCAATCGTCCTGCTTTTTGATTAAACAAGCAAGCTTCTTGCCAGATACTGAGCTGACGGGGTTTACGACGTCATTGGGAAGGTCACGGCATTCAGAATCGCCCGCGGATACCAACGATGACATTGCGGCCTGGCAACGGCGCAAAGTCTCGCAGATAGGAGGTTGCGACACGGGCCTCCTGATTGCCCAGATTGCGGCCCTGCGCAAAGGCTTCCAGAGTGCTGTTGCCAATGTCGAACTCGTACGCGATGCGCAGATTGACCATGGTATAACCGGGTGTGGTGGTTTCCAGTGCCGGTACCTTGTCCTGTTTCATCATGCGGTACACATCCAGGCCGCCTCGCCAGCCAGCCAGGTGCCAGTCCAGGCCGGCGCTGACCCGTTCGGGCGATATGCGTGGCAGGTAACTGTTGTCGGCCAGTTTTGCGTGCACACGATCATAGCCGGCGTGCAGGTCAAAGTGTCCCCAGTCACTGGTAAACAGCTGCCATACGCCCTGCACTTCCATACCTGTAAACTCGGCATCCTGCTGCTCGGCTTCACGCACTGGAAAACCGAGCTCTTCCTCATCGGTTGTCGCGAGGTAGATGAAATCAGCCACGTCCTTGCGGAACACACTGATCTCGAAATCAAAGAAATCAGCATGGCGATGCAGGGTCAGGTCCCAGGCCTTGGCTGTTTCAGTGCGCAGACCGGCATTGCCTTCTTCATAGCTAAAGGTCGCCAGGTGAGGGCCATTGGCAAACAGCTCTGTCTGCGATGGAGCACGCTGCACGCGGGAGAAATTGACCGAGGTCTGCCAGGTTTCGTTGAACTCGTAAATGCCACCGATGCTGGCAGAGACGTTGCGAAACGTGCGACTGTCTATATCGGCGAAAGCGCCGTGATCATCATCGTGCCCGTCGTGCTGTTCGTCGTCGTGGTCATGGTCGACTGCATGCGCGTCACCCTGCAAATGCACCTTGGTATTTTCTACGCGTGCACCAAGACTGAGCGTCAATGCATCGAATTGACGTTCCTGAAGCACAAAAACACCGATCGACCGGGTCTTGTTGTCGGGTACAAATGCTTCGGCCCCTTCCGCCTTGAACTCTTCCTGCTCTAGCTGTAAACCAAACGCCCCTTCCCAGCCCCAGACCGGGGTGGTTTCGAAAGACAGTCGGCTTTGCAGGGTCTGCACGTCGAACACGGTACCGTCGCCGTGTTCATGGTCGGCGTGATCGTCGTCCTCGTGATCGTCGTCGTGCTCGTCGTTAAGTGCGCCGCCCAGTTCGATTTCACTGTGCGTGTAGTCGTTGTAACCCACGCGGACTGTAGCCCGCCTGATTCCGGGCAATGGTGACATCAGGCCTGCTTTAATGTCCCAGCTGCGCTGTTCCATGTCGATGTAGGCGAATTCTTCTTCTTCAGCATGGGCCTCGTGATCGTCCTCGTCATGCGCTTCATCATGTTCTTCCTCGGCGTGGAAATGCGGCGCCGGGATGCCGTATACGGAGTTAAAGGCGCGGAATGAACCACCCACAAAACTGTTGTCACCAATCCAGCTCAGGCCGGCGGTACCGGATTGCGACTCAACAAAGCTGTTGAACAGCCGATTGCTGCTGCCGCTTTCGTTGTGTTCACCTTCGTCATGCTCATCTTCGTGGTCATCGTCTTCGTGATCATGATCTTCGTGACTGCCAGCAAATCGTGCCTCGCCAGGAATGCGATAATCGTCGGCTTCACGCCAGGAACCGTCCAGATGCCAGGCAATGTTGCCAGCGCCGCCATCAAGTCGCAGTACACCACTACGTTCGTCGGCAACGTTGTCGCCTCTTATCTCAAATCGCCCACTGAGTGGTTCTTCTGCACGCTGCTCCGGGATGCGACCATCAATGATATTGACCACACCTGCCGATGCAGCAGAACCGTACAGCAAGGTGGCTGGTCCACGCAGGATCTCAATCTGATCTATCAGCAGAGGGTCAACGGTAACCGCGTGGTCATCGCTCTGGGTTGAGGTGTCTGCCGTTGCCAGGCCGTCTTCCAGAATGCGCACGCGCGGTCCACTGAGGCCTCGAATGATGGGGCGGCCGGAGCCTGCGCCATAAAAGCTCGACTGCACGCCAGGTTGTTGTTGCAGGGTTTCGCCTAGCGTCATGCCGCGACGATCGGCCAGTGTTTCCCCAACCATGACGTCAACCGGTTGTGCCGATTGCAGTCGCGTTCGTCCCAGAGGCAGAGCGCGCACAACAATTTCCTCAACGTCGGAATAATGCAGTGTGCTATTGGTGTCCTCAGATTGTGCAACGGCATTGCCGCTGACCAGGGTCAACAGGGCTGAACTCATTAGGGTGGATATGATAACTGATAGATTCTTGCGTCTGGCGAACATGAAGTGACTCCGGCGATTACTCAATATGATATAGCATAGCATAATAATGCTATAACACAGCATTTTACAACCCCGGATTACTGGATTTTGCCAGACTTAGGGTGTTTGACGTATCGGGTCGCCAGCATAGCCGATTGCCAGAATAGCCTGTCGACAGCAAACTGCGACATCAGTACTACCACATCAGTACTACCACATCAGATCATCAGGCACCGGATAATCCTTGTACGGGTCGTCATCAGCCAATGTGTCATTTTTATAGTCAGCGACAAAAATCACGGCTTCCTGAAAGCGCTGGGCGATTTTGTCAGCGATATTACGCGGCACCAGTACATAACGTTCGCTGTCCGAACAGATTGCCAGCTGCCCCTGCGCCAGTTGCGTCTGCTGTCTGGCGCTGACGTGTAATGACTTGATCTTGTTGCTGCGTGGGTCATTAAAATTAAAACGGATATCCCCGTCCGCCGTGACGCCGCTGTGATCAAGCATCTGTTTCACCTGGGCTCGCATGGCTTTTATGTTTTCGGCGGCCAGTCGTTGCTGGTTTAACTCACGATCATGTTCGGCTTTGGCGGCGCGCTCCTTGGCCAGTCTGGCCTGGGTCTCATCGGCAGGTGGCTGCTTGAGTTTATGTTGGGCGCGGGTCTGCTTGCGCTTCTCCTGCTGTGCCTGTTTTGCTTTCTTCTGGTCTACCAGGCCAGCGCCCAGCAATTGTTCTGATAGTGATTTGGCCATGGTTGTATCCAAGCAGTTGATGCAGTCTGTGCGAATGTCGTTAGACTACCGCAAACCGTCGAAAATCGACAAGTGCCGGTATCGACAATGATGCTACGATGTAGGCTTTGGCGGGTTGCTACCGACATATAGGGTATCCATGAAATCGATTCTGATAAAACGTCCTGATTCAATCGGCCGCATTTTCGTGCGGAATGTTAAAGCTGTTTGCCTCAGTGCCGCCCTGCTCTGCAGTTCGCTGATGGCCGCAGCAGGTTTGGCGCAGATGCCGGCCGACAATAAAATTGCGAATCTGCCTTACGCTCAGGCTGCCATTGATGCCACAGGCTACAACGGCACTATGTTGATCTATGATCTGAATGACGATCAGTATTACGCATCCGATAAAGACAGCGTTTTGCTGCAACATATTCCTGCCTCCACATTCAAAATCATGAGTTCACTGGTTGTACTCGAAACCGGGTTGGTAGCGAATGCAGATACCGTACTGCCCTGGGATGGTGTGACGCGAGGCCGCACAGAAACAAATACCGACCTGACATTGCGTGATGCATTTCGACTGTCTTCTGTGGCCCACTATCAGGCATTGGTGCGCGCTGTTGGTGAACAGGCCATGCAACATGCCTTGTCGGAAGCTGCCTACGGCAATGAAAATATCAACGGCGGTATCGATCAGTTCTGGCTGACCGGTGCTCTGCGTATATCACCCATGCAGCAGATTGATGTGTTGCGCCGGCTGTATCGTGGCGACCTTCCCTTCTCTGACGCTACTCAGGATACCGTGAAAGATATCATGGTGAATGACGCCACCGATGATTATGTTCTGCGGGCGAAAACCGGTCTGGCGATTCTGGACGGAGATGAAAACACCGGCTGGTGGGTTGGCTGGGTTGAACGTGACAACAACGTAATCATGTTTGCGACTGTACTGACCGCAACCGCACCGGATTCAGGATTTATTCCGGCGCGATTGTCAGTTACCAGGGACGTTCTGCGTGAGTTCGGTGCCCTGCCTTGAGTCATAGTCAATTTAATGGGGCACCTGGTGGTTAACCTGTGACTCAGTCTGTTGACGTAGCCGGGTTTGCTGAATCCAGCAGGTCCGCTGGATCCGCTTGCAATTTGTAACGGAAGACATACTGGACATCAGGCACGGCAACCGCTTCGCCGCCACGGATTCGCGGCTTGAATCTGAATTTTCTGGCAGCCGCCAGCGCGCTGTTGTTAAAGGTGTCGGCCGGTTCGGCATCCACCACTGCCAGTGAATTTTCATCAATGCTGCCGGCGGCATTGACGGTGAATCTTACATGGACCCAGCCTTCAATGCCTGCCTCGGCTGCGCTTCTGGGGTAAAGCGGCTGCTCGTTGTGCAGCGGTAACATTTCCTCATCGCCAGCGGCCCTGGTTGCTGGCGGATCTCTCTGTTCCTGCGCAGACAGCACCTGGGTTGCCCCCAGTACGCCCAACACGCCAGCGGACAGCATCAACAAACATGCTATGGTTTTTCTGATTTGTTTCTGCATTTCGCTCGCTTGCATTTTATTCTCCTCAAGCACTCGGCTTATTCTCGTTTTTAAAGTGTTCTGGTCAAGCATGGTTTGCATTAGCGCGTGGCTTCTGCCTGTGTTGCGCCGCGCCTGTATGCAGAGCGTGGCCACGCCCAGCAGGCTTTCGGCATAATCGGTATCGCTGCGTCCAGAGTTCAGAACAGCGGTATCACAGCTGTGTTCCGACTCTTCGCGTAAACGTTTGACTGCCAGCCACACAAGTGGATTCATCCAAAAGACACAGCCCAGCACATGTGCCATGACAGTTGTCAGCCAGTCCAGCCGTTTGATGTGGCAAAGCTCATGTAATAACACGTCGGTCATGATGGACGCAGTCCAGTCGCGAGCCTGAACCGGCACGATAATGGTGGGCCTTAGCAGTCCAAACGAAACCGGCGACTCAATCCTGTCACTGACACGCAGGTTTACCCGGCGGGTTATGGCAAGCTGCTTGCGCAGACGTGCAAGCAGGTCTGTTGTGTCATGGTGCCGTATCGGGACGGCATTGTTAAAAATGTTGCGCGAAATTTGCAACGCGAATAACAACCTGGCCAGCATCAAAAACACGGGAGTCAGGTAAGCCGTCAGCAATACTGTTGCGGCATTGAACGGATTGCTTGCAGGCGTCTGTTGCGACGACACGGTCAATTCAAACCATGCGCTGGCAGCAGCGCTCTGACCGCCTCCGAACACGTCCGGTCGCAGTGACAACAAGGCGGGTAGCCAGGGAAGAATGGCCAGACACAACAGCGCATTCAACCAGAGCAGGTGCCGGCTGGTATTGTTTAATTTTGCACCGAAGAGTGCATCAATCAGTGCAAACGGTATCAGCACCGCAATCGACTTCAGGACGATATCGATTGCCGTCATCAGTAACGGCGATTGATGCAGCGCCGATGTGATCCAGTAAAATGTGTCTGTCAGCATGATCGGAATTGTCATGGTGCTCACCTGTTTTATTATTTGTTCTTCTGCTGTTTACGTGTCTGTATCATGGTTTTGAGCTGGTTCAGCTCTTCATCGCTCAGGTCATTGATCGACATATCCAGCAGTGAGTTGACCGCGAGATACGGTGAGTCTTCAAAAAAGGTTTTTACAACATTGCCCAGCGCCGAGCGGGATGCCTTCTCGTGTGCCACCAGCGGGAAGTAGACATACTTCAATCCGCTTTCGCGATGATCAACATGGCCTTTCTCGACAAGCTTTCCTAACAGGGTACGCACTGACGAATAACTGGGCGCGTCCTCCATGTTCTGCATGACATCTTTTGCGCTGGCTTTACCCAGTCGATACAGAATGTCCATTATCTGACGTTCGCGTCGGCTGAGTTGATCGGGACGTGCCATGATTGTGCTTACCTTGTCGTGTGAGACTGATTTTGGATGGTGCCAATTAATTAGCATATTGCTAATAAAATAGCATTACGAGCTAAAGGTCAAGCCCTTTGTGTTAATATTTTAACATTAGCGGATTGGTGTCAGTCGTAAACGACGTTGCGAATGACCGCATCATAGTCACTGACGCCCCGCCGGAACGCAGCTTCCGGCACCCGCTCATCGTTGCCGTGGACGCCGGTATGCTCGCCATCGTCGGTAATCAGCGGATTGAATCCGTAGCTGATGATGCCGAGGTCACGAGTGAAGTGGCTGTCGGTGAACCCGGTGCTGACCGATGGCAACACCCGGGATCCGGGGTGAAGCTCAGCCGTTACATTCTGGATGGCGGTAAACAGCCGTGAATTGGTCGTGGAAATGGCAGGTGTGAACGCCATGATCACATCAACAGTGACGCCGGTATGCTCGACCAGCTCGGTTAGTTCCGAGATGAACTGCTGCGCCGGTTTGTCGGGCAGAATCCGGCAATCCAGTTCAGCCCATGCCTCTGGGGCGACCACATTGATTTTGTTGGAACTTTCCATGCGGGTCATGGAACAGGTGTCGCGGATCAATGAGTGGTGACCTGGCCGGTTTTCATGCAGTCGCTGAATAAACGCGGGGTTCTGTATAGCCTGGCGTATGTCGGCGTAATCGTCTGCCCAGGCCGGGCCCTGAGCCAGTGACATACCGGCAAAATAATCCTCCACCGGCGGGATGATTCGCGGCGGGAACGGATTCTCCAGCAGTGTATTCAGGGCGCGTACAACGCGTGTCATTGAGCTGGTTGTGCGTGGTGAGGAGCCGTGACCGGGCTCATCAACTGCAGTCAGGCGCAACCAGACCGGTACCTTTTGTGTGACCTCAACACCGAATACGACCTCACCGTCACTGCGGCTGCCTCCCCCGCCTTCATTAAGCAGGATGCCAGCACCGTCGAAAATTTCCGGATGATTGTCAATCAGCCAGCCAACACCGAAGGCGCCGCCCGCCTCTTCGTCCGCGGTGGCCAGAAACACGACATCTCGGTTCAATTCCCGGTTTGAGGCATGCAGCTGTAGAAACGCAACCAGCTGGGCGATGCCCAGACCTTTCATGTCGCGGGTGCCACGCCCATAGATATAACCCTCGCTAAGGTTGCCCGCCAACGGGTCGAATGACCAGTATTGCCGATCTGCAGGCACCACGTCAGTGTGTTGCAGCAAAATCAGACCGGGTTCGTTGCCGCCAGGCAGGCGTGCCCAGATGTTGCCACGTCCCGGAGCGCTTTCTGCGGTTTCGTACTCAATGCCGGCAGCGTCAAAAATGCGGGCATAAAACTCGACCGCCCGAAACTCGTTACCGGGCGGATTAATGGTGTCGATCTGTACAAATTCCTGCAGCCACGCCACGGCCTGGTCGCTGGTTTCAATGTCAATCTGCGCGCTCAGTGGTGCTGCGCTGAATATGAATATTGCCGACAAAAACCATTTTTCGAATTTCACAATGTACTCCTGAAGTGCGCAGTTAAGTTATCTTTAGATATCGACTTTGCCTGAGTATAGATCAATAGTCATAAAAGTCTCGCCTTCGCAGACCTTAGCACTCGCTGACGTTGATCGGAATGTTGACAGCCAGGCCACCGTCCGAGGTTTCTTTGTAGCGTGTATTCATGTCCTGTGCTGTTTCCCACATGGTCTTGACCACCACATCAAGCGACACTTTTGTTTGTGATGGATCGCTATGGCGTGCCAGCTGCGAGGCGGTAATGGCTTTGATCGCGCCCATGGTATTGCGCTCAATGCAGGGTACCTGAACCAGGCCGCCAATGGGGTCGCAGGTCATGCCCAGGTGATGTTCCATGGCGATTTCTGCTGCCATCAGGCATTGCGCGGGGCTGCCTCCCAGGCACTCGGTCAGGCCTGCCGCCGCCATCGCTGACGAAACCCCTATCTCGGCCTGGCAGCCGCCCATGGCTGCAGAAATGGTGGCTCGTTTTTTGAAGATGCAACCAATCTCGGAGGCAGTGAACAGAAAGCGGTTGATCAGTTCCGGATCAGGGGGCGACTGCCTGATGCCGGGGGCGAATGTCAGCAGGTATTGCAACACGGCCGGGATCACGCCAGCGGCGCCATTGGTCGGCGCCGTTACTACGCGACCGAAAGCGGCATTCTGTTCGTTCACCGCCAGTGCAAAACAGCTGACCCAGTCCAGGGTATAGGCGAAACCCTCGCCGCCATCACGGATAGCCTGTCGCCAGCTTTCATAATCGGAGTAAGTTGCGTTCGGTAACAGACGACTATTCAGGGTGGCTGCCCGTCGCGTGACCCGCAGCCCGCCAGGAAGGACCCCGCTGGTATGGCAGCCTTTATAGAGACAATCTGCCATCACCTGCCATATTTGCATCACGGCATCGCGCGTTGCTGCGGGCGATCGCCAGGCGGTTTCATTTTCTGCCACCACACCGGAAATTGGCAGACCGGATTGCTGGCACCACTGGGATAGCTCCTGTGCCGACTCGACCGGATAATGCAGTTTGATCTGATCCTGCGAGTCGCCATCATCCTGGGTCTCCTGAATGACAAAACCTCCGCCCACCGAGTACCAGGTCTCGCTGACCACATCGTCGTTAGTCAGGCGGGCCTGAAACTTAATGCCATTGGGATGGAACGGCAGAATTTTGTCGTCGAGAAACAGGATGTCAGTGTCGGCATGAAACTCGATTCCGTGACCGCCATGCAGCACCAGCTGGTTTGTCTGGCGTATGGCACGGACGTCGGGTTCGATCTGCTCAATATCACAATGAACCGGATCTTTTCCGGCCAGCCCCTGCATCAGCGCAATATCGGTCCCGTGCCCGCGTCCGGTTTTTGCCAGGGAGCCATATAAACTGATTTGCAGAGATTTAACAGCAGTGCGCTTGTCGCCCAGGTTTTCGGCGAAACGTGCAGCGGCGCGCCAGGGCCCCAGCGTATGCGAACTGCTGGGGCCGACGCCGATCTTGAACATGTCAAGCACAGAGAGAGCTTCCATGCCTTCAGTGTAAGAGTTCAGACCGCCAAAACCAAACGATTATGGTTGGGCCACTGATCACTGGCGTTCACTGATCATTGGCGCCTGATGGTCGCGTAAAGCGGTCATTGAGCTTCTGCACCAATGTATCTGCGCTGGCAATCAGCTTGTCCAGTCTGCGCTGCAAACGACCAGACCAGTTATGCGGATGCCCTGCTGACAGGTGTTTCGACCAGGAGTCGAGATTTCGTTCGAAAGCCATTGTCAGTCGTTTACCATCAACGCCGGGGGAGCTTTCGCGCTTAAGTTTTCGCAGTACCGAACGACCGGCCATTAGCCGAAGGTGTCCGTACAACATTGCCAGGGCGATTGCTGCCGCACCAACAAGCACCAACTGAATCAGAGGCGCCATGTCTGCCAGTGGCCTGAAAATGACCCCGTCCCATGAACCAGTGCTGAGGCTCCAGTAGGCGAATGCAATAATCATGGCGCCAAAAACGATACCATTGAGCCAGCGTGACCGTTTGAACCACAAACGCCGCGCCTTGATCAGCTCTGGCACAAGCACGTCACGCAAATGCTTGGCGCTTTGCTCCAGCATCCCGGTGACACGATAGGCCCGATTGACATCCAGTTGTTGTATGCGGTTTTTAATGTCGCCAAGATCCTCGTCACGTTTAGCCTTCATGCGTTCCTTGATCTGCTGGTCGTCGATGGGAACAGCGGCTTCTTCTGAGTAAATGCGGAAAAAACGGCCAGCGGTCAGACCAGACTGGGCCATTGCCCGTTGCCACGCAGCCACAACTTCTTCCGGATTATCTTCGCGTACGGTGTTGTCAATCTGGTTCAGGATATAAAGGAACTTGTCGGAATCCTGCCGATTGATGGTGTTGGCCACCAGGTGCTCCAACGTGTCAGTCATGGCACCTGGTTCCGGGTGACGTGCATCAAAGAACACCAGTACCAGATCCGACAGGCCGATGATGTGATCGGTAATCAGCAGCGTGGCGTCACGCTGTTTGTCGGCATCAAAACCGGGGGAATCAATCAGGATTTTACCCCGCAGCACTTCAGCATTGCAGGTTTTGAGCTGCAGATAGGAGTCGATGCGTTTGCCTTCGCCGGTGGCATCGGACTCGATCGATTGACTGATCTGGTAAAACGGAAATCGTGGATCGCTGTCCAGCGCCAGCCCGGGCAATTGTTTTGGCGCTTCATCGCTGCCATAGCAGATAACGGTGAATTTATCGTCTACTGCCTGGTTGCCGGTGCGTTGTAATTGATGTCCGAGGTACTCATTCAGGAAGGTCGATTTTCCCGCGGAAAACGTTCCCAGCACGGCCACAACCGGCCACCATGAAATTTGTGTTGCATACGAATCGTCTTCGCTCATGAAACCCAGCTTGCGAGCCACGATATCAAGTTCCTGGAACTGCTCAACCACCTCGGCGAGCGCCGGGTTCTCTCGCTCCAGATGGGCTTTCAGGCGTTTGATGCGTTCCTCTGTTGCTGTCTTGGCCATGTTACTCCCTCATAGCGGTTGTCATAACAGGTGGAGATTGTTATGTATTCGATGCGTAGACTGGGAGTATCCCATAGTTGAAGGCTTTCTTCATCCGGTGGCATTAGAACGCAGGAGTACGAGGTGTCGGGATGGCAATACTGCCGGGGACTTCGATAAGTGGCGCTGGGGCGCTCGTCTCAACTTGTTGCACAAGTTGTCGAACCCTGTAACGGGTTCCCATCCCTGCCCGCTTAACGGCGGTTGGGGATTCTACTGGTTTTGGGGATGGCAATACTGCCGGGGACTTCGATAAATGGCGGAGGGGCAGGATTGATTTAACAGCCTTTGGGGCTGTTAAACCCTTCGGGCTTCGCGCTGGGGCGCTCGTCTCAACTTGTTGCACAAGTTGTCGAACCCTGTAACGGGTTCTCATCCCTGCCTGCTTAATGGCGGTTGGGGATTCTACTGGTTTTGGGGATGGCAATACTGCCGGGGACTTCGATAAATGGCGGAGGGGCAGGGATTCGAACCCTGGGTAGGCTATTAACCTACGCCGGTTTTCAAGACCGGTGCATTCAACCGCTCTGCCACCCCTCCGCAGCGCGAAGCGGCATGTTACTATAATTTTGTAATCAGTCAACTGTTGATTGGGCTGCAGATGACAACTCTACCCTCTTGCGTCGATATTCATTGATTTTGCCGGACTGCACGGTATGATTATGTTGTGAAAGATAACGGTGTTGTCACCGATCTTCTATAGAGTCGATGTAGCGCCCATCCGGGTGTTATTGGATGTTTAGCCGGAGGTTTACCTGTATGAGTCAGTACCAAGTCAATGCCACGCAGTCACGCGAGTCTGCGGTTGTTGTTAACAAGGTTCTCAAGAATACCTATCTGTTACTGGCATTAACGCTGGCATTCAGTGCTTTGACTGCAAGCTTTGCCATGGCCAGCAATGCGGCCCCCGTCAACATTTTTGTCATGCTGATCGGCTTTTACGGCTTGTTGTTCCTGACCCACAAACTGTCCAACAGTGTCTGGGGTCTGGCAGCGGTTTTTGCCCTCACCGGCTTTATGGGTTACACGCTGGGACCGATTCTGGGTTTCTACATGGCGACTGCTAACGGCAGCCAACTGGTCATGACTGCGCTGGGCGGCACAGCCTTTATCTTTTTTGGTCTGTCCGGATACGCGCTGGTGACCCGCAAAGACTTCTCATTTCTGAGCGGTTTCATGATGGCGGGTTTCCTGGTCATCGTGGCGGCCTTTATTGCCAACCTGTTCCTGCAGTTGCCGGCCCTTCAGTTGGCACTGTCCGCTGCCTTCATGCTGTTCTCCAGCGCTGCCATCCTGATGCAGACGGGTGCGATCATCAACGGTGGTGAGCGTAATTACATTCTGGCCACAGTGACTTTGTACGTGTCTCTGTACAATATCTTTATCAGCCTGCTTCATCTGTTGACCGCCTTTGGTGGAGAAGAGTAACGCAGTCATCGCCAAATCTGGCAGCAAGAGCCCCGGCCTGGTCCGGGGCTTTTTTGTTTCTGGTAGTCAGTTTGCGGCATAATGCCGCTATTGCTGCTCAATTCATTGTCAGAGGCTCTATTTCAGGTGGTTATCAGTTTGGTCATTCATGGCGCGCCGGGCACGGCTCAGGGGGCTCAGTCCGCGCTGAACTTCTGTCAGGCGGCTCTGCAAAGCGGGCACCAGATATATCGCCTGTTCTTCTACGAGGACGGTGTTCACAATGCGCATGCGCTCGCCGTCTGGCCGCAGGACGAGCGTGACCTGAATGCCGACTGGGCTGCCTTGATCCAGGAACATGAGCTGGATGCCGTGGTGTGTGTGGCCTCGGCACTTAAACGCGGTGTGTTGAATCAGGAAGAATCATCGCGCTACGACAAGATGGCTGTCAGCCTGGATCCAGTCTTTGATATTTCGGGGCTGGGCCAATGGGTGGATGCCTGCCTGCACTCCGATCGTGTTGTAAGCTTTGGAGTTTAGCCTATGAAAACCCTGACCTTCCTGGCGCGCAGTGCTCCTCACGGAACCGGCAAGGCAAAAGCCCTGCAGGATATGGTGCTGTCTGCAGCTGTCTTTGAGCAGAAAATCCAGCTTGTCTTTCTGGACGATGGCGTCTACCAACTGCTGGCCGGTCAGGACCCGTCAGCTCTGCCTGCGAAGAATGTCAGTGCTGCCCTGCCCGCGCTGGAGTTGTACGGCGTCGACCGCGTATTCCTCGACGCCGATTCGTTGCAAACCCGTGGCCTGGGCGACAGCGAGCTATTGATCCCGGCGCAATCCTGCACAGCCGAGGAAATCCGGTTGCTCATCGCAGATTCCGACATGGTGTTCAGCCTGTGAGCACCTTGCATATTGTCAGCAAAAGCCCCTTCCGTACTGATGCCTTGCAGCGCTGTCTTGCTCTCGTGGGTGCCGGGGACAGCATCATCCTGATCGAAGACGGTGTATTGGCGGTTAATCAGACGGCACTGACAAACGCGATTGCCAGCTTGAATATTCGCTGTTTTGCGTTGTCTGACGATCTTGCTGCGCGCAGCCTCGGCACCGACGGCACGGCGGTTTCTGCGACAGATATGGCGGGTTTTGTGCAATTGGTATGTGAGCACAGGAACAGTCTTACGCATGCCTGATTCAGTCCTGCAATTACCTGAGCGTTCACCCGTGACGCTGGATAAAGACGGTTATCTGCGTCACTTGCATGATTGGGACACGGAGGTGGCGGAAGCGCTCGCCAGCCGCGAGGGAATTCGACTGACCCCGTCGCATTGGGAAGTGATCAACCTGGTACAAAAATTCTATCAGGAGTTTGAGATTTCCCCTGCTACCCGCGCCCTGGTCAGGTATGTCTCGCTGCACCTGGGTACAGAAAAAGGCAAAAGCCTGTATCTGATGACACTGTTTGGCGGCAAACCCGCACTAACTATCAGTCGTCTGGGTGGGTTGCCTCGACCGGCAAATTGCTTCTGAGACACGTTTTGCTTCATGTTTCGAGTGGCTGAATCTGTTATGCTTCGCGACTTGCAGGCTAAACATTTAATCTATTTGGGGTCTTCCTTTTTATGCGTCCTGCCGACAGTGTGCTAGCGGTCAACAATGACCTCCCCATCCGAACCGACAAAGCGGTTCACAGCGGCAAGGTACGCTCAGTGTACTGGCTGACAGATGAAGACAGTGCGCGTCTGATTCGTGAGTTCAACTACCCGGTGCTGCCCGACGCCCCGCTGGCCCTGATGGTGATCAGCGACCGCCTGTCGGCCTTTGATTGTGTCTGGCATGCTGAAGGCGGCATGGCAGGTGTGCCTGGAAAAGGCGCTGCACTCAATGCCATCGCCAGCCACTGGTTTGATCTGTTTCGGGCCAATGGCCTGGCTGACAGCCACATACTGGATCGTCCGCATCCGTTTGTCTGGATAGTGCAGAAAGCCCGTCCGGTGCTGATTGAAGCGATTGCGCGGCAGTACATCACCGGTTCCATGTGGCGCGCGTACAGTAACGGCGAACGTGAATTCTGTGGCATTACCCTGCCCGATGGCCTGCAAAAAGATCAGCGCCTGCCTGAGCTGTTGATGACGCCATCTACCAAAGGTATTTTGACGGGGATACCCGGTGTGCCGGAGGCCGATGACGTCAACATCAGCCGTCAGGATATCGTTGAGCATTATGCCGCCTTCAACCTGCGGTCCAGCGCGGATGTTAGCACTTATGAAAAGCTGCTTCGCGAAGGCTTCGACTTGATCAGTCAGTCTCTGGAAAAACTCGACCAGGTGTTTGTTGATACAAAGTTTGAATTCGGTTATGTCACTGATCAGAACGGTCAGGAAAAATTGATTTACATGGATGAGGTCGGCACGCCAGACTCATCGCGAATATGGGACGGCCCCGCCTATCGTCAGGGAAGCATTATCGAACAGTCGAAGGAAGCGTTCCGGCAGTTTCTGCTAAAACATTTCCCTGACCCTGATATTTTGCTGAACAAGTCACGCATGCCTGAACGCATTGCACTGGCCCGCGATAACGCCTTGCCTCTGGAAGCCATGATGCAGGTTTCTGTTACCTATGTGAGCATGGCGGAAAAAATCACCGGTGAAAAAATAAGGCTGCCCGACAATCCCAAGGCCGAAATTATCGAAATTCTGCACAGTCGATATGGTTTGATAGACGAGGCGCAACTGAGCTAACAGGAGTCAATATGAAGGATTCTATACACGATTTGCTGCCCGAACTGTGTGACCATTTTCCTGATCAGGTGAGAGTGGCCGAAGCCATGTTTATCAACTTTGGTGGACGCGAAGCCTTTGGTGGCGAAATCGTTACCGTGAAAGCCTGTGAAGACAATTCCCTGGTCAAGGATCAGCTCAGCAAACCCGGTGTCGGCAAGGTACTGGTGGTTGATGGTGCCGGTTCAATGCGTCGCGCCATGTTGGGCGACATGATTGCTGAGTCGGCCGTCGACAACGGCTGGGAGGGCGTCATCGTATATGGTTGTATCCGTGACGTTAACGCCATCAGTCAGCTCGACCTTGGTGTACAGGCGTTGGGTGCACATCCGCTGAAAACCGTCCGTAAAGGCGTCGGCGAGTTGAATGTTGAAGTCAGTTTTGCGGGTATCACGTTTGTTCCTGGCCAGTATGCCTACGGTGATAACAACGGTCTGCTGGTGTGTGCGCAACAACTTGTTTTGCCGGGGTTGCACTAGAGTTATGAAAACACCTTCACGATTACAGCCTTTGATGGATGATGGCCTGATTGATGAGGTAATCAGTCAGTTGATGAGCGGCAAGGAAGCACAGGTTTATGTTGTGCGATGTGGCGCCCACTTGCGCTGTGCAAAAATCTATAAAGAAGCCAATAACCGCAGCTTCAAGCAGGCGGCGACCTATCAGGAAGGGCGCAAAGTTCGCAACAGCCGTGATGCCCGGGCCATGGGGCGACGCAGTAAATATGGTCAGCGTGGCCACGAAGAAGCCTGGTTGAACGCGGAAGTTGACGCCCTGCGCCGCCTCCACCAGGCCGGCGTGCGAGTGCCCAAAACCCATGGTTTTGTTGATGGCGTGTTACTGATGGACATGATTATTGATGCTGACGGTGATGTGGCGCCACGTCTCAACGATGTTGAACTGACTAAAGAGCAGGCAGAACTTTATCATGCCCGGGTGATGCACGATGTTGTGAAAATGTTGAGCGCTGGGTTGATTCACGGAGACCTGTCCGAATTTAATGTCCTGTTGGCTGACGACGGCCCGGTGATTATCGATCTGCCGCAGGCAGTCAATGCTGCCGGCAATAATAACGCGGCCTCCATGTTGATCCGCGACGTCGAGAACATGACGCGTTATTTCGGTCGGTTTGCGCCCGAACTTCGCAGTACCTATTACGGCCCGGAGATTTGGGATCTGTATGAACGCGGTCGCCTGCGCCCCGACGTGACCCTGACCGGGCAGTTTGAACGTCGCGCTGAAAATGCCAATATTGACGAAATTCTGCTGGTCATAGAGCATGCGCGCGCTGAAGCCGAGGAAGCCGAAGAACGCCGCCTGGCAGCCGAAGCGGGCGATGAGTGATATCGACGCCACGCCGGTAACGTTGCTACGGCATCGTGAAATTCTGCGCCGTGCCTGGCCAGTCATGCTGGCCAATGCCTCCGTCCCCCTGCTTGGCCTGTCCGACACCGCCGTTATCGGCAATACCGGTTCGTTGTCGGCACTGGGTGCCATTGCCTTTGGCGCCATCATCTTCAGTTTTGTTTACTGGGGGTTTGGTTTTCTGCGCATGGGCACCACGGGTTTCACCGCCCAGGCAGTAGGCGCTGGTGATGAGGCGGAAGTACGCACGGCGTTGTGGCGTGCCCTACTGCTGGCGGCGGGTCTTGGTCTTGCGCTGATTGCCTTGCAGCAACCAATCAGCGCGGTTTCTCTTGCCCTGATGGATGGCAGTGACAGCGTTAATGCATTGACGCGTGAATACATCGCCATGCGCATCTGGGGAGCGCCCGCTGCCCTGGCGCTATTCGCGTTGATGGGTTGCCTGATAGGGCTTGGGCACAGCAAAACGCTGCTGCTGGTACAGCTTTTCCTGAACGGTCTTAATATTACCCTGGACATCTGGTTCGCCGGCTTTCTGGGCATGGGCGTTGAGGGCATTGCGCTGGGCACTGCGCTGGCAGAATGGAGCAGTGTGGGTCTGGCCCTGTTTCTGGTATTACGCATTTTGCGCCGGCGCCATCGTGATCAGGAAGCGTTTTTACCCCTGCCCCGCCTGCGCGACTGGACACGCCTACGACACACCTTGAGCGTCAACAGCCATATCATGATACGCACCCTGCTGCTGGTGTTCAGTTTTGCCTGGTTTGTCAGGCAAAGCGGCCAGTTTGGTGACGATGTATTGGCCGCCAATCATATTCTGTTGCAACTGATTTCCTTTTCCGCGTTTTTCCTCGACGCCTATGCCTATGTGACGGAAGCGATAGTGGGCGAAGCCGCCGGGGCAAAAAATGTGCGACGCTTCGATGAAGCCGTGCGCAAAAGCAGTGAACTGGCGCTGATGACCGCTGGCGTGCTGGCAGCGATCATTCTGTTTGGCGGTGATTTTGCGGCACAATTGCTGAGTACCCACGAACAGGTCTGGTATCAGGTGTCACTGGTTTTGCCATGGGCTGCTTTGTATGTGCTGTTGGCGGTGGTGGCGTTTCAGCTAGACGGCATCTTTATCGGCACCACGCGCACGCGCGAAATGCGTAATGCCGCCATTGTGGGTACCGCCATCTTTTTGCCACTTAGCCTGCTGGCGATCAATTGGGCAGGCAATAAGGGTCTGTGGTTGTCCTTCGTGATTTATGTCTGTCTGCGCGCGCTGTGCCTGTCTTATTATCTGCCGGGCCTGCGGCGCAGCATCAGTGACCGAACCACGCCAGCTCACGGTGCAGCTTGACAACCTGACCGACGATGATAATGGCCGGTGCCTTGACCCCTGCCGCTTCCACTTTTCCCGCGATATCCTGCAAAGTGCCGGTTACAACCCGCTGTTGTGGCAAGGTACCCTGCTCTACGATTGCCACCGGCATGGCGCTGTTCATACCATATGCCTGCAGCTGTTCGCAGATTACTGGCAATGTGATCAGCCCCATATAGATGACCAGCGTCTGATCTTCTTTGGCCAGCACTGGCCAGTCGAGATCGGGCTCGTCATTCTTCATATGACCGGTGACAAAACGCACCGATTGTGAAAAATCACGGTGAGTCAGCGGTATGCCGGCATAGGCGGCACAACCGGAGGCTGCTGTTACACCTGGCACAACCTGGAATGGCAGACCCGCTGCCGCCAGTTGGTCTATCTCTTCGCCACCGCGACCGAAGATGAAGGGATCGCCGCCTTTCAGGCGCAATACTTTTTTGCCTTCCCGGGCCAGCCGCACCAGCATGTCATTTATCTGTTCCTGTGGCACCGGGTGATGTTTGGCTTCTTTGCCGACAAACACTTTGTCTGCGTCCGGTCGGACACGTTTCATGATCTCGGGAGACACCAGCCTGTCGTACAGGACCACATCGGCGGCGTACATCAGGCGCAGGGCTTTGAGTGTGAGCAGATCGGGGTCACCAGGACCCGCGCCAACCAGATAGACTTCGCCTTGTGACTGATCGTCGTCGGCCCGTGCCAGACTGGTTTCGAATAATTGCATGGCTTCCTGTTCCCGGCCGGACAGCATCAGCTCAGGCAAGGGACCGGATAACAGTTTTTCCCAGAAACGTGTGCGTCGACTGAAATCCGTCACCCCCAGTTTGACCCGGTCACGCAGACTGCCAAGCATGGCTGCCAGCCTGCCGTAGGCCGCAGGCAGCATGATGTCTATTTTTTCCTTGAGCTGGCGGGTCAATACCGGTGAGCTGCCTCCGGTAGAGATGGCGACCACGACCGGTGAACGGTCGACAATGGCGGGCACGATAAAGCTGCACAGTTCGGTCTGGTCGACAACATTGACAGGTAAATTGCGTTCGCGGGCCAGCTCCGAAACGTGTCTGTTTACTTTGTCGTCGTCGGTGGCTGCAATTGCCAGCACCACATCGTTCAGATCATTGTCAGTAAAACCACGTTCATGAATCTCGCCGCCATGCTGGTTAACCAGATCGCGCACGGGATCGCTGATCCAGGGGGCGACCACGATCAGCGTCGCACCAGTACGCACCAGCAGGGCTGCTTTGCGACTTGCGACTTCCCCTGCTCCGACCAACAGGCAGCGCTGGCCGCGCACGTTCATAAAAATTGGTAGGTAATCCATAAACCTGTTGTCCTTTGTTTCCAACCCCGGCTTCGCAATTACAGCGTGGCTGCCCCACCCATGTACGGCACCAGTACAGCCGGTATCTGAACCGAACCGTCTTCCTGCTGGTAATTTTCCATGATGGCTACCAGGGTGCGACCAATGGCAAGTCCGGAGCCATTCAGGGTGTGCAGCAATTCCGGTTTTCCGGTTTCCGGGTTTCTCCAGCGCGCCTGCATGCGACGTGCCTGATAGTCTTCAAAGGTGCTGCAGGAAGAGATTTCACGATAACAGTCCTGAGATGGCAGCCAGACTTCCAGGTCGATCGTGCGCGCAGCACTGGCACCCATGTCACCACCACACAATTGCATGGTGCGGTAAGGCAACTCGAGCAGTTGCAGAATGCGTTCGGCATGGCCGGTCAGCTCTTCCAGTGCGGCGTCTGAATCCTGCGGCCGAACCATCTGTACCAGCTCCACTTTTTCGAATTGATGCTGGCGAATCATGCCGCGCGTGTCGCGGCCATAGCTGCCCGCTTCGCTGCGGAAACAGGGCGTGTGACAGACCAGTTTGAGTGGCATGCTTTCCGCCGGCACGATCTCGTCACGTACCAGATTGGTGACCGGGACTTCTGCCGTGGGGATCAGATAAAAATCCTGTTCACCTTCCAGATGGAACAGGTCTTCAGCAAATTTTGGCAGCTGGCCGGTGCCCATCAGCGAGTCACGGTTAACCATATAGGGCACATAAACTTCCTCGTAACCATGCTGCTGCGTGTGCTGGTCCAGCATGAACTGAATCAGGGAGCGGTGCAGGCGTGCCATGCGGCCGCGCATGACCACAAAGCGGCTACCGGTCAATTTGGTGGCGGCGGCAAAGTCCATTGCCGGGCCGGTGGCGGCTTCATATTCGCCCAGTTCAACGTGATCACGGGGTTTAAAGGTCATTTCCCTGGGTGTACCCCAGCGTCGCAATTCGACATTGTCATTCTCGTCCTTGCCAGCCGGCACATCCGCCTGCGGCAGGTTGGGCAGTTGAATCCAGACATCATTAAACGCTTGCTGCACGTCAGCCAGCGACGCTTTGGCGGCATCCAGTTTATCGCCGAGGCCGCTGACTTCGGCCAGTAAAGGGGTCACGTCTTCCCCCGCTGCTTTGGCCTTGCCAATATTTTTGGCTCGAGTATTACGTTCATTCTGCAACTGTTCAGTTTCCTGCTGCAGGCGTTTGCGTTGCTCATCCAGCGCCAGAAGATGACTCAGATCGACGGTGACACCGCGTTTTGCCAGGGCAGCGATCAGGTGATCAGGGTCAGTTTTTAACAGGCGTGGGTCTAACATGGTGTTGATGTCCTTGTTCGGATTGGGTTAACGGGTGCAATTTTACGTCAGCAAACGCGCAAGTGCCATGCCGAGCCATGTCGCCAGCACACAAACCAGCACGCTGGCGAGCATGTAGCCGACAGCCTGCAGCCACCAGCCTTGCTGGATGAGCAGTAACGTGTCGAGTGAAAAAGTCGAAAATGTGGTGAAGGCACCCAGAAAACCGACAATGAGCAATGCCCGGGCCGCTTCTGACAGCAGCAGTTTTTCGCTGATGATGACATACAGGATGCCAATGAGCAGCGCCCCGAAGATATTCACCAACAGTGTGCCCCAGGGCAGGCGGCTGTCGGTGTGGGTGGCGATCAGTTCCATCAGTGCATATCGGGAAAGCGCACCGATGGCACCGCCAACTGCAATGGCCAGATATGTCATCATGACTTGCCCGGGTATCGTTTATCCGCGCTGTTGGCATCGCGTTGCCGCAGATAGTTCAGCTTTTCGCTGATCTTTGCTTCCAGACCATTGTCGCCCGGATGGTAGTATTGTGTGTTTTTAAGAGCTTCCGGAAAATAATTTTCACCGGCCGCATAGGCGCCTTCTTCGTCGTGGGCATAACGGTATTGAGCACCGTAATCCAGATCTTTCATTAACGCCGTGGGTGCATTGCGCAAATGCAGCGGTACATCGTGCGACGGTTGTCGCGCGAGATCGGCTTTGGCGGCATTAAACGCCATATAGACGGCATTGCTTTTGGGTGCACACGCCAGATAGATAACCGCGTGAGCCAGCACCAGCTCGCCTTCCGGGCTGCCCAGTCGGGTCAGCGCATCCCACGCCGACAGTGCCATCTGCAGACAGCGCGGATCGGCATTGCCAATGTCTTCACTGGCCATGCGCACGACCCGGCGAGCGACGTACAGTGGATCGCAACCCCCGTCCAGCATGCGCAACAGCCAGTATAGTGCGGCATCGGGTGATGAACCTCGTACCGCTTTGTGTAGCGCTGAAATCTGGTCGTAAAACAGATCTCCGCCCTTGTCGAAGCGGCGTGGACTGCCGAGCAATACCTGCTCCAGGATGTCGTCGCCGATATCGTCGCCGTCAGTGACCAGATCCGACGCTATTTCCAGCAGATTGAGGGCTTTGCGGGCATCGCCGTCGGCGGCTACAGCCAGGCGGTCCATGGCGCCGTCGTCAATCTGCAGGTGACGTTGCCCCAGCCCTCTGAGTGGGTCCTCACATGCCTGAGTCAGCACTTCCACCAGCTCGGCATCGGTCAGGCTTTTTAATACGTAGACGCGGGCACGCGACAGCAACGCGTTATTCAATTCAAACGATGGATTTTCCGTGGTGGCGCCAACAAAGATCAGCGTGCCGTCTTCAATGTGGGGCAAAAATGCGTCCTGCTGGCTTTTGTTGAAACGGTGCACCTCGTCAACAAACAGAATGGTGGCCTGACCGTTGTGCTGTTTGCGCAGTCGAGCGCGTTCAACAGCCGCCCGGATCTCCTTGACGCCGGACAGAACGGCAGAAATGCTTTCAAAGCTGGCATCACTGGCGATGGCCACCATTCGTGCCAGGGTGGTTTTGCCGGTACCCGGAGGCCCCCACAGAATCATGGAGTGCGGCAGGCCGCGGCTGATGGCATCACGCAGCGGTTTGCCTGGCCCAAGAATATGTGATTGACCGATATAGTCTTCCAGTGTGCGCGGGCGCATTCGTGCCGCCAGGGGTTGAGAAGACAGCGCCCCTTCGGCGGTCTCTGTCACATCGTCAAAGCTGGTCTGTTTCATGAGTGTTGTCGGCGCGGTTGTCGATCACGTCAAGAAAGTCGTCGTCCGGTGCGGTGAAGTTGAATGTGGTGTCAGCGATGGGTTCATTAACCTGTCGATTAAAAAATTCCCACAGCGTGCGCTGGCCATTGGTATTGATCAGCAGAATCGATTCCAGCAGATCGTCGACAAAATACAGCACCACGCGCTGATAGAGACTGGCCTGATCCAGTGGCCGCAGTACAAATTCCCAGTCATTGGTTGCCACCTGCACCGCTTCTATGTCGTATTCCTCAGCAATGGCGGCAGTTTCTCCGCCCAGCAGTTGCGCCGCCAGTTCCGATTCATCAGGGTTCCAGTCCTCAATGCTTAGCTGCAAAAGATCGGGCTGGTAATTCCACAAGGTATCGCCATTGGTGACGATGAGTTCGGGGAACGGTGACAGCGTTTCCCAGTAGAAACCGTGGGGCCGTTTCAGCATGAACAGGATATCGCTCTCCTCCAGCACACCACCGCTGGATTCGGTAATAAGCTGTCTGACGTCCGCGCGGAAGGTGCTCAGGTCGGCCAGTAGGCGGGTCAGGCGCTCGGTTGCGGTGTCAGTGCCGATAGTTGCGCTGTCACTGTTGTTGGCCTGCTCAGAGGACGCGCCCTGCGCTGCAATCGAGACCGGTGTTGCTGCCAGCATGAAGCTGAGCACGCACATTGGGAAAAACGATTTCACAGGCAGCTCCTTCTAAAATGGCTTGATTGATCGCAATGTTAACTGTTAGCGGGTGAACCGTGGCTTAACGCGGTGGTGGCGGTGCCAGTACTTCCCGACTGCCATTGGTGCCCATCTCCGACACCACACCGGCGGCTTCCATGGCTTCAATCATCCGCGCGGCGCGGTTATAACCGATGCGTAGCTTGCGTTGCACTGCGGATATGGAGGCTTTGCGAGATTCGCAGACAAACGCCACGGCCTCGTCGTACAGCGCATCGTCCTCCTCGCCACCTTCACCGGAGGAGCCACCCCCCATGTTCATGTCGCGCTCTTCAACACCCTGGGTGATCTCATCGATGTAAACCGGTTCGCCGCGAGACTTCCAGTCAGCGACAACACGGTGCACTTCCTCGTCGCTGACAAAGGCGCCGTGAACCCGCTTGGCCAGGCCGCCACCGGGTGGCAGAAACAGCATGTCACCGTTGCCCAGCAACTGCTCAGCGCCGCCCTCTCCCAGAATCGTGCGTGAATCGACCTTGGACTGCACCATAAACGACAGTCGGGTCGGGATGTTGGCCTTGATCAGGCCGGTAAGCACATCGACTGAGGGGCGCTGTGTCGCCAGAATCAGATGGATACCGGCCGCTCGGGCTTTCTGTGCAATACGGGCAATGAGCTCTTCCACTTTTTTGCCAACGACCATCATCATGTCGGCGAGCTCGTCCACCACCACAACAATATTGGGCAATGCCTCCAGCGGTGGTGCTTGCTGATCATCCTGCAGCGCCATGGGATCAGGACGCCAGATCGGATCAATGATGGGTTCTCCGGCCTTGATCGCGTCCTGCACCTTTTTGTTGTAACCAGCCAGGTTGCGTACACCCAGCGCCGACATCAGCTTATAACGTCGCTCCATCTCTGCGACACTCCAGCGCAGCGCGTTGGCGGCGTCCTTCATGTCGGTTACCACAGGTGTAAGCAGGTGCGGAATACCATCGTAAACAGACAGCTCCAGCATCTTGGGATCAATCATGATCATGCGCACGTGTTCGGGTGTGGACTTGTACAACAGGCTCAGAATCATGGCATTGATGCCCACGGATTTACCTGAACCGGTGGTGCCGGCCACCAGCAGATGCGGCATCTTGGCGAGATCGACAATAACCGGCTTACCAACAATGTCGTGGCCCAGCGCCATGCTCAACGCGGATTGAGCTTTGTCAAATTCCGGCGATGCCAGCACCTGGCCAAGCATGATCATTTCCCGGTGCTCATTGGGTATTTCAATACCAATCACGGTCTTGCCTGGTATCACCTCCACCACACGCACGCCCACAACAGCCAGAGAGCGCGCCAGGTCACGGCCCAAACCGGTGATGCGACTGGCCTTGACGCCGGGTGCGGGTTGTACTTCGAACCGTGTGATTACCGGGCCCGGATGTACTGCAGTGACTTCAATCTCGATACCAAAATCTTGCAGTTTAAGTTCCAGCAGTTTCGACATGGCTTCAAGGGACTCCGTTGAATAACCCTTGTTGCCAGCATTCTTGTGTTCGTCCAACAAACTGACGGCGGGCAATTCACCCGGTGCGCTGTCAGTAAACAGCTTGGTTTGTCGCTCTTTCTCTACCCGCTGGCTTCGTTGTGGCGGCGCACTGAGAACGGGTTCAATACGTGGTGGCGTGCGTTTCTTTTCTTTTTCAATTCGGACATCGAGTGCCTTTTTTCTCTTCTCCACACCCTGCTTCACCTTGTTGGCTTCTTCTCTTTTCTCCTGCCATGCACGCATGGCGTCATTGGCCCGTGCGACACCGTTGATGGTCCAGTAACCGATACGATCGACCAGTTTAAGCCAGGAGATTTCAAAGGTGACCGTCAGACCGAACAGGAAAATGCTGAGGTAGACCAGTGTACTGCCAAATATCGCCAATACGGGAACACTGGCATCGGCCATGGCAGAGCCAATCAGGCCGCCGGCAGGCCAGGTATTGTCATCGGAAATGGCGAAATGCAGCGTTGCCAGCGTACAGGCACCAATGACCAGCAGGACAATGCCCATTACCTTGAGCGATACCACCATCCAGGAAAATTCCCGTTCCCGCGACGAATCCCGGAACAGCGAGAATACCTTGAATCCCAACGCCAGCGGGAAGATGTAGGCAAAATAGCCGAACATGTGCAGCAGAACGTCTGCCAGCCAGGCCCCCATGTGACCAATGGCATTATTAACGGGTTCGCCAGATCCGGTGGTGGTGAAGCCGGGATCCTGGGGAGAATAGCTGAGCAGTGCCACCAGCAGGACAATGCCGAGCAAAAACGCGCTGATCAATGCCCCTTCACGCATGATGCGTTGTGACAGGCGATTCAGCCGGTCATCCGTTACCGTTTTTTGTTTCGACGCATTTTTCAAAATTTATCAGTTGCCTGCGTAGTTAAATTAAATCTTTTTCAAGGTAAGTAAGCGCTATCATAATAGATTTATGCCGACAATCAAACAGCCATCAACGGTGCCTGTGCGAATCTGTGCCAAGTGTGGGTCTGTGTACTGTCAGGCCGTTGCTGAGAATAGCACATTGTGCCAGAGCGTGACTGTATCTCCGATCACAGCTTGATTATCAAGCAGCCCGACCCTATTGACTGTATAATGCCGCGCTTGCGTTGCCCTCTACGGGGCGCCCGCGCATCCACACCATACGATACACGCTTGCATGGGGAAACATTGATTTATGAGCGCACCTGCACACCATCGCCTGATTATTCTGGGATCCGGCCCTGCCGGCTACACCGCCGCGGTTTACGCTGCACGCGCCAACCTTGAACCTGTGCTGATCACGGGCATTGTTCAGGGTGGGCAGTTGACCACAACCACTGATGTAGACAACTGGCCCGGTGATGTTGAAGGTCTGCAGGGGCCTGCCCTGATGGAGCGCATGAAAGAGCACGCCGAGCGTTTTAATACCCAGGTGGTGTTTGACCACATAAACAAGGTTGAGCTTGAGCAGCGACCATTCAGGTTGCATGGCGACAGCGGCACGTTCACCTGCGATGCGTTGATCATCGCCACCGGCGCGTCAGCGCAATACCTTGGTCTGCCATCGGAATCCGCGTTCATGGGCAAAGGCGTCAGCGCCTGTGCAACCTGCGACGGCTTCTTCTATCGCAACAAGCCGGTGGCCGTTATAGGCGGTGGCAACACCGCTGTCGAAGAGGCGTTGTACCTGTCCAATATTGCCTCCCAGGTCACACTGGTGCACCGACGCGACAGCCTGCGTGCCGAGAAAATCCTGCAGGACAAGCTGTTTGCACGCGAAAACATCACCATTGTCTGGGATCACACGCTGAATGAAGTCAAAGGTGACGACATGGGCGTGACCGGTATTGATCTCGTCAGTACCAAAGATGGCAGCACCCAGAGCGTGACCGTAGACGGGGTTTTTATTGCGATCGGGCACAAACCCAATTCTGATATCTTTGAAGGTCAATTGGAGATGAAAGACGGCTACCTGAAAATCCACAGTGGCACCGAAGGTAATGCGACACAAACCAGTGTTGCTGGCGTTTTTGCTGCCGGTGATATCGCCGATCACGTTTATCGGCAGGCGATAACGTCAGCCGGTTTTGGTTGCATGGCGGCACTGGATGCCGAGAAATTTCTTGACCAGTAATCGCCAATTAACCGGCGACCAGTAAACCGGCAAGCAATGATATCTATTACCTGGCTGCACCCCGATAACCTGGACTTTCCGCCGGTCGGCCAGGCGTTTGATGACCCGCCGGGGTTACTTGCCGCCGGCGGCGATCTGCGTCCCGAGCGTCTGTTGAGCGCTTACGCCCGGGGCATTTTCCCCTGGTACGATGACGACAGTCCCATTTTATGGTGGTCACCCGACCCGCGTATGGTATTGCGCCCTTCCGATGTCCATGTATCACGTAGTCTCGCCAAACTGATCCGACAGGGTCGTTTTCGTATCACCATGGATACGGCGTTTGCCGATGTCATTCATGCCTGTGCGGCCTTGCGCGCCGCGCGTGAAGGCACGTGGATTACGGATGAAATGCAGAATGCCTATATTGCACTGCACACGCTTGGTCATGCGCACTCTGTGGAGATCTGGGACGGAGACCAGCTGGTCGGAGGCTTGTACGGTGTTGCCATGGGCAAACTGTTTTTTGGTGAATCCATGTTCAGCGTGGCGCCCAACACGTCTAAAATAGCGTTTGTGGCGCTGGCCACGCAGTTGCAGAATTGGGGGTTTGCGCTAATTGACTGTCAGATGCCAACCGATCACTTGCAAAGCCTGGGTGCTCACGAAATGTCGCGGGCAAAATTTCAGAACGTTTTGCAGCGCTGGTGTGAGCCTGAGCCTGCTAATGTACCGTGGGTTTTCGACAATAAATTGCTGTAAACCACTAATGCTTTGCCAAATCAGCTGTAATCAGGCAAAATATGCGCTTAATTTTCGCAGTGAGATATCCTTTTAGATGGCTAAAGAAGACCAGATTGAGATGGAAGGCGAAGTGGTAGATACCCTTCCCAACACCATGTTCCGTGTAAAACTGGAAAACGGTCATATTGTGACCGCGCACATCTCCGGCAAAATGCGTAAGAACTATATCCGTATTCTCACCGGTGACATGGTGAAAGTGGAGTTGACTCCGTACGACCTGACCAAAGGCCGTATCACCTACCGCGCCCGTTAATTCCGGCATCAGCCCTGCCGATTTTGGCGGCAGCGAGCTGCCGGCAAGCGCTGGCCGGGCAGCAGCCTAAACCCGGCAGCGTAAGCAGCTGCGCTTATAAAGAGCTTAACTTCCCGCTGAGCTCAGTTCCTTACCTTCTGATTTTTCCGCTTTGCTACGGATCTCCAGTTCAACTTCATTGTTGCGAATGGAGACTACGGCCTCGCCGCCACTGCTCAGACGACCAAACAGGATTTCCTCGGCCAGTGCCTTCTTCAGTTTTTCCTGTATCAGGCGGCCCATCGGGCGAGCGCCCATGGCCGGGCTGTAACCATGCTCTGCGAACCACTCGCGGGCACTTTCGTCGACATGCAGCGTGACTTTTTTACTGTCGAGCTGTACCTGCAGTTCAACCAGGAATTTATCAACAACGGTGCGGATGGTTTCCATATTCAGCGGACCGAACTGGACAACGGCATCCAGACGGTTGCGGAACTCGGGCGTAAAGCTCTTTTTGATGACTTCCATGCCGTCGCTGCTGTGATCCTGATGCGTAAAGCCGATGGACGCCCGTGACATTTCCTGAGCACCGGCATTGGTGGTCATGATCAGAATGACATTACGGAAATCAGCCTTACGGCCATTGTTGTCGGTGAGCGTGCCATGATCCATGACCTGCAGCAGGATATTGAACACATCCGGGTGCGCCTTTTCGATTTCATCGAGCAACAGCACGCAATGCGGATGTTTGTTAACCGCTTCAGTCAGCAGCCCGCCCTGGTCAAAACCAACATAGCCGGGTGGCGCACCAATCAGTCGCGACACGGTGTGGCGCTCCATGTATTCAGACATATCAAAGCGCAGTAGCTCAATGCCCAGAATGCGGGCCAGTTGCCGACTGACTTCGGTTTTGCCGACGCCGGTAGGCCCCGAGAACAGGTAGGAACCAATGGGTTTGTCGGGCGTGTTCAGGCCGGCGCGAGACAGTTTAATGGCGGTGGCGAGTGAGCCGATTGCTTCATCCTGACCAAAAACCACCATTTTAAGGTTGGTTTCCAGAGTCTTCAGGTTCTCAACATCCGATGAAGTGACATGTTGTGGCGGAATACGGGCGATGGATGCCACCACTTTTTCCATATCCGTTGCCTGAATCAGCTTCTTGCGTCGACTCTCGGGCAGCAGGCGCTGCCAGGCGCCGGCCTCGTCGATAACGTCAATGGCCTTGTCAGGCATGAAGCGGTCATTGATATAGCGACCTGCGAGCTCAGACGCTGCCCGCAAGGCATTATCGCTGTAACGCAGGGCGTGGTGCTCCTCAAAGCGGGATTTGAGCCCCTTAAGAATCTTGTAGGTGGTTTCGACATCAGGTTCTTCCACGTCGATTTTCTGGAAACGACGCGACAGCGCGCGGTCTTTCTCAAAAATACCGCGGTATTCCTGATAGGTGGTTGACCCCACGCAGCGCAGATCGCCGGAGGTGAGGATCGGTTTAAGCAGATTGGAAGCATCCATGACACCGCCGGACGCGGCACCGGCGCCGATGATGGTATGAATTTCGTCAATGAACAGCACCGATTCAGGTTTTTTCTTTAATTCGGCGAGCAGGGTTTTGAAGCGTTTTTCAAAGTCGCCCCGATACTTGGTCCCTGCCAGCAATGCCCCCAGATCAAGCGAGTAGATCACGCTACCTTTGAGAACGTCGGGCACCTGATCTTCTACTATCTGGCGCGCCAGACCTTCAATGACGGCAGTTTTACCGACACCGGATTCGCCTACCAGCAAGGGATTGTTTTTACGACGACGACACAGCACCTGAATCACGCGCGTCACTTCTTTTTCGCGACCAATCAGCGGATCTATTTTACCCTGCCGTGCCATTTCGTTCAGATTGGTGGCGTAGGTTTCAAGCGCGCTGGCGGAGCTGCCGCCGTTTTCATCTGCGTCCTGACCATCCTGTTGCTGCCCTTCCTGGGCGCCCGGCCCCATGCCGCCCTCGCCGGCAGCATGCCGGCTGATACCGTGACTGATGTAATTCACCACGTCCAGTCGGGCAATATCCTGCTGGCCCAGCAGGTAGACAGCCTGGCTTTCCTGTTCGCTGAAGATCGCGACAAGGACATTGGCGCCGCTGACTTCCTGACGCCCGGAGGATTGCACATGGAACACCGCACGTTGCAGTACGCGCTGAAACCCAAGTGTTGGCTGGGTTTCCCGCTCGGTCTCATCTTCCGGCACCATCGGTGTGGTGCTGTCGATATAATCGACCAGATTGGCTCGCAACCTGGCAAGATCAGCGCCGCAGTGCATAAGCACATCGACCGCAACATCATTGTCCAGTAGCGCGAGCAACAAATGTTCTACCGTCATGTATTCATGACGCCTGCCACGAGCGCTGGAAAAAGCACTGTTCAGGGTTACTTCCAGATCCCGACTTAACATCGCTTTGTTCTCCCCGGCGGTAGTACGATCAATGTACGGCTTGTGATCAGCATAAGCCCAACTGAACTCACTGATCAACCTCAACATGACACAGCAGCGGCTGATTGTTCTCGCGGGAAAAATCATTCACCTGCTGTGCCTTGGTTTCTGCAACATCACGGCTGAAGACACCGCATACGGCTTTGCCTTCAGTATGGATTTTCAGCATGATCTGGGTCGCTTTTTCGGTTGGCATGTGGAAAAACTCAACCAGAATTACCACCACAAAGTCCATGGGTGTATAGTCATCGTTAAAAAGCAGGACCTTGTATAGTGGGGGTCGGGCCAGTCTGGGTTTGCTGGCCGCAGTAGCCACACCCTCTTCGCGGCCATCATCCGGCTGGTTTAACTTCTCGTCAGACATAGTGTTTACTACCTTTTAACAACTAACCTGAGTCTAATATGGGGACGCAACTAGGTTATCACAAGCCACTTTAGTGTACTGCGTGATTACAGACTGTTGCAATTAGACAAAAATGGTGAATAATACGCTTTGACAGGGACGGCAAAAACCGTTAAGGAGAACACACAGGTCAAAGAGCCTGACGTGTACGACAATTAAAATAAAATTATACGTAGAACGGAGTATTATAATGGCTACGGGGCAAGTTAAGTGGTTCAACAACGCAAAGGGTTTTGGTTTCATCCTGCCGGATGACGGTGGCAGCGATCTGTTCGCTCACTATTCGGCGATTGGCATGGACGGCTACAAAACACTCAAAGCGGGACAGCCCGTTGAATTCGAGACTCTGGAAGG
Organism: Pseudohongiella acticola; assembly: GCF_001758195.1. NCBI lineage: Bacteria > Pseudomonadati > Pseudomonadota > Gammaproteobacteria > Pseudomonadales > Pseudohongiellaceae > Pseudohongiella > Pseudohongiella acticola. Next base: position 283,918 of record NZ_MASR01000001.1, read on the forward strand.
ACCCAAGGGACTTCACGCAACCAACATCAGACCTGCTGAACATGAGCAGCAACAAGCCTGACCGGGCGGTCTGAGCAGCTGGCGCCCTGAAGGACGCAAGAGCACAACACAACGCCGATGGAAATAGCGGCGCCATAATCGGCGATAGCCCACGCCAGTGCCTTTGCTTCACAGCAAAAAGCGCACAGTGGCTATCGCCGTTTTAATTTGATCATCTGAGTGGGGTTCTCCCCGGCAAACGCGCGCACCTGCCCACAATTCCGCTATAATTCGCCGTATGCCGCAATTGATACTTTTCAACAAACCTTTCAACGTGCTGTCCCAGTTTACCGGCGCAGCAGCTGAAGAAACGCTCGCGTATTACCTGAAGGCGCCAGGATTCTATCCGGCCGGCCGGCTGGACAAGGACTCCGAAGGGTTGTTATTGCTTACCGATTGCGGTGAAACCCAGCAACGTATCAGTAACCCCAGGCACAAACTGGGCAAGCTTTACTGGTCTCAGGTCGAAGGCAGTATCACTGACAGCGCCCTGCAGCAGCTGCGCCAGGGCGTGTCACTCAAGGATGGCCGAAGCCGGCCAGCAGGCGCTGAGGCGTTGGCAGAAGCGCATGTTGCTGCTGAAATCTGGCCGCGTACGCCTCCCATTCGCGAGCGCAAGCAGATTCCGACTTCCTGGGTGGCACTTACCCTGTTTGAAGGACGTAACCGTCAGGTTCGCAGAATGACGGCAGCCGTGGGTTTTCCTACGCTGCGTCTGGTCCGGCAGCGTATCGGTGACTGGCAACTGGATGGACTGCAGCCAGGAGAGCACCGGGCGATCACCCTGCCGTCGCAATGGTGGAGATGAAACTCGCAGACCACTGGCAGTGGTCAGGAGTTGTTGTCGTCCTGCCATCGTGCAGCAGCCTGGTGATCAGATGTGCGACTTTCCACCCAATAGTCTTTGTCTCCGGCGACCTGCTTTTTCCAGAACGGCGCCGACGTTTTCAGGTAATCCATGATGAAGCGAGCTGCATCAAAGGCGGCGTCACGATGCAGACTGGCGGTTGCCACCAGGACAATCTGGTCCCCGGGTTGCAGGGTGCCAACTCGATGAATAACACGGCACACTGACAGCGGCCAACGGTCACAGGCGTGCTCGGCAATGTCTCGTAGTGCTTTCTGGGTCATACCGGGATAGTGTTCCAGGGTCAGACTCTGTCCCTCGGCCGCAACGTCCTGCAGCTCCCGCACCAGACCACTGAAAATGGTAATGGCGCCGGGGTTGTCAGCGATATCGCGGATCAGTGCATACTCCGCTGCCAGGTCAAAGTCCTGTGCCTGAACATCAATGCGAATCATGGTCGGCATTTATCAACCCCCCGTCATGGGCGGGAAAAATGCAATTTCATCGTTGCCGGTTAGTGCCTGCTCATGATCGGAGACTGCCTGGTTGACCGCAATAAGGACTTGCTGTCGATTGGCCAACATGGTCCAGGCACCGCCACGCGCAGCCAGTAGCTTGACCAGATCAGCGACAGTGGCGATGGCATCGGTGGCTTCGATTGACTCTTCCGAGCAATCAAGCTGTTCTCGCACACTGGCGAAATAGTGAATACTGTACATAAGATTCATTCTGCCTTTCGTTTGTAATCGTCTGACTTCCCGCCTTTTTTCTCTGACAGGCAAATGTCCCCAATGACCATGTCCTTATCTACTGCCTTGCACATATCATAAATCGTCAGGGCTGCCACCGACACCGCCGTCAGTGCTTCCATTTCGACACCGGTCTTGCCGTCCAGAGCGCAGCGGCCCGTGATCAGCACGCGGTTCAGGGCATTATCCAGTTCAAAGTCTACGCTGACCGATGTCAGCATGAGCGGGTGGCACAATGGAATCAGGTCAGAGCATTTCTTGGCGGCCTGAATGCCGGCAATACGGGCAACTGCCAACACATCGCCTTTTTTGTGTCCGCGCCCGGCTATCAATGCCAGTGTGTCAGCGTTCATGCGGATTTCAGCGGCGGCGATGGCAACCCGGGATGTCACGGCTTTGCCACCAACATCAACCATATGTGCATTGCCCTGGGCATCCAGATGCGTTAATTCAGTCATTATCTCCTCAAGTCTCCGGTTAGTTAGCAGGCATGGGCATTATCACCCGTATCGCCGATGAAGTGGAGGCATTTTCCGGTGTTTTCCGGTACAATCCCTGCCCTGTTGATGGCCGCTGAATGAACATCAATACTGTACATGATACATGCCGCCAGGCCTGAGCAGACTCACCTGAACGCAAGAAAAAAGAGCCCCGTATGCGTTGGTATCCCCATCAGACCGTTGCCGTTGTGATCGAAAAACCCGGTGCAACTGATCATCCACAGTTTCTGATCGTTGAAGAGATCAGTGGCGGCCAGGTGGTGTTCAATCAGCCGGCGGGCCACCTTGAGGCCAATGAGTCGCTGATGCAAGCCGCCGTGCGCGAAGCCCTGGAAGAGACTGCCTGGCATGTGGAACTGACCGGTTTTGTCGGCGTTTACCAAAGCAAATCGACAGACAGCGGTGAGTGTTATATTCGGAACTGTTTTGCTGCACGCGCCGTACGCGAAGACGCTGGCCGTAAACTGGACACTGATATCATTCGCACCCATTGGCTCAGCCTGCCGCAATTGCAGGTGCGACAGGCGCAGTTGCGCAGTCCCGCCGTTATCGCTGTCATCGAAGACTATCTCAATGGCCAGGTTTATCCGCTGAGTCTGGTCAGGAATCTGGGACAGGCATGAACAACGTATCCGTGAGCAATAATCAGAACAGCGATACCCGTGTCATCGTGGGCATGTCCGGTGGTGTCGATTCGTCTGTTGCCGCGCTGTTGCTATTGCAGCAAGGTTACCAGGTTGAAGGCCTGTTCATGAAGAACTGGGAAGAGGATGACGATACCGAGTACTGCACGGCCAAAGCGGATCTCGCCGATGCTCAGGCTGTGTGTGATCGGCTCGGGTTAAAGCTGCATACCGCCAATTTTGCCGCCGAATACTGGGATGGCGTATTCGAGCACTTTCTGGCGGAGTATCGGGCCGGCCGAACCCCCAACCCCGACATACTGTGTAATCGTGAAATCAAGTTCAAGGCGTTTCTGGAGTATGCCATGGTGCTGGGGGCCGACTACATAGCCACCGGGCATTATGTCCGTCGGGACCTGCTTAACGGGCAGACACGTTTGCTGAAAGGCCTGGATGCCAACAAAGACCAGAGTTATTTTCTGAGCGCGGTCAGTGAAGATTGCATTGAGCGCAGTCTGTTTCCAGTGGGTGAGCTGGAAAAACCGGCGGTGCGAGCGCTGGCGGCCGAACACGGGTTTGTTACCAGCGATAAAAAAGACAGCACGGGCATCTGTTTTATTGGGGAGCGCAAGTTCAAGGATTTTCTGCAGCAGTATCTGCCCGCTCAGCCAGGTGATATTGAAACTGTCGACGGTGAAGTGATCGGCAGGCATCATGGACTGATGTATCATACTTACGGTCAGCGTCAGGGGCTGGGTATTGGTGGATTGCAGGCGCATGACGACGCACCCTGGTATGTCGTTGGCAAAGACCTGCCACGCAACTGTCTTATCGTGGCTCAGGGCAGTACCCACCCTGCCCTGTTCTCGTCAGCGCTGAAGGCGAGCCAGGTGGCGTGGATCAATCGTCAGGCGCCGGACTTGCCTTTGCGCTGCACAGCAAAGATTCGTTATCGACAGGCCGACCAGCATTGTCTGGTTGAAAGGGAGAACGCGGACGATCCCGATAACAGGCATGTCCGGGTAAGTTTCGATGAGCCCCAGCGGGCAGTCACACCCGGGCAGGCTATCGTATTTTATCAGGGCGACATCTGTCTGGGAGGAGGCGTCATTGAGCAGTACTACCGCTGAATTTTCCAATTGGGAATATCGAAATATTGCATTGTCTGCTGTTGCTCAGTGTTCGGTGCTGGTGCATGAACTGGCCACCGAAGGCAGTGCCTCGCGTCACACCATGCGGGCCTGTCTGCGACCGGTTTATCAGATGAATCCTGACTCTGTGGCGCAAGTGTATCCTTCGGTCGAAGTTTTCAGTCAGGGTATTTCGACGCTGCAGCGCAGCTTTGACAGTGCCGGCCTGAAGGAGAACGCGGAAGTTGTGCGTTATATGCTGGGCATGCTGGTCCTGCAACAACGCCTGTCGGGTGAAAAAGCCATGCAAGCTGCCATAGGCGAGCGACTGACAGCACTATTGCCAGACGAACCTGGCGCCGAACCCATGCCGGCTGACATGCCACTGCAGGCGCTTCATGCTGATTGTTCGGCGCTGGCCCGACTCTATCAGGACACCATCAGCAAACTCAGCTTTCGTATTCATGTCGCTGGTAACCCTGAACACCTGCGCGACCACATCGTCGCTGACCAGATTCGTGCCCTGCTGCTGGCTGGCATTCGCTCGGCGATGTTATGGCACCAGTTAGGTGGACGTCGCTGGCACCTGTTCTTTTACAAAAAACACATTCGTGAAACCCTCAGTGGTATTCGGCGCAAACTGATCAGCTGATCGCCGGCGGGACACATCCATTTAATTATCAAAGCAAGGAACCATCAAGGCTCATGAGCATTTCTACCCTCACTGCCATTTCCCCCGTTGACGGTCGCTATCGCAGCAAGACCGAAGCACTCGCCGCCTGTTTCAGCGAGTATGCCCTGATTCGCTATCGCGTTATCGTCGAAATTCGCTGGTTACAGCAATTGGCCGCACACCCGGGCATTGTCGAAGCACCGCCGATCAGTGAAGCTGGTCAGGAATTGCTGGAAAGCATCATCAAGAACTTCTCCGAGACTGATGCGGTGCGAGTCAAGACCATTGAAAGTACCACCAACCACGACGTGAAAGCGGTGGAATACTTTATCAAGGAAAAGATTGCTGACCATGCTGATCTCAGACAGCAGGTCGAATTTGTTCACTTTGCCTGCACCTCGGAAGACATCAACAACCTGTCCTACGCCCTGATGCTGCGCGACGGTCGTGACCTGGTCATGCTGCCAGTTATGCATCAACTGCTTGATCGGCTACGCGAACTGGCTCACGACACGGCTGAGCAACCCATGCTGTCACGCACGCACGGCCAGACAGCCTCCCCTACGACGGTTGGCAAAGAGCTGGCCAACGTGGTGTACCGCATGCAGCGCCAACTTACGCAACTTGCCGACAGCCCGGTAATGGGCAAAATCAATGGCGCCGTTGGTAACTATAATGCGCACCTGTCTGCCTACCCGGATATTGACTGGCAAGCCAATGCAAAAAGTTTTGTCGAAAAACTCGGCCTTGACTGGAACCCGTACACGACACAGATCGAGCCGCATGACTACATTTCAGAGATGTTTGCTGCCTGCTGTCGCTTCAATACCATTCTGATTGACCTGGATCGCGACATCTGGGGTTATATTTCACTGGGTTATTTCAAACAGCGCACGATTGCCGGTGAAGTTGGGTCATCCACCATGCCGCACAAGGTCAATCCGATCGACTTCGAGAACTCAGAGGGTAACCTGGGTATCGCCAATGCCATCATGCAACACCTGGCAGAAAAACTGCCGATTTCACGCTGGCAGCGGGATCTTACTGACTCCACAGTGCTGCGCAGTGTAGGGACCGGTTTCGCACACAGTCTGATCGCCTACCACGCTACGCTGAAAGGTCTGAGTAAATTGAGCCTGAATCCGGAACGCCTGTTGGCCGATCTTGACAACAGCTGGGAAATTCTGGCTGAGCCAATCCAGACAGTAATGCGTCGGTACGGGGTGGAGAAGCCGTATGAAAAGTTAAAAGAACTGACACGCGGCCAGACCATTAACGCAGAAGTGCTCAGTGCGTTTATTGACAGCCTGGATATCCCCGAAGTCGCCCGTAAAGAACTACGGGCGTTGCGGCCCGAAAATTATATCGGTAACGCAGTCTCCCAGGCCAAGGCCATTTGAATGACAGCCTGGCTCATGGCGCCAGGCGATGGTAACAACGAGGATATTTCGTGATCGAATCTGTATTGCCTGCCGATTTTGACCGGCAGCGATTTCTACGTGACTATTGGCAAAAGAAACCGTTATTGATTCGGGCTGGCGAACTGCCATTTGTTGACCCGATTACGCCAGAAGAACTCGCGGGTCTGGCCTGTGAACAGGATATCGAGTCGAGGCTGATCCAGGTTAATGCGGCACAGGACACCTGGCAACTGCGCAGCGGCCCATTTACCGAAGCCGAATTCGAATCATTACCTCAGACGCATTACAGCCTGTTGGTGCAGGCTGTCGACCACTGGGTTGATGAAGTCAGTGCACTGGTGGCGGACTTTGACTTTATTCCCAGCTGGCGAATAGACGATGTGATGGTCAGTTATGCCACTGACAGTGGCAATGTCGGCCCCCACTTTGATTATTATGATGTCTTTCTGATCCAGGGCATGGGCCAGAAACGCTGGCAGACAGGTGCCATGTGCAACAGCATGACTCCTCGTCGCGATGAGAGCGGGCTGCGTCTTGTGAAAGACTTTCAGCCTGAGCAGGAATGGATTGTAGGCCCGGGTGATATTCTGTATCTGCCACCGGGTGTCTCTCACTACGGTGTTGCCATTGGCAACAGCATGACCTATTCAGTCGGGTTCCGCGCGCCATCTGAAGCCGATATCGTTAGCGGCCTGGCCGACCAGTTGCTGGACGAACTGACGGAAGATCAACGTTATGTTGATGTTAACGCGCAACTGCCTCTGCACCCGGGTGAGATATCTGCAGACGTGGTTCGCCATCTGCATGAACGGGTGCTGAGCATGATAGCCAACCCCGAACAGATTCGCCGATGGTTTGGCAAGACCATGACCACGCCGAAGTATCAGCACGATGAGCATTCTGCCTGCTGTGGTTCGCATGACGGTCATGACTACGGCCATGAGCAAGACGATGGGGGTATCAGTGACATTATCAGCTTGCGCGATGCGCTTGGTGATGGTGCTGAAGTATTCAAGGTACCCGGTTCTCGCTATGCTTATGCACTGGCGGACACGCAGGCGGAATTGTATGTCGACGGCGAATGCTATCGCTGTAACTGGCGGCTGTTGACCTTGCTGCAGGCACTGAGTACGCCCGGTCATACCGAGGCACTGGACCCGGATGTGGTGTCTGCCTGTAACGCCGATGAAGAAGCGGCCGAACTATTGCTGACACTTTACAACCGTGGCAGTCTGATTATTGGCTGACTGTGAGTAGTAGGCCCGAATAGAGCCTTAATAGACCTTTAATAGACCCAGGATACACGCTGAGCCGGTTACATGGATATTCTATGACATCATTTATGCGAACAGTTGTGCTGACACTCGCCCTGCCCGTTTCTGGCGTTATGTTGATGAGCGCTATGCCAGAGGTTCATGCCCAGCAAGCCAATGGAGATCGTGCAGTCATTGAAATCATTCAGATTATGCACCGCGAACCTGACCGAATTCGTGACAGTGTGCGTGCTTCCGTTGATCCTCGCGGCAGCGTCGGGCAGATTGATGACAAGTTGATCATTGCCACCACCACGAGCAACCTTCAGGTTTTGCAAACCATCATCGCCGAACAGGACGTCCCAGCCAGGCGACTTGTTATTGGTATCGATTTTAATCACCAAGCGGATAGCGCTGACACCTCTGGGCAGCAGCAAAGCCAGGGCATCGAAGGGCAGGCGCTGGTGTTTCTGGCGCAAAACAATGATCCGGACATTGGCAGCGTTGCAACAGGCGACCCGGAGACAGGCGAGCCGCAAACAGAGAACCCGGATGCGAGTGCGGATCCGGACACAACAAGTACTGACCGGCCGCGAGTCAGCGTGTCTGCTGAGGTACTGGGTGACACAGCGTCGGTCAGTCTGGGTGTCGACAATATTCCATCGTTGTCTGGCAGCCATGAAATGCGTGTGCCGCTGGGCGTTTGGCAAACACTTGATCTGCAAGCGCCTGCGGCTAATGGAGCGCCCGCTGCGAATCAAGCGCCCGCGGCTAATGGAGCGCCTGCGGCTAATGGAGCGCCTGCGGCTAATGGAGCGCCTGCGGCGAATGGAGAGCCCGCGGGCACCGAACCCCTCACCGAGCCCGGTTCACCAACCCTGGCCGTGCGAATTGATATCGTGCCGTGATGGCAGAACTCATACTGCAGACATTGCCTTATCAGCGTGACAGCCACGACCTGATCCACTGTATCGGCGCCCTGCCCGGCGCCGTTTGCCTGGACAGCGGCTTGGGCCAGCAGCCAGAAAGCCGTTATGACATTCTGACAGCGTTGCCGTCGAAGCAACTGCGTCTGCATAAAATCGATGACGCGAATGTAATCGAACATCGTCAGGGCGCCAAAGCCTGCTGGCAACCGCTGTCAGACCAGTCCTGCATTTTTACGGCGGCAGACAGTCTGTTGCAGCATGATCGACCCTCCGACAGTGTGATTGCCGAATTATCGGATCTGCCGTTTTGTGGTGGTGTTTTGGCCTGCTTTGGTTACGATGCCGCCGGCAATACACCATGCCGCGATGAACGCAGTGACGTTGATGACTGTCATGAGCTGGGCGAGGTGCTATCGCAAGCGCCGACTGCCAGTTGTGGCCTGTATCAATGGGCTGTGGTGGTCGATCATGAATGCGGCACAACATCGTTGTTTGTGTTGCCAGCATGCCCGGACGTTATTCGTCGGCAGGTCATGCAAACACTCTGTGAACTCAATGGCCCGGATGGACCGGGACTTCACGATAAAAACCCGCATGACACTGACAAGCACACCGATCAGGACTTTATTCTGCATGGCGCGTTTCAGCCTCAGCTAACGGCTGATCAGTATTCCGCTGCCTTTGACCGGCTCAAAGCCTATATAGTTGCCGGCGATTGTTACCAGGCCAATCTGGCGATTCCATTTGTTGGTCGTTTCTGCGGCGAGCCGTTGCAGGCCTACCTGCGCCTGCGGCAAGGCAGTCGTAGCCCGTTTTCTGCGTTTTTCGATACCGGTGATGCACAGGTCCTCAGTTTGTCTCCGGAACGTTTTGTATCAGTCAATGAGCGTGAGGTAGTGACCCAGCCCATCAAAGGCACACGCAAACGCTCCCTGGATCCGAAAATCGACAAGCAACGCAGTGACGAACTGCAGAACAGTGAAAAAGACCGCGCCGAGAATTTAATGATTGTTGATTTACTGCGAAACGATCTGGGCAGCCTTTGCGAAACGGGTTCGGTGCAGACCCGAGAACTGTTCAAGCTGCACAGTTTCAGCCAGGTTCATCACCTGATCAGCACCATTACGGGCATCTTGCCCAAAGGTGTCAGCGCTTTTGCGCTGCTTAAACGCTGTTTTCCCGGTGGTTCCATTACCGGGGCGCCCAAAATACGAGCCATGCAGATTATTGCAGAGCTGGAACCGCTGCCCAGGTCTGTGTATTGCGGCAGCGTGATGTATTGCGATTATCGGGGCCGAATGGACAGCAGTATCAGCATAAGGACCCTGCTCTGTTATCAGGGTCATATTTTTTGCTGGGGGGGCGGTGGCATCGTGTCGGACTCGGAGATGGCACGCGAATATCAGGAGGCTTACGACAAAGTGTCCGCTCTCATGGCGCTGGTATCCGCGCAACCTGACTCTTAAATCCAGCTCTTAAACCCAGCTCTTAAACCCAGCTCTTAAACCCAGCTCTTAAACCCAGCTCTTAAACCCAGCTCTTAAACCCAGCTCTGAACCCTGTCTCGCAGCCCTGGTTCTTGAGTCAGAGGGTCAATGGCCTGACGCTGGCTTTTAAAAACTCCTGCTTGAGATCGTCGTATTCATGCACAGCCGGAAATTGCGGGAATTCGCGAATGACATTATCCGGTGCGCGAAACAGAATGCCGGCCTCAGCCTCGGACAGCATGGTGGTGTCGTTATAGGAATCTCCAGCCGCGATAACCCGGTATTTCAGTCCATGAAAGGCTTTCACGGACTCACGTTTTGGGTCTTTCTGGCGCAGGTGGTAATTGACGATCATACCGCTATCGTCGGTTTCCAGGCGGTGGCAAAACAGGGTCGGGAAACCCAGTTGCCGCATCAGGGGCTGGGCGAATTCGTAGTAGGTATCAGACAGAATCACGACCTGAAAACGTTCGCGCAACCAGTCGACGAACTCGCTGGCGCCAGGCATGGGCGCCATACCCGAGATAACTTCCTGGATATCGGGAAGCCCGAGTTTATGTTCGCGCAGAATCCGTAGCCGTTGCTGCATCAGAACATCGTAGTCGGGGATATCGCGTGTTGTCGCCCGCAGTTCATCAATTCCTGTGCGTTCCGCAAAATCAATCCAGATTTCCGGAATCAGCACACCCTCAAGATCAAGACAGGCGATCTCCACGCAAAATACCTCTTATAAGTGTTTGTCAGTTCACATCAGTTTTCAGCAAGCCGCTGAGCAGACAAGGTTCCAGCTGAAACTGTTGCCTTGGCACCGCCGTGATTTTATAGCGACCCCGTCTGACATGCCAGCGCTCAGGGCGCTGTTAATTGACAAATACGTGCAAGCAGTCGCGTTGCGACCTACAATACCAAGCCATTGACACTCGAATACCGTAAGTTGATTCACGAAAATCTGAAGGTAAAGCATGATAAGCGCGCATAACATCGCTGAAATAAATGAAAAATTTAACACCATGGAGCCCAGAGACATCCTTCAACAGGTGCTGGCAGACGTTCCCAATATTGTGGTGTCGTTCAGCGGCGCCGAAGATGTTGCGCTGGTTGCCATGGCCTGGAAATTGAAAAAGAATATCAAGGTATTTACACTCGATACCGGCCGCCTGCATGCGGAAACCTATCAATTCATCGACAAGGTCAGGCAGGAATTTGATCTGGATCTGGATTTTCTCTACCCCGACACCACCGCGATTCAGCAATTGACCAGCAACAAGGGGCTGTTCAGCTTTTATCAGGACGGTCATGAAGAATGCTGCTCGATTCGCAAGACTGAACCGTTGCGACGGCAACTGGCCAATGTTGACGCCTGGATTACCGGTCAACGCAAAGATCAGAGCCCGACCCGAACGGATGTCCCGTTGGCCCAGGTAGACGCAACCTTTGCCGCCCCGGGAAAGACCCTGTTGAAATTCAATCCATTCGCCAACTGGCGCTCAAAGGATGTCTGGGACTACATTCGGATGTTCGACCTGCCTTACAATCCGTTGCATGATCAGGGATTCGTCAGTATTGGCTGTCAACCGTGCACCAAACCGATTGGCCCCAATCAGCATGAACGTGAAGGCCGATGGTGGTGGGAGGAAGCAACCGCCAAGGAATGTGGATTGCACAAGATCAATATTATTGAGTAGCCACCGGCATGCTATTGAGTTCAGGCAGTACCGTCGCGGAAAACAGCGCATCAATATCTGCCTGACTCTGACACTCGATGACCCGTTCCACAGCCGGTCCGCCTTTATGCCCCGCAAACATGCGCATGAAATCGATCATGTAACTTCGCAATAACGTGCCGCGTCGGAAACCGATGCGCGTAACGCTGTAATCGAACAGCGCGCTGGCATCAAGCGCCACCAGATCGCTGTCCCGCTCGACGTCATAAGCCATTTTTGCAATGATGCCGACACCCATGCCGAGGCGGACATAGGTCTTGATGACATCAGCATCAACAGCCGTGAACACAACTCGCGGAGCCAGGCCCTGACTGGCAAAGGCGTCATCAAGCCTGGAGCGGCCAGTAAAACCGACCACGTAGGTCACCAACGGATAAGCTGCCACGTCAGCCAGTGTCAAGCGCTCCAGTGCCGCCAGCGGATGACCGCGTGGTACCAGTACAGCGCGGTTCCAGCGATAACAGGGCATCATCAGCAGGTCGCTGAATTTATCCATGGCTTCGGTGGCGATGGCAAAGTTGGCAGTACCTTTGGCTGCCATTTCCGCGATTTGATAAGGTGTACCCTGGTGCAATTGCAGTGATACGTCCGGGTACTTTTTGATGAATGCTGAGATCACTGCAGGCAACACATAGCGGCTTTGTGTATGCGTTGTAGCAATCGCAAGACTGCCCGAACCTTCATCACAATACTCAGCGGCCAGATGGGCGATATTTTCCGTTTGTTGCAGCACCTCCCCTGCCAGTTTCACAATGCGTTCGCCGGCTTCGCTCATGCCGATGAGATGTTTACCATTGCGCAGGAAAATTTTTACACCCAGTTCGTCTTCCAGTGCCAGAATCTGTTTGCTCATGCCTGACTGGGATGTATGTAAGCGTTGCGCCGCTGCTGACACATTCAGACCCTGACGGGAAACTTCCCAGATATAACGCAACTGCTGAAGTTTCATGCTCAGTCCTGTCCGCTATTGCTTATCGTATCCGGAGTGACAGCTCTGCCAATTTCATTGGCGACGCCGTGAGGCACATGACCCGTTGCAACATGGTGACGGGCCGAATCACAGTGTCCCTCCTGATCATCAAAGAATACGTCGGCGTCAAACGCTTTCAGGAAGCCACCTTTGTCCATGCCCCCGAGAAACAGCGATTCATCAATACGAATATTCCATGCGCGCAACGTGCGCACTACTCGCTCATGGGCCGGTGCTGATCGTGCCGTTACCAGGCAGGTTCTGATCGGTGATTCGCCCGGTGCGAATTCCATCTGCAGCTTCTGCAGTGCCGCCAGAAACGGCTTGAAAGGTCCTCCGGACAGGGGTTGGTTGGCTGACTGTTTCTCGCTTCGGGCAAAAGCTTCCAGGCCCTCGCTTTTATAGATGCGCTCGGCTTCATCGGAGAACAGAACGGCGTCACCGTCAAATGCGAATTTCAGCCGGTCGTCGCTCGCCATGGTTGTTGTTGATGGCAAAATGGTGGCTGCAGCAACTCCCTGCTCCAGCGCATGCCTGACATCGGCGCCATCCATGGACAGGAACAGGTGGCTGTTGAAAGCTGAAATATATCGATAGGGGCTGGCGCCGCCGGAAAAAGCGGCGCGGGTAATACTCAGGCCGTAGTGCTCGATGGAGTTAAAAATACGCAGGCCGGTATCGGCGCTGTTTCGGGACAAAAGTATGACTTCGACCCGTTGGCTGTTCAATTGGGTATTGAGATGCAGCAGTTTTTTGACCAGGCTGAATGCCCCGCCGGGTTGCAGTGGTTCACTTTCGTGGGCTATCTGATACTGTTGATATGCTTCAAGGCCCTGTTCTTCATAGATCCGGTGACTGTCATTCAGGTCGAATAAGGCTCTGGATGAGATGGCGATCACGAGTTTATCAATATTTTTTTTATCAGGCTCTTTATCGAGCTTTTTATCAGACTCTTTATCGAGCTTTTTATCAGACTCTTTATCGAGCTTTCTATCAGATTTTTTATCAGACATGAAACATATCCTTTATTGGCGCTGGCATTTAGATGCCGGCGAGGTAGAATTCTACGCTGGAATAGCCGCCCAGGCAAAGCGGCCCAAAAAGGAATAACGACACCATGAAATCGCCGCATCCGCCCACTGACAATCAGACTCAGGCAGCTCTGGTGTTGTCCGGTGGTGGTGCCCGTGCTGCCTATCAGGTCGGTGCACTCAGGGGCATAGCAACCGTACTGGACAAAGATGCTCCCAACCCGTTTTCCATTATCTCAGGTACCTCGGCAGGTGCCCTGAACGCGGTGGGTATTGCCACCCAGGCGCACAAGTTTCGCACCGGCATCAGAATGCTGGAATACATCTGGGGCAACATGACCAGTGATCGTGTCTACAAACTCGACTCGGTCGGTTTGATCAGCAGTGCCTCTAACTGGGTGTTTTCGGTCCTGGCCAATCGTCGGCGCCGCACCCCGGCGTCATTGCTGGACAACTCGCCACTGGAGTCGTTGCTGCAGGATGTTCTGCGCCTGGAGCGCATCAATAGCAACATCGACGCAGGGCACCTGGACAGTCTTGTGGTGACTGCGTCAGGTTATAGCAGCGGCGAGTCGGTTTCATTTTTTCAGAGCAGCCGCGATATTCCCAACTGGCATCGTCCACACCGGCTGGGAATTCGCACCGACCTGCGCCACAGGCATTTACTGGCCTCGACCGCCATTCCAACACTGTTTCCCGCCGTTCGTATCAAACGTGAGTTTTTCGGCGATGGCGCAATTCGCCAGCTTGCACCGTTAAGTCCGGCCATTCATATGGGGGCCCGCAAGATTCTGGCTATTGGCGTCAGTGGCAGTTCCACCCGCCGGCCTGCCAAAGGAGATCAGGTAAACCACCCGTCGTTGTCGCAGATTATCGGGCATGTGCTTAACAGCGCTTTTGTTGATACGCTGGAGAGCGATATGGCAGTTCTGCGGCGCTACAACGCCATGTTGGGCCAATGCCAGCCTTCTGCCGAGCTTGATGTGCGCCCGATCGAACTACTGGATATCACACCCAGCCTGGACCTTAACCGGATTGCTGAAGATCACTACCAGTCCCTGCCCCGTTCCATCAGGTTATTCATTCGCGACACCAATGCCAGTTCCATTGCCAGCCTGTTGATGTTCGAAAAAGCGTATTGCCAGGAGCTCATGGATCTGGGCATTGCCGATGCCATGGCAAAACGCGAGCAGATAAGAGCATTTTTCCACGATTAATACGCTTTGCCGATTATGTCATGACAGTGACACGCTTGTTACACTAGACTTGATTCATCAGAGTCATGCAGGGAAAAAACAAACATGAAAGTAACGATTTTTGGCACTGGCTATGTCGGACTGGTCTCAGGCACCTGCCTGGCGGATTCCGGGCACCAGGTCATGTGCATGGATGTAGATGCCGACAAGATATCAAGGCTGCGCCAGGGCCAGATTCCCATCTATGAACCTGGCCTTGAGGCGATGGTGGTTGAGAACGGCAAGCTGGGAAACCTGCACTTCACCTCAGATGCCGCTGAAGCGGTCGGTTTTGCCGATCTGTTGTTCATTGCGGTTGGCACACCTCCCGATGAAGATGGCTCAGCAGACCTGAAATATGTGCTGGCAGTGGCCACGGAAATCGGCCGTCTGATGGATAAAAACAAAACCATCGTGACCAAATCCACGGTGCCGGTTGGCACCTCGGAAAAAGTGCGTCAAGCGGCGCAGTCGCAGCTGGATGCCCGGGGTTCTTCACTTCAGGTATCTATTGCATCGAATCCTGAATTCCTCAAGGAAGGCGCTGCGGTCAATGACTTCATGAAACCGGACCGGATCGTGGTCGGCACTGACTCGGCACAGGTGCGCAAACAGATGGTTGAGCTTTATGCGCCATTCAACCGCAACTCCGATCGTATGATCGTCATGGACATTCGCGCCGCCGAACTGACCAAGTACGCGGCTAATGCCATGCTTGCCACCAAAATCAGTTTCATGAATGAAATCGCCAATCTGGCTGAATTGCTTGGCGCAGATATCGAACAGGTTCGACATGGTATCGGTTCTGACCCACGGATCGGTTACCAGTTTATCTATCCCGGCATTGGTTATGGTGGTTCCTGCTTCCCCAAGGATGTGCAGGCACTGGAACGAACCGGCCGCGAACATGGCATGCAGATGAGCATTCTGCAGGCGGTAGAGTCAGTGAACAACTTGCAGAAACAGCGTTTGGTGGATCTGATTCGCCAGCATTACGGTAACGAAATAAACGGCAAAACCTTTGCCATCTGGGGACTGTCATTCAAGCCCAAAACCGATGATATGCGCGAAGCACCCAGCCGGGTCATCATGGAAGCGCTGTGGCAGGCTGGTGCCATTGTCCAGGCTTATGATCCGGAGGCCATGCAGGAGGTGGAGCGACTCTATGGTCAGCGCCAGGACCTGCGTCTGGTGGGTACTCGCGACGCAGCACTGGTCGGTGCGGATGCGCTGATTATTTGTACCGAGTGGCAACATTTCCGCGCGGCAAATTTTGAACGGTTGGCGGAAACACTGAGCGATAAGGTCATCTTTGATGGCCGCAATGTCTATGATCCTGACACCGTCAACGAAGCCGGTCTGACTTATTATGCCATCGGCCGTGGTGCATCGCTGCATAGTTGAAATACTGACGGCGGCAATACAGACTTGAGTCTGCATACCGTCGTCGATCTGGCGGATTTTGACTACCTGGCTGATATTATTTTTAGTGCCAGCATTGCGCCCTGCTACAACTTGCGGACACGAAAGGAGCGCCCTTTCAGCTTGCCTTCACTGAGCTTGCTCTGGGCGATTTTGGCGATTTCATGACGCACCGCGACATAGGCGCTATTATCGGTGACGTTGATTTTGCCTATACTCTCGAATGTGATTTCCCCGCCATTGGTCAGGGCGCCGACAATGTCCCCGGGCCTCAGTTTCTGCTTTTTGCCCCCGTCTATCTGCAGGGTCTGCATCGCTGGATAAGGGGTTTTTTGCTCCAGCAGGCTCCGCCTGGGCAATTGATCCGGCCGCTTGATGGGATCTCCCGGCACCGACAGGCGGGTGATCTTGTGCGCATCGGAATCATTAAACAAGGTGCAGGCCAGGCCATGGCTGCCAGCTCTACCGGTACGCCCGATACGATGAATGTGAGTATCGGTGTCCCTGGCCGGGTGGTAGTTGACGACCAGGTCCAGAGCATCAATATCAAGACCACGCGCGGCGACATCAGTCGCAACTAGCACCGAAACACTGTTGTTACTGAACAGTATCAGCGTCCGATCGCGGTCGCGCTGCTCCATGTCACCATGTAAGGCCATGGCGCTGAAGTTATTGCGTTGCAGCTGCTGACAGACGTCATCGACATCGCGTTTGGTGGTGCAGAACACCAGTGTCGATTCGGGTCGAAGGTCCTGTAAAAGCAGTTGCAGGGCGGTCATACGGTCGGTATCGGCGCCGACTCGAAAGAAACGCTGATCGATGTCGGGCCCGGCCGCCTCGGTTTCGACTTCTACCATAACCGGGTCGCGCATCATGCGTCTGGCAATACGTTGCGTGTCGTCAGCAAAGGTGGCGCTGAACAGCAAGGTCTGACGTGCCTCCGGTATCTGCGAAACGATAGCTTCCAGGGATTCCTGAAAACCCATTTCCAGCATACGATCCGCTTCGTCGAGCACCAGTGTGTCTACATCATCGAGTTTTAACGTGCCTTTGCGCAAATGATCTTCGATGCGCCCTGGTGTGCCAACAATGATATGGGCACCATGTTCCAGCGATCCAATCTGCGGCCCGATAGCGGCACCACCACATAAAGTCAGTACTTTGACATTGTGCATGGCGCGGGCAAGTTTGCGAATTTCGACGGCAACCTGGTCGGCCAGTTCCCGCGTCGGGCACAACACCAGGGTCTGAATCCGAAAACGTTTTACGTCCAGTTTCTGCAACAGGCCAAGTCCGAACGCAGCCGTTTTGCCTGAGCCGGTCCTGGCCTTGCCAATAACATCTTTGCCGAGCAGCAGGTGCGGCAGACTTTCAGACTGAATCGGTGTCATTTGGGCATAACCCAGTGACTCAAGATTACTGAACAGTTCAGGTTTCAGCGTCAATGCTGAAAATTCGGTAACGGACATATTATTCAACCGCCCGTTCTACGGCTGCAAGCCAGGCCGGACGCCCCTGATTACGGGTCAAATAGGCTTCCAGTGTCGGGTAATCTGACGATACACCGAGGCGTTTGGCCATCGACACCATATAGCTTATGCCAATATCCGCGGCACTGAATTTGTCACCAAGAATAAATTCATTGTCTGCCAACTGGTCCGCGATGTGGTTCATGTGCAGGGCAACCTCCTTGTCACTGAATCCCTGCAGGAAGGTGTGTGGTTCGCCGCTGCGCAGCAATAACATGCGAATAAGCAAGGGTGTGAAAACTGACCCTTCCGGATAATGTAACCAGCGCGTGAAGGTAGCCCACTGCCTCAGGTCTGAGCGTGGCGGAGACAACCGGTGATCCGGATCGAATTTTTCCAGAAGGTAAGAAGTAATGGCACCGGATTCGGATACGATCAAACCATCATCCTCAATGACTGGCGATTTGCCCAGCGGATGTACCTGTTTAAGATCATCCAGCGCGCGCATGGTTTTGGGGTCGCGATGATAAACTTTTAATTCGTACTCGACTGCCAGTTCTTCCAGTAACCAGACTGTAAAGATGGATCGACCGATACGAAGGTGATGCAATGTGATCATGGTATTCTCCAGAACGTCATATATTAAAAAAGTCGCGATACCAGGCGACAAACTGATTGATACCTTGTTGCACCGGCGTTGCAGGCCTGTAATCCAGTTCTTCAACCAGGTCATCGACATTGGCAAACGTTGCCGGAACATCACCGGCCTGCAAAGGCATCATGATCTTCTCGATGGGTCTGCCGATGGCGCTCTCAATGGCGGCAATAAAATCCATCAGTTTTACCGGATTATTATTACCGATATTGTAGATTCTGAAGGCAGCCGATGATGAGCCGGGTTCAGGATTGGCCGGGTTCCAGTTCAGATTGGGCTGCGCCGGGTTGTCGATAACCCGGACCAGTCCCTCTACGATGTCGTCGATGTAGGTGAAGTCACGCAACATTTCGCCATTGTTGAATACCTTGATGGGCTCACCGGCAAGCGCTGCTTTGGTAAACAGAAAAAGTGCCATATCGGGTCTTCCCCATGGTCCGTAGACCGTAAAAAAGCGCAGCCCGGTGGTGCGGATGCCGAACAGGTGTGAATAGGTATGGGCCATCAACTCATTGGATTTTTTGCTGGCGGCATACAGGCTGATAGGATGATCAACATTGTCGCGGGTGCTGAATGGCAGGCTTTCATTCAGACCGTACACCGACGAGCTGGAGGCATAACTAAGATTCTTGACGCCATGCTGGCGACAGGCTTCAAGTATGTTGAGGAAACCAACTATATTGGCGTCAATATAGGCGCGCGGATTCTCCAGTGAGTATCGAACGCCGGCCTGTGCGGCCAGATGACAGACAGCATCGAAGTTTTCCTCCCGGAACAGGTTCTGCAGCGCATCATTATCTTCCAGCTGCATGCGCACGAACCGATACCCGGGCTGAGTGGCAGACTGCATCACACGATTAAATTCAAGATCACTGCCGCCGATACCAGCACGCTGCAATCGGCCAAACTTGACGCGTGGGTCGTAGTAGTCGTTGATGCTGTCCAGGCCAACCACTTCGTCACCACGTTCCAGCAAGCGCTGAGCAAGATGTGAGCCGATAAAACCCGCTGTCCCGGTGACAAGTATTTTCATGTTCATCCTTAATTATTCAATTCAGCGCGTATCCGCATGTTGTTTGCCTGTCACCGTGATCAGTCATCTTTTTCTGTGCAGATACAGTTGCCAGGTGGTGATGCCTGCGACAATGCCGAAGGCGTTAGCCACCATATCGCCCAGGCTCATTCCCCGGCCCGGAATATAGTATTGCAGCCATTCAGTAGTAGCCCCGAAAATCAATAATATCAGAACAATAACGGGCTTATTTAACGCTGGTTCCCATGCCCTGTTGGCCAGCAATGCGCATGTCAGAAACAGAAAAACATGTACAATTTTGTCAATGGCAATCGAGCTGCCAGTTGTCTCTGCTACCGGCCATGGCCACCAGCTGTTTTTCCAGTCGCGCAGCATGTCAACGACCGGTTCGATCAGAGACTGCACTGCCATGATGACGGGGCCCGGTATCAGCAATGCTATCGCCGTCAAGGCCAACGCCAGGCACGCCAGTTGTTGAGCATGCCCTTGCCTGCCTCTGAAAGTCCGTTTTGCCGCCACACGATGTACCTGCTGCTCATACTGGTCCGATTGATCAGGGCGTCATGATACACCAGCTGTGGCGATCGTTTATGTCAGATATCGGGAATTCGTTCCGAGCCCCAGCTTTTTTCCACCATGGCGACAATATCGTCGAGCAGCGTGGTTTCGACTGCATCAGGGTTACCAGGCTCGAGGGAATCGTAATGAAAGATGTAGAGCCGTGACGCGAACTGTTCAAATGGCAATGATGCTTCTCCAAAGCGCTCGCCTCGTCCGGCGGTGCTCACCACCACATCGTGTCCCCAGTTCTGACCGCTGTCATTGTTCGGGTTATAAAAATACACGCGCATTATCTGGTCAGGATCCAGCCCTACCCGCTGAATTGTGATGGCATGCCAGCCAATAAAACGGCCGGCAGTATCGGTCACCGCAATGCCAGCAGGCTGGGGATGAATGACGGGCTGATTGTCATTAAAAAACGGGTGATAAGAGGCATAAAAATAACGCAGAAATTCACCCAGATTCTGCAGATGACCGGTAGCGATATCTACGGCAATACGAAAGCCCCGCCCCGTCCACCAGCCGTGAAACTCAGGATTGATCCAGCGGTGAGGGTCTTCATCACGACCGACACAGCGGCGCCCCATTTCGGCGTAAATACGGTCCAGGTGAGGCACCACCAACAGCGACACCGGGTCCTGGTCGAGCACCAGACCCGAAGCAAGACCGGACTGACTGGTCTGCGACGAGATCGGTTTACCTTCAAAATGCATGACTATTTCATCATCACGCGCTGCCCAGACGACCATTTGCAGAAGATAATCAGGGTCATTGTAAGCCCACATCGACAACGCGCGGGCAGACTGACAGGTCGGATTGTTGCCCTGTCCGACACCCAGTGGCAGTCCCAACATACACAAAACACCTTCCAGTAACCGCACTCGCGGAGGCTGGGCGTCGCCATAGGCTAGCGACAGACGCTCCTCAGCAACCGGATTGAGCGTTAAAGACAGTTGTCGCCATAACGCAGGTGCCACCGGCGGTTGATACAGTATTCCCCTTTCCAGCATCAGGGTCAGTCCATACAGTGCCTGTGCTGTCTCGGCGTGAATTGCCTGGTCAATAACTTCCATGACCAGCGGTCGGTAACACATCAGGCACTCTCGGCCCGTACTTGAGAGGCCAAGCGCCTCATGAATCAGGTGGGTCAAGGCCTGCTCCGAATACAGGTGCCTGAGCAGCACCACGTGGTACGACGATACCAGCCCGGTATCGTGCATGGCCCGCGACATTCCGGTTGACTCTGACTGCAACGCGGTTTCGTCCATTTTGCTCAATCGGTCCAGATAGACCTCGAGGCCCGGATCCTCCCGACAGGCTTCAGTCGGCCCGAATAGAGCACTGACCAGTCTATCAGCGCCTTGCCCGCTACTGCGAAACTCGATATTGGGATTGGCCTGACAGACAGCGATCTGGGTGACCATCTGCTTGACGGTGTCCACCTGGATCGGGCGCTGTTTCAGCACACGCCATATCTCGTCAATGAGACTGTCGATAATATGTTCATAACCGATGCGTTCGGCCAGATGATGCAGCAACAGGTCCGGAATGATGGCCGCCCGCCCCTGCGCTGTGCGCCTTGCCTCATTAACACCCTGAAACATGAGTTCCAGGTTGAGCGCCAATACCTGCGTCAGAAAATGGTGTGCCTGAACTGACGATATCGAGTCGTGAGCATAGTCCTCACGGGCAACAGCCAGTAATCTCAGCTCACTCATTGCCTCCAATACCAGAACGTCCGGGTCGCGTGTCTGGAAGGCGTACTGGGTCAGGGAGGCCACCAGTATTTGTGGTTCCGCCCAGTCCGTCCCCAGGAAAACGCCACTGGCATCCATTTTTTGAGCACGTTGCTCCAATGCTTCGCAGCCACCGGGCTGCATAAGAATACGCCGCGCTGTATCGAGAACGCGGCGTATTTTGAGGGGCTTGCTCAGTTCTGGCGTGTCAGCCAGTATCTGTAAGGCTTCATCCATGCGCGGCAGCAAATCTGCCAGTAGCGTGTCAGACATAAAAATCCAGCTCTTCCTGTTTTTTCAGCAGATCACGCATCTTATACGGATCATCCCCGGTGAAGTAAACCAGGCCCCAGTGTGTGCCAAACGCGGTTCGTTTGGTCACGGTCTCTTCCATGGGCTGAGTCAGTTCGTGAGATTCGAAGTAGGGATGGTTTTCCGTTTCTTCGGGCAACTCCATACGACTGACCACACGACGACGAGGATAAACACCAAAGCAGCCCGCATGGCATTTGGCATCGTCAATTTCTTTGGGAAAGAACGCCGTTATCTCTTCGTCCGTGGTTTTGGGGTCGAAGGACAGGATCAATGCCTGGTAGGCGTTAAAACCGTATACGCGTTCAAGCAACTCAAACACTTTAAAACCTGGCGGCCGATAGGCAACCTCGCCGAAGTACATTTCGTTGTCACTGGTGACAAAATACTCAGGGTGGACAAAGCCGAACTGGATATCAAAGGTTTTGATCAGTTTTTCCACTTGTTGCACAATCTGTGCGCGATATTTTTCCAGATCAGGTGTTGCCGGAACAAAAACCGAATAACCCAGCGTCACATACTCGGAAATGTTGAGAAACCTGATTTTACCGTCATGAACCCAGGCCTCCACGGCAAACTCCCAGCCATCGAGATGACTTTCCATCAGAATCGGGAATTCCTCATCCGGTATGCCGTAAACGTCGTCTGGAGTTCTGACAACGCGGTGTCCAAGACACCCGGCCTTGTCGAAGGCCTTGAGGTGAATGGGATCGCTGGGGTCACCGTCCAGTTTCAACAGTGTCTGGTTGACTCGCTTGAGGAAGCGCACTACGTCCTCTTTCTCGTGCGCTTCTTCAAATATGCCAACTCTGATGCCGCCAAGTTGCGCACGTCGTTTCATCAGGGATTTGTCGCGGAACAGGATGGATTGGCCAAACAGGCGGGGGTTATCCATCAACACGGCATTGATTGCACCGGCCCATTCGACGGTTTCTTCGAACAACGGGATGGCGACATCGACTCCTTTCTCCTGAAGCTTCTGTGCGATTTCCATGGAGCGGTCGTTGAGACGTTCAAAATTCCACGGAATATAGGGAATATCGTGTTTTTCACAGTATTCCTGTGCCCAGTCAGGCGCAACCACGACATATCGCCGATCAAAGCCTTCGGCTGCTTCCACCGCCGCCAGACTCCAGCCCAATAATGCTACGTAACCTTTTGCTGTATCTTTCTTCATATCTTGCTCCTGTCAGGAAATGCCTATACTGGAGCTTCTACATGCTAGCATTTTTGATCAGGAACTTCACGGAGGCGGCTGGCGACAGTAAACACGGTGGCTGTTTGCTCTGACACCGCATAGCTCTTACAATACACCCTGCCCGTTTTATCTTAGAGAGAGCCTCATGCCCGTCAGCCTGAAAACCCCGGATGAGATTGAAAAAATGCGTGTCGCAGGACGTCTGGCGGCAGAGGTCCTGGAAATGATAGGAACGCATGTAAAACCCGGTATCAGCACCGGTGAACTCGACCGTATCTGTCACGACCATATCGTCAACGTACAGCAGGCCATCCCGGCTCCGCTGAACTATAATGGCTTCCCCAAATCGATTTGCACCTCTCTTAACCAGGTCGTTTGCCACGGCATCCCCAGCGATAGCAAGATATTGAAAAATGGCGACATTCTGAATATCGATATCACTGTCATTAAAGACGGTTATCATGGTGATACCAGCAAGATGTTTTTTGTCGGCGATGTTGCGCCACATGCCAAACGCCTGGTCATGATCACTCAGGAATGTTTATACAAAGCCATGGAGATTGTCCGTCCGGGCGTTCAGCTCGGCGATATTGGTCACGTAATTCAGACGCATGCTGAAGCCAACAATTATTCGGTTGTACGCGAATATTGCGGGCATGGCATCGGCCGGGTGTTTCATGAAGACCCTCAGGTGCTGCATTATGGCAAACCCGGAACGGGGCTCAGGCTGGAAGAAGGCATGACCTTTACCATTGAGCCCATGATCAATCTGGGCGAGCGTCATACCAAACTGTCCAAAGCTGATGGCTGGACCGTGACCACACGTGACCGACGGTTGTCGGCACAGTGGGAGCACACCATGGCCGTTACTGCCGACGGTGTTGAAGTTCTGACCCGGCGCACAGAAGAAACGTTCTGAGCGCCGCCAACGCCCTGTTGATGTCATCGCCAGGGTAATCGCGCAAGCCCTGTACCCTACCCCAGGACACCCGCCAGTGTGTCGAGGACGATATAAATGAGTGAAATTCAACCGGTCGGTGTCGATACGTCAGCCGATCCCAAGTTGTTTGATAGCAGTGCCTTTGAGCAGCGCCTGCAGACTGGCGAATCTTCAGTTCAGGTGTTCCGGGATGCCTTGACGCATGCCCGGAAGGAGCTCGATTCACGTTACCGTGCCGGGGCCGAAATCAGAACGCTGATCACCGGCCGGGCCTGGTTTATGGATCAGATTCTGCAGCGCGCCTGGGCACAGTTCGACTGGGTCAATGCGAACCAGTTAAGTTTGCTGGCGGTCGGCGGTTACGGTCGTGGAGAATTGCATCCTCACTCAGACATTGATTTGTTGTTCTTGATGCAGGATGAACAGGCAGCAGCCAATAGAGATGCGCTGAGCGGCTTTTTCGCCTTTCTATGGGACATCAATCTGGAAATTGGGCAAAGTGTTCGCACCATCGCCCAATGTCGTGATGAAGCAGTCAAGGACATTACTGTCACCACCAGCCTGATGGAATCGCGCACAATTGTCGGACCCGAGCAGGATCCGGACAGCCTGCGCCAGGAAATGATCACCGTTACCCAGGCAGACGACGTCTGGCCGGCGCGAGACTTTTTCACTGCCAAACGCGATGAACAGATTGCCCGTCACAATAAGTACTACGACATCGATTATGCCCTGGAGCCCAACGTTAAAACCTCCCCCGGTGGACTGCGTGATATTCAGACCATCGGCTGGATTGCCAAGCGACATTATGATGCCGACAACCTGGCCGATCTGGTTAAACTGGGATTCCTGCTGCCTTCTGAATATGAGCAATTGATCAAGGGCGAAAAACTGTTGTGGAAACTGCGTTACGGCCTGCATTTACTCGCCGGTCGCAAGGAAGACCGTTTATTGTTCGACAAGCAGCGCGATCTGGCAGCGATGTTTGGGTATGAGGATGATGACAGGAGTCTTGCTGTTGAAAAGTTGATGCAGGAGTACTACCGGGCTGTCGCCACCCTGCGCGAGCTGAACGATATGCTGTTGCAGCTTTTTGATGAAGCCATCCTGCGGGCGGGCGAGAACGTTGAAGTTACCGAGATCAATAATCGGTTTCAGGTGCGCAACCGCTACATCGAGGTGCGTAATGGTGAGGTCTTCAAACGCTTTCCGTTCGCGTTGATGGAAATTTTTGTGTTGATGGCACAGAATCCGGAAATCAAAGGCGTACGTGCCTCCACTATTCGCCTGATACGTGAAAACAGAGCGCTGATTGACGAACAATTCCGGCATGATATACGCAATACATCCCTGTTTATGGAACTGCTGCGCTCTCCGCATGACCTTACGTCGCAGTTACGGCGCATGGCCCGTTATGGGGTACTGGGCCGTTACCTGCCGGAATTTGGTGCTATCACTGGCAAGATGCAGCATGACCTGTTTCATATTTATACTGTTGATGCCCATACCTTGCAGGTGGTGGAAAACATGCGCCGGTTCCGGCTGCCTGAAGCAGAAGAGAATTTCCCGATAGCCGCCCATATCGTTAATAAACTGCCCAAAATTGAATTGTTATATATTGCCGGCCTGTATCACGATATCGCAAAAGGCCGCGGCGGAGACCATTCGACTCTGGGTATGGAAGACGCAACGCTGTTCTGTCAGCGCCATCATCTGAGTGCCTGGGACGCCAAACTGGTGTCATGGTTGATTGGCAAACACCTGTTGATGTCGATGACCGCGCAGCGCAAGGACATTTCAGATCCTGAAGTCATTCACGATTTTGCCCTTGAAGTGGGCGACAAGCTGCATCTGGACTACCTGTATGCGCTGACCGTGGCAGATATTAATGCCACCAACCCGACGCTGTGGAACGCGTGGCGGGCGTCGCTGTTGCGTCAGTTATATTTGAGCACCAAAAAAGCGTTGCGCCGCGGCCTGGAAAACCCCATTGACCGTATTGATCGCATCAAGGACAAACAGGAAAGTGCGCTTGAGAAACTGCGCATCAAGGGTTTCAGCGACACAGATGTGCTGGCGATCTGGGAGAATACCGATGACGAATATTTTGTCCGTGAATCGGCTGCCAATATAGTCTGGCATACGGAATCCATCGCACGCCACAAAGCCTCCAGCGCAGCGGGAGAAACGCTGGTTCTGGTCCAGGACACAACCGATAGCCTGGCAGAAGGCGCTACCCATATTTTCATTTACACGGTTAACCGCAATCATCTATTTGCCAGTAGTGCAGCGGCCATGGAGCAGCTTGGCCTGAATATTCAGGACGCGCGTATATTTACGTCGAGTAAGAACTATTGCATGAACACCTACTCAGTGCTTGAAGGTGACGGCACATCAATTGGTGATAACGTTCGCAGAATCGACGAGATCAAGAAAATACTGAGCCAGTATCTTGCTGAGCCATCAGCGCACCTGCGGGTAGCCAAAAAGCGGGCCTCACGTAAACTGCAGCATTTCGGTCAGCAAGTGGAAATGGATATCATCAATAAAGCGGATCAGCCATGGTCGACGCTGGAACTGAACTGCATTGATAAACCCGGGATTCTTGCCGCAATCGGAAAGGTTTTTGCGGAGCAGGATATTCAATTGTTGAATGCACGCATTGCTACGCTTGGTGAACGAGTGGAGGACCTGTTTTTTATTTCCGACGCCAATGACCAGGCCATTGTCGATCAGGACCAGATAGAACGTCTGCAACAGGCACTGAACCAGGAACTGGCGGTCTGAGTCTATGATCAAACTCTATGGCATCAGTAATTGCGATACCGTTCGCAAAGCAGGTAAATGGCTGGACGCCAGGGGCATGCAGTGGACACTGCATGACTACCGCAAACACGGTATTGACGCCGCATTGGCAACCAGAATACTGGGCGTTTTTGGGCCTGAGCGCGTGATAAACAGGCGTGGCACAACCTGGCGTCAACTGGATGATAAAGATCAGGCAAAAGCGACTGATCCAGTCACCGCAGCTGAGCTGATACAGGCGCATCCTGCGCTGATCAAGCGACCTATTGTGGTGACCTCCGCGCAGCACTGGTTATTGGGTTACGACGAACTGATGACGCTGTCAGATTAGCAGGCCAGATTCGAATTATTATTGCAGGCCACCCGCGTTGCAGCTGGGGCCAGAACAACAGACTATTTTCAGGAGAGACAGACAGCAATGAGCACACCACAATTACATAGCTTTGGCCTGGGCATCGCAACTACCGATGCCCAACAGGAAATCATTGAAGTGTATTACCCACAACCAGTCGTCGACCCTGCACTGGAAACGCTGGCCGGCCTGATTCGTGACTGTGGTTATCGCGGTGGCAATGAGTGTATTACGCTGACACCGGCACACTTGCGCAGCTTGCTGGATACACCGGAAGCAAAAACAGACCCTGCGTTTGCTGCGATTGTCGACACGCTCGCCGGCAGTGAACAGACCGTTGTGGCGATGTTCATAGCAGAAGACAGAGCGCCCACAAGCGTCGCTGAAGTCTACCTGAAACTGCAGCTGCTATCGCACCGCCTGGCCAAACCACATGGTCTGAATCTGCAGGGTGCTTTTGGTGTCCTGCGGAATATCGCCTGGACCAACCATGGCGCGATCGCTCTTGAGGATCTGCCCGCCCGCCAACTGCTGGCCAGGTCCCAGGGACAGCTCATTGATGTCATGTCAGTCGACAAATTCCCCAAGATGACCAACTATGTTGTGCCTGCCGGTATCCGAATTGCAGACACTGCCCGTGTGAGGCTGGGGGCCTATGTCGGCGAAGGGACCACGGTCATGCATGAAGGTTTTATCAATTTTAATGCGGGAACCGAAGGTACTGCGATGATCGAAGGGCGTATTTCTGCTGGCGTCATGATTGGCGAAGGTAGTGACCTGGGCGGCGGATGCTCCACCATGGGCACGCTCTCAGGCGGCGGTACTGCCATTATTTCAGTCGGCCGCGATTGCCTGATTGGTGCGAACGCTGGCATTGGCATTGCCCTGGGTGATCGTTGCATCGTTGAGGCCGGGTTGTATGTGACGGGTGGTACCAAGGTTAGCCTGCTGGACAATGAAAACAATCTGGTAGAGCTGATTAAAGCGAAAGCATTGTCTGGCAAGAACGACCTGTTGTTCAGACGCAATTCGCAGACCGGAGCCGTCGAATGCAAAACTAACAAAACCCGTATTGCATTGAATGCAGACCTGCATACGCATAACTGAGCCCGACGACCCTGAACCCAACGACAAGAGCCTGACCGAATGAGCCAGACACTGGAAGATCAACACCTGACACCCACCACAGAGTTGGCTGTCCAGCTACTCAAAATCGCTTCCATTACGCCGGATGATAAAGGCTGTAATCAGCTGATGATGGATCGTCTGCAGGCGATTGGGTTTAAATGCGAAGTGATGCAATTTGGCAACGTCAATAACTTCTGGGCCAGACTGGGTGATTCGGGATCAGTTCTGTGTTTTGCTGGTCATACTGATGTAGTGCCGACCGGACCTGAGGAAAACTGGCAGTCGCCGCCGTTTACGCCGACGCTTCGCGATGGTTTGTTGTATGCGCGTGGTGCTGCAGACATGAAAGGCAGCCTGGCAGCCATGATCACGGCTTGTGAGAACTTTGTTGCCAGGTGCCAGGCAGACAAAATTGAGCCAGCTGGCTCAATAGCATTTCTGATTACGGGCGATGAAGAAGGCGCGGCCATCAATGGCACCCGCAAGGTCATCGAGGCACTGGAAGCCAGAAATGAAAAAATCACCTGGTGTATCGTCGGCGAACCCAGCAGCACAGAAACACTGGGGGATGTCGTCAAGATTGGTCGCCGTGGATCACTCCATGGCTTGTTGACAGTGCGGGGTATACAAGGCCATGTGGCCTACCCGCATCTGGCAAAAAACCCGATCCACCAGGCGATGGCACCTCTGGACAGTCTCGCACGGGAAACCTGGGATGACGGTAATGCGGCCTTCCCTCCTACCACGTTTCAGATATCCAATATTCAGTCGGGCACCGGTGCTGACAATGTCATTCCGGGCGTCATGACGGCTGCTTTTAACTTTCGTTTCTCCACGGAACTCACTGAAACTGACATCCGTCAGCGCACCGAGTCGATACTGAATACTCACGATATTGACTACAAAGTGGAGTGGAAACTGTCAGGCTTACCGTTTCTGACCAGCAGCCAACACCTGATTCAGGCTGTCACAGACAGCGTGCACGAGGTCAATGGCGTAGTGACACAAGCGTCAACCTCAGGTGGTACCTCTGACGGTCGTTTTATCGCGCCAACAGGCGCTGAGGTTGTCGAGCTGGGGCCCTGTAATGCGACCATCCACAAAATCGATGAACATGTTCGACTCACGGACCTGGATGATCTGTCCTTGATGTACGAGGGTGTTATGCGCCGATTGCTGCTTGACGGTTGACTGCTCTTCTCGAAAATCAGTCAGGCTGTTCCTCGGTGCCGACATAGATATCAAACCGGCTGGTTTTCCCGGTAAGACTGGACGCAGGTGTCAGTCCCCCCAATGGCAGCGCCAATCGTGGGCGTTTGACTACCACTTTCGCGGTCAGTTTCAACGCCACAGGTAACAAACCTTCGCCTGTGGCCTCTGCACCATGCAGTTGTTGTAACAAGAATCGGTTTTTTTTCACCCGTGCCGCTTTGCCCCGCCCGGGAAACATGGGGTCCAGATAAATAACCGAAGCTGACTCCAGGGACGGCAGGACAACGGCACTGTCGCCAGGCTCACATAAGGTCAGTCGAGCCAGAATCTGTTTTAGCATTCGCCATTGTCGAGCAATCGGTGCGGACAACTGCTGATTAATGTCGCTGACAGCGACTGCTTCACGTGCGCGCCTAAGTCCATCTTCAAGCAATGCATGAACTACCGGAGATTGTTCAACCAGGCTGACCTGCCAACCTGCTGCTGCCAGAATAAAGGCATCCTGGCCAAGGCCGGCAGTGGCATCAATCAAGTGTGGCGGTGCCAGACTGGCCTGTTGATGAGAAACACACCCTCCAACCGCTTTGACAACTGCTTCACGGGACAGCGATTGAGTCAGTCTGAAGTTAAGTTTTGCATCGTTAAAGTCGACACAGACGGTCCCTGATTCCCGGGAAGACGGACGGCTCAGAGTCAGTCTGTTGTTCACGTAGGATAACATCAGTCCTTGATGATGGGCCGCGTTCTCCACCAGCGGTACCCGCAAACGGTTGGCAAGCAGTTCGCTGCTGGCACTGTCCGATCGCTGCAGGACCACCAAATCACTCATCAGGACCTCCGGTATGCCATATCTTCCTTAAGATAAATCGGCAGTGCTTCGTCCGCTGCCTCAAGCTGTCCGGATGCGAAGGCGTATTGGCCAAGATCGCACAGTGTACCAGCGTCAGTGCCGACACCGGACAGCAAAACCAGGCCCCTGCTCTCAGTTGCATGCCGTAGCGCTGATTGCTGCCAGCCGTTGCCGACGCAGCAGCGTGAATGATCTTGCACGTTCACGTCTGTTTCCAGCAGCGCCAGAATTGATGCAGAGTCACAAATCTGATCTTCGATCAGAACGACTGGTTGTTCGCTGCCATTATCCCGATAACAGGAAAAGTAGTATTCGTCTTCTCGCGCATGAACGCAGGCGTAAACTATGCGCTGAATATGGGTACTGGCATTGGCGGTCTCACAACTGGTTTTGAACGCCGCGCGGGCCAGCATCATCAATGCAGAAATCCGGATAACGGGAATGTCGACACCAAATGCCAGTCCCTGTGCAACGGCAGCCCCTATTCTTAAACCGGTAAATGATCCTGGACCACTGACGATAACGATGGCGTCCAGTTGACTAAGGCGTAGACTGGATTCATCAAGAAGAGCCTGCACCATCGGCAGTACGTCGTTGGCGTGCTTGCGAACGACCGAACCTGAGCGCTTGATCTGAACGCTGTCTTGAACTAGAGCGACTGAACAAATATCAGCTGCGGTATCGATAGCCAATAAGGTTGTCATATCACTGAATCGGAAAGATGGCGGAAATGTTAGCGCTGTACAAAAACTAACATAATGGGAAGCCTGGTGAGGAAAAAACGTGCCGATCAGTTGATCGGCACGTTTCTCTGAGACCGATCAGGCCTTTGCGGGAGCCGCTTTGGTTTTTGCAGCTTTACGCTTGGCCGGAGCCTTTTTGGCAGCTGTTTTCTTTGCTGGCGCTTTTTTCTTCGCGGCAGTTTTCTTGGGTGCTGCTTTCTTGGCCGGTGCCTTTTTTACTGCTGCTTTTTTGGCAGTAGTCTTTCTGGCAGTCGTCTTTTTAGCTGCAGCCTTTTTGGGCGCTGCTTTTTTTGCAGCAGGCTTGGCTTTAGACTTGGCAGCAGACGCTTTCGCTTTAGCAGCAGCGCGCTTGGCGGCGGCGCGTTCACGGGCGGCCTTGGCTTTTGCACTGGCTCGTGCCTTGGCAGCGGCTTTGCGAGCAGCCGCTCGCTCACGTGCTGCTTTAGCTTTAGCTGCAGCTCTGGCTTTTATAGCAGCCTTCTTTGCAGCAGCTTTGGCTTTAGCAGCTGCTTTTTGAGCGGCTGCCTGTTCCTTGGCTTTTTGTTTCTTGACGCGGGCGGCTTCTTTAGCTGCATCAGCTTTCTTGCGCTTTCTCATCCACTGATCAGAGAATGCTTTAACCGCTTTGTTGAGATCGGCATCAGCTTTTGCGGCCAGATCAGCTTTACGCTTCTCTTCGGCTCGCTTTTTAGCTTCAGCAGCAGCTTTTGCTCGTGCCGCAGCAGCTGCTGCTTTGGCTTGTGCTTGAGCTGTTTTGAGTTTGGCGTTGACGGCCGTCAGGTTGGCGGCGGCTTTCTTGGCAGCAGCCTGGGCACTTACCTTGGCTTTTTTGCTGGTAGCAGTAGCACTCTTGGACGCTTTAGCAACGGCTGCTTTGGCTTTTACTTCAGCCGCTTCAGCTTTCTTCTTGCTTGCTGCGACATCCTTCTCTATTTTTGCCAGAGATGCTTGAGCTTTTGCCAGGCCAGCGTCTTTAACTTTTTTGACCGCTGATGTGGCAGACGTCTTCTTTTTTGCTTTAACTTTGGCCATACTTTTATCTCTCCAGAACTGTGGAAAAAAACCACCTTCGACTTTCAACGCGAAAATGACCCACGTTTGAGCGGCACGATAACACAAAAAAATATTGCTATACAGTAATATGCATCATTTTTTAACTATTTTTTACTGGAATCGACCTATCAAAAACCGGATTACGCATTTAAAACTTCTGCCAATCTGTTTCTTATTTTCTGCACGTCTGCCTGGCCGTCGATACTGACCAGTTTTACGCCCGTGTTTTTTTCTTCCAGAGATTTGTAAAACTGAACCAGCGGTTGTGTCTGTTCGTGATAGACCGACAGTCGTTTACGCACGGTTTCTTCTTTGTCATCGTCACGTTGCACCAACGCTTCACCTGTTACATCATCTTTTCCCGGTGTTTTCGGTGGCTGGTGTTCGAGATGATAGACCCGCCCTGAGTCGGGATGCACACGTCGACCGCTCAGACGTGCCACGATTTCTTCATCAGCAACCCGTATCTCAATGACGCGGTCGATATCGATACCCGCATCTACCATCGCCTGTGCCTGCGGTATTGTGCGGGGGAAGCCATCAAACAGGAAACCATTCGCGCAATCTGGTTGAGTAATTCGTTCTTTGACCAGGGCAATAATGATTTCATCGGTGACCAGGCCACCGCTGTTCATGACGTCTTCGACTTTCCGGCCCAGTGGCGTCCCGGCTTTAACGGCGGCACGCAACATGTCACCGGTGGAGATCTGCGGAATGTTCAGCTCCGTCGTGATGAATTGTGCCTGCGTACCTTTGCCGGCACCGGGCGCACCCAATAAAATAATTCGCATAGTCACTCCTGTTTGCAATTCCAAGTTAGTAGCATGTCGTTAATATTTCTGGTTCTCTGATCGTTTGGCAGCCTGCCAATAGTGTTCCAGTGTCTCAGCAGTGCTTTCTGCAACAGAACTGCCCGCCTCGCGTGCACTGGTCTCAAGATGTCGAAACCTTCGCTCGAAGCGTTGATTGGCTCGGCGCAGGGCAGTTTCTGGGTCTGCCTTAAGATGTCGAGCGAGATTAACACAAGTAAACAGTACATCACCTAATTCATGTTCCTGAGCCTGACTGTCTGAATTCGCCAGAGCTTCCTGAAGCTCGGCTATTTCAGTCTGCAGGCAGGACAACACCTGACTCGTCTCCTGCCAGTCAAAACCAACAGATGAGGCTCGCTTCTGCAGCTTTCCCGCCCGTTCTATCGCTGGTAGTGCGCTGGCAACATCATCCAGTACACTGACTGGCTCACTACCGCGGGCCGCGTTCTCCCGTTCAGCGTTCTTGATCAGTTCCCAGTTACGTTCAACGTCATCGGCTGAGAGTTCTGTTGGCTGGCCAAAACTTGTCAGGCTGCCATCAGGAAAAATATGCGGGTGGCGATGCAGGAGCTTCCTGAGTATGGCATCGGCGACGTCACCGAGGTCAAAGGACCCCGATTCTTCTGCGATACGCGCGTAGAACACAACTTGAAATAAAAGGTCACCGAGTTCGTCGCAAATTTTAACGGAATCACCCTGCTCTACTGCATCTATCACCTCATACACTTCTTCCAGCGTGTGTCGGGTCAGTGATGACAGCGTCTGTTTGCGATCCCACGCGCAGCCATGCTCCGGATCACGCAGGCATGCCATCAGCTGCACGAGTTGAGCTAGCGCAGTGGCCTGGTCTTTCTTATCCTGCTTTAGGTCAGTCACAATTCTCCGTCCTCCAGTCGTCGGGCTTCAATGACACTGTCCAGGTGGTTCAGTCGATCGAGTGCCCGCGCCAGGCTGTGGTATGAAGAGATTTCAATTTCCAGTTGAATCGATGCTGTCTCTGAACGTTTGTCACTTCGTGTGTTTACTGCCAATACATAGACTGCTTCATTGGCCAGAATTGTAGTGACGTCGCGCAACAACCCGGCACGGTCACGCGCAATTACAAGTACATTGACAATGACCGGGCTGTTTGCAGGCATCCCGGTTTCTGATTGCTCGTCCGTAAACAGGTCCGGTTTACTGGACAGCAGGGACAGTTGCTGTGCGGTATCGATGACTTCATGTACTTCTATCGCACCGGTGCCTATAGAGACGAACAGGCCTTCCGCATTTCGACAGCCAAGACGACGAGAGACTTCTTCGTAAGGAAGCTGGCGAATAGCCAGTCTTTTCAACTCAGTTTCCAGCCACTGCTTGCCATAACGTATATTCTGTTCACGATCCTGGGTCTTGAACCATTGCACCAATTTGGCGCGGGCACGTGGTGAATTGACATAACCCAGATGGGGTTTTAACCACTCCCGATTGGGCTCGTTAAGTTCACTGGAGAGAATCTCGACACGGTCACCTGTCTTTAACTGATAATTCAGTGCCACAATTCTGTCGTTCACGCGTGCTCCAGAACAATGATTGCCCACCTGTGTATGGACATAATAGGCAAAATCCACGGGTGTGGCGCCAGCCATCAGGTCAACGACATGACCTTCCGGCGTAAAAACATACACACGATCATCGGCACTGGCATCGCTGCGTAACTGTTCTGCCAGTCCGCCGACCATACCCATCTCATCATGCCAGGCCAGAACCTGACGCAACCATTCGATCTTCTCGTCGAAACCATCGCGATAATTCGGGTCAACAATGCCTTCTTTGTAACGCCAGTGCGCACAGACGCCGAGTTCGGCATCGTCATCCATGGCGAACGTGCGAATCTGAATTTCAAACACCTTGTTATCAGGTCCGATAACCGCAGTATGCAGGGACTGATAGCCGTTTTCTTTCGGGTTGGCGATGTAATCATCGAACTCATTTGGAATCACGCGCCAGAGATTGTGCACAATGCCCAGGGCTGCGTAACAATCACGCACATCAGGGACCAGGACACGGACCGCACGTATGTCATAAATCTGCGTGAAGTCGAGTTGTTTACGCTGCATTTTACGCCAGATGCTGTAGATGCTTTTGGCTCTGCCATTGATCTCGGCATCGATACCGGCGCGAGTGAACTGACGTCTGAGCTCTTCAGTGACTTCAGTAATAAAACGCTCACGGTCGACCCGGCGTTCGTCAATAAGACCGGCGATACGCTTGTAGTTATCAGCCTGCAGGTATCTGAAGGAGAGGTCTTCCAGCTCCCACTTTAACTGCCCTATTCCCAGCCTGTGGGCCAGCGGTGCGTATATATCGAACACTTCGCGGGCAACTCTGCCGCGTTTCTCGTGGCCGGCGGTTTTAACGGCGCGGATGGCGCAGGTTCGTTCGGCCAGTTTTATCAAAGCTACCCTGACGTCATCGACCATCGCCAGCAGCATCTTGCGCACGTTCTCTACCTGATCCTGGCTCTGGCCCAAAACGCGGGTTTTGCTGGTATCGGTCTCATTGATGGCAGCCATGCGCAGAACGCCGTCGAGCAGCGTTGCGATGCTTTTGCCAAAAGTTTCCTGGACCTGCTCCAGAGGTAACCTGGATTCACGCACAGGGCGATACAGCAACGCGACAATGACGGCCTCACTGTCAAGGTGAAGCTGGGCCAGAATCTCGGCCATCTCAAGCCCAGTGCGATAAGCACTGACACCGGGTGACCAGGCGTTCTTGGCGGCGACAGCAAGACTTTCGACATGCCAGCTCAGGTCACAGGCACGACGGATGTCATCATGCCGTGACAGACCGACATAACTCTCCAGTCGAGCCAGCCACTGCTCGAAGTTGACACTGCCATCGGCATTAAATGAATATTCTTCGCGTACCTGAACCATAAAGTAATCTATGTTTTTAGAACAAAGAGCGCCATCGATTCTACATGGCCGGTGTGGGGAAACATGTCCATAACGCCTGCACTGATCAGCTCATAACCCTGACGCTGTAACTCTGCTGCATCTCTTGCCAGCGTTGCCGGGTTGCATGAGACGTACACAATTTTTTGCGGCAATAATTCACGAATCCGGGCCACTATTTCGATGGCGCCAGAACGCGGTGGGTCCAGCAACAATTTGTTGTATACCGGTTTTGCCCAGGTTTCACTGTTGAAATCAGTGAACAGGTCGGCATCGTAGAAACGGGCATTGGTGATGCCGTTGCGTTGTGCATTCAGCGAAGCACGTTGAACCATGTCCGGACTGCCCTCGACACCGGTGACGGCTTTGCAGCGCAAGGCCAGTGCCAGCGTAAAATTGCCCAGGCCACAGAACAGGTCGAGCACATTATCCTCTGGCTGCAGGTCCAGCAGCTCCAGCGCCTGGTCTATCATCTGACGGTTGATACCGGCATTGACCTGGGTAAAGTCACCAGGCTGAAACTCCATGCTGATTGCCGGCACGGTGCCGTCGGGGCCGCCATCGCTTTGTGGCAGGTAGTAAAACAGAGCGCTGTCATTATCAGCTGGCCAGAATTTTTGCACCGTATCGGGACCGCCAGACTGTAAAAACCAGACAATGCCATGGCTTTCGGCGAAGGCCCGCAGACGGCTCAGATCGGCCTCCGTCAAGGGGGTAAGATGACGCAGAATCAGAGCGACACTGAGTGCATCGGGCAGCTCTTCGGTAGGCACACAATGAGATTCGCCGACAGCCACCTCAATCTGCGGTATGTCACGGCAGGCATCAAGCGTCAATATAAGCGTGCGCAATGGGCTGATCAGATCGGCAACCGGTTTCACCAGAACCGAACAGTGATGCATGTCGGTAATAAACGTATTGGCAGTTTCTCGAAAGCCCACCAGTACGTCTGCTTTTTTGTGCACGTAGCGAACAGCGAGTCGGGCTTTGCGCCGATAGTGCACCGTGTCTCCCGCCATTGCCGGCAGAATTGCAAAATCAGCAATGCCGCCGGTGTGTTTCAACTGATCTGTCAACACCTGTTGTTTGAGATCCAGCTGAGCTGACGATGCCAGATGCTGTAGCACACAACCACCACAGATGGCGGCGACCGCACAGGGCGGCTGTACGCGCTGTGATGACGCCAGCAGAACATCCTGCACCTTGAGTTCGTCGTACTGGCTGCGCTGGGATTTGTAGACGGCAGTTACCTGCTCCCCTGGCAGCGCGCCATCAACAAACGCAATTTTTCCGTCGATTCTGCCTACGCCCCGGCCTTCATGGCTGAGACGTTCTATATCAAGCGTTACCGCTTCAGCGGGCAGCTTTTGCCGCCGGCGTCGAGATTTTGTCATAAGGTCAACTCAGGAAAATACACCAGTGGAAAGGTAGCGATCACCGCGGTCACATATAATCGCAACAATGACGGCGTTTTCGACTTCGCGGCTCAGTTGCAGCGCTCCAAATACTGAGCCACCGGAGGACACTCCACAAAAAATGCCTTCTGTTTTAGCCAGGGCTCGCATCGTATCTTCGGCATCGCTTTGTGCGATATCAATGATTCGATCGACGCGGGCAGGGTCAAAGATGCGTGGCAGGTACTCTTGCGGCCAGCGGCGAATGCCGGGGATCTTGGAGCCGTCCTGAGGCTGCAGGCCAATAATCTGAACGTCAGCGCTCTGCTCCTTGAGGTATCGCGAAACGCCCATGATTGTGCCGGTTGTTCCCATGGAGGCAACAAAGTGAGTGATGGAACCATGCGTGTCGCGCCAGATTTCGGGGCCGGTGCTCAAGTAGTGCGCTGAAGGGTTGTCAGAATTGGCAAATTGGTCAAGAATTTTGCCTTTTCCCTCGCGCCCCATTTTATCCGCCAGGTCACGCGCACCCTCCATGCCTTCGGCGTCGCTGACCAGGACCAACTGCGCGCCGTAGGCAGCCATTGAAGCCTTTCGCTCCTCGGACATTGTTTCCGGCATCACCAGTATCATGCGATAACCCTTGATCGCTGCCACCATCGCAAGAGCGATGCCGGTATTGCCGCTGGTTGCTTCAATAAGCGTGTCACCCGGTTTGATATCTCCCCGCAGCTCAGCCTGTCGGATCATATTAAACGCCGCTCGATCTTTGACCGAACCGGCCGGGTTGTCACCTTCCAGTTTGAGAAGAATGGTGTTGCTTGTATTACCCGCCAGACGTTGTAATCGCACCAGCGGTGTGTTGCCGATACGGCTGTCGATAGCAGGATAAGCGTCTGCGCGGGTGGTCGGGGAATTTTTGTTACTGGACTGACTCATGGATACAATCATACGGTTGCTGAAAGAGGCGCAATTTTACCCTGTATTGTGCTCTGGGGGTAGGATGCGCCGCCACACAGTTGGGCAGCTTAATGTGCTGTATTCGATTTGGCGGCAAACAGCGCGCGGCTAAGTAACGGTCTGTTTCCCAGGTGAGGCTGTAATGCCTGCCGCATCAGTCTTTTAGCCGCCCTGGCGACATCCGCCTGAAGGCCCTCAGTGCCAATAATCTGGTCATTCGAGGTGTCTTCCTGGCCGTACCCGGCGTTGATAACGGCAGCAAACCCAAGCAAATCGGCACCGGCAAAACAGACGGGCGTCTGATCAGCCATGGGTAGAGGGATGTGCTGGTAGCCATGTTCTGGGTTAAACAGGTATATCTGTTCTGACTGCAGTGTTTCTCCACTGACAGCATCAACCTGCAGATCCCAGGCATAACCCAGTTCCTGTAGTAACCTGAATTCGAAGCGTCGCAGGCAGGTCTCCAGCGATCCCTGCTGCTGCAGACTGATCAACGCCTGTTGGTACAAGCGATAAATTGCCGGGTGTGCTTCCTGCATCTGCAACAAGCGCATCAATAACTCGTTCAGATACATGGCACTGAACAGGCGATTCGCCTCAAGACGAAAGCCCGGCGCTGCGTGCTCTGCCTGGTTCAGTGCCAACAGCTCGCCGCGACCTGACAGGCTGACCAGCAATGGCTGGAAAGGTTGCAGCAATGTTCGTTTACGTGAGGCGGTACCGCGCACGCCCCGTGCGACTGCGCGTAGCAGACCGTAATCCAGCGTCAGCAGATCGATCAATGCGCTGGTGTCCCGGTAGGGCCGCGTGTGAAGAATGTAGGCTGGTTGCAGATCGATACGTTTCACAGCACCTGCCGGTTAGCATGAGAGGTTTGAGTCTCTGACAGTTATATCGAGCCAGTGGTCGACAAGACCAGGACCATTAATTCAGACTTTGCAATGCGCGCTCGTCATCTGCCCAGCCTGATTTGACCTTAACCCAAAGGTTCAGCATTACCTTGCTATCGAAGGCATTTTCCATATCGAGCCGGGCAGATTTACCAATGGTTTTCAGTCGTTCGCCCTGATGACCAATGATGATCTGTTTCTGACCGGCTTTATCGACCAGAATCAGTCCATGGATGTGTAAGACGGCACCTTCCTGCGTGAATTTTTCAATTTCAACGCTAACTTCGTAAGGCAGTTCATCCCCAAGCTGTCGTGTGATTTTTTCACGAATCAGTTCGGCTGCCAGAAATCGCGAACTGCGATCGGTGACCTGGTCCTCAGGAAACATGAACGGGCCAGCCGGCAGATATTTTGCGACACAGTCCTCGACCGTGCTCATGTTGTGGCCGGTTAACACCGCCAACGGTATAACCTCGGAAAACTGCCGGCGAGCCGCCAATTTCTGTATATGTGGCAGCAGTCGCTCACGATTTTCGATCTGATCACACTTGTTTATCAACAGCAGCACGGGCACTTTGATATGTTCAAGTGCCTGCAGAACCATTTCATCTTCTTCATTAAATATCAGTCGTTCCACCATGAAAAGAACTACATCCACGTCTTTCAGAACTTCAGTGACAGTGGCATTCATGGCACGATTAAGTGCTTTCTTCTGGTTACTGTGCAGGCCCGGAGTATCAACATAAACGAACTGTGTGTTGCCTTCAGTTTTTATGCCGGTGATACGATGACGTGTTGTTTGCGGTTTTCGCGAGGTAATACTGATTTTTTGTTCCAATATGTGATTGAGCAATGTCGATTTGCCGACATTGGGGCGCCCTACAATTGCAACGAACCCGCAACGGGTATCTTCATGCTCAGCCATTATCAGCCATTGCCTCTGGTTTGCGATTTGTGTTGTGTGCTATTCACCGGTCTTACCCTGAGTCTGTTTTTCCTGAAGCAGCACCAGCGCCTGTTTTGCCGCCTGTTGCTCCGCCAGTCGCCTTGAACGGCCGGTGCCGCGGGTTTTCTTCGTTAGCAGGGCTATGCTGCAAGACACGTCGAACTCCTGATCGTGTTCTTCGCCCCGTACCGCAACAACCTGATAATCCGGTACCGGAAGTGCGGCAGCCTGTAGCAGTTCCTGCAGTCGTGTTTTGGGGTCCTTGCTAGCGCCATCAGTCGGATCGTGTTGTAAGCGACTCTTCAGAAGCTTCAGGATACACCCGCGACAGGCATCAGTACCACCGTCCAGATAGATTGCACCCAGCATGGCTTCCAGCGCGTCACATAGAATAGAGTCGCGCTCATGACCGCCACTTTTGCGCTCGCCCTGCCCTAGCACCAGCAATTCTCCCAGGCTCAGAGACCGTGCAAGTGTTGACAGGGTTTCCCGATTGACCAATGCAGCCCGCAGTTGACTGAGGTCGCCTTCAGGTGCGTCAGGATACAATTGGTACAGTGCTTCGGCGACAATAAACCCCAACACGGCATCGCCCAGGAATTCGAGGCGCTGATTGTGATGCTTTTCGGCACTCCGATGCGTCATGGCGAGCATCAGCAGGGAAATATCATCAAAGCGATAGCCCAGTTTGGCCTGAAGTTCCGATAGTGCCTGGTTTGAAATTCGCATTGTCCCCACCATGTCATCAATATCGATAACAGGATTGGTGTCGCCGATCAGTAAATTCGCTGATTGCGGCTGAATGTCGGAAGGTTAAGGCCGGGGTCTTTATGCATCCAGATGGCAAACGCTTTACCAACGATGTTTTCTTCCGGCACCGGGCCCCAGACCCGGCTGTCCGCGCTGTTGTCGCGATTATCACCCATCATGAAATAGTGACCCGGTGGCACCACCCAGCTGGTTCTGCCACCGCCGCGACCGCCCTGCGTGATGATTTGCGCGCGGTGTGGAATGTCACCCAGAGTTTCATTAAAGACAACACCCGAACGCATGCCACCAGCAGTTTCGACGGAAATCTCGTCAACAATATCGATATCGACCAGGTCGCCATTGACCCGCAGAACCTTGTTTTCGTACTCAATGGTATCGCCTGGCAAACCCACCACGCGCTTGATGAAATATGACTCATCATGGGGCGGTATGAACACCATGACTTCGCCACGCTCCGGTTCATTGTTGGCAACAATTTTAGTGCCAAGCACGGGCAGTCGCAGGCCATAGTGGTATTTGTTGACGAGGATAAAATCGCCCACTTCCAGTGTCGGGATCATGGAACCTGACGGAATCTGGAAGGGCTCAACCAGAAAAGAGCGCAGCATCAGGACAATAAAGAGGACCGGGAAAAAAGACTTGGCATATTCGACAACAACCGGCTCTTCAGTTTTTTCGGCCTCTTTGCGGGCCTTGGCAAACAACAGGGCATCGAGCAACCAGATAAAGCCACAAATCGCGACCAGTATAACGAGGACCAGCGAAAAATCGATATCCATTACCTGTTCATCCTTAACTATCCACTTTAAGTACGGCGAGGAACGCTTCCTGCGGGACCTCTACGTTACCCACTTGTTTCATGCGTTTTTTGCCGGCCTTCTGTTTCTCCAACAACTTCTTCTTTCGTGTTATATCACCGCCGTAGCATTTGGCGGTAACATTCTTACGCAATGCCTTGACGGTCTGTCGTGCCACAATCTGCCCGCCGATAGCTGCCTGAATGGCAACATCAAACATCTGCCGGGGGATCAACTCCTTCATTTTTTCTACCAGCGATCGCCCTTTGCTTTGTGCCTGGTCGCGATGCACGATCAGGGCTAACGCATCCACCCGGTCGCCATTGATCAACACGTCGAGACGCACCAGGCCAGCGGTCTGAAACCGGATAAAATGGTAGTCGAGTGAGGCATATCCACGACTGGCTGATTTCAGTTTGTCAAAGAAATCCATGACCACTTCAGCCATTGGCAATTCATAACTCAGTGATACCTGGTTGCCGATAAACTGCATATCACGCTGTACACCGCGACGGGCAACACACAGATTGATGATGTTGCCGAGGTATTCCTGAGGCACCAGCATACTGGCAAGTACGATTGGCTCGCGGGTTTCGATAATGGAGGCCACCGGCGGCAAAGATGACGGGCTTTCAACACGCCGAACTTCGTCATTGCGCATGACAACTTCGTATACCACCGTCGGGGCGGTGGTAATCAGATCAATGTCATATTCGCGTTCGAGTCGCTCCTGAATGATTTCCATGTGCAGCATGCCCAGGAAACCGCAGCGGAAACCGAAGCCCAGCGCATCCGAACTTTCAGGTTCATAGAACAATGAGGCATCGTTCAGCGTCAGTTTTGCCAGCGCATCCCGGAAGTCTTCAAAGTCGTCCGCTGATACCGGGTACAATCCGGCATAAACCTGCGGTTGAATGCGACGAAAGCCTGGCAGCATAGGTGCGTCCGGCGTAGAGGCAAGGGTAATTGTATCGCCTACCGGGGCGCCCTGAATCTCCTTGATACCGGCGATGATGTAGCCGACCTCGCCCGCCTGTAGCATGGGCATGTCATGGCGTTTGGGGTCAAAATAACCGACATGATCAACCAGGTGGGCTTTGCCGATGGTCTTGGTGATGATCTTGTCACCTTTCTTCAGCGTCCCCTGTTTGACTCGTACCAGAGACACGACGCCAAGGTAATTGTCGAACCAGGAATCAATGATCAGAGCCTGAAGCGGCGCATCTCGATCACCCGCCGGCGGCGGTACCAGCCGGACAAGTTCTTCCAGGATATCGGTGATGCCCATACCGGTTTTGGCACTGGCACTGACCGCAGCAGACGCATCGATACCAATGATTTCCTCAATTTCCTTGCGCACCTTGTCTGGGTCCGCCTGCGGCAGATCCATCTTGTTAAGCACCGGAATGACTTCAAGACCCTGCTCGATGGCGGTATAACAGGTGGCAACTGACTGAGCTTCCACACCTTGACCGGCATCCACGACCAGCAATGCACCTTCGCAGGCGGCAAGAGAGCGTGATACCTCATAGGAAAAGTCGACGTGACCGGGCGTATCAATAAAATTAAGTTGATACCGCTGCCCGTCCTGAGCGTCGTAAAACAGAGTGACGCTTTGTGCTTTGATCGTGATGCCGCGCTCGCGTTCGATATCGAGGGAGTCCAATACCTGCTGCGCCATCTCACGCTGAGTCAGCCCACCACAATGTTGAATGAAGCGGTCTGCCAGGGTGGATTTACCGTGGTCAATGTGCGCGATAATGGAAAAGTTGCGGATGCGGCTTAAATCAGTCACGTAAGAAAATCACCAGTCAATCGAGAGGCGCCAAGTCTACATGATCTGCTGTGTCCTGTCAGGAGGTTTCGCGCAGGACAACAGCAGAAACCGGGCTCAGAGTAGCTCAACCACGAGAGTGGTACCGCGGCCATCACGGACAACCCTGACCGGGACAAAGCCGTTTTCGGGCAGTGATTCCATGACCCGGTTGAAATCGGCGACGTTGCGCACCGGTTGATGGTTGAGCGCGACAATGGCGTCACCTGTTGCCAGCCCTGCCCTTCGGCCGGGACCATCGCGTAACTGCTCAATCTGCACGCCTCCCTGAGCCAGAGCCGGCACTTCGCCCTGTAAGCCAGGGTCGAGCTCACCGACGCTGAGTGCCAGGCTGTTACCGCGAGGGGCGGCCGGTCTTTCTCCACCAAAGGCCTGGTCGCTACCAGGCAGAGCTCCCACAACCACCGGCAGCTCTAGCGTGTCCCCGTCTCGCATGATGGTCAGGTCAGCCGATGACCCTGGTCTGATCTGACCGACATAAAACGGCAATTGCGAAGACTGTTCGATGGTAATGCCATTAAACGCCAGAATAATATCGTTGTTCTGCACGCCGGCTTCCTCAGCCGGGCTACCGGGTTGCACTTCATCGACGAAGGCGCCATACGGCCTGGGCATGTTGAATGCCATCGACAGAGCATGATCAACATCCTTGATCAGCACGCCCAGCAGACCACGGCTGACAGATCCGCTCTCGCGCAGCTGCTCGAGCACATTGAGCGCCATATTGCTGGGAATGGCGAAGGAAATACCGTTAGAACCGCCAGTGCTGCTCAGGATCTGGGAATTGATGCCAATAACCTTGCCTTCAAGATTGAATAGTGGGCCGCCGGAATTGCCCTGATTGATAGCAACATCGGTCTGGATAAACGACACATAGTTGGCGGGCCCGCGGGACGGTACATTACGTGATTTTGCGCTGACAATACCCGCCGCTGCGGAAAATTCCAGGCCAAACGGCGAACCAATCGCCAGTACCCATTCCCCCACTCTCACTTCTTCCGAGTCGCCAAAGCTTACCGAGCGCAAGCCTTCTGCATCGATCTTGATCAATGCAACGTCAGACAGTTCATCGGTGCCAATAATCTCGGCGGTATACTCCCGCCTGTCGGTCAGCGTCACAGTGATCGAGTCGGCGTTGGCGACAACGTGATGATTGGTAATGATATAACCGTCACTGCTCATGACAAAGCCGGATCCCACGCCACCGCGGGGACGCCCGGGCATCGCTTCCGGATCCATGGGAGGCGCACCGTCAGGGCGCAACTGACGCAACAATTCTTCGATATCCCGCTGTTCGGCGCCGGATCGCTGCGGCGCCTGCTGGCGTGTGGTGATATTGACGATTGAAACCGAGTTCTCAGCCACCAGAGACGCAAAATCCGGCAGGTTGGCGCTGGCCTGCAGACTTACTGTGGCTGTCAGCAACAGCACGGACAACATCAACAACTTTCTCAT
This sequence comes from Pseudohongiella acticola, assembly GCF_001758195.1. Taxonomy (NCBI): domain Bacteria; kingdom Pseudomonadati; phylum Pseudomonadota; class Gammaproteobacteria; order Pseudomonadales; family Pseudohongiellaceae; genus Pseudohongiella; species Pseudohongiella acticola. Next base: position 328,790 of record NZ_MASR01000001.1, read on the forward strand.
CTATAAACTCCCGTTACAGCCCTGGCCGCGTCTTTCCGGCCAGCACCAGACAACAATCTAGTGCAAACATACCGCGTTGCGCGCACAGGTTCAACGCACAAAACCAGCCGTACACAAAAAAGCCCCGGCCAGTCTCCGGTTCAGGCGATTGCCAATAAACCAGAGACCCGATCAGGGCTGCTTTGTATTTCAGTTAAGGTATTCAGTTCAGCTTCGTTTATCGCTGCTGTGGCTCGCGTTCGACCTCCTGCAGCAACTCTCTGTCAGACACAGGGCGCAATTGCGGGGAATCCAGCAGAACATTGTAAGGTACTGACTGTGACTCAATTCGTGCCGGAATGGTCACACTGCGAATATAATCATTCAGACGCTGTTGCGCATCGGCATCCACCGCCAATTGCTGGTTGTCGTTGCCAGAAACACTATCAGACGCGACTGTCGGCATTGCATCTCCCGCCCCGGGGCCCTGCAGCACAGCCTGCATGCCAATGAATACCGCAAATGTCACCGACGCCGCTACTGCGAACCGGGTCGCGTTACGCGCCCAGCCTGTCAGACCGGAACCCTGTGTCGACGCTTGCTGAGAATAGTCGGAAGACAACGGACCGTCCTGCACCAATGACGCCTCAATACCATCCATCACCCGGCTGCTAAAATCAGGTGATAAGGCTGAGCGTAGCGGATCGGGCTGCATGGCCGCGCGGACAAGACCAAAACGCTCCCACTCTGCCAGCAATTGCGGTTTCTGCTCGATACGCTTTAGCAGACGCCGCAGTTCAAAATCACTAAGCTCATTGTCCATCAGGGCCGACAGGGCCTCGCGGTCGAGCAGATCTTCTGAACCCGATTCATTGTGCTGTGTGTCGTTATGCTTCATGCAAAAGCCCACCTCGCCAATTTTTGCCATATTCCTAAGACCACAATCCCTTCGATGAGTTCCCAATAAAACCCGAAATCTGTCAAAAATCTGACCAAAATTATAAAGTCTTTGTATTCAAGACCTTAAGAGCTCCTTGATGCGCTTATCAATAGCTTCACGAGCGCGAAATATACGTGACCTGACAGTGCCGACAGGACAATCCATGATGGCAGTGATGTCTTCGTAACTCAGTCCGGAAAATTCGCGCAGTGTAAACGCGGTTCTCAGCTCTTCCGGCAGCTCTTCAATCGCCTTGTTGATCACCCGGCGCATATCTTCCTTTTCCAGGTTCGCATCAGGTGTATCCATTTCGCGCAGCATACTGCTGTCATCAACCTGTTGCGCATCTTCCATGTCAACATCGGTGCTGGGCGGTCTGCGACCGCGCGACACCAGATAATTCTTTGCCGTGTTCACCGCAATCCGGTACAACCAGGTATAGAACTGACTGTCGCCACGGAAGCTGGGCAAAGCACGATAGGCCTTCAGAAAGGCTTCCTGCGCCACATCTTCAGCCTCATGGGGATCTTTCACAAAACGGCTGATCAAGCCCAGGACTTTGTGCTGATAGCGCAGAACCAGCAACGTAAATGCCTGTTTGTCATCCTTGAGAACCCGTTCAACAAGCTGGTTATCTGAATCCTGATTTTTCATACGTCCAATACGAGCCTAAATATAAACCGCTGACAATTCCCGGCTCCTGGAACTTTGACACAATCGTCGTCACAAACATGCATCGCCACAAAGATGGCCGATCCGTCAAATTTGCGCCATGGGCACCTACCTAAAGTTGACCACAACAACAGCAGACCACAGGGATTTGCAAAAGTTCTCAGAGTCTATAGAATTCTTCATCCTCGCACCACTTCGGATGCCCACACATCGTGTATGACTTTGATATCCTGATTATCGGCAGTGGTGCTGCCGGGCTCAGTCTCGCGCTCAAAACCGCTGAATTTGCCCGCGTCGCCGTCCTCAGCAAAGGCTCGCTCAGTCAGGGTGCAACCTATTGGGCACAGGGTGGCATCGCGGCCGTTCTGGACGAACATGACAGTGTTGATGCCCATATTGCTGATACCCTGGATTCAGGCGCCGGCCTGTGCAACGAAGACATGGTTCGCCATATCGTGGAGCACAGCGAGGGAGCCATTGCCTGGCTTGTTGAGCAGGGTGTTCCGTTTACCTTGCAGAGCGCTGACGAGGCCGGCGCCGGTGCTGCCTCTGAACCCCTCAATCGCGACAACCTGAAACCACTGCATCTCACTCAGGAAGGCGGTCACAGCCACCGACGTATCATCCATGCCACCGATGCCACCGGGCGAGCTGTTTTTGAAACCTTGCGTGACCGCGCCCTGAGTCATCCCGGCATAACACTGTTCGAGAACAGGTTGGCTGTTGATGTTATCACTCGGGAGAAGTTAGGGCTGAAAGGCAGTGGCTGCATTGGTGCTTACGTTTACTGTAAAGAAGAAGAAAAAGTAGAGTTGTTCCGAGCGCGATTTGTTGTACTGGCCAGCGGCGGTGCCAGCAAAGCCTACCTGTATACCACTAACCCGGACAGCGCCACGGGTGATGGCATTGCCATGGCCTGGCGTGCCGGCTGCCAGGTGGCCAACATGGAGTTCAATCAATTCCATCCCACCTGTCTCTATCACCCTCACGCGCGCTCCTTCCTGATTACTGAAGCACTCAGAGGTGAAGGTGCCACCCTTGAACTGCCCGATGGCACACGGTTTATGCCGGCGTTTGACAGCCGCAGTGAACTGGCCCCACGCGATATCGTTGCCCGCGCCATCGATCACGAAATGAAACGTCTGGGCTGTGATTGCGTCTACCTGAATATTACGCACAAGCCGGCAGACTTTGTGATCAAACATTTTCCGACCATTTATTCCAGGTGCCTGGATTTTGGTATCGATATAACCAAAGACCGGATACCGGTCGTGCCGGCAGCACATTACACATGCGGCGGTGTTGTTGTCGACAAACTCGGACAAACCAGCATCACCAATCTTTATGCCATCGGTGAAACCAGTTGTACCGGGTTGCATGGCGCCAACCGCATGGCCAGCAACTCATTGCTGGAATGTTTTGTACTGGCTTTTGGCGCTGCCGAAGACATACGCTCCCGTATGGGTGCCACGGCACCGGCATCTGAAAGCATTCCGGATTGGGATGAAAGCCGTGTTACCCGCTCGCACGAAGAAATTGTGGTATCGCACAACTGGGATGAGCTGCGCCGCATGATGTGGGACTACGTTGGCATCGTCAGAAGCGATCGACGCCTGCATCGGGCCCACAAACGCATCCAGTTACTGGAACAGGAAATCCAGGAACATTATCGCTATCACATGATTTCCCGGGACCTGCTCGAACTTCGTAATCTGGTACTCGTGGCACGGCTCATAATTGAATCAGCCTTGCAGCGCAAGGAAAGTCGTGGCCTGCACTACACGATTGATTACCTGGAGACACTTGCGGACGCCAGAGACACGGTGTTGACACCTCATCAGAAGCGATCGTGAACCTGATCCGAAGCGTGCTGCAAGGAAACTGACAGAAGCCAGATGCGCAAGCGGCGCCGGCACTCGGTATCACAACAATCAGGCAATACGACTAAGTAGTATGGCTGTTTGTCGCTCCAAGCTTTCCGATGGAATTTAACAATCTGACACCAGGGCACACAATACAACTCGCTGATGGCCACCGGAATCCTGCGCCTGTTGCAGAGCTCTATGACCGTCTCTGAGGCATCTGCTTCAACGCCCACCACACCTGTGCCCTTGCCTGCCAATCCGCAACGCAAAAGCTTGATCAGATGCAGGACCAGACATACTGAAAGCAACACCTGTAGCCAGACCGGTACTGCGCTGACAGCCAGCGCAACAAAGGCCGCGCCGTGCAGAACATAATACCCGACTCGCAGAAGTACGGAGGGTCTGGCCCGGAACAAAAACAACACTAATGTGGACGACGAACGCCTGATGCTGCATATTCACGAATTCTGACGACCAGCGCCTGTATGGCAGGGTCCGGGTGAGTAGCACGCTCGACCAGGCAGGCAAACAGATCCTGATCCTCTTCTTCCAGCAGTCGTTCGTAAAGCTGCTGCTCGGCGGGCTCTAGCGAGTGCAGCAGGTTCTCCGCAAACGGCAGGAGCAATATATCGAGCTCCCACATACCGCGGCGGCTATGCCAGAGCATTTTCTTGTAAGCAATATCTGATACCATGATTCTTCCTGTCTTATGTGGCAGGCCAGCCCCTGACCATAAAGGGATTTTAAACGAATTCTCTGATTTTTACCGGATTAAGACACTATGCCTGATAACACAGGGCCTGAACATGACCAGGCCGCCTCCATCACCGATGGCAAGGCACAACCTGACGCGGTGACTGAATCCAGTCGGCAGCCATGGTTGACGCAATTACATGACGTCGACATCATTTCCGTGTCCGGTGCTGACAGCGAACGATTTCTGCAAGGCCAGCTTAGCTGCAACATGTCACAGCTTACCGACAGTCACTCGCTCAGGGCAGCACTGTGCAACCTGAAAGGACGTGTCATTGCCGATCTGCGGGTGCTCCGCCTGGACCAAAGCATATTGTTGATGTGCAGCGCCGGAATGGCCGATATCGTACTGACGACACTAACCAAATACAGTGTTTTTTTTAAGACTTCCCTGCAGAAAGTCAGCGATCATTATGTGGTGCTGGGAGTTGCCGGTGCTGACAGCGAAAGCCTTCTTGCCTCCTGCGGCGTCAGTTGTCCGCAAACACAGGATGCCTGTACCCAGATTGGCGGCGGCGTTGTGGCGAGAATTCAGGAGGCGCCCGCTCGGTTCTGTTGCGTACTCAGCGACGCCCATGCAGAACTTGCAACGACACTGTCGTCCAGATTCGCATCAGGCTCGGAAGAGGACTGGCGTCTTGCAGATATCACCGCAGGCGTGGCTCACATTCGGCCGGGGCAGCAGGAATTGCACACCCCTCAGGTGTTGAACTATGACCTGAATGGCACAATTGATTTCAAGAAAGGTTGTTATACAGGTCAGGAAGTGGTCGCGAGAATGTATTATCGGGCCGAAGCAAAAAAACGCCTGCGCTATATTTCCTGGCCAACATCACAGGTAGAGCCGTCGGGCGGTGATGTCATCGACAGCATTGAACGGCCCTCAGGGCAAACCCATGCGCTTGCCATCATGCCCGTCAGTACTGAATGACAGCGCGCCTGGGCGGGAGTCAGAACCGGTATAGCTTCACATTCAGAACAGCGCCGGAGCCGGACAGTCCAGAATCTCGGCAATTATCTGGAAAAGTTCCTGTTCAATGGGTGTGACAGCATTGTCAGACTGAATACAGGCGGCAACTGCGAGCAACATGCTTTTTTTGTTGCGCAAATTCAGTTGCTGTAACTGGTCAAGCGCCCCTGACAGATCAGCTCTGCTGATTTTTATTATCGGCACAAGTGACTCTTCCGCCAGTTCAGGTATCTCTGATTGCAAACTGTCAGCAGCAGCCTGGAAGGCGGATAATGCCGCCGCGTCCTGTTGCCCTATCTGAGCCAGTACAGACAACAAGGTTTTGCAGGCATCGTTGCAATGTCGCAGGGAGCGCTTGCGAGCGCCTCTCAATTGACCTTGAAAAACTGGATGCAAGTGCTTAAGTACCAGGTAGTGACGCAGCCAGGCCTGCGGAGCAACGCCGGCAGAACCTTCCAGCACTGCAGCCATGTTGTGCTCAAACATGGTGTATTGAGCCGCACTGAGATGTCGTAGCGCTGGCAGTGCGATATTGATCAATGCCAACGGATCTCCTGCCGTCAGCCTGTCGCTATTATCTATCAGTTTTATCAGTTGTGGGTAAACGCCAGCATCGGCATTTGCCTCGAGAAATTTGAGCTGGCTGGACCGTTGCCCTGCATCGGCATCGCCCGGGTCAGGCAGACTATCTGCCTGTGACGTTTTATCGGCAGTACCATCAAGCAACAAAAAATAGACCAAAGCACGCGCACCATGAGGCTCATGGGCAGCTTCAACAAATACCGACGGTAATCGCTTCAACACTCGAACGGCTTCCGCCAGATCAGCCGAATCCGGGCTACCGGCACGCTGCAACGCGGCCATCGCAGCCACCTCCAGTAATACGTCACTGCGCTGTCGTTGTGCGGGATCCTGTTTGGCGCCAATGTCGCCTGCTCCGCTTGCTGGGTTCTGCGTCGAATGTTCGGTTGTCTGGGAAAAATCACCATCCCATTGTGGCTGCAATCGTTTTATACGTTGTTGCAGTGGCGGGTGTGTAGCAAACAAGGCCGCAAAAGACGTTTTCACGCCCTGGCTGAACAGGGCATGACTGATCTCGCGAGCTCCAGGGTTGTTTAGCTGAGAACCGGCATCATCAGACCCGATCTGTTTTAAGGCGCCTGCGATGCCATCGGCACTGCGGGTAAACTGCACAGCCGACGCGTCCGCCAGATATTCACGTTGGCGACTGACAGCCGATTTGATCAGGTTACCAAAGAAAGTGCCAGCGGCACCGATGACGATCAAACCCAGCCCGAGGAACACGATGCCGTTACCGTTTTTGCCACGCCTGCTCACACCCGCGCTTCGCATCAGATAATAGCCCATCACACCGAGGACCAGAATGCCGTGCAGCAAACCGATGAGCCGGATATTAAGCCGCATGTCACCGTGCAGGATATGGCTGAACTCATGAGCAATAACGCCCTGCAACTGGTCGCGTTGCAATTTGGTTATGGCGCCACGGGTTATGCCAATGACCGCATCAGATGCCGAGTACCCGGCAGCGAAGGCGTTGATGGCACTTTCATCCAGGATATAAACCGGCGGCACAGGGGTTGAGGAAGCCAGGGCCATTTCTTCAACAATGTTGAGTATGCGCTGTTCATGAATGTCGTCGCTGCCAGGAATCAGCAGGCGTCCACCCAGGGATTCGGCAACACGCGCACCGCCATGGCGCAGACTGACGGTTTTGTACAGGCTGCCAAAACCAACAACTGCTATGACCGCGAGGCTGATCACAGCAAACAATGCCGGCTCGACCTGCGTTATTGAGGATGTGTCACCCTGCTCCGTTGACGCCAGGCCCAGCGTCAGCAAAACCAGCGCATTGGTCAGTACTATGAGACTGATTACCGCTAGTGCAAACAGCAGAACCAGTCGTCCGGTTTTACGTCGCGCGATATCCTGGGCCTGGAAAAAATCCATGAGTGCTCCGAAAACAGTCAGAAACTGACTTTAGGTGCCTCTTGTATCTGTTCGCTGTCAGCAAACTCCAGTAGTGATGCATCGGCGCCATGCCCGAATACACCAGCAAACACGACAGGCGGGAAGCTCTGCTTGTAAGTGTTGTATGCCATCACCTGGTCATTGAAGGCCTGCCGGGCAAATGCCACCTTGTTCTCCGTGCTGGTCAACTCTTCAGTCAGCTGCATCATATTCTGACTGGCTTTCAGGTCCGGGTATGCTTCCATGACAACATTAAGTCTTCCCAGCGCACCGCCCAGTGCACCCTCCTGCGCCGCCAGTGATTGCATGGCAGCGGCATCACCCGGTTTTGCTGAGGCATCGCTGAGGCCTTGTGCAGCAGCATTACGCGCCGAAATGACCGCCTCAAGCGTGTCACGTTCGTGTGCCATGTATGCTTTTGCCGTTTCCACGAGGTTGGGGATCAGGTCGTAGCGACGTTTCAGTTGCACTTCGATCTGTGCAAATGCATTCTGGTAGCGGTTACGCAGACTGACCAGCTGGTTGTAGATCCCGATACCGTAAAAAACCAGGACCGCAATAATCACCAGCAAAACTATCGTTGTCACTTCCATACACTGTCTCTCCTTATTAACCAGGCCTTATCGATCAGGCGTCTTCCCGCCGCTGCTGAACAGCCCGGCTCGCGCCGCTGGCCGTTGACGTGCTTACCGGCGTGGAGTGATCAGTGTATTTGTTTTCCAGCTTGTTAAGCAAGCGCGACACAGTTTGTGGCGACCCGGTGTTTCGGGCCAGCAGATCATAAACCACCGGTACAATAAACAGTGTCATCAATGTTGTCATCATTACACCAGAGAAAATGACCGTACCCAGCAGCACCCTGCTTTCGGAGCCGGCGCCACTGGCAAAGATAAGGGGCAATGCCCCCATCATGGTGGACAAGGCCGTCATCAGGACCGGGCGCAGACGCATGTCGCAGGCTTCCACCAGGGCTTCACGAAATTCCTTGCCCTCGTCGCGCAACTGATTGGCGAATTCAACAATCAGAATCCCGTTCTTGCTGGCGATGCCGACCAGAATGATCAGCCCAATATTGGTATAAATATTCAAGGTTCCGTCGGTCAGCAATAATCCGATCAGGGCGCCAAAAATCGCCAACGGTACTGTGGTCATGATGACGAGTGGATGCACAAAGCTTTCAAATTGAGCAGCCAGTACCAGGAACACCACCAGCAATGACATACCAAAGATAAATGCCAGACCACCACTGGCTTCTTTCAGCTCCAGTGATTCACCTTTATAGTTGACCTGGGCATGCTCTGGCAGTTCGGTTAATACGGTCTGTTCAAGGAATGCCAGTCCCTCCTCCAGGGTCACGCCTGGCTGTAGACCTGCACTGAGTGTAATCGCGCGCATTCTCATGTAACGATTCAAAGAATTGGGAGACGATGTGTTCTCTACCGTGATCAGGTTGGACAGGGGAATTAACTGTCCACTGCTGTCAGATCTGACATAGATATTGGTCAGATCATCTGGCGAGGCACGCTGACTTTCTTCAGCCTGCAGGATAACGTCATATTCCTCACCGCGATCAGCGAATGTGGTCACCCTGCTCTCGCTCATCATTGCCTGCAGCGTTCGTCCTATCGCCTGGATCGAAACGCCAAGGTCAGCGGCTCTGGTTTTATCTACAGTCACAGTCAGGCTGGGACGCGTTTCCAGGAAGTCTGAATTTATGCGAGTGAATAACCCGCTATCTTCCCCACGCTCAATCAATACATCGCGCCATTGCACGAGCTCTTCGTAAGTACGGCCGCCAATCACAAATTGCACTGGTTGACCGCCACCACCACGCACCAGGCCAGAGCGCATGAACATCATGACCTGCAGGCCAGGCAGGTTTTGCCAGTCCGCAGCAAGTTCATTCATAACCTGCTGAGTCGGTTTCTCCCTGACTTCCCAGTCCGCCAACGCCATGATGGACATGCCACTGCTGACGCCGCTACCGCCACCAAAACCAGGCAGAATGGTGACACTGCTCCTTATTTCACCATTTTCAAGAAACGGCGTAACACCGTCTTGCATGTCATTAACCTGTTCCTGCATGTACGCCATGCTGGCACCTTCGGGGCCGCTCATGCGCACAAAAAACACGCCCTGATCTTCCTGCGGCGCAAACTCAGAAGGCATCTCCATCCACAACAAATAAACACATACGCCTACCAGCACGAGACTGGCCAGAATCGCATAGCGGATGACCAGAGCAAATTCCAGTGCCGCATGGTAACCGCGTTGGAGCCACCGGAAAACACGATCGACTATACGCGTCAAAAAACTCTCGTGGGAGTGACTGTTTAGAAGCTTCGAACTCATCATGGGCGTCAGCGACAAAGCAAGCACTGTCGAAATAACTACGGCTCCACCAATAGTAATGGCAAGTTCGTAAAACAGAATGCCCATGTTGCCTTCCATGAACACAACCGGCACAAATACAGCCAGCAGCACCAGCGTGGTAGCAACGACCGCAAACCCCACCTGTCGCGCACCATTGTAGGAAGCCAGCAATGGCGGTTCTCCGGCTTCGACACGACGCTGTATGTTCTCCAGCACAACAATGGAATCATCCACAATCAACCCAACGCACAGAACCAGTGCCAGCAACGTAATCAGGTTTATCGTCAAACCAAACATCAACATCACCATGAACGCTGACATTAAGCACACAGGAATAGTGACTGCGGGAATCAACATGCTGCGGAACGAACCCAGAAACATGTAGATGACCAGGCTGACAAGAATGACCGTCATAATGATGGTGCTGTAAACCGAATCAATCGCGTATTCGATGAACTCCGCATCGCTGTTGGACAACTCCAGTGTCATGTGATCTGGAAGCGAGGCATTGACACGTTCTGCGACAGCAATGGTATCGCGTAATATCTGCAGGCTGTTTGCGTTGGATTGCCTGACAATTCCAAGCCCGACAGCGTCAACTCCGTTACCACGAAACATGGCCCGATTACTGGCTGCTGCCAGCTCAACACGCGCCACTTCGTTCAACGTCACCAACTGCCCATCGTTGCCGCGACTGATGACCAGTTCCCGAAAATCATCAGGGGACTGATAGACCCGCTCTACACGAACACTGAACTCTCGCTCCAATGAGTCGACACGGCCAGCGGGTAACTCAATATTCTGGCGTCGCAAAGCAGACTCTACATCAAGCACCGTCAGGCCACGGGCGGCAAGCGCAACCCGGTCCAGCCATACACGCATGGCATAACCACCCGTGCCGCTGACCGAAACACCAGCGACACCGTCGATAACTGCAAACTGGTCAACAATATACCGGTCAGCATAGTCGTTAAGCTCCAGAAAGCTCATTTGTGTGCTTTGCAGGTTATAGTAGGCCATGGGTCGTGCGTCTGAATCCGCTTTGGCTATTTCGGGCGGGTCAACGCCCTCCGGCAAGCGACGTGTCACTCGTGACACCTTGTCTCGTATATCATTGGCCGCCTGATCAATGTCGCGGCTAACCGCAAATTCAACGGATACGCGTGAGCTGCCATCGCTACTGGAAGAGCTGATGGTCTGCACGCCTTCAACGCCATTTATCTGGTCTTCAATTAATTGTGTAATCTGGGCTTCTACGATTTCGGCGGAAGCGCCGGGATAACTGGTGCTGACCGACACCACCGGTGGGTTGGTCTCGGGGTATTCCCGTACCGGCAGTTCCATGAAAGAGAGAATGCCGAATGCAACCAGTAGCAAGCTGATTACCGCTGCGAATACCGGGCGTTTGACTGAAACGTCAGACAAAATCATTTTGCGTTATCCTTTCAAAAGAAAACTGGCCGTTACTTGGGAATCGACACGGGCCAATGTCAAGACTGGTCTTCCGGGCCCGCGTTGGTGCCGGCTGCGCTGGTACTGGATTCGCCCGTGCTCATAATGCGAACCGCCTGACCGGGTCGAACCTGTGCAATCCCCTGCGTGATCACCCGTTGCCCCGGAATAACGCCTGACACCACTTCAGCCAGGCCCGGTTGCCTGCGTCCAATCTCTACCTCAACGCGACGGGCTGTGTTTTCTTCATCGACCACAAATACATACTGCCGCCCCTGACTCGGTATCAGCGCTGCCTCTGGCACCACAATGGCGTCGCGTTCGTTTAATGTCAGCCCGACTGTCAGTAACATACCCGGACGTAACACGCGGTCGCTGTTATCTATTTCGGCACGCACCTGCACAGACCGCGTGACCTCGTCGATACGCGAGCCAATGTTCTGCACACGTCCTTCAAAGTCCCGGCCACGGTAGACGATGCTGTTGGCTGTGACGCTCAGACCCGGTTGCAGTTGTGCAAAAAACACTTCCGCAATATTAAAATCGAGTTTGATTGTTGAGATGTCGTCCAGTGTGGTGATGACCATACTGGGCGTGACCAGTGTGCCTTCACTGATGTTGCGAAAGCCCAGCATGCCAGAGAACGGCGCACGAATAAGACGGTCATCCATATTCGCGGCAACCCCTTCGAGTCGGGCCTGTGCTGTGGCGAAGCGGGTTCGCGCGGCCTCCAGGTCTGTCTGTGAAATCAGGTTGGTCGCAATAAGGCTCTGCAGTCTTTCATATTGTCGACGGGCATCATCCAGTTCAGACTGGACTTCGGACAACCTGGCGGCCTCGGCGACGTTAGTCAATTCAACCAGGATATCGCCCTGTTCAACCAGATCGCCATCTTCGAAATGCACCGCAGTGACTGTGTCGGTTACTTTCGCGGTCAGGTTCACCGATTCGTTGGCTTGCGCTGTGCCAATGGATTCAACTTCATCTGCGAATGACTGCCGGGATACGACCGCCACCGTGACTGAGACCGGACCCATGCCTCCCCGCATCATGCCCGGTCCCCCACTGGTGGATTCCTGCGTTAACCGCGTATAAACACCATAGGACAGTGCCAATGCAGCCACTGCAAAAAGTATTACCAAAGGGTGGCGCAGGATAAATCGCAAAATCAGGCTCCAGGGCCATTAAGGCCAGATGAATCAGCAGTCTAGAAGGCAGGTTCAAATATCGCGTAGCATCCGTGAAAGCGCCATTCTAAGCAAGTTGCAACGGTAACAAAGTGTTACCAGCAGCGCTTTATGCGGCAAACAACATCGTAGGTACGACAGGCGACTTGTGGTAGATCTACCCGGCCAGCAAAGAAGCTGTCAAACAGACTCTGTAAACCGCTGCCACAACTCAAGAACTGCAGGAAAGCATGGAACAGCCTGCTCGCTGGCGGGCCCAGTCCGGGCGCCTGGCGGCGAATCGCTGATCCGCTTCGGCCAGGTCCGTGTACGGTTGCTTCAGCAAACGCAGTAAACTGTCAAACTCCGTCCTGTCACCCTGCTCCAGGCCATCAATGGCCTGCTGCACAAGGTAATTACGCAACACAAACTCCGGGTTCGCCGCCCGCATGTTGGCACGTCTGCTGTCTGAATCAGCAGCAAACTGCAGCAAAAACGTTTGGTAAGACTCTTGCCAGTCCCGGAACAATGGCCGGTTCTCTGGTACTACACCCGTTCTGTCACTTCCGGCGAGCGGATACAACGCTGGAGAAATTACATCGATTAGCGATACGGGCGACGAATCGTGCTGACAGGCATACTCAATCAGGCACCGATAAAAGATTGTCATATCGATAGCCTGGCTACACAACAGTCGCTCAAGGCCTCCCAGCAGCTCATCGAAGGACGGATGTTCAACAGCAGCAGCCGGTAAACCCAGCTTGCCTGCCATCATTTCTTTTCTGGCCCGCTCAAACTCGGCTGGCATCGCATTCAACATTGACTGTAATGTCTCGGCATCCTGGATCACCGGATTCAGTGCATTAGCCAGTTGAAAAAGATTCCAGCGCCCAACGGCAGCCTGCTGACCAAAACGATAGCGTCGCTGCCCTTCATCTGTGGTGTTGGGTGTCCAGTCCGGATTGTAATCATCTATCCAGCCATAGGGCCCGTAGTCGATGGTAAGGCCAAGCACGGACATATTGTCGGTGTTCATGACGCCATGCACAAAACCCACCCGCATCCAGTGCGTCACCATATCCTGCGTAGACCGGCATACGCGTGCAAACCAATCGAGGTAAATGACTCTGCGCGCATCTTTGTCACTTTCCGACAGTCTGGTCGCTAGATCAGGGTGATCGGTGCTGATAACAAAGCTCAGCAGGGATTCCAGTAAGTTGAGATCGCCACGGGCTGCCAGCAGTTCAAAGTGGCCAAAGCGCACGAACGAAGGTGCCACGCGACATACAATGGCACCCGGCTCTGCCTTTGGGTTGCCATCGTAGAACATGTCCCGGACGACACGGTCACCTGTCAACACCAGGCTCAGGGCACGAGTTGTTGGCACGCCGAGATAATGCATGGCCTCGCTGCACAGGAATTCTCGTACTGAAGAGCGCAGCACTGCCCTGCCATCGGCCTGCCTTGAGAATGGTGTCGGCCCGGCACCTTTCAGTTGCAGCGTCCAGGCCTTTTCACCGGGGCCGATCACTTCACCCAGATTGATGGCGCGACCATCACCAAGTTGTCCGGCCCAGTTGCCGAACTGATGACCGCCATAAACACTGGCGTGAGGATCCATGCCCGGCAGCAATTCGTTACCAGACAATATCCGGGCAAGTTGTTGTTGATCACAATCGGCTGCAGACAGTCCAATCAATTCCGCCACATCCACGGACAGTGCCAACAGTGATGGCGCCTTCACGGGTGTGGGCTGCACTCTCGAAAACAGGGCGCCACTGACCTGACGACAGAAGTTTTCGTCAATTGAGTCGGCCGGCAGCTGACGACTAAAGCGATTGCTGAAGCGTAGCCTGTCCAGTCCACTTGAGTTACCAGTCAGGGCCATCTAGACGCTCTATCAGAGTTGCATTGGCGGTGCCGCCGCCTTCACAAATCGCCACCAGGCCATAGCGAACTTCACGGCGTTCCAGCTCGTGCAACAATGTGGTCATTAATTTGGCACCGGTGGCCCCCAACGGATGTCCCAGGGCCTGAGCGCCACCATTGACGTTCAGTCGCCGCAGATCGGCGCCCAGTGCTTTTGCCCATGCCAATGGCACTGACCCAAACGCTTCATTGACTTCATACAGATCAATATCGTCGATAGTCAGATCAGCCCGATCAAGCAGTTTTTCGGTGGCCGGAATGGGCCCTTCCAACATGATCTCGGGATCGGAGCCTACCACTACCAGGGTATGAATTCGTGCCCGCACCGGCAGGTTGTATTTCTCCACCGCCCGGCGGCTGGCAATCAGCAGCGCCGCAGAACCATCGGCAATCTGACTGGCAGTACCGGCGGTTATCACGCCATCTTCAAACAGAGTCTTGAGCCCCTGCATTGACTCGATACTGGCGTCATACCGAATGCCTTCGTCCAGAACATGGGTTTCAATACCACCATCAGCTAATGTCACTTCAACAGGCACCACTTCGCGCCGGAAATGGCCGTTGCTGGTGGCTGCCGACGCGCGCTGGTGACTCAGCACGCCAAACTTGTCCAGCTCTTTGCGGCTGATATGGTATTTCTGGGCGAGTAGCTCAGCACCGTTAAACTGACTGAACTCAATGCCGGGGTACAATTCATCGATGCGTTCGCCGCGCGGTATGCCCCGTCCCTTATCCAGTGTGTCATTGATGTTGGAGCCGATAGGAACCAGACTCATGCTTTCAACACCACCGCAAATCACCAGATCCTGCGTTCCGGACATGACCGCCTGAGCGCCAAAATGAATCGCCTGCAATGAGGAGCCGCACTGGCGATCAACAGTAACGCCCGGCACCGATACGTCCAGTCGCGAGGCCAACGCCACATTACGTGCCAGATTACCGGCCTGAGCTCCAATCTGGCTGACGCAGCCAAAGATGACATCATCCACGGCATGAGTTGGCAGCGCTGTTCGATCCAGCAATTCATCAACCACGGCAGCGCCGAGGTCGATCGGATGAATACCACTCAGTTTCCCATTGCGGCGGCCACATGCCGTCCTGACAGCGGCAACAATATACGCTTCGCCCATGTTGTTCTCCCCAACTAAATTATGTGTCCCATCCAGCGTCCGCCAAGCATAACACCGGCCCACAATACCAAGGAAGCGATGCCGGCGAGACGAATTGACAGGGGTATGGTGCGGTCCCAGCCCTCAGCAAGACGGACACTGCGGTGATGAAATATCAACATGTTTACACCGGCCATCAACATCAACAGCATTTTCCACTGGAACGCCGGATTTAGTACATGAGCACTGGCCCGCGTGATAAAGAGGCCAATACCGGTGATGGTGGCCACACTAAAAGCCAGCCAGATCCAGGGCAGAAAGTCCCGACTCAGTAATCGATATGGATAAACCCGTGCCGCAACGCCAGCCAGGCGCAGATCCAGCATCAGCAGTGCCCCCAGCATCAATGTGATACTGATGACGTGTAGTGAATTGAACAGAGGAAAAAGCCAGGTCGCGCCAATCTGTTCGGCCAGCCATGTGTATTCAAGATTTAACCAGAATTCGTGCTGCAACATAGATTTATCCCGGCCAGAACAGATAGTCGGCGTATGCGATCCAACGACCCGACATGGCTGTCATCAGCCAGGCCATTAGCGCTAACAGTGCCGCCAGTTTTATTGGCCAGTGCTGATGCTGTGCAGTGCCATTGCGGTAACTGCGCCAAAGAACTACGGTTAGCAGCAAGGCCAGACACAAAAAGCCGGCTTTGTAGAGGAAAACCGGGTTATTGAGATAACGCTGCGGTCGCGCGAGCAGGAACGGCAGGCCACTGAACAGCATGACCGGTAGCGCGCAAAATAACCAGGGAAACAGACGCTGCATCATTTCCTGAGGCGACTGTCGGCGCCCGGCCAGGTTCAACAGACGCAGATTGATCATGATCGCAGAGGCCATCAACATAGCCAGTCCAAGCAGGTGAATGGTTTGCAGGATGGGAGGCAGCCCCGGTACTGAACTCAGCAGCTTTATGCTCAATTCCGTCATGGCAGCTTCGTATACTGACCTGCCAGCAAGCTGGCGGCTTCATGTTCCGGCATGGGGCGGGCGAAGAAATAGCCCTGCGCTACACGGCACTTCAAGGTTTGCAGCATTTCTACATGCTGCTGCGTCTCCACGCCTTCGGCGATAATGGCAAGGCCCATGTTTTCGCTTAATGACAGAATTGATTTGACCAGCCCGAGTACGCCTTTGTCAGTTGTCATATTGCGGACAAAGCTTTGATCAATTTTAAGTGTCGACACCGGATACTGGTGCAGATAACTCAATGACGAGTAGCCGGTACCAAAGTCGTCAATGGCTATCTGCATTTCGTGTTCTCGACATTGCTGAAGGATCTTTTTCACGCCCTCGGACTGTCGTAACAGAAGCCGTTCGGTAATCTCCAGATGAATCTGAGTTGGATGAATACCGGTTTCATGCAGTGTGAACAGCAGTTCGTCCAGAAACGCGGGGTCGTCAAAGTCCTGTGCTGAGAAATTGACGCTGATAAACAAAGCGGAGTCACCGGTCTGGGTAATCATGCGCTTTAATGTTTTGCAGGCTTCACGAAATGCCCAACGGGTTGCTTCTATGATCAGACCCGTGTCTTCCGCCATGGGTATAAACAGATCAGGCCGCATCCGCCCGGTTTTTGGATGATTCCAGCGCATCAACGCTTCGAATCCAACAATACGTCCGGTATCGATTTCAATAAAGGGCTGGTACTCGAGAAACAGTTCCTTGCGTACGACCGCCACCTTGAATTCATTTGCCATACGGACCGCGTCAAGCACTCTACTCTCTTCAGCGTGGTAGCGTTCCTGCTGTTCCAGCATGGTCGTGACGCCGGCAAACTCGCGGACGTTTTCCGAGCGCTGCAGAATGTCCCGATAGCGCATCAGTATCAGTTTGGTGACCAGACCTACAATCGGATTGGCATTACTGACGGCTCGGCTGAAATCGGCTTTTGATATTTCCAGCAAGCGACAGTCTTCCAGCGCCCGAACCGTTGCGCTGCGCGGCCCGTCATCAACAATCGCCATTTCCCCGATCAGGGTTCCGGGGCCACGGCGGCCCACTTCAATTTCACTGCCATCGGGTCGTTCCAGCACGATCTCGACCCGTCCGCTCTGCATAAAGTAGGCGCACTCACCCGGCTCACCCTGACGCATGATGATCTCACCTGCACGGTACAGCTTTTCTACCTGCAGGCCATCCACTGGATCCAGTACGGGTACCTCCCCAGGGGTCGTGTCCGCGTTGTCCGATGCGGCCTCAGCCTTGGTATCAGGCCCGGCGTTGTTGTCAGGATCTATTTTCACATTCACTACTTTTTTCTAACGACGGATTGGTGACCTGAGTTTACGATGGATTGTCGCTTAACACCAGCAGGCAAGCATCTGAAAGAAAAGGGTATAAAGTCAGCGACAGGCAGCGGGCAAAATCCAAAAAAAAAGAGCAAACCAGAGGTTTGCTCTTTTTAACAGGCCAGTCGACAGAAGTCTCCAGCCCCGGATCTGGTCGGAACGGCAGGATTTGAACCTGCGACCCCTACACCCCCAGTGTAGTGCGCTACCAGACTGCGCTACGCCCCGAAAATCGAGCTGGCATTATACTTGGCTTGTGCCGGCTTGCAAGCCCGACAGGTAATAAACCTGAGCGAAAAAAACAAGGCGGCCCGGGGGGAAACCTGGCCGCCTTGTTAGTGATCTCATGCGTGGTGCGGTGCCTGCCGTCGAAAGCGACGACAGGCAACAGCACTTACATCTCGAACGTTACCCGGCCATAGACCATGCGGCCAGTCGGGTCATACAGGAAGGACTCCACACCACCGAGCAATGGCACTTTCTGCGGTGCCCGGTCAAACAGGTTGCGTGCACCGACAGTGAACGCAAATTCGCCACCAAACGCTTCCAGGCCACGGTAGTTGTAGCTGGCATCGGTAATGGTAGACGCGCGCAGCACGTCGACATCACGATAATTGCTGAACGGCAGGAACTGCTGGAACGAGAACTTGCTGGCATCAAAGGTCATCTCATCGAGGTAACGCACGATCACGTTGACGCTGTGTTGATCACGAGACCAGCCCAGACGAACGTTGGCTTTCCATTCCGGCATTGGCGGTACTGCACCGGTGAGGTTGTTCTGGTTGCCTACGGCTTCCACAACATCCCGATCGGGTGACAGCTGATACTCATAAGTATCTACAAACGTGGCGTCAACGCCAACGTTGAACATACCCAGGTCAGCAACCGGGAACAGATAGTCGAATTTGATATCAATTGCTTCCACCAGCATGCTGGACGCATTGGTGTCACTGCTGATGATACGATCTATCTGCGCAACGTTGTTGGGATCGCGCTGGATACGGGGATCAGACTGAGGACTGGCAACCCAGGCGCGGACCATATCGGCTGGTGGCGTACCCGTACCGGAGTATCCAGTGGCCTGACGGAAGTTAAAGAAGTCAGACGCCAGAATATCAGCCGTGGTGGAGGAGATAATACGATCAGTAAAATCTGTCTCGCTATAGTCGATATCAAGTGTCATGCCTTCCAGCAGGTTCAGCGTAAAACCTATACCCATGGTGTCTGCCGATTCCGGTACCAGATCGGGGTTACCCTGGGAACAGTTGGCAGTGAACGCAGCGAATGTCGTGAACGGATCGGCGACATTGGTCAGACCACAGGACTGCGGCGCATTCAACTGATTGAGTGACGGTGCAATAAACGAGGTACCTTTGGTGGCACGTATCGACAGCCAGTCAGTCGGCAGGTAGATCAGGCCGTACTTCGGATCAGTTGAGCTTTGACCGGTGCTGTACTCTTCGTTTCGCACGGCAACCTGCAGCTCCAGGTTATCCAGGACCGGCAGTGCCAGCTCACCAAAGAACGCGTCCGCTGTTCGGCTGTCGCTGAACGGAAACAGCTGAGTGCCGATAAACACGTCGCCAGTCAGGCTGTGCAGGCTGGGCGTATTGTCAAAACGGTCGTCACGGCGTTGATAACCCACCGCAGCACCAATTTGCCCACCTGGCAGCTCAAACCCGCCCGGCGCGATAACACCATTAAACACCAGATCAAACGTTTGCAGGGTGTCAACATCATCAACACGGTTCTGCACGTAGGTGGAGTCAGCAACTGCCTGAGTGTTCAGGTTATTGCCGTCGGGTGACACAAATGGGTTAAAGCAGGCTTCGCGGTCATTGACCACGTCGCAATTCAGCCCCTGAGTCAAAAAGCCCAGGCTGAAGTTGTTAGCGCGGCTGTTGTCTGTCGAGCGTGCATACATATAAGTCGCTTTACCATCCCAGCCTTCGACAAACGGTACGGTAAAGTCAGCAGACAGCGCAGAGCGGAAGCCAAACAGCAGGCCTGACCCTACGGTAGAACCATCGGCTCCAAGCTGTGATGGCAAGGTGCCATGTTTACCCCAAGGACGCCAGGCTGAGAACGCAACATCTTCGTTAAACGGGATACCGCTCGGGTCACGAATTACCTGACCGTTAGGACCACGATCGGGCACACCATCACCGTTGGCATCCTGAGCAAATAGCTGATTGCCATTTGCATCCTGCGCCGGGAACGGGTTGCCAGGCAACTCGCCACGAATATCGGGCAGCTCACCGGTTCGACCACCAGGGTTAGACGGTGAACCACGGTTGGCCGTCCAGCGCTTGTAGTAGCTCCATTGACCAGAAAGCGTCAGGTCTGAGCTGACGTCGTATGTCAGGTGTGTGAACGCCTGCGCTGAATCCTGCGCAGCACGGTAATCCCAGAACTCTCCAAAATCGAACCAGCACTGGCCGCCAAAGGTGAAACCGTTGGGGTTATTGCCAACCTGGGTAGGATCCTGACGGACACCGCCGCAATTAGGGTCAGAGCGGACGGCAGTGGCACCGGTCAAATCGCCGTTCTCATCACGCAACGGCACGCGGTAACGGCCCGGGTTAGGTGTGCTTGAGGATGTCAGGCCAGCATTCATCAGCTCGGGCCGATCAATCATTTTCAGTCGACCATTGGTGCGGTATTCACCGGCAACAACAATGTCGATCCCGTTCCATTCGGTACCTGCCAGCAGGCTGAACTGATCGTCAGTGTAATCGCCACGGTCATCGCCCTGGCGATATGCTTCCAGCCGCACACCGTCATAGGATTTGCGTGGCACAAAGTTGACCACACCAGCAACTGCCTGAGAGCCGTAAAGAGCAGCGGCACCATCTGTCACAATATCCAGACGGGCAATGGCGATCTGTGGCAGGAAGGTATTGACGTTAGTGCCAATAACACGCATGCCATCGACCAGGTTCAATGTAGCACCGGCCCCCAGGCCACGCAGATTGATTGACGTCGCGGTGCTTGATGCACCTGTTAACGAGTTTTGAGTAACTGAAGAACCTTGGTTAAAGCTCAGGTTATTGATGACATCACCCATGTTGGGTGTGCCTTCAGTGGCAATGTCTTCAGCATCAAATTGAAGAATTGGAGATGCCGCCTGAAATCCTTCAGTGCGGCGGATAAAGGAGCCGGTTACAACAACTTCCTCTACCTCAGGTGATCCTTGTTGAGCAATGGCAGCGCCAGTAGGCACTAACAGGCTTGCAGCAATTGCTGCGGATAGCAGTTTGACTCTGTAAGTAAAAACAGACTTTGGTTTCATCCATAGACCTCTAGCATTTTTTATGATTGTAGGTCTGCCACACAGATGGGATGCATGACAACAAGTGGCAATATTTTTTGCCTTTTTGCATCCGACAGCACACTTGGTACCTTCGAATCGCTGATGGACTATATCACTGCAGATTATGTTGTAAAGGCCAAAAGGTGACGAATTGTTACGCCATCCCGGACAACTGTTCGGTATGGCACCTTTACACTGCAATTAATGTGAGAGATCTGGAACCTGAGGCGGGGGTAATGAGTACAAAGGACAGAGCCAGAGCATGAGTCTGAGTCTGAGCAAGGTCAAAACAGAAAAGAGAGGAAATGGAATAGGAACAGGAGAGAACTCAAAGCATGAGCGAAATCAAAGAAAAGACAACGCTTCTTCCAGTTCCTTGATCATCTGTTTGAGCTCAGCTGATTCAACAGCGGGTCCGGCAGAGGTTTCCTGGTGACCATTCATGCGCTGGCGCGCACCACCGATGGTAAAGCCCTGTTCGTATAGCAAGGATTTGATCTGACGGATCAGTAGGACGTCTTCGCGCTGGTAATAACGACGATTGCCTCGGCGCTTGACAGGTTTCAGTTGCGGGAATTCCTGCTCCCAGTAACGTAGCACGTGAGGCTTCACTGTACACAGTTCACCTACTTCGCCAATGGTGAAGTATCGTTTCGCCGGTATCGGCGGAAGTTCCTTGGTGCTATTGGGTTCCAGCATACTTTTCTACCCGCGCCTTCAACTTCTGCCCTGGCCGGAATGTGACAACACGTCGCGCCTTGATTGGAATTTCTTCACCGGTTTTGGGGTTTCGACCCGGACGCTGCTTTTTGTCGCGCAAGTCGAAATTACCGAATCCGGACAGTTTAACCTGCTCACTGCTTTCCAGTGCCAGCCGGATTTCCTCAAAAAACTGTTCAACCAGTTCCTTGGCTTCGCGTTTATTGACGCCGAGCTCATCAAATAAGCGTTCGGCCATCTCAGCTTTTGTCAGTGCGCCCTTCTCCATGCTTATTTCCTTAACTTTGCATTAAATTTGTCTTCCAGGCCTTTGACACAACGCTCAATTATCACATTGATATCGTCGTCGCCTAGAGTGCGCGAAGGATGCTGCCAGGTCAAGCCCAGAGCCACACTTTTTTTGTTTTTACCCAGTGCATCACCTTGAAATACATCAAATATTCGTAAACCGACGAGGAATTCGCCTGCTTCTGCCTGCAAATACTCTCGCAATGCACCTGAGGTCACCTGTTGATCAAGTACCACGGCCAGATCGCGACTCACCTCCGGGAAGCGTGACAGCGGGCTGAATTGTGGCACTGTCGCTGACAGTAATGAGTCAAGTTCGATTTCGAAAACAAATACACGCTGACTTAAATCCAGCTCACGCTGAAGCTGAGGTGACAGCGCTCCGATATGCCCAACATGCCTGCCATTAAGGACAACTCTTGCACTCTGCCCACTGTGCAGGGCCGGGTGATGCGCGCTTTCGAAGGTGAAGGCATCGCCGTGACCGGTTAACGCCAACAGGGTTTCAAGGTCACCCTTAAGATCAAAATAGTCCACAGCCTCCCTGCCCTGCGACCATTCAGCCGGTTGACGGGAACCATAAACCAGACCAGCCAGCATTTCTGGCTGCCTGATCGTCTGTTCGTGGTCGCCTTCACGACGCAGGAAAATCTGCCCTGTCTCAAATATTCTTACCCGCGGCTGTTGCCGGTTCACATTATATTTGAGTGTGCTGATCAGGCCAGGCCAAAGACTGGTTCGCATAACCGACATGTCAGCCGATATTGGGTTCTGCAACGGCACCGGAGGCGGACTGGGCTGAACTGACGCCATCAGTTCCGGTTCAACAAAACTGTAGGTAATGACCTGCTGATAACCCAGCGTCACCAGACGTTCGCGTAAACGTGCCATGCCCACATCGGCTTCGGGCTGATCCGGTAATTGCATGCGAACTGCCGGCTGTGTTACCGGTAATTTGTCATAGCCATGCACACGGGCCAGTTCCTCAATCAGGTCAGCCTCAATGCTGATATCAAAGCGGTAGGATGGCACAGAGAAGCGCATCTCCGTGTCAGATACTTCGATAGATTCCATTCCCAGGCTATTGAGAATACGAACAATTTCATCGGAGCTCATGGCCATGCCGAGCAGTTTTAACACATTCTCTGGCTTGAGCGTCACTTCACGTCTGGCAGGCAAGTCGCCCAGCTGTTCGGTAACAGGGCCTGCTTCGCCGCCACATATTTCGAGCAACAATGCTGTTGCGCGCTCCATGGCCAGTCCCTGAATTTCGAAGTCCACACCCCGCTCGTAGCGATGCGAGGCGTCAGTATGCAGGCCATAACGGCGGGCGCGCCCCACCACCGCCAATGGTGCAAAGAACGCACATTCGAGAAATACATCACGGGTCGCTTCCGTGACGCCGCTGTGCTCACCACCCATGACGCCGGCCAGAGCCAGCGGTCCGGATGCATCCGCTATCAATAAGGTATCCGCGTCCGGTTGCACCGTCTTGCCATCGAGCAGCACCAGCTCATCATCTGCGCTCGCCATCCGTACACAGATTTCCTGGTTCAGACTCAACAGATCAAAGGCATGCATGGGCTGCCCCAGCTCCAGCAGAACATAGTTGGTGATATCAACGACGGGATCGATACTGCGCAAACCACAGCGACGCAGCTTTTCCTGCATCCACAAGGGTGTCGCAGCCGTCACGTCGATATTGCGCACGACCCGGCCCAGATAGCGTGGGCATGCGTCAGGGGCAGCAAGACGGACGGGGAACGTATCCTCAATCGTGGCAGCTACATTGGGTATTTGTGGCCCCGCGACCTTCACGTCATTCAGCGCGCCTATTTCGCGCGCAATACCGTTGATGCCAAGGCAATCGCCACGATTGGGCGTCAGGTCCAGTTCAAAGAAGCTGTCGTCCAGCTCCAGGTAGTTGCGAATATCAGTACCGGCAGGCGCATCGGCCGGCAATTCGAACAAGCCGTCCGCGGCTTCAGACAGACCAAGCTCGGCCGCCGAACACAACATGCCATCAGACTCGACGCCGCGTAATCTGGCTTTCTTGATGCGAAACGTTTTACCCGCTTCGGCGCCTGGTAGTTCCGCGCCGATGGTGGCATACGGTACTTTCAGGCCAACGCGAACATTGGGCGCGCCACAAACGACCTGAAGTGTTTGCTGACCGTCGTTTACCGAGCAAATGCGTAACTTGTCTGCATCAGGATGCGGTCGAACGTCGGTCACCTCAGCCACAATGACACCACTGAAGGCAGCAGCCACCGGACCATGTGCATCCACTTCCAGGCCAGCCATGGTAAGCTGAAATACCAGTCGCTCAGCTGTCAGCAGTGACGGATCAATGCTGTCATCCAGCCACTCTCGAATCCATTGTTGTGTGAAGATCATGTCTTGAGGCTCTTTTTATTGCGGTGCGGCGTGCATGGAAAAGGTCAGTTGAACTGTTTAAGAAAACGCAGATCGTTTTCAAAAAACAGACGCAGATCATTGACGCCATAGTGCAGCATGGCCAGACGTTCGACGCCCATGCCAAAGGCGTAACCGCGATACTGTTCACTGTCGATACCCGACGCTTCCAGGACAGACGGATGCACCATGCCGCAGCCCAGCACTTCCAGCCACCCGGTCTGCTTGCAGACACGACAGCCCTTGCCTTCGCACATAACGCAGCTCATGTCGACTTCAGCTGAGGGCTCGGTGAACGGAAAATAGGATGGACGAAAGCGTACGGCCAGATCAGCCTCAAAGAACGCCCGCAGGAAGTCCTCCAACGTGCCTTTCAGATCGGCAAAGCTGACATTTTCAGCAATCAGCAGGCCTTCTATCTGATGAAACATCGGTGTGTGCGTCAGATCAGAGTCGCAGCGGTAAACTCGGCCTGGGCAGATCATGCGGAATGGGGGCTTGCCCTGTTCCATGACCCTTACCTGTACCGGAGACGTATGCGTGCGCAGCACAGTCGATGGATTAATATAGAAGGTGTCGTGCATGGCACGAGCCGGGTGATGCCCGGGGATATTGAGAGCCTCGAAGTTGTGATAATCATCTTCGATCTCGGGCCCTTCCGCCACGCTATAACCAACCGATTCGAACAGGCGCTGAATCCGGTCAATGGTACGGCTGACCGGGTGCAGACCACCGGCTGACTGACGTCGCCCGGGCAGCGTGACATCGATTGTCTCCTGAGCCAGTTGTGATTCCATTGCCTGCGCTACCAGCGTCTCTCGTCTGGCATCCAGCGCCTCCTGTATTCGGCGCTTGGCAATATTAATGGATTCACCGGCCGCCGGCCGCTGCTCGGCAGGCAGTTTGCCCAAGCCTTTAAGCAGATCGGTCAGCTGTCCTTTTTTACCGAGATAATCAACCCGCAATTGTTCCAGCGCGCGCTCGTCAGTCGTCGCGTCGATGGCCTGCAGGGCTGTGTCTAACAGAGTTGTTGTATCAGTCATGGATTAATCCGCTTATACCATGAAAGCACAAAGCCGGAACGGGACATTAGGAAAACCCGGACCGGCTCTGCAAAGGTAACGCTATTACTTACGCCAGGGCGGCTTTTGCCTGATTCACCAGCGCAGCAAAAGCTGCTTTATCGTGTACAGCCAGATCGGCCATGACGCGACGATCTACAGCGATGTTGGCTTTCTTCAAACCAGCAATCAATTGGCTGTAAGTCATACCATTGACGCGTGACTGCGCGTTGATACGCGTGATCCACAGCGAGCGGAATACCCGCTTCTTGGTACGACGGTCGCGGTAAGCGTACTGACCGGCTTTGATCACTGCCTGGAACGCTACGCGATACACACGGCTACGGGCACCGTAGTAACCTTTTGCCGCTTTCAGAATCTTTTTGTGACGGCGACGTGCCGTTACGCCTCGTTTAACTCGGGCCATATCAGTCTCCTCGGAATCCTAAATGATTAAATTTTGCGCAACATGCGGTCGATCAACGGCTTATCGCTGGCAGCAACCAGTGAAGTACCGCGCAGATGACGTTTGCGCTTGGTGGTCATTTTGGTGAGGATGTGGCTCTTGTTAGCGCTTTTGCACTTCCAGCCGCTCGCTGTCTTCTTGAAGCGCTTGGAGGCGCCACTGTGGGTCTTCATCTTGCTCATTTCGGGTATTACTCCGCATTTATCAGCCATCACTGGCGATACAGTTTAGATAAACGAAGGCTTGACCGGTGTCAGGCCTTCTTCTTCTTCGTCGGTGCCAGAACCATTACGATCTGACGACCTTCCATCTTGGGGGTCTGCTCGACGGTACCGTAGTCTTCCAGATCTTTAGCGATCCGCTGTACCAATTCGAGTCCAAGATGCTGATGGGCGAGTTCGCGTCCACGGAATCTTAGCGATACCTTGGCCTTGTCCCCATCTTCTAGGAAACGTATCAGGTTGCGTAGTTTTACCTGATAATCCCCTTCTTCCGTCCCTGGTCGAAACTTTATTTCTTTAATCTGGGTCTTGCGCTGCTTTTTCTTGCTGGCAGCCTTCTGCTTCTTGATATCAAAGACATGCTTGCCGTAATCCATGATTTTGCAGACTGGTGGTTCAGCATCAGGAGCGATCAACACCAGGTCAAGCTTGGCCTCTGCGGCTTCCGCTCGTGCTTCCTCAATCGTCACAACGCCTTTTTGCTCACCATCAGCCAGTACCAGACGGACTTCGGTGGCTTCAATATTTTCGTTAATGACGGGTTTTTTGGAACTGCTCTTCATATTCGACAGCGTCTTCTCTCCTGTATAAGTTTAAATTGGGCTCGCCGGTGACTTTCAGTTACCGGTACGACCCAGGCGCGCGACCTCTGTTGCCAGATGCTCAGCGAATGCCTCAAGTGTCATGGTGCCCAGATCCTGGCCATCCTGCGTACGGACGGAAATCTGACCGTTTTCCATTTCCCGGTCACCAGCTACCAGCAGAAATGGAACCTTCTGCATGGTGTGCTCGCGAATTTTAAAGCCGATCTTCTCATTTCTCAAGTCCGCACTGACCCGAAATCCCTTTTCTGCCAATATTTTACGTACTTTTTCGCAATAATCGCCCTGTTTGTCGGTAATATTAAGAATTACCGCCTGCTCAGGTGCCAGCCAGACCGGCAACGCGCCGGCATAATGCTCGATGAGAACGCCAATAAAACGCTCGAATGATCCCAGAATCGCGCGATGCAACATGACCGGCACCTTTCGGTTGCCATCTTCCGCCACATACTGCGCACCCAGGCGCTCTGGCATTGAGAAATCCACCTGAATGGTGCCGCACTGCTGAATCCGGCCCATGCAGTCTTTCAGGGAGAATTCGATCTTGGGTCCGTAAAACGCCCCCTCGCCCGGCAGCAACTCCCAAGCCAGGCCGCTGTTATTCAGTGCCTGACGCAGCGCCTCTTCGGACTTGTCCCACATCTCATCACTGCCAACCCGTTTTTCAGGTCGTGTAGACAGGCGCAGGATGATCTCATCAAAGCCAAAATCTTTATAAACCCGGAACAGCAGCTCCATGAACTGGGCTACCTCGTCCTGAATAGCAGATTCGGCGCAGAATATGTGCGCATCATCCTGAGTAAAGCTGCGTACGCGCATCAGGCCGTGCATGGAGCCTGAGGGCTCAAAACGGTGGCAGGAGCCAAATTCAGCCAGCCGCAACGGCAGGTCACGGTAGCTTTTTAACCCCTGATTAAACACCTGCACGTGGCACGGGCAATTCATGGGTTTGATGGCATACATGCGATTTTCAGATTCAACGCTGAACATCTCATCGGCAAACTTGTCAGCATGGCCGGATTTTTCCCACAATGTGTAGTCGACCAGTTGTGGTGTTCGGATTTCCTGGTAGCCACTCTCATTCTGCAGCTTCTGCATGTAATGTTGAATGGTCTGGTAAATCGACCAGCCTTTGGGGTGCCAGAACACCATGCCGGGGGCTTCTTCCTGAAAGTGAAACAGATCCAGTTTTTTGCCGATTTTACGATGATCGCGTTTCTGGGCTTCTTCCAGCCGGAACAGATAGTCGGCGAGCGCCTTTTTGTCACCCCAGGCCGTGCCATAAATGCGCTGAAGCATTTCGTTGCTGGCATCGCCGCGCCAGTAGGCGCCTGCGACTGATGTCAGTTTGAACGCTTTGAATTTGCCGGTATTGGGTACATGCGGGCCACGGCACAGGTCAATGAAGTCACCCTGACGGTAGAATGACAACTCCTCGTTGCCGGGAATGTCCTTGATTATCTCGACTTTGTACTTCTCGCCCATCTTGTCAAACATGGCAATGGCGTCATCACGACTCATCACTTCACGTGAGACCGGCAGGTTTTCCTTGACGATTTCACCCATGGCCTTTTCGATCTGCGCCAGATCTTCCGGGGTGAAAGCGCGTTCGTAGGCAAAATCGTAGAAAAAACCATCTTCGATGACCGGGCCTATGGTGACCTGCGCCTCCGGAAACAGACGCTGCACTGCCTGCGCCATCAAGTGTGCACAGGAGTGCCGGATCACATCAAGGCCATCGGCATCACGTTCGGTAATAATCGCCAGCTCCGCATCATCGGTAATCAGATACGAGGTGTCGACCAGAGTGCCATCCACACGCCCGGCCAGCGCCGCCTTGGCCAGGCCGGCACCTATGGATTCAGCGACTTGCGCTACCGTTACGGATGCGTCAAAGCTACGTTGACTGCCGTCAGGAAGAGTAATTGCAGGCATAGGATGAAGTGTTTATCAATTAAAGGTCGGTTTAAAGAAAAGCAACACGAAGCGTGACTCCAAGAAATGTCAGCTTCAGGGCAGAAAGGTGGTAGGCACGACCAGATTCGAACTGGTGACCTCTACCATGTCAAGGTAGCGCTCTAACCAACTGAGCTACGCGCCTGTAATTCGCTTTACAACTGT
Source organism: Pseudohongiella acticola (assembly GCF_001758195.1). NCBI lineage: Bacteria > Pseudomonadati > Pseudomonadota > Gammaproteobacteria > Pseudomonadales > Pseudohongiellaceae > Pseudohongiella > Pseudohongiella acticola. The sequence goes on from NZ_MASR01000001.1 coordinate 357,542, forward strand.
TTACAGAAATCGCCGACCAAACTGCTTTTGGGGTGCTTTTATCAAGGTTGGCGATTATAGGGGGAGCGGACTAAAACTACAATAGCAAGTACCAGAGCTGACAGTGTTTTTCGCCCGTTTTTAGCAGTTTTACACCTGCAGCAGCTGTTTGCGCAGAACAGCGACTTCATCACGCAGTCTGGCTGCCTCCTCAAACTCAAGATTCCTGGCCAATTCCAGCATACGAGCCTCAATACGCGCTATCTCCCGAGTCAATGATTTAACGTCGAGTGCCACATCGGGTTGCGCTCCTGTACCGTAGGCGGCAATTTTTTCTGCTACCGAGGCTGACTGGCGACTACGCTTTCGGTTCTTGCCCTCGCCATTGGCGCCGCCGTAGGCACCTTCCATGACATCCATGATGCTCTTGTTAACGCCTGCCGGCGTAATATTGTTGGCAGTATTAAACGCCACCTGGATCTCGCGGCGACGGTCAGACTCGTCCATGGCCCGCTGCATGGAGCCGGTAACACGATCCGCATACAGGATGGCCCGACCGCGAATATTACGCGCCGCCCGGCCCATGGTCTGGATAAGAGAGCGTTCGGAGCGCAAAAAGCCTTCCTTATCGGCGTCCAGAATCGCAACCAGAGACACCTCCGGTATATCCAGCCCCTCGCGCAACAGATTGATGCCGACCAGAACATCGAAGTTGCCCAGACGAAGGTCCCGGATAATCTCGGAGCGTTCGACCGTGTCGATATCTGAATGCAGGTAGCGCACCCGCACATCATGATCCATCAGATAGTCAGTCAGATCCTCTGCCATGCGCTTGGTCAGCACCGTCACCAGCACCCGTTCCTGGCGGACGACAATCTGACGGATTTCCGATAACAGATCATCCACCTGAGTTCCGGCTGGCCGTACCTCGACCGCCGGATCAATCAGCCCCGTCGGACGCACCACCTGGCGCACGGTCTGGCCAGCGCGGTCGGCTTCATACGGGCCCGGCGTTGCCGACACAAATATGAGTTGTGGTGTCAACGACTCCCATTCTTCGAAACGCAGCGGGCGGTTGTCCATTGCTGACGGCAGCCGGAACCCGTACTGCACAAGTGTTTCCTTGCGCGAACGGTCACCCTTATACATCGCACCAATCTGCGGTATTGAGACGTGTGATTCATCAACAATCACCAGCGCATCAGGTGGCAGGTAGTCAAACAATGTGGGTGGCGGCTGTCCTGACTGTCGTCCGGACAAATAACGCGAGTAGTTCTCAATACCGGTGCAGTATCCCAGCTCATTCATCATTTCCAGATCAAACTTGGTTCGCTGCGAAAGCCGCTGCGCTTCAACCAGCTGATGGTTGCTTTCCAGTTGCAACACACGTTCATTCAATTCGACCTTTATCTGATCGAGCGCGTCGAGAACCTTCTCTCTGGGCGTCACATAATGAGATTTCGGAAATATAGTTAGACGCGGTACTTTACGTAATACTTCGCCAGTCAGCGGATCAAAGAAAGCCAGGTTCTCTATTTCGTCATCAAACAGTTCGATGCGCACAGCATATTTTTCCGAGTCTGCTGGGTACACATCAATGACATCGCCACGCACACGATAGGTAGCACGCTGCAACTCCATGTCGTTACGGGTGTACTGCATATCTGCGAGTCGGCGCAAAATGTAACGCTGATCAACCTTGTCACCGCGATCCAGGTGTAGCACCATTTTCAGGTACGAGCCCGGATCACCAAGGCCATAAATCGCTGAAACCGTTGCTACCACGATGACATCTCGCCGCTCCAGCAGCGCCTTGGTTGCCGACAGACGCATCTGCTCTATGTGTTCGTTTATTGATGAATCTTTTTCGATATACAGATCAGACGAAGGTACGTAGGCCTCTGGCTGATAGTAATCATAGTAGGACACAAAATATTCGACAGCGTTGTCGGGAAAGAACTCGGCAAACTCGCCATAAAGCTGAGCCGCCAGCGTCTTGTTGGGCGCCATAACCAGAGCCGGACGCTGTGTTTTTTCGATGACGTTGGCAATGGTAAAGGTCTTGCCTGAGCCGGTGACCCCCAACAGGGTTTGAGCCAGCAACCCCTCCTCCAGGCCGTCAGCCAGCGCTTCAATCGCAGCCGGCTGATCCCCGGCCGGTTCGAAGGGTGAAAACATTTTGAATTGATTGCTCATGCCCCGCAGTATACACGGTTGCCATCCCGGTAAGCGATGGACGCAGGCAAACGTGGCACGCATATAACATGTAGACTGTCGGCGTCTGTCGCAACCATCAAAAGATGACAATCAAGGGTTGACCCTTCTTAAAAATCTCATTAGTATACGCGTCCTGTTGAGGTCACTCAGTTGACCAGCACAATTGCCCAATAGCTCAATGGTAGAGTAGGTGACTGTTAATCACTTGGTTCCTGGTTCGAGTCCAGGTTGGGCAGCCATATTCCCCTCCCTCCCCCGGTTGCATGAAGTTCCTTCGCAAATGACTCCATCCGAAATGGCAATGTAGCACTCTAACACTGGCATCATTTATATCTGCGGTTATAATCAGTCGCTCTGGCTAAACCTAGTTTTGACAAAGCGGGAATTGATTATGATTGCAAACAGTTACAAGCACGTATTTATGGCTCTGCTAATGGGCGGCACCCTGGTCCTTGGCGCATGCTCCGACAACAGCGAAGCGCCTGAGGAGCTGGAGAACATGGCAGAACAGGCCGCTGATACCGCCAATGAGGTGGCTGAAACAGTGACTGAAGCTGTTTCCGATGCTGCCGACTCCATCAGCGATGAGATCGACGGCAATCCGGTCGTGGTCATGGAAACCAGTATGGGCAGCATTGAAATTGAATTATGGGCTGACCGGGCTCCGATCACTGTTGCCAACTTCCTGCGCTATGTCGACAACGACCTGTACAACAACCTGACCTTTCACCGCGTGATCCCTGGCTTCATGATTCAGGGTGGTGGCTACAACAGCGATTTTGTCGAGGTCTCGGGTTATCCGGCTATTACCAATGAAGCTGATCCGTCACTGGAGAATGATCGAGGCACCCTGGCGATGGCACGTACCAATGTCGTAGACAGCGCAACCAGCCAGTTCTTCATCAACCTGGTCGATAATGACTTCCTTAATCAGACCGGCAGAACGCCCCAGCAGTTTGGTTATGCCGCCTTTGGTGAGGTGGTTAGTGGTATGGATGTGGTCGATCAGATTGCTACGGTGGAAACCGCTAACCGCAACCAGCACCAGAATGTGCCGGTTGAACCCGTTGTCATCGAGTCTGTCACTCGACGTTAATCAGCGTTTGTGTATCGGCGTTACGTTGGCAGGAGCGGCTCTGACAAAGACCGCATCCTGCTGCGACGTCGCCGGCTGTTCCAGCCAGAGCGGATCATCTGACAGGGTATCAGGCTCAAAACCATCCACCGCCTGCATGAGAATACGGCGGATGCTGCCCAGATCAAGCTCGGTACAGGCTGCCTGAAGCTCGTTCAGCATGGGTTCCAGCACTTCCCATGGCAGGTAGTCTTCCTCTGCCCGCATGATTTTGGGATGCTCGGTGCCAGTAACCGATTCACCAATCAACAGCTCTTCGAACAGTTTCTCTCCTGGCCGCAGGCCTGAGTATTCGATTGCTATATCGCCGCGATAGGAATTTTCATCCCGCACATCGTAACCCATCAAGTGGATCATCTTCCGCGCCAGGTCCACAATTTTGATCGGGTCATGCATGTCGAGAACAAACACATCGCCACCGCTTGCCATGGAACCGGCCTGAATAACCAGTTGAGCGGCTTCCTCTACGGTCATAAAATAACGGGTAACCTCAGGGTGCGTCACGGTGACCGGCCCCCCTTCACTGATTTGCCGTCGGAACAAAGGCACTACCGACCCCGATGACCCCAGGACATTGCCAAAACGGACCATGCTAAAGCACGTCGTGCCCTGAGTGGCGGTGAGTGCCTGCAGCACCTGTTCGGCAAAACGTTTGGTGGCGCCCATGACGTTGGTAGGCCGGACCGCTTTGTCGGTAGAGATCAGAACAAAGTGCTGCACACCACACTGTTTTGCTGCGAGCGCAGAAACCGCAGTACCAAAAACATTGTTGTGAACCCCTTCAACGACATTGCGCTCAACCATGGGTACCTGTTTATAGGCAGCCACATGGTAAACCGTATCGACCCCGAACCGTGTCATCACGGCATTCATCTGGCCCTGATTACAGACGTTGCCCAGCAAAGCAATAATTTCAGGCTCTTCCGCACTGTCGCTCTCAGGCAGGGAGTCGCGCAGCGCCTGTAATTCAAGTTCTACGTCATAGAGACCGAATTCGAAACTGTCGAGTAATACCAGTCTGGCGGGACGCAGACTGATTATCTGCCGGCACAGCTCCGAACCGATAGACCCGGCGGCACCCGTCACCAGGACAGATTTGCCCGTGATACATGCCCCCATCAGACCCTGATCCGGCGGTACAATATCACGCCCCAGAAGGTCCTCAATATCAATGTCCCGAACTTCATCGACATGCACTTTACCCGAGCGCATATCGAACAGTTCCGGCACTGTTTTTACATGGACCGGCAAATGTTCAAGTCGATTGAGAATCTCTTTACGCTCAGCATGGCTGGCGGAAGGCATGGCCAGCAATATCTGTCGGACCGAAAAATTGGTAATCAGATCAGCCAGAGCCGATGGGCTGTAGACACGAATACCATGAACAATGCTACCAACGATGTGACGACTGTCGTCAACAAACGCCACCGGCAGGTATTGGTCACCATTCTGTAAGGCTGCCACCAATTGCATACCGGAACTGCCAGCGCCATAGATTATGACGGGCTCTTTGGGACGAAAGTTCTGAATCAGGCTCTGCAGTGCTATTTTGGCTACAAAACGACTGCCGCCAATAAACAGCAGAGCCAGCATCCAGAAGATGGGCACGGCGGCATTATTGGCCTGCGGAAATGAAAATACGAGGTAATAACCGCCCGCGAAAAAAAGTGCGGCAATGGAGACACCCTGCAACACAATAAACCCGGACTGCACACCCATATAGAGCAATAGTGCCCGGTATAGGCCAATGCGAAAGAATACCAGCACACTGATCAGTATGGCGACGCCGGTAAACACCGTCATTCTATCCGCCAGTGGACCCGCGCTTATACCAAGCATGCTAAAAGACAACCAGGCAGCCGTTGCCAGCATGAATCCGTCAACCAGCATTAACAAAGCCTGCTTAACGTTTCTCGATAGCGGTATCGTGTATAGGTTCATACCTGGTCCTTTGATTCGAAGCCTTTGCGGGCACCGCGATCGGTCCCTGCTCCTAACATGGCGGCTAACAACATTAACGGTACTATACCAGAGATTGCCAGCACTACCCCATATTCAGGGTATACCGTCGCCAGCCAGGCCAACGGTAGCAGCCACACAAGATTTACCGCGGTCAGCACAATTGCCACCCTGGTATGACTATTCAGCCGGCGAGCCAGATGCTGATAGGCATGGGTACTATGCCCCTGAGTCACACTATGGCCGGATAGGCACCGACGCAGCAAGGTGAAGGTGGTATCCGCGATAAATACACCCATCAGCAGCACCCATACCCAGACTGACAGGCTGCCATTAAAATGACTCAGCAACCCGAGTAAACCCAGAAAGAATCCGAGGAATGTGCTGCCGACATCACCCATGAACAGGCGGGCTGGTGGCATGTTCCACAGGAAGAAACCGGATGTTGCGACAAACAGCCCGACACAGGCCCAGATCAGGCCAATCTCAGACGCAGGCAACAGGAAGGCAGCAGCGCCACTGACAAAAAGACATTGCCCCGCTGCCAGCGTATCGATACCGTCCATAAAATTGTACAAATTAAGTAGCCACACCAGAGCCACCATTAACAGTGCCGACATCAAAACAAAGGGAAGTTCTACCACGCCGCTGAAAAAGGGTTCAGGAACAGGGCCTAGAAGCGCGAGGGCAACAAACGCTGACAACAGATGCAGTGGCAATCTGATTTTGACTGACAGCGACCGAATATCATCAGCGAATCCAGCTGCTGCTACCGGCAGCGCACACAGAAGCACACTGAACTGAAACAGGCTTAAGAGATTCAGACTGGCAAGTATCGAGAGAAAAACATAAATGCCGATTACAATCGCGAGACCACCCCCGCGCGGAGTGGCCTGAAGATGCGCACTGCGGTCTACAGGCATATCCATTAGCCACGTTGAACCGCGGCGAACAAGCACCGCACAAAGCAGCCAGGACAACAGGAATATTCCTGGCAACGCGAACCAAACCAACATAGTGAGCCCATCATCCATCGCCAGCTGTTAGCAGCAGCGGGCAAAATAATAAAATGCCGACACTCTCATTCAGGGAGCCCCGACACAGGGCTCCCATTCTACCGTATGCTGGTTGGTCGCGTCCTCAGTCGGTTGAGTCCGACAGTAAAATTCGTGAACGATTGCGCTCCAGTGTCGCCGGGCCGATACCGCTGACTTCCTGCAACTGCTCGACCGTCTCAAAGTCACCATTTTGCTCTCGGTAGCTAATAATATCCATGGCCCGGGTTTCGCCCACTCCATCCAGAGCCAGCGCGAGCGTTTCGGCATCTGCAGTATTGATATTGACCTGATTTTCAATACTTATTTCGGGCGCAACTGGTTCGTCCTGCGCCAGAGTTACGGGCATGGTAACCACACCCAGGCAGGCCAACAGGCCAAACAGGAGAGAACACAGACCAGCCTTGCTAAAACGTTTTGATATTTGCATATGGAAACTCCTTTTCCAGATTTCATTTTCAGATTTCAGTACATCTACGTGATAGCCACTTATCACTTTTAGACAGGGGCTGATCAGTGTTTAGCACAAATTCTACTGCACGCCAGAAATTTCTTGCTGTATCAGTGCCAGTTTTTCTATCGGCTCCCGGGCACGGGTAATCGGTCTACCTATCACCAGGTAGTCACTGCCCTGCTGTATTGCAGCGGCGGGCGTCACGATACGTTTTTGATCGTTGGCGGCATCACCCTGAGGCCGGATACCCGGGGTGACCAGCAGAAAATCCTTACGCAGCAGCATTCTGAGCTCACTGACTTCTGCAGCAGAGCAGACCACGCCGTCCATACCGCATTCCTGTGCCAGTGACGCCAGTCGCTGTACCTGCTCCAGCGGTGATCGTGCTACGCCCTGAATCGCCAGATCATTTTCTGCCAGACTGGTTAACAATGTCACCGCAACCAGTAGTGGTTTATGTTCGCTATTATCGACAGCATCGCGTGCTGCACGCAACATGTCCGAACCGCCGGCTGCATGCAGCGTCAACATCCAGACCCCAAGATCCGCTGCTGCCGCTACAGCCTTGTTAACAGTATTGGGAATATCATGGAATTTTAGATCAAGAAAAATATCAAAACCCATGTCTGCTACCCTTCTGACCAGATCCGGCCCATATCGGGTAAACAGTTCCTTGCCTATTTTTACCCGGCAGCTTGATGGGTCAAGTTGACGTAAAAGCGCCATCACATCATTGTCACTGGCCATATCCAGGGCAATAATTATTTTATTCGGATCTTGCACGGTATCGCCTCCAACGGTTTCCACGTCAATTTGCAGGCAACCTGAGTTGCCGTGTGTTCTCAGTCTGTTCTGGTGGGTTTAGCACCGGAACGTTTGGCCAACTCCTTTTCCAACGCCCGAATACGAAAACGTAAGCGGGTATCCCGAATCAGGCCAGCGCCTATCAACAGCCCTGTCAGCCCACCCATACAGAAGGTGATAATCAGCCAGAATGACAACGGCCTGACGGCGAACTCATAAAAGCCAAATGACAATGCGACCGGTTCCGTATTCCACATTGAGAAGCCGACACTCAGTATAAAAATCAACAACAATAACAGAAACATCAACCAACGCTTGAGTCGTTGCACAACAGTCAGCTCCCGGTAGACGAAAGTTTAGTGTCTTACAAATAAAAACGGCGCCATTCTTGCGAATACGCCGTTTTATATTTGTGCTTACAATGCTCTGAATCACGCCATACCAGGATGGTTAATGCTCCAGGGTATTATTGACACGGTCTCTCAGTTCTTTGCCTGGTTTGAAATGCGGAACATGCTTTCCACTGAGCGCCACCGGTGTCCCGGTTTTCGGATTACGTCCGATCCGGGGCACACGGTAATGCAGTGAAAAACTGCCAAATCCGCGAATTTCAATCCGGCCACCTTCTGACAAAGCCTCAGACATATACTCAATGACCGCCTTAACGGCAAACTCGCAATCTTTAGCTGACAGTTGCGACTGTTTGGCGGCTATGCGCTCGATAAGCTCAGACTTTGTCATGACAGGTTCCTTGAGTTAGTTATTTCTTTTCCATTTGGGCTTTGATCAGGTCACCGATGGTAGTCGGGCCGGAAGCCGCAACGTCCTGGTTCTTATGATCCTGAATGGCGGCTTTCTCGTCATCCATTTCAATGGCTTTTACAGAAACGCCAAGCACTCGGTTCTTGCGGTCAACACTGACCACTTTAACGTCAAGCTGGTCGCCTTCTTTCAGCACATTACGGGCGTCTTCTACCTTGTCCCGGCTAATTTCGGAAGCACGCAACATGCCTTCAACGCCATTACCCAGATCGACTGTGGCAGACTTGGCTTCGACGGCCGTGATGGTTGCCTTGACTATGCTGCCTTTCTCAAACTCGCCAACGTAGTTCGCGAACGGATCTTCAGACAGCTGCTTGATGCCAAGGGAAATGCGCTCACGCTCTGGATCAACAGACAGAATGACGGTTTCAATTTCGTCGCCTTTTTTGTAGGCACGAACCGCATCTTCACCTGATTCATCCCAGGAGATGTCAGACAGGTGAACCAGACCGTCGATGTTGCCATCAAGCCCGATAAAGATACCGAAATCAGTGATTGATTTGATGCTACCGGAGATCTTGTCGCCTTTCTTGAACTGCTCGGCAAAACGATCCCATGGGTTCTGGAAGCACTGTTTGATACCCAGAGAGATACGACGACGTTCTTCGTCTATGTCCAGGATCATCACTTCTACTTCGTCACCCAGCTGCACAATCTTGGATGGATGAACGTTTTTGTTTGTCCAATCCATTTCCGACACGTGTACCAGACCTTCAACGCCTTCTTCCAGCTCGGCGAAGCAGCCGTAGTCAGTCAGATTGGTAACGCGTGCCTTGACCTTGGTTTCTTCCGGGTAACGGGCTTTGATATCAACCCATGGATCTTCACCCAGTTGTTTCAGGCCCAGAGATACACGATTACGCTCGCGGTCATACTTCAATACTTTGACTTTGATCTCGTCGCCGACATTGACGATTTCGCTTGGGTGCTTAATGCGCTTCCACGACATGTCAGTAATATGCAGCAGGCCGTCTACACCGCCCAGATCGACGAATGCGCCGTAATCTGTCAGGTTCTTGACGATACCCTTGATAACAAGACCTTCCTGCAGGCTTGCCAGCAACTCATCACGCTCTTCCGAGCTGACTGCTTCCAGCACAGCACGACGTGATACCACAACGTTGTTGCGCTTCTGATCCAGTTTGATCAGTTTAAATTCAAGCAGCTGACCTTCCAGATGCGTGGTGTCGCGAATCGGACGAATGTCGACCAGAGAACCTGGCAGGAACGCACGGATATTGTTGAGGTCGACAGTGAAACCGCCTTTGACCTTTCCGTTGATAATACCTTTGACCACTTCGTTCTTTTCGAAAGCCGCTTCCAGCTCCATCCAGGACTCTGCCCGTTTGGCTTTCTCTCTGGACAGTCGTGTTTCACCAAAACCGTCTTCGACGGCTTCCAGTGCTACTTTGACGATGTCACCAACTGACAGAGAAAAACTGCCGTTCTCATCCAGGAACTGGCTTTTGGGAATAACGCCCTCGGACTTGAGTCCGGCGTGGACGGTAACCCAGTCAGAATCGATATCGATAACTGTGCCGTTGACGATGGCGCCAGGTGTCATATCAACATCAATCAGACTTTGTTCAAATAATTCAGCGAAACTTTCACTCATGTTTAATCCTGTAAATTAAATTAGCCGTCAAAAGGTACCAGGAGGCACGTTCTGCAGCTTCAGTACAACCGCACACCAGCATGTACGGGCCAATGACAAAAAGCCCGCTGATGGACAATGCTGGCTCCATCATCAGGCCGGGTACTCAGTCTAACTTGTTGCGGTCCTGCTTGGGTCTTGCCTGAATCTGGTTCGATTCAGTCGTGCCTGCCGGTTCAGATTCACCGGACTGTTTTGTTCATATTTTTTATTTATAACTTTGCAATTGTTCAGATTTTTACAGCATGGATTCACGCTTTTTATTTACCATGGCCAGTATCTGACTGACCACTTCCGGGATGCTCATCCGGGTTGTATCGACGACGATGGCATCATCAGCCGGTCGCAGTGGCGCAACCGCCCTGCTACTGTCCCGAGCATCACGCGCATTGATATCCGCTAAAAGGTCGCCGATATTAACATCAATACCCTTTGCAATCAACTGCTTATATCGCCGATCTGCACGCTCTTGCGCAGACGCTGTCAAAAACACTTTCTGCAGTGCATCAATAAACACCACAGTGCCCATGTCGCGCCCATCCGCAACAAGGCCCGGTGCCTGCCGGAACGCTCTCTGGCGCAGCAATAGCGCTTCCCTGACCGCCGGCAGCGCCGCAACGACGGAAGCCATGGCGCCCGCTTCTTCATGGCGTATATGCGCTGACACCTCTTCGCCCTGCAGCCAGACGCTGTCGTCGCTACCGGTACCAAAACGAATGTCCAGCGCCGGGACCAGTGCTGCCACTCGCGGTTCGTCTTCCAGTGCTACCGCACTGCGCCTGGCAGCCAGCGCCACTATTCTGTAAAGCGCCCCGCTGTCCAGGTAGTGCCAGCCCAAAGCAGACGCCAGCAAACGACTGACCGTCCCCTTGCCTGCGCCACCAGGCCCGTCGATTGCCAATACGGGAACCGCATCGCCCTGAGTCTCAGTCATCGGGCCCCCTGCCTTTTATCAAATCGTGTTGTCATGATGTTCGCTCCAGCGCTAACCCAAAGCCCAGTTTCTGCAATTGGGCGAGTAACCCCGGATATTTGTCGACAAATGCGGCAAACCCGGTCAGTTCAAGCCGGCCCGATACTCGCTGCGCGAGCACGATGCATAACAAGGTGAATTCAGGGTCATTGCGACAGGCCAGCACACCCGATGCCAGCAGCGAGCGCGATACGGTAATGACGTCGTCCGTCCATTCAATGTTTGCACCAAGCGCCTGCCATGCTGTGATCGCGCCCGTTATACGGGCATTGTCGGCCAGATTGGCAACTCGCAGGCAGGTTTTACCGTCCGCCAGCATTCCGGCGACAATATAACCCAGAACCTGTTCCTCAACCGCTGCCAGCTTATTGCCCTCAGGCAACACATCGCCGGCGATGACGCTGAAATCAAGCTCACAACTATCAAGCGCCGACGGTTTAACCAGTACATCCAGTAACGCTTGCCCAGAATCCTGATTGCTCATCAACTGCAAATCGGCGCCCATTTGCTGGAATGCCTGCAGCGGATGTTCATGGCCATCTGCGCCCGCATAGACACAACGCAGTGTCAGTCGTGACTCAGCGACACTGCTGGCAGCCAGCGCCAGTGCCAGTATGACAAAATCATTAGCCGGCAATTCAGTGCCTGGCGACAAGGGCCGGTTATTGGTTGTTTGCTCAGCCTCGCAACCCTGACCCGCTACCAAATCAGCGTCCGGCTCGCTACCATAAACAGTCACACTGGCTTGCTCGGGGCCAACCACAGGCACGCCGGCAGCCCGCAAGGCCTGAATCAGCGCCAGAGTCTCGCCGTCCTCTGGAATGCCACGCAACAACGTGACCGCATCGCGACAGGCAGCGTCCTGCAAGTATTGCCGGGCCGTATCTACTGACGCAGCGGCCCTGAATTCACCCTGTAACGACAGACTGGGGCGGCATACCAGGGAGCCAGTGTCCTGGGAATGCTCCGCGAACACGCGAGGTTTAGTCTCGGGCTTTTGAAATCGTTGATAGAATTCGTCTCTAACGTGTTTCGCACGGGAGAATTCCCGGGTCATTGCAGCGCCATCAGCACGTAGTAGAACCGATCGCATTTTCTGCAAAGACTCAATATAGGCATCAAGTATATCAACCGTTGCCTGTGAGTTAGCGAGAAAAATATCTCGCCACATGACCGGGTCACTGGAGGCGATACGGCTGAAATCAGCAAACCCGCCAGCAGCATAATCGAAAACCTGCTGCACACGGTCCGGTTCGCTGATGCTGTCTACCAAAGTATTCACCAGGGCAAAGGCCAGCAGGTGTGGCAGGTGGCTGGTGCCTGCGAGTACGCGGTCATGACGCTCCGCACTCATGGCATGAATGTCCGCACCCAGACACTGCCACAAGGCCATGACCGTGCGCACTGCATCAGTATCATTATCGGGTTGAGGAGTGAGAATGACCTTGCGCTTATCAAACAGGTCTGCACGGGATGCGGGGTAGCCACTACGCTCGGAACCCGCAATCGGGTGTCCAGGCACAAAGCGACAAGCCCTTGCCCTCAGCACCTGCCGTGCATCCGCCACCACATTTCCTTTTACGCTGGCGGCATCGGTAATGATGACGCTGTCATCGACCAGCTCAATGAGCTGTTCAAGGATGGCTCGCACCGACTGGGTCGGTACTGTGATCATGATTAAATCAGCTTCCGGTGCCAGCGTGGCAAGGTCGGTGGCGTAGGCATGGATACTGCCATCCAGCATGGCGGTGTGCAGTACGGTTTCATCACGGCCGACAGCAAGTATGCGCTGGCATGCATTGCTCGCGGCCAGTCCCCGGGCAATCGAGCCGCCAATCAGACCCAGCCCGACAATAAGAACGGTTTTATTCTTGAGCAGCGTCATGGCTCAGACCCGGGCTCTGGGATAAGAACCGAGGTTCTTGATTTTGACAGCTCGGCCAGCGAGTTTGCCGAACACGTTTTTGACGGCATCGTCCTGCATGTGGCCTTCAAAATCGACAAAAAACACATAGGACCACATGCTGTCACGGGCTGGACGCGTTTCGATTCGGGTCAGGCTAACCTGAAAATCATCAAACGGCTCAAGCACCCTGAATAAGGCGCCTGGCTTGTTCTCGGTGTAGACCAGAATGGACGTTTTGTCCTGTCCGGTCGATACCCCTGCTACCTGATGTTCAGTTCCGAGCGCAGCATGCTCGCGCGCCATCACCAGAAAACGGGTGGTGTTGTCCTGCCGGTCCTGGATTCGGTCAGCGACCACTGTCAGGTCAAAAAAACGGGCCGCAACCTCCCCGGCAATCGCTGCCGTCGCTGGGTCATCAGCCGCCAGGCGCGCCGCTTCTGCATTGCTGCTGACCTCACATAGCTCCATGTCGGGATAATGTGTGCGCAGCCAGAGTCGGCATTGGCCAAGGGACTGTTTGTGCGACACGATGCGCCTGACTTCAGACAGTCGCGCGGGGTCTTTCAACAGGAGATTGTGTTCAATAGGCAAATAAATTTCCCCGACAATCGTCAGGGACGTATCTATCAGACAATCCTGAGTGCTGTTGACGGCACCTTCAGTGGAATTTTCCACCGGCACAACACCAAAACCGGCATTGCCCGCCTCGACTTCCAGAAAAACGTCGTCGATATTTGCCACGCTCAGGCGCTCTTGGGCATCGCTGTGGCCAAAAAACCTGTCTACTGCCGCATGTGAGAAGGTACCCGGCGGACCCAGAAATGCAATCCGGTCAGGCACCTCACTCATCATCAGCCTCGCCGCTTTGCGGCTTATTTTCGACGACCGCATGTTCTGATACGTCGCCTTCAATCACATCCTCGACGACATCGTCAGGCAACTCATCGGCGGCATCAGCGACCGGCTCAACACCCACCAGCAGCTCGTCTTTCTTGAGCTTGATCAGCCGTACGCCCTGTGTGTTTCGGCTAAGCACTGACACTTCATCCACGCGGATGCGTACCAGTGTGCCTTTATTGGAGATCAGCATGATCTGGCCGCCATCTGCCACCTGAACCGCTCCGACCAGCGAGCCATTGCGTTCACTGGTCTGCATGCCGATGACACCCTGGCCGCCACGGCCATAAACAGGGAATTCAGCAACATCGGTTCGCTTGCCATAACCATTTTCACTGACCGTCAGCACCTGTTCGCCTTCTTCAGGAATGATCAACGCTATCATTTCCTGGCCCGGCGCCAGGCGGATACCGCGCACCCCGCGGGCTGTCCGGCCCATGGTGCGCACGCCAGCTTCATTAAACCGGAGCACCTTGCCGCCGCTACCAAACAACATGATGTCGCGCTGGCCATCGGTCAGTGCAGTGCCTACCAGGCGATCGCCCTCGTCCAGTTCAATGGCTCGCAGGCCCACACTGCGTGGACGAGAGAAACTTGTCAGGGAGGTCTTTTTAACCGTACCCATGGCGGTTGCCATGAAGATGAAATAACCCTCAGTGTATTCGCGTATCGGCAACATGCTGGTGATTCGCTCACCTTCTTCCAATGGCAGAATATTGACCAGAGGACGCCCCCGCGATGCGCGGCTGGCCAGCGGGATATTGAATACACGCAGCCAGTAAACTTTGCCGGTGCTGCTGAAGCACAACAGGGTATCGTGACTGCTGGCAATCAACAGGTGCTCGACCACATCTTCATCTTTCACGGCAGCCGCTGCTTTACCCATGCCGCCGCGACGCTGGGCGTGATAATCGGTCAGTGGCTGCGATTTGGCATAACCACTTCGTGAAATCGTGACCACACGGTCTTCCTCGGATATGAGGTCCTCCATGCTCAGGTCCAGCTGCGATCCGACAATTTCGGTGCGGCGCTTGTCGCCATAATTGTTGCGCACCAGGTTGAGCTCTTCCCGCATTACTTCGAACAGGCGAACATCACTGCCCAGAATCTCAAGAAAGTCCGCAATTTGTTGCAGCAAATCCTTGTAATCATTGATAAGTTTCTCGTGCTCCAGACCCGTCAGGCGGTGCAGACGCAGATCCAGAATGGCTTGTGCCTGAGCGGGAGACAGATAGTACTCCTCGCCTTTCAGGCCAAATTCAACCGGTAATTCTTCCGGCCGGCACGAATCCGCACCGGCCTCGCCCAACATGGCCAGGACGCTGGTCGACAGCCACGAACGTGCAAGCAGCTTTTCTTTTGCTTCTGCCGAACTGGGCGACTCCTTGATAAGCTGGATGACTGCATCAATATTGGCCAGTGCGACCGCCAGACCTTCCAGAATATGGCCTTTTTCGCGGGCCTTGCGCAGCAGATAGATGGTCCGGCGTGTGACCACTTCCCGGCGGTGACGGATAAAAGACTGCAGTATTTCTTTCAGGTTCAGCAGCTTCGGCTGACCATCTACCAGCGCCACCATGTTAATGCCAAACACCGATTGCATCTGGGTCTGGGCATACAGGTTATTCAGCACCACTTCACCAACTTCTCCACGGCGAAGCTCTATCACCACGCGCAAACCGTCTTTGTCCGATTCGTCACGCAGTTCCGTGATGCCTTCTATCTTCTTTTCCTTGACCAATTCGGCAATTTTTTCCACCAGCCGCGCCTTGTTCAGCTGATAGGGTATTTCCGTGATGATAATGGTGGGCTTGTTGCTCTTTTCATCTTCGATGATTTCCGCGCGTGCACGCATGTAGATGCGGCCACGACCGGTTTTGTAGGCTTCGACAATGCCAGCCCGGCCATTAATGATGGCCGCCGTGGGGAAATCAGGGCCCTTGATATGCTCCATCAGATCATCAATGGAGATATCCTCGTCATCCATCAACGCCAGGCAGGCATCCACAACCTCCGTCAGGTTGTGAGGCGGAATATTGGTTGCCATGCCGACAGCGATGCCCGAGGAGCCGTTTACCAGCAGATTGGGAACCTGTGTCGGGAAAACATCGGGAATACGTTCGGTGCCATCATAGTTGTCGGAGAAATCAACCGTTTCCTTGTCCAGATCTGCCATCAGATCGTGGGCGATTTTGGCCATGCGAATTTCGGTGTAACGCATTGCTGCAGCCGAATCACCGTCTATCGAGCCAAAGTTACCCTGGCCATCAACCAGCGGGTAACGCAGGGAGAAGTCCTGTGCCATACGTACGATGGTGTCATAAACAGCAGAATCGCCATGTGGATGGTATTTACCGATAACATCACCGACCACACGAGCGGACTTTTTGTAGGGCTTGTTCCAGTCGTTCGACAGCACGTTCATGGCAAACAGCACGCGTCTGTGTACAGGCTTGAGCCCATCCCTGACATCCGGTAACGCACGACCAACAATTACGCTCATGGCGTAGGCAAGGTAGGATTCACGCATCTCGCTTTCGAGCGAAACAGGCGATATCTGGTTTGTAGATTCCGTCATATTTTACAGGCTCTCATACGGACTGTAAGCGGCTCATCCAAGCGCGCCCGGGGCAGTCCTTTCGGCAGTTCTTTCGGCAGTTCTTAAAGTAGCAATCGCCGATCGATAAAATTGATCAATACTACCACAAATGCCCCGCAGCCGGACACAAAAATACGGTTTAATATCAAGCTCCTGCTTTACTGCAATATTCGTTATAATCGCCGCTCTGATGACCTCAACCGGAGCCGCAATGAGCCCCAGCGAAAACCAGCCCGACGTCGATCTCGTAATACATGCACGCTGGATAATTCCGGCTACCGATGACCAGGCGATTCTGGAAAACCACAGCATAGCGGTGCGCAATGGCAGTATTGTCGGGCTGCACCCGACCCCTGATATAGCACGGCATTATAGCAGTGCGCGCCGGGAATTGACGCTGGATCAGCATGCGCTGATCCCCGGCCTGATCAACGCACATGGCCATGCCGGCATGACGCTGATGCGCGGCATAGCCGATGACCTCCCCTTGCAGACCTGGCTGCATGACCACATCTGGCCACTGGAAGGCAAGTGGATCAGCGAAGAGTTTGTCTACCAGGGAACGCAGCTGGCCATTGCTGAAATGATTCGCGGCGGCACCACCTGTTATGCCGATATGTATTTTTTTCCTGAGGCCAGCGCCAGGGCTGCCAGCGAGGCGGGTATTCGTGTCCAACTGGCAGCGCCTGTCATCGATTTCCCGACACCTTGGGCAGCCGATGCCGATGAATGCATCAGCAAGACCACGGAGCTGCACGACGCCTGGCGTAACAGCGAACTGGTCAGTACCGCGTTTGGCCCTCATGCGCCCTACACTGTGTCTGACGAATCCCTGCGCAAGGTCCTTACCTTCGCTGAAGAGCTCGATCTGCCTATTCACATGCATGTGCACGAAACTGCTTTTGAAGTTGAAGACGCGCTCAAAAACACGGGGCAACGACCGATACGGCGCCTGCATGATCTTGGTCTGCTGGGCCCCCGCCTGCTCTGTGTACATGCCACCCAGCTGGATGACGACGACCTGGCGTTACTGCAGCAGACCTCCACTCATGTGGTGCACTGCCCTGAATCCAATCTGAAACTGGCCAGTGGGTTCTGCCCGGTACACCAATTGCAGACCACCGGTATCAATGTCGCATTGGGCACCGATGGCGCGGCCAGCAATAATGATCTGGACATGTTTTCGGAAATGCGCACAGCGGCCTTACTGGCCAAAGCCTGTGCCGGTGATGCCAGTGCGCTGCCAGCCTACGGTGCCCTGCAGATGGCAACCATTAATGGCGCCAGAGCGATGGGCCTCGAGCATTTGACAGGGACACTGGAATCGGGCAAACGCGCCGATATGACGGCAGTCCGCCTCGACAGCCTGAACGCCATGCCGGTTTATAATCCAGTGTCACAACTGGTGTATTCAACCCAGGCCAGCCAGGTCAGTCATGTCTGGGTCAATGGCAAAGCCTTGTTAGACGACGGCGAACTGACCACTATCAATCGGCGCCAGATACAGGAGTTGGCACGCACCTGGCAACAACGATTGCAGCACTCAACCAACGATGGAGAAAATGCATGAATGCGCAGCACGGCAATCGCGATGACGCAGAAATACGCAAATTCGAAGCCCTGGCCGCGCGCTGGTGGGATCCCAACAGCGAATTCAGGCCACTACATGAAATAAATCCGCTGCGTATGGGATTTATCAGCGGCAAGATCAATCCTGCCGGCCAGCATTGTATCGATATTGGCTGTGGCGGTGGCATTCTAAGCGAAGCCCTGGCGCATCAAGGCGCTCAGGTCACGGCCATCGATCTGGCTGAGGCATCACTTGCGGTTGCCCGCCTGCACAAACTGGAAAGCGGTCTCGATATCCGCTACGAGAACATAGCCGCCGAAACCATGGCTGAGCAGGAACCCGGGCAGTACGATATCGTCACCTGCCTGGAAATGCTCGAACACGTGCCCGACCCTGAAGCGATCGTGGAAGCCTGTGTCAAACTCGCCAAACCCGGCGGCCATATCTTTTTTTCCACGCTAAACCGGAATCCAAAATCATGGCTGTTTGCAATTGTCGGTGCCGAATATGTTCTTAATCTGCTGCCCAAAGGCACACATGACTATGCCAAGTTCATCAAGCCGTCTGAACTGGCTTCATGGTGTCGTCATTACGGCCTGGAACAGGGTGAACTGACCGGGATGGGTTACAACCCGCTGACAAAGCGCTACCGTCTGCAGAATGATATTGATGTCAATTACCTGGTTCACTACCGGAAGCCGGCATGACCACGATGACCGGAAATCAGACTGCGGCCGTGCTTTTTGACCTGGACGGCACCCTGATTGACACCGCGCCAGACTTTAGCGCCGTCTTGCATCAGCTGTGCGCGGATCAGGGCGTGACACCCCCGAGCGATAACGCCATTCTGGCCACGGTTTCCAGCGGTGCCCGGGCCCTGGTGGAGCTGGCCTTCGGCCTGCGACCGGATGCGCAGGGCTTTGATGCGCTGTTTCAGACGCTGCTGAATCAATACATGGACCAGCTCCAGAACACGCGCTCCGTGCTGTTTGCCGACATGGACGTGTTATTGGGCCAACTGGAAGCAAGCGGCATAGCCTGGGGCGTTGTTACCAACAAGCCTGAGCGTTTCAGCATCCCGTTAATGCAGCGACTTGATCTGGCACATCGCTGCTCGATTCTGATTTGCCCGGATCATGTCAGTCAGACCAAGCCCCATCCCGAACCGCTGCTACTGGCATGCGACCGCCTGGGCTGTGATCCGGCCCACAGTATCTACGTGGGCGATCATCCACGCGATATCGAGGCTGGTAATGCTGCCGGTATGCGCACCATAGCAGCCGCCTACGGCTACCTGCCGCCCTTTCCTGCCATCAGTGAGTGGGGAGCAGACCACATTTCGCCATCGGTTGCTGACATTGCACTCTACCTGAGCAACCATCTCATTTTTTCTGCCCAGAAAGGACTCACTCATGAAAATTGAACCCGCCCGCAACCATGACAACAGCGACACCGAGAACACCGCGCTGACAATTCCGGTCAATGACAGCTTGCAGGGTCGCACCATACTGGTCACGGGTGCCGGCGACGGCATAGGTAAGGCCGCAGCGCTCACCTATGCGCGTAGTGGCGCGACAGTGATTCTGCTTGGGCGTACACAAAGCAAACTGGAGGCTGTTTACGATGCCATTGCCAGTGAAAAGCTACCCGAAGCTGTCATTCATCCGCTGGATCTGGCGATCGCAGGCAGTGAAGACTACGACGTACTGGGTCGATCCATTATTGATCAGTTCCCGGCGCTGGACGGCCTGCTGCACAATGCCAGCGAACTGGGCGCGCTGGGGCCCATCCAGTACTACGCACCGGAAAGCTGGATGAAGCTCATGCAGATCAACGTCAATGCTGTTTTTCTGTTGACCCGCGCGCTATTGCCAGCGCTGGAAAAATCCGACGAAGCCCGCATTCTGATGACCTCCTCCAGTGTCGGCCGCAAAGGCCGGGCATACTGGGGCGCCTATGCGGTCAGCAAATTTGCCACCGAAGGGCTTATGCAGGTGCTGGCCGATGAGCTGGCTGACACTACCAATATACGCGTCAACAGCATCAATCCGGGGGCCACTCGCACAGAAATGCGCCGATCCGCCTATCCCGCGGAAAATCCCTTGTCATTGCCCACGCCCGAGTCTTTGATGCCGGCCTACCTGCACCTGATGCAGGCTGCCAGTCACCCTCTGCATGGTCAGGCCATCGATATCCGGACGTTATTGACTGAACTGTCCGCCAAGTAAAACGGGTGATGCCAATACCCGACGGCAAACTGGCACTCCCGGAACGGCAAGCGTCAGTAAACCGGCAATTTATTGCCGCTGATGCTTGCCAGCTTTTGCACTCAACCCTCCGCCGGTTCTTCCAAAGCATTAAAAAATCCTGTACCACGCTGTATTTATTACCTTTATTTAGTACTTAACAATTCTGGCACAATAATCGCTTGTCTTCGGTAGACGCTAACTCCGGAGACTCACATGGCTATGCCACTCAGCTCGGCCACAGCAGTAGAAATTACGACACAGGGGCGTGCCCAACTCACGCTGCTTCCGGCTGCCAATGAGTATCAGCTGCCCGACGGTAACAAACCGCTGTCGCAAACGCGTTACCGCCTGTTGACCAAACTGCAGACATCTCTGGACCTGAACACAATACTGTCGCTTTTCCACGAAGAAAGCAGTGCGCTGGTCGACTATTGCGGCCTTGTCTACGTCAACGAAACCATGAATCTGCAATTGTCTGTAGGCGACGTCGAGCTGCACAGCTGCAGCTATCGGCTGATCACCCAGCGCGACAATCTCGGCGAGATCGTGCTTTACCACCAGGCGCGATTCAGTGAGCCAGATCTGGACACTATTGAGACCCTGTTAAGCACCCTGCTCTGTCCGCTCCGCAATGCTTTGCAATACCGTGCCGCTATTGATGCCTCCACGACCGATGCACTGACCGGGGCCGGCAATCGTCTGGCCATGATGGCCGACCTGGACCATGAGTTAAATCTGGCGCGCCGTTATCAGCACGACCTGTCAGTACTGGTCATTGATATTGATAGATTCAAGAAGATAAACGACACCGAAGGTCACGCCACCGGCGATACCGTGCTGAAGGAAATGGTGCGTCTGATCACCAAGGTCAATCGCAACACGGATCGGGTCTATCGCTATGGTGGCGAAGAATTTGTGGTCCTGCTGAGTAAAACTGACAAATACGGCGCGCTCGTTATTGCTGAGCGCTTACGAGAGGCTGTTGCCGGTCTCAGGGTTTGCGCCGATACAGGGTCACTAAGCATTACCATCAGCATCGGCGCCTCGACGTTCACTGACAGTGACACCACAGAGGGTCTGTTAAAGCGGGCAGACAAAGCCATGTACGAAATAAAAAACAAGGGCGGAAATGGATCCGCTTTCAAACCGGGTGACCAGGGGAACGTTTGATGACTGCGTATCTGCACAGCACATTAGAAAACACGGAACAACAACCTGCGACAAAGGATGCACAGGCATCACTCAAGCGTAAACAACGAGAGCAGGAACTGCGTCAATTGCTAAGCGAAAACCTTGGCGGAACTCTGGAAATTTCGGCACTGCAGCAACGCCTGTTGAACAGCATGACCAGAGGCGTTGCACTGGACGGTCTGCATTATCACCATGAGGCACTGGATGTTGATATCCGCATTGGCAAACAGTCATCACACAGCTGCGGCTATCGCCTGTTATGCACCGACGAATACCTGGGCGAAATCGTTTTTAAACGCAATCGCAAGTTTACCGAACGTGAACTGCAACTGATTGAAGCACTCATCCCTGCGCTGGTGAGCCCGCTTCGCAACAGCCTTCGCTCAAAGCAGCAATCCGCTACAGACACACCAGTCCGCTGATTAATACGGTAACGCTGCTGATATCGCGTCAGCAGCGTTCAACACTAGCCACGACCGGGACGACCATCTTTACGCTTTCTGGCAACGGTGCGCTTTCTGGTAGCAACAGGTGGCGTCATCCCTACCGTCTCGTATAACCCTGCGATCTCCGCATTCTTCATTTCGTAAAACTGACCCTTCTTGACCCGACTGGGAATAAACACCGGCCCATATCGAACACGTTTCAGCCGACTGACCTTGACCCCTTGTGACTCCCACAGCTTTCTTACTTCACGATTTCGTCCTTCCATAATCACAACGTGGTACCAGCTGTTGCGTCCTTCACCAGCAAAAAACTGAACATCGGTAAAGCGACAAAGGTGCTCTTCAATCATCACCCCTTTCTGCAGATTGGCAATCATCTCGTCACTGACATCACCCAATACCCGCACGGCATATTCACGATCGATATTGGCAGAGGGATGCATCAGACGATTGGCCAACTCTCCATCGGTGGTAAACAACAACAGACCGCTGGTATTGAAGTCCAATCGGCCAACGGCAACCCAGCGTCCATGCTTGATCATGGGCAGGTGATCATAAACAGATTTTCGGCCTTCCGGGTCACGACGCGAACAAATCTCGTTTTCCGGCTTATTGTAAACAAGAACGCGTGGCGCGCTATTGTCAGGCGCCGTATTGGAGACTTTTTTGCCATCGACAATCAGTTTGTCGTCAGGACCGGCCCGGTCACCCAGCGTTGCCACATTGCCATTCAGGCGCACACGCCCCTGACTGATCCAGCTTTCCATTTGTCGACGCGAGCCGAACCCGGCACGCGCCAATACTTTCTGGATTTTTTCATCCTGTACAACATCATTCATTGTCGTTTTCCTGAGAGCCGGAGACATCAGAGTCTCCCGTCGCTTCATCTTTTTTGCGGCCGTAGCCAAGAATGTCATCAAGCGGACGCCTGGCCAGTGCCATGGCTTCGTCCTCATCCAGCAACTCTGGCTGTTCGCCGTCTTCGTCCACGTTGTCTTCGTCGACCGGCTCTTCCGGTAACACCAGCACCCGCCCTTCGTCGTCGCTCAGGTCAAGCTCCGGATTCAATTGGTCCAGGTCACGTATTTCAGACAACGGTGGCAGTTCCTGAAGATTTTTCAGATTAAAGTAGTCGAGAAAATGGCGCGTGGTGGCAAACATTGCAGGCCGGCCAGGAACATCCCGGTGCCCTACGACACGAATCCATTCACGATCCAGCAAGGTCCTGATAATAGTTGAGCTGACCGCGACACCACGGATCTCTTCGATATCACCGCGGGTAATCGGTTGCCGATAGGCGATCAGGCCAAGCGTTTCAAGCAATGCGCGCGTGTAGCGCTGTGGCTTTTCTTCAGACAGGCGTGATATCCACGGACTCAGTTTCTGTCGAACCTGAAAGCGGAATCCTGAGGCAACTTCCTTCAATTCAAAGCCCCGGCCCTCGCAGTCCAGTGCAATAACATTCAGAATTTCCCTGATCTGTTCATTCGTGGGACGCTCCCCTTCCACGAACAGTTCAGACAACGCGGTTACTGACAGTGGCCGCCCCGCGCTCAGCAGCAAGCCTTCAATGATCTGCTGAAGCATCTCTGGCTCAAGCGCCTGCACGGGATAGGTTACGTCCTCAAAAGCGGCATCGGCTTCCTGCGTGTTGTCGATGTCGGCGTCATTGCCTGTGCTCATGTTGTCACTCGTCATGTCAATAATCTGTAAATGGTTGGCGTTAGCTTCGGGCCTTGATGTGGATAGGCGCAAATGGTTCACTCTGTACGATGTCGACCAGCGAGTCCTTGATCAGCTCCATCACTGCCAGGAAAGTCACCACCACACCCAGGCGGCCCTCCTCACGCATCAGCAAAGATACCAGTGGAACGAATTTTTCAGATGACAGACGCACCAGGATTTCTGCCATTTTCTCGCGTGTCGATAAGGTTTCGCGCTGTATCTGATGGTGCTCAAACATATCTGCACGCCGTAAAGCACCTGAAAGCGCCATCAGAATTTCCTGTAACTCAACAACAGGGTCAGGTGTATTACGTTCCAGCTGCGGCCCCTGAGCTCCAGCCAGAAAAACATCACGATCCAGCCGGGGCATCTGATCCAGGTCTTCCGCCGCTTTCTTGTAGCGCTCATATTCCTGCAGTCGACGAATCAACTGGGCACGCGGATCCTCTTCATCATCTTCTTCCTGGGTACTGCGCGGTAACAGCATGCGCGACTTGATTTCAGCAAGCATGGCTGCCATGACCAGATACTCAGCGGCGAGTTCAAACTGGTGAGACTCCATCAGGTCGACGTACGCCATATACTGCTCGGTAATCAACGCGACATCGATATCGAGAATATCAATGTTCTGGCGTTTAATCAGGTACAACAACAGGTCGAGTGGTCCTTCAAACGCTTCCAGGAATACTTCCAGTGCATCTGGTGGTATGTACAGATCCTGAGGCAATTGAGTGATCGCTTTACCGGCAACATACGCAAACGGCATTTCATGTTGTGGTGGTGCGGCCACAATCTGAATATCGTTGCTATCGGACGATTCTGCCTGTTCGCTCATCACAAATTTCTCCGTTGCGTCCGCTCTAACGGTACGACAACCCCATGGCTTCCCGGACATCCTGCAGGGTTTCGCGAGCGGACTCCCGCGCCTGCTCACATCCTTCGGCGATAATGCTGCGTACAATATCCGGGTCTTTCTCGTATTGCCGGGCGCGCTCCTGTATTGGCTCCAGTTCAGCTGCCACGGCATCAATCACTGGCTTTTTACAGGCCAGGCAACCGATCCCGGCACTGCGGCAACCCTGTTGCACCCAGGCCTTAGTGTCGTCATCTGAATAAACGTCGTGTAATTGCCAGACTGGACACTTGTCCGGATCACCGGGGTCTTTGAGGCGCACCCGGGCCGGATCCGTGGGCATGGTATTGATCTTTTTTGCCACATCGTCAATCGGTTCACGCAAGGCAATGGTATTGCCATAAGACTTGGACATTTTCTGGCCATCCAGACCGGGCATTTTAGCTGCCGGGGTCAACAGAGCCTGGGGTTCGGCGAGAATCATTTTGCCACTCCCCTCAAGGTAGCCCAGCAAACGCTCGCGATCACCCAGAGAGATATTCTGCTGCTCTTTGATGAGCGCCTGCGCCCGTTCCAGCGCGTCATGATCGCCCTGCTCCTGATAGGCCGTTCGCAGATTGTTATAGATCCGCGCCGCCTTTTTACCCATTTTCTTCACCGCCGCTTCGGCGTTGTCTTCGAAGCCGGGCTCACGACCATATAAATGATTAAAGCGACGCGCGACCTCCCGGGTCAGTTCCACATGTGCCACCTGATCAGCGCCCACGGGTACCTGACCGGCGCGATATATCAGTATGTCAGCACTTTGCAGTAACGGATATCCCAGAAAGCCATAGGTTTCCAGGTCCCTGTCACGCAGTTTTTCCTGTTGATCCTTGTAGCTGGGTACACGTTCCAGCCAACCCAGCGGTGTCATCATCGACAGTAACAGATGCAGCTCTGCGTGTTCTGGCACTCTGGACTGAACAAAAATCGAAGCGGAACCCGGGTTAACACCCGCGGCTAACCAGTCAATGACCATACTCAGAGCATTGTCACCGATCACCTGCGGGGTCGCATAGTGAGTGGTCAGTGCGTGCCAGTCGGCTACAAAAAAGAAACACTCGTACTCGTGCTGCAATTTTACCCAGTTTTTCAGAACACCGTGATAATGACCCAAATGCAGCTGTCCTGTCGGACGCATACCCGACAACACCCGTTTCTGCGATTCCACTGTAGACAAACCCCTTCCCTCTGCCAGCTGAGTGCCAGCCAGTCAAATATAGTTAATACCTTAGCATTATCGCACGAAACACAGCGACAACCGCATCATCCTGTAATTCTGAACTTATCCGGATCAGGTAAATGGAGCCGGATCACCTTTGCCGACACGAACCACCACCGGTGCCCCGTCAACCAGGTCAATGACTGTTGATGGTTCAATCCCACAGGCGCCACTTTCAATAATCAGATCAACCAACTTGCCCAGCTTTTCTTCAATGTCATAAATTTCGGAAAGCGGCTGATCGTCGTCAGGCAGTATCAGACTGGTGCTCAATATCGGTTCGCCGACAGCTTCCAGTAATGCCTTTGCCACCGGATGCTCGGGGATTCGCAGACCGATTGTTTTTCGTTTCGGGTGCATCAGCCGACGCGGCACCTCAGCGGTGGCTGCCAGAATGAAGGTATACGGGCCTGGCGTGTACGCCTTTAACAATCGATAGGCGCTGTTGCTGACCTTTGCATAAGTGGCAATCGCCGACAAATCAGAGCAGATCAGCGTCATATTATGTTTTTCGCCGAGTTTGCGGATACGACGCACACGCTCCAGCGCGGCTTTATCGCCTATGTGGCATGCCAGCGCATAGGTCGAATCAGTCGGGTACACAATAACCCCGCCTTGCTGCAGGCACTCTGCTGCCTGTTTTATCAGCCTGGGCTCGGGGTCAACTGGGTGAATTTCCAATGATAGTGCCATACCGAATCGCTTTCTCTTTCGTGAATCCTGTAACCTGAAAAAAGAGCAGCCGCCGTATCAGCATTGCCTTCCGGACAACGATTTTCTATCATGCCGGTGGCTGCAAACCGGCAACAATAACAGGCCGCTTTGCCAAAGTCGATGACTTGATCCAAGCCCCCATGCCATAGCTGCTGACACCTGCAAAAGGAATATTATGTACTACGCCATTATCAGTGAAGACGTTGACAACAGCCTGCCCCTGCGCATTCAGGCCAGGCCCGCCCACCTGGTCAGAGTGGAAGCGCTGAAAGCATCCGGCAAACTCGTTATTGCCGGGCCGCATCCAGCCATTGACGATGAAAACCCTGATGCGGAAGGATTCTCCGGCAGTCTGATCATCGCCGAGTTCGACTCGATGGCGGCAGCCGAAGCCTGGGCGGCGGATGACCCCTATGTCGCGGCGGGTGTTTACAAAAAAGTGACCGTTAAACCCTTCCGTCAGGTCCTGCCCTGAACGTCGGAGCCAGACTACTCTGAACCCGCGCCCGAACCCAAGACAGGGCCCGCCCGGAGTCTAGGGGGTCGGCGCCGGGCGGAGATCGGGGTAATTCTCATTGAGAACGGCATTCCAGCTCTCCAGCTGTCCCGCTTTCTGAGCCCACAAGGCACTGATATCGCCGGATATTGTGATGCGCTCAATGATATCGCCAGCACGCAGACTATTGACAACATCCATACCCTGAGTCACCCCACCGAAGACTGAATGCAGGCCATCGAGATGTGGCGTGCGCACATGCGTGATGAAGAACTGGCTGCCCTCTGTACCGGGCCCCGAATTAGCCATGGAGATCACACCCGGTCGATTGTGGCGCAAGTGAGTCTCACCGCTGAAGCGATAACCCGGCGTTCCGGTGCCGGTACCCAGTGGATCGCCACCCTGAATCATGAAGCGCGGCTCAAACCGATGAAAGCTTAAGCCATCGTAAAAGCCACGACGAGCGAGGTTAACAAAGTTGGCAACGGTCGTCGGCGCTGCGCGCGCGTTCAACTCCAACTCAATTTCTCCCTTACTGGTACTGATAAGCGCCGATAAAGGCTGGCCAAACGCATTTGGCACAGGCGCCAGCAGCGTCACCGCCAGCAAAACAATAGACACAAGATTGCCTGTTTTCATGATATAGCCTCCTCCAGCGGGTCCTTCTGTTGCAGTAGCGACAGCGTAACCGGCGCATGGTCCGAAAAATACGCGTCAGTATATATGGTTGCCGACGCAACCGCAGGCGCCAATGCCGGGCTAATGACATGATAGTCGAGCCGCCAACCAACATTTTTGGCTCTGGCCTGCCCCCGGTTGGACCACCAGCTGTACTGGCCTTCTGATTTATTTACCAGTCTGAACGCATCAACAAAACCCAATTCGTCATATAACTGGTCCAGCCAGGCCCGCTCCTCCGGCAGAAACCCGGGGTTCTTGCGGTTTGCTCGCCAATTTCTGAGATCAATCTCCTTATGACACATGTTCCAGTCCGCGCAAATCACATAATCTCTGCCATCAGTGCGCAATGCCTGCAAGTGCTGCATAAACAGGTCCAGAAAACGGAATTTAACTGCCTGCCTGACTTCACCACTGGAGCCTGAGGGCATATACAGCGAGATCACGCTAAGGTTGCCAAAATCAGCCTGAATAAAGCGACCTTCTCTGTCCGCAAAATCCCAGCCCAGGCCTTTGATCACACGGTCGGGTTTCTGCCGACTGTAAATGGCGACACCTGCGTAACCCTTTTTCTCTGCATCATAGTAGTGGCAATGATAGTTCTCTGGAAAGAATGGGCCTTCCCGTAGTTGCGCCTCGTGTGCCCGAGTTTCCTGAAGGCAAACCACATCCGGCGCATGCTGCTCCAGCCAATCAAAGAAGCCTTTTCTGGCCGCAGAGCGCACGCCGTTGCAATTAAACGTGGTGATGCTGATCTGTTTACCGCATTTCATCGTTTAAACGTTACTTTCTATCGGAAATGTGAATATTTAACCATATATGTGTTACTTATAGCCCCATTTGTGTTACTATGCGCACAGTTACTGAGGTGCACAACGCCAAAAGTAACAAAAACCCAAATATGAACGTCTCACCCACAAGGAGAACACCTCATGAGCGAACTTATCATCAGCGCACGAGCCGCATTAGTTACTGCAGCCATCGTTACCGCGTCTGTTGCAGTCCCTGTTCTGACCATTCTGGCAGCGCAGTAAAAATAAGCACCTGGCGATAAACCCGCTGCATTCAGAGGATTATCACTAGGGGGTCTTACAGACAGCCCACCCTGAACGGGAGCTTATTATGATAGATCAGATCAGCCACGAGTCTGCAGGCGTATTGATGTTGAATATGCTGGCCGTGACTCTGTTTTTAGCATTACCCGCGTGGACGGTTTTTACAGCATCAGCCCTCTGAACTTTTCGTCTCGATTGAAAAGTCAGCTACCGGGCTGGTGCACATTTTTCAGCTTATCCACGAAATGACAAGGCTTATGCCGACTGTCCAGTTGTTGTTCGATCAACCCTTCCCATGCAGTACGGCATGCCCCGGTCGACCCCGGCATGCAAAATACGATAGCGCCATTACTCATTCCTGCAAACGCCCTTGACTGTACTGTTGAACTGCCAATCTCGGCATGGGACAGGTAGCGGAAAATCTCACCAAAACCATCAATATGCATATCCAGTAACGGCGTCACTGCCTTGACTGTATTGTCTCGCGCCGTGAACCCTGTTCCCCCGGTGACCAGAATCGCCTGCACCTGGTCGTCAGCAATCAGGCTCGCTATCAACGCTCGCAATTTGTAGGTGTCATCTTTGATAATGATTTTGTGGAGGAGACGGTGACCTGCATTTTCCAGTTGTTCCGCCAGATAACGGCCGGAACTGTCTGTGTCTTCGGTGCGCGTGTCGGAAACCGTTACAACGGCGGCATTTACCGCAATAGAGTTACTGCTCATCAGTGACCTGTCAGCCTCCTGTCATGTTCATCAGGCGCACCGGTTGTGCGTAATCCTGTTCATAAAAATGATGTCGCTCCGGTTTCAGGTCCATTGCCGCAATTATGGCCTGCTTCAACGCATCGCTGACGGGCGTTTCGCTGGCTCGTTCCAGACTTGCCAGCTCGTCCTGAATCGCGGCGTCACTGCCCTGCCGCAGCACCGAGCGCAGATCGGCGGAGTGCTCGTTGCCCAGACACAGCAGCAGGCGCCCTTCGACGGTGACGCGCACGCGATTACAGTCAGCGCAGAAGTTATGTGACATGGGGGATATAAAGCCAATACGACTTTTTTGACCCGGAATCTGAAAATACTTGGACGGGCCTGCTGTGGTTGCTGCGCTGTTAACCAGCGTGTAACGCGATTCAATTCGCTCACGGACCCAGTCATTGCTGCACACAGTATCTTCACGGGCATGGTCTGAGGCCTGCCCCAGCGGCATTTCTTCAATAAACGCGATATCAATATCGTGATTTACCGCATAATCGGTCAGAGCAAGAATTTCATCCTCGTTGTAACCTTTCATGATCACAGCGTTAAGCCGAATTCGGTCGAAGCCGACTTTGCGTGCGGCCTCAATGCCCGACAGCACCTTGTCCAGGCGCCCTACGCGCGTAATACGTTTGAAGCGCTCACTATCAAGACTGTCGATGCTGATGTTGATGCGATTCACCCCGGCATCCCGCAATGGAGCCGCCAGTTTGCCCAGCTGAGCGCCATTGGTTGTCAGCAGTAGCTCCTGCAAACCGGGCAAGCGACCCAATGCCTGAATAAGCGACATCACGTTGTTACGCACCAGGGGCTCGCCGCCCGTCAGCCGAAGTTTGGTGACACCCAGTTCGGTAAACGCACGGCCGACACTGTAGATCTCTTCCAGCGTCAGCACCTGTTGGCGAGGCAAAAATTGCATGTCTTCAGTCATGCAGTAAACACAACGGAAATCACATCGATCAGTCACTGACAGCCGCACATAATCAACTCGCCGACCAAAGCGGTCGATCAGCGAAGGTGCTTGTGCTGTATCAGTATCATCAGGTCGGGGCATAAAAACTCGAATTCTTTAGTAGCATGGGCCTACTGACTGCATCAGGGCAGCGCATCGGCAATTTGCATTTGCAGCCGGACCGGCTCATCGTCGGAGAGTTGCAGTGTCGGCGATCGCACCTGGAAGTCTCCTGATTGTACATCGGCTGACCCACTGAGCGAAACCGTCGCCACTATGGTGACTTCCTCAGCTGAAGAGAGATTAAAGGGTCCGACAGCATTGGCATCCGACAAGCTAACCACCGCAGGCAGATCGGCGACTGTCAGCACCTGTGCTGCCAGAGGCGGACCTGTCATCTCAACATTACGTGCGGACACAAACACCCGGGTATCAGGCGCAAACTCCAGTTCCGGCTGCAGCGACAGACTGATCTCGACTCGTGGACCCTGAAGACTATCAATCGTTTCTCCGGCCGCAGCCATTCGCTGCTGAGCCTCTGCCATCATCTGTTGCAGAAACTGCCTGTCATCCTGATTCCGGGACATGCCCAGCAATTGTTGCCAGTACGTTATTGCACCCTGATAGTTTTCATTCACAAAGGCATCAGCGCCCAGCAGTTGCAGCACCGATTGTTCTGCCGGGTTCAGGCGTTGAGCCTGATCAATAATTGCCTGGACTTCCTGTGTTATCTGTTGCCCGGAAGAAATGTAGGCAGCCTGCGCGTACTGTCCCAGAACAATAGCCCGATCCTGCTCATTTTCAATATTCGCCGCTGCCCGCTCAAACGCCTGGGCGGCCTCATTTATCTGACCGAGGCTGACCAGATGTCGAGCCAGGTAGTACCAGGCCCAGCCGTTCCGGGCGTCTTCCTCGATAATTGCACCCAATTCAAAAATCAGGTCTCGAAGCTCTTCCGGATCACCCTGGTTATCCCGACTGCGTTCAAATACATCCGCGATCTCCAGGTCTCGCTCAAAACCCCAGACGCCGTAGAGATAAAATGCCAGCGGCAGCATCAGCACGATGGTTAATACCGGTAGCAACCGTGACGGTGCCAGCAATGCCGAAAACCCGGGCGTTTGTGCTCGTGCAGGAGCCGATTCTTTCTCTGCTGTTTCCGGTTTAATATCTGCCAGCAGGGTTCGTTGCAGTTCTGCTTTTAGTGCCTGATACTGCTCGTCATCCAGAGCCCCGCCCTCACGCTCTGCATCCAGCTCGGCCAGTCTTTCCTCAAAAATCATCAGATTCGCCGAGTCCCGATGAAATTGCCCACCACTAACCGCATGTTTCTGTTGCATCGCAAACCGCACGACCGGCACCAGCACAAAAAGTACCGCGAGCAACATGAGTAGCAGACTGACTATCCAGAACAAATTATCACCTTCTTGGCAGTGGGAGGGGTTGGTAAGGGCGTCTTAGCGCTAGTCCTGTCCTGTTTTCGCTTTTTCAGCAAGAAGCTGTTTTAGCCGGACTTCTTCATCGTCGCTGAGCGACCCGGATGCTTGCGGGGTTTCTTTGCCGCTTCGTTTCATAATCGAATACGCAGCCCAGATACCGATGAGCAAGAACAGCAACGGACCAAACCAGAGCAGAACTGTCTCCAGCGTCAGTCGTGGTCGATACAAAATAAAGTCTCCATATCGGGCCAGCATGAACGCTTCAATTTCCTGATCCGTCTGCCCCTCAATGATCATGCGATAGATTTCGCGTCGCAGATCCGCAGCAACGCCACCTGGCGAGCTGGTCAGATTGGCGTTCTGACACATGGGGCAACGAAACTCGTTGGACAGAGCACGGAAGCGCTGCTCCTGCTCTGCCGTTTCAAACTCATAAACATCAACCGCCGCCTGTGTGTCTTCGCTGTGCAGTGGTATCAGCAACACGAGTGATAATAGCAAGGCGAAGCTTTTTAGTAATGAACGACGCATCATGAACCTGCCTCGGCCTGCACGGCATCAATAACGGGCAAAATTTCCTCGTCCCATGACTGATAATCAATCACACCGATATGTTTGTATCGAATGACACCCTGTGCATCAACAATGAAGGTCTCAGGTGCACCATAAACACCCAGGTCAATACCATAGCGCCCGGTGTCATCAATAATGCTCAGCGTGAACGGGTTGCCATTATCGTCCAGCCACTCGCGGGCAGCAGCGTCTGTATCTTTATAGTTCACACCGATAATGGGAATGACATCTGCTTCCTTGGCTGCCATGAAAATCGGGTTCTCCTGCAGACATGGCAGACAGTAACTACCCCATATATTAAGGATGAACGGTTCATCAGGCAGGTCCTGCACAGACAGCAGCTGATCGCCTGTTTCCAGCGCTCTGAGCTCGAACTCGGGCAAGGGTCGGTCCAGCAGCATCGATGGCAATGTGCGCGAATCAAGGTACAACCCCCGCCACATCAGCACTGCCAGCGCAGCAAACCCAATCACGGGCAGATACAACTTCAGGTTCTTCATGACGTCAACTCCCCGCCATGCTGTGTCGGTGCCGGGTCAGATGCAGTTCCATGAGAAGTCCCATCAGGACCGACACTGACTGCTTCCCCGCGCCGGACTTTGTAACGTCGATAACGTTTGTCGGTGACCGCGAGAATACCACCCAGAGCGATGAATAATGTTCCTATCCAGATCCAGCGTACAAAAGGTTTTACATACAGACTCATGGTCCAGGCACCACTGGCGCGTGGGTCCCCCAGAGACACAAACAGGTCACGGAAGAATCGACCGTCTATTCCCATCTGCGTGGTGGGTGTGCCACTGGCCGTGTACAGACGCTTCTGCGGATACAGATCAAGCATGTAAGTATCGCCACGAATCACCGTGATGGATGCTTCGTCAGCAATAAAATTGGGACCTTGAACCGGCTCGGTGCCGTTAAAAACAAAGGTGTAGTTGCCCAGTTCCGCGCTCTGCCCTGGCTGCAGCAACACGCTGCGTTCGATACTGTAAATACTGGTCAGACAGGCGCCGGCCATGGTCATGACAAAACCGAAATGCGCCAGTTGCATGCCCCAGTAGCTTAGCGACAAACTCTTGAGTCCGGCCAGCCGGGTTGCCTTGTTGCCGGATTTACTCCAGAGATCCCTGAACATGGCAAACATCACCCATAAGGCCAGCACTACGGTGCCGATGGCAGCCAGTGGTACTTCCAGTGTCAACACAACTGGAATGGCGACGCCCAGTGTCAGCGCAGCAATCAGTACCTTCATCAACTGTTGTCGCAAATAACTGGCCGATGTTTTTTTCCATCGGCTGATGGGGCCAATGCCCATCAACACCACCAGAATTCCCATCAGCGGAACAAAAATTGTATTGAAGTACGGTGGTCCGACAGAAATAAGGTCACCACCGGTGGCGGCCTGATAGACGATGGGGTACAACGTGCCCAGCAGTATCGCAGCACTGGCCACAACCAGAATCATATTATTGGCCAGCAGGAAAACTTCTCTGGACCAGGAACCAAAACCGAATTCGCTTTTGAGTGCCGGGGCCCGCATCGCATACAGCAATAACGAACCACCAATTATCAGACCCAGGAAACCCAGAATATAAACACCGCGGGTCGGGTCAGTAGCAAATGCATGCACCGACGTCAGCAACCCCGAACGCGTAATGAACGTGCCCAGCAGACTGGATGCAAATGCCATGATGGCCAGCAGCACTGTCCAGCTTTTAAACACACCGCGCTTTTCGGTCGCCGCCAGCGAGTGAATCATGGCGGCCCCCAGCAACCAGGTAATCAGTGGTGGATTCTCTACCGGATCCCAGGCCCACCAACCGCCCCAGCCCAATTCGTAATACGCCCACCAGGAACCCAGAGACAGACCGAGCGTCAGAATCGCCCATGCCGCATTGGCCCAGGGCCGACACCAGCGCGCCCATGCTGCATCCAGACGACCGCTGATCAGCGCCGCAATGGCAAAGGCAAACACGACGGAGAAACCGACATAACCCATGTAGAGCGATGGCGGATGAATGATGAAGGCAAAATCCTGCAGCGCCGCATTCAGGTCAGCTCCATCAGCGGGAGCCAGTGGCAACACCCGGTCAAACGGGTTCGAAGTCGCCAGCATGAACAGGGTATAACCGACACAGATAAGGCCCATGATGGACAGCACACGGGCAACAAAATCGTCGGGCATGGCCTTGCTGAACACTGTGACCGCCAGCATCCACGCCGACAACATCCAGGTCCAGAACAGGAAAGATCCTTCATGACCACCCCAGACTGCGGTAATCTTGTACTGTATGGGCAATGCCGAGTTGGAGTGATTGGCGACAAATGCCACAGAAAAGTCATCGGTGACAAAACTGTAACCAAGAATCAGCAGGCTGATAGAGAGAAACACAAAAATGCCGGCAGTGAGCGGGCGCGCCAGTTTCATCCACAGCAGGTTGTCGCGTGCAGCACCAATCATCGGAATCACGCCCAGAATGATGCTCAGGCAGAATGCCAGTATCAGGGAGAAATTACCGAGTTCAGGAATCATTGATAGCTCCCCTGACCCTGCGCTGGCGCCTGACCCATGACCCGTTCCCGCTCTGCCGCGTCCATCGCAGCTTTGACTTCGACAGACATGTAGTTTTCATCGTGACGAGCCAGCACACGCGACGCAACAAACTGCCCTTCGGGTGTGACGCTGCCTTCAGCAACAATACCCTGCCCTTCACGGAACAGGTCCGGCAAAATACCGTTGTATTGCACATCAACATCGTTGGCATAATCCGTGGCTACAAAATTGACCTGCAACTGCTCTTCGCTGTGCAGAATGGAACCTTCCTTGACCATGCCACCTATGCGGATTCGTTGCCCCGGTGCCACTTCACCTGCGGCAATCTGTGTCGGCGTATAAAAAAGATCTATGTTTGAGCTGAGTGCGTACAGCGACAGACCGATGGCCACGCTCAGGCCAGCCGCGATGAACAGGATGATACCCAGGGTTTTTTTGCGATGCGCTTTCATCCTTCACCTCTGCTATGGCTGTCTTTACGGCGGGCAGCCTGAACCGTCAACTCTGCGTCGCGTTGCGCGCGGCGCTTCTGCTCGCTTACAAACTGTTTGCGCTGTAGTCCCGGCAACAGCAGATTGTAACCCACAAAAACCGCAAACAGCAGGTAAACCACCCACACGTGAAAGCTGTACGCGCCCATCTGGATGAATTCGCTAACGCTGGAAAACTGCAATGTTGGCATTTTGGTCCCCGACTCCCCGGATACAAGGTGAATAGCGAGCTGATTCGTCTAATTGCGCATCAACCCTGGCTGCGTGCAACTAATTCGGTCACCCATTGCGACCGGCGCTCACGCTGCAGAATTTCATTGCGTGTGCGTAAAATAAGCGAAATCACAAACAGCAGATAAACCGCCGCAATCATGATCAAGAGCGGCACCCATATCTCCGGCGGATTCGGCGCGGTGGCGTCCATGGAGATTGTGCTGGCGGGCTGGTGTAAGGTGTTCCACCATTCCACCGAATATTTGATGATGGGCACATTGATGGCGCCGACAATAGCCAGCACAGCACAGGCTTTGGCTGCCGCATCGGTACTTTCAATAGCTGAACGCAGTGCTATCACGCCGACAAACAGGAAAAACTGGATCAGCATCGATGTTAATCTGGCATCCCAGGCCCACCAGGTGCCCCATATCGGCTCGCCCCAGATCGCCCCTGTGGCCAGCGCCAGGCCGGTAAACCAAAGCCCTATCGGCGCCACACATTTGGCGACCATGTCGGCCAGTTTCATTTTCCATACCAGCGTGATGGCACCAGCAATTGCCATCAGTGGAAAGCAGGCCAGAGAAATACTGGCTACCGGTACATGCACGTACATGATCCGGATTGTATTCCCCTGCTGGTAATCTTCCGGCACAAACAAAAGCGCCCAGGTCAGGCCCACCAGCATCAGCACCGCCATGGCGGCGTAGAGCCAGGGCAGCCACTTGCTGGACAATTCATAGAACCAGCGTGGAGACCCCAGTTTTGAAAACCATAACCACATAGTTGCCTGTTTCTCTTTCTGTATCGGTTAAACTGATTTTAAGGTTAGCGCGCACCTGCAAGAACTTACGCTAAGCCGCTGATTACTTGACTATAACACGCTGATCTCGGCACCCCTGTTACGCTTTGTAACGCACCTGTAGCCAGCACCAGAAGCCATTCTTAACTGACACTGATCCGCAATGCAGCAGCTGACGCCAGCGGCGCAATACTCAGCGCGACCGCCAGGATCGCCCCCAGCAAGGCAAAATGACTGCCCACTGGCAGCCCGAACATGACATCGCTGACTGCTTTGGCGCCGATTATAAGCACCGGCATCGTCAACGGCAAAACAATCACCGCCAGAATAAGGCCGCGGCTACCCAGGCCTACGGTCAGCGCCACGCCGATGGAGCCAAACAGGCTTAATACCGGTGTACCTATCAATAACGTCAGCACCAGCGTCCAGTAGGCCGATTCAGGCAGATAAAGCATGTACGCAAGTAACGGGGACAATACCACCACAGGCAGACCACTGATCAGCCAGTGTGCGATATTCTTTGCCAGCACCAGAAAAAACAGGGGCTGTGGCGATAACAGCAACTGCTCCAGGGAACCGTCCTCATAATCGGCCCGGTACAGGTTGTCCAGAGACAGCATGGAGGCCAGCAACGCGGACACCCAGACCACACCTGCGGCTATCCGGGTCAATTCCAGAGGGTCCGGGCTCACGCCAAGCGGAAACAGCGTCACCACGATCAGAAAAAACATGATCGGGTTAAGCAGGTCGTTGCGGCGTTTAAAGGCAACCAGCAGATCACGTCGTAGCGTCGCCAGAAACGCGCCCCAGGTGCTGACCTCGGGTGTTGTTGAAGAGGCGCTCATGCCGGTTGCTCCACGCCGTCCAGGTTCAGACGTTCAACCGCGCAGGGAACATTAAGCCGATGGTGCGTAGTGACCAGCACAGCGCCGCCCTTGCCGACATGCTCGGAAAGCAGCTGTTCCAGCTCGCGAACGCCGTAAACATCCAGAGTTGTGAAGGGTTCATCGAGGATCCACAGCACCGCTGGACTGATCAACAGTCGGGCCAGAGATACCCGCTGATTCTGACCGGCCGACAGATTCCGGCATGGCACATCCTCATAGGCCTTGAGGCCAACCCTCGCCAGCGCGCTGTCAATACGACTGTCGTCCACCGGCGTGTGCAGGGAGGCGCTCCAGCGCAGATTTTCACGAGGCGTCAGAATCCGGTTCACACCGACGCGGTGCCCAATATAAAGCAGCGAAGCCAGAAAGGTCTCGCGTTGTTCGCGAACCGGCTCGCCGCACCACAGGATATTGCCTTGGTAACTGTCATTGAGGCCACAGATGATACGCAGCAACGTGGTTTTGCCACTGCCATTGCTGCCCAGCACCTGCAACAGTTGTCCGGCTTGCAGGGAAAAGTTCAAATCCGAAAAAAGCACCCGCTCGTCACGCTCACAGAACAACGACTGTACCTGTAACAGTGAGTCTGTACCCGACTGCAGGTCGGTTTCGGTCGAAATCAGGGGTTCATCAGGGGTCATAAGGCGAGTGATATGGCGATAGTTCTCGGCGGCTGCAATGAAGCCTCGATTATAACCACAAAATCGCAGGAAATCTTGTTACCGGAGACTGAATCAGGCAGGTTTGCCAACACCCCGGGCCGCCATCAGCGACACCAGTTTAGCTTCAGCCTGGGACAGCCCGCAGGTTTTTACCAGATCCTCTGGGGCTGCGCCCATCTGAATCAGTTTGCTTGCCTGGTCGTAGGTCAGACTGCCCGCATCCTTGTTTTCCAGCTCCTGCTGTCGCCTGGCAGTCAGCGTCACCCGCTGCTCCAGGCTGTGCATGCTCTGGCCCAGCTTTACCACAGCGCCACCATTGGCGCGCATCAATGCTTCCTGACGCGTAGAGACTTCCGTCAACGCCTGATTCAATCGATTGACTTTACGCATGTTGACGATCTGCAAGGCGCCCAGGGTCAGGCCAAAACCAGCAATCAGGACCAGTGTCAGTGCCGTGCTTAAGGTCATCAACATCATCAAGCTCCAATTCATTCCAGATCAATTATCGAGTTCGGCCAGTTCTTCTTCACTGAGCAGTTTGTCCAGCTCCACCAGGATCAGGAGCTGATCGTCGCGATGACAGACCCCCTGTATAAAACGAGCCGAATCGTCTTTATTTACTTGTGGCGGTGTTTCGATCTCGGAACGCTTCAGGTAAACCACCTCAGCCACACTGTCGACCACAATGCCAATAATATGCTGTCCAATTTCTATGATGACGATACGGGTATTGTCATCTGGCTCACGGTCCGGCAAGCCAAAACGGCACCGGGTATTGATAACCGATATCACCGTGCCACGAATATTGATAATGCCCATGACATAGGAAGGCGCACCAGGAACCGGCGCAATATCCTGAAATTTAAGCACTTCTTTGACGACCATGACATCAACGCCGTAGGTCTCATTCTCCAGTTGGAACGTTACCCACTGCAGTACCTGATCGTTATCCTGTTTCTTGACTTCGCCCATGGGCTTCCCCGTTATTAAATGTCTATTATGACAAGCGTCAATTTTCCAGCGCTTCAGAAGACCACACAGACATCCGCAATATATAATGCAGGTTCTGTGCCATTGTTTTAGTCCAGACTCGGCGCGCCGCTTTGTTTAATCTTCCTTAAGCAGGTCCGCTTTAATCTGCCGGGCCGTATCACTGGCATCCAGCATGCTTACCAGCACTTCCACATCCAGCAGCGCGCACAAACGTCCCAACACGGTACCTGCCAGCCAGGGTCGTTTACCCGAAGTCTTGCGCCACCGAATGTCCGCGGGCTGCAGATGAGCGGACTGATCTGCGTTGTTGACCGCCAATGCCCAATGACTGTCGCCCAGCACAACAATGCTCTGGTACTCGATCTGTTGTTCTGCGTCTACCCGTTCAGGCATGACAAAGCGCGCAGTATCGACCACCCGTATGGTTTTGCCGTTCCAGCGGATCAGCCCCATAAACCAGTCGGCCTGCGCTACCATGGGCTGCAGCTTGTCTGCCAGGGGCATTATCCCGCCCAGTTCGTGCAGGGGCGCCGCCAGCTTCAGTCCCACCACATCAAATAACAGACTGGCAAAGGGTTTCTCGGCCCAGGGCATAGACGCCCCAGCCGGCTCCTGCTCCTGCTCCTGGTTCGTGGTTGGTGTTTCTACCCGCGACAGGTCAAGCGTCTGCTCAGGGGCCGGTATCGCCAGCTCAGGTGCCAACTCGGGCTCCGGCGCCACAACCTGCTGTAGCACCGGACTGGCGACCGGGTCGGCCGACCATTCTTCAAGAGAGGTGGCCTCTGATACAGTCGCAGCCATCTGCGTTGACACAGCTTGTGACGGTGACGTCAGGTCTGGTTGTGGCTCTTCATCTGGCAGAACATTGCGCAGCAATACATCCAGATAATCCTGGACAACACCCTGTGATGCCGATTTCGAATGCGTTTGTGTCGACACCTGTTCGTTAACCATGGACAACTGCTCCTGTTGCGACCAGCGGCGCCTCTGATGTCGTTTTCAACAAAGTCTTCAACAACGAGCCATAGGCCTGAATACCGCGACTGTCGGGGTCCAGCGCCAGTGGCGTGACGCCTTTGGCACTGGCATCGCGCAGTCGAGTATCAACCGGAATCGCCGAATTCCAGACATGCTCAGGCCAGGTTTTGCGCATGTGCCTGAAGCTGCTGACGCCAGCCTGGGTGCGCCGGTCAAACAGCGTCGGCACTAACAGGTAGGGCAAAGGATGTCGCCGGGAGCGATTGATCATTTGCAGTGTATTAAGCATGCGTTCAACACCTTTGATCGCGAGAAATTCTGTCTGTACTGGCACAATGACCTGTTCTGATGCGGCCAGCGCATTGACCAGCAGCACGCCCAGTGTCGGTGGACTGTCTATCAGAACATGGTCAAATCGATCCCACAGACAGGTCAGCGCGCGCGAGACCGCCAGGCCCATGCCTTCCTGAGAAACTGCATTGCGCTCCATGGTCGCGAGCGCGGTATTTCCGGGCACCAGACTGAGACCCGACGCGTCAGTATCATGAATGCTGGCATCAAGCTGCGCTGGGTCCAGTTTGCCTGGCGGCGCAAACCAGTCAAAGCTGCTATGCGATGTGGATTCAGGCGAATGACCAAAATAGCTGCCCAGAGACGCCTGCGGATCCAGATCAAGCATCAGCACCCGCTTGCCTTGCTGAGCCAACAGGCAGCCAAGGGCAACCGTGGTAGTCGTTTTACCAACGCCCCCTTTCTGATTGGCTACTGACCAGACTCTCATGTCAACAGGCCTCGCTGCGTATGTTTATGCGCGTTCAGTTGATTTCTTCACAAAGTCGTGGCGCAACGCGCCGCAGATCCAGTACCTCGTCGACCAGCCCGGCTTTGGCGACAGCCATCGGCATCCCGTAGATAACACAACTTGCCTCATCCTGCGCCCAGATTGTAGCCCCTTCGGCTTTAAGCAGTCGCGCCCCTTCCCGGCCATCAGCCCCCATACCTGTGAGCACCACACCCAGGACTTTGCCGCCCAGATCCCGCGCAACGGACCCGAAGGTGACGTCCAGTGAGGGTTTGTAGTTGAGATGCGATTCACCTTCAGTCACCCGGATTCGCATATGACCATCAGACAACATCTGTTTGCCACCCGGTGCCAGATAAGCATGCCCCGCTCGCAATACATCACCGTCTTTGGCTTCACTGACACTGATCTGACAAATCCGGTCCAGCCGCTCAGCGAACGCCTTGGTAAAAGTGCCCGGCATATGTTGTACCAGCAGTATGGGCAAGCGGAAGTTGGCAGGCAAGCGGGTCAGCACTTCCTGCAAGGCCATCGGCCCACCGGTAGAGGCCCCAATCACAACCAGTTGCGTTGAGCGCAGTCCGCCCCGTCGCGTCGGCGTTGCCGCGACCGCTGGCGCAGGGGCGGCCGTTGTTGGTGCAGCCGAAGCCACGGAAGTCCGGCTGCCGGACACCATAACGATACGGTCGCACAGTATTTTTTGTATTTCTTCCGGGTGCTTCGATATCTCTTCGAAGTTCTTGGGAAGATAGTCAACAGCCCCCGCCTCAAGTGCATCAAGCGTTACCCGTGCGCCCTCATAGGTCAGCGACGAAAACATCAACACTGGAATGCGCAGCTTGCGATGGATTTCACGCAAGGAGGTGATGCCATCCATCACCGGCATTTCATAGTCCATGGTGATGACATCTGGACGCAGGCGGCCTGCCTGGTCAATCGCTTCCTGGCCGTTACTTGCGGTACCGATAACCTGCAACCGGCCATCCGCATTGATCAGTTCTGTCAGTCGACGCCGGAAGAAACCCGAATCATCGACCACCAACACCTTAATTGTCATTGTTCATTGTACCTGTTGGCGCTAATAGCGCCTTTGAAGCCAACCTTTACATTCCAGCTTTGCGTCGATGCCATCAGGCAGCATAACGTTTAAGCAAACCGGGAACATCGAGAATCACTGCGATACGACCATCCCCGGTTATGGTTGCGCCGGCCATACCTGGCGTGCCGTGCAGCATTCGCCCCAGCGGCTTGATAACCACTTCCTCCTGGCCAATCAGCGTGTCCACTACAAAGCCGACCCGTTGTGCACCGACACTGACTATAACCACGTTAGCATCAGTTTTCTGTTCACCGGCACTCTGCGGCATATCCTGAGTCAGCCAACGCCGCAAATGAAACAGCGGCAAGGCTTTGTCGCGCACGGTGACAACCTGCTGTCCATCAACCACATGGGTACCGTTTAAATCGAGGTTGAATATTTCGCTGACACTGGCCAGCGGCAAAGCAAAGGCCTGTTCGCCGACCAGAATCATCAATGTCGGCATTATCGCCAGCGTCAAGGGCACCTTGATTTCGATGCGCGTGCCTTCGCCTGGCTTGGAGTCGATAAACACGGAGCCATTCAGTTGTGTGATTTTGGTTTTCACCACGTCCATACCAACACCCCGGCCGGAGACATCCGAGACTTCGGTCTTGGTAGAAAAACCAGGTGCAAATATCAGATCAAAACACTCGCTGTTGCTGAGCCGGTCAGCGGCATCTTTGTCCATAATGCCTTTTTCCACGGCCTTGCCGCGCAACACATCGGGATCCATGCCATTACCATCATCACTGATGGTCAACAGGATATGATCACCTTCCTGTTCTGCCGCCAACAAAATTGTACCTTGTCGGGGTTTACCTCCCGCTGCTCGCTTGTCCGGCAATTCGATACCATGATCGACGGCGTTTCTGACCAGGTGGACCAACGGGTCGGCAAGCGCCTCTACCAGATTCTTGTCGAGGTCGGTGTCTTCGCCGTGCAGTTCCAGTGTAACTTCTTTTTTCAAACTACGCGCCAGGTCTCTTACCACCCGGGGGAAGCGACCAAACACCTTCTTGATTGGCTGCATACGGGTCTTCATGACCGAGCTTTGCAAGTCAGCCGTCACCAGGTCCAGGTTGGCAACCGCTTTCGACAACATTTCGTCCGCAGCTGTTGATCCGATTCGAACCAGCCGGTTTCGAACCAGAACCAGTTCGCCGACCATATTCATGATGTCATCCAGACGACGCGTATCAACGCGCACTGTGGTTTCAGCCGCAGGAGCCTGATCGGCCGCGGGCGTCTTGGTCTCGGGCTTTGTTGCCGGCTTGCTGCCTGTGGTGGGTACCGCTTTCAGAGTGGGCTTGGGTTGTGCTGCTGGCTGAACAGGTTCAGGTGTCGACGCGGGCTCCGGGGCGGTGTCGGAGGATTTTCCACCATGGAGTTGATCGAGCAGAGCTTCAAACTCGTCATCGGTGATTTCGTCGTTATTGGGGTTGCTGGCGTCGGCTGAGGGCGCTTTATCCGCTGAGGGTGCTTTATCCGCTGAGGGCTCTTTCTTGGCTGACGGCTCTTTCTGAGCTGAGGGCTCTTTATCCGCTGAGGGCTCTTTACCAGCCGCAGACGCATTCGGCGCTCCCTGCAACTGGTCGAGCAGTGCTTCGAACTCGTCGTCGCTAATTTCATCGCCGCCGGCACCCTGGTCCGGAGCTGTCGTCGATTCGCTGGCACGGTTTTCCGCTTCCGCTTCAAAGTCCGCCGAGTCCAGTGCTGCCAGTAACTGATCGAATTCCTCGTCAGTCATGTCATCACCGGCACTGGCTTCAGCGGAAAGCTTCGCATCCTGTGGCGCCGTCACCTGAGCAACAACTGACGCATCCGGGCTCGCTGCTGCAGGCTCAAGGTCATCACCATTTGCCAGCATTTGCAACGCTTCCAGCAATTCGTCGCTTGCCGGTTCCGGCGGCACCCGCTCTTTGATCTGGGCGAACATGTTGTTCACACAATCAAGCGCCTGCAACACAATATCCATCAATTCCGAGGTCACCTGGCGCTTACCATTACGCAGGTTATCAAACAGGTTCTCAGTGACGTGGCAACAGTCGACCATTGGCGTTAGCTGCAGGAAACCTGCGCCGCCTTTGACTGTGTGAAAGCCGCGGAAGATCGCGTTCAGCAGATCTTTGTCTTCCGGTTGTTTTTCCAGCTGCACAAGTTGCTCAGAGAGCTGTTCCAGAATTTCACCGGCCTCGACCAGGAAATCTTCCAGAATCTCTTCGTCATCAAAAAAACTCATGTTGCTGCTCTCCTGCGATTCACCATCATCAGCCTCTGGCTGTTGCGTGAGTCAAAATCCAAGACTGGATAACAAATCGTCGACATCATCCTGGCCTGAAACCACGTCCTGATTATTCTGCTGATTGATTTGCGGCCCTTCAGCACGAATGCGTTGACTCTCGTCCCGCTCAGCCTTCTGGTCACTGCTGGCCGGCTTGATACCGGCAACCTCTTCAACATTACTGGCAAGTTTGACCAGCCGAACCAGATTCTGTTCTACGTCACTGACCAGCTCGATTACCCGCTTGATTACCTGGCCACTAAGGTCCTGATAACCTTGCGCCATCAAAATATCGGTGAGTCGGGTATGTATTCCCTGTCCGTCGTCGCTGATACGCTGCAGAAGCTCACCAACACGCTCAAACAACGCTGCCGAAGCGTCTTTCTGTGTCGCGCCTTCAGCCTGGAAGGCAATCCAGTCTTTATGAA
The DNA here is from genome assembly GCF_001758195.1 of Pseudohongiella acticola. Lineage (NCBI taxonomy): Bacteria > Pseudomonadati > Pseudomonadota > Gammaproteobacteria > Pseudomonadales > Pseudohongiellaceae > Pseudohongiella > Pseudohongiella acticola. The sequence continues at coordinate 402,128 of NZ_MASR01000001.1, forward strand.
GGTCGGCACTGTCATCAACGAGCTTTTGCACCATGGGCGCAGCTTCGTCGACACGGTCCATGGTCTGATTGGCAGCATCTTCTGTCATGGCAATAACATAGTTCAATCGACTGCGAGCATCCGCCATTTCCGACAGCTCGTGTTTGACCTCAGCACTGCCATGCAAACCAATTTCCAGATGAAAATCCTTCAGGGCATTGTGCAAGGCCCGGGTCAGTCGGCCCACTTCAACATAAAGCGTTTCATCTCGAGCGTGGTTTATCTGATGGATATAATCGGCCACTGCCGCCATGTCGTCCCGTTGCAGCGCTTCCAACAGCTGCTGTTTTCGCTCAACCATGGCATCCATGAAGCTTTTAGCGCCGGCTGCAGCCAGCTCTGAAATTTCGGAATCCGACGGGACTTTGCCCGCTTTTGCCAATGTATTTTTCTTTGAATCTGACATTTGGCTTCCCTTAATTGTTGGCGTCGATGCGCTCAAAGATTTTCTCAATCTTTTCCTGCAGCGCCGCTGCCGTAAAAGGTTTCACCACATAGCCATTCACACCTGCCTGGGCCGCTGCGATAATCTGATCTCTCTTCGCCTCAGCCGTCACCATCAGTATAGGCAGGGTTTTCAGCTTTTCGCTGGCTCGGCAGGCCTTTAGCAAATCGATACCGGTCATGCCCGGCATGTTCCAGTCGGTGATAAGGAAATCAAACTGCCCGTTCTCCAGCATTGGCAACGCGGAGCTACCGTCATCTGCCTCAGCGGTATTGGTGAACCCCAGGTCCCGTAACAGATTCTTGATAATCCGACGCATTGTTGAGAAATCATCAACAATGAGTATTTTCATGTTCTTGTCCAAAACCGCCTCCACGTCGTGTGCTCAACCCGGGGATACACGCCACCGGCGAGGTATCTCCCTAGCAGGTTATCGCTTGAAAGTTAAAAAAATTTAGCACTAATAAGGAAATAAATTCAGATGGCGAGCATTATAGCTCAGCGCGAAGCGCTTGTGGTGTGGGATATCAGGTAGCTTAGCGCCATTCCTGAAGGCGCGCGCGCAGACGGAGTGCCGCCTGGCTGTGTATCTGGCTGATACGGGATTCGCTGACGCCCAGAACCTCACCAATCTCTTTCAGATTGAGTTCTTCATCGTAATAAAGTGCCAGTACGAGCTTTTCACGCTCTGGCAGGCCTTCAATCGCTTTCGCCAGATGCGCCCGAAAGTCCTCGTCCTGAATTTCATCTGCCGGGCCTGATATTTCGCCCGACGCAGCTTCAAGCGCGGAGTCGTCCCCGCCTTCTGTCAGATCATCAAAGCTGAACAGCCGGCTGCCGGAAGCATCCTGCAGGATCGAGTAGTAGGTTTCCAGGTCAATGCCCAATTCTTCGGCTACTTCGGTGTCTTTGGCGTCACTGCCAGTGCGCATCTCTACCGATTTGACGGCCGCTGCCACCTCGCGTGACTTGCGGTGCACTGAACGTGGGGCCCAGTCACCACGACGAATCTCATCCAGCATGGCGCCACGTATGCGAATGCCGGCATAGGTTTCAAAACTGGCACCCTTGGACATATCATACTTGCGGGCAGCTTCCAGCAGGCCAATCATGCCTGATTGAATCAGATCATCAAGTTGCACACTGGACGGCATTCGCATAAGCAAATGATGCGCAATACGTTTCACCAGAGGAGCATGCTGCGTAACCAGCTCATTCATGCTTCCGGATTGCACGTCCTGATAGACTGAGGCGCCTGTAGATCCTGTCATAAACAATCCCGTTGAGTCCTTATCAGGACATCCCCTGAACGAGTCGCTCGACAAAAAACTCCATCTGACCGGTCGCCTGCGTTCTCACCGGCCACTGACTGACCTCCTTTGCCAGTCGACGATAAGCGCCGGCAGCTTTACTGCCCGGATAGGAGTCCAGCGTCGGGCGCTGTCGCTGAACTGCCTTGCGAAGCGTTTCATCAAACGGTATATCACCCGCATAGCGCAGATTCACATCCAGAAACCGACCCGCAACGCCTGCAAATCGATTGAACATGTTGCGCCCCTCGCCTTCAGAGCGGGTCATATTGGCAACGATTCTGAAGTCCTGCAAATGGCAGTCCCGGTGTAATAATTTAATCAGGGCATAAGCGTCTGTCATTGACGACGGCTCATCACAGACAACGACTAGCACTTCCTGCGCAGCTCTGACAAAACTGACGACAGAGTCAGAGATACCTGCGGCCGTATCGATCACCAGGACATCCAGTTCGTCCGCCAGTTCACTGAACGCGTTAACTATACCAGCGTGTTGATTAGGGCCCATGGTGACCAGTGACTGCACACCAGAGGACGCCGGTATGACGTTAATTCCGTGTGACGGAACCATGATGTCACGCAGTGAACATTCGCCAGAAAGGACATCAGCAATGGTACGTTGGGCCTTGATACCCAATAGAATATCGACATTGGCCAGACCGAGATCAGCATCCATTAGAACGACGCGCTTGTCCAGCTGTGCCAGCGCCAGGCTGAGGTTTACTGAAATACTTGTTTTGCCTACGCCACCTTTACCACCGGTCACTGCAAGCACTTGAATGGGATGCATTCCCTGTTTTCTCCCCAACTGGTTACCGTCGGCCAGACCGTCAGCCCGTTAGTTCAGCCCTGCGACACGCAGTTCGGCTGGTGACTGACTGCCATATTCGGTCATTAGCCGCTCTTTCTCAACAGGCACGGCCGCTTGTCTTCTGCCCAGGGCAACAGCGCGTTTTACCAGCGCCGAAGCCTGTGCCAACGCAATATCATCGGGAATCGACTGTCCAAAGGTTTCATAAACCACGGGCAGATCGCGTTCGATGGTCAGCGCGAGCGCATCGCCAAGCACACATGCCTCATCCAGATGAGTGAGAATACACGCAGAAACATCTGCCGTCGAACAGGTTTTCCATGCAGCCCGTAAAACCTGGGCCTGGCTTGTCGCCGGCAGGACAACCCATTTTTGTACCTGTGGCTGATCACGCAGTAGTGTCAGTTGTCGTTGCTGCTCCGGATGATGAGACGGGAGGCCGGCAGTATCAACCAGAACCAGCTGTTTATGGCCCAGGCTTTCCAGCGTATCGTCCAGGGAATGCTGGTTGTCTACTATCCGCACACTCACGCCCAGGATTCGTCCCAGTGTCCGCAATTGTTCATGCGCCGCCAGGCGAAAACTGTCAGTGGTAACGAGCGCAACATCCTGCGGACCGTGTTGCAAAACATACCGGGTCGCCAGTTTAGCGATGGTCGTCGTCTTGCCGGCGCCGGTTGGCCCCAAAAAGGCAAACACACCGCCCTGCTCAATCGGATCATGACCTAACACTGGCAGCGCCTTGACCAGGCTTCCCAATACCTGTTTCCAGACTTGATCCAGCGTTTTCCCCGGTTTGATTGCAGTCAGCAACTGCCGGCTCAGAAAACCCGGCACACCCATCGCCGATAACCGTTCCCAGATCACCGCCTGCAGTGGCGACTGGCTGCTAAATTGCTCCCAGGCCAGCCCGTTGAGACGCTGCTGGAGCAATGTACGTATACTGTGCAGCTCGCTGCGCATGGCGCCCATCTCAGCCTTGCTGACCGAAGGTGGAGGCACAGCTGCCGCTTCTGTCGGCTTTTTTACTACCGGCGCTGGACTCAGGGTCGCGATGACCTCAACTCCGCCTGTTGCCAGACTGCGCGTCGACAAAATGGCAGCATCTTCGCCCAGTTCCTCGCGCACTTGAAGAAGTGCTTGCCGCATATCTTTGGCCAGGATCTTTTTAAGCTGCATTGTTGCTCCTCACATCTCGTTTTTACGGTAGTTTCGAACCACGATCTTCACTGACCAATCGTGGCGACAATCGTAATTTGTTTGTTGTCCGGTACTTCCTGGTATGACAGCACTTTCACACCTGACAGAGTGAACCTGACAAACCGGCTCAGCAGAGGTCGCAGTGGCGCTCCTACTAACAACACTGCCGGATTGCCGGCAATTTCCTGCCGTTGTGCCGCCTGCATCAGCGACTGCTGCAAACGCTCGGCAATGCCGGGCTCGATAACCACGCTATCGTCGATGTAACCACCGTCTTGTTGCTGAGCGCTTTGCTGTACTGCTTTAAGCAATATCTGTTCCAGAGTTGGATCAAGGGTGATAACAGGCAGCTCAGCCTTGTTACCGTAGATGCCCTGAACGATTACGCGTGCCAACGCCACACGCACCGCGGCGGTCAAAGTGACGGGATCTTGACTCCTGCCAGCGACAGACGCCAATGCTTCGCCGATACTGCGCATATCTTTGACGGGGATGCCCTCCTGCAACAGGTTCTGTAGAACCTTGCGAAGCACATTGCCATTGAGTTGATTGGGTAACTCTTCCGCCAGTTTCTTCGACGACTTGGCAAGAATTCCCAACAGCTCGTGAACCTCATCATGTCCCAGCAATTCATGCGCGTGTTTGTGCAACAGCGTGTTCATATGAGTGGCAACAACCGTACTGGCATCTACCACGGTATAACCAAGCGACTGCACCTGATCACGTTGGGGTGGCTCGATCCACAGGGCCTCCAGCCCGAATGCAGGATCCTTGGTAGCTATACCCTGGGCTTTACCGTAGACCTGGCCCGGGTTGATGGCCATTTCACGCTCAGGATGTATTTCCGCGCCACCGATATTGACCCCCATCAAATTAATGCGGTATTCATTAGGTTGCAGATCAAGGTTGTCGCGAATGTGGACAGAGGGCACAAGAAACCCAAGCTCCTGTGACAGCTTTTTGCGTATACCCTTGATACGGGCCAGCAATTGTCCGCCCTGATCTTTGTCTACCAGCGGAATCAGTCGGTAGCCAACTTCAAGCCCAACAACGTCAACCGGCATGACATCGTTCCAGCCCAGTTCCTGCTGCTCGGTTGTGGCTTTAACTTCTTTGGCGGATTGATCAGCAATGGCGGCCTCGTCGACTTCAGTGGCCTGCTTCTGTTGGCGCATGTAGATGGTCACTGAGCCAGCCACTGCTGCAAATGCCAGCGACAGGAACGCCAGATGCGGCATACCAGGCACGATGCCCATAACGAACAGGACCATGCCCGCGATACCCAGTGAGCGTGGCGTAGCGAACATCTGACTGATGACCTGCGAGCCCATCATTTCCGAGTTATTGTTGCGGGTCACCATGATCGCCGCTGCCGTTGACAACACCAGTGCCGGGATCTGCGCGACCAGACCATCACCAATAGTCAGCAGGGCGTAGCGTTCGGTGGCAGTGCTGAAGTCCAGGCCGTGCTGCATCATGCCTATGGCCAGCCCGCCAATCATGTTGATGACCAGAATCAGAATACCGGCAATTGCATCGCCTTTAACAAATTTGCTGGCACCGTCCATGGCACCGTAAAAATCAGCCTCTTGAGTAATGTCCTGTCGACGCACGCGCGCCTGCTCTTGATCAATAATGCCCGCGTTAAGGTCGGCATCGACGGCCATCTGTTTGCCCGGCATTGCGTCCAGCGTAAAGCGGGCACTGACCTCGGCGATTCGACCGGCACCTTTGGTGACAACAACAAAGTTGATGATAATGAGAATCAGGAATACGATGAGGCCAACGGCGTAGTTACCACCAATCACCACCTCACCGAATGACTCGATAACACGGCCAGCGGCCGCTCCACCTTCATGACCATTCAACAGCACCACGCGCGTTGACGCCACATTCAGTGCCAGACGCAGCAGCGTCGAAATCAACAGAATCGTCGGAAAGACCGCAAAATCCAGTGGCCGCATCGCGTATACCGCAACACACAGAACCACCAGTGCAATGGTTATATTAAACGTGAAAAATACATCCAGCAGAATTGGCGGAATCGGCAATGTCATCATTGCCAGAATCACCAGCAGCAAAACCGGTATCCCGAGATTACCTTCTGTCAGAGTACGGGCATTCGTTGCCAACGTCGCTCGGTTCAGATTGCCGCTAAAATTCAACATAGATTACGGACCAGCCCGCTGTGGTAGCCAAAATTTTGTGAGGTCAATGCCACCAACAAGCGGATGCCGTCAGTGAACAGGCGCTTTGTCCAAAATCTTGACGCTTTCACAGCGAACCAAGTCGAATCTGCAGCCTTTTATGTCCTACAGAGGGGGTGTTGCAAAAGTCGTGCTAAGTTTGCCGTTGCGGCAATTTTTTTGCCCTCAAGCGGAAAAGTGTTGCCGCCACGGGGTGATCAGGGCATCAATCGTGTTGCAGATCTTCCGGCACCAGCAGATTGTCAGCCAGCACCGGTCGCCGGCCGCCTTTATGTTTGTATTGACGCAGCTGAAACACATAAGCCAGAACCTGTGCCACAGCCTTGTACAGGCCTTCGGGTATTTCTTCATCAAGGTCGGTATTGTAATAAATGGCCCGGGCCAGCACCGGCGACTCGACGATGGGGATGTCATGCTCTTTCGCCACTTCCCGTATGCGCAAGGCCATGAAGTCGATCCCCTTACCAATCATGATCGGTGCAGCGCTGCCTCCCTGCTGATATTTCAGAGCGACGGCATAGTGTTGTGGGTTGGTGACAACCACATCGGCCTCTGGCAGGTTGCCCAGCATCCTGTTCTGCGTCATCTGGTACTGCAGCTGCCTGATCTTCTGCTTAATCTCCGGCTTGCCTTCAGTATCCTTGCTTTCGTCCTTGACCTCCTGAAACGTCATACGCAGCTTCTGGGTATGGGAGTGAATCTGAAACGGGATATCAACAATGGTGATCAGAATCATGGCGCAGGACATCGCCAGCACTGACCACCCGAGAATACTCAGCGCGTGGCGCATCGCAGGAAGAATGGGTTCTGACATAATGCTCAGAATTTCCTGCCAGTAAAACGCCATGATGACCAGGGCGATCGCAGCAACAACCACAACCTTGGCCATCGCTTTCGCCAATTCCATAAGCGCCTTGGGCCCGAACATTCGCCCCAAACCGGACATGGGATTCATGCGACTGGCCTTGGGCATAACTGCCTTTGTGCTCAGATTCCAGCCGCCCAGACCAATAGGCCCCAGCAACGCCGCAACAAGCAAAACCCCGAACACCGGCAGCAATGAACGCAGCCCCTGCATCGCCGATACGTTCAGATGACTGAGCATGGCGCTGGTGTCAAACACCTGCTCACGTTCAAGTACAAAATTATGCCCCATCAACCCCGCCAGCATCTGAATCATGAAGCCGCCAAACATCAATACTGCCGCTGTACCCGACAGTAGAATAGCCAGCGTATTGAGTTCCTTCGAGCGGACGGTATCCCCCTCCTCCTTCGCCTTCTCAAGGCGTTTGGGGGTGGGTTCCTGGGTTTTTTCTGACGAGGAATCCTGTTCTGCCATTGTTTTCTCTGTCTCTTATTCCTTGCCGGCTGTCATGTTGCGCTTGCGGCCAATCAATTCTGTTAAGCAAGCAGTGCCCGCAATCGAATAAACATCTCGTTAAAGATCCCGGCGGCCGCATCCAGAAAGAAGCCCATGGTCAGCCAGATAACAAACAGCCCAAACATCAGGGCCACCGGAAAACCGAGGGCAAAAATATTCATCTGCGGTGCTGCCCGGGTCATGATGCCAAAGGCAAAATTGGTCATCAACAGTGCCGTCAACGCGGGTAGCGCCAACAAAACCGCGCTGGAAAATACCCAGCTGATGGTGCTGATCAGTTGATAATACACATCCACATCAAGCCCGGTGGCCGCGATCGGGACCTGTACAAAACTGTCCGCAATCACTTCGATCATCACCAGGTGTCCGTCAAAGCTAATAAACAGAACCGTGACAAACATCAGATAAAAAGTACTGACGATGGCAACGTTGACACCGTTCGCCGGATCGACCATGGAAGCAAAACCAAGGCCCATCTGCATGGCGATCATCTGTCCCAGCAACACAAAAAGCTGAAACAACATCTGCAGAAAAAACCCCAGTGCCACACCGATCAGGAGTTGCTGCAGGATGATGATCATCACAGTCAGCGACAAGCCGTCAAGCGCCGGTACCGGTGGCAATGTTGGTGCCACCAGCAGCGACACTGCCATGGCCAGAATCAGACGGACCCGAATCGGAACAAAGTTGGAACCGAGCACGGGTGCGGCAAGAAAGAATCCCATGATGCGGAACATCGGCCATAGAAAACTGCCGACCAGGGCACCTATTTCTGCATCCGAAAATTCAAGCACTTTTTTTATCCGACCAGCATCGGAATGCTGAGTACCAGTTGTTCGGTGAACTCCATGATCCGTCGTAACAGCCACGGTCCGGTGATAATAATGACGATTAATGTGGTGAGCAGTCTGGGCAGAAAACTCAGCGTCTGTTCGTTGATTTGTGTGGCCGCCTGAAACGTACTGATAACAAGACCGATCAACAGGCTGGGCATAACAATGACAGCAACCAGCAACACAATCAGCCACATCGCTTCACGCCAGATATTAACTGCAACATCAGGTGTCATAAGCGTCAGACTCCAAAACTCATCGCGAGCGTGCCGATAATCATGGCCCAGCCATCAACCAGCACAAACAGCATTATTTTAAAAGGCAGCGAGATAATAATCGGCGACAGCATCATCATACCCATGGCCATCAACACACTGGCAACCACCAGGTCGATGACCAGAAAAGGAATAAAGAGGAGAAAACCAATCTGAAACGCGGTCTTTAATTCGCTGGTCACAAACGCCGGAATCAATACGGTCATTGGTACATCTTCAATACTGTTAACCGGGTCGGCGTTGGCCAGATCCAGGAACAACTGCAAATCCGACTCCCTTGTCTGTGCCGCCATGAAAGTTCGAAACGGGCCTTCGGCCTGATCCAGCGCTTCCTGTACGCTGATTTCCTCATTGATATAAGGTTGCAATGCGTTCTCGTTAACCTGTTGCAACACGGGTGTCATGATAAAAATGGACAGAAACAAGGCCAGGCCCAACAGAATCTGATTGGACGGTGTCTGTTGCAGACCAAGCGCCTGACGCAAAATGGCAAAAACAACAATAATTCGGGTAAAGGACGTCATCATCATCGCCAGTGCCGGCAACAGAGTCAGCGCTGTCATGATGGCAAGAATCTGAATCGTCACTGTGTACTGCTGATTGCCGTCATCATCGGTGGTCACCGACAAGGCGGGTATACCACTGCTCAGGTTTTCACCACCCAACAGTGCGTCTTCTATCGTCGTGCTCTGACTGGTTTCCTGTTGTGCAGCCACAGGGGCCAGCACGAACGCCTGCATCAGTAGCAACAGCCCCAGTATCAGTGAACGTCGCATTAACGTGATTCTCCGGCTGCTGACTTGTTGCCGGCACCTGACGACTGCAGCGTACTGCGCAGTATCTGACTGAATCCGCGCGTGTGTGTGCCTGCGGACTGGCTCTGAATACCCATGCCCGGGTTTCCCATACCCGGGCTGCGAGCACTGGCATTTGGATCCACAACATTGTCATCAAAGACATGCAGGGTACTGATATGACCTGGCGCTACGCCAATCAGTAATTGTTTGTCACCGACCTGCACCAGTGCAATGCGTTCACGGTTACCCACCGGCAGCGCGCTCAGCACTCGCATTGCACCAACGCTTCTCGGACCAAGGTTGGTGAATCGTCGCACAGCCCAGGCCAGCACCAGTATGAGCCCGACAATCACCAGTAACCAGATCGCTGTCTGCAGCATCGCATCGGACCCGCCGACAAAAAAAGATCCCTGACCCGCGCCGCTTTCCGCGCTCTGTCGGGCCGTATTAACCATTGTTGCTGATTCAGCCATTTAGCTTTTCCAGGCGTTAAGACCAACGCAGCGTTGGTGCTTTACTGTATTTAACGTAGCTTCTTGATGCGCTCTGACGGGCTGATCACGTCTGTCATACGAATGCCGAACTTGTCATTGACCACAACAACTTCACCGTGCGCAATCAGCGTCCCGTTAACCAGAACATCAAGTGGCTCGCCCGCCAGCCGGTCAAGCTCGATCACCGAGCCCTGATTCAATTGCAGCAGGTTTCGGATGGTGATCGCAGTACTGCCAACCTCCATGGAAATACGGACGGGAATATCCAGAATGACGTCGAGGTCCGGTGAACCTGATTTGCTCTCATTTGTGCTGCTACCAGCCACATCCTTGCCCGGTTGTTTGTCGTCTTCCATTGCTGCCGCCCATTCGTCGGCCATTGCCTGATCGTCTTTACTCACCTTGTCTGCCTCCGCACGGCTTGCCGTGTATTTGATTCATTTACGCTTCGCGCTCGCGATGTACGCCTTCGACGGTTAGTGCCAGATTTCCATTGGAGGTTCCCAGCCGGGTTTCGAACATGGGAATACCGTTCGCCTTCAGTACGATGGTTTCCGGCATTTCAACGGGGATAACATCGCCGGCCTCCAGATCAACCACATCACGAAGGGTTATCTTTCTATCGAACAGGTTACAACTGAATTCAACGGTTGCATCCTTGATCTGTTCTTTCAGAGCTTTGCCCCAACGCTCGTCATGTTCATCAACGTCACTTTGCATACCGGCATCGAGCAGATCACGGATGGGTTCGATCATGGCATAGGGTTGCGTCACGTGAATGTCACCACCACCACCATCGAGTTCGATGTGAAAACTACTGACCACAACGACCTCGCTGGGACTCACAATATTGGCCATCGATGGGTTGACCTCAGAGCGCAGGTGATCAAATTCAAGCTTGTATACATTCCGCCATGCTTCGCCAAGATCAAGGAAGACCTGATTAAGCACCATCTGCACTACCCGTAGTTCAGTCGGCGTAAACTCGCGACCTTCGATTTTTGCGTGACGACCATCGCCACCAAAATAGTTATCCACCAGTTTGAACACCAGCTTGGCATCCAGCACGATCAAGGCGGTGCCGCGCAGTGGCCTGAACTTCACCAGGTTTAGACTGGTAGGGACATAAAGCGTATGCAGGTATTCACCAAACTTGGTAATTTGTACCCCGCCCAGGGAAACGTCGGCGGTCCTGCGCAGCAGATTGAACAGACTGATCCGGGTATACCGGGCAAAACGTTCATTGATCATTTCCAGCGTGGGCATACGACCACGCACAATTCGATCCTGACTGGTCAGATCATAGGATCGTACCGACGCCGGATCATCGTCCAGATCAGTCTCAACGGCACCATCATCGACACCATGTAATAGCGCATCAATTTCGTCTTGCGATAACAGGTCCTGCATGATTGCGTCTCCAATACCCTATTGCATCACGAAGTTGGTAAACAGCAATTGCTCAATGCCGTCGCGACCAATCTCACGCTGCAGCACCTGATTGACTTCGTCGGTCGCCATCTGTCGCAGCCGCTCGATGCCGGCCGGATCTTCAAACACCAGAATCAGTTGGGCGCTAAGCAGGTTGATCAGGTTATGCCTGATCACAGGCATGTGCTGCGTAACTGCCTGCAGCGCCTCAGCATCACGCGCCATGATCGTCACTGTCGCCTGCATGAAACGTTGTCGACCCTGATGAGGAAAATTGACGATAAATGCAGGTGACAACTCCATATACTGCACAGGCTCACGCGGCGCCACCGGCGGGGGCGCATCGGGGTCAACAACAACTTCTTCGCCACCGCTGAACAGAAAGAACCATGCCCCGCCGCCCGCAGCGGCCAACAGCACAACAGCAATGATGCCTATGAACAGTAATTTTTTACTTTTATTCGCAACCGGAACGGCTTCTTCATCATCATCGGCCATAAATAACTTTCCTGATGTCTACCTGACGTATAGTCACGTTGTACTCTTTGCAGTGAACAGAAGCAAGGCTTGTGCCACTCTCCTGACAAGTTGATAACTTATTAGGAATCAATTATATAGACATTGAGCAAAAAGGCACTCGCCAAATTAGTGACGCCAGCAAGCGAGTTGACAAGAAATATCAGACGGAGCTTTGACGCCTGCCGCGGTGGCTACCGCAGGCAGGGGTTACCGTCAGACAGGGTCAGGGTCAGACCCGGCCAGTGCAGAAGAAGTCAGCCGCAATGCGTTCAGGCGTAGAAATCGATCAGTGATTCGGACCGCACCAGAACCGGATCGCCAGCGGTTTCATCCTGATCACCAGCCCGCTCTGTCCAGTCACCAGCACGCCCTTGCTCACCTTCAGCATCGGCATCCTGCTGTTGTGCCGTCTGATCTGATACTGACACATCGGCCAGGTCCAGTCCCTGTTCCCGGAACAGATCCTGTAACCGGTTCAGTTGTTGCTCCAGCACTTCGCGCACCACTGCGTGCTGGCTAACAAAATTGACGCTGGTCTGCTGGTCTGAGGACATCTGGATCTTGACGGTCAGACTGCCCAGTTCAGGCGGATCCAGGCGGATCTGTGCCGAACTGACACCCTGACTACTCATGACCAGCAACTGCCGCCCCAAGCTGTCTGACCAGCCCTGCTGACCAAACGCAGTGTCCATGGCAAATCGTGGCAGGCCATCGGCGGTGCGAGTGACCGATTGCTGAGTAGCCTGTGATTGCGCCTGTTGTGCAGTTTCTGCCGCCAACATCCGTTGCTCAGGCCGGTTCAGTACGGTGCTGGTGTCAGCCGGCGTCGGCACCTGACTCTGGGTCGAATTGAGGTTTAGCGAAGTATCCAGCCCCGTACCCGTCGACAGAGGAGCGGACAGCTGGCTGGCGACGGCCTGGCTACGCTCCAGTGGAGCACTGGTTTTAATCAGATCTGCCGGTGCCTCCGGACCGCCATCGACCCCATTGCCGTCACCTCGGCCCGCCTGACTGAACTGGATGGACCTGAACACGCTGGCATTTGCTGCATCAGACGAGACCTTCTGCGCGCCTGGATTCAACTGCGTGTCGGTTGCCTGTTTCACTGTGTCAGCGGAATTGGCCAATCCGGCCAAGCCTTCCTCGCCCGCCAGGCCACCCGGAATGCGCGATGCCGGATTTGCAGTTCGCTGACCATCAGTGTCGGCCTCGCCCGTTAACGCGGGATAGCCTTGCCCACTGCCTGTCCCACCCAGAACAGTGGCGCCGTTAGCAGCCACCAGGCCACCGGCGGACAGACCAGCAAGCACCTGTCCGCTATCGCCAGCCGACGTCAACGGTTGCGTTAATACCTGGGCTGGGTTCTGAGCTGTGTTGTCGGCTGAGCCAGGCACTGAGGTCTGAGCCAGTGGCGACACCAATGACTGACCTGAAAGCTGCCCCTGCAATGTCAATAAGTCAGCACCTTCCGACAACTTGCCGGTCGCGCCGTCTGTCAGCAATCGCTGCGCCGGGCTATCTTCTGCCGCGGAATCGGAAGCCCCTGTTACTGCAGCTTCTCCGGTTGGTGACGAGAGCGCAGACAGCCATTGCCGCAACACAGACGGCAAAGATTGGTCATCAACAGGCAAATTATTTCCGCCTGCAAGCGGACCCATGGACATTTGCAGAAGCTCATCAACACTCCAGTCCAGATCGGACAGGGCGCCATCAAACTTGGCCAGCATGTCATCATTTCCAGCATGGGACAAGAGTACCGGGTCCGCGGCAATATCTACGCCGTGTGCGCTCAATAGCGCTCGCAAGTCAGCGGCAAAGCGACCCTCAGGATTGGCTTCACCATCATTGGCGTATGACATAAAAAGCTTATTAATCATGCCATTACCATCGACAGAAGAATCCCCATCGCTGGCCGCCTGGAGCCAGGAATTCGCTGCACCGGCAGCCGGGCCGACGCCATCCCGGGCCTTGCCCGCTGGCGATACCGCGCTAACAACTGACATTAAATCAACAGGTACCAACATGCTCAAATTCCTATTCGTAATTGCCCGGGTGCCTGACCAGTGCCTGCTCACGCAGGCGTGTTGCAGTCTGAAGGACAGGCGCCATTTCAAGAATGACATCAGAGACTCAGCAAGAAACCTGCCAATCTGGGGAAAAGGATTTTACAGAGGGTATTTCGGGGCTGAGCAACCGCGCTACCGTGCTTCCGCGCTTCCCTGCTTCAGGACCAACCTGAATCAGAGGCACGGCGCCGGGAAAATTCGTCGTGATTGCGCTGTTCGTTGCGCGCCTGTTGCACATCGGCGTCGCGCTTCAGTCGTTCGATCATTTTTTCCAGGCTTTTGTGACGGATATCCAATTGACGCCAGTGCTCACGTACCCGCTCCTGATCCTGCTGCATATGATTGATCAGATCACGCTGGTGGCTAATGGCTCGATCCAGTTGCTGGTGAAAACCATCAAACAGTCGCAACCGCTCCACGGTCATGCCTGCCTGGCCTGAGAGCTGCATCTGGTTCCGGTAGTCCTGCTGATACGCGTACAGCTGCGACAGTTTGGTTTCCTCTGCCTGTATGCGCTGCTGCAGCATGGTCAGCGCTCGCCCTGCCTTGTCCGCTTCCAGCTCTGCCAGACGCAGGACAGGTTGCATGCGCTTGACACGGTTCAAGACGCATTACCCGATTGTTTGTCGGGGGCTCCACGGTCGCTGCCACCCAATGTGGTGCGGGGTTGAAGCTGCGTCACATTGCCTGGCGCGTTGGTACCGCCTGCACCCGGCATGGTGCGACCCGGCGCGGGTGAAATCGCTTTGCCCAGACGCGCAACAGCATCAGCCAGACCAACATTCTCAGTCAGACCCTGTTGCAGAAACTGACGCAGGTGCGGCATGCGTTCAATGGCAAAATCGATATCCTTGTCGGCACCCATAGTGTAGGCGCCGACGCTGATCAAATCGCGGTTCTGCTGATAGCGCGAATACACCCGCTTGAATAATTGCGCCTTGGCCAGGTGGTCAGCATTAACCACTGCTGGCATGACACGGCTTATCGACGCTTCAATATCAATTGCCGGGTAATGACCCTGCTCCGCCAGTGTCCGTGATAATACGATGTGACCGTCCAGAATGGCTCGTGCAGAATCGGCGACCGGATCCTGTTGATCATCGCCTTCTGTCAACACGGTATAAAATGCCGTGATGGTGCCTTCGCCACTGTCGGCATTACCGGCTCGCTCCACCAATTGCGGTATGCGCGCAAACACCGACGGTGGATACCCTTTCGTTGCCGGTGGCTCACCGATTGCCAGAGCGATTTCACGTTGTGCCATGGCATAGCGCGTCAGTGAGTCCATCAACATCAGCACGTCTTTGCCCTGATCCCGAAAGCCTTCTGCGATACGCGTGGTGATCATCGCCGCACGCAGGCGCATAAGCGGAGAATCATCCGCCGGCGACGCCACAACGACAGACCGTGCCAGACCTTCTTCAGCCAGAATCTCGTCAATGAATTCCTTGACCTCACGACCCCGCTCACCGATCAGGCCGACGACGATGACGTCGGCTTCGGTGAACCGCGTCATCATGCCGAGCAACACACTTTTACCAACGCCACTGCCGGCGAACAAACCAATGCGCTGGCCCCGGCCCACTGTCAGCAAACCGTTAATGGCGGTGATACCAACATCCAAAGTCTCCCGAATCGGCTGACGCTTCAGTGGATTGATGGCGCGTACCGGTCTGGCTTCCTGGCATTGCTGTTCCGATATCGGACCTTTGCCATCAATCGGCTCGCCAAAACCGTTTAGAACCCGACCCAACAGGCCATCGCCTACCCACAGACGTTGGGCACTTTGCGCGGGCACCACGCGGGCACCGGGCTGCAAACCTTCAACACTATATAGCGGCATAAGAAAGATACGTGGCCCGTCAAAGCCGACCACTTCAGCTTCAATTTCTTTGCCATTACTGTGACTGACAAGACAACGACTGCCCAGTGACACATTGCAGCCAACCGCCTCCAGCGTCAGACCAACGACACGCGTCAATTTACCAACGATGACCGGGTTGACCGTTAGAGCTCTGCTCGGATAGTAGCGCCGAAGCCGTTGTGCAAGAGATTGCCGTTGCGTCATGATTTTCCTTCGTCACCGGGCGTTGCTGATTGCGAATTGGCGGGACTTTCGGTTGCGGTATCAGCGTCGGATATTGCTGCAGCCTCTTCTGCCAGACTGCGTTTTTCAGAGGCCGGTCGTGTTTCACGAGCTGCCTTGACTACTGGCTCTGGTGCTTCTTCAAAATTCTCGCCTGCCGGAACATCGCTGGCAACATCATCGTCAGCGAATTGACGCTGAACGATCTGTTCAATAACCTGGGAGAAGCGCTCGCTGGTGGTGAAATCTACGGCGCTCTGATCAGTCTCTACCCGACAGCCGCCACGGCCGATGTGCTGGTTTGCAACCACGCGCCAGTTCTCACCACCTTCATCTGCGGCTTGCTGCACCAGGGGCTGGTCCGCAGGATTAACCAGTATTCGGACATTATCCCGACTCGGCGGCAACGTTGCCAACGCCTGCCGGACAATTTTCATAATGTGGCTGCTATCAATCATTAATTCTCGTTGAACCACATTGCGGGCGATTTCACGACTGAGGTCGAGAAGCGCCTTCTCCAGCTGATAATCCTGCTCGTTCACGGCATGACTAAGCTGGGTCAAAATGCCATTGAGTGTCTTCAGTGTCTGTCGCAGTTCAGCATCGGCTTTCTGCAGGCCTTCTTTATAACCTTGATCAGCGCCCTGCTTTCGACCCTCTTCCAGGCCCTGCTGCAGGCCGCGCTCCTGCCCCTGTCGTCTGCCTTCTTCCAGACCTTTCTCCAGGCCTTCCTGGCGACCAGACAATAGACCCTCTTCGCGCGCCTTGTCATAAGACTCGGCACTGTCTACTGCCGTGCTGCCAGCCCTGGCTGGCGTGTTGGGCGAGTCGGTTTCATCACTGGCACTGGCTGTCTGTCCAACGGCCTGACGCAACGGTGAATCCAGGCGTGGTTCAGCCTGAATAAGTTTGCCACCCGCCCCGATGGTCGGTGGCACCCAACGCATAACCGGAACCTCTTCCAGACTTTTCTGGCTGACCCGGGTGGAGCCGTCAAATACATGCCGCTGCATCATGCCGTCCTCATCAGATCATTGCCTCGCCGCCGCCGCCAAGCTGAATTTCGCCAGCGTCTGCCATACGTCGTGCCACCACCAGAATTTCTTTCTGCGCGGCTTCCACTTCAACAATACGAACGGGTCCTTTTGCTTCAAGGTCGTCACGCAACAGCTCGGCTGCCCGTTTCGACATATTGGCAAAGAATTTTTCCTTGAGATAATCATCAGCGCCTTTCAGCGCAAGTATCAGAACTTCAGACGACACTTCGCGCAGCAATGCCTGGATACCGCGGTCTTCGACCTCTCGCAAATTGTCGAATACAAACATCAGATCCTGAATCTGATTGCCCATGTCTTCATCGGCATCCTTGATCGACTGCATCAGCTCCTGCTCTACCGCACCATCCAGGTTATTCATGATTTCAGCGGCAGTCTTGCGGCCACCTATGGTTGTCGATGGGTTTGAACCTTTGCCCGAGAATTGCTTCTCAAGAATGACATTGAGCTCTTTCAGCGCCTCCGGCTGTACACTTTCCAGTGACGCGATGCGCATCATGATTTCCAATCGCACTTTTTCCGGAAAATTGGCCAGAATGCTGGCCGACTGATCCGGTTCCAGATAGCTAAGCACGACCGCCTGAATCTGCGGGTGTTCCTGTCGAATGACATCAGCAACTGAACGCGGATCCATCCATTTAAGGCTATTGATGCCGGAACTGGAACCACCCAGCAGTATGCGATCCAGAAAACCGCGTGCACGTTCCTCGCCCAGCGCTTCGGTCAGCATATTCCGGATATAGCCTTCCGAGCCAACACCAAGCCCGCTCTGTGCGCCACATTCCGACAGAAACAAATTCAATACTGATGAGACCGTATCTTGAGACACAGACTTTAGGGCAGACATTGCCGCCCCAACCTTTTGCACCTCTTTCGGCCCCATCTGTTTGAGGATCTCGGCAGCGTCTTTCTCACCCATACTCATCAACAGGATTGCTGCCCGTTCCAGCGATGAGACACCGCGGACCGACGTTTCCATTGCGTTATTCTCAGCCATCGTTAGAAATCCAGTTTTTTACTACCTGGGCAGCGCGCGCAGGGTCTTCTGCTACCAGCCCCTTGATTGCACCAAGTTGTCGTTCGTAACTCTCAGCGGGACCCGCCAGCAGAATATCATCGCCCCCACTCAAGGTCACTGAGTCTTCTTTCATCTTCTGTTCGGCCTTGATGTCCGCGTATCCAACCTCACCGCCAGAATCGCCACCTGAACGCGCGCTCCCACCCGCAACCGTCAGTCGTTTGAGCGATGGCATCAACACACCAAATACCAGTATCAACACGAACAGAGCGGCCGCAGCCTGACGCAAGGCGGGGGCAAACCATGACGCCTGCCAGAAAGGCAGCGCCTCGTCAGTCATGAGCTCGGGTTGCGCAAAGGCCTTGTTGATCACGGTCACACTGTCACCACGACTGGCACTAAAACCCACCGCGTCGCGCACCAGCGCATTAATGCGTTCCATATCGTCTGCCGACCAACCCTGAGCGTCCTCGCCGGTTGGCTCATCAATAACCACGGCCACCGACAACCGGCGCACCGACACCGGGTCATTGCTGGTATAGCTGATGGTCCTGTCAACTTCGTAATTGCGGGTTTCCTGAGTCCGTATGTTTTCCGGCTGCGCGGTCGCTACATCATCCTGTGCGCCGCCGTCAGCAAGGGTTTCCGGCGTTGTTGCGGCCGCTGGTGGTTGATTCGACAATGCGCCCGGGATGCCCGCAATCACATCACCGGTTGATCTGCGCTCATTCAGCGACTGCGAACTGCGTACGGTCGATGCATCCGGATTAAAGGTTTCAGCCGCCTGTTCAGTACGGGTGAAATCCACATCGGCAGACACTTCCGCCGTAAATCTGCCGGCGCCCAGCAGCGGATGAAGTATGCGGTTAACCCTGCCCACCAGGGTTTCTTCATATCGACGGACATAGGCAAACTGTTCCGATGCCATCATCATTTCGGCGTTTTCCCCAGTGCGCGACAACAGATTACCCTGCTGGTCTACGACAGTGACGTCTTCAGGCATCATCTCGGGGACACTTGATGCCACCAGGTTGGCGATGGACTGAACCTGAATATCGGACAGCTGACGCCCGGAATGCAGCGCCAGAAATACCGACGCCGTGGGTTTGCGACTGTTGCGAACAAACACCGAGCGCTCGGGCGTCGCCAGATGGACTCGCGCTGACTGGACATGCCGGAAACTGGAGATGGTGCGCTGCAGCTCACCTTCCATGCTGCGCTTATAACGATTCTCTTCCATAAACTGACTTGTGCCCAGACTCTGCTCCTGATCCAGGAATTCGTAGCCATAACCGTTGTCTCGCGTGATACCGGCACTGGCCACCTGCAGACGAATTGAATCCACTGAGTTCGACGGTACCAGCAGAACGCCGGAAGCCGGATCAATCCGGTACGGCACATTGGATGTATCCATCACCTGCACCAGTTCAGACGTATCAAAACCCTGCATGCTCGGATACAACGGCTGGTAGCTCTCTTTCTGTGACCACAGCACGACTGAAAAACCCAGCGCAATACTGGCAGCCAGCGCGATCATCAGACCTGCCTGACGGGCCAGATTCAGCCGGTTAAAGCCTTTCATGAAATTCGTATTGTAGGAAGATCCCTGGCCGCCCTCGGTGGGCACCATTGCATTTTGTGACTGCGCGGTATCTGCTGTTGCCATGTTGTTACCCTGCTAGTGAAATCAGCCCGTTATTATCGATCAGATAGGCATATTCATGATGTCCTGGTACGCACTGACCAGGCGGTTGCGGACTTGTGTCATGGCTTCAAATGACACGCTGGCTTTCTGCATCTGAATCATGACCTGGGTGATATCCACTTCCGGGTCACCCATCTCAAATGCGCGTTGCAGGGAACTGGACTGCATTTGTGTTTCGTTGACGGAATCAACCGCCTGCTTAAGCATGTCGGAAAACCCGACCTTGTCTGAAGCCTGTGTGCCATCAACGCCACGACCTTCGGTGACGGCGTTGGTCAGATCCGGCGCCTGCATCGCAGGCGTTTGCATCTGGCCACGTATATCTCGCATCTGGGTCAGCAATTGATTGATATCGACTCGATCAGTTACACCATTCATTCGCGTTTCTCCTTATATTTATGCGCTAACCAGCGAATCAATATTGATACCCATGTCTCGCATGCGGGCGAGTTTGTAGCGAAGGGTTCGGGCACTGACACCCAGCGCCTCGGCGGTTTCTTTACGCCGTCCACGCTGTCGCTTCAGAGTCTGCAGGATAACCTCGAACTCACGCTGCTTGAGATCATTACCCAGCGCCTGATTCCCTGCGCTGGCATGCATCGTCGAGGCTTCGTTGCCTGACTGCCCTGACTCGTCGTTGGCGTGACTGTCCTGAAGCATGGCAGCACCCTGCCCGGAAAAAATAGCGGTGGCATCGCCATGATCGTTGCCCGAGTCAAGACCCAGGCTGGCGGCAGAAATAATATTGCCATCCTGAATAATCAACGCTCGCTGCAACACATTGTCCAGTTCGCGAACATTGCCCGGCCAGTCATAACTCATCAGATCCTGCCTGGCTTGCTCTCCCAGTGTTGTCACGCCGCGGCCCATGCGCGCAGCGTGTTGCTGCAGCAAGCGCTCAGCCAGGGGCACAATGTCCTGACGTCGGTGCCGAAGTGGCTGCCAGGCCAGCGGGAAAACACTCAGGCGATAGAACAGATCTTCACGGAAGCGACCATCGCGCACACAGGCACGCAGATCCCGGTTGGTAGTGGCGATAACACGCACATCAAGCTGAAGCGTCTTGCGGCTGCCCAGCCTCTCAACTTCACGCTCCTGTAAAACGCGCAGAATTTTTGCCTGCAAACCAATGTCCATTTCCGAAATTTCATCAAGCAGAATGGTGCCACCATCGGCCTGTTCGAATTTGCCCGGACTACTCTGATACGCGCCGGTAAAAGAGCCTTTTTCGTGACCAAACAGTGTCGCTTCAAGCATGTTTTCCGGTATCGCAGCGCAATTAATCGCTATAAAAGGACCACTGGCACGTTTTGACTGCTGGTGAATATACTGGGCCAGTACTTCTTTACCGGTACCACTTTCACCAGAAATGAGGACCGTCGCATCGGATTGCGCCACTTTTTTTGCCAGCCCCAGCATCTGCTGACTGGAGGGTTCGATCGCGATTGGATCCGAGTGCGCCGCCACTTTCTGGGTCAGGTACTTTTCCACGGTTGCCAACAACTGTTCTGGCTTGAAGGGCTTCAGCAGATAGTCTACTGCGCCTTCGCGCATGGCCCGAACCGAACTGCCAATGCTGCCAAATGCGGTAATCAGCACTACTGGCATGACCGGGAAGCGCGCGCGCAATTGCTGTAGCAGCTCGTGACCGTCCATGCCGTCCATATTGATGTCGGAGACAACCATATCCACGCGCGATTGCGTCAGCAGATGCAGTGCGGCTTCTCCTGATTCAGCTGTCTTGACATCGTATCCGGCATATTCAAGCGTGTCGCTCAGGGCTTCACGCAGCTCCCAATTGTCTTCTACTACCAGAATGCTCGCTTTGCTCATTTGCTGCTCCGTGTTGCTGAAGTGCGCTTGTTCTCATGAACGCAGGGCAGAATAAAACCCGCTCGTACGCCTGTGATGTTGGAGTCGGACCCGGTGTCCGCGATATTTTCGATAAAGAAACGACCGTTGTGGGCTGACGCTACGACCTGTGCCACCGCCAGTCCAAGTCCGGTGCCCTGGGCCCGCGTGGTATAGAAGGCCTCAGTTACCTGGTCGATAACAGTTGGATCTATGCCCGGGCCATTGTCCTGAACGTACAGACGAATCATGCCCGCCTCTGTTTCATGATCAGTGCACACTTTCAGTTGAACCTGGCTGCCCGCATTCTGGATAGCGTTCTCCAGCAGATTGAGCAAGGCGCCGATCAGGGATTCCTTGTTGCATGACAATTGACAATCGGCAACACCGTTGACCCAATCGCAAGTCAGGGCTTCCTGGCGGGAATCCGGGCACAGCATGACGTCTGCGGCAACGCGCGCTTCCTCCAGAATCTGATGTACCGGCATGGTTTCATCCAGAACCGCTTCGCCACGTGCAAAAATAAGCATGTCACGAACCTGACGCTCCATATTGTGAAGGCGCGACATCAGTCGTTCGTGTGTGCGGAGATTGCGACTATGATTAACGCCGAGATTGGCGCCCGAGTTGGCGTCCGTATCTGAGCCCCGCTCAGCGCCCAGCGACGTTGCCAGGTTACCGGCGTATAGCATCGCAGCAGAAAGCGGCGTACGGATTTGATGCGCAAGTGACGACACCATTTTGCCCATTTCCAGCAAACGTTGATGTCGGCTCAGGTGTTGCTGCAGGCGCCGGGTTTCGGTCTGGTCGGTAATCAGGATGATCTGCCCGGGTTCTTCCTCCAGTGACCTCGACAATAAACTGACGCGTTTGCCGTTGCTCAACGAGATTTCATGACCGTCATCACTGCGCGGCGCAAAACGGTCACGAATGATATTGACCCATCGCAGACCGGTCAGTGGTTCGCCCAACAAAGCCAGCGCCGCGGCGTTGCATTCGGACACAACACCGTTGCCATTGAGCACCAGTACACCGCCTGGCAGCAGTTGCAGAAGGTTCTGCAACCGGCGGGCGATGCGCTCTTTCTCTGACAATTCCTGCAGTCGTTGTGCGTTCGCTGCTTCCAGTTCGTGCGTCAGATCAAGCACCCGGTTTTCCAACACCTGATAGCTCTGCGCCAGTTCACCGGAAATCTCATTAAAGGCCTTGAACGCGAGTTCAAGCGCCTTCGCACCTGGTGCGCCCTCATCACCATGATGAGCATCGGAGAGTTGCTGAACTGAGTGTAGACTGGAAAACGCCATCAGTGCCTGATCCTGTTGATTATGATTAATCGGGTATCAGGTATGAGAAAGCAATGTCTGTGCCACTTATTTTTAGCTATAAAAATCAGCTATATAAATATTTTGCGACGCGGCAAGGTCAAATATTTGACCGAGAAGATGAGAGACGGGACGGTTAGTTGACGCCAGCGTTGCGAATCTGCTGGCGTGTTCATCTGATAATTGACGGTGATCGTTGGCAACGTAATGGTGGAACCGATCAGACTCTGGGCGTGGTCACACCGGTCTGGCCCATGTATTTGCCGCCACGCTGCTTGTAGGTGACCTCGCACTGCTCATCAGACTGATAGAACAGCATCTGCGCCACGCCTTCATTGGCATATATCTTGGCCGGCAAGGTGGTGGTATTGGAGAACTCCAGGGTGACATGACCTTCCCACTCCGGTTCCAGTGGCGTTACATTGACGATGATGCCGCAGCGGGCATAGGTGGACTTGCCCAGACACACAGTCAGCACATCACTGGGAATGCGAAAGTATTCCACCGTTCTGGCCAGCGCAAATGAGTTGGGCGGAATGATGCAGTACGGTTCATCGATACTGACAAAACTGCTTTCATCAAAGTTCTTGGGATCAACCACACTGGTGGTGTGAACATTGGTGAAGATCTTGAACTCGGATGCGCACCGAACATCATAACCGTAGCTCGAGGTGCCGTAGGAGATCACCTTGTTGCCATCAATGTAACGTACCTGCCCTGGCTCAAACGGCTCAATCATGCCGTGTTTTTGCGCCATTTCACGAATCCATCTGTCAGACTTGATACTCATTGCGTGTTCTGTCTCCACCTGCCAGGTTCGGTCGTCAATGCGGCGAACCGTCTGACCTTGCCTGGCGTTCTGCTTAAACCATTAAAACTGAAGCGCGCATCATACGATGGATCGCGCTCAAGATCACTAGATGCCTGCGAATCAGAGGTGATCGGCACCGCGGCACCGGCCCTATTGCGCCATCAACTGCACATCCTCAAACAGACCATCAGAATAGCTGGCCGGGATGCGGTAGCGCTGCAGGATATCATCTTCGCTGGCAATTGCTTCCAGGTGGTCTATGACCAGCTGAAAACCGGAATCACTGCGCAAAACCACAAATTCACTCTCGTTGCCGCGCAGCTGTTGCACAAAATCGTAGAAGTCCTGTATCGGCTCACCATTAACAGAATCCACAATCCAGTTGCGTACATCGTGGTAGCCCGAATTGACATCAGCGGCCAGCACCTGCAGGGCAACAACCATCTCGCGTCGTTCCGGTGAACTCCACTGACTGCGTGCGTGCAGCAGATTGACCGGGGCGCTGCGCGTCCAGTCGGAGCCCCAACGCTTGATCAGATTCATGTTCAGGGGCACAAACAGAATGCCGCCATAAATGTAATACTCGGGTATGGCATCAAACTCCTCACCCCGAACCAGGCTGTAGTTTTCCTGGCGACGGCGCGCCGTCAGGGTTACCGTACGTTCTTTACCGTGGCGGGACAGTGTCAACTCCACCTCATCCCCGATCTGCTTCAGATCAATCGCGTGTTTGTAGTTGGTTTGCAGGGTTCGGCTCAGGCTGATGGTGCTGTCACCGGCAATGGCAACACCATCGATACTCAGCACCACATCATTTTCCTGCAACACACCGTCGGCCGGCGAATTACTGAACACTTTTATCACCAGAACGCCGCTTTGATCTTCACGCAGGCCATAGGCTGCTTTGGCTGCCGGACTTTCCAGGTCCTGCGTACGAAAGCCGAGATCGGGAAAACCATCGTAACTGCCGTCGCTGGCATCCGTCAGCATGTGACGGAGAATATCCGGCGGCACAAAATAACCCAACGATTCTGTGCGGCCGCCCGCAGCAGACTGCATAACAACACCGGCAATCTTGCCATCGACTATGACCGGACCCCCACTGTTACCGGGATTGATGGCGGCATCTATCTGACCGGCCAGCAGGTATTCACCTGAATGTGCATACACCTGCTGTTCGACGCGTGACAATATGCCTTTGGTGACGCTCAGGGTGCGGCCCCCGACGGGGTAACCAAACACAAACACCTCAGTATTGGGTTCAGGCAGGTCGCCAATGGCAAGCGCAGGTGTGTCATTGAAGAAAGCCTCATCCTCAACCTCAAGCAGGGCCAGGTCAGAGGCATGGGAAACAAAACCAACCCGTGCCAGATAACGCTCCGGGTCATTGTGCTTTTGCACCTGCACATAACTGGCGTTGGCGACAACATGGGCATTGGTCAGAATGCGATTGCCGTCAATCACCGCCCCCGAGCCACTGCTTTGCCCCGGCGTCATCAGGCGCCAGGGAGTGAAATAGTCAGGCGCAGCAGAGGTCGTGTAAATTTTGACAATGGAGCTTTCGATCTCACGGATTTCTTCAGTGATCTGTGCACTGGCTGCACTGCTGAACGTCAGCAGCCAAGTAAACGCCAGCACAGCAGACAATAAGTACTGCCGCGCGATTACGGCAGAGCCTGCTGCAACCATCAAGTGCCCCCTTATAGTTTGATATTATTTCTATCGGACAAGAGACCGAGTAGACCTGAATAATTGCTCCGCCGTCAAATGCTTTTATAAAATGCGCATGCCCGGCTGTGCACCCTGGTCGGGGCTGAGCAGCCAGATATCCGAGCCGCCCGGACCTGCAGCCAGCACCATGCCCTGTGACAGACCAAACTTCATTTTGCGCGGTTTTAGATTGGCAACCACCACCGTCAGTCGGCCTTTTAGGTCGTCCGGCTTGTAGGCTGAGCGGATACCAGAGAACACATTAAGCTGGAACGGCTCACCATCCGCTCCCAACCCAAGGTCCAGGGTGAGTTGCAGGAGTTTGTCGGCACCTTCCACATAAGCGGCATCGGCGATCAGCGCAACGCGCAGGTCAACTTTGATGAAGTCGGGGAATTCGATTTCGTCGGCGATGGGGTCTTTGCTGACAGGGCTCTCTATGAGCTCAGGGCTGTTAATCGGCTCAGGGCTGCCTTTCGTTGCAGAGCTGCCCGCAGCCTGACTGGCTTCGGCCTGGCTCGCTGACAGCAGCGCTTCAACACTGGCCGGTTCAACACGCGTCATCATCGGCGCAAACGCATTGATGTTGTGGCCCAGTAGCAGGCTGTCAACGTCTGACCAGCCCAGGGCATCAACATTGAGGAAATTTTCTGCTTTTATTGCCATCGCCGGTAACACTGGCTTCAGGAATATCATCAACAGACGGAATATATTGATGCCGGTGCTGCAGATTGCCTGCACTGCGGGATCCTGAGGATTCTGTTTGGCCAACGTCCACGGTTGCTGCTCGGCGATGTACTGATTGCCTTTGTCGGCCAGCGCCATGATCTGCCGTACGGCCTTGCTGTATTCGCGCTGTTCGAAGGCACTGGCGATGTCACTGGCAGCCGCCTGACATTCGGCCAGCAAAGCCGGGTTGGAGGGTTGCGCTGCCAGCTGGCCATCAAACCCACGCACAATAAAGCCGGCGCAACGGCTGGCGATGTTCACCACCTTGCCCACTAGATCAGCATTAACCTTCTGACTGAATTCTTCAAAGCTCAAATCAAGGTCGTCCACACCCGCGCCCAGGCGCGACGCCAGGAAATAACGCAGGTACTCCGGGTTCAGGTGTTCCAGATAGGTGCCGGCATTAATGAAGGTACCGCGCGATTTCGACATTTTTTTGCCATTGACGGTCATGAAACCATGAGCGAACACAGCCGAAGGTGTGCGGTAACCTGCGTCGCTGAGCATCGCTGGCCAGAACAAGGCATGAAAATTGATAATATCCTTGCCAATAAAGTGATACAGCTCAGTGTCGCTGCCCGGCTTCCAGTAATCGTCAAACTTGTAGTCACTGCGATCGCAGAGGTTCTGGAAACTGGCCATGTAGCCAATGGGCGCGTCCAGCCAGACATAAAAGTACTTGCCTGGCGCGTCCGGAATCTCGAATCCGAAATACGGCGCATCACGGCTGATATCCCATTCCTGCAGGCCTGAATCCAGCCATTCGCTGAGCTTGTTAGCCACCTGTGCCTGCAGCGCACCGCTGCGCGTCCAGGTCTTGAGCATGTCGGTGAATTCCGGCAAGCGGAAAAAATAGTGCTCCGACTCACGCTCTACCGGTGTCGCACCCGACAGCGTGGAGTACGGGTCAACCAGTTCAGCCGGTACATAAGTGGCACCACAGGCTTCACAGTTATCGCCATACTGGTCCTGCGTTCGGCACTTGGGACACGTGCCTTTGACAAAACGATCCGCCAGAAACAGTTCTTTTTCGGGATCAAACAGCTGCTTGATGGTGCGAGCTGCTATCCGGTCGTTGGCCCGCAGAGCCTTATAGATGGACTCGGAGTATTGTCGATTTTCTGGCGAATGCGTCGAATGATAGTTATCAAAGCCGATCAGGAAACCGTCATAATCGGCCCGGTGTTCGGCACGGACCCGGTCAATCAGCTGCTCTGGGGTGATGCCCTCATTTTCTGCCCGCAACATAATCGCCGTGCCGTGCGCGTCATCGGCGCAGACATAAACACAGTCTTCGCCGCGCATTTTCTGGAATCGCACCCAGATGTCGGTCTGCACGGCTTCGAGCACGTGGCCGAGATGGATGGGGCCATTGGCATAAGGCAAGGCGCTGGTGACCAGAATTCTACGTTTTGACACGGGGTTGTTTCCTTTTATAAAAGCCGGGGCTGTTTTTTTGCTCAGGGCTGTTTATTTGCTCAGGGCAGCTCAATCATTTCGAAATCTTCTTTGCCGACGCCACATTCCGGGCACATCCAGTCCTCTGGCACATCCTCCCAGGTCGTGCCTGGCGCGATGCCATCGTCGGGCCAACCTTCCGCTTCGTCATAAATCAGTCCACACACAATACACTGCCATTTTTTCATGTTGCCGCGCCACTCGGGTTAAATGCAGGTCAAAGATGACCCTCGTCGGTTATCGGGGTGCAGATGATACTTGATCAGAGCCGTTATGGGCAAAAGCACTGTCCGTGCTAGACTGTGTGCTTCCCCTGCAACATGGTTTGAACGGCCTGCGCGTGATAGATTTCTATGTGGTACTGGTAACAATCGCACTGATTAACTGCCTGAGTCTCAGCCGGATAACGGGGCCTGCCTCGTGGTTCGCTGCTGCCAGAACGCCCGGCATAGCGATCCTGTTCACCTTTTGCATGATCACCCTGTTGTTTGCCACGGCCCTGTTCACGGCCGCTGTTCTGACTGTCGCGTCGCTAACGACTGAGTTTGTTGCCGCTCCCTGGCTGATTCTGATACTCAACGCCGGCGGCGCCGGCCTTTTACTGCTGCCACTGTCAGCCTGGCTGCACCGCCGTCATACCCTGACTTCACAGCGTCTGCGTTGGCTGCTGCCCGTTGCTGCGCTGGAAGTGACGCTACTGACCACGCTGCTGATACTGGCTCAATCAGGCCCCGCAACCAGTGAGGCGTTCCTGGCCGTATTGCTGTGGTCTGTGCTGGCCTGCGCCGGCATCGCTGTATTGATGCTCACCTATGCCGGTCTTCGCGCGCGGCTCAGCGTTGTCGACGCACCGCTGGCCTGGCGCGGCCTGCCTCTGGAACTGGTGATGATCGGCGTGTTTGCACTGGCATTGCTTGCCCCACTGAGGGCACTGTCATGATTCTGACTGCTCTGCTCATTGTTGCGGCCAGTGTTGCAGTACTTGCGCTGCTTTGCCTGATGCTGCGTAAACATCTCTCTAATACGCCCGAGGCATCAGGTCTTCAACAGGAACAGGTGGAACGTATCAATGCCCTGCTGCCGCAGACACAGTGTGGTCAGTGCGGTTTCCCGGGTTGCCGGCCCTACGCAGAAGCCATGGCCACCGGCGTCGCCATCAACCGCTGCCCACCCGGCGGCGCGCAAACCATCTACCGGCTGGCAACGTTGCTTGAACGTCCGGAGGTGCCACTGGACCCACGCCACGGCGTTGAATCCGCGCGCAAGATTGCGTTCATCCGTGAGGCCGAGTGCATTGGCTGTACCAAATGCATACAGGCGTGTCCGGTCGATGCCATCCTGGGCGCTCCCAAACGCATGCACACAGTCATTGCACGTGACTGTACCGGCTGTGACCTGTGCGTGGACCCCTGCCCGGTCGATTGCATTGACATGCTGCCTGCCGTCAACCTGGGCAACGTATCCGAGCAGTCAGGTGTCACTGGGAGGCCGGCATGACAGCGCATATCCATGACTGCATTCGTTGCGATTACTGCAGCGATGTCTGCCCCGAACAGTTACAGCCACAGCAGCTCTATACCTTCAGCCGGTTTCTGCAACATGAACAGGCGCTGCAATTTGATTTACTGCAATGCACTGAGTGTGGTGCCTGCGAGTCTGTGTGCCCGAGCCGGCTGCCGCTACTGGCCTATTTCCGCGAAGAAAAACTCGCCCTGCACGACCTGGAACAATCAGATGCGGAAGCCGCGCACTGGCAGACCCGCTTCGAACGCCATCAGGCGCGCGGCCAGCGCGATGCCATCGCACAGCAGGAGCGCAAACTGCAGAAGTTGCAGGCCAAAACAGAAGCCCTGGCGGCAGGTGAATCAATCTCAAGACAGGTATCGGACACTCGAGTCGATGACAATGCCGACGCAACGCCAGTAGCCGCCAAAACACCGGCCCAGATTCAGGCAGACATTGCCGCCGCAGTAGCGCGCACACGGGCCCGCAAGGCCGCACTGCAACAGGAAAACAGCAACCAGCAAAGCGCTGCAGCAGACAATAACAATTCGCAGGATGCCAGCTCGCCTGATGCTACGTCGCGGAAAACCGATTCATGACAAACGCAGCCAATACACCGTCTTTACCGTCTTTGCCCAAGCGCCGGGTGACCACACCCGGCATCATGCTGACTGTGCTGATCGCATTGTTGCCAGCGATTGCTGTCAGAGCATGGTTTGCCGGTCACGCCTGGTTATTGATGCTGCTCGCCAGTTGCCTTGTTGCCATACTGCTGGAAACACTGGTGCTGCGTTTACGTGGCCGCCCTGTCAGTCTTGCGCGACTGGATGGCAGCGTTCTGATCACTGCGGTGTTATTGCTGCTGGTACTGCCGGCAGCAACGCCCTGGTGGCTGGCAGTCACTGGCACCGGCTTTGCCGTCATTGTCGGCAAACACATGTTTGGCGGTCTCGGCCAGAACATTTTTAATCCGGTGTTGGTCGGCTATCTGGGACTGCTGGCGCTATTTCCGATGCACCTGACGTCACCGGCAGCAATGACCCTGGCAGGCAATCAGTCACTGGCAACGGTGTCGCTGTCACTGGCAATCATGGCAGGCGGACTGTTGCTGTTGGGACGCCGTATCATCAGCTGGCATATTCCTCTGGCCGTGCTGCTGACAACCGGCCTCGTGTTTTATGTGTTTACCCCGGCGTTGAACAGTTACCTTGCACTGCTCCTTGTGTTTTTTATCGCGACCGAACCGGTCACCTCACCGGGCACACGGCGTGGCAAACTGGTGTACGGCGCTTTGATTGGACTAATGAGCACCGCCCTGACGATCTGGCTGCCCTATTCTGTGGCCATCGCTGCCACCGTTCTGGCCGCCAATGCTGTCACGCCCACACTTGACCAACTGATCAGGCATGATCGCAAACGCCACCAACCGCAGGAAGGAGTGTGACTGTGACAATGCTCACCGAGCTGTTAAGCCTATGGCTGCCTTTCGCTTTTCTGGCATCAGGCGTGATTCTAGCCACTTTCCAGTATTTTGGCAGGCGCCATGGCACTTTATTAGAACCGTCAAAACCTTCAGAACAGACAGAAGTTGATCCCGACATACGGGTACGAGTGACTGGCCGCATCTCATGAACAAACTCAAACGGCAGCAGATATTTCAGCGCCTGCAGGCGGAAAACCCCAATCCCACAACTGAGCTGGAATACAATTCTACCTTCGAGCTGTTGATCGCCGTCATTCTGTCAGCACAGGCCACGGACGTCGGCGTCAATAAAGCCACACGAAAACTGTATCCGGTTGCCAATACGCCAGAGGCGATGCTGGCTCTGGGCGTGGACGGTCTTAAGTCTTACATAAAAACCATTGGCCTGTTCAATACCAAAGCCGAGAATGTCATCAAAACCTGCGCTGCGCTGGTGGAACAACATGACTCAGTGGTACCCAATACGCGTGAGGCGCTGGAGGCCTTGCCTGGCGTCGGCCGCAAGACCGCCAATGTCGTACTCAATACCGCATTCGGACAGGCAGCCATGGCAGTTGATACCCATATCTTCAGGGTATCCAACCGCACCGGCATTGCCCCCGGCAAAAACGTACTGGAAGTGGAAAAACGACTGATGCGCCTGGTGCCTGCAGAATACCTGCTGAATGCACATCATTGGCTGATACTTCACGGGCGTTATATCTGTATTGCACGCAAGCCGCGTTGCGCAGCTTGCGTGATCTACGATTTATGCGAGTTCCGACAGAAAACGCCTGTCGATTAACCCAGCATTAGCACCATTAGTTGCGCGGACCTGACGGTGCGTGTGCAGGCAGTGCTGGCAATGAACCCACCATGCCATCGGGCCGTGCTTTTGCCAGCATGCGCTGATACGCGGGGCGCGCCTGAACCTTTTCCATCCAGGCATTAATCTGCGGGAACAGTTCGGAATCGACAATGTTCAGCTGGAAGGCAAAGTTGATCGGAAACAGCATCATGATATCAGCCGCTGAAAAATCATCACCGCCAAACCAGGGTTTCCCTTCCAGGAAACTCTCGGCGTACTGAACCACCTGTTGCGAGTCAACCAGCGGTGAGCGCTGTGTGGGTGGCTGTATCTGCCAGACCCGGTAATCCGCGATGGCACGTGACGCCAGCGAGCCTTCGGAGTAATGCATCCACAACAGGTGGGTGGCAAAATCCGGGGAGTCCAGCGGCGGCACAAGCTGGCCGTTGCCATGGCGGGCCAGAATCATCTCCATGATGGCACCTGACTCAACCAGAACCTGGTCACCATAGGTTACTGTGGGCGCTACCGGCATGCCCGGGTTGATGGCACGAATCGCTGCCATTGAACTCATCAGGTTACCGCGCTCAAACGCCAGCGTGTAAGGCAGTCCCAGCTCTTCCATCAACCAGACCAGACGCTCTGAGCGGCGGCCTTCCAGGTGATAGATAGTAAACTCGGGCATCTCCATGGCAGCGCCCTGCGCCGACACGTCAGATGGTGCCAATGCTGCCAGACCGGCTACGCCGACACTCAGCAGACCTGCGAGAATCAATGACCTTGTTGTTTTGCGATTGCTTTGCATCTTGGTGCTCCGATTTTTTGCGTTTTTATGGGTGTCAGGTTGCCCGGACCACTGTCACGGACAATCCAAAAGTGCAACGTGTATCCTAGCCCACTCGATGTCAAGATACCATCAAGTTGCCTGGCCCTCCGTCGATTCGGCAAACGCTGCCAGTGAGGCCAGCGCGTCCCCGGTCAGGCGTTGCACCGTCCACTCATCCATGGGCTCGGCGCCAATGGAACGATAGAAGTCAATTGCCGGTGTATTCCAGTCCAGCACTGACCATTCCAGCCGACCACATTGCCGGTCCCGGGTGATCCCGGCGAGATGGCTCAACAGTGCCTTGCCGATGCCTTTGCCGCGCATGTCCTCCTGCACATACAGATCTTCCAGGTAGATACCGGGGCGACCGAGAAAGGTTGAGAAATTGTGGAAAAACAACGCAAAGCCCACCGCCTTCTGTTCCCATTCGGCGATAATCACTTCTGCCACCGGGTGTTTGCCAAACAGATACTCACTGAACAGCGCCTCGGTCGCCACAACTTCGTGTAGCAGCTTTTCGTAGATGGCCAGTTCACGCACAAAACCCAGAATAACGGGCACGTCATCGATTTCTGCTGGCCGGATGGTCAGTTTTTCATTAATTTTTTTCACGTTTTCAGGCTCTCTTACAGGTACAGTCGTAGTAATAGCAACAACCATACCACGACTTTAACCAAGACGGATTATACGATCAGCAATCTCCAGCGGGGCCGGGCGATGCGTGACAAAGACGATGGTGGCATCAAGCTTTCGCAACTGCTGCAGTATCCTGGCCTCGGTGTCAGCATCCAGATTGGCCGTGGCTTCGTCGAGAAAAACAAACGGCGCCTGTTTGTAGAATGCTCTGGCCAACAAAATGCGCTGGCACTGACCGGCAGACATCATGGAGCCCATGTCGCCAATCAGGCTGTTGTACCCCATGGGCAGTCGGCTGATCAGATCAGATATGTCTGCCATGTCGGCCACACGTGCCAACCGGTCCTGGTCAACACGTTCAGCAAACAACGTTATATTATCGGCTATGGAACCCGAGAGAAGCTGATCGCCCTGTAGTACACCAGCACAGCTATCACGGAACTGGCGCAAACCCAGTTGCCGAATATCAGTACCATCGACACTGATCGTGCCCGCGTTCGCTGGCAGCAATCCGGCCATGAGTTTCATTAAAGTCGATTTGCCACAACCGGACGGGCCAGCGATTGCAATAAGCTCGCCAGGCCGAATAGCGACAGACAAATCGCTAAACACGAATTCTTCGGTCCCGGGATAGGCATAACTGACGCCGCACAAACGCAACTCTCCATCCAGTGGCCGACGCACAACCGGCAACTGCAAGGTGTCAATTTCTTTCTCAGTGCAGGTAATATCCGAGACTCGTTCCAGCTGCAGCCTTACCAGGCGGATCTGTACCAGCTTTTCTACAAAGGAACGGATAGAGGCTGAAAAATTTCCCTTCAATGCGATAAAGGCGGTCAGAAACCCGAGTGTAATCTCACCACCGAGCACCAGTCGCGCAGCGAGATAGATTACCAGAATATTTTCCAGCGCAAACAGCAAGCCATAAACGGCGTCCAGGCCGATGGTAAACCGAGTTAACGCAACCTGAGCGTTAATCTGTTCTGCATATGCATTACGCCAAAGGGTCATTCGTTGCAGTTCACGACAATAAAATTTTATGATTTCAATTGTGCGCATATTTTCCATCAGGCTAGTGCTGGTTTTTGCTTCCGCCACAATAATCTGTTCCTGCATCGCTTGAATCTTCGGAACAAGGACCAGTTTTAGCACCGTAACCACACCAACAAACACTAATACCACCAGTGCCAGCATTGCGCTAAAATAGAGCATAACGGCAAGGGTAATCAGCGCGAACACACCATCCAGCACAACTGTTATCAGGTCTTCGGTGATGATGCGACGAATTTCCCGAACCGAACCAAATCGGGACACCAGGTCACCGACATGGCGTCTGCCAAAAAAGTCCACTGGCAAACTCAGCAAATGCTGAAAAACGTTGCCAGCCATTTGAAAGCCTAGCTGGTTAGAAAAATACAATTGCGCTGTTGAACGTGCAAACGTCATGGCAACACTACATAAGGCAAGCATAAAAAATCCGGTAGCCAGAACTGCTATGATATCCCGGTCCTGCTTTGCTACACCTTCATCGATAACCAGTTGCATATAGAAAGCACTACCAATGGACGCCAATTGTAGAAACAATGACAACATCAGCAACTGCCCAATGGTCCGATAAAAGCCGGGATACGTCCGAAAAAGATCAGTTAATCGCGACCGCAGCGTATGCGTTCTGGCAGCGAACTCAAGACCGGGAACCATTTCCAGAGCAATGCCCGTGAAATGACGGCTCGTTTCCGCCAATGTATAGCGGCGTACTCCAACCGCAGGATCATGGATATCCAGGCCTTTACGAGTGACACGTTTGAGAACCACAAAATGCGTCATGTCCCAGTGCAATATCGCTGGTAACTGTAAATGGCGCAGATCGTTGAGCTCCAGTTTCAGTGGCCTCGGGTCGAGCTGCAACCGACGCGCAATACTCATGATCTCTGAAAGGTTAGCTCCCCGACTCGACACCGTAAAATCTCGACGCAGACTATTTAGATCCGTTCGGTAGCCAAAGTAAGAGGCTATCATCGCGACACACGCCAACCCGCACTCTGTTCGCTCAGCTTGCAGTACCACTGGGAGGGTTCTGCCCCTATCAAACAATTGCCTGATCATAACCTTCTCGTGACCCCGCGTAGTGGAGACGTGAGTTTTTCCCACACAGTCTGTTCGCCTGTCACTATATCAGCGGAGAACTGCAGGCCAGGCCTGAAACGCTGTGTTGATTCTGACGAAGGCCCCTGGTCTGCAATATGTGCCTTAACCAGGTAAACCGGTTCACGAACATCCACAGGAAACAGAAACTCTCGTGGGTCCATGACTGAATCTGCAACACTGGTGATTTGTGCCGAGAAGCTGCCATAAGTCTGGTAGGGATACGCATCATAGGAGATCATTACAGGTGTTTCTTTGCCGACATTAGCAAGAGCTCTAGACGGTAAATAGAGCAAGGCCTCGAGCTTTGTGTCAGGGTCAAGCAATGTCACCAGCGGTTCACCGGGATCAACTACATCCCCCTCTCGCAACACGAAATTGCTGACAATGCCATCTCGTGTGGCGGTAATAGTGAAACTGCGCTGGAAATGTAGCTCATGTTGACGAGCCCGCAACTTCGATATCGCGTTATCCAATACAAGATGTTCCTCCTGAGCAAGTAGCGGTATTATCAACAGTTGCTGTTCCGCTTCAGCCATAGCCTGGCGATGCTGTTCAATAGCCAGATCACCCGCTTTTACCTGCTGCTGCAACTGATAGAGTGTTGACGCAGACTGGCGGAAGGTACGTTCTGAGATAGTACTGGCCCGGTGGAGTTTAT
Source organism: Pseudohongiella acticola (assembly GCF_001758195.1). Taxonomy (NCBI): domain Bacteria; kingdom Pseudomonadati; phylum Pseudomonadota; class Gammaproteobacteria; order Pseudomonadales; family Pseudohongiellaceae; genus Pseudohongiella; species Pseudohongiella acticola. The sequence goes on from NZ_MASR01000001.1 coordinate 437,722, forward strand.
CGCTTGCCTGAAAATCCTGTTCGGAAAGCTGAACGCGGAGCTGTCGAATACCCTGCTCTTCTTTAAGCAGGTTCAGCGTATTTTGCATGCCAAGAAGTTGGATGCGAATTTTCTGCAGCTGCGCATCAAACCTTTCTGTCAAGACAACTTTTCGATGCTTCAATTGATTCAGCTGAGTTTCTGTTTGCTGCAATGCCTGGTCCGGCATTCGCTGACCATATTGGTCGTGATGCGTACCGGCCAGTGTAGCCAGAATATCTCCAGCGCTCACGATGTCACCGTCTTTGACAGCAACGTCTGTCACTATTCCGGATTTCCCGCCATATACCTTGACCTCGCCGCCATTCGCAGTCAGAACACCACGAACCTGCTGTGTCTGCTTTATTTCAGCAGTACATATAAAGGCCAGAAAACCGACAAATACCAACAGAAGAAACGAAACCATTAAACGAACCGTTAATGGTTGATAGAAAATAGCTTCACCAAACTGGGCACCTTGCTGTGCGTACAGAATTTCAGTACGGAATAACTTTTCATTCATATCAACAAGCGGCCTCAAAGTATGCGGGTAAATTGCTGAGATATTTCCATTGCGCCGGCCATCTACTGATCCAGTTCTCTGCCAGTGCCACCAGTGCCTGGGTTATTCGCTCCGTTGCCTGTTGCAGGTCTTCGTCTGGCCAAACACTGGCATCGATTACCGGTGCCATTTCAATGCAGTTTCGACCATGGTGCTCATAACAAACGAAGGGATAGATTGGACTCCGACCAAGTATCGCCAATAGTGCCGGCCCCTTGACAAACTTTGAGCGACGCCCGAAGAAATTGACCGTCACTGTACTGCCAAAGTCTTCCTTCAAATCAAATAGAGTCGCCAGGGTATGACGCCCTCGCCGCAATGCACTGACAATTGTGGTCGACGTATTTTGATGATGATAAATTACCTGATGAGCAACGCGATCGGCGGAGAAGTTCTGCATGCCATGATCGGAGCCTGGCTCGCGTCGCAATGAAATCGCAGCCCGCCCTGCATCAGAGACTGATGACAGTGCCCGAAATCCACCAAAAAAATCTCCCATATGAATAGTCACGAGGACACGCGAACCAGCATTATTCTGTATCGCTTGCTGGTAATCGGCCTTGTCTGGCCAATAAAAACGCTCTAGATAACGGCTGCTCTCGTGTCTGTTCTCCAGATGTATCAGGCGTCGCGCATAATTTAAGTGATACCAGAATGTGTATTCACGCCAAATCGATCTGACTCGAGACTCTGGCTCATGTAAAAGACAGGCCATCACTGTACGCTGAGTGTTCATGAATTCGCCATACCTGCCCTGCTGTTGAAAGTACAACTTTGCCCAGGACAGCATCGAAAAAATTGTGCGTTTATGGTTATCCCTGAGCCCGGATTTCATGCAAGACCTCAAAATTGAGCTGACTTTCACTTCGGCGCGCTCAAAAAATGACATGTGAAGCTGAGCGTCAGTGAGTGTCTCTATTAATGACAATAGTAACTCGCATTGAAGTCGGGCTCCGTCGCTTGAACAGTCACGCACTGCCAGTGTCAACCCAGCCTCCGAACGCACCACCCAGACACCAATATCCGTAGTTGAATGCTTGCGCATAACGTCAATGACAAAGTACTCACTACTCGATGCCATTACTTCCTCAAGAATTTCACGCAACAATAGCAAGGTCTGCTTACTGTTGGCTTTTTCAGTTGCGCTTTGGACTCTTTCGTCAAACGTAGGCATGTAACTAATTTTCCTGACAGTCTACGTTCTCACAGTCACGCGCCGTTCCCAACGCTTCCATTGGAATGGACAACTCTGTGGAAAAAAGAGCGATCAGGTCGCCAACTTTCTCCAACTCAGAAAGACGTTCTTCATCTACATCCAATTGGTAGAAGCTTTCCAGCTGATACACAATCTCCACCAGTTTCAGCGAATCCAACCCTAATTCTGCCAGAGGTTGTTGGACTGACAGTAGAGATGTATCCCCGGTAATCCCCTTTGCTTTCGAAATTTCAAAAGACACTTTTTGCCATACGTCATTATCGTATTCCTTCATCTTTTCCTCCTTACCTGCTTCACTCGTGTCAGATATATATCCGGACACAGATGCCTTCTAATTTTGCCGCTACTGGTCAGCGGCAATGTGTTTGCAGGCAATACACAAACATCATCGGGCACGACATCAATCGCGGCAACCACAACGGCGGTAGCGCGAGACGCCAGTTTCTGGTCGGAGAGTGAATTTTCACATTCGCCTTTCGTTGTGCTTTTCTTTGCTCTTTCCAGGATAACAACAAGGCCCCCGCTGTCGGGTTCATTCGTCTCGAATGCAACACATCGTGAAATTATCTGAGCACTAAGTTCACGCTTCATTTCGGCCTCTATATCTTCTGCATGAATACTGCGCCCTCGTCGTTTGATGACGGTCTTGTACCTGCCCAGCAGGAACAGCTTCCTGTTCCGAATGAACCCACGATCGCCAGTTCTGCAATAGTATTTCCCGTACTCTCTGATACGATTAAAGGTCTTTCTGCTGGCAACTGAATCCCCATAGTACGAGGAAGCCACAGAAGGAGAGCTAATACAGACTTCACCGATCTCTCCTTCGGCTACTTTCCGACCGGTGTTTCGATTGACGATAATGATTGAGGTATCTGGCTCTGGTCTCCCCAGACACACGCTGGCACTGATATTTTCAGCCTGAACCGGAGATTGTATCGAGATGCCGTGTTGACCACTGACGAACAGGGTCGATTCAGCAAGTCCATAACAGGGAAAAAACGATGCAGGTTCGAAAGCGATTGTTGAAAATTTTTGTGCAAATTTTCTGAGCGATTCGGGCCTTATTTTTTCAGCACCACAGTACGCCAGACGCCATTTCTTCAGCGACAGATCGGCCAGTTCGTGCTCGCTTATTCTGGCTGCCGCCAATTCAAATGCGAAGTCAGGACCGCCACTAAGGGTCCCGCCAAACTGCGACATTGCACGCAACCACCTGACCGGATTGGCCAAAAAATCGACAGGACTGATAAAGTAGTTATGCAACCCTGCATACAGAGGTTCTATCACATGTCCGATTAGTCCCATATCATGATGAAACGGCAGCCAGGACACACCAATATCATTCTCGTTGCATGTAAACGCTTTTTGAATCTGGGCCGCATTGTGCATGACATTGTCGTGGCTGATGACAATCCCTTTGGGTGACGAAGTAGAGCCGGAGGTATACTGAATAAATGCGGTATCGCTACCCGAAAACGTCGGCCTCTTATATATTTCACCGCGACTGCGGATTTCATCAACCAACAGTACCTGGACCCCGCTGCTTGTCATCGCCTCTGGCAATATACCCGCACGGCGGGAAGTGGTAACGACAGCGAACGCGTTACAGGCACTGATCAGTCTGTCCAGTCCATTACGGGCCCGTGTAATGGGCACCGGCCATGCGCCAGCAGCTATGCAGGCAAAAAAGGCAACAATGAACGTCGGCCCATGCGGGCAATACAACAGAACAGGTCTACCCGCGCATTGCTTACTTTGCAGCACAGCAGCAAACATGATTGCTTGCTCATACACATCCCGGAAACTCAGGGTTGAAATGATTTTTGAATTTCGATCCAGAAAGGAATACACCGGTCTATTCGCATCTATAACCGCCCTGTTTTCCAGAAGGTCCAGCAAAGTGCCATCCATGGCAACACCACCCTTGAGTTTTTGAAACGTCCGGTATGTATTTAGCGGATTTGAACGCCTTCGTTTTGGCAATCAAACGCACAAAAACGAATCTGTGAGCCAGCGCACAACTCCGACAAAAAGTCCCGGTAATGAGCAAAATACCCACGCAAAAAAGCTATTTTTGCTGTAAAAAGCACAACACGTTGCTGGGCGAAGCCTTCATCGACAGACAGGGAGCAGCACCGGCAAGTAGGACATACCGCAATCATCAGGGAACGATGTCATGAACACACCAACCGCCAGCGGTTTTATTACGCAACTGCACGGACATATCAACTGGGACTATGCCGCCACCAGAACTCGCGTTCACAGTCTTTATGAACTGGCCAAAAACCGCGTCTGGAAAACCAGTGAGGCGCCGTGGGAAACCCTGACGGACAGACGTCTGCCACCTAGTCGCCACCAGTTTGAACCGCTGGCCGGCTTTGCCCCGTTTGATGCCCTGCCCCGGGATAAAAAGAACGCGTGCAGCTGGCACCGCCACGCACTGGAGATCAGTGACATCCTGCACGGCGAACAGGGAGCGTTGCTGGTGTCATCACAATTGGTGTCGAGTATGCCGACGGTTGAGGGCAAACTGTTTGCCAGCTCTCAGGTCTCTGACGAGGCCCGACATGTGGAATTCTTTTCGCGTTACCTGCTGGAAAGCACGGGCGAGGTCCACCCACCCAGCGAGGCGGTGGCCAACCTTATCGAAACCATGGCCAATGACTCGCGCTGGGACTACAAATTCATTGCCTGTCAGATACTGTTGGAAAGCCTGGCACTGGCGCGCCTGCAGGAAATCCGTCGCGCCACGCTGGTGCCGGTACTGGCTTATGCCATTGATTTTATTAACGCTGATGAAGCACGGCACGTCAAATTCGGTACCGAAATACTGAGCCAACATCTGGCCACACTCAACGCCGATGAACTGCAGGCGCGCAGCGACTTTGTTGTCGACCACCTGTTGGGCCTGAGCAATGCCATGAATATCTATACCCGGTTAGCGCAGGCATTTGACTGGGATGATCGGGAACTGCGCTGCCATTTGCGGCAAAACCGGATCAGACATCCACAGCCGCGATATGACCTGTTCCGGCAACTGACGCTGAATATGAAAACGGTGGGATTGCTGACGCAGAAGACTGAACAACGCCTGAGCTCGCTTCGCGAACCGTGAGGTTCTGCTAAGCCAGTTAAGTCAGCCGAATATTCAGCTGATTGGAAAATTCTTCGCGCCCGATTTCACCGGAGAAAAAGGTGTTGAACGACAGGCTGACACGGTCGACCTGCTCTGTCACCTCACTGACGCCGTGGCGGACATTGGACGGAAACAGGATGATGTCACCCATACCTGTCTGCACAAAATAACGCGACGCATTGTAGTAAGTGTCCTGCTGGCGAAGCAGTTCGTACCAGACGTTATCATCGTTACGATAAAAATTAATGCCATCGGTGGGTGCCAGATTGATATATAGCACGCCACTGACAACACTGTTGGGATGGGTATGGGTGTGGTGTGCATCACCTTTTTGGGAACGCGTCAGCCAGGACTGGGTTATCTGCAGTGACACATTGTTGCTGGTGTTGAAGGTGATTTTGAAATACTGCTCCAGATGAGCCTGCAGTGCCGCGCGAATGGATTTCATTGCCGCGGCATCCAGTACCTTCTTGTTGGCCGAGGCATAATTGGAAATCGCCTGCACCGGCTCGCTGAGCTCGGCTTTGAAGAATTGCATTTCCTCAGCCGTGAAGTCTCTGCCCAGTGCCCCGCGGTAAAGGGGCACTGCGAACATGTTCATCATCTGGTGTTCCATCTGCGCCCCTGCCTTTTCCCGGTGACACAATTGCCAGGTGTTGCCACCTGGCAACACGTCAGATCTTGCGACCCTTGTTGGCGGCGATGCGCAAACGCAACGCATTCAGCTTGATGAAGCCGCCTGCGTCTGCCTGATCGTAGGCACCGGCGTCGTCTTCAAACGTCGCAATACTGGCATCGAACAGGGAATCGGCTGATTCGCGGCCAACAACAGCGACACCGCCTTTGTACAGCTTGAGCCGGACCGTACCGTTAACGTACTGCTGGGAGTAATCAATCAACGCCTGCAGTGCCTGTCGCTCTGGCGAGAACCAGTAGCCGTTGTAGACCAGCGTCGCGTACTTCGGCATCAGCTCATCCTTCAGGTGCGCCAGTTCACGGTCAAGCGTGACCGATTCAATGGCACGGTGACCCTTCAGCATGATGGTGCCGCCGGGGGTTTCATAGCAGCCACGCGACTTCATGCCGACATAACGGTTTTCCACGATGTCCGCGCGGCCAATGCCATTGGCGCCGCCGACTGTGTTCAGATGGGCCAGCACTGTGGCTGGTGACATTTTTTCGCCGTCAATGGCAACGATGTCACCCTTCTCGTAGGTCAGTTCGATGTAAGTTGGTGTGTCTGGCGCCGTTTCCGGTGACACCGACCACAACCACATGTCTTCTTCCGGCTCGGCGCCGGGGTTTTCCAGGATGTCGCCTTCATAGGAAATATGCAGCAGGTTGGCGTCCATGGAGTAAGGCGACTTGGTGCCGCGCTTCTTCTCCACCTGGATACCGTGTTGCTCGCAATAAGCCAGCAACTTGTCGCGTGAGTTGAGGTCCCACTCACGCCAGGGGGCGATCACGCGAATGCCCGGTTTCAGCGCATAGGCGCCCAGCTCAAAACGCACCTGATCGTTGCCTTTGCCGGTGGCGCCGTGAGAGATGGCATCGGCGCCGGTTTCGTTGGCAATCTCTACCAGTCGCTTGGCAATCAATGGACGGGCAATCGAGGTGCCCAGCAGGTACTCGCCTTCATACAGGGCATTGGCCCTGAACATGGGGTTCACAAAATCACGCACAAACTCTTCGCGCAGGTCTTCAATGAAGATTTCCTTGATGCCCATTGCCTTGGCTTTGGCACGCGCCGGTTCAAGCTCTTCACCCTGACCCAGATCTGCGGTAAAGGTTACCACTTCACACTGGTAGGTCTCCATCAGCCATTTGGCAATCACTGATGTATCCAGGCCACCGGAATAGGCCAGCACGACTTTATTGATGCCCGACATGTTTGCTCCTGTCTGCGAGTCTGTAAAAAGGCGGTTATTGTACTCGTTCCGTCAGGCAAATTCGACAGGAAGCATCAAGACCTGAACAGGACTCACTCGCGCAGCAGGCGAACGGTCACGCGGCGGTTGCGGTCACGATCGGCCGCTGAGCGTTCATTCTCAACAATACGGAACTGGGGAGCAGAGCCGAAGAAGCGGGTATTGAGCATATCCTCATTAACACCCTGATCCACCAGATACTGATGAACAGCAAATGCCCTGATCCTGGATAGCTCAAAATTTTCCCGGGGGTTGCCGGCACCGTCGGTGAAACCATTGATTTCAAATCCGTAAACAGCAGGGTCGGCTTCTATATAGGTGACAATGTTATCCAGCTGAGCCTTCATATCCTCGTCCAGTTCCTGCTGATTGGTCTGCCAGAACACCGTGGAACGTTCAATTTGCCCAAAATTGACAGGTAACAGAGATGCCGTGCAGGTGTGATACTGGGAATAGGCGCCGCCAAAATGCACGGGCGACAGACCCACATGCACTGATTCCTGATCATTGAACCAGGCTCCCCGCATCAGCGTCGGCACCATGCCCCGCTCCAGTTCGGCCATCAGCATGCGGCTGCGCTGGGCGGTCAAGGTGACCGGCCGCTTGCTGATCTCAACATCCACATAACCCAGGTCGCGCACCGCAAGTTCCTGGCGCCAGACCGGAGGCTGCGAGGTCAGCAATGCCCTGCCCGCCTGCATCGGCGAATCGGGTGTCTGCAGATAAAAGCGTAGCGATTCGCCAGCCTGATGGTAAAATACAGCCTGACCGAAGCCGGGAATCTGCTGAGTCAGCAGACATTCGAATACCGAGCCATCAACCTGCCAGCCAGCCACGTCTATGTCGGCATAGTAAGAAGAAACCGAACCGGCCGGCGCCATCGGTGCGAACAGCGTCACACAGAGCATCGAGAGCCAGGATAAGGTAAACTTACATCGCTTTTTCATACTCTGGATATGGATTCCGTCGTCAACAAAGAGTTTATTGAGCACTTGATGGAAGCTCGTCTCCTGTATTGATCGGCCACGTGCCAGTAAACTTTACCGACAAACCGTTATCCAACAGTGCGGCCAAGGGCAACACTGACGAATCAACCAGCACAGGTATACCCGCCCCATGACAGTACAAACCCTGACTCTGACCCGGCCCGATGACTGGCATCTGCACTTGCGTGACGGCAAGGTATTAAGCCAATTGGTGGCACACACCGCCAACACGTTCCGCCGGGCCATTGTTATGCCCAACCTGAAACCGCCGGTCACGACGACGCAGGCAGCGCTCGCCTATCGCCAGCGTATTATCGACAGTCTGCCGGCCGGGCTTGATTTTGAGCCACTGATGACGCTCTATTTAACGGACACGCTGTCATCCGACGAGATTCGTCTGGCGCATGCTTCCGGCCATGTGCACGCCGTCAAGTATTACCCGGCTGGCGCCACTACCAACTCCGACAGCGGCATCACCGCCATCGAAAACGCGTTTCCGGCACTGGAAACCATGGTCGAACTGGGCATGCCTCTGCTTGTTCACGGTGAAGTCACGGATAGCCATGTGGATATCTTCGACCGGGAGAAAGCTTTTATCGAGCAGACCCTGCTGCCACTGTGTGCACGATTCCCCACCCTTAAAATGGTTTTTGAGCATATCACCACAGCCGATGCGGCAGAGTTTGTTACCGGCGCCAGTGACAATGTGGCCGCCACCATTACGCCGCAGCATCTGTTATATAACCGCAATCACCTGTTGGTGGGCGGAGTCAGGCCGCACCTGTATTGTCTGCCGGTCCTTAAACGCAATACCCACCAGAGCGCCCTGATTGCAGCAGCGACCAGTGGCAATAAAAAATTCTTTCTGGGCACCGATTCCGCGCCACACGCCCGGCCCGGCAAAGAGACTGCCTGTGGCTGCGCCGGTTGTTTCAGCGCCCATGCCGCACTGGAGCTGTACGCTGAAGCCTTCGATCAGGCCGGCGCGCTGGACAAACTGGAGGCTTTTGCATCCTTTTATGGTCCGGATTTTTACGGTTTGCAGCGCAACACAGATACCATTACCCTGCACCGCGAAAGCTGGAATGTGCCGGCACACTATCCGTTTGATGACAGTACGCTGGTGCCGCTGCGTGCAGGAGAACAAATTCACTGGCGGATTAAAGGGGTCACTGCCTGATGTACGATTATGATGATGACGATGCCAGCGAAAGTATTATGGCATCCCGCTTTCGGGGTTATTTGCCGGTGGTGGTCGATATCGAATGCGGTGGTTTTAACGCCAGCACCGATGCCATTCTGGAAATAGCTGCCGTCATCCTGGGCATGGACGAAAAGTCCCAGCTGGATGTTGAGCAGACCTACTTTCATCGGGTTATTCCGTTTGAAGGCTCCAACATCGAGGACGCGGCACTGAAATTTACCGGCATTGACCCCTGGCATCCGCTGCGAGTGGCACGCGGCGAGCGGGACGTGTTTCAGGACCTGTTCAAGGTCATTCGCTCGGCGATGAAAGCCAATGGCTGCAAGCGCGCCATCCTGGTGGCACACAATGCGCATTTTGACCACGGTTTCATCAATGCTGCCGTTACCCGCCACGATCTCAAGCGCAACCCCTTCCACCCCTTCTCCAGCTTTGATACCGCCACCCTGAGCGGACTTGCCTATGGGCAGACGGTACTGGCCAGAGCCTGTGACGTTGCCGGCATTGCGTTTGACGGCAATGAGGCACATTCAGCGAAATACGATGCAGAGAAAACCGCGCAGTTATTCTGTGGCATTGTTAATAAATGGCAGAAACTCGGCGGCTGGCCGCTGCGCTAGTCAGCGGCACCGGGCGACACAGAGGGTGTGTGCCCGGTCAGTTCGATGCCCGGCCTGATGGAGTTCAGGCCGGGCCGTAGCATTACGCCTGGTCAGCAGGTGCTGCCGCGGCGGAGGCATCAATCATGGTTTTAAGTTCGCCCTTGTTGTGCAGGTCCGTGATGATGTCACAGCCACCGACCAGCTCGCCGTCAATCCAGAGCTGAGGAAATGTTGGCCAGTTGGCAACGATCGGCAGTGTGGAACGAATTTCCGGATTCGCCAGAATGTCGACGTAGGCAAAACGCTGGCCGCAACCCATCAGACACTGCACAGCCTGAGCCGAGAATCCGCATTGCGGCTGATCCGGTGATCCTTTCATATAAAGAAGGATGTTGTTGGCGCTGATCTGGTCACGAATGGTCTGTTCAATGCTCGACTGTTCATTACTCATAATGGCATTACCTGTCCTGAAACTACGGTGGAATGTCGGGACCGCGTTGACTGTCATCGTTGACGAATATCAGGGCCCCGGGTTAATCGATGGCATATTCTACATGATTAGCGCCTGTTATCCGATAATTGCCCGCATCCTGTAAAGTAATATAAGATAGGGCGCTTGGTCAGAGGGTAGCAGACGCTGCCCTTTTTTAATTTTCGCCAGGTGTTGAGAGAATCAATTGACAACCCCAGCCTTGGCTCGTCGCCGGTTGCACGCAGCCGTGACCACGTTCCCCGGGAAACACGTACCGATATGGCAACAAGACATTTTTTGACCTTGCTGGATCTCAGTCCGGTCGAGCTTCACGACATTATTCACCGTGCAATTGCGCTCAAAAAAAGTCCGGCCTTGCGCGAAGAGACTCTGAAGAACAAAACGCTGGCAATGATCTTCGAAAAATCATCGACCCGAACCCGTGTGTCGTTTGAAGTCGCCATGAATCAGCTCGGTGGCAGTGCGCTGTTTCTTTCCCCGTCTGACACCCAGCTGGGACGCGGCGAGAGCATCGAGGACAGCGCTAAAGTTCTGTCACGCATGGTCGATGTCATCACGATCAGGACCTTTGAACACGAAAAGCTTGAGCTGTTCGCGCGCCACAGCAAAGTGCCGGTCATAAATTCATTGACAGATGACTTTCACCCCTGCCAATTACTTGCTGATATGCAAACGTTTTTTGAGCACAGAGGCGATATCGCCGGACACACGGTAGCCTGGGTGGGTGATGGCCACAACATGTGCCAGTCCTACATTAATGCCGCCCGCCAGTTCGATTTTGAACTGGTCATTGCCTGTCCTGAAGGCTTTGATCCTGAAGACAGGATACTGCAGGCAAACAAAGACCGGGTTCGTATTGTGCGAGATCCAGCCACCGCCGTTGCCGGCGCCAGCCTGGTGGCAACGGATGTCTGGGCCTCCATGGGCCAGGAAGAGGAGCGCAGACTGCGCATCCAGAAATTCACCGGCTACGAAGTCACACCGGAACTGATGTCACGGGCAAAATCCGACGCCCTGTTCATGCATTGCCTGCCTGCGCACCGCGGTGAAGAAGTCAGTGCAAAAGTGCTTGATGCTGAAGAAAGCGTCGTCTGGGATGAAGCTGAAAACCGACTGCATGCACAAAAAGCGTTACTTGAGTTCTTGTGCGCAACAAGCTGAAAATAAAATAGTTATTTCAGGTTTGCTGCGTAAAATACATAGTTACCGGAATACAATCGAGCCATGAACAGCTGGACTCAAGGGTTTTTTGATCAAGGATTAGCAGTCATCGCCCTGTCTGTGGCGGCAATCGCACTGCTATTGATATGGCGCTCTGGCTGGCGCCCGGCTGCACTGGAACAGCAGCGTCAGCGAGCCCGGCTAAATGATCAGTCTATGCGCATTCTGTCCAGCGCAGTAGAGCAAAGCCAGAGCGGCGTCATTATCGCCGATTGCTCTGGCGTCATTGAGTACGTTAACCCGCGCTACACTCAAATCACCGGCTACAGCAAAGATGACGCCGTCGGTCGGGTGGCCGAACTGATCAATAATGAAGAATTGACCGATGTTAATAACATCAGCCTGCAGGAGGCACTGTTGCTGGGCGTACGCTGGGAAACCTTCATGGTCAGCAAGCGCAGGAACAGCGAACATTTCTGGCAACAGGTGACGGTATCTCCCATTCTGGACGATCTGGGCGCCCTCACCCATATTGTACTCAATATAGAAGACATCAGTGATCGCGTCGAAACCCAGGCACAAATGGAAAAGCTGGCGTTTTATGATGCGTTGACCGGACTGGAGAATCGCCGCCTGTTCCGGGATCGCCTGGAACAGGGGCTGAAACATGTGCGCCGCAGCAAGCAGGCAATGGCGCTGCTGTTTCTTGACCTTGATCAATTCAAGCGCATCAATGACACGCTGGGTCATGACGCCGGTGACGAACTCCTGTGCACGGTGGCGCAACGCCTGCGCGCATGTGTGCGGGAAGAGGATATCGTCGCCCGGCTCGGAGGTGACGAGTTCACCATTTTGCTGTCCAACATTGCCAGCGCCGATGACGCGGGCCTGGTTGCCCGCAAAATTCTGAAATCGCTGCTGGACCCGGTTACGCTAAGCACACAGGAAGTGACCGTCAGCTGCAGCATCGGCATCACGGTAGCGCCGGAAGACAGCCTGAATGCCAGTGTCCTGATGCGTAATGCAGATCTGGCCATGTACCGCGCCAAAGATCAGGGCCGCAATAACTTTCAGTACTTTACCGACGATATGAATATCGAGTCGCTGGCCCGTATGTCGCTGGAGAATGAACTACGCATAGCAATCACCAACGAAGATTTTGTGGTGCATTTTCAGCCCCAGATGGATCTTTCCCAGGCACGCGTGTGTGGTTATGAAGCACTGGTGCGCTGGCGTCATGAACAGGTTGATGTCATTCCTCCTGACCGCTTTATTCCGGTCGCTGAAGAAACCGGCCTGATCATTCAATTGGGCGAAATCGTACTTCGGCAGGCCTGTTTGCAGATGAAAGCGCTGCAGAGTTCCGGTATCAGTGACCAGTCGGTCGCCGTCAATCTGTCTGCGCGTCAGTTTCGCGACCGAAATCTTGTTCCCATGGTCCGCAGGATCCTGAGTGAAACCGGACTGGCGCCGCGCTGGCTGGAACTGGAAATAACCGAAAGCATGTTGATGGACAATATTGAGCAGGCCATCAGTATTCTGACCGAACTCAAGTCCATCGGAGTGGCCATCGCTATTGATGATTTTGGCACCGGTTATTCATCACTGAGCTACCTCACGCAACTGCCTGTGGACAAGCTCAAGGTAGACCGCTCTTTTGTCAACAAACTGCCTGATTGCCCACGCCACACGGCCATTACCACGGCCATCATCGCAATGGCGCAACGGCTGAATCTGCAGGTGGTTGCTGAAGGCGTCGAAACTGAACCACAGGCCAGTTTCCTGTCCAGCCACCAATGTAATATCCAGCAGGGCTACCTGTTCTGTCATCCCGTCAGTGCCGCCGAGCTACCGGCACAAATGATACGCATGAAAAGCCATCTTGCGTCGGTGACCTACCCCCAGGCGACGCCGACGGCGATCACGCACTGATTGCCAGACTGGCCAACTGTCATAATTCCTGACTGGCGATCGGTTACACTAGCGTCGATACTGCGCTCCAACCCGACTACTATATATAGTGGTCAAAATACCCCGATACACACATCTTATCCACAAGCTATCCACACAAAAAGGGCTTGCAATCCACTCCATAGCGCACTATCTTGTGCCTTGTCCGCAAAAACCATCTATATATTGTATTTCCACGGCGCTCGCACGGGATTAATGACAACATCATGGAGAATCCGATGCAAACCAGTACACCCAGTTATGGCAGCAGCTCTGCCAATCCCCGCTCCGGCACCCGCAAGAATGAGGATTTGCCCGCTACCGCTCCTGGTCAGCTGCGCGTCATCAAGCGTAATGGCGCGGTTGTTACATACGACGAATCCAAAGTCATAGTTGCCATTACCAAGGCCTATCTCGCGGTAGAAGGCGGTACTGCTGCCGCGTCCTCACGTGTACACGAAACCGTGGGTAAAATGGCGAAGCAGATCACTGTCATCTTCAAGCGTCGCATGCCATCCGGTGGCTCAATTCACATCGAAGAAATTCAGGACCAGGTAGAACTGGCGCTGATGCGTACCGGCGAGCACAAGGTTGCCCGCTCATATGTACTGTATCGCGCCGAACACGCGCGTGTACGCGACCAGCAGCGTGCACGTGAAAGTGAAACCGAATCCACCATCCAGGTAACCTTTGCCGACGGCACTCAGGGACCTCTGGACAATGCCCGCCTGCGCACAGTCATCGACGAAGCCTGCGCCGGTCTTGAAGGCGTCTCCAGTGATGACATCTACCAGGAAACGCTGAAGAACCTGTACCCCGGTGTGAAGATGGATGATGTGCGCACATCGGCCGTCATGACCGCACGCACCATGGTGGAAAAGGACCCGAATTACTCCTACGTGACAGCCCGCCTGCTGCTCGATACCCTGCGCTCTGAAGCACTGGGTTTCCTCGGGGTGGCAGACAGTGCCACACAAAGCGAAATGAACTACCGTTACCCCAGTGTTCTGCGTCCTTATATCGAACAGGGTGTCGAGCTGGGCCTGTTGTCTCCGCACCTGCTGGAGTATGACCTGGATGTTCTGGGCGAGGCGCTGAAAGCCGAACGTGATACCCAGTTCACCTATCTTGGCCTGCAGACCCTGTACGACCGTTACTTCATTCACAGCAATGGCGTGCGCTTTGAGCTGCCGCAGATTTTTTACATGCGTGTTGCCATGGGCCTTGCCAGCAATGAAGCTGACCGTGAAGCGCGGGCCATCGAATTTTACAACCTGATATCCAGCTTTGATTACATGGTGTCCACGCCGCAGCTGTTCAACTCTGGCACCTTGCGACCACAGCTGTCGTCCTGCTTCCTGACCACCGTGCCAGACGATCTGCACGGTATCTACGGCGCCATTAAAGACAATGCCATGCTGTCCAAGTGGGCTGGTGGCCTGGGCAATGACTGGACGCCGGTACGGGCGCTGGGCGCACATATTAAAGGCACCAACGGTTCATCCCAGGGTATCGTTCCCTTCCTCAAAGTGGTCAACGACACCGCTGTCGCAGTCAACCAGGGTGGCAAGCGCAAAGGCGCTGTCTGCGCCTACCTGGAAACCTGGCACCTGGACATCGAGGAATTCCTGGAATTGCGCAAGAATACCGGTGACGACCGTCGCCGTACCCACGACATGAACACCGCGAACTGGATTCCCGACCTGTTCATGAAACGGGTATTTGAAGACGGCGACTGGACACTGTTCTCTCCCAACAATGTACCCGACCTGCATGACCTGCATGGCATGGCATTTGAGCACGCGTATGAAGAGTACGAGCGCAAAGCCGCCGCCGGCCAGGTGGAAATCTACAAAACCGTGCGTGCCAAGGACCTGTGGCGCAAGATGCTGTCCATGCTGTTCGAAACCGGCCATCCGTGGATCACCTTCAAGGATGCCTGTAATGTTCGCTCACCACAGCAGCATGTCGGCACCATCCATTCCTCCAACCTGTGTACAGAAATCACCCTGAACACCAGCGAGGAAGAGATTGCAGTCTGTAACCTGGGCTCGGTGAACATGGTTAATCACGTCACTGAAACCGGACTCGACACCGACAAACTGCAGCGCACAATCAAGACTGCGGTGCGTATGCTGGATAACGTTATTGATATCAATTACTACTCGGTGCCACAGGCGGAAAACTCAAACCTGAAACACCGCCCGATCGGCATGGGCATCATGGGCTTCCAGGATGCTCTGTACACTCAGCGTATTCCCTATGCCTCAGACGACGCAGTGACGTTTGCTGATCGTGCCATGGAGGTCATCAGCTATTACGCCATCAAGGCCTCAACCGATCTGGCCGAGGAACGTGGCCCGTACCAGACCTACAAGGGTTCACTGTGGGATCAGGGCATTCTGCCGATTGACTCACTGAAGATGCTGCAGGAAGTGCGGGGTGAAAAATACCTCGATGTCGACATGACCCAAACCCAGGACTGGGACAGCCTGCGTCAGCGTATTGCCCAGACCGGCATGCGTAACTCCAATGTGCTGGCCATTGCGCCGACAGCGACCATCGCCAACATTTCCGGTGTATCGCAGTCCATAGAGCCGACGTATCAGAACCTGTATGTCAAATCCAACCTGTCCGGTGAATTTACCGTCGTCAATCCCTACCTGGTGCGCGACCTGAAAGCACTGGAACTGTGGGACAACGTCATGGTCAACGACCTGAAGTACTATGACGGCAGCCTGCAACAGATCGATCGTATTCCACAACACATCAAGGATCTGTACGCGACTGCATTCGAAATCGAACCACGCTGGCTGGTGGATGCTGCCAGCCGTCGCCAGAAATGGATTGACCAGGCCCAGTCACTGAACCTGTACATTTCTGGCGCGAATGGCAAGAAGCTGGATGTGACCTACCGCATGGCATGGCTGCGCGGTCTGAAAACAACCTATTACCTGCGCTCTTTGGCTGCCACCAGCACCGAGAAATCCACGGTGGCGGGCAGCAAGTTGAATGCAGTATCCAGTGGCCCGGCGCCGGTGCCACAAGCCTGCTCGATTGACGACCCTGACTGCGAAGCATGTCAGTGAAACTTAATACTATCAGGGGATTACAATGATATCTTGGGATGAGTTCCACGACGACCCGACACTGGATGCTGAAGCAAGCAGTGGCGGCCGGACCGCTCCGCCACAAAAAGCGAGCCACAGTACGGCTCCTTCTGGTGCAGTGGCGCAACCGATGCAGGCAGAAGCATCATCTGCGTCGCTGCGGGGACCGGATTCTGCCAATAACGGTGCCACACTGGGATCTGCGCAGACTGCCATGGCAGCGCAAGCTGCGCAGGCGGAAGCAGCCAAAGCAGAAAAAAGTTACAACGAAGCTGTCGCTGCAGCCCAGAGCGACTATGCCGCGGAACCCTCCGTCAGCCGCAATGCACCTGAAGCGGCTGCTGAGGAGGTGAACAACCAGATCATGCAGCAGGCCGCCAGCCAGCTGGAAGACCTGGATATCGAAGTGGCTCAGCAGGAAGTCGGGGAATGGACCGAGCGTGTGACGGTAGACGACAAACGCATGATCAATTGCCGCGCCGACCTGAACCAGCTCGTGCCCTTCAAATATGACTGGGCCTGGCAGAAATATCTGGATGGGTGTGCAAATCACTGGATGCCGCAGGAAGTCAACATGAATGCGGACATCGCCTTATGGAAAAGTGCCAATGGCCTGACGCCTGATGAACGCCTTATCGTCAAGCGCAACCTGGGTTTCTTCTCCACGGCTGACTCTCTGGTTGCCAACAACCTGGTATTGGCATTGTACCGACTGATCACCAACCCCGAATGTCGGCAGTACATTCTGCGGCAGGCGTTTGAAGAAGCCATTCATACCCACGCCTATCAGTACTGTATTGAATCTCTGGGCATGGATGAAGGCGAAATCTTCAACATGTATCACGAGATCCCTTCAGTGGCGAAAAAAGCGTCCTGGGGCCTGAAGTACACCAAGGAACTGAATGACCCCAACTTCGACACCGGGACACCGGAAACCGACAAGGCTTTGTTGAAGAACCTGATCGCGTTTTATTGCTGCCTGGAAGGTATCTTCTTCTATTGCGGCTTTACCCAGATTCTGTCCATGGGTCGGCGCAATAAAATGACCGGCACCTCGGAACAGTTCCAGTACATTCTGCGTGACGAGTCCATGCATCTGAATTTCGGTATCGATACCATCAACCAGATCAAGATCGAGAATCCGCATTTGTGGGACGACGCCATGAAGCGTGAAGCCACACAGATGATTCTGCAGGCCACCCAGCTTGAAATTGAATACGCTCGCGATACCATGCCGCGCGGTGTGCTGGGCATGAATGCAGTGATGATGGAGGAATACCTGCAATTCATCGCCAATCGTCGCCTGGTGCAGATCGGATTGCCCGAACAGTTCAAGGGTGTGAAAAATCCATTCCCGTGGATGTCGGAAATCATGGACCTGCGCAAAGAGAAAAATTTCTTTGAAACGCGCGTGATTGAGTATCAAACCGGTGGTGCCCTGACCTGGGATTAAACTCCCACCATCACAAACAGCACAGTGTTGCTGATATGCCCGGAGCGGTTTCCCATGACAACCGGAGCTATACTGCTGGCGGCTGGCTTCAGCCGCCGCTTTGGCAGTATCAAGCTGACTGCAATGTTGCCTGGCAATACCACGGTACTGGCAAGCACGAGCCGTTTATTGCAGAACAACGTCGATGAACTGATCGTGGTGACACGCCCGGCGTTGTTTGACGCTGACGTTTTTGCCAGCACCGACATCCCTGAACAGCAGATCGTATTGTGCCCGGACGCCGAGCTGGGTATGGGCCACAGTCTTGCCTGCGGTATCCGCGCCCTGCCTGCGCACTGGGATGCCTGTCTGGTTTGTCTGGCCGACATGCCATTCATCAAACCATCGACTTTGCAGCAGATCTGCAGTCGGGCCGACAGAAGCCGTATCGTCATTCCTGCCTACCAGGGCCAACGAGGCCATCCAGTCTGTTTCGGACGCGACTTTTTTACTGAACTGGCCCAAAGCCAGGGTGATACCGGTGGCCGTGACGTGATAAAAAGCCATCCGGAGCAACTTGACCTGCTGGAGATGGATGATGCGGGTATCCTGCAGGATATTGATACTCCGGAAGACTTGCCAGCTTGCCAGTAGAACGTGGCTTACCTAGAATGGGCAATCGATGCACGCACCGCATTCTGCGGTGTGCCTTAGACAGGACCTGATCGTGTGACCCGTATCAATCCGCTACCGCTTGTCAGCCTGCTATTTGTTAATCTGCTGTGCGCGCTGATCCTGACCACAACCAGTTCCATTGCCGGGGCACAGGGCACCTCGTCCGTCACTTCCCAAACCTCAAGCAATGCCAGCCAGACCGGTCAGACGCCATCATCAGGCATCCAGGCGAGCATGGAAAATCCACGCAACCCGCTGGTGCTGATCGATACCAGTCAAGGTGAAATTTACATCGAACTGTTGCCCGAGGCCGCGCCGCTGAACGTGCAGCGCTTTCTTGATCTGGCGGAGGCACAATTGCCAGTGCCAGGCGTTAATGGCGGCCCGGACGGCCCACGCAATTATTATGACGGCCTGACATTCCACCGTGTCATCAGCAATACACTGATACAGGCAGGAGCGCCTGAACGCGCCAACCGGCAACGACCGGCACAAACGGTGCCTGACGAGATTAATGCCCGGGGCCTGGGCCTGGAACAGCAAAGCGTACTGGATGCCAGCGGCAAACCTCATCCCTGGCTCAACATCGGCGGTGCAGACGACTTCAAACAAACGGTGCTGGAGCCACTCTACCGTGAGATGGGTATCCGCAATGACAACGACCTGCTGACCAGACAGGGTGATGTCCTCCAGCGCCTGCAAAGCTTGAACCTGTTGCAGCTACATGAACTCATGGGTTATCGCTATGACGGCCGTTTGCCATCACGTCGCCCCGGTCGCGGCAGTGTCATCATGGTCAACCGGGGCCCCGGCAGCAACGACGGTGAGTTTTTTATTGCCCTGGACAATACACCGTGGTTGACCGGCACCAGTACGGTTATTGGCCGGGTGGCATCAGGCATGCCCGTGGTCGAGCAGATAAGTCGCAATGCCGCTGCCAGTACCCGTATCTATCGGATCAGACAGACCAACCGTCCATCAGGAGAGTGACCCCGTGGCCAGAACTGCCCGTAAAAAACCAACAAAAAAAAGCAGACGCAACGTTAAACCTGTCAGTGTCATGGCCTTGTGCGTAACAGCAGGCTTTTTCCTCGGTTTCGGACTGGGGGCGCTGATGGATAATCTGTTGCTGATTATTGCGCTGGGGCTCATCGCCGGCGCAGCAACCGGCTACTATTTCGATAAAAAGAACAATATTCCCTACACACGCCGTAACCACTGAGCGCCTGTGCTGCGGGCCTCAGGCTGAAGCGGGTAACTGCAGGCGCTCGGGGAAAATATCACGGCTGAAAGGCGGCAATGACGCCAGGATCGATTTACCATAAAACTTACTGATCACGCGTTCATCAAACAGCGTGATACGTCCGGTGTCGGTTTCACTGCGCAGCAAACGCCCGCTGGCCTGCACCAGGCGAAACGCTGCTTCGGGTACTGACAAGGTCATAAAAGGGTTTCTTCCCTGCTGCTCCAACCACTGCGCCAACGTGGCTTCAATGGGGTCATTGGGCACAGCAAACGGTATCTTGGCAATCAGCACATGCTCACAGTATTTGCCGGGCAAATCCACGCCTTCAGCAAAACTCGCCAGACCAAAAATGACACTGGGCTCACCCTGGTCAATACGCTTGCGATGAAATGTTATTAATTGCGCCTTCTGGTAGTCGTCCTGGCACAGAATGATCCGTCGCCACTCATCATCCAACCCTTCCAGTACGTCCTGCATCTGCCGACGTGAACTGAACAACATCAAAGACGCTTCCCGCTTGTCCAGCAGTTGCGGCAACAGAGCAATAATCGCTGCGGTATGTGCCCGGCTGTCTGATGGGTCGCAGCCCAGCCTGGGCACAATCAGCGTGGCCGCGTTGGCATAATCAAACGGGCTGCTGATACGGTGATAGACAGTGCGCTCGGGCAACCCGGCACGCATGGCAAGCACATCAAATTTTTCCAGTGCCGACAGGGTGGCCGATGTCAGCACTGCGCCGGCGCAACGTTGCCACAAATGCTCCGTCAAGGTCTGCGCTGCCAACACCGGACTGCAACTGAGCACGATATCGTGAGCGTCCCCCTGCTCCAGCTGACTCAACCACCGCGCTGACGGCGCCTGGTCAGCGACATCCTGGCTGGCAAACGCATGCCAGAGCTTTTCGCCGGCTTCCGAACGGCTCGCCATGCTGCCCAACAGCGGAAACCATTGCTCCGCATGCTGGCGACCGGGCAATGAATCAGCCTCCTCCATTTGCCGACGCAGAACCACACAGATTTCTTTTAGTCCTCGCGTCAACCGGTAGAACCGGGAGGCAAGCTGAACCGCCTGCTCGCGCAATTCTGACGGTACCACGCCCAGTTCAAACGTCATCGCCTCACCACTCTCCGCCCGGCCATGGCTGGAGCGTGCGCCTTTGTTTGCATCACGCTGTGCATCCGCCTGCAGCATCGGTTCAAGCAATAACAGTGTTGAACCCAGTTGTTCGGCGAGCTGCCTGAACAGGGGTTTGATCTCGGCCTGTTCACGGGCGATAACCCCGTTGTCATTAAGCACCGTATCAGCTGCCAGCCGAGCAACCGTTTTTGCACTGGTCTCCAACCACTGTATGGTCGCCCGCAGGCGGGTGGATGAGGAAAAATGCTGATTGGTCTTGGCAGGCAGGTGATGCGCTTCGTCAAATATATAAATGGTGTCCTCGGGCGCTGGCAGAATGGCACCACCACCCAGCGCCAGGTCAACCAGAACCAGATCATGATTGGCTACAACACAATCAACTTTCTGTACCTGTTCACGCGCCTGGTAGAAGAAACATCGACTGTAATTACTGCACTTCTGTCCCGAGCACTGCCCTGCCTCCACTGTGACTGGGGCCCAGTCAGAGTCCCGTAGCACGCCGTCCCAGTCATCACGATCTCCATGCCACTCACCGCGACTGATCTTGTCCAGCATGGTTTCATACAGCGCTCTGTCGTCAGGCGTCTGTGTGCTCAACTGCGCGACATCTTCACCGAACAGAGCCAGCATGGCGTTTTCACTGTCATTGCCCTGCAATATCTGATCGAGTCGTGACAGACACAGGTAGCGTCCTCGCCCCTTGGCCAGGGTATAACTAAAGCTGAGACCACTGTGCTTGGCGATATCCGGCAGGTCTCGCAATGTGACCTGTTCCTGCAGCGCGACCGTCGCCGTGGCCAGCACCACTTTTTTCCCCAGATGTTTTGCCAACGGCAATATGCCCAGGATATACGCCAGCGTTTTTCCGGTGCCGGTGCCCGCTTCAATGACACAAACAGGACCAGCGCCGACGCCACCGTCTTCATCTGAAGCGTTTTCAGTCGCCTCCTCAGACTCAATCACCGAGAGCGCACGAGCAATTTCGGCTATCATCAACCGTTGACCATAGCGTGGCCGCAGGGACTTGCTGGACAGAATCTGCTTGTAAGCCTGTTGAATTTCTTCTTTAATCGGGTCGGGGAGCATAAAACTGACCTGGTGCCTGCTGTGTATGTGCGGGTGACCGTTTTGAATGTGAGTTGAATGTGGGTTGAACGCAAGTTAAAAGTAGATAATTACCGTTGAAACCAGAGACTGGCGAAAAAACCTCTGCTGTGATTATAGCACCTGTCTGCTATTATACGTGGCCGAGTAGGGAGAGCAGTGACATATGACATCGTCGACAACACCGGAAACCACCGAAACCGTGACGCAGAGCGCTTCGCCGACCGCATCAGAACCCCAGCAGACAGACGCAGACCAGGTAGCAGAGCCGCAGGTCGAAGCCTCAGGCGAGTCTCACCTCCCGACTGATGCCGAAAAACCTGTTGCCGGCGACACTGCAGAGCCCAAACCAGAGGTGGCAAAACTGTCGGAGAAGGAAAAATTACAGAAAGCTGCATCGGTAACGTCCTATAAGGATTTACCGACCCTGTTGTCATTGCAGAAGCGCCTGCAACGACTCATGGCCCCGGCTGACGAAACCAGCGCCGAATCTGCCCACGAATCCGCAGAGCCGACTCCGGAAAACTCTGCCCAGGCCGTGACCGAAACGCCGCCTGCCGCGGATGCTCATACCCCAAATACCGATAAAGAGCTGGTTGCCATCGCAGCACAGTTGCAGGCGCTGATTGACGAACATCAACAGTGGCAGGAAAAGCTTGGTAAAGAAGTCGAGCAATCCATCGTCACCATGACCGCCTATATTGCCGACGGACGTGTACGCGAAACACAAAGTCTGTGGGATCGAAGCCAGAATTCCATCAAGCGTCTCAATCCCGACGAGCAGGAACGCCTGCAGGCACAACTTGCACCTCTGAAACTGGAATTGAACAAGCTGCTGGACTGGAAAAAATTTGCATCGTCAGAAAAGAAAAAAGAACTGATCGACAAGATGCAGGCGCTGACCACTGATGACACGGCACCGGCACAGAAAGCAAAGCTCATTCGCGCCCTGCAGGACGAATGGAAGCTGCTCGGACATTCAGACGACAATGATGATCTCTGGACACGCTTCAGTGACCTTGCCAAAGTCGCGTTCGAACCCTGCAAAGTCTACTTCAAAGAGCGCAAGGAAAAGCAGGCCGCCAATCTGATTGCCCGTAACAATATCTGCGAGCAGCTGGAAGCCTATGCCGGGACCATGGATCCAGAAGCAGTCAACCTGGCCGAGGTCTCCAAACTGGAAAATCAGGCACGCGAAGACTGGAAAAAATATGCACCTGTCGCGCAGGCGAAAATCAAAAATTTGCAAAAGCGTTTTAATACAGTGCTCAGCGACCTGCGCCAGAAGAAACGTCAGGCCTTGCAGGCACACAACGCACAGAAACAGGCATTGATTGACCAGGCACGGGCATTGCTGGAGCAGGAAGACCTCGCCGCGGCCATTCAGCAGGCAAAAACCCTGCAGCAGGACTGGAAAGCCCTGGGCGCCGGCTCATTCAAAGATGACCGTAAACTGTGGACTGACTTTCGGGCAGCCTGCGATGCCCTGTTTGCTCGCCGCGATGCCGTCAGCAAGGAACAAAAACAGCAAC
Source organism: Pseudohongiella acticola (assembly GCF_001758195.1). Classification (NCBI taxonomy): domain Bacteria; kingdom Pseudomonadati; phylum Pseudomonadota; class Gammaproteobacteria; order Pseudomonadales; family Pseudohongiellaceae; genus Pseudohongiella; species Pseudohongiella acticola. The sequence goes on from NZ_MASR01000001.1 coordinate 461,214, forward strand.
AACGCCAGGTCTCAAATGCAGCGCGCGACACGCTCAGAAAAATTGCCGCGCTGCTCAGCCTGAGTGATGAAGACTTCAGCCAGTCGCGTGGCCAGTACAACGCGCTGGTACAGGCGTTTCGTGCGGCGCTGACACCGGACATGAAAGCCGAACGCAAGAGCCTGCAGGATCAGTTCAATCAATTGAGCCGAAAGTATGAAGCCAGACTTCGCACAACCCCGGACAAAAAAGAACTGCAACTGATGCAGCAGGTTCAGGCCAAAGCAGACCTTTGCCAGGCACACGAAGAGACGCTGCTGGCGGATAACGTACCAGAGGTGACGGCGGATGCACTGGAAGCGGCCTGGTCCGAGCTTGATCGTATCAGCAGCGCGGATATTGAAAAGGCTATGAAAAAACGCTTCACGCAGTTGCTACAACACCTGACCAAACCAGCAGACTGGCCCGCCATGGTAGACAAACAGGAAACCAGAGCGCGTGAGTTATGCGTGGCCGCCGAAATCATGAGCGGTGTAGACACCCCCGCCGCTGATAAAGCGATCCGCATGCAGCAGCAACTGAATCAACTGCAACGTGGACTGGGCCGAATGCCGCAGACACAGAAAGACAAACTGCAACAGATGCAACAAACAGAGATGGAGTTCCTGTGCCTCGGACCATTGTTGCCGCTGACGCGAAGCACCTTGCAGAACCGGTTGCAGCACATACGTCAGAAAATCTGAGTGGACTGACGCCTACTCCTGTTTGTTGTCGGAAAAACGGCTGAGCACAGGATTGGCATACATCAGTCGCACCTGATTCTGTACACCGACTGGCATGGCGGCCAGGCGAGCATTGAATTTTGCCAGTGTCGCCGGATCTGGTCGCAGATTCAGCAAGGCCTGCCGACCTTCCTCAGTCAGCGCCGGCACTAACTCAGGAGACGTTTCCTGCAATTGTTGCAATGCCAGCAGATTGGTCTGCTGAAGCAGGTAGTTGTTAATGATCTGATGGTCTATCTGCGCTGCAATCGCTTCATCATTCATGGCAGCATCCAGCGACAGCTCGTCACCAAACGCGACGTGAACATGCCCTTTAAATCCCACCATCCCAGCGACGATGCTGTTAATGTCACTCTGTTCATCTTTCTGATATGAGCCCGTGCTCAGTTTCTGATGCAGTTCATCACCTTTAAGCCCATCACAGGGATCGAATTCATAGGAAATCGATACCGGCACTATATGCAGCGCATTGAGTGCGTCACCCAGTGACTCCGGCCGGCGCGCCATACCCAGCATCTTCAGCAGCGCGGTATCGGTTCGATCAATACCATTTTTAGCTCTGCCCTCGCGCTGGGCAATCCAGACATTACGATTGATATCAACGCAATGATGAATGTACTCCGACAACTGTTTGGATGATTTCAGCAGATCACGCCCTTTTAGCGAGCGCCTGACAATAAAGCTTTTGTTGAGCCGCATCAGGTCGGTGACAAACGGTCGTTTGAGCAGGTTGTCACCGATGGCAATATACAGCGTGTCGAAACCAGCGTGATACAACATGTAATTAACAAATGCCGGATCCATGGCAATGTCGCGATGATTGCTGACAAACAAATAGGATCTGTCGTGGCTGAGATTCTCCAGACCACTATTGGTCAGCCGCGAGGTCGTGCGCTCAATCATCTGATCCATGTAACCGGCAATGACATCCTGCATGGACTTGACGTTGTTGACGTCTTTCAATTGTGCCGCCAGCCGGCGTCGGGTCAACTCAGTCAGCAATCCCGGTAGCCAACGATACAGGCGTGGATGACTGAAGCTGGCAATACTGCGGATAAAATCGCGGTCCTGCAACAACGCATCCAAAACCGGGCGAATCTCTTCGTCATGGTATGGTCTGATATCCTTGAATGGGTCCATATTCAGTTAACCGCCTGGGTGGATTAATAGAGTCGCCTGAGCGAGTGCGTTGAGCAAATGGCCTGAATGACTGACCTGCCTGAATGGCCTGATCGAGTGGCGTGTCGGTATGACCTGTCCGAGCGAGCTGCATAAAATGCGCGCGATTCTAACCATTTTCATCAAAGCTGGCAAACCTCGTCCCGCCATTGCTGCAGATCCTGCAACAATGGCGACTGAACCTTAGCGGAAGAAGTTTGCTCCAGGTCAGCCAGTGCGTTATCAAAACTTGCCAGGTCGGGACCGGCACCCGGAATATCGGCGCTGCGGGTCAACCGTTGCTGGCAGAACTGCCGCCATCTAAGCTGCTCAGTTGATGATAATGATGGCGGGAAATTTCGCGCCCGGTAGCGAAACAACATTTCGGGCAGACGCGCATCATTGAACTGCGATGCCAACTGCCCGGACTCATCTGCCAGTTGCTGCGCACTCATTTCGCGCACCTTTGCCATCAACCTTTTGTCGGACGCGCTGAAAAAACCGCCCGCGTACAACATAAAATCCGGATCCACAGGCGCGACAAACCCGGGCCGATCAGCGAATGCCTCAACCACTTTTTTGATAAAGTCGGGATGCGCCTGAATCGTCTGCCAGTGCTCACGTGACTGCTCCATGTCAATCTGCAGCTGCTGCCCCCGTTCCGCCTCCAGCGCGGCCGGAGATGCAATCATCGGGCTGCGATTGCTGTGAAGCACCTTGACGGGCAGGCGCTGCTGATCGTCTGCCATTTCCGCGCGGGGACGAAACAGACTTTCACGCAACTGTTGCGCCGTCATTTGCAGCCAGGGCGCGGGATCAACCCTGAGGTCATACAACAGCACACCATTACTATCAACCGGATGCGCGGCCAGTGGCATGGTCAATGCCAGACAACCCAGCCGCGCCGGATACATTGACGACACATGCAAAACCGGCGTATGTGCCGCCACGTCCAGCAACTCATTAACGCGGTGTTTGCTGCGCAAGCCGAAAGCATAGTCAAACAGACGCGGTTGCTGAAGTTTTACCAATTTCGCCATGGCAATGGTTGCGCGAACATCCGACAGCGCATCGTGGGCATCCTGATGGGCAATGTCATTGGCAGCACTGAGTTCTTCCAGTCGAAATGACACACTGCCATCTTCTTTTTTCGGCCAGACAATTCCGTCCGGGCGCAACGCGTAACACAACCGAAGGACATCAATCATATCCCAGCGCGAATTGCCGTTTTTCCACTCTCGCTCGTAGGCGTCATAAAAATTCCGATACAACAACTGCCGTGTCAACTCATCATCAAAGCGAATGCTGTTATAACCAGCGACACAGGTCTTTGCTTGCGTAAACTGCGCGTGGATCTGACGAATAAACTCGGCTTCGGGCAGGCCGCGCTGACGCGCAATCTGCGGTGTAATACCGGTGATCAGACAGGCCTGGGGATGCGGCAGCATATCCACGGACGGCTGACAATAAATCACCAGCGGCGCATCGATTTCATTCAGCTCCATATCGGTACGGATACCGGCGAACTGGGACGCCCGATCGCGCCTGGCATCTGCACCAAAGGCTTCGTAGTCGTGCCAGTAAATAGTTGCCGCCCTGCCCTCGTTTGCCATGTTGTCACCCATCACATCAGTTTCGCCTGCACTCGTTTGGCAATGACTATAACACAGACAAAATTTGCCTCGGCAGTCGGCGACTGCCGCCCAGATGGTGTACTATCTGCAGCATCTGTTAAAGCCCAACCAAAGGATCAGCCTTATGCGTTTTCCCGGAGCCCATGTATTGAGCGTATCTCAATTCGAACGCAGCGACGTCGAGCGGATTTTTGAGGTTGCCGACAGTATGAGACCTTATGCCCACCGGGAACGCATGACCAAGGTGCTTGATGGCGCCATCATGGGCAATATGTTTTTTGAGCCCAGCACCCGCACCCGTGTCAGCTTTGGCTGCGCCTTTAATCTGCTCGGTGGCGAAGTACGCGAAACCACGGACATCAAGGCCAGCTCGCTGACAAAAGGCGAGTCCCTGTATGACACCGGTCGGGTCATGAGTGGTTACAGCGACATCATTGTCATGCGTCACCCGCAGGCAGGGTCAGTGGCAGAGTTTGCCAAGGCCAGTCGGGTGCCGGTCCTCAATGCCGGCGACGGACCCAATGAACATCCCAGTCAGGCATTGCTGGACCTATACACGATCAAAAAAGAACTGAAGTCGCGGCAGCAAAATATTGACGGCATGCATATAGCCATGATCGGTGACCTGAAGCATGGTCGCACTGTGCATTCGCTCTCCAGGCTTGTCAGCCTGTACTCAAAGGTAAAGTTCACTCTGATATCCCCCAGAGAACTCGCCATGCCGGAAGCCATTGTTGAAGACCTGCGCACCCGTGGTCATCAGGTGGTGGAAACTGAAGACATGGAATCGGGTCTGATCAGCAATGACATTGTTTATCTGACCCGGATACAGGAAGAGCGTTTTGCCAGCAAACCTGAGGCTGATCTGTACCGGGGCCGCTTCCGCCTGAATCAGTCTATCTACACGCAATACTGCCAGCCCAACACCGTTATCATGCACCCGTTGCCCCGCGACTCACGCGAAGAGGCCAACGAGCTCGACAATGACCTTAACCAGCACCCTAGTCTGGCGATTTTCCGTCAGACTGACAACGGTGTGCTGGTGCGTATGGCATTGTTCGCCCTGACACTGGATGTGTGCGAACAGGTCGACAAATCATCACGCGAAGTTAACTGGTATACAGAACGTCGTTTCTGAACACGGTCCAATTATCGCAGCACAACAAGCAGGAGCCGGAAAATGCAACTCAAGGATATGTTAAACGCCATGGTGACGCTGGAAGGCTCTGATCTTTTCCTCACCGCCGATGCGGCACCGATGATCAAGATGTTCGGGCAATTAAAGGCGCTTGATGACCATGTCATGAGTAACCGAGACGTAGAGTCGGCGGCGTTCTCTCTTATGTCTACTGACCAGCGTAAGCACTTTGACCTCGAACCAGAGCTCAATCTGGCCATCAGCGAGCCTGGCATCGGCCGCTTTCGTGTCAATATTTACCGCCAGCGTGGTCAACTGGCCATGGTGATCAGGCATGTCAAAACCGAGATCCCTCAGCCCGAAACACTCGGGCTACCTGATACCCTGAAACAATTGATGGCGGAGAAACGTGGGCTGGTGCTGTTTGTCGGCGCTACGGGTTCAGGCAAGTCCACCTCGTTGGCGGCGCTGATTGACTACCGTAATCAGACCTCCGACGGTCATATCATTACCATCGAAGACCCGATTGAGTTTATACACCCTCATAAAAAATCCATTGTCAGCCAGCGCGAAGTTGGCCTGGACACAACAAGTTATGAGGCGGCCCTGAAAAACACGCTGCGTCAGGCACCTGATGTCATTCTGATTGGGGAAATTCGCAGCCGTGAAACCATGGAGCATGCCCTGGCATTTGCCGAAACCGGTCACCTGTGTGTTTCCACACTGCATGCCAATAACGCCAACCAGGCCTTGGACCGCATTATCAATTTTTTCCCTGAAGAACGACATAAACAATTGTTTATGGATCTGTCACTGAATCTGCGCGGACTGGTTTCACAACGCCTGATACCGTCATCCGATGGCAAACGCGCCGCCGCCTTCGAAATCCTACTGGGCACACCCCGAGTCTGCGATCTCATCAAACAGGGCAAAATAGATGAAATCCGTGAAACCATGGAGAAATCTGCCGATCAAGGTATGTCCACATTCGATGGCGCGCTGCTGGAACTCTACCAGACCGGACGTATCACGCTCGATGATGCACTCAAGAACGCTGACTCGAAAAACAACCTGCGCCTGAAAGCCCAGTTGACACAAGGGTCGACGACAGCACAGGACACTGAGTCCGGTCTGTCATTACGCCCCAAAGACTGATTGCGCAATTACCGCACACGCCGATCAGATTGCACCCCGGCTTAGTGTGATTATGCCGGATATTCGGCTATAATCCCGAAATGGTCGATACAAAAATCAACAATTTCGCAATTTCGCGCTGGCGCGCCGAGTTTGTCGACCCGGCGATGGAACGTGCATACCACCTGCATGTTGAAGCCGATGTTGCCCAGTTTCTGGCTCGGGCGCTCAAACTGTGGGCTTTGTTATTGACTGTATTTGCCTGGGCGGATTGGCTGCAGCTAGGCAACAGCCCTGGTTTTTATATATTGTCTGGATTGAGAATGGCTCATGTCTGCCTGCTCTTGTGCCTGGCGTTTGTATTGCCTCTGAAACCGCACTGGGCCACCTGGGGCTGGCCGGTCACGATTGTCGCCATCGCGGGCTATCCGTTGTTTTTCGCCTACCCCTATATTATGCCTGACACGGGCGCAATGGGTCTGGCGATCATGATGATGATGCTACTCAGTGTTTATGTATTTGTACCCAATCGACTGGGTCTGACCAATCTGGTTGCTCTGATCGGGTTCGCCATGGTCATTTTTAACAGTATTATCGCGGGAGCAACATTGTCCCAGCTCATTCTCGTTACCATTGTTCTGGCCTGGCCGGTGTCGATAGGTTACGCCGCCGCACACCGGATCAATACCGGTAACCGCAAAGCCTTCAGAGCATTGCGACTGGCTGAGAATACAAATCTAGAGCTGGAAGAGGAAATGACCCGCCGCAAAACCCTGGAAGTGGAATTACAGCGCCAGGCGTTGACTGACCCGTTAACCGGCCTCAGTAATCGTCGCCAGTATGAGTTATTGTTCCGTCGTGAACTTGAAAGACATCGTCGCCATGGCACCAGGCTGGCAATGGGCATGATTGATCTGGATCACTTCAAACGTATCAACGATGAGCATGGGCATGAGTTTGGCGATCAGGTGCTCAGGACCGTTGCCGAAACTTTACAGGAGCCGCTGCGCAGCTGCGATATTCTGGGTCGATTTGGCGGCGAAGAATTTATCCTGATTCTGCCGGAAGCCAGCCTTCAGCAAGGGATAGAAGTTGCCGAGCGCATGCGCAAGGCACTTCGTTCAGCTGCCGTCATCAAAGATGGCAAAACCATCCACATTACCGCAACCTTTGCCATAACCGAAGTCTGCGACAAGGACGAGAACATCAGCGACCTGATTCGCCGCGCAGATGAAGCCCTTTACGAGGGCAAGCGTGACGGGCGTGATCGGGTCATGGAAGCGGCCGCAGCCTGATCAGAGATCGCGTGCAATCAGCAGCTTCATGATCTCGTTGCTGCCACCGTATATTTTCTGAATGCGGGCATCAATGTACATCTTCGCAATCGGGTACTCCATCATGTATCCGTAACCACCAAAGAACTGCAGACACTCATCAACTATTTCGCATTGCTTCTGTGTTGTCCACCACTTGGCCATGGCTGCCGTCGACGCATCCAGCTTGCCTTCCAGCAATTTCATGGCACAGTCATCGACAAACACGCGCGCAATTTTTGCTTCGGTCAGACGCTCCGCCAATTTAAACTGTGTGTTCTGGAAATCAGCAATACGTTTACCAAACGCCTTGCGTTCTTTGACGTACTCACGGGTGTAGTCCAGCGCCCTTTCCATGGCAACACAGGCGCTGACCGCAATAATCAGGCGTTCCTGTGGCAACTGCTCCATTAACTGGACAAAACCCAGACCTTCCGATTCTCCCAACAGGTTGCCTTCCGGTACAAATACGTTATCAAAAAATGCTTCCGACGTGTCCTGCGCCTTCAACCCGATTTTTTCCAGATTGCGCCCGCGCTTAAAACTGGCTTTGGCTGCGTCTGACTCGGTTTCCAGCATCAACAGAGATATGCCCTTGCTACCGGCATCGGCATCTGTCTTCACCACCACACAAATAAGATTGGCCAGCTGCCCATTGGTCAGAAATGTTTTCTGACCATTGATGAAGTAGCCGCCCTGCGATTTGATCGCGGTTGTTGATACCGCCTGTAGATCCGAGCCAGTGCCGGGTTCGGTCATGGCAATGGCGCCAACCAGTTCACCACTCGCCATTTTCGGTAACCAGCGCTGCTTCTGCTCTTCGGATCCGTAGTTAAGCACGTAGTGTGCAACGATGCCTGAATGCACGGAATTGCCTATACCGGTTACACCAGCACGTGCCATTTCCTCTTCGATGACCATTTCGTGCCGAAAGTCACCGCCGCCTCCGCCGTACTCCACGGGTATGGAGGCGCAAAGAATACCGGCCTCGCCTGCTTTCAACCAGGCCTCTCTGTCGACCATGCCCTGCTCATCCCAGCGTTTTACGTGAGGCACAAATTCGCGTTCAAAAAAGCGCGCAATGTGCGAGCGCATGATATTCAGTTCTTCATTCATCCAGGGTGGCGTGTGCTCATAATTGCTCATCAACAAATCTCCTAGCGCGCAGCCATACGAATGGCTGCATCCAGCCTGATGACTTCACCGTTCAGGTACGAACTGCTGACAATATGGCACGCAAGATCAGCAAACTCTTCAGGCAGTCCCATGCGTTTGGGGAACTGAATCATGTCCACCAATGCGTCTTTGACTGGTTGCGGTGACGCCTGCATCAACGGTGTCGCAAATATACCCGGCGCCACTGTCATGACACGAATGCCATCGCGAGCCAGATCTCTGGCTATGGGCAGGGTCATGGCAGCAATACCGCCCTTGGAGGCGCTATAGGCAGCCTGTCCCATCTGCCCGTCATAGGCAGCGACAGACGCCACGTTGATGATGACACCGCGCTCGCTGTCGTCGGTTTGCGCGTCGTTCTTTTGCATGGCGGCGGCGCATAGGCGCAAGACATTAAAGGTGCCCAGCAGATTTACCCGGATGACACGCTCAAACTGTGACTGCGGCATAGGGCCATCGCGGCCGACAGTTTTTGCCGCTGCGCCGATCCCGGCACTGTTTACATTGACATGCAGGCTGCCGAAGGTAGCCAGTGTCTTTTGCACGGCGGCCTCTACCTGTGATTCGTCGCTGACATCGCCGGCTGACCAGCTTGCCCGGCTCCCCAGTTCTGAAGCAACCGCCTGCGCCCGGTCAGCATCCAGGTCAAACAACATGACATTGGCCCCTTCGGCGATGAAACGCTGTGCCGCTGCCAGGCCAAGACCTGAGGCGGCTCCCGTGATAAAGGCTGTTTTTTCTTTTAATTGCATGGTAAAACCTCGTGCACCGGTCTGTTTGTCATCAATAAGTTGGCAAGAATGGAAGATCACGGGCCTAAAATCAATAACAAAATGAACGAATTCATTAAACATGAGCGGACCACTGCAAGGTTTTAAAATTATCGAAATGGCGGCGATCGGACCGGTTCCGTTCTGCGGCATGATGCTGTCGGACATGGGAGCGGACGTCGTCCGCATTGATCGTCGGGGCAGCCCCGTTGCACATCAGGGCAACCCGGTGAACCGGGGCCGGCGCTCGATAGCGCTGGATCTTAAACAACCGGGTGACATCGACATCGCATTGAGCCTGATCTCGGCAGCCGATGCGCTGCTGGAAGGTTTCCGGCCGGGTGTCATGGAACGCCTCGGGCTGGGTCCCGATCGCTGCCTGCAACACAATCCGCGTCTGGTATACGGCCGCATGACGGGCTGGGGACAGACCGGACCCCTGGCGCAGGCAGCCGGTCACGATATCAACTACATTGCCCTGACCGGCGCTCTGCATGCAATGTCGCGCGATGGTCAGCCACCCTCTCCGCCGCTCAATCTGATCGGCGACTACGGCGGCGGCGCCATGCTGCTGGCGTCCGGTGTGCTTGCTGCCCTGCTGGAAGCATCCCGCTCAGGTCAGGGCCAGGTCGTTGATGCCGCCATGACCGACGGATCTGCCAGTCTGATGAGTCTGTTCCACGGTCTGCAGGCGGAAGGGATGTGGCGGGATGAACCCGGCACCAACATGCTGGATGGCGGCGCACATTTTTATAATTGCTATGTATGCGCCGATGGCAAATTTATCAGCATTGGCCCTATCGAGCCGCAATTCTATGCCAGCCTGCTGCAACTGTGTGACATTAACGATGCCGACTTTTCCGCACAGATGAACACAGCCCAATGGCCGACTCTAAAAAACCGGCTAAGCGAGCTTTTCAAGACCCGGACACGAGACCAGTGGTGTGATCTGCTGGAAGGCAGCGACGCCTGCTTTGCGCCGGTGCTGGATACAAAAGAAGCTGCCATGCATCCACATAACATGGCGCGACAGACCTTTGTCAGCCACAACGGCATTAACCAGGCAGCTCCTGCGCCCCGTTTCAGCAGAACGCCTGGCGCCATCGGTAACGCGCCCGCAGCCGCTGACGAACATCGCGACGCCATTCTGAAGGACTGGATCAAGGACACCACATCATGATGACGATTGACGAATATACTCAGCTTGATGCTGTCGCCATGGCAGACTTGCGCCAGTCTGGCGAGGTCAGCGCCGGTGAATTACTCGAATGCGCCCTGCTTCAAACCGACAGGCTCAACCCGCAGCTGAACGCCATCGTGCATCAGGACAGGGATAGCGCCCGTGAGCGCGCACAAAAACTGGATCAGTCCGCATCTGCGGATGATTCCTCAAAGGTCGCTGGTCAGCTTGCCGGCGTGCCGTTCCTGATCAAAGAAGTCAATGCGGTTGCGGGTTGGCCGCATACTCGCAGCACTGCCCTGTACAGGGACCATATTGCCAGCCAGGACAGCGCCATCGTTCAACGCTATCGCGAAGCTGGACTTGTTGCCTTTGGCAGCACCAACACGCCGGAGTTGTGCCTGACCATCAGCACAGAGTTCTCTCTGTTTGGTAGCAGCCGTAACCCGCACAACCTGAACCACAGCAGCGGTGGTTCCAGTGGCGGCGCCGCAGCAGCCGTGGCAGCCGGTATTGTACCGGTAGCGGATGGCAGCGATGGTGGCGGTTCTATTCGTATACCTGCCGCGTGTTGCGGACTGGTGGGATTAAAACCCAGCCGCGGGCTCAGTGTGGTTGAACCGGATTTTGGCAGCGCCTGGAGCGGCATGAGCGTTGGTCATGTGTTAAGCCGCTCGGTACGTGACAGTGCCGCGTTTCTTGATCTGCTTCGCTTGCAGCAACCGGGACTGTTTCCGCTCCCTGCCTACGGCGAATCCTATTTTCAGACCTGCAACCACGACCTGCCGCGACTCAGGATTGCAGTGCAGCGACAGCACCCGGGCGGACTGGATGTGCACGCGGATTGCCAGCATGCGGTTGATCTTGCCGCAAGTCAGTGTGAAAGCGCGGGGCATGAGTTGGTAGACGCAGCGCCGCCGGTAAATTACGCCAGCGTCAGCAAAGCCATGTCGACGCTGATCAACGTACATATCGGCCAGATTATCAGTGCCGGCCTGGAGGCACGAGACACAACAATAGACAACGCAGAACTGGCAGAATCCACCCGGCGCATGGCCAGTCACGGTATCAATACCACGGCAGCAAGCTACCTGACGGCACTGGATACGGTGAAACAGGCAGAGCGCGAGATGGCTGAATTCCACAAACATCATGATCTGGTTTTGTCTCCGGTGTTAGCGTTGCCACCGGCGGAACTGGGATGGCTGGACATGAACGCAGGCGACATACGCGAATACGCACGCCGTTACGCTGCCTACAGCCCGTTTACAGCGTTGTACAATGGAACCGGGCAGCCCAGCATTTCCTTACCCCTGCACCAGAATGCCAGTGGCTTGCCTATCGGGGTCATGTTCAGCGCCGCCTGGGGTCAGGACCATGTCCTGCTACAACTGGCAAATCAGCTATTACCCGGCATCGTGCCGATCGCTGCATGATCGCCCTGCATGTGTGACAAAGCCGACGCTGCAATACAGCGCCAGATCGGCTTTCGCGCCTACACATCAGCACAGGCTGTTGTTATAATGCGCCGCTTTTAGCATCGCAGCATTCTCCAACAGTACGAACCGTCAACAGGATCCCAATACTCATGAAACAGACCCCCTCGTTCTCTCGCTGGCGTCCGCATCCCTGGCACGGCCTGGAAGTAGGCCCCGATCTGCCTCGCGTGGTTAACGCCTACATCGAAATCAGCCCATTTGATCAGATGAAGTATGAGATCGACAAAGACACGGGTTACCTGTGCATTGACCGTCCGCAACGCACCTCAGCGCAGCAGCCCACGCTGTACGGTTTCATTCCGCGCACCTACTGTGGCAACCGTGTTCGCGACCTGATGCCGGGCACTGAGTGCGGTGACGGTGACCCGCTGGACATCTGCGTGATCAGCGAGCGCCCTATTGATCGCACCGAAATTCTGATCAAGGCCAAAGTCGTGGGCGGCCTGCCCATGAACGATGGTGGCGAAGCCGATGACAAGATCATTGCCATTGTTCAGGATGATCCGGCGTACGGGCACATGAACGACATTTCCGAGCTGCCACCGATTCTGGTGGAGCGGATTGCCCACTATTTCAATACCTATAAAATGGTGCCCGGCAAAACCAACAAGGTCTCCATTGGTCCAGCCTATGGTTTTGATCACGCACAGACGGTACTGGCGGCGTCCATGGCCGACTATGACGAAGACTACGGTCACCTGCTGGAAGACTGATTAAGCTACTGACGAAAACCAGAACGGCGCAGGGTTCGGTGTTACCGGGACTCTGCGCCGTTTCTATTTGTGCGACAATGCTGACTCGAAACTAAGCGTGTGAATGCCGGACCGCGGTCAGTTCGGCCATGATGGAGATCGCAATTTCCGCGGGTGTTTTACTGCCAATTGCCATCCCGATGGGCGCATGCAGACGGGCAATTTCATCTGCACTCAATCCCAGTTCAGGCAAACGTAAACGACGATTGGCCGACGTGCGTTCAGATCCCATCGCGCCTATGTAAAACGCACTGGTTTTTAAGGCTTCCATCAAAGCCATGTCATCGACGCGCGGATCATGTGCCAGTGCGACAATACCGCTGTAAGGATTGCTGAATTGATCTCGCACGACATCGTCAGGCAGATCCGCCGTCAAATGCACGCCGTCAACCTGCCAATTATCCAGATACGATGGTCGCGGGTCACACAGCGTGACTTCATAATCCATGATCAAGGCCAGCTCTGCCACATAGCGCGCTACATCTCCCGCGCCCAGCAGCAATAACCGGTAACGCGGACTCAGACTGTGCAGCATTTCCCTGTCATCAAGTGTCACTGCCTCGTCAGAGGAAACCTCACGTGTGCTGACAGTTCCGGTCAGCAGATCAACATGCCGGCTGATACGTTGGTGATCATTCAACGCTGCTCCCAAGGCCGAGAACACGTCCCGCATCTCCGGCTCCGGTGCAATAAATTCCACCAGTACATGCAATTGTCCGCCGCAGGGTAGTCGCAGCCTGGCCTGTTCTTCCGCAGATACGCCATATTGCACGATAAAGGGCCTGCCTTCGTTCTGGTACCGCTGCTTGAGACTGCCATCGCGTAATTGCGCAATAAAATCCTCTTCAATGCATCCGCCGGAGATCGAGCCCACCATCTCGCCAGCCAGAGTGCAGGCCATCATGGCGCCGACCGGGCGCGGCGACGACCCCCAGGTCTTTAAAATCGTGCACAACCACACCGGTTTATCCTGAGTCAGCCACGCTGACACACTGGTGATAATATGATGCTGACTACTTTGCATTGTTATCCTTCTACGTTATAGCTGCGGGTACCAGTATGTCGATCATAAGGATCGTCGCTTCCATCCTCCCCGCATAAACAGGTAGGTGCCGATGATGCCCATGGTCAGGTCCCCGATAAAGATGGACCAGTATACACCCTCGGCACCCCATCCGGCTGCCATGGCCAGTGTCCAGGCCAGCGGTATCTGCACCAGCCAGAAACTGAATGCATTTATCCAGGTAGGTGTCATGGTATCGCCGGCGCCATTAAAGGCCTGTGTCACCACCGAGCCAAGCGCCAGGAAAACAAAGCCGTAACTGAGTATGCGCAGGCTTTGAATGCCATTGGCGACCACATCAGGGTTCTCGCTGAAAAAACCCATCACCCAGATCGGGAAAAAAATCAGAACCAGAGCGACCAGCAACATATAACTGACGTTGTAGCGAACGACCTGCCAGACGGTACGCTCTGCCCGCTCAGGCTTGGCCGCACCCAGGTTCTGCCCGACCAGCGTGGCTACCGCGTTGCTCAAGCCCCAGGAAGGCAGGATCACAAAAATGATGACGCGAATGGCGATGGTGTAACCGGCGACTGCTTCGTTGCCAAAATTGGATACCAGACGCATCAGAAACACCCAGCTTGCCGTCGCAATCAGAAACTGGGCAATGCCACCGACCGAAATGCGTAGAAGCTGAGCCACAATGGTCAGACGCATAACAAGATCAGATAGCGCCAGTCTGATACGGCGATTATGCGAACAGAGGTAATAAAGCTGGTATGCAACACCGATGCCGCGACCGATGTTGGTAGCCACCGCGGCCCCGGTCAAACCCATCTCAGGAAACGGCCCCCAGCCATAGATCAATACCGGGTCCAGCACGATATTGATGCCATTCGCCAGTATCAGCGCGCGCATGGCAATACTGGCATCACCGGCACCCCGGAAGATGGCATTATTCAGAAACAGAAACACAATGGTGAACGAACCCGAAAACATGATTCGGGTATAGGTTTCCCCAGTCGCCAACACAGCAGCGTCTGCCCCCATCAGGCTAAGAATTTTTCCGGCGTAAAAAAAACCGACAGTACCCACCAGCACAGACACCGCAACGCCCACCCAGAGCGCCTGCCCGGCGACGACAGCGGCAGCCTGTGGGTTGTTTTCACCAATGCGTCGGGCGACCAGCGCTGTTGCTGCCATGCTCAAACCAATGGCAATGGCGTACAGCAGCGAAATCACCGCTTCAGTCAGGCCCACCGTGGCCACGGCCTCCGCCCCCAGTCCGGCCACAAAAAAGATGTCCACGATGGCGAACACCGACTCCATGGCCATTTCCAGAATCATGGGCACTGACAACAGGAATGTCGCCCGCGCAATCGATCCCTCGGTGTAATTGATAGTAGCGCTGCCCACCAGCGCCTGTTTAAACAGGCTCAGGCCCGATCTTATTTTTCTTAACATATGACTAACCCCGGTAACCGGTCGGCAGGCACAACAATGACTACCCAAAACATCAGAGCGCAGTTCGTCAACGCAATAGAGCTGACTGTGCGACCGGTAAACTAAACTGAATAATTAAAAGGCACCCGATCAAAATACTCAGGGCCAGTGATGGAACTGGAAAAGAGACTTATGTCGTCAACCTTCGACGATGTCTCAAGCGGCTTTGGGAAAGCCTGAGGTTAGTAACTTCATGGACCTGCGCTCCTGCAGTGGGATGCTCGGTAGCATCAAACGGGCAAGGCAGTATAATCTGCAAATTATGCTTTGTCTGCATGTTTAATTGTCACAATGTGTTACAATGCAGCCTGAATACACTGAGCAATCTGGAAGCAATACGCGTGACTTTAGCGGTACTGATTTGTGACGACTCCGGTCTGGCAAGACGCCAGATGGCTCGATCCCTGCCGGCAGGCTGGGATATAGAGGTCAGCTTTGCCGAAGATGGCAAGCAGGCGATAGATGCCATACTGCAAGGCAAGGGCGATGTATTGTTCCTCGATCTGAATATGCCTGTGATGAATGGTTATGAGGTACTGGAGCGGATACGGCAAGACGATCTGCCGACCATGGTACTGGTAGTCTCCGGCGATATTCAGGCAGAAGCCCGCAACCGGGTCATGGCCGCTGGCGCGCTGGATTTTCTGAAGAAACCGGTTGCCCCGGAACAGATCTCTGACGTGCTGAAACGCTATGGCATTTTATCGCTTGCCAGCTGCGATCCTGACACAGCACCCGAATCGCGAGATTTAGACCTGCCCAGCCCCGATTTTCAGCCAGCCCTGCGCGAGGTTGTGAACATTGCCATGGGTCAGGCCGGTAATCGACTCAGCGAACTGTTGGGTACATTTATTCAGTTGCCGGTGCCCGATGTATTTACCGGACCCTATAATAAAATCACACAACACCTTCCCTATGATGACGGCTCCGCCATGAGCGCTGTCTCTCATGGCTTTAGCGGCAACGGCGTTGCCGGTGAAGCCGTCGTGATGATGCGTGCCGACGGCTTTGCCGATCTGGAGTCATTGGTGTCGCTTGATATGCCCGAAGGCAGCAACTCGGAAACCGGCATTCTGACGGACCTGTCGGAGTTACTGGTGGGTTCCTGCCTCAAAGGTATCAGCCACCAGCTCGACATCGAATTCAATCACAGCTATCCGGCAGTGCTCGGCCATGGTCAGGAATGCTCAGTGCTACTCGATTGCGAGGCTAACGAACAGAACGTGCTTGCAATCAATATTTCTTACAACCTGTCGACGCCAGACATGGATTGTCACCTGCTGCTGTTATTAACCGAGGATTCAATACCGGCACTCAAGTCCAGAGTTGACATGTTGATGCAGGATTCAGGAGCGGATACTTCATGCTGAGCCCTACAACCACTGGCAATGATATGGACAGCCTGCACCAGGTCATGCAGCTGCTGCAAACGCTGGACAACGGCCTGGTGCTGCTGGATGCAGATTATAATGTGCAGATGTGGAACAGCTTTATGGAGAATCACAGTGGCATTGCCATCAGTGACGCCAGGGGAAAGAATCTGTTCGATCTGTTTCCGGATTTGCCCAAAACCTGGCTCAGACGAAAAATCGACTCCGCCTTCAGCCTGCAAAGCCGTGCTTTTTGCACCTGGGAGGAACACCCTCGCCTGTTCAATTTCAAGAGCACTCGCCCATTAACGGGACGCTCAGCGATGATGTACCAGAACATTACCCTGATACCACTGACGGGTCTCAACGGAGCCATAAACAGTGTCTGCCTGCTGGTCTATGATGTGACTGAGATTGCAACGCGCAAGCAGGACCTGGAATCGGCCAACAAAACTCTGCAAAAAATCAGTCGAACTGACAAATTGACCGGACTGTACAACCGGGGTTATTGGGAAGAGTGCCTTGAGCAGGAATTCAAACGCTGCCAGCGCAGTAAAAGGCCATCAGCACTGATTCTGTTTGATATTGATCATTTCAAAACATTTAATGACACGCATGGCCATACCGCTGGTGATGAGGTCTTGCGAGCTGTTGCCAGAGCCATCAAAGAGACGCAGCGCTCAACCGACATCTCAGGCCGTTACGGTGGCGAAGAGTTTGGCCTGGTATTGCCGGAAACAACCCAGAGTCAGGCTATGCTGGTAGCAGAAAGACTACGTGAAACTATTGCAGCGGCAACGGTGGAATGGGATTCTACAACCCTGCAGGTTACGGTCAGTATCGGCGTTGCAGAATATTCCGACTCATTGAAAGATCATCAAAATTGGCTTGAGGTTAGCGATAAAGCCTTATACAGGGCCAAGGAAGATGGTCGCAATTGCACTAAGGTGCCCGAGTAGTGCCGTAACGAAACCTCACTGCAGACTGAATGGCGTATGCGCCTGCTCCAGAGCCAGCAAGTGCTTTTTGCAGGCCAGTCCACCACCGAACCCTGTCAGATCACCCTTGCTGCCAATCACCCGGTGGCAGGGAATGACAATCGGCAGCGGATTCTGTCCATTGGCCGAACCCACCGCACGACTTGCTTCCGGTTTTCCAACCAACGCAGCGATATCACCATAACTTCTGGTTTCGGCGTAAGGTATCTTGCGCAACGCCTGCCAGACCTGGCATTGAAAATCGGTACCGATGGGTCTTAAAACCAGATCAAACTCTGTCAGCTCGCCAGCAAAATATGACGCCAATTGCCGTTTCACTGGCAAAAACAGTTCATTGCGACGCAGCCAGTCGGGAGCCGGTTGTCTTGCCGCTTTACCGGTAGGGAAACTGATCAGCGTCAGTGCACTATCGTCACCCGCCAGCAACAGCTTGCCAACGGGTGATTCATAGTAACTGTAAAACGTTTCGCTCACTGAGATTCAAGCAAAGCGTTTGCACGCGCGATCACATACTGCAGAACCGCCTCTGCATCAGACTCTTCCAGTTGTTCGGAGAAGGACACCATGCCCCCAGAGGCAAGTTCGCCACCCAGTACAACCGAATTCCAGTCTTCAATATCATGCAGGCGATCTGTATATCGCAGATCAGGGAATACGCCAGCACCATCGCTGGCGGCATTGTTACCATGACAGACACTGCAGTACTGGCCGTATACCTGCTCGCCATGGGCCAGCATTTCATTGTTGGCCAGCAGCGGCGGCGGGTTCAGTTCACGGTCCTCGGCCACTGCAACTTCCGTTGGCAATGCGTGATCGCCACCCAGTGTGTATACCAGCAGTCGCGAATTATTACTGGATTCACGCGTCGTGGAGCCGATGGCACCTGGCCCGACCTGCGGCAGTGCACGCGACCCTGTCAACACCGCAACATATTGCTGGCCATCGATACTGTAGCTGACCGGAGCCGCTACCGTATGGGACTGGGTAATGCCACTCCACAGACGCTCACCATCGCTGTCCCGATAAGCAACAAATTCACCAGCCGCGTTACCCTGGAACACCAGCCCACCTGCCGTTGACATCACACCGGCTGCTGCCGTGGGTGACAACTGCGGTTGACGCCAGACTTCCTGCTGAGCAATCGGGTCCCAGGCCAACAGATAGGCTTTACGTTCGGGCGCTGCATCACCTGCAGCCGCTACCAGTCGCGCACCTTCGGCCAGATCGGTTCCGGTATTCCAGCCACGATCGGATCTTTCAAAAGACTCCTGAGCATGGTATCCCATGTAGTTTTCGGTCGCCGGCAGGTACACCAGATTGGTGTTCTGGCTGAATGACATGGGATACCAGTTGTGTCCGCCCAGCGCGCCCGGCTGCACAATAATCGGCTGTTTGGTCACGTCATAACGCGCCTCGGGTATTTCCACCGGACGACCGGTCTCCAGATCGATATGGGTGGCCCAGCTCACAGGGACAAAGTTTTCCGCTGACAACAGACGACCGGTCAACGCGTCCAGTACGTAGAAAAATCCGTTCTTGGGCGCCTGCATGACCACTCGACGATCTTCGCCACCGATGTTCAGGTCAGCCACAATAATCTGCTGCGTTGCCGTGTAGTCCCAGGTTTCACCCGGCGTGGTCTGATAGTGCCAGACGTAGCTGCCATCATCGGGATTGATGGCAACAATCGAAGTCAAGAACAGGTTGTCACCGCCGCCCGGGCTTCGCAGCGTCTGATTCCAGGGCGAACCATTACCAACACCGATATACATCAGGTTGGATTCCGGGTCATAGGCCATGGAGTCCCAGACCGTGCCACCGCCACCCATGGCCCACCATTCACCGGTCCAGGTTTCCGCCGCCATTTCCAGCTCAGGTTGCTCAAATCCATTTTCGGGATTGCCCGGTACTGTATAAAAACGCCAATGCTCTTCACCCGTATCAGCATCGTAGGCAGTAATATAACCACGCACGCCGTATTCACCGCCGCCATTGCCTATAATGACCTTGCCATCTACGATGCGCGGAGCACCCGTGATGGTATAGGGTTGCGACTGATCGGTAGTTACTACACTCCACAATTGCTCGCCAGTGCTGGCGTCCAGCGCAATCAGCCGGCCATCAAGCGCGCCAAAAAAGATTTTACCGTCCCACGCGGCCACGCCCCGATTGACCACATCACAACAGGCATCGACGCCACGCGCCCGGTCCACTTCCGGGTCGAATTCCCACAACAGGCTGCCATCTTCGGCATCAAATGCTTTCACCATGCTCCAGGCAGTCGTGATGTAGATTGCACCATCCACGACAATGGGTGTCGCTTCCTGACCGCGACTGGTATCCAGGTCTGCCGACCAGGCCAGGCCGAGCTGGTCAACAGTATCCTGATTGATCTGATCCAGAGGACTGAAACGTTGCTCCCAGTAATTGCGACCAGTAGACATCCACTGCCCGGGCTCCGCATCGGCTGCCACCAGCCGTTCAGTGGTGACTGACGCACTGTATTGCGGCATCGCAGTCGGCGCAGCAGCTGCCGGCGCACTGACAGCCGTATCCGACTGCTCTGCTGGTCCACATGCGGCCAACAGCGCCGCGGCCGCCAGCATTGGGAGGTGTTTGCTAATCTTCATCTTGTGTCCCCTGAATCTACGTCAGTTTTTAATTGTTCAACTTGAATACCAGAATCGCGTTGCCCGGCATCTGACCAAACGTTGCATACCCGGTATTAACGATCATGTAATTACCCGAAACCACAGGGCCGGTGGCGTCCAATGAACCACCGCTGGCTTCAACACCATTAATAGTGTCGTAGCTCTGCACCGTATTGTACTCCCAGAGCAGTGCTCCGGTCTCGGGGTCATGTGCAAACAGGTAACCACTGAGTGAGCCAGCAAGGACCAGATCATCCGTTACTGTGATGGGTGCGGAGTAAGCATCCATGCAGCCACGCTCGCCGGCGCAACGCTCAGGCACGGGTGCATACCAGAGCACATCACCGGTTTTCATGTCGATAGCGTGCAGACCTGGTTGGCGGGGCTCGCCCTCATCAGTGATGCCGCTGCGATCAGAGACCGGCACGTAGACGACATCGCCATGAAAGGACATGCCCCAATGTACGCCGCCCAACGCGCCGCCACGACCAACGCGAGTACGCCAGAGCACCTCGCCATCGGCAGCAGGATCAAGCCCGTACACCTCGGCACCCTTGGTGCCGGCAACAACAATGTCCTGCCCGTTCGACAGTGTCGTTGTCACAATGGGAGCGCCGATATCCAGGTCCGGACCCGGATCCGGGCAATTGGGGTGCGCGCCATCAGGCCGGCAACCCATAACAAACTGATCCTGGCCAGTGGTCTGGTAAACCCACTTCATCTCACCGCTATCCATATCAAAAGCAATCACCGAATCACTGGTGGTGCTGGCTGGCCGACTGTAGTTCTGACCGGATCCGGCGTAAACCAGGTTGCGCTCGGGGTCGATACTGGGGGCCTGCCAGATAGGTGCACCGGAGGGCGCATAGACCGGATTGCCGGCACTGTTGACGCCGACCTGCGTGGGCTCATCCATAATATAGGTATGCCAGAGCCTGGCACCGGTATTCAGATCAAACGCTGCCATATTGCCCCGGAAGGTGCAGCAATGGTGATCCGGGCGCCCGGCCGCAGCAACTTCAATGGAGGATACAGGGACAAACACCTTGCCCTTGTGAACGACTGGCGAGCCAGTACTGCGAGCAAAAGGGTTGTCATCGACTTGTACATCCCACAAATTCTCACCCGTATTGGCATCCACCACGTAAATATGATTCGTGTTTTCCGCGATTACCGCGAGGTATCGATCCAGCTCTTGTGAATAAGCTACCGTCACCGCAGCCCGAACCTCGCCTGGCACCGCAATATTCCAGTAAGCGCAGCCAGACGCGATGTCCATGGCGTAGACACTGCCCGATGGACTGCCCATGAACACGGTATTGTTGATCACGGTGGGTTGAGCACGCGCGGCAGTGGAGTTCTCCAGCCCCAT
Organism: Pseudohongiella acticola; assembly: GCF_001758195.1. Taxonomy (NCBI): domain Bacteria; kingdom Pseudomonadati; phylum Pseudomonadota; class Gammaproteobacteria; order Pseudomonadales; family Pseudohongiellaceae; genus Pseudohongiella; species Pseudohongiella acticola. Next base: position 482,626 of record NZ_MASR01000001.1, read on the forward strand.
CACCCAGGCCAGTTCCAGTTGATCAATATTGCTGGCATTGATCGCAGTGCCCTCAGCCGACTGGTAGCGCTCGTTACTCAGGCCATTGCCCCAACCGTTCCAGTTGCTGTCCAGCGCCAGATCAAGAGGCGGCATTGCCTGCGTGCAGCGTTGCAGCCCTGCCACCGCATCAGCCTGCATACGATCGCCAGTCAGATACTCTGCCAGCGCTATTTTTTGTGTACTGGTCAGCGCTGCGGCCTGAGCCTGCATGATGCCGTCCGTTAATGCGCTATGAAGGCTGTTTGCGGTATATGCGGCCAGGGCCTCACGATTGGGTGTACGCACATCCTGAGGGTCGGCATGGCAGCTTGCACAATATTGATCATACAGACTGGCGCCATCCAGATTTTCCGCTGCCAGCGCCAGACCCGCCGAACTGCCGATTGCCAGCCCGACCAGCATGCTTGTTAACTTTTTCATCGTGTTAAAAACCTCTACTGTGTTGCAAGGAACAGCCAGGGAATCTTGGCTCAAAAAACAAGAAGACCGATGTTAACCGAATCGTTACTCAAAACGAACCGCCTATGCGTCAGAACACCACCTGCGTAGACAAGACGCTAGCCTGTACTGGCCGTGACATGCCGCTTTGGTGTATAGTTCGCGAAAATAAAGTTCCCGCCCAACATAGCATTACGGACATTGTCATGAGTGATAAAAAAACCCGAAAATACTCCAGCCAGGTTGTTGATGGCGTCGAACACGCAGCCAGCCGGGCCATGTTGCATGCGGTCGGTTTCTCCGATGCTGATTTTAAAAAACCACAAATAGGCATAGCCTCGACCTGGAGCATGGTGACCCCGTGCAACATGCATATCAACAAACTGGCAGAGGACGTCAACCGGGGCGTGGATGCAGCGCAGGGCAAGGGCGTCATTTACAATACCATCACCATTTCCGACGGTATCTCCATGGGCACAGAAGGTATGAAATACTCTCTGGTGTCGCGTGAAATCATCGCTGATTCGATCGAAGCGGTATCTGGCTGCATGGGCCACGATGGCATCATCGCCATTGGTGGCTGTGACAAGAACATGCCCGGCTGCCTGATGGGCCTGGCTCGACTGAACCGCCCCTCCATTTTTATCTACGGCGGCACCATTCAGCCCGGTAAAAATCACACCGACATCGTATCCGTGTTTGAAGCTGTTGGCGGTCACGCCGCCGGCACTGTGTCTGATATTGAATTAAAAAACATTGAAGAAACCGCCATTCCCGGCCCTGGCTCATGCGGCGGCATGTACACAGCCAACACGATGGCCTCAGCCATTGAAGCACTGGGCATGAGCCTACCCAACAGTTCGGCTCAGGACGCAATTTCGCAGGAAAAAGAAGACGATTGCGTGCGCGCTGGCGATGCCATCATGAACCTGATCCAGAATGACATTAAACCGTCAGATATCATGACCCGGGCTGCTTTCGAGAACGCCATCAAGGTTGTTATTGCCTTGGGTGGATCCACCAATGCGGTACTTCACCTCATCGCCATGGCGCACACCATCAATATCAAGATTACCCTGGATGACTTTACCCGCCTGGGCAAGACCACACCCATGCTGGCGGATCTGCGCCCCAGCGGGCGCTTTCTGATGTCGGAGCTGATCAAGATTGGCGGCATACAGCCACTGATGAAAATGATGCTGGATGCCGGCATGCTGGATGGCTCCTGCCTGACGGTGACCGGTAAGACGCTGGCAGAAAACCTGGCAGACGTGGCCCCCTACCCTGAAGGCCAGGAAATCATTCGCGGCTTCGATGACCCCATCAAAGCGGACAGCCACCTCGTCATCATGCGTGGCAACGTCGCACCACAGGGCGCAGTCGCCAAAATTACCGGCAAAGAAGGCCTGCGATTCACCGGTAAGGCTCGGGTATTTCATTCCGAAGAAGAATCCATGAAAGGCATTCTCGATGGCACTGTTGTTGCTGGCGATGTCATTGTGATTCGATACGAAGGCCCGAAAGGCGGACCAGGCATGCGTGAAATGCTTAGCCCGACATCCGCCATCATGGGCCGGGGCCTGGGCAAGGACGTGGCACTGATCACCGATGGCCGGTTCTCCGGCGGCAGTCACGGTTTTGTTGTGGGTCACGTGACACCTGAAGCATTTGACGGGGGTCCGATTGCCATCATTGAAAACGGTGACGAAATCACCATTGATGCTGAACGCCAGCAGGTCATGCTGCATCTTGATGACGCTGATATCGCTGACCGACTGGCGAAATGGCAACAACCGGCGCCCCGCTACACTCGCGGCGTGCTGGCAAAATACGCCAGAACGGTAGCATCCGCATCTGAAGGTGCTGTCACCGACAGCGATAGCTAGAGACCGGCTTATTGCGCCTGCGATGTGCAGCAGCAGACAATGTAAACACACGTTCTGGTCACATCAGGACAGACAATACAGGCAGGGCTTTGTATGCTGATTCGTTATCAACTTGATGACCAGAAGTACCTGGTTTCCACCCAGGGCGAGATCACCAACGAAGCATTGGCGTCCGCCATGTGGCTCGACCTGGTCAACCCTGACGCTGATGAGCGGCAACTGGTGGAAAGTCTCTACAGTCAGCCGCTACCGGAAACTGAGGACGTTGAAGAGATTGAGGCCAGCGCGCGCTCCTATCAGGACGAAACTGGCCTGCACGTCCACTCACTTTTTCTGCATAAAGTGGATGAGCGGCACCGCAACAGCAGTGTCGCGTTTACACTCACTGACAACCAGCTCATCACCCTGCGTGAACGCGAAATCCCGGCTTTCCGGTTGATGCGAATGCGCGCCCGTCGCTTACATGGCCTGGTCGAAGATCCGGTCACCATTGTACTGTCGCTGTTCGAGATCAAGATTGATGACCTTGCTGACACGCTGGAAGAAGTGTATACCCAACTGGAAAATACCAGCAATCAGGTACTGGAAGACAACGACAGTCCAATTGAAGACGCTCTTGATGAACTGGCACGCCAGGAAGACACTAACGGCAAGGTTCGCCTGTGTCTGATGGATACGCAGCGCGCACTGAGCTTTCTGCTGCGTCGTGGCAAAATGTCTGCCGACCACGCTGAAACCGCGCGTGAACTGCTGCGCGATATCGATTCGCTGTTGCCGCACAACAGCTTTGTTTTCGACAAAATCAACTTCCTGATGGATGCGGCTCAGGGTTTTATCAGCATTCAGCAAAATAAAATCATCAAGATTTTTTCGATTGCTGCGGTGGTGTTTTTACCGCCCACTGTGATTGCCAGTATTTACGGCATGAACTTTAACACCATGCCGGAACTCGGCTGGCAACTGGGCTACCCATGGGCGCTGGGACTGATGTTCATGTCAGGCGTTGCGCCTTATGTCTTCTTCAAAGTGAAGGGCTGGCTGTAACCACTAACCGTCAGCCTGCCCTCACCACTAAACTAGAAATCAATGGTCGCGATCAGTGACAGATTGTTGCGCGAACGCGTACCTCGGGCATGCTGGTACCGGTCATACTGCAGATGCATACGTTTACCCCGGGCAAGCTGACGCACGATCCCCGAACTCAGCGTAACCGCAGTGCGATCATCAATGGGGAAATTCATGTTGGTTTCCAGTTCGTAGTCCAACGCTATCTCGCCAAACACACTCCACGAACCACTACTACCAAGCGGATACCCCAGGTTTAGACTTGTGCTGAGAACACTCAGGCGATTTTGTTCACCAAAAGGTTCTGCCACAGCCTGACCCAGACTATTGGTTGTCGGTTCGTTGTGAATGTGCAGGTGCCTGAAGCTATTGGCCCACCTGAGCATGACCCTCTCCGGCAGCCAGGGCAATGTCGACTGATTGAACCGCGCCATCGCATCCAACTGTAGATAACGGCGCTGGTATTCCACATCACGCGTGATGTTCAGCAAACCGGCGCCAGTCACGACTGACACCTCGTTATTACCATCAAACTCTAAATAATCTGCACGAATGCCCACGGCCCATACCGGGCCCAGCACCAGACCCGCATCAAACCGTGGCCCCCAGGCCTCGCCACTGGTTTCACCGGTCACATAAAAAATATCAGCCTGGGTAAGTTCACCAGCCAGTCCAAAACTGACAAAGGAACGGGTTGAGGGGGCGTAGACAAGACCGAGGTCAAGCCGATCGTTGCGACTGTCAACGCGTGCATCCTCGCTCCGTCCGGCAGAGCGCACAAGCGTCCGAACGAACAACGGTCGTTGCACCGAGTCGGCCACCGGTATCAGAGAATCAGACTGCAGGACCCAGGTGTCCGAACGCGACCGCATATCCTGTGGTCTGGTTGCAGGCTGTCGGCTATAAACACGCTGCGCAGTCTGGTAGCTGACAACGCGATTTACCATTTCACCCAGATCGCTGCCAGAAGCAAAGAAGCCGCGCAGACCGGATTCGCCCATAGCGCCCATCCACTGCCCCCTGTCAGCTGGCGTGGCAGCGTGCAGGGAAGCGCTCACGGAAACAGAAAGATACGCGACTGATATCAATGCCAAAGCAAAGCTTCGGCATTGATTTGAGGTTATCACAAACACAAAACCGCTCCATGACCGCGATCCGTTGACACCGGACCATACTGTTTGTCTATAGTTTTTTCAGTAACAGACTGCCAATTGAATAACCGGCACCAAACGAACACAGTACACCGATGTCACCCGACTCCAGATCCTGATGATAGAGAGACAGCGCTATAACAGAACCCGCTGAAGCTGTATTGGCATAACGGTCCAGCACAATGGGCGCCTCATCCGTATCCGGCAGACGGCCCAGCAGTTTTTTTGAAATCAGCTGATTCATGTTGATATTGGCCTGATGCAGCCACCAGCGCCTCACATCAGTTGGCGTCAGTCCGTGCAGCGCCAGGTGGTCCGACAAGTGCTCAGCGGCCATCGGACAGACTTCCTTGAAGACAGAGCGCCCTTCCTGATGAAAAAGCTTATCCGCCGCAAAGGGGTCGGTACCAAAGGCTCTGGACATATAGCCAAAATTGGAACGGATATTATTGGAGTACAGTGTCTTCGCCTGGGTACCAAGGATTTCAAAAACATGATCACTGCTGGCTGTCTCGGCACGCTCGATAACAACAGCTGTGGCTACGTCGCCGAAAATAAAATGACTGTCACGATCACAGTAATTTACCTGAGGCGAAACCAGCTCCGGATTTATCACCAGCACTGCGCGGGCGGAGCCGGACTTGACCATTTCCCAGGCACGATGCAAGGCAAACGTTGCCGCTGAGCATGCCACCAGCATGTCAAAACCGAACCCGTCTATACCCAGAGCACTCTGCACCTCTATTGCCAATGCCGGATAAGCGCGCTGAGTGTAGGCGCAGCTGACGATAACTGCATCAAAATCTTCAGCCTTTTTATTGGCAGAGGCCATTGCACTGCGTGCGGCATGCAATGCGATTTCAGCCTGATGGCTGAGTTCATCGTCATCGCGCTCTGGAATCAGGGGGCGCATATGCTCAATGTCCAGAATGCCGTCTTTGACATAGACATGGCGCTGTTTAATGCCACTCGCTTTTTCAATAAATTCGGGATCAGACTTCATGACCGGTTCTACATGACCGGCCTCAATCGCTGCCTGATGCGTCAGATTATATTTGTCGGCATAAGCGTTTAGCGCCTGCACCAGTTCTGTATTCGTTACGACGTGATCCGGTGTCCAGAGGCCAACGCCACTGATAACGACACGGTCACCTGCCTGATGCAAACGCATGACTGTTTCCTTCTCTCCCCATTTCTATTATTAGCTGGCTCTTTACAAAACCCAGCGACCTGTCAGTCGACGATGGCGCCATAGGCCAGCGCTTTGAATGTGGCACGCAACGGCACCTGAACATTCATGTGTTGAATCATTACCACACCTATCAATTCTTCAACCGGATCAATCCAGAATATGGTGCCGGCAGCGCCGCCCCAATAATACTCACCTTCCGAACCGACACCTCCTGCCGCCGCCGGATCTTCAATTACCGCAAAACCCAGACCAAAGCCGGTGCCGTCTACAAAACCTGGCAATGTATCGGGCGAATGCTGGCCATTGTCACCAAAGATTCCCGGCAAATGATTCTGTGTCATATATTCAAGTGTCTTCTTGCCAATAATACGGACGCCGTCAAGCTCGCCGCCATTGAGCACCATTTGACTGAACTTCATGTAGTCTTCAGCCGTTGACAGCAAACCGCCGCCACCAGACTCAAATGTCTGACGATTAACGAAGTTGCTGGCATTGGGGTTATCGCTGACTTCCAGTGTGTCGGATTGCGGGTTATAGGTATGGTTGGTGCCAAAGCGGTTGAGCTTGTCCGCGGGTACCTGAAAAAATGTATCATCCATTTCCAGCGGGCCAAATATGCGCTGCTGGAAGAATTCACCCAGAGACTGTCCGGACACTGCTTCTACCAGCGCACCCAGCACGTCGGTTGAAACGCTGTAATGAAAGCGTGTGCCAGGCTGATACTGCAAAGGTATTTGCCCAAGTCGTTCAATAAAGGTATCAAGGTCAGGGCTGACCATGACATTACCATCGCGGTATTGACGGTCGACCATGGTGTCGCCAAACACACCGTAAGTCAGACCCGAACTGTGTGTCATCAACATCTGAACGGTCATGGGTCGGTCCGGCGCTACCAGAGAACCTCCTGGGCCGGCAACACGGGCATTGGCGAAGGCTGGCAGGTAGCGCTCGACCGGATCGGTAAGCTGCAGCTTGCCCTCTTCGTACATCATCATGACGGCAAGTGTAGTGATGGGTTTTGTCATGGAGTAAATACGAAACAGGCTGTCTTTCTCCAGAGCCTGACCGGTATTCTTGTTCAGGTTGCCAAATTCTTCAAAATGCACAACTTCACCGCGACGTGCCAGCATACTCACCACACCGACGAGCTGACCTTCGTCAACGTAGCGCTGCAAAACCGGGCCAATTCGCTCCAGCCGCTCCGAGGACATACCCACCGCCTCTGGCGAATCGTAGGACAGATCCTGTGCGGAAGTCTGCGCCACCAGACCTGTCAGGGCCGCAGCGAGCACCAGCGTTGATCGCAATGATTTGAAATGCATCGAATTACTCCCTTGTGATTATTAGATTTGTCCGGAATGATAACTCAGCCCCAATGATAATGTAATAGCTACCAGAGCCACCAAAAAGCGCTCGCCTGCTCGGACGCAATCAAGCGCCGACCCGCTTACTGCAGCGCCTGGCCAGGCGATAACTTATAGTCCGCCTGATGATGCTCTGGCAAATAGCCGTTGACTTGGCCTACGGTTACTGTAGACTGCGCGGCAAGCCAGAATACCGGCTATATTTATATCTGCAATACGAAGTGCCGCAAGTAGACCCTCGTCGTGTAAATGTATTTGTAATCGTATTTTTCTGCTTACCGAATGTTGGTATGTGGCACTGTTGCACCAGAAATTCTGGTTCAAACAGCCCGCTCCCGCATACGGTGCATATTTAATTTTAGTAATTTCAAGGAATATTCTATGTCTACAGTGACAGGTCAGGTTAAATTCTTCAACGAATCCAAAGGCTTCGGCTTCATCCAGCAAGACGGCGGCGCCGATGTATTCGTACATTACAGCGCAATCAAATCTGCAGGATTCAAAACTCTGGCAGAAGGCCAGCGCGTTGAATTTACCGTGACTAAAGGCGCTAAAGGCCTTCAGGCGGAAAACGTTATTGGTCTGTAAGACTGCAACGTTTGAAATCGCCGCGCTGCTAAGCTAACGCGAATTCAAAAAAAAAGGGCTGTCACCTGGGTGACAGCCCTTTTTTCATGCCATTTATTATGACGCAGGCTTAGAAGCCTGGACGCCAGTCAACTGACAGCCAGAACTGACGGCCCCACGGGCTGTGCAGACGGCTTTCAAAACCACCAAGAATAGGCAGTCGCTGTGGCAGTTCGTCAAACACATTGCTTATCCCGGCACTCAACGTGATCTCGCTGTCGAAGTACTGGTCCATCAGATAAGTGTACTGTGCATTAACAATACCCTGCGAACGGATTCGGCCATCTTCAGGCGGTGGCGTTCCGGTCAGCGCGTTGTTGACGTTATCATCGAACTCAACATGATGCTGATAGTTCCAGCTCGCCGAAGCGCTGTGCTTGTCGCGAATCCAGCTCAGGCGAGCCTGACCCTTGATCTTGGGAACAGGCGCAACGATACCGGTGCGACCGTTCTGCTTGCCCAGTGCGTCAACCACTTCACCGCCATCTGCATACTCGTACTTGGTATTGTAGGTAGCATTCAGTGATGTCGTAAACGAACCCCAGTTATTGGTGTCCATGGTGTAGGTGGCACGCGCATCAAACAGGTCTACCCAAACGGTAGACACGTTCTGTGCCTGACTGACAACCCGGGATACGCGCTGATTGTCACTGCTGTCACGTGTCACATTGGAGAGTCCGCCCGCTGCGACCCATGCGTTGGCAGCTTGCCGGGTTGCAGAACCTGGTGTCGGATCGTAGGCCTCCGGTGTTGAACCAATTGCGGCCAGCATTTCTTCGAACTCAATGGCAACAATGTCCAGCGTACCCAGCGTACGGATACGGTCGGTGTACTCAATCGATTGATAATCCATGCTCAGGGTCAGGTCGTCCAGCGGCTCCCAGGTGAAGCCAACGTTCCAGATGTCAGACGTTTCCGGAGACAGTTTGGGGTTACCCGAGGAACAGGTCGCACCACCGTTAAGTACCCCGCCTGTGATCGGGTCGCTACCAAAGAAGATCTCACCACAATTTTCGTTGGGATCGAATGGGCGGGCATCTGCCGGCGTTGGAGCCAGAAAACTTTCACCAACCGAGGCACGAATTGCCAATTCAGGCAGTGCTTCCCAGCGCAGCGCAATCTTGGGTGTTGTCGTTTGCAGGTCATAAGTGGTGAAATTTTCATGCCGGACAGCTATCTGGGCATCCAGAGTATCCAGCAATGGCACTTCAAACTCCAGATACGCTGCCTGCACACGGCTACCGTAGTTGCGGCTTGTCGGTGGTGTATCAATGATACTGGTGTTGTAGTCCAGACCCGCTGCAGACAAGGGGTTAGCGTAATCCCACTCATCTATGTCACGCATCTGATAACCAATCGCCATCTGCGCCATACCGGCAGGCAGTTCGTAAAGGTCACCGGTCGCGTTGACTTCAAACACCGTCAGCTCGCGCTGTGATGTGCGGAAAGGTACGGTAGGAGCGATCCAGTCGATCAACGCCTGGCTGTTGGCCGTTGTGGCAGCATCATAAAACGGCGAACGCACATCGGCAGAACCAAAGGGGTTGAACCACTCATTACCATTAGGACCGCCCTGCCCGATCAAGGCCGCTGCGATATTCGGCATATTGATCATACGTGCAGTGTAGTCGCGGTGCGTGCGCTGCCAGGAGTACGACGAATTCGCAGTCCAGGAGTTGGTCAGGTCAAAGCGGGCACCCACTTTGTAGCGCTGAATGGTATCGTCATAGGTCTGCTTGCGTGCACCCGTTTTCAGGTCAGTATAGCTTGGCAACGTACCTGCTGCGGCAAACGGACGCCAGGTCCAGGGACCGACATCCATACCGAACGGGTTGGCAGGATGCGATTCCGGCACCACCAGACCTTCCCGGTTATTGGCATTAAGCTGGTACGACAGGGTATTGTGGTTTTCGCTTTCCCGGTTGGCCAGGGACATCTGAGCTTCCAGCTGCACGCGATCACTGACATCAAAAGTCATGTTCTGGAAGATGTTGTACTCGGTTTTGCCCTCTGCCAGTGGCCATTGCGCATTGTAGTTAAAAAAGCAGTTGTTGCCGGGGCGGGGAATGCCCGATGGGTTGTTATTCGCGGCACCAAAGTCTGTCACTTCATTAAAGGTGCCACAACTTGGATCGACCAGATTACCGCCAACCAGGTCGCCACCATGAACCTTTCCCGGGTTTGCGGTGGCGCCATCCAGTTCACGCCAGACCCCCGGGTTTCCTGAGTTTGCCCAGCCGTAGGCTGCGCGCAACGTACGTGGACGCTCGTACATCATCAGCGGTGTCGTGCGGGCATAGTCCGCAGCAAAAACATAGTTGATGCCGTTGCTGAAGTTGCGACCAAACATGACGCCAATCTTGTTGTCTTCAAAGTCCTGAGGCTCATCAAACTGGTGATACAGACGCACCCTGAAACCATCAAAATCTTTCACGGGTATCAGGTTGACGACACCGGCGACCGCGTCCGAGCCATACAGAGCCGAACCGCCATCCAGCACTACTTCCAGGCGGTCAATGGCAATTTCAGGTAACAAGGTATTGATACCGGCATCAACCGAGCGCGTACCATCCATCAGCGTCAGGGTGCTGTTCTCACCCAGCCCACGCAGGTTGAAGGTGGTGCCTACACTGGATTGGGAACCGCTGTTGCCAGCGTTAACATTGGCAACCGTATTGGTATTCTGTGTGTAAGGCAGGTCGCGGATATAGTTACCCATACTGGCGGCGCCGGACTCCAGGATATCGCTCTGGGTCACGGTATCAACCGGGTTATTCTGGGCGAAGGCGCTGTTCCGGATAAAGGAACCGGTAACAACAACCTCTTCCACGGCAGGGGTGTCATCCTGCTGTGCGAAAGCGGCCATAGGCACTAGCAGCGAACCGCTCACACAGGCGTGAATCATGTGCCTGAGGTAGTGTTTTGATTTATTGACAGACATTGGCAGTTTCTCTCCTGTTATTTTTTTTAGACCTTATATGCCATGGATTCGCCTTTTTCGGCGAAACAAGGGCATATGCGGCGGAGTGTACTGCCAGCCGGGCTTGACGCCGTTGTGAAAACGACAAACTATTATGATAAGTCACAACTTTGTAACTATTCGGGGAGGAAAAAAGTAGGTTTACAGGAGGACTGACTGTCGATGAAAGACGTGTTTTCTGCGGTATTCTGAAAATTTCTGTAAGCGCGACACGGCAGCCATCAGTCAATGTTCCCACTGACTGACGGTGACAGGTTGTTACAACTCGTGGGCTCGGTTAGAACCAGTTGTCACGCATTGTCAGGCAAGTATCGTCCAAGCTCGAGAGCAGGTTAAGCCACTGTTCGGTTCTGGGTAGCTCCCAGGCAAAATACCAACGACCCGCCTGACGTTTGCCAGCATAAAAATCGCCTGACTTGCCGGCCGCAGCCAACATCTGTTCAAGCCATATCCAGGCCACGACAGTGTGGCCAAACGCTTCCAGATAGACGGCCGCATTTGCCATTGTCAGTGCCGGCTGTCCGCACGTGTGCAGCTTGCGGGTCACATCTGCCAGGCGATAGACCACCGCATCAAGCTGAGCGCCAGACTCCGCCAACTCAGCCACTTCCGACGCCTGTGCGGTCGTTGCCTGAATCAGGTCAAGCAGCAGGTCCAGACCCAGCCCACCCTGCATGACAACTTTGCGGCCGAGCAAATCGAGGGCCTGAATGCCATGTGTACCTTCGTGAATCGGGTTCAATCGATTATCGCGATAGAACTGCTCAACATTATAGTCACGGGTATAACCGTATCCTCCGTGAACCTGAATGGCCAGATTGTTGGCCTCCAGGCACCATTGTGACGGCCAGCTCTTCGCCACCGGTGTCAGCATGTCCAGTAGCAGCGTTGCGCGTGCTTTATCGTCACCCTGGCTGGTGCGCTCTTCATCGATTAATCGCGCGCAATACAGATTGAGTCCAAGACCACCTTCAACATACGCCTTTTGTGCCAGCAGCATGCGTTTGACATCGGTGTGCTCGATGATTGCGACGGCTGGCTGCGACGGATCCTTGGCCCCGGGTGTGCGCCCCTGTTTACGCTCTCGGGCGTATTCAAGCGCGTGCAGATAACCGGTATACCCCAGTGCGGCGGCACCGAGGCCTACGCCGATGCGTGCCTCGTTCATCATGTGAAACATATACGACAGGCCTTTGTTCGCCTCCCCGACCAGATAGGCAACAGCGCCGGATTTACCTTCGGGGGTAAATTTTCCTTCACCAAAATTCAATAAGGTATTGGTGGTGCCACGGTAACCCATCTTGTGATTGAGCCCCGCCAGCACGACGTCATTATGTTCCCCGACAGTGCCATCAGCTTCAATCAGATGACGAGGGACGATAAACAGGGAAATACCTTTGACCCCGGGCGGCGCATCCGGCAACCGCGCCAGTACCAGGTGCACAATGTTTTCTGACAGACTGTGCTCGCCGCCGGAAATCCACATCTTGTTGCCAAACACACGATAACGACCATCATTGTCAGGCTCCGCCCGTGTCCGGATATCCGCCAGTGACGAGCCCGCCTGTGGCTCGGACAGGCACATGGTGCCAAAGAAACGACCGTCCATCATCGGTTTAACCCAGGTCTGCTTCTGTTCCGGGGTGCCATAAGTCAACAGCAGGTTGGCGTTACCAATAGTAAGGAAAGGGTATGCGGCTGTGCCGACATTCGCAGCCAGAAACCAGGCAAAACAGGCTTTTTCCACCAGTGTTGGCAGTTGCATGCCGCCGAGGTCATAATCCTGTCCCGCAGCAATCAGTCCGGCTTCAGCAAAAATATCCAGTGCCGCCTTCACTTCCGGGATCATATGCACAACATCCCCATCAAACCAGGGTTCGTTGGCATCATTCTTCTTGTTGTGGCTGGCAAAATGCTCGGTGGCAATCTCTGCGCTCAGATCGAGCACAGCATCAAATGTCTCACGCGAGTGATCGGCGTAGCGCGGCAAAGCCACAAGAGACTCGGCATTGAGCCACTCGTACAACATGAATTCGATATCTCGCCGACTCAGTATCAAGGAAGTCATAAACAATAACCTGTTAATCGTCAGTTTGGCCGCTCACTCGCAGGCCCAAATTCAGGGTTCAATGGAATTGGTCAGCATCGAGATGGTGTATTTAATCAGTTCGCCACCCTGCGGATAGTCTGTTTGTGACGATTTGGCGCTACGGGTCTGCATGATCACACCATGCAAGGCACCCTGCAGATAGAACGCAGTCTGCAACGGGTCTTTAATGTATGTTTCGCTCAGACTGCCGTCACTCAGGCCGTTGCGTAACGCTTTTACCATGAGGTCATTGACACATTCCCGGCAGTGGTCCAATGCCAGCAACTGGCTATCGCTTTCATCAGGGCCCGGAAAGGTTGCCATACTCGTCAGAACATCAAAGTAATTCGCTTCGTCGACCGAAAACGCGTGGTAGGCGTGACCGATGCCCTCTATTTGCGCAACGCCTGTCTTTCCAGCTTCCAGGGCTGCCTCAAAGCGACGTTGCAGGGACTGTGCTGCCCGCAACATGACACCGCGCATGATTGCGGCTTTGTCCTTGAAATAGACGTATAACAAGGCACGGCTGAGTTGCGCGGCCCTGGCGATATCATCCATTGAGGTTTGTTCATAACCTTTGTCAAAAAAGGTCAATTCCGCAGCATCGAGTATTTCATCATGCCGTTCCTGTTTTTCCTTTGCCCGTCGTCTGCGTACTGTCATTCCCTTGGAAGCCTCGGTCTCGATTCATGCATCAGTGAATTCTCCAGCATAGTGACAGCTAATGCCAGTGTTGGTTGCTGAAGACAGATTCAGTCTTAAGCATTATTGACATTTTGTCAATTAATGACATTATGTCAACAAATTAGTATGCACGGAGATTTACGATGCCTGTCCTACCTCGCCTGCCATCAGCAGTACTCCCGCTATTATTGTTTGTCATGATCACAGCGCTGCCTGCCTGTGGCGAAGAAAGTGGCGATACTGAAGCTGAACAAGGAACCGCTGACAGCAACAATACGCCTGCTGTGCCGGTGCGTATTGCCCGGGTCAGCCAGCGTAGCGTCGACGACAGTCTGCGTTTTGCTGGCATCAGCCGGGCTCGCCAGCGCGCAACATTGACATTTCAGGTTGGCGGTACGCTTCAGACACGTGCTGCTGATATTGGCGAATCAGTGAAACAGGGACAGGTCCTTGCGCAACTGTATAACCCGCAGCTCGAACCGTCACGCGATGCTGCGCAGTCGCGACTCGAGCAACTGCTCACAGACATTGCCCAGGCCAGACGCGATCAGGTGCGCATTGAGCAGCTACATGAACGAGGCGTATCGCCTTTGTCTGACCTGGAACAGCAACGTGCCAGGGTCGACAGCCTGCAGGCCGCGGTCAGTAATGCCGAAGCATCGCTTCAGCAGGCCCAGCGCCTGTTGGCAGAAAACACGCTGAGAGCTCCCTTTGCCGGTAGTGTTGAGGCTGTCCTGCTGCAACCGGGAGAATTCGCCCAGGCCGGCCAGCCCGTTATTCGCATCGCAGCCCGGGATGGAATGGAAATCGAAATCCGGGTTCCGGCTTACCTGCTGCGCGAAATCAAGCCAGATCAGACACTGCCCGTCTGGTCCAGCCTGACCGGCATTAAAGGCAGTGGTAACGTGTTGGAAATTGGCACCTCCAGTTCGGGCAGCAACACATTGTTCCCCCTGGTCGTCAGCCTTGACGGCAACGGTATCCATGCGGGTGAAGCCTATGAGGTTGGTATCCCCCGGCGCAGCGAAGCGGCTCTGGTCATACCCGTCAGCGCAGTGATGCGCTCCGCCGGTGGACTGACTGTATTCCGCTTCAGTTCGGGTCATGACCAGAACCTGGGGACAGTGAGTCGGGTCGCTGTACAGATAAGCGAACTGCTGGGCGAACATGCCGTACTCGAAGGGGATGGCCTGAAGCCAGCGGATGCCGTCGTGTACGCTGGCCTGACCCGTCTTGCCGACGGTGACATAGTCAGGGTATTGCCATGATCACTGATATGTTATTAAAACCGCGACTGATCCTGATGGTAGTCATCATGCTGACGCTGGCAGGCCTTGCTTCATTCGGCAACATGGCGCGTCAGGAGGACCCAGTGTTTCCGGCCCGCAACGGCCTGATTACAGTGTTATATCCCGGTGCCACCGCGGATGCCCTTGAGCGCCTGATTCTTGAACCCTTGCAGGATGAGATTTCTCAGGTTGAAGAGGTACTGGAATACTCAGCTATTGCTCGCAGCGGCGTCGCACTGCTGAATATTGTCCTTCAGGATAATCTCTATGACACCGACCCCGCCTGGGAGCGGGTGCGTCAAGCCATGGACCGGGCCCGACTTGAGTTTCCTGCAGGCGTCAGGCAGATGGAACTTGATGACCGTGTGACCTCGAATCCGGCCGTGGTACTGGCGCTGGCAGGCGACCCATCAGTGGTGGCACTGTCACTGGCAGCCGAGCGGCTAAAACGGCAATTGACCGACCTGCCCGGTCTGTCGCGTATCGAAATTGAAGGCGATGTCGAAGAACAGATTACCATCGCCATTCAGGATGCAGAACTCAACCGTCTGGGTATCAGCCCGGCGTATATTGCCAATGTCATCGGCCAGCGTAATCAGGTTTCTCCCGGCGGCTTCATTGTTGTAAACAACAAACGCATCAGCCTGCTTTCCAACAGCGAATTCGAAGACCTGGCCGCTCTGCGTAGCACACAGATTGCACTACCGGACGCGAGTTCAGTTCCACTGGCGAGCATTGCTGACATTCAGCGAACGCCGATTGAGCCGGCGCCGCCGGCCACGTGGATGAACGGTGAACGGGTGGTCACCGTTAATGTTTATATTCAGGACAATCAGGTTGATGCCATCGGGTTTGGTGAAACGCTGAGGCAACGTGTACAGGAAATAGCGCCGGACTTTGCGCCACTGAAAATAGCAGAGCTGTTTTTCCAGCCAGACCAGGTTGAATCACGCCTGAGTGACCTGCAAGGCAGCCTGTTGTTAAGTATGCTTATCATTACTCTAGTGGTGTTTATTGGCATGGGCTGGCGCATGGGCATTCTGGTAGCGGCGATGCTGCCACTGGTGACCTTAATCAGTCTGGGTGTTTATGACCTGGGCGGCGGTGTGCTACACCAGATTGCCGTGATCGGACTGGTTATTTCACTCGGCATATTGATAGACAACGCCATTGTCATGATCGAGAACATTCAGAACCACTTGAGTGACGGCAAGAGTCGCCAACAATCCATGTTGTTGGCGGTCAAAGAGCTGGCAGGACCTCTGGGTGCCTCGACCGGTACCACCCTCGCCGCTTTCACACCGCTGCTTTTGTCCAGTGGTGGCACGGCTGATTTTACCCGGGGTATTCCGGTCATGATCATGCTGACGCTCAGCATCAGTTATCTATTGGCGATCAGCGTAGCGCCGTTGCTGGCAGCATGGTTTCTGCCGCCGCAGCAGGCACGCCGAAGTGCCTGGTTTGACACATTGGGCTCAAGAATGGCACTCCTCAGCGAAACCTGGCCGCGACTGATCATTATCGGTGGGCTGACACTGGTCATTGGCAGCTTCATGCTGAGCAACTTTCTCAACTTCCAGTTCTTCCCCAATGCCGATCGTCCTCAGGTCGTCATTGAAGTATTCCTGCCCGAAGGATCCGACCAGGCGTACACTGATGAGATATCCGCTGACTTTGAGCGCCTGACTCGACAACAGGCAAACGTGGTGTCGGTGCATCGTTTTGTCGGCTTTACCGGACCCGGTTTCTACTACAACCTGCCCAACGCAACACGGGCACCGAACCGGGCGCGACTGGTGGTAAACATGCAAAGTCTGGGTGACACCAGTGGTCTGATAGACTGGGCGCGTGAACACGCGGCAACGTCGCTGCCGGAGATATCCATTGTCGCCAGCACCCTGGCTCAGGGTCCACCGAGAGTCGCTCCGGTGGAAGTACGGCTCTATCACGCCAACAACAACACCAGACTTGCCGCAGCGGAGCACATCTTCCGGCTACTAAAAACGATACCTGGCGCAGTTGATGTCAGACACGACATTGACCTGGGTACGCCGGTGCTGCGCGCGATGATTGATGATGCCAGTGCGCAGCGCCACGGCGTCAGTCGGGCCGATGTGGCACAAACACTTTTTGCCCGCAGTTTTGGTTTTACAGCAGAGCAGTATCGACAGGAACTGGACCCCATACCGATCGTATTGCGCTCACTCGAGGGCCTCTCAACCGACGTATCGAAACTGTTATCCAGCTATGTTTACAACAATAACGGTGAGGCGATTCCGGTGAGTCTGGTGGCCCGATTTGAGGCGGACTGGCAGGAAGCCGGCATACAACATCGCAATGGCGTTCGTGTCTATACAATTACTGCCGGTCTGGCAAATGGCTACAATTTCAGTCAGATTCTGGAAGTGCTGAATGAACGCCTGCAAGAAGAGCCTTTGCCGGTTGGCACGCGCATGGAATTGGGAGGTGACCTGGAAGGGTCCGGGGAAGCTAATCAGGCAATTCTGTCGACGGCGCCCATTGGCATACTGCTATTGCTGTTTTTCCTGATTCTTCAGTTCAATTCGTTTACCCGGGTTGGCATTATCCTGCTGACCGTGCCACTGGCCGCCGCGGGCATTTTTCCGGGTCTGGTTCTGACAGGTTCACCTTTTGGCTTTCAACCCTTACTGGGCATCATTGCGCTGGTAGGGATAGTCGTCAACAATGCCATCGTTCTGATTGACCGTATTGATCAGCGCCTGAAAGAGGGTGCCAACATCAATGATGCCGTCAGTGACGCTGTCACTCGACGCACGCGGCCCATTCTGCTGACCACAGCTACGACGGTAGCGGGATTGTTACCCCTGGCGCTGTCGGCTTCCACGTTGTGGCCGCCGATGGCCTGGGCGATCATTTCCGGTTTGTTGGCGTCGACGGTGCAGACCCTCCTCGTCGTTCCAGCCGTATGCCGGTTAACGCTCAAGCCAAAGAGGGACAGTGCCGAGATAGAAGCTTTTGCAGAAAAGATATAGGTAGACAGTATTCAGTATCGGGATCGCCTGTCGGGACTGCAGGTTTTGCAGGAGCAAAAACCTGCAGTCCCCGTATCGGCGCCTGACCTGAGAGTTGCACTACCGTTGGTCGGGCAGTTTATAGCCGTCTGCTTCGAGCTGGGCGCGGACAACTTTCTTGTCCATTTTGCCGGTTGCCGTCAGCGGAATCGAATCTACAAACAGAACATCATCAGGTAGCTGCCACTTGGCAAACTTGCTCTCGCAATGTGCGATCACCTGCTCTGGTGTCAATTCGACATCCGCCTTTTTGATGATCAACGCCACCGGGCGTTCATCCCAGCGTGGATGCGGGTGTGCCACTACACAGGCCTGTCCCACTGCTGCCATGCCGGCGATATGGTTCTCAAGATCGACCGATGAAATCCACTCACCGCCAGATTTAATCAGATCTTTGGAACGGTCAGTAATAATAATATAACCTTCCGGATCAATTTTGGCGACGTCACCGGTGATCAACCAGCCATCATGAAACTTGTCAGGCTGCGGATTATTAAAGTACTCCGAGCAAATCCACGGGCCACGAATCAGCAGTTCACCGAATGCCTTGCCATCGTGAGGCAGCGTGTTCCATTCATCATCAAAAATCTCGATTTCCAGACCGGGTATTGGCAGACCGGCCTTGGCCTGATTGGCGGCCCGGTCAGCATCTCCCATTTCAAGATGTTTGCGCTTGCTGGTGCGACGGCTGATAGTCGCCAACGGACTGGTTTCAGTCATACCCCAGCCCTGCACCATTTCTACGCCCAGTGCATCCCAGAACCATTCAATCAATGACGGTGGTGGCGCGGACCCGCCACAGGTCAGTCGTGTCAGGGCACTGAATTTGTATTTATCAGGATTGGCTTCGATCAGACCTTTGACACCTTGCCAGATTGTAGGGACGCCGGCGGAAATGGTGACATCGTAATCGGTGATCATGCGAGCCAGGTGATCGGGCACCATGAAGCGGTGCGGATAAACCTGTTTCATGCCCAGCATGCAGGCGACCCAGGGCAGGCCCCAGGCGTTAGCGTGAAACATCGGCACAATACCCAACAGGGTGTCGGTAGCAGATAACCCCATGACGTCGGTCATTGCGATGGCAATAGTGTGCAGGTAGTTGGCGCGATGGGTGTACATGACCCCCTTCGGCTTACCTGTGGTACCGCTGGTATAACACAGACCCATGGCAGAATTTTCATCAATCTCCGGCCACTGGTATTTAGTAGGCTTGCCTTTGATGAAATCCTCGTAATCGATGGCATTGGGCAGACTGGTTTCCCAGTTTTCAAAGCCAGGTTCTGCCGCCACCACGATTTTCTCGACACTCGGCATCTTTCCAGCCAGCTTCTCCAGCGCAGGCAGAACGTCGGCATCGACGATAATGATCTTGTCCTGAGCGTGGTTGATGATGTATTCGAGGTCAACCGGAGACAGGCGGATATTGAGGGTATGAATCACTGCACCCATGCAGGCAACAGCATGGTAGGCCTCCAGGTGACGGGCCCCGTTCCACATGAACGTGGCGACACGATCACCGATCTCGATGCCGGCATCGTTTAATGCATGAGCCAGCTGGTGGGCACGGTTACGGGTTTCCAGCATGGTCTGGCTGCGGGCGCCATCAGCGGTAGCCGTCATGACCTCCACATCGGGCTGCAGCATGGCGCCCCGATCCATCAGCCGGTGCATTAAGAGTGGAGTCTGTTGCATTGTCATTTATTTTTGCTCCTGACACGGTTGTTCGGCGAAACAGGAAGACTAAACCAGCTTGTGCCGCAGTTCAACAGATAGTGAATGCATTCAACTTGCCAGAAAGGCATTACGAAGGATATGAGGGAACGGCCGCATTGGCAGTCCCCACGCGCCGATGCGGCAGCCCCGTCAGCGCGAATGTCGGGGCTTGATGATAATCAATACCCCGACCGGTTCTTTCCCGCGATGGATCAGGCGCCGGCTTCGGCCCGAACACGCTCATCCAGGTGTGCCATTGCCCAGTGCGCTGACTGTATGGCACTTTCCATCCAGGCTGCATGAATACTGACCTGATCACCGATGAAGTAATGGCGACCGGCGGGTCGTTGCAACATACGGTAAGAGTCGGTTTTTTCCGGCGTCATCTGGCCCCAGCGGGCTGAACAGCCCAGCATGTGATTCATGCGATGCCAGGCGATGGTAATACCGTGTTCCGCCATCTCGCGATATTGCGGATGCACCTTTTCGCCCTGTTCCAACATGGCTTCGATTCGCTCGTCATGAGTCATTCGCATGAATTCCGAGCCACCGCCGTAATCATAAGCAGCCAGCATGACCCCCTTCTGTTTCATCAAACCGTGGAAGGGGTACCATAGCTGCCTGATGGGCTGGTTGGTCCAGGTTATGCCACCGTAAATGCTTTCCTTCTCCCAGAATCGTTCTTTCATCTGGAAAGCGCCTTTATAGGCTTCACCACGCCCAATCTGGCGCATGGCGGTGATGTACGATTCGGGCAGGTTATTGTCGATACCCACCATCAGGTGTGAAGGAATGCAGTTGAATACATAGTCGGCCTCGATCTGGTGGCGTTCACCATCCTGATCGTAGACGATTTCCACCTTATCACCACGGTCGTAAACACCCATGACCATCGCGTGATATTCGATCTTGTCTTCAAGTTGACGGGTAAAACCTTTGATGATGTTGTCCATGCCATGCACCGGCTGCATCAACATGGGCGCTGTTTCACCTTCATTTTCCAGCAGAGTCTGGCGTAGCAAACCAACATTGCCCTTGAGAATGTCGCGCACAGCGATCATTTCGTGGTGAACGCCCTCATCAATATATCCGCCGGAGACATAACCGGCCCGACCGCTGCCGTGATATTCGCCGTTGGCATCTAGGTCGCCGAACTGACGAATCAGCGCCATTATCTTTTGTGCTTCATCATCGGTGAATGGCTGATCCAGCTCGGCATTGTTGTAACCCTTCCACATCAGCTCGGCCATAAACCCTTTCAGGTTGGTGCTGATGTCAATGTTGCGCATGGGCTTGCCGCCATTCAGGTCTGGATCATGCACCAGGGCCTGCTTGTTCTCGTTGATGAACATTTCCAGATCCACGTCCAGCTCTTTGCAATAGGCAAGAACATTGGCATGGGTACTGGGAATGCGAGCGGCGCCGCAGTTGAAGTAAAGATGCGGTTCGTCATCAAATTTGCATATCTGGGGATTGCCAATCTCGTCAATCAGGTCTCCATGACGTACTGTCATGATGCGGCCACCGCAGCGGTGAGATGCCTCCAACACTGTGCAGTCATATCCCGCTTTGCCAAGTTCGTAGGCCGTGGTCAGACCCGATATACCGCCACCCAGAATCACCACGCGCTTACGCTGGCCATTAAGTGCCATCAAATTGGGTACGCTGGCGGAAGTACTGGCCGGGATGAGCCCCAGCGCACCACCGATGCCCAGCACGGTAGCGACGCCGCCAGTGGCGGCGATCAGGTTCAAAAATTCTCGACGGGAAACGGGTTTTGACACGGATGTAATCCTCTGCGCTCTGTAATTCTTGTAAATCGGGGCTGCCGTCAATGTCGGCGACTGCCCCGGACTGCTGGTACTCTTACATTATTACCTAACTATAGGAACAAAGTCCTGCCCGAAAGATTCCCAAAACCTACTAAAACAGCCAAAACCACCGTGACAACAGCGCCATTCTGGTGCGACAGAACATACCGGGCACCATTATGATGCTGGCACTCATCAAACTGCCCGCCCACAACCAGCAAATCGGAGCGGAAGTACTGGCCCCTAACTTGCATCAACATTGCGTTCACACCGGGTTTCCTGCAAGCCCCAGATTGCTGACAGAACGCAGACCGCTCCTGATAAGCGAGAGAGGAAGGCAATTCGAGAAAGCGAGCGACTGGTGTGCTCTAACCGGATGAAGCATAAGTCAAATCAGTGACGTAAAATCTTGACCTTTGACGTAGTATTTGTTTGCATACTGATACAAAAAGAAAGCATGCCCATGGCCGATAAAACAACATCTAACGCATACAACACTAAAAACCTGCAGCAAACTCTGCAGATAGGTGACTGGCAAGTGTCGCCCGGAGCCTGTACGGTCAAAAAAAATGGCGCTGGGACCGGCAATGAGACCGACGTTGGGACCAACGTTGAAACAAAAGTCACGCCGCGAAGCATGGATGTTCTCAAGCTGCTTATCGAGCGCGACGGCAACGTCGTCAGCCCAGGCGAATTTCTGGAAACAATCTGGCGCTCACCGATTGCCACAGACCACGCCGTTCACAAAGCCATCGCCGAGTTACGCAGTGCGCTACAGGACGATGCCCATAATCCGCGCTATATCAAAACCATCCCCAAACGCGGCTACAAACTGATTGCACACATTGCAAGCGAACCCCAACAGCATGCCGTGCCCGCGGACAAACCTGCAACAGAACATCGCACGGATCCTGATCAATCACAAAGCGAGCGGGCCGCAGCAGGAAACAATCCTCTCGCGCCTGAGCAACAAACCCCCCATGGTGACGGCGAAGAGCACACTGTAGCGACAACCAGAGCAACCTCGCGCCAGACGTTCTGGCGCAAACTGGCGGTAGCGGCCATGCTCAGCGCCCTGGTCATCAGCGCCCCTTTGTTTATTCGCAGCCCGGAATCCACGCCCGAAGCCACCAGTGTTGTCCAGTTGGCGGTGTTGCCGTTTGCCTCGCGCGACTTCAGTGATGACAATCAGATACTTGCCGAGGGCCTGCGCGAATCATTGATCCACGGACTGTCTAAACTGGGGCATCTGCAGGTGTTGTCCCCTGCCCGCAACCCGGAAACGCTGTCCGCTGTCAGGCAATATGGCGACAACTACCTGCAACAGGCAGATCACGTTCTGCAGGGCAGCGTCATGACGTCGGACGGACGATTGCGGGTGATCGTGCAGCTGGTTCGGGTCAGTGACGGATTACGCGAATATTCTGATCAGTTCGACCTGCCCATGAACGATATTTTTGCTGTTCAGGACCAGATTGTTTCCAACGTTACCAGTGCCTTACGTGTTTATCTTAACGAAAACGAACGCACCCAGATGCGTGACTGGGGCACCACCAACGCAGTGGCCTATGAACATTTTCTGCGCGGGGAATTCTACAATAACCAGTTCAGTCCTGCGGACTGGGAGCGCGCCATCGAGTCCCACCAGGCCGCCATCGAGCTCGACCCGAACTTTCTCAATGCCTACCACGGTGTTGCCACAGCGGCTAACAATCTGGCTGTCTACAGCGGCGCCGACAAAATAGACAAAATGTACCAGCTGGTGCTGGACACTCATCGGCAGATATCGCAGATTAACCCGGAAAGCGATATTCTGGATTCTATCCATGCGATCAAGTTACGCATGCGAGGTTCCAGTTATATCCAGCAGGAAATGCAACTGCGCGAACAGATCCTTTCAGGTGAACCACCTCATTTTGCCCTGAGCCATTACGCACTGCTGCTGATCGGGGCGCGCATGTACGACGAAGCAGCACGCTTCCTGGAACAGGCATCTGAAGCCGGCCCATTTGAAATATCACCGGATGAGGCCTGGAGCTATCGCACCAATGTGCTGACACCGGCTGACTCTGTGATGGCCCGTAAAAACCAGCTCCAGCAACGCCCTTACCACGTCGCATTCCTGGGCTCTGTGGCGGTCAACCTGGCGGTTCTGGGCGACTTCCGACAGGCACAGATATATCTGAACCAGCAACGCGAGGTTGATCTGGAAGGAATCCTGGCTCACTACTCGGAAGTTGTCATGAGTTACCTGGCTGGTGACATCAAGGCTGATACGCCCGCTTATTTTGCAGCCCTGCGAGACGACCCTGATTTTTACTACAATAATGGTGTGCTGGCGTTTATGGTCGGCGACATTGAGCGCGGCGTGCATTACTGGCAAAACCTGCCTCCTGTTCATCTGCGCCGCCTTTTTAATGTCACCCACGCGGCAGAGAAGTACTTTCCTGAGCAGGTGCTGTATTCGCCCGAATACCTCGACCTTCTGGACGCAATGGGCGCCGGTCTCGCCTGGCAGCGCCGTTTGATGGAAGGAGTCATGGCGATGGAAGCGACGACCGGTGTCAGCCTCAGCCGGCGCTCCAGGGACGCCTATGACAGTCAGCGCCTGATGTTAAAAAACAACCTGTGGAGCGAACAGGAGTGGAGCGAGCATCAACATTACCTGTCACAGCGCCTGGCCCAGGCATCAACGCTGGATGCAGCACGAATTCACTGAAAGAAGCCCGGCCATTGTCAACGTCCAAACCCCGCCACCATCCACGCAGCAGCTCACCCACCCGCCTTAACCAATAATTAACTTAAAACACCGATATCCTTATGTTTTTTCCGCTCAATATGTGTTTATATTAAATACCCGTTTTTGGCGGCCATATATTGACAAGTTGTCAAAGCAGTTAGCTCAAGGATTGTGCATACCCCCGTGCTCTCCGGCTTAGAGAGCGTTTTAGGAGGTATTAAGAAGGTTTTTAGGAGGACTTTGCCGAATATATATCACCATAATCGGACTGCCGTATTGCGTAACCTAATAATAATTTTATATCGGCAGGCTCTTAATCGGTTCAAGAAAAAGACGCACTTACTACATAAGAAGGAAAATTAAATGAACAAGTCTCTAAAACTCTGCACACTCTCCTCTACGTTGGTGTTGCTTGGTTCCCTGACTGCCGTTGGCGCTCCCGCCGCGTTTGCCCAGGAAGCCGCACCGGAACTTGAAGAAGTGGTAGTAACCGGTTCACGGGGTGCTCCACGAACTGCCCTCGAATCTGCTGCTCCAATCGATGTATTCTCGGCTCAGGATTTCCAGGACCAGGGTACGTCGGACATGAACGACCTGTTACGTAACCTGATCCCCACATTCAACGTTGACGTACAGGACATCAACGACTCTAACTCTCTGGTCAGACCTGCCACATTGCGCGGCCTGCCTGCTGACGACACACTCGTGCTGATCAATGGCAAGCGTCGTCACCGTTCTGCTGCCATCCAGTTTGGTCGTCAGGGTACTCACTTCCCGGACGTGGCCCAGATTCCGCCGATTGCCCTGCGCCAGGTAGAAGTCCTGCGTGATGGCGCATCAGCGCAATACGGTTCTGATGCCATCGCCGGCGTTATCAACTTTATTCTGAAAGAAAACTCAGAGGGCGGAACCTTCGAAGCCAAGCACGGCCGCCTGTCAGAAACCGATGACGGCATGTTGAACTACTTCGCCGGTAACGTTGGTTTCCCACTGGGTGATAACGGTTTTGCCAGCATCAGTTTTGACAAGACCGATCAGCGCCGCAGCGATCGCGGCATTCAGCGTGGTGATGCCCAGGCGATCATTGATGCCGGCAACAACGCCGTGCGTGTCAATGTTATGCGTCAGGGTCTGCCAGACACAGAAATGATGAATTTCTTTGTCAATGCCGGCGTTGACCTGGGCAATCAGCAGGAAGTATACACCTTCAGCGGTTACTCGGAGAAAGACGTTGAACTGGGCTTCTTCTGGCGTAACCCGGAAAACCGGGGTGGCGTCTTCACCAGCGGCGCCAACCAGCTGTTTGCTGACCTGACACCCAATGACGGCTTTGGCTGCCCGGTTATTCCGCGCGGCGTTAACCCTGTGACCGGCACTACCAGCTCACTGGCAGCCCGTGACGCCAGTCTCGCCGACCCCAACTGCTTCTCGTTCGCAGAACGCCATCCAGGCGGCTACACCCCCGACTTCGGTGGTGAGAATGTTGACATGTCCAACGTCACCGGTATCCGCGGCGAGTTTGACGATGGTACCAGCTACGATGTCAGCATCGGCAATGGCTTCAACGAGATGAGCTACTTCCTGAACGGTACGACCAACCCGTCGATGGGGCCGGATTCACCATCCAATTTCAAGCCAGGCATCTACACCACCATTGAGAACAACTTCAACGTCGACCTGGTTAAAGGCTTTGACGTGGGCATGTACTCAGACCTGAACGTGGCATACGGTGTTGAATGGCGCCGTGAAATCTTCAAGGTACGTTCTGAAGACCAGGACTCATACCGCATCGGGCCATATGCTGACCAGGGTTTCGGCGTCGGTTCTGACGGTTTCCAGGGTTTTGGTCCTGACCAACAGGGTAGCTGGGATCGCAAGAACTGGGGCTTCTACGTCGACCTGGAAGTGGACGTTACTGAGCGACTGCTGCTGGGTGCGGCACTGCGTTACGAGGACTTCTACAACACCTTTGGTGACACCACCAATGGCAAGTTGAGCGCCCGCTATCGCCTGACGGAAACCATGAACCTGCGTAGCACGGTAAGTACCGGTTTCCGCGCACCGTCACCAGGTCAGGCCAACATTTCCAACATCTCTACCGGTGTAGTGGATTCCATCCCGGTTACACAGGGTCAAATTCCTCCAACCAACCCGATTTCACAGCGCTTTGGCGGTGAGGAACTGGGGCCGGAAGAAGCAGATAACTTCAGCATTGGCTGGACCGCTGAAATTGGTGGCCTGGATCTGTCCATCGACTATTACAAGATCGATATTGACGAACGTATCCTGAACTCGGCCACGTTTGACATTACACCTGCCATCGCTCAGGAACTGGAAGATTCCGGTGTCTCCGGCGCACGCAGCATTGTGTCATTCAACTACTATACCAACGACATGAGCACCACCAACGAAGGTATAGAAATTGTCGGTTCATGGTCCATGGACTGGCAGGAAATGGGCACAACCGATTTCTCTGCTTCCTACGCCTACACCACACAGGAACTGAAAGACTTCACGCCCGGCCTGCTGACGCGTGCCAATATCGCGGATCTGGAAGACGGTATCCCGTCTGACCGAGCCAACTTCCGTGCAAACCACAACGTTGGCGACTGGCGCTTCACACTGCAGGCCAACTACTACGGTGACTACCGATCAGTGCCTAGCAGTGATGACCCAAGTCGTGACTACACGGTTGGTGCCAAGACTATATTCGGTACGGAAATCGCTTACATGTTAGGCGATCGCTATACCTTTATCCTGGGTGCCGACAACGTGTTCAACACCTTGCCGGAACGCGTTCGTCCTGAGGACTTCTTTAGCTTTACCAGCAATGAGTACATCACCAGCGGCGCCTTCAGCCCGAATGGTCGCTTTGTGTACACACGTGTGCAGGTAAACTTCTAACACCCGTTAGGAGGTTGACAATCAAAGGGACGGGGCTCGCCCCGTCCCTTTTTTAACGAGAGATAAAACACTATGAACAAGCACAAAGCAGGATTCTGGTTCAGTCTGGCACTGGGAACCGCGTTGAGCCTGAGTGCTCAAGCCGCTACCGTTGATGGCGTAGAAGTCAGCGACCGATTCTGTCTGACCTGTCACGGCACCGACGGACAGGGCAATCAGGGCATTGATGCGCCAAGGCTCGCGGGCATGGAACCCTGGTACCTCAAGCGACAACTCGAATTGTTCCGTGACGAATTGCGTGGCACACACCCTGAAGATATACCTGGTCAGGAAATGCAACCCATGGCTGCAATTCTGAGCGACGAAAGCATCACCGATATTATTGAATGGGCAGGCACATGGGAATACAAGCCTGCCGAAATTACCATCACTGACGGCGACGCGGCCCGGGGGCAACAACTCTATCAAACCTGCGCGGCCTGCCACGGCACTGATGGGCAAGGCAATGAAGCCATGAACGCACCGGCGCTGGCCGGGCAAAACGATTGGTACCTGATGAACCAATTGGTCAATTTCAAAGAAGGTTATCGCGGCTACGACACGCAGGATCGTTATGGCAATCAGATGCGAATGATGGCCCAGGGAATTCCTGACCGGACTGCCATGAAAGATCTGGTCAGCTACATTAATACGCTCGGTCGATAGCCCCTTCTCCCCGTTGGCGGATGATCATAAAAAAGGCGTCCGCCAACTTATTTCCTGACCCGGTTGTTTGCCCGCACTCCGTTATGCCCGTTTTTGAGCACGAACATTCGCTCTATCGAAAGTCTTGATCCGATATTGCAGTCACCGCCTTTCTGCCGCATAATTTCCCGGCTTTGTCAGAATATGACAAGTTGTCACTGAGCTATGACTTGCATCTGCGGAGACAATGTCTGGCAAGTACACGCGCTACCATTCAGACAACAGCACAGACAAAACCTCGACAAAAAAACAAATAAAAAAGAATCAGACATTACTATGCCGCAACAAGATTTTTTGCAGGATTTGCGAAACCACCTCAACGACTCGGCCACCATTACGCCGGAGTCGCAATTGCGTAATTATGTTACAACCACCTGCCTGACTCAGGATGACAAGACGTTACCGCTCCGTGTCAGCCTGGAAACAGCCCAACTATATATTGGCAAGGAAGTTGGCGTCACCAAATGGTTCCCGGTCACTCAGGACCGTGTCAACCGCTTCGCTGATGCAACCGGTGACTTTCAGTTCATTCATATTGACAAGGAACGCTCCGCACGGGAAACCTGTTATGACGGCACCATTGCGCATGGCATGTTGACCATGGCATTGGTACCCACCTTCGCTACTCAGGGTTCATTGAAGATTCTGGGCTCAAGGCAATCGATTATTTATGGACTGGATCGGGTCAGGTTTTTGAACCCGATTCGTATCGGCAAGCGCATCCGCGGTCGCTTTACCTTGCTTAGCGCACAGGAGAGGTCTACCGATGAAGTTCTGATGCGCCACGCTGTCAGCATCGAGATAGAAGGTGAGGAAAAACCCGCATTGATTGCTGACTGGATAGTTATGTATGCGCTTTCGTCAGAAGAAACGACGCTATCAGTAAGCGAGGCCAGGTCGACAGCAAACATGTCGCCATCGACATTCAAAGCAGCCGGATAAAGTCTGGCCTAAAACCTGTCCGCCCGCGCCTTATGCCAGTCTTCTTCGTATGCTTCAGGGACCCTGCCGACAATCAGTTGTTCATGCGATAAGGGCGTATATATCTGATCAAAGTGACGCAGACCCCTGTCAGTGCGCTGGTGCAGGTCAGAAGGTTTCAATTGCCCCGGATATTCATAACCCAGCGCACCGCACAATTCCAGAAAGGCCGAGACCGTGCCAGCCTGGTAATTTCTCACCCGCACAGCCCTTAGTTCTACATTGACTGCCTTGGCCCTTGATGCATCCTGGGTGGCAACACCGGTAGGACATTTGTTGGTATTACATGATTTGGACTGTATACAACCCAATGCCAGCATCATGGCCCGCGCCGAGTTGATCACATCAGCTCCCAGCGCAATTTTGGCCAACATATCAAAGCCGCTGGCATTCTTGCCCGCTGCGATCAGCTTGATATCCTGACGCAGTCCAGCTCCTTTCAACACCTGTTCAACAAAATAGATGGCTTCCAGCACAGGCATACCCAGGCGGTTGGAGAACTCGACGGGCGCTGCTCCAGTTCCACCTTCAGCACCGTCGATGGTAATAAAATCAGGCAATATTCCTGTTTCCACCATGGCTTTAACGATGGCCATAAATTCGGATTTTTTGCCGATGCACAGTTTAAAACCAATCGGTTTGCCTTCGCTCAGATCGCGCAGCCGCTGAACGAACTCAAGCAGACCACGGGGCGTATCAAACTCTGGATGTGATGCCGGCGAATACACCGTCACCCCGATCTCAACTAGCCTGATGGCAGCAATTTCCGCACTTACCTTGGCTCCGGGCAACACCCCGCCGTGTGATGGTTTGGCACCCTGTGACAACTTGATCTCAATCATCTTGACCACATCGTTGGCTGCGGCAGCGCGAAATGCATCGTCACTAAAGAGACCATCGGCTTGGCGACAACCAAAATAACCGGTACCAATCTGCCAGACCAGGTCGCCACCGTGCTGCAGATGGTAAGGGCTGATCCCGCCCTCCCCGGTATTATGTGAAAAGCCACCCAGCCTGGCACCCTTGTTGAGCGCACTGATGGCATTGTTGCTGAGCGCACCAAAACTCATACCGGAGATATTAAGCAATGCTGAATTATACGGTTGGCGGCAGGCGGGACCACCGATTACCACACGCGCTCGCTCAGGATCAATGTGCCTGGCATTGATTGAGTGAAAAATACAGAGATAACCTTCGGCCAGAATATCACGCTCTGTACCAAACGGAATGGTATCGTCCAGCTGTTTGCCGCGCCGATAGATCAGGTCGCGGGTCTCTCGATTGAAGGGGGCCTCTTCCAGGTTGTCGGCAATAAAGTATTGCCGGATCTCAGGACGAATGGCCTCCAGCATAAAGCGGATATTGGCGAACACCGGGTAGTTCTTGCGCAGGTTGCTGTCGGCAAAAAACAGATCGTAGAGACCGGTTGCTGTAAACACAACGACAAGCAGGAACAATAACAACTGCCATGGTTGCTGCAACAGTACCCACGGCGAAACTGAACCGTCCGCCGCCGAGTACAACAGAAAAAAGCTCAGCGGCAGCATGATCAGCACAAATAGCCAAAAGAACCGCACAACAACTGTCATCAGGCTGCTCCAGGCAGTTGTTTACTGGCAAAGGCGATTTTTGGCTTCCGCGTATTCACGCTGCAGACGCGCCACCAGAGTGGCGGTGGGCACAACTTCGCGAATCGATCCAATACCCTGACCGCAGCCCCAGATATCACGCCATGCACGTTTCTCATCACCACCGCCAAAATTCATTTTGCTGGGGTCAGATTCAGGCAGATTGTCCGGGTCCATGCCGGCATTGCGGATACTCTCTTTCAGGTAATTGCCATGCACGCCGGTGTAGAAATTGCTGTAGACGATGTCATCTGAATTACTTTCCACAATCATTTTCTTGTAGTCATCAACGGCACGCGCTTCATCGGTAGCAATAAAAGGTGAGCCGATATAGGCGAAATCTGCTCCCATCGCCTGCGCCGCCAGAATGGCATGACCGGTTGCAATCGAGCCGGCCAGCAGCAACGGCCCATCAAACCATTCCCGTATCTCCTGCACCATGGCAAACGGACTTTTGACGCTGGCATGGCCACCTGCACCGGCGGCGACACAGATCAAGCCATCAGCACCCTTTTCGATGGCTTTGCGGGCAAACACATTGTTAATCACATCATGCAGTACGATGCCGCCCCAGGCCTGCACCGCTTTATTGACGTCTTCACGCGCCCCCAGACTGGTGATGACAATGGGCACTTTGTATTTTTCACATAAGGCCATATCGTGATCAAGGCGGTCATTACTGCGGTGTACAATCTGATTGATGGCAAACGGGGCTGCTGGTTTGTCTGGATTGGCTTCGTTATACGCAGCCAGGGTTTCAGTGATTTCCGCCAGCCAGTCCTCCAGCTGTTCAGCCGGCCGGGCGTTCAACGCTGGCATCGAGCCAACCACACCGGCAATACATTGAGCAATGAGCAGTTTCGGGTTACTGATAATAAACAGCGGCGATCCAATCACGGGAAAAGACAGATTTTCAAGTACGGGTGGCAATCGAGACATTAAGACTCCGAAATCATTAGTTGGGTTGGCGGTGGCGTAGTTGTCAGAGCTCGAAACCTTCAAGGACAACCTTTCCAAGGGTGTGTTCGGTTTTCATGGCGTCATGGGCACGTTCAAGATTGGCAGCATTGATTACGCCAAAATGTTCACCCAGCGTGGTTTGCAGAGACCCTTTATCAATCAGACCGGCGACATCGGATAACAGCGCATGCTGGGCTTTCATATCTGACGTGGTGAACAGCGGTCGGGTAAACATGAATTCCCAGTGCAGAGACAGGCTTTTCTGCTTCATCAACTTGATATCCAGCGGCTCAACAGGATCATCAATCAGACACAGCCGACCTTGCGGGCGCATCATGGCAACAATATCGGGATAATGTTCGCCGGTACGGTTCACGCAGGCTGCATCCGTGATGTCAGCCAGGCCAGTGGCCGCCAGTTGCTTCTGTAGCGACTGGCTGTGATCAAGAACGTGATGGGCTCCCAGGCGCTCTACCCAGGCTTTGCTCTCCGGCCTGGATGCCGTGGCAATAACCGTGGCACGGGTTAATTGTCGTGCAAGCTGCACCAGCATGGAACCTACGCCGCCACTGGCCCCAACAATCAGCAATACCCGTCCGGCACCGTCCTCGCCGCCTGGTATCTGTAGGCGATCGAACAGCATTTCCCATGCGGTAATGGTGGTCAGCGGCAAGGCAGCGGCCTCAGAATCACTTAACGACGTTGGCGCCAATGCTGCAATGCGTTCATCAACACACTGATACTGGGCATTGCAGCCCTGACGACTGACGTCACCGGCGTACCAGACTCTATCGCCAACCTTGAATGACTTAACCTCGGCACCGACCGCGCTGACACGACCGACGGCATCCCAGCCCAGAATCTTGGGGGTTCCGTCCTCAGGTTTGACACGTCCACGAATCTTGGTATCTACCGGGTTCACTGCGATGGCATTGACGGCAACCAGCAGATCGCGGGGCCCGGGCGCGGGCTCAGAGGTATCGAAATCGATAAGGGGTCCGTCTGTGTATCCTACAGCTTTCATAAGGCTATCCTGTTTGTGCTTTAGATCAGGCCATGATTAAAGTACAAACAGGCAGGCTACGTCAAAGAGTCTTTTAAAATCAGAGAGCCAGCCAGCTTCGCAACTGCGCTTCCGTCATGATGCCACTGTGCGCTTCAGACTGATGCTGCGCATCGAAGTAATAGCTGCGCGGTAACTCGCCATACCACTGCGGATCAATACTGAAGCGCAGAGGCGCCGCATAGTCATCAGCAAACATCCATGACGTCATGTCATCCAGCCCATAATCCCTGAGAAAATCCTCTGCATCCGCCTTCAGGTCCATGGCGTCGGTGGAAACCAGCACCAGCGGCAGATCAGGGTCTTCCTGGCGCAGGCGGCCCAGCAGATCGAGCTCGACCATGCAGGGCGGGCAGTCAACCGACCACAGGGCCAATACAAACGGCTGCCCTGCCCGTTCGCGCTTGATCTGCGCGAAGCTGTCGGCTGTGAAAGCCTTAATGTCCAGGCCTGGCTCGGGCAATGCAATTACCTGATAGCCGTCGTTTCGGGTGTGCCAGCTCAGTCGCAACTGATCCGGTCCTTCTAGCAGCAGCGGATGATCAGAGGCATTGTCTGTGCTGGCCAGAACCTGAGGCTCGCTCCAGCTCGAACCCTCGTCCTGCGAGAAAATCCACAACACCTGGGTCTGCGACCCATCAAAGCGCTTCCACACCAGATGCTGTACGCCTTGACGTTCCGCAACCTGCGGATGGCTGGCACCGGCATTGCCGTCGATCTGCGTTACCAGGCGGGTCTTTCCCGACGCCAGGTCATGACGCCCGTAGTAAATGCCTTTGTGGAGGTCCCCGGCGCTAAACCAGGTCATGTGGTAAGTTGCCTCACCATCTGTGTCAGCACCCAGGGTCATATCGGGCCCATGATGCGGGCAGGCATCAATCTGCCATTCATCCACAGTCGCGCGACCGAACGGTGCGCGCACGCCATCTGGGCCGATGGCTGCAATGGCATGGTCACGCGTGGTGCCATCAAATACATGACGCCACATCAGCGCCATGCCGTCCTCGCCGTGAGGCGCCACAGCAATACGACAGCATTCACAGCTGTGGTCGGCAATTTTACGGTTGGCAGCGAAGCTTTCGCCCTGATCATCCGACACCGTGTAAAACACGCCACTGCCGGTATAATCGTCTCCACGCTGTGCTGCATACTCAAGCTCACGCTTGTCCAGCCAGGTCAGGTACAGATGGCCCGACTCAGTCAGGAACAGACTGTCAAAGCGGTGACTGGTCAACAGACCGTCATCATTGACTGTCCGCACCGGTGCAAAGCTGGCACCACTGTTGATTGATCGGGAAAAACGAATGTCGCCGGTGTGTTGACCCTCGGTTTTCTGAGTCCAGGATACATAGATGACCTCACCGGCGTCGTCAGTAAGCACCTTGGGGCGGTTCTCACCATTGACTTCGATATTCTCCGCGCTGGCGTTCACGCGCACAGGCGAGGAAAAAGTGGCCCCATGGTCACTGGAATTAGCGACATAAGCATGCTGGTTCTGCGCAAATACCACCCATAACCTGCCTGTCGCGTCATAAACCGCGCTGGGCGCCTGACCACAATGAACCGAGATTGACTCTGAATCACTACAATCGACAGCATCAGCGGTATCCGCACTAACCGTGCCGATACCGGTCAAAAGTAGCCACGTTATAGCCGCCATTGCCTGGCGGGCGAACAGTGATTGGCGATTGCAACGTTGAACCATAATGCTCACTTTCATAAATGATTAAATTCAGCGACCAGTTTAACGCATGCCGCCGTTACTGTGCGCTCTTAAGCTGCGGCGTATTGTCGCAGCCCTGCCCCATTATATAGGCGGCGCTGATGACCCATTATCACGAGACAACAAAGCAGGCAAAAAAAAGGCAGCCCGCAGGCTGCCTTGGAATAGACCTTCTTTCACGGAGTTACGTGCTGACTGGCCTCATTGGCCTTCAATCAGGGTGTCAGCTGAGCGCCCAATCGGGATCTGCCGGGGCTTCATGGTCTCGGGAACCTCACGGTGCAACTCAATGTGCAGCAACCCGTTTTCCAGATTCGCATTGACGACTTTCACATGCTCCGCAAGCTGGAAAGTACGTTCAAAATTTCTGGCTGCAATACCTTGATGCAGGTACTGTCGCTCGGTACTGTCCGCCGCTTTATCGCCGCGCACTTTTAATGTCTGCTGCTCGGACTGGATGCTCAGTTCATCCTCATTAAATCCGGCAACTGCCATGGTAATTCGGTAATCGTCCTTGTCCAGCCGTTCGATATTATAGGG
This sequence comes from Pseudohongiella acticola, assembly GCF_001758195.1. NCBI lineage: Bacteria > Pseudomonadati > Pseudomonadota > Gammaproteobacteria > Pseudomonadales > Pseudohongiellaceae > Pseudohongiella > Pseudohongiella acticola. The sequence continues at coordinate 517,296 of NZ_MASR01000001.1, forward strand.
TGGATAACTGGGCTGATTCTGGTCTCGTTGCGCAATGGAATCCAGCAACTGACTCAAGTGTTCAAAACCAACAGTTGAACGGTACAAAGGTGCAAAATCAAAATTTCTCATCAACATATCCTCATCAAGCAATATAAATATTTACGTTAATTTACTGTGCCCATCCACTGGATCGAGCAACTCCGGCCGACCTCATCATGAGCGTCTGCCTTACTTCATTAATAGGGTCACTATTCTGGTTTTCAAGACCCATGCAGAAAAAAACTGGCAGGCATCGAGCGTGTGATCTATAAACACAGTGGGCGCACGGATGTCGCCTCAAGCCTGCCAGGGATGTCGGGCGGCCAGACCTGCAACTGCTTCCTGCTGGTCTGGTTCCCGGAGGCATTGCCGCTTGCGTGCCGTCAATGCCTCCGGATTTTTCCTGCTACAGGAATATTTTTCCTTACCATGCTTGCACAGCAATCACACATGACCGATAGTCTGTTCCTGATCACTGGTAGAGGAAAGCACATGACCCGAACTGTTTTGATTACCGGCGCCTCGTCCGGTTTTGGCGAAGCCTGCGCGAAAAAATTTGCTGAATCGGGTGACAATCTGGTTTTACTGGCACGCCGCAATGAGCGTCTGCAGTCGCTTGCCGGCGAACTGACTGCACAGTGTCGCGTGCAGTCACTGAGCATCGACCTGACTGACGCGGCTGCACTTGAAGCAGCACTGCAGACATTACCTGACTGGTGCCAGAACCCTGACATTCTGATCAACAATGCCGGACTGGCTCTGGGGTTGTCGGCAGCGCATGAAGCGGACATGCAGGACTGGGCAACCATGATCAACACCAACATTACGGCACTGGTACACATGACACGACTGTTGCTGCCAGGCATGGTCGCCAGAAACCGTGGCCATATAATCAATGTCGGCTCCACCGCCGGCAGCTGGCCCTATCCTGGGGGCAATGTGTATGGCGCGACCAAAGCGTTTGTACAGCAATTCAGTCGTGAGTTAAGAGCAGACTTACTGGGCAAACAAATCAAGGTCAGCAATATCGAGCCCGGAATGGCAGAAACGGAGTTTTCGCTGGTAAGATTCAAACAGGACCAGAACAAGGCGGACAATGTCTACGACGGCACACAACCCCTGACCGCACGGGATATTGCTGACATCATTCACTGGGTGTGCAGTGTTCCGCCCCACGTCAATATCAATGCCATGGAAGTCATGCCGCTGTGTCAGGCATGGGGCCCATTAAAAGTTGACCGTGACATGGCCTAGATCCTGACCTAAAGGACCACTGCTCAGCGAGCACGCAGAAATCGCACATAGTGATTGAACATTTCATCCTGGTCACTTACACCCCACTGCACCGAGACATCGGGATCAGCATTGTAGGGATTGGCCAGTGAATTGTCGTACACGGTCACCGCTTCCAGACGGGTACCGGCCGGCAGCAGTAAGGGTTGTTGCAGACGATAGGTCAATTGCCAGTTGAAATTATAGTTTGCGACATTGGCAATCAATTCTCGTTCGCCATCGGGAAGCACTGCCGTCAGCTGCATACTTTTGGCACGGCCGTGCGCATGGGGTGACAGACTGCTGAGATACATATCGCTCGCCAGCGGCTCACTAAGTGCAGTCTCCCGGTGTTCTGCGGCACCGGCGGGAATACTGATGTTCTTGTTGGCGATTTCCAGAGTCTCAACAACCATATCCGGCGCTTCATCCTGAAAATAGAGACCGATACGGGTACGGTCTACCGTCTCCCGGCCTGAGGTCAGATAACGAATCTTGAAAGCCAGGTCACGGTCCGCCTGCAACTGGTAAGCCGAGTTTGCCGGAAACTCGTCAGCGCGTTCGCCGGGCACAAATATACTGACATAGTCAGACACCTCGGGGTCGATCAGATCGGTCTCCGACATCACCGGCGCACCTTCGTTGCGGGCATAAATCATCAGGCTGTGCAGCACACTTTTATCGCCGACATCATAGGCGACCGCACGCAGCCATTTATCCTCGGACAGCGACAGATCAGCGCTTTCCAGCAAAAAATCAACAATGCCTGTTGCCGGTAAAGACTGGGCCGGTACATCCACAACCAGATCGGGTTCACCAAGCGGCCAGGCCTCTGTCTCAGGCTTCGCTTCGCTCAGCGGGTCGACATCGCCATCCTGAGGTGCACCCTGATCAATCCAGTGGATCAACGTGGCCAGTTCCTGCGCCGGCAGCTCATGAGTCTGTTGCCAGTCACCGACATAGCCATCAATCTGACCCGGTGGCATGCGACGGGTCATCACTACTTCACGTATCATCGGACTCCAGCCCAATATCATCAGGTGACGATTCATTGCCCAGGGGGCCAGGCCTTCTTCAACATGGCAGTGGGCACACCGACGCTGCAGTATGGGGGCAATTTCACTCTGATAGGAAACCGTGCGCTCACGCAATTGTTGCTGATAAACATAGTTGATATCCGGCCCAGTGGCCCGAGCTGACTCCTCAACATCAGAGGAACCGCCCAATGTGCCTGTCAGCGCCTGCGTCAACGCATCAGTCTGGCTGTCGCCGGAATCATCAGGCGCACCGAGTCCACCTCGATATACAACCTCCTGCGAGCCCGGGTCGAGAACAAAAACATCACCCAGTTGTTGCGCTTCCAGCGTCGCCAGCACAATCTGCGCATCATCAAGCAACACTGGGACATCGGTTTCCTGAACTGCCACCATGGACTGAACCAGGCGCCGATCAGGATTGGCTTCGGCGTACAACAGAAAATACACAATATCATTGGCAGATGAGTCCGTCTGCAAACGTTGACGAATCTGCTGCAGAGACGCAAGCGCGCGCCGCGATGTCTGGTCCTGATCTGACACCACCAGAATCACGGCCGCATCCTGTTCGGCGTACCGGCTAAGCTGATGAAATTGACCGTTGTGATCCAGCAGGGCGAAGTCACCGCTGGCGGTAACATTGCCCGCAAACAGGCCAGTCAACGCCAGAATCAGAATTTGCCAGCGACGCACAAAGCCGCTGTCAATGACGCTCGCTTTGTTTCTCTCTTGTTTGATCTGTTTTGTCGTTTCTCGCATTGTCTCTTTCTTCGTTGATACGTTGTTTTGTAGCTTACATTACCCTCAATTTAATCACGCTGTTGCAGCGGATACTGCCGGATCCTGACAATTTATTAACGGATTATGAAATTTTATCCCGTGCCATCGCGCGATCGTCACTATCTGCCTCTGGACCATTGCCTTTCTGTCCGTTACCGGCTTCGATCACTATCTCCGCAAAAATGGCAAAGTGATCCGAACCAAAGGCTGTCAGTCGCCGCATCCGGGACAAGGTAAAATGATGGCTGATGAAAAGATGATCCAGCGGCCAGCGGCAGAACCAGAATTTGGCGTGAAAGCTGTTAAACATCCCACGACCGATCCGGGGATCAAGCAGTCCGCTTAATTTGCGAAAAAGCCGGGTCGTTTCCGACCAGGCAACGTCATTCAGGTCGCCAGTGACCAGTCTCGGCCCCTCTGCTGCCTGCACCTGCCGGGCCACCAGCACCAGCTCTTTATCACGTGGGCCGGAGGTCGCATTTTCCGTGGGACTGGGCGGCGCCGGATGCAGGAAATGCGCAAATACCCGCCGCCCGGAACGAAGTTCAATCTCCGTATGGATGGAAGGTACGTCTTTTTCCACAAGGTACTCGGTGCGGGCATTCAGTAGCGGCAGCCGCGAATACACATGCATGCCGTAGAGGTTGTCCAGCGGACATTTGACGGTGTAAGGATAGTCCGACTCCAGAACATCAAGTCGCTGCTGCCACCAGTCATCGGACTCCAGCGTTACCAGAATGTCAGGTTGACTCTGGCGAACCAGTGTCAGCAAGGCATCCGCGTTGCGATTGGGCGTCAATACATTGGCTGTGACCAGGCTGAGGGTATTATCCGCATCCGGTGTCCTGGCATTAGCAACCTCGGTTTTATGCCAGGGGCCGTAGGGCAGTATCCACCACATCTGGAAACCGAGACAGAACACCAGCGCCGATATCATCACCCAGCTCTGCCAGGCCTGCCAGTCAAAGAGCAACAGATCAGCCACAATCGCAATCAGCAGCAGCACTGAGAACTGTAGACGGGGAAAGTCCAGTGACCGCACCAGCCAGTGTTCGTTACGCCACAGCGGCAGCAGGCAGACAACTAACAGCAGAATATTTATCCACCAAAGAACTGTGATCATGGGGCCAGCGTCACTCCCGTTAAAGTTGAAGCCGCCACACTAGCCCAGAATGGCCTGTCGACGCCACCCCAAAATACAATCAGGCTTTCGCCAGATCCTGCATGACGAGCGCAAGAAACCTGGCCGCTTCACCCCCGCTGGCCGCCCTGTGATCAAAGGTCAACGATAGTGGCAACACACGATGGACAGCAGGTACTCCGTCTACTGCCACTACTTCGTCGCGCATCTTCCCTGCGCCCAGAATTGCCACTGTCGGTGGCACGATCACCGGATTGGCATAGCGTCCAGCAATCGTCCCGAAATTGGATAATGTAATGGTGGCCCCCGTCATTTCCTGTGGCGGGATTTTGCGCGACTTGACGGCATCGCGTAGATTATTGAGTCCTTTGCGCAAATCCGTTGTCTTTCGACCCGCAATGTCTCTTAACACAGGCACAAACAGCCCGTCGGGCGTATCCACAGCAATACCCAGGTCGACCCGATCAATCAGGCGCAATGACAGATTGCTGCCGTCAAACCAAGCGTTAAATTGCGGTGCATCTTTACAGGCGAGCCCGATCGCGCGCACCAGACGCATGGTCGGGTCTTCCTGTTTCTTCCAGGCATGAATATCAACGTCATCGTAAAGGGTTACGCCGACAACTTCTGCATGTGCTCTGGCCATGTTTTTTGCCATTACCCGGCGTACACCGCTCAGCGTCGTGGCACTGCCAAAATCATCACGCACCTGCGCCGCCTTTTCCACATCATCCGTGGTTATCAGGCCATGCGAGCCCGATCCGGCAACCTGGGTCAGATCAACATTGAGGCGCTTGGCCAGTGCCTTGATCAGCGGCGTGGCCAGCACCCTGTCACTGTTGCGACTATCCGCGGCGGCCGTCGACGCTGGCTCAGGGCTGCCAATGATAAAATCGTCGGTCTCTATTTCGGCACTGCCGGTTTTGACTTTGCCAACCACAGTGCCGCTGTCATCATTCTTTGCATCGGCATATTCCAGCAACGGTTCACCCACGTGTACCTGATCGCCGGCGGCGCCAAACAGCGTCAATACTTTGCCCGCGCAGGGCGACGGCACATCAACAATCGCCTTGGCTGTTTCCACAGAGACAATGACCTGATCTTCGCTGACTGTATCGCCAGCCTTGATATGCCACTCGACAATTTCGGCTTCCTGCAATCCCTCACCCAAATCGGGCAGCTTAAAATACCTCATGCCAGCTCCTTATGCGTTTTCCAGTGTTGCCGTGGCGGCGTCGACAATATCAGCAACCGAAGGCATATACAGGGACTCGTTACCGGGATAGGGCATCGGAGTATCGTAACCGGCGACCCGCTGAACGGGTGCACGCAAATACAACAACGCCTCCTCGGCAATACGTGCGCTGATCTCCGAACCCACACCGAAACTGCGCGGTGCTTCCTGAATCACAACACAGCGCCCGGTTTTTTCCACCGAACGTCGAATAGTGTCCATGTCCAATGGACTTATCGTAGCCACATCAATCACTTCCGCAGCCACGCCGATTTCTTCCAGTTGCTTCGCCGCCAGCAGAGTTTCATGGACCATGGCACCCCACGACACAAGCGTCAGGTCAGTGCCTTCCCGTAATGTGAAGCAGGTGTCCAGGGGCAGGCCCTGACCGTCATCAACAACCTGCTGGCGAACCATGCGATAGATCCGTTTGGGCTCCAGAAAAACAACAGGATCGGGATTGCGGATGGCGGATAACAACAGGCCATAGGCTCGGGTTGGCGATGACGGGATCACCACACGTAAACCCGGCATGTGTGCGAACATGGCTTCCGTGCTTTCGGAATGATGTTCCGGCGCATGAATGCCACCGCCAAAGGGTGCACGTAACACCATCGGACAGCTGAGTCGGCCGCGCGTACGATTGCGTAAACGCCCTGCGTGACACAGCATCTGCTCCACCGTGGCGTTAATAAAACCCATAAACTGGATTTCAGCTACCGGTCGCATGCCCTGGCTGGCCATGCCTACCGATATGCCGGCGATCAATGCTTCCGCCAGTGGTGTATCAATTACCCGTTTGTAGCCGAATGCCTCGCGCAGGCCCAGGGTCGCTCTGAACACACCGCCATTGATGCCAATGTCTTCCCCCAGCACAACAACGTCTGGGTCATCGCTAAGTGCGCGTCGCAGGGCGAGGTTTATCGCTTCGACGAGTGTCACGCCATGCACATTGTCGGCGCCAGGTCTTGCATTGGTGGCCCGGGATTTTCCGACCGCCTTTTCTTTGTTCTTGCTGGCAGTGTTAGCTGTCATCACAATTGCCTCCCGCTGCATTGTCACGCTCCAGCCTGGCCAGCAAACGTTCACGCTGTGCCTGCAACGGCTGGGGCATGGCGGCAAAGACATAAGCCATAAAATCATCGGCCGCCTGGGGTGCGGTATTCAGGTAGTCTGCTACCGCCTTGTCGATGCTCTGTTTGACCTCCGCGAGCAAGGACTGCTCCTGCGCTGGTGTCCACTGCCCGAGTTCATGCAGATAGGTCTGCAGACGCTTCACCGGATCGTATTCCCAGGCCTGACTGACTTCGCTGGCCTCACGGTACCGGGTCGCATCATCTGCCGTGGTGTGATCGCTTAAACGGTAACTGACTGCCTCGATCAACGTGCCCCCTTTGCCGCTTCGCGCCCTGGTCAGAGCATTACGCACAGCCTGAAACACCGCAACCACATCGTTGCCATCAATCTGGATACTGTCAATGCCGACGGCCAGCGCCTTCTCCGCCAGCGTTGCGGTGGCAGTTTGCAGACCACGCGGCACTGAGATGGCCCATTGATTATTATTGATGACGGCAACCATGGGCAGTTGCCACACACCCACGAGATTGAGCGCCTCGTACACATCACCGCGCGAGGTGGCACCGTCGCCACAGTTGGCAACAACGGCCTGCTTTACACCACGGCTTTTCATGGCAGCGGCAATACCTGCGGCATGACTCATTTGTGTGCCAATTGGCACACAGTTGGGGAAATCTTTAACGGCGGCGCCTTCAAACAGGTTGCCACGCTCGTCTCCGCCCCAGACCTGCAGAATCTGCTGCATGCTTACGCCACGCAGTACCTGCGTTGCCTGATCACGGTAATACGGCACCAGCACATCAGCATCCTGCATGGCCATGCCAATACCGGTGCCGATCGCCTCCTGGCCCAGACAGGATGGATAGGTGTGCATCTGGCCTGTACGCTGCAGCGCAACAGCCTTCTTGTCCAGCTGCCGGATACGCACCATGTGCTGATAACTTTGCTGTAGCCAGTCGATACTGACACCGTCAGGCAACTCGTTAACCAGCTTACCGTGAGCATCGATAAATCCGAGTTTGCCTGGCGTCTGATCCAGAACATCGAACATGCGCCGCCCTCCTTCAGTCAGATAACAGGAATTTGCTCAAACTAGTCAAACAGCAAGGCTTCAGCCACCCGATTGGCAATCTGTTCTGGAGGACTGTTGTCAGCGTGACTGCGTGCGAACAGATCTGACAGCGTGCTACCCAGAGCGAGTGTACGCTGATTGATTTCGCTGGCCGGTTTTTTCAGGTATCCGAGTGACACCTGAATGAGACCACCTGCGTTGATGACATAGTCCGGTGCGTACAGGATGCCTTTGTTATGCAGCACCTCTCCCTGAACATCGTCACTGAGCTGATTGTTGGCCGCGCCGGCGACAATGTTGCAACGCAACCGAGGAATAGTGTCGGCATTAATGACACCGCCCAGGCCGCAAGGCGCAAACAGATCACAGTCGACATCATAAATCTCATCGACAGCCACTGTGTCCGCAGCAAATTCATCAATACAGCGTTGCACACGCCGGGCATCTGCATCACTGACAATCAGGCGAGCGCCATCGCGGTGCAGCAAGGCTGCCAGTGCATATCCGACATTGCCCACGCCCTGTATGGCGATGCGCAGGCCATTGACGGAATCCCGTTGCAGCTGGTGCTTCACCGCGGCGACAATACCTGCGTAAACACCGAGTGCGGTCACCGGGGACGGATCCAGGCCGTCTTTTGAGGTACCTGAGACGTAAGGTGTATTTCTGGCGACTTCATCCATGTCGGTAATCAGACTGCCACTGTCTACGGCCGTGATATAGCGCCCACCCAGGTCGTGGATGAAGCTGCCAAAAGCCTGAAACAGTTCCTGCCGATCAAACGCCTGCATGGGTTTGAGGATCACTGCTTTACCGCCACCCTGTGGCACGTTGGCAATCGCGGCTTTGTAGCTCATACCCCGGGCAAGGCGGATAACGTCATCAATGGCGTCGTCATCACTCTGGTAGGCAATGAAACGACAACCTCCCAGAGCGGGTCCGAGCCGGGTGTTGTGGATCGCGATGATGGCGCGCAGGCCGGAGGCTTCGTCGTGGCGGAAATGCAATTCGTTCAGATCAGCACGTTCGATTCTGTCGAATATGGCGTCGGATGCGGACGCGGACGCGTGCGCAGGTTCACTCTTGTTCATGACTGTCTCCTGGGTGCTGTCAGACTTTGTAGGTCGTTTGCACAAGCCATGCATATCGGGGGTGGTGATATGTTGGCCGGATGATTTAAAACCTGAGCATATATTGCCCTGAGCCACCTGTCTACTGTCAACACGCTTGACAGGTTTTTGCTGGACCGCTAAAAAGGTCAGCAGTAGCAGGACGGACAAAAGCCTGTAAAGACAATAGCCAGTACGGACAATAGCAAGGAAGGACAGCAGCACAATGCAGGCAAAAAATATATCGGCCACGTTAGAATCAAACGCCAGGTCCTCCGCAGCCACGGTATTGGTCGCTGATATCGGGGGCACCAACGCCCGCTTCGCGCTGAGCGGCCCTGATCAGGCACTCTCTCATGTGGTTTCACTTTCCTGCCGCGACTATGCTGACATCAGCGAGGCAATCTCGACTTACCTGCAGACACTGGACCCTCAACAGGCAGCGCAACCGCGAGGCATATTTCTGGCAGTCGCGGCCGCGACCGATCAGGATGAGATAAAACTGACCAATAACCAATGGCAATTCAGCCAGCAGGCCCTGGCCCAGACTTTAGGCATGCCCGTGACTGCCATCAATGATTTTACGGCACAGGCCTGGTGCCTGCCCTCACTCTCCGCTTCAGATGTAAAATGGTTGCAGCAATACAGTCCGCACGATCTGGTCTGGACCCGGGGCAACCGCAGTATCGCTGGCCCCGGCACCGGTTTTGGTGCCGCCACCATGACCCTGAACGGTGAAGTACTGGAATCCGAACCCGGCCAATGCGCCTTTGCCCCTCTGACTCCCCGTCAACTCGCCATGGTTGTACATCTTTGGGACAGCTACCCGCGTGTCACGGTCGATTACCTGTTGTCAGGACCCGGATTGAGTAATATCTATTCAGCAATTGTCATGTTGAATACCGGCAAACCAGCCGAAGACCTGGTGGCAGCCGACATTGCAATGGCAGCCCGGCACGGTGATGAGCTGGCCCGGCAGAGTCTGGATGAATTTTCCCGTATGCTGGGTGCGGTCTGTGGCGACATTGCGCTGAGCATGGGCAGTCTGGGTGGGTTTTTCCTGACCGGCGCCATGCTACAGAAACTGGATGAATTATTTAATGCGGAGCTGTTCCTGGCGGCTTTTACCGACAAGGGAAGTTTTAGCGACTGGTGCCGGCGCGTGCCAATTGCAATAATGACAATGACTGATCCCGGCCTCAGGGGCTGCGCCGTTTTCAGCCAGCGATAACCACCCTGGTGTTGGCGAAACTAACAACAGTCAGACATCACAAATCGTCACCGCTTCGGCCAGGGACGCAACGCGTTGCTCGTTGCTACGAACATTGCCGTTGCCATCACGTCTGGGAATAAATTCCTGTGCTACGTAACCTTCAAATTCGGTGGCCAGTATCGCTTTCATGATGGCCGGATAATTAAGCTCCTGGCTGTCATCTATTTCATTCCGCCCGGGCACCCCCGCCGTGTGATAATGCCCAAACCATTGATGATGATCCCGGATGGTACGAATCACATCACCTTCCTGCACCTGCATGTGATAGATATCATACAGCAGTCTGAAATTGGGTGACCCGATACGGTCACACAAGGCAATACCCCACTGCGAGCTGTCACACATATAGTCGGGGTGATCTATCTTGCTGTTGAACAACTCCATCTGTATGACAATATTGTGCCGTTCGGCCAAGGCCATGATCTGTTGCAGGCCATCGGCACAATTCTGCAAACCAGTTTCGTCATCCATACCGTCACGGTTGCCACTGAAACAGATCAGATTGCGATACCCAGCCTGTGCCATCAGTTCAATGTGAGTTCGATATCGCTGGATCAGGTTGCCATGTAATTCGGGTCGATTCCATCCCTCAGTCAGACTGATTTCGGCGCCATTACACATTGAGCAATCAATGCCATGATCTTTTAAAACTTGCCATTGTTCCGGACCTACCAGATCAATGGCCGAAAAACCGATCTCGTTAACCACCTGACACAGCTCTGGCAACGACAGAAAGTCATACGTCCACTGGGCGACGGAGTGTTTTATATTGCCTCTGCCAACAAAAGGCACCGTCCCCTGCTCCAAACCATGCCCCGCAACCCGGGCCGAAGCGCCGCCTGCCGCCAGAGCCATCGAACTCAGTGCTGCCCGCTTTAACAGTTCACGCCGATTGAGAGACTGAGTCATGGTTCTTCTCACTTTTGAATGTAAATACAAAGAACAGCAATATCGCCAGCGCCAGTAATGACGGCATGACCCAGAAAGCAAACGCACTCTGTTGCCAACCGATCATGGTCGAACCGTCAAGCGAAATCCGGTCTCCCCACCAGCCCAGCATATAGTTGCCTACCAGCATACCCGCACCGTAGGTCAGCAGCGCAAACAGCCCCTGTGCACTCGCACGAATGGGGGCCGGTGCCTTGCGGTCGACATAGAGTTGACCGGTGACAAAAAAGAAATCGTAGCAGATACCATGCAAGGCAATACCGAATATCAGAAACGCAGCAGATTCAGGGAAGCTGGCAAACACCAGATAACGTAAGGCCCAGGCACCCATGGCCACCACCAGCATCCACTTAATGCCAAACCGAATCAAAAAGAATGGCACTAACAGCATGAACAGGACTTCGCTCATCTGACCGATGGCCATGAACGAAGCAGACTGATCACCAAACGCCATGGCGGCAACAAAGTCATTGGTGCGGGCATAATAAAACGACAGCGGGATACTGATCAGAAAACTGCTGAGCGCAAAGATAAAAAAGTTTCGCTCCGCCATCAGTTTGATTGCGTCCAGCCCAAGGCTTTTACTGAAACTGAATCGCTCTCCTCTGGCCTGTGGCGGTGTCGCCGGCAGGGTCAGGCAGTAAAGACCGTAGAGCAATGAGATTACGGCGGCCATTCTGAGTGGCACATTGGATGCCTGCGCGTTTTCCACACCGGTGATTATCTGCAGGAAAGGTATGTCCACCCAGCCCAGCACTGTCTGTGCGACCACAAAGCCTGAGACGATCCAGCCAATGGTGCCCCAGACCCGAATCGCGGGAAACTGTCGGTCCGGACTGTCAATATTGGAGAATGCGATCGCATTGGCTAACGCCAACGTCGGCATGTAGAGCATAAAATAAGCAAACATGACCCAGATGAATGTGCCCGGATCAGTGACTGTCGACGCGTACCAGAGCAGTGCCGCACCGGCGAATTGACAGAACGCATTCAGACGCTCAGCATTAAAATAACGATCGGCCAGCAACCCGACAAACAACGGCGCCAGTAATGCAGCCCAGTTATGAGTGGCATAAGCCTGACCTATAATACTGTTGATGCCGGTCTCACCTTGAAACACAGACAACAGATAACTGCCCAGGGTGACAAAAAAAGCTCCCCAGACAAAGAACTGCAGGAACATCATGATGCTGAGGCGAGTGATGATGTGACGATCTGAACCCATAAAGTAGCTTCCCGGTCTGCTTGTTATTGTTTGCCGACTACATTCGTTCTAGACTCTGATGTTAACAAGAAATGCTGGCAAGAATCCGTAATTTTTTTGCCAGCGGATCTCATCAGCATATGTGCTCATAAACAACTAACAACATTGCCCGGCCAGTAGAATATGAAGCAACTGAAACTCGGCATGATAGGCGGCGGTCACGGCTCTTTTATCGGTGCTGTGCATCGCAGAGCGGCGATGCTGGACGGCCACTTCCAGCTGACTTGCGGCGCTTTCAGCAGCGACCCGACAATCAGCGCCGAATCGGGTGCATCGCTCGGCCTGCCCGCAAAACGAGTGTATGCCTCCTACGCAGACATGTTCAGCAGTGAGGCGGCGCTTCCGCCCGATCAACGCATGCAGGCCGTCGCCATCGTGACACCCAACCATCTGCATGCCGCACCGGCCATTGAAGCCATGCGCCATGGCTTTCATGTCATTGTCGACAAACCCCTGGCAATATCGCTTGATGAGGCCAGGCAGATTCAGCAGGTCATACACAGCACAGGGTGTCAATTGGCTCTCACCCACACCTACGCTGGCTACCCCATGATCAAGGAAGCAAGGCAGTTGGTGCACGCCGGCAAACTGGGCCCCATCCGCAAGGTGTTGGTGGAGTACCCGCAAGGCTGGCTGAGCCAGGCATTGGAAGACAGCGGCAACCGGCAGGCATCGTGGCGCACGGACCCGGGGCGCGCCGGCGCCGGTGCCATCGGCGACATTGGTACACACGCCGCGCATCTGGCGGAGTATGTCAGTGGTCAGTTGATCACGGAATTGTGTGCCGACCTGAATTCCGTGGTGAATGGTCGGCAGGTAGATGATGATGCCGCCGCCCTGCTGCGCTTCAGCGATGGCGCCTCGGGCACATTGATCGCCACTCAGGTCGCAACCGGAGAGGAGAATAACGTCTGTATACGCGTTTATGGCGAGCTTGGCGGACTGCAATGGTCACATCGTGACGCCGAATCATTGCGGGTCAATCTGCACGAACAGCCGGCGCAGCTCTACCGTCGCGGTGACGCCTACCTGTCGCAGGCGGCCGCCAATAACAGCCGTTTGCCTCCGGGCCACCCGGAGGGTTTTATTGAAGCATTTGCCAATATCTATGGCAGCTTTGCACGCAGGCTACACACAAGCGGGGCCTCACTCACACCTGCCGACCTGTTTGAGAGCGGTTTCGACTACCCATCAATTGACGAAGGTCTACGTGGCATGGCGTTTATTGAAGCCATGCAACGCTCAGCAAAATCCACCCAAAAATGGACGACCATCAAACCATGAGCAACCTGAAATCAATCAAAGGCCCAGGCATTTTTCTGGCCCAGTTCGCCGATGACAGTGCGCCCTTCAACAATATCGACAACATCTGCGAGTGGGCATCCGCACTGGGCTATAAAGGCATCCAGATTCCAACCTGGGACAAACGCCTGATTGACCTTGAAAAGCTGGCCGACAGCAAAACCTATGCGGAAGAATATCAAGGTAAAATAGCCGAGCATGGACTGGAAATTACCGAGCTCAGTACACATCTGCAGGGCCAGTTGGTCGCTGTGCACCCAGCCTATAATGACATGTTCGACGGCTTTGCCCCCGAACACCTGCGTGGCAACCCGGGTGCCCGCACGGAGTGGGCGGTGAATCAATTAAAGATGGCAGCGCAGGCCAGTCGCCACCTCGGCATTGATGTGCATGCCAGCTTTCCCGGCGCGTTGATGTGGCATACCGTTTACCCCTGGCCACAGCGTCCCGCCGGTCTGATTGAGCAGGGTTTTGCCGAGCTGGCAAGACGCTGGCTGCCGATACTCGACGTGTTCGACAGCCACGGAGTTGATGTCTGTTACGAAATTCATGCCGGTGAAGACCTGCATGACGGTGTGTCCTATGAACGCTTCCTGGCAGCCACCGGTGACCACTCCCGCGCCCGGATTCTGTTTGACCCCAGTCATTTTGTACTGCAGCAGATGGACTACCTGCAATTCATTGATATTTACCACGACAAAATTGGTATGTTTCACGTCAAGGACGCGGAATTTAATCCGTCAGGGCGCAGCGGTATTTACGGCGGTTACCAGGACTGGATAGACCGGCCCGGCCGATTCCGCTCGCTGGGTGATGGCCAGATTGATTTTGCCGGCATCTTCAGCAGGCTCAGCCAGTATGGCTTTGACGGCTGGGCTGTACTGGAATGGGAATGTTGTATCAAACATCCTGAACAGGGGGCTGTTGAAGGCGCTCCGTTTATCCGCGACCACATGATCACGGTCACCGACAAGGCGTTTGATGATTTTGCCGGACAAACAGCGGATGCTGAATTGAATCGAAAAATTTTGGGACTCAAACCCTGATGCCACAACAATAATTAAAGGACACCATCATGAAAATCGCCACGCCGTTTGCACTCGCCCTGCTGGTGTTCGCATTGAGCCAGCCCTTGCGTCAGACCGGCCCTGATACCAGCCATGCTGACGATCACGATACCCGTTCAGCTCCGTGGATTACCCTGTTTGATGGCAGCTCGTTAGATGAATGGCGTGGCTACAACAGTCCTGATTTTCCCGATCAGGGCTGGGTCATTGAAGACGATGCATTGGTGCTTCGGCCGCGCGCTGATGGCCAGGCCGCGGGCGACATCATGAGCAAACGCAGCTTCCGCGATTTCGAACTTAGCCTTGAATGGCTGGTAGAAGAAGGCGGCAACAGCGGTATTTTCTATCACATACTGGAGCAGCCCGACCAGGCAATCTACTGGTCCGGGCTGGAAATGCAGGTGCTCGACGACGAGAACCACCCGGACAGCTTCCGGGGTGTTGATGGCAACCGACAGGCCGGTTCACTGTATGACCTGCTTCCCATCGAGCCTAAAACCGCCCGCCCCTTTGGCGAATGGAATGAAGTTCGCATTGTCTCCGACGGTCCATTTGTAGAGCATTGGCTCAATGGCACAAGGGTCCTGCGCTACGAGCGCTGGACCGTAGAGTGGTTTGCCATGCTGCGCAACAGCAAATTCAGTGACCACAATGAATTTGGCGCCATGCAACAGGGCCACATTGGCCTGCAGGATCACGGCGACGTCGTTAAATACCGCAATATCAGAATACGAGAGCTTTAAGCACGCAGGCGGAGGGCGAGGTTCGGCGGCGAGCAAAGGCCGAGGACCAATGTCCCTCCTCCTGATAATGCTGCTCATGACAACAATTGGCCACGCGCTACACCGCCCTGATCGCCCAGCCCCATGCGCCGCGCCTGTACTCTGCCAATAACCCTGTCGCCCGGTTCATAGACCCGCAACTCATTCTCGGCATTCATCAGATAAAATGGAATGCCCCATTCATTGGCAAGCTCGGTATCGGTCCGGGAAAAATAATCACGGGTCCAGTGCTGCGCGCCATGGGTATGCCAGAACGCCACAAGGCGACTATGCTCGGGCAATCGAAACGAGACAGTGACATGATCCTGCCCGCTCACACCAGCACCCACGGTATAGCCGTATAACAGCTGCCCATTAATCTCCTGCAGATATATACCACCCATGAATTCAATGTCCCTGGCCACCGAAGTCGGATTGTAGACCTTGACGGCAGCCCGAACTGCTGCCAGCTCTGTATGATACCTGGGACCCTGTATCAGAGCGCCACTTTCCGTCACCGCCATGGCTCCGGGAATGACCAGCAGGCCTGCTAACATCATCAACGTAGATAAAGACAGCATGGTTTCTCTCCTTGTTGGGAGAGCTCAGTGTCATCTTTTCCAACGTCCCAAGCCTGCGGAAACCATGAGGGATATCCGATTTTAATGTCGCCAGGGTGTCTAAAAGCTTCGGAAAACCTTCGTTTTTGTGTTCGGGTATTGACGACTCGGTCAAATTGCCGTTTATTAAGGCAATAAAGATCAGGGTCAAACCATGACATTGTCAGATTCATCAAGCAAACACGACAACACGCTGTACCAATTTGGCGACTGGCAGTTTAGCGCTGGCCCGGGTTTACTGATCAAGGACGGACACCCCCAGCATGCCGAACCCAAAGTCATCGCTGTTTTGTTATGCCTGATAAAATCCCGGGGCAATCTGGTCACCCGGGAAGAATTACTGAGCCAGGTGTGGCCGCGAGTGGTGGTCAACGACGAAGTGCTGACACGAGCGATATCCGAGCTCCGCAGTCTGCTCGGTGACAGTGGACGCAGCCGTCGCTATATCCAGACCGTGCCAAAGCGGGGCTACCTTTTTGTCATGCCGGTGGCATCAATTTCGCAGCCCTCGTCTGCCAACCCGTCCAGAACGCCCTGGTCGATACAGGCGCTGCCAACCTTATTTCAGACATGGTCGCGGTTTTTCATGACTGCGAATGGCGTTCGCGTAAAAACTATGGCACTGCTGCTTGCCGTGATAAGCGTGACCACTTATCACGGCTGGCGTCAGTACGATCTCGACACTGTTGCAGTTACACAGCAGCCCACGCCAGCGTTTAACTCACAATCAGCTTTACGACGTGAACTGGCAACAATGCACACCGTGCTGGACGCTGACAAAATCGACGACAACCAGGTACGGCAAATATTTCTGCAGCCGTTAACGGCGTTAACTGAGGACTCAGAGACGGAGGCGTTTGCGGCCGGGTTGACGGCAGATCTGCAACATGAAATAACGCAACAGCCCATGTTTCAGGTCGTGCATCAACTGGGCAGTGCATTATCAAATCCCGAGTTTGTGCTGGGCGGCAATGTACGCATTTATCAGCGCCAGGCCAGAATCGTTCTGCAACTGATCGACACACAGAGCGCCAGTCTTATCTGGAGCGGAAGCTTTGAGGCAGAACTTGAATCGCCTCTGAGAATGCAGGCAAAAATTGCCAGAACCGTCAGCCAGCAGCTGATACAGGCCTAACCCCGAGCCCGGCAATTCAATCTCTCTGTGTATGCGTGCGCTCAGGTGTACTCAAACTGCCGCATATAAACGGCATTGTCCTGCGCGCTTTCCAGGGGCGTGGTACCGGCATAGGATTCCTGCTCCACCATAAAAAAGCGCATACCATGCTCGTAGGCAACCGGCAGAATGCCGGGGTAATCAATGACCCCCTGACCCAACGTGGTAGACGCAGTGAACGAATCCGCCGGCATGTTCGGCAATCGATCCTTGACGTGTGAAAATGCGAATCGACCCGGGTATTTACGAATCCACGTTAGCGGATCCTGCCCGGCAGCCACCAGCCAGAATATGTCCAGTTCAAAATCGACCAGTTCGGGATCTGTATTCTGCATCAGCACATCGTGCGGTATCTCGCCGTTCAGCTCAAAAAACGTATAATGGTGATTGTGGTATGCGAATCGGAGTCCAGCCTCACGACAGATTTCACCGCACCGATTAAAGCGGTCAGCAAAACGGCGATAATCATCCAGTGACGCCTGCGCGCCAATCAGCGGACAGATCAGATACTGCATGCCGGCTTCTGCTGCCTCATTTGCTTTACGCTCAAAATCCTCCTCAATACTGCAGTGACTGGCGACCGGATCCATACCCAGGTCGCGTACATAGCGACCAAAACTTTCCGGTGAATGCCCCCAGAACATGCCCGAGGGCCCTTCATAACTCTGTATTTGCCGATACCCGAATTGGGCGAGCTGCTGAAGCACGCCATCAGGGTCTGCCGGCATGTCGGCGCGCAAACTGTAAAGCTGAATACCGAATGGGTAGTTGCTCTGTGCAGCTTCGGACGAACAACGCAGCAAGGCCAGTTGACTCAAGCCGGCAGCGGCGGCGCTCATTTTCAGAAATTTTCTTCTTTGCATCTGCAATGACTCCAATAGCAGGAAAAGTAACGGGTGGTAATCAGATTGCCCAGGCTGTGTCACCCTTCTGATAGGGGTAGCAGCCGTCGTATCGGCCGGGAACGGGCACCAGCCTCAGCACCTGGGTCTGCACAATTTCGGAGGTAAAATAGGCAAACAACGTGAGTTGTTTAAGCATGACAAAATAATGCACCGGACTGTCAGGCGCGCGCGGATAACTTCTCGCCACCTGATCCAGTTCGCGCAGGAATTCGGTGCGTTGCTGATCTGACAGCTCAGCAAAATCCTGGCCAAAACGTACCTGGCACAGTTCCCGAAACGCCTCCAGGCCTTGATAAAAAACCGTCTGATCTTCGCTGTCATAACAGTCTTCGACTATTTTGATCATGAACGGCGCTACCGCTGCGTCCTTGGCACCAGGCGTGTCGGTACGAGGAATAATGGTCTCGGCTATTTCAGCAATCAGTGGCGACACGTTCGGATCGCTACTGAGGTTGCCGGTGTTTCTGGCGCCGCTCGCGCTGGTGCAGCCGGCGAGAAGCACAGGGCTGCCAACCATGGCATAACCGGTCGCGGACATTATCATTGTTAACAGTTCACGTCTGTTCATGTCACAGGTTTCCTCTTTTTAATTCGGCCACCGCATAGTCTGCCGCTCGTGCGGTCAATGCCATATAGGTCAGGGAAGGATTTACGCACGACGCTGAAGTCATACAGGCTCCATCGGTGACAAAAACATTCAGCGCATCCCATACCTGGTTGTGTGCATTCAACACCGACGTTGCCGGGTCGCGGCCCATTCTGGCCGTGCCCATTTCATGGATACCCATGCCCGGCGCATAACCCGAATCACGACCGCGAACCTCTTTGACACCAGCCGCCTCCAGCATCTCCATCGCATCGGCCACCATGTCCTTACGCATGGCAAACTCGTTTTCCTTAATGCTGACGTCAAAGGCAAGGATTGGCAGTCCCCACTTGTCGGTTCTGTTCCGATTAAGAAAAATTCGATTCTCATGATAGGGCAACATTTCACCAAACGCGGTCATGCCTATGGTCCAGTCACCCGGCTGGGTCAGCGCCTGCTTAAAATCGGCACCCACATTCAATTCACTGATATCACGACTCCAGCCAGTGCGGCTGGCCGAACCCTGATAACCAAAACCACGCACATAATCACGCTGGTCATTGCCGACATTGCGGAAACGAGGCACATAAAACCCATTGGGTCGCCGGCCATAGTAGTATTTATCTTCATAGCCTTCTACGCGGCCTGATGCACCCAGACGGAAGTGATGGTCCATCACATTATGACCCAGCTCACCGCTGCTACTGCCCAGGCCATCGGGCCAGACATCCGTGGCGGAGTTCATCAGAATCCAGGTTGAATTAAAGGCGGAGGCATTGAGAAACACCACTTTGGCCTTGTATTCGATAACTTCATTGGTTTCCGCATCCACCACCTCAACACCGGTAGCGCGTTTGGTGTCCTTGTCATACAACACACGTGTCACAATTGAAAACGGCCGCAGAGTCAGATTGCCTGTCGCCATCGCGGCCGGCAACGTTGTCGACTGGGTACTGAAAAAGGCGCCAAAGGAACAGCCCCGCCAGCAGCGGTTTCGGTACTGACACTGCACCCGATTCTGTTCAGGCCGGGACTCGGTGATATTGGCGACGCGACCAATAAATAAATGCCGATCGCCATTAAAGTGAGACTTGATTCGGGCGGCAACATCTTTTTCGACGCAGTTCAGATCCATGGGCGGCAGGAAATTCCCGTCTGGCAACACCTCAAGCCCTTCTTTTGACCCACTGATCCCGGCAAACCCTTCAACATAGTCATACCAGGGTGCCAGGTCTTCATACCGAATCGGCCAATCAACGGCGATACCTTCACGCAGATTGGCGGCAAAATCCATTTTGTTCCAGCGATAGCTTTGTCGCCCCCACAACAGTGACCGGCCGCCAACCTGATAGGATCGATACCAGTCAAAGCGCTGAATCTCCTCATAGGGCGAATCCTGCTCGTTGGTCCAGCTACCCAGTGTCTGTTCATTCAGCGGATAGTCGCGACGCAGCACAGGATAATTCTCGATCATTTCCTGGGTGCGCATATCACGATGCGGAAACTCCCAGATTTCCTTATTCTCGTTAACGTAATCCTTTATATGCTCCAGGCTTCGACCCCGCTCCAGCATGATGACTTTGAGGCCTTTCTCGGTTAGCTCCTTGGCAGCCCAGCCACCACTGATACCTGAGCCAACCACGATTGCGTCATATTCATTGTGATTCATAAATTTCCTGTACGTTATTGTTATGGAATCAACCGGATTTTTATTCGAAACGGGAGATCAACTCGGCATGGGCGGCAGCGACCAGCCATCACGATACCGCGTACGGATCAGCCCCTCAGCAAACGCACTGGCATTGAGCGGCGCTGTGCGTGGCCGCGAAAATGACGGTCGCCCGTCGGTGATACTGAAACCTTCCTCAGTAATGATGGTCAACTCGTCATTGGCGTTAATATTGGCAAAACGCATATTATCGCCGTCCCAATCCAGTGCTTTGTTAAGCGCTTGCAAGCGCACTGCCAGCACCCCCATCACCACCGTTTCATTAAACGGTCCCGATTCGTGGAACGCGGACTTGGTTTCAGTCCGTGAGTCTGGACTCTCCTTGCAGGCGCGGATCCAGTCAAGATAGTGATTACTGTCGACACGTCGCTCAGTCTGCGCAACTGCAGGCTGACGCCCTGACAATAGCCATGGATCCGCTCCATAACACCCGCATACCAGCGTGTCTTTGCTGCCGTGAAATAACACCCCACCACCACGGTGATTCATGCTGCGACCTGCCGGCCAGCCCGCAGGTCGCAGCGGCTGCAGACCGCCGTCGTACCAGTCCAGTTTGACCGCAGGCAGCCGACCAAAACTGCTTTCACGCTGTGGATAGGACAAGGACACTTTTTGCGCTGCCGGCGCGCTGTCCTGAAGCAGTAAGGTCGAGCTACCCTGTACCTGTGTGGGGTAACCCAACTCCAGTGCCTTGAAGGCCGGATGCACGATGTGACAGGCCATATCGCCCAGTGCGCCGGTACCAAAGTCCCAGAATCCACGAAAGTTCCAGGGTGTGTAAATATCATGATACGGCCGCATGCGCGCCGGTCCGATAAACAGATCCCAGTTCATGGTATCCGGAATCGGCATGGCTACTTTTGGTGTATTGATGCCCTGGGGCCAGATGGGTCTGTCGGTAAACGCTTCGACATGGTTTACCTCACCGATTTCTCCGTTCCTGACCCACTCCACCATCAGGTTTACACCCTCGGCTGAGGCACCCTGGTTACCCATCTGAGTGGCAACCCGATAGTGCGCTGCCAGGCGTGTCAGCAAACGTGACTCGTACACCGTATGGGTCAATGGCTTTTCCACATAGACGTGTTTGCCAAGGCTCATGGCATAGGCGGCAACAGC
The DNA here is from genome assembly GCF_001758195.1 of Pseudohongiella acticola. Taxonomy (NCBI): domain Bacteria; kingdom Pseudomonadati; phylum Pseudomonadota; class Gammaproteobacteria; order Pseudomonadales; family Pseudohongiellaceae; genus Pseudohongiella; species Pseudohongiella acticola. The sequence continues at coordinate 538,784 of NZ_MASR01000001.1, forward strand.
TGCATGCGAATGATCAGATGTCGCCACTACCACCGCATCAATATCATTTAGCATTTCTTCATACATCACCCGCCAGTCCCAAAATTTCGACGCATTGGGAAACCGGTCAAAGCAACGCTGTGCATAACGCCAGTCGACATCACACAAGGCAACTATGCTGGCATCGTCGGCCATCGCCTGAAGCACACTGAAGCCACGTCCGCCAACGCCCACGCCCGCAATGTTAAGCCGATCACTGGGCGCGGTGTGACCCAGCCCGCTAACGACAAAACTCGGCACAATCAGGATACCAGCGGCCGTCGTTGCCCCACGTTTCAGCAAACGACGACGGGTGAAGCTCACACCCTCTGATTGATCTGAATTATTGTTATTATCAGTTTCACTCATAATGGTGACCTGTATTTTTGATCATACGGTGTACCTGAGCATAAACCGCTGAACTTCCTACGTCCATCACAAGTTAGTGACTTTTAAATCCTTCATTGTGATATTGTTTTATCGATCTCCTCCGTCAGGACAACGACCATGTTACGAGCACTTTCCCTGTTTATGCTGATTGTCAGCGCCGGCACAATCACTGCCTGTCAGCAGGCAACTGGCAACACACCTCCCAATATTATTGTCATCATGGCCGACGACCTGGGTTACGGTGATATTGGAGCCTATGGCGCATCGCTGATAGAAACGCCCAACCTGGACCGTATGAGCAATGAAGGCATCCGGCTGGACAGTTTCTATGCCAGTGCCAACATCTGTACACCCTCACGTGGCGGTCTGCTAACAGGACGTTATCCAGTTCGACTGGGCCTGACGGCGGACGTTGCACGACCGACCAATAACATCGGACTGGCACGCGAAGAAATCACCATCGCCCGTATACTTAAGGACCTGGGTTACAGCACCAGTCTGATTGGCAAATGGCATCTGGGCAGCCAGCCTCAGTACTCACCACTGCATTATGGATTCGACAGCTTTTTTGGTTTGCTACACAGCAATGACATGCACCCGCTGCAGTTGTATGACAACACTGACGTCATTGAAGACCCGGTCAACCAGTCAACACTGACGGAACGTTATACCGCGCAGGCGGTGAATTTTATCAACGATAATCGCGACCAGCCTTTTTTCCTGTACCTGCCGCATACCTTCCCGCACACACCCTTGCATACAGCGGCGCCGTTTGCAGGACAATCCGACGCCGGGCTTTACGGTGATACCGTAGAAACGCTTGACTGGAGCACTGGTCAGATACTGACAACACTTGCAGAGCTGGGGCTGGATGACAATACCCTGGTTATTTTCACCTCCGACAATGGCCCATGGTTTGAGGGCAGCGTCGGGCAACTGCGCGACCGCAAGGGTTCGTCCTGGGAAGGTGGCATGCGAGTCCCCTTTATCGCGCGCTGGCCCGCCATGATTCCTGCCGGCCAGGTCAGCAATGAGGCTGCCATGAATATCGACCTGCTTCCCACTTTGATCAAATTGGCCGGTGGTGATCTGCCGGCCGATCGCCCGATTGACGGCAAAGATATAATGCCCATGCTGAGTGAGGGCGCAGAAAGCCCACACGAAGCCCTGTTTCTGTTCCAGAATGATCGCATCGCCGGTGTTCGCAGTGGCAAATGGAAGCTGGTGGTGGAATCCTCCTACCGTAGCGTCATCACCAGTTTTGATCATGCCGATTCCTACTATGCGCCGACAGGTCTGTTATTCGATCTGCAGTTGGATCCGGGTGAAACCTACAGCTATGCCCGGGAAAACCCGGAAGTCGTGAATCGGCTTCGCACACATCTGGAGCAGGCACAGCAAGCGCTGGACACATCGGTGCTCGATGCCATGTGGATTCTACCCTGACCGGCGCCGCGACAGCTGCTAAACTGGCCACAAAGACAAAGGCCAGGAGGCAGACATGTCACGATGGATACAGGTAGACGAAGCAATAAACAACTATATCAATGAGCATCTTGAACAGGAACAACCCGTTCTGAACGCACTGTTTGCAGAGACGGCGCAACTGGAAGATGCTCAGATGCAGATCTCACACGAGCAGGCGCGCTTCATGAACACTGTGCTGCGCAGTATGCAGATACAACGATGTATTGAGATCGGCGTATACACTGGGTACAGCACACTGGTCACCGCACAGGCCCTGTCACCCGGCGGAACCATTATCGCCTGTGATCTGAGCGAAGAGTGGACGAGCATTGCCCGTCGCTACTGGCAACAGGCGGGCGTCGCTGACCGTATTGATCTGCGTCTGGCACCTGCTTCCGACACACTGGCGGCACTGCTCGATGCGGGTGACGTTGGGCAGTATGATTTTGTGTTCATTGATGCTGATAAAACGGCGTACGACGACTACTATGAACAATCACTCAAACTGCTGCGCCCGGGCGGGCTGATGATGATAGATAACTGCCTGTGGTACGGCCAGGTGCTTGATTCTGACAGCACGGATGGCGACACCCGGGCCATTCAGGCGCTGAACAAAAAGATCGCCGCCGATAACCGGGTCAACAGCAGCCTGGTGCCCATTGGCGACGGTATTCACATGGTTTACAAACAATGACCAGCTTGCTGCCGACATGCTGCATTAAAGTGCGACCTTGATGCAGTCTACTGCCCGCAGTGCTTTACTGACTGCGGCATCGGTATCGTCAGCGCGCGCCAGTGCCACACCCAAACGTCGCTCGCCACGCACTTCAGGTTTGCCAAACAAACGCAGGTCGGTATCCGGCTCCGACAGCGCCAATTGCAGATTGCTGTATTGCATATCTTCCGAGTCGCCCGCGACCAGTAGCACCGCCGATGCCGATGGACCCAGCTGCCGGATCACCGGAATCGGCAAACCCAGAATGGCGCGGGCATGCAATGCAAACTCGGACAGGTTCTGCGAAATCAGTGTGACCAGACCGGTATCATGAGGGCGAGGCGACACCTCACTGAAGTAGACATTGTCACCTTTGACGAATAATTCAACACCGAACAGGCCAAAACCACCCAGCGACTTCGTCACTGAAGCGGCAATTCGCTGTGCCTCCGCCAACGCCACCTGGCTCATGGCCTGTGGTTGCCAGGATTCGCGGTAGTCACCTTTTTCCTGGCGATGTCCAATCGGTGCACAGAAACTGGTGCCGTCGCGGTGGCGGACGGTCAACAAAGTAATCTCGTAATCAAAGTCGACAAAACCTTCAACGATCACTTTACCCTGTCCGCTGCGACCACCCGACTGTGCGTAATCCCAGGCGCGTGCGATATCATCAGTCGACGTGACCAGACTCTGGCCTTTTCCTGACGACGACATGATGGGTTTGATAACACAGGGCAGACCCACCTGATCAACGGCTTTCAGATATTGTTCTCTGGTATCAGCGAACTGATAGGGTGAGGTCGATAATCCCAGCTCTTCGGCTGCCAGTCGACGAATGCCTTCCCGGTTCATGGTCAACTGTGCCGCCCGCGCCGACGGAATCACATGCCAGCCTTCTGCCTCCAGTTTCACCAACTCGTCAGTGGCAATGGCTTCAATCTCCGGCACCACCAGGTGCGGCCTTTCCTGTTCCACCAGAGACCGCAGAGCAACACCGTCGAGCATATTGATGACATGGCTGCGATGCGCCACCTGCATGGCCGGCGCATTGGCATATCGATCCACGGCAATGACTTCACAGCCAAAACGCATCAGTTCAATGACAACTTCTTTGCCCAGTTCGCCACTGCCCAGAAACATCACGCGCGTGGCGTTGGTTGCTAGCGGTGTGCCCAGTGTAACGGTGTCAGAAAGATTTTCTTGATCAGGTTTGCGAGACATCAGTTTCCCCGGAAATTACGGTAAATCATCGAGACTGCGAAAGCTTCAGGCGGGCTCATCGATAGTCACTCGACAGCAGCACTCTGCCCGGCAGTTCACCGGTCATGTCGCCATTCAGCAAGACCGGACGGCCATTCACAAACACATGCTCAACACCCTGGGCGTAACGATGCGGAGCGTCGAATGTTGAGCGATCTAATACGGTTGTCAGATCGATTACGGCAACATCAGCCATAGCGCCTACTTCCAGACGGCCACGATCATACAGATTAATTCGATCGGCGGGTTTCATGCTCATTTTGTGAATCGCTGTATGCGGGGCGAATACACGCTCATCACGGGAAAAGTGGCCCAGTACACGGGCAAAGGTGCCATAGTTGCGCGGATGCGGCACGCGCTCAGACGGACCTTCAATGCCACCGTCGGACGCGATCATGGTGCGGTCGTGACGCATGATGTTGCGCATGTCATCTTCGTCTATGGCATGGAACACGGCGCTGCAGTTGCCGGCATAGACCAGTTCCATCAGCAATTCAGCGGCATTCTGGTGGCTGACATCGCGCTCCTGCAAGCGCAGAATTTCACTCAGGTTCAGACCATTAAGCGTGTTGTCATGCGGGCAGTTGGCAATGCCCACATTGGCCGGATCATCACCTCCCCGATCCACTTCAATGTTGTAAACAATGGCGTCCTTAAGACGCTGCCGTTGCTCTGAGTCTTCCATACGTGCAAGCAACGCGTCACGGCCGCCGTCCAGGCTCCAGCCCGGAAACAGAATGGTCAGGCTGGTCGACGATGCAGTATAGGGATACTGGTCAATGGACACATCAACACCGCGCGCCAGCGCTTCATCAACCAGCCGCAGGGTGTCTTCAGAGCGCCCCCACATCGGTGCGCCAACAATCTTGTGATGCGTAATCTGGGTAGGCAGACCACCTTCTTCGCCGATACGTATGGTCTCGTTGACACTGTCCAGCACGGCCAGGCCTTCTTCACGCATATGGCTGATGTAGATACCGTCATACTCGCCGGCAACTTTCGCCAATTCCACAACCTCTTCGGTCTGGGCAAACCTGCCCGGCGCATAGATCAGCCCGGACGACAGGCCGAAGGCACCTGACTCCATTGCCAGCCTGACCTGTTCCCGCATCAGATTCAGCTCCTCTTCGGTTGCTGGCCGGTCATCTTCACCTACGACCAGACCACGAATCGAGCCATGGCCGACAAAGGTCGCGAAGTTGACCGAGGCCGGGGCCGCTTCCAATGCATCAAAGGTATCCGTGATGGGTAGCGGTGAACTGCCATCAGGCCCACCCACGATGGTGGTCACACCCTGGCGTATCAGGTTCTCGGCATCCGGCCAGCGAAAAATGCCATCGTTGAGATCATCGCGCACGGCGTGACTGTGTATATCAACAAATCCCGGCATCACTGCCAGCCCGGACACATCCAGGGTCAGCGCTGATTCACGACCGGACAGCGAACCAATGGCCACTACCCGGTCGTCAATGATGCCAATATCGCCAACCACCGGCGGTGCATCCATGCCGGTATACAACATGCCGCCGGTCAGCAGAATATCCAGCGGCTGATCCGGAGTCGCTTCCTGTTCCGCCGAGCAGGAAGCCAGCAGCACTGCAACAATCAGATAGCGTATATTCATGGTATTTGCCTTATTGCCAGCTTTTCACCAGCTCATCATAATCAATTGTCATTGGTTGTGGTTTTTCATTGTCCAATGGCGGTTTCGGGGCTCCGGGCTGGGCAAACCAGTATTCCCGGCTCTGCGGCTCATTCAGCTGCGGCCCACACTCTCCCAGCACATTGGCGCGCTCCAGTCGTTGCATCAAACGGTCCTGATCCGCAGCCAGCGAGGTCAGCGCTTCCTGAGGCGTCTTGGCACCGGATGCGGCATCTCCGATATTCTGCCACCACAACTGAGCCAGACGCGGATAGTCCGCGACATTGGTGCCGGTCGGTGTCCATTGCAGGCGCGCAGGCGAGCGGTAAAACTCAACCAGTCCGCCCAGCTCATCGGCCCGCTCGGTGAAACTTTCATGACGAATATCAGAATCACGAATAACTGTCAGTCCCACGTGACTTTTCTTTAATGAGACTGTTTTCGAGGTTACAAATTGCGCATACAGCCATGCCGCACTGGCGCGATCCGCCGGCGTGGATTTCATCAGGGTCCAGGCACCGGCATCCTGGTAACCCAGTTTTTGTCCTTCTTCCCAGTACGCGCCGCGGGGCGAAGGTGCCATGCGCCATTTGGGAGTACCGTCCTCGTTCATCACCGGCAATCCGGGCCGCACCATATCGGCAGTAAAGGTGGTATACCAGAAAATCTGCTGAGCGATGTTGCCCTGGGCCGGTACCGGGCCGGCCTCACTGAACACCATGCCAGCCGCCTCCGGTGGCGCATACTTCTGCAACCAGTCCACGTACTTGGTCACCGAATACACCGCCGCCGGACCGTCAGTGGCGCCGCCGCGCTCAACACTGGAGCCGACCGGGCGGCAGCCATCAACACGAATGCCCCACTCATCCACCGGCAGGCCATTGGGGATACCAACATCCCCGGCACCGGCCATCGACAGCCAGGCATCAGTAAAGCGCCAACCCAGTGAGGGATCCTTTTTGCCGTAATCCATGTGACCATAAACCCGGCGCCCGTCGATGGTGCCAATGTCATTGGTAAAAAATTCGGCAATATCCTCATACGCTGACCAGTTCACCGGCACGCCCAATTCATATCCGTACTTGGCCTGGAACTGCGCTTTGATCTCCGGATCCGTGAACCAGTCGTAACGGAACCAGTACAGGTTGGCAAACTGCTGATCTGGCAACTGGTATACTTTGCCGTCCGGCGCAGTAGTAAACGACAGACCAATAAAGTCTTCCAGATCCAGCGTCGGTGATGTGACGCTGGCGCCCTCGCCGGCCATCCAGTCAGTCAGGTTGCGCACCTGCTGATAACGAAAGTGGGTGCCAATCAGGTCAGAGTCATTGACATAGGCGTCATAAATATTTTCCCCAGACTGCATCTGTGTCTGCAGTTTTTCTACCACATCGCCTTCACCAATCAGGTCATGTGTCACTTCAATGCCGGTGATCTCGGTAAACGCCCGGGCCAGCGTCTGCGCTTCATATTCATGAGTGGTCAACGTCTCTGATACAACTTTTATTTCCATGCCACGATACGGCTGCGCAGCCTCAATAAACCATTGCATTTCACTCATCTGTTGGTCACGGCTCAGCGTCGACGGCTGAAACTCGTCAAGCCAGCGTTGAGCCGCTTCGGTATCCGCCAGCAAGGGTGATGTTGCCAAAAGCAATAATGGGCTGGCGGCGCCGACCATGACAGAGAGAGCAGTTTTTTTGTGCAACATGGAACATCTCCTCGGAAAGAAAAACCTATACAAACAGAAAAACCAGCAGTGCAAAAAAAGCGCACAGTACCAATGCCCACCATAACGGCGAACCGAACACGGCCAACCAGGCCAGATTGATAAAGGCGCTGCCCAGCAGGGTAACAAACAGTCGGTCGCCACGCGTGGTTTCAAACCGGAGAATACCTTTGCGTGGCTGACCACCTGGGCTGACCACTTCCCAGGCACACATCACTGCAATCAGACTGGCAATGACAATAAAAAATATGGCGGTTGGAGTCGTCCAGCCCATCCACGATAGATCCATTGGCTCCCGCTCCTTACACCCGACCGAGGGCAAATCCCCGGGCGATATGATGACGAACAAAATAAATAACCAGGGCGCCGGGAATGACGGTCAATACGCCGGCCGCTGCCAGCACACCCCAATCGAGTCCGGACGCCGACACAGTCCTTGTCATGATGGCAGAGATGGGTTTGGCATCTGTGACTGTCAATGTACGGGCAATCAGCAATTCCACCCACGAAAACATGAAACAGAAAAATGCCGCGACGCCGATGCCCGACGCGATCAGCGGCATGAATATCCTGCCAAAGAAACGAGGAAAAGAATAACCATCAATGTAGGCGGTTTCGTCTATTTCCTTGGGCACACTGGACATGAAGCCTTCCAGAATCCAGACCGCCAACGGTACATTGAACAGACAGTGCGCAAGCGCCACCGCGATGTGCGCATCGATCAACCCGAAAGCAGAATATAACTGAAAGAATGGCAACACAAACACCGCCGGTGGTGCCATGCGATTGGTCAACAGCCAGAAGAACAGATGCTTGTCACCCAGAAACCGGTAGCGGGAAAACGCATAGGCCGCCGGTAAAGCGACTGCCAGCGAAATCACCGTGTTCATCACCACATAAATCATGGAGTTGATGTAACCACTGTACCAGCTGGCGTCCGTCAGAATGGTCTGGTAATTCTGCAGCGTAAAGTCCTGCGGCCAAAACGAGAACGTTGACAGGATCTCCTGATTGGTTTTGAAGCTCATCATCAGCAGCCAGTACAACGGCAACATCAGGAACACGATATACAGTGTTGGCACCAGCCAGGTGTTTCGACCAGCAGAGGTTCTGATCGGTGTCATTGCGTGCCCCCCTGTCGCCCATCGGTAACCGACTCATTGTCCTGCTGGGTCATCACGGTATAGAACACCCAGCTGATTAACAGGATGATCAGGAAATAAATCAGCGACATGGCCGCCGCTGGCCCCAGATCAAACTGACCAATCGCCATTTGCACCAGATCAATGGAGAGAAATGTTGTCGCATTGCCCGGTCCGCCGCCGGTAACCACAAAGGGTTCGGTGTAGATCATGAACGAATCCATGAACCGCAACAGCACGGCAATGACCAGCACACGGCGCATCTTGGGTAACTGAATGTACCTGAACACGGCCCAGCGCGATGCCCCGTCAATACGCGCCGCCTGATAATAGGCGTCCGGTATCGAGACAAGACCGGAATAACACAGCAGCACCACCAGGCTGGTCCAGTGCCAGACATCCATGACAATCAGTGTCACCCAGGCATCAAAGGTATCCTGCGTGTAATTGTAATCTACGCCGAGTGCGGCCAGCGAATGCCCAAGCAGCCCAATATCGACACGGGCAAATACCTGCCAGATGGTCCCCACCACATTCCAGGGAATCAGCAATGGCAGTGCCATCAATACCAGGCAGACCGACACTCCCCAGCCACGTCGGGGCATGGCCAGCGCTACCGCAATGCCCAGCGGGATTTCTATCAACAGAATGATGCCGGAGAACAACAGGTTGCGCATCAGTGAGTTGTGGAAGCGCTCTGATGCCAGCACCTCCTGAAACCACTCCAGCCCCACCCAGTAGAACTCGTTATTGCCAAAGGAGTCCTGCACAGAATAGTTCACCACCGTCATCAATGGGATGATGGCGCTGAACGCGACCAGCAACAGCACAGGCAACACAAAAAACCAGGCTTTGTTGTTATACGGTTTCACAAATAGCTCCGGGGTGTCACAAGCAGCTCCAGGATTTCACAAATAGCTTTATCATATCGATGCCCCACTCACCAGCTGCGAGTTCTGATAAATGTTGATGCGCTCACTGTCGAACTCCACGCAAGGATCACTGGGAATCGGCTGGTGCTCGGGTACAATAATGTCAAGCCGGTGATGCTGCAGCTGCGCCCTCGCAATTCGGTATCGGCCCACGTCTTCAACACCAACTATCTGTACCGGCATGCCATGCCCATTGTCAGCCAGACGGACAAACTCCGGACGAATCCCCAGCTCCACTACGCCGGACAACTCCGGATACTGCCTCGCCAGTGCGATCCGGCGACCGTCTATCACGGCCTCATTGCCAGCCACTTCGCAGGGCAATACATTCATGCCGGGTGAGCCGATAAATTGACCGACAAAGGTATGTTGCGGCGTATCAAACAACTCCTGCGGCGTGCCCATCTGCACAACTTCGCCGGCCAGCATCACCACAACCTTGTCAGCGAAGGTCAGCGCTTCGGTCTGGTCATGTGTCACATAAATCATGGTGTGACCGAACTGACGGTGAATCTGCTTGAGCTGGGTGCGCAACTGCCACTTCAAATGTGGATCAATGACCGTCAGGGGTTCATCAAACAGAATCGCATTGACATCTGTGCGCACCAGCCCACGTCCCAAAGATATTTTCTGTTTGTCATCGGCGCTCAATCCACGCGCTTTGCGATTGGCCAGAGATTCCAGGCCGAGCATGGCGATTGCCTGTTGTACCCGCGCATTGATATCGGCGGCGCTCAGTTTGTCTGCCCCCCGGCGGTTGCGTAGTGGAAAAGCCAGGTTCTCTGCCACGGTCATGGTGTCGTACAACACCGGGAACTGGAACACCTGGGCTATATTGCGCCGCTCTGTGGGCAGGGTTCCGACATCGGTATCGTCGAATAACAGCTGCCCTTCGCTGGGCTGTAACAGGCCTGATATGATATTCAGCAATGTGGTTTTGCCACAGCCAGATGGTCCCAGCAGGGCGTAGGCGCCACCGTCATGCCATTCATGCGTTAATGCTTTCAGGGCATAGCTGTTGCCGCCATCATAAGAGTGCGCAATGTTATTGAGTGTAATTTTAGCCATGACTGCCTGTGCTGTTGTCTGTCATCTGTTTCATGTCCCTGTTGCACTCGCTGCTGTCGGGCGAACCCCGTCACCGGGCGCCAGCACCCGTTGACCGCTGCGATCAAACAGATAAATATCGTCGGATGAAAAATACAGCGGCATGACGGCATCAACCGCCAGGTGACGAATGCCGTGCGTCAGACTCACCCAGGGTCGCCCGGCCACCTGCAGATGCACATAGGTTTCCGAGCCGGTGATCTCTGTGACCCGCACCTGGCCCTCAATTGCGCACTGTTTTTTGGCGTCACCTGTGGCCAGGGAGAGGTGCCATGGCCGCAGCGCCAGCGTGTACTCGGCATCCGGCAAGGCCGCCTGCTGAGGCGACAGGGCAACGACAAAACGGTCCAGCTGCAATTCGGCGCCCACTTTAACTACCGTCGCGGTATTCATTGGCGGATCGGAGAAGGTTTTTGCCGTGATCAGGTCACTAGGGTGATGGAACACTTCGATGGTACGGCCAAACTGGGTCACTCGCCCCTGATGCATCGTCGCGGTGTTTCCGCCCAATAGCAGTGCCTCCGAGGGCTCTGTACTGGCATACACCAGTATGGCGCCCAGCTCGGCAAAAATTCGGGGTAACTCCTGACGCAATTCTTCACGCAATTTGTAATCCAGGTTCGCCAGCGGCTCATCCAGCAACACCAGCTGGGAATCCTTGACCAGCGCCCGGGCGATGGCCGTGCGCTGTTGCTGACCACCTGACAACTGCGCCGGCCGCTTGTCCAGGAACTCGGTCAATCGCAACAGATCAGCAGCATGACGCACTTTTTTATCGATGTCGGCTGCCGCCAGTCTGGCGACCCGCAATGGGGAAGCGATATTTTCGTAGATACTCAGGGTAGGATAATTGATGAACTGCTGATAAACCATGGCAACGCGACGCTTCTGCACCGGGATGTTGAGGACGCTGCGTCCGTCCAGCAGGATATCGCCACGGGTGGGTTTGTCCAGTCCCGCCATTAGCCGCATCAGACTGGTTTTACCTGACAGGGTGGGCCCCAACAGCACATTCATTGATCCGCGCGTCAATTGCAGACTGACATCACGAATATGATCCTCGTTGTCCACGCGTCTGCTTACGCCTGCCAGTTCCAGCATCCCCTACCCTGTTTGTTGTCGTTGTTGTAGATGGTTATGTGTTCTTGTTGTTTTGATTAGTTGTTTTGCTCATGCATTATTACCATATTAGACTGATGATTTGCAGTACTTGTATTACAAAACTTGTTGATGCAGAACTACGCTTGCAAATAGCTCCTGCAATACAGCTATTGCCAAACCCGCTTTCGAAAATCGTCTTTGGAGCAAAACAGGAACCTGCCATGAAAGCCGTATTACTTGACGCCGCCAGCCTGGGCGACGATGTGGACCTTGCGCCGCTGGCGGCGGCAGTGGATGAGCTGGTCATCCATCAACATACCGCCGTTGAGCAATGTGTGGCACGGCTGACCGGTGCGCAGGCGGCCATCTGCAACAAGGTGGTGCTGGACGCGGACACACTGGCAGCCTTGCCCGGCCTCAGCTTGATCTGTGTACTGGCGACGGGCACAAACAATATTGACAGTGATGCCGCCGCCCGGCAGGGCATCGAGGTACGCAACATCACTGCTTATGGCACCGCCAGCGTTGCGCAACATACCCTGATGCTGATGTTGGCACTGGCAAACCGCCTGCCGCTGTACCAGCACGACGTCAACGCCGGCGACTGGCAGCACAGCAAGTCTTTCTGCCTGATGACACATACAACACTGCAGCTGGACGGCAAACATCTGGTTATTGTGGGCCAGGGCGAGCTCGGGCAACGGGTCGCCCATCTGGCAGAAGCGTTTGGCATGCGAGTGAGTTTCACTGCGCGCCCGGGCAATGAGCGACACGATCAGCGCCCAACACTGGCGCAGCTGGCACCAGCAGCGGATATCATCAGCCTGCACTGTCCGTTGACCGAGCATACCCGTCACCTGATTGATCAGGCCATGCTGAGCAAACTGAAACCAGGTGCAATACTGATCAACTGCGCTCGCGGTGGTATCGTCGATGACGGTGCCGCGCTGGCAGCACTTCGGCAGGGATTTCTGGGTGGCCTGGGGGTTGATGTGCTGCCGCAGGAGCCGCCCAGTCAGGGCCATGCGTTGTTAACGGCGTTGCAGGACAAGCTCAACCTGGTTGTGACGCCGCATAACGCCTGGATAAGCCCGGAAGCGCGTCAGACGGTCGTCGACATGACCGCTGACAACTTGCGTCAGACCTGAGCCACCAACGATTCCGTGGGCAGCACAAACCAGCGCAGGACTTCGTGCTCAGCGCAAAGCGCCGGATCACAGGGGGCAACATCCGGATGCTCAGCCAGAAGTTGCGCCTCGGCGGTTGCCAGCGACTGCGACAGTGACGGTGGATAATGCTGGCCGTCGCCGACTTGTCGACTCTGACGCCAGTCCAGCGCTGCCAGTGGATCCTGCCGCTCGCTGACGGCATGCTGGTATCGCCAGACGCCGTGACTGGCTTCATAACGGTAACAACGCAACAATCGCCAGCCGTGTCTGGCGACCAGCTCAAGCGCGCGCAGCAGGTACTCCAGCTCCTCGGCATCAATAAAATAGTTGAAATTGAGACGCACCCAACCAGGGCGCATCAGGCCGGCACCTGACGTTACGGCAGCCTGCACACGTTTACTGTAAGCCATGTCCATGCCCAGCAGACTGTGCGCATAGGGCCCGGCGCATGAACACCCGCCTCTGGCCTGAATGCCAAACAGGTCATTCAGCAGGGATACCACAAAACCATAATGCAGCTCACGCTTACCATGCCAGAAGCGCAAGGAAAAAATCGGCAAACGATGACCGTCTGCATTGCCCAGCACCTCGATATTGTCACAGGCCTGCAGCCGCGCCATGACTGTTTCAGCCATGGCCTGCTCCTTAGCCTGAATCACGTCAATACCCACCTGCTGCTGCAGGGAAAACACCAGGCCGGCGCGAATGGATTCGACAATGGCCGGTGTGCCACCCTCCTCACGACGTTCAATATCCGTGACATAAACATGATCATCCGGCGTGACGTAGGATACGGTGCCGCCTCCGACCATCGCTGGCACACGGTTTCGAAACAGGCCCTGCTTGGCTACCAGAATACCTGGCGTCCCCGGACCGCCGACAAATTTATGCGGCGACAGAAACACTGCATCCAGGGCGTCATCGGCGTTCATGTCAATGCGAACATAGGGCCCGGCCGCGGCATAGTCCCAGCATGCCAGTGCGCCAAAACGCTTGAGCAGCGCAGTGATGGCAGCAACATCGGTCTTGATGCCGGTGACATTGGACGCCGCCGAAAAACTGCCAATCAGCAAATTGCGCTGCTGGTGCCTGATCAACGCCGTCTCCAGGGCGTTCAGGTCGATACTCCCTGCGCTGTTCAGGGGAATCAATTCCAGCCTGGCGATACTCTCGCGCCAGGGCAATTCATTTGAGTGGTGCTCGTAGGGACCAATAAATACAACCGGGCGCTCGTCCTCGGGCAGCTTCGCCGACAGCTGGCAACGCTGATCAAGATCAGCAGGCAGACGCAGGTTAAGAACGTCTATCAGTTTATTGATGGCCGCAGTGGCACCCGAGCCGCAGAAAATCACTTTGTCATCCGCCGAGCCATTGACTGCCCGCCGGATCATCTGTCGCGAGGATTCACGTAGCGCCGAGGTACGGGCACCCGTATAGGTGGTCTCGGTATGGGTGTTGGCATAGAACGGCAATACCTGCTCGCGAATATAGTCCTCAATAAAACCCAGACTACGGCCTGATGCCGTGTAATCGGCGTACACCAGCGGTCGATCGCCAAACGCGGTGCGAATGCAATGACGCTGGCCAATGACATTGTCACGGATTTTCTGAATCAACTCGCTCATGGTGGCCTCGGCTGCAACGGCATTGTCGAAGGCCAGTATCGTACTCAATTCAAGGCGAAACATTGTTCCTATTTGTATCAATATATCGCTTTTTATCGAGACATTGTTCCGATATTATTGAATCTATTGAAACATTATCTCACATCAAGGCCACAGGCTGAATGGTAACGCTATGGATACTCAGGACAGAAAATTATTACGTCTTTTACAACAGGATGCAGCGCTGTCAGTGGCCGATCTGGCTGAGGCCGTTGGTATGTCCAAGTCTGCCTGCTGGCGACGAATTCAGAAGCTGGAGGACGACGGCACCATCAGACAACGTGTCACGCTGCTGGATCCCACCAAACTGGGGCTTGGACTCACCGTTTTTGTGACCGTGCGCACCAATCAGCACAACGCCGACTGGGCGAAGCATTTCAACAAGGTCGTGCAGGACGTCGAAGGTGTGCTGGAAGTCTACCGGCTGGGCGGTCAGATAGACTACCTGCTGAAAGCCGTGGTGGCGGACATGCCCGGATATGACCGGCTCTATCAGCAATTGATCGCCGCAGACCTGTTTGATGTCACCGCCAGCTTTGTCATGGAGGAAATCAAAACCACCACGGTGCTGCCGATCTAAGCGTTTCGGTTAGCGCCGGGGCCGAAAAGCCAGCAACACATTGCCTGCCTGCTGGCGAAACCGGTCGTATCCGGAACCCACAAACACCATGCCGGCACCGGCGGCGATGGTATGTGAATCGAAAGCACCGCCGTGCGCTTCAACGTTGTTGACCGTGGCAAAACTCTGGGAGGAATCAAACTCGAACAGGATATCGCCGTTCTCACCATCAAACACAAACAACCTGCCATCGATATTACCAGCCACTAAAGCGCCATCCACGACCAGAGGCAACGCTGAGAAGCCATAGCGTTGCTGGCAGGTTTCGACACGCAGGTTGCGACCATTAGCGCAGTCAGGCCGGGCACGAAACGCCCATACCGGCTCCCCGGTGTCCAGATCAAATGCATACACACCGGCATCAACCATGTCGTCAGTCATGCTGGCATAGTGTGGGTCGTTGATCGGCAGGAATACGCGTTCACCATCCACCGCGATGCCCCAGTGATTACCCCCCAGAGCACCACCATCACCCACCCGTTGCTGCCAGACCACGCTACCATCGTCCGGGCGCAGCGCCCACAGATGCCCGGATTTCTGGCCCGCCACCAGACGTTCACTGCCATCCGCCAGCGTTACCAGCGTGGCAGCACTACCAAAATCCCAGTCCTTGATAATGCTGTCGTCAGCAGAGGGACAATTGGGGCCGTATTCTCGGCCGGTGCAGGCCATGTTCCAGACGTCATTGGCGACCGCCTGGAACTGCCAGCGCACATCACCGGAATCGAGGTCCAGCGCGATAATGGCGTTGCTGGTGTCGGTAGCCGGCAACGAAGTATTCTCACCGGTAGTGACATACAGCAGCCGGCGCTTTTCATCAAGGCTGGGGCTGGACCAGATCGGCGCACCTGACGGTCCCCGCAACCGGGTACCCACTGCGTTACGTTGGCCGGTGTAGTCAGCCAGTGGCATGGTGTAATAGGTCCATACGGTTTCACCGGTGAGGCCGTCCATAGCAACCACCGCGCCACGACCATCACAGCATTCATGTGTGGCTTCAGCGCCACGTTGCACACCCGAGGCTGATACCGGCAAATACAGTCGTTGCTCAAAAAACAGGGGAGCCCCGGTCAGACGTGTGTGCACACCCTCATCGACGGCACCATCAATCACCCAGGCCGCATCGCCAGTCAGGGGATCAATGGCGTGCAGACGGGCACGTTCATCCGTGACGTAAAGCAGGCGTTCACCGTTGGCCAGAACATCACTCAGTGTCATCGAACTGCGCAGACTGGCGCCGGCGTCATAGGCCCATTTCAGGCAGCCTGAAACCGTATCAATAGCCAGTACCTGTTCCGTCGCTGCGGCAGGATAAAATAAAGTGCCGCCAGCGATTACCGGCGTTGAACGCAAACCACCAATACCCGGCAGACCCAGAGCCCAGGCAAGTTCAAGATCAGCCATATCGGATTTGTTGAGGCCGCTTTGTTCAGCGCTCAGATTGCGGGAAAATTGTAAGTCACCACCCGCATTGGCCAACGACACGGGCGCCAGATCAATCGAGCGCTGTGATTCCGAACAACGGTTGTCGGTCAGCCACTGCCCTGACACGGGTGGCACGGCCAGATAGTCAATCACGTCTTCGCGCTCGGCCTCAGTCAAACGCTGACCCTGTGCCTGCATCAGCCCCGCAGTCAATGCAAAGCGCAGAGTGTCCGCTGTCATTGCATTCAGAGCATCAACGGACACCGCCCTTGGATCGCCGCCTTCATGGCAGGTCGCACAATGGGCGGCAAACACCGCCGCCCCCGGGTGGCTGTCTTCTTCCTGGGCCGGGGCCGGAAACGCGGCTAACAGCGATAACGTTGCTCCCACCGCCGTCTGAACCGATAGCTTTATCGGTGTTGGTATTGTCATTCGACGGCGAAAGAAGCTGGCTATGCTCATGGGATCACAGGCTCACTTTTTGCTCTGTTTGTTTTTGTCTTCAGGATCCCAGCCGGTAACGCAGTTTGATCACCAGCGTGTCTACAACGGGCTCGGTCCATGCTTCATGCAGAAGCCCAGTGTAATCATCAAAGGTATTGCCCGGCAAGTTTCCACCTCGCGTGTAGACAATAAACAGATCTGACAGCGGCGCAATTTCCCAGCGGTAACGCGCCTGGAACGTCATGCGGCTGATACTGAAGTTGTCGCTGGTCGTATTAGGCTTGGGTACTTCGCGCAACTCCTCAATACGATTGGGATTGACCTGCAGGAATTTATTTTCAAACGCCTTCAGACCCGTCCATTGCATGCCTATGCGAATCTGCTGACGGGCGTTGATGAAGTAGTTCAGCGTCACTTTAGGCGACCACTGCGTGGCTTCGTAACTGGTGTACCGCCCATCGCCCCGGTAAACCAGAAGCCCTTCTCTGTCGGTGTAAGCGGCCTCCGCCAGCAATGAAAAATTATCTACCGGCCGGTAAGTAACCCCGGCGGTAGTGGTGGTATTGCGCTCACCCAGATCTTCGGAATTGGCATCAACATTAAAGTTGTAGACCAGTTTCTGCGATGGATCAGTATCCCAGCCAAACACAAACTGCCAGCGGCCCGGCACATAATAATCACCACTGCCACGACCCAACCGGTCATCTACGCGGCGGTGATAATAGCGGGCACTGGCCATCAGGGAGTGATTGTTCAGGAAGGTGTAATTACGAGTGGCGAACACACCCTGACGCACAAAATCGCCATTGCCGTTCCACTGGTTAAAGCTGAAAATGCTGGTACTGCGCGAACGCAGGCCTTCCACATTGGACTCATTGCGTGTGTAGTTATAGTCCAGGTGCATCAGGTCATTACGGGTCAGAAAACCCAGTGTATTCAGGTCCAGCGTATCATCGTGGTAACCCGCAGCAACCCGATGCTGGCGGCCACGCACGGGCTGGAAAATGATATCGGCAAATGCGCCCTGTCCGTCCACGCCATTGACATCACTTTGCACTGCCTGAGCATCAAACACCCAGCGCGCATCAGCGGAGAAATAATGCATGTCGACGCCATTGACGACCGCATCAACATCCGTGTGGGACACCGATGTCCCCATCCAGCCAATCGAGCGACGACCACCACCGGTGGTATCTTCGTACAACAGTCGACCAACACCAAAATCGCGACCTTCTGCTTCAATCTTAACGCGTGTTCCGTCAATGGTCTGGCCACGGATTTCACTGTCGTCTTCCGACGCCAGCAGGGTTCCATAACGCCAGTTACCATTCTGACCGGTAAACTTGGCAGCACCCAGCAGATCAGTCGGTTGACTGACATCAGTGGCGACAGTGGTCACCCCACTGGGCACATCAAACAACGCGGCACTGCCAATACGCCGGGTATTCAGCAGCGTAGTGGGGCCGCCCGGGCCGCGGGCACTCTGATTACGTGGCGAGGTATTAAAAACATCCTGCCCTTCAAGGAAAAACGCCCGCTTTTCCGGAAAGAACGTTTCAAACGCGCTCAGATTGACCACAATATCATCGGATTCGACATTGCCAAAATCAGGGTTGAGACTTGCCGACAGTTGAGTGTTAGTGATCGGCCGCCAGAACACTTCCAGACCAGTGCGCAGCTCTGAATCGTGGCGAATACCGTCATAGGTGCCAGACAGATACGGATACCAGGTCAACTGCGCACTGGGTTCAATCGCGTCCAGTTCCAGTTTGTGCCAGGCAGATATAAACTCATTCACAGTGGTGGGCAGCGGCGGAAACGACCAGGTTTCATTCAGGTAGCCTATCTGACGCTCAGTATAGATGCCGATTTGACGCGTATCACCAGACACACTGGGCAACGCCATCATGGTCCAGGGAATAAAAAATTCCGCCACCCAACCACCGTCTACCGCACTGGTTTCGGCATCCCAGGAACCATCCCACTGCAGGTTCAATTGCCGTTCTGGCAGTATCGTGGCATCGGTCTTGGACCCGCCCAGATTCACCCGCATCATGTAGCCATACAGCCCCTGACCTGATGGATCAATATTGATTACGAAGCCGTCTCGCTCGAGTCGCGTGTCCCGCGAAGTCATACGTGCGACCAGGGAGGCTGGGGCCTGGTGGTTCATTACCCCGACATAGATGCCACGATCGGTATAGAAAATATGGGTGTCGGTGCGCAGCGTTGCCTCGGTCAGTGTATCAGGCTGAATCACGCGCATGCCATCAATGGCAGGCACTCGTTGCCATACACTTTCATCCAGTCTGCCATCCAGTGTGATCTGCGCGTCGCTTTCCTCAACCCGCACCAGGCGTGGCGTGATTTCCTGAGCCAGGGTAATACCAGAGAAGACAGTGACGGCGATTAACAGAGCGAGACCAAGCGGCATAGACAGCCAGCGTCGAACGGGCGAGGAGTGACGAGTAGAAACGGGCATAATTATTCTCTTTTTTTGTCCCCAGGCTCGTTGTGGGCAGTCGGGGTTTGCCAGACTATAGCGGGGCGGTCACGGTTCACCCATAGCTGGCTACAAATCGTTGCAAAATAGACTGTTGGCAAAGCCCTCCCTTTCCCGACTTATTCGTGGGATGATAAAGCCAGTGTGATCAGGCAGCACCTGCCTACCGCCCTGACATACTCTAAAAATACAGTGGCAAAAGGGGATATCATGCAACTGAACAAGAATCTTGTCGAAGAAATGGAACTACTGCTCAAATTCGATCTGAGCAGCGCCCGTGTTGGCCTGAAGGTCCACAGTAACGCTGATGCAGACATGATCGCAGCCGCAAAACGGCTGTATGAAAAAGCGCTGGTTGAGCATGAGGATGGGGGATTTCTCACGACCTTAGGCCACGAAGCTGCCGAGCACCTGCAGGCAGCGCAACAGATACTGACATCATCGGAATAACCGGATGCTGCTGGCGTTGCCCTGCAGCTTAAATCCTTCAGTTCAAGCTTTTGTTACGGTGTCAGACGCTCAGGCGCCAGGCACCCTGACCCAGCCTTCCATGAGCACACGCGCACTGCGACTCATGATTGCTTTGCTGACTGTCCATTCTGTCCCGACCTGGGTTGCCTCGGCGCCCACTCGCAACGTGCCTGACGGATGCCCGAACACCACCTCCGTGAGCTTGCCACCGCCGGCGGCCAGGTTGACCAGTGTCCCCGGTACCGCCGCAGCTGCCCCGATAGCAACGGCTGCCGTGCCCATCATGGCATGATGCAGCTTGCCCATGGACATGGCGCGAACCAGTAAATCAACTTCAGTTGCCTTCACGGTTTTGCCACTGGACGTGACATAATCAATGGGTGGTGCAACGAACGCGACCTTGGGCGTGTGCTGTCGGCTCACGGCTTCGCTGACATCGTTGATCAGCCCCATCCTGACAGCGCCGTGACTGCGGATGGTCTCGAGCATGGCCAGCGCCCCGCTGTTATCATTGATAACAGACTGGGGTTCGGCACCGGTATAACCTAATTCGCTGGCGTTCAAGAAAATGGTGGGTATGCCCGCGTTGATGAATGTGGCGTTGAGTTTGCCAACGCCAGGCACATCCAGTTCATCCACCAGGTTGCCGGTCGGGAACATGGCACCGCCGTCTTCGCCCTCGTCAGCCGGGTCCATGAACTCCAGTTTGACTTCAGCGGCAGCAAAGGCCACACCGTCCAGCTCAAAGTCACCGGTCTCCTGTACCTCTCCATTGACCATGCGTACATGGGCAACAATGGTCTTGCCAATATTCGCCTGCCAGATCCGGACCGTACAATGCCCATTCTGAGGCACTCGCGTCGCATCAATCAGTCCGTTGCTGATGGCAAAACCTCCTACCGCAGATGACAGGTTGCCACAGTTGCCGCTCCAGTCCACAAAGGCTTTGTCAATTGCCACCTGGCCAAACAGGTAATCTACGTCATGGTCGGTGCTGCTACTTTTGCTGATGATCACGGTTTTACTGGTGCTCGAGGTTGCACCGCCCATACCATCAGTATGTTTGCCGTAGGGGTCGGGGCTGCCAATCACGCGCATCAATAATTGGTCGCGGGCCGCGCCGGGAATCCTGGCATCAGGAGGCAGGTCATCCAGCAAAAAAAACACACCTTTGCTGGTACCACCCCGGATATAGGTTGCCGGTACTTTGATTTGCGCGGGAAAGGTCATGTTGGCACTCCCTCCACTCCCGACACGCCCGGCACCTGCTCCGATTCCAGGAAATCCTGGGCAAAACGCTGCAGCACGCCACCGGCGTCATAGATCGAACATTCTTCATTACTGTCCAGACGGCACTTCACCGGCACTTCCAGGCGTTGACCATTGTGTCGGTTGATCACCAGTGTCAGCCTTGCTCCCGGTGTACGCTCACCCATCACATCGAAGGTTTCGGTGCCGTCAATTTCCAGTGTTTTACGCGTAGTGCCCGGCTCGAATTCAAGTGGCAGCACGCCCATGCCAATCAGATTGGTGCGGTGTATGCGCTCAAACCCTTCCGCGACAATGGCTTCAACGCCGGCCAGGCGCACACCCTTGGCAGCCCAGTCACGTGACGAGCCCTGACCGTAGTCGGCACCGGCAATAATGATCAGTGGCTGTTTACGTACCATATAGGTTTCGATCGCTTCCCACATGCGAGTCACCGTACCCTCCGGCTCCACTCGGGCCAGCGACCCCGGTTTCACCTGACCGTCAACAATAGCCATTTCATTGACCAGTTTCGGATTGGCAAAAGTAGCGCGCTGCGCAGTCAGGTGATCACCCCGGTGCGTTGCATAGGAATTAAAATCTTCTTCAGGCACACCCATCTTATGCAGATACTCTCCGGCCGCGCTGTCCATCATGATGGCATTGGACGGTGACAGATGATCAGTCGTAATGTTGTCGCCCAGCACAGCCAGCGGTCGCATGCCGCGTAACGGCCGCTCCCCGGCCAGCGCGCCCTCCCAATAAGGCGGACGCCGGATGTAGGTACTTTGTGAGCGCCAGTCGTACAGAGGCTCAATTTTATTGTCTGAATCGCGCGTGATATCAAACATCGGAATGTAGACATCCCGGTACTGCTGCGGTTTCACACTCTGTTTAACGATGGCATCAATTTCTTCATCGCTGGGCCAGATGTCTTTTAATGTCACGGGATTGCCCTGTTTATCCGTCCCCAGACTGTCCTTCTCGATATCAAAGCGGATGGTTCCGGCAATCGCGTAGGCCACGACCAGCGGCGGCGATGCCAGAAAAGCCTGTTTTGCGTAAGGGTGAATACGACCATCAAAATTCCGGTTACCCGACAGTACAGCGGTGGCATACAGATCCCGCTCAATGACTTCTTTCTGGATATCCGGATCGAGTGCACCGCTCATGCCATTACAGGTTGTACAGGCGAAGGCAACAACACCAAAACCCTGTTGTTCCAGCTCCGTTAACAATCCGGCTTCCTGCAGATACATTTTTACCGTTTTCGAGCCTGGCGCCAGCGATGTTTTAACCCAGGCCTTGCGCTGCAGCCCCAACTTATTGGCATTGCGCGCAATCAGACCGGCAGCAATCATGTTGCGCGGGTTACTGGTATTGGTACAACTGGTAATGGCGGCGATGATCACCGCGCCGTCGGGCAGACGCCCTGCCTCATCCTCAACCTTGCCACTGATACCCCGCGCTGCCAGCTGCGACGTTGGCAACAGCGCATGCGGATTTGAAGGCCCGGCCAGTGTTCGCGCCACAGTCGACAGATCAAATGTTAATACACGCTCGTAGCTGGCACTGGCCAGACTGTCGGCCCACAAGCCGGTGTGTCTGGCAAACTTCTCCACCAGTGCAACCTGCTCGTCATCGCGCCCGGTCAGGGTCAGGTAGTCGATGGTCTGCTGATCGATATAGAACATGGCTGCTGTGGCACCGTATTCGGGTGTCATGTTGGCAATGGTGGCACGATCACCAACGCTCAGCCGGGCGACACCGACGCCGTAAAATTCCAGATAGGCACCGACCACTTTTTCCCGTCGCAGAAATTCGGTCAGCGCCAGCACCATATCGGTACTGGTAATACCCGGCTGCAGTTTTCCTGTCAACTCAACGCCCACCACATCCGGCAAGCGCATCCACGACGCGCGCCCGAGCATCACGCTTTCGGCTTCCAGACCGCCCACACCGATGGAAATCACGCCCAATGCGTCAACCATCGGTGTGTGGCTGTCGGTGCCGACACAGGTATCGGCGAACGCAACGCCGTCACGCACCTGCACCACCGGCGACATTTTCTCCAGGTTGATCTGGTGCATGATGCCATTGCCCGGTGGAATTACATCCACATTCTCAAAGGCGGTTTTGGTCCAGTTAATAAAATGAAAACGGTCATCGTTGCGGCGATCTTCAATGGCCCGGTTTTTCTCAAACGCATCTTTGTCAGAACCAGCATGCTCCACCGCCAGTGAATGGTCCACGATCAACTGTGTCGGTACCACCGGATTTACTTTGGCGGGGTCACCGCCCTGACTGGCAATGGCATCACGCAGACCGGCCAGATCAACCAGTGCCGTTTGTCCCAGAATGTCATGACAGACAACGCGCGCCGGAAACCAGGGGAAATCGAGATCACGTTTGCGCTCGATCAATTGCTGCAATGAGGCCGTCAGGGTCTCCGGATCACAGCGCCGCACCAGATTCTCAGCGAGCACGCGCGAGGTATACGGCAACTGGTCATAGGCACCCGGTTGAATGGTATCCACTGCTTCCCGGGTATCAAAATAATCCAGTTGCGTTCCTGGTAGCGGTTTGCGATAGCGGCTATTCATGACAGGCTTGACCTTTTTGCGTGTATGGCTTGATTGATTAACAGCTTAGCGTTTATCAATGGCAGTGACTTTTCGTGGCTCTGGCCCGGTGTACTCCGCGCTGGGACGAATAATACGATTATCGGCGCGCTGCTCCATGACGTGTGCCGCCCAGCCGGTCAATCGGCTCATGACAAAGATTGGCGTAAACAGCTTGGTTGGAATATCCATAAAATGGTACGCCGAGGCATGGAAAAAGTCGGCATTGCAAAACAGTTTCTTCTCGCGCCACATCACTTCCTCGCAGCGAACCGATACCGGGTACAGCGTCTTGTCACCCACATCGTTGGCCAGTTTCTCTGACCACAGCTTGATGATGGCATTACGCGGATCAGATTCTTTATAGATTGCGTGGCCAAAACCCATGATTTTTTCTTTGCGTTCTAGCATGCCCAGCATTTCCTGCTCGGCATGATCCGCATCCCTGAAATTTTCGATCATGTCCATCGCCGCTTCATTGGCGCCGCCATGCAGTGGTCCGCGCAGGGTACCGATCGCGCCGGTAACACAGCTGTGCATGTCAGACAGGGTCGAAGCACACACGCGCGCTGTAAAGGTAGATGCATTAAACTCATGTTCGGCGTACAGGATCAGTGACACATTCATGGTCTGGGCGTGCAGCGTCTTGGGCTTTTCGCCGCGCAGCATGTGCAAAAAATGACCGCCGACAGAGTCATCATCCGTGTTTTCATTGATACGCAGACCGTCATGGCTGTAGCGATACCAGTAACAGATGATGGAGGGAAATATCGCCAGCAGACGGTCGGCTGCGGCGCCCTGTTGTTTAAAGTCTTCCTCTGTTTCCAGGTTGCCCAATACCGAACAGCCGGTGCGCATCACGTCCATCGGGTGAGCTGATTTGGGAATGCGTTCGAGAACTTCTTTCAGCGCGTTGGGCAGACCGCGCAGACTCCTGAGCCTGGATTTATACTCAACCAGCTCGGCACTATTGGGCAGGTGACCTTTAAGGATCAGATGCGCCACTTCCTCAAATTCACAGTTATCGGCGAGGTCCTGAATATCGTAGCCACGGTAGGTCAAGCCGGAGCCTGAGACCCCGACCGTCGACAGGGCTGTTTTACCTGCGATTTGTCCACGCAAGCCTGCACCACTTAGTACTTTTCCTTCAGCCATTGTTGCTCTCCTCGTTTAATCGGGTTCTTGGTATAAAATTCGTTCTGACAAAAATCGTCTCAGGACTTCTTCTGCTTTGCAAACAGCGCGTCCAGCCTTTCTTCAAACACATGGTAGTCAATACGGTCATAAAGTTCTGCGCGCGTCTGCATCAGTTCCGTCACATTCTGCTGGGTTCCGTCCTGGCGTATGGCAGTATAGACAGCTTCGGCCGCCTTGTTCATGGCACGGAATGCTGACAGTGGATACAACACCAGCGACACATCAACGGACGCCAACTCTTCGGTGGTGTAAAGCGGTGTCGATCCGAATTCGGTAATGTTAGCCAGCACCGGGACGTTTAAGCGTTCGGTGAATTTTTTGTACATGGATAACTCGGTGATCGCCTCCGGAAATATCATGTCCGCACCCGCCTCAATACAGGCTTCAGCGCGCTCCAGAGCGGCATCCAGGCCTTCGACGGCAAGCGCATCAGTGCGCGCCATCACCACAAAACTGTCATCCGTGCGCGCATCAACGGCGGCCTTGATTCGGTCAACCATTTCCTGCTGCGTCACAATTTCCTTGTTGGGACGATGACCACAGCGCTTGGCGCCGACCTGGTCTTCAATGTGCATGGCGGCGGCGCCGAATTTGATCATCGATTTCACGGTGCGGGCCACGTTGAAGGCACTGGCACCAAACCCGGTGTCGACATCTACCAGTAACGGCAGATCACATACGTCAGTAATGCGCCGCACATCAGTCAACACATCATCCAGTCCAGTGATGCCCAGATCGGGCAGGCCCAGTGAGCCTGCTGCCACGCCGCCGCCTGATAAATAGATCGCCTTGAAGCCGGCGCGTTTCGCCAGTAACGCATGATTGGCATTGATGGCGCCAATTACCTGTAACGGATGTTCTTCAGCAACGGCATCACGAAAACGCTGGCCTGGTGATTTGTTCATAGGGTCATTTCTCCTGGTGTTGTGCCGTCGTTCGACTGAGCCAGCAAACGACGTTCGATGTTGCGGCGCGATGCGCTGATATGGCGTCGCATCAGCAACTCTGCCAATTCACCATCGCCATCGGCAATGGCTTCGATGATGCGGTGATGTTCGGCAAACGCCTGTTTCGGTCGCTTGGGCGTTGCCGAATAACGGTATCGATACATGCGCAGCAAATGGTAAAGGTCACCACATAACATGTCGCTGAGTGTACTGTTTTTACTACCCTGAATAATCAGGTAATGAATATCCAGATCGCCTTCCTGCTGATAATAGGACTCGTTATGCTTCAGGCCGCTATGGTTCTCATGCATGGCCAGAACTTCTCGCATGCCGGCAATTTCGTCAGCGCTCATGTTCTGGGCTGCCAGTCGACATGCCATGCCTT
Source organism: Pseudohongiella acticola (assembly GCF_001758195.1). Classification (NCBI taxonomy): domain Bacteria; kingdom Pseudomonadati; phylum Pseudomonadota; class Gammaproteobacteria; order Pseudomonadales; family Pseudohongiellaceae; genus Pseudohongiella; species Pseudohongiella acticola. The sequence goes on from NZ_MASR01000001.1 coordinate 564,980, forward strand.
CAAGGGCTTCACGCACGTAATACAGCTCAATCAATTCTTCATAACTGAGCGAGGCCACACGAATACCCGCGTGCGGTATGCGCACGACCAGCCTCCGGCCCTCGAGGCGGCGGATTGCTTCCCGCAGCGGCCCACGGCCAATACCGAAGGTTGTGCTCAGGTACTGCTCGCTCAGGCGTGTACCCGGGGCGATATCCCCTTTGACAATGGCGTTCTGGATACGTTCAAAGGCGCCATCAGACAGTGTCTGGCTGCTATTTCGAAGCTCGGGAACGGTCAATTGTAGATAATCCTTCTGATATTACGAGCTGCATGCCGTATTTATGCCAAATAATGGGCCTAAATTTATAGATTGTCAACAATCCATAGAAGCGGACTGAATACAGCAATATAGCGCGTGATCGCCATTTGTCCGACCATTCCGGTAACCTGTCTTATGCAGTCTGGGCAAACAGACAGCGCCGCTGCTATTGTTTGCCTGCAGATGGACGGCACCATACCCCTACAACCAACAAGGAATTTACATGACCCTCTTCCGCACCCTTCTTTGTTTTATCACTCTGGCAGCAGCAACAACCATCTTCGCAGCGCCAGTATCAAACAACTTCACAACTTCCGACGGCGTGGATATCCACTACCTGACCGACGGTGACCAGGGCAGCCCTGTGGTGCTGGTACACGGCTTTACGTCAAGCGCGCAAGGCAACTGGTACAATACCGAAATCGCACAACAACTGGCGGAGTACCACCGTGTCATCGCCATCGACATGCGCAACCATGGTGACAGTGAAACGGTGCAGGAACGCGAACCCGGCATTGTCCGAGATGTACTGGAGTTGCTCGATCATCTGGAGCTGGATAAAGTGCATATGCACGGCTACTCCATGGGCGGCGCCACCACACTGGCCATTCTGGCCTATGCGCCGGAACGCTTGATCACCGCCAGCGCCGGAGGCATGGGCGTCGGCGACCTGCCTGGCAATATCGCGCCGCATGCCGACTTTGACTGGGATCAGGCCCTCGCTGACCGAGTGCCGGTGCAGTTTCCCATTGATCTGACGCAAGTTGAGATACCGGTGATGACCATTAATGGCTCAGACGATGCACCCTTCCCCAAAACCGTGCGCATGACCCGTGAACTGAAAAACTATACCAACTTCATCCTGCCCGGTTATGGACATATGAATGCCATGCGACCAGGCACGGGTTACGCAGAGAGGCTGGTGTTCTTTATCACTCAGAACGACTGACATGGTTTATTCTGTCTCCAGCCAATATCCCTGAAAACAACAAAAATGGAGTGATTGATCATGGCCTGGATTCGCCCTATCAGATATTGCATGCCTGTCGCTGTTGCTGTCTGCCTGACAACAGCTTTTAATCCAGCACTGGCGCAGACAGTTGAGTCACCGTGGTATGACATTCCGTTACCGCCGACGTTTGAAGCTCACAATCTGCCTGCCATTGCCGGCACTCGCGGTCCGGCTCCCGCGGTCGTGCCTGAGGGCGAAGAGCAATATGTCGAACTTGCCGGTCAACGCTTGCTGCAGGACCTGCGTGCCATCATCGAATTTTCCCATCAAAGCCGCCAGCAACAGGAACTCGGCGGCAACCAGATGTGGGGTCGTGTGTCAGGTTTTCCGTCAGGAAAAGCCAGCGCCGACTGGGCAGCACAACAGTTTCGTGATGCCGGTATTGACCAGGTCGAGACACAAACCTTCACTCAGAATCAAGACGCCAGCCTTTGGCTCCCGGTGCAATGGGAGGTACGCCTGATCGGCAACAATATTGCCGGAGCTGGCAGCAAGGACGTGGTATTGACGACTGCTGTGGCGCTGGCGCCGTCACAGATACCCGATGGCACACTGGAGGCGCCGCTGATTTATGTCGGCACCGCCCGCCCGGCGGAACTGGCGCACATGGATGTAAGCGGTAAAATTGCCATCCAGCACATTACGCCTCAGGCGCATCTGGTCTTTGAGCGATCCGCTGCCGTGCCGCGTGCCCAGGACCTGATGGCTCGAGGCGCTGTCGCGGTGCTGAACATTATCGATCAACCCGGTAACGAGATGGCGCGCGACCTCGCCAACTGTGGTGGTCCCTGCTTCAATATCGGTGGCCGCGACGGGGTGTTTCTGGGCAATGTCATGGACGCAGCCGCGACCCGTGGCCATGACGGCCAGTTAAGCGCCCGTCTGTCCCTGCAAACCAGTGAGCACAGTGGCCTGACCGGATACAATGTTGTCGCGGTGGTTCCGGGCGCCAGCGAGGAAAGCATTGTGGTCAATGCGCATCTGGACGCATGGTATGATGGTGCCGGTGACAATGGCGATGGTGTAGCCGTATTAATGGCGCTGGCTCGCCACTTTGGACAGCGGCAGGTCGAACTGGAGCGAACGCTGGTGTTGATAGCAAGCGCCGGGCATCATACGACTGGTCTGAATGGCCCACGTAATGCGGTAAGCATGAATCCGGACCTGTTCGACAACAGTGTGCTTATTTTTAATCTGGAACACGTGGCACAACGAAATTTCTCACCAGCGCGAAGTGTGCTACCGGATGGTTACCGTGAATTCATTGCCGACTCAGGTGAAGCACCCATTGTCGCCGGCATTACCAATTCATCGCCGTTCCTGCAGGACCTGTTTAACGAGGGTGTGCAACGTTACGGTACCAATTTTGTTTCCGGCAACTCTACCATGGCCAGCGGCGAAGGCGGAGGCTACCGGGATGCCGGCAAACCCATAGTCACGACCATGCAGGCACCGCCGCTTTACCATACCAGTGGTGAAGTGGCCGAAGCCATTTCGGTCCCGGGCATGGAGCGCATGGCCCGTTTTATGGCCTGGTTTATCAAACAGGTAGCCCGGGCGCCAAACTCAGAGATCAATCCCTAAAAGGAAACAAACATGCAATACGGAGACGTTAACGTCACCCTGGAAAATCACGTTGCGGTCGTGACCATTCAACGCCCGCCCTACAATTTCTTTGATGTCGCCCTGATTGAAAACCTGGCCGATGCGTTCGCTGCCATGGACGAAGACACCGAGTGCCGGGCGCTTGTGCTTGCCGCTGACGGCAAAGCCTTTTGTGCCGGTGCCAATTTTTCTTCAGGACCCTCCGTGCTGGAGCAGTCAGACGGAAAGGGGCGCAACCCACTGTATGTGGCGGCAGTGCGCCTGTTCAGTAACAAAAAACCGGTGGTCGGCGCCATCCACGGCGCAGCGATCGGTGGCGGTCTGGGCCTGGCGCTGGTGCCTGATTTCAGGGTGACCTGCCCTGAAGCCAGCTTTGCTGCCAATTTCAGCAAACTGGGGTTTCATCCCGGTTTTGGCCTCACGCATACCCTGCCCTCGATAATCGGACAACAAAAAGCCGCCCTGATGTTCTATACCGGGCGCCGCATTAAAGGTGACCAGGCCCATGAATGGGGGCTGGCTGATGTTCTGACCAGCGCTGACCAGGTTCGTAGCGAAGCCGTAAGGCTGGCACAGGAGATCGCAAGCTGCGCGCCCCTGGCGGTGATGTCGGTACGCGCAACGCTACGCCAGGGCCTGACCGAAATGTTGACGGCAGTCACTGACCATGAAGCCAGCGAGCAGGACTGGCAGCGTCTGACCGAAGACTTCAAAGAAGGCGTGGCCTCCGTGGCTGAACGACGCCCCGGTGAGTTCAAGGCACGCTAACAGCAAGTGAGGTGGTAATAATGTCTGATCTGTTTCGCAAACTGCTGGCAGAACGGGAATCCGCACCCGTGTCAGTGACCCCGACTGTCGGTGTCGTCACCCTGCAATTTCAGCTCTATGGTGTTGACGACCTCAAGGCCAAGCGCAAGGTATTTAATGCGCTGCGTGTCATCTGGGGCAAAGAGGCTGACCTGGCAGTTGCAGAAACCGGCGATTTCGAGGCGCTGGACAGCGCCACCTGGAGCATCGTCGCTGTCGGCGGCACAGCGCAGCAACTGACCGCCCGGCTGGACCAGGTGGAGAAGGCAATCGCACAAAAGATAGATGCTCCTGTTGTTGAGGTCCACCGCGAGATGCTCTGACACCAGAACGTGTTCGAAAAGCAGCTTAAGTGCTTGATTATGTCAATACAATTGGCGAAGATTGGCTGGATCGTTACAACATAACAAAGCACAGGAAAAGCAAACATGAAATCATTAAAGAAGTTTATACTCGCGCCCACTGCTCTGGTCGTGGGCAGCCTGCTGGCTGTTTCTGCTCCCCTGGCAGGTGCCCAGGAAATTGAGCGCAAAGGCGAAGGTCGCCATTTCTACACCACGATTCGTGTGCCTGCCAACGCTGAGTTCATGTACCTGAGCGGCTCGGGTGCCTCCCCCATGGAAGACGGCACCTGGGGCGACATGGCGCAACAGACTCGCGACACCTTCAACGGCTTCAAGGAGAAACTGGAGGCTGAAGGCTGGTCAATGTCGGATATCATTCAGGTACGTGCGTTTGCAGTATCCGATGATAATGACTTCCTTGATTTTGATGGTTTCAACACGGCATACCGCGAATTTTTTGGTACTGAAGAAAACCCAATGAAACCCGTACGCTCGTTTGTTGAGATCGAAGATCTGGTCGTAGGTGGCTGGTTAATCGAAATCGAAGTGCGCGCTGCACGCGTTCCCTGATCGAAACGACTGTACACGATATACACTGACCGACGATTCTGCTGTCCAACCGGTCGCAGAGTCGTCGCTGCCAGCGGCCGGTTAACTGACACCGATCGCCGACGCCTGTAGCGCTACGAACCAGCTATTAGCTACGAACCAACTATCAGACGGAGGGCCACTTTGGCTGAACTGAAATACTGGTGGCATATCGTTCGTGACTCGGCAAAACTCTGGGTTGACTGCAACGCCTTCAATCATGCCGGTGCGCTGGCGTTCTACACGCTTTTTTCCCTGGCTCCAACAGTTATTATCGCGGTGGCGGTGATTGGCCTGGTTATGGGTGAACAGGCTGCCCAGGGGCAGATAGTTGCCCAGTTTCAGGACGTCATGGGCACCGATGCGGCGGCTCTGGTCGAAGAAGCAGTCACCAGTTCTCGTGTACAAAGCAGCGGCATTTTTCCGGCGATCGCGGGGATTGCCGCACTGATGATTGGTGCGACCACGGTGTTTGCACAGATGCAGTATTCACTCAATGCACTTTGGGGGGTGCAGCCCCGACCCAGCCGCAACAGCATTCTGCTTTTTATCCGCAAGCGCTTCTTTTCATTGATGGTGGTACTGTCCATCGGTTTTGTCATGCTGGTGTCACTGGTGCTGGGTGTCGCTCTGCGTGCCAGCCTGGAGTTCAGCTCGCGCTTTGTTCCTGCGGTAGAGTCGCTGATCAACAGTGGCGAACTGGTATTGTCGTTCGCAGTCGTTACCCTGCTGTTTGCCACCATATTCAAGGTACTGCCGGACGTTAAACTGCACTGGCGCCAGGTTATCGTTGGCGGCATGATAACTGCCCTGCTGTTTTCGCTGGGTCGGTACGGCATTGCCGCCTACCTGGCCTACACTGCGCCTGCGTCTGCTTATGGCGCCGCCGGTGCTGTGGTACTTATACTGATGTGGGTGTACTACTCTTCACTTATTCTGTTCTTCGGTGCGGCATTCACTAAAACCCATCTGCTGGCTCAGGGTAAACAGGTGCGCCCACGCAATACCGCCGTTTTGGTGGAAAGAAGCCTGCTGCTTTAGCGCTGTCCACACAGGAAAGCCGTATGTTTGACATAGATCCGTTCATTCTTGCCCGGGCGCAGTTTGCCGCCAACATCAGCTTTCATATCCTGTTCCCTTCCATCACCATGGGGTTGGGCTGGATTCTCCTGTTTTTCCGTTTGCGCTTTACCGCCACCGGGGATCAGCACTGGGAAAACGCCTATCACTTCTGGGTGAAAATATTTGCCCTGTCCTTTGCCATCGGCGTGGTCTCGGGCATCACCATGAGCTTTCAGTTTGGCACCAACTGGCCCGGTTTCATGGAGCGAGCCGGCAATATTGCCGGGCCACTGCTGGGCTATGAAGTGTTAACGGCATTTTTTCTTGAAGCCACCTTTTTGGGTGTGATGCTGTTTGGCAAGAACCGGGTATCCAACCGGACACACCTGCTGGCATGTGCACTGGTGGCCGTGGGTACATCGCTGTCTGCTTTCTGGATATTGAGCCTGAACTCATGGATGCAGACACCGACCGGCTACTCGCTTGAAGACGGTGTATTTTATGTCGATAGCTGGGCCGCCATCATATTCAACCCTTCATTTCCCTATCGCCTGGCCCATATGATGACAGCCACGCTGCTGACAGCCTCCTTTCTGGTGATGGGCGTCAGTGCCTGGCGCATGAAACGCAAGGTTGATGGTCCAGCCACGACCAAGGTTTTCAAAGCCATGGTGGTGATGGCGATGATTCTGGCTCCGTTACAGGTCGTTATCGGTGATCTGCATGGGCTGAATACACTGGAACACCAGCCTGCCAAAATTGCGGCGATCGAAGGCGTCTGGGAGACTCACAATGCCGTTCCGTTTACCGTATTTGGTTTCCCCGACGAAACCACCCGCACCACCCGCTTCGCTCTGGAGATTCCGTTTGCCGCCAGTTGGATTCTGACCGGTGACCTTAATGGTGAAGTCCTCGGCCTAAACGAATTTCCGGATCAACACCCTCCCGTGGCGCTCGTGTTCTGGTCATTTCGCATCATGGTTGGCATGGGCCTGCTCATGATCCTGGTGTCCTGGTGGGCCGGCTGGGAGCTGTTCAAACGCAAACAGAAACCCAGCACCTGGCTTATCAATGCCGCCTCATGGATGGCGTTCTCAGGCTGGGTTGCTGTGCTCGCAGGCTGGTATGTCACCGAAATTGGCCGCCAGCCATGGATTGTCTACGGCCTGCTATCCAGCGCTGAGGTGGTCGCTGACCACGGCAGCGGCATCCTGCTGAGCACTTTCACCGCTTACATTGCCCTGTACCTCTTCATTCTGCTGTCTTATGTTGCAACCTTGCGCTATATGGCGACCAAGCCGGCAGCATCGCTGCTGGACATGGCGCAGGTACCAGGACAGGTCACTGATCATCGAACGGTAACGGGGGATTAATTATATGGATCTGGAATTCTGGCTGCCCCTGTTTTTTGCCAGCGTCATGGGGCTGGCACTGCTTATTTATGTCGTTCTCGATGGTTATGATCTGGGCATCGGCCTGCTGCTTCCATTCGCGACAGACAGTGACAAAGACACCATGATTGCCTCGATCGGGCCGTTCTGGGACGCCAACGAAACCTGGATTGTCCTCGGTATCGGCATCTTGCTGATTGCCTTCCCCCAGGCACACGGACAGATTCTGACGGCAATGTACATTCCGGTGACCCTGATGCTGATGGGCCTGATACTTCGCGGTATCGCGTTCGATTTCCGTGCCAAAGCCGTCGCCCGGCGCAAGGACATGTGGAATGCCATTTTTGCCATTGGCTCACTGATTACGGCAGTGGCGCAGGGTTGGATGCTGGGCACCTATATTACCGGCCTGGGAACATCTGCTGTCAGTTTTCTGTTTTCTGTACTGATTGCGATCACGCTGCCGGCACTCTACATTCTATTGGGGTCGGCATGGCTGCTGATCAAGACCGAAGACGCACTCTTTGACAAGGCACTGCGCTGGGCGCAGAAATCGATTGTGCCCATGGGCATTGCCTTGTTGCTGGTATCGGTGGCAACGCCGCTGGTCAGCCAGACCATTGCTGACAAATGGTTCAGCTTTCCGGAAGCACTTAAACTACTGCCAATCCCCCTGCTCAGCAGTGCAATATTTGCCGGCCTGCTGTGGCTGCTGTATGACCAGAAAGCCATACGTGCCGGCAAAGAATGGTTATTGTATGCCGGGCTGGTGATATTGTGTCTGCTCGCTGCGCTGGGTCTGGCCTACAGTATCCTGCCTGACATCATCATCGGGCAGCTGACGATCTGGGAATCTGCTTCCAGCACCTCTTCGTTACTGTTCACGTTCTGGGGTACCGCCATTGTTCTGCCCACCATTCTTGTCTACACATTCTTTGTGTACCGGATCTTCTCGGGCAAGACCACTGCCCTGACCTATGAATGATGCCAATGCCAGCACGCTACCAGGCACACAATAAAATCTGACATTCCCGCCCTTGGCGGCCCCGGAAAGATCAACCGGTGTTTGTCGGCGCGAATACTCGACGTGCCCTGCCGCGTGGTTTCTGCGCGTGGTTTCTGATAGGATGCGCGCCTTCATCCGCACCTTCAAATCCAGTTCCTTCAGTACAGAGTCTATTTGTGATTTCCACCGCCAACCTCACCATGCAGTTCGGGCCTAAACCATTATTTGAAAATGTGTCCGTCAAATTCGCCCAGGGCAGACGTTATGGTCTGATCGGAGCCAACGGCTGCGGCAAATCCACCTTCATGAAAATACTCGGGGGGGACCTGACGCCGACCAGTGGCCAGGTCATGCTGGAACCTGATGTGCGCCTGGGCAAGCTGCGCCAGGATCAATTTGCCTATGAGAAATACTCGGTCATTGACACCGTTATCATGGGACACGAAGCATTATGGAAGGTAAAGTCCGAGCGCGACCGGATCTACAACCTGGCCGAAATGACTGAAGCCGAGGGTATGGCCGTTGCCGAACTGGAGGAGCCCTTCGCCGAGATGGACGGGTATACCGCCGAATCGCGCGCCAGTGAGTTATTGTTAGGTCTGGACATTCCGCTGGAGCAGCACGAAGGTCCGATGAGCGCGATTGCACCGGGCTGGAAGCTGCGCGTGTTATTGGCACAGGCACTGTTCTCGGACCCCGATGTGCTGCTGCTGGATGAGCCCACCAACAACCTGGACATCAACACCATCCGCTGGCTGGAACAGGTGCTGAACCAGCGTAACAGCACCATCATCATCATTTCGCATGACCGTCACTTTCTGAACGCTGTCTGCACTAATATTGCCGATATGGATTACGGCGAACTGCGCCTGTATCCGGGTAACTATGACGACTTCATGATTGCGTCAACGCAGGCTCGCGAGCGTCTGCTGAACGAGAACGCCAAGAAAAAATCACAGATCAACGAACTGCAGGCATTTGTCAGTCGTTTCTCGGCCAATGCGTCCAAAGCCAAGCAGGCCACGTCGCGGGCTCGCCAGATAGAAAAAATTCAACTGGAAGATGTCAAACCTTCCAGCCGGGTCAGCCCCTATATCCGGTTTGTCGAAAACAAGAAGCTGCACCGGCAGGCCCTGATCATGGAGAATGCCAGCAAGGCCTATGATAACCAGCTGTTTGCCAAACTGAGCCTGCAAATTGAAGCTGGCGAACGCGTTGCCATCATCGGCCCCAACGGCGCCGGTAAAACCACCCTGCTGCGCTGCCTGATGAACGAAGTTGCGTTGGACGATGGCAAGCTCAAGTGGGCCGAACAGGCAGATATTGGTTATTTCGCCCAGGATCACAGCGCTGAGTTTGTTGAAGAAATAGCGCTATTCGACTGGATGAAACAATGGACCAAAGGCGATCAGCAACTGGTTCGGTCCGCACTGGGGCGCATGCTGTTCTCCAACGATGACGTTAATAAACACCTGCCAGTCCTGTCCGGTGGTGAAAAAGCGCGCATGATGTTTGGCAAATTCAGCCTGATCAATCCCAACGTATTACTGATGGACGAGCCCACCAACCACCTGGACATGGAATCCATCGAAGCGCTTAACCTGGCGCTGGAGAACTATCCCGGCACGTTGATTTTTGTCAGCCATGACCGCGAATTTGTCACCTCGCTGGCAACACGCATTATTGACATGCAACCCAGTGGCCTGGTCGATTTCAAGGGCAACTATGAGGACTACCTGCGCAGTCTCGGTGTAATGTGATAGGGTGGAGTTTCACTATTGACCAGAAGGAGTAGTCATGTCTGATCATCACACCTACAAAAAAATCGAAATAGTTGGCTCATCAACAAAAAGCACGGACGATGCGATACGTAACGCCATTAAACAGGCCAGTACGAGCACAAGGAATCTCGAATGGTTTGAAGTGACCGAAACACGGGGTCACATTGTCGATGGCGACGTTGGGCATTTCCAGGTCACACTAAAAATCGGTTTCAGAATAGAAAACAGCTGATCCGTCTGCACTGCCGTCCTCTAGTCGTCATTGGCTGAGGGCGGTATTGTCCACGATGGCCCGATCGCATCCCATTTGCTGGGTTTGCCGATTGGGGTCACAACCTGGGTGCTGCGAACTTCAGGCTGCAATAATGCTTCGAATTGCGTCACATCATGATCATGCGGGTCCAGCCAGGCATCCATGATTTTTTTGTCTTCAACTGGCAACATCAACGGCATCGATTTGGGATGTATGGTCTGCCATTGCGGCAATGCCCCCAGAGTAATAATACTGGCTGCGTAAGCTGATTCCCCGGTGTGCTTATTGACGTAATGTGTATACAAGCCGCCAAAGGCAATGGCTTCATCCTGCAGCTCGATTTTATGATAAGTCTTTTTGTCGCCCAGCCCTTCGACAAACGCACTGGCAGGAATGATGCAGCGGCGCTGCCGGTACGGAGCGTAGCCCAGCGACTGCTTACTGTTCAGCTTGTCCCAACGGGTGTTAAAGCTGGCATATTTATAGTTTGGCTTCAGCGTCTGCGGATCCAGCAGCAGCCACCAGATGGCATCAGTCAGCACCACCCCTTCATCACTGCCGTGAACAATGGAAATCAATGCTCCCGGTGCAGCGTCAGGTGTGAAGCGAAGTTGCCCTCCCACGATACCAAGATGCCGGAGCAACACCTGGACTTCAGGGGAATCTATAACGTTAAAGCGGCCACACATAGTCTTCTTCCGGTATTGGATGTTTCAGCTGTTGTGCCTGAGCATAAACGACTATATCCTCAGATTGTCAAAATTTGAACCTATTCACTGACCATGGAATACACCCTGTCATGAGATTTACAGTTGCCACCCTGAGCCTGGCGATGCTCACCGCCTGTTCCGACGCCAATAATCCAGCACCAGATGCCACTTCCACAACCGCGCCGGTTGCATCGGAAGTTGTCGCAGAGCCGACACAGAATAACGGCTGGTCACTGGGTTACATGGCGGCAGTTGCCAACCCTTACGCGACCGACGCAGCGGTCCAGATGCTGGAGCGGGGCGGTCATGCAGTCGATGCCGCCATCGCGGCACATGCTGTGCTGGGACTGGTGGAGCCGGAGAGTTCAGGTCTGGGCGGCGGCGGATTTATGGTGGTGTACGAGCAGGCTAGCCAAAACGTGCGTTTCCTGGATGGCCGCGAGACTGCGCCTGCCGGGGCCAGTCCAGATATGTTCATGCAGGACGGCGAACCGGCCGGTTTCCTGGATGCCTGGCAAAGCGGTAAGGCCATTGGCGTACCAGGTGCAGTTGCCCTGTATAAACTCGCGCACGACAATTACGGCAAATTACCCTGGGCAGACCTGTTTGCGCCCGCAATACGTCTGGCGAACGAGGGATTTGAAGTATCGGGAAAACTGGCGGGCTATCTGCCACAAATGGCGCAGATTTCCAGGCTCGACGAAAACCCGGGTGCCGCCGAGTATTTTTATCCAGACGGAGCCCCTATTCAGGCAGGCAGCATGCTGCGTAACCCCGATTATGCCAACACCCTGCAACGCATTGCCAACGAGGGCCCCCAGGCTTTCTACTCGGGCGAAATTGCCGAAGCCATGGCCGCATCAGCACAGGCGGGTGACAACGGTGGCACCATGACAATTGACGATATTGCGGGCTATGCAGCAGTAGAACGCGAAGCTATCTGTGGCACCTGGCGTGTTTATAACATCTGCTCAGCCACCCCACCGTCTTCGGGCGCCATGCAGATCATGATAGCCAATCTGTATGACCGTTTGCTTCCGGACAATCCCAGCCAGCAGCAACAGATCAGAGCCTTTGTTGACGCCCAGCGTCTGGCCTATGCGGATCGCGATTATTATTTCGCTGACCCGGACCACGTCACCGTCCCCGTGCAGCAACTTCTCAACACACAATATCTGCAGCACCGGGGCGATAACCCAGCCGCACCCGGGGCCACGCCGCAGCACGGCGACCCAGCTCTGGTGCTGGGCAATGACAATGCTATCAGATGGGCACAGGACAGCACGCAGGAGCCAGCCGGCACCACGCATTTATCCATTGTCGACAGCGAGGGCAATGCCATCTCTGCCACCATGACGGTAGAAGCCGCATTTGGTTCAGGCCGCTGGGCCGCAGGTTTCCTGCTGAATAATGAAATGACGGATTTTGCCCGTGACTACTACGCCGACCAGCCACAAGCTGCCAATATGATCAGACCTGGCGCCCGTCCACGATCATCAATGTCACCGACGATCATTCTGGACGATGACAATAAACTCTTTATGGTGACCGGCTCTCCCGGCGGCAATTCAATTCCTGCCTACACCGCAAAGTCAATTTTGGGTATTGTCGACTGGGGCATGTCAGTGGAAGACGCAGTGGCATTCCCAAATATCATTGCGCGTGGTGATACTGTCAGAGTTGAAATCAATCGTGAACCGGGACAGACGCAGGCCGATTCGCTGCGAGCCGCCGGTTACGATGTACAGGAAAGCGACGGTGAAAACTCAGGTCTGCATGTCATTCTGGTGACTGACGACGAACTTGTTGGGGCAGCGGACCCGCGCCGTGAAGGTTCGGTATCCGCCGGGTCTGTCAATCCCTAAAAACCGGAAATGGCGTCAGGTTTGAGCAACCTGACGCCTCCTCCGCTTTAGCAGTCTTCGCCGAACACACCACCACCACCGCAATAGGTGTGGTGCTGCAGCTGGATATGAATACCGTCAGGGTCTGACAGATAAACTTCCGGCGTACCGCCTGGCGCGCCGCCTCGCTCCGGCATACGACGACTGACCCAATGCTGCAGGGGTCTTGCATCCTCACCGGCTGGCCGCGCCGTCAAACCGTACTCCGTCAGACGCTCAAGTACCGATTCTTCGGTAAAGTTTTCGATATTAAGGCTGGCGTGGTCAATGCGTCCCGGCTGTGCCGGTGTGCCTGGCTGTGTACCACCGACAAACATCATGAACTGACGACCGTCACTCAAGCCAAGCAAGGGAAAAGTGCCCTGAAACGCCTGGTTGCCGAGACCGAACAGGTTGCGATAAAAATCGTTGGTCACCTCGTAGTTGGCAACGTAGGTTGTGAAATGATTGATCTCGCGAAGCTCGATCAGACCTTCCTCCGGCGCAGGCTCAAGCTCGCATGGTACGCCCCTGCCCTCACCCGCACCGCAGGCATCAGGACTTGAAAGCTGCACAGGAATACCATTGGGATCGGCGACATACAGGTGGTGATTTTCCGTCATCATGTCTTCGCCTTCGCCAGGCAGACGCACAGTCCAGGTCAGGCCAGCGGTGTCCAGGCTCGACCGGCCATCATAAAGCGTTTCCACAGTTCGGGTAATGCCATGGTCTGACAGCTGGCGCTGCAATTCGAAAATATTGAACCCTGGCACGCTGAGTGCAAAGTGATGGATATGCGGCTGTTCATCCCGGCGGGTCGGCGCCAGCGTAAAGTAATGCGGGCCATCACCAATCTGCAGGGAGACATTGTCACCCAGGCGGCTGATCACAGGCGAGCCAAACAGGCCCTGATAAAACTCCAGTGAACGCTCTACATCACTGACTCGTAACTCGAAACTGTGCAGCCCGTCGATGGCAATGGGCTCGGCGGCATCCTGCTGAGCTACGGATGGCATCGACATTGGCAGCAGGGCCATACCCGCAACCAGGGCCAACCTTGCTTTGAATCGGTTATTCGCGACGCTTGTCGTAGATTTCATAGTGGACCTCCACTGTTTTCCATATGTTACCGATCAGGATAGTCGCCAACCGTGCCAGAGTCCAGTGCAGCCGCTGGCACAGCAGTGCGCAACAGCATTCAGCTCGGCGGCAGCAAATCGTCAGACACAAAAAAACCCGGCCAACACGCACCGGGTTTTTAGTGTCATCCGCTACCGGATGCCGGGAAAGGGCGCCAGATCAGAAGCCGTAACGGAACCCCACCTCGACGGAACGCTCAGGCCCCACATAGATGCCCTGACGCAGACCTGCAATGTATTTTTTGTCAGCAAGGTTCTTGATCGCACCAAAAACGTCAAAACCCTGAGCAACCGTATATTGCGCCGTCAGATCCACCACCGTATAGGCAGGCAGCAGACCGCCCCAGATGCCGCCAGCGGCGCCGGTTGGCAGATCCACCTGATTACTGGGGTCAGCGTACTGCTCACCTCGATGATGGGCTGTCAGCGATGCCTGAAGACGGTCCATGCGGTAATTCAGGCCGAGGTTCGCCAGTAACTTGGGCGCATAAGGCAGGCGATTGCCGGCAAATGCACCAGTCTCGAACTCAGAAGTCGGCACCCAGGTGGCATTGGAATCCACACTGAAACCCATGCCGAAGTCATAACCCAGCGCAAACTCCATACCGTAGTGCTCGGTTTCACCGGCATTGGACTGCGACAGATTGGGGTTGCTGTTGCCAGTAACCACCTGATTGCTGAAATCCATGGCAAACGCAGCCACTTCGTAACTCAGCGGGCCTTCAGCGCCACGGATACCGAGCTCGTAGTTGGTGGAACGCTCGCCGTCCAGATTCTGATCGGTCAGACCGTCCAGCGCCACGCCATTGGAAGCAGGTGAGAATGCACGGTAGACACCGCCATAAATCTGCGCAGCCGGGGTCAGGTCAAAGGTTGCACCGATACCCGGCAGGAACTCGGTATTGCTGGTGGAAGCTGAGGCATTATTCTGGGTCAGGATCAGCTGGGTTTGCTCGTAATCTTCCACGCGCAAACCGGGTGTCACCGCCAGTCGCTCCGTCAACTCAATACGGCTTTGCACGTAGGCCGCCACACTGTCCGCCGAATCAATACGATGACGATCATTGACGCCAGTACGATCCTGCTGACGGGTTGCACGAATGCGGGTGTCGTTGGACTCTTCGGTCATCACACGGAAACCAAACTCGGTATCTGCCGTCATACCACCCAGTTCATGTGCCATCGACAGGCGGGTTTCCGCCCCCAGCCGTTCAAATGACCGATTATTTCCCGTCAAGTCGTCGGTATAAACCCAGCGACCAGCCAGATTGGAGGCTGGCGTGTCAACACTGTAACGCCAGTAGTCGCGACTGACGTCGCTCCAGTAAAACAGAGTTTTCAGTGTTGTGGAATCACTGATCAGCCACTCATGGTTCAGGTCAGCTGCCTTGCGGTCCTGCAGGTACCAGTCGTCCGGCGCCGGGTTGTAATCGGCACCCGCACGGTAGGCGTCCAGGAAAACCCCTCGGTAGGATATGTTGGCATCGTTCTCATGGAATGAAACCTTAAGGCCTAAGCGCTGATTGCTGCCGATTGCGGTCCCCGCTTTCAGCATCACATCAGACATTTCATAACCTTTGTCCATGAAGCCGTCGCTGTCAGCGTAAGTGGCCACCACACCGGCATAGGCATCGCCGGAAACATTCTGTCCGCCCGCCTCGATATTCATTTCGCGCAGATTAAATGACCCCACCCGGCCTGACACTTTAACGCCGTCATCAGGGGTCTTGGTAATGTAGTTAACCACGCCACCGATGGTGGAAGGGCCGTAACGCAGTGATGATGAGCCCTTCAGCACTTCAACCTGCTCAACGCGCTGAATGCGGGTATTAAAATATCGATCATTGCCAATAAACAGACCGGGAGCGACCGGCACGCCGTCTTCAAGCAGCAAGGATTTGGATTCGCTGGCAGACAGGCCACGCAGGCCAAAATTGGACACAATCGAGGTTTCTTCCTCGCCTTTTATGTTGATGCCCGGAATACGACGCAATACGTCTTCTGTCGACAGTGGCTGAATCGCCTGGATCTGCTCCAGATCAATCAGGTTGACCGTGCCGGTTTCCACGTAAGCGTGGCCCTGCTGGTTACCGGTTACGCGAATCACCTGAATCGATGGGCTTGCATCTACTGACGCAGCGGTCGATTCACCCGTCTGGGCATGCACGGCAAGCGGCAGCGCAGTCAGCGCGAGGGCCATGGACAATCTGGATTTGTGGAATACTGAAGAAGCTGACATTGATTTTCCCTGAACTTTTTGTTTGATTACTGCGCTGTTTCAGCCGTCGGCCTTTGAAATGGGCACTTGCCGGGCCAGCAATTTGTGGCGTGGAATAATAGATGCAAATGATAACGATTGTCAATTGTATTGCTATCAACTTTATCATGTTCAACGATTGTGCGTGCGGCAATCGCCATCGTAGAATGCTCATGACGCAGTCAGATGCTTGAAAATTCACAGCCTCGATCAACCAGAGTTTTGCATGAACGACCACCCAAGCATCAGCTTTTTTGAACGCTACCTGTCACTATGGGTAGCGTTGTGCATCACCCTCGGGATTACGCTGGGGTCGTTACTGCCAGAGCTGTTTCAGGCAATGGCTGCTATCGAATATGGCTCGGTTAATTTTCTGGTCGCCTTTCTGATCTGGCTGATGGTGTATCCGATGATGGTAGCTGTTGATTTCGGCAGCCTGCGTCGGGTGCACGAACGGCCCAGGGGATTGCTGATCACTCTCAGCGTCAACTGGCTGATCAAACCCTTCACCATGGCCGGTCTGGGAGTACTGTTCTTTCATACACTCTACGTTGACTTAGTCGACCCTGCCAACGCCAGTCAGTATATTGCCGGCATGATCCTGCTGGGCGCAGCTCCCTGCACCGCCATGGTATTTGTCTGGGCGCAACTGGTCCGTGGTGACCCCAATTACACATTGGCTCAGGTCGCGCTTAACGACGTCATCATGGTATTTGCTTTTGCGCCGTTGGTGGCATTTTTGTTGGGGATCACAGACCTGGACGTGCCGTGGTCGACACTGCTGCTGTCGGTGGCGCTGTATGTGGTGATGCCATTGCTGGCTGGCATCGCAACCCGGGCCCGCTTGACGCGGGGAAAGACGGAGCCGGCAGCGGCCGACGCTGCCGTGACACAGTTCACGGCCCGCATCAAACCGCTATCCGTACTCGGACTACTGGCAACCGTGGTGCTATTGTTTGGTTTTCAGGGTCAGGTAATTTTGCAGCAACCGCTACTGATCGCTCTGATTGCAGTGCCCCTGCTAATTCAATCCTATGGCATGTTCGCCATCGCTTATGTTGCAGCCAGATTGTGGAAAGTACCAGCCAACGTTGCCGCTCCGTGTGCGTTGATCGGCACCTCGAATTTTTTCGAACTTGCGGTCGCCGTCGCCATTGGCCTGTTTGGTCTGAATTCAGGTGCTGCACTGGTGACTGTCGTGGGTGTGCTGGTGGAGGTGCCAGTGATGTTATCACTGGTTGCTTTTGCTAACAGAACACGCCACTGGTTTCCGGTGGCGCGCATCTGAGTACCTAAAGGAACGTTTCACCTGTCGACAGCGAATCAGTTCCCGGCCGGTTCGTTCATCATTGGCCGGTTCGGATCCATGGCCCATTCAGTAATACTCTCAGCGTATAAACGCGTGTTGTCATACCCACCCAGTTCGCTGATGGCAAACCAGTCAATGGATCCCAGGTGACCGGTATTGCAGAACGTCACCGTCAGCTCTGCATCCTGCGCCATGGCGCTCTCCAGCATTGACGTGAGCACTTCGCCGGTTTTCATGCGATTACCGTCAAACAGCTCGGCAAAGCTGAGATTACTGGCACCGGGCAAGGTACCGGCGCGAGACGCTGAAGCCTGCTCACCGTTAAAATAAGCAGGTGGACGGGCATCGATAATGTGGCCGTTGCCGTTGGCCACCAGGGACTCCAGGTCCGATGTGGTGACGCGGTAGGCATCGCTCCATTGCGGCTGAAAATCAGAGGGGCTGGCCTGGACTGTTTCCGTACTGACCGGTAACGCCTCGGCCTGCCAGGCGGCGAAGCCGCCATTCAGAATCGCCAACGTTTCGACACCCAGTGACTTCAGGGTCCAGTACACCCGGGTGGCAGCACCCATATCAACCGAGCCACTGCCGCCGTGCACCAATACCACGGGCGTCCCTGCGGAAATACCGAGATCCTGCACAATCCGGGTCAGTTCGGGTAGCGCGGGCAATTGGCCAGCATTTTCCTGCGGGCCCCGAAATTGAGCGTAAGGCGCAGCCACCGCACCGGGGATATGGCCGTCTGCATAATTACCCGTCAGGTGAACAACACGGACACCCGATTCCCTCGTGAGCAATTCTGACAACTGAGCGGGTTCAAGCAGCGGTCCCCAGCCTTGTGGGGCGGCGTGCGCGACTGCGGAGAAAAACATCAGCAGCAACAATATCAATGGTCGTTTCATGTAAAATCACTCCGAGTTGAAAACCCAGTAAACAGTAAGACCTAACAATAGTCTTAATCTACCCGGCTTTCCAACCAAATATCTAGCCGACAATTTAACCAGCTCTGCAACACCTGACAAGGAACCGCATCATCAGTTGCCCTCCTGTCGTGCAACTTCCTTTCTTGCCCCCACTCCGGCAGCCCAAAGCGCGATGGCGACAAAACCACCAACGGCGACACCATACACAACACTGGTCATTACCAGACCAAAACCAAGGCCTGTGCTTAACCCCACACCAATCGCAATACCGATATTGCCGCGACGCCGGCGCTGCTTCTTTTCTGCTTTAGACTCCATAGCATTCTTCTCCTGATATTCGACTATCCTGATGGCTTAACCAAGATATGTGAACACAGGGAAACCGGCAAGTCCATGGTCGACGCTGGAGACTGTCAGACCCGAGTTAATCGAGCCTGAACAGCGGTGCAATACGGCTCGGGTTGCCATCGTTTGCAGCTGGTTTGATACCCAGTGTACGAGTCAGAATGCCGTAAATGTCCACCATGTGCACCGACTCCACAGTGACACCCTGTTGGAATGCCGGCCCATTGACGATGAGACTGGCGTGCATGTCACGCGCCTGTGGCGAGAAACCATGCGTGGCCCGGGGCCCGCGAAAAGCAACATTGCGTTTTGACAGTAGCCAGCCATTGTCGGGCAGGATCACCAGATCAGGGCCGCGCGCCGGGTGCGACAGGCGGAACCAGTCTGGAAACTGTGACTTGCGGTACACCCGCATACGTGGGTGGGCCAATGACAGCGCCTGATACACGGTTTCCACAGCGTCCGGTTCACCATGAAAAGCAGCGAACACGGCGTTACCCTGTCGCTCCCCACTCAACTGCGGGCTATGCAGCGCCGAAAAATCGACATAATCATCCAGATAAATGATGCGCTCTTCAGAGACATCCGTCATGCCATGGTCACCGACAATCACCAGGTTAATACGTGACAACAGGTCACGCGCAGCCAGCCCCTCGAGCAGCCGTGCTATGGTCGCATCGATCTCGGCAACTGCCTGCCGCTCTTCAACACTGTCAACACCCGCAGTGTGACTGGCCGAATCAATGGCTTCAAAATACAGGCTTATAAATCCGGGGCGTTCGGCTTCCGGCAGATCCAGCCAGTCAAACACCTGCTTCACACGGGCGTCATTAGGCACGCTGCCATCAAATGGCCGCCAGTAACTGGGCCGGGTATCGGAAATTTCTGCTGCCGAGCCTACCCAGAACATGGTGGCCGCGCGCACGCCCTGCTGCTCTGCTGTCACCCAGATGGGTTCACCCTGAAACCAGCCCACATCATTTTGATCACTCATGCGAAAGGTTTTGTCCAGCTCCGGCGCATAGGTGGTGTTGTCCATCACACCGTTATTTTCCGGATACAACCCGGTGGCAATGGCATAAAAATTGGGAAAGGTTTTGGACGGCAGCACCGGTATCAGGCCCTGCGCACGGACACCCTGCTCTGCCAACTGTCGTAAAGTCGGTGCCGGATGGCGATCAATGATGTCCCAGCGCAGCCCGTCCAGGCCGATCAGCAGGGTCATTGGGGATTCGGGAGGCGAATCCGCTGCCCGAACTGTTGCAGCAGAGGCAAACACTGCCATACCAAGCAACAGTACAAACAAAGACACCCGGGCTTGCGCCCGGGTGGAGTAGAAGGTTTGCCAGAGAATCATCAGTTTAGAATTCAAACTGGATGCCCAGACGAACCTGCCACAGTGACTGAGTCTCTTGCAGGTCGCTGACGCTTCGCGAATTGAAGCTTTCAAACACGTACTGGCCTTGTGCGTTAACCGACTGAGTCACGACATCAGGCGAGAAGAACTGGGCATCGTACTGATGACCCCACTCGTCATTGATCATGTTCAGGAAGTTATATACTTTGACATATACACGCGCGTTGGCTCCGCTAAAGAACACAGGCAGTTCCTGATCCAGGCGCAGATCCATGCGTGACGTCCAGCGCGAGTAGAAGTCATTTCGTGTCTGGAAACCCTGGCTCAGTCCGTTGGCATCAACAAAGTCTGAGAACGCGGCGACGTCAAAATTCGGACCGACTACCACATTCGAATCATTTGGGCCCGGCACGTACAGCAGGTGGCGACGGTTGCCGCTGTTGCTGCCTTCCAGTCCGCGGCTGCTCATGACATAGCTCTGTGGCTGACCTTTAGCCCTGAACCACTGCATGGTGGCACGGGTTTCGTAGCCTGGCAGGAATTCACGACCATAACTGACCCGCGCCGTAAACCGGTGCGGTGTTTCGTAGTTGGAGGTGCCGGCTGATGGATTGTTGATATCAGACAGAGCCAGGTTGCTGAAGTTTGAGCTTGCGACGGACGATGTCATCGGGCTCAGATCTTCGGCCTGGGTATAAGCATAACCAAAGGTCCAGTCCAGACCAAAGTCGTAAGTCTGACGCGCCAACAGGGACAGTGAGTGGCTCACGGGAGATTCGCTGGAGTTGGTCAACATGTAGTTGCTCTGACCGCGCACGTTGGCATAGATAGGCTGCCCGGCCGTTGTGCTGCCCACAATATCCTGGGCTACATCAACATAGAACGCCGGATCATTTGCCACAGAGTACAGATAGTCGCCTTCCAGCGTAGTGCCCGTTGGCAACAGATAAGTCGCACCCAGCGCGAACTTCCACTCAGATGGCTGTTCGTAGTTCGGGTCAATCAGGACCAGAAAACTATCGGAGGCACTGGCTGGGGTGGTTGCTGCCACCTGATCTTTTATTGCCTGCGGCACATCGTAACCAGGGCGCTGACTGCCACTCAGCACGTAATCGTTCAACACCGACTGGTTGCCATTGTTGCGGTCTCGTACCTGCACATTTGACAAACCATCATTGCTCCATGCGTTGGAAAGCCATACGTTGGGGTTGCCACCCGAGTACAGGCCGAGCCCGCCACGAACCGTCAGGTCATCTGCCACTTCCCAGGTAAAGCCAAGACGTGGCATCAACAGATCCAGTCCGTCAACATTGGCGTCGTTCCGCAGGCCACCGTTGAGATTGGTAAAGGTCTCGTTAAAGTTGGGGCGATCATCGCTGGTAAACCAGTCGTAACGCAGGCCCGCAACCAGGGTCAAGGCATAGTCGTCCAGACGGAACTCGTCCTGAACATACACCGTGTTCAGCACATTGCTGAAACTCGCCGCGGCATCATCCGGGTTATTGGTGCCACCACCACTACCGTAATAGATGTCCGTGGGAATACCGAGTTCAAAATTATCAATACCGGTCAGGCCGCAAGCCGGATCCGCCTGACGTTCAAGCGCCGTCAATGCGTCGCATGACGCCGGGTTGTTGCCTGAAAGGTCTTCAAACCGGTACTCACCACCGCGCGCGTGCTGCAGAAACTGGTTAAACACAAACAGGTCGTCACGCTCGTAACCGACAGTCACGACATGATCATTCCACAGGTATTCCGCGGTGAATTTCATGAAGTCGGATTCTGTGGCCAGGCTATTGGCCTGACGCGAATCATCAGCACCCAGATAAACAGTGTTACTACCCATGTATATCTGCATTTCAGCAAAATCCCTGGGACCCACAGTGACCTGAGAGTCATCCATGGTATTACGGCTGATGAACACATCAGTCGAGAGCGCACTGTTCCATTGTGACGACAGCTTGAAGGTCAGCGTTTCGGATTCGGAACCCTTGCGATAGAAATGGTTGGCGAACTCAAACTCATTGCTGTCAGAGTCTGAAGCACGGTCTTCAATACCGTCGTAATAGTTGTAGATCACTGTCGCATCGTGCTGCTCGCTGATGTTCCAGTCCATACGCAGCATGTACTTCTCTTCGGTCTGAGCACCGTCAGAAGGCATGCCACCGGCATCATAGGCGTAAGTATTGGTCGCGATATTGCTAATACGATTAAAGTCCGACTGAGTCAACCACGGACGCTCGACGCCGTTGCCCGACCCGGCAAAACCCTGGGCAATGAACTCGGGTGTTTCAGTTTCTTCGTAGGCGCCAAAAACAAACAGACGGTCACGGATCAGAGGGCCACCGAGACTGAAACCACGCTTCTCTTCTTTAAAGTCCGGACTACTGAACGTCGATTCATCACCATCTACGGTCAATGAATCACCGCGCATATCCTGATTGTTGTATTCATAGAATGCGGAGCCGGTAAAGTCATTGCTGCCCGACTTGGTCACCGCATTGATGTTACATGCAGTAAAACCACCGTAAGTAACATCAAAAGGTGCCAGTTCTACTGCCACCTGAGAGACCGCTTCAAATGGAAAAGGCATACCGGTGGCCGTCGAGTAACCATTACTGTTCAGACCGAAGCGGTCATTCTGGCTGACGCCATCAAGGTTGACGCTGTTGTACCGCGGATGTTTGCCAACACAGTTGATGGCGGAACCACTATCAAGGTTCAGACGCGGGTCGTACATAAAAACATCTTTGATATCGCGATCAAAGGCAACCGAGGTCTCCAGGTCGAACGTAGAGTATGTCGCTGCCGGGCCTGAAGCCACATCGACAATGTTGCCGGAGCGGCCAAGAACCATGATTTCCTCGACTGGTGCGCTGTTCATGTCGATAGATACATTGTAGATGTCGCCAAGAGCAATGGAATCGATGACAACTGTGCGACCATTGGCAGTGACCCGATAAGGGCCACCTACAGACAGATTGGTGGCGTAAAAGGCGCCGGAGTCATTGGTCTGCAGAGTACGGGTAGCACCGGTGCGGGTGTCTTCGATAACAATGGTGGTGTTGGCTTGTGGGGAGCCATCCGTGCCATTGATACGGCCGCGAATGGCGGACGTCATGTCTTGTGAAAATGCAGGTGCCGACAGCCCCAAACCCAGACCCAGTGCCAGCAGGATCGAGCTGGCCAGCACCTTTTTCTTTAACTTATTAGTAGATGAATACATACCCGCTCCCTTGCAGAGTGATGACTGAAGGCGCCACTTTAGGGTATGTATTTGACAGGGGAGTGAAAGATTCGTGGCAGTGATGTGACGGTTCTGTGGCTTGTTCTCGGCAGGCGGTCAACAGACAACAGGCTACCAAAATTGAGGGATCATACCCCCGCCGGGCGGCGGGGGCAGTGAAACGAATGTTACCAATATTTAGACGGAGGTCTCCCTCAGTTCAAAGTATCAACTTCCACCCGCATAAAGGTATTAGGTTCGAGTGAGTCAGCGGGTTCAAGGAACACATCCATGGCCTCAACGCGAATACAGTCACCGGGCGTAAGCATGGTCGTTCTGTCATCATACTCAACCCTGAGTGGTATAACCTCGGCACTGTCTGCCGCGCAGACCCGAACGATGCGATCCCTGCTGTATGACACAACCTGTTTTCTATCGTCCTCGAAGAAAAAGTACTCGTCTGCATCAGACTGCATTCTGGCGCGGTACTCCAGATAGGAACCCGTTTGAGGTTGGGCCGCCAGTGGCAGTGCAAATACAAAGGTTGTTATGGCAGCGGTTGCTGCGATCATGATTTTTTTTGGAATGGAAATACACATACAATACTCCTTTCCTTGGGAATCTCAGCGCCCACCTGCATCTCAAAGTATAAAGCTTTTCATGCAGATACTTCAGGCACTTATGCAAACCGTCGCATCAGCGCGAACAGTTCGCATCGATGGATTGACATGGCTGCCTCTAAGCTCTTGTTAAAGCAGCCATGTGTCTAGGGTACTGATCTGTTAATATTTTTCAAGTCACTGGAAAAACAAACAGTATCAAGAGCCCAGAACTGTACAGCTTCCGTGACCGATGGGAGGTTTTTTATCACTCGCGCTTGGGCCAGTTGTTTTGCATTTCAATAAACGCGAAAGACGCGGACCAGGTGATCAATACAAAACCAACCAGCCCCTGTGTACCATACAGAAAGCGCACCGGGCCCAGTGGAATCATGTCACCATATCCCAATGTAGAATAGGTCACAGCAGACATGAATATGTAATCGAGAAAAACCAGAGTGTCATATCCAGCCAGCTCACCGATCCCCTGAACCTGTATCAGCCACCAGGCACTGACACCGAATACCCAGATCGCAACAATGTGAGCCACCAACAAGCCGAACACCAACAGTAACATACGACGCCGGTGCGATATTTTCGATTGACTGACAATACGGCTAAGGCCGATAAAGGCTTCATAATGCAACATGACCGTTGATATAGTTGCGATCAGGCTCACGGTAAAGGCAACTACATAATCCGAACTCATCACTCGCTGACAGCCTCCAACGTTGCGGCCGGAGCCACTCTGAAGCCTTTCGCTTCGTCACGTTTCATCCAAATCGCCATGTTCCGGGAAAAAGGCTTCCCCGGATTGGCCCCCACAAGCAGCTTCGGAGCTAGTGGATCGACAAAGCACCCTTCCCCCTGCCAGACATCAGTCGTCTGCGTCGTCGAAATCACGACCCTTCCTGGCGTTGGTTTTGGCGCCTTTTTTGCTGGTTTTGCGCTTACTGGTACCGGCGTCATCCTTTTCGTCCGCGTCATCATCGTCCGGTTGTGCCAGTGACGACAACGAAGCTGACTCAATGGTGATCGGCGCCGCCGGTGCCTTGCCTTGCTTGTCCTCGCCAAAATACATGGTCAGGTGCGGGAACGGAATCTCTATACCCGCCGCATCCAGATGGTACTTCACAAGTCGGTTATAGGCCCTGCCCACGCCCCACTGTGCGCCAGGCAGAGTTTTTATTCGTACCCTGATATTCACTGAGCTATCGGCAAGCGCGGTGACCCCATGCACTTCCAGCTCTGCCAGAATATTGGCTTTTTGGTCTGGGTCTGCAATCAATTCTGCATAGGCTTCACGCAGCCGCACGATAACCTCATCGATATCTTCGCGATAAGCCACGCCATATTCGCCGACATGGTAGGCAAATTCGCGCATATAGTTCGCGACCGTATCCACGGAAGAAAACGGAATCAGATGATAGGTGCCGGACAGGTCCCTGATACCCAGCGAGCGTATGGTCAGCTTTTCCGCGGTGCCTGTGACGCCGCCGGCACTGACCACATCGCCGCTGTTGATGGCATTTTCAAGCTGAATGAAGACACCGGTAATAATGTCCTGCACCAACTTTTGCGCGCCAAAACCGATGGCCAGACCGAGAACACCGGCGCCAGCGATAAGCGGGCCAATGTTGATACCGATCTCCGCCAGCACAATCATCAGGGTCATCACAATAATGGTGATGGCTACCGCGTTGCGGAAAATGGTCAGCAGTGTCGCTTCGCGGGCACTGGGCGCGCTCGTATCGCCCTGCGGATTTAATCGCTGTTCAATCCAGCTGGCTAACCCGATCCAGACCAGCATCGCCATGATAATGATGAATGCGACCGATATGACGATGCCCAGCACGCGCGCACCCGCTTCAGACGCCGTCCATTGCGCCAGGTCGAATAAGCCCCACGCATCTGCAACGAGGCCCACCACCACGATCAGAATAATCAGCCGTGCCACTTTCATGACTGTCGGGAGGAAGCTGTTCATGCGATCTTCCAGCATGGGGAACCGCGCCTGCGTTTCTGCAGGCAGATGGAATCCGCGACTGATCAACTGACTCAGAACCACGGAGACAAACAGACCGATACCCACTGCCAGTAACGTGCGTAATGACGCAGCCAGCATAAAGGGAAGAGCGTCCTCAGGACGGGCAACGGTCACCAGTGCCAATGCGGCAAAATAGATGATTGCAACCACGTACCAGGACTTGGCGAGCATACCCAGCAAAAGCCGATTGAATGCCAGTTCTGTCTGACTCGCACGCTGCTCAATCTGCTGGGTTACCGGCGCCTTGTTCTGCAGAATAATGGCCAGCGCATACAAAAACGCCAGCAACATGACGGCCAGTGCTACCAACTGGCCTACGTCGGGCGACAACATCGCGTTTACCAGCGGCACCAAAAACAGAATGCCGTAACCGATAAACCCACTGAGACGCGCCAGCCATGCATTCCAGTACGCCGCCTGTTCAGCGCTCATGGGTAACATGCGCAAACCGTCATCACGCGAGGCAAACAGACCGCGAATAAGGGCTTTAAATATTTCGATCAACAGGAAGGCATTAAGAAACAGGGACTGATAGATATCCATCTCACCCGTGATGCCGAGTGCAAACAGCGCCACCAGGTAACCACCGACATAAGCCAGCAAGATTACCGCGACATCGAGTACAGCAGCCCCGACGACGGCAACCAGTTTCCGCAACATGGCACTGCGGGCTGCATCCTGCAATGCCCAGCGATTGGCCATGGCAAACAGCGGCCGTATCGCGAGTCGCAGTACCAATAGCAGGCCCACTGTCACCGCAATGACAATCAGCAGACTGATACCGGTTTCAATCAGCTCATCAAGATTCAGCGCACCACCGCCGCTGAACACGTTGCCTACGGCATTGACCCCATCTGTAATCTCACCGACAAAGCGCTCGGCAAAGTCACGCGAAGTGTCCGCAATGCGACGGGCCGGCGAAATGCGTTCCTCAGTCGGTTCCTCGCTCGCGGCACCTTCTGTGCTGGCAGGACTCTCTCCTGCGGCCAGCGCCCGTAGATCGTTGATCAAGCGCTCACGTGCGGCATCATCCTGAAGAATGTCGGCAAGATAGGCATACGAGGTATTGTCACCACTGGCGTCGGCATTGCCCGATGACTCTGGCGCCTCTGCGGCCATTACAGTTGGAATATAGAAAAATGTGAGTAAGGTAAGAAAAAGGAAAGCTTTCACTGTCCTCAACGAATTAAGGTAGGTCACAGGGTTCGGCTCCATGCACGCGTATGATGAATTCACAGTGTTACACACTACGTATCCTAACTGAACCCTACGCAAATAGCACCGCGCTGGATCACTCTGAATATTCGGCTCCGGCAGACCGAGTCGTCAACAGGGGGAATCCGAGACAGCTCAAACCGCCAGCTTCGGCGATGACCTTTAATCCCAGACTGTGCATCATGACAATTAAAATGTTAACGATGACTTCACAGTGCGTGTCTGTCGTCACTTTCGCAATAAACGACTTATCTATTTTGAGGTTGTCGATCGGAAAACGCTTCAAATAACGTAACTGGAATACCCGGTTATAAAATCGTCCAATAAAATACTTACATTGAGTTCCATCGACCTGACAAATCGGTCATCTACTTCTGAGAGCCCGAACACACGCATATGGCGTTTCATGAGGCCTCTACCAGCAGCTAAAATCAGCCGCTGATGGTCAGTTTATTGCGCCCTTTGTGCTTGGATTCGTAAAGTAAGCTGTCAGCCTCGCGCACAATATCTACCGGCTGCGTATGCCTGTCGTGCAGTTTCGCCAACCCGGCACTGATCGTGACAACGCCGTGCTTTGACCGGGAGAATTCGATTTCCAGCTGTCGCACCGATGTCATGACTCGTTCAGCCACATACCGCGTAGGTTCGGCACTGGTGCAAGTAAATAGTACAGCCAACTCCTCTCCTCCGTAACGATACACCCTGTCGTCATTGCGGATACTGCGCGTAATGGCCTGTGCTATCTGCTGGAGCACCTTGTCGCCCTGGGTATGACCGTAACTGTCATTAAAAAGCTTGAAATAGTCGACATCAATCAGCATCAGAAAAAAGCTGCCGTGACCACTTCTCGCTTCGGCAAATAGTCGCTCCAGATCACGATCAAATGCACGCCGGTTGTGGATTCCCAGCAGGCCGTCCATCAGACTCAGTTCACGTAAATTGCTGTTGGCTGCCTCAAGTTCCTGCGTACGCTCGGCGACAAGTCGCTCCAGCGTGTTTTGTGTATCGCGAATGTTCACCGTCATGTCATAAAACGTATTCGCCAACAGCCCGACTTCATTGCCCAGATCACGTGGCAAGCTCACTCGTCCTTCAGCAACAGCAGCATAATCTCCGCCACTGACGCGCTGCGCGGCCTCGTGTAGCTGAGCCAATGGCCGTTCGGCATCACGGCGGATGATGAAAACAATGATAACGACCAACAGCACTAACAGCAGTGTGCCTGTGGACAGAACGGCTGCTGCCGCCTGATTGGCCGAACTTCTGATCATGGCCCCCGGATAGACCGAGACAAACCACCAGTCTGGTCCTGCCAGTTCGCTGACCGCCAGCCAGGTGTCATCTACCTCATTTTGGATCAAGGAAACGGTTCCTGGACTGCCCGCCGTTGCTGCGTCGATCAGTTCGTAAATTCTGACGACCGCAGGGTCATCTATGGTCTCCAGTGACATCTGCCCTACCCAGCGTCGATCCGACGCAGGTGGCGCAGGTTGTGCAACCAGAAAACCATCACTGCGAAAGATAAGGTTGTAGCCTCCATCAGGCGTATCTGTCACCAGTTTATTCATGACTTCTGTCAGTGACACATCGTGGCTGGGGTTTATCAGATGCCTGCCCTCAAGGTCCAGGGGCACCTGGTAGGTAAGCGCCCATTCCTGCGCCGTCTCATCGTAATACAGTCCGCTCCAACCTGGCTCCCGCCCGGGATTTTCTGACTGTTGCATGGAGCGAATGACGCCAAGCTCGTTCATCGGCAGATCAGGAGCAGCTTCCAGCCCCCATGGCGTGCCAGGGGCATAGAGCGCAATGGCATTTTCGGGGAATGTAACGTGAACATTTTCAAACCGGTTTATCCAGGCCGGCCCCAGCTGCGCCAACAAACGGGTGGAAAGTACCAGACGGCGCTGCAGGTCAGCATCGTCAACCGGTTGATTATTGCCGATAAAACTGGTCAGGCCTTCATAGTAGAGGCCGTCCTCGGCATAAACGCCATCGTAGAACTCACGACGCATGCGTACAGCATTGTCCTGATCAGTCTCGTAGTATGACCAGAACTCCTCCTCGGTCACGGTCACGTCAGACGTATAAAGCCTGATAAACTCGCGACTGAAGCGCGCCAGGTTGTCCCTGGCCAGCTCAAAGATGACACTGTCGTTACGGGCACGCTCAACGACCCAGTCGCTCAGGTTATCGAGCAGACGGGTTTGCGTCTCGGTCTGAATAAACGTGTACGCCAGCATGGTCAGACTACCCACGACAAGCGTGGCCGCAAGCACGATGCGTAGCAAGACACTGCGCATCAGGGAGCGCGGGCGGGAATCCGGTCGTTGGTTTCCGAGAGGCCCCGTCAAGACGAATCCCTGGAGCCGGGCGAACTCTTGTTGTATTTAAATGTGTCCCAGACCCGATACTTTTTGAAATACCAGAGCATAAACGGGGTTTCTATCGCTGCATAACTAAGCAATGCAAACCAGAACCAGTTAACAGAAAAGAAGAGCAGGCTGAACTCGTGACCACTACCTGAATACAGACTACCCGCGATCAAAAGCACTGTCCCGGAAGCCAACAAATCATTCAACGCAATTCGCCAGATATTGGCGCCACACAGCAACGGGTAAATGACGAGGTACGCCAACAACGCCACAACAAAATTTATGCTGATGACTAATATTTCGGGGCTATTCATGTCGCCCTCCCTGTTGGAAACTTTCGCATGCCTCACCGTCCATTGCGCTGCGAACTACCTACTGACCGGTGGCTGCCTGCCGCTCTCTTTCATACTCATTAAATGACTTGTTCGCACGTTGCATGCAATCGTCGAATTGTGAAGGCGGCAACCGGTGACACTCAAGCCGGTTGCTGGCCTGAATTCCTTCGTAAACGCCCCTGTTGCTGCAGCCAGACAGCGCCAACAGGCAGGCCACAATCAACAACAGGGCTATTCTTGCGCTTTTCATACCACCTCCGACCTATCCGGCTTGAAGTTTAAACTGTTTAAGCACATCCTTTGTGCACATCACAGTAGCATATTCTTTGTCCAGATTTGCCAGCGACATGGCATGGACTTCATCAGCCGACCTCGGCACCCCGGTATAGTCATTTTTGTCGAACGCAAAAGTAGCATCCGACACCACAAGCGTCGCAAATCCCAGGTTGCCAGCAGTACGGGCAGTCGCCTCAACCGAATTATTGGTACTGACACCAACAAGCACCACCCGGCCTATCCCGCGGACATGCAACCATCGCTCCAGCCCCGACAGGATGAAGGCATCGGGAACATTCTTTTCGACAATGTGCTCGTTGTCTGCCGGGGCCAGTTCAGGCTGAAACGCGGCACCCGGCTGGCCGGGCCAGAATGGAGAATCCGGACTTCGTGAAATATGCCGCACATGAACGATAGGCCAGTCTGCGCCGCGCCATGCCATGAGCAACTGTTGTATATTATTTTCAGCGTCAGGATTGTTTCGTGGCCGCGCGGCGGATCCTTTCATGCCCTGTTGCATGTCAATGATTATCAGGGATACTGGTTGTTCGGTCATTTTTTCACCAATCTTGAATACCGTCAGGGGATTCTGTTTCGGGTTCCATTTGCTGATGACACGTTACTCCACTCTCCAGGGAGGAAATCGTCTGTTCTCGCCGGCGTAGTAAAGGCATAGGGTGTTGTTATCCGGGTCCCTCAGCCGGGCTTCGCGCCAAAGCCACTCTTCGTCTTTGGGGGTCTGGTCAAACTTGTATCGTTTATTCTGCAGTTCCAACACCAGTTCATCGAGTCGCGACGATTCGAAATACACAACCACATTGGAGTTGTTCATCGTCTCTGATACCAGATGCACCGAGAAGGTAGAGTGTCCATCTGGACATTCGAACCTGGCATACTCTGGCGAGTCCACGATGAGGATAAACCCCATGCCGCAATAAAACTCAATGGATCTAAGTATGTCGGTAGAAGGTAACGTAACCTGGTTCAGGTTCATAAGCTGTCGCTCTCGATTCTAAGTCATTGTTATTTTACTCCTGGATAACCCGAAAACACGACACCTTCAATAATGGGGCAGGATTCGACCCAGGTTGCACGTCCGGTTCCAGTAGAGCTGAAAACGCTCAATCACTCGTTGCCCGGCATCGCTTCGGACGCTTTTAGAAGCGCTCAATGTAATTAAATATATCTGCTTTGGCCATAACCATGGTCCGATATCCCTTTCGGTTCACCTGCTCTCGCTTGAGGACCCGAAACTGTGAGCCCGCTGGAGACAACACCTGATGGACGCTAAGTTGGCGAAATGTCTTATGAAATTATTAGTAAGTGCCGACATGTCAGTGCCGGCGTCGGCCGCAACCCACATTTACTATGGCGCACCCGGATGATTGACCCTCAAGCCGCATAGGCCACCCTGGCAGGCGCTTAAAAAGCGATGATTTTTATCAAAAATGGGCAGCTCTACCGGAGGCGGGTAAACCGTGCAGACACAAAAAAGCCCGCACTAGGCGAGCTTTTTTGTGTCTCTGTATGGTGCACCCGGCACGATTCGAACGTGCGACCCCCTGATTCGTAGTCAGGTACTCTATCCAGCTGAGCTACGGGTGCGAAAGAGGTGCGTATTATATATAAATAGGAGAATTTTCAAAGCCCTTTTTGCCTTAAATGCATTATTTTTAGCCGGTTTTCCTGTTGTACTGTGGCCGTGATAAGATTGGGCTCTGAATCCAATGCTGTCGAGTCGGGAAACAAATCATGAAAATTACACACACTCTCAGTGCCTTGGCGCTTGGTAGCCTGCTGACAATGGCGATGCCGGCGTCTGCGGATTACGCCACCGGCATTGCTGCCTACGAGGCAGGTGATTACCAGCAGGCGTTACTGGCGTTTGAAGTTGACGCCAACAATGGCCATGCACGCGCTCAGGAGCGCCTGGGCAATATGTATCGCACCGGTCAGGGTACCCGGCCGGACCCGGTAGTAGCCATCAAATGGCTGACACTGGCATACACCAATGGCTTGCGCTCCACCCTGCCCACGCTGGAAACACTGCGTGAAAGCATTACCGAAGCGCAACTGGTCGAGGGCGAACAGATGGCGCTGAGCTGGCTGGAAGATGCCAACCGCATTGTATTTGCCGATGATGACACTGACGCCCTGTACGACGCTCAAGGCTTCTGAGTGACCTTGGCCGACAGCTGGCGGCGCCTGTCCCGTGTGGCAGTCTGCCTGTTGTGGCTGCTGGCGATCCCGGCAATGGCCGCTGATGCGACGGCGCCATCGCCGGCAGCCATAACGTCATTAACCAACCTCGCCGAGAGCGGCGACCCCGACGCCCAGTTTTCCCTCGCCAACCGCTATCTTGAGGGCAACGGTGTCGAGCAGGACAATTTTGCTGCCCTGCGCTGGTTTACGCGAGCAGCCGAGAATGGCAACGCCAATGCCCAGTACAACATCGCCGTGATGTACCTGAATGGCATCGGCGTGGTCAGGGATCCGGAGCAGGCCGTCACCTGGTTTGTGCGCGCGGCCGAGAACGGTGACCCGCCTTCTCAATATACTCTGGCCGTGCTGTTGTTTAACGGCCAGCTTGGCGTACCACAGAACGTACCCCAGGCATACAAATGGTTCACGCTCGCCGGGACCGCCGGCGTCAAGGAAGCTGCGGCCAACGCGGTGCTGGTGCAGGAACTGCTGCCCGCCAATGAAGTTGAGGCTATGCAGGCCGAGGCGCGCCAATGGATTGATACGTTTAATCAGCGTCAGAACAATGAGACTGCCACCGACTTCGACTCACCAGAGACCCCATGAGAACTACCTTCTTTACTGACACATTGCGGACAGCGACCATCCTGCTTGTATTGCTGTTGACTCCCCACCTGCCCGCACAGGCGCAGATCACCATTGCCGATGAAGACACCGAGCTGCCGGATTACACCGATTATTATGCTGCCGTGGAGGCTCTTGAGGCAGGCGACTATGCCACCGCATTAGAAGAGTTCAGGCAATCAGCGGCAGAAGGCCTGCACCTGGCGCAATACAATCTCGGCGTGATGTATTACACCGGCCAGGGCGTTGAGCAGAGTTATGAGGACGCTTACCACTGGCTGCTGCAGTCGGCGGAACAGGGCCACCTGAACTCAATGTTTAACGTCGCCACCATGTATTACAACGGCCAGGGCGTGAACTCGGCGTTGATGCAGGTATGGCCACTCTCCCTTTTCAGCCGCCGGCAGAATCTGGTGCAGGCGGCCACCTGGTATCAGGAAGCGGCGGAATATGAACACGCAGGGGCGCAGTACAACCTGGCGACCATGTATGAAGTTGGCGAAGGTGTACAGCAGGATCTGGGCGAGGCTTACAAGTGGGCAAGGCTGGCTCGCGACAACGAAGCCAATGGCGCTACCGCCCTGGTTACCCGGCTGCAACAGATGATGACACCTGAGCAATTGGTCCGGGCACAGCAGGCTTATGCTGAATGGGTGTTGCAGTATCGGAGCTGATAAACGACTCAGTGTTTTAAAGGTTAAACAACTGTCGTCAGACTGACGCTGCGGCAATAGTCTTGATGCGTGCGACCATTGCCTGCAGACCACTGCCCCGGGTCGGGCTCAGATGCCGCATCAGGTCGATTTCGGCGAAATACGCTTCAATATCAAAGTCCAGAATCTGCTGCGGTGTCTTGCTGTTGTAGGCAGCCATCACGATACCCAGCAGGCCTTTGACGATAAAGGCGTCGCTGTCGACCTGAAAGTACAAGTGTTGCTCGCGCTGCCCGGCGCTCAGCCACACTTTACTCTGGCACCCGCGAATTATATTTTCATCAATGCGCTCACTGTCCGGCAGCGGCGGCAGCTCTTTGCCCAGGTCAATGATGTACTTGTAGCGGTCATCCCAGCTGTCAAAAAATGCCAGCGTGTCGATGATGTCGTCCGTGGTAATGTCTACACCAAACTCTTTCATTAAAAGAACATTCCTGTTTCCAGTTGAGCCTCTTCGCTCATCATGTCGCGGCTCCAGGGAGGATCGAATACCAGATCCACATTGACGGTGCTCACGTTGGGCACTTTGCGTACGCGGTATTCGACATCGCCGACCAGCACCGGTCCCATGCCACAGCCAGGCGCCGTCAGGGTCATGTCAATGTCGACGCTATGACTGTCCTGATCAATGACGACTTTGTAGATCAGTCCGAGGCTGACCAGGTCGACCGGAATTTCCGGGTCGAAAACAGTGCCCAGCGCTTCCCACACCTGATCTTCGTTAATGCGGTCGTCATCAGGCTCAGGAAAACTCAGCGTTTCCGGCTGCAAACCGAGGATGGCGGCATCGGTGCCATCCACACGCAGCATCTGTCCGTTATGCACCACCGTGTAATTACCACCCAGTGCCTGCGTGATACTGACAAAACTGTCTTTGGCAATTGTAACCGGTGTGCCGTCCGGCACGCGTCGTGCCGGGCAATCGGCCTGCGCTACAACCATCTGTCGCTGCATGTTCTATTCTCTCTGCCCAAAGGCTCTTGGTGCTGGCTGCTCAGCCAACACTGAAACTTTCACCGCAGCCACAATGGTCCTTGGCGTTCGGGTTCTGAAAACGAAGCTGGCGGTTGACGCCTTCGGTGACTATATCAATCTCGGTGCCATTGACCACGCCCAGGCTGCCGCGATCGATCATCAACTCTACGCCCTCGTCCAGGGTCTGGCGAATATCATCAGCGCCCATCTCAGGCACCAGGTCAACCACATACATGAAACCGGTGCAGCCACTTTCCTTGACGCTGAGGCGAACAGCTCGTGCGCCGCCGTCTTTCTGCAGTTGGCGACGGAAGTGTTCGACTGCCGCCGGGCTTACTGTCACCGGTGCATCTGTCACCCGCGTGGTGGCAGCAGTACGCGGATCAAACGTTTCTACAGCCATGGTATTACCCTCTTTTTGATGTCGACCAATTGTTTAACTGAATTACCGGAAGTTGAGCTAGAGCAACATGCCCCTGGCTTTATCCAGCGCAGCAAACAAACGATCCACATCCTCGAATGTATTGTAAATTGTGAAACTTGCACGCACCGTTCCCGGCACCTGGTACTGGTCCATCAACGGCTGCGCACAATGATGACCGGTGCGCACGGCGATGCCCTGCTGGTCCATCAGCATACCCAGGTCTGATGGATGCACGCCCTCCAGTACAAAACTGAGCACTGCCACTTTGTTAGTCGCTGTCCCGATCAATCGCAATCCGGGCACCTGCAATGCCCTGTCACGCGCGTAGGCCAGCAAGGCATCTTCATGTGCGGCGGCGGCGCGGCGATCAAGCGCATTGATGTAATCAATGGCGGCGCCCAGCCCGATGACACCGGCGATGTCGGGAGTACCGGCCTCAAATTTATATGGCAACTGATTGTAGGTCGTGCCGGTAAAACTGACAGTCTCGATCATTTCACCACCGCCCTGATACGGCGGCATGGCATCCAGCAGTTCGCGTCGGCCATACAACACACCAATGCCAGTGGGACCAAAAAGTTTGTGACCGGAAAATGTGTAAAAGTCACAACCCAGTGCCTGCACATCTACAGCCCAGTGTCCTATGGCCTGAGCTCCGTCCACCAGCACCAGCGCGCCCGCATCGTGGGCCAGAGCTATCATCTCGGCCACCGGGTTGATGGTACCCAGCGCATTGGACACGTGGTTTACCGACACCAATCGAACACGATGATCCAACATCAGGGCAAAGGCTTTCAGGTCCAGCGTTCCGCTCTCATCAACCGGAATCACGTCTACCTGCGCACCGGTTTTTTCCGCCACCAGTTGCCAGGGCACAATATTGGAATGGTGCTCCATGGCTGACACCAGTACCCGGTCACCCGCTTTCAGGTTGGCACCACCCCAACTCGCTGCGACCAGATTGATGGCCTCTGTGGTTCCCCGCGTCCAGATAACCTGGGCCGGGGTTTCGGCATTAACAAAGTCAGCAACTTTCTGCCGGGCGGCTTCAAATTTTGCAGTGGCACGATCGCTCAGGGTATGGGCACCACGGTGTACGTTACTGTTGTCGTAACAGTAATAGTCACTGATGGCGTCGATAACCGCACGTGGTTTTTGTGTCGTAGCCGCGTTATCCAGATACACCAGCGGGTGTCCGTTAATCTGTTGTTGCAGGATGGGGAAATCCGCGCGCACACGCTCTACATCGAATCCGCCAGCCACGGCTGTCGTATTATCGCCCACCTCAGGCACGCCCTTTTTCAACTGCATCAACATCAGCCAATGCAACATCACTGACCAGCGCGCGGTCAGCGGCAAACAGGGCACTCAGATGTGTGCCCAGCGCGGTTTTGATGTCTTCGTGAGGCAGTCCCTGCAACAGTTCATTGATAAAACCGAAGCTTAGCATGACACGCGCCTGCGCCGGGCTGATGCCGCGACTTTGCAGATAATACAAGGCGGTTTCGTCAAGCTGACTGATGGTGGCACCGTGGGCACAACGCACATCGTCAGCATAAATTTCAAGTTCCGGCTTGGTGTCAATTTCTGCGGAATTTGAAGTCAGCAGGTTGCGGTTATTCAGTTCCGCCAGCGTTTTCTGCGCGTCTTTGTGAATATGGATACGGCCATTAAAAACCGCCTTGGCTTTGTCACCGATGATGCCCCGGAAGACTTCCTGGCTGGTGCAATGCGGCACCCGGTGCTCAATGGTGGTGTGATAATCGACCAGTTGTTTATGGCGCGCCAGATAGACACCGTCCAGCTTCAGTTCGGCGCCCTGCCCGCAATGGTTCATCTGGTAATCGATCCGTTTCAGGCGACTGCCTTCGGCAATGGTAAATCCGCTGAAACGCGAATCACGTTGCAGGTTCAGATGCACGCCGCCCACATGGGACAGAGCTTCATCTTCCATATTCAGACGGGTGTGGTGCAATTGCGCATTGTTACCGAGCTGTATTTCCGTCAGTGCATTAACAAACGCCGGCTGTCCGGGTTCGCTGCCAATGTAATGCTCAATTATCTGGGCGTTGCTACCCTCTTCCATTACCACCAGCACGCGCTGGTTGGCAACCGTCGCGTCGGTTCTCTGAGTCGATGGCGCGGACGACACATGGGCGATATAAATGGGTTTTTCCAGTGTCACCGAGCGCGGCACATGCACCAGCAGGCCGTCGCGCGTCCAGGCGTTATTAAGCATGGCAAACAGATTGCGGCGCTGAGCGTCAACACTGCCGGCAACGCGCCCCAGGTTGTCAGCGATAATTTTTTCGGCGGCAGCATCAGCCAGACTGAACAGAGTGGTGCCTGACGGCATGGCATCGGATGCCTCTGCATCAAACACGCCATCAACAAAAATCAGGCGCGTGGCAGACAGCGTCAACAGCGAGCTGCTGACGGCGGAGCCGGAGGTTGCTGCATCGGCATCGACGGTTGTGGCGGCAACCGTTGCAGAACCCCAGTCGGCGGCCAGGAAATCCTGAAACGACTGCAGGCTGGTGTATTTCCACTGTTCGGTTTTTCGGCCGGGCCACGAGGTGCGGGCAAAATCGGCCGCGCCCTGCTCGCGCAAGGTGGTCATCCAGGCAGGACTGCTGTTGTCCCTGGCCATTGCCGCCGATTGCGCGGCAGCCAGCGTCAGTGCGTGCTGATGAAACTCAGCCGCAGGCGTTACACTTGCAGACATATCAGGCGACCTCGCTTTCCAGCCAGCCATAACCCTTGGCTTCCAGTTCCCTGGCCAACTCTTTATCGCCGCTTTTTACAATTTTGCCACCAGCCAGCACGTGCACAAAGTCAGGCACAATGTAATCCAGTAGACGCTGATAGTGCGTCACCACGATAAAGCCACGATCGCTACTGCGCATGGCGTTTACACCCGTGGCAACCACCTGCAGTGCGTCAATATCGAGGCCGGAATCGGTTTCGTCCAGAATGCACAGACTGGGCTCAAGCAACATCATCTGCATGATCTCGTTGCGCTTCTTTTCGCCGCCGGAAAAACCTTCGTTAACGCCACGCTTAAGAAATGACGGATCAAGACTCACCTGCTTGCTGGTTTCGCGCGCCAGCTTCATGAAATCAAACGACGATAGCTCCTCCAGACCCTGATGTTTGCGTCGGGCGTCAACGGCCGCCTTAAGGAACTCCATGTTGCTGACGCCGGGAATTTCCACCGGATACTGAAACGCCAGAAACATGCCTTCGCGGGCTCGTTCCTCAATGCCCATGTCGAGCAGGTTCTTGCCATTGAACTCGATGTCACCGGACAGCACTTCGTAACCGTCGCGCCCAGTCAGTACATTGCCGAGCGTACTTTTGCCGGACCCATTGGGTCCCATGATGGCATGAACTTCGCCGGCCTTAATGTTCAGACTCAGGTCATGCAGAATCTGTTTGTCTTCGACCTGAGCGTTGAGCTTGTTAATCTGGAGCATAATTCGTTTTCCGTTTTATCCAACCGAGCCTTCAAGGCTGACTTCGAGCAGTTTGCCGGCTTCAACGGCAAACTCCATGGGTAATTCTTTAAATACTTCGCGACAAAAACCGTTCACGATCATCGACACTGCTTTTTCCGCATCCAGACCACGCTGCTGACACAGGAACATCTGGTCATCACTGACTTTTGAGGTCGTGGCTTCATGTTCAATGACGGCCGAGGCATTGCGATTCTCGATATAGGGGAAGGTGTGGGCACCGCACTGGTCGCCGATCAGCAATGAGTCGCACTGGGTAAAATTACGCGCCCCTTCTGCACCCGGATTCATTCGCACCAGCCCGCGATAGGAGCTGTTGCTGCGGCCGGCAGAGATGCCCTTGGCAATAATGGTGGAACTGGTGTTCTTGCCCAGATGAATCATCTTGGTGCCGGTATCGGCCTGCTGAAAATTGTTGGTCAACGCCACCGAATAAAACTCACCCACACTGTTGTCGCCTTTCAGAATACAGCTGGGGTACTTCCAGGTCACTGCCGAGCCGGTTTCTACCTGCGTCCAGGAGATACGTGCGTTTTTGTGGGCAATGCCGCGCTTGGTGACAAAATTGTATATACCACCTTTGCCGTTCTTGTCCCCAGGATACCAGTTCTGCACCGTTGAGTACTTGATGGTGGCATCATCCAGCGCCACCAGTTCGACAACGGCTGCGTGCAGCTGATTTTCGTCGCGCATGGGCGCCGTGCAACCTTCAAGGTAGCTGACATGTGAGCCTTCTTCGGCAATGATCAGTGTGCGCTCAAACTGGCCGGTGTTGAGTTCGTTAATCCGGAAATAAGTGGACAGCTCCATGGGGCAGCGCACGCCTTTGGGGATATAAACAAACGAACCATCGGAGAACACGGCAGAGTTGAGAGCCGCGTAAAAATTGTCTTTTTGCGGCACCACTGAGCCCAGGTACTTTTTCACCAGCTCCGGGTGCTTGTGCACTGCTTCGGAAATGGGACAGAAAATCACACCGGCTTCGTATAGCTTTTCACGGAAGGTGGTGACCACCGATACCGAGTCAAATACCGCGTCCACCGCCACGCCCGCCAAAGCTTCCTGTTCGTGCAGGGGGATGCCCAGCTTCTCGTAGGTGGCAATCAGCTCGGGATCGACCTCGTCCAGGCTTTTGGGCCGGTCTTTCATGCTTTTCGGCGAGCTATAATAGGAAATCGAGGAGAAATCAATTTCCGGATAGTGCACATGGGCCCAGGTCGGCTCTGCCATTTCACGCCAGGCGCGGTAGGCTTTCAGACGCCATTCCAGCATCCACTCCGGCTCTTCTTTCTGTGCTGAAATAAAGCGCACCGTGTCCTCATCCAGCCCGGGCGGCAGCGTATCGGATTCAATTGCGGAGTGAAACCCGGCTGCGTAATCCTTGCGCATCAGGTCTTCTACCTGTGCGTTGCCACTCACCTGTTCACTCATGAAAAACCTCTTTGCTAAAACCCAATACTAAAACCAGGCACTAAAACCTGATACTGGAGCCTGATATCGAAACCTTATGCTGAAAACTGCAACTAAATGCCTGCAAATGCACCCAGAATGGCGATTACAGGGCATGAATTATTCATTATCCGACTAATTTAGTCAAGTATTACGCCGGTCAGGCCGGCCGCGGGAGCCCCCTACAAAGGGTGTACAGTATAACAAGGATTATACTGTTCTCTGAGTATCTTCATGCGCCCATCAGCGACGAAGTCACGCAACAGGCTGTCCATGGCATCCATGATGGCGCGCTCTCCGCGCAGTTCGAACGGCCCGAACTGACGGACCAGGCGCACACCCTTGTCTTTGACATTACCCGCAACAATACCGGAAAAGGCCCGCCGCAGATTGACTGCCAGCGCCTCCACCGGCAGGTCCCGGGTCAGTTTAAGTGCCGACATGCTGGCATGGGTCACCTCAAACGGGTCCTTCATGCCCTGCGGGATATTGAGCAACCAATTGTAGTAATACGCATCGCGTGATCTACGGCGGTTTCGGGCGACCTTTTCGACACCCGACTTCATGGCCCTTGCCACCTGCACCGGATCGTCTTCCACTATCTGATAGTACGCCCGAACCCTTTCACCCAGGGTACTGACCAGAAACGCATCAACTTTACTGAAATAACCCCGGCTAATCGCAGGCTCGGTAAACACAACAGGCACGTAGACATCAGCGTTAGCCGGGTCCATCAGCGTGCCTAACAGAAACAGAATTTCCTCCAGCGTGCCGACGCCGCCAGGGAAGACGATAATGCCATGACCAAGCCGGGCAAAGGCCTCCAGGCGTTTTTCGATATCCGGCAACACCACCAGATGATTGACAATGGGATTTGGGGATTCAGCAGCAATAATGCCCGGTTCGCTGATACCGATATAGCGCCCGCCCTGAATGCGCTGTTTGGCATGACCAATCGTGGCACCCTTCATCGGTCCCTTCATGGCGCCAGGGCCACAGCCGGTGCAGATATCCAGACCGCGCAGACCCAACTGATAACCTACTGCCTTGCTGTAATCGTACTCTTCACGACTGATGGCATGACCGCCCCAGCACACCACCAGCCGCGGCAGTACCTTGGGTTGCAGCAGGCCGGCGTTGCGCAGCACATGAAACACCAGGCTTTTTATCGCCTCGGCGCCCTCGGTATGCGACTGATCAAAGCGGATGGCTTCAAAATTATGCAGCGTGGCGTCATCCTGATCGCCACCCTGAACGGCCTCCAGCGGTCGGTACAGCTCGCTGGAAACAAACACGATGTCCCGCAACACAGCGAACAGATGGTCGCGAATACCGCTGATGATCGCCCCGTCGACAAAGGCGCAAGCCGGCGCATTGCGCAGTTGCAGCTTGATGCCGCGGGTACGCTGGACAATCTCGATCTCGAAATCGGGGTAGCGCTTATAAACCTCTTCAGCACTGTCGGAGGTATCGTCGCAGTTAAGCACCGCCAGCGCGCAGCGACGGAACAGTTCGTACAGGGCACCGCGCGCGATGCCACGCAGACGCTCCACTTCCGCCTGTGACAGCAGCTCCAGGCTGCCGGTGGGACTGACAGAGGTATCCAGTGTACTGGCCTGACACGGTGTTGCTAACGGGTCGTGCGACATAATTGCTTCCTTGTGCTGAAATTGCTGTATCCTGAGGCTGTATCAGCTAATATACGCGCCCCCGAAAGACTACGTGACCTGTGCAGGCCCGGACCATACTGGCGCCAACACATTCAGCAGGAGACAGCGCAATGACCACAGCCATCAATCCCCCCGCCGTGCTTGGCGAAGACGAAGATGCCAATTATCAACTTTTTCTGGAGCAAGTGCAGCATACCGGTCAGGTCTGGGGCCTGCACGGAGAAGACGGTTGGGCACTGTGCCCGTCAGTAGAATTTGAAGAGACCGAAGTCTTTCCCTTCTGGTCCGACGAACGCTACGCCGCCGCCTTGTGCACGGACGAGTGGAGCACATACAAACCCAAAGCGATTTCGCTGCAGGACTTTGCCACCGAATGGCTACCCGGCATTCACGAAGACAACGCCATGGTAGGCCCCAACTGGGACACCGAGATGAGTGGCCTGGAGCTGGAGCCTGCAGACATGGCTGCTGCGCTGTCCGCAGATTAAACAGGATTTCCCGAACCACAAGCGCGTAGACGAGGCCGCTGGATCGAAGCGAAAGCTAGCAGGAAATCGCAGTTTACTAAAAGTAAATGCGCATTGACTGCTTGCTTTCAGCGAAGATCCAGCAACGATGACAGCTCTTTACTTGCCGGGGTAGGAGTACCAGCCTTGCCCTGTTTTCTCGCCAAACTCGCCTTTCATGTAATGCTCTACCAAACGCGGGTTAGGCAGGTCAGCCGGATTGCCGGTTTCGCGGAATTTTTCCATTCGCATGATATAGCTCAGGTCCAGGCCGGTGAGGTCGTTCAGGCGGAACGGACCCATCGGGTGACCGGCGCCATAGACACACGCATTATCAATATCCTCAGCTTCTGCAACGCCCATTTCCAGCAACCACATGGCTTCCCGGGAAATAGCGGCAAAAATGCGATTCAACAAAAAACCATCGACTTCTTTTTTCAGCAAAACCGGCACCTTCTGCAGATCTTTGCTCAATGCCATGGTGATGTCCGCGGTTTCATCCGAGACATGCTCACCTTTCACGACTTCGACCAGCTTCATGACCAGCGCCGGATTAAAGAAATGCATATTCACCACTTTGTCCTGTCGCTGCGTGGCATCGGCAATCTTTGAACTGACAATGGCCGAGCTGTTGGTTGCCAGGATCGCATGTTTGGGTGCAATCCGGTCCAGATCAGCAAAAATCTTGCGTTTCAGCGACAACACTTCGGTTGCAGCCTCAATGACAAAATCGGCATCCCCGGCCGCCTCTTCCAGCGAATTCACAAAGCTGATGTTGGCCCGCGCCTGTTTTGCCTGATCCGCTGTCAGGCGCCCCTTCTCAACGCGACCCGGCAAATAGGAGTCAACAAAGGCATCAGCTTTTTTCAGAGTTTCGTCACTCACATCCGAACACTTGACGCGGTACCCGCCGATCGCGGCCTGCAGAGCGATCTGGTGCCCCATATTACCTGCGCCGACAACACAAATGTTCTTGATATCTTCCAGTTTCATAAGGTTTTTCCTGTGCTTGTTTATGGGTGAAGTGAGAGGCAGCCTGCGATATCCATTGTCATCTCTGGCCGTCTTTATATCTGTTCTTTATTTTACTGAAACCTTTTATCAATGCCATGTATTTTGCCCGGAAATGATCTAGCGGGCCGCCACTGGCGAATAATTAGACAATGCTCAGGGAATAGACTAGCCTCAGAGCAGGGTCAGCGTGACCGTCAATTTTACGCGGAGCGTTAGCATACTGAGAAACGTCAGCATGCTGCGAAGCTTTTACATGCCGCGGAGCTTTTTT
This sequence comes from Pseudohongiella acticola, assembly GCF_001758195.1. Taxonomy (NCBI): domain Bacteria; kingdom Pseudomonadati; phylum Pseudomonadota; class Gammaproteobacteria; order Pseudomonadales; family Pseudohongiellaceae; genus Pseudohongiella; species Pseudohongiella acticola. The sequence goes on from NZ_MASR01000001.1 coordinate 608,486, forward strand.
CATGAAAGGTCCCTGTGGGTCAGCTTGTGTGGTGCTCCTTTGCGTCACGGCTATTGCCGCGATGCGGCCTGTGCTCGCGCAACCCCCTTCCCCCGACAGCGCGATAACCACCGACCATTTCACCACGGGCAGCCAGACGCGCGCGCTGGAGTCAGCCGAAAGCATGGTGCAGGCGGGTGAACTGGAAGCCGCGAACATTGCCTTTCGTCGTGCATTCGAGAGTATACGCGCCGAACGCGGACTCTTCCATGAAGCGCAGATACCCGTCCTGCAGCGACTCCTGACCACCAATCTGGCCAGGCGGGATTGGCAACAGTTCAACCACTACCTCGACTACCACGGTGCGTTGACACATCGCATATCACGCCATCAGCCTGACCGTTATGCCGGGGCGCTGGCGACCGGTGCTGACTGGCATCAGCGCGCTGCGCTGGTGCTGGACGATGAACTTCGCGCCTGGCACCTGATCCGGGCACGAAGCCTGCTCTGGCAGGCGGTCAGCGCGCTGGAACAGAGGCCAGCCAACCAGGCCCTGCTATCACCATTGCTGTACCGGATTGCCACCCTGCATTATTACCTGACCACTGAATCCAGTATGCGTGGCCTGACCAGCCTGGAGACGCGCACTGACCAGCCATTACGTGTCAGTGGCTGGTCCATGTCAGGCAGCGAATACACAAGGCGCAGCTACGCCATCGGGCAGGAGTTGCTGGAGCGCATCTACCAGTTACAGACTTCAGCTGATAACACCAACCACTCCGAGGCCCGCATCAACACTTTACTGGCTGACTGGCAACTGATGTTTGGCCGCGAGGATCTGGCGCGCGACTACTACCGTAAAGCCTACCGGGCATTGCTGGCCGACTCGTCAGCGGAGCCAGTATTAGGCCAATTATTCGGCCAGGCAGTGGCGTTACCGGCCCCCTACTTTTCGACCATGCTGCCAGCGACAAACGACATGCCGGCACTGGAATCAGAGTCCGACACCATGACGCTGTCGGACATGAACACATCTACAGGACTGCTCAGACCACAACTCACGGATGATTTTTTTGCGGAGGATCGTCAGCATGAGTTGCTTCAGAACATACAGTAAAGTCGGGAATAAAGAATCGGCAACAACAGCTTTTGGAGGCGTAAGCGGTGTTTTTACCACAACCTTGCTGGCAACTGTGTTGGCAGGTTGCGTCGCCCCGGGTGAGGGCAATTTCAGACGACCACCGACACCGGCCGAAGTTGAGCAGTACAATGCCATGGTGCAACCGGAGGAGCGTATTGTGTGCCGATCAGAGGTGCCCATTGGCAGCAATATTCCGGAGCGCAGATGCCGGCTGGTGGTCGACATAGACGAAACCTCGGCGTTCCATCGCGAGCAGTTGCGCCGCGCGCTGCGCTAGGGCAGCGTCAGCGCAGCACTTGAACTCTTGAACTTTTAAGAGTTGCCTCGGGCATTGCCAATAGACAAAACCCGAGGCACAACTTCAGTCGGGACGCCCCTGATCGGCCTGTGCGTAGTCACACACACCCTCCGGGAAAATATCACGCAGCCTGTCGATCTGGCCTGAATCTGGAGTCCAGTTACCGTAGGTGCCATCACTTAGCGCAACATCGAGGGGCTTCAGCGCGCACTTGAAGACACTGCCTTCGATCGGGCCACCCGCCTCGATGCGAGACGTCGTGTATAACGGAAATACTTCAGTACAGGCGCCCGTGGTATTGTCGTCCAGCACCCCACCCCAGACATCATCCCCGCGTGCGATCAAACTGCCATCAGTGGCAAAACAGGCATCCTGTGCAGACGCTGGCCGGTTACCCGCCACGCCCGCGTCCGGGTTTGCCTGAATGTTGCTCACCCATTCGTGCAACACCTCAAGCGCCTCCCCGGTCTGATCAAACACGCGTTCGGGACGTGCGTCGGTAAACCAGATTACCTGGTTATCACTATGACCCATCTGGTTCTCGATGCGTTGGCGCGCGGAAAAGGATTGATGGCTGTTATGCATATCAAGCTCCTCTTCCAGGTAGTGGCGCCAGTCGATGACAGGAATGTTTAACTGACCATCAAACACCATGCCGCTATCGTAGAGCGCTTCAATCGCCTGCAGGTCGCCCTGGGTTCTGGGCGCCGGCGTGTTGCCCACCGACAGGTTCATGTTGCGGCGGCTCCACGGATCAAAATTATCCGCGGTCGGCTCACCCAGAAATGGAAAGCCCTCCTGCACCATTTCCGAGGGATGTTTCCAGCCACCGACCCTGGCGTTCAGGTCCAGGAATTCACTCTCCGTAATGGCGCCTTCACGCAACGCCTGCAGCCCGTATTGCACACCGACATTGTCCCAGGGCACTCGTGCCCAGCCGCGAGCATCGACACCGTAAATATTGCGCAGATCATCGTAGTGCGTCCACTTGACGTCAGCCATGATCCCGGGCGGGTGCATTTTGTCCTGTTCGCGCACCTGACCGTAGTGCGGATTCATGCTCAGGGGCGTCAGGCCCCGCCAGGCCGGTATGCACTCATTGGAGCCGGGCGCCGAACTGTAACCCAATGACTGTTTCGCCTCAGCCAATGGGTCCGGCACCGCATCGGTTGAATTAAAACCCAGTAGCAGGCTGCGCGCTTTAGTCTCCTGCCAGCGCGGGTTATCACGATCGGTGACATCCATATAGTGCTCGAGCAGCTCGCAGTCACCCACGTGGATGGTCTGCGTCACCATATCCGGATACGAGTACTGAGGCACACCGGCATCAATCAGGCCAGGATGATTCTGCTGATAAACATACTGCTGGATGGCACCACCAGATCCGCCGATAGCAACGGTATAATCCGGTTCACCGAACCGTTTGATGAAATGCTCTTTCACCATCAATGCGGTTTCACCACCAAGCTGCAGGTTGTAGTGTTCGCCGGTGCGGTTTCCCGATGAATAGGCAACCGCATAACCCTGTGCCAGCGCCGCTGCCAGCCGCGCCCGCTCAGCACTCACCCGACCCTGAAAATGGCCAACCCCAACGCCACCCTCAAAATGGTACAACAGGCGCTCATTCCAGTAGGTGGTACCCGTATCATTGACATCAAGCAGACTGCCATCAGTGTCAGCCAATATGGCGTAGCTATAAAGGAAACGGTTAATGGTGCCGCGCTCCCAGCGCACAATAAACTCAACATCACGGCCATCAGACAACACTGTCCGTGCCAGGTCCGTGGGGCGCGTACCGTCCGTTGGCATCGGATGATACTCGCCGTCCAGATTCATATAATGATATTCGACGATGGGTTCGATCGAGCAATCCTTGCTGTAACCGATGACTTCGCCGGCATCGTCATACACCGGAAACCCCCAGGCTTCATCATGATCCACCAATGGTTGCACGCCCCACTCCAACACACTGCTGCAGACAAACGGGTATTGCTGCGGGCCGGAAAACATCGGACCGGTAATGGGGTGATTGATCAGATCAATGGCTGCCAGTTCCAGGCCACCAGGATTCATGACCGAAACTTCGTTGGCACCCACCTGCAAGCCATCCAGCAATACCAAGGTTTCACCATCGACTGACATCTGCCGCTGAACGCTCAGTAGCTGACCATTGCTCAAAAAAACAAGTTCGGACTCGCTGGGATTTTCTACTCGCAGCAAGACATTGCCGCCGCTGACCTGATCAGGCGCGCTGGACACAACTGCCAGTTGAAGTGGCTCGGGCGTGTCATCAATCACCGCGACCGGCGTCGACGTTTGATCACTATCAGAACAGGCAACCAAGGCGGTAAAGGCTGCTACGCAGGCAGCCAGAGGTAAGCGGCGTGACCTCATGACAGATCTCCAGAGTGTGTTTGTCGTTGTTTTTAATACTCTTGTTGGTCATACATTAGCATGAATATATTCATTATTGGAACGCTAGCGCAAGCAGATTCAACCTCGCGCGTATCTATGCTGACAAGCCGGTGCAACGTAAAAAATTCATTAAATTGACAAGCAAGTGACACGGAATTGTCAATATGGCTTGGTAATATGCTGTCACTGATGAGTCATAGTTGTGCAGCCCGCATCGTTGTGGCGCACAAGGATGAATCAGCAGGACCAGGATATTTTGCTATGTCTTTGTTTTAATAAGACTTTAAATATTGGCATTGCTTTTGCTTTATTCTGGATGCAAGTGAGTGACACCAAGAAACTCTAAATTGACTTTGATCTTAACCGAGGTGTAATGATGAAACTGATATCTAAAGCAGCATTGATCGCAACTGTCGCTGGAAGCTCTCTGATCGCTGGTGCGGCACACGCCCAGGAACCCGCCATGTACAGCAGCAAGAACCTGCGTGCCGTTGCTCAGACCGTTCCTGAGTACCCACGCCAAGCCGAACTTTCTGGCATTGAAGGTTACACTGTTGTTGAGTTCACTGTGATGCCTGATGGCAGCGTTGCTGAGCCTACTGTACGTGACTCAAACTACCGCGGGTTTTCTCGCGTCACTATGGAAGCGATTGAAAACTGGAAGTTTGAACCTGTGATTGCAGATGCCGGTGAAGCTGTCCCAGTACGTTCAGCAATGCGCTTCAGCTTTGTTGGTCAGTAATCTTACCGGATACTGAACAACAGGAAACAGACGACTGTCGCTTAAAACCCGTAACCGACAGTGCGTAGTGGCCACAAGCCATAAAAACAGTTAAATAAAAACAATGACAATACGGGATTATCATGAAAATAATAGAAATATGCGTGAATAAATGAGCCGGTAAACTGAAGGATCAGTTCCGGCTCATTTTCCTTTCCTGCGCGACCCCTGTCGTGTATACCGTCAGTCGAGCATTTTCCCCTTCGCTACATCCGCTGTTTTCCACCGCGAACAGGCAACCCGACAACGGGATACCATTATCATGTGACATTTGCCGCTGATGGGCCGGAGAATGCGTCTCGTCTGCTGTGCCGCGACCATTGGTCGGGATATTAAATATGGCGGAGAGAGAGGGATTAAGACAAACAGCTTTGGGCTGTTTGCCCCCTGACGGGCTTCGCGCTGTCGCGCTCGTTTTAGCTTGCTGACGCAAGCTGATCGACCCTCTGATCGGGTTCGCATCCCTCTCCGTGTTTGGAGCTGGATACATTTTTTGACGGTCTTGCCGCGACCATTGGTCGGGATATTAAATATGGCGGAGAGAGAGGGATTAAGACAAACAGCTTTGGGCTGTTTGCCCCCTGACGGGCTTCGCGCTGTCGCGCTCGTTTTAGCTTGCTGACGCAAGCTGATCGACCCTCTGATCGGGTTCGCATCCCTCTCCGTGTTTGGAGCTGGATACATTTTTTGACGGTCATGCCGCGACCATTGGTCGGGATATTAAATATGGCGGAGAGAGAGGGATTCGAACCCTCGATAGGGATTAACCTATACGCCCTTAGCAGGGGCGCGCCTTCAGCCACTCGGCCATCTCTCCAAAATCGGGCGCAATCATAGCACAACTCGGAAGAAATGGCAGGGCTGAAAAGCGTTTTTCAGACTTGAATTTCCATTTGTTGTAGACGCCACCGGTTTTCTGTCTGATTGCGGACTTATTCGCTGTCCGAACTGCTGCCTTCATCGCTGGTGGCATTTTTTTCTTTTTGAATTCGTTGGTAGATCTCTTCGCGATGCACAGCCACATCTTTGGGCGCATTGACGCCGATTCTTACCTGATTGCCCTTAACACCCAGGACCGTCACGGTGACGTCGTCACCTACCATCAGGGTTTCACCTATTCGGCGAGTCAAGATCAACATGATGTATCTCCTTTTCCATTCATGATATCCATGTAACATCCCTTTCAGCTGATTCAGCTATCTGCCTGCACTCTGCCTGAAAAGTATTCACGGAAATGCTTCATTTCATTGCACTGTAAACACCGTTTTCGACTCCTCACTGACAGAGACCGGAAAACGAACATTTTGCAGTCATTTGCCCCAAAACAAATCACTACCGCACTTAAATATCAACTTGTTCATTTTTATTGTGTTTCAGGCATCAGCATCGCTGACCGCAGCCCAAAGCAACATTGAGCTATAAAGTCGCCGCATCTCCCGCAAGATCAAATGCTGCATGCAGAGATCGTACCGCCAGTTCGAGATATTTCTCTTCTATTACGACCGAAATCTTGATTTCGGATGTCGTGATGATCTGTATATTTATCGATTCATCGGCCAACGTTTTGAACATCTTGCTGGCAATACCGGCATGAGACCGCATTCCTACACCAACCAGCGAAATTTTTGCGATTTTCTTGTCAAACGTCACTTCTCTGGCGCCAATGCGGCTGACAATGTCAGCCACCAGGGCGCGAGTCTGTTCGCTGTCCTGACGTTTTACGGTAAAAGTGATATCAGTGGATCCATCGGCAGAAACATTCTGTACGATAACATCAACTTCAATACCCGCATCACTGACCGGACCCAGTACCTGAAAAGCCACACCAGGCACATCTGGCACACCTGTTACTGTAACTTTTGCTTCGTCACGGGTAAATGCGATACCGGAGATAATCGGCGCTTCCATTTCTTTGTCATCCTCCAGACTGATCAGTGTTCCCGGATCGTCCTCAAAACTCGACAGTACTCGCAGCGGTACCTTGTATTTGCCGGCAAATTCGACCGAACGAATTTGCAAAACTTTAGCGCCCAGGCTGGCCAGTTCAAGCATTTCCTCGAAGGTAATACTTCGCAGTAACCGGGCGTCCTCAACCACTCTGGGATCTGTTGTGTAAACACCCTTGACGTCGGTGTAGATCTGGCACTCATCCGCCTCCAACGCCGCTGCCAGCGCAACAGCCGAGGTATCTGAACCACCACGCCCAAGCGTCGTGATATTCCCATTCTCATCAACACCCTGAAAACCGGCCACAACAACAACGGACCCCTTGCCCAGTTCGTCTTTGATGCGAATGGAATCGATTTCACGTATTCGCGCCCGCGTATGCGACCCATCCGTCAATATGCGCACCTGGGCCCCGGTGAAGGAGCGCGCCGGGCAGTCACGTTTGTGCAGAGCCATACATAGCAGGGCAATCGTCACCTGCTCGCCAGTGGAAACCAGCACGTCCAGCTCCCTTGGGGTTGGCTGGGCCTGGATCTGTTCTGCCAGACCAATCAGGCGATTGGTTTCGCCACTCATGGCAGAAACGACCACCACAATATCGTGACCGGCAGCGCGGCTGGTGACAATTTTATCGGCAACCGCTTCAATACGATCAACCGTGCCAACCGAGGTGCCACCAAACTTCTGAACAAAGAACGCCATAGAATCTATCTATCAGGAAAGACGGTGATTAAACAAAATTGCCCAGATGATTGCAATAGATGAACGCGCTCATTTTGATATTTTGTCAAGAGAACTGCGTCACAAAACCGGAAACTGATGCCAGGGCAGCTGGCAACCCAGAGGGATCAGTGCCTCCGGCCATCGCCATATCCGGGCGTCCACCGCCTTTTCCGCCAACCTGCTGCGCCACACTGTTAACCAGATCTCCGGCCTTGATTCTGTCGGTCAGATCCTGAGTCACGCCAGCTACCAGACTGACTTTATCGCCATCTACACTCGCCAGCACAACCACGGCACTGCCCAGCTTGTTCTTGAGTTGGTCCACCGTATCACGCAAGGTTTTGCTATTAAAACCTTCCAGTTGTTTAACCAGCAGTTTAATGCCATTAACGTCCACGGCCCCGGCCGCCATATCACTGCCTGCGGCGCTGGCCAGTTTGCCCTTGATCTGTTCAATCTCTTTTTCCAGGGAACGGCCATTAACGACCAATTGCTGCACCCGGTCAAGCGCACCATCAGCACCAGTCTTCAGCAACTCACAGATTTGCCTCAATACAGTTTCTTCGCGTTCAACATAAGCCAGTGCGCCCAGACCGGTGACTGCTTCGACCCGGCGCACACCGGCCGCGATACCAGATTCAACCACCAGCTTGAACAGGCCAATATCACCGGTACGCTGAACATGAGTACCGCCGCATAATTCTGTCGAAAACTCGCCCATGGTGACGACTCTGACCTGATCGCCGTATTTTTCCCCGAACAGCGCCATGGCGCCTTTGTCCATGGCCTGATCAATGGACATGACGTCCTTTTGCACAAGATGATTCTGCAGAATCTGCGCATTGACCAGCATCTCAATGCGGCTGACCTCATCGGCACTCATCGGTGCGCTGTGTGAGAAGTCAAAACGCAGACGATCGGCATTGACCAGCGAACCTTTCTGGGTGACATGATCCCCCAGCACCGTGCGCAGCGCAGCGTGCAGCAGGTGTGTTGCCGAATGATTGAGCATGATGGCATGACGATTTTCAGCTTCGACGCTGGCCGACAACCGATCGCCTACCTTGATACTGCCTTCTTTCAGTACCCCTTTGTGCAGCACATGTTCGCCCTGCTTTTGAGTATCAGAGACTTCGAACACGGCCGTGACTTTATCGCCCTGCCGCATTTCCAGCACGCCACGGTCACCCACCTGACCACCTGACTCACCGTAGAACGGACTGGTACTAAGCAGCACGACCGCTTCGACATTGCCAATCAGCGCATTTACCGACTTTGCGTTCTGATATATTGACAACACATCAGCATCAGCATGCAGATTGTCGTAGCCGACAAATTCTGTGCCCACGGAGCTGTCGATACTCAATTTTTCTACCGCGTTGAACTGACTGGCAGCGCGTGCCTGTTGTCGCTGCCCCTCCATGGCCTGTTCAAACCCTGCCATATCCAGGCTCAAATCGTGCTCGCGGGCGACATCGGCAGTAAGATCAACGGGGAAACCGTAGGTGTCATAGAGGCGGAAAACGGTATCGCCTGGCAGAACCTTGCCTGATAATTGACTGATAGCCTGATTGAGAATCTGCATGCCGTTTTCCAGCGTGCGCGCAAACTGTTGCTCTTCCTCTTTCAGAATCTTCTCAACGCGTGCCTGCTCTTTTTTCAGCGCCGGATAGGCATCACCCATCTCTTTTACCAGTGCAGCCACCAATCGATAGAAGAACACGTCTTTGACGCCGAGCTGATAGCCATGACGCACGGCCCGGCGCACAATGCGACGCAGCACGTAGCCCCGCCCTTCATTGGACGGGGTCACGCCGTCCAGCACCAGAAAGGCACAGGAACGGATATGGTCCGCGATCACGCGCAACGATGTATTGCCGGTGTCCTTGATGCCAGTTACATCACCAGCGGCCTGCAACAGGTTCTGAAACAGGTCGATCTCGTAGTTGCTGTGAACATGCTGCAGCACGGCTGCCAGACGCTCCAGCCCCATACCGGTGTCGACGGACGGTTTAGGCAGCGGGATCAGTTCGCCACTGGGTTGGCGGTCGAACTGCATGAATACCAGATTCCAGATTTCAATGTAGCGATCACCGTCTTCATCGGGGCTGCCCGGCGGTCCACCGGCAACGTCGGGCCCGTGATCGTAGAATATTTCGCTACAGGGGCCGCAAGGACCCGTGTCACCCATCGCCCAGAAGTTGGAATCATCTCCCAGCCTGACAACACGCGAGGCATCCACGCCAATATCGTTGATCCAGATAGCGGCGGCTTCATCGTCATCGTTGTACACCGTGACCCAGAGTTTGTCTTTCGGCAGCTTCAACTCACCGGTCAGAAACTCCCAGGCAAAGGCAATGGCATCGTTCTTGAAATAGTCGCCAAAACTGAAGTTGCCCAGCATTTCAAAAAACGTATGGTGACGAGCGGTATAACCGACATTCTCCAGATCATTGTGCTTGCCGCCTGCGCGCACGCAGCGTTGTGAGCTGACAGCGCGCGTGTAAGCGCGCTTGTCGGCACCGAGAAAACAATCCTTGAACTGCACCATGCCCGCGTTGGTGAATAACAGCGTCGGGTCGTTACCCGGCACAAGCGAGCTACTGGCGACAACTTCATGGCCTTTGGACTTAAAGTAGTCGAGGAAAGTCTGGCGAATATCATTACTTTTCATCGGGGCTTCCGTTAACAAATTCATTAATCAACATGGGGGGCCGGCAACACAGCCACTCAGCCAAATATGGCGGCAGATTATACTCTTATAGCAGTTTAATGTCAGAACCGCGTTATTCCTCGGTAATGTCAATTTTACCGTTACTGGACAACAGGATAGCAATCGGACGAGTCTTGGGGAAATGGGATAAAACGATGGTGGTAATAATCAGAAAAGGCACACACAGGAACATACCCGCCACACCCCAGATATACCCCCACAAAGCCAGGTTAAACAGGATGACTACCGGGCTCAGGTTCAGCGAGGTCCCCATCAGGCGCGGCTCCAGAATATTGCCAATACACACCTGCAGCGAGCCAATTGACAACAGCACAATCAACGACAACGCGATACCTTCGTTGGATTGGGCCAGCGCAATGGTTGCCGGAAAGATAGTGGCAATGATCGACCCTACCGTGGGAATGAAATTCAGCAGGAAAATCAGCACCCCCCAGACTTCGGGAAAGTCCACGCCCAGCGTGCGCAACACCAGATAGCTCAGGATACCGGTCAGCAGGCTGGTGAGCATTTTAATACTGATATATTTCTGCACATCCTTGCGAATTCGGTTAATAATGCGCCTGACACTGCGCTCCCTTGCTTCATTTCCTACCAGGGCAGACAATTTGGCATTGAAATTGCCCTGCTCGAACAGTAAAAAACCGACATAAATGATAATCAAGACACCGTCTGCTGCCAGCCCGGTGAATGTCAAAGCGGTCGCAGTCACCAGCGCGGAAATATCCAGCCACTCGGTTACCATCTGGGCCATACCCCCTGCCGGCAGACTGTCGGCAAACGGAAATGCCTGCCAGTAGGCGCGCAAATTGGTTTCGTATTCCCGCGCCACACTACCCAGGTCATTGAGACTGCCACTGATAAACTGCACGATCACCGAGACCGCGACCAGAAACATCAGAATGGAAGCAATAAAACACAGAGGCCTGGGAATGTGCAGACCACCGACCCGAAGGCGCCCGAAGCTGGCCGCCAGCACATTGATCAGGAACCAGAAAACGATGGCGATAACCAGCGGCAGCAACAGACTCTGCCCGACCACCAGCAAATAGATGCTCAACGCTGCCAACGCAGCGCTGAGGGTAAAGTTAATCAAGGATCTGGGCAGTGGCCGGACGTCCATTTGGCGCTCCCTTGCACAACAAAGACAAGCATCAGGCTAACATTAGCCCGACCTTTATAAGTTGGCGAAGGCCTCCAGCACAATAGCCGGCGTCAGCAATTGCGGCAGGATAACGGGTTCTGCCGCCGGATCGCCAGGATACAGGATGTACAGTGGAACGCTGGGACGATTGAATTCATCCAGGACCCGGCTGATTTCCGGGTCCTGGTTGGTCCAGTCGCCCTTCATGTAGGTAATTCCGTTGTCACGCATGCCCTGCTGTACCCGCTGTGTGCTCAATGTGGTCTGCTCATTGGCAAGGCAGGTGATACACCAGGCCGCCGTCATGTTGACCAGAACCGGCGTGCCGTTGTTGCGTAATTCAGTCACCCGTGAGGAGGCAAAGGGTTCAAAATCAGCCTCGTAGTCATTGCCACTCATGTCCACGCCCGAATCAGGATTGCCCAGACGTGGTTCCAGCATTGGCATTCGCAGCACGGACAGTGCGCCGATAATCAGTACCAGGCTGACCACTATGTTGGCCCGTCGCCAACCTTCAGATGATCCACTGCCTTTCTGCAGCAACCACAAGGCCAGCGCCATCAGCAGTGCCGCAGAGGCCACCGCCACCATGCCATTAACCCCGACCTGAATGCCCAGTACCCACAACAGCCAGAGCGCTGCCGCATACATCGGGAACGCCATGAACTCCTTGAATGTCACCATCCACGGACCCGGCTTGGGCATGTGTTTCATCAACGCCGGGCTGAACGACAGAATCAGGAATGGCAGCGCCATGCCCAGGCCCAGTGCCGCGAATACAACCATCGCCACCAGCCAGGACTGTGATAATGCAAAACCCAGCGCCGCCCCCATAAACGGTGCCGTGCAGGGACTGGCAACGACCGTGGCCAGCACCCCGGTGAAAAAGGACGATTTATAACCCTTGGATGTGGTCAGGCTGCCGCCCACGCCCATCAGACGCGTGCCGAACTCGTAGACACCTGACAGGCTCAGGCCCATGACAAAGAACAGGAACACCAGCATCGCTACAAACCAGGGGGTTTGCAGCTGAAACGCCCAGCCGACGGCCTGGCCACCGGCCCTCAGTGCCAGCAGCACGGACGCCAGACCCATGAAAGTCAGCATGATGCCTGCGGTGTAAAAAACTCCGTGCATCCTGATCTGCCCTTTGTCGGCGCCACCTTTGGACGTCAGGTTAAGGGCCTTCAGTGACAGCACCGGAAACACGCAAGGCATCAGATTCAGAATCAGGCCGCCCAGCAAGGCAAAGAGAATAATGGTCAACAGGTTCTGCTCACCACCGGTGGCGATAGCCTGAGGCCCCGAACCTGACTGCTCTGCTGCCACAGCCGCAACAGCAGCCAGACTTTCAACATCAGCGGCAGCGGCGCTGATGTCATAACCGGTAACCTGGCCATCGGCGCTCTGAACCGCCAGCAGTCCCTCGACACGCTCCAGGTCCTGCAGCATTCGGCGCGGCTGACCATGGGTAATCTGGGCTATGCCCGGGTAGATGGTGACGTCGCGCAAGGGGCCCGGATCCAGCACACGGCGTTGCTCGGGGAAAAACCAGACCTCTTCGGCATCGGCAAATGCGTTCTCGTTGGAAGCAAACGAAAAGCTGATTCGGTCTCCGGCTACTGCAAACTGGCCGTCCAGCGCGTGATCCTGCACTGGCCAGCTGTCGCGTGCAGCTGTAAACGCGTCCGCCCACTGGGCATTAGGCTCCAAAGTACCCGCCGACACCGGCACAGTCAGATTGACCTCTGCATCCTCAATCAGACAGATAAGATCACAGACCTGCCACTCAACATGGGCGGTCATGGCAAATTCGCTGCCTTGATAATCTGCAGGCACCTCAACCGGGACCATTAGCAGCACTTGCCCTTTATAGGAGAATGTCACCAGGTCACTGCCGGGAAATGGCAGCCAGGTAGGCACAGGCCACTGAATGTCGCCTGCCCGCGCACCTTCGGGCAAGTTCCAGCTACGAATAAAGGTCGCGTCGCCGCTGTCGCCAGGCCATTTTGAGTAGGTATGCCAGCCTTCTGTGGGATCCAGCCGGATTGCCGTCCACAGGGTTTCACCGGGGACCGCATTCTGTGACTCAGCGATCAGCTCGACATCAATCTCATCACCCTGATAGACACCGTTCACATACTGGGGGGCATCACTTTCACTGCGACCACTTTCCTGCGCGCGCACAGCACCGGCGGCCAGCACAGTCGCCACCGCCAGCAACAGTGCCAGCAGCAACGGCAAACCCTGCCCTGCTTCCGTAACTGAACGATGTCGTAGCCAGTGAACCGTATGCACCATGTGAACTCTCCGAACGGGTGATGATTTTTTTAGTGTTTTCAGTTTGTTGTTGCCCGATTGTAGCGCCTGATGCACGCCGATGGCAGCCCTGATTGTGATAAAAAGTAACAAACTGTCAATAAGGTCAAACGATGGGCTGTAAATGCTCGACCAGCAACTGCAACTGGCGCTGCCCTCTGAATTCATTTACATCCAGTTTGTATACCAGGTGTACACGGGTAATGCCCTGATCCGGCCAGATGCTGGTATCAATATTAAACGCGATGGCATCCAGCAGATCGCGACTGTGCAAGGGCAACAACGTCATTTTGAGGTGCTTTTCTCCCACAATACGTTGGCTGACCAGCTCAAACTCACCGTCAAACAGCGGCTCCGGGAAGCCCTGCCCCCAGGGACCGGCTTCACGCAACATTTCTGCAGTCTCCAGCCGCATTTGCGGCGCTTCGATGGCGCCATCCGTGAGCATACGCTTTTGCAGCGCGTCTGCATCCAGCAGCTGCCGGGCCGCACTCACGAAGGCCGCCTCAAAATCGTCAAGCCTGGATTTGTCCAGACTCAATCCAGCGGCCATGGCGTGTCCGCCGAAACGACTGATCAGGCCCGGATGCTGAGCCGCAATCTGGTCCAGCAGGTCACGGATGTGGAGCCCGGGAACAGAGCGCGCCGAGCCTTTGACCTCGGTGCAGTCATCGCCACTGCTGTCGGCGTCGGCAAACACAATGACTGGCCGATGGAACTGCTCTTTCACCCGTGACGCCAGAATGCCAACCACGCCCTGATGCCATTGCGCATCATACAGGCACAGCGCGGCGGGCATCTCCCGGGTATCATTCAACTGTGCCTGCATCGTATTCAACGCGGCCATTGCCTGCTCGCGCATCTCGCCTTCAATACGTTTGCGTTCATCATTGATACGATCCAGCCTGGCTGCCAGTTGTCGCGCCGATTGCGCATCGTCACTGAGCAGGCAGGCAATACCCAGCGACATGTCTTCAAGGCGCCCGGCGGCATTCAGACGCGGGCCCACAGCGAATCCCAGATCGGCCGCGACCAGGGTGTGATAAGGTCGTCGCCCCTGATTCAGCAGCGCCAGAATGCCTTCACAGGCTCTGCCCTGTCGTATTCGCCGTAACCCCTCGCTGACCAGGATACGATTATTTCGGTCCAGTGGCACCACATCGGCAACCGTGCCCAGCGCGACCAGATCGAGAAGGTCGGCCAGACGTGGCTCGGCAATACCCTGAGAGCCAAACCAGTCTTTGTCGCGCAGCAGCGCACGCAGCCCCAGCATCAGGTAAAATACCACACCAACACCGGCCAGTGCTTTGCTGGCGAAGGTACATCCGGGCTGGTTGGGATTCACAATGGCGTCAGCTGCGGGCAGTGTGGCACCGGGTAGATGATGGTCTGTGATCAGTACGGAAATACCGGCCTCCTTGGCCAATGCAACACCTTCGTGACTGGAAATGCCATTGTCTACGGTGATGATCAGCTGCGGGTCACGGGCGATGGCCAGGGGCACGATCTCAGGGCTGAGGCCATAACCATAGGTAAAGCGGTCAGGTACGATAAAATCAAGATTGTTGAAACCCATCAGGCGCAATGCCCGCAACACCACAGCACAACTGGTGGCGCCATCGGCATCAAAGTCAGACACCACCAGAATACGCCCCTGTTGTTGCAGGGTTTGCCACAAAAGCTCGGTAGCAGGTTGCAAACCCTTCAGTGTCGAGGGTGGCAGCAGTCCCGCAGGTTCCAATATCAGGTCGGCAGGGTCAGTGATATTGCGGCTGGCAAAGATACGGGCGAGCAAAGGATGGGCAGCGCCGCCCGGCGCCATCAATGCAGTCAGGGCAGCATCAGGCGGGGCCGGGCGACGCTGAATCAGCATGGACGTAAAACGCTGTCAGTAACGATACCGATCACAACCTGGACTGCATGAAATCGGTCACCGCGGTGATGTCATTGTCCAGCACGTCGTAGCGTTCATCCCGCTCAAGCAGGTCCTGCAGGTGCTCGGGCAAATCCGGGTATTGCAAGCCGGCTTTTTCTACTGCATCGGCAAATTTCACCGGGTGTGCGGTGGCCAGCGTCACCATCGGCACACTGCTATCCTTGTTGCACACGCGCGCCGCATGAACACCAATCGCTGTATGCGGATCAATCAGAAATTCGGTGTCGGCATAAACCTGGCCAATCACCTTGCAGGTGGTATCGTCATCCACGCCCAGACTACTGAACAGCTCGCGGGCACGCAGCCATTGGTCGGGCTTGAGCTTCTGGGGGGTATGACCCAGACCGGTGACAAACTCGGTCACTGCCTCGGCATCACGGTCAAACAGATCGAACAGATAACGCTCAAAATTGCTCGATACCATGATATCCATGCTTGGAGACAGTGTGTGCTCAAGCGAACCCAGTGAATATTCATTGTCGCTGATCAGGCGATGCAGGATGTCATTGCGGTTGGTAGCAATGATCAGTTGATTCACCGGCAAGCCCATTGAGCGTGCCAGGTAACCCGCATAGATGTCACCGAAGTTTCCTGTCGGCACTGAAAATGATACCGGGCGCAGGGGGCCGCCCAGGTTCAGGGACGCATAGAAATAATAAACGATCTGAGCCATGATTCTGGCCCAGTTAATGGAGTTCACTGCCACCAGTTGTCGATCCGATGGCAGGAAAGACTGATCACCAAAGGCGGCTTTAACAATGCGTTGGCAGTCATCAAAGTTGCCGCGCACGGCGATGTTGTGCACATTGTCGCCAGCAATGGTTGTCATCTGACGGCGCTGCACCTCTGACACGCGCTGGTAGGGATGCAGAATAAACAGGTCAATGTTTTCGCAATGCCGACAGCCTTCCAGCGCAGCAGAGCCGGTATCACCAGAGGTTGCCCCCAGTACCGCAACTTTTTTGTTGTCCCGGGTTAATACGTAGTCCAGCAGACGGCCCAGTAACTGCAGGGCAAAATCCTTGAACGCCAGCGTCGGGCCACAGTACAGTTCCAGCACCCATTCATTGGCATCCAGTTGGCGCAAGGGTGCCACGGCTTTATGGGTGAATGTCTGGTAACTTTCGCTGAGAATGCGTTGCAACACGTCGTCGGGAATTTCACCATCAATAAACGGTTTAATAACCCTGAATGCCAACTGGTCGTAAGGCAGACCCGCCCAGGACGCAATCTCACTTTCCGAGAACCGGGGCAAGGACTCAGGTACGTAGAGCCCGCCATCGGGTGCCAGCCCAGTCAACAATACCTGCTCGAAGTTACAGGCCGGTGCCTTGCCGCGTGTACTGATATATTTCATCGCCCGACCTCAACCATTCTCGCCGTCAAACTGTTCCACGCGGATACGCATGATTTGCCCGTCTACTTCTTCCAGCGCTTCAAGTGCGGCGATGGCAACATCCATGGCCGCTTCATTGATGCGACTGGTCAGCAGCACAATGGGCACGATACCTTTTTCAAGATCACTGCCATGCGGCTCTTTTTGAATGACCGCCTCAATATTGATGCCGTAGTGCGTCAGCACCTGAGATATTTTGGCAAACACGCCGACACGGTCACGGGCGGAAATCCGCAGATAATACTCGGACTCAATTTCCGTGATATCCAGAATTTTGAGGTCGTTACGCAGGGCAGTAAACGCCAGCGGCGGAATACTGGCCCCCTGGGTTTCATCACGGCCTGCTCGTGCAATGTCGATAATGTCAGCCACCACGGACGATGCTGTGGCTTCGGCACCAGCGCCGGCCCCGTAGTACAGCGTGCTGCCTGCTGAATCACCTTTGACAACAACAGCGTTCATGACGCCGTTAACATTGGCGATCAAAGCCTGTTCCGAAACCAGGGTAGGATGAACGCGCAGCTCAATGCCCAGCTCGGTTACCCGCGTAATCCCCAGGTGTTTAATTCGGTAGCCCAGCTCTTCAGCGTAAGCAATATCGCCGGTCGTGATATGGCTGATACCTTCGGTGAAAACACGCTCGAACTGCAGAGCAATACCAAAGGCATTGGAGGCCAGAATCGCAAGTTTGTGAGCAGCGTCGATACCTTCAACATCAAAGGTGGGATCAGCTTCAGCATAACCCAGTTGCTGTGCTTCCTTGAGCACATCGGGAAAGTCGCGGTTGTTCTCACCCATCTCGGTCAGAATATAATTGCTGGTGCCATTGATGATGCCGGCCAGCCATTGAATCGAGTTGGCAGCCAGACCTTCGCGCAACGCCTTGATGATGGGTATGCCGCCAGCCACTGCGCTTTCGTATGACACAACAACACCTTTTTTGCGCGCCGCTTCAAAAATGGTATTGCCATGAACCGCAATCAGAGCTTTGTTGGCAGTGACCACATTTTTGCCATTGGCGATGGCCAATAACACCAATTCCAGTGCCGGCTCATAGCCGCCGATCAATTCCACCAGAATATCGACCTCAGGATCATTGGCTACATCAAACACATTGGTGCTGACGCGGATGCCACTTTTCGCCAACTCCGGCGCCGGATGCCGGGTAGCGACATGCACAATGTCCAGGTCCATGCCTACGCGGCGGGTGATTTCAGTTTTTTTACTGTTTAACAGATGATAGGTGCCGCCACCGACAGTACCCAGACCACAAATACCAATACGTAACGTCTGTTTGTTTCGATCCTGACTCACATGTGCCTCACACTAGCTGTACTCTGCACATTGGCATGCGCAGTAATTAAATGTTGATTTGAAATGCCGGTAATTATTGTCCCAGTACGGCTGCGGTCAAGCGCTCCGTATCCATATATCCCGGTATCAGCGTGCCGTCAGGCAACACAATAGCCGGCGTGCCAGTGATGCCAATGCGGTTGCCCAGGCTGTGGTGATTCAACACCGGATTCTGGCAATCGCGTTCGGGCAGATTCTGACCGTTCTTGGCTTGCGTGATGGCGCGATTCCGATCATCAGAACACCACACTGAAATCATCTTGGGATAGGCCGTTGACTCAAGGCCGCCGCGCGGATAAGCAAGATAACGCACACGAATGCCATTGGCGTTGATTGCCTCGACATCATGATGCAGACGACGGCAATAGGTGCAGTCCACGTCAGTAAACACACTGATGGTGGCCATGGTTTCACCCTCGGGTTCAAAAATCACCATTTGATCTTCGGGCACACCCGCGAGCAGCTGACGAACCTGATCCTTGCGGGTTTCAGCAGTCAGGTTGACCAGACCTTCAGGGCGGGTCATATACATCTCGCCCGCGATCATGAAACGACCGCTTTTGTCACTGAACAGGATCTCGCCGGAACTGAGGATGACCTCGACCACGTCGGCCATCGGCGTTTCTTTCATGCTTTCCACACGCAGTTGGCCCTGCGACGCGGCGCCCAGGCTGGTGTTGATGGTTTCACGCAGAGTGTCTTGCCAGGGTTCGTTTTGTGCCAGCACCACACCCGTGACGACAATACTCATCAGCAACGTGAGTTGCACCAGTCTCCAACGGACGATTTTCATGTTCATAACTGTGTTACTCCGCTATGCGTTAACGATGGCCCTGCCAGCCAGCAAGACTTTACCATGACCGGCTGTTGACAAGAAACTTCCGGATCGACATTCCGGCACTGGCAAGGCTTAAACACATCCAAATGTTGAAAAATGCGCGTGTGCGGGCAAAAAAAAAGGGGCGCAAATGCTCCCCTTTTTTTTGAACTGCTCTGGTTTCGCCTGCACGGCAGCTCTGGAAAGGCTGCCACACCAACGAGATCAGCTGACTTTTTTGTCCAGCTTCTCGGCGATACGGGCAGAACGGCCTGAACGTTCACGCAGGTAGTACAGCTTGGCCTGACGTACGTCACCACGACGTTTCAGGGTCACGCTGTCGATCAGCGGGCTGTAGGTCTGGAAAGTACGCTCAACGCCGACACCGTGAGAGATTTTACGAACAGTAAATGCAGAGTTCAGACCACGGTTGCGGACGCCAATAACCACGCCTTCGTATGCCTGCAGACGCTCGCGGTCACCCTCTTTGATCTTTACCTGAACAACAACGGTATCACCCGGTGAAAATGCCGGCATCTCCTTACCCATCTGTTCTTTTTCAATCATGTCGATAATTTTGCTGTTGCTCATTGCCGTACTCCCGGTTATTGATACCCCTCAAGCCTGTTGCCTTCCGCCCTGGGCGGTCTTCAGTCAGCTGAGGTACCGTATTCACTAATAAATTCGTTTAACAATGCCTGTTGTTCCTGATTAAGCTGTTGCTCAATCATGTCAGGCCGCTTAAGCCATGTCCTGCCCAGTCGCTGCTTTAATTGCCAGCGCCTGATCTGTTCGTGGTTGCCACCGACCAGTACCTGAGGTACCGGCATTCCCGCAAAATCCTGCGGTCGTGTATAACGTGGGCAATCCAGCAAACTAATACTTTCACTTTGCACCCCCGGCTCCTGCGGCAATGGCGCAAATGAGTCCAGCCCGGCTGAATCCTCATGCCCCAGTGCACCGGGTTGGTAGCGGATAATCGCATCCAGCATTACCATCGCAGGTAACTCGCCGCCACTCAGGACATAGTCCCCAACAGACCATTCCTCATCAATCTCGGTCTGCAGTACGCGCTCATCGATACCCTGATAACGCCCGCAAACCAATACCAGGTTGCTTCGTGCTGCCAGCTCAGTGACCCCGGTCTGATCCAGTCTGCGCCCTTGCGGGGACAGGTAAATCACCGTGGGCCTTGCCGACTGCCAGGCCTTGGCCTGCTCAATCGCCGCACACAATGGGCCGGTCTTCATCAGCATGCCGGCGCCGCCACCAAAAGGCTTGTCGTCAACGGTGCGATGCCGGTCAGTGGCAAAGTCACGAGGACTGTGACACGACACCTGCATCAAGCCGTTACGACAGGCCCGACCAGTGACACCATATTGTGTCACCGCCGCAAACATCTCGGGAAACAGCGTAACAATGCCAACCTGCATGTGCGCGTCTCCGTGCGTTTCCTTCAAATCAGGGTTGCCAACAGGGCAGCCCTTTTCATATGAGATAGTCCGGCTCCCAATCGACCAGTATGCGATCGCCTGCCAGATTTACCTCTACTACAACCTGATCCGGAAGCCATGGGATCAGGCGCTGGTTATCATCAACACTGCTGCTGTCCGGCGCTACCACCATGACATCATTGGCACCGGTCTCGAACAGGCTTTCCACCCGCCCCAGATTCACGCCGTCGCGATTGACCACCTGCAGACCTATCAACTGATGCCAGTAATAGTCATCAGCCCCCAGTTCGGGCAGCGCATCAGACGACACACTCAACTCCAGCCCGGTCAGTTCGCGCACAGCTTCGGGTGTATCAAACCCGACAAAGTGGGCGATAAGACCTTTACCCTGCGGCTTGCCGGCGTCCATTTCCAGTTCAATTTCGACACCCTCACGGATGGCAAAAAAGTGTTTGTAACCAAAAATGTTATCTCTGGGCTGGGTAAACGAAACCAGCTTCACCCAGCCTTTAACACCAAAGGGCGATGCCACGCGGCCCAGTCGGATGCCTGACTTCTTCAACGACATCGCCTCTTCAAGCTAATGCTCAGGCCTGGGTGCTGGCAGCCTGAGCGGCTTCGCTGATCAGCTTGGCAACGCGCTCGCTGGGCTGTGCGCCCTGGCCAGACCAGTAACCGATACGATCCAGATCGATTCGCAGACGCTCTTCAGCACCACGCGCCAGTGGGTTAAAGAACCCTACTCGCTCGATGAATCGGCCATCACGTGCGTTGCGTGAATCGGTAACGGTGATGTGGTAAAAAGGCTTTTTCTTGGCGCCGCCGCGAGCCAGTCGGATTGTGACCATAGACTACTTTCCTAATGTTAGCTTCGTACGAAAACAGAGTATTCCCGACACAGTGCCGGAAAAAGTGCGGTATTCTAAGCGAATTGACCGCTTGTGGGAAGGAATGTTTACAGGTTTTTTACTGAAACACCGCTAAATTTACCGATTTTCCTGCCAACCTGAACTTCCATTTTGCCGCTAGCCCGCCAGCAGAGCGCAACAAGGCTGGCAGGGCGTCATTACAGGCCTCAGAATCCGGGTGGACCGCCAGCACCGGGAAAGCCACCCGGGCCACGCATACCACCAAGACCGCGCATCATATTGGCCATGCCGCCGCCTTTCATTTTTTTCATCATTTTCTGCATTTGTTTGTGCTGCTTCATCAGGCGGTTAAGATCCTGAATCTGGGTACCTGAGCCCTGACAGATACGCCGCTTGCGCGAGCCATTCAACATGTCTGGATTGCGCCGTTCACGCGGCGTCATGGAATTGATGATGGCTTCCATACGTCCGAATTGACCGTCGTTGACCTTGGCGGCCGCACCTGGCGGCAATGCACCCATGCCAGGCATCTTGTCCATGATACTGGCCATGCCGCCCATGCTCTTCATCTGCTGCAGCTGTTCGCGGAAGTCTTCAAGATCAAAACCTTTGCCTTTCTGGAACTTGCCAGCCAGTCTGGCGGCCTTGTCTTTATCTACCTTGCGCTCGGCCTCTTCAATCAGGGACAGCATGTCGCCCATGCCCAAAATACGGGATGCAATCCGATCAGGGTAGAAGGGCTCCAGGGCATCGGTTTTTTCACCCATACCGATAAACTTGATGGGTTTGCCGGTAATATGGCGAACCGAGAGCGCAGCACCACCGCGCGCATCACCGTCAGCCTTGGTCAGAACCACACCGGTCAGGGGCAGCGCATCGTTAAAGGCTCGCGCCGTAGCGGCCGCATCCTGACCCGTCATGGCATCCACCACAAACAGGGTCTCTATCGGGTTCAGCAAGCGGTGCAGATCACCAATCTCGGTCATCATTTCCGCATCAACAGCCAGACGACCGGCAGTATCGACCAGCAGGACGTCGACAAAACTCTTGCGCGCTTCTTTGACAGCCGCCTGCACGATGTCCTGGGGTTTCTGTGACACATCCGAGGCAAAGAATTTGGCACCGACGTCGCCCGCCAGCGTCTCCAGCTGCTTGATCGCGGCCGGACGATAAACGTCGGCGCTGACTACCATGACAGATTTTTTGCGGGAATCCTTCAACCAGCGCGCCAGTTTGGCGACCGTGGTAGTCTTACCCGCGCCCTGCAGACCGGCCATCAAAACCACCGCCGGTGGTTGCGCATTCAGGTTCAGCTCTTCATTGGCTGACCCCATGACCGCTTCCAGCTCGGCCTGCACAATCTTGATAAATGCCTGGCCGGGACTAAGGCTTTGCGATACTTCCTGGCCTACGGCACGCAGCTTGACCCGGTCAATGAAATCCTTGACCACGGGCAACGCAACATCGGCTTCAAGCAAGGCCCGGCGAACCTCACGCAACGCTTCTTCAATATTGTTCTCGGTCAGAGTCGCTTTGCCGCTTATTTTGCGGAGCGCCCCGGAGAGCCGTTCGGTTAAGCTGTCAAACATCTGTAATATGCCTCTGCTTGGTCACGGTCTGCTGGCAAGCAAACCGGTTGGCAACTGTAAAACCCGCTATTATCACCCTGATGACACACAGCTACAATAGCCAGCACTCGCACGGTAGCATGCGCAGCTCCGGAAAAAACACTACAACGCATGCATCAGGTGTGCGACACTTTGCCCGTTAACGCAGACCATTCCAGGAGCCAAGCAGAAAACCCATGTCAATCACGACGCTGTCAGGACTTGTTGCCGTCGCGCTGTACCTTATCAGCCTCATGTTCCAGGGACAGGCGATCAAAGCCAGAACAGCGCGCATTAAAACCCGGGGAATCGTGCTGGCGACCGGGATACTGGCGACCGTCGCTCACGCGCTAAGCGCCTGGACACTGATTTCCCGCGATATTGGTTATCATTTCGGCGTCGTCGAAATCAGCACCCTGATATTTGTTGTCATCTCCCTGCTGGCCATCATCAGCAGCGCACGGCGCCCTATTGGCAATCTTATACTGGGCGTATTCCCCCTGGCGGCGCTGATCATCATCCTGTCTCTGACACTGGAGAGTGATTATCCGGCCCAACAGATCGATGCTGGCATCGCAGGTCACATTCTGCTGTCAATAGTCGCCTATAGCCTGTTTACACTGGCGGCCGTGCAGGCTGCATTTCTGGCTTTTCAGAACTACCAGCTGCGCCACAAACATGTTGCCAGCGTAATCAAACGCTTCCCTCCGCTTGAGGACATGGAGCGACTGCTGTTCGAACTGATCTGGGTCGCACAGGGCCTGCTCAGCCTGGGTATCATTGCTGGCTTTGTATTCGTTGACGATCTCAGTGCACAGGGATTGCCGCATAAAATGTTTTTCTCGGTACTGGCCTGGGTAGTTTTTGCCGTATTGTTATGGGGGCGTCATCAATTGGGCTGGCGTGGCAATACTGCCATTCGCGGCACGCTGGGTGGCTTCGTTTGCCTGTTGCTGGGTTTTTACGGCTCCAAATTTGTGTTGGAATTCATCCTGTAAGCACGCGGCCATGACTGTCATGGCCTTTTCACACCCACTCGTATTTCAAGGAGGTCACCGTCCTGATGGACGCTGAATCGTCGCCCGTCCCTTTTTTAACCGGACTCCTGGTCTTTCTGGTCATCGCTTCGGCCTATTTCTCCAGCTCTGAAACGAGCATGATGAGCCTGAACCGTTACCGACTTAAGCATCTCGCACGCCAGAAGCATGCCGGTGCCCTGCGCGTGAGTAAACTACTGGAAGCGCCAGACAAGTTACTGGGTGTTATCCTGATCGGCAACAACTTCGTCAATCTGCTTTCGGCCTCAATTGCCACCACCATTGCCATCCAGGTATTCGGCAATCCGGAAACCGTACTGACCACCGTGTTGTTGACGCTGGTCATTCTTATTTTCGCCGAAATAACACCCAAGACCATTGCTGCACTTCACCCGGAGCGTATTGCCTATCCCTCCAGCCTGCTGCTGATGGTGTTACTCAAGTTGCTCTATCCGCTGGTATGGATGGCCAACCGCGTGTCACATGTGTTGATCCGGACACTGGGCATCAAACCGGAAGCATCACCGGATCATCAACTGAGCCCGGAGGAACTGCGAACCGTTGTACACGAATCGGCACAGATGATTCCAAAACAGGGTCAGGGAATGCTGCTGAACATCCTCGACCTGGAAAAAGTGACGGTCAACGATATCCTGGTTCCCCGCAGCGAAATCATCGGCATCGATATTGAGAGTGATGTCTCCGTCATACTGGATACCATCAGCAATAGCCAGCACACGCGCATCCCGATCTACCGAAAAGAGATCGACAACATTGTCGGCGTGTTGCACATGCGCAGCCTGGGCCGTTTCCTGCGCAGCACAGATCTTGAGCGCGACGACTTTCTCAATGAAGCCGACGAACCCTATTTCATTCCGGAAAGCACACCCCTGCACACCCAGCTGTTCAATTTCCAGTCCAGCCGTAAGCGCCTTGCATTTGTTGTTGATGAGTACGGCGTCATCAAAGGCATTGTCACACTGGAAGATATCCTGGAAGAAATAGTCGGCGAATTCACCACCGACATGGCTGACAACAGTCGCGACATTCATCCCCAGACTGATGGCAGTTTCCTGATTGATGGCACCGCTACGCTGCGTGACATTAATCGCACACTGGACTGGGACCTGGATTCGGAGAATGCGAAAACCCTGAATGGCCTGCTGGTGGAGGCACTGGAATCCATTCCTGAATCAGCCACGGGTATTCAGGTTGGCAATTACTATGTGGAAATCATCCAGGTAAAAGACAATTTGATCAAGACAGTACGCATGTGGCGTGCGCAGGAACTTATCGACACTGACGATGCCGACGGTTGATCAGGTGCCGCACTGGTAGTCGGGAGTGCAGCTAATAATACTGACCTGGTCTGGCCATAATAGCTGGCGCACGCACAGCTCAGGCGCGCCCGGATTGTTATCCGCACGCAGCGCAAGTGCAACCCGCAATCCTGCCACAGTGAGCGACCACAGGCGCCAGTAATGATGCGGTGGTGCTTCATGAGGCGCCGGGTAGAACACCAATGCGGGTTCAAATCCGAATTCAAAATTCCGTAAGGCACGCGCCAACCCCTGACCATTAGCTTTGACACAGGCTTCCTTCAATGTCCACAAGCGCAGAAAGCGATCCTGTTGCTGTGGCGGCGGCAGTGCCTGCAACGCATTAAACTCTGAATCGGAGAAAAATCGTCTTGCCAGTGCAGCCGCCTCCAGCGGTCTGTCCAGAGCTTCGATATCCACGCCCACCTGATCGAGCGCAGCAAATGCCAGTACCAGCATGTCATCCGTGTGCGACAGATTAAACACCGGCGCCGGCAACGGTCCGAGCACACAGGGCCGACCTTCGGCACTTCGCCCCAACTGCCACTGCCCAGGTTCAACACCTGCCTGATAGACTGACAGCAATCGCCTGAGCACGGCCCGGGTAAGCAGAAACATGGCATGGCCTTTGGGCAGGCGTCGACTTTGCAGACGTTCCCATTCGGCAGCGCTAAGCCAGTGCCCGGCGATTTTTTCCATGGCGGTCACATCATCCGTGGCCGGCACCAGCCAGACATCAATCTGCGTCAAAGGCAGCTCAAGCGGTGTCAGTGGCTCTGCCACAGCCATAACCGCGCTCGCTGCAGACGCTGGCCCCGCCCCTGGTCCCAATGTCATCAAATATCATCCCGATCACTGTCAGCGTCACCGGCCAGACGGCTGATCTCGTCCAGCGCTCTCTGCACCTGCGTCACATCATTAAACAGGATCAGGTAACCCATGCGTTTATGGCTATTGCCAAGAATTGGCATGATGCTGACATCGTAGTGACGGTTACCGCTTAACGTGGTCATACGACCCTGCCAGCCACTGTCGACCACTGATGCATCGACACCCGTAAAATATTTCTGCAAGACGTCTACGACGGGCTGCCCCCCTACCCGTGACAGACTTTCCCCGGTCATATCAACAAAGGCGGGGTTTACGTCGGAGATCTGATGCTGCTCATTTGCCACCACCACGGCAATATTGATGTGATCAAACACCCGGTCCCGGGCGACGGGTGTTAGCGACAGGAAATGATACTGGTGCGTGGCAATAGTTACCAGGATCGCGCTGATGACAAAAAACAGGGAAGTCGGATCAAAACCGCCAGCCAATTCGATACCCGCCACGTACATCATATTGGGAACCACCGGTATCAATGCGGCAACAGCAATCAGCAAGGATTGAATGCGATAAACCTGTGGCTGTTTCATGCTGGTATTGAGCAGCAACAGTGAGCCACCCAGTGTAAACAGGTGGGCGCTGAACAGATGCAGCCAGAAGCCAATTCCATATTCCAGATCCAGCAGGACAAAACCATTGCGTTCGACCAGCACAGCGCTGGTGTACAGCAACTGGTGCTGATCCAGAGTCATGACCAGGGTGATCGAGCTGGCTGGGACGACCATAAATACCAGCAACAGACGCCCGCACAGCCATCGATCAAAACCGGCAAAACTGATGGCAAAGAAGAACCAGGTGGTTGTTGCGCTGATCACACCCACATACACCAGGCGCTGAAAGCCAAGCTGCCAGGCCTGCGTGGTGCCAACATTGGCGATCAGTTCGCCAAACGTCCAGATGACGAAGCTGGCCATCACCGCCACCCAGAGCTTGCCACTGCGAGTGTGCGCCTGGTTCAGGCTGAAGGTGCCCAGCGCACACGCCATCAGGCCCGCGACCAGATAAAGATAGTTAATAGGGGGAAACTGGAAATCCATAAATCGCATGCTCTCCGGCGTGTCGACAGCGCCGATCAGGACAATAAATCGTATTTGCGCAAATAACCCCGCAACTGGTGATAACTCAGATTCAGGTGCGTTGCTGTTTTGCGCTGGTTAAACTGACAATGCTCCAGCGCCTTGCGCAGCAGATCAGTTTCGTAATCCTGAATATGCTGACGAAAATCCAGTGACTCGCCATCCCAGTCAACGACAGCTTTGTCCTCACCTGACACTCGTTCGGCCGGCACAGAGTCTTCGCTTGTCGACACCGCAGTGGTCTCAACAGTCTCGCGAACCGGTGACACAGAAGGACGGTAAGGCGACTCAAAAGGGTTGAACACCAGCCGGGATACGGTTTTGTTGGGATGCTGGTAAACCGCTCTCTCGATGACATTCTTGAGCTCCCGGATATTGCCCGGCCAGCTGTAGCTGAGTAACTGACGTTGGACGGCATCAGAGAAACCGGCAAAAAAATCCTCATCCATCTCTTTAACCATACTGATGGCAAAATGTTCGGCCAGTACCAATATGTCGTCTTTGCGGGCGCGCAGCGGTGGCAGCGTCACCACGTCAAACGCCAGTCTGTCGATCAGATCCTCGCGAAACTTTCCGGCGCGGCCAAGCGCTGGCAGGTCCTCATTGGTCGCCGCTACCAGGCGCACGTCAACTTTCAGGGTCTGATTGCCCCCCAACCGCTCGAACTCACCATATTCAATCACCCGCAGTATTTTCTCCTGCACGGGCATGGCCGTATTGGCCAGCTCATCCAGGAACAGCGTGCCGCCATCAGCACGCTCGAACAGACCCTTGCGTTGCCCTGTGGCGCCGGTGAATGCGCCCGCTTCGTGTCCAAACAACTGCGCTTCCAGCAAAGCATCACTGAGCGCGGCACAGTTTATTTTCAGGAAATTGTTCTGCCACCGCGATGACAGATAATGCAGTCGCGATGCGATAAGCTCTTTACCGGTACCCCGTTCACCCACAATCAGAACGGGTTTGTTAAGAGGCGCCACCTGAGAGACGTGTTCCTGCATCTCGAGAAAACTGGCGGACTCTCCTATCATACGGGGCAGTGACACTTCCGATGGCATATATTTTCTCAGCAAAGACCTTAAACCAATATGTCGCGAAAAATACCACTTATTAACCCAAACAGCCATGCGCCAAAAGTCATAAAAACCGGACAGCTAATTTATATGCTTTCTATTCAAAGCTTTATCGCGAATTTCAAGTATTGGCACAGTTCCTGCTCCTTCTGCTTGGACCCGATCCACTAACGCCAATTTTTGAGGTAATAAACATGGGTATCTTCTCACGATTAAGCGACATCATTAACTCCAATATCAGCGCCATTCTGGACAAGGCCGAAGATCCGGAAAAAATGATTCGTATGATGATTCAGGAAATGGAGGAGACACTGGTTGAAGTTCGCAGCAGCACCGCCAAGGTGATCGCTGAGAAAAAAACCGTTAATCGCCGCATTGAACAGCTGGGCCGCCAGGCTGCAGACTGGGAAGAAAAAGCAGAGCTGGCGTTGAAGAAAGAGCGCGAAGATCTGGCGCGGGCTGCGTTGATTGAGAAATCCAGTGTCCTGACCACAATTCAGATGCTGGAAGATGAATTGGCCAAGCTGGATGAGACAGTTGACAAGCTCAGCCATGAAATCGAGCAACTGCAAGCCAAGCTGACCGATGCCCGCGCACGCCAGAAAACACTGCTGATGCGCACAACGGCCGCCCAATCTCGTGTTGACGTCAATCAGAAGCTGCATAACTACAGTATTGACAATGCGATGAACAAATTTGAATATTACGAGCGCAAAATTGATCAGATGGAAGGACAGGTAGACAGTCTGAATATCAAGCAGCGCGGCCTCCAGGATGAGTTCGAGGAACTGGCCAATCAGGAAAAGATCGACCAGGAACTGGAAAGCATCAAAGCTAAACTCAATAAGTAACCAAAGGACAAGGCCCATGGAATTCTTTGAATTTGTCATCGCGCTGGTCGCCGTAGGCGGCACATTCGTGACGATCTGGGTTGCCTTGCTGTACCGCCGCAAGGAGAAAAAACTGCCCGCGGCGGAACAGGCCTATAACCTGGGCCAGCTCAGCGCTCTGGCCAACAGTATGAGCCAGCGAATTGATACACTAGAGTCAATTCTGGACGCCGAAGTGCCTGGCTGGAGGGAACATCATGAGCAACAACACTGAAGGCGATACAGCCTATCGCAGCACCCGGGCACCACTGACACTGGACCGGGAAAACCGGAAGGTGCTGGGTGTCTGTGGCGGCTTTGCCCGTTATCTTGAAGTACCGTCAGCACTGGTCAGGGTTATCTACTGTGTCGCCTGCCTGGCGTCACCGTTCCTGATTATTGCCTACTTCGTCATGTATTGGCTGCTCGACGACGAAGAGCGGCCGGCACGCATCAAAGCCGCCATGGGCGGTAAAGCCAGAATGTCGGGATTCTCGGAGAAAAGCCGTAAACAGGCGTCAGCCGAGGCTGACCTGGATGCTGCGGAGACCGGCTTTGACGAAGGCGAAACCGAACCGCAGACGCCTCGCTTCGATCTGAAAAGGCCTCTGCATCGCAGTCGCAGCAACGCACGCATCGCGGGTGTCTGCGCAGGTGTCGCCAACTACCTGGGCATCAGCACCTTTCTGGTCAGACTGGTGACGTTCCTGTCGCTGTTTATACTGGGTGGCGTGACGTTGTGGGGCTATGTAATTTTCTGGATCGTGCTTGACAAGGAACCCAAAGGCCGTAAAGTAACGGGAAGACGCAGCTACAGTAAGCGTCGGCAGAGCAGACAGAACGGCCAGAATGACAGACCCATTGACGACGAAGAAGAACTCGATAATGGTCTGGATATTGAAACATGCGGTAATGCTCTTCGCGCCGCAGAAAAAAAATTGCAGGACGTGGAAGCGTTCATGACATCCAAGCAGTTCAGGTTACATTGTGAAATCAACAGGATTTAACCGCTTATGGGCGATTTACCTGACTTCGATACCCTGCTTGCCATGCATCGGGATAACCCCGAAGCACTGGAGAAACTGCGCCGCCGACTAACCCGTAATATCCTGCAATCCGCCCCCGATAGCGCTCGGCAGCGACTGGAGGGGCTGCAGTTCCGCATCGACATGGAATTACGGCGGGCCAGCAACCCCACGGCCCGCTGTTTACGTTTATCCGATATGATGCATGACTCCTTTGCCCGCCTGAACCACTGTCTGCATCACCCTCTGGACGAAGTTAATGCGCGACAGGGCCGCCCCAAGGCTGATATCCTGAATATGGATTCACGCCGCCGACAGCGTGTAAAATCGTCAAAACCGCACTAAGGCATCGACCTGCATCAACTGCAATTCAGCGAGTGTTTGCAGATACTGCAGCTATCACTGCCTCTGGAAATACAAATAGCCAGGCGGCAACCTTCAACTACAGAGACTGCATGAAATTTTGCCACTATTGTGCCGGCCAGGTAACTCACCATATACCTCCCGGTGACGACAAATTGCGTTATTGCTGTCTGAGCTGCGACGTCGTTTTCTACCAGAACCCCAACAACATTGTTGGCACCCTGCCCATTAGCGGCGACAAAGTCCTGCTTTGCCGTCGCGCCATTGAGCCACGCAAGGGTCTGTGGACACTGCCAGCGGGCTTTATGGAGAATGGTGAAACCACGCTGGAAGGCGCGATTCGGGAAACTCGCGAGGAAGCCGGTGCCGAACTCAACCTGACCGAAGACAGCCTGTACACACTGTTCAACCTGCCCAATATCAACCAGGTCTACCTGTTCTTCAAAGGCGAATTGGCCAGTAGCGAGTTCAGCGCGGGCATTGAAAGTCTGGAAGTAGAACTGTTTTCTGAAGAAGATGTACCGTGGGACGACATTGCATTCGCCGTCGTAAAGTCTACCCTGCAACAGTATTTTGAAGATCGCAGAAAACAGCACTACCCGGTACGCATGTACGATGTACGCTATTCACCTGACAGAAAAGCGGAAATCACGCTGATCAGCGAAAGCCACTGAGCCGCCCGGTCTGAATGCGTGCCCGATGCCTGATTGCTCGTTTGTTACCGGCTGGATGATGATTGGATGGCGATTGGCAGATGGCCACGGCATCCATGCCGGGCCAATGCGTCCTGCTCCGTCCCTGGCATCATGCATCAAATGCACAAATGCTGTCCTTGCCTGCTTGTCCCTGATTCTGCCTGACACTCGCGCTGTATCTTATCAACGGCTTTGCTGCCGCTGTCTTTTCCTTGATAGCAATGCGTATGATCCGAGCCACGCGATTACTGGAAACCGATACTAATGCAAATGTTTTTTCCAAACGACACAACTTGTGTCCGAGACGAGAGCTTATCGATAAACCCTCACATTTGAGCGCTGAATGCTTTCAGTATTTTACTCACATTCTTATTCAAAAATCTGAGAGCAAGATCACATCGTAGGCAGGTTCTTCGAAAGGATGCGCAAGTTTGAGTGCGGCGACCGCAGAACGGATATGTGCCTCATCGCACACCAGCTCCACTTTGAATTCTGTTACCCGGGTCAGTGTCTCGTGTTGGCCAACAAAGGGAGAGGCGCCGGCCAGGGGACGAAACTGCCCCTGGCCGGCTGTTTGCCAGCAACATCGGTCGTAATCGCCAATGCGGCCAGCACCCGCTTCAAAGATGGCGTCTTTGACCGCTTCCAGGTGATCTTCGGGGACAAAAAAACAGAGCTTATACAATTGCTGCCTCCTGATGATCCTGTGGACTGTCTGATTTGCTCTTCTGCGCTGCGCTTCTGCACTGTCCGTCTACTTGAGCCACGCCCTCGCGTTACGGAACATTCGCAATGTTGGTGCGTCCTCTTTCCAGTCATCAGGGTGCCAGGAATTCTGCACCGTGCGGAATACCCGCTCCGGGTGCGGCATCATGATGGTGACGCGTCCATCCTTGCTGCACACGCCGGCAATACCGGCAGGAGAGCCATTGGGGTTCTCCGGATAGTGCTCAGTCACGGCGCCGCCATTATCCGCATATTGCAAGGCGATACCCGCAGAGGCCTTCAGCTGCAGCTGATCACTGCTGCCAACAAAGCGGGCCCGCCCTTCCCCATGTGCAACTGCCACCGGGAACAGTGACCCCTTCATACCCTGCAGGAAGGCTGACGGGGACTCAGGCACTGTCAGCAAGCTGACCCGGGCTTCAAACTGTTCCGAGCGATTGCGCTCAAAGCGGGGCCAGTGATCAGCACCCGGGATCAGGTCATGCAACAGAGACATCATCTGGCAACCGTTGCACACGCCAAGCGACAGCGTATTCTGGCGTTCAAAGAATGCAGCGAATTGCTGTCGCAACGGCTCGTTAAACAAAACTGATTTGGCCCAGCCGCCGCCGGCGCCGAGAACGTCGCCGTAAGAGAATCCACCGCATGCGGCCAGAACATTGAACGTTGCCAGATCCACAGAACCGGCCAGGATATCACTCATATGTACGTCAACGGCACGGAAGCCGGCCCGGTCAAATGCCGCTGCCATTTCCACATGACCATTGACACCCTGCTCACGCAGCACCGCTACCGAGGGGCGCACGCCCGTGTTGATGAATGGCGCAGCAATGTCCTGATTGATGTCATAACTCAGCCGCGCCTGCAGACCCGGGTCGGCTTTGTCCTGTAATCGCTCGAATTCCTGCTCTGCTGTTTCCGGGTTGTCGCGCAGCATCTGGAGTTCATAACTGGTCAGTGCCCATAATTGCTGACAGGCAGCACGATCACGTTCCTGCAACAGTCGACCGTTGTTAAAGACCCGAATCTGCTCACCATCAGTGGGCTGACCAATCACACTGGTACAATCGGACAAACCATGTTCCTCAATGAGGCTCAATACCAGATTCAACTGAGTGCGGGGAATCTGCAGCACTGCACCTGGTTCTTCGTTGTACAGAACGTCTACGGCATTGGTTTCCGGGTGTAACAGTTCTGCCAGATCAATATCCAGCCCGCAGTGACCGGCAAAGGCCATTTCCGCCAGCGTCACCATGACGCCACCATCTGAACGGTCATGGTAAGCCAGCAGCAGGTCACGTGCATTCAGTTGCTGAACCAGATTAAAGAAGTTTTTCAGATCCTGGGCGTTGTCGAGGTCAGCAGGTACATCACCCAATTCACGATAGACCTGAGCCAGGGCGGACCCGCCCATGCGATTGCGACCGTGCCCCAGATCAATCAGCAGCAGGTCAGTTTCACCTTTGTTGATGCGCAGTTGCGGTGTCACCGTGCGCCGGATATCAAGCACCGGCGCGAATGCCGAAATGACCAGCGACAAGGGTGACGTATTGCTTTTCTGTTCGCCTTTGCCCTGCCACACGGTACGCATCGACATGGAGTCCTTGCCGACTGGAATACAGATACCAAGTGCCGGGCACAGTTCCATCCCTACGGCCCGAACCGTTTCATACAAGCGGGCGTCTTCACCAGGATGACCAGCGGCAACCATCCAGTTGGCAGACAGTTTGATGTCACTGATATCATTGATGCGGGCACAGGCGATATTGGTAATGGCTTCAGCGACGGCCATACGACCGGATGCCGGTGCATCAAGCAATGCTACCGGGGTGCGCTCACCCATCGCCATGGCTTCGCCGCAGTCACTGTCAAATGCGCTCGCAGTAACGGCGGCATCGGCTACCGGTACCTGCCAGGGCCCGACCATCTGGTCGCGACTGACCAGACCGGTTACGGTGCGATCACCAATGGTAATCAGGAAGCTTTTACTGGCCACCGCAGGCAGACTGAGGACGCGCTCAAGTGCCTCATCCAGTTCTATTTGCGCGGTATCCAGCGCCACTGCTTCGATGTCTGCGCTGCTGGCATCTCGATGCATTCGCGGCGGCTTGCCAAACAAGACCGACATCGGCAGATCAATCGGCAGGTTGTTAAAGTGCGAGTCCTGTAACCGGATCACATCTTCGTCTGTGGCTTCGCCGACCACGGCATGCGGACAGCGTTCACGCAGACAGATAGCCTCAAACTCTGCAAGCCGTTCCGGCATCACAGCAAGCACATAACGTTCCTGGGCTTCGTTACACCAGATTTCCAGGGGTGACATGCCAGACTCGGCATTGGGAATATTGCGCAGCTGGAACACACCTCCGCTTTCGCCGTCCTTAACCAGTTCTGGCAGCGCATTGGACAAACCACCGGCGCCGACATCATGAATAAAGGCAATCGGGTTGTCGTCGCCCATCTGCCAGCACTGATCGATGACTTCCTGGCACCGACGTTGCATTTCCGGGTTTTCCCGTTGCACCGATGCGAAGTCAAGTTCAGCAGCACTGGCACCGGCGGCCATGGAAGAAGCCGCGCCGCCACCCAGTCCGATCAACATTGCCGGGCCACCCAGCACAATCAGCTGAGCGCCAGGTTCAAAGGCATGTTTCTGTACGTGTTGTTCACGAATATTGCCCAAGCCACCGGCAATCATGATGGGTTTGTGGTAACCGCGCACTTCAGGGCCATTGACCGAAGGCACTGATTCTTCATAGGTGCGGAAGTAACCACAAAGATTGGGGCGTCCAAACTCATTATTGAAAGCAGCGGCACCGATGGGGCCTTCCAGCATGATGTCCAGCGCGGAGACGATATGCGCGGGACGACCAAAGTCTTCTTCCCAGGGTTGCGGCAATGCCGGAATACGCAAGTTGGAAACACTGAAGCCACACAGGCCCGCCTTGGGTTTGGCACCGGTACCGGTGGCGCCCTCATCACGGATCTCGCCACCATTACCCGTGGCTGCACCCGGGAACGGTGCAATAGCCGTTGGATGGTTATGTGTCTCCACCTTCATCAGGATATGGATAGGTTCCTGGGTGTAGGTGTATTCATGACTGTGCGGTTGCGGAAAGAAACGCCCACCGTTGCTGCCAGACATGACCGCTGCGTTGTCTTTATAGGCAGACAGCACCTTGTCCGGAGATTTTTTGTGTGTATTACGGATCATCGCAAACAGCGACAGTTCCTGGTCAACGCCGTCCAGTGTCCAGCTGGCGTTAAAAATCTTGTGACGGCAGTGTTCGGAGTTTGCCTGTGCGAACATCATCAGCTCGATATCGGTCGGGTTGCGACCCAGACGTGAGAATGAATCCACCAGGTAGTCAATCTCATCGTCGGCCAGTGCCAGACCCATCGCCTGATTGGCGCTGGCCAGCGCTGCTCTGCCCGAATCCAGCACATCAACGGTTGCCAGCTCGCCCGGGGCGGCGTGGCTAAACAGACAGCTTGCCTCGTCTATGTCAGCCAGAACTGATTGCGTCATCTTGTCGTGCAGGAAACCGTCCAGCGTCAGTAATTCATCGTCAGACAGGGGCTGAGTCAAGGTAATATCCCAGATCACGCCGCGCTCAAGGCGAACCACGGCATCCAGTCCACAGTTGTGGACGATATCAGTGGCTTTGCTTGACCAGGGCGATATGGTGCCTGGCCGCGGCACAACCAGCCGAGTGACGCCTTCACTGTTCTCCCCGGCGCCCTCATCGCGAGGCTCCTGACCGTAGGCCAGCAGCTGCTGCAGAGCACTGGTTTCGTCGGCACTGAGGTCACGTGTGCATTCAGCGAAATGGACAAAGTACGAGTTCAGGCCACGCACAGCGGGCAGTTCCTGCTGCACGTTGCGCAGTAACTTACGGAGTCGGAAATCGGAATGAGCGGTGCTGCCAGTGAGAACAAGCATTATGTCTGATAGCCTTAAAGTCAGTCGAGCCGGAAGAAGAAACCTGCAGAATTCGGGGCAGTATGATACGCCATTTGCCAGTAAAAATCAGGCAATTATTGCGACTGGGAGCCTGCGTCAGTTGCTGACGCTTTGTCCGCGCGGCGATCGCGGCGTTGACGGAAAAACTGTTTCATCAGTACGGCCGCCTCTTCCGCCAGAATACCACTGCTGACCACCAGTTCATGGTTGTAAACCCCATTCTCCAGCAATCGCTGACCGCTACTGACAGCGCCGTAACGCGGCTCGGCGGCGCCGAACACCAGCCTGGCAATACGCGCATGAATAATCGCGCCCAGACACATGGTGCAGGGCTCAATGGTGACATACAGGGTACAGCCTGGCAGGCGGTAATTCTCCAGCGTCTGTCCGGCATCGCGCAGGGCGCAGATCTCGGCATGAGCGGAGGGATCATGGCGGCCAACCGGCTGATTATAGCCCTGGCCCACGACCTGGCCATTTTTGACGATGACCGCGCCGACCGGCACCTCATCATGACTGCCAGCCCGGGCTGCCAGACTCAGGGCTTCGCGCATAAAGGCGATATCATCGTCCAGCGAAGAGACAGCCGACACGTTAGTGTCGGCACCGGCGGTGTCAATATCGATCACTGCTGTCCTCCTGCCGCTGCCCTGATGGAGGCTCCATTCTACCGGCAGCATTGGCAAGGGCGCCAGTATCTTGTGTCGATGACATGAGAGAGAGGTGATGGCCACCTGAATACAGAATGGCCACCACATTTAAGCAAAGTGGGAGCTTAGAAGTAGAATCTCATCCCGATCTGCAGGGTCGTGATATTGTCTTCGATCGAGTCATCGGTGGCAAAGACATCATCTGTCGCTAACTGGAAGTTGATCGCGGTAGATATGGCCATATACGGACGGACAAACCATTTAACACCGGTTTCGATATCAAACACGGCGCCATCGCCGTCGTCGAGATCGGATTCAGCATCAAAATCGCCGTCATCGAAACTGACCGAGCCCAGGCCAATTGCTGCGCCGACATACGGTACCCAGCGACTGTCACGATTAAAGTTGTATTCGGTGAATACACCGACATCAAGGCGATCTACACCACCAAAATCCGCTGCACCCAACTGAGCACCGACTTCCCAACCGTCCTGCAGGAAGTAGCCATAGGATCCATCCAGGTCATAGTCGAGTTTGTCAAAATCAGGGAATTCCAACCGGCCCGATATGCTGACCTCTTTCGTCCCCTGATCCAGCATGGGAGTCCAGTTTGTGTCTTGAGCCAGTGTATAACCGCTGCCCGTCATGAGCACAGCAGACATAAGTATTGCACTTTTTTTGAGTTTCATACGTCTCTCCAATGAGTTAATGCTTCCTTTAAAAGACCCGAAGACCTCGGGTCTTTTCACTTGACCTGCTGACGGCCAAAAAAGTTACAACTCATTGAAGTTTTTTTAGACTATTCCCACTCAATCGTTGCCGGTGGCTTCGACGAAATATCGTAAGTTACCCGCGACACATCGGTAATTTCATTGATGATGCGGTTACTGACGGTTTCCAGCAATTCATACGGCAAGTGAGCCCAGCGCGCAGTCATGAAATCGATGGTTTCCACCGCGCGTATGCTGATCACCCATGAGTAGCGTCGCCCATCACCCACAACGCCAACAGATTTCACTGGCAGGAATACAGCAAAGGCCTGACTGGTTTTATGGTAGTAGTCAGCTTTGTGCAGTTCCTCAATGAAAATGGCGTCTGCGCGGCGCAGAACGTCACAATATTCCTTTTTCACTTCACCCAGAATGCGCACACCCAGCCCCGGTCCGGGGAATGGATGGCGATACACCATATCGTAAGGCAGGCCCAGTTCCAGGCCAATACGGCGCACCTCGTCCTTGAACAGTTCGCGCAGCGGTTCGACCAGTTTCAGCGCCATGTTTTCGGGCAGCCCACCAACATTGTGGTGTGACTTGATAACATGAGCCTTGCCCGTGCGGGACCCGGCAGACTCAATGACATCCGGATAAATAGTGCCCTGCGCCAGCCAGCGCACGTTCTCTATCTTCGAAGCCTCCTGGTCGAACACTTCTATAAAAGTATTGCCAATGGCTTTGCGTTTCAGCTCAGGATCACTGACCCCGGCAAGGCGGTCAAGGAACATGTCCTCAGCATCAACACGGATAACTTTGACGCCCATGTTTTCAGCAAACGTGGCCATCACCTGATCGCCTTCGTTCAGGCGCAGCAAGCCGTTATCAACAAACACACAGGTCAACTGATCTCCGATAGCTTTGTGCAGCAGCGCTGCCACTACCGAGGAATCAACACCCCCGGAAAGACCGAGCAGAACGTGATCGCTGCCGACCTGCTCACGCACAACCCGAATCGCATCATCAATGATATTGGCTGACGTCCACAGCGCATCACAGCCACATATTTTACGCACAAAACGTTCCAGTATGCGCTGACCTTGCAGGGTATGAGTCACTTCCGGATGGAACTGGACACCATAGAACCGGCGAGATTCATCCGCCATGGCGGCAATGGGGGCACTGCCGGTCTCGGCACTGACCACAAAGCCTGGCGGCAATTTGATGACCTTGTCACCATGGCTCATCCATACGTCCAGTTGCGGCACGCCGCCTTCCGCCATGCGATCTTCAATGCCGTCAAACAGGGCACCCGGCGCAGGCAGATTTACTTCAGCATAACCAAACTCGGATTTGTCAGATGCTTCAACCTTGCCTCCGAGTCGTTCGGCCATGGTCTGCATACCATAACAGATACCCAGCAATGGCACGTTCTGGGTAAACAGGTAATCAGCAGCCTGCGGTGAATCGGCCAGCGTAGCTGTTTCCGGGCCGCCGCTGAGGATAATGCCCTGCGCTGCAAACGCTTCCACTTCCGCCTGGGTGCACTGGTAATCCCAGATCTCACAATACACGCCAAGTTCACGAACCCGGCGAGCAATCAGTTGTGTGTATTGTGATCCAAAATCCAGAATCAGTATTTTCTGGCTGTGAATATTTTGACTCATGCGTAGCTTGCCTTGTTCATGACGTTATTGATAACCAACCTCCAGATACAACCAGATTGATCATCAACTCATACGATAATTGGGAGCTTCCTTGGTGATGCTGACGTCATGCACGTGGCTTTCCTGCATACCGGATGCGGTGATTTTGACAAACTCAGGTTTAGTGCGCATTTCGTCCACCGTGGCACAACCGGTATAACCCATGCTTGAACGCAGACCACCCATCAACTGATGCACGATGCTGGACATGGTGCCTTTATAAGGCACCCGGCCCTCTATGCCTTCGGGTACCAGTTTTTCCACACCGGATGCTGCATCCTGGAAGTAGCGATCACTGGAACCCTGACTCTGGGACATGGCGCCCAGAGAGCCCATGCCGCGATAGGCCTTGTAGCTGCGGCCCTGAAAAAGCTCTACTTCGCCCGGCGCTTCTTCGGTGCCCGCCAGCAGGCTGCCGATCATGACGACGTGTGCGCCAGCAGCAACAACCTTGGCAATGTCACCCGAGAAGCGGATACCGCCATCTGATATGACGCAGACCTTGGTGTCTTTCAGTGCATCAAC
Source organism: Pseudohongiella acticola (assembly GCF_001758195.1). Taxonomy (NCBI): domain Bacteria; kingdom Pseudomonadati; phylum Pseudomonadota; class Gammaproteobacteria; order Pseudomonadales; family Pseudohongiellaceae; genus Pseudohongiella; species Pseudohongiella acticola. Next base: position 648,019 of record NZ_MASR01000001.1, read on the forward strand.
AACATTGGACACGGCCGTGATCTGCGGCACCCCGACACCGGTTACGATGCGGGTGGTGCAGATGGAGCCCGGGCCTATACCCACTTTCACTGCATCCGCGCCTGCCTCGGCCAGGTCGCGTGCTGCCTGGGCTGTGGCAATGTTGCCGCCAATAACACCGAGCTCGGGGTACAGGCCTTTGATGCGCCGCACCATGCTCAATACACCCTCTGAGTGGCCATGCGCCGTGTCTACCACAATCACATCCACACCCGCTTCAGCCAAAGCATTGACTCGGTCTTCAGTGTCCGCGCTGGTGCCAACAGCAGCCGCAACGCGCAATCGCCCCTGCTGATCCTTGGAGGCATTGGGGAAGTCTTCCGACTTGCGGATATCTTTCAGGGTAATCAGGCCGCGCAGTTCGAATTCATCATTAACCACCAGGATTTTTTCAATCCGGTGCTGATGCAACAATTCCTTGATCTGGTCATGACTGGCATCTTCTTTAACCGTCACCAGACTCTGTTTCGGTGTCATGATGGTTTCGACCTTGGCGTTGAGATTGCTCTCAAAACGCACGTCCCGGCTGGTCACGATGCCAACCAGCTGACGGCCAATCACGACGGGCATACCGGAAATATCGTTCTCGCGCATCAGCGCAACCAGATCACTGATCCGCGCCTCGGGAGAAATGGTTATCGGGTCTTTGACCACGCCACTTTCATACTTTTTGACCTGTCGCACTTCGCGTGCCTGTTGCTCGATGGTCATGTTTTTATGTATGACACCAATACCCCCCTCTTGCGCCATGGCAATAGCAAGACGCGCTTCAGTCACGGTATCCATGGCAGAAGACATCAGGGGAATATTCAGGGCTATACTCGCAGTCAAACGCGTTTTCAGGCTGACAGCTTTGGGGAGTACAGAAGAGTGGGCGGGCAGAAGCAGAACATCGTCGAATGTCAGCGCTTCTTCAGCAATGCGTAACATAAGTTTTCACCTATCCACAAAAAGCGGATTATACAGATGTGGCGGCTCAAGGTAAACCGGCGTCTATGATCGCTTCACAGGCTGGGTTAAGATGCATGCATGAACCCTGACAATCCTGCTCTACACGCATTTGATGCCCGTGACGCCGACAACAGCAACCGCGTACTCAGCGTCAGCAGCCTCAATCGGCTGGCCCGCGGTCTGCTCGAAGACTGTTTTCCGTCGGTCACCGTTGAAGGCGAAATTTCCAATCTGGCTGTACCCGGATCCGGGCACTGGTATCTGACACTAAAAGACGACGGCGCCCAGATCCGTTGCGCCATGTTCAGGAACCGCAATGCCTCGGTGCGCTTTCGACCTGCAAACGGTATGCAGGTGGTGGTCCGTGGCAAGCTCAGCCTCTACGAGGGTCGCGGGGATTATCAATTGATTCTGGACACGCTGCAGGATGCCGGCGCCGGCGCCCTGCAGCGCGCATTCGATGAACTGAAACAGAAACTGACCCGGGAAGGCCTGTTCGACAGCGACAACAAACAACCGCTGCCAGCGCATTGCCGACATATAGCCGTCATCACCTCACCTACCGGTGCGGTCATCAAGGACATCATCAGTGTATTCCGCCGCCGTTACCCTGCCATGCAGGTGACAGTGATACCGGTACCGGTGCAGGGACGGGACTCGGCGCTTGCCATCGTCCAGGCTTTGCGCACCGCGCAGCAACGACAACAGGACCTCGGTATAGACGTCGTGTTGCTGGCCCGCGGGGGCGGTTCGCTTGAAGATATGCAGGCGTTCAATGACGAGTCGGTAGCGCGCGCCATTCATGCCTGCCCCCTGCCCGTTGTCAGTGCCGTGGGTCATGAGACCGATATTAGCATCGCCGATTTTGTTGCCGACCTGCGCGCGCCGACACCGTCGGCCGCGGCCGAGCTTCTCAGCCCTGATCAACAACAGCTGCACATGACAGTTCAGACCCAACAGGACAAACTGCTGCGCCTGATGCAGGCCCTGTTTAATCAACGCCATCAGCAACTGGACTGGTTACAAAAACGCCTGCAGCATCCGGGCCGTCGACTGCAGGAGCAGTCACATCTGTTGGCTCAATTGGACAGTCGACTACAACGAGCCACGTTGCGCTTTTTACAGCAACGCCGCAGCAGTCTGCAGATGCTGGTCCGCAATCTGGAGAATATCAGCCCCCTGCAAACCCTGCAGCGCGGCTACAGCATTACCCGCACCCCGGAAGGAAAACTCATCAACTCATCATCACAGCTTAGCGCCGGTGATGATATTATCAGCACCCTGGCTAATGGCCAGATAGTCAGCACCGTTAAGGAGATCAAGGCATGAACAAGCGCGAGCAACAACGTCTGATTCGCGAACAAAAACAACAACAGGCCGAAAAACAGGCAAAGCTGCGCAAAACCATGGGCCGACTTGCGATGGTTATCGTGATACCACTGGTGATCATCAGTGTCATCTACGGCCTGATGGGCCAAGGGGAAGTCTATCCGCCCGACCAGATAAGTGACCTCGATCATGTCAAAGGCAATGGCGACGAGGTAACGCTGGTGGTGTATGCGGATTTCCAATGCCCAGCCTGTGCCACTGAACATCGTGTCATGAGTCAGGCCTGGCCGCGAATCGCACCCAATGTGCAGCTGGTATTCCGCCATTACCCGCTTACCAGTACCCACCGTTTTGCCTGGACAGCGGCATTGTACGCCGAAGCCGCAGGACGCCAGGGCAAATTCTGGGAAATGCATGACCAGCTTTTCCTGAACCAGACTTATTGGGCGTCCCTGAACGAAGTGGAAGAAGAGTTTGACGGCTACCTTGAACAACTGGACCTGGATGTGGCCCAGGCCCATACCGATATGCGTGACGAAACCCTGCTGCAGAAGGTACGCAATGATCAGCGCGGCGGCACCAGTGCCGGCGTCCGCTCAACGCCTGCGCTATTTGTTAATGGTCGCCTGACGCCTGTCCCGCAGAATCCAGTTGACATGATCGCTCTGGTCAATCGCGCACGCGAAGACGACGCCGACAACTAGGCTGGCGTGGAAATACCCAGGCGTGTTGCTGGCAACCCCATAAACAGGCCCCCCCAATACTGACCGTTAATATGCACGGGTACCGACAGGTTGAACATGACCTCGCCGGTATCCCGCAGGTAACTCTGCAAACGGAACCGGCCCATGTAAGGTATATCCCGGCTCTGGAAGAACCGCATATGACGACTTTTAGCCAGATCAACAGCCGGGTCCCCCGTGGGTTCCTGCGATAACTCACTGCGATGCACGGCAACATAGCCTTTGCTATCGAGTGGCAGGCAGTAAAGCGCCCCGTCTTCCTCTTTTGCCCACGCATCAATCAGATGCTGACAGCCCTGCTGAAACGCACGTGCATAGCTGACATCAAATTTGACCGGATTGGTGCCGGCAATGGTCTGATGGTTTCGGTCGAACATGTCCACACCGGATGACTGCAGTTTAGCCATCGCCGGCTCAAGTTGATCGCGGCGCTGCTCCACAATCTCCAGCACCTGTTCCAGCGGGCCGCGGCCGATCCGGAACTCACATAGCTTGTGCAACGCTTTGTCGGTGGATTCCAGCAGCTCATGGGTCTGTTCGTTGTTCTTGTCCATATCAACCCGGATACGGCTACCCAGCTCCCGGATTTCATGGCTACGACTGCGAATATCCTGATTATTCACAGACAGCTGTTCGGCGGCCGCACTGACCTGCAACAGATCCGAATGCGTCGATTCGAACCCATTGACCATCTGCTTGAATTCGCCAGCCGATTTGTCTATTGATTCCCGGGCCTGACCGGTTTCCCTGATCATCTGTTCCGTACCGCTGGACGTCTTTGACACCACACCAATCATTTCTTCCAGCAAATTGCCGATTTCATCCGCCGAACCCCGCACCTTGACGGCCAGGTCTCTGACTTCATCAGCCACCACGGCAAAGCCACGTCCCTGCTCACCGGCGCGAGCCGCTTCAATGGCGGCATTAAGTGCAAGCATATTGGTTTGTGCAGCAAAACCCTGCACAGTAGACAGGATGCCGCGGATATTCTCTGACGTTGTCTCCAGCTGCCCCACCGTGCCGTGAAACTGCTGCATCATGCCGCCCACATTGGCGATCTGACCATTGGCGTGCAACAGCTCCTCTACGGCCCCACGGGCGGTCGACAGATTACTGGAATTGACGTCAGCAATATTATTGGTCCAGCGCGACAGTTCGTCGATGGCGGTAGCCGTTTCCTCGCTTGAGCGATAGATGATTTCGGAAAAGTCTTCCTGCTTTCCTGCGTCCCGACTGGCTTCTTCAGCGATTTTCCGCCCCATGGCAGACGTCAGACTGACGTGAATGGTGTGATGGCGCAGATCGTCAAGTGCTGCGCGCAGCCGTTCCATAAACTGATTAAACAGGCGCGCAGTCTCACGCTCGGCCTGGTCGCCCACTTCCGGCATGATCGATGAGAGATCGCCCTGAGCATCATTGGCATCTCGCAATACGCGCACCAGAGCAGTGACACCGGCGACGACAGACGTCTGCCGCCACAACAGGAACAGAGCAATACCAGCGACCGCAGTGATTACAGCAGTCCAGCGCAGAGCACCCGTACTCGTAATGAATAACAACACTGCCAGCACCAGCAATAACACAAGAATGGCGGGCACCATTACGGGTGCCAGTCGATGAATCAGGGGGGAGTCCGGGGTGACGGATGAATTCGAGGCAATGGAAGTTGGCTGGCTCTGCATTCTCTGCATTATTATTTGATCCTCCCGGTGACCGTTCGCAGAACTGCCGATACGGCTAATCAATATCCCAAAGCGCCTTAAGACGTCTTATTGGATATTTTAACGGCAGCAACGAAAAAGCCTTTAGCGGCAGGAAAAAAAGCCTTTAGCAGCAGGAATTGCCCCTGCCAATACCCGCTCAGTGCGGCAACAACCGGCGATGCGTATGAATTGACATCAGAATACCAAAGCCGGTCAACAATGTGATAGCTGAGGTACCGCCATAACTGACCAACGGCAAAGGCACGCCGACCACCGGCAGGATGCCCGACACCATGCCCATATTGACCACGACGTAAATACAGAAGGTGAGCGACAGACTGACACCCAGAAGACGACTGAATGTCTCTTTGGCCTGCCAGCTAATGAACAACCCGCGACCGACAATAAAAATATAAAGCGACAGCAGCACAACAATGCCCAGCAAACCAAACTCTTCGCCAATGACCGCCAGGATAAAATCCGTCGAGGATTCCGGCAGGAAGTCCAGACGCGATTGTGTGCCATTGAGCCAGCCCTTGCCCATCAGCCCGCCCGACCCCATGGCAATGGTGGACTGAATGATGTTCCAGCCAGCACCCAGTGGGTCCGCTTCAGGGTTGAACAGGGTATCTACCCGACGACGCTGATAGGGTTCCAGCACAAACATGTACATCAGTGGAATGGCGATAACAGTCAATAAACCCGCGGCAGACAGAATTCGCCACGACAACCCGGCAAAGAACAGTACGATCAGGCCAGACATACCAACCAGGATGGAGGTACCCAGGTCCGGCTGGTTGGCAATCAGAAAACTGGGAACACCAACGATGATAAGACTGATGACGATGTCATGCCAACGCGGGGGCAGCACCACCTTGCTGAAATACCAGGCGACCATCACCGGCAAAGACAGTTTCATCAACTCAGATGGCTGAAAAACCCCGAGCCCTGGTATTGCCAGCCAGCGTTGTGCGCCATTGACAACGGTGCCAAAAAACAGCACCAGCACCAGCAAGACCGTGACTACAGCAAACGCAGGCAGTGCCCAATAGCGAAATGTTCGCGGTGGAATCTGAGCAATGATCAACATGGCCGTAAAACCAATACCCAGGCGAATCACCTGCCGTATGACCGAGTCCATGTCTTCGCCACTGGCACTGTACAACACAAACAATCCCAGACAGCAAACCATGAGCGCCCCGACCAGCAAAGGCACATCAATATGCAAACGCCAGGCGAGAGTGCGCTCTTGCGTGCCCAGTGCGAAACGGGGATTGATCGCTCGTCGCGTCAGTTCAGACATAGTCGGATAATTCGGTGCGTGTGATAAAGCCGAAGGGTAGCGCAAGCATTGTTTTAAGTCTATGCTCAGACACCATTGCCCTAATACCCCAAACAACTACCGCCAGGAGATTTCATGTCAATAATCAGTACGGTCAACCGATGTGTGGACAGCGTTGGTAACAATACTCAGACGCTGTCATGGACGCTTCTGCGTGTTCTGGGTAGCGCCATGTTCATGACCCATGGCTGGCCCAAGATGTTCGGCACCCAGGCACAACCATTTCTGGGCGGTATGGGATTCTTCGGCATTGATGTCGGCGTGAATATGTTATGGGTTGCGGGCGCCATCGAGTTATTCGGCGGGGCCTTGCTGTTGCTTGGCCTGTTTACCCGATATGCAGCCCTGTTCGCGGCGGTCCTGATGGTCATGGCTTATCTGACGGCTCACCCGGCCTGGTTTCCGACCCTCAACAACGGTGAGTTGGCAACCCTGTACTTCCTGGTCTATTTCGCCATTTTTGCCATCGGACCCGGCAAGATCAGCCTTGACTACCTGATTCGCGGCCGTAGCTGACAATGGCTCGACAGCCAGTCAGCTATAATTGCGTCGCGCGGAAGTGACGCTCAGTCGTCGCGCGATCGGGCGATCTTCCGGTTCTTGGTGATACGCCGTTTTTGAGCAACCAGCCGCCCTGACATCCCCTGCTCGTGTTTAACATAGGGGTTGTCATCGCTGCGCAACTCGATCTTGACCGGCGTACCTTCAAGTTTCAGCACCTTCCTGAAGGTTTTTTCCAGATAGCGCTTGTAGGAATCAGGTAATTTGTCAGTCTGTTTGCCATGAATCACGATAATCGGTGGATTCTGACCGCCGGCATGGGCGTAGCGCAGTTTAATGCGTCGGCCATTGATCATCGGTGGCGAATGATCCAGCACTGCATCCTGCAGGGTCTTGGTCAACATATTGGTACCCAGATCACGTTTCGCTGAGTCGTAAGCAATATGGACGGATTTGTACAGGTCACCCACACCGGTGCCATGCATGGCCGAAATAAAGTGGATGGCGGCAAAATCGACGAAGGCGAAACGCCGTCGTATGTCGCTCTTGATCCGTTCCTTCTGCTCAGTGTCCATGCCGTCCCATTTGTTCAGGGCAATAACCAGTGCACGACCGGCGTCAACAACATACCCAAGCAAATGCAGGTCCTGCTCGACAATACCCGTACGGGCATCCACCACCAGAATAACAACGTTGGCATCCTGAATCGCAGTCAATGATTTCACCACCGAGAATTTTTCCACCGTCTCCGTGGTTTTTCCACGCCGGCGAATACCGGCAGTGTCGATCAGGGTATAACGATTGCCATGACGTTCAAAAGGGATATAGACGCTGTCCCGGGTAGTGCCGCCTTCGTCGAAGACAACCACGCGATCTTCACCCAACATGCGATTGACCAGGGTCGACTTACCGACATTTGGGCGACCCGCAATGGCAATGCGAATGCCTTCGGCAGCGCGTTCATCTTCTGGCACCGGCTCAGGAAATCCGATCAGCACAGAATCAAGCAGTTTCTTGACGCCACGGCCCTGGGACGCAGTGATGGGAAACACCTGTTCCAGCCCCAGACCATAGAAGTCACCCATGGCGACTTCTTCGTCGATGCCATCAACCTTGTTGACCACCAGATGTGCCGGCTTGCCCAGTTTGCGCAAATGTTCAACAATCTGGGTATCGCCCGGATTCAGACCCGCTCTGCCGTCTACCAGCAACAAAACCACATCGGCTTCTTCAATGGCCAGCAATGACTGGGATGCCATTTCAAAATCGATGCCTTTTTCGCCACCTTCCAGACCGCCGGTATCAATAACGATGTAAGGCTTGTCACCGCCTTTGCCTTCACCATACTGCCGGTCACGGGTGAGCCCGGAGAAATCCGCGACAATTGCGTCACGACTACGGGTCAGTCGGTTAAACAGGGTGGATTTACCCACATTCGGTCGCCCTACGAGGGCCAGTACGGGTTTCATAGAAATTCCAGAAAATTCACGCGGCGACCACGCCGCGCAGTGTCAATCAGATGTGATCAGGGCAGACTGTATGCTGACAATCTGCCGCTGTTGCCATAGACATAGATGCTGCGACCTTCAGCCACAACGGGGGCGCGCACGCCATCGCGATCAACACGCGTGCGAGCAACAAAACTGCCGTCGATCTGTGACAGAACGTGTAGATAACCTTCAAAATCGGCGACTGCAACAAAATTGTTGAACGTTGCCGGCGCCGTTGCTCGTCGCAATCGTAGCGAATCGTTTTGCCAGACTGTGCGCTCTGTATTGTTTTGTACGGCATGCACCTGACTGAAGCTGTCAACCCAGTATATGTTGCCCAGGCCCAATGCCAGCCCCTGATAGGTCGACCCTGGCATACCCCAGACGATGCGGCCACTCTGTACGTCCAGCCCCATCAGGTTGCCCTGATAGCTGCCCATGTAAACAACATTGCCAACAACCACGGGGTCGCCATCAATATCGATAATGCGTTCGATGTCATAACGACCCTGCGGCACCGCGATGCGCTCTTCCCACATCAGAAAACCATTGTTGGCATCGACACCGGCAACCATGCCGTTGCTGAATCCGGCAATAACAACGTTGCCAACAATAACAGGCTGGCTGTTACCACGCAGGGAAAGAGCCGGCACCGTGGTTTCATACACCCAGCGCTGTCGGCCATCAGAGGGCTCCAGTGCAATCAGACGACCGTCAACGGTCTGTACCGCCACAAGACGCCCATCACTGGCAGGTGCTGCCAGCACTTCACTACTGACCGACGCTTCCCATAAAAAATCGCCAGTGCTTTGCTCAAGGGCAAACACCCTGGCATCCCGAGTCCCCAGCAACACCATGTTGCCACCTGCGCCAACGCCACCAGTGATGATTTCGCCGGTGCGTTCGCGCCACAACACGTCCCCGGACGCTTTGTCTATGGCATAAACCTCGCCATCTTCCGAGGCGGCAAATAGCGTGTCACCAACAATGACCGGCTTCAGCCTGTTGTAACGACTCCCCTGACCATCACCAACGTTGACACTCCAGTCACGGTTAAGTGAAAACTCTTCGTCAAAATCGACCAGCTCCGCCGGTTGCTCGGACTCGTCGCTGGAGAAAATACTGCAGGCGCCCAATGTACCGGCGACCACAAGAGATACAAAAGTTTTCACAACATAATTCATATTCACATGCTCGGCGACTTGCGCGGTCAGAGGCTGTCTTGCAGCTCAGTGAGTTTCATTTGCAGAATCGGATTACCTGTGGCCGCGGCCAGTGCGTCTTCGTAAGCGGCCAGCGCCTGATCCCGCTGCCCTTGTGCCAGGTAGATATCACCGCGCAATTCGTCGAACTCAGCATTCAGCGCCGACGGTTCAACGCCACTGACAACCGTCAGCGCGCGGTCAGCCTCGCCCTGGGCCAACAAAACGCGACCCAGTCGCAACTGTGCCAGCTTGATCAGTGTCGGATCAGTGCTGCCAAACAGCCCGCTGCGGGTGTTATCCAGCAACCACTGCAGCTGCTCTTCAGCCATGGCCAGATCGTCTGCTTCAACAGCGAGACGGGCACCAAACAGCGCGCCGTAAAGCGCATACACACTGTCAGTATGCTCGGTTTTTAATGTCGCCACCAGCGCCTGTGCCGGCTCCCGGTTTTCCTCGGCGACCGTTTCACCAGGCTGGGTCACCATTAGTTGCGACAACTGATCATACACCGCAGACGCAGCTGCCGCAGAACGAGTTTGACCGCCCTGCCATGCCTGCCAGCCAAAGTAGACAATGGCAACGGCGGCTATACCCAGGGCAATTGACCGGCCGCTTTCGCGCCACCAGCGTTTTAGCGACTCTAAACTTTCTTCTTCTTCCGTACTTAAAGCCACAAACAGCTCCTGTCTCAAATTACCTATCGTTGTGGGTCCTGCGCCAGCGCAGAACTTGCCATCATGTCTGATTAACAGCAGGCAGGCATCGTGTCGCACTGCCTTATCCGTGTCAAGTCAGGGCGTTGCCAGCGCCCTTTTAAGGGCCTCGGCGAGGCCCGCCACTGTGATTGTCTCACTGTGGCCCGTGTCATCAAGTTGACGCAGGCGGACTGTTTGATCACCTGTTTCCGGCAGCGGATCAACAATCACTGCCAGCCGTGCACCACTATTATATGCTTTCTTGAGCTGGCTGTTGAATTTACCGCCACCGCAATGGCTCATAATTCGCAAACCCGGCAGGCGGGTCCGCAAATGCTCGGCCAGCGTCAACACCTGTTGCGGCGCTACGCCGTCAGAGGCCAGCACAGTCACATCCAGTACCTGGTTTACCGAATCAGGCAGTTTTCCGGACGCTTCCAGCAACAGCACCAGCCGCTCCATGCCAAAGGCCAGGCCGACGGCCGGCGTGCCGCGCCCGCCCAATTGTGCTACCAGTGAATCATAGCGTCCACCAGCACACACCGTGCCCTGGGCACCGAGTTCATCAGTGATCCACTCAAAAACCATATTGTTGTAGTAGTCCAGCCCCCTGACCAGGCGCGGATTCTCCACAAACGCCACATCATTGTCGCGCAATAGCTGCTTCAGTGTTGCATAGTGCGCGGCAGTCTCAGGGCTGACAAAATCAGACAGTGAAGGTGCATTAACCAACAGCGCCTGTGTTGCCGCTGCCTTGCTGTCCAGCACCCGAAGCGGATTACTCAGCAAACGGCGCCGACTGTCTTCGTCCAGGTCCGCTTCATGTTGCTGCAGAAACTGCGTCAACGCAGCACCAAAGGCCTTGCGATCGGCGGCAGTGCCAATATTGTTGATTTCCAGACGCACGCTACTGCTCAGACCCAGTGCGCGCCACAGCGCCGCCGAAATCAGGATGATTTCAGCATCAATATCGGGCCCGGCCATGCCGAAGCTTTCGATACCCACCTGATGAAACTGGCGGTACCGGCCTTTCTGAGGCCTCTCATGACGAAACATGGGGCCGCGATACCACAAGCGCTGCTGCTGGTTGTACAGCAGACCATGCTGCTCGGCCGCTCTTACGCAACCGGCGGTTCCTTCCGGTCGCAGGCAAAGCTCGTCGCCGTTGCGATCAGCAAAGCTGTACATTTCCTTTTCTACAATATCAGTGACTTCACCAATAGAACGTTTGAACAGTTGTGACTGTTCCAGTACGGGGAAACGAATTTCACGATAACCGTAAGATTGCACCAGCTGCTGCGTCACCTGTTCGATATATTGCCAGGTGGGAGTTTCCGTCGGGAGAATATCGTTCATCCCGCGGATTGCCTGAATTTTGCTCATGTCCGTATTTTACTCATACCTTGTTCTTGAAAGCGTTATCCGCGTGCGATGATGCCGCCCGGAGCCTGTTCAGCTTCTGCCTTCTGTTTCTCTGCCACCCGGGCACGCACCATGGCTTCCAGCTCATCTACCAGGCGGGCGTTATCAATTTTGTGATGCGGCTTGCCATGCACATAAGCCAGGTTGTGCGGACTGGCCCCGGTCAGACCAATCTCGGCAACTTTGGCTTCACCCGGGCCATTAACAATGCAACCTATGACGGCAACATCGACCGGCGTTATAACGTCTTCCAGGCGCGACTCAAGTTCATTGACGACAGAAATGACATCAAAGTTCTGCCGTGAGCAGCTGGGACAGGCGACCAGGTTGACGCCTTTGCTGCGCAGCCCGAGGCTCTTGAGAATGTCGAAACCAACACGGATTTCCTCAACCGGGTCGGCTGCCAGCGAAATACGGATGGTATCGCCGATGCCGTCCATCAACAGCGCGCCCAGCCCCACCGCTGACTTGACAGTGCCGGAACGCAAGCCGCCGGCCTCGGTAATACCCAGGTGCAATGGCTGATCAATCTGCCCGGCGAGCTGGCGATAGGCTTTCAGCGTCATAAAAATCTCGGACGCTTTCAGGCTGATTTTGAAATCCTGAAAATCCAGCCTGTCCAGAATATCTATCTGCGTCAACGCAGATTCAACCATAGCCTCGGCGCAGGGCTCCGGATACTTGCGCAGCAGTACTTTGCCCAGAGACCCGGCGTTGACGCCGATACGCAGCGGAATACCTTTGTCGCGCGCGGCATCAATGACCGCGCGAATACGTTTTTCACTGCCAATGTTACCGGGGTTGATGCGCAAACAGTCGACGCCGTACTCGGCCACTTTGAGGGCGATTTTATAATCAAAATGGATATCAGCAACCAGTGGCAGACTGACACGTTTGCGAATCGCGCGAAACGCTTCTGCCGCTTCCATGGATGGCACCGACACTCTGACAATATCAGCACCGACATCGGCCAGGCGCTGTATCTGCGCCACTGTTGCTTCTACATCACGAGTTTCGGTATTGGTCATGCTCTGCACAGAAATCGGCGCACCTCCGCCCACAGGCACATTGCCGACCATGATGCGGCGCGACTGGCGACGGGTAATGGGAGATGATGTCAACATAGTGAACTCACAACATGGGTGTCTGGTTTACAAACCGATATTCAAGCGTACCGAATTGTCTGCCTTGATATTACTGCTAAAATCAGTTTGTCGACCATTAAAACTTAAAATTACACCGGGCGCGTTATCAAGCACAATGGAAAACGGTGCGGTTCCCTGAACGGTCAATTGTTCACCGGCCAGATACTGTTCAAGATGGCTTTCATCGCCGCCACGGTGCTCGATCTCTACGCCGCTATCCTGTGTAAACCGCAACTGTACACGGTCGTCGCCAGGCCAGCTCAGTGCCGTCTGGCCTTCCGGGATTTCAACCTCAGCCTCGGCTGCGATACCAGCTGCGCCTGCATCACCGTCCAGCGCAAGAGCGGACTCGTTGTCACCTGAAGGCGCCGTGTCGAACACCGGCAGGGCATCAATACTGCCACCTTCAATATTTCCGGTTGCGGTAACACGGTCGCGCTCAACGTCTGCCATCGCGGTATCGGCTTCATTACCGGAGCTCAACCACCACAGCACGATGGCCACAACCACAAACGCAATGCCGGAGAAAATTATCCATGGCCGGTTCTTGTCCATGCGTCGACGGGCATGGCGTTTGATGGCTTCTTCCTTGCGAGCCAGTTTGTGTGTCGTGAAATCGCGATATATTTCCAGCATCTGATCGGGATCAAGGCCCAGTAATCTGGCATAGGAACGAATATACCCTTTAACAAACACATCGCCCGGCAACTTGTCATAACTGTCAGACTCCAGCGCTTTGACATAGTGCATGGTGAGATTTAATTCATCGGCTACATGTTGCAGCGACAATTCCAGCGTTTCCCGCTGCGCCAACAACAGACTGCCGGGTCTTGTACGCACATTCTCAGCGCTGACGTCGGCACTGGCTGCGGACTGCTCGGGGACGCCGTCGGCATCGGCACTGTTGTTGTCATCAGTCATGGCTTTCCCTAGGATCCGGTTTGCCGGGCAATGATATCACTGCTTTCGACCGCCGCCCGGCGATAACGTTCACTGCGTCGGGTCTGATCGGCGACTTCACCGACCAGTTGTCCACACGCAGCGCCAATATCATCACCACGGGTGGTACGAACAGTGACCGTGTAACCCGCATCCAGCAATATCTGCCGGAAATTGGACACCGAGGAATTGCTCGGACGACGATAGTCGGACTGGGCAAACGGATTAAACGGGATCAGGTTGATCTTGCATGGAAAGTTCTGCAGCAAGGCAGCGAGTTCGCGCGCATGCTGCCGATGGTCATTGACGCCAGCAATCAGGGTATATTCAATGATCGGCACGCGTTTGTCAGGCAGACTGGCCATGTAATCAGACACGCTTTTCAGCAGCATCTGAATCGGGTACTTGCGATTGACCGGCACGATCTGATTGCGCAACTCATCATTGGGCGCGTGCAAAGAAATGGCCAGCGACGCATCCGTATGGTCTTTGAGACGGTTGATGGCCGGCACTACGCCGGCAGTGCTGATGGTTACCCGCCGTTTGGACAGACCGTAAGCGTTGTCTTCCATCATCAGGCTGAGGCCGTCCATGACATTGTCAAAATTAAGCAGGGGTTCGCCCATGCCCATCATGACAATATTGCTGACCATCCGGTTCATTTTACCTTCGCCTCGCTTGGTCGTTGCGAAGCCACCCAGACGATGATTGGCCCACCACAGTTGCCCGATGATTTCTGCGGTGGTCAGGTTACTGTTGAACCCCTGTTTGCCGGTAGCGCAGAAACTGCAGTCCAGCGTGCAACCGGCCTGGGAGGAAATACACAACGTGCCGCGAGTCGCCTCCGGAATAAAAACAGTTTCCACCCGGCTACCGCTGGCGACCTGAACAATCCACTTATAACAGCCATCGCTGGCCAGATGCTCATCCACAATAGTCGGCAATCTGATCTCGGCATTTGCCTGCAATTTCTCACGCAGACTTTTGCTGACATCCGTCATTTCGGCAAAATCGGTGACGCCGCGTTGATGTATCCATTTCATTACCTGGACAGCCCGAAACGGTTTTTCATCCATTGACTGGAAATATGCCTGCAACTTGGGCAGGCTCATTCCCAGCAAATTGATTTTTTCGACCGATTCGTTCATGACGTCACTCCTGAATTGCCCGAATCAGACTGATCCGGGCCATGCCTGCGCGTTACTCAGCTACGCGGGCAGATTTCTTCAGCCTTAAAGAAGTAGGCTATTTCGCGGGCGGCTGACTGCTCAGAGTCTGAACCATGTACTGCATTGGCATCGATGGACACAGCAAAATCGGCGCGAATGGTGCCTGCGGCGGCTTCGGCCGGGTTGGTAGCACCCATCAGCTCGCGGTTTTTGGCGACCGCGCCTTCACCTTCGAGCACCTGCACCATAACAGGGCCAGAGGTCATGAACGCGATCAGGTCTTTGAAGAAGCCACGCTCTTTGTGCTCGGCGTAGAAGCCGCCAGCGGACTCATCAGTCAACTGAACCATTTTGGCCGCAACAATGCTCAGACCAGCTTTTTCAAAGCGGGAGTAGATCTCACCGATCACGTTTTTGCCGACAGCATCGGGTTTGATAATTGATAATGTACGTTCTTTAGCCATTGTTTCGCTCCACAGCCTGTTACTGGTATAAAAGGCGCGCATTATACTGGCTTATGGGCAGGTATTTCTACAGCAGTGCACCGTAACCATGCGCAATACCTCGCCAGTTACCGTAAATAAGCTCCGATATCGGGCACGTTTGGGGCTTTTTATGCGTGCGCGCGCGCCGGCTGGCGTAATTGCGCCAGTGTACGGACCAGGCAGTCCAGTGCCGTATCAATGTCCTGAGGTGTGCTGAAACGACCAAACGACACTCTTAATGCGCTTTGCGCCATGTCCTCTTCCACGCCCATCGCCTTAAGCACATAGGACGGCTCCAGTGTTGCCGACATGCAGGCAGAGCCAGAGGATACGGCAATCTGGCGAAGCGCCAGCAGCAGGGATTCGCCATCAACGCCGGCAAACCCCAGATTGACGATGCCAGGCACACCATTATCGGCCTGGCCATGAAGCTGCCAGCCCGGCACGCCGTCCAGTCCTGTCAGCAACTGTTGACGCAGATCACGCAGTCGCAGCAACTCATCCGGCATCTGGGCCCTGGCCAGGCGAAATGCCTGTCCCATGCCCACCAATTGATGCGTAGGCAATGTGCCTGACCGCATACCACGTTCGTGACCTCCGCCGTGGATCTGCGCAGCCAGCTCAACGCGGGGGTCGCGGCGCACAAACAGAGCGCCGACACCTTTCGGGCCATAGACTTTGTGGGCAGACAGAGACATCAGGTCAACCGGTAACTGCATCAGATCAATGGGCACCTTACCCGCACCCTGCGCAGCATCGACATGGAACAACACATTATGCGCACGTGTTATCGCACCAATAGCGGCCAGGTCGTTGATACTGCCAGTTTCGTTATTGACGTGCATCAGGCTGACCAGGATGGTATCGCCCCGGATCGCTTCCTCAACGCGAGCCGGGTCGATGGACCCGTCAGCCTCAGGTTTGAGATAGGTGACCTCAAACCCTTTCTGCTCGAGGTAGTGACAGCTGTCGAGCACGGCTTTGTGTTCTACGCGAGAACTGATGATGTGGCGACCCTTATTCGCATGAAACCCGGCAACGCCTTTGATGGCAAGGTTGTCAGCTTCAGTGGCACCGGAAGTCCAGACAATTTCACGCGGGTCACAGTTGATCAGTTCCGCCACATCACGGCGGGCGTTTTCAACCAGCTCTTCCGCCTGCCAGCCATACAGATGTGAGCGCGACGCTGGATTACCGAACTGTCCCTCCAGGGTCAGACAGCGCGCCATCGCCTCAGCCACCAGCGGGTCGACCGGTGTGGTCGCGGCGTAATCAAGATAAACCGGCAACTGCATACTACCCCCCGCGAATAACCAGCTCGCGCCGCTCATCCTGGCTGAGCGCCACAGACTTTACCTCATGGCGCTGCATCAGGTCGGCGAGCGAAATGCTGCGCAAAAAATCATTGATCTGGGCACTCAGATCCTCCCACAGATGGTGGGTCAGGCAGATCTCGCCCTGCTGACAATTACCCTGCCCCTGACATTTGGTGGCATCCACCGATTCATCAACCGCATCAATAATATCGACAATGGCGATGGCCATGGTGTCTCGGCCCAGCCGGTACCCGCCGCCCGGTCCCCGCACACTGTGCACCAGCCCGTGGCGGCGCAGGCGCGCAAACAGCTGCTCCAGATAGGACAATGATATGTCCTGTCGCAGAGAAATATCGGACAGCGTCACCGGTTCCGGATCGCCGTGAATGGCCAGATCCAGCATGGCGGTGACCGCGTAGCGACCTTTTGTTGTCAAACGCATGGTTTATCTGCCGGTGTAAGGGTAATTAGCGATGATTATGGAATACCACAGTATTTTTATCAACTATTAGCCCGGCCCGTCATGTTAGACTGCGGCCCATGATAGACCTTCATTCTCACACATGGTTCTCTGACGGACAGCTTAGCCCGCAGGCCCTGATCTCGCGCGCCGCCACGCTCGGCATCAGCCAGCTCGCCATCACCGATCATGACAGTGTTGCCGCGCACCGGAGCCTTGCTGCCGCGAATATTCCAGCCGGCATGCAAGTGATTACCGGTGTCGAGATATCAACGCTTTGGGATAATCGCGAAATTCATATCGTTGGGCTTTTTGTCGATACTGAAGACGCCCTGCTGAACGCCCTGCTCAAGCAACAACAGGAAAAGCGCCGCCTGCGCGCCCTGGACATTGGCCTCAAGCTGCAGAAATCAGGAATCACAGGGCTGGAGAGCTACCTGGCAGAGTTGCCATGTGAGGCGATCAGCCGCAATCACATCGCTGATTTTCTGATTGCGCGTGGCCATGCGAGCAGTAAGCAGCAGGCGTTCAGCAAACACCTGGGTAAACGCGGACGTTTTCATAGCAATGCAGACTGGTGCTCGATCGCTGAGGCGGTAGCGAGTATCAAAGCCGCCAACGGCCTCTCTGTGGTCGCCCACCCGGACCGATATAAACTCAACAAAATAAAGTTACGTCGATTGCTGGCAGAATTTACCGAGGCTGGCGGTGATGCGCTGGAGGTCAGTTACTCCAACCTTAACCCGGACACGTTGAAGAACCTGGCTGATTTATGCTGCGAACTGGATATGTGGGCATCGGTGGGCTCGGACTTCCACACGCCCGATACTACCTGGATGGATCTGGGCAGGGTTCGAAAACTGCCTGCCCATTGCGAATCGAGGGCGATCTGGTTGCACCCGCAGTGGCCAGCAACGCACCGCTGATTAACGGCGCTTCATGGCCGCAACCAGACCTTTGAATATATCCATCAGGGTCTCGTGCTTGTAGTCGGTAAACTCACCGGCGTCCATGAACATGCCATGCTCGGGACAGGCCTCGTATTCCAGGTGAGGTTGATGTGAATCATTTACTTTCAGCATTGCCTTGCTGCAACGTGGACACTGAATATCACGAACCCGATTGTAGGTTTTGCCAATACGGGGATCACCGCTGTCCAGAAAATCAGACATCCACGACGATTTCAGTTGTTCTGCCTCGCCATTGTCAAACCAGAGCCCATGGCAACTGCTGCATTGATCAATCTCGACAGTGCCGTGCAGCGTTTCGACTGACCGCTCTACCATCTTGGAATTACATTTGGGGCAATCCATCTTAATCTCCTTACGGCGCTGCTGCATCGGTGCGGTGCGGTCGCACTCGGTGCCTTAGCCAGCCTTTTGTTATTCTGACCCTTGCCTGCGCCCAACATTCTATAAGATTAATTCACGCCGTAACAGGCCTGACTGACAAATTCAGAAATCGTAGCTGACCGCACGGTTACCCATGTCCGCAGGGTCCAGGTCACCCCGTTGACAGGCCAGCAGGTCTGATTTGTTAAACACATGGATTCTGTCGGGACGCCGACCCTCGCCACTCTGACTGCCCAGGCCTGTCATTATCAAAGTTAGATGCTCACCATCGGGCAATGTCCGTAGCCCCGACGCGTAGTCGCACAACGCCACAAACATTGTCGATTCCAACTCGATTATGTCCTGCTGCCACTGCAACTGTCGCTCTGCCTGCACCGCCTCACTACGCTGCTGCAGGTCCTGCGCTTGCTCGGCCACCTGTGCACGAAGCTCGGCAACCTGGCCATCCAGTTCTTCCCGTGCCCGCTGCCAGGCTTGCTGGACTTCCTCGCTGGGCACCGCGTCGGTCTGCATCAGACGATCCCGTATATCTTCGCGCAGCGCTTCGGTGTCGTTAAGCCGTTGCGCCAATTCCGAGCGCAACTCCTGAAGTTGCTGACTCAGTCTCGCCCTGCTGGCAGGGTCCATTTCTTCCAAATTGCTCAGGTTGTGCGCCGATGCCGCTGCGGAGGCCAATGCCTGTTCAATGGCGGGCAGGTCAAACAGCGTCGACAGTTCCTGCATCTGTTCGCTGTAGAACGCGGCAATTTCGTCGCTCCGCAGGGACATCACCATGCTTTCGCGCATCGCTTCAAAATCAGGCCGCGATACAACGCCACTGCTCATCAGGCTACCGAGTTGCGACGACAGATCCCCCAAAGCCCGATTCAGTGAACCCAGATTGGTCGAACTACGAAATCCCTGCAATGGCGTAATGATCTCAAGCACGATTCCCTGGCCAGCCAGGTAGTGCCCCTGCACATCGCCGGCTCGG
Organism: Pseudohongiella acticola; assembly: GCF_001758195.1. Lineage (NCBI taxonomy): Bacteria > Pseudomonadati > Pseudomonadota > Gammaproteobacteria > Pseudomonadales > Pseudohongiellaceae > Pseudohongiella > Pseudohongiella acticola. Next base: position 667,278 of record NZ_MASR01000001.1, read on the forward strand.
GGAGTGAACACACCGCGGCGGTCGTTGAAGCCCAGGCTTTCATTCATGACACTGCTGAATACATCGATACTTCGCCGTATTTCCCGCAACTGTTCCGGCTCTGGAGGCTGCGCTGACACGGTCAGAGCAGACAGGGAGAGCCCCAGCGCCAGGGCCAACGTGACTGACTTTTTGATTCCCGGGATGTTATTCATGGTCTAGCCTCAATAAGCAAAAGCGTTTATGGAGTGGATTGCACCCACGTCAGGGCTGGTCGCCCCGGTACTGCACGTAACTGGCCAATTGCTGAACAGAACTGACGGTCTGATAATCTCGGTCCAGCAGTTGCTGAAATCCCGCCTCCATGCGCTGAATATCCAGTTCGCGCTGCTGTTCAAACCAGGTTGCCATCTGCTCCAGACTGTCCGTTGTGCTGTCACCGAACTCTTGCAGGGCAGCAGCCAGCATCTGCTGATTCTGTTGCTGCTGTATGCTGGCCTGCTCTGCCAGATACACATCCAGTTGTTGCAACTGCGTCTCTGCGGCGGAACTGCCAAAACTGACCTGCCAGCCCTGGTCCGAGACATCCAGCCGGGTTTGCGTCAATACCGCTACCGACAACACCAGAGACGCCGCCAGCGGCAGCCAGCGTCCCGCATTTGCCCAGGACATAGCGGGTCGACGTTTAGGCAATGTCGAGCGGGGCTGATGGCTTGCCGGGCCGTGATCTCGCGTCCAGTCAGGGGCTGGCCATTCCGGCGCTGTTTCCGGCTGCCACGACCTCAGCAATTCCTGCGCAGGTGCCAGCAGAGCTATTTCGGCACGGCAGAATTCGCACGCCTGTACATGCGCCTGCACCTGCTCACGCGCCTGCGGTGACAATTCACGATCAAAATGGTCAGCAACTATTTCCGGGGTTCGGTGACAACTCATGGTGTCCCTCCATCAACGCCCTGAGCTTCTTCAGAGCAGTATAAAAACGCGTTTTCGCGGTATTGGCAGAGATGTCCTGCATCATCGCGATTTCATCAAATGTCATGGACTGGAACACTTTCAATTCCAGCATCAGTCGTTGTTCCGGGCTCAATTGCTGCAACAGTTTAAGCACGGCCGCATTACCCTCATCAGCCAACACCTGTGCCTGAGGGCCGGCATCACTGTCTTCAATATCCAGCCAGGTATCGGAATCGTCCGGCAGTGCCTGCTCCCTGACTGGGCTGGCGCGCCTGCGCCGGGCAAGATCAACGGCTTTATTATGGGCTATCCGGAATAACCAGCTGACAAATTGCGACTCCCCACGAAACCGTCCCAGATTGCGATACACACCCAGAAAAACATCCTGCATCAAATCCTGCGCATCAGCACGATTGCCGGTCAGGCGCAGGCAATAGTTGTAGACTCGTCCCTGGTGACGGCGCACAAGTGCCTCCCAGGCTTGCAGGGATCCGTTCAGGGCGCTCGCTATCAAATCGTTGTCTTGTTCCATGGTGTTGTTGTCTTTGTCGAAGCAACCGGCAAAAAAGTTTGATGGCAAAGTTTGCCCGTGATCACACAGAAAGGGAATTGGCAGGCCGCCACCGGGCTGTGACAGGACGGGGACACAGGAAACAGCGGAGATTGAAGTCAGGAATCAGGAAGGACCGGATCACGCTGAAAGCGCACAGCCTGTGACGGGCCGAGCGCTTCCAGAACGAGAACACGGTATCAGGCTGCGTTGCGCTGCCTGGACTCTTCAATCAGTTGGCTGGCAGCCCGGAGCAAGGCGTTCAGTGACGAGCTGACAATGTCCCGACTGATGGCAACGCCGGTATGTCGCTGCAGGCCATTCTTCAATTGAATATAAGTTACAGCTTCGGCATCTGCCCCCTGACCCAGCGCATGCTCGCCATATTCCATGATTTCGAAGTCGATATCAGTGGCTTCCTTGATGGCCTCGACAAAAGCGTCCATGACCCCATCACCTTCTCCACTGATATCCAGTGTCTGTTCAAAACAGGTCAGACTGGCCTTGAAGGTTTCACGTTCCCCGGACTTGGAGAAATTAAAGCTGTCCAGTGTCACCGACTGCTGATCATGCAGATATGTTGCCTTGAAAAGGGTCCAGATCTTGTCAGCTGCAATTTCCTGACCGGTTGTTTCGGCTTCTTTCTGAATCACGCGGCTAAAATCTATCTGTAACCAGCGCGGCAGATTGAAACCAAACTTGCTTTGCAGCACATAGGCGACACCACCTTTACCAGACTGACTGTTGACCCGTATCACATCCTGATAGGTTCGGCCCAGATCACGCGGATCGATCGGCAGATAAGCGATTTCCCAGGTACTGCCTTCCTGATACAGGTCCAGACATTTCTTGATGGCATCCTGATGACTGCCAGAGAACGCCGTGAATACCAGATCACCCGAATATGGTTGACGCGGATGCACATCAATCTGCGTGCAGGCTTTGACCACTGTCACAATCTTGTCCATATCGCTAAAGTCCAGCGTCGGATCGATGCCCTGGCTGTACATGTTCATGGCCATGACCACAATGTCCATATTGCCGGTACGCTCGCCATTACCCAGCATCGTGCCTTCAACACGGTCGGCACCGGCCATGACCGCCAGCTCTGCCGCCGCGACGGCGCAGCCACGGTCATTGTGTGTATGCAGACTGACCACCACTGCATCACGACGATCGACGTTGCGGCAAAAATACTCGACCTGGTCAGCAAACACATTGGGCGTTGCCATTTCCACCGTTGCCGGCAGATTGATGATGATTTTTTTCTCCGCCGTGGGCTGCCAGACATCAATCACCGCGTTGCACACATCAACAGCGAAATCGACCTCGGTACCGGTAAAACTTTCCGGTGAATACTGGAAATGCCAGTCCGTTTCCGGCGCTTTCTCGGCGTGCTCCTTGACTACGCGCGCGCCAGCCACGGCAATATCAATAATGCCCTGCTTATCTGTTTTAAAAACCTTTTCCCGTTGCACAACCGACGTCGAATTATAGACGTGCACGATGGCGCTTCTGGCGCCTTTCAGAGATTCATAGGTGCGCGCAATCAATTCCGGACGCGCCTGGGTCAGCACCTGAATGGTGACGTCGTCAGGAATTCTGTCTTCTTCAATCAGGTAACGCACAAAATCAAAATCGGGTTGTGATGCGGCCGGAAAACCGACTTCGATTTCCTTGAATCCGACTTCAAGCAGCAGGTCGAACATCTGTTTTTTCTGGTTGACAGACATGGGCTCAATCAGAGCCTGGTTACCATCACGCAGATCCACACTGCACCATCGCGGCGCAACCTCTATCACCTGATCCGGCCAGGTGCGATCTTTTAATGCTACCGGCGTATACGGCAAATACTTCTGATGGTTAAAACGGTTGTGTTCGGTCATGCTGTCACCCTCTACGTTCCTTACGGGTTATTAACCCTTTGTCTCCAGATCTATCACTCCGGCACAACGTGAGCTTTCCGGATTCCCCGTCGATTTTGCCGTCAGGGTGGCAGCTTCGGTCAGCTCCGCTGGGTAAGCGGTTGCCTGAAGACTGGCCAGTTGGTGGTAACCGTGTCCAGATTGCTCATGTATGCCTGGTGTTGCGATGACTTTCAGCCGTTGACAATCATTGGCAATCGTTGGCAGTCATTGCCCCTGGCCTTCTGACTGACTCACATCCTATGTCTGGTGAGTCTGCCGGGGCCTTCAGGTTGATGCATAGAATAGAAAAATTGCCGTAGTGATTCCACTCATAAATTGCGAATAATTCGGGATATATTAGCGTTTTTAACTATTATTTGTGCTATAAATGATTTTTATAACCAATATTTAAGCCGGTATAGAGATAGCTATGGAACTGGACAAACTTGATCGCCGCATACTGCGCGAATTACAGCTTGATGGCAGCATTACCAACGCCGACCTGGCAGAGCGCGTAGGGCTGTCCGCAACCCCTTGCGCCAGGCGCGTCAAACGCATGCAGGATGAAGGATTAATCGAAAGCCAGGTCATTGTGCTCAACCCCTCACACCTGGGCCTCAAGCTCAGCGCACTGGTGCAAGTCAGTATGGACCGGCACACCCCTGACCGTTTTGAACGCTTTGAAGCAGAAATTCGCAAACACCCTGAAGTAACCGAATGCCTGTTAATTACCGGTCAATCAGCAGACTACCAGCTCAAGGTTATTGTGCCCGACATGGATGATTATCAGGAATTTTTGCTGAACACGCTGACCCGGATAGAAGGTGTCGCCGACGTTCACTCCAGCTTCATCCTGCGCAAAGTTCTGGACACGACAGCATTGCCCCTGCATCACCTGGACGGAATTTAAGGGGACGGAGGGATTTGCATGGCAAATCCAGGCTCCGGCCCCTTAAATTCCGCCGCTAAAAACTCAAAAAAAGTGTTTAACCTTGTCTTTGTATGAGCGGCTCATTTTTAGTGACGTGCCGCAGCTCAAGGTCAGGTGAAATTCACCGTTGATATGCGATGACACTTTTTCGACCCGGTCCAGATTAACGATGGTGGACCGGTGCACGCGCTGGAACAGGGTCGCGTCAAGCTGCGATTCCAGCTCTTTCATGGTGGTGCGCATAATATGGGTATCGCCTTTTACATGCACACACATGTAGTCACCCGCAGCATCAATCCAGTCGATATCACGAATGGATACAAAGGTGGTCGACGCTCCGTCCTTGATTGCCAGTTTTTCGCAGGTCTCGATCGGATTTTCACCATTGCGCAATAACTCGGCCACGGCCTGCTCGGACTTTCCGGTCAGGCTGATCACGATATCCAGCAACAGTTTTTTGTCACTCTGTCCACGATCACTGTGCAGACGTTGCCGGGCTTTCCCGACAGCGGCCTGCAGACGCTCGATCTCGATTGGTTTCAGCAGGTAGTCAACGGCATGAATTTCAAATGCGTTCACTGCGTACTCATCGTAAGCGGTGACAAAAATGATCATCGGCATGTTGTCCTGCTGCAGCCGTTCCACCACCTCAAACCCGGTCATTCCCGGCATCTGGATATCCAGAAATACCAGATCGGGTGTCAGCTCGGCGATTGCCTGCAATGCCTCACGGCCGTTCTGACAATCACGCAGTACTTCAATATTTTCCAGTTCCTGCAAGCGCAGCGTCAATCCCTGCCGGGCCAGCGCTTCATCGTCAACAACAATTGCTCGAAGTGTCTGCTTTGCGTCATTTTGTTTCATAAGGAATCATTACCATGACCTGGAAGCCCTTCGGCTTCCGCTCTGAAAGTACCAGTTTATGGGCATCGCCATAAATTTCCTGCAATCGGTCCCGGATATTCTTCAGCCCAACACCAATCGAGGTCGGATGACTGACAGACCCGGGACCGTCATCCGCCACTGTAATGCAAAGCTGATTCCTGTCGCATCGATACGCACTGATCCAGATTGTACCGCCCTCTTCACTGCGCGCGATGGCGTGCTTTATCGAGTTCTCCACCAGCGGCTGCAGAATCATGCTTGGCACCAATGCTTTTTCTGTTTCCGGTGCCAGGTCAACTTTGATGACAAGACGTTCTTCGAATCTGACTTTTTCGATATCCAGATACAGATTGAGCGAACCAAGCTCATGGTCCAGATCGACAGTGTCGAGTGGATCATGCTCCAGTGAATAACGCAGGAATTTGCTCAACCGGGTGACCATAGCGTTGGCCTGATCGGTCGACTGCACCAGAATCAGCGTGGATATTGCGTTAAGAGTATTAAATAGAAAGTGAGGATTCAACTGATAGCGCAACATGCGTAGCTGCGCCTCATGCGCCAGCGCCTCTGAACGCAGGCTTTTTTCTTTCTCGTGCTGAAACAGCTGGTAATACTTGATACAAAAGTAGAGTACGCTCCATATCAGCAGTATCGACATGGAAATGGGCACCATACTGGTAAAACTGACCCAGCCGTAACCGGTCAAATCAACGCTGGCGCCAAACTCGGAATCAGTGATCAACACTTTCAGCGGCCGCCAGGTCTGGGACGCTACCCAGCACCCCAAAACAACTGCAACGATGCGCAGAAACACCATCTGCTCCCAGACCGCACGATACAGGTAACGCAGACCAGTGGTCAGTATCATGCCGATGGCGGCATCTACCAGGAACACACCGATACGCTCGAGCATGTACTCGGCGGGCACGAAGGTCAGGTCGCGCAAAACCAGCATCACCACCCAGGTGCCCCAGCCCAACAGCTGAAACAGCCAGAATTGCACTTCCCTGCGCAGCATGGGAGCACGAACGCTCATGGCATCACGCCGACATCAGGAACATAAACGCGATGCAGGCAGTTGGCCATGCCACCTGCCCGCATCGCGAATACTGCCTTATGGCAACAGGTGCGCAACACCGTCACGCTCTTCGCCAAGTTCTTTCTCGGTTTTGCTCATCAGGTCACGACTGAAATCGTTGACGTCGAGGCCCTGTACGATGGTGTACTGACCGTTTTCGCAGGTGACCGGAAATGAGTAAATCAGGCCCTCGGCAATGCCGTAGCTGCCGTCGCTGTGAATACCCATGCTGACGATTTTACCGTTGGTGCCCAGGGCCCAGTCACGCATGTGCTCAATCGCCGCGTTGGCTGCTGATGCTGCGCTGGACAGGCCACGTGCCTTGATGATGGCCGCGCCGCGCTGCTGAACATTGGGGATGAACGTGCTTGTGAGCCAGTCCTGCTCCACCAGGTCTGTGGCTTTTTTGCCAGCGACAGTGGTGTGATGCACGTCCGGGTATTGTGTTGCGGAGTGGTTACCCCAAATGATCATGCCTTCAACATCGGTGCTGTGCGTGCCGGTTTTTTCCGCCAGCTGTGCAATGGCGCGGTTATGGTCAAGTCGGGTCATGGCGGTAAACTGGCCCGGCTTCAGGTCCGGCGCATTGCGGTACGCAATCAGTGCATTGGTGTTTGCCGGATTACCGACAACCAGCACTTTGACGTCACGACTGGCGTGATCGTTAATGGCTTTGCCCTGTACCGAGAAAATCGCAGCATTGGCCGCCAACAGATCCTTACGCTCCATGCCCGGGCCACGCGGACGCGCACCCACCAGCAGGCAATAGTCAGCATCTTTAAACGCAACATTGGGATCGTCGCTCTGGACGACGCCTTGCACCAGCGGGAATGCGCAGTCTTCCAGCTCCATTGCCACACCCTTGAGGGCTTCCAGCGCCGGGGTGATTTCCAGCAATTGCAGAATCACCGGCTGGTCTTTACCCAGCATTTCACCAGATGCGATTCTGAACAATAATGAGTAACTGATTTGCCCTGCTGCCCCAGTGACAGCGACGCGAACGGGTGCTTTAGCCATGATAAAACCCTTATTAAGTCTGAATGATAGTTAATGCGTGAAGATTTTAGGGGCCAGAGTATACCACTACCGGATAAACATGGCATCGCCGTAACTGAAGAAGCGATAACGCTGTTCAATGGCCTGCTCATAGGCAGCCATGACCTGCTCGCGGCCGGCAAAAGCACTGATCAGCATCATCAGTGTTGAACGTGGCAAGTGGAAATTGGTGATCATGGCATCCACGACCTGAAACTGATATCCCGGATAAATAAAAATGTCGGTTTCACCTTCATAGGGCTGCAGCCCGGCAGCAGGGCCCGGTGAGCCCGCCTTCAATGCAGCCGACTCCAGGCTGCGTACCGAGGTAGTGCCAACGGCAATGACCCGCCCGCCGCGTTCGCGGCAGGCGTTAATCCGGGCGCAGACATCCGGCGTCACACTGATCCATTCACTGTGCATCTTGTGTTCCTGCACATTGTCCACGCGTACCGGCTGAAAAGTGCCTGAGCCGACATGCAGTGTCACAAAAGCCATTTCTACCGATTGGCTGCGCAGCGCACCGAGCAACGCCTCATCAAAGTGAAGACCCGCCGTGGGGGCTGCCACGGCCCCCGGATTCCTGGCATAGACTGTCTGGTAACGGCTCTGATCCAGAACCTCGTCATCACGTTTAATGTAGGTTGGCAACGGCACATGCCCGACCCTGTCCAGCTCATCAATCAGCAGGCCCTGGCAAAAAAAACGCAAATGATAAAACCTGTCCTGACGGCCAATGACTTCAGCTTCCAGGCTATATTGGCCGCACGGAGACGTCAATATCAGCCGCACTCCGGGCTGCCGGGCGTTGCTGGCCCTGACATGGGCAATGGCTTCATTGTCCGGTAGCAGCCGCTCTATCAACACTTCGACTGCCCCGCCGGTATCCGCCCGCTTGCCCAATAATCTGGCCGACAGCACCCGGGTATCATTGAATACCAGCAAATCCTGCGCATCAATCATTGACACGATGTCGCTGAAACGTCGGTGCTCTACGGCACCACTTTCCCTGCCCAGGCATAACAGGCGACTGCCGCTGCGCTGCTCCAGTGGGTAATGTGCGATCAATTGATCGGGTAGGTGATAGTCGAAATCAGAAAGTTTCATAAGGCGGCGAATTTTGCCCGAAAGCCCGCCCTTTGCCAAGCACGAACACCCTGAAACACGGCAATGCAGCCCCTGTAATCACTCCAGGGACCGCTGGAAAAAGCTTAGTAGAGACTCATAGAAGGCAATCCGGTTTTCCTGATCATAGAATCCATGACCCTCACCGCGATGATAAATCCATGCTGGATCCTGCCCGGCTTCCTGCAACGCCTGCCGCATGGCTTCCGCTTGGGACAGCGGCGCCCTGCGATCTTCGCCACCATGCGCCAGCAGTACCGGAACCTTTATCTTATCAGCCATATTGACTGGGGATTGCCGGTGCAGTTCCTCAACATCAGTACCCACCGCCAGCGCCAGATAGCTTTCACCGCCGGGCAGGAACGGAATATCGGAGCTGGACAGCTCATTCAGATCATAAACACCCGCATAGCCGGCAGCACAATGGTAATCATCCGGATACCTTGCCACCGAGGCTAGCGCAGCAAAGGCACCATAACTGGCCCCATAGACACAGACCCGATCCGGGTCGGCATGACCAGCCTGCACCGCCCAGCGCGTTGCCAGCTGCAGGTCATCCACCATGCCGCTGCCCCACTGGCCGTATCCTCGCTGCAGGTGTTCGTAGCCAAACCCGCCCGAACCGCGGAAATTCACCTGTAATACGGCAAAACCGTGTTTTGCCAGATACTGTGCTTCCCGATTGAAGCCGTACAGGTCCCTGATACCCATGGGCCCACCATGCGGTATCACAATCATCGGCAACGCTGTGTCCGCGTCCGCCGATTTTGTCAGGTATCCACTGAGGACAAAATCGTCAGGGCTGCGAATGGCAAAGGGCGTCACCGTTGCCATGGCGTCAACCGGCAGGTCTGTATTGAGCCCTCCCAGAAAAATCATCTGCCGGGCTTCGTTTTCAAGCAAATAGAACTCACCCACCCGCTGTGGGCCGGACACAGCAACCACTGATCGCCTGCCATCCCGACTCATGTTTGTCACCCGCACGCGTTCGCCAGGAAACGACGCATCGAGCCCGCGCTGCAAGACCACTTCCGGATGTTCGGAAAAATAGCGGGTCTCAAAAACGTGACCATTAAATTTTGCCCCCAGCAGCTCGTCCCGGCCGCTGGACAACACCAGATCAGCACGGCTCAAATCAAAATCCGGGTCAGCAAAAACAGAGGCGATGCTGCCGTCTTCAACTACATAACGGAACAGACCCAGCGTGCCGTGCGAACTGCGCTGGATGAAATAAAAATCATCATTATCCCTGGAGAAGCCAACAAACTCGAACCCACCTTCCAGCGCAGGGCGGATAAATCGATTGCTGATATCCTGCCAGTCTTCATCGGCATGGCGGAAGCGAACCTGCAGCATCATGTCGTCATCAATGGCATACGCCAGCCGCACGTCACCATCGTAATCAGAGCGCAGTTGCCCCCAGGGTAGCGGGCTATGAACCTCGCTCCTCAGATTGCGCATCATTGACGTCCGGTTGCCTGGCGGTCGGTTATCTATGTCCAGCAGGAAGGATGACGGCCTGCTGCGGGAAATCGACCCTCGATCGACTTCGTATCGGGAAACACGAATGTGGCGGGGATCATCGGGCAGCAGGTTCTCTATCATAAACGCGGCGAAGTCACCCACGCCTGGGCCTACCATCTGAAATTTACGGGTGTTGTCGATATTCAGGCCGAATATTTCACCGGTCAGCATCGGTTGTTCCAACCCACCCATAAAGCGCTGAGTGGCGATAACAATGCGCTCGTCCGTAGCCCAGTGAAATTCTGCTACCCCGGTACGCGAACGTGTGGCAAAACTGGCCTCTATCTCACCACTTTCGATATTGACGATACGTAGAACGGCATTTTCATCACTCGGATACAGCATTGCCAGATGCGTGCCGTCTGGTGACAAACGAATCGCCTCAATGGAGCTCTTACGAAAAAAGGTCTCTGCACCAATGTTCTGGAAAGAAGGGTCTTGAGCAGGAGAGGACTGATCAGACGGGTCCTGTGCAGATACGAGCGGCGCAGAAACCATCAACCAGCCTGAAAAAAGTAATGTTAAGTACCCGGGTACGCGCCTCATGCTCAGCTCCTTTTCTTATTGTTACGAAACGGAGAGAGCTTATGAAATGAATGTTCCTCAACGCAACCAGATCTGAAGACCCGCCCGTGTCGGCTGCAGAAAATGAGAGTTACTTCACAATTTTGACATTACCCCTGCACACGGACTAAAAACAGTCTACGGCCCTGACAGGAAGTCCAGCGCTAATGCCGTCATTGCCTGCACGCCAACCGGCAATGCACTTTCATCGGCATAGAAAAAAGGCGAATGATTGGGATAGACCATCTCGGGGTCATCGGCCGCAATACCCAGGAAGAAAAACATGCCCGGCACTTCGTTGGCATAATACGAAAAATCCTCGGCACCGGTGATCAGGGGAGATTCGGTCAGTCTGTCGCCGACCACGCGCTGCAGTGTTGGTTGCATGGCGCGAGTCAGATCCGGGTCATTCGCAGTCACCGGATAACCAAGGTTGATTTCTACCTCGGCGGTAGCGCCAGCACTGGCGGCGATCTGCTCAGCGGTGCGGGTAACCCGCTGATGAATCTGTGTGCGGGTATCGGCATCAAACGTGCGCAAGGTGCCAATCATTTCCACGGAATCAGGAATGATGTTGCTGCGCAGACCGCCATTGATCGCGCCTACCGTAACAATGGAGGGCGTAGTGGTGGCATTGAGCTGACGACTGGGAATGGTCTGTAGCCCCATGACAATCTGGGACGCAACCACAATCGGATCAATGCCCGCCCAGGGTGCGGCACCGTGGGTCTGCTGTCCCTGAACAGTGATTGAGAAAGAGTCACTTGATGCCATGGTGCCGCCTTCACGCACAGCGATCACGCCTGCAGGGATTGGCCAGACATGCAGGCCAAAAACCGCATCCGGCCGCATTGCATCAAAGATGCCTTCGGCCAGCATCAGTTCTGCACCGCCCTCTTCACCTTCCGGCGCGCCTTCCTCCGCTGGCTGGAAAATGAACATGACGGTACCCGGCAACTCTGCCTGCATGCCTGCCAGTACGCTGGCCGCACCCATCAGAATGGCCATGTGATTGTCGTGGCCGCAGGCGTGCATGACACCAACTTCCTGACCGTTGTATTGGGTTGTCACCTGGGACGCAAATGGCAGGTCAACTCGCTCCTCTACCGGCAAAGCATCCATATCCGCCCGCAGTGCCACCACCGGACCCGGTTGCCCACCGCGCAAAACTCCCACCACACCCGTGTGAGCAATGCCGGTTTCGACTTCCATGCCCAGGGATTCAAGATGTTCGGCAATAATGCCTGCCGTGCGAAACTCCCGATTTCCCAGCTCGGGATGTTGATGAAAGTCACGACGCCACGCTACAACGTCAGGCATCACATCATCCACCCTTGCCTGCACATTGTCTGGCAATGCCGGCTGGGATGGGTTCTGAGCATGCACCGGCGCCATTACAATATTGGTCACCAGCACGGTGGCAGCACTGAGCAGAAGCATCTTTTTCATGATCGGAGTTCCTGTTCTGATAGCGGCGGCTAAGCGTCAAACCACCTTTGATTTCGAGAATAGCCTATGGCTGATTGTTAAATCCAGCAAACAGAAGGATTATCCGATCTCCCCGTTGCCAGCCGTCGCAATGTTGTTATAATGGCGCCCTTCTGCGATAGCACACTTCCTGCCGGAGTGGTGAAATTGGTAGACACGCCGGATTCAAAATCCGGTGCTAGTGATAGCGTGCCGGTTCAAGTCCGGCCTCCGGTACCATATTCCCGAGGTTTCAAAAACTGCGACCTCCGGTACCATATCCCCTACTCCCGAGTTTTATAGCCCGGCCAGTCTTGCCCGTTCGGCCGCGACCCGCGCCTCAAATTCCGATCGCCGCTGCGCGATGAATTCACGCCAGGGTTGTTGACGCAATAGAGGATGCGGCCGCACCTGAACGCGCATCTGATGCTCTATGCCTTCAAAGGGTTGCTGAGGATGTCCCGTCAGGTAGATATCTGGCCGAAGCTCAGCAAGATTATCAAAGCCCATCAGTGACTGCTCCACCAACTCGGGAAAATGCGGATTGTTAACCAGTTGCACTCCCTCATTGGGGCCGTTGCAGCCAAATATCGCCACGTTAATACTGTCACCCGCGTCCATTGTATCCAGACTCCAGGTTGTGCAGCCCTGGGTATGACCCGGCGCCCAGGTCGGTGTCAGCGTCACATCACCGAGCGTCACCGCCTCGCCATCCTGCAATCGGCGATCCACTGACACCGGCTCCCAGCCTTCGAACGCCAGTGGCGATAAATCGTGCCCCGCCTCCAACGCGTCAGCGTCGCCTTCCAGCGCCATCACTTGAGCGCCGGTCATGCGCTGGACAATGGCATGCCCCTGCACATGATCAAAGTGCGCGTGACTCGACAACAGCACACGGATGTCACGCATATCAAAACCCAGCGCCTCGACGCTGTTTCTAATCCCGGGAGCCATGCCTGCAACGCCGGTGTCTATCAGGAAATGTCCCTCAGACGACGCAATCAGATACGAAGCAATATTCCGAGTGCCAACAAAATAAATATTGCCCAGCACCCGAAAGGGGTCTACCGGTTCGGACAGATGTGTGTGAAAGGGTAAACCTGCTGCTACCCGCTCCTCCATGGACATCATATCCAGCCGCCCTGGCACGCCCTGGTTCTCTGTTCCGTCGGCCGACGCCTGCGCCAGTGCCTGTACAGAAATCGTCATGCTGGCAAACATGGCCAGTGCTGTTGTCATTTTCCTCACGTTTACCTCCGGTTTTATGTCAGGGCGTGTCGTTGCGTTGGAATGAAGTCCGTTTCAGGTCCGACTCAGTTTTGGGAAACAGCCATACTGCCATTATCCAGCATTTTCGGCCGGGCCAGCAGCCATGCCACCACTTTTTCCGGGAACACCGCAGATATCTGGGGGATGTGCGCACCATCGGCAATTGTCCACAATTCCGCCGAACCGCCAGCCTGGCAATCATCACTGTAACGGGTGACCGTTGTTTCCAGACCCTCCAGGCTGACATCCAGGTCCAGCATGGCGGTAACCGTGCCTTCAGCCGAGCAACCATTGTAGGCGGCCCAACGGCTCACCGATTCTTCGGCGCTTGGGTAAGCATTGCCCTGAATATCTCCACCGTTATAGGCGATGGTGCCATCGGCAGTGCCGTGAATCTGAAGAATATGCACAGGATGCTCGGGTGCCGATTGCGCCACGGTAGCTTCCGCGCCAGCCAGGCTTGCTATACCGGCGATGACGTCTGAGTGCTCATGCGCTGTTTTGTAAGACATAAAGCCGCCATTGGAATGACCAATCAGGTACACGCGTCGCTCATCTACCTGGTACTGCTCTTTTACCGTGTTGATGATATCCAGCACATAGGCTGAATCATCCAGATCGTTGGCATAGAAGTTACAGCAGGCATCCGAAGCATTCCAGAAGCGTGCATTGCGACCCTGAGTCTCCTGGGTTCCGTCCGGCGTCGCGAGAATGAAACCAAATCGATTCACCAGCTCACCGATACGCATGTAGCCGTTCTGTTGAACGCCACTGGAACCATAACCGTGCAGAAGTACGATCAGCGGCGTCGGCGCGTTGGCCTGGTAGGAGTCAGGCACAATGACCTGAACATCACCGCGCCCGGCGTCAATTTGTGTCGTTTGCTGTGCCAGTGCAAAGGGCGAGCACAACAACAGTGAGAATAGAATTAGCATCGAACGCATAACATTTCCTCTTGAGTAGTAAAAAATAACGTGAAATTCTATTGGTAAACCTGACCCTGTTTCATCACAAAATCAACGCTCTGAAGGACAGTGATGTCATCCAGAGGGTTACCCTCGACGGCGATCAGGTCGGCACTTTTGCCGGCGGTGATGGTCCCGATGTCATTGTCCAATCCCAATACGCCTGCGGCCACCGACGTCGCGCTGAGAAGGGCTTCGTCCTCAGGCATACCGGCTTCGACCATGTATTCGAATTCTCGCGCATTCAGGGCATGTGGAAACACACTGGCATCGGTACCAAAAGCGATCCTGACACCATAGCGATAGGCACGAGCGAAGGTATCCTGTATCAACGGGCCAATTTCCCGTGCCTTGGGCACGATCAGGGGATGATAATAACCGTCAACGTCTGCCTGCTCGGCAACAAATTTGCCAGCGGTGATGGTCGGAATATACCAGGTGCCATGTTCGACCATGGCCGCCATCACTTCCTCATCCATGTAGGTACCGTGTTCAATTGTATGAACACCCGCGCGTACCGCCCGCAGCATGCCCTCTTTACCATGTGCATGCGCAGCCACGTGCATGCCGTAGTCACGAGCAGTCTGCACGACAGCTTCAAGTTCATCCATCATAAACTGCGGATTCTGGCCAGATGCGGCAATACTGAGTACGCCACCAGTCGCCGTAATCTTGATGTGGTCGGCGCCGTTCTTGTATTGCTGACGAACCGCCTCACGAGCCTCTGTCGGGCTATTGATGACACCTTGCGCCGGTCCCGGTGTGCCTGCCAGATCATCCCGCCAGCCATTGGTCGGATCAGCATGTCCGCCCGTCGTTGCAAGACTCTTGCCGACGGTAAGGATTCGCGGCCCTTCCGCGCGCCCCTGATTGATGGCGTCGCGCAGAGCAATATTGACCCCGGTGCCGCCGAGTTCGCGAATGGTGGTAAAGCCCGCCAGAAGCGTACGCCTGGCGTACATGGCAGAATCGAATGCAATGTCTTCGGGGTTCTTGGTAAAACGATCACTGGTACGATTCGGGCTGGTTTCACCTTCGATATGAACGTGCAGGTCTATCAGACCCGGCAGTACCGTTTTGTTTGACAGATCCAGTAGCTCATCATTCTCGCCCGGTTGCAGAAAACCATTGCTGACTGATTCAATCAGGCCCTCGTTGACCACAATGGTCATGTTGCTCTGTGTTGCACTGCCGGTGCCATCCCACAATGACCCGGCGTGTATATACGTGCTTTGCGCTACCGCCATCTGCAGCGGCGTGATAACGAGCAGCGCGCATACTGATTGTTTTAGTATATTCATGTTTCCCCTTCATTTTTATTATATAGACTGCAATGTCAGTTTCTCAGTGTATTCCTTCAACGCAATGCAGCGCCATAGCCCTGAAGAAATTCAGGGGGCATGCGCTTGGGTCTGCCAGAGGACAGTGCGATGCAGACAAAGGTACTTTCCGCGCGCAATAACGTTGTCTGATCCGACAGCCTTCGTATCTGAAAATGGCGAACCAGGCGCAGTTTCTGATCCGATTTTACAATCCAGGTCGCAATCTGCAGTTCATCGCCCAGATAGGCCGCCGCGAGATAGTCGATCTCGTGACGCAACACCACCATGGCGCGATCCAGTTGTCGGTACGAAACCAGATCGAGCCCCAACGCCGTTGAATGCTGCCAGGCACACCGCTCAAGCCAGCGAACATAAACGGCATTGTTGGTATGGCCAAGTTCGTCAATATCGGCTGTTTCTACCACAACACTCAGAGTATGAGGGTCGGGTCTATCCCATTCCACAGACACTCGCTCCGTGACGTTCGGTTAACACTTCAAACGACCAATGCTTCAGTTCAGTGTTTGTCAATTATTGTTCCAGAGGCTGATTCGAGTAGCGTTCAAAATAGCGTTCGTACAGTTGCTGCTGGGTCCCGACAAGGTCGATCAGACGCCCCTGAATGAATGCTTCCTGTACCTGGCTGCTGCGCATATCCAGCGCATCGCCCGTGGAGACAAAGAAGGTCGCATTCTTGCCTACTTCAAGCGTACCCACCTGGGCGTCAATGCCCAGAATTTCAGCGTTGTGTTTGGTGATCATGGACAATGCCGTCTCCCTGTCCATACCATAACCTGCCGCAGTGCCGGCAAAGAATGGCAGATTACGCTGCGAATCCAGCGCTGTCTCCCCCCCGCCAATGCCTACCAGGATACCTGCTGAGTGCAGCTGAAGTGGCACTTTGAAAGGTTCATCAACATCATACCAGTCGCGACCAGGCAACGAATGCACCGACTCGTAGACCACCGCCACGGACTCACTCAGCAACAGATCTTTGACTTTCATGGCATCCCGGCCGCCGACCAGCACGATCTCCTCAACACCATAGCTACTGGCGAACTGAATGCTGCTGACGATGGTGCGGGCATCATTGGCATGCACAAACAGTTTAGCGTCACCGGTAAACAGGGCTGCCATTGCCTGCAGGTTGAGGTTGAACGGCTCACCGGTATAAGTGCGCGCATTCTGGAACAACGCATGCAGTAGTTGCGTCTGGTGCAGATAGTCCTCATTTTGGACGGTTTCGAACTGACCCGAAATTTCGTTTCGTTCACGTCGCGTCCGCGAAGGCCAGTGCATGTGCATGCCATTGTCTTCAGCCAGCAGCGTGTCTTCCCAGTTCCAGCCATCGAGGTTCATCACACTCGATCGCCCCGAAATCAGTCCACCCTGGGGCGCTATCTGCGCAGTCAGAATGCCATTAAAACGAAATGTAGGTATCAGTTCGGAATCCGTATTGTAGGCTATCGCCGAGCGCACACTGGCATTGATATCGCCTTCTTCGACGACATCATTGGTCGCCCGTTGATTGGCAATCTCTGACAGCCCGAGCGTGGAGTTTGGCAACACAAAACCGGGATAAAGATGTGCGCCCTGCACATCAATGACCTGATGATTAAAAAAGTCAGGGCGGTTGGCATCGGTGCCCACATAGGTAATGACGCCTTCGGCAAATGCCAGCACACCATCGTTTATCACACGGCCATCGCCGGTGTGAATCACGGCACCCGTTATGGCGATGGGTTCACTTTGCTCTTCAGCGGGTTTAGGGACGATTGCCTGCGACAAAGGAAGCGCCAGACACACCACGGCACACACGACCGCCTTGATTCCAGTATTCATGCTCTTAATCCTCTTCGCTAATGATGGCCGCAATGATGCGCGCGCGCTCATCGGCAATGTTCTGTCGCAGTTGCTGGTCACGCTCGCGATCAAAATAGGGCACGCCATCAACCCAGGTGGTCTGCGCCTGGGCATATACCGACAACGGGTGATCGTCCCACAACACCAGATCAGCGTCTTTGCCCTCGCGAATGCTGCCCATGCGGTCATCCAGATGTAAAAGTTTGGCCGGATTCAGAGTGATCATTTTCAGGGCATCAGATTCACTGACATTGCCATATTTGACCATTTTGCCTGCTTCCTGATTCAGTCGTCGCGACATTTCGGCATCATCTGAATTGAGCGCTACTACAACGCCTGCCTGCTGCATCAGCGCCGCGTTGTAAGGAATCGCGTAACGCACTTCCCACTTGAACGCCCACCAGTCGGAGAATGTGGAGCCACCGGCACCATGCGCTGCCATTTTGTCAGCAACTTTGTAACCTTCAAGAATGTGGGTGAACGTGTTGATGTTAAAACCAAAGCTTTCTGCCATCTCCATCATCATATTGATTTCAGACTGCACATAGGAATGGTTGGTTACATAGCGTTCGCCGTCAAGAATCTCCAGCATGGTTTCATGCACCAGGTCGCGCCTTGGCATCACCGCGTTCCGGCGCTGGGTGGTAGACAGGTTATTATAGGTGTTCCAGCGCTGCTCATACTCCCTGGCCTGGCTGAAGGCGTTGACATACACCTGTTCAACGCCCATTCGTGTTTGCGGGTATCGAATGGACGCTGGGTTGGTGCTGCGTTTAACGTTTTCACCGAGTGCAAACTTGATAAACGCGGGCGCATCGTCAATGGCCAGATTATCGGGTGTCATACCCCAGCGAAACTTGATGATGGATGACTGTCCGCCAATCGGGTTGGCCGAACCGTGCAATTGCTGAGCCGCCACCACACCGCCGGCAAGATTGCGGTAAATGTTCACATCCTCTGAGTCCACGACGTCTTTCATTCGGACCATGCTTGAATTGGTCGCAATCTCGTTGATGCTGAACAGGGCGATATGGGTGTGCTCGTCAATAATGCCTGGCGTCAGGTGCTTGCCGGTGCCATCAATTTCCACAACATCGCCAGCCGACAGATTGTCCCCAACGCCGGCAATGCGTCCATCACGCACCAGCACATCGGTGACCAGCGTGCCCATATCTTCAACGGTCCACACCGTGGCATTGCGGATAATCATGTCCTGTTGTCCGGGCAATGACTCACTGCCATAAGCGGAGAACGGATATAGCACGGGTGATGGTAACTCTCCTGAGGCAGTCAGTTGCTCAGGCGTTGCCGTGTCGGCGTCGGGCAACGGACCAGTCATGCGCAGGCGCCAATCGATCATTTCGCCAGCAGCGGTCTGCCCACTGCCCTGCCAGCCATTGTCTACCGGCCAGCCGCTGAGGCGCAACGGCCCTGCATCAGCACCGTCCGTGATGGTCAGGCTGATCAGCTCTGCACTGACGCTGGCATCCACTGATGAGTCGTCAATCTCGACACCGCTGGCATCCACCAGAGTAAACTCGGCGCGCCCATTCGGGAAATCCAGTGTCATTGTCAGTTGCTGATTGCCGGCGCTGAGCGCGTACTGCCCGCGTCGTTGATCCATTCCGGTAGCAAGCACAAAGCGCTCGCCACGTACCCAGTTCTCAAGCACTCGGGACGTTTCATCAAATAAGGGGCCGGAGCTAACCACCAGATTGGCCAGCGCACCCGACTTAAGATGACCCAGCCGGTCCTCAACGCCGAGCATTTGCGCTGGTACGGTGGTCAGCGACGCGATTGCAGTCTCTTCTGGCAATCCGTTCGCCACTGCCTGCTTCAGATTACTCCAGAATTCGTCACCGGCACCGTCGCTGGTCACCGCAAATTCGATGCCCGCTTCCGCCAGCAGGCGCAAATTGAAAGGCGCCAATTCCCAGTGTTTGAGTTCTGCAAACGATACCTCATCGGCAACAAATGGATCGGCCACATCGGGTGCGTCCGGGTAGTCGAGTGGCACAATCATCCGAGCCCCGGTCGCCGCCAGTGCCTCTGCCTGCTGATAGGCGTCATTGCCGGCGCGAATAATATAGTCGGCATCAAACTCTTGTGCGACGTCATGCGCGGTGAGCACCTGGTGCCAGTTGTCCACCACCATCACCTGGGGCAGACTCTGCGACCGGATCCAGGCTTCCAGAGACTCATCAACGAAGGGGCGTTGTTCCTGGGCGGCGAACCACTGGGCATCAAGATAGGTTTGCCGCAACAGCGCCACCGAACCCATCAGCGACACCGGCACGGTTTGCCGGGAGCTACCCTTATCGAACGAATAGTGCGCGGCCGCATCCGGTATCACAATTGCCTTGTTGGCATTGTGGTTACCTACGGTCACCAGCGCAGAGGTGCCGCGGGCTATACCATCTGCATGGTGGCTGAGCACGGCGCCGAAACCGAGCTTGCGCAAGGCATCGCCACGGTCCGTGTCAGGAGTGAAATTTTCTACCGCACGGTAGTGGGAACGAATGGCGTCATTGGCATTAAAGGCCTGGGCGCTGGATTGAAGTACTTCCGCTCCGCCTCGCTGTTCCGGGCGCGCCGGTTCTGGCAAGCCGTAGCCGGAGATCATGTCGATGAAGCCGGGGTACAGATACTTACCGGACATATCCACAACAAAAAAATCATCACGGGTGTCACCACTGTCACTGACTTCAACAACGCGACCGTCGCGAATAAATACGGTGGCATTCTCCTGATAGCCCTGTCCTGGCAGATAAACCGTCGCCCCGGTCAGTGCCAGCGCATTGCGTCTGTTATCGGCAATCCCATTGGGCGTTGCCGTTTCCTGGGCAAGCACCGGGGACACCATGAGCATGGTGGCCAGTCCGATTATGAAGAAGCGCATATCTGAAATCCTCGACGTTAGCATTATTCAAGATTATTATTTTGAGGTGTATTGCGATCACCGCGGGGGGTACCGGCACAACTTTCACCGGTATACATGCCTGCCAGAAACAGCGACAGACCGCGCCGCAGCTTTGCCAGCCGGCCGCGCCCGGAAACCTGACCCAGATTCAGCTCTTTGATTGCCAGTCGGCGCCCGCCTGGCGGCGAAACGGCTTTTGCGCCCGGACCATTTCCTTCGCCTGATTTCATCTCAGTCGACATGATGACCTCGTAAAAAATGACAGCAGCCCGATAATATCGGAAAGCACGCAAATAAAGTACAGTAATAGAATACAATCGGATACTACAAATGCCGCCAACGGGAGACTGAGCAAATGCCACCCATCACGTTCAGAATGCGACTTCTGACCATCACTGCAGTCAGCGTCATGCTGGCATCATGCTCCCCCAATGACAATACGCCAACGACATCCAATCCGGATCAGGGAGTTGCGGCACCGTCTGACTCGGCGCAAACGGCTGCGCCGGCGTCTACATCTGAGGAATTTGCCCGTGCCAGCGATGCCCTCATGCAACGTATGCTGTCGCGCAGCCCGGAGTGGTCGATTTATGCTGGCAATTACGAGGATGCTGACCAGGTCACCATCCCCGACGCAGCCCGACGTGCAGATGACCTGGCGTTTGTCGAAGCGGAACTGGCCGGTCTGGCCAACTTCGACCCGGAGACGCTGCCTCCCGAACAGCGCATTGATTACACCCTGTTGACCAACGAGTTACAATCAATGCACTGGTATGTCACTGAATTCAGAGACTGGCAATGGGATCCCTCCAACTATAACGTTGCCGGTCCCATTGGTTTGCTGCTGAATACTCCCTACGCGCCGGAAGCGGATCGCCTGAGAACGGTGCAGGCTCGCCTCCAGCAGGTACCTGAGTATTATCAGGCGGCACGCAGCAATATCAATAACCCCACTCGTGAACATACCGGGCTGGCAATCATACAAAACCAGGGCACACTGAACCTGATCGGATCCAGCCTGAGCGACAGGGTTGCCGCCTCCAGCCTTGAAACGGCAGAAAAACAACAGTTTGAGCAGGTCCGGCAACGGGCCGTAGAAACTGTCACAGGGTTCATAACCGAGATGCAGGCGCTTGCCGAGACGCTGGCCGAAGCCGACGAAGCACGCCCTTTCCGCATTGGCGCTGAACTCTATGAAGCCAAATTCGCTTACGACATTCAATCCGGTTTTACCGCGCGCGAGCTCTATGACCGTGCCGTCGAGGAAAAAAATCGCCTGCACAATGACATGGACGCCATCACAATCGAGCTTTGGCACGAGTATTTCCCCGACCAGGCCATGCCTGATGATCGGCTGGAACGAATCGGTCAATTGATTGACCACCTGTCAGATCAGCATATTGAACGTGAAAACTTCATCACTGAGATTGAACGTCAGATTCCTCTGCTGACGGCTTTTGTCAACGAACATGATCTGCTGGATCAGGATCCGACACGGCCGCTGGTGGTGCGCGAAACGCCTGAATACATGCGCGGCGGCGGCGCCGGCGCATCCGTCAGTGCGCCGGGCCCTTTCAATCCGACTGCCGATACCTACTACAATGTCACACCCCTGGACGACTACACGGATGAACAGGCCGCCAGCTACCTGCGTGAATATAACCAATGGGTCCTGCAGATTCTTAATATACATGAAGCCATTCCCGGCCACTACACCCAGCTGGTACACGGCAACAAATCAACCGGCCTGATCAAGAGCCTGTTGCGCAACGGCGCCATGATTGAGGGCTGGGCAGTATATTCCGAACGCATGATGCTGGAGGAAGGCTGGGCAGATCAGGAGCCGGAAATGTGGTTGATGTACGGCAAATGGAATCTGCGCGTCGTCACCAATGCCATCATGGACTATGCCGTTCATGTTCTGGGCATGACTCAGGACGAAGCCATGGACATGATGCTGCGCGAGGCGTTTCAGGAGCAGACTGAAGCCGAAAACAAATGGCGACGCATCACGCTGTCACAGGTGCAACTGACATCCTATTTTACGGGTTATGCTGAAATCTACGACTTCCGCGAGCGTCGCAAAGCCGAGTTGGGCGACGATTTCGACCTGAAGACTTTCCACAATCGCTTTCTGGGTTACGGCAACGCACCGGTGCCAGCGATTATCGACATGATGGAAGGAGCCGACTGAGCAGACTCGAATTCTTGATGACGAATATCAGTCCTCTTCCTTGCCACTGGGCCCTGACAGGACATGCAACACAAACAGTGCCAGCAAGGTGACGCCAAATGCCAGCACATACTGTTTCAGGCCCACGGCCACACCAATCGTGGCCGTGAACAATAATGATGTGGCGGTCGTCAGGCCCAGCACCGCATCTCTGCGTGCGTGCTGAATAATCGTGCCAGCACCGATAAAGGCAACGGCCGTGACAATGGCTTCGATGATCCGGATAGGATCGATTCTTAACAGACTCTGATAACTTTCATCGCTGAAATGCTCCGCAATCAGATCCGCAATCCCCAATAGCAGAGCGGCCGCCCCCGCCACCAGCATATGCGTACGCAGCCCGGCGGGGCGATTCCGGCTTTCGCGTTCAAAACCAATTATTCCGCCCAACACCATGGCAAACGCCACACTGCCAATAATGCCAAGTTGTAACCGCCAGTCCCCCAGTAGCTCCATCATCGCTCTCCTTGTCAATAACACCTTGATCGAAAGACTATCACATTGCCGTGATTGCTATCGTGCTGCCACATCCGATGCCATTTTGTGGTTAAATGACCACTCTGTCCATACTGAACAGACTGACTCTTCAGGAGACCCACCACCCGATATGGAACTTGTTGTCTTTGATCTCGACGGCACGCTGCTCAACGACGCTTCGCAGATTTCCGCGTTCACGCGTGAAACCCTCAGTAGTCTGACCCGCAATGGCGTCGCCTATACAGTTGCTACCGGGCGGAACCTGCACTCCGGTCAACAGATTATTGCGGATCATGGTTTTGTGCTGCCGCACGTCTACACCAACGGTACTGTCATCTGGGATCCACGAGTTGAAACCCTGTCACTGAATAACTACCTCACTGTTAGCGAAGCCACACACGTCTTGCGGGCTGCACTGAAGGAAGAGATCAGCCCCTGGGTCAATACAGTCAACGAGGACAAACAGCATTTTGTTTTCCATCCCTCGCGCCTGAGTGAGGTGGAAAAAAAACTGCTGGCAGTGGTTCAAAAACGCGGCGGCGCGCAAACTCTGCCTCTGGATGAACTGCCGGCCGATGCAAAAATCACCAACATCAGCATGCTGGGGAGCGCCGCGGGCATAGACGCGATCCGAGCGAGTCTGGCAAATGAACATCATCTGATTTCCTACTCGGGTGTTGCCATGGAGAGAAAGGACCTGAAATGGGTTGATTTCCACCACAGCAGCGCCAGCAAGGGAGACGCGTTGAATCTGCTGCGTCAGCAATTGAATATCAGCAGCCTGATCTGTTTTGGAGACAGCGATAACGACCTGAGCATGTTTCAGATTGCCGATGAATGCTATGCGCCCGACAATGCCAAGGATTTTGTCAAAGCAGAAGCAACCGCGGTCATCGGTCACAATAATGAGGACGGTATTGCACATTATCTGCGAGAGCGCTTTAATCTGTGAAGCTGAAACGGCAAGCCACCGCACTCAGACAAGAATAATTAAACTGGCTATAACTGAAAACCATCATCTGAAAATCATGCATCTAACACCTGAAAAGGAAACATCATGGAACTGGTCACAATCGTTGTTGTACTGGCACTGCTGCAATACATGGTATTCGGCATCCTCGTAGGCAAAGCCCGCGGCACTTATAAAGTTGAAGCACCGGCGGTCACCGGCGACCCGATTTTTGAACGTTACTATCGTGTCCACATGAACACCCTGGAAAGCCTGGTGCTGTTTCTGCCTTCCATCTTTCTGTTTGCCATGTACGTCAACGCCGATATTGCCGCCGCGCTGGGCTTGATTTTTATCTGCGGCCGATATCTGTATCTGCGAGCCTATGTCAAGGACCCTAAGTCACGCGGCCTCGGGTTTGCCCTGACCATGTTACCGTCACTGGCACTGGCGCTGGGCGCAATGATTGGCGCCGCGCTGAGTCTGCGCTAAGCGGGTGAAAATGTCCGTCAGCTCAGATGCGCGCCGCAGCAGCCCCAGCTCGGCGCGTAACCGGGAGCCCATTGCCCAGGTATTGCAGCGGCATCTGCCTGCCCGCAGTCAGGTACTGGAAATTGCGTCTGGCACAGGCGAACACGCGGTGTATCTGAGCCAACAGCTGAGCTCGGCGCACTGGTGGCCAAGCGACATCAATACCGACGCCATCAGCAGCATCAATGCCTGGCGTGACAACGCTGACGCCGACGCCGTGCAACCCGCTCTGGTCCTCGATGTCAGTCGCCCGCCCGCTGAGACCCTGCGAGACCTGCACAATGCGGGCGCCAACCCGCCAGTATTTGATGCCATCATCTGCATCAACATGATTCACATCAGCCCCTGGCAAGCAACGCAGGGGCTGATGCAGACTGCCAGGGCATTGCTACGTGAAGGCGGCATACTGTACCTGTACGGGCCATACAGACGCCATGGCGAACACACTGCCGACAGCAACGCCCTGTTTGATGCTGATCTGCGCTCACGAGATCCGCGATGGGGTATCCGCGCGCTCGAAGAGGTCTGTGAGCTGGCAGCCACACAGGACCTGATAGTGGCAGAGATCGTCGACATGCCAGCCAATAATCTGAGTGTTGTTCTGCAAAAACACACTTCGTCAGATACACAAACCCGTCACCTTGCCAGCACCACCCGCAGCGATGACTGACGCTACCGGCAAGCGCCGCTGGTACACACAAAATGGACCGGGCGCATTGGTCGCGGCTGCCTTCATCGGACCCGGCACAGTGACCGTGTGTACCCTGGCCGGTGTCAACTTTGGCTACGATCTATTGTGGGTGATGCTGCTGTCGGTGTTTGCCACCATGGTGTTGCAGGAAATGTCCGCTCGCATTGGCATCGTCACCGGACGCGGCCTCACCGACGTTATCCGCACGCAGTTAAAAAATCTGTCGCTGACCCGGTATATCGTCTTACTGGTGATCCTGAGCGCAATTGTCATCGGCAATGCGGCCTACGAGGCAGGCAATATCAGCGGCGGACGCCTGGGCCTGGAAACACTGCTTGGTATCACCTCAGCGGCCGGATCTCGCTGGCTCAGTCTTGTCATCGGGACCCTTGCCTTTGCCTTACTGTTTATCGGCAGCTACAGATTGTTGGAGCGTGCCCTGATCGGCATGGTTATAATGATGAGTCTGGCGTTTGTGATGGCAGCAGTTTTGACCAGACCCGATCTGACGGCATTACTGCAGGGACTTTTGCGTCCTTCCCTCAATGACGCCAGCATATTGACCATTCTGGGTTTGATCGGCACCACCGTGGTTCCCTACAACCTGTTTCTACATGCATCCCTGGTCAGTGAAAAGTGGCGCAGTGCGGATGACCTGCCGCATGCACGGCGCGATACATTTATTGCCATCGCCATCGGTGGACTGGTCTCCATGGCAATCATCATCTGCGCTGCTGCGGTCAATGCTGCCGACATATCCAATGCGGCCGACCTGGCACGGGGACTGGAACCGTTATTTGGCAGTTTCGCCAGATATTTCCTCAGCCTGGGCCTGTTTGCTGCGGGCATCACATCGGCCATCACGGCGCCGCTGGCAGCCGCCTACGTTGTA
The DNA here is from genome assembly GCF_001758195.1 of Pseudohongiella acticola. Taxonomy (NCBI): domain Bacteria; kingdom Pseudomonadati; phylum Pseudomonadota; class Gammaproteobacteria; order Pseudomonadales; family Pseudohongiellaceae; genus Pseudohongiella; species Pseudohongiella acticola. The sequence goes on from NZ_MASR01000001.1 coordinate 693,389, forward strand.
CGCGGATGTATGGGGTGGCCCAAAGATCTGAAACACACCGGGTTTCGTCTGGTATGGATGTTTATTCTCGGCATCGGCATTACCTTCTCATCGCTGGGTATCAACCCGATCGACATTATTCGGTTTGCGCAGGTCGCCAATGGCCTGGCACTGCCTCTGGTGGTTGCCATCCTGCTATGGATCATGAACCAGACCGCGGTACTGGGTGAGCACAAAAACACAAGGCTGAACAATGTCCTGGGTAGTCTCATACTGCTGGTGACGGTTGCGCTGGGTACACGCACCATCATTCAGGTTATGGCCAGCCTGTAACAAAAGCCAGCACCCGGCCTGATCCCGGGCATTGTTCTAACGCGCAGCCCGCTGCAAACCGTCAGCTGCCTGCAGAAGTTTTGCGCGCAGCTTGGGCTGCATATCTCTGCGCTCCTCCAGAAACTGCTCAACGATTGTCCAGGCTGCCACGGAGCTGTGGCCATCAAGCGTGGCGTTAAGCCAGCGCAGCGGAAAGAATATGTCGCCGGTCTGTTGAATTTCTTCCAGCAATGTAAGCGCCGGTCGAATCAGGGCAACGGCACTGCCTGCCCGCAACGGATGGTGGATCAACCGTGTAGCATCCAACACCCAGGACTCCTGACGGCGATTCTCCAGATTCGCAAATGACAGAAACCGTGCATTGCGCTGGTCCGCATCCTGACTCAGGGCTGGACGTACAAAACGGAATCGATTCAGGCGATCAGGGTTGCTGATACGTGCCTGTTGCCTGTCCAGTATTTCCTCAGCGCCAGCCACGCCTCTCAGCGCCAGCGCTTCCGCCAGGTTGATATACTGCTGCTCCTGCAGGGGCAGTCCGTCAACGTCCCGCGTCATTCGCCAGATCGCCTCAAGCTCTGCCAGTCCCGATGCTGTGCCGGTGATATCAACCAGGGTGTTAAAATAAGCGCCTTTTTGCCCTGCGCTGCTGGCGCGGGCAAGTGCCTGCCACAATGTCTGTTCCAGTTCTGCGACGTGATCAGCTCTGTCTTCCGCAGGCAGGTACCGCCACCACACGCCACGCAGCAGCCCCAGTACCTGCTGGGTAAGCAATGGCTCCTGCTCGACACGCACCGCGGTCAGCAAGGTTTGATAGAAGGCCATCGGCGACAGCGTGTTCTCCAGAACATCCTCCCACAAGTGCTGCCATACAACCGCTCGTTGTAAAGCCGACTCCAGTTCATGGACATGCCCCAGCAGAAATTGTCGGCTGCTGTTATCCAGCTCAAAGCGGGCATAGCCCACACCATCGGCGCCGGCAAGGACAAAGTCCGGCGGGCCATTCCCTTCCACATCCTTCAGATTCAGTGTCGCTGTGCGATCACGAAGCTGTACAGTGTATTCTTTTACCTGCCCTTCCCAACCTAGGGCCAACGCTACCGGCTGTTGCCACAGTAAACTCCGATCACTCTCATCATCACGCTGAGTCACCGTGATGGCATCGTTACGCCAGCGCGCCTGTATCCTTGGCCGGCCCGGCTCATTAACCCAGACCTGACTCCAGGTCGTCAGGTCCTCGTTGCTCATGGAATCCAGCACACTGATCAGATCGGGCCAGCCGGCATTGGCAAACGCATATTGCGCCAGGTACTGACGCAGTCCATTACGCAGGGTGTCTTCGCCCAGCAATGTTTCCAGCTGTTGCATGACCACCGGCGCTTTCTGATAAATGATGGCGCCGTACAGCGAACCGGCGTCACGCAGATTGTCGAGCTGCTGACGAACAGGATTGGCGCCGTCGGTTCTGTCGACAGCGTAGGCTGCCGGATGATGGGCCTGAAAAAAACGTAAATCCAGATCCAGTTCGGGAAACGCAGGCCCGGCTATTTTTGCTGCCATAAAGTTGGCAAATACTTCTTTCATCCAGACATCATTAAACCAGCGCATGGTCACCAGATCACCAAACCACATGTGCGCGGTTTCGTGTGCAATCAGACTGGCACGGCTCAGCTCCTGCGTCCGCGACGCACTCGGATCAAGGAACAGTGTTTCCGCCCGATACCAGATGGCACCGGGGTGTTCCATGCCGCCGAACTGGAAGGCCGGTACGGCAAAGAAATCAAACTTGCCAAACGGATAATCAATGTCGGTGTATTCCTCCAGCCAGCGAATGGCCGTGGCATGCAGATCAAAGATGGCATCGCGATTACGCGCCAGGCGCTCGGGGTCGGTCTCGCGATGATAGAGGGTCAGCGTTCTGCCGTCGCGAACAGCCGTTTCCGTTTGCAGATCACCCGCAGCAAAAGCAAACAGGTAAGAACTGATGGGTAATGTTTCAGCGAATTGCAGACGATCCATCGTTGCTCGATCAGGGTCGGCGTGACGTGATACTTCAGCGCCATTGGACAGCGCCTGCCAATGCTCGGGAATACTTAATTGCAATCGATAGCGCGCCTTTATGTCCGGCTGCTCAAAAACCGGAAACGCTGTTGAAGCGCGATCCGGTACAAACAACGCATACATAAAGTCATCGCGACGATTGAGGGCTGTATCTGCGCTTTTGAACTCAACACCCAGGGTATGCGACCCGGGAACAAGGGCTGTTGCGGGAATCACGACATGATCATTAACAACATCGTGCGTCACCGGCGCGCCATTCAACGTTACCGCCAGGACATGGTCGGCCGGCACACGAAAATCCAGGACCAGTGGCTGCGAGTCATCACTGAGCTCAAAGGTGGCAGCCAGGGTACCGGTAACCGCTTCGGTGTTATCAGCGGGAATATGGAAAAAGAGGTCATAAACCACATCACTGATAGCTGTCACACGTTGTTCAGCCAGTGTCCGGGCAACACCGGGAGCGGGCGGAGAGTCGGTAGTAGTAGTAACACTGGACCCGACGCAGGACATCAAAAACAGCACTGACATCAAGTTCAACAGTTTTTTGCCGGCACTGATCATGCGTTCTCCGCTTGTTAGTTCTTCGTTCTTCGATTTTAGCTCTTAACTCTTAACTCTTAACTCTTAACTCTTAACTCTTAACTCTTAACTCATCACGCTCAATTGCGGTGCCAGAAACAAACAGGGCTGTGTCAATCCGTGATCGACACAGCCCTGCTTGTTTCTGGCACCAGACTGGCTAGCGCAGGCGTGCAGCCACACCTTCTACTGTCGCCAGCAGAGCCTGATAACGCGCCTGGGTTGCACCCGTGCGGCTCATCGCCTCACTTTCCAGGGAAGTTGCCAGCGACGCCAGTTGTGTTGCTACGGCGGCATCGCTGCTGCCATTTGCCAGAGCAGCCGAGGCTTCATCCAGCGCCACATTCAGACTCTGGTCCTGAGCCGCATCCAGTGCCCCCATCCGGCGCAGCTGATCCATATAGGCTTTTGCCACCACCGGGTCGGCCGGCCAGTCCAGTTGCCGTTGCTGCTGCGGATTGTGCAGGTTCTCGGATGCCGTCAAAGCTGCCGCTGCCAATTCGTTTTCACTGAGGTAGTCACTGGGGGTCAGTTCAAACACATCCAGACCGCGTGCAATTTCGGTGCCGTAGATGACACCGTTATACCAGTATGCGGACCAGTAGCCGCCCATGACAAGCTCTTCAGAGTCGACCGGTCCCCGGTCAAAAAACGCGATTTCCACCGGGTTGTCGGAATCCGTGAAATCCATGACGGAAATGCCACCCTGGTACCATGACTGGACAAAAATATCGCGGCCGGGTACAGGCACCAGTGACCCATTATGGGCGACACAGTTTTCCTGCTCGGATTGAGGCGCAGGCATCTTATAGTGGCTGCGGAATTCCAGCTGGCCGTCAACAATATCGTAGATCGCATTGGCACCCCAGTTCTTGGGGTCAAATGACCGACAACGCGCTCGCGAACCACCGCCCCATTCGTCAGTAAACAGAACTTTGGTGCCGTCATTGTTGAATGTGGCAGAGTGCCAGTAGGCAAACCCGGAATCAACGACCTGATCTAGACGGGTTGGATTCATCGGATCACTGATATCAAACAGGATGCCATTACCTGAACAGGCACCTGCTGCAATGCCCAGTGACGGAAATGCAGTAATATCGTGACAATGGTTGGTTTCATTGGTGTCCTGAGTGCCGGCACCATGGTCACCGCCTTCCCACAACCCGGCTACCACACCCGAATCAGGATCGGCAAAGACCTGTGGGCGATTGACAATGCGGGAATTCTCCGGATTGTCCAGCGGGATCTCCACAACCTCTATACGGAAACGCGCAGACTCGGCATCCTCGTAGGGCGACTCATTAACGCAACCTTCCAGCTCCTCACCCGGACGTACATAGCTGGTACCGGAGATATAAACCAGAATATTGTTATTGTCATCGGGATCAGCGACGACCGTGTGTGTGTGCGAACCACGACAGGTCTGCACTGCGGCCACCTGCGTCGGCATGGCAAAATTGCTGACATCAAAAATGCGTATACCGCGGAAGCGTTCTTCGCTGACACGCTCGGCAACGCCGGTCAGGCCGCAGTCAAGACGTCCCCGATTCTGCTCAACCGACATGATCAAGAGATCACCGATAACCGACACATCACCCTGTCCACCCGGGCACACAACAGAACTCATCAGTTGCGGGCTGGTCGGGTTGTTGATGTCATAGACGTTGAAACCATGGTAATTACCCGCGATCAGAACATCTTCACCAAAGGCCAGGTCCGTATTGGCAAAATCCAGCAGACTGGGACGGGGCTCGGCATCTTCCTCATCGGACTCTTCCCCGCTGTCATTGATCCGGCTCATTGGCAGACCCTGCGGATTGGCCGGGTCGTAGAAACCTTCCGGTTTAGGCATGGCAGCAAGCAGCTGCATGTTGAGCGAGGCCTGACCGGCCGCGTCATAACCGGCACTCAGATTAACGCGTGGATCAGGTGACAGGTTCGCCAGCATCAATGTCATGCGCTCGATTTCACTGGTCTGCTCGGTTGTGACTTCGGAGGTAAACTCAAACAAAACCGGGTCCTGGGCAGAGCCACCCTGTTCGAGCAGTGTCTCCACCATGGTGACAGCGCCCTGATGGTGTTTGATCATCAGTTCAAGATAAAGCGCGTCAAACTCAACACCTTCGGTCCCGGCCAGTTCTGACATTTCCTCTTCCGAGATCATGCCGGGCATCAGATCATTGTGCGAGCCGTGAGACCCGCCACGCATGACGTGGTCAGACATGGAACTGGTGGTTGGCTGACCGCGCTCACGCAACCAGTCCTGCATGAAACTCATTTCATCTTCCTGCGACATCGAGATGCGCTGTCCCAGCTGTTCCATTTCGTCACTTTGTGTGCGTTCTTCCAGCAAGGCACTCATTTCCACGGCCTGCGCATGGTGGGCAATCATGTCCTGCATAAATTTAACGTCAGCATCGCTGAAGCGCATACCCGCCAAATCTGACGCTTCCTCAGCGGTGATCTGACGACTGCTCTGACCGGGTGCCCCAGGCTGCACGATGGGCACCTGGGCATAACTTTCAGCGGCCACAAAAAGCGAAATGGCAGTTGCCAGTGAGACGCGCGAGGCCACGCGGAATAATTGAGCGGACGGTTTCGTCATTGAAGTGTCTCCGGCTTTTGTATTATAAGGTTTTGAATGCCCAAAGATTACAACGGTTGGCCGACGGATGCCACTGAATACTCAGGGTTATAAGTCAATTAACCAATGTCGGACCGACGCGGGGAACATCGCCGACAGCCGTCAATAGCGGTACTGCATTCTCTGGATTTGCGGTGACCTGAAAGGCACACATTCTGTTCGGTGTTGCCTTTTTGCCACCTCGATGCACAAATTTGACAGAAATTTGGCTGAAATGGCATCAAAATCAGTCAATTCCCCCGTTTAGAGGGTGGTAAGCAAGATTTGACTGTGACAAAATAGCCTCGCTAAGTCGCTGATTTTTTAAACATTGGAGTGATTATCTCAATGGCCGGAAACAAGGAAGAAAAACCCAAGAAATTTTTTGGTTTTGAAGTGAGTGACACTCTCAGCTATGTGGTTGTCGTGATACTCGCCATTATCTTCGTTCGACAGGTACTGGTTCTTTTTTGAAAGCCAGTTTCAAGCGAGCCGTTTAGTTAGCCCCCCCACCTGCCCAGCGCATACATCCGGCACTGGTCGCAGCATCGCTGTCGCAAAGCCGTTCTGTTGTTCCCACCTCCCCTGCTATGCTAAATTACGTCCCCTTTTGAGCGACCACATCTGTCCGGCACGGGCAATAGCCCCTGTGCCCTGACATGGTCAAGCGTGATCACATCCGACCCGGGCAACCCATACACAGGAATTCTTATGAGCAACTACAAAATCGCATTGCTGGACGGCGACGGCATCGGCCCTGAAATCATGACAGAAGCCGTCAAAGTGCTGGAACTGGTTGCCGAGCGCAACAACATCACGTTTGATCTGATCCATGCCCCCTTCGGCGCCAGTGCGTATTTTGAATGTGGCCACCCGTTTCCGGAAGATACCAAGAAGGTGTGCGATGAAGCGCATGCCATCCTGAAAGGCCCGATTGGTCTGAGCCATGAGGAATCACAAAAAATTCCGGTAGACATGCAACCTGAACGAGGTGCATTGCTGCCACTGCGACGCCGCTACAATACCTATGCCAATTTCCGTCCGGTATTCCTGCCTCAGGGCCTGGCGCATTTCTCACCGCTGAAGCCTGAAATAATTGGTGATGGCATTGATATCATGATTATCCGCGAGCTGGTCGGCGGGCTTTACTTTGGTGACAAGGAAACCGGCACCACGCCTGAAGGCGTGCGTTATGTCCGGGAGACACTGGAATACGACGAAAACCAGATCCGGCGTATTGCCATCGTGGCTTTTGACACCGCCATGAAACGCAAAAAAGTACTGCACAACATTCACAAGAGTAATGTGCTGAAGTCCAGCGTGCTGTGGAATGAAATCATGGCTGAAGTAGGCAAGGACTATCCGGAAGTACGGGTTGAAAACATACTGGTGGACGCCGCAGCGACCTATCTGTGCCTGAACCCGGGCCGGTTTGATGTCATGGTCATGGAGAACATGTTTGGTGACATTCTCAGCGACCAGGGCGGCGGTATTCTCGGATCTCTGGGACTGATGCCGTCAGCCTGTCTGGGCGATGACAAGGCCTACTACGAGCCTTCCCATGGTTCTGCACCGGATATCGCGGGCAAAAACATCGCCAACCCTTATTCCATGATCGGCTCAGTTGCGATGATGCTGGAAATGAGTTTTGGCATGGACCAGGAATCGAAGAACGTATGGCATGCGATGCAGAGTGTATTCGCCGATGGTTATTCAACTGCCGACCTGTCCAAACCCGGCAGCGGTGTCAACATGATAGACACGCAGGCCTTCGGTGACCGCGTTGTCGAAGCGCTGCGCAAACTGCCTGTGGTCAGTAAATAAGCCAGCGTCAATCAACAAACGCCTGTCAACAAGCGATCGTCAGAAAGGGCGCGCGTCCTTGGGAAGAAGCACGGTTTTGGTACCGGACAGTTTCTCATGGACGGCGTCGTGTTCCGCGTCGATATACAGCCACAGGTATCCCAGTCCGCCCAGCCAGAATGATGGCCAGGCGGCGACAAACCGAATCAGGCCCTGTCGCAAGGCAATTGGATTGTTATCAAGGCGCAACGCTTTGATGCGCCAGGCGATCATGCCCAGGGTCTGCCCTGTGCGCTGCCAGAACCACAGGTAAAATCCGGCGGAACTGGCCACCATCATTGCCAGAAACAGCATTGACGACAATGTACTGGTTTGCGCGCGCCCGTCTACGAGCTCGTTGGTACTTAGCCCCAATAACCAGAGTATGGCCTGAATCATAAAGCCCAGACACATCCACATCGCAAACACCAGAAACATGTCATACAACAGGGCTGCCAGACGGCGTAAAAGCCCGGCGCGTGGCAGCAGGGCAATTTCGTCGGCGGACAACAGACGTCGCTGGATCTTTTTCTTTGAACTCATTGGGGAACGCTACAACCGGTCATCAGTGAAGCGGAGAGTATACCGTATTTGCCGGGGTGATGCCGCTCAGAACACCACGGGAGGCGAGGTATCCACGGGCTCCTGTTCGGCATCTGCCGCTGCCTCACCTGAACGCACAGATGCAGGAATATCGCCCAGCAACTGGCGCAATCTCTGCAAGTCTGCGGAGTTTGACACCCTTTCCTCTGCGATCGTTGCAGGTTCCAGTTCATCTGCCGGAAATATCATGTTAAAGGTATAACGTGGATCGCGCATACAGAGAATGGTAAACGCAGTTTGGCCATTTTCCGTGCGGTACTCATTCAGACGACCGTACAGGACCTCACTGCAATCCGGATCTTCGAGTGCCTTGTACGCCGCCGCTACCAGCAGTCCGCGCAGTTCCTCCTGTGTCTCAGGCAACCATAGACGACTGGGCTTGATTGTTTGCATCTGCGCGGACAGGTCGCTTTCGGGGGCTTCAGCAGCAAGCAGCGCGCCTCCGGCAAAGGCAGACAGGACTAGCCCGGTGACCACACATGTGATTAATCGTTTCATACTCATCCTATCGTCAAATTCCAGCCAAACTTGAATCTGGCAGCAGCCTTATGATGCCTGAAAGGATCTGATAGAATCCAGCCCTTGATTCAATAGGTTCAGGATACTTTCCGGCATGAGTGCACAAACAAGCGGCAGACGCGTCCAGTTGCTGGACACCACCCTTCGTGATGGAGAGCAGACGCAAGGCGTTTCTTTCGCCGCCAAAGAGAAACTGCAGATCGCTCGCGCCCTGTTGCAGTCGCTTAAAGTTGATCGCATCGAAATTGCTTCTGCCCGCGTTTCCGACGGTGAAAAAAAAGCGGTTGCCGATATCAATGCCTGGGCTGCACAGGAAGGCTTACTGGAAAAAGTCGAGGTACTCGGGTTTGTAGACCACACGCTGAGCGTGAACTGGATTCGCGATGCCGGCGGCAAGGTCATCAATCTGCTCGCCAAAGGCAGTGAAAAACACTGCCGCGAACAACTGGGGCGCACACTGGACGAGCACATCAGTGACATCAAACGGACTGCCGCCTATGCCCAGGAAAACGGAATAAGCGTCAATATGTATCTGGAGGACTGGTCCAATGGTTTTAAGGACAGTCCGCAATATGTCTTTGATCTGGTGACCGGGGTCAGCGAGTGTGGCATCGGCAATTTTATGCTGCCCGACACCCTTGGCGTGATGACACCCGATGAAGTGTTTGATGCACTGACCGAGATGACTGGCCGCTTCCCGGGGCTGAAGTTTGATTTTCACCCGCACAATGACTACGGGCTGGCCACCGCCAATGTCATGGCTGCGGTCAAAGCCGGCATCGATACCATTCACTGCACCATCAACTGCCTCGGTGAACGTGCAGGCAATGCGTCACTGGCAGAAGTCGCCGTGGTGTTAAAAGACAAGCTCGATGTGCAACTGTCCATCGATGAATCCCGTATTGCCATGCTCAGCCGTATGGTAGAGAACTTTTCGGGCAAATGGATTGCCGCCAATACCCCTATCGTCGGCGCCGATGTATTCACACAGACCGCCGGCATACACGCTGATGGCGATCAGAAAGGCGGCCTTTACATCACTGCCTTGCGCCCTGAACGCTTCGCCCGCAAACGCACCTATGCCCTGGGCAAGATGAGCGGCAAAGCTTCGCTGGCCAATAACCTGGAAGAGATGGGCCTGGAACTGACTGATGAAGATCAGCGTAAAGTATTGCAGGAAATCGTCAAACTAGGTGATTCCAAAGCATTGATCACTGCAGATGACTTGCCATTCATCATTGCAGACGTGCTGGAGAGTCGCGAGTTTCGTTATGTCGAGCTGCTCAACTGTTATATCAGCAGCGGCCTTGATGTCGACAGCACTGCCAGTATTCGCATCAACTTCCAGGATAAAGCCTATAACGCGTCAGGTTCAGGCAACGGTGGTTTTGCTGCGTTCATTGACGCCATCAGCAAGATCCTGAAGAAGCGTGATTTTGTCATGCCGGCGTTGCTGGACTATGAGGTGCACATTCCACGTGGTGGCAATACCAACGCGCTGACAGAATGTATCATCACCTGGAAGATTGAGGATCGTGAGCTAAAAACCCGGGGCGTGGATGCCAACCAGGTGCTGGCAGCGGTCAAGGCGACACTGCGCATGATCAATATGCGCATGCACAGCCTGACCCCGTGACAAGCGTGGCTAGACGCGTCGTAGCAGAATCACGCCCAGCAGCGCACACAGTACTATAGGTGCCAGGACAGCCAGAAAAGGGCTAATGCCATACAGAATGGTTGCCGGCCCGAGTGTGCGCTGAACAATGGTAAAACTCAGCCCGATCGCGATCGCCACAAACACACGGAAGCCCATGGTTGCTTCGCGCAACGGCCCAAACACAAAAGACACGGCAAGCAATACCAGGCTCAATGTCGCCAGTGGTTGCAGCAGCTTTTTCCAGAACGCCAGATAATAGCTGCTGCTGTCCAACCCTTCACTGTCAAAGTAACGGGCGAACTGAAACAGCCCGCTGATCGACTGCCGATCCGGCCGCACCAGCAGCACACTCAGCAGTGACGGTGACATATCAACAGACCACTGCCATTCATCATGATAGGCCGCCTGCAGGCGATCGCCGATGAAGCGCGTTTCGCGGACGCCAGTCAACCGCCAGTACGGCTCAGCGGTATCGTCTACATAATGGCCCTGTTCGGCAAAGCTGCTTCGCAGCAGCTCACGCCGGTTATTCAGTTCGTACACTGTCACGCCAAACAGTTCACGCCCTCCCGGCGCAATCGCATTGATATGGATGTACTCATTACCTATTTTACGCCAGTCACCCTGCGAACTGCTGATCGCCTGGCCACCGCTTTGAATCAGCGCCCGCTGGCTCTGCGCTGTCTGTTGCAAGGTGGGTGCAATCCATTCGCCCAGTATGAGGCTGAACACCATGACACCCAGCACCGGGATCATCACCCAGCCCACCAGCACGGACGTCTTCACCCCCGATGATTGCATGACCAGCAGCTCCTGGCTGGACGCCAGAATACCAAGTCCAATCAATGCCCCGCCCAGAGCAACGAAGGGTAACAGTTCGTAAATACTGGTCGGCAGGGTCCGCAGCACATATACAATCGCGTCCCATGCCGTGTAATAACGATTGGTGTCAGCCAGTTCTTCCGCCACTGTGAACACCAGGTCGATCATGGTGATCAGACCCAGCACAACCAGCATCGACAGCAATACTGTTTTGGCCATATAACGGGCTAGCATCGGCATATCAGACCATCCTCGCCAGTGCAGGTTTCTTGGCACGGTCACGCCACATCAGGCCCAGGCCGGCCCCGGCAAACACCAGGTGCACCCACCACATACCAATCAGCGGCGACAGGCTACCGTCTTCAACCGCATCACGCGAGACCTGCAGCAACATGAAATACAGGCCATACAACAGGGCCGCGGGCACCAGACGGGCAAAGCGCCCCTGGCGTGGATCGACCTTGCTCAGTGGAACCGCCAACAGCGTCAACACAGGAATGAGCAGGATCACTGAAATACGCCATTGCAGCTCCGCCACCAACCCCGGGTCGGAAGAGCCCAACAACGCCATCGTTGGCAACTCGGTCCCTCTGAGGACCGGCGCAATGGTGCTCTGCTCGGGCAACAGTACGCCCTGCTGCTGAAACTCGGTCACGCTGTAATCGGCAGCACCCGGAGTACCATCGTAAAAATAACCGTTCTCCAGCAACATGAATCGACGACCACTGGCCTCATCCACAATGGGACGCGCGGATTCAGCCACCATAATACGCAGCCCGGAATCTCCCTGCGCTGGATTGGGATCACGCAGCACCACAAACGGGTTATTCAATTGACGTCCGACATCAGTCTGCGACAGTGACTCCGCGTAGGTCACGCGTTGCCCGCGATTAAAAGACTGAAACTGGCCCGACACAATCAGATCAATCTCGGTCAGCTCATCCTGGGACTGGCGCAGCGCTTCCGTCTGCTGCAGACCAGCCGGGGCTGCGTACAGGCTCAGCGCCGCCATGGCAACAGCCAACAATAATCCAATACCCATGGTCATATTGAGCAGTCTGGAGCGGCTGAAACCACAGGCATGCAGCACAACCATTTCGTTTTCCGCATACATGCGACCGTAGGCCAGCAATACCGCCAGAAAAAAAGCAAACGGCACAATAATCAACAGAAACTCAGGCAGGCGATAGAGCATCAACATCAGCAGGATGTCGGTGGTCATCTTGCCGGCGACGGCATCGGCCAGGTACTGCAGAAATCGCGATGTAAACGATACAACCAGCAATATCAACGACACCGCCAGGGTGACCTGAAGAATTTGCTGAGTGAAGTACCGAAACAGAATCAATGGATAGTAGCCTGCTTATTCATCAGACTCGCCAACCAGACTCTTGAAGGCCAGTGGCACAGCCGCGATTTTATGTTTGTCGAAATCAAAAAACACAACGCCCTGCTTGGCATTGCACACGACCCGGTCCAGGGCCGAGTTGGTAATCTGAAAACAGATATCGCAACCATACTTGTTGAACCGGCTGACGCCAACCTCTATCACCAGTACATCCTTGGCAAAGGATTGTGATCGGTAATCCACTGCCATGTCCGTCACAACCATGCCCAGACCGAAGATATTGGCTTCAGTCAGCCCCAGGCTGGCCAGAAACTGCAATCTCGCCTCATGCAGAATATGCACCATGGCTACGCTGTTCAGGTGCTTGGCGTAGTCCAGATCGCTGAACCGCACCGGGTGCTCCATCGTAAACAGGAACTCTTCCGGCATGTTAATTTTGACGCGAGGCATATCAACTCCGTAAACAACGCTTGAATATTGGGCAGGGCAAATAAATTGGCGGCAATTTTAATCGTCCGGCGCACGAAAGTACACTTAACCCGGAGCAAATCGGACATGGCCGGAAAAAGCCACAACCTGCCATGTTATAGTCAGTAATGGCGCAGGTTGCCTTGGTTTGGCTTATTCTCTACGATGGTGTGCCTGCGCAATCGCATCGATATCATGGAATCGTCATAAGGATCCCCTATGAAATACCAACTGCTCGCGAGCAAAACACTGGACAAAAAAACTGACTGCCTGGTACTGGGCGTCTGGGACAGGACAGGGCTTGATGCACCGTTGGAAATGCTTTCCGCCCTCGTTGTTCAGCAGTGCACCGACATCATCAAAAACGGTGATATCAAAGGTAAAGCCGGCGAAACCCTGCTGGTGCACGCACCCGCCAACGCCGCAACCAGCCGCATATTGCTGGTTGGCCTGGGTGACAAAAACAAATTCGATGCCAAGGTGTATCGAAAAATCGTTCGTGCAACCGCTCAGGCCTTGAACAAAACTCCGGCCAAAACCGCGTTGGTCAGCCTGGTGCAACTCCCCATTAGCAACCGCGACAGCGCCTGGGCGACAGCACAACTGGTCACTGAAATTGGCAATGCGCAGTATCGTTATGATCAGACCAAGAGTACAAAGGCCGAAAAACCCGCGCTCAGCAGTATTGTTATTGCAGCGGCTGCGGATACCAACCGCAAGGCAATGAACGCCGCCATCACCGCTGGCGAGGCCATCAGTCTGGGCATGAGTGTGGCCCGTGAACTGGGCAATCTGCCCGGTAATATCTGCACGCCTTCGTATCTGGCCGAACGTGCAATCGACCTGGGCAAGCGTAACAAAGCCGTCAAGACCAAAGTGCTGTCAGAAAAACAGATGGAGAACCTAAAAATGGGATCCCTGCTGTCAGTTGGCCGCGGCTCCAAAGAAGAATCGCGACTAATCGTGATTGAATACAAAGGCAGCCGCAAAGCCCATGCGGCGCCTTACTGCCTGGTCGGCAAAGGTATTACCTTCGACACCGGCGGCATCAGTATTAAACCCGGCGCGGGCATGGATGAAATGAAGTTTGACATGTGTGGCGCCGCCAGTGTCATGGGCACCATGACAGCTATTGCCAAACTGGGCCTGCCGATCAATGTGACGGCTGTTATTGCCGCCGCCGAAAACATGCCCGGCAGTCAGGCAACCAAGCCCGGCGACATTGTCACCAGCATGTCCGGCAAAACCATCGAAATTCTTAATACAGACGCCGAAGGCCGGCTGGTACTGTGTGATGCGTTGACCTATGCCGAACGTTTCAAGCCCAGAACCGTTATCGATATCGCCACCCTTACCGGCGCCGCTGTTGCTACCTTTGGCGACGTCAACACAGCCATGCTGAGCAACAACGAGGCACTTGCACAGGAACTGTTCGCGCTGGGGCAGGACACGCTTGATACGGTCTGGCAGTTGCCGCTGGACGACGAATATCAGTCCTTGCTGGACAGCAATTTTGCTGACATCGCTAACATCGGTGGGCCCAGGGCGGGCACAATCACTGCTGCCTGTTTCCTGTCTCGTTTCACCCAGAAATTTCAATGGGCGCATCTCGACATTGCCGGCACCGCCTGGCTGGGCGGTGGGCAGAAAGGCGCAACCGGGCGGCCGGTGCCCTTGCTGGTTGAGTATCTGCGCAAGCAAAAGGACTGACAGCTGAGCTGAATGCGTTGCTGCCGGATAAACAATAGAAATCCAGTGGTAACGCTTCAGTCGTAACATCCAGTGTACTCGTGGGTCCCACTTGTGCCTTACACGTAAGCACCAACGTTTCTTAAAAGACCAGGTCCGAACTGCCCATGGAATCGATTTATTATGTGCTTTGCTGGCACTGCCACCGACGCTGCAAACATTGCTACGACGAGCGCTTTCGTCCCTACGTTCGGGACGAACTCGACTCTGTTGTCACCGAAGCTGCCAACAGTGCGCCCGCCATCATCAGCAACCTGCCAGTTTCCATGCAGTACCTCGACCGCAACTCCCCGGACCCAGACAGTCCGGGCGGCTTCAGGAAACGCACAGGCCGCATCATCATTTCCGGCGGCGATGTGTTGACCGAGCCGGTGCGTGAACGGGTTTTGTATCCCGCACTGGAGGCAATCCGTGATAAATACCGCGACCAGGGGGGCGTCAAGGTCATCGTGCAGACCACCGGCGACCTGCTGACCGAAAAAATACTCGATGAATTATTGAGCCGTGGTGTCTGGTCGGTGTCGGCTGCTGGTATCGACGACTACCACGTCGGCATGCAGGGTGAAAAAAAATACGAACTGGCGGCGCGCCTCAAGACGATGTTTGAGGCCGCTGGCATGATAAGTGTTGCCGACCATGACAAACGTCGCGATCTCGACCAGACCGGGCCACCAGTATACAGTCTGTTTGGTGCCACAGACGATGCCTGGATAGGCAAAATCTGGCCCCGCGGCCGGGCCTGGCGCAACAGTCTGTCAAAGGCGACCATGGCAGATAATTTCTGTAATGCATGGTCGGGTGGACTCGGATTTCTGGAGCATGGATTCAGTGGCTCGGAAGTGTCCATCGATCCCGATGGCAATGTCTTTCCCTGCTGTCTGAAAACCGCACGTCCGCTGGGCAACCTGACAGAAGAGCCCTTACTCGACATTCTCGACAGTCTGGCAGGTCACCCTGTCTTTGAGGCAATCAATGCCGGCAAACCCGAACGAATGGGCCTGAGTCTGGACTTGCCTGTTCAGCAGTTTCTGGAAGCCAGCCACACTCAAACACCCGACGGCAGCGACTACAGCAACATCTGTATCGGCTGTGATGCCTTTTTCCGCGACCACCTTGAGGGTGTGCTGCACGACCTGCACCGACAACGGCTGAATCGTCGACTTAACATGATACCCATACATCAGACATCATGAGCGTGACGTCAGTACCGGCCTGGTATCTCAATTGTTTGCTGCGCATTGTGTGGCTGCGATACGGAATGTTGTCTGCGCAGCTTATAATGACAGTGGTGACCGCTGGTGAACTCAATGCCCAGACACCGAACCCGGCTGATTGGTCATCGGTTGTGCAGCAGGCAGACAATCAGGACCTGTATTTTTATACCTGGGGCGGCGATCAACAGACCAATGCCTACCTGGCCTGGACCCGGCAACAGCTTGAGATTAACTACAACATCCGTATGACCCATGTTCGCCTGAGCGATACGGCAGATGCAGTCTCCCGTATTCTGGCCGAGCGCCAGGCCGGTAATCTGGATCGCGGGGCTGTCGATCTGTTATGGCTGAACGGTGAAAACTTCGCAAGCCTGAAAAACAATGATTTGTTATTTGGACCCTGGGCCGAGCAGCTTCCAAACTTTGGCTTGGTCAATGCGGAAGACAATCCTGATGTCCGCACCGATTTTACCCTACCGGTAGAAGGATATGAGTCGCCATGGCTCAGAGCGCATCTGGTGTTTTATTACGACACTGCCTATATCGATGCACCACCGGCAAATATAACTGAACTGCTGGCCTGGGCGCAGCGCCATCCGGGCGAGTTCACCTATCCCCGCCCACCCGATTTTTTGGCAACCACGTTCCTGAAACAGGCGCTGCTGGAACTGGCCGACGATACTACTCCGCTCTACGGGCCTGTTGAGGACAGCGATTTCGACGCCATCACGGCTCCGCTCTGGCAGTTTCTGGATGCACTGCACCCCTTGCTGCTACGCCAGGGTCGCAATTTTCCAGCCAACGGTTCGGCCGTGCGACAGTTGATGGCGGACGGTGAAATCGCGCTGGCACTGTCGTTTAACCCCACCGACGCGGTAAACAGTGTTCTTCGCGGAGAATTGCCGGAGAGCATTCGCACCTACGTTTCCAATCGCGGCACATTGGCCAATGTCAGTTTCGTGGCTATCCCGTTCAATGCCAGCCACAAGGCGGCTGCTATGGTTGCTGCCAATTTCCTGTTATCCGTACCCGCCCAGCTGCGCGCGCAGGATCCTGACCATATGGGCGGCACTGCGGCAATAGACGTGGACGTATTGCCGCCCTCCGAGCAGAGGCTGTTTGCCGCTACCCGCCAGTCCCACCCGGCAGCACCAGCACTGATGACCGACAACCAGCAATTACAGGAACCCCACCCAAGCTGGATGGATGCCCTTGAACAAGCCTGGATGGCACGCTATGGCAGTCGCTGATTTAACACACCGGACGGAAACCTGACATGTTACGAGCGGCCCCGGTGCTGATGATCGGCCTGTTGATTCTGCCTGTGCTGGCAGGGCTGAGCGTTATTGTACTGCCGTCTTTTGGTTATCTGCCTGCTCTGCAACAGACTGATCCCGGCCTGTCCGTTTGGCGAGAGCTGCTACACACCCCTGGTATTGGCCACAGCGTCACGCTCAGCTTGGGCGCCGCGATAGTGACGCCCTTGCTATCGCTGTTTTTGGTGATGCTGTTTCTGGCCAGCGTCAGCGGTACCCGCTGGGCACATGCCATGCGACGTCTGGTGGCGCCCCTGCTGGCGGTGCCTCATGCTGCTGCCGCCTTCGGCCTGGCTTTTCTGATTGCGCCGTCTGGCTTTGCACTTCGGCTCATCTCACCCGAACCAAGCGGATGGCAACGGCCACCGGATCTGTTAATCCTGAATGACCCTTTGGGGCTTTCCATGATGCTCGGCCTTGTTCTCAAGGAAATTCCGTTTCTACTGTTGATGGCGTTGGCGGCGTTACCTCAGATAAACCCGGAACAGCGCGTCACCATGGCCCGAACGCTGGGATACCGACCAGTACTGGCCTGGCTGTGGACTGTCGCGCCGGCACTCTATCCGCTATTGCGACTGCCCCTGTTTGCCGTTATCGCCTTTGCATCGGCCACCGTTGACGTTGCCCTGATTCTGGGTCCTTCATTACCCCCGACCCTCAGCGTTCGTATCATCGGCTGGTTCAGTGACCCTGATCTGAATCAGCGCTTGCTGGCCTCAGCCGCCGCGCTGTTGCAACTCATCGTGACGTTGTCGGCCATCGGACTGTGGATTGCCACTGAAAAACTTGTCGCTCGCCTGTATCGCAGGCTTCTGCTCAGTGGTATCCGGGGCACAGGTCATGCGTTGCTGGCGGCAACAGGCAAAGTCCTGATGATGCTGACACTGGGTGCGCTATTGATCAGCGTGCTGCTGTTACTGGTACACGCATTTGCCGGCATCTGGCGCTTTCCGGCGAACCTGCCGGCCTCCTGGACCCTTCAACACTGGCATTCGGTGGGGCCGACACTGCTCGGCCCACTGGCCAACACAATGGTGCTGGGACTGGTGTCGACCGTGCTGGCAACAGTGCTGGTGGTAGCAACGCTGGAGCATGAAAGCCGACAGTCCCGCGCACCGACGCGGCTCATGTGGGCCGTCTATGTTCCATTGCTGGTCCCTCAGGTGGCCTTTCTCTATGGACTGACCTTGTTGCTGGAACAATTGCGCTGGCAGCCGGGGTTGCTTGTCGTCGGTCTGGCTCACAGCCTGTTTGTGGTGCCTTATGTTTATCTGTCTCTGGCTGAACCCTATCGCCGTCTGGACCCACGCTGGCAGCAACTGGCCGCTACGCTGGGCGCCAGTGCCAACCGTATCTGGTGGCGTATCAAACTGCCCATGTTAATGGCGCCCATTGCCACCGCGTGTGCAGTTGGCCTTGCGGTCAGTATCGGACAGTATCTGGCCACACTGTTGACGGGTGCTGGCCGAGTCAGCACGCTGACGACCGAAGCGGTTGCCCTGGCATCAGGTGGGACACGTGGCTCTGTCGCGGTATGGGCACTGGTCCAGACAACGGTGCCCATGTTTGGTTTCATTCTGGCCCTGACAATACCGCGCCTGTGGTGGCGAAACCGACGTGATATGAGAGGACAAATGACATGAGTGGTTTACGCCTGACCCTGAACAATATCTATATCAGTCTGCGTGGTCAGCGACTGCTGCAATTGAACACTGTGGTCGAATCGGGTGCCACTTTGACTGTCATGGGCCCGTCCGGTGTCGGCAAATCGTCGCTACTGGCCTATATCGCTGGCTTTCTGGCACCTGACTTTGAGGCCAGCGGAGAGATTTATCTGGGCGAACGCTGCCTGAACGCTCTCCCGGCCGAGCAGCGAAACGTCGGCCTGCTATTTCAGGACCCGCTGCTGTTTCCGCATTTATCAGTGGCCCAGAACCTGAGCTTTGCCCTGCCCCGTCACACGCAGAATCGTGCCGCTCAAGTTGAGCAGGCGCTGAAGGCAGTGGACATGGCCGGCTTTGCAGATCGGGACCCGGCAACACTGTCAGGTGGTCAGAAAGCGCGCATCGCATTACAGCGCCTGCTATTGTCGCAACCCAAAGCGGTGCTGCTGGATGAACCCTTTTCCAGACTGGACGCACATTTGCGTCAGGAAGTGCGCCAGTACGTATTCAGTTCCCTGCGGGACGCCGGGCTACCCACTATTCTGGTGACGCACGACGCTGATGATGCATCAGCCTCTGGCGGTCCCGTCATTGAATTGACCTGAACAACAGCCAGTCACACAGGTAAATGGCATTACGCAGCGAACGTGAACCTGTTGGCCGCATCAGGTATAATCGCACGCTTTCCGCCCTAAGATTCATTGCAGAGACAGCCAGACACCCATGGACAAGACCTACCAGCCCAAAGATATCGAACAGCAGTGGTACAGCACCTGGGAAGCGCGCAATTATTTTGCCCCCAGTGGCGAAGGCGAATCCTACAGCATTGTCATTCCGCCCCCCAATGTTACCGGCCGTCTGCACATGGGTCATGGTTTCCAGAATGCCATCATGGACGCATTGATACGTTATCAGCGCATGATGGGTAAAAACACGCTTTGGCAGGTCGGTACCGATCATGCCGGCATTGCCACCCAGATGGTCGTCGAGCGACGACTGGAGCGTGATGGCATCAAACGCACTGACCTGGGCCGCGACAAGTTCACTGACGAAATCTGGAAGTGGAAAGAAGAGTCCGGCGGCATTATCACCCAGCAGATTCGCCGATTGGGCGGCTCCATTGACTGGTCTCGCGAACGCTTCACCATGGATGAAGGGTTGTCGGCAGCCGTCGAGGAAGTCTTCGTCCGCCTGTTTGATGAGGGCCTGATCTACCGCGGCAACCGCCTGGTCAACTGGGATCCCAAGCTGCACACAGCGGTATCGGACCTGGAAGTGATCTCGGAAGAGGAAGATGGATTCTTCTGGTATTTCAAATACCCGCTGGCTGATGGCGCCACCACGGCAGATGGCGACACATTCATCAGCATTGCCACCACTCGCCCGGAAACCCTGTTGGGCGACACTGCTGTCGCTGTAAACGCCGAAGACCCTCGTTTCAAATCATTGATCGGCAAATGGGTAGACCTGCCTCTGTGTAATCGCCGCATCCAGATTATTGCGGATGACTATGTCGATCCCGAATTTGGTACCGGCTGCGTCAAAATCACCCCGGCACATGATTTTAATGACTATGAAGTCGGCAAACGACACGATCTGGAGATGATCAATATCTTCACCGTTGACGCAGCCATCAACGACAATGCGCCCGAGGCTTACCGCGGGCTCGACCGTTTCGATGCCCGCAAGCAGCTGGTCGCCGACATGGACGCACTGGGCCTGTTGGCGAAAGTTGAACCCCATAAACTGAAAGTGCCCCGCGGCGACCGCACCGGGGTTGTCATCGAACCCTACCTGACCAACCAATGGTATGTTGCAGTTAAATCTCTGGCCGAACCTGCCATCAAGGCTGTCGAAGACGGTGATATCGAGTTTGTACCCAAAAATTGGGAGAACACCTATTTCGCCTGGATGCGTGACCTTCAGGACTGGTGCATTTCACGCCAGCTGTGGTGGGGCCACCGCATTCCCGCCTGGTACGATGCCGACGGCAACATTTATGTTGGCCGAAGCGAAGCGCAGGTAAGGGAAAAGTACAAACTCGATGCCGCATTAAACCTGCGCCAGGACGAGGATGTGCTCGATACCTGGTTCTCCTCGGCTTTGTGGACATTCTCCACGCTGGGCTGGCCGGATGATCTGGAAACGCTAAAGACATTCCACCCGACCAATGTGCTGGTGACAGGGTTCGACATTATTTTCTTCTGGGTTGCCCGGATGATCATGATGACCATGAAATTTACCGGTCAGATCCCGTTCAAGAAAATTTACATTACCGGCCTGATCCGCGATGAGAATGGCCAGAAAATGTCCAAGTCCAAGGGCAATGTACTGGACCCGATCGATCTGATTGACGGCATCGATCTTGAAGCGCTGGTGACCAAACGCACTGAAGGTCTGATGCAGCCACAACTGGAAAAGAAAATCGAGAAATTCACTCGTGAGTCTTTCCCTGAGGGCATCACCGGATACGGAACCGACGCACTGCGTTATACCTATTACTCGCTGGCATCAACAGGTCGTGATATCAAGTTTGACCTGGGCCGCATGGAAGGTTTCCGGAACTTCTGTAACAAGATCTGGAACGCATCACGCTACGTGATCATGAACACGGAAGAAAAAGGCATCCAGTTTACGGCAGACGATGTTGTGACCTTGCGCGACGATGCCAATCTGAGCCTGGCTGATCGTTGGATTCTGTCAAGACTGCAGCAGACAGTGGCTCAGGTTCATGAACACATGGCCAGTTACCGCTTCGACCTGCTCTCCCAGGTCATTTACGACTTTTTCTGGAACGAATACTGTGACTGGTATGTTGAGCTGTCCAAACCCGTACTCTGGGACGCTGACAATCAACCCGAGAAAGCACGCACCGCGCGACTGACTCTGCTGACAGTTCTGGAAACCAGTCTGCGTATGCTGCACCCGCTGATGCCGTTTATTACTGAAGAAATCTGGCAGAAGATTGCCACCCTGACCGGCACCAGTACCGCCGACACCAGCATCATGCTGCAGGCTTATCCGCAGGCCGATGACGCACTCGTCAACACCAGCGCGGAAAGTGATATTGAATGGGTCAAAGGCGTCATTATTGGCGTGCGTAATATTCGTGGTGAAATGAATATCCCGCCAGGCAAAACGTTCCCGGCCCTGCTGCGTAAAACCGACGCTGACGACAACCGTCGCCTGGATGAGAACCTGCAGAATCTGCTGAAACTGGCCAAACTGTCAGATATTCGCTGTCTCGCAGATACTGAAGAGGCGCCCGTCAGTGCGACCCAGCTGTATCAGAACATGGAAATTCTGGTCCCGTTGTCAGACCTGATTGACAAGGATGCTGAAATTGCACGGCTGGACAAAGAGATTGGTAAACTGGAGAAAAATCTTCAGGGCATCAGCGGCAAACTGAACAACGAAAAATTCGTACAGAATGCACCGGCCGAGCTGGTTGAGACAGAACGCGAACGTCAGCGCACCGCACAGGCGGCAATCGTTGCCCTGCAGGACAAGCGGGAGGCCATCAAGGCACTTTAAGCAGTTTTTAAGCGCATAAAAAAGGAGTTTTTGTAGCAGCTGGCAATGGGGAATTGCGCTGCTACATCAAAGGATTAATCATGGCACTGCATTCCAGACGCGCAAAACGCTGGTTTGACCGTATCAGCAATTCCAGACACATGCTCTGGTTTCTGGGCACTCTCTCATTCCTGGAAACCATCATCATCCCGGTGCCCATCGAAGTCATTCTGATTCCGTTGATGGCTGCCGATAAAGCTCGCAGCTGGATTCTCGCCAGCGTTGTGTTGTCTGGTTGTCTGTTGGCCTCGCTGTTGGGTTACGGCATCGGTATGGTGTTGTTCCAGTCCGTCGGCAACTGGTTTATCGACACCATGAACATGCAGGACAGCTACGATAGTTTTCAGACATTCTTTGAAAACTACGGATTTATTGCCATTCTGACGCTGGGCATCCTGCCCATTCCATTCCAGATAGCCATGGTTACAGCGGGACTATCGGGCTATCCGATCTATCTGTTTGTGCTGGCAACAGTAATTTCACGCGGCATTCGTTACTTCGGCCTGGCCTGGCTGGTCAACCGTTTCGGCAGCCGTGTTGAAGACATGTGGCAACGTCATGCGCTACGCACCAGCCTCATCGGCGGCGCTATTGTACTGGTGTTTTCACTGGCCATGCAGGCGCTGGCTGGCATGGTGATGTAGTGCACATCGCAGGCATTATTTCCGGTTTTGATGCTTCTTCAGCAGTCAATTGGCAGAGGATCAAATTATTTATTGCAAATGATAATCTTTCTCATTAACATCGAAGTGTCCATCATACCTAACTGGAAGGAGACTCTCGATGCACAGCGATAACAGCATCTTACTGGAAATGGATGTCACCACCGTCAGGCGTCTGCTGCAGGCACGGATTGTCAGTCTGGAGGATATGCACAGCGTGGATAACCACGGCAAACAGTGCCTGCACCGGCTGTTGCTGGAAGTGTTAAAACGGGAGCTGGTGCATTTTCCGTCGTGACAGTCCATGCACCCGCAACCCTGTTGGTCGGAATCAATCCACCGAGTAACGGGTAAAGGCTCCACCAGCCTGACTCAGCGAATTGGGCCCTTCGGCCGCATATACGTTGCCGTGGGCATCGACGGCAACGCCTTCACCGGCTGTCCCCTGATAGACACGGTCTTCACGTTCAAATGGGGGAATAAAACCCGTCACATGATCGTGATCGATATGCCCGATCCGTACACCGTTGCGCCAGCCCACATGATTAGTGGGACTGGACTCGGAGTCGATGGCATAAAGCATGTCATCCTCAGTAATAAAGATGCCACTGACACGACTGAACATGTAGCGCGACTCCAGATAATTACCGTCCTGATCAAATATCTCCAGTCGGTGATTGCCCCTGTCCGCGACCCAGAGTCGTCCTTGCGAATCAAAGTCCACCGCATGCGGCGTGCGGAATTCACCGTGGCGTACGCCAATCTGTCCCCACTGTTTGATAAACGTGCCGTCCGGCGCGAATTTCATGATACGTGCAGTCAGGCCATTGGCGCGACCCTCAGCCATGGCGTCGTTAGTGGTCATACCTTGGCCACTGTGGCCATCGGATACATATATGCTGCCGTCCGGGCCCACCACAACATCATTGGGCTGATTAAAATGTCGGCTGTCGTTACCGGTTTGTCCGGGCGTACCCAGACTCAGCAACAGCTCACCGGTCGGGCTGAATTTGTGTACTTGCTGACCTTTGGTGGCGTCGTCATTGGTGGCAAAATCGGTCACCCACACATTGCCTTCATCGTCCACATGAATGCCGTGCGGGGTTACCATGATGCCGGCACCAAAATTGGCCAGCACCTCACCCGTATTCCGGTCAAACTTGAAGATCGGCGCGACTGGGTTGGTGTGACAGTTTATCGGTACACCAGAGCCGAAACTGCCGGCACCACAGCGCTCGTAGGCCCACACATGGCCATCAAAGGGGTCTATGTCAACACCGGCGGTCGAACCCCACTCGCGCCCCTCTGGCAGCTCCCCCCAGTTTCGGGTAACCACCGGGTTCGGATTGGGCATCCCGTCACCGCTGATGCTGTTGCCACCGGTGTCGGAAATACCAGCACAACCGGTCATCAGGGATACGGCAACAGCCGCAGAGACTAAAATCAGTTTTGGAGAATCCATTGTCTTTGTCATCAGGCTTCATAGCTCCTTATTGTTGTAATGCCATGCCCTGTTAAGCATACTCTGTAGAACCTTCAGGTCAACCGAGAGCGCAGGATAACGCAATGCTGACGACGCTGTACTGGTTCACACAGGACCTCCGGCTGGATGACAACCCCGCCCTTATTCGCGCAGCGCAAAGTGACGCTTTGCTGTGTGTCTTTTGTGTTGATCAGCGCTGGTTTAATCCACACCGCTACCACATCAGCTCCATGGGAAGCCACCGATGGCACTTTCTGCAACAGGCACTGGAAGATCTGACATCTGCCCTGTCTGCGCTCAACCAGCACCTGTACATAGAGTACGGTTTTCCCGAGCAGCAACTGATCAGTCTGATCGCCCGGCATAAAATCAGCCGACTGATCTGCAGTCGGCAGGTCGGCAGCGACGAACGCAAAGTGCTGCGAATCCTGAAGGAGCGCTTTCCGAAGCTTGATATCGTCGAGGTCGACAACTACACGCTGTTTGATCAGGCTCAGATGCAGACGATGTCACTGGAGTTAGAGAACGGGTTCACGCCATTTCGCAAACAGGTCGAGAATCTGAGTGTGCCTGCGACTGCACAGGCGCCAATGTCTTTACCGAGGCCGATTCTCAGATCCGTCCCTGATCCTGCCCAGCCCCAATGGATACCCGTCAGCTACCGGCGGCCACCAGCATCACAGACACTACACAGCATTGCAGCGACGGGCGGTGGTGAACAGGCTGGTAAACGTCATCTGCACACTTACTTCAACAGCGATCTGCCGTCGGGTTACAAAGAAGTTCGCGATCAGCTCGACGGATGGGAAAACTCCTCCAAATTATCACCCTGGCTGAACCAGGGTTGCCTGTCTGCCAGACGCGTTGCGCAGACATTGCGTGACTATGAAGCCCGGCATGACAGCAACGAGTCAACCCGGTGGTTGCTTTTTGAACTGTTCTGGCGCGAGTACTTTCAATGGCTGGCATTGATCATCGGCGACAAACTCTATGTGCAGAAAGGGCTTAAGCAAAAGCCACAACACGGCTGTCTGCATCCGGAGCGCTATCAGAAATGGTGCCACGGCAATACGCCCTGGCCGCTGATCAATGCGTGTATGCGCCAGCTCAGGGAAACCGGTTACCTGTCAAACCGGGGCCGGCAGATTGCTGCCAGTTGTTTTGTTAACGAACTGGGCATGGACTGGCGTTACGGCGCTGCCTGGTTTGAACACCAGTTGATTGACTACGACGTCGCCGTAAACTGGGGCAACTGGCAATACATCGCCGGTGTCGGCGTCGATCCGCGCGGCGGCAGGCATTTCGATATCGAGAAACAAACGGCCCTGTACGATCCGCACAGGGCCTATGTTCACCGTTGGGCGCCGGATGCACCCGAGGCCGCGCTGGACTCGGTTGATGCCGCAGACTGGCCGATTGGCTGATCAGCCCTCAGAGGTGCGACCGGGTCAACTCCACGTCCGCATTACGCCACTGATCCTGAAATTGACGATAAACGATGGCCGCTTCTGCCGACTTACCCTGCGCGGAAAGCGCCTGGTACAACCCGAAGTTGGCCCAGCCATTTTGCTGATTCCATTCCAGGTCTTGGCGATAAACTGCTTCAGCCTCTTCCGGACGACCCGCTTCCAGCAATGCAGCCCCCAGGTACAGGCGCACTGACTGTGACCAGTCCGGCGGCTCAGTGTAGTTCAGATTATCGTGATATTGTACCGCCTGTTCATAATGCGCAATGGCAGCATCAATATTACCCTGCGCCTCTTCCATCTCCCCCATCAGGGCATGCATCGCCAGAGTCAGCACATGTGAAGCCGGCGTCGGGCCAACACCCTGATCGACGTCATCCGCCTGTATCTGCGTCCTGATATTGTCCAGCTCCTGCTGGGCGGCCGCCGTGTGACCTTTGGCGACATGCGCACTGCCCATGACATAACTCAGCATGCCCCGCAGATACGGCGTGGTCGCTTTCTCCAGATTGGCCGTATGGTCGGCATGAATCTTGTCCCACTGCGCAAACACCTTGTCGATCACCCATTCGTGGGCGATATTCTTTTGCCCGCGACCGCTGGCGGCCGAGGCATTGGCGGCATTGCGAGCCGCTGCTTCAGCAGCCTGTGCGTAGTTGCCCTGCAGCATATTGGCATATCGCACAAAATCAAGCGCGTGCGCAGAATGCGAACGATGCGACAGTGAATAGGTACCAATGGTCGGGAAATTGGTGTCTCCCCAGAGTTCGGCGAATTGTTGATCCACGATCTGCGAACGCTCGTTTGTGCTGACAGCTTTCTCGTATTCACCAACGCGCAGGTAAATATGTCCCGGCATATGCACCATGTGCCCGGAAATCGGCACAATCGACTCCAGCTTTTGCGCCGCTGGCATGGCCAGTTCTGGCTGCGACGAAGCTTCCATCAAGTGGATATACAGATGGTTGGCGCCCGGATGGTCATGTTCTGACGCCATTGCCGATTCCAGTGCTGCCTGAGCCACTGCGGTGCCCGCTTTGGCTGAGCCGTCGGCGCCCCAGTAATCCCAGCGGGTCGTATTCATGTAGGCTTCGGCAAACACGGTCGCTATATCAGGATCATCGGGATATTGCTGATGCAATTCGCCCATGGCATTAAGATAGGCGGCATCACGCTCACGATCATCCGGGATAGCATCTTTGTTATACAGAATAAAAAGTGCGTTGATCATGCCCTGCTCTTTGGCAGTGCCATTATTGGAAAGCTCCAGTGCACGGCGTATTGCCGCCAGCCCCGCGCCCTGTGGGTCATCAGGCAAGTTGGCATAACGGCTATTCGGGTTGGGCCCTGCCGCATGCGCCAGCCCCCAGTGTGGCATCGGACTGTCCGGCGCCAGACGTGCGGCCTCCTGATACGAGGCAATGGACTCCGGGAAATAGAAGCTCCAGGCCATTCTCAGGCCCTGGTCAAAAAAAGCCTGCGCCTCAGCGTTGTCGATGGATGTGGGTCGGCTGTAGCTGCCACCCCCGGGTACCAGAATCGCCAGGGCCTGGTCCTGGCCAAACACGGGCGTGGTAGACAGAAACCCGGATAACAGGAAAATGATGGACAGCATTCGCTTCATGACGTGCTCCGTTCTTATTGTCATTCATTAGATTAGGTGCAACCGAGTATAACGCGAACGGCGCCAATGGACAGGCCGGAAATCGTCAGCCCGGGCATTTTCTGGCCGGGCTGATGTGCAGGTTGATACGCGCGAGGTTAATTCAGGCTGGCCCGCCTGTCGTACTGTTGTCTATTCAAGCCGGTTTACGGGAGTCTCCGCCGGGTCTTCAAACCAGTCAAAATAGCGTTCAGTGCCGCTGATACCTTCTTCGATCAGTGCCCGCTTTTTGTCGTCGGACAGATCAAAGTCCACCGTGCCTACATCCAGCGTGTTGATATAGACCGTGCGTTGCCAGTCATCACTGTGCAAGTGACTGTTCTCCTGAGCGTTCATCAAGGCACCCAGCAAAGCGCGGGCGTAGTCACTGAATGACTTGATAGGTTTGCCCGACAAAGGTTCATCGTACCGGTACAACGCTACTTCCTCGGCGCTATCCAGGCGCATCCCCAGTGTCTGGCGATTGTAGACATACGGACTTCGACCTGGCTGCTTTAACTGGAAGCGGGCATTTTCACGATTATAGTAAGCCGTCGCTCGCACGGCTTCTGCTTCGTTCTCCAGGTCGATATAACGCTCACGATCGAAGAGTTTGACCGGGTAATTAAGCTGTACGCCGCCATCAACGTACACATCTTCGCGTTCGCCATGGCGCATGGCAGAAAAAAACAGCGGAATCGACATGGAAATACGCACGGCCGTCGCCAACTCCAGGTCTGGATGGCGCTCCGCTGAAAACACTTCGGCAAAACCGGACGATAAATTTGTACCGATGACGTAGAGTTCGGGCAGGCCCGCTGCACTCAAATCAGCAAACGTCGCGTGTCGGCTGCCCAGACGCTTTTCAATCAACGCTCCGATCCATGATTCAAAGAAATCGCCCTTGTGCCAGCCAAATTGCCGGGACAGACGTCTTACGTCCCGAATCAAGCCAAACGAGTCATCCATGAATTTGTGAAAATCTGTTGAACGCAGAATTTCCTGTTGCTCGGCTATGCTGTAGCCCAGCGCAAATATCAGCGCATTGATGGCACCTGCGCTGGTGCCACCAACGCGACGAATCCCCGGCAAAACGCCGCGCCCTTCCAGAATCTGCATGGCACCAATGTAGGCGATGCCCTTGACACCTCCACCTTCGAAAGTCAGGTTTCTGAATTGAGTCGTCATACAGATATCCTCCTGATTATTACCCCCACCGAACTCAAGACTCGGAAGTGAGATTTTAGACTGGACAATCTACATAACGTTTTATCACATATTTGTCAAAACCTGCGCAACCTGAACAGGTCACGCCCAATCTCCCACGCAGGGTAGAGTGCAATAATCACCAGAGCGATTCTGGCATTACGCTCAAGCTGCTCCAGACTAAACACACCTTGCCATTGGGCTACGTCACTGTGCAACAACGGACTGCTTGCTGCCAGCGCCAATGTCGCAGTGACCAACGCCAGGTTGAGAGCGATATTGGTCATCAGCATGGGCCGAGTCCAGAATCGCTGCTTGAGCTGCCATAGTCCTGCTGCTAGACCAAACATCGCCAGAGGGCTGACCCATTTCAGAAAAAGGTGTGACTGGTCACTGATAAAAAACCGTACGTTATCCAGTTGCTCGGGCGGCATCCACACCGTGTACCAGATCAGGATCAGAAGAAACAGGTAGGTGGCCAGATCGGTAAAGATGTCCTCCATGGAAATATGCTGCCAGCCGGGCCCCGCATCAGGCAGTTGCTCGGGATGCCAGTCTGTTTCCTGGCAGGGTTTGCTACCATCGGTCTGACGCGACAGCAACCAGAACACCAGAGTAACACTGGCAAAACCGAAAACCGCTTCATCCAGAAAACCGACTGTCAGCGTCAGCACATACCGGATCAACCCCATACTTTCGCTGGCCAGCCATGTAACTGTCGTCTCTGCCACCTGCAGCAAAAACAGGAGGCCGAGCACCAGAAAAAGGGTGTATTGATAAATCGGCATATAGGACAACCGGATCAACGGCTGTGGCGGAACAAACTGTTGTGCCACTGTGCGCGGTCGCCCCATGCGTTTAAGCGCCACGGCAATGTCAGCATCACTTATCTCGCCGTGCTCCTCGGCCAGAGCGTCAAGTTGATCCATGATATTGGCCTTCAGTTCGCGACCAATTTCCTCCCGTTTGTTCTCGGGCAGCTCACGCTGCACAGCAGCGATATAACGCGTCACCAGATCCATCACTCTGTCTCCTCCTCTGCACCACCCAGAATGCTGGCCAGCGCACCGTTTAATTGTTGCCATTCTTCACTCAATTGCCCCAACAGCTCCCTGCCAGATACCGACAATTGGTAATAGCGACGTTCCCGACCTTCACCCTGACGCCATTCACTGTCCAGCAGCTCCTGCTCCGCCAGGCGACGAATCAGGGGATACAAGGTGCCTTCATCTATTTCAATGCCGCGCTCCTGTAACTGCCTGCGCAGCGAATAGCCATAATGCGGCTGCCTGAGTGATGCCAGTACCGCCAGTACCAGCACCCCCCTGCGAAGTTCGAGGCGCATTTTGTCGAGTTTTGCAGTGGTCATTGTTCTCACCCTGTTTTCTGCGGCGTATACTGTGCGCCACATACTGTGTACCACACAGCATAATACTAGGCGCCACACAGTATTATTGCAAGGGAAATGTCGGGAATCAGTTGATAAAGATATTCAGGCAGACACAACAGCTCAGATTAATGCGCCAGCAGGAGCAGGCAAACATCAGGGACAGCGGCTTGAATTATCGCGCCTGTATGCGGCATAGTAGCGTCATCCCCAAACAACGGACGACACACTCATGAACAGACTGATCACCTTGGCGCTTCTACTCCTGTGCACAACGGCCACGCAGGCAGAGCAATACGGCGCCCCAGTCACAGACGGGCGATCGAGCACGGTGCCGGAAGCAATCGCCTCGGTAGACGCCGGCCATCAGGGTACGCTGCTGGTAGAAGCCGAAGTCACTTCAGTATGCCAGGCCAAAGGCTGCTGGCTGGGATTTTCCAGTGACGCAGGCGATGTCCGTGTCACCTTCAAGGATTATGGGTTCTTCGTGCCCTTCTCGGTTCGTGGCAAAATTGTTCGTGCCGAAGGCACCATGGAAAAAGTAGAACTGAGTCTGGAAGACAGTAAACACCTGATAGAGGATGCCGGTGGCGATCCCACAACGGTGACTCAGCCCATCATTGAATACCAGTTTGTCGCCACCGGCGTAGACGTACTGTCCTGAAAGGCTGGCTATAAACTGCTGTCAGACGCTGCCGGCAGCGTCTGGCGCACCTCGTGATGCCACCCTCTGTGAGACCAGCGCGGCAACAAACACCCACTCAGCGATGACCAGATTCGGTACCCAGCGTCAGCGCGTAACTTCGAATCATCCAGCGTTGGTGCTGAGTGATGTTGCCGGATACTCTGGCCAACCTCGACACGATTGATATCCAGGGTCAAGGCAAACCGACTCACGCTGTTGTATTATGCCTGACGATGCCTGTACAGATCAGCAGTTGAGCCAGGTAGTAAGTCAGCATGACAGCTATCCCTGAGTATGCAAAAGGCGACACGAAGCGATCGACAGCAATCAGAGTATCGCTCACCATAAACAGCAGCGCACCCATAGCCACCCAAAGAAACTGCGGCTCACGCCTGAAACCTGCCGCCATGGCCATCGCACTGATTGCGACCATGTAAGCAATCACGGGCACTTTCATGTCGCCAGATGCAGGGACAATAAGCAGCGTACACACCACTGCATAGGTCACAATAAACATCGCCCAGAGCAGGCGACGCCGCTGCCAGCGACACTGCGTCAAAAACAGAACGGTATAGATGACCTGAGCCAGCAAAAAGGCCACAAGCCCGGGCACAAACTTGTCCTCCAGCGCCAGCAGAACATCGCCCGTAGCCGATAACACCAGGCCAAGCCCCAGTAGCAGACGGACCGCGCCGTGCGTCCTGCCCAGCGCCATCAGTAACAACAAGGCAATTGGAATGATCTTCAGCAACCAGCGCCAGTCCGGCGCGATGGATTCCGGTAAAAAGATGTAGAACAGGCTGAACAACAGAAAGACCACCAGCCATATAGGTGAGAAGAGCGAAAGCGCTGACAATCTTGATGCGTGTGACAAATCCGGCATTTCTGATATTCTCTATTTGATCAGATACCGAGCATACCCTTAACTGACGGCAAGATCATCAGTGCTTTTTTGACATTGGCTCCTGAAACTCTGTTGATATTGGAACGCTGAAAAGTGACCAGTGTCTTATTGCACGGAGATTGTTACATTGCCAGCAACCAATACTGACGCCAATCGCAAACGCTCATCAGGGCGGTCGGCTGCAGGCAATTCAACACTGTTAATGCTCGAGGGGGATGTCAGCATGCGCGAACGTGCCAAGAATCAGATGCCCATGGTGTTACTGACACTGCTCAGTATCATTCAGGCGCTGGCGCTTGAGTTGCTCTGGGTGCACATCACTGGTGATAACACCTTATTGCAACTATCCTGGCTGTCGATACTAAGCTGGCTGCAAATTGCTGTTACGCTGCTCGGCATCATGCTCATCTGGCTATTGTATAGCAGCATGACAATGCGCTTCAGTTGGGTACCCTCCCCGGGAGATTCACTGGTACCGATCGGCATTGGTGTTCTGGAATTCACCCTGATCGCATGTCTGGGCATGGACTACCTGATGCCCTGGTTTCTCATTCTGGCAATAATATTCGGTGCCATGACAGCCGCCCTGCACTCCATCTTTCGCAGAGCCAGGCAGGATCCGGACAACCGTGCTTTTTTCTCGATCACAGCACCGGCCACTCGTCGAGACTTCTACTCGACGTTCGCCGTTGTCGGTGCCCTTGCGTTGTTTGGAATCACCTTGGGGGTCACGGGCGACCAACGTTATCTGGCCCTGGTCGCGCTGATTGTTGCCGCCGCTATCCATCTTTACCAGATCTACCTGAACCATTCGCGCTGGCGAACCGCAATGTCACTCAAGACCGAAGACTGATCGTCGTCTACCGGGATTAACGTCGCGCAGACCGGACGAAGCGAATCAACTGATGCATGCGCGCAGACACGTCTCGCTGTTCATTGCTGTCGTTACTGTACTCAGCTACCGTCATCAATTGACCCAGCTCATGCAGAGCGCCTGCCTGTTCCGGAAGCCACTCCGAAATTCGAGTCAGGTGCGCCCTGATGGTTTCTGACGGCATTCGTCCCAGCCCCTGCTTTTGTAATCGCGCATCCAGGCGCATGTAAGCCTGAATGACAGGTGATCGTTGCCGTCGTCCATGCGTACGCTCACCAAACATTGCACGCAGTCCAACCGCCAACAACAGCAAGGCCAGCAACCAGACAGGCAGATTGCCAAGACCACGGGATTCTAGCCAGGTTGCCAACTCTTCAGTACGCAGGTCGCCATCGGCATCGTACACGCTGAGATTCCAGCCATGCTGTAGCGCATCGAGACCATGTCGGGCGCTGTCAAAACCCGGGATGTCGCCGAGCAGCATTCGCAACCGGGTGCCACCATCCAGGTTAGCACGAGCCTCATCGTTGCCCAGTGCCGCCAGCCATGCGTCGATTCCCTGAATGATGCGCTCGGGAGCAACCGACAGCGTCGGGTCAAGTCGCTGCCAGCCAGTATCGGGGTACCACGCTTCCACCCAGGCGTGGGCATTGAATTGGTAAACACTCCAGTGACCGGTGATGGGGTTCTGCTCCCCCCCCTGGTAACCCGCCACCACACGTGCCGGAATACCGGCCGCACGCAAGGTAAACGTTAGAGCACTGGCATAGTGTTCGCAATAACCTTCGCGGCTGTTGAACAGGAAATCGTCGACGCTGTTGCTCAGGGTTTGGGTCTGCGCCTGCACTCGTGCCACCGCTGGCGTGAGCGTATAAAAAAACGGCTGCTGGTTAAAATACTGCAGCACCGTCCGGCTGAAGTCGTGATCATCAGGATGCGTGCGTCGCAATCCGGCGACCCACTGCCGGGTTTGCGGATTGCTGCCAGCGGGCAGTGCCAGATTCCGCTCGCGCATGCTGCCGTGCAGATCCAGTTCCCGCTGCGGCGTTACAGAGGTGACTGGATAACGGATGCGCTGGCGTATGATATCTGCGCTGATCAGCATGCCCCGGCTATCGCGGTACGTATCTGCGCGCGTGGTATGCGCCTGATGCAGACCATAAAGCCAGGCCTGCCGGGTGGGTTCCAGGGTGACCTGATACAGCAGCCTTGACTGCTGTCCAGTAATAACGGGTGGAGGATCCAGGTCAAACATCAATTGATTCTCGCGGGTCCAGCTGCGCCCATCAAAATGTTCCAGTACCAGGCCGCGCCAGTACAGATCCTGGGGCAATAAAACCGGGCCGCTGCCACCGTCGTTATCGACGTCTGCATCGCTCTCAGTAACGTCGTTAAAACCGACGCGCATCGCCAGATTACCGTCGTTGACCAGTTCGCTGACACTGCCTGGCGTCATGCGGTCACTGACACCTGTGCGCGCGCTGTTGTCCGGTGTACGCTCTGACCAGCCCGCACCTGCCACCAGCATGACAGCCGCCAACAGCATCAGTACAGGCAAAGCCAGCAACACCTGACGCCCGGCTTTGCCCAGCTGACTCAGCGCCGTGTCTGCGGGACCAGTACTCATACGCATCAACAACAACAGTACCAGGCTCAGAAAATACAACCCGGCAGGCCAACCGTCAGCTTCCGGTACGGCGGCAAACAGAAGCACAAAGGCAATGGTATGCCAGCGCAGTATTAGACACACCAGACACGGCAAAATCAGCCACCAGGCCTGTGCCTGTAGTGGCGGCAGCACCAACGCAACCGCCGCCAGGAGTGCTGTTGGCACGCTAACGGCATTGTCATTACGGACGTCCGCTGCTTTATCATTGTACTGATGCCTGTTGGCAGCATTTAGATCACGAACTGTGGTATTGACGTCGGTCATACTGGCGGCTCCCACAGCGCCAGCGCCTGCAATAGTTGATGCTTATGCGCCTCGCCCTGACCTGCAGCAACCTTCACGTTCGCTGGCAAACGCAGCTCAATGCTGTGTTGACGACGACTCAGGTGCAGCACTTGATAACTTAAAAACGCCAGAATGGTCTCTGGGTCATGGCCCTGAAACATCGACCAACGCAATGAGATTGTCTGATCGCCTTCGCTGACAAATTGTTTGGTACGCAGGCCCTGCCCTTTGGCCATGGCCTGCCAGGCGATGTGCCGTCGTGAATCCCCAGCCTGATAGCTGCGAAGCCCAAGAAAATCGTCCATTCCAGAGCGGCATGACGCCTGCTGCTCACCGGGCTGTCGAGACACCGTGCGGCTGGCAATTGCGGGCAGCGTACAGGTAAATGGTTGCGGGTATACCAACACTCGCATCGCCAGGTCCGGTCGACTCCATGCTCGCCACAAACCAACCGGGTACTGGGTACGCAACATCAACCGCGGCGCCGATAACACCCCACGCTGCGCTGCTTGTGTGCTCAGCGTGATGGTTGTGGAAGCACCTGCCCCAATCGACAACCGCATCATCGAGTCGTCACCGAAACCCAACCATAGATCCTGATGGGAGCGACGCCCACCGGCAGCCGTCAGTGCGATGCGAAAATCAGCCACGTCACCCTTAAAAACGCGCTGTCGGGGCGGAAACAATTGTAGATCAGCAGCGCTCAGAAGGAGACCACTCAGGTTGCGATAGCAGAGGATCAGACTGAGCAGGAACAGACTCAGAAACAGGGTGCCCAGCAGCAAAGCCACCAGGTTGCGCTCGGCAACGGCAATGATCATCACAATAATCGCACCGAAACCAAA
Source organism: Pseudohongiella acticola (assembly GCF_001758195.1). Lineage (NCBI taxonomy): Bacteria > Pseudomonadati > Pseudomonadota > Gammaproteobacteria > Pseudomonadales > Pseudohongiellaceae > Pseudohongiella > Pseudohongiella acticola. The sequence continues at coordinate 728,844 of NZ_MASR01000001.1, forward strand.
CATTACCCCGCGCATCGTCGGCAGGATAAAAATGATTCGTTGACTCAGTCGCAACTTATTGCCTGGTGGCACCCGGCGCGCCAGCCAGCGTGCCTGCCGCTTCCTGAAGGCCTGCACCGGAAGCCTGTGAAGCAACCACTGCCAGGCAGCAATCACTCGCTCAGTACGTTGACCGATGCCAGCACCCATTGCGCCAGGTTCTCCTGCAATTGATCACGATCTGAAGGCTGGTCTGTTACCGCCAGTGCATCGACCATGGCATCACTGCCGCTCAACCGGTGATTCGCCACTGCCGAAAACACGGCTTGAACGTCATCCGGTGTCACATATTTGCGTCCGTCCATCAGTGCGTAACATCGCGCTGCGCGTACAATAGCCAGCCCACCGCGCGGCGACAGCCCCAACTGAATACGTGGAGATTGCCGTGTGAATTGAATCAGCCGTTGGATGTAATCGAGTACCGCGTCAGATAATTGCACGTCGATCAGCGACTGCTGCCAGCTCTGCAGATCTGCGGGTGTCAGGCAAACCTGCAGAGTGGGTAACTGCAACCGTCGATCCGGATCTGCCAGCAATTGTCTTTCTGAAGCACGATCCGGGTAACCCAATGACAGGCACATCAGAAAGCGGTCAGTCTGGGATTCAGGCAATGGGTAGGTACCTGCCAGCTCTGACGGGTTCTGCGTCGCAATAACAAAAAACGGCTCCGGCAACGGACGGGTTTCGCCATCCAGTGACACTTGCCCTTCTTCCATGGCCTCCAGCAGCGCGCTTTGGGTGCGTGGTGTGGCACGGTTAATCTCATCAGCCATCAAAACCTGGCAAAATACCGGCCCTTCATGAAAGTGAAACTGTCCCGATGACGGGTCAAATACGGAACCTCCCAGAATATCTGCCGGCAACAGGTCACTGGTGAACTGGATGCGGCGAAAAGCCAGTCCCATCACGCCGGCGAGCGTGTGAGCCAGCGTTGTCTTGCCCATGCCGGGAAGGTCTTCCAGCAACAGGTGTCCGCCACCCAACAGGCAGCACAGCGCCAGCCGGATCTGCTCATCCTTGCCCAACACTGTTCGATTGATCTGTTCAAGTGCATTGTGAATCTTGTTTTGCATCAGGTGTCATACTCCCAGGCTAAACCGAGTGTATCCCGAATCACGACACCAGTGCCATCTGTGGCGAGGGGCGCTGTCCGGCAGATTGATTGAGGTTATCCTGTCGTCGAACCGTCAATGGCCCTGTTGCTTGCGGTACTCAGAAGGCGTCGCCCCTGTCCGCTCTTTAAATGCCCGGTTGAACACTGACAGAGACGAATACCCGACATCCATGGCGATTCGCGAAACAGGGTATTTTGTACTATTGATCAACTGACACGCCTCACTGATCCGATAGTTGTTGAGAAATTGGTTAAAGTTCTTGTATTGCATTGACTTGTTTATAAGCTGCCTGGCTTTGTACTCCAACACACCAATATGCGTGGCGAGTTCAGCAATGGTAAGCCCCGGCTCCTGATACAGTTTATCTTCCTCCATCGCACGCTCGATAGCCCGCACAAGACTCTGGTCCTGACCGGCTGCCGGATTGACGATGGACTCTGTCGTCGCGTCCACTGCTGCGTTGTCGGAGACAATTTTTAGTGTACTGTTCGACGACTGAATTGAGCCAAGATTAAATATCAGCGCAACCAGAAACAGACACAGCGACGCCAGAATAACATAAGGATCACCCCCGCCCGCGAGACCGCCCTGGAGGACATCATTCAGAATGTCGCAGGTCACAATAAAAACCACCACAACCCCCAACCCGGTAATAAAGGCGATGCGGAACTTCCTGCGCTCTTCAAGCAAATCGGATTCATAGCCGCGAATGGCCAGATAAATGGCGTGCAATGGGAAACCAAGAAGGATCAACTGAGGGACAAAGTAGGCAGCAAGTTCGAGTATTGTTGACTCTGCGCTGTTTTCATTTCCGGCAAAGCCGACAGCGCGATAGACATCGAGCACGTAACACAACGCTAGCGCCAGCCAGGCAAACGTGTGTTTCTCACGCTCATCAACAAAAAGCCGTGATGCGATCAACCACAACAAAAATGGCGCCGCAGTAGCCATTATTCCCAGACCCAGATTGACCAGGCTACCGTCAGCAAGATCAAGTGATTCATTCAGCAGGTAGGCGATTGTGCACAGGCATAGCCCTGCCACCATTTTACCTGTTGTATTTTGATAACGGATCAAAAAATGAGCCGCCAGAAAGACGAACTGGGAAATGGCCATCGAAGAAATTATTATTGTTGCTGTGTTCATGAACCCCATCTTTTGCAACAGGACTTGTTGATACATTTCGCTAACCGCAGCAGTCAGCCCGAACCCATGATTCTGACCGATGGCTGCCAGCGTTTAAACAGAAATCTGGCAAAAAAGCTGACCAATTCTGAAGGCCTCGTTTACAGTCAGGCTAAGGAACTGAAATAAAAGAAAATACCGACAATTCTGAGCAAATCCGAAATAAACAGATTTATTGGCAATTGTCAGATATCAGGCAGCCATGAGTTGCCGCATTCCATTAGCATGATCCACGAACACATATACTACAGGGTCTGGAGATCAACGATGACGCTACTCAACTACACACGCTGGATACCTCGCATGATTTGCGCTCTGACATCATTCTGGTTGGCTGCCGGCACTGCATGGGCGGACGATCGCATCACCAACTTTATGCTGATTGATCAGCATGGCGAAGCCACAGAGCTGTATTACCACGACGATGCCAGTGCCGTGGTACTGATGGCACATCGTATCGAATCGCCGCTGGTAGCAGAATCGGCACGCACGCTGGCCGCCGTTCAACAGCAGTTCAGTAATGTTCGGATCTTCCTGATCAACGCGATTGAAGATGAGGATCGCGAGGCCATCCGAACGGACATGAAAGACATCGATGTCAATATGTCCGTGCTGGATGACCGTGCCCAACTGGTGACCCGAGCCTTGGGACTGACACATGCCGGTCAGGCACTGGTTGTCGACACCAAAACCTGGCAGGTCCTGTATCGGGGCCCGGTCGTGGATTCCGTAGCCGGCTCCGCCAATCCGGTCCGCGATGTGCTTGCACAGCACACGTCCGGCGATCCGGCGACGCTGACTGTCACCGCCATGCCGGCAAGCCATGGTAGCGAGGAGCTGCCGTTGCCCGATGCGGCGGAGCGCGATGCTTATCAACACATTTCCTATACCGACAGCGTAGCGCCGATACTGATGCGGAAGTGCGTCGATTGCCATCGACCAGGCGGCATTGGACCCTGGGCGATGACCAGTCATGCCATGATACAGGGCTTCTCACCGATGATTCGTGAGACAATTCTTACCAAACGCATGCCGCCCTGGCACGCGGACCCTGCAGTCGGTAACTTCGCGCACGATATCAGCCTGACTATCGAAGAGGAACAGACATTGGTCAACTGGATTGAGGCAGGAGCTCGCCGCGGTGATGGTCCGGATCCACTGGAATCAGTCGCCGCCGTGGAGAGCACCTGGGCGCTCGGGGAACCCGACCTGATCATCGACCTGCCCGGCTTTACGGTGCCTGCCACCGGCGTTCTGGATTATGAGAATTTTGCTGTCGCCAATCCGCTGGCAACGCCTGTATGGGTGCGTGCCGTGCAGATCATTCCCGGCGACCGACAGGCGGTACACCATGTCATTGCCACCGTCGGCCCACACTCGCCAGCCAATGATGCCGACGACGGTGATGCGTTGACCGATCCGCAACTGATGACATTTGTACCAGGCAATGAAGTCTATCAGTATCCTGAGGGCACCGGCCTCTATGTGCCCGCCAACAGCTCGTTCTACGCGCAGATGCATTACACGACTTATGGCCGGGAAGCATCCGACAACACGCGTATCGGTCTGTATTTTGCTGAGCAGGCACCGGAACACGTCCTGCAACACTACGCCATCATTAATCCGCAACTGCAAATTCCAGCTGGTGCCCGAGAGCACGAAGAAACTGCCTATTATCAATTCCAGCGCGACGCCATCATTTATGCCCTGTTTCCTCACGCGCATTACCGTGGCAAAGCATCGCGTTTCAGCCTGCGTTATCCCGATGGCTCTGAAGAACTGGTGCTGAGTTCGCCCAACTACGATTTTAATTGGCAACGCTACTTTAAATTCGAACAACCCCGTCATGTGCCAGCCGGCACCATGGTCGTGCACCGGACAGTATATGACAATTCGGCCAACAACCTGAGCAATCCGGATCCGGACCGTACTGTAAGCTGGGGTGAACAGACGTCGGAAGAAATGTTGTACGGCGGTATTTCGTATCGCTATGCTGACGCCGGCAACACTGACCCCGATGCTAACTCCAGGGTAGACGCGGAGGCACATTTTGTAACCAGTGTCGCGCTGGGTTTTCTTGATACCAGCCTGGATGGCCGGGTGTCATTGGACGAAATGCCTGGCAATATGCGGGGCCAACTGGCGGCAGCATTTGAGTCACTGGATTACAACCAATCAGGCGGCCTGGAATACGATCAATTGTACGTTCTGATGACCCAGACACCGGTGGGAGAGGCACTGATGGATGCATTCTGAGACTATCAACATATCAGCCTGGCAGTTGGGCCAGATCACTGGTTCTATTTATATTGCAGGCGAACGGCAGAGCACCAACGCTTTCCTCGCTGAACGTCACGTCAGCAACCAGCTGTCCGGCCAGCCAGCCTGCCACTGAACGCTGATTTTCATCGAGTCGTTGACGGATGGAAAACAATGCAGACTGAGGCCACAACGCCAGGCACAGATGCTGGCGTCGATGGCCGTCGTGCAACACAGCTACTGAACGCTGGTCCGCCATAACCGAACGCAGCAATCCGGCCGGCAGATTATCCGGCAACAATGGCATGTCACACGGTACGATCACGGCCGGCAGGTCTGGGGACGCCCGGGACAGAGCAGCCTCCAGCCCGGCCAAAGGCCCCTGAAAGTCAGGGCGCAGGTCTGCACACACCTGTGCCCCGATCCGGCCATAATCCTGTTGATTGCGATTGGCACTGATCAGCACAGGCCCATACCCCGGATTGAAAGCCGCAGCGGAACAACGCAACCTGTGTACAAGTAATTCGGCGAAAGTCTGCTGACCCAGCGTCAGCATGCCCTTGTCACAACCACCCATACGGCTGCCCTGACCGCCGGCCAGTACAATCAATGTATAACAGGGATCGAAGGCCGGCACTCAGAATCGAGCCTCAGCACTCAACCAGAACTTCTGCGCATCAGTGCTATAGCGGTCAGCCTGATAGCTGGCAAACTTCGCCGCCAGCGTGTAGCGCGAGGCAAAGGTTTTTGCCACCTGAATATTCACCTCCTGTCCCAACGACAGGCTACCCGCATCCGCCTGGTAGTCATGCCAGGCCAGGGTCAGGTTGGAGCCGGCAATATTGCCGGCCAGGCTGACGGCGGTATCACGCACACCGAAAGCAGGTGTGTTGAGGAATTTATCGGCCCAACCCTGAAACGCGTGCAAAGTCGCCAGTGGCGTCTGCACAGCCATGCCAGCGCTGCTGTCGGCCCCCAGGATCTCATGGGACAGGGCCGCTCGAACGCCACTGATTTTGATACCGGCCGACACCATCACATAGTCAGCGCTATAGTCGTTGGGGTTATTACGATAATCCGACTGTCGGGCATACTCGATGCGATAGTCGACCTGCGTGTCCGTGCCAAGCTCGCGCTCACCGGTTACAGCCAGCCCGTGTGTAGCGGACGACAAAGCGGGCGCTTCGCTAAAGGCCAGCGAGTAACTGTAGAAATCAAGGTTGAGTTCGGCGCTGACGCGCCAGCGCGCATTCAATAGATGATGATCACTGTCTAGCGCCGCCGGCGGGTTACCATTCTCCGGGCCAAAGATGCGACGGGTATCATTCACCCAGGCATAATCCAGCTCCAGCGTCGATGTTGGCGTCAGGTTCAGTGCGATGGCGTCAAACGTCTGTTCATTCTGGCGCCAGCCAACACTGCCAACAAAACGCTGATTGCCACGCAGCAGACGCTGGCGCCCGGCAGTCACACTGCCGCCATCGAGTCGATACTGCAATGCCGCCTGATTCAGGTCGACCCCATCGGGATCAGCCACTACTGGATAGCGCGTATTGGAATTGCGTGTATTGTTGAAGCGATCGTCACCCAGATAGGTCACACTATCCATTTCCAACAACAGGTTCATGTTCTCCCAGTTTCCGCTACGCCAGCTCAACCGGGTTCGCAGTGTGTTGGCGGCGGCATCACCGATAAAACCGGCGTCATCAACATGTTCGCTTCGCAGCCTGAAGCTCAGGTTGGTGCTGCCTGATGTCAAAGCCGTGCCCAGCGCCGGCTCTGTCTGAGCCAGGGTCGACGTAGCCGTTGTCAATAACATCACCGCAGTGGCAGCCAGAACAGTCGGTACAACGGTCGAAGAATGTGGTTTCATTTTCAGTCCTTTTTGCGTTTGGTCTCTTGGTTCAAGTTGTGACCCTCCCACTTTCTTATGATGCTCAGGCACTCAGCACGTCGGCTGCCTGCTCGACTTTATTGTTTTGTTCCGCCAGCGCCACGACGTCGCCAATAACCAGCAGACATGGGCTTTGTAATTTATGATTGCGGGCAACGCGGTCGATCTCTGCCACACTGCAATAACAGGTTCGCTGATCGTTGCGACTGCCATTTTCAATGAGCGCCGCTGGCGTCGAACCAGACAGTCCGTGCTTGATCAGGTTGCTACGGATTGTTGCCAGACTGGCGAGTCCCATATAGAAAACCAATGTTCGCGAACGGTCCGCCGCCAGTGACTGCCAGTGAGTATGATCCTGTTCATCAGCGTAGTGAGCCGTGGTCAGACAGACACCCGAGGCCATGCCGCGCTGGGTCAATGGGAATCCGGCTGTAGCAGCGCAGGCTGAAGCAGCAGTGATACCTGGCACCACACTGACAATGATACCCGCCGCCTGCAGACTCACCATTTCTTCCCCTCCCCGACCAAAAACAAAGGGATCACCGCCTTTTAGCCTGACCACCGATTTCCCGGCGCGTGCATGCATCAACAATATGTTTTCAATCTGGTGTTGCGGGACCGGGTGATGTCCCGGACGTTTGCCAACGTCGACCATTACCGCGTCGGCACGCGCCTCTGACAAAAGTTCACTGGCCACCAGGCGATCATAAACAAGCACATCGGCCTGTCGAATCAGACGCAGCCCCTTGACGCTGATCAATTCCGGGTCTCCTGGCCCGGCACCCACCAGCCAGACCTGTCCGGCAGGTAATGCTTTGCTATGTGGTTTAATCACGGTCAGCATAGTGACTCCTCAATTTTTGATGATGTGTCGCACTGCACGGCCGGCGCCGCTGCCGTGGACACCAGTAGCCGGTTCAACTCCGGTATGCATGATCCACAATTGGTTCCTGCACGTGTTTTTCTGCCTATCTTCGCAGTATCCGTGCAACCTGACGCAATGGCCTGTTGAATAGTTTTTTCGTAAACCTGCATACAGGTACACACCAATGTGCCCTTCGCCTCACTCTGATTACCGGCATCGCAACCCAGCACAAGATCACGCATGGATATATTTTCCTGCTGCCAGCTTGCTGACAACCAGTCTTCATCTACCTCGGGAACGGTTGTGGTCTGCAATGCGAACCAGATCTGCAGTCCGGCGTTGTTGCGACCGATCAGGCGCAGGGAGTCCTGATGGCTGTCCTCAATCTCGGCCCAGCTTGTCGCTACCTCAGCCCATAATTTCTTCAGTAAGCCAGCGTCGATGTTCTTCTCACCTGCCAGTGTCGTGAAATACAAGCCGTCCAGGTTTCGTGTGCTCCAATAACTGGCAGACGGCAATGTCAATCGACGGGAGGAGACCAGCACGGCCTGCCACTTCACGGACAGCCGCGATACCGTCACGGGTGTTTGTTTGAAGGCTGGCTGGCCGGAGATCGGGTCGCAGATTGCTGATACCAGTTTATCCACACGCGCATTGGAGGCGACAGTGTCATTCCAGTGAATCGGCATAAAAACGCTGCCCGGTGATTGTCCGGCCTGATCTCGCACGCGCATCACACACTGGCCATGACGGCTGCTGATAAGCGCCAGGTCACCAGCATGAAGCCCACGTAGCTGCAGATCCATGGGATGCAGTTCAACAAAGGGTTCACTGATATGTTTCTGCAGCTTGCCGCTGAGCCCGGTCCGCGTCATGGTGTGCCACTGATCGCGTATACGACCGGTGTTCAGCCACAAAGGGAATTCGGCGTCAGTGGTCTGTGGCAATGATCCGGGCGCAACCGACAAAAAGCGGGCGCGCCCGGAAGGCGTATAAAATCGCCCGTCAGCGAACATCCGCGCCTTGCCAGCCAGACCGCTGGACACTGTCGATGCAGGGGTCAAAGGCCACTGCACAGGCGGCAGCGCATCGTATTGGGCATTGTCCAGCTGCATCAGGGCGCCAATATCAAAATCGCGGGTACCACCATTTTTGTACGTCGACAACGCGGCATGTTCACGGAATATGTCAGCTGCACATTGGTAATCAAATGCGTGTTCGAAACCCAGGTGCTTGGCGACCTGACTTATGATCCACCAATCCGGCCTGGACGAACCCGGCAATGGCAAAAATCCGCGTTGACGAGAAATACATCGTTCCGAGTTGGTAACTGTGCCGGATTTTTCGCCCCAGGCAGCGGCGGGCAGAAGTATATCTGCCATCCGCGTGGTGTCCGTGTCCGCGATGCAGTCTGACACGACAACGTGGTCGCAGCCCGCCAGCGCATTACGCACCAGCTCGGCTTCAGGCATTGACACCACAGGATTGGTCGCCATGATCCAGATAAAACGAATTTTGCCGTCTGCCACGGCTCTGAACATATCCACGGCTTTGAGGCCTGGCGTCGTTGCCAGTTTTTGTGTCTGCCAGAACTCACTGACCAGGGCGTGATGGGCCGGGTTGTCAATGTCCATGTGCGCGGCCAACTGATTGGCGAGGCCGCCGACTTCACGTCCACCCATGGCATTTGGTTGACCGGTAATGGAAAACGGACTTGCGCCAGGCTTGCCAACCCGACCGGTCACCAGATGGCAGTAGAGTATCAGACTGGCCTGATCAACGCCGTGTGCAGACTGATTGATGCCCTGCGAAAAGACAGTGACTGTTCTGGCTGTGCGTACAAACCATTGGTAGAAGGTGCGTAGTTCGTCTTCGTCGACCTGACAGCGCTGGGCAATGCTGCTGATGTCATTGTCACGCTGTCGGCACTGTTTCACCAGCTCGGAATAATTTTCCGTATGATCGTTCAGATACCTTGCATCAATGGCGGTTGAGTCCAGCAGCCACGCCAGCAAACCATCGAACAACCAGATATCGGATCCCGGAGCCAGCTGCAGATGCAGGTCGGCCAGTTCGCTGGTTGCTGTTTTCCGGGGATCAATGACCACAATCTTCATATGCGGTCTGGCCTGTTTGGCGGCAACAATGCGTTGATAAACCACTGGATGTGTCCACGCCATGTTGGAGCCGGTAATGATCAGCAGGTCCGCCAGTTCCAGATCCTCATAACAACCTGGCACGGTGTCGCTGCCCAGCACACGTTTATGTGCAGCCACGGCTGTCGACATACACAGGCGACTGTTGGTATCGATGTTGGCGGTGCCAATGAAACCCTTCAGCAGTTTATTGGCGACATAGTAGTCTTCTGTCAACAACTGCCCAGACACATAGAATGCTACCGACTCGGAACCGTACCTTGCCACTGTGTCCGACAGACGTTTACTCACGGCACTCAGCGCGTGATCCCAGCTTGCCTGCAGACCATCAACTCTGGGTTTCAGCAGGCGTGACTGCAAGCCCAGAGTATCCGCCAGCGCACTGCCTTTGACACAGAGGCGACCAGCATTCGCTGGATGGGTTTTGTCCCCTTTGACTGACACCTGAGTGGCATCGTCGCTAACGTCGACGGAGACGCCGCAGCCAACACCACAATAGGGGCAGGTTGACTCAACGGCGCTCATGGCTGCACCAGAGCGTTCGGTGTTAGCAGGGCTCGCACCGTCGCCTGCACCGGCACCTGTTGCTCGATCAGCTGTTCGTATATTGCGCTGTCACCAATCTCGCCAAACATGACCGCAGCCTGCAGTCGGCCTTCCTGCCACCACAAACGACGGTATTCCAGATTGTCGCGATCGCGCCAGGCAAGACTTCGTTGCGCGTGCGCCGGCGGTTCTACAACGTCATCCAGGCATCCGGCAGAAAAAACGTGAACGCCACTGACTTTCAGACGGGTTGGTAGTGCCTGCCGGGTATAGGGTGCAATATCTGACACATCGGCCTTGGCGCCAGAAGTAGCGCAACGCTGCAGCACCTCGGCCAATACCTGAGCCTGCCGATAAATGGGTGCAACCAGACCAAACTGTTCGCCATCAATTTCACAGCACTCGCCTAATGCAAAAACCCCCGTTACGTCGCTACGCAACCAGCCATCGACATTGATAGCACGGGCAACTGAAAGCTTTGTCTGTCGCGCCAGTGACACTTCCGGGATAATGCCGACCGCCATAATCACCAGATCGCAGGCCAGCGTCTCACCGTCGCCCATCTGCAAAGCGGCGACACGGGCGCCATCGGCCGTGGCAACAAAATGATCGCATTGGGCGTCACTGATAAAACGGATATTGCGTGCCGCCAGCGTGGCGGCAAGATACTCACCTGCCTCGCAATCCAGCTGCCGATTCATCGGCCAACTGGCGTTGTGGACAACGGTAGTGGCAACGCCTCTGTTCTGTAACGCACAGGCAGCTTCAAGGCCAAGCACACCACCGCCGACAACAACTGCGCGACGGTCAGAGGCAGTTTCATTGTTCAGACGAGCCATAACCTCGTTGGCTTCGTCCAGGGTTCGTAAGCTTACAATACCTGACAATTCCGCCCCCGGCAGTGGCAGTCGGGCAGCACGTGACCCAGTGGCCAGCACCAGCAGGTCCCAGGGGTACTGCTTGCCGGATGCCGTATGCGCCACTCGCTGTTCAACATCCAGGTCGGTTACCGGGTCCCCTGTCTGCACATCAATGCCGTTGGACTGGTACCAGGAGGATGTCTGCAAAGGCAAGATGGACGCCTCCGATTCACCAGCCAGCAGGGGTGACAACAGAATACGGTTGTAGGCAGCCTGCGGCTCTTCGCCGATGACGGTGATATCAAAAAGACCTGGCGCCAGCAGCTGAACCTCCTGCAACAGGCGGCCTGCCGCCATGCCAAAACCTACTATCAATAGTTTAGGCTTGTGCTCCTGCCCCGGCATTACACCGCCTCCATTGCCGATATAAAAACCCGACCGTCTCTCACGCTCACCGGGTAAGCCTGGATATTCTTTTCCTCATCCTCAAGACAGGTTCCGGTCTGTAAACAGAAGTGTTGTTTGTACACGGGTGAGGCCACCACTGATCGTCCCGCGATATCGCCTGTCAAACCGCGACTCAATACGTTTGCATCGCTGAACGGGTCACGGTTGTCCAGTGCGAACACACCTTCTCCGGTCCTGAACACAGCTATCTGCTTACCCTCTATCCGCACTGCCGCCCCTGTTCCCGGGATCAGGTCATCCAGTGCGCCCACCTCTACCCATTGACTTGTGTCATTCATTACGCAGTCTCCAGAACATCATCGCTTGTTTTTTCATCGGCACGTGCCGGTCGTTTCTGCCCTCGTTCGCGTACATAGATAATCTGCTCATCCGGCTGATCATCATTGAGGAAAGGTCGGAAGCGTTTCAAAGCAACGGGGTCTTCGATGGTGCGCTTCCACTCACAGACATAGGTATCGATGACCGACTGCATCTGGGTTTCAAGTTCGTCAGCGATACCCAGTGAATCATTGATAATGACGTCCTGCAGGTAACCCAGGCCACCTTCCATGTTATCGCGCCATACCGACGTACGCTGCAGACGATCGGCGGTCTGGATGTAAAACATCAGAAAGCGATCAATGGTTTGAATCAGGGTCTTGTCATCAAGGTCGCTGGCAAACAGTTCGGCATGACGTGGACGCATACCGCCATTGCCACAGACATAAAGATTCCAGCCCTGCTCTGTGGCAATAACACCCACATCCTTGCTTTGCGCTTCAGCACATTCCCGCGTACAGCCTGACACCGCCATTTTTAATTTGTGTGGCGAGCGCAGGCCGCGGTATCGCTCCTCGATATATATCGCCATGCTGACCGAGTCCTGTACGCCATACCGGCACCAGCTTGAACCCACGCAGGATTTGACGGTCCGCAGGGATTTGCCATATGCGTGACCGGATTCAAAACCTGCGTCCACCAGATCACGCCAGATTGATGGAAGCTGGTCTACACGCGCACCAAACAGGTCGATACGCTGGCCGCCGGTAATCTTGGTATAAAGATCGTATTTTTCGGCCACCTGGGCCAGCACAAGCAGTTTAGCCGGGGTGATCTCACCGCCGGGCACACGAGGAACGACTGAATAGCTGCCGTCTTTCTGCAAATTGGCAAGAAAGTTGTCATTGGTATCCTGCAGTCCGACATGACGCGGATCCAGTACATAATCATTCCAGCATGACGCCAGAATGGAGCCGATCGCCGGTTTACATATGTCGCAACCCTGACCACGGCCGTGCTGTGCCAGCAACTCATCAAACGAGCGGATGCCGTTTACCCGAACCAGGTGATACAGCCCCTGGCGGGTGTAGGCAAAGTGTTCACACAGGTCATTATTGATTTCTATACCCTGGCTCTTGAGTTCTGCATCCAGCACCTGCTTAACCAACGTCGTGCAACCACCGCAGGTTGACGACGCCCGGGTTTCCTTCTTCAGCGCACCAATAGTGGTACAGCCGGCACTTATGGCGCTGCAAATGTCACCCTTACTGACATTGTTACAGGAACATATCTGCGCCGTTGCCGGCAATGCATCAACGCCCAGCATCGGTTTTTCACCTGCTGACGGGGCAATAAGGCTGATCGGGGAATCAGGTAGATCGAGTGCATTCAGGCTGTACTGCAGCAGTGCGTCATAGTCACTGGTGTCACCCACAAGGACTGCGCCCAGCAGGCGTTTGCCGTCTTCGCTTATTACCAGCTTTTTGTATACACCTGCGCTGGCATCTTCTATCGAACACACGCGGTATTCAGGTGCCCCACCCTGTGCCAGACCAATTGAGCCCACTTCAACCCCCAGCAGTTTCAGTTTGGTGCTCATATCGGCGCCGCTGAACATGGCGCTGTCATCGCCGCACAGCAGTGATGCGAGTTTGCGTGCCATATCGTAGCCCGGTGCCACCAGACCAAATATTCGTTGCTGCCACAGCGCCACTTCGCCTATTGCAAAAATATCGGGATCTGATGTACGGCACTGGTCATCGATGACAACACCACCGCGTTCGCCGATACTCAGACCGCAATCACGTGCCAGCTGATCACGTGGCCGGATGCCGGCTGAGAACAGCACCAGATCAGTCTCTAGCGCGTCCTCAGCAAAAACCAGACGGTGTCGGTGCTGTTCACCATCTTCAATACGCTGTGTCGCCTTTCCGGTATGCACCGAAACCCCAAGTGCAGTGATCTTGCTGCGTAACATCTCGCCACCGCTGGCATCAAGCTGGACCGCCATCAGGCGTGGCGCAAATTCGACGACATGGGTTTCCAGACCCAGATCCTTTAAGGCTTTGGCGGCCTCCAGACCCAGCAGCCCACCGCCAATCACGACACCACGACGGCTGGTAGCGGCCGACGCATTGATCGCCTCCAGATCGTCTATTGTGCGGTAGACATGACAGGCATCGCGATCGCTGCCGGCAATCGGTGGCACAAAAGGATAGGAGCCGGTCGCCAGTACCAGCACATCATAGGGATAGTCGTTGCCTTTGCTGCCAGTGACCTGACGGGCGTCACGATCAATGCAGACGACGGCCTCATCGCACAGAAACCTGATCCCATGCTCTTCAAAGAAGGGAAGGGTTCCCAATGCCAGGTCTTCTGCGGTGGCACCACTGAACCAGGCGCTTAGCTGCACGCGGTCGTAAGCCGGACGACTCTCTTCGCAGAATACCGTCACCTCAAACTCATGTTGCAGCGCGACCAGCTCTTCAAGGAATCGCTGACCTACCATGCCATTGCCAATCACCAACAACTGACGCTTCTTCATGCACCTTCTCCTTCATTCTCCGAGGCAAAAAAAAAGCGCCCATCACACGACTATTGTCGTGTCATGAGCGCCATTGCCCTGAAATCTTTATGTCACTGCAAATGATCTCGAAATCGCCTTTGATTCCAGTCAGGCAGGTGACCTGTGTCATAGGTTGAGCAAAAGCTATGCCAGCCGCCCAAAATTATTTTAATTATTACTTAGGAACCCGTGTTCTCTGGCCTACAGCGCAATCAAGCATAGTCTGGCGGCTGCCTGTCGATGATGACCTCGGTCCATTGTTGTGCATCGTTTTTGCGCGCCCTGCACTGAAATAAGGCAAACCCCGGTGCCTGACCGCCCCTTGGCATTGGCGGCGCATTACTGACTCATCCCCCCATTTTCCCTGGCTTATAAAGACGCTCCTGACCGTATTCCACCAGCAGGCAGGCTTTGGCACAGTAAATGCATTATCGGGGTAGACCGACTGTGACAGCGCCCAAAGATGGGTTACCTGTCACGTTTTAAGGGCAATGGCGTCCGCACGTGATCTGCAGAGTTTTCTGCTATCGCGGGTGGGCGCTTTTTTTTTGGTTGACTATTGGATTGTTTAGCGAACTTTTGTTGAGCTTTCTCTTTGGTTTTCTAACAGATCTATTTTGAACACAGCAAGGGAGTTTCATCATGCGTAGCATACAAAGGACGATTCAGCGTTCTGCCACTGCACTTTTCCTTACCAGCAACCTTTGGGCCATATCAGCCGGCGTTGCTGCCGATGTCGGTTGGCCGGAAAAAGAAGACCTGACGCTGGGGTTCATCAAACTCACCGACATGGCGCCGCTGGCAATTGCCTATGAAAAACGGTTTTTCGAAGACGAAGGTCTGTATGTAACTCTGGAGCCGCAGGCGAACTGGCGGGTACTGCTGGACGGCGTTATCGACGGCCGGCTCGACGGCGCTCACATGCTCGCCGGCCAGCCGTTGGCGGCCACCATTGGTTACGGCACCAGCGCTCACATCGTCACGCCACTGAGCCTTGACCTGAATGGCAACGCCATCACTGTCTCCAATGACGTCTGGGAGATGATGCGTCCGCACATACCACAGCAGGACGGCCGCGTGCTAAGACCCGTCAGCGCCCAGGCCCTGAAGCCTGTTATCGAGAGCTATCATGCCCAGGGCAACCCATTCAACATGGGCATGGTGTTCCCGGTATCGACGCACAATTACGAACTGCGCTACTGGCTGGCAGCAGGTGGTATTCATCCTGGCTACTACGCGCCACAACGGGGTGATACATCGGGCACGCTGGAAGCGGATGTCATGATTTCTGTGACACCGCCTCCACAAATGCCAGCCACCATGGACGCTGGCACAATCAAGGGATACAGCGTCGGCGAGCCATGGAATCAACAGGCGATCTATCGCGACATCGGTGTGCCTGTCATCACTGACTATGAAATCTGGCAGAATAACCCGGAGAAAGTACTGGGCATGACCCAGGCCTTCATCGAGGAAAACCCCAATACGTCGATTCGGTTGGTCAAGGCGTTGTTACGGGCCGGCAAATGGCTGGACGAAAACAACAATGCCAACCGCGAAGAGGCAGCAAGAATTCTGTCACGTAGTCACTATGTAGGGGCAGATTACGACGTTATCGCCAATTCCATGACCGGTACCTTCGAATATGAAAAAGGTGAAGTGCTGCCAGTCCCCGACTTCAACGTGTTCTTCCGCAATCATGCCACGTTTCCCTACTATTCCGATGCCGTCTGGTTTCTGACACAGATGCGTCGCTGGGGTCAGATTGCCGAACCCAAAAACGACGACTGGTATCACCAGACAGCCGCCAGCGTCTACCGGCCTGATATTTATCAGCTGGCGGCCGAAGAGCTGATTGCCGAAGGTAAAATGACGGCAGCGGACTTCCCGGACTTCGCCAGTGAAGATGGTTATCGTCCCGTACAGACCGAGTTCCTTGACGGCATCCCGTATGACGGTCGCCAGCCCAATGCTTACCTGCAATCACTGACAATTGGATTGAAGGACAAGAACCCTTGAAGGAATTGAAGATGCCGGAAAGGAATACACAAACTGGATCCAACATTATGGCTACACTTTTGCACAAATTTCGCAACGTTATGCCCCAGTTGTCAGGCATGAGCCTGGCACCGGGGTCGCAGTTGACCACGCTCATGAGGTCATGGCTTCTGTCTTTTATTGGCATAACCGTGTTTGTTCTGCTGTGGCAGGGCGCTGCCAACAACATAGACACCTCACTGGGAAAATTCCCGGGACCACAGGAGGTAATCGAACAAAGCGGAAATTTATATGCCGAATATCAGCGGGAGCAACAGAACGAACGCGACTTCTATGTACGGCAGGAAGCACGTAACGCGGAGCGACTGGCGAGCAATCCCGATGCAGATGTGTCTATCCGCCCTTACACCGGGCGACCCACGTTTATCGATCAGATAGGCACCAGTCTGTTAACCGTTGCCTTTGGTTTTGCCATTGCCATGGCCGTCGCCATTCCACTGGGCATTTTTTGTGGACTCAGCGAAGCCGTGTACAGTGCCGTCAACCCTGTGGTGCAGATTTTTAAACCGGTATCACCGCTGGCCTGGTTGCCACTGGTGACCATGGTTGTCAGCGCCCTGTATGTTAGCGAGAGCGAACTGTTCAGCAAAGCCTTTGTCACATCGGCGGTCACGGTTGCGCTATGTTGTCTCTGGCCCACCGTCATTAACACAACGGTGGGTGTCGCCAGCGTCGACAAAGACCTGATCAACGTTAGTCGGGTAATACGGCTCCCGCCATTACAGCACATCAGAAAAATCGTTCTACCCTCTGCCATACCGATGATATTCACTGGCATGCGCCTGTCGCTTGCTACCGGCTGGATGGTTCTGATTGCTGCCGAAATGCTGGCACAAAGCCCGGGGCTGGGTAAATTCATCTGGGATGAATTCCAGAATGGCAGTTCCGATTCAATGGGAAGAATCATGGTTGCCGTTCTGGTCATCGGCATTATTGGCTTCATTCTGGACAAGCTTATGTTGACGATACAGCGCTACGTCAGCTGGGACAAAACCAGCACACTGCGCTGATCAACGCCCCGAACAAGGAGAAATATACATGCAAACCTATCTGGAACTCAGTAATGTCGGCATTGAATTCAATACCAACAATGTTCCATTCAAAGCCCTGGATCAAGTCAATCTGAAGGTAGCCAAAGGCGAATACATTTCACTCATCGGTCATTCCGGTTGTGGCAAGTCCACCATCTTGAACATTGTCGCCGGTCTCTACCAGGCGACCGAAGGAGGCGTCATTCTTGAAGGCCGCCAGGTCGACTCACCCAGTCCGGACCGCGCCGTGGTGTTTCAGAACCATGCCCTGCTGCCCTGGCTGACGGTATACGAAAATGTTGCTCTGGCGGTAAAGCAGGTTTTCAAAGGCAAAAAGAGTCGCGCTGAAATGCATGACTGGATTACGCACAACCTCGAACTGGTGCACATGACGGAAGCAAAAGACAAAAGGCCACATGAAATATCCGGTGGCATGAAGCAGCGTGTGGGCATTGCCCGGGGGTTGGCGATGGAGCCCAAGGTGCTGTTGATGGATGAACCTTTTGGTGCGCTGGATGCGTTAACACGTGCCCACCTGCAGGAAGAGGTTATGCGTATTCACTCCGCGCTCAACAACACAGTCATCATGATCACGCATGATGTAGATGAAGCGGTACTGTTGTCAGATAAAATCGTGATGTTGACTGTCGGACCACTGGCGACCGTGGGCGAAGTCCTGCATGTCGAATTGCCCAGGCCACGTGATCGTCTGGCACTGGCCAATGACGCCGACTACAATAATTACCGGCAGGCTGTCTTGCGCTTTCTGTATGATGGCCATCAGGCTACTCACTGATTGTGCCAGACTGCCGCCATGTCGATAACCGAGCGGGCGACGTCAACAAGGCGCCTGCTCTGGTTCATTGCCATGTTCCTGAGCAATTTGTGCGCCTCATCTTCGCTTATGCCTCGATGCTTCATCAGCAAGGCCTTGGCGCGCTCCAGTAACTTGCGTTCTTCCAGGGCCGCGCGCGCCTCGGTAAGCTCGCTGTTCATCTGCTGTAAACGCTGGGATTGATACTGCAGCAGTTCCATCATGGATTTTCCATAACCCTTGGTATCGGATCGCTCATCAAGCGGGTGGCTGGCCCTGACCAGGACAAACGGTTCCGTACTGAACTCATTTGTACTGCCCAGATTTCCCAGCGCCAGCTGACTCTTTTTCAGGCTTGCTTCTGCCTGCGCCAGGCGGTCAACACACAACCGGGTCAAAAAATTCTCCAGTGAGTTTTCAACCTGCTTCATGCCATCAATATGAACCGTCATCAGGCTGAACCATCGATCTGCCAGTTCCAGTTCACGCGCCACCGGACTGGTGGACGCCGCCGCATACCGTCGCATGCGTTCTATCTCCAGCAGTTCCGGAGTCCGTTGCAGTGAGGACCAGCGTGAAACCGAGTCCGCATCAGCGAATTGCAGGAATATTTCGAAACAGCGCTCCTGCGTGGCAATCAGGTGTGCCAGCAATGCGTTGCGGTCATCATCAAAATGCAGACTGGCAAATCCGGCAGAACCGGCTGCTCGCTCCTGACCCGCCAGTTCTTTACCCTGCATCAGGTTGAACATGGCCACCAGTGCCCTGGCTATTTCCGGGTCAGCCGCGATATCTGCGGTTTCAAACACAATCAGCAACAGGCCCTGCACAACAGCACTATACGCTTCAGTGACAACGCCAGCGTCCAGCTGTTGCGCCGATACTTTGCCGCGCAGCAGGTGCAATTCCGACAACGCATGCACCGCATACGCCAGGCCACTGAACATTCGCGTCCCATCGGCCAGACGATCCAGATGCGCATTAGCAGCGCTGAGCGTGCTTCGAAAATCAGTGACTTCGGCATCGGTGCGCTGGCGAATCTGAGTCAGTTCGGACTCAAACCGCTGGCCACCGGAGCCAAGGAAGAGATTGGATGCACCGCGTTCGCGCTGCAGCGCGTGCACCAGATTGCCGCACGCCACCACCAGTTCGCACAGGGACAGCAGTGACTTGAGGTTTCTGATTTCACATTGTTTTGATGCCGTCAGGTAGTCGGCGGCCGTTCTGAAGCCGCGATCCTTGGCGGTTTTTTCCTTTTTCATCAATCGGTTGACTCTTTGTTCTGTCACAATAAGCAGTCAGTATCAGTGGCAGCGAGTCTGCTTTGTTGCCACCCAATGGACTGATCGGTACGGGAGGGCAAGCAATATACAGGCCAGAGGGGCTTTCATCCAGTACGCATCCAGTACGCATCCAGTACACACCCAGCACGCATACAGATTCAGCCCATCCAGCCTTTCAGGCAACCGGCAGGCGAGCCAGCAAACGCGCCAGAGCCACATCTTTGCCATCAGGATCGGCGGTAATGCCCTCCCAACAATCGATGATATCAAGGTCGGCGGCGACATCCGCCAATGCGCCCGGAGCAGCGCGGAAGTCATTGCTGGAGGGTCCGGCCACGGGACTGTCAGACTGCAAATGTACCTCTGCCAGTATATAACCGCCCGGCTGCAACCGCCGACAGACAGCCCGCAACAGATCGATATCAAGATAACGAATCATCAGTATCAGGCCGTAACCGGTCAACGCGGCTGGCAGGCCGTCATCCAGATCCTGTTCATGCCATTGAATACCAGCAAGAGTGTCTTCCATTGCCGCTGCCCTGCCACGCTGCAGGCCCTCGCGGGCGATGTCGACAGCATCGACATGATAACCCTGCCCGGCCAGGTAGAGCGCATTGCGACCGGCACCACAAGCAAGGTCCAGCGCCCGCTTGCAGGGTGGAGTCAAGGCAGGCAATTGCTGTTGCAGATAGCTGGCGGGATGTCGCCGGCCGGCATAAGCCCCCCGCCTGTACTTGTGCTGCCACTTCTCGCGATCGTCATGACTCACAGACATCACCTTGGTCAGGTTTGAGGTCCAGCAAGTTAAGTACCAGTATTTTGAGTGCGCAGGCCAGCGCATCGAGATGTGCCCGACTGGTTGCCTGGTGTTTTAGTGTGAGCGTGGATCGTTGAATAAAATCGGCCAGCTGCATCACGCTCATGCCACGTGCCCGGATATCCACCGCATAAGGCTGCAAGAGGTCTGCTATCAACTCACAATAACGCCCGGCGGCCTCGGTCAGCTCTTCCCGGCAGGCGGCATCGAAGCCACTGACAATATCATGGGCATCCGGCGAGGCATGCAGCAAATCGTAACTGCGTATCGCCGTATGCAGCATCACCGCATCAAGTTGCGCCCCCAGATCCCGTGTGCTGGCGCAGGCACGTGTAATCTCGTCTACGTTACGATCCGCCAGATAGCGAATGGTAGCGCGCAACAACTCCTCTTTACTGGCAAAACTGGCATACAATGTCTGTCTTGAAACGCCCGCTTCGCCCGCGATGTCGCTCATGGTGGTACGGCCCATGCCGTAGCGCAGGAATTTGCGTAGCGCAGCTTCAATGAGGAGGGCATCACGCTGGTCTGCGCTTTTTGTAGGGCGCTTGTCGGGGCCCTTGCCGGGGCCCTTGTTGGGGTTCTCAGTCGAGCTATTTCTGGCTGCTTGATTCATTAGTACATCTTTACAGAGTTTGACTATTTGTCAAGCGTGGTTTATAACAGACGCATCTGCACACCAATCCTTTTCACCCGTTTCGCGGCAAGCATTTTTATTTCAGGTTTGCCATGCGCGCAGGAGGCACTATGCCCTATACCCTCATGATCAATGGACAAAACCACGAGCTGGATGTCGACGGTGACATGCCGCTGCTATGGGCCGTACGGGATCATCTTAAATTCACTGGCACCAAGTTTGGCTGCGGCGTTGCCCAGTGCGGCGCCTGCACCATGCACGTGGACGGCGTTGCCACACGCACCTGTGTGCTGCCGGTAGAAAGCGCGGTCGGCAAGAACATTACCACCATCGAAGGTCTGGCATCGCCCGCTGCCCACGCTGTTCAGGCGGCATGGGTTGAGTTGCAGGTCCCTCAATGTGGTTACTGCCAGTCTGGTCAGGTGATGTCTGCCACCGCCCTGCTGGAGCAGAATGATGCACCAACTGACGCTGATATAGACTCGGCCATGTCCGGTAACATTTGCCGGTGTGGTACTTACCCACGCATCAAGGCAGGCATCAAAATGGCTGCCAGCCAGATCAAAAATGCCGGAGGTGCTGCCTGATGAATCCGAATCGATTTTCCACCAACACAGCCGCCACTGACGTTGATGCCGGACGCCGGACCTTTCTTAAAGTCGCCACTGCCAGCTCCGCCGGCATGATGCTGGGTGTCAGCCTTGATGTGCAGTCGCAGGCCAACAACGTTGCCGACACGGCACTGGAGTACAACGCGTTTGTCAGTATCACCCCGGACAATGTGGTGCGCATATATATCAAACACCTGGAGATGGGCCAGGGCGTCTACACTGGCCTGGCAACCTGTGTCGCCGAAGAGCTCGATGCCGACTGGTCCCAGATCGTATGCGAACATGCGCCGGTTGACCTCGCCCGATATGCCAACCTTTTGATGGGCCAGCAAGGCACCGGCGGCAGCACTGCGATGGCCAACAGCTTTATGCAGCTACGTCGTGCCGGTGCGGCCACCAGGGCCATGCTGGTGGCTGCCGCCGCTGAGCGCTGGCAGGTGCCTGCCAATGAAATCAATGTAACCGAGGGGGTACTGTCGCACGGCAACCACCAGGCAAGCTTTGGTGAACTGGCCGTGGACGCGGCGCGCCAATCAGCACCTGCCGCCGACACACTGGTTCTGAAAACACCCGATCAATTCCGCCTGATTGGCAGTGAAACGACATTGCGTAAAGACGTTGGCAAACATAACGGCACCGCCATTTATACGCAGGACGTACAGTTGCCTGGCATGTTGACTGCCGTGGTCGCCCATGCGCCGCGTTTCGGCGCCAAAGTCAGCACCTTTGATGCCTCCACGGCGCTGGCCAGAAAAGGCGTACACCACGTCTTCGAAATAAATTCCGGCATCGCCGTTGTTGCCGATGACTATTGGACCGCCACCAAAGCACGTGAACTGTTACAGATTGAGTGGGATGAAGGCAGCGCGGAAACGCGCAGCAGTACTACCCTGCTGCAACAGTACCGCGAGCTCGTGGAGACCAGGGGTGCTGTTGCCGAGCAGCATGGCGACGCCGCCGGCACACTGGCAGCTGCCTCAGACAAAATGGAACTGGTATTTGAGTTTCCCTACCTGGCGCACGCCCAGATGGAACCGGTCAACTGTGTCGCTCAGGTCAATGAAGGTTCGGCAGAGCTCTGGTATGGCTGTCAAAGTGCCACCGGCGATCAGAGAATGATTTCATTGCTACTGGGAACCCGCCCGGAAAATGTGAAAATCAATACCGTCTTTGCAGGCGGTGGTTTTGGCCGACGCGCCAACCCGCAGGCTGATTATGTGCTGGAAGCGGTGAACATTGCGCGTCAGATTCCGGCGACCCCGGTCAAACTGGTGTGGTCCAGAGAAGATGACATGCAGGGCGGTTTTTATCGGCCCGCCTACGCTCACAAACTCAGCGCCGCGCTGGATGCCCAGGGCAATCCCAGCGCTTTTCAGGCACGTATTGCCGGCCAGTCCATCATGGCGGGCACGTCAATGGCAGCAATGATGGTGACTAACGGTATCGACAACACCTCTGTGGAAGGCCTTACTGAGCTCAGTTACGATGTACCAGAGCGCCAGGTCGAACTTCACACCACTGACGTGGGCATACCGGTACAGTGGTGGCGTTCCGTGGGCAATACTCACACCGCTTTCAGTAAGGAGGTATTCATTGATTCGCTGGCCCGCAAAGCCGGCGTTGACCCCATCGAATATCGCCTGTCGCTGCTCGGCAACAATCCGCGCGAAGCGGCCGTACTCAAACTGGCCGCAGAAAAAGCCGGCTGGGGTACACGACAGTTGCCCGAAGGCTGGGGCCGTGGCGTTGCTGTGCATACCTCGTTTGGGTCGACTGTTGCCGAAATTGCCGAAGTGTCCGTGCAGGGAAACAGTTTCAAAGTGGAACGCGTTGTGGCCGCCATTGATTGCGGCATCGCCGTCAACCCCAGCATCATTCGCGCCCAGGTCGAAGGCGCCATCGCCTATGGCCTGTCGGCGGCGCTGCAGGACGAGTTGACGCTGACCGATGGTATGGTCGACCAGAGCAATTTCCACAATTATCCGGTATTGCGCATGAATGCGATGCCCGTGGTTGAGACCTACATTTTGCCATCAAACAATGCGCCCAGTGGTGTTGGTGAGCCCGGCACGCCACCCATTGCCCCAGCGGTAGCAAACGCGTTGGCAGACGCCACCGGACAGACATTAACCCGTCTGCCACTGCGACTGGCGTAAGCAATGCGGCTGAAGGTGCTGCATACGTCCGACTGGCATCTGGGGCGCAGTCTCTATGGCCAGCGCCGCTACCCGGAATTTGATGCCCTGCTGACATGGATGCTGGACGCCTTGCGCACGCAGCAGATTGATGTCCTGCTGATAGCCGGCGACATCTTTGATACGACAGCGCCCAGCAACCGGGCCATGCAACAGTACTATCAGTTTTTGCGCCAGGCCGCTGACACCGGGTGTCAGCACGTGGTCATTATCGGTGGCAATCACGACTCGCCAACTTTTCTGAATGCCCCGCGCGACATTCTGAAAATGCTGAATGTGCATGTGGTCGGTGCCGCCACGGAAGATCCTGCGCAAGAGGTGTTACGCCTGGATGCAAAAGACGGGCGGCCAATGGCATTGGTGTGCGCGGTACCTTATTTGCGCGATCGCGATATCCGTTCCGCCGAAGCGGGCGAAACCATTGAAGACAAGGAAAAGAAATTGCTGGGCGGCATTCGCCACCATTACAAAACGGTGACCGATGCAGCAGAAAACCAGCGCCTGTATCTGGAGAAACAATACCAGACGCAAGTTCCGCTGATTGGAATGGGGCATCTGTGGGCAGCTGGCGGCCAGAAAATAGAAGGCGATGGTGTGCGCGATCTTTATGTCGGATCACTCGCACACGTCAGCACCGATATCTTTCCGGCAACACTGGACTATGTCGCGCTGGGCCACTTGCATGTGCCTCAGTCGGTGGGCGGGCAGGCAAACATCCGTTACAGTGGTTCTCCGCTGGCCATGGGCTTTGGTGAGGCACGGCAACAGAAATCAGTCTGCCTGCTCGCCTTTGAAGGCCGCAGCCCAGACATCAGCCAGCTTGATATTCCCCGCTTCCAGCGCATGCGACAACTCACGGGTGGTCTCGCCAGTCTGCAGACTGAGTTGCAAGCTCTGCTGGAGGACGGTGAACCGACCTGGGTGGAAATCATCTACACCGGCGACGACGTTGTGCCGGACCTGCGTGAAAAACTGATGGCAGCACTGGCCGACGACAGCGAAGGTCTGCTAACGCTGTTGCGGGTGAAAAACCAGCGCATCACATCGCACACACTGCAGACTCAGGAGACAGGTCAGACACTGGATGACCTGAGTCCACAGGATGTCTTCATGCGCTGCCTGGACGATCACCAGATATCTGACGAGCAGCGCCCGGAATTGCTGCACCTGTATCAGAGTATCCTGACTGATGTACAGGAAGCCGATACACGTTCCGATTGAGCGTGAACAGTTAATCTGCGCCGGTCGTCCCCCGTCGCCCAACCCTGTATAGTTGCCTGTGGGCCGGTACCCCAACCCTGCCGGCCGCGAACTTTTTGTAACGAGGCCTGAAGCACCATGCGGATACTGGCAGTCCGGTTCAAAAACCTGAACTCCCTGGCAGGTGAATGGGAAGTGGATTTTAGCGATCCTGCCTATACCAGTGATGGTATTTTCGCCATTACCGGCCCGACCGGCGCTGGCAAAACCACTCTGCTTGATGCCCTGTGTCTGGCACTGTACCGACAGACGCCACGACTGGGCGACATTACCGTGACCAGCAATGAAATCATGACCAGGCAGACCGGTGAATGTTTCGCCGAGGTCAAATTCTGCACCCAGAACGGCACTTACCTGGCGCACTGGTCGCAACGTCGGGCGCGCAAACAGCCTGACGGCAAGCTGCAACCGGCCAAACACGAAATCTCTGATGCAGAATCCGGTAAAATCATCGATAGCAAATTCAGCACCGTCGACAAGCGTATTGAAGAAATCACCGGCATGGACTTTGGACGCTTTACCCAGTCGATGCTATTGGCACAGGGCGGGTTTGCTGCCTTCCTGCGCGCCAACGCCGATGCCCGCGCACCCATTCTTGAGAAAATCACCGGCACTGCGATCTACAGCGCAATATCCATCAGTGTGCATGAGCGGCGCCAGCAGGAAGAACAAACGCTCAAACTGCTGACTGCCGAGCAGGACGGCATGCGCCTGTTGTCGCCGGAAACAGAAGCGGAATTGAGCACCGAAGCCGCCCGACTGACCGATCAATTGAACGCAGAAGCAGCGACGGCCGACGCCCTGCGGGAACAGCTTCAGTGGCAAAAACGTTGCCTGCAACTCGAGCAGCAACGAGCCCGGCTGGAGCAGGACCTGTTGTCGTGGCAACAACAGGATACGGCTTTCAGCGTCGAACGCGATCAGCTCGCCGATGCCATGCGCGCTCTGGAATTGGCCGCGCCCCACGCCACGTTGCTCACTATGCGCAAGGATCAGCAGCAGGAACAACAGACCTTGACACAGGATCAGGCGACACTGCCGACACTGACCGAAAAACGCAATGCCCAGCAGGCTCAGGTTGAACAGCTGAACAAAATACGGGCAGAGACTGAGTCGGAGCTGGAGCGCGCGCGCCCGACACTTAAAAAGGTACACGTGCTGGACAGCCGATTGCATGAGGCGCGGCAATCTCTGCAGACACAACAACGTCTGCTGGACGACAGAGTGAGCACATTGCACCAGCACAAACCCAGGCTCGACCTGAGCATCTACAACAATCACCAACAGGCGCAAGACGATTATCAACGCGCTGTGGACGCCACGACACAAGCACAACTGCAGCTCGACAATATTGCTCAGGGCAGCAAAGCGGCGCAATGGCGTGACCAGCGTGATGCACTCGGCGAGCAGATCAGCAGCACGGAGAAGTTGCAGCAGCGCATGACTGAACACGCGCAACAGACTCAGCAATTACAACAATTGAGCGCGGACCTTGAAAACGCCAATACCGAACTTGAGCACAGAAACGCCGACCTTAAACACGCTGAAGAACTATTGCTGGCTCATCGATCCACACTCAATGCACTGCAGAACCAGCGCGCCCTGCAACAACGCATCGTCAACCTGGAAACCATGCGCAGTGAGCTCGAAGCCGGTTCGCCCTGCCCCTTGTGTGGCGCCAGTGATCACCCATTCGCCGACCATGCCCCGGACACTGATATCAACAGCCTGACACAAAACATCCGGACCCAGGAACAGCAGACGAACACCAGCGAGCAGCATCGCAACGCCGCACAGGTGGCGCAGGCGCAGTGCACAACAACAATCGATAACCTGAACAGGCAATACAAAAAACTGGAACAGACACTGCAGGCACTGATGCAGGAGATTACTGACACGTGCCGTCAACTTACGCTTAACAACAGCGTTGATGCCGTTGCTGAACGACAACATGTGCTGCAGCAACGCAAACAGGAGATTACCAGAACTCTGCAGGAAATTGATGACCTGGAGGCAGCGCTGAAACGCACTCAACAGCATCAGCATCTGGCAAAACTGATTGCAGAAGCAGTTATTCTGCGCGACGAGTGTCAGAACCTGCAACAGAAGCTGGATGCACTTCATAACGAGCGTCATGAGCTGTTGCAGGACAAGGATCCGGATCAGGAAGAAACACGCATGCAGGCTCAGATCAACACAGCGCAAGCCACGCTGACCTCGGCTCAGCAACAGTGGCAGCAACACCAGAACCAGCTTGAGCAGCTACAGCATCAGATCAGGACTCAAGAGAGCAGTCTCGAATCACGGGCGCAAAAGCTGAAACAGGCTGAGCAGACATTCATCAGTTCATTGCAACAGCACGCGTTTGCCAATGAAGACGTCTTTGTCGCGGCGCAACTGACAGAACCCGAACGCCGGGCACTGACAAGAAAGGCCGACGCGTTGCAGCAGAAAGGCATAGAGCTGCGCGCTGCACTGGCGCAATCTCGCCAGGAACTGGAGCAGGAACAGTTGCGTGCGCTCACCGATCAGTCAATGGATGAGATCCAGCAAAGCTGGCAGGCACAGGAAACAACAGTCAGTACATTGCGTGAGACACTGGGCGCCCTGCGGCAACGCCTGCAGGACAATGCCGAGGCACGAAAGCAGCAACAGACCCTGGCTGGTGACATTGATCGACAGAAAAGTGAAGTCGAGCGCTGGCGGCGACTGCATGCACTGATCGGCTCCAACGATGGCAAGAAGTTTCGCAACTTTGCCCAGGGACTGACCTTCGAGCTGATGATTCAGCATGCCAACCTGCAGCTTCAGAAAATGACCGACCGCTACCTGTTGCAACGCGATCAGGATCAGCCGCTGGACCTGAACGTCATCGATAACTACCAGGCCGGTGAGGTGCGCTCAACCAAAAACCTGTCAGGCGGAGAGAGCTTTATTGTGTCTCTAGCACTGGCGCTGGGTCTGTCACGCATGGCCAGCCACAACGTCCGGGTGGATTCATTATTTCTCGATGAAGGCTTTGGCACCCTTGATGAAGAAGCGCTGGATACCGCCCTGGAAACTCTTGGCAGTCTGCAGCAGGAAGGCAAACTGATCGGTGTCATTTCCCACGTTGCCGCGTTAAAAGAGCGTATTGCAACGCAGATCAATGTGTCACCGCTGGCAGGCGGCCGCAGCACAATCAGCGGCCCCGGCTGTCGCAATATCCAGTGACGCCGGAACGGATATCGCTAGCGCAATAGCGGATACATTGAGCCCAACAACAAAACGGCCATGGTGACATTAAAGAGTCGGGCACGGCGCGTGTCCTGCAGGAAAACACGCAACGTGGCCCCAAACAGATTCCAGGTACTGATACACGGGATGCCGATAATGGCAAAAAACAGCGCAATTACCGCCAGACTGCTAAGCATGGCAGTCGGCTCAGTGTAAGTCGCAATCGCGGTAATCATCATCAACCAGGCTTTCGGGTTGACCCACTGAAACATCGCAGCCTGCAAAAAAGTAAGCGGCCTGGCGACCTTTACTTCACCCGAAGCTGGCAGCACTTTGGTTGGCCGCACCAGCGTCCATGCCAGATAGATCAAGGCCAGGCCACAAAGCACCTTCAGCACCGAATCCAGCAACGGATACAGACTCAACAATTGTCCGATGCCCAGTGCCACGGCGACTAGCAGTATCTGACAGCCAACGGTGATGCCAAAAATATGAGGCAGCGATCGACGAAAACCAAAATTCGCACCCGACGCCAACAGCATCATATTGTTTGGTCCCGGCGTTCCAGTCATAACCACCACGAACCCCGCCAGGGCCAACAATTGTTCCAGCGGCATGTCGCTTTCCCCGGCTGCGCGGTGGCAACCTTAATCGGTTCTATCAGGTTCCCAGACGGTAACGCACCTTCACCACCAGCTGGCTGGCCAGCGGGTCATTCCATGCATTATCAAACTGCTCATTGAAGTTAATCAGATTATCACGTTTGTTGCCGTTACGGTTGTAGACGATAAACAGATCTGACAACGGTGCCAGCTCCAGCCGGTAACGCAACTGAAAGTTCATCTGCGAAATCGAGAAATCGCCCGGTGAGCGTGCATGCTGATCCACTTCCACCAGATCCCGGTTACGCGTAGGTGCATCCGACGGCAGGTTAAAGTAACGATCGCCGGCAGCCTTAATACCGACCCACTGCAGGCCAGCACTCAGCTGCTGCTTGGCGGTCAGGTAATACTCCAGGCGGAAACCCGTTTCCCACTGGCTGGTTTCAAATGCGGTGAAGTTCTGTCCGCCTTGATGCAGCAACCAGCCGTCACGGTCCTGATACTCGACATCCCCTGACACGCTGATATTCGCTGCCGGGCGCCAGGTCGCGCCAACTTCATAGGATTCACTGTAGCCACCGGCAAGCTCAACCGAGCGACCCACCTGAGCGTTGAGGCTGAGCTGACGCGCCGTATTCGTGGTATAGCTGGCACTGTAGTTGGTACGCTCCTGGGTAGCAAAGGTGCCATTGCCAAAGCTGTTGAGGTCGTCATAACGTTTGGGGAAATGCTGCAGATTGACATTGACCCGGTCCAGATTATTCAGGGTAATCGCGGTGCTGATCACCGGTATCGCGTTGTTGGTTCGATCGCCCTGAAGATTCTCCTCGTAGCGCAGGAAGGAAGATACCCGCACGTCGCGGACACGTGTCAGACCGGTCTTGATCCACTCGAAACGATACCAGGCCTCCTTGGCGTTATTGCGGTCCTGATACCCAAAGTCATTAACATCCAGGTCTTCATCAAAATAGGTCAAATGCAGGGTGTGTTTAAATCCCTGTCGCGGTGAGTACACGATGTCGGTAAAAGCGCCGAAACCCTGATCGCCATCATCCACATCCGACGTCACCATCTGACCATCAAAACTCCAGATACCGCCCTGTGTCAGGTAGCGGAAATCGATTGCGTGCACTTGCGCATCAGAGTCCGGGTGCGCAACGACGGTACCGATATAACCGATACCACGGTAGGCAGCACCGGTACCGCCACCCTGATCCTCATACAGCACGCGGAAAGCAGTGAAATCGCGACCCTGCTGCTCAATTCGCTGGCCGGGCAAGCGATACTGGGTGTCGTCCTCGGAAGCAGCCAACACACCATAACGGAAATTACCGACCTGACCGGTGGCTTTTGCTGCACCCAACAGGTCTGCCGTCTGAATGCGCTCACGCGGTGGTAATGCGACACCATCAGGCAGGTCCGGCGAACGCGGGCGTCCACCGATACGTCGTGTATTCAGGATGGTAAAGCGTTTTCCAATACTGCCATTGGAGCGCGATGTGGTATTGAATATCTCCTGCCCTTCCTGAAAGAACAGGCGTTTTTCCGGGAAGAAGGTTTCGCTGGCGGTCAGGTTCACCACCACATCATCGGCTTCTGCCGAGCCGAAATCAGGATTCAGCGTTGCCGTCATCTGGAAATTACTGGACGGACGCCAGAACACATCAACACCGGCGCGATGCTCCCAGTCTGCATCTATCTCATCATAGGTAGAGGCAAAAGACGGAAACAGGCTCCATTGCTGCTGCGGATTGACACCTTCCATTTCCAGCAAGGGGAAATTACTCAGGAAAATCGGGTCGGATTTGGCAATGGGTGGCCACGCCCAATTCTGGTTCAGGTGCGCTACCACGCGCTCACCATAAAACCCGATCTGTCGCCGGCCCTCGCGGCTGGGCATTGCGAGCTGCCCCCAGGGTATATAGAACTCGGCTGACCAACCATTGGCATTCTGGGCGGTAGCACCGTACCAGGCACCGTCCCACTGACTGTTGTACTGGCGTTCAGGCAAAATCGTGCCGTCCAGCTGATTGTCGCCCAGAGCCAGACTGACCCAGTAACCGTATTGTCCTTCTCCGGAAGTATCCAACGTAAAGGACACTCGATCCCGGTTAACTTCCCGGTTGTCGCGTGCGGTGATCCGGCGTACAAGCGTGTCGGCAGGCTGTTCCATGGCAACCGCAATGTAGATGCCGTCATCGCTGTAGAATACCTTCATTTCGGTATCATAGGGCGCCCGTTCCAGCGTCTCCGGCTCCACAATCCACATACCACTTTGCGCCGGCACCTGCGCCCAGACGGCATCATTCAACTGGCCATCGAGTTCAATATCATTGTCAGAAAAGCGTTGCAGCGGAATGACTCTTTCCCTGCCAAAACGTGCCTGAACCCCGCCCGGAGCAGGATTGAGACCGTCGATGCCTGGCTGGGCCTGGGCAGCGGTATGAAGGCACAGGGACGATAGCCCCACAAGAGAGAGTCGAAGCAAGGTGTTCAAAGCAGTATACCTGTCGTTGGAATTATTTTGGGTTACATATTCAAGTTACAAAAATGTAACCGCGGGAGTATAACGGCATCAAATTGTGATGACATCAATGTTTTGCAGTAAAGTATTACAGTTTGTAAGCGAACACCTTGCTACCCGCACCAGGCACACAACTTGTATAGCATGGGTTATTGGTCAATAATCGGGGCGAAAACACAGTTTTGACGGGGGAGAACAATAATGACAACTCGAAAATATCTGGCAGTTTCCAGCATGACCCTGGCTCTCGCGCTGGCCTGTGGCCAGACGCTGGCGCAGGACGACCTGCCGCGCACGCCTGCCGGAAAGCCTGATTTACAGGGTGTCTGGAGCAATGCCACGTTGACGCCACTGACCCGCGACCGGGAACTGGGCGAAACACTGGTGCTTGATGCCGAACAGGTGATGGCGATGGAAGGCGGCCATCAGGACTTTCTGGCCGCTGAATATGCCGCCAGTGACCCCGATCGTGAACCCGGCGCCGGCGCTCAGGGTGGCGATGACGGTGATACCGATGACGGCTACAATGAATTCTGGAAAGAAGTGGGCGAGCGCATTCAGGTCATTAATGGCGAGCCACGTTCATCCATCATCGTTGATCCACCCAACGGCCAGATCCCCTTTGCCGGCGATCCGCGCGCGCGTTTTGCCCGGGCCCCCGGTGCGCCAGGTCGCAATGACGGTCCCGAAGGCAGGCCGCTGTCAGAGCGCTGCCTGATCTCCTTTGGCAATCACTCAGGCCCCCCCATGCTGCCAGTGATGTACAACAACAATTACCAGATTGTTCAGACTGAAGACTATGTCATGATCATGGCTGAAATGATGCACGACGCCCGCATCATACGCATTGATGACGAACTCATGCCGCATATGGACAAATGGATGGGCGACTCTGTTGGACACTGGGACGGCGATACCCTGGTGGTCACCACGACCGGTTATCATCCGCAACATACCGTGTTTGGCGCTTCGGAGAACCTGACCGTCACCGAGCGCTTCGAGCGAGTATCAACATCGGAAATCGTCTACACCTTTACCGTGGACGACCCGACCGTATTCAGTCAGCCCTGGACGGGCGAGTTACTGTTCAATGCCAAAGCGGCCGATCAGCCGATGTACGAATACGCCTGTCATGAAGGCAACTATGCGCTGCCCGGCGTACTCGCAGGGGCCAGGCGTGCAGAAGCTGAGGCGGCGAACCAGTAGCGCGGCTCAACGGGCGTGCTGGAAGTCTATGCCAGCTTCGAATTGACCGCTTTCAGCATAGCGGTCCGCGAAGTATGGTGGGTATTCCCCACCATACTGGTATTTCATTCCCTGAGTATGGGTCTGATGGCAGGCGTCGGGATTGCCAGTGCGTTGCGGCGCCTGGGCTTTGCACGACAGATTCCACCCGCCTTGTTCAGCAGATTCCAACCGCTGCTCTGGCTCGGCATGGTGGTTGCCGCCACGTCCGGGTTACTCCTGCTCGCCGGTTATCCCGCCAAAGCGTTAACCAACCCTTTGTTTTTCATCAAACTGGCCATGCTGGTGATTGCATTCTGCATGACGCTGCGGATGACCTCTCCGGTACCGCGCCTGCTGGTTGAAGGCCGATCTACCGGACGCGTGCCGGCTGCACTGACCATCATGCTCTGGCTTGGCATTATTGCCTCCGGCCGGTTTCTTGCCTACACCCATAGCGTATTACTGGCCTATTGGCTGGTGGGGGTGCCGTAAGTATGGTGTTATTTCTCAGCGAGCTTGGCCACAGCACCGGCATTTTCACCTTCATGAACACTCAGTGGGGCTGGCCAGCGATAGAGTCGCTACACTTTATCGGTCTGACGTTCCTCCTCGGAACCGTGGGGCTGTTTGACCTGCGTTTGCTCGGTGTTGGCCGCGGCATCCCAATAGCGGCACTGCACGGTCTGGTACCCTGGGGCGTTGCCGGCTTTGCACTGAACGTGGTCACCGGCTTCATGTTTCTGGTCAGCGATCCGGGGCAATACGTCCACAACCCCGCATTTCAGTTAAAAATGCTGGCCATGCTGATCGCCGGACTCAATCTGCTGGTGTTTTATGCTGTGCTGGCACCCCGGGTCCGCGCCCTGCCCCACAACGTTGTTGTCCCGCGGGCAGCGCGAACGGCGGCATTGATCTCGCTGATATGCTGGATAGCCGTCATCAGCTTTGGCCGTCTCATCACATTCTACCGGCCACCGGAATTCTGGTGCTTCTGGTGTGTCGCGCCCTGAGGCTACACAACCGGTTTGCAGGCCACCACAATGGCGTTGAAACTGTGACCAGCCCATGGCGTCAGACGGTCGTAATCATGTTCAAGCAGCGTGACGTCGAAGCCCAGCAACTGCAACTGAGTGTTTAGGTCTGACAGTGTCGTTGCCGTCATGACGTGGTGATCATGCCATGTCTGTGACTGGCCTGTGCCCGTCCGGGTAATGGACAGCCGCAGATCCAGCACGTCGCCATGCCCCTGATAATGCCAGCCTGACCTGAAGGTCAATTGCGCATCGCCTTGCTGCACACGGGTAACCACACTGTGCTGCTGACGGGCACCGTTGGCATCAACGACATTAAAAATGAATACACCACCCGGCTTCAATGCCTGCCAGGCGCGCTTGAGGGTGTCGGCAAAATGCGCCAACGGATGACTGTAGTGAATTGAGTACAAAAAACAGGTGATCAGATCGTAACATTGCGTCTCATCAAACGCCGCAAGATCGCACAATAACAACCTTGCCTCTGGGCATCGGGATCTTGCCTGGGCCAGCATGGCAGCACTGTTATCCAGCCCCTCAGCTACAAACCCCGATTGCGCCATCACCTGCAGATGCTGACCGGTGCCGCAGGCAAGGTCCAGGTAGTTGCGCCCGCCAGAACAGGCAAAGGCCTCAAACACTCGTACCGCAAACGCGCATTGACCGGCATAGTCCACTTCCGCACAGAACTGATCGTAGTAGTCCGCGAGTTCAGCGTAAAGGTTAGCTTGATTCTGCATGATGGGGGCTCCTCTTTCGCATCATTCAAACGTCGCGCAGCGTACACCAGACCGGGCGATAACACACCATACCAATCATCCGTAAAACCCTTATACTGGCTGCCAGGTTTAATGGTCAGCGTCACGGACGAGCACAGGTCGGTCAATGAGTTCAGCGGAACCCAAGTCAACAAAAACACAAGCAGAAACCGCGGGTGCTAGCGCCTCATCATCAGGTGCAGTCCCAATTCAGCCGGGATTCATGGTTCTGCAGAGTAACCGGCTGGAACAGCTGCGGCAGGTAACGGTGACGTGGCTGGGGCGCAATCCGCTAACGCCGCTGGAAAATGAAGTTGTCCTGGTGCAAAGCAACGGCATTGCGCAATGGCTGAAACTGGCGCTGGCCTCTGACACTGACGCCTGTGAACCCGGCTGCGGTATCGCTGCCGCCATGAACATCAACCTGCCCGGACGTTTCCACTGGCAGGCCTACCGGGCAGTTCTTGGTAATCTGCCGGAAACCTCTCCCTTCGACAAAAATCTGCTTAGCTGGCGATTGCTGCGACTGCTACCAACCCTGCTCGCAGAACCCGAATTCGAAGCGCTGCGCCATTTTCTCAGTGATGACAGCGGGCAGCGCAAACAATTCCAGCTTGCCCAGCGTCTCGCCGACCTGCTTGATCAATATCAGATCTACCGCGCCGACTGGCTGCAGGACTGGGCTCGTAGCGTCAATCAGATTACCCGTCAGAACCTGCATGCGGCGATGCCCGATGAACAAAGCTGGCAGGCAGAATTGTGGCGACGTCTGCTCAATGATATCGCGCCGGAAGCTCGCAACAGTGGCAGGGCCCAGATCCATCAGCAGTTCCTGCAGGCTTGCCAACAGCTGACTCCTGACAACCGCCCACCGGGTCTGCCGCGCCGCGTGGTCGTGTTTGGCATTTCCTCACTGCCCCGGCAGAGCCTGGAAACGCTGGCTGCGATTGCCCGTTGCACGCAGGTATTATTGTGTGTTCACAACCCCTGTAGCCACTATTGGGGAGACATTATTGAACCTCACACCGCCCAGCGCCTGTTTGCCCGCCCATACAAGCGCCAGCCGCCGCGCCCGGACATGCCCCAAGTCAGCGACAACGGCAGCCAGGATAGCAACAATGCCACCTTTGATGACCTGTTCCTGCGCGGCAACCCTTTGCTGGCTGCCTGGGGCAAACAGGGGCGCGACTATATTCGCCTGCTTGATGAGCATGACCAACGTGCTGACTATGAGCAGCTGTTTCAGGACAACAAGCTGAATATCGATCTGTTTGACGCACCCGTGGAAATTGATCTGCTCAGCCGCATTCAGGGCGATATTTTTCATCTGCGCAGCCTCGACGAAGCGCGCGCAGCACACGCGGCGATTAAAACAGACACTAAAAACACGGGACTGGGCTTCCATATTGCACACAGCGCGCAACGTGAAGTGGAAATCCTGCAGGATCACCTGCTAGACCTGTTTGCAGCCGACCCCACCCTGCGTCCACGCGACATACTGGTCATGGTGCCTGACATCAATCAGTTTGCGCCGCACATACAGGCAGTGTTCGGCCGTATCAATCGGGACGATCCACGTTTCATTCCGTTTACCATTTCCGATCAGGGCAAACGCCATCAGGCACCGATATATCTGGCGCTGGCCACGCTGATGAATCTGCCTTCATCACGCTTTGGCGTCAGCGAGCTACTGGACCTGATGGATGTTCCTGCCGTGCAGAATGCCTTTGACCTGGACGCGGCCGACAAGTCCCTGTTACATCGCTGGACGGAAAGCGCGGGCATTCGCTGGGGGCTGAACGCAACTCAACGCACAGCCCAGGGCATGCCAGCATCGCTGGACACAGTAGCACTGGAACAAAACACCTGGCACTTTGGTCTGCGACGCATGCTGCTGGGGTACGCCGTGGGGAGCAACGATGCCTGGCAGGACATTGAACCCTTTGCTGAAGTCGGTGGCCTCAGCGCGGCCGTGACCGGCAAACTCACCCATCTGCTCCGCGTGCTGGAACACTATTGGCATCTGTTTCAGCAACCGGCGGACCCGGAAACCTGGAGTGCACGCATCAGCGCGCTGCTAAACCAGTGTTTTGTGGCTGAAGACGACCGCGACACCCTGTTGATCAATCGCGCAGAACAACGCCTGCAAAACTGGACAGATGCCTGCGCCCAGGCTCAGTTCAATGAGAAATTGCCACTGGAAGTGGTCAACGAGTATTTCCTGGAATCACTCGACGAACTTGATCTGAGTCAACGTTTCATGGCGGGTGCTGTCAACTTTGCCACGTTGATGCCAATGCGGGCGATACCCTTCAGACATATCTGCCTGCTGGGCATGAATGACGGCGACTATCCACGGCAGGTCAACTCGGTTGATTTTGACCTGATGCGACAGGACTACAGGCCGGGCGACCGATCACGCCGCGAAGATGACCGTTACCTTTTTCTGGAAGCCATGCTGTCTGCGCGCAACTCCCTGTACATCAGCTGGACCGGTCGCAGCATCCGCGATAACAGTGAACGGCCACCATCGGTGCTGGTCGCACAATTGCGCGACTATGTCAGGGACACCATGACTGGCGCTGATGATGGTGCATCGCTGCTGCAGGGGCTCACTCACGAATACCCACTGCAGCCATTCAGTTCGAAGTATTTCCGGTCCGACTCGTCGCTGGCGACCTATGCTGCTGAATGGGCGCCGCAACAAGCGACACCGGATCATAACCAGGATGGCTTTGCCGTCTACACAGAAGAAGAGCCCAGCGTCATCAGTCTGAGCGATCTCAGCGCCCTACTGCGTAACCCGGCGGATGTATTTTTTGCCAGGCGTCTTGGCGTGGTATTCGACAGCGCCGAACTGACCGCGGACGACAATGAAGCGTTCTTCATAGACGGTCTGAGTAAATGGCAGGTGCAGGATCAACTGATTCGCGACGCACAGCGGGTACTGCATGGCGAACCAGACAATGAGACATTGCAGGTTCCGAATCTGCTCGACTCTTTGATCGGCAAGCAACAGAGACAGGGCGTACTGCCGATGCCTCCGTTTGCTGACCTTTATCGCAAACCACTGACCAACCCGCTGATAAAACCATTGCAACGTTATCAGGAACTGTTGACCCATAGCACAGAATGCGGAACCCAGATTGTGCAACTGGTGACCGGCGATGGCAGGCTCATTCTGGAAGACACGCTAAATGATGTTCGACTTGGGTCTGACGCTACTCGAATACGTTGCGCCATGTTAAGCAGCCAGATCTGGGCGGGCAAATCTGCGGGCGCTGGCAATGCTAACCATAGTGGAAGCAGCAAAGTGAAATGGCATTACCTGGCACGGCACTGGCCGTCTCACCTGGCTGCTCAATTGAATGGTCCAACAAAAACCCTGGTACTGGGCCCTGATACCAACGAAGTATTGGCACCGCTGGACGCCGATGCCGCTCGTCAATCGCTGCAACAACTAATGACTCTGTATCAGCAAAATCTGTCACGACCCATACCCGCCGAAGTCAAAACCAGTTGTGCCTACCTGAGCGCTGATCCGGAAAAATCACC
Source organism: Pseudohongiella acticola (assembly GCF_001758195.1). Classification (NCBI taxonomy): domain Bacteria; kingdom Pseudomonadati; phylum Pseudomonadota; class Gammaproteobacteria; order Pseudomonadales; family Pseudohongiellaceae; genus Pseudohongiella; species Pseudohongiella acticola. The sequence goes on from NZ_MASR01000001.1 coordinate 766,674, forward strand.
ATTGGACGCCGCACGTTCGGTGTACGAAGGCAGCTATAATGTTTCCGGTCAGGTGCAGGGCAGTGAAACATTGTCCCGCCTGTGGCCAGATTTTGACAGCCTGGTCTGTGGACAATTGCCATTGCAGGCTGAGGCGCAGGAAACTGAGCCCGTATCACCGGACTCTTCTGACAACAGTGCCTTTGTCGCCAGTAGCACCGAGCTGTATCAAAGCATGGTGGAGCACTGGCATCTGCATCGTCAACGTAAAGCCAGCAATGCGGAGGATGCACAGTGAGCTCCGCAGAATCCGTCAGTCAGCCTCTGGATATTCGCACCTTCCCCCTGCACGGCAGTCGCCTGATCGAAGCCAGTGCCGGCACCGGCAAAACCTTCACCATTGCTTTGCTGTACGCCCGCCTGATACTACAGCACGGTGACACCGCAGCATTCTCCAGCGCGCTGACACCAGAAGAGATTCTCGTAGTTACCTTTACCGATGCCGCCACGCAAGAACTCAAGGACCGAATTCGGGCCAGGCTGGCAGATGCCGCACGATGTTTTATCAACCCGGGTGACGATTGTGATGAAATCCTGAATCAGTTGCGGGCTGACTACGATGTCAGTCTGTGGCCACAGTGCGCGCGTTTGCTGAGCACGGCCGCGCAAAGCATGGACCAGGCCGCGGTATCAACCATTCACGGCTGGTGTTATCGCATGCTGCGCGAACACGCGTTTGACAGTGGCAGCCTGTTTCAGCAGACACTGATCACTAACCAGCAGGATATTTATGCAGAGCTCATACGTGACTACTGGCGCCAGCATTTTTATGCCCTGCCCGCGGCCATCGCACATTTGATTTACAACGATTTTGGCAGCCCGGAAGACTTGTTGCAGTCCGTGCGGCCACTGATTAACAAAACCAACACCACACTTACCTACGCTGGTGAACCCCTGCCTGAGGTGACCGATCTGCATCAGGCATTGGCCGGTTACGCAGAACAGGCTCAGCGACTTAATGAGCTGGAAAATAGAGCCCGAGGTGCCTGGGCTGCCTCACAGAACGAACTGGAAGACCTGCTGGATGAGCTGCAGGCGGCGCTGAACAAAGTCAGTTACGCCGAAGCTAAATCTCCTGAAGGGTTTGCCGGCCTTAAACAGAGCCTTGCCAACTGGGCGCAGGGCAGCGAAGCACCGCCGCGTATGACGCGTTTTGCGCAGGATCGCTGGAAACTCAGCGGCGGCAAAAAAGCGCCCGCGCAACCGCAACACCTGGCATTAGCGGCGATCGGAAACTGGATCGCTGAAACTGAAGCGGCAGCCGACTGCATTGGCCCCGACCTGCGCGCTGTTGTCCTCAGTCATGCCCGGCGCTGGCTGGAAAGGGCACTGCAACGCCGATTACAGGAAAAAGCGGAACTGGGTTTCGACGATCTGTTGCTGCAACTCGACCGGGCATTGCAGGGCCCCCTGGGTAACAAACTGGCGGCACAAATTCGTCGGGACTACCCGGTTGCCATGATCGACGAATTTCAGGATACCGACCCGCTGCAGTATCGGATCTTCGACAAAATCTACCAACTCAGTGACAACCGCAACGATTGCGCCCTCGTCCTGATCGGGGACCCCAAGCAGGCCATCTACTCATTTCGCAATGCCGACATTTACACCTACCTTGCAGCAAGACGGGCAACGACAGGGCGACACTATAATCTGGGCGTGAACTATCGCTCCACCCGCGGTGTGGTGGATGGCATCAACTACCTTTTTGGTCAGGCTGAAGCATTCGCAGCAGGTGCCTTCCGATTTAAGCAAGGCGATCAAAATCCACTGCCCTTCCTGCCAGTCGCTGCCAGGGGTCGTGACGAGTCCCTGATCATCCGCGATAAAGAAGCGCCCGCTATCACATTCTGGCACCTGGGTTCCGTGGATGACGATGATGCCTATGGCGACCAGATAGACACCATTGCCATCACCCGTTTCCGTGCCGCCATCGCCGCACGCTGCGCCAGTGAAATTGCGGGGTGGCTGCAGGATGCAAAAACCGGTTTCAGCTCCGCTGCAGATTTTGTCCGCCTGCGCCCGAACGACATTGCCATTCTGGTACGCGGGCGCGGCGAAGCCAATGAAATCCGTGATGCGCTGCATGCACGCGGACTGTCCAGTGTCTACCTGTCTGATCGCGAATCCGTGTTCGCCAGCGTCGAGGCTGCGGACGTATTGCGCTGGCTGCGCGCCTGCGCCGAACCGGGCGACGAACGCAAGCTGCGCGCAGCCCTGGCCACTACGTCACTTGATCTGCCATTGCAGCGTCTGGAATTCCTGAACCGCGATGAACTGGCCTGGGAAACAGAAACCGAATTGTTCCGCCAGCTACACCAGCTATGGCAACGCCAGGGCGTGTTACCGATGCTGCGTCAGTTGATGCAGGCGCACGCACTGCCTCAACGTCTGGGCCATCAAGCCGACGGCCACCGCCGCCTCACCAACCTGCTCCACCTGGCAGAATACCTGCAAAAAGCCAGTGCCCAATATGAAGGTGAACAGGCCCTGATCCGTCACCTGGCAGAGCAGATGCAGGATCCTGACGATGAAGAAGTGCTGCGCCTGGAGAGTGACAATGACCTGATTCGTGTGGTCACCATTCACAAAGCCAAGGGTCTCGAATACCCGCTGGTATGTCTGCCGTTTGCACCGGCACTGAAGGAAGTGGATGGTCGTATCAAGCAGGTCATGATCATCAATGACGAACAGGACAGTGCACGTCGCCTGGAGATCGCCGGTAACAGGCGCGATACCGATGCCTGGCAACGGGCCGACCATGAACGCCTGTCCGAAGACATGCGATTGTTGTACGTCGCCCTGACTCGGGCACGCCACGGTTTATGGCTGGGGGCCGCTGCCATCAGTTCCGGTAACAATGGCAGACCCGTCAATCACAAAGGCGCGCTGGGTTACCTGATGAGCGGTGGCGAACCCCTGTCCGCGATGGACGTTGCAGAGGCCCTGCAGCGGTGGCACGAAGGCTGCAAACATAATATCCAGCTAAAACCTGCGCCAACGCTCCGAACCGCCGACGATCGGGAACATACTGAATCAGGTGCTCAGGCCAGTGCCGGCAAACCAGCCTTGATATCGCCCCGAAGCCCGGCCGAAAACTGGTGGATCGCCAGCTACTCCGCATTAAAGATCGGTGCCAGCGATGACGCCGGCCCGCACTCCGTTGAGCCGGAAGCACCTCAGGACGACCAGGCATTGGAAGAAAAATTTACCGCCTCTTCCGATGCTCTCGATAGCGACCCGTCAGATCGGCGCGACTTCAGTCGCTCGGCACCGGGGTTACACGGATTTCATCGAGGCCCGAAACCCGGCACCTTTCTGCATGGACTGCTGGAATGGGCTGAAGCCGAAGGCTTTGCCAATGCTGTGGAGAACGATCAAGCACGCCTGCACCTGATCACACAACGCTGTACACAGCGTGACTGGCAGGATGATGTCGAGCGTCTGGATCGCTGGTTAGTCACCTTTCTGAACACAACATTCACGCTACCTGATCAGAACCAGATGACATTGACACTATTGACGTTGCAGCAGGCAGAGATGGAGTTTCTGTTTGCCAGCAACCACGTCGCAGTCAGCGCGCTTGACCGGTTATGTCAGCAGTTCATTCAGCCCGGACAGAGTCGCCCTGCGCTGCTTCCGAAACAACTCAATGGCATGATAAAAGGGTTTATCGACCTGGTGTTCGAGTATCAGGGTAAGTACTACGTTGCCGACTGGAAATCGAATTACCTCGGTCCCTACGAAGCGAGCTACACATCGCAGGCTCTGGCGCAGGAAATTCTGCACCATCGATACGACGTACAATATGCCATCTACCTGCTTGCCCTGCATCGCCTGCTGCGCAACCGTTTGCCAGACTATGATTATGAAAAACATGTTGGCGGCGCCCTGTACTTCTTTCTGCGCGGCCATGCAGCCGAGACCCAAGGCCTGCTGGCAGACAAGCCGCCAGTTGATTTTATCGACGCGTTGGACAGGCTGTTCCAGACGGGCCGGTCACATGATGCCGGCAGCACCGCCAAACAGGAGACGTTGTTCTGATGGTCAACCAGATGCATAGCACAGGTCTTGGCAAAAATAATAATCTGGTGATGACGGATCCGGCCCGATTGCTGATAATCCTGGATGACTGGGCGCGTGCCGGTTGGATACGCTGGCTGGATACCGAATTCGCGGTCTTCCTGCATCGCCAGGTACCCGATGCATCACCCGCGTTGCTACTGGCAGCGGCATTGACCAGTCATCAGAACGGTCACGGCCACGTCTGTCTGGACATTCATTATTGCCTCTCTGAACCAGGCACCGCTCTGTCCCTGCCACCCGAATCACCGGTGCGGCAACCCGAGCTGACACCGCAACAACTGCTGGCGCAACTTGATAGCGCGCAGTGGACACAGGCCCTGCATAACGCGCTGCTGGTGGATGACAAACCCGGCACGGACATGCAGGCCGAAGCCGGCAACCAACCCCTGGTACTTGATAGCAGCAGCGGGCGACCGTTGTTGTACCTGCGTCGCTTCTGGCGCTACGAACAGACACTGGCACACAGTATTCAGCAACGTTTACTCTCCAGGCCTGATGTCGATGACAGGCTGCTGTCGAGCTGTATCAAGACAATATTCGAGCAACTGTCTCAAAACACCGCCGCTGAGCTGACGCGGGACTGCGACTGGCAAAGAATCGCCTGTGGGCTGGCCGTGCGCCAACGTTTTTCCATTATCACCGGTGGCCCGGGAACCGGAAAAACCACAACAGTGGTTAAGGTACTGGCCGTGCTACAGGCACTACAGCATGCCGCCGGTCAGCCGCCTTTGCGTATCAGGCTGGCGGCCCCCACCGGCAAAGCTGCCGCACGCCTGAGCACCTCCATCACCTCGCAACTGGCGCGCCATGACTTGCAGGGAGTTCCCGGCGACGTCAGCACCGTACACCGTTTACTCGGGCCGGTGCGCAACAGCCGTTTTTTCAGGCACCACGCGGGAAACCCTCTGCCGGTCGATGTTGTCGTTGTCGATGAAGCCTCCATGGTGGATGTTGAACTGATGGCATTATTGCTGGATGCATTGCCGGCGCAGGCCCGACTTGTGTTGCTGGGGGACAAAGACCAACTGGCTTCGGTAGAAGCTGGCGCAGTTCTGGGCAGTCTGTGTCAGCGGGCAGCGCTGGCCCATTACTGGCAACAGACCTCAGACTGGATAACATCGGTGACCGGGCAGCACGTGCCCGACCATCTGATCAATAACGATGGCACCGGGCTCGACCAGGCCATTACCATGTTGCGCTACAGTCATCGCTTTGGTGCCGTTCCCGGAATCGGAGATCTGGCACAGGCTGTTAACAGCAGCGCCGATGCCAACACACTGAATGCGTTCTTTGACGGACAATACAGTGAACTGAAACGCCTGCATATTGGCAACACCCGGGACACCGCCTTCGAGCAACTGATTGCTGACCTCGACAACGGTTATGGTCACTACCTGAGTCTTGCCCGACAGCCCCCAGCAACCGAGGCCAGCAGTCTGTCCTGGGACACCTGGGCACTGGATATCCTGCAGGCACATGGCCACTTTCAACTACTGGCGGCACTGCGTAAAGGCGAGTTCGGTGTAGAGGGTCTTAATCAGCGCATAGAAAGCATTCTGCGCAGCGCAGGTTTGCTGCCCCCCTGGCAGGAGCGTGCTTTCGATACCGACGATGCCCGGTCTCCGGCACCAACACAGGCCGCCTGGTACCCGGGACGACCGGTCATGGTAACGCGCAATGACTACAATCTGGATCTGATGAACGGTGACATTGGCATCACCCTGCCTTACCCATTACCTGTGCCAGGTGGCACTGAATTACGGTTGCGGGTTGCGTTCACGGCCGGTGACAAACAAAAACCTGTGCGTTGGGTACTGCCCAGCCGCCTGCAATCGGTGGAAACCGTTTTTGCCATGACTGTTCACAAATCGCAGGGGTCTGAGTTCACACATACGGCACTCATACTGCCACAGCACGAAAATCCGGTTCTCACCAGGGAACTGATTTACACCGGTATCACCCGCGCCGTTCGGCAATTTACGCTGATTGACAACAACCCCAAGGTATTGCCCGGGGCCGTTGCCAGCAGTGTATTCAGGACCAGCGGACTGCTGCATGCCATATCTGGCAGCTGAAGTCGCCCATTGAGTGCAGTCGCTGTCAGACGCCTTCGGCTGCCTGGATCTCCTGGGCGACCCGCTGCACTTCGTCCAGCACCCGCAAAACGTTCTCGCCCCAGATTTTCGCGATATCTTCTTCGCTATAACCCCGGCGAACCATTTCCAGTGTCACGTTGAAGGACTCCGATGCATCCGCCCAGCCAGTGACACCACCACCGCCATCAAAGTCACCGCTGATACCAACATGGTCGACACCGATCAGCTCCACGATATAGTCAATATGGTCAACAAAGTCACTGACATCCACCGGCGGCGCAACGGCATCAACTTCGGCAGCCATCCGCGGCGCGGCCAGTTCACCAATTTCCGCCAGTCGGCCCTGATAGGCAACCCGAGCTTCAGTATCCAGTGCGCGCACCTCCGCCGGGCTCAGTAACGTAAAACCCATGTCTTCAGCGATGTCTTCCTGCAGGGCCCGCATTGCGCCACTGTAGGCGCGCTGTTTTTCGGAATCAACATAACCCCGGAAAGCGACAGCCTGCACTACGCCACCACTGTCCCGAATGGCCTGGAGTTCGTCATCATACAGATTACGACTGACATTGGGGTCCAGCGCACGGGCTGACGAATGTGATGCCATTACCGGTGCACGCGACAGCTCAATGGTTTCCTTGTTGGACTCATAAGAAGGGTGGGAAACGTCAATGATGATGCCCCATTTATTCATTTCGGCAATTGCCTGTCGGCCCAGATCACTGAGACCTTCGTGCAACCAGACATCATCGTTCTCTCCGGTATTGGAGTCGGCAAACTGGCTGTGGCCATTGTGTGACAGCGAGGCATAACGGGCGCCGAGCTGGTAGTAACGGCGCACATTGTTGATGTCCATGCCCATCGGATACGAATTCTCCACGCCTATCATGGCAACTTTTTTGCCACTGGCGACGATGCGTCGAACATCATCAGACGTTAAAGCCAGCTCTATCTGATCGGGGGCAATCTCGCTCGTCAACCGTTGAATCGCGCTGAACTTGTCCAGCGCATTGGCTTCCGCAGCAGCAAAACCTTCCTCAGTCAGCGGTCCCTGTCCCGTGTACACCACGAACCAGGCCACATCCATACCACCCGCCTCCATCTTTGGCAGATTGACCTGGGTATCAAGATCCTGAACATAGTTGGTATTGGAGGCAAAATTCGCGGTATTGATATCAACATGGGTATCCATCACGATGACCCGTTCATGAATACCACGGGCACGCTCAATCAAAGCCTCTTCGCTCTCTGCTGCCGAACTGGTGGCTGCAGGCTCAGCAACAACAGGCTCCGCCGTGTTGGTGGCCATGGGTGGCTCTTCTGCCGGCCCGCACGCAGCCAGTAGCAGTGATGTTGCAAACACCGCCGCCAGCGGCAAGTTCGATTGCACAACGCGATGAGCAGTTGTTAGTTGATTGGTTTTCTCGTACACAAGCTTTACCTCCAAAAAATGAATCAGGAATTCGATTACTGAACTGGAAAAACGTTTTGCAAAACCTGTGCCTTTTGTTTTGGCCGCAACCTGCCTTTGATAACCACCTACCCCACTTCTGCTGTCAACTGTCGCCAGGCGCCGGCAGAGATAGGCACCAGTCCGGAAACCGGAGGGTTGTAGAGATAAACCCAGGCGGGACCATAACGTGTCTGGAATACGCGTCGGTCATAGAGACCGTTTGTCGGCGACTCAGCCAGATAATCCTCCAGCAGATCCAGTTGCTGAAATTGCCATGCCGTCACGGCAAAAACATCAACCTCAATTCCCTGTGACGACTCGGCCTTAGCACCCGGATACGGACCCAGATCATAGAGTGTTATGTCATACAGTCGGTCACTGCCAATGAACTCCGCATCTTCAAGCAGATGGTAGTTACTGAGCCCTCGCTTGAGGGTTCCGTAAACGGCAACCAGCGTAGACATGTTTACATCTCTGTGGGATAGTTAAGAGTGATTGGCACCCCGATACAATAAAGAAGAACACGCGGGAGAACAAGTATGTCGAAGGACTTCATAGCGGGCTCTTTAGTAGCCGCCATGTTTGCACTAAGCCTGACAGGCATGAGCTCAACAACCCTTGCACAATCGGATCAACTACCCCGCACTGCCAACGGTCATCCTGACCTGAATGGCCTGTGGCAGGCAATGGGCAGTACACACTGGAACATTGAACCGGGTGCCGCCAAAGCCGGTCCGGATTTCCGCATGGGTGCCAACGGAGCCATCCCCGCAACACTGGGCGCTGTGCACGATGGCCCGCTACCCTACACCGCCGAGGCACTGACAACGCGCGACCAGAACGCAGAAGACTGGGCTGCCCTCGACCCGGTTGGCAAGTGCTACATGCCCGGCGTACCCCGCGCAAATTACATGCCGTTTCCGTTCCAGATTGTACAATCGCCAGAACATACTGTTATGGCCTACGAATTTGCCAGTGCCATGCGCATTGTGTACATGGATCAACCCGATCTGGAAGGCCCGGTACCCGCCTGGATGGGACATTCCCGCGGTCATTGGGAAGGTGACACGTTGGTAATCCGGGTCACCGACTTCATGCCCTATACCTGGTTTGACCGCGCCGGCAATCACCACAGCGATCAGCTTGAAGTGATCGAGCGCTACACACTGGAAACCCCAAACCTGATACGTTATCAAGCCGAAATCCGCGACCCGGTGACTTACACCCGTCCCTGGACCCTGAGCCTGCCGTTGTATCGCCGAATGGAAAAAAACGCACAGCTTCTCGAATTTAAATGCGTTGAATTTGCAGAAGAACTTATTTACGGCTATCTGAATCGTGACGCACCACCCGACCGGGTGCCCCCCCGTGGCATGCCTTTCACCATTGAGGAACCGGTCACCCAATAATTCGGACAGTGGAGCAACTCATCATGAAAACACCGTTCAACAAACCGGCGCTGATGGCGCTGCTATGCACCAGCAGTTTTGCTGTCCTGGCACAGGACGCTGCCTGGCAGGTTCCGCGCACTATCAACGGCGACCCGGACCTGCAGGGCGTCTGGGCCAACAACAGCAGCACTCCGCTGGAGCGCCCCGAATTCTTTGGCGACCGCCCTGAACTGACGGCAGAAGAGTTTGCCAACCTGCGTGCGCAGGCAGAAGAGATCGAAGCCAGCGGTGGCGACGCGCTGTTCGGTGATGGTTTTCTGAATGCTGTCGTCTCCGGCGAAGTCGAATCCTATGACCCCGCCACCGGCAACTATGACGCTGCGTGGATGGTTGACCGTAATCTGGAGAACCGGACGTCACTGATTGTGGATCCGCCCAACGGCCGCATTCCCCCCATGACTGAAGAAGCGCGTGCCCGACAACAGGAACGTGCCCGTAACCGCCCCGGCGCCACCGACTCCTATCTGGGACGCCCGCTACAGGAACGCTGCATTACCTGGGGCATGCCCTACATCATGGCCGGGTACAACAGCTACTACCAGATCGTGCAAAGTGAGGACACCGTCGCCATTATTCAGGAAATGATTCACGACGTCAGAATCGTCCCGCTAACCGACCAACCACACGCCGACGAGCGCATCGAATTATGGCACGGCGACTCCCGCGGCTGGTGGGATGGCGACACGCTGGTAGTACAGACCAAAAACTTTTCTGACGACAGCACCTTCCGCGGGGCCGGCGCTAACCGTCTGTTCACCGAACGCTACACCCGCACCGCCGAAGACGTCCTGGAATACCAGTTCACAGTAGAGGACCCCACCACCTGGGAACGCCCCTGGACAGCGATCATCAACTACACTGCCAGCGAAGGCCAGATCTACGAATATGCCTGTCACGAAGGCAACTATGCTTTGATGGGAATTCTCTCCGGCGCACGAGCCGCAGAACGCGACACGCAGAACAACTGACTCACCAGAGGGCAGCAGGACACAGGGTGTATCGCCTCGAAGCGCATGCCGCGAGAGCCGATCACGCTGGGTGCTGATGCCCGATCCACTGACCAGACTCAGGATCGAAAAAACCAAACTAACGAGCAAGCTCCCGAGGCATCCGGAACACAATACTCTCCTCAACCCCTGGCACCTCAAGTGGCACCTGCCCCGATATTTCCCGCAACCGATCCACCACCTGCTGAACCAGTATCTCCGGCGCCGATGCCCCAGCAGTAACGCCAAAACGTTTTTTGCCAACAAACCACTCAGGCTTCAGATCATCCACACGATCGATCAGATAGGACTCACAGCCCATCCGCTCAGCCAGCTCGCACAGACGATTGGAGTTTGAACTGTTGGGTGAGCCGACAACAAGCAACAGATCCGACTCCAGCGCCAATTGCTTGACTGCGTCCTGCCGATTCTGGGTCGCATAGCAGATATCTTTTTTACGCGGGCCCTCAATCTGCGGAAAGCGTTCTCGCAATGCATCGATGACCTTGGCAGTGTCATCCATCGACAGGGTTGTCTGCGTAACATATGCCAGCCGTGATGGATCAACCACTTCCAGCTTCTGAGCGTCGGCAACAGATTCAACCAGGTAGATATTACCCCCCTTACTGTTGTCATACTGCCCCATGGTACCTTCAACCTCAGGGTGTCTCGCGTGCCCGATCAACACGCACTCGCGGCCTTCGGCACTGAAGCGCATGACTTCCAGGTGAACTTTGGTCACCAGAGGGCAGGTTGCATCAAACACCTGAAACCCTCGGGCAGCGGCCTCACTCTGAACTTCCTGCGACACACCATGGGCACTGAATATCACAATGGGCTGACGACCCAGACTGTCCTCGAGCGGCACATCGTCCAGTTCATCTACAAATATTGCGCCGCGTTGACGCAAGGTATCCACGACAAATTTGTTATGAACGACCTCATGCCGCACATAGATTGGCGCGCCGTAAACATCCAGTGCACGATTCACAATATCAATGGCACGGTCCACGCCGGCACAAAAACCACGCGGATTGGCGAGCCTGATTTCAGTACCGGGTGAAACCACGGCATCAAATAATTGCACTGCACTCATGAGTGTCTCCTGTTGTCCGGCTACAATCCGGCGTGAGCCCGTTGCTTGTCCTGGGTACCGGACCGGTCCTAAGCGAATACCGACTAAAGCTGAATCTTGACCGCCTCAGTGCCGGGGGCTATCACCGACACAATGTCTGCGTTAAACACAATCTCGCGTCCTGCCAGCGGATGATTGAAGTCTATCACCACATGTATCTCACCGATCTGTTTTAACACACCGGGTATTTCGTTGCCCTCCGAATCGGCAAATGAAACCACCGTGCCTTCCTCGACCGGGTCAGTTGTGTTCGCCAGCAGACTGGCAAAACGCTGCCGCGGAAAGGACTGTACATTGTCCGGATTTACCGCACCGAAAGCCTGCTCAGGCGGCAGCCGAACTGAAACCGATGCGCCTTGCGCTGCACCCATCAATACCGCTTCGAAACCGGGCAGCAGATTACCGTCGCCCACCCTGAATGTCGCCGGCGCTTTATCGTAGTTACTGTCGATCTCGGTTCCATCGGGCAGTGCCAGCGAAAAATGCAGAGTCACACGGGCACCGTCACAAACCACGGCTGCCGACTCTGTTGGTGGAAACCCGTCATTGTTTTCGCCATCACGCATAATATCGCTGCTCGCCCTCACCACTGATATTGTCCACGCAACGACCGCATAACTCGGGATGTGAGGCATGGGCGCCGACATCGGGGCGATGATGCCAGCAGCGCACACACTTGTCCTGCGACGACGGGGTTACCTGTAACCGCAGCCCCGGCAACTCCGTGGCCACTGTGTCAGTCGACTTACTTGCCGACATTGGTTGCAGACTGGCTACCGAAACAATCAGTACAAATCGCAATTCATCCTGCAACGCAGACAGCCGTTTTAACAGTGCCTCGTCGCAGTACAGCGTCACCTCGGCAGACAGCGCTGCCCCGACCTTCTTCTCGGCCCGCTGCTTTTCCAGTTCTTTGTTGACGGCGGTTTTGACTTCAATCAGTTCGCGCCAGAACGCGTCACTGAAATCTTCACGCGCAGGCAACGCTGCCAGGCCTTCGTCGAACTGAGTCAGGAAAACAGAGTCAGAGCGCTCGCCGGGCACAAACTGCCAGATCTCATCGGCGGTAAAACTCAGTATCGGGGCGATCAGTCGCACCAGCACTTCCGTGATGTGATACATCGCGGTCTGGGTTGAGCGCCGTGCCAGACCGTCTGCTTTGGCGGTGTACTGACGATCCTTGATGATATCCAGGTAAAAGCTGCCCAGCTCGATCACACAGAAATTATGTACTTTCTGATACACATTAAGGAACTGGTAATTTTCATAGTCCTGCTTCACCTGTTCACGCAGTTGTTGCGCCTGTCGCGTGATCCAGTAATCCAGCGCCAGCATATCATCCGGCGCCACTGCGTCTGTCAGTGGATCAAAACCATTAAGATTGGACAGCAGAAACCGCACGGTGTTACGAATACGACGATAGGCATCGGCAACACGCTTCAGGATCTCTGGCGATACGGCAATCTCGCCACGGTAGTCGGTAGCGGCAACCCACAGCCGGAGAATATCAGCACCGTATTCCTTGAACACTTCTTGCAACGAAATCGTGTTACCAAGGGACTTGGACATCTTGCGACCATCAGCGTCTACGGTAAAGCCATGTGTCAACACCTGCTTGTAGGGGGCCGCACCGTTCATCGCAATCGCTGTTTTTAAGGACGATTGGAACCAGCCGCGATGTTGGTCAGAACCTTCCAGATAAAGGTCAGCCGGATAACCCAGCCCGTCACGTTGTTGCAGAACCGAATAATGTGTGACGCCAGAATCAAACCAGACGTCCAGCGTGTCGGTCACTTTTGTGTATTGGCTGGCATCATCACCCAGCAGATCTTCCGCAGTCAGTTCGAACCAGGCCTCAATACCCTGTTTCTCGATGCGCTGTGCCACCTGCTCAATCAGGTTTTCCGTGTCCGGGTGCAACGCGCCGGTTTCCCGGTGCACAAACAGTGTAATGGGTACGCCCCAGGTTCGCTGTCGCGACACACACCAGTCAGGGCTGCCTTTCAACATCAGCTCGATGCGTGCCTGCCCCCATTCGGGCACCCACTTGACACCTTTGACGGCGGCCAGCGCATCATTCAGCAGACCTTTTTCAGTCATGCTGATGAACCACTGTGGCGTGGCACGATAGATCAATGGCGTTTTGGTGCGCCAGCAATGCGGGTAGCTATGGCGAATTTTCTCCATGGCGACCAGCGCCTGCTCCCGGCGCAGAATGTCCAACACCTGCTCGTCTGCCTTGTACACGTGAACACCGGCGAGCTCGCCCGCAGCTTCGGCAAATACGCCATTCTCATCAACCAGGTTTAGCGTTCCCAGGCCGTAGGTCTGACCGGCAATAAAGTCTTCCATGCCATGGTCAGGTGCCGTGTGTACCGCGCCGGTACCCGCATCCGTCGTGACGTGATCACCCATCAGCACCGGCACCTGACGATTGACAAAAGGGTGTTGCAGACGCTGGCCTTCCAGCAAGGCGCCTTTTGCCACTCCCAGACGCTGGACCTGCTCGCAACCGTAACGAGCCATGACCTCATCCTGCATATCAGCCGCTACAATCAGCAGCTCTTCGCCAACAACCTCGTCAACGGTACAGCTCAACAACGCATACTCAAGGTTTTCATTCAGACACACTGCCTGATTCGACGGCAAAGTCCATGGTGTGGTTGTCCAGATAACCACCGACATCTTTTTACCGGCAACCGCGCTCTCATCAACGGCGAATGCCGCCAGCCATGTCTCCGGCTCCAGCGCAACAAAACGGACGTCGATGGCAAATGACGTTTTGTCCTGATACTCAACTTCGGCCTCTGCCAATGCAGACGCACCAACCACGCTCCAGTAAACCGGTTTGAATCCTTTCACCAGATGCCCGCTGCCCGCAATGCGCCCCAACGCGCGCACGATGTTGGCTTCGGTGTCAAAATTCATGGTCAGATAGGGGTTTTCCCAATCACCGAAAACGCCCAGACGAACAAAATCCTGTTTCTGGTTTTCGACCTGCTTTGCCGCATAGTCTCGACAGGCCTGACGGAATTCGGCATGACTGATTTTGTGGCCGGCTTTGCCTTTTTTCTTTTCTACATTGTGCTCAATCGGCAGACCATGACAATCCCAACCGGGCACGTAGGGCGCATCAAAACCTGCCAATGTGCGGGATTTGACGATCATGTCTTTCAGCGTTTTATTGACAGCATGACCCAGGTGCAATTCACCATTCGCATAGGGTGGCCCATCATGCAGAATGAATGACGGTCGCCCGGCACTGATTTCCCGAATCTGACGATACAGCTCCATGTCTTGCCAGCGTGCCAGCATGCCCGGCTCCCGCTGAGCCAGACTGGCTTTCATGGGAAAGTCGGTAAAAGGCAGATTCAGGGTCTGTTTGTAGTCAGTCATCTCGTCTCGCTCATCGAACAGGTTGTGATAGCGTATCGCCAATCCTGTGTCTTTTAAAATTGTGGGGTTGCGTACTACTTAAAGGGCCGGGTTTCGCCTATTGCCGATAGTGGGAGAAGTATTGCCTGACTTCTTCCACATCCAGAGCAATGCGGGCTTTGAGCGCATCCAGCGACTCAAACTTTTGTTCCGGCCGTACCCGGTGCCGGAAAGTTACCGACACCCGGGCGCCATAAATCTCCTGATCAAAATTCAACAGATGCACTTCAAGCAACGCCTTGCCGTTGTCTTTTACGGTTGGACGATATCCAATATTGGCAGCGCCCTCGGCCGCAATACATTCGTCGTCAGCCAAAAAGATCTCGACCGTGCAGGCGTAGACTCCATGCAGCGGAATGTTGCGTCGATTCAATGCCAGATTGCAGGTTGGGAAACCCAGGTCACGACCAAGCTGCTGCCCGCGCACAACCGTACCCGAAATGGTATAGGGCCGGCCCAGTACCTCGGCAACGCGATCAAAATCTGCCTTTGCCAGACACTCACGTACATAAGTGCTGCTGACCCGGACGCCATCCGACACGCAACTGGCTGTCTCCACCACGTCAAACCCAGCCCGCTTACCGTATCGACACAGCAATTCGAAATCACCACCGCGCTGGTAGCCAAACCGGAAGTCGTTGCCGACAATCAGACAGCGGACATTGAGACCCGCCACCAGCACATCTTCCACATAGGACTCAGGGCTCAATTGACTGAGCTCCTGATTAAACTCCAGCAGATAAACGTAGTCCACACCCATGGCACGCAGCAGTTCAACCTTCTCACCTGCCTCACTCAATCGCGGAGGACAGGACCGGGGATCGCTGGCAAAAAATTCCTCAGGGTGAGGCTCAATAACAATGACTACCGACGGCACCGCATAATCTGCAGCCTTTTCCAGCAGTTGCGCAACAATACGCTGATGCCCCAGATGCACACCATCAAACTTGCCAATCGTCGCCACACAGCCAGAGTGCTGCTGCAGGAAACCTTCAGTATTGTGGATGACTCTCATTGCCGGAAGCTGCCGAAAAACAAGGATTATAACGCGTCACGCGCCCGCTTCCCACCGCCGAATTCCCTCATCCCCTCAATAGCATCGCCGAGAGCCCACCGCTGCCCTACCAGAGGGTCCCGGAGTCCGGGCGTGCATCGCCTCGAAGCGCATGCCGCGAGAGCCGATCACCCCGGGCTGCGAGGCCCGATCCACTGGCCAGAGACCCACATGCATCAGCAGAGGGTCCCGGAGTCCGGGCGTGCATCGCCTCGAAGCGCATGCCGCGAGAGCCGATCACCCCGGGCTGCGAGGCCCGATCCACTGACACTGAACCCGGCCCATCAGTCTCAGTTGTCAGAGCCCCCAGTGCTCCCACCCAACCGACCACGCCCCGCCCGATACAGTATCCGCCCCAGTACCAGCGCCCCCACAATCACAACAAACTGCCCCACAAACGCATTCGCCACCGAAATCGAATCCGGGCGAGTCATGATGAATCCGAGATTGATGGCTGTCAGCACTGCCGCAATCACACAAATTGCAGACAGCACCAGAAAAACGATGCCCATGATTTTTTGCATTGTTCAGCCCTCGCCTTCACACTATGACTCAAGCGCAGAATTATGGCAGCGTGTGCCAGCATCGACAACTGGATCAAGCGCGCCACGACCGGTATCATCAACACTTCTCAGCACCATTCAATCTGGAACCTTATGCTTGGCCAAATACTGATTACCCTGCTGGTCATTATTGCCGCCGTTATCTTCCTGCGCAGACAACGCTCGCGGGAACAGACGGGCACCAGGAAGGCGCCACTACCGCGGCGCTCCGACCCGTGGCATGCCGATAACCGACAGAACACTCCGCCTCCAGATCCAACCGGCACCCAGGCACCCATGGCCAGTAACTTGAAAACCGTGTTGTGGCTTGTGCTGGCAGGCGTTGTTACCATCGGCAGCGTCACCACCTACCTGCAATGGCAGGATCAGCAACGACTGGTGACCGTTCTGCTGTATCGTGACGCAGATCAGAACCCGATTATTTACCGCGTTTCCAAGCGTAACATCGGAGAACGCAGCTTTATCACCGAAGATGGCACTCAAGTAACTGTCTCGACCAACGAGCGCATGGAAATCGTCGGCCTCTGACACATTGTCAGTAACGACCGATCATCGCCCGGCTGACGCGCTTTGTCGAATACTCGACAATTACCCGCTAAAACTCTGTTAAGCTGAACACATTCGGAATTGAGCCAGGGCCATTCCCTTTCCTCTCTCGACAAAACCAAAGGACCGGAACTCTTTTAATGCCCATATTTCGCTATTTCATTCTTTGCCTGTTGTTGCTTCCCGTTCTGGCGGCCGCCCGGGACACGATTGTAGAGCTGGAAGACGGCAGCACTGTGAAAGTTTTCCTGTTTCAACCCAGCAATGAACACGGCGACGGTCCCTGGCCATTGTGTGTATTGATGCCTGGAGGCGACGGCAATGAGTACGTTGCTCGCGCCCAGTTCTGGCTGGGCAAGGAACTGGCTACCCGTGGCTGGATGATCGCGGTGCCGGTTTCACCTACCAACACACCATTCACCGGCATTAATGGACAAAAAATACCAAAAGTCATCAGCCATTTGCAGGAATCACCGGAAATTCAGACCGGCAAAGCTCTGCTCGTGGGCGTTTCCACCGGTGGCAGTTCCGCACTTGAGCTCGCCGCACAGCATCCCGAGCAGTATTATGGCGTTGTTGCCGTGCCCGGCATGATGAAAGACCTGTCGCTGATTGGTGATATGAAGGATTTGCCGGTCTATCTGCGAGTAGCGGAAGATGACCTGTTCCGTTGGAATGAACAAATGCCTGCGCTTGCTGGCGCGCTGCGCGCCGGCGGGGCCCGGGTAGATGCGGCCCTGGTGCCTGATGCCCGCCATGTGTTTCAGCTGGACTGGGACAGGCTGCATCCCTGGCTCGAGTCATTGCCAACCACAGAACACATTGCACCAATACCCAAATAGAATAGCAGGCCTGCATTTTTGCGAGGCCCCCTTTCGCGTTGACACTCCCAGCAATCACCCAACCCAATCGGTGACTGGTGGTGCTTTTAAATGTGGCATGCTAAAGTTCGCAACCTCGCAGACACTCAATGCCATGCTGGAGATGCTGGATGAAACTGATCACCGCTATCATCAAACCGTTCAAGTCCGACGATGTTCGCGAAGCGCTCTCTGATCTGGGCGTTAACGGCATGACCATGACCGAAGTCAAAGGGTTCGGTCGCCAGAAAGGCCATACAGAATTGTACCGTGGGGCAGAATATGTCGTCGATTTTCTACCTAAAGCCAAGATAGAAGTGGCCGTAGCGGACGACCTGGTCGATTCAGCCATCGAAGCCATCTGCAAGGCGGCCAACACGGGCCATATCGGAGACGGCAAGATATTTGTGACCGCGCTTGAACAGAGCATTCGCATCCGTACCGGCGAAACCGGCAACGAAGCCCTATAATTCCACAGGGCACTCACTCAGCGACCACCAACGCAAGATCATCCGACAGACAGCCGGTTTACGCCTGCTGCCTGTCAATGACCCGCAACGTCACCATCGCATAAACCAGCTTATTACCCGCCTCATCAAAAAAAGTCACCGCCACCAGCGATGTAGACCTGCCTTTGTTGATCAACTCGCCCTGTAATCGAACTCTTGGGCCAAGCACTGGATCCAGGTAGTCAATACGCATATTGATCGTCGTAATCCAGTAGTCCTCACGTGCAGGAAACAGCGTCCGGATGGTGTACAGCGCCACCATGTCGACATACGTACCGGTAAAACCGCCAAACAATTGCTGCCTCGGGTTTAGCACCTGTGTTGGCACATGTACATCCAGGTCTATGAAACCTTCCTCTTCGCGTATGACTTTCCAGTCAGGCGCTTCCAGTAGATCACCGGCACAATGGCCGGGGCGCATAAAAATAGGGGGTTGACGGTCCGAGCTCATAATTTCCTTGCGTTAGAAATCGAAAAAATAAATCTCAAGGTTCATTTGCACCCTCGGGTCTGGCTGCCAATCGTTCTCGTGCTCGGCCAACAGTTGTGGCACAAGTTCCAGTACCAGCCAGTCTTCGTATATTGCTTTGCGGTATACCATCTGCGCGAAATAATTGTCGACGGTTGCCACCGGCTGATTCTGACCGATCAGCCCTATTTCGTAGGTCAGGGTTTCACGTTCACCCAGGGTCTGGTAGAGCGCCACAGACTGGCTGAATTCGGTCAAGCGTTCATCATGTTCATAATTAACTTCAGACTCGACGCGAAAATTCAATTTATCAGTGAGTATGCGGGTAAAAAATACGCGTGTGTCCTGACCCCAGCCTTCATTGTTGTAATAGAATATCCGGGTGCTGAATCCAGCATACCAGTCATCGCTGAGGTCGACGCCATAACGAACCCGGAACCGATAGAACGGATCCAGAGGAATTTTGGCTCGCATGCCAACGTCATGGTTAAATCGCCAACCGTTACGTTCCGGATGCTCATAGCGGAAACCACCGGTGAACGAAGCCGTGGACACGTTATTCAGTCGCTGATCACGCAATGAATCGCGTTCCGTGTTTTCCGATTCGAAAATGAGCTTCCAGCGTTCAGTGGCGCGAGGCAGGTCAATGCTGCCGCCGACCCGAATATTGCCATGATAAGTATTGAAGCGACCTACGCGCTGGTTGATACGCAGACGCATGTAGCTTTCATTGCTGCGCTCGCCGATACCTTCACCCGCCAGCCAGTCATCCAGATTGCGACCAATCACTGATACGTTTTTAGAGACACCATCACGCCTGGCTTCGAGCCAACGCCACGCATTGGTGTGCTCAATTTCTGCCATTGTCCGCGTGATGATATCGTCACCTTCGGCCAATTCCGCTGCATCGCCGCCAGCATTATCAGCACTATTGGCACTATCGGCATGATCAGGGCTGTCGGTATCGTCGACGGGTTCAGAGGCCGCACGCCTGCTTTCATCAAACCCCGCATCCGGCTGCGCCATGACAGCAGAACTCAATAGTAGACCGCTCGCCAGCAGCATTGGCATAAAAGCAGCCCATATCAGGCGACGCAAAATCATTCCGGGCAGAAACATCAATGTCCTGTTACTCAATAAGGCAGGCATGCGCACTACAGCTCCCCCTAAACCATTCCCTTGTATTAACACAATGAGCTGATTGTGCCAGAAACGCACATGAAATCAGTAAGCCGGCTGGCAGTGTAATCCACTCAGAGCCGGGCAACCAGCGATATGCCAAGAATTCCCGGCTTTGCCCTTATTTGCCACTTTTCCTCCATAATTGGCGCTCTGTTTGTGGTCCATTCGTGCTCGACTGACGCTCTACTAATGACCCGTGATCATGTTGTATTCCAGCACGCCGATCACCCATTCCGCACCGTGATGCAAAGGTTCAACCGCCAGCACCACTGACAGCGCGGCCACAACCAGCAAAGTGACAACCTGCCGGTAGCTTAGCAGGCGCCGGCTATCCAGCCGCAGCAGAGCGTGAACTCTGGCATGCAGATCACTGCCATCAAACGCGACGCCCTGTAGCGGTGCTGTTGAACGGCGCAAAACTCGCCCGATTTGCACCAGCGCCTGGGCAACAGATAGAGACCCATAGTCTCGCGCGGCGGCGAAATCACAGGACTCCTCGCATAGCAGGTGTAAATCATGCACAACAATCTGTCTCCAGGCGTCTGGCAAGACAAGACAAAAAACGCGCCCGATCAATATTCGCAGGTTGTCACGACGGCGACGATGAGCCTGCTCGTGGACAAGGATGATGGCCAGCTCCTCGGAGGAGCAGCCGGAAAGAAGCCCTGAACTGACGTATACCCTTGGCCGCCACCAGCCCAGCGTAAACACGGCTGGCTCTTCAGCGTCCAGCAATCGGAACCCGGATTCGCGACTGGACAGGGCATCGAACTGCCGGCGCATACGAACGCCCCGCAGCAAACCAGCCAAAAAATGCCATAACAAGCCGATGGCTGCGGCCACGGCCAGGCCGAACCCGGTCCAGGCCAGTATGCTGGTACTGGTGGTAGGTACATGGGGTGCACAATTGCCATGGCAATGCGGCTCCAGTAGCAGGCCACCGAGCGTAGGCAGCAACAGCAACAGCGTGGTCATCAGACTCAGTACAAAAGGTGCAGACCAGAGCAGCAACAACAGATTGCTGCCGTGCGCAGGATGCAGGCGGAAAAGGCCGGGACGAAGCAGTGGGTAAAACGCCCGTAACACCAGCGTCAACATTAACCAAAGTACCAGCCAGATCAGACACAATGTACCAAAGGTATTAATCATCAGACACTTCCCCCTGCTGCTCAACAGAGATCAGCTCTGATTTGCGACGCCTGATCAGGGCTTCCAGATCATCCAGAGAGGCATCATCGAGGTCGGAGGCAACCTGTACAAAACTGCTGAGTATGGTTTCCATGTCGCCATCGTGCAGCAGCTGAATAACATCACCTAGCATGCGGCCAAGCAGTTTCCCCCGCGAAACCGATGCATGATAGGTGTAGGCATGCCCCTGTTTAATGCGATCAACATAGGTTTTACGGAACAGCCGCTCCAATGTCGACTGTATTGTACTCAGACCGGGAGCTCGACGCTGAAGGCCTTTGGCGTCAAGTATTTCACGAATTTCGCGCGCATCCAGATGTGGCCTCTGCCAGAGTGCCTCAAGCACACGCAGTTCCAGCTCGCCCAGGTTATGGCTCAAAATATTCGACGCAGTGCGCTTTTTCAGCATTCAGTATCCATACAGGCGTTCATAAAACGGTTTTTTCCGCCTGCAATGTAGCCTCGATTCCGAAAAAAAGCAAAAACCGATCGCCTATCGGCCGTTTATTGTATTTATTTATGTTGTTTATCAATAACTTAAGAATGCTTGCGTTTTTATTGGCCTATAATTCAGGTTTCCACCGACAGGCAACGGGCCTGCAAACTGCCCAGAGGTACAGATCATTGACTAACTCCAGACTCTCATTGGCAACAACCATGGCACTGGTTATAAGCAGCCACACTTATGCTGCCGAGGCCGAAAATGACGCGCCACAGGAAATACTTGTGTTTGGCAGCGACTTTGACCTGAGAGGCACTCCCGTCACAGCCGCCGAGGGTATCATCTACGATACCCAACTGGAGTTACGGCCGGTCTCCCGTACGGCAGAGCTACTGGAATTTGTACCCGGCCTGATCGCTACCCAGCACAGCGGCGAAGGCAAGGCCAACCAGTACTTTGTGCGTGGCTTCAATCTGGATCATGGTACTGACTTCGCGCTGCGCCTGGACGATATGCCCATCAACATGCCCAGCCACGGCCATGGCCAGGGGTATGCGGACATCAACTTTATCATTCCCGAACTGGTCAACCAGCTGACGTTCCGTAAAGGCCCCTACTACGCCGACGGTGGCGATTTTGCCACCGCCGGTTCAGCCGAGTTCAGTTACGCAGACAGTCTCGAACAGGGTTTGCTCAACCTGACGCTGGGAGAAAACAATTATCAGCGGCTGTTCCTGGGTGAATCCGTTGATCTGTTCGCGGGTCAACTGACGCTTGCCGGCGCCGTTACGCAATACGAAGGCCCATGGGATCGCGACCAGGACCTTGATAGCCGGCAGGCGCTGGTCAAATACCATGAAGCATCCGCAGCGCGCGAATGGAGCCTCACCGGTATGAGTTACCTCAATGACTGGGATTCGAGCGACCAGATCCCGCTGCGTGCAGTTGAAAATGGTACGCTTAGCCGCTTCGGCAATGTTGACCCCACCGTGGGTGGCCAGAGCCGACGCAACAGCCTGTCGTTTGAGTGGCAGGAGAATCTGAGCGCAGATGATCAGTGGAATTTCAGTGCTTACCTGATGGACTACACACTCGACCTGTATTCCAACTTTACTTATTTTGCCAACGACCCGGTTCGCGGTGACCAGTTCCAGCAGGCAGACGATCGTCGTGTCGCCGGATTCGAAACGGAATACCGACGCACCCTGCAAACTGAAATCCCGACAGAAATTACCGTCGGTTTCCAGAACCGTTATGACGATATTGACGTCGGTCTTTATCTCACCGAGCAGCGAGCGATTTACGACACCGTGCGTGCCGACAATGTCGAGCAGACTCTGAACAGCCTCTATGCGTCCGTGCAGCATCAGTGGACGGATCGCTTCCGCTCAGTGACATCCTTGCGCGCCGACCATTATTCGTTTGATGTGGCAGCCGGCATCGCAGCCAACAGCGGTTCAGGTGATGACACTCTGATCAGTCCCAAGCTGAATCTGATTTACAGCCCCATGCCCAAACTCGAAACTTTCTTAAGCGCTGGCCAGGGCTTCCACAGTAATGATGCACGTGGCACCGTAATCAGTATTGATCCAGTCAGTGGCGACCCCATAGATAGTGTAGACCCACTGGCGACTGCACGCAGCTATGAGGCAGGTTTCCGGACCTCGCTGATCCCCAAAACCCAGATTGCCGTGACCGCATTCAATATGCGACTGTCCTCAGAGCTTATTTATGTCGGTGACGCAGGCAATACCGAGGCCGTCGCTCCAAGTGAACGCACCGGTATCGAAATCAGCGGTCTGTACTCACCTACCAGCTGGTTGCTGTTCGACGCAGATGTCAGCCATACCAAGGCGCGATTGCGCGGTGTTGGCGCCGACAATTATATCGGAAACGCGCCAGAACGAACGGCATCGCTGGGCATGATTATCGACGATCTGAATAACTGGAGCGGCGGCATCCGACTGCGCTACCTGGGCGAGGCGCCGCTCAGCGAAGCACGCCGACCACGCTCCGAGGCAACTTTTCTGATGAATGCACAAACAACGTATCAGCTCTCACCCAGTCTGTCAGTGTCGCTGGAATTGCTGAATGTGCTGGATAGCGATGACCGGGACATTACCTACTTTTACGAGTCCCAACTGCCCGGCGAAGCCGCACCGGTAGAAGATATTCACTTCCACCCGGTCGAGCCACGCAGTGTTCGCGTTAGCCTGCAAGCGCGCTTCTGATTTTAAGACTGTAACGTGAAACCCTGGACGCACCTGGCGGGCGAAAAAAAGCTTGCCAGGTTGCCCAGGACACTTTTCGGCGTCCGACACAAGCGGCCTACATTAAATACCTTTCGTTTCACTATACTCAGCGCTTTATAAGAAATCCATGTCGCCCGCTGTCAGCCACCACTTTCCCTGCAACTTTTCTGCAGACGGCCCCTGAGTCCAGGCATTGCAGGGAATGTGTATGCCAGTGGCATCTGCCTGCAGGCCTGTTGCCTGAAAGCGTTGTTGCTGGCCCGCACTTAACCAGAATACCATCGGCCGACCGATGTCGTGGCCGTGTCGGCATAATGCCTGCAGAGCAGCTGCCATATTTTTGTCCGCGGTGATGATATCCATGATCAGAAAGCCTTCACCATGGTCACGGGTGACTGCGACCGCTTTTTCACCCGATGTATGGCTGATAACATGAAACTGATAATCCAGTCCCGGCCTCTGCACATACCGGTAGAACAGATAGTGCGCATTGCGCAGTCCGACAATGCCATCAGTAAACGCCAATGCCATTTGTTGCCATAAGACGTCAACCCGCTTCCAGTCGCCACTGTCCGGCGACCCTGACGCGACAGTCCAGGCATCATCACCTGTATTAGTATCAAAACAACCGGGCGGAAATGACAGTGCCATCAGCTCATCGGTTTTGGCGTATAGTTTAAGGCGCTGGGCAACATGCATGGCCTTGAGGTTGGGAAAACCAAAACCCAACAGGTGCCGCCGGGTATTGCCGGCATGCAGCTCCAGCATGGTCGCCGCCGTCAGAAAGAACAGACTGCTTCGGCTGTAGAAACTTCGATGCTGTGGCAGAACCATGACATCGCAGATCTGCAGAGCCTGTTCAGGTGCGCCGAAATACAGAATATCGCGACTGATACCACCATAATGAGCTACCGCCTCCCCTTGCTTGCAGGCCACCACAGAATGCCCGCGCCCCTGACCATACTTCCAGTGCCAGAGTTCGGCGTTAAAGTCAGTGTCAAAACTGTTTTCAAACAGGCTACGGAATTGTTCTATCGACAGTGCCTCAGCAGGCAACAGAGTGACATCGGTGTCTTCCATGCGGAACGATAGCAGAGCATGAACGTAGCGCCCGCTGCGGCATCTGGACAGATCAGCTGACATGCTCTGGCGCAAATCCGACAGCACCTGCGTGGACAGCCCGGTGCGTTCTGTCAGTGTTACCATGTGCTGCTCAAGCAACGGCAGGCAACGTTGTAGCCAGTCACCCACACCAACACTGACATCATGCTGCTGAGTCAATTCAAAACCGGCCCGGCCTGCCATTTGCACGACGTGTGTCAGCACGGGCAGCGGTTCGGCAACCCGCTCGGCATCATCGCCGGTAAACTCTTCCTGAATCAGTAACTGGCCACCGGCTTTCAGTAACCGGCGCGCATGCGCAAACACGGTTAAAGGGGATTGATAACGGGCGCTGTTTTGCAGGATCAATACATCAAAACGCTGGTCCGGCTCAAACGCCTGCAGCTCAGCAAGTGCCAACGGTGCCTCACTGGCAAAGCGTTGCCTGGCGGCAGCAATTGCTGCCTCATTAGCGTCAATCGCGGTGACCTGATACCCAGACGCCATCAGTTGCTGTGCCAGCATGCCGGTACCGCAACCAACATCAAGCACAGACGACCCCGGCCCGTGTTCCAGCATGGCAAGCAATTTTGTTGTCATCGCCTGTTGCGCTTCAACGATGCTTAAACCGGGCTCGGCCTGCAAACCGTAACTGAGAAAGTCAACCTGACCAAACGCCAGTTCCAGCAACTCGGCGTATACGTTTAGCGGGAAAATCAGTGACTGATGTGTCGTCTTCATGATGCGCATTATACGGTACAATAGCCGGCATGAGTAAAACGGGAACTGATATGAGTAAAACTGGCATTGCCTGGCTCGATACCCTGCTACGCGGCACCCACGGAGAGCTGCGCATGGCTCCCCGCGTCAGCCTGCAGCGATTGCTGGCGCTGCGCACGCTGGTTACGGCCACGGGTATTCTGGGCACGTTTATATTCGACTTTTTCTCGCCTCTGAATCTGCCCGTGTTACCCATCGCGGCCCTACTGGTCGGCATTGTGGTCTCTCTGGCCCTGGGCGTGTGGCGCGTGCGTCGTGCGACACTGATTACCACGCGCGAGTTGGCAGCTCACCTGGCCCTCGACTTTGTATTTGTGACTGTGTTGCTGATTTACACAGGTGGTGCCACCAACCCACTGATCTCATACCTGTTGGTGCTTCTGGCGGTCGGCGCCACATTGCTGAACCTGTTCTGGGCCAACATCTTTTCGGCACTGGCGATTGTTGTGTATACCGTACTTTTACTGATAGGCATTGCCACCGATCAGCATGCAGAACATATGGTTCCCGACTTTCAGGTTCACCTGGTTGGCATGTGGGTGACATTTGTTGTCAGCGCACTGCTGATTACTGCATTTGTCAGTCGTATGGCGCAGGCCATTCGCAGTCGCGAGGTGACGCTGGCCAAGGCGCGCGAAGATGCCATGCGCAATGAACAACTGGTAGCCATTGGAACACTGGCAGCCGGCACTGCGCACGCACTGGGAACGCCACTGGCGACCATGGCCGTGCTGTTGTCAGAGCTTGATGACCAGTCGGAAGAACAATTGCGTGAACAAAACGTGAAGGCAGATATCCATCTGTTGCGCGAGCAGGTGGTGCGCTGCAAACACTCGCTGGATGAGCTGACGCGATTTTATAACAAGAATGATCGCAGCCAGCCCGGGCGGCTGCGCCTGTGCAACTTTGATGACGCCGTGCGCGATTACATCACGAACATCCATCCGGGCGCACACATTGACTTCACCATGGATGAAGACTGCCGTGAGCTGATGATTTCAGCGGACATCACCATCCGGCATGCGTTGATCAACATCATTGAAAACGCCATCAAAGCCGCCCGCTCTCAGGTGTCGGTGACCTATTCCGGCGCACAACCGCCACAGCCCCAGGTATTGATGTCAGTTCAGGATGATGGCCCCGGCATCCCGCCGGAGGTCCTGGAAAGCATGGGCGAGCCATTTATCTCGACCCGCAGCGACAGCATGGGCCTGGGGATTTTCCTGGCTAATGCATCCATACAGAGGCACGGTGGCAGTATCGAAATATTCAACGTCAAGGATGCCGGTGCCCGCACCGTCATCAGGCTTCCAGTGAGTACCTGACATGGACCAAAAGCTGATTTTACTGATTGAAGATGATGCCGTGTTCGCACAGGTCATGAGCCGGGCTCTGGAGCGCCGCAATTTCCAGGTAGTCCATGCCAGTGACCTGGACGCAGCACGACTCGCCATCGCCACTAACAACCATGACTATGCCATCGTAGATCTGAACCTGGCCGGGCATTCATCACTGGAGCTGATTCCCCTGTTAAAAGACAAGCGCCCGGACAGCCCGATTTTGATGCTGACCGGATATGCCAGCATCGCCACCGCTGTCGAGGCCATCAAGCTGGGCGCGGACAACTATCTGGCCAAACCTGCTGATGCCAACGACATTGTCAGCGCCTTGACGGCGAGTCCGGCTGCCGATCACGCGCCCATGTCCATTCAGCAGCCAATGTCGGTACGCCGACTGGAATGGGAGCATATCCAGAAGATTCTGAAGGAAAATGACGGCAATATTTCGGAGACAGCACGGCAATTGAATATGCACCGGCGCACACTTCAGCGCAAATTGCAGAAAAAGCCGGTTTCCGGTTGACTGTTCGCCGGCGTCAGTTCTGACGCTTCAGACAGAACCAGGCAGCGATGCTCAGCACCAGCGCCAGCCATTCACTGATATATATCTGCAACACGGTGGCATTGTAGGCCTGCTCGACCAGCACGCCCCAGCTGCGCGCAGCCACCAGACCGGCATAGGTGAATACCAGCAATAGAACTCCGGCTGACGCGTACGATTTGTGGCGTAACGCACACACCAGCAAAAAGGCACCCAGGGCGAGCATGAATCCGCCGTAGACTGCCCGAAGCTCGGTGTAACCCATATCGCTGCGCAGATCGACTCCCACGACCTCGAACCAGGCCACCACATCAACGCTAAACAACCAGCCAATTCCCAGGTAAATGAGTCCATTCAACGCCAGCAAAGCTGGAGGAAACACGCGAGCCAGTACATTCATCTGTAATTCCTTCAATTTCAGGGTTTTGATTGTGCGGCCTGCCACAGAAAATGACTTTTGGCACTCAGAGCAACGGCACGGGCATGGTATAACGTTCGCCGCAATGCTCTCCACAAAATTCGGCACACACAGTGATCGCCGGGTACGCCGCAAACGTATAACAACAACTATCGGTCAGCATACCAAAAAGCGCGCCAGTTCGCCGCTTGGTGCATTGCATTGAAAAAAACTCTGGATACACTACGCATCACGCCCATGAAAGCAGTCAGCAACAAGCGGAGCCTGTCGTGAAAAAACAATATTTGGTAGCTATAGGCCTGGTCATCCTGATCGCGGCATGGATGTTGGTCCCCAGAGGCGATGCCGATCGCGATGAGCGCTACGCCAGCGCCGACATCGACAGAAGCGTGACCGCAGTGGCCGATGACGGATCCAATCGTGTGTCATCTGCAGCTGACTTCACTGTCCGCGCAACCCGGTCCAGCGTTGACACTTACACCCAGACGGTCAGTGTCCGCGGGCGCACCCAGGCTTTCCGTCTGGTTGATGTGCGCGCCGAGACATCCGGCCGTGTCATTGGCACACCCGCTGCCCGCGGCGCCCGGGTAAAGGCCGGCGACGTTCTGTGCGAACTCGCCATTGATACCCGCGAAACAGACCTGCAGGAAGCGCTTAGCCGTCAAGAGCAGGCTCGCCTGGAATATCAGGGTGGCCAGGATCTGTTCCAACGCGAGCTGATTTCCCGATCGGCACAGGCTCAGTTAAAAACGACCTATGACGCCGCCATCGCAGCCGTCAAACGCGCTGAACTGGCGCTGGAACGCACCAAAATCCGGGCACCTTTTGACGGTATTGTGGAAACACGCGCTATTGAAGTCGGCGACTATATGGACATGGGTGGACAGTGCGCTTCATTGTTTGATGACGACCCCATGCTACTGGTAGGGCAAGTACCAGAACAGGAGGTCAGCAAACTCGAGATCGGTACCCGTGTCACGGGCATTATGGTGACCGGCGAGCGGATCAACGGCGAACTGACCTATCTTGCCCGCGCGGCAGACCCGATCTCCCGAAGCTACCGCATCGAAGTACGGCTCGAACCACAGCAGACGCCGATCCGTCAGGGCATCAGTACCGAGATCCTGCTGGACGCCTCACAAATCAGCGCGCACCTGGTGCCGCCGTCATCTGTCACGCTCGACGATGCCGGACTGATGGGCGTAAAAACACTGAACAGTGACAATGAAGTGGAATTCCACCGTGTTCAGATCGTGGGCGAAAGCACACGAATTGATGAGTCCGGCTTCTGGGTAACCGGGCTGCCTGATGACGTTGTTCTGATTACGGTCGGTCAGGAGCTGGTCTTCGAGGGACAAATCGTCAACGCCAATTTTGACTGGTCACAATTATGACATATATCAAAGCTGCGGTGTCCCGCTCCAGAACCACGCTCAGCGTATTTGCTGTCATCATTCTTGCGGGACTGGCTGCGTATCGCTCAATACCGGTAGAACTGAACCCTGATGTCACCGTACCGGTGATTATCACCACCATCATTCTGCCCGGCATTTCGCCGGAAGATGCCGAGCGTTTGCTGGCCAGACCCAGTGAGATTGAACTCAACAATATTGACGGCATTTCCCAGCTGCGTTCTTTTTCCAGCGAAGGCTCCGCCACCATTATTACCGAGTTTGACGTCAGTTTTGACCCGGACCTGGCCCTGAACGATATCCGCTCAGCGCTGGACCGGGCCAAAGCCCGATTCCCGCAGAACACTGAAGAACCCTTGATCCAGGAAGTTTCTGCGGCAACCGTGCCAGTTGTACAGATCGCTCTGGGCGGCGAAGGCGTGTCCGAACGCGTATTGCTGCGTATCGCACAGACGCTGCAAAGACAGATTGAGAACCTGCCCGAAATTCTGACAGCGGACACAATTGGCGCGCGTGAAGAGCTGTTGGAAATTATTGTTGATCCGTCAAAACTGGAAACCTACGGCGTTACCAACCAGCAACTGGTTCAGGCCGTCACCAACAACAACCGTCTGATTCCGGCCGGCACACTGAATACCGGCAGCGGCGCATTCTCTGTGAAAGTGCCTGGCCTGATTGAAACCGCTGACGATGTCTATCAGCTTCCGATTGCTGCCAATGCCGATGGTGTTGTCGTGCTAAGTGACCTTGCCGAAGTGCGTCGCACCTTTAAAGATGCCGACCGTTTCGCTTATGCCAACGGTGACCGCTCCATCTCCCTGGACGTGCAGAAACGCAAGGGCGCCAACCTGGTTGAGGCCATGGATAAAATCGATCTGATTGTGCAGGACATGCGCACGCGCATCCCGCCAGCAGTCGAAATCACCTACCTCAACAACACCATTCCGCTGGTGATTGAACAGAACTCCGGCCTCCAGGGCAACATGGCCACCGCCATGGTGCTGGTCCTGGTCGTGGTCATTGCCGCTGTCGGCGTTCGCTCCGGCATACTGGTGGCGCTGGCAGTTCCCTTCTCATTCTTTTTTGCCTTCATCATCATCTCCATGCTCGGGTTCACCTACAACTTCATGGTGATTTTTGGCCTGTTGCTGGGTCTGGGTATGTTGATCGACGGCGCCATCGTCATGGTGGAATATGCCGATCGCAAACTGGCGGAAGGTTACAACCGCAAGGATGCATTTCAGGAAGCCACCAGTCGTATGTTCTGGCCTATTCTTGCGTCCACCGGTACCACGCTGGCGGCATTCCTGCCGATGATGTTCTGGCCAGGTGTGGCCGGCGAATTCATGGGCTACCTGCCGGTAACCGTATTTGCCGTTTTGATCGGTTCACTGCTTTATGCACTGGTGTTTGCACCCACGATTGGCTCACTGATCGGTGGCAAAACCGGTGTCATGGTGGGTGGCAGCAACCAGATCGGCAAGCTGGAAGAAACCCGACCTGACGAAATGCGTGGCATCGTTGGTGTATATGCGCGCATATTGCGCATGGCAGTCAAAATACCCGGGCTGGTCGCACTTGGCAGTATTACCACATTGATTGTCATCATCTGGGCCTATCTCAACTATGGCCGCGGCGTGGAATTCTTCACCAGTGTCGAACCCGCGCAAACACAGGTACAGGTATTTACCCGCGGCAACTACTCGCCTGAAGAAATTCGCGACATCATGCTGGATGTCGAGGCACGAATCGCAGATATCGGCTATTACAAAAGCATCGTGACCCAGTCTGGTGCTGGTCGCAGCATGGGTGGCGGTCAGGGCGCGGCGCCCGATCTGGTCGGCACCATCTTCCTCGAGTTTACCGACAGACGCGACCGCGATGTTAACGGTTTTGAAGTCGAAGAATTATACCGCCAGGCAATTCAGGACATTCCGGGCGTACGAGCAGAAATTGCAACACCGGAACAGGGTCCTCCCGTCGGCAAGGAATTGCAGATGGAATTTTACGGTGAAGACCTGCGCACACTGATTGCTGAAGCCAGACGGGTGCGGGCGCACCTGGAGGACAACGTTGAAGGCCTGATTGATATCGATGACACGACGCCTGTACCCGGCATTGAATGGCAGATCACCGTGGATCGTGCCCGGGCAGCGATGTCCGGTGCCAACATGAGTGAAATTGGCACGGCAATTCAATTGCTCACCAACGGTGTGATGATGGGTGATTTCCGGCCTGATGACAGCGAAGAGGAAGTTGAGATTCGTGTCCGTTACCCGGAAGAATATCGGGGTGTCGAACAGATCGACAATATCCGGATAAATACGGCCAATGGTCTGGTGCCGATTAGCAGTTTTATCAATCGCGACGCTCTGCCAGGTGTGAGTTCTATCCAACGTGTGGATGGCAACCGGGTAGTCTATGTCCGTGCCAATCCAGCACCTGGCTATGTCACCAGCAATATCGTACAGGAAGTCGAGCAGTGGATGGATGCCAATCCGTTGGCGGCCGGTATAGACTATCGTTTCCGTGGCTCCAACGAGGAGCAGGCGGAATCGTTTGCTTTCCTGCTCAGCGCCTTTGGTCTGGCGCTGGCACTGATGGCGATTTTGCTGGTAACACAGTTCAACAGCTATTATCAGGCGCTGCTGATCCTGTCTTCGGTCCTGCTGTCGACCGCCGGTGTGCTGTTGGGACTGTTGACCACCGGACAGACCTTCAGCGTGATCCTCACCGGGGTTGGTATTGTGGCTCTGGCCGGTATTATTGTTAACAACAATATCGTGCTGATCGATACCTTCAACTACCTGCGCGCCAAACACAGCGACTGGGACATTCGTGAAGTCATTGTGCAGACCGGCGTTCAGCGCCTTCGCCCTGTATTCCTGACCACATTCACGACCGGGTGTGGCCTGTTGCCACTGGCAATGCATGTTTCCATTGACCTGATCGGTTCCGAGATCGAAGTCGGTGGCCCGATCACGTCACAGTGGGTGAAACTGGCAAACGCAATTGTATTTGGTCTGTCATTTGGCACCATACTGACACTGGTTGTTACACCGGCGATGCTGGCCCTGCCTGATCATTTGCGCAGGCGTGTCAGACGAATCAAAGGCATGTTCAGCAAAAAGCAGGAAAACGCTACTGCCGAAGCATAAAGAGAAAAATGGAACAGTTGTTCGAAACCAACGCTGAAATGTAATGGTTCGTGACAGCAATCCAAACGCTTTGCAACGATTTGTCACTGGCACTTTTTGCGAAAAGTGCCTGTGATAGTATCAATTCCAGTTTGTGAGACCGCTCGTTGACGGACATCAGGCGGTCAATTCACGAACCCTCAAGGCAGGCGACGGAACATTATTCTCTGTTCCCCCCTAACTTACATGGAATCATTTTCCGTTGTCTGCCTTGAACCACCCTGCCTGAACCATCCTGCTTAAAGCAATTTCCCCGAACCAGACCGCATCGCCACCCTGTTAACGATAGGTTCTGTTGGCAATCCAGGCTTCCAGCAGCAACAGCAGAAGCACTGTCAGCAAAATCCACCACCACAGCCGTTGCGGCTGCTCCAGTTCAGCAATCAGTTGTGCGGTGCGCACACCCGTGGCAACGGCAGGGGTGGTTTCCGGATTAAGAATCCGGTCATGCAACACAGATGTATCAATTGTCGCCAAGGCAGCGGCTTCAGCCTGAATATTGATGGCAAAATTGACACCCGACTCAGTGCGCAGAAAGCCTGGCATGCGGGCACGGTAGAACGGACTGTCCGCGTTGACTGTCACCACCGTGCCGTCAGGCTCTGACAATTCCAGTTGCGAATCCCCGGTGTCAAACGCAGGCGTCAGGTCAACCATGTCACCGATCTGCCAGGCGCGTTGTTGCAGCGGCGGGCGAATCATATAAGTCAGGGTTTCGTGCACAAAGGGCAGATACAGACCCTGTAGCGGGAAGTTACTCCAGCCCAGATCCAGTGACGAAGTGATTAGCATGGTCCGCCCTTCGCCCACGGCGCGTTCAAGCAACAGCGGGTCACCCGAGTCAAACCGCATCAGAACCTGGCCATCAGCATTGGGTTCACTGCCCCAGTAACCCTGGAAGCGCGCACTCCAATCAACATCCAGTGGCCGCAGGGCCGGGTGACGGCGATCCACATCAGCTATCAGCAGGTAGTCATTGGCAGGTAGAACCTGCGCATTCGTCAGTCGCGCCGGCGCCAAAGCCGCCAGTTGCTGATTAAAACTGTCAGCGGCGACACGATTGCCGGGTGCCAGCAGCAAACTGCCGCCGTCAACAACAAAGTCCTGCAATGCCCGTTGCTGATCGCCCGTCACGGAGCCCGTGTTGAGCAACACGACGGCATCGTGTTGAGCAAGGTCGCTTGAGTCAAAGTCACTCAGCGTGACCTGAGACACTGAAAACGGTGAATTCTCCATGCCTTCCAGTGCCAGTACAAACCAGTGCGCCTCGTCATCGTACCAGTCTGCCGCAGGGTCCCCGTTCACCACCAGTACCCGCATGGTTGGTACAACATTGAGGCTGAAATACCAATGGTTGTCCAGGTCAAAGCTGTCACCGGCCAACACCAACTCGCCGGTGTAAGCACCACTGTCATCCAGTGACAGTGGCAGATCCAGCACGGCCTCGGAGCGCTCGCCCAGGTCAAAGTTCGCCCGTTCCTGTACTTCGTCGTTGAGCAGCAACGACACTTCGCCTCTCTCCTGCAGCACACTACCAGTGCTTCGCACCCGGGCCAGAACCTGTCTTTCATTGTCAGGCACGACCGAACCGGAACCGGAACCGGAACCGGCGGAAGCATCTACCTCCTGAGAATCTGCACTCACCGTCGCTGCATTAACCATTAATTGCTGAGGTGACCGCACATCCACCAGACTCAGATTGCTGCTGCGCTCATCGCCCACTTTGACGCCGATAAACGAGACACCCGGCGCCAGATTCCAGCCGCTGTCATTGTCTCCACTCTCGCCACTCCCCATGCCGCTGGCCTGGAAATCCGACAACATGACAACGCTTCGTTGCTCATGGCGCGATTGCGCCAACATGTCGTTCGCCAGTCTTAGTGCAGGAAAGAAGCGTGCTCTCTCGTAACCGGGGGCTGGCAGGTTATCGATAAAAGTGCGCAACTCGGCCAGATCGGTGGTCAGATCGCGCACGGCCAAGGTGCCATCGGCGAAACTGATCACACCCGCTTCATCACCAGCCGACAGTGAATCCAGAGATTGCAGGGCCTGCTGCCGGGCCTGCTCAAACCGGTCTGCGTACTGCATGCTGAGCGAACTGTCGATCAACAGCATGGTTGACTGTGGCTCGGTATCCAGCAGTTGGGCAATCGACCCCTGGTAGAACAAAGGTCGGGCAAAGGCAAAGACCAGCAGACAGATCAGGGCAGCCCGCAACAACAGTAATAACCATTGCTGAATTTGCTGAAACAGAATCAGTTTTTTTGTTGTCTGCTTGAGAAAGCGCAGCGAGCCAAACATGATCTTCGGCGGGTTCTCCCGACGGATCAAATGAATGGCAATCGGTATTGCCGCGGCCAACAGGCCAAACAGGAACAATGGGCTTAAAAAACTCATTTATGCGCTCCGGGTTCGACGGGCCAGATACGAAGCCAGTGCTTTATCCAGAGGCTGCGATGTATTGAGCAGACAATAATCGACGCCACTGGTTTGACAACGTTTGCGGCAGTCATCCAGGTAGGTATTCAGGTTATCGAGGTAAGCATTACGAATGGCAGCTGGCGACGTGATGTGAGTCTCGGCAGTTTCCATATCGATGAATTCAGATGATTCGTTAAAGTTGAAATTCAGTTCCTGCTCGTCAAGCACGTGGAAAACAATGACCTCATTGCCCATGGCACGCAGTTGCTGCAGGGTGCGAATGGTGGTCTGCTCATCTTCCAGCAAATCGCTGATCAGTATCACCAGGCTTTTCTGTTTTAATGTCATTGCCAGCTCGGTCAGCGGACGGACGATGTCGGTTCTGGTGCCGGCGGTCAGTTCATGCAGGCTGCGCAGGATACGGATCAGGTGCAACTGCCGCGCTTTCGCCGGTATGAAGTCGCGGATTTTTTCGTCAAATGTAATCAGACCCACCGCATCACGCTGCCGCATGATGAAATAGGCCAGCGCCGAAGCCAGTGTGCGACCGTAGTCCAGTTTGCTCATGCCTTCGGACGCATAGGACATGGAAGCACTGCTATCCAGCAATATGTAGGCCCGAACATTGGTCTCATCTTCGTACTGTTTGATGTACAGCTTGTCGCTGCGGCCATAGAGCTTCCAGTCCACGTGGCGCATGTCGTCACCCTGGTAATAGTGACGATAGTCAGTGAACTCGACACTGAAACCGCGTTTTGGACTTTTATGCAGGCCGGCAATAAACCCCTCAACAACAACGCGCGCCCGCATTTCGAGATTGTCGAGCGTCGCCAGCACGGCCGGATCAATAAAGGAATTGCTCTGGCTCATGTTGCCATTCCTGTGCCCGGCCGGAACCACCGGTCAGTCTGATAATGTGTGCAGGCAGAATTCACAGGCCAGGCTCTTTAACGGCGTCGATGACCCGGCGAATCAGTTCGTCAGCGCTAATGCGTTCAGCCTCGGCATGAAAGTTCAATTGCAGACGATGGCGTAATACAGACGGCGCCAGTGTGCGTATATCATTGAAGGATACGTTATATCGACCGTGCAACAAGGCCCGTACTTTGCCCGCCAGCACCAGGTTCTGGGATGCACGGATACCGGCACCCCAGGTAACCCAATCCTTGACAAAAGCCGGCGAATTTTCATTCTGCGGCCGCGTCGCATGCACCAGTCTCACCGCATATTGGATGACCGATTGCGCAGCCGGCACCTGTCTTGCAATACGCTGAAACGCCAGAATATCTTCGCCACTTAGTGGGTGTGAAACCGACCGGTCGAAATTGCGAGTGGTATTACTCACCACCATCACTTCCTCTTCTTCGGTCAGATAACCCAACTCGATTTTAAACATGAAGCGGTCGAGCTGCGCTTCTGGCAAGGGATAGGTTCCTTCCAGTTCAATCGGGTTCTGCGTTGCCAGTACAAAAAATGGTTCCGCCATTTTGTGGGTGACGCCTGCCGCAGTTACCTGTCGCTCTTCCATCGCCTCCAGCAAGGACGACTGCGTTTTGGGCGGCGTCCGGTTGATTTCGTCTGCAAGCAGAATATTGGTGAAAATCGGCCCTTTGACAAACACCAGCTTGCGGCGCCCATCGTTCTCTTCCACAATCTCCGCACCCACCACATCCGCTGGCATCAGGTCGGGCGTAAACTGGATACGGCTGAAATTCAATTGCAGAATATCGGCGACGGTTTTAATCAGCAGTGTTTTAGCCAGCCCCGGCACACCGGTCACCAGGCAGTGACCACCGGCAAACAGTGCAATCAACAACTCTTCAATAACAGCATCCTGACCCACTATGACTTTGCGAATCTCGTGCACCATCTGGTCACGGCCTTCCTGCATTTTTTTAACCAGCGCCAGATCATCGTGATCTTCCAGGCCAGCGGTTGGATGCTCGTTAATGATATCAGTATCAGTCATGGCTCAATCCTGTCTGTTTAAAAATGCGTTTTAATTCTGGTGTCAGTGCGTATAGGCATAAATCAGATAATTGATACCCAGCCGGTATGCTTCATTGCTCATACTGGTCGGGTAATATTCGTGAAAGGTATGTTCCCAGCCATCCCCCATGTCCGAGTTGAAGTTGGCAACCACCATGGCCCTGCCATCATCATCCAGTATCGCGTGTACTGATGGCGGGTAGCGCGGATCGTCGAGCGTGACGCTGCCGTAGTCCCAGGTCACTGCCCGCCCGGGCACCTGTGCCACCTGCTCAATATCATAAAAAATGCTGAATATTTCGTGTTCAAGATCGAGCTTGACCAATTCGCGATCAGGGAAAATCTTCGCCATCTCAATCAGAAAGTCCTGGTAATGCGCCTCGCCCCAGAAATCGTCGAGCATGACAAATCCACCGCGCAAGGCAAATTCACGCAAAGCGTCAACTTCATCCGGTGCAAAGTCTGGCCCGCTGCTCATACCTCCGATTGGAATGCGTTTCATCGTCATATACAGAAATATATGCTCAAACAGCTCCGGGTCAGTCAGATCTATCCAACGGGTATTGTAGGTCTGCGCGTCAATGAACGTATAACGCTGTACTCCACGCATCAGGTTCTGCTCGGCATCCGGAAAATCAGTATCCCACCAGCCGCCACGACGGCCACGTCCTCCCGGGTAATTCTCATAACGCCCACGCAGCCAGGTAAATTCAGACGTACCCGACACGTCGCCCGTCTGTGAGCCCGATACCGGGGGTAAATCAGGCAACTCCTGATTCTCCCGTCGGAAGCGGCTGAAGTCGAAATCGGGCGGCAAAGCAACACCGGGACGAGACGACGGTTGTGGTTGGGCAGGCGCATTGTCCTGCGCCAACGCCAGCGGTGCCACGCTCAGCAGCAACCCGGTCAGGACGGATCGCAGCATCAGCATTCTGTATAGCGGCAGCGACAGCATGGTTTAGTTTTCTCCCTCCGCGACGGCCTGCAACAGTATCTGTTGCGCCCGCTCATAGGTGGGTGCCGTTTCCAGTGCTCTGAGAACGGTCATACGGGCATCATCAGATTGCCGGTTGTCCAGATAAGCCTGCGCAAGGTTGGTTCGTGCTGCCACCGGGTCATTCTGATCCAGCGTCAGCAATACCTCATACTCCTGCACGGTGAGCCCTGTGTCACCCAGGCGCGTGGCCAGTTCTGCGTTTATCCGATGGACCTCCGGTCGATAAGGATTAACAGCCAGTGCACGCTCAATAAAATAAGCAGCCTGTTCCAGGTCATCATTGCTCAGTGCATGCTCGGCCAACGTCATCGGTGCACTGAAATCATGTTGCTGATGCTCCAGCATGATTGCCAGCTGCTCTCGTTGCGCATCCCGGTCACCCATGGCCTCATAGACCTGCGCCAGCACCAGCGCCGGGCTCGGATATCCGGTGTAATCTGGCAACAGCTCGTGCGCTGTGCGCAAATGTGAAATCGCTTCCTGATAGGCGTCTTCGCGAAACAGAACGATGCCCAGTTGCAGATGTGCCTGAAAATCCCGGGGTTCACGCTGCACCCGGCCACGCATATATTGCTTCAGCGATTCATTGTTGTATAACTCGGCCAGTATGGCACTGCTGTTTTCGCGCACACCATGACCATGCCCTTCGCCTTCATCAGGGCTGTCTTCGGCATGTACATAGACATTGATATCCGCAACCCTTTGATCTATCCAGCTGCGAAACCCGTCATCGAATGTGGCCATGTCCAGCCCGAATACATTAAAAAACATCTCGCTTTCTTCCGCGACCCCGGCGTACTCATGAATCAATGCCAGCAGACTGTCAAAACCAAACTGTTCGGCAATGTACTCAACCACAAGATAGGACTGGAAGTAGGCAAAACTCAGGTCGGCGTCGCTGTTCGCGCCGGTGAAACCGTCATTGAGACTGCCGACCGGCAGCAGGCGATCCTGCTGCACCGCCCGGATAAGATCCAGTCCCTGACGACGCCCCCATTCGGGACGACCCTGACTTTCTTCCCATGTTGAAATTCCCTCTGATAACCAGCGCGGCATGCGGTTGTCAGTCATTTGCAGGGTAAATACATGCACCAGTTCATGCCAGACGATTTCCTGCCAGTTGGCGCTGAGCGTGTCCGGTGAAATCAGGGTCACTACCCTGCCGAAGCAGATACCGACCAATGGCCCGATATCGGGTAACCCTACAGAGCGAACAGCAAAGTCTTCGGTTTGTTCGAACACCTGAATCACGACAGGCACTTCGGGTTCGAATCCGTACTTGGCCACCAGCCGGTCCCAGCTGTTCTCCAGCAATGGCTCCATATAGGGCCACAGGACCTGTGCATCACGCTGACTCATATTGACACGAAAGTGCTCACTTTCCAGCGTGGCGTATTCTTCCAGCACATCAAACACCTGCAGCATATTTGAGGTCAGAACATTAAATGGATCGTTTTCAAACGCCTGCTCCAGGTGACGTTTGCCTTCATCTTCCTCACCCAGGCGCACCAGGTTGCCACCCAGCACTGTATGTGCGAACCAGTTACGAGGATCCCGATCGATGGCGCGGCGTGCGTATTCCACTGCCTCGGTAAAACGGTAATTGTTACCCAGAAAATCACCGATGGCGGCATAAAAATTCGCGTTCTCCGGGCTGAACGCGTTCACCCGCTGCCGTAGTCGTTCAAACTCTTCAGTCTCGTCCCGCATCACGGCTCGCGCGGCCAGGGTTGCCAGTGCGGGCACATGTTCGCTATTGATTTCCAGCGCCTGATCCAGAAAGCGGAGGCCTTCTTCCTCACGTCCATTGCGCAGCATCAGCTCGGCAAAGGTCTGCATGGCCGCTACGCTTCTGGAATTGGCGTCCAGAGCCCGACTCAGATTACGCTCGGGGCTCTCGATTCTGGCCAGCCCGACCAGCGCCGGTGCATAACGCCGATTGATTTCCAGTGCTTCGTTATAGTTACGCTGCGCATCCTGATCATTAAATTTTTCCTGAAACAGATCACCCCACAGCACCAACGCTTCCATATTGTTGCTGTCCAGCCGGACGGCTTCGCTGAACAAGGCGTTGGCGTCATGAAATTCATCCAGCTGACGTGCAGCAACAGCCACCATGGCAACGTCTGCGGAATCGAACACCAGCCCGTTATCATAACGCGCCAGCGCGGCATTGAACTGCTCATCGGCGGCATCACGATCGCCGCGCAGTCGCAGTACCAGGCCATATTGCACCATTGTCCGCACAGGCGGATTGAGCTGCCCCGCCACGACGCTGGCCAGCAATGCCTCCGCCTGCTGCGAGCGCCCCGTCATAACGTACAGTTCAGCCAACCGGGTTGCCAGCTCAGGGTTGTCCGCAGGCTCGGAAACCTCGCTATCCAGTGCAGCTTCTGCCAGCGCGTATTGCCCGGTTTCCATGTGCGCCTGACTCACACCCAGCACGGCCTGCGCCTGATAGAATCCATCATTGATCTGGCTGAACACTTCCAGAGCCGCCAGATAGGACCCGCGCAGCAATAACTCATGGCCACGATCCAGTAATTCCTGGCCGGACTGGTTCGCTGCCACGGACGGTTCCTGAGCCAATACGTGGGTCGATGTCAGTGCCGCTGACAACGATGCCAGTAACACCAGAGCCCTTGTCATCGTCCGGAAGGTTTTGTAAGTCAGTTTAAGGCAATGCATTGTATGTCCTCGTCTGCGTGGCCAGGTCAATCAACAGGGCTTCCAGCCGGCGCCAGTACTCGTCCTCCAGGTAGTTCTGCTTCTGATTACGCAAAATGAAAATTTCGCGCTCAATTGATTGCATATCGGCACGTATCACGCGCGCCTGTGGCGACGTTTTTTGCTGCTCCGGCACAATCATGTCGATGTAGGCAATTTCCGCCAGCAGGCCATCGGCCTGCGATGCGCCAGGTTCTCTTGCAAACAGGCCATCACCGGTATCATCAAGCACGGCATTCTCGGTGGCCAAGCGCCCCTGCTCGTCATACCACCCGGCCACCCGGCCGCGGCTATAATTGAACAACTCCAACACAGACACGCGACCATTCCGGTCCAGGTCTGCGGTATGATCCTGCAGGCCTTCAATCATGTAGCCAGGAAAAATCGGATCATAGCGTTCAGACGGAGAGCGCGTCGCGGATACCACAACCCGCCCCAGCGCCGACAACTCACGGGAGAATTCGAAGCTGGCACTGGTGGTATTGATAATAACTATGTCCTGTTCAGCAAACCCTGCCAGCATTGCTGCCAGGTCCGAACCGGTCATATCAGGTCCGACGTTGTTGAACTTGGCAGCACCAAACGTGCCCGAGCCATGTCCGATCATGAGAAGTGTCACCTGATCCCCGGCGGAGACATCGGATTGCAGCGCCGACAGCACATCAGCGATATCGTCAGCGCGTGAGCTGGCGGTGACTGGCAATCCATCTATGTCTTGCCCGGCATCAAACAACACACGGATGTTGTCTGCGTTGTATCCGTAACTGTTCTGCAGAATCGAATGCAGATCCCGGGTCCAACCCTGAAAGCGCTCGCCGATCTCAGGCGAGGCCGCAGCGCCGGTTATAATAACAACATGTTTATCCGTGGCCGCCGTTTGCTGAAACCACGGTGTGCCTTCATCTGCTGGCAACTGCGCCTGCGGTGCCAGTCCAGGCAAGGACATCAGTGTTATCAGCCACGCCGCCCGGGCGAACCTGCTCATGACAACCCCCGGTAACGTCGCGCCATCCAGTCCAGACTCATCAGCACAATCAGCAGCGCAAGCAGGAAAGGCAAATCCCACAGATCCTCCTGCACTTCTCTGGAAAAGGCACCTGGCACGTGCTCGATATCATTGACCAGTTGGCGAATTTGCGGCAAATCGTAATAGCGCCCCCCACTGGCATCGGCAATACGGCTGAGCATGGCGCTGTCCAGTCCAGCGTTGTTGTATTCACGCAGCGAGGGTGTCACCACAAAAGCCGCCTGCTTCTCGGTCTCGATACCCGTGCCGGCGGCGCTGGCGACATCCACCAGCACACGGTGGATACCTTCGGCATCCGCGTTAAAACGACTGCGATAAACGCCGTTGTCGTCAATGTCCCAGGTCATGGCAACGTCGCTGACATCGCCCATTGGGTCAGTGCGTTGCAGATACAGCAGGGCATTGTTGTCGGGTTCGTATTCGGCATCAAGTACCGTAGCGCTGACAACAACCTCATCACCTGCATTATAGAATTGCCTGTCGAACGAGATACTCACGCGTGCCGGCGCATCCTGGGCCAGCCAGCGCAAGCTCTGACGCCAGATCCGTTGATGCGAATCATCTTCCGAAGACATCAGCATCTGCCAGCGCCAGGTACTGGCGGTTGTCAGTGCCATACTGCGGCCACTGCCGTAGCGCTGAGTCGCCATCAGGGGTACCGCCTGATTCTGATACTGCAGACTGGGATGTTCCAGTAACACACTGGCACCTGGCTTGGGCCGGCCGGTGACATAAATGCCCTGTAACGCTGGAAGCTCACTCCAGAGTCGCCGATTGACGGCGTCATCGCTATCCAACCGCAGTAAGGGTGAAAATTCGCCCGCCGACGTCAGACGCGGGGCGAACAACTCACCGGTGGCATGATTGCCGCGTCGAAGCCCGCCTTGCAGAAATGCTGGCAAGGTTTCGCTTCTGACCGGGGTCACCGGCAGAATGTCGCCCAGCACGGAATCTGCCAGTGCATCATCCAGCATACCGGCCATCAACACACCGCCGCCGCGCTCGGCAACAAAGTCCTGCAACAGGGTCAATTGAGCGTCGCTAAAAAACTCGCGGCCAATATCGCCCATGACCACCGCATCGTACTTGAACAGCTCCTCTGCCGACGCGGGAAAACCGTCACTCAGCTCGGTTGGTGTGTTGATCCCCTGCCGATAGAAACGCCCGGGACCAGTCTGCAGGTATGAAGCCAGACGCAGACTTTCATCGCCTTCGGCGGCACGCCGGATGAATTTGAATTCATTACGCGGATGTCCGTCAACATACAGAATGTTCAATGGCGGCCGTTCACTGTTGTCGACCAGAAACTGATAACGGTTGTTTTGCAGGATGATTTCTTCGTCCAGTTCATCAACCTGCAATTCATAAAGAATGGGCTCACGCCGCTCCGGTGACACCTCCAGTTCGTAGCGTCGGCTGCTGCCGTCGGGTCCCAGCACGATGGACTGCGCGGCAACTTCAGTCTCGCCATCCATTATCCGTAGCCGCACCGGACGGCCGGCAAAGCCCTGCTGTGCCAGATTGACCTGAACATCAAAGACGGTGTTGTCCAGAATCGTGCTGGCGGCGCTGACGTCGGTAATGCCTATATCAAGCGGTATCTGCGTCTGTCCGGCGCCAACCGTAAATATGGGGACCTGATCAGCGCCAAACTCACGTGCACTGAGCAGCGGGTCCGCGTCGGCATTATCGGCCCCGTCGCTTATCAGGACGACAGCGCTTAATGGCAAACCACCAAGCTGTTCCCTGACCTGGGTCAGGGCCTGGTCGAGGCCGGATGCATTGCCCTCGGCAGATAACTCGGAAGCATCGGAAATCCTTCGTACCTGATCACTGAAAGCAAAGGTGCGAACCTGATAACGCTCGGACAGAGGCGCCAGAATACCATCATCGCCATACAGTTGTTCGGTGATGACATCCAGCCGCCGCTGCTGACCCTCCAGATCAGTAATCTGCATGCTCTGGGAATCGTCGACCAGCACCGCCAGATAGGTTTCCTGCGGTTCCACTTGCCAGGTGGTGATAACCGGGCGCAATAACATGAATAAGAGAATCATGGCGATGAGAGATCGCAATGCAATCAGCAATGCTTTCCAACGCGGGCTCAGCGGCCGTGTGGTGCTGCGATACAACAACCACACCAGTGCCGGTAGCACCAGGAAGAGCAATATCGCCAGCAGGGGATGTGGACCATAGGCAAACGAAAACTGTCCGTTCTGGATTGCTTGTATGGTACTGGCGTCTGGAAAAAAACTCATTGTTGTGGTGCTGACTCAGTTATTCAACTGCTTCAACTGCGCTCCTGTTCTCTGACAATGCCCGATAATAAGCCTCAACCAGACGTCGATACTGATCCGGAATGTCTTCCTCCGATACAGCGTAAAGTCGGCGGGTAATCTGCGCCAGCTCGGCGCGCGCGCGCAGGTCACTTTCAAGTTCCAGAAGCGGTTGCAGTAACCCACGCAGTAATTCAGGCTGGTTCATGAATGCTTCCAGCGATTGCTGGGTGATATCGGAACTGATGGAACGGGCGTTGCCCCACAATGCCGCTTCGCCAGGCTCCGGGATGCCTCCGCGCCCACGGCCGTCTGCGGTCAACTGGCCACCGGCACCCGTGCGTTGGCCTGGTTGCTGTCCTTGCTGTCCTTGCTGGCCTTGCTGTCCTTGCTGGCCCGGTTGTGGGCCCTGTTGCCCCGGTTGCCCTGACTGCTGCCCCTGTGGCTGACCGGCCACCTGTTGACCACGTTGCTGCGGGCTTTGCTCGCCCTGTTGAGCATTGTCCAGCTGTTGCGTGAGCTGATTGGCCAGCGCTTGTGAGCGCGA
Source organism: Pseudohongiella acticola (assembly GCF_001758195.1). Taxonomy (NCBI): domain Bacteria; kingdom Pseudomonadati; phylum Pseudomonadota; class Gammaproteobacteria; order Pseudomonadales; family Pseudohongiellaceae; genus Pseudohongiella; species Pseudohongiella acticola. The sequence goes on from NZ_MASR01000001.1 coordinate 811,190, forward strand.
CAAGCGTTCGCGCAGTTGTGCAATAGACTCTTCACCTGACGCACCTGCCGCTCGCGCGTCGATCTCCTGCTGCAGTGATTCCAGTTGCTCGCGCAACGCGCTGGCATCAGCCGCCGCCTGCATCAGAGCATCGGTCCCCGACTCACTGTCTGATTGACTGCCTGGATCCAGGGCCTGCAGGTTCTGGCTGAACTCACCCAGTGAATCGGAAATTTCCCGTTCAATATCGACGGCCAGATTGACCATGCCGTTACGTAACACCCGGTTACTGGTGTCCATCTGTTCACGCAGAGGGCGTACCGCACGACTGGCCCGCTGCGCCTGCGACAACAATTGTTGCTCATCGTTGCCTGCCCTCGCGATGACAGCGCGCAGCATACGTTCGAGCTCTTCCAGTTCCTGGCGGTTACGCTGCTGTTGATTCAGCAGGGACTCAACATCTTCATTACTGCTGGCTGCCTCCCGCGACTGGCCAACACCCTGTTCACGGCTGAGCTGTGCCAACTCTTGCTGCAACTGGCGTTGCTGCTGCGCCAACTGTTGCCCACGTTGCGAAAGGTTCTGTGCCAGTTGATTGGCTGAGTTTGCCGGTTGCTGTTGCATCTGCCGCTGTTGCTCGCGCAGGGTTTCCAGGGCGCGCTGACTGCGCGCGGCCGCCTGAGCGGGCGTATCCGCCTGCGCCGCCTGTTGCATCTGTTCGAGTGCACGCTGCATCTGACTCTGCTGTGGCGAACCTGATTGTCCCTGTTGTTGCCCCTGTGGCTGGCCTCGCGACATCTGCTGATCCAGTTGTGCGAGTTCGTTGCTCAACTGCTCCTGCTCTCGACGCAATCTTTCCAGTTCCCGACGCCGCTGTTCTTCGTCCAGCGCGTCCATGCGTCGCGACAAATCACGCTGGGCACGGGTCAGACTTTCCTGACGGCGGGCAAGTTCTTCCAGACGACTGGCTTCTTCGCTGTTATTCTGGCCTGCACTGGCCTGCCGCGGCGTTTCGTAGCGATTCTCGTTCTGCCCCATCTCCATATCAAACAGCTCCTGCAGGTCCTCACGCTCCTGCTGAGCCCCCCCGCCGCCACCGCCGCCGGCAGTGCGCTGAAAATTGACATCGGTACGATTGATTTCCGCTTCGGCTCGCAACACCAGTTGCAAGGCCTGCTGCTCGGGGGCCATGGCACTGGTCAGCGCAGCTCCGTCCAACTCCGCGGCCGCCAGTTCCATCTGTGTTATGGCGTTCTGCAGATAGTTTACGGCGTTGGCATAGGTGTCATCGGCAAAGTCGATACGCTCGGCAAGGCGGTCAATTGACATGCCTGCCCGCTCTACGGCGTCGCGCTGAGACTCGGCAATCACCGACACATCATCGGCGAACTGTTGCGGCTCCAGCTCCATCTGCTGTTGTCGAAGGCGCCAGGTCGCAGAGATAATGTCTTTCTGCAGCGTCACCAGCGCACTGCTGTCGCCACCGCCACCGCCACCTCCGCCGCCCTGCTGGCCGCCACCGCTGGCGCGACGAAATTCCTGATCCGTGGGCACCACCTGCAGAAAGTAGATATCCGACACCACAGACTGGGCGCCACTCAGGTCATTATTATCAGCCAGCGTCATGTAGTAACTGATAAAGTCACCAGGCTGCACACTCAGGTCTTCCATGTAAATCATCTGGTTGCCGGCAACAGTGCGCGTCTGCTCTTCCGGCAGAAAGTCCACAGCAACTTCGTCACGGCCTACCACACTGTAGTGCAGCATGAACTGGCTCAGGCCATAATCGTCACTGGCCTCGATTTCCAGTACCACTTCTTCCAGCGGCATCACATCCTGATCACGGCCCGGACTGTGCAGGGCGAGTTCAGGTGCCTGGTCTTCAATGGCGCGAATAAAAAACACATCCGGATCTTCGGTAGCCAGGTTATCGAAATCTGTCGCAATTATCCGGTAGGTAGTATCCGCAGCTACCGTGAACGTCGCCGTGCCACGGGCACCGTCAACACTGACGGGCTGCGCCACGTCATCATCAAAAACAATCTGCGCCTGTTGCACAGCTTTATTAAAAGACAGGTCCAGAGTGACCTGCGTGCCTTCCGGTACCACCATGTCACCCGCGTCTTCCTCGTCATAGTTCTCAATGCCGGTGTACTCAGGAAAGGCATAGGCGACATCAATCTGCTCTGCACGCGGCAGGTCATAAAGACTGATACTGTACTGCCTGCTCCGCTGCTCTCCCTCATGTTCAACACTGACGTAATACCGGGTATCGTCGTCAACAGATGGCATGTAGTAACTGAAGGCTGCGCCATCACTGCCGGACCCGTCACGGCGCATGGATACGTCGTACCAGTTCAACTGGTCGGTCTGCAGTCGCAGACTGACGTCGGCCGGCGAGGCATTCTCGATACGCACAGTGATTGTTGCGTCGCGACCACGCTGCAACCGGATATCACCCGGTTCAACGACAATATTCATTTCTGCGGGTGTGTGTGTGTTGCTATCAACGACCAGCGGGGTCTGCTGCTGCCCTGCTTTGAACGGCCACAGCAACTGACTTCCTGCACGCAGCAGCGCATCGGAGCTGATAAAGGCAATCAGAGTAACCAGCGCAACAGCGCCAGCGGTGGCAACCGAGAGTAACGGCAGGCGCACATCGGACACTTGAGCCAGTTGTTGCTGTTGAGCCGCCAGATAAACGTCGGCATCACTCCACAGTTGCCTGACAAACTGAGCTGACACCCCGGCATCGGCCGCTGCCCTTTCGTCGCCGGAGAATTCCAGCGACGTCAATAGGCGCTGCTCCAGATCCGGCATCCGGGATTCAACGAAACTCGCAAGTTGCCTGTCGTCTGCACGCAGTCGCCGCAGGGCCGCCACGTATCGCCAGAGCAGAGCCGTAGCGATGGCTCCGAAACAGGTAAACAACAGAATTTGCAGAAGGGATGAAGAAGGCAGCCACAGGCTGACCACACTCAGTGTCAGCAACAACACCGCCATTCCGATCAGCATGAGGCTGGTCTGGTGCAACATGCTGAGCAGGCGCCGCCGCCTGCGGACCGTGGACAGGGTCGCGCGTAACTTTTCGATTGTGGTTGGTTCCGGTCTGGACAACGACATAGGCGGCTCTGCTGTTCGTGTTTGAGTCAACGATAGTGCATGCAGTCGCTCATTCCGTGAGCATTCCCTGGCTGTTGATCTGGTATCGCCTTTCTTCTGACTTTTAACCTTACTTCCAATCTAACTATCCCATTAAGCGACGGGACAACGCAAGCGTATCCGTCCCCGTTACCGCTCGGATCGACCTGAACAACGGTTATCCCTGAGCGGTGCCTCTGAGCGACTTCAACAGTCGCTTCTGCGCCCCGTCACGGGGCCGCTAACCGGTTGATAGTAATCGGAATTCTCAGGGAAAACATGAACATCCATTTGCCGCATGTCGGCACACAAACGGGTGACCGAATTATAATGAGCAATGCTCTGCAGCGTGTGTGACGTCGGTTTTGGCAGGCGAATCGTGCCGGCCTCATGCAGCGCCAGTGCCATGCGTGGGGTCAACCACTGATAGTCCAGTATTTCGTCATCATCCACCACAATCTCAACCGACGTCTGCAACGGACACAGAAAGAACCAGGTGGCATAGCGTCGGGGTAAACCCAATGGCGTGGTCCAGTGTGCAATATGGATCAACTCGGACGAATTGATGTCTAACCCGGCCTCTTCCCGGGTTTCGCGTATGGCGGCGTTGACGGCGGCATGATACGCCTGTTGCACAGAATCGGACGCTGCAGCTTCGTTGGCGGCGCCCTGTTCCGGGTAGTCGTCAGGGTCTACCTTGCCGCCAGGAAACACCCAGGCACCGCCTTCGAACGTCAATTTACTGTTCCGCAACAACAGCAGCGTTTCAATATCGTTCTCTGCTTCTCGCACCAATACGACGGTGCTGGCAGGACTCGGGATCATCGGTAGCCTCGCTTTTTATTGTATTGCCCTGCAGAAAGCTTACATCGGCGCGTTCTGGGCCTCCCTGATGGCAACAACGCTATCACGCTGTTCCAGCAAGACCAACAGTTCCCGAATGCCGGGCTCGGTGCTGAACACATCCCAGTCCAGTGCTTTTTTGGTCACCCGGGTCACCAGGCCGACACTGAACAGGAAATAAAAATCTGCATAAGTCATGGTGTCACCGCCGATATAGGGCGAGTAGTCAGCCAGACGACGCAAGGCGGCAAAGCCTTTCTCCAACTCTTTACGTACGGATTGCTTTTCTGTATCACTGGCCGGCTTGCCAAAGAAGACATCCCCGTACAGTCGCCGCGCTGGCAATTCGATATACAGCTCCAGATAACGAATCAATTCCCTGATCTTCGCTTTTTCAAACGGGTCATCGGGATAAAACGACGGACCCTGCCCAAGATCATGCAGGTAATTGATGATCACCTCGGTTTCTGTCAAAAACCCCTGGTCGGTTTCCAGACAAGGTACTTTACCCATCGGGCTGCAGGACAGGTATTCCGACTCCTGCGAGGGGCGCACCATTACTTCTTCAAATGCCATGCCTTTTTCCAGCAATGTCATCTTCACCATATTGTAATAGTTACTGATGGGAAACCCGTACAATTTGATCATTAACCTGCTCTCCGTTAGCTAGTGTCATTTCAGCTTGTGTTTCAGCACCTTGCCTGACGGTGCCGTTGGCAACTGCTCCATAAACAGGATTCGTGACGGGCGTTTGTACGCGGTGAGCAGAGGCTTGATGAAGGCCTGCAGCTCAGCTTCCGTCAGGTCGCTGTCGGCAGCACGCTGCACCCAGGCGACGACTTCTTCATTGCCTTCCTGCTGTTGTCCAACCACAGCACACAATAGCACTCCCGGGTGTTTGGAGATAACCCCTTCCACCTCCGGCGGATAAACATTGAACCCGGAGTGAATAATAAGCTCTTTGCTGCGTCCGGCGATATGAACATTGCCGGCGCTATCCAGCCGCACCAGGTCTCCTGTGTTCAGGTAACCCTCTGAATCCAGCGCTGCGGCTGTCGCCTGCGGATTGCGATAGTAGCCCAGCATGATATTGGGCCCCCGGATGTGCAGTTCTCCAACCTCACCTGCTGCCACCGGTTCACCATCAACACCCAGCAGTCGCGACTCCAGCCCGGGCAGCAAGCGCCCGACACTGCAAGACGATAACGGTTCGTTATATCGCACCTGACAGATGGTGGGCCCGCTCTCGGTCATGCCATAGGCATTGAGCAGTGGCATGGCAAACAGGGTTTCAGTTTTTTCCTTGATCGCAGGGTCAAGCGGCGCGCCGCCACTGTACATAAATCGCAAAGCCGGCATATCCGATGATGTCAGCCCCTGCGCGCGAGCAAAGTCCGCCAGTCTGGCAAACATTGCCGGTACACCGAACAAACCGGTGATGCCCTGTTCACGCATGGTGACCATGGCGGTTGCGGGCTCAAAACGATCGGCCAGCACCAACTCGGCACCAACGTAAACCGACGCCAGTAACACCGCCGCCAGTCCAAACACATGCGATACCGGCAACACCAGATAAACCCGATCGCTGGCTCGCAATCCGCGCAGAGCACTGCTGACGGCAGCCACATAGAGCACATTGCGGTGTGTGAGCATGACCCCTTTGGGATCTCCGGTGGTGCCAGTGGTGTAAATCAGGGTAAATACACCAGCGTCAATCAGACTGTTTTCCTCCGGCCTGACGTCGACCGACAGATAACGAACGCCTACCTGACCTGCACCCAGCATCAGCTGGGCGCTGTTGTCCAGATCACGGTAGGGCTGCCAGCGCTCAGCTGCGGCGGCGGAATCAAGAAAATACAACACCAGACGGGGTTCGCAATGCAGCCGAATGCGATCCAGTTCCGCCTCTGCCATGCGCGCATTGACCACGACCGGCCAGGCGGACAGTTCACTCAACGCCAGTATGACTACAACCAGTGGCACACAATTTTCATTCACCAGCATGACCCGGTCACCGGCACTGACGCCTGCGTCATGTAGTTGCTGTTGCGCATCACGCACGGCGTCAGCGAGTTGACCATAATTTAGTGCTCGACCAAGATGGTCGCGCACGGCAGCCGACGCTGCATTGTCCCGGGCATGCTGTAACAGGGCATCACTGACCCGCTCGGGCAGACGACTGATCAGGGTCTGCGGCAATTGACCCAACAGCCGATCGTCATTAGATTGCATAGGTTCTCCGAATCCTTAGCTGTCAGTGGTCAACCCCATGTCAACCAACTACTCATCCACACGCTCATCCAAACACTCAACCACCACAACCGAGGCAGGCAAAGCCACGGCGCGCCGCATTCTTCTGTTGAGTGCCTATGATGCCCATAGTCATCAGCAGTGGCGACACACCTTGTGTGACATGTTTCCCGATGACCACTGGACCTGTCTCAGTCTGCCGCCGCGACACTTTGCCTGGCGCGTTCGTGGCAATAGTCTGAGCTGGGCATTTAACCACCGGCAGACCTTGACTGACAACTATGACCTGCTAATCGTGACATCGCTGACCGATTTGAGCAGCCTTCGAGGGTTTGTGCCAGAACTGACATGTTTGCCGACGCTGGTTTATTTTCATGAGAATCAGTTTGGTTATCCCACAAACACGCCACCCAGCCCTCCAGCCCATCCTGCAGCGACGCAAGCGCCCGATCTGACAGCTGGACATCCGAATGCAAAGCAGACCAACGACCAGAGCAACAAAGTCAATGCCCAGGTTCTGAGCCTCTACACCGCTCTGTGTGCTGACCATATTGCATTCAACAGCCACTGGAATCAGCGCAGCTTCTTTGACGGATTGGAAAAACTGTTAACAAAACTGCCAGACCACGTCCCCGACGGATTGATGCAGCAATTGCGGGCAAGATCATCGGTGCTTGCAGTGCCCTTGCCGGACCGACTCTTTCCTGAAAACGCCAACCAAAATAATGACACCAGGCACTTGCCAGGCAAGAACGATACCCTGCAAATTGTATGGAATCATCGCCATGAATACGACAAAGGACCGGCGCTGCTGCTGGCCATCGTTCAGAGGCTGGTTAGCCAAGGGCTGTCGTTTCGCCTGCATCTGCTGGGACAGCGGTTCCGCAATGAGCCTGAGGAGTTCAGTCGAATCCGGACCTTACTGGCACAGCACTACACTGAGTTCGACATAGCACCGGGGATCGATAAATGGTTACCGTCGCGAAAAGAGTATGAACAAACCCTGACGCAGTCCGATATCGTGTTGTCCACGGCATTGCATGACTTTCAGGGGCTGTCGATACTGGAGGCGATGGCACTGGGTTGTATACCACTGGCACCGGCTGCGCTGGCCTATCCAGAGTACATTGATGCTGACTACCTGTATGACGTATCCGGCTGCGCATTGTCAGAACAGGCTGCTGCTGCCTGCGAAAAAATCATCACCTGGCACGGGCAATGGCAACACCTGGCAGTGCGCCCGCCAGCGATCGATGTCAGTCAGTTCAGCACCGATGTAATGCGTGAGCCCTGGGCGGAGGTGATGACAAGGTTGCTTGCGCCCTGAAAACGCTTGTCGCATTTGAGCCTACGCGCTAAAGTTACCGCCGTTACGGCTATCGAATTTACAATTATTGCCATTATCAAACATGAATCTGTGGGTTCCAACAGACTCGGGAGTACGCATGCGGCTATCACACGTTAAAAACCTTTTTGTCCTGCTCGGCATGCTGTCACTGCCATTGACTCTTTCAGCGCAGGACGCAGAAGGCGAAAACAATGACGCGGCTTTCCAGAGCTGGCTGGCTGATTTTCGTGACGATGCACTGGCACGAGGCATCAGCGCCAGCACTCTGGATAGCGTGCTGCCTGAAATCCAGCAACAGCGTCAGGTGGTGCAGGCCGACCGCAGTCAGGCGGAGTTCGTCAATACTTATGAACGCTATCTGCGCCGCGTTAATCCCTCCCGTATAGAAGCGGGCAAGGAGTTGATGGAAGAGCACGGCGACATGATTCGTGAGGTTTCAGCGCAATACGGAGTGCAGCACCGTTTTGTGGTGGCAATTCTGGGCCTGGAGAGTAACTACGGCAGTTTCCCGATCACCGAACCGCTGTTCAGCGTTATTGCAACGCTGGCCTTTGATGGCCGCCGTGGCGAGATGTTCCGTAATGAGCTGTACGCGGCACTGGAAATCATCGACAAGGGTTATGCCACACCGGACATGATGAAAAGCTCCTGGGCTGGTGCGCTGGGCATTGTCCAGTTTACCCCGAGCAGCTTTCTGCGACTGGCGGTGGACCATGACGGCGATGGTCGCATCGATCTGTGGACCATGGGGCCAGACGTAATTGCATCAGTAGCGAATTATCTGAGCTCTACGGGCTGGCGTGATGATCAGACCTGGGGCCGCGAAGTCAGTCTGCCTTCAGGCGGAGAGCAGTCCTTGCCGGCGCCACAGGAGGTGGGTATGACACCGGAAGCCCAATGCCGGTCATTCCAGAGCATGGGCGCCTGGCGACCTCTCAGTGACTGGCAACAGCTGGGTGTGCGTCGGGCCGATGGCAGCAATCTGCCTACCCGCGATCTGCCGGCAGCGTTGATCATTGGTGACGAAGGTGACGACAAGGGTTATCTGGTCTACCGAAACTTCTGCTCTGTCATGCGCTACAACCCAGCCTTCCGCTACGCCCTGTCCGTTTCACTGCTGGCCGACGCAATAGACGATATCCGCGATTGAGGTTGGGCAGGTAAGCAAGGTGCACATTTCGATAGGGTCGTCAGCCGAGTTTGGTTAACTTATTCCGGAGACGCCCGTGAACCCATCCATGGGGGGCTCGGTGACAACCATCCAAGGGTTGTCAACGCTCCTCCATAAGTTAACCAAACCCGACTGACTCGTGCCAGATTCTGACGAGGCGCGGGATCATCAGGCATCGTCGTCGCGGGAGACAATCGGGAAAACAATTTCCTGACCGACACGCACGCGACTAAAATCCAGCCCCGGGTTGTACTGCCGTAGCAGCCACAACGGTACCGAATATCGCTGCCGCGCGATGCTGGCGATATTTTCGTTCGCCGCCAGCTCATGTCGCGCCAGATCCTGGATACGGTAGTTGCGGAAGAAGTTCTCCTGCTGCGCGACATGGAACTGCCGCCGACGCAACTCAAACTCCTCCTGATTGACTTCACCAAAATCCAGCTGCAGTCTCTCACCGATAATCAGGGGCTGATTAAAGCTCAGCCGATTCAGGTCACGCAGCGACTGCGTCGAAATATTCAGCCAATCTGCAAAATGACCCAGCGTTTCCGACGCCTGAATTTCAGCAGTACCGTTGCCCGCCACCGAATAGTCTGATGGATCCGCAGACAGCGCACGTATTGCCAGTTCATTACTCGCACTGACGCTCAAATCCGGCTCCACTGCCAGGTCATCCGCTACTTCTTCGGACATTGCCTGCAGTGCCAGACGATCGCCATGAATTTCGGCATCATATTCAGGCGGCCCCACCAGGTCGCGCGCAGACTCATCGGTATCCTCCATGACCACGGGCTCCGCCGTCACCTGCTGATCCACAGCAGATGTGTAAGCCACTGACATTAACTGCGCCTCATCGCCTGTCGGTATACGAAGTGCCTGTCCAGCATAAATACGATGCGGGTCTGTAATACCGTTCAGCCGGAGAAGGTCCGACTCACTGACGCCAAGACGGGCCGCGATCCGTGACACGGTATCACCTGCCCTGACACTGTAGCTGTCGCCGGTGCTTACAACCGCAGCAACAACTTCTGGCGCTGCCGACTCGGCGCTGCCCGACGCTAGGGTCTGAGTTACCATGCTGGTATCGTGCGGCAACAGCAGCGTCTGGCCGATCTGTATGCGATGCTGATTGTCGAGCTGATTCAGAGATACCAGCTGCCCTACCGAGGTGTCAAAACGACCGGCAATCGCCGACAGACTGTCGCCCCGTTGCACGACATAATTCACATCCGGCGTCTGATAGGCAAACATTTGCCCGGCCGGCACCCTGCCTATCAGCGTAGCCAGCGGTGCATTGATTGAGTTGCGCTGAATTTTGACCGTGTAACCGCGTGGAATGCGTTTGCCACCCTGCCATACCACCGGACGCAGCGCCGGGTTATCAAAACGAAGCTGATCCAGCGTGACACCCAGGGTTGCAGCCAATGTGTCAGCCTCAATGTAAGCGTCCAGTTCGAACTCATCGTATTGCGGTGCGGAATCCAGATGCAGAAGGCCGAACAAAGCCTGAGCCCGTCGTTCCACATCCAGAACCGCGAGAAATTGGGGATAGAAATTGCGTGAAGCAAAACCGAATGCGCGGCCGTTATAGTTGGCGATGATATCTTCGATCTGGTCACTGCCCACTTCACGTACCGCTCGTGCCAGCCCGCCCGCGCCATGGTTGTATGCGGTCAGTGCCAGTGGCCATTGCCCCAGCAGGTTGTAGTTGTATTCCAGCAGGCTCATGGCGGCATGTGTGGCGACGTAAGGGTCCATACGCTCATCCACGACATTGTCGATGCGCATGAAACGTTGCCCCGTGGCCCTTATGAACTGCCACATCCCAGCGGCATTGGCGTGCGAGTACGCCCCAGGGTGAAACGAGGATTCAACATGCGGCAGCGCACCGAGCTCCACCGGCAATCCGCGTTCGCTGGCAACCCGCGTGATATGCTCGCGGTAGGCGCCTGAACGAATCAGGCCTGCCACAAACCGGTCGGACTGACCCAGCTGAAATCGTACACGGGTGGCTGCTTCTGCCAACTGGGCGTCGCTGACCCCTTCCGGCCAGGCATCCAGCGTTTGCTGTTGAGTCAGAGTAAGACCGCTGCGTTTACCGGTCGCCAGAATGTTCAGGTCCTCGACTATCCGGCTTCGGTATTGCTCAATCTCCCGGCGATTGTAATCAACCGTGCGGTAAACCACGGCCAGATTGCGGGCATCATGCAAAAACCCGCTGTCCGTATCAACTTCAGTGTAGATACGGGTCCAGAAACGGATCGCAGGCTCCAGTTCTGCTGGCCTGGGCAGAGCTTCGGACTGGGCATGGACCGGCTCCGTCGACTGTATCAGCAAGCCCAGCAGGCCTAAAAAACACCCTAACGCCATTCGATGCAGGCTTGTTTTTATCATCAGCATAATTCACAAAACTCTGAATTCAATCGAAAAATTGGAAAATGGCATACTCCATCGCGTTATACCGGCTTTTACGCGGACAACAGCTCGGTTCGCCAATGGCATTATCCACTGATCTTGCCCGCGCCAACGCACCCTGTCAACTCCGTCCAGCGTTTCCATCACTGCCGCAATTACACTATACTGCGCACCCCGTGTCTGGATGAGCGCCCCTAATGACCAGCAATATGCACACCAGCAACAAGCTCGCGAGCAAGAAACTGGCCGAGGCCAGCCTTGAGTCTCTGTACCGCATTTTCACGGTACCGGAAGCCCCGGATTCGACGCTCGGCCAGATCGATCAGTCAATCTCACAGAACCTTGCCGGGTTCCTGCAACAGCATATCGTCGCTGCAGAGCGAGATCTTGCCGACATAGAACGGGATTTCGCCGATCCCCATATTCCGGAGCAGCCTACCTTTGTATCGGACCAGATCCAGTTTGTATTAGACAAACTTGTAGCGCAGTCTGTGCATATTTCCGCGCCCAGCTTTGTTGGCCACATGACATCAGCGCTGCCCTATTTCATGCTGCCGCTGTCACGCATCATGATGGCACTGAATCAGAATCTGGTTAAAGTGGAGACGTCCAAGGCGTTCACGCCGATGGAGCGCCAGGTAATCGGCATGGTGCACCACCTGATTTATCAGCAGAACGATGATTTCTACCAGCGCTGGATGCATGATCGCGGCCATGCCCTGGGCAGCTTCTGCTCGGGTGGCACCATTGCCAATCTGACCGCATTATGGGCGGCGCGTAACAATGTGCTGGCACCACAGGGAGATTTCGCTGGTCTGGGTCAGGACGGGTTACTGGCTGGCATGCAGCATTACGGCTACAAGGGCATGGCAGTGCTGGTGTCGGAACGGGGACACTACTCTCTGGGTAAGGCCGCCGACATTCTTGGTATTGGGCGCCGATCGCTGATTGGCATTGAAACCGATGCCAACAACAAAATCCGAACCGACCTGCTGGCACGCAAATGCGATGAACTGAAACAACAGAATATTAAGGTGATGGCGATCGTGGGTATTGTCGGCACCTCGGAAACAGGCAATGTCGATCCGCTGGATGCGATGGCTGATATCGCCGCCGAACGAGGCATTCACTTTCACGTCGACTCTGCCTGGGGTGGACCGACACTGTTTTCTGATAAGTACCGATCCTTACTGAAAGGTATCGAACGCGCCGATTCAGTGACACTTGATGCCCATAAGCAGCTGTACGTGCCCATGGGCGCCGGGATTTGCGTGTTTCGCAACCCTGAAACCCTGAGTAGCGTTGAACATCACGCCGAATACATCATACGTAAAGGCTCCAAGGATCTGGGCAGTCATACCGTGGAAGGATCTCGACCTGGCATGGCCATTCTGGTGCATTCAGGCCTGCAGATTATCGGGCGACAAGGTTACGAGTTACTGATTGATCAAGGTATCGAGAAAGCGCGCGCGTTCGCTGACATGATCAAGGCCAATCCGGACTTTGAGTTAATCAGCGAACCTGAGCTCAACATCCTGACCTATCGCTACGCGCCGGCGGACGTTCAGCAGGCCTTGCTTGCTGCGCCAGTAAACTTACGCAAAGAAGTGAATGAGCTGTTAAACGGCTTGACTAAGCGCCTGCAGAAGACCCAACGCGGGCTGGGCCGCTCGTTTGTATCGCGCACGCGACTCAATCCGGTCAAGTACGATCGCGATCCGGTCATTGTCTTCCGGGCAGTGCTGGCTAACCCGTTAACTACCCTGGACATCCTGACCGACATGCTGGCTGAACAGCAGGAAATCGCTGACTCACCAGCGATTCAGGAACTGACAGGACAAATCAGACAGCGACTCCGCGGCACTGAACATCACAGAGAGTAGCGGATACTGAGAGTGGCATTGGTCTGCTGTGCCTTGAAAAAAGCTGACAGAGCGGGATTCTCGGGTTCCTGCTCAAAAACGTTGGCTGTCAGCATCATGTCGAAATTGGCACTGATCTGCCAGCCAAGTTCCGCATCCAGCTCAAAGCGATCGAGCACTACCGGCGTGTTGTGAATCTCAGTTCTGTTGTAGCTGGGCCCCATTCTCAGATACAGATTTGGGGACAGCGACCAGGACCCACCAACAAAGACATCCTCAGCAAAAATACCTCCGGCATTCGGAATATTGGTTTCGTGGAAACCCCTTTGCAGCGCCACCAGCAGCGTCAAATTGTCACTGAACGCATAATTCAACGTACCGCTGCCCACCCATGCATTTTCGATATCGGGAATGGTCGCGCTGTCGAAGCGTTGAGTAAAACGAAAGACATCAACGTCGCCGGACAATCTGCCGACCTGGTATTCAGCACCAAAGCCGTACCGATTCTCATCAGAATCGCGCTCAGACAAAGCAGGTGACGTGCTTGACTCGTAGTTGACTGACTGTGTGCCACCAAACACGAAGGCCCTGCCCCAACCGAAATAACGGCCACCGAGCAAAATATAGTCCCGCTCCGACCGGTTCAATGCATCTCGTTGCAACCCCGCATCTATCTTCGACTCGACATTGTCATTACGGGCCATGACATTGGCAAAGTAACGCGAGTTATCTACCTCAAAGATCGCCTCTATGCGCTGATTCTGCTCCACACCGCTGGTATAACCATTAAGCTGCTCAGATTGCGATTTACCGAGAATATCCTCTTCGTTAATCAACAACAGGCGCAGATTGGTCAGTTCAGACGTGACAAAGCGGCCGAAAACAGTGGCAGTCGTGGCATCCAGGTCCATGTCCTGGAAAGCATCATCCTGAAAGTCCTGACTGTAATGCTCCAGCGTGCCGATAAGGAGGTGACGTTCAGAACTGGAGGTCAGGGTACTGGACAGTGCCAGCTGCGTTGCGTCAGAACCGAGATGACTTGCATCACGGTAGACATTGTTTGTTGTCAGAACGCCTGCCATCACATCAGCATCCAGATGCAGAGGCCCCAACATTTTGCCTTGCGGTCCGGTCGACTGCTCTGGAACCGGCAGATCTCGAAACAGAATGTTCTGGGCGGAAACATTGTGGGCAACGAAGAGCAGCAATAATGCGCAAGGAGCATGACGGAGCGTTTTCATCAGGTGTGCATTCTCTTGGAAAGTTATTGCGAACAACAGTGACACGGGATTTTTGTATGGGTCTTCTGAGTCAGGCGCTCGCATTGGTCTTGGCAGGAGACGTCACCAGCAACACTAACGACACAATCAGAGGAGATACGAGCAGAGAAAACGTGAATACGCCGGCAAACCCGACCGAACGATTTCGCCCAAAGAACCCGACTACAGCGCAAATCGGGACATAAATCATTAGTAGAAGAGGGTCAAACAACATTAGCTAGACTCCATGCAAACTCAGCAAGCTGTCTAAACAAGCTTTCTCAACAAGCTTTCTTAAAAAGCTCTCTTAACAAGCTCTCTTAACAAACAAGGTCTACGACCAATGTTAAACTGCATCGCGCAGAGCACAATGCAGTTTCCACAGCTTAGTCACCAGCCTCTATTCACCTGTCGAATCAGGCCTTGGCGGCTTTGGACGAAAAGGCACTCTTGAGGTCATCTTTTACTTTTTCAGTATCAAAGTTCGCCAGAGTGCCGCCACCCTCGAAGTGATTGACGAATACTTTACCAACTGCGTAAGTCGCCGCTGCACCAACCGCACCCATACTCAAGCCGCCGGCAATGGATCCCAGGCCAGGAACAATTTTAAGTGTTGAGAAAGCAACAGGGCCTGCCAGGCCGGCAGTTGTTAATGTGCCCATCAACGTGCCTACCAGAGTCTTAATGGCTTCCTGCTTTACAGTTTTGTCGTAGAGGCTGGTCAATTCACTGACCATCTTCACCTGAACTGCAGCAAGGCCCGCCAGATCAAGATAGGGAACAGGGATGAAGCCGGCAGCACCACTCCATTTGCATTTGTTGGCAATAATCGCCGACGCTCTGTCAAGGCGTTCCGATTTCTCCATGGCCAGTGCGTCCAGCTCGGCATCAGTCTGGGTTTCGCTTTTGGATTCGCTTTGGGTTTCAGTCTTGGTAGTCAAGTTACACTCCTTGCAAATGGTTGCTGATTATCTGTAAATGGTGAGCCGCAGCGGACTGCATCATGATTGCTTTTTGACATATGGCGCAAGCCAGAATGATCGTCTAGCTTATTCTTTTTTGCACCGAGTGTTGCGCAAGTATCGCCAATTCAGACAAGGGATACAAGCTCTTTCTCTGCCCATACTGCCGGGCTTCCTGACTGATCCAGGTCGCGAATGAATTGTGCGATCAGATCGGTGCTTTTGACCGGATTATCCAGCATGACTGCATGCCCGGCCCTGGGCACAATTGAGAGTACGCCCCGCCCCTTTAGCTCATCTATCATTCTCCGGGCCAGCGACGACTCAAGAATGGACGAGGCCTGCCCCCGCACAATATGAACAGGCAAATCGAGCGACCGCAGCGCTGTCCAGATCTGGTCGCTCAGCTCACCTTTCTCCCTGTGCCGCTGCCTGAATTCCGGATTTTTATGCCAGATACCGGGTGTAAATGCCGGATCGGTCTTGCCCGTCAGCCTGCCCCGCGTCACCCGCAGGCTAAACCGGGCCATATTGGCCAGTACACTGCTATCGGCCATGACATATACCCGGGCCATACAGTCGAGATAAGCCTGACTATCGGCATAATATGCGGGCATTTGCATGACATCATTGACCAGGCGTTCGCCCGCGTCCGGATTAACCTCCGGACCAGCATCGACGATTGTCAGTGAGGCAACCTCAATCCGGGTCGACTCGAGCGCCAGCATAGATACTCTGGCGCCCAGAGAATGCCCGATCACATGTATTCGGGCGCCGTCAAAAACCTGCAGCAGATCCTCTAAATCATCGGCTAGCTGCCAGTGCGAATACCGATGCTCTGGATCCCAGTCGGAGTCGCCGTGTCCTCGTTGATCCAGCGCAATTACATGATGATGCCGACGCAGTACATCGGCCATCGTGTCCCAGACGTGGGCATCATTGGTAAACCCGTGTAGCAGAATGCAATAACTGTCGCAGTCTGATGTGACACAAGGGTGACTGATATAGTGCAGCCTGAAACCATCCCTGGTGCGAAAGAACCGACTTTCCATCTGTTACTGATCGCCGTAAAGAATATCGAGAATGCCTTCCAGCATCACTTCATTGACGTCAGAAATATGAGGACTGCCATCGGCATTAGTCTCCGTCAGCAACGTTCGATTCAACAGAACCGCCATCGCCGTACCCGTGCCGATAACATCGTTGGGATTGCGATAATGGTACTGCCACGACGCATCATAACCAACTATCTGTCCACGATGACCGAAGACTTTGAGCCCAACATCCTGAACAACCCCCTGCAACATGTTTATTTCCTCGCCAAAGGCGCTGTTTACCTCGAAAGGCTCACGCATGAGCGCCTGTGTTGTTGAGCTCAATAGTTGCCCTTCCATCACGGCATTGGCCCATTTAACCAGATCGGGCGCAGTCGAAATGATCGCGCCGGATCCCATTGTGTATGCCGGGTCGGTATTCGATCGCTCTATATCCGTGTGCGGAAAACCAAACAAGTCGGCGACGAACGGACCCTGGTTATCTGCCCAGTTCACATAACCTCGCGCGTAGGTTCCTTCAAGTAACAGGTCGCCCGGGTCAGGCACAATGGTGTCTGTCAATCCCAGAGGCTCAACAAAGCGGGTGCGAATTTCATGTTGCCAGGAATTCTGCGTCACCATTTCGGCTATCTCCTGAAGCAGGACATAGTGGGTGTTTGAGTAGTTCCATTGCTGGCCCGGCTCATTGACCAGATAAGGCCTGTCAGACGTGGCGTTGTTGCGTGCGAATGCTGAGTTAATGGACGCGCCAATATCAACCAGTTCACCCGGCTGGTAGACAAAACCCGGCATTCCGATGTAGCGAACAAACCAAAGGTCAGTCATTTTTGGCGCCACATCCATGGTGACACCAAACGCCCGTTCAAAGTCTGGAAATTCATTGGTAAAGCTAAAAATGCCAGCCGTATGGTTTAGCAGCATTTTAATGGTAATGATATCTGCGTCAGGGAATTTGCCCGGAAAGAACTCGGCCAGTTTCTGATCCAGTGACAGCTTGCCTTCATCGACCAACTGCATGATCAGCATGCCGGTGAACGACTTGGTAGAGCTGCCTATTCGAAACTGGTGTTGCGGCGTCATGGCTTCTTTTGTCTGCGTGTCTGCTACACCCGCTGCCGTGTGCCATATCTGACCATCAGGCAGTTCTATCGAAAGCGACACGCCCGGAATGGACTTTTGCTGCAACCGGGCCGCCATATAACTCTGAATTTCCAGTTTCTGAAAATTGATCTCCGCTGAAGCCGCACTATAGGAAGAGGCGTCTGCGTTTACACCTTTTGCCGTCACCGTCAAGGTACTGTACTGGCTGTCAAAGCTGCCTGAAGCCAGGTTGATACTGGCCAGCGCTGCCGATGCAGACTGTTTCATAGCAGAGCTGATCTGAATGCCATTGACGCTATTGCTGTCTGCATCCAGTGTACCCAGCACCCGCAAGGATCGGGCATATGCCGGGTCTTTTTCCCCTTGCGAAAACAGCGACGCGTAGGCTGTTTCATTCTGCTGACTGGCTGCAACGGGGTTTCCGAGTGCCATTGCACCGATGCTAAAAGACGTCTGACTTCCTTCAACCGGGTAGTAACGGCCTTGAGAGTCGGTCACGCCGGTTTTACTGCCGGAGACATAATCCAGCCCGGCAATCGGAACTGAGAGCTTGCCCGGTGTCACTGGCCAGAGGTTCTTTAGCCTGAAAACCGGCGCCGCCCCGGTGATGGAAAACTCGGCGCTCAGCTCAACAGCGTAGTAACGATCATTCATTTTGAAGACCGGAATATTCAAGGTATCGTCGGCGAAACGCGCGGCATGATCATGAAACGTGTCCGGGTCGGTTGCTGCCCCTAACAGGCGAGAGTCAGTGACCTGCAATAACTCGGATCCGGCTGTTGAAACCAGTGTCAGCTCGATGCTGTACAGATTTCCTCCAAAAGCCATTTCCGGCAGCTGGATACTGCCGTTGGAAAACTCCGGAACTTCCCGACCATCGACGGTGTCAGCGCTGGCAATCTGAGCTATCAGTGCAGTCCAGAATGCGACCAGAACAAAGAATAAAGAACCACGGTTTTCTGGCCTCAGACGATGACAGAGGCCTGCCAAGAGCATTCGGATTTTCATGATATCTCCTAACTGAGTTATTGTTAGTTATTAAATCAAAAGCCAGCTAAATGACGCTGCACCCTGTCCCAGCAAGCCTGCATGGGTTCGGAGGCAAACACCTCCGGTGACCATGCTACCTGTATTTCAAGTACATTATCTACAATATAACATTCTATGTGCAGAGGCACATCGACCGGTGATGCCGGTGACATTGCTTTTTCAAAGACGCGGTCAGTCAATCTGAACGGGGCGTCCGCATCGGGGCTGTTAGCAAACTCCCCCAGGTAGTTGAAACTCACCAGCGCCGGCAGCGCGCGACACGGCGAAGCGTCTGCCGCGACACAGGCAAACACGTCAGGCTGAGCGGAGACGTTCACGTGCAGCACACGATTAGCCTGCTTCAACGCAGCCGGTCCGACGAACAAGCCGGTGTCGACATTGACCAGCCTCGCTCGAGTCAGCCAGGCTACCTGACGCCCCAGGTCCAGCTGCCCGTCTCGACCATGACCTTCCACAAGCAAGGGTACTTCAACGATCGGCAATAATTCTCGCAGCTCGCCCAGCGTGACTGCCAACAACAAATCCTGCAGTCTGAATTCAATACCTGACTCTGTCGATCTGGTGCGCAGAGAGTCCCTCAGCCGTGCCAGCTCAGCAGCTGGAATCTGTAGATGCTGCGTTTCCAGCGAGCGGTGAACACCACAGTTCAGGGCCAGTGAGGTCATTGTGGCCGCCGCCTTGAGATATTCAGGGTGCGTCGCATCAGTCAACCCGGCCGATGTCTCAGACACCTGTTCCGCTGCTCGTTGCGCTGCAAGATCACGCAGCAAATGCGGCGGCGCAGGCGGCGAGATGGCCAAAGAATGATTGCCCTTGCCCTCAGTCAGGGTCTGCGCCAGCGAATTGAGATCTGTCAGCAGTATCCGCAACGAGACCCAGTCAGCGATGAGATGATGCAATGCCAGCACCAGATATTCGCTTTCACCCCCGGGCCCACGAACCAGCACAAAACGGCACAGAGGCGCCATGTCGAGCGCAAACGGCCGGCAAGCCAGCGTTTCAATTGCCTCTCGCTCTGCTGGTGTTTCCATTAATGCTGTACGCTGAAAATGCAACAATACATCATCCATGTTCAACGTTTCGTGAATGGTCTGTCGCCAGCCATCGTTATCCTGGGAAAAGCTCACGCGAAGCGAATCATGGTTGCGCATCAGCGTCGACACCGCTGTTTCCAGCCAGTCGTCATTCAGATCGGCTGGCGTGTCCAACGCAACAACGATATGAAAGTGTTCGGCGGCATCGCGATTTCTGGAGTGCAAAAACCAGCGTTGCACCGGCAACAGACCAACATCACCGACAAGGGCCCGCTGATGCTGCGCATCGACCTGCCAGGGTGTCAGACAATCTGCCATCTCTGCCAGCACCGGGTGAGCAAAAAATGCCTGAAGCTCACAGCTATATCCAGACTCTCGCAAGGCATTGATCACTTCGAGCGCCTTGATTGAATCCCCGCCCAGAGCAAAAAACTCATCGTACTTGCCAACACGATCGAGTTTTAGTCCCCGTTTCCACGCTTGTGCCAGAGTCTGTTCGGCAATCGTATCCGGCCCAATGTACCGGGAGGCGTCACTTGTACTTCGAGCCGAAGCCAGTGCGATCAATTTTGTGCGGTCCACTTTACCCGCTGACGACAGCGGAAAACCATCCAGCAGAAGAACTTCACCTGGCACCATATATCGCGGTAACTGACGCCCCAGTACAGCCAGAATCTCTGATCTCAACTCCGCATCGCTGGTCACCGACTCCGAAACTGATCGGCACACCAGAATTAGCCCCAGTTGTGGATGTACAAGTGCTATGGCGTCACCAACACCCTCTATCCCGCGCGCTGCATATTCAATTTCGGCGGGCTCGATGCGATATCCGCGCACCTTGATTTGCGCATCCACTCGTCCGAGGAATTCAAGCAGACCATCTTCACGCCAGCGCACCAGGTCTCCCGATCGGTACCAACGCTGCTGCCTGGGATCACCGGGAAGCGTGCAGAATTTCTGTTTACTGAGTTCCGGCGCCCTGAAATACCCCTCACCCAGCGTTGAGCCGCCAATGTACAACTCGCCGACACAACCGACAGGGACTCGGGCGCCAGCGTTATCACGCACGGTGAGCAAGCTTCCTGGCAAGGGTTTTCCGATCGGTACACCGAAGGGCCAGTCATCGCTTATATTGACTTCATAAACGGAGGCACAGACCGCCGTTTCGGTGGGCCCATAGGCATTCAGTACCCGCATTGACGTCGCGTAATGTCGCAGATCTGCGCCAATGGCAGCTTCACCCGCCGTTATCAGAACACGTAGCCCATGCAGTGGCTGTTGGTTGAGGGCTCGTAGAAATACCGGTGGCAACGTCATCACACTGACCGCATTGTCCCTGAGCCAGGCCATGAAGGCGTCCATGTCTGCGCGCGTCGAATCAGGCGTGATAACCAACGAGGCGCCTGTGCCCAGTGCCAGAAAAATCTCAGACAACGATGCATCAAAAGACAGCGCCGCGAATTGCCCGCAAACATCGGCGGACGTTATCCCGAATGCCGGTATCTGCTGCGTTATCATGGCCGCGAAAGCAGCATGGGACACCTCAACACCTTTGGGTTTTCCCGTGGAACCGGAAGTAAAAATCATATAGGCGATATCGCCTGCGACTGGCCTGAACTCAGCCGCATCTGCCAGGTCGTTGGCTGTTTCGCTGCCGATGATCATGTCGTTATACGTCAGGTGCCCGATTCCATCCTGAGCGGTTTCACTCAGTAGTTCACAAGCCAATGCGTTACCGTCATCGTCGGTACTCAGCAAAAGGTCAACTGCAGCTTCCTGGACAATCAGACGTAGTCTATCCACCGGGTTGCCCAGATCCAGCGGTATATAGACCGCGCCCGCCGCCATTGTCCCGAGCATGGCAGCGATGCTGTGTACGCTGCGCTTTCCGATCACACCAACATGGGCCTGTTTTCTGTTCGGCGGCAAAACAGCCAGATATTGGCGCAGCGAGCCGGCCAGCCTCTCCATTTGCCTCTCAAGATCACAGAACGACCAGTCTTCCTTTCCATCCCGGATTCGGCCATTTGCATCTGCAACTGAACGCCTGAATATAGCAGGAAGCGAGACTGCAGGTGCTCCCACTCGCTTAGCTTCAATACCCGCATTGCCCTGCGAACCCGGCTCACCTTCAAAACCCAGTACGCGGGAAATATCACTGTGATGTAACCAGGGAAGGTCCGCCAGTGCCTCTGTGCGTGCATCAGAGAGCGCTGTCATAGTCTGTCGGAGACAACGCAGAATCAGTTCAATATTAGCAGCTGAGTAGATCACGCTGTCGTATTCAGCAAGCAGTTTCAACGTCCCGTCTGCTCCCGGGAAGGCATTGATTCCAAGATCATACTGGCTGGTGGTTGACGCTACCGGATAGACATTTGCGATGTGTTCACAAAATCTCAGCTCATCGATTTCAGTGTTCTGCATGACCAGCAATACATCAAACAGCGGACTCCTGCCCGGATCCCGGGGCAAATCGAGCCCGGCAACAATGGTGTCGAAGGGCACATCCTGATGCGACAGGCAATCGTTCACTTCAGCAGCCACCGACTGCAAGAAATCCGACACCGATGCATCAAAGTTCAGAGTAGCTCTGAGCGGAAGGATGTTAACAAAAAACCCGATCACCGATTCCAGTTGCGGATGTCGCCTGCCTGCAACGGCGGTTCCAATACAGAAATCCTGCTGACCTGAAAGCCTGGCGAGTACCAGCTGTAGTGCAGCAAACAGCCCCGTGAAATCGCTGACCCCAAGACCCGACAACGAGCGCTTGAAGCCCGTCCAGAGTGTCGCGTCAATGTCGATGCTGACCGAGTTCCCCATACTTTGTTTCATCGCCGGTCGCGGCGCGGCTGCGGGCAATTGCAGAGCCGTCACTGGGTGTGCGAAGTGCTGACGCCAGAACCGGGTCGCACGCTCGCCCGCCTCAGACAGCAGCCACTCACGCTGCCAGACGGCAAAATCGCGGAACTGTACGGCGTCGGCTATTGGGGGCGTTGACTCTGTGTCTGACACACTGGCCTGACTGAAATGTTCATAGAGCCTGGTGAGTTCACGCGAGAAAATACCGATGGACCAGCCGTCACTGATAATGTGATGCATGGTGATAAGTACAACGTGGCACCCTGACACCAGTTCACCGACTGCTACCCGGATTAACGGCGCCGTTGCAAGGTCGAAATTTAATGCGCTTTGATGTTGTGCTTTTTCACTCAATTCCGCATCTACGATCACTTCATCAAACCAGTGAGCACGCGTATTCAGTTCGTTGACAGAAACGACGACCTGTCGCACGTCACCCCGGGCATTTTCACGGAAACAGGTTCGCAACGCTTCGTGCCGATAAAACAGCGATGTCAGAGCGTTGTCCAGCACCTGCCGATCCAGCCGCCCGGACACTGTCAGCGTGGCGTGCATGTGAAAAGGCGAGGGTCCATCGCCGCGAATTCTGTCTACAAGCCATAAGCGTGACTGCCCGGTCGACAGTGGGTAACTATCAGCGGCAGGCAAAGCCCGCAGCGACGTTGACGCGGGATTGGCCGGAGCCGCATTACTCGTATTTTCATCGATCCGGGAGGCCAGTGAAGCCAGCGTTGGATGTTCGTACAGGTCCTGAAAATCCAGCATCAGGCCAACGCTGGCAGCAATGCGCGATAACAGCATCATGGCCTTAAGGCTGTGCCCGCCCAGATCGTGAAACGAATCTTCCCGGCAAACGTCCGCTGGCCCCAGCAACTCAACAAAAAAACCAGCCAGCAGCACTTCGGTTGGCGTCGTCGGCGGCGTGCGTAAGCCGGCTTCGCCACCTGCACTGCCAGTTTTGTGTATTGTCTGATTTCGCTGAAGTTCTTGCATGATAGCCGAGCCGGAGCTCAACGTGCTGGCCAGATAACGATAATAGGCTGATGCTCTGACGGACACCTGGAAGCTGGCATGATCAGCTGTCAGCTCTCCCGGCTGTGGTCGAATAGCATGACCCCCAGCGCCCGCCTCGCTGTTCGCTATACCGGCAGTTAACTGCCATTTCCCACTGTCTGCCACTGGCAACACAAATTGACGTTTTGATGCCTCCGGTGACAATGCCTGTGCCTGATCACCAGAGGCGCTGACAACACCCGTCAGGAACTGGAGCGCAGGCGCATTTTTTGCCAGTTTGGCGAAGTCCACCTGAAGTCTGTCGGCACCATTGGCTTCAGCCTCCTGCGCCAGCTGGCGCAGGATCGCATGTTCTACCCCACGCCCTAGCACGCGGCAGCTGAGCATGAACGCAGACACCACCCAGAGCCCGGGCTCGCGTCGGATCAGAATACTGCCAGCGAGGCCGTAATCACCGTATTTGTCGGTTACTCTGACACAGCGGATATCGGTGTCCGGTTCCTGCAACAGCGCATACAACTGCGTCTCTGAATAGCGCACACCGGTTGTATTGAATTGATTGGTACGCTGCGACAGCTGCGCCAGTCTCGGCATGTCTGCAGGTTCGGGCTGGCTGATATCAATGTGGATAGACAGCGAGGCAATGAATTCGGCATAACTGCCGGCAGACTTTCGCACATCGACACGTTGCAGCTCCTCTTCATACATCTGCGAACGGACAGCATCTTCGCGCGTAGCAGCGCGGGCATCGAGCAACCAGTGATGATTGAGAAAAGGTTCGCGCTCTGCTGCTTCAGGTAGCTGAATGACCAACACGCCCGGGCAGGCCGATTGAACCTGCTCGCACTCCAGCGGGCTGTCATCGATAAACACAAAACTGTCGAGCCCCAGGGACAGGTCTTCGCTCAGCGCCTGAATACTCTCCGACTTCAGCCCCCAACCAGCACGCACCCTGGTCAGATGGTTCCAGCGCAAGGGCATGTCGCGCTGCTCAAAAACAGCTCGAACATCGTCTTCATTATTCTTGGTTGCCAGACAGATGAGGGCACCCGCTGCGCGTGCCTGTATCAGCTTCTTCTGCAGATCGACGTGGACAGATTCCAGACGAACACCCAGGGGACCGTCCTCACCCACAATGCCGCCCCACAGTGTGTCGTCCGCATCAACCACATAAACTTTGACCGGGGGCCGGTTACGCAGATCACACGTTCGTACCAGACGATTGGCAAGAGCAGCAAAAAATTCCTCGGTATAGGGAATATCGCCAAAAATCAGCTCGGGTGGATGGCAGGGCTGTTGCAAGCCATAGGTTTCAGCAAAATTTTCCAGCTTGAGTACTTCCGCATTTCGCAACGTGCTCAATGCCCCTTTTACGAAGCTGGCAAACTCGCGATACAGCGCCCAGTCATTTTCCGACCACGGACACGGCACAAAAATCAGGTAACTGTCAGGGAAGTCATGCACATACGCCGCCACTGCAGAGGCCAGTTCAGCGAGCTGTGCATGCGCACTGCTTTCATCAACGCAACCCTCAGAATCAACGGGAGGACGCCATAAGACAATATGGTTTTTCGCCGGCATGCTCCTGAGCCTGGACCCGGGATTGATCAGGTCCTGTACACTCTGGTCGTATGGCAATAGCGTTACCGAGCGCGAGTCACCACCGATATGTTCATGGTACTCAAGCAGACCGACGAGACTGTCCGCGGTAAAATTTGCAGACACTGTCCAGCCGTTTACTTTTGGGCCAGTCAACGCTGCGTAGGAATTTTTGTTATCAAGCAATTGACTCAGCAGCGTGCATAAATCGGTGCCCATTTGTTCCAGTCTGTCTCGTAAATAGAGGCTGCCATCTGCAACAATACGAAAACTGAGGTCATCGGCAAGCGGCGCTACTATCAAGCCAAACTCAAAATGCATCGGATCGAATATTTCCTGCGGCTGCCACTGCCATCTAGCTGCGGCGGCATCATTATCAGGGTAATTCTCGAATACCAGGGCATGTGTAACCAGGCCTGTTCTGGCCGGCGTCAGCGTCTGTAATTCAGCCAGGGACAGATGACCGTGCATCATACTGTCAGCAAACTGCTGTGCGGTCTCGCGCACCAAGTCATCAAAACAATCTGATTGTCCGGGACAGACACGAACCGGCAAGGTATTGATCAGCATTCCGGCTATATTCTCCACGCCCTCCAGGTCGCGATCGCGTCCGGAAACAGTGGCACCGAAAACAATATCGTCACTCCCCGTCAGACGACCCAGAAATACGCCCCACAGCGCCTGCACCACGGCATTGAGTGTGACGCCCTGTTGTGCGCACCAGTTCAGCAATGTGGTATGCAAAGCCGCTCCGATACGGTTTTCAACAAACATTGGCTGCGGATCGGAGGCCGGTACTCTGGGCAAATGCACAGGCACTTCGCTGCGACGCTGATAATCTCCCAGAAACCCCTGCCAATAGTCTCTTGCCTGATCGCCGGGTTGCTGCTCCTGCCATTCAAACCACGCGCGCATACCGCGCGCGGCATTACTGTCTCCCCGATCAGCGTCGCCGAAATACAGCGCCTCCAGACGCTGCAGCAGCAAGGCACTGGTCCAGCCATCAATCGCAATGTGATGAAAATCAATGATCAATTCAAAGCAGCCAGCATTGATACGCACCAGCGTCAGACTGAACAGAGCATCACGCAGCAGGTCGCGCCGCGCGCCACGCAAACGGGTACGTAACTGTTCCAGCCCTGCCTCTATAGGCTCATGCCATGCCTCAGCATCAACAAACTGATAATTATTTTCGCGTTGTTTCAGAACAATCTGCAGCAAATCACCGCGACGGGTCTGAACAAATCCTGTTCGTAGAGCCTGAGTCTCAGCGACCAGGGCCTGTAGTGCCAAGGCAAACTGTATTTCGTCAATTGACTGCTGTAATCGCAGACAAACCTGATCCTGATAGGCTGTGGGGTGAGTAGCACAATGCAACCACATCCCTGCCTGCATGCCAGTCAATGGTAATATTTCGTCCACACCCATTGAGGGCAGACTCAGTTCTGACATTGTGGCGTCAAGCTCGGCAAGGGACTCAAACGCAACCAGGCAATCACTGCGCGACAACAGGTGATAATCGGCGGTAGCACCGCTGGTCACCGACCGCAGGCGCTGGTTAAGCGTGACCAGCTCGTTCATCCAGGCGCCTGTCAGTGCATCCAGACTAAGAGCAGGAAGCGGTGTCTGCCCTCGGAGTGTCAGTTCGAACTGACCATTGCTGATACGTGCCAGAGCATCCAGCTTGAAAGGCTCAGTCACCGCAGCGCCATGATCATCCCCCGCCTGCTCGGCGGCCGGTTGTAGCCATGCGTCCTCAGCAGCAATGCTCTCGCCGAGATAATTAAAGCTTAGTTGCGGACTGAGCGTCAGGCTCTGTTGTGTTTGCTGACCTGAGTAGTATCGCAGCGGCAAATAACTAAAGCCGCGGGCGGGCAGCGCCCGGAGAGAATCCTTTATTTCCCGGTACAAATCGAGACCTGGCTCGGGCGAACCGGTGAATACAAACGGGTACAATGACGTGAACCAGCCCACAGTGGAACTGCAGTTGCCCAGGCCCTCCAGTTGCTCTCTGCCGTGGCCTTCCAGAGACAACAGACAGTCTGCATTGTCCAGCACGCTTCGCCAGGCCTGAACAAACGCTGCCAACACAAATTCCTGCGGCTTCATACGCAGCAGCGTTGACGCCAGTTGCATCACGCTTTGCGATTCTTCACGCGGCAACATCTGCACTGAATGACCACGAGTTTGCCGGGGGTCAGCAAACAGATGCTGTTGCTGCGCAAGCACCTCGCGTCCGCGTCTGACGGTTTCCTGCCAATAGCCAAGGTCCTGTTGCATTGCACCACGCGCTACAGTCGCTTTCAGTTGCTCGGCCCAATTGGTAACGGCAAGCGCTTCCTGCATTGGCTGTTGCACACCGGCCGTGGAGGCGCTGTCACGCTGAGCCATTGCAGTGCCTTCAAGATGCGTATGGTACACACGCTGCAGATTCTCAGTGAACAGGCGACCTGATACCTCATCGGCAGCAATATGATGAACCACCACCGCCAGATAGGACTCCCCGGCCTCAGTTGCTACCCCGACCGCCAGCAGAACACCCTCTTTCAGGCTGATGGACTTTTGCAATTGTTGCCAACAATGCAGGCGCGACTGTCCACCTTCAGCCTCCAGTAGCACATAACGGCCATCAGCGCTCAGGTGTTGTTGCTGCGACGCCGGATCGAGTGTCAGCCGTAATGCCGGATGCAGTTCCAGCAGCACATCCAGCGTCGCGCGCAACGCTTTCATGTCTATCGGCGTTGAGACCCTGAATACGCTGGACAGATTAAAGTGATCGGCCGCGTTGCCGCATTGCTCAAGCCACCAATGCAGAGTCGGGCTCAATGGTGCGACCGGCAACACCGGCTCAATCACGGCAGTGGCTGTCCTTGCTGCCGATGCAGCCAGCCCGGCAAGCGTTTCCGAGGCAAAAATATCCTTCAATGTGAAGTGATAGCCTTCTGATCGCGCCAACGAGACCAGTTGAATGGCACGTATGGAGTCTCCACCCAGGGAGAAGAAATTGACATCGCGGTCAATGGCATTCGATGACAGACCCAGAACACTGGCGTACATCTTTGCCATATCCAGTTCGGCCTGTCCGTGTAATTGTTCCTTACCGGCCTCGACTGTTGTGGCGTGGTCAACATCCGCATTCTCCGGCATCGGCAAGGCATTCACGTCCACTTTGCCGCTGGCATTTAGCGGCAGTCGCGCCACACCCACTACTTTTGCGGGCAGCATATAATTTGGCACACTGTCCTTGAGGGCATCACGAACCCCTGCAACGGACAGGCGAGTGTCAGCAGACACAACAAGCCATGCCACCAGTTCACTACTGCCAGCATCACCTCGTGCCTGAACAAAGGCATCAGTAACATCGGGCAAGGTACGCAGATGAAACTCCACTTCGCTGAGTTCAACACGGAAACCGCGTATCTTGATCTGTCGGTCGTTCCGGCCCAGAAACACCAGCTCACGCTTGTGGTTCCACTTCGCCAGATCCCGGGTGCGGTACAGTCGCCCTTCCCCGGCAGGCAGAAACGGGTCAGCCAGAAAAGCATCTGACTGGCTGACTGCATCGCCATTGCCCTGGTCAATATAACCAAGCGCAACACCGTCACCGCCACAGTAGATTTCCCCAGGTACACCGACCGGCACCGGCTGCAGATTCTGATCGAGCAAGTAAAGTCGACTGTTGGCGATGGGGCGACCAATGGGTATGGTCGCCTGATTCAGATCATCTTCGTTAATACGATGCCAGCTGGAAAAGGTGGTATTTTCAGTCGGCCCATAGACATGCAACAGGTTCAATTCCGGATGCATCTGCATTAATTTTCTGATATGCCCGACAGACACTTTTTCGCCACCGGTCAGCACAGTCTGCAACCGGGCAAATGCTGCCGGACTATTGTCGACCAGCTGATTAAACAGCCCGGTAGTCAGAAACGCGGTATCAACCTGATAGTGATTCACCAGCGCGGAGAACTCGTGCACCTCCAATAGCGTGGTTCCCGTCGGGATGCAGACACAACCGGCATTGAGCAGTGGCCCCCAGATTTCGAATGTTGCTGCGTCAAAAGCAAGGGACCCGGTCAGCAATACGCGTTCATTGACCTGTACCTGATGGTAATCGGTGTTGCATACAAGCCGAAGCACAGAGCGCTGCCCGATCAGTGTTCCTTTGGGTTTACCGGTGGAGCCGGAAGTAAACATCAAATAGGCTGGCAGGAGGACGGCATCCTCCCGGGGTTGCGATACTTCGACCGTCACTGATTCCGGTATAGACGTTGTCGCCGAAGCATCAATTGACAGCTGCTTATTCGTATCAATCAACGCCACGTCCAGTCCCTGCAGCTCACGCAGACGATCTTTTTCAGCAAACAGTAGCGACACCTCACCGGTCGTAGCGACCTGGGTAACCCGCTCCAACGGTGTATTGGCGGCAAGTGGTACGTAAACAGCATCGCTTTTCAGAATAGCCAGCATGACCACCAGCGCACGTTCGTCTTTTTCCAGCATCAGGGCAATGCGGCATCCTGGCTGATGCGCGGAATGTTTTAACAGTTGTTGGCTGAGCCGTTCGGACAGGTTGTCCAGGGCACGATAGCTCAACTTGATCTCACCCGCATGTACCGCGATCTTTTCAGGGTGATCTCTAACCACATCGCGAAACCTGTCAATAAGGCTGGACTGTTGCGGATAGGGTCGCGCCGTGGCATTGACATCATCAACCAGCCGGCGACGTTCTTTATCACTCTGCAATGGCAGGGCCGATAATTCCAGGCTTTGTTGCTGCGGCAGTGTCGAGGCGAGTAAGCGCCATGTTTCACTTAAACAGCGAACACTCGCCTCCGACAGCACTGCTCTGGCATATTCCAGCTCAAGCTGCAGCGTACCGTCTGTCTGTTTCTCGAAATGAAATGTCAGGTCCACTTTACTGAACCGGGTTGGAATGCGCAGCGAACGGCCGGTACTGTTGTCAAAACTCAATGTCAGGTCGTCAGCAGAGCTGAAGCCTATCATGGCGTCATAAAGTGGCGAGCGACTGGGATCTTTTGCGAAACCAAGATTGGTCACCAGTGCATCGAATGCCAGGTCCTGATGTTGAAAACCGTCCAGTACCCGGCGACGAACCTGCAGCAACAGTTCCGGAAAATTCTGCTTGAGATCAATGCTCTGACGCAATGCGATGGTGTTGACAAACGGCCCTACAACCTCGTCAAATTGCGAGCCCGGCCTGCCTGCGACGGGTGTACCCAGCGTTACTTCATACACTTGGGCAAACCGCGCCAACAGCAGCTGTACCAGTGCTACCAGCCCCATATACAGGGTTGCATTGTGAGCATGGCATAACGCCTCAAACGCCGCGGTGTCTGCCCTTGGCAGGGTCAAAGCAACTGAGTCGCCATTAAAGTCCTGAACAACGTGCCTCGGCCTGTCGAGTAGCCCGTCCAGTGTCTGCGGTGGTGTTGCAAATACACTCTGCCAATATGCCAGGGCTTTGCTGTTATCCATTCCGGATTCATACGCTATGAAATCTCGGTACTGCCGCACTGGCTCTGCCTGCGCGCGAGTGGGTTGCGGCAGATCAGCAAGGCCTGTGGTTTCCTGGTAGTAGTGCGCCAACTCGCGAATCATGCCGGTAATCGACAGGCCGTCACACACGATATGATGAATCACCACAACAATTCCGGATTCATGTGCTGGAAGTGTAGCCGAATCCACCCCTTTCTCTGGCTGGCAATAAATGACCCGTAGCAACCAGTCATGTTGAAGATCAAATGGCTTCGCTGCCTCGGTGTCGGCCAGATGCAATAACTGAGATTCGAGGTCACGGTCTGCCGCCAGCTTTCGCGTCTGCATCGTCCAGTCACCCGGTTCGCGGGGCTTTTGTTGTAACTGGTTATTTTCTTGCGAAAATGCCGACCCGAGCACCTCATGCCTGGCAAGCAGCCGACGCCAGGCACGCTGAAGCCGCTCCGGATCCAGTACTTTGTCAAACACAAATGCCGCCGCAATATTGTAGGCGGCACTGGCCTCATCCCCCAACTGGGACAACATCCAGAGTCGATGCTGTGCCTGGCTCAATGGGTAACTCGATCCGGCCGCCAGTGGAATTTCCTGCTGCTGGCGTCGTCTGGAAATTTGTTGCATCAACGCATTGCGCTGTTCCGGCGACAAATTCCGCAGGCGAGCTTCAATGGCTGCTTTGTTTTCCACGCTCAACTATCCTGTCGCTGGTCGGATACACCCGAGATCAACGCTTCAAGCTCATCGAGCCCTACATCCTCAAGAAAGGCCCCCAGGTCGTCGTCGGATGATGACTCGCCCGGAACAGCACGTTCACACAACACAGCCTGCTGGCGTGGTGTCGGTAGCTCAAACACATCCGCAACGGCCAGTGTCAAACCAAACTGGGTTTGTAGCACATCGACCAGTGTCAGCGCTTTAAGGCTGTGCCCGCCGACATCAAAGAAGTTGCTCTGGGGTCCAATATGCTCATGTGCAAGCACCTGTCGCCAGGCACTGATGATCTTTGTTTCGATCTCATCTGACACACCATCGTCAGGTGATGGCACGATACTAACCGGATCGGGTAACGCATTTCGGTCAACCTTGCCGTTAGCCGTCAGCGGCAGCGCATCCAACCAGACCGTATACGAAGGAATCATGTATTCTGGCAGTCGAGTCGCCAGCCAGGGGCGCCAGTGCGCAGGCGCAGCCGTTTCATCACCAATCAGGTAGGCGACCAGTTCTGTGCCATGTATATTTTCAATCGGCACAACCAGAGCCTCCGAAACACTCTGGTGCTCTTCATGAGAGCGAGCAATTTCTTCGCATTCGACGCGGAATCCGCGCACCTGAACCTGCTGATCACTGCGTCCGAGATACACCAGGCCATGCTCAACACTGATATAACCGACATCACCCGACCAGTAACAGCGTTCGCCACCAGCAGCTTCCAGAACCGAAAACTTGCGGGGGTTCAATTCATCGCGATTAAGATAACCCATGCCTACGCCACTGCCACTGATCACGATTTCACCGGCAACGCCCGGCGGTTGCAGGCTGCCATTGCCGTCAACAATCCAGACGCCGGTTTCCGGCAGCGGGCGGCCGACCAGATTGAGTCGCAAGCCACTGCTGATGTCAGCTTCGTCTACTTCCCGATAGGTCACATGCACTGTGGTTTCCGTTATGCCATACATGTTGATCAGTTTCACGCGGCTGGTCGGGAATGTGTCGACCCAAGACGCCAGACGGCTGCTGACGAGCGAGTCGCCACCAAAAATGACCATTCGCAGCGCGTCTAATTCCCGCACTGACCGCTTCAGGGCCACTCTGGAAAATTGATAAAAAGCCGCCGGCGTCTGATTTAATACCGTGACCTTGTGCCGCGCTACCAGGTCGACAAATTTTTCAATATTTCGCACCTCGTCTGCCGACGGTATCACTAGTGCGCCACCATTCAGCAGGGCACCGTACATCTCCCACACAGAAAAATCAAAGCAGAATGAATGGGCCGCTGTCCAGATATCGTTGTGATCAAAATCGAAATCAAAGTCATCATTGCGCAGCAGGCGAACAACGTTCTGATGCGAAATCTGGCAACCTTTAGGCTGGCCAGTGGAACCGGAGGTATAGATGACGTAAGCCGCGCTTTCCTGCCCGACTGTGGGCAGATTTGGTCTTCCCGCAGAATCGGGTGCCGTGTCCGCAAGCGCAGCAATGTCTGCCATTGGCGAACCTAATGTCACCTCGGCCATGCCGGCAGCCGTCAGCACCAACGCTGCCGAGCTGTCCTGCATAATAAAACGAAGCCGCACCTCAGGGTATACAGGATCCAGAGCAACGTAACTGCCACCTGCTGCCAGCACTGCCAACATGCCGACAATCATGTCGCGATTGCGGGGCAGCCAGAGTGCAACACGGCAACCGGGTACAAACGCGTCATTCTGCAGCAGACCCGCCGCCACCGATTGCACCCGCGCCTGCAAATCAGCATGGCTGATACTGCCCACCTCATCATGTATGGCAGTGCGGTCACCGAAATTATCGACGGTATCGCAGTACAGGTCGTAGAGTGTCTGTTCCGAAGGGTAGTTCGACAGTCGCTGGTTCCATTGTTCAAACAACCAGCCACGATCTGCCTCAGTCAACAGATCAATGTTACCCAGGGCTTGCCCGGAACGTTGTTCCAGCACCCGCGACAGATGTACAAAATGTTCAGCAAGATGTTCAATCTGTGAGCAGGGGTAAACGCTAGAATCAAAAAGGAAGGTGGCCTCAAGAGACTCACCCGATGGCACAATCACCAGGTTCAGTGGCAAATCGGTACGTTCAAAAGCCCGAATATCGGAAATACTGATGCTGTCGTTGCTTTCGGGTGCTCCTGCCGCACCGCGCAATGAGGCATCCATTGGATAGTTTTCCAACACAATCAGGTGATCAAACAGTGGCTCACGCGCCTGCAAATCTGCGGCGGCATCCTTAATATCGGCCAGGCTGAGATATTCATGGCTACGACTGTTATTCGCCTGCTCCTGCACCAATGTCAGAGCATCATTGGCAGTGAGCGCCGCATCCAGTTTAAAGCGTACCGGTACCGTATTAATAAAAAGTCCGACTGCGCGGTCAATACCGGCAACCTCAGGTGGTCTTCCGGAAACAACAGTGCCATAAACAACATCGGTATTATTGCTAAACCTGGCCAGTAACACCGCCCAGGTCAGCCTGATGACACTGCTCAGAGTAGCATTCCGTGAAGCACCCCAGGCCTGCATGGCTGATGTCAGGTCCGCCGGCAACTGCACAGTATGCTGCCGAAGCTGGTAATCCGTGTCTTCCCTGCCCCCAGTCTGGCCTACCGGCAGCGTTGCAGCGACCGGATCCGGCCAGGCGCGCAATCGGGTCGGACGTTCGACGCCAGCAAGCAATGTCGACCAGTATGCTAATGCACTGTTTTGGTCCTGACTGGCCAGCCAGTGAAAGTAGCGTTGATTCAGCCGATCGTTATCCATTGCCGATACATCCGCGATAACGGAGTGTGGCTCGAGGTAACTGGCCATTAAGCGTTCAAACAGAATGCCGATGCACCAACCATCCATGATGAGATGATGATGGGTCCAGATAACATGAACTCTGCCAGCTTGCCCCGAACGTTGCTTCTGGTTTTGTTCTTGTGCTGTTTTAGAACGCTTTTTGGGTTTATCCAGACTAAATATCTGCACTCGCATCAAGGGCGGCTGCGAAATATCGAACTGCTGTTCCCTGTCCGCATCACATGCCGCATCAATTGTTTGTTGCTGTGTATCGGGATTCTGATCACTGATGTCGTGAATCAGAACCGGCAATTTAACCTCATTCCGGATCAGCTGAGCCGTTCGACCCTCACTGCCAACGATAAACGACGCCCGTAGCAAGGGAAAGTCATCGAGCAAAGACTGGAACGCCGCTGCCAGTTTAGTCGCCACAACACCCTGCAGCCTGAAGTCCACCTGTTCCAGATAGGCCAGGTCTGTGGGACGGCTTCTGGCGTGGTATATCAGCCCGCTCTGCATCGCTGTCACCGGCACGATACTGGCGACATCCTGGCGATCAATAGCGTTGGTCTTCAACAGTCCAAGATAAGACTCCAACTGCCAGTCAGACTCAACAAAGTCTATGGGTGCAGGAAGCACAACAGCATCCAGAGAATTGCAATAATCGGCAAGCTCATGTGATCGCTGCTGGAATGTCATCAGTAGCCGCTTCAGCAGCTTAGCGTCGACGCACCCAGAATCTGCCGACATGGATACATGCAGGCCAGCGTCATCTGCAAAACAGACCAATTCCAGCGCAGGCATCAGACCAAGCTCGCCCAGCTGGTCTCCTGCAGGACTGTCCTCCAGAATAGCAAATTCCGTTCCCGGTTGATGACTGAAGCGCCCCAGATAATTGAACGCAAACTCTGGTGTCGTTGCTGTCAGGGCTTCATGTTCAACGACATACCTGAGCACACCGTAACCCACTCCCTGCTCAGGCACCCTTCGCACTCGGTCACGGACACGTTCGATTTTCCACATCCAGTCTGCACCAGTGACCGAGCCAGACGTTTCGACAGTCAGAGGGTAGGCCGACGTCAGCCAGCCCAGTGTCGATGAAAAATCAGCATCAGTGTAAGTCTGTGCACGGCCATTTGACTCCATCAACACCGTGACAGTATCAAGGTCGCACACATTGGCGACAGCATCAGTGAATGCTGCCAGCAACAGGTCACTGCCTCTGCTGCGGAAAATGCGATGCCCGGTCACTAACAACGTTTCTGCTACGTCCGGCGCGAGACTCAAGGCCTGGCTCAATCGCTTGTTGAACTGTCGACTGGCATTGCCCGTCGGTTCAACAGCAAAGGCACGCCTGACGTTCGCCACCTGTGACTGCCAGAAAGGCGCTTCCAGTAGTGCTTTGTGCCGGGCTTCGTCACTGTGCAGAGCACTGGCAAACTGGCGCAGCGTGGCACCTTCGGGCAGTGTGCGTAAGGGGTTGTCAGCGACCATGTCCTGCCACAACAGTGCCCATTGAGACTGCAACACCTGCCAGGAAACGGCGTCGACGATGAAATGATGAAATACAACAAGCGCGCGCTGGGTCTGGGCCTTTTTCCGGTCTTTTTCCCGGTTTTTTTTCTGGGTCTGGCCCGACAGCAACACAACCTTCATCAGGGGGCCGTTGTGCAGACTGATGTCCGCTCGTGCCGATACTGCAACAGCATCCAGATCAGTGACGTCGCCACTGTCATTTCCGCTACAATGTACTAGCGCTTCTATTGGCAAAACATCGGTCTGCTTGCCCTGTCCCAGCGCAACCAGGGCGCAGGTTTCCTGAAATACCGAATGCTGACTTGCCCAGTGTCGGCATAGCAGGGTCAACTGTGCCAGTGTCATGGCTGCCGGCAAGTCCAGCCAGGCAGCCTGGGTAAAGGCATCCGGATTGCCATTGCAATTGGCATAGAACCAGCTCTGCATAGGCGTCGGCAGAATATTCTCGGCTGACGGCAACACGTTCAACGTCCTGCTGTCTTTCGACCTGATTCTGCGTGCGAGCTCCGACAATACCGGGGTACGAAACAGATCGTTTACATCAAGAACAAAGCCCGCCTCATTCAATCTTGATGCCAATACAATGGCCTGAATCGAGTCACCGCCGATGTTAAAATAGTTATCGCTTGGTTTAAGGCCCGGGCGCGCCAGAATCTCCTGACAGTGTTGTAGTAATAGCCCCAGGTGGTTGCTGCCGGGTAAAACATCAGTCGCCGCGGGTGTACCTTTTTCTGTCACGGCTCCCTCAGGCAGGTTCAATGCCTGGCGGTTCAGTTTGCCACTTGCAAGCGCCGGCAAGGTGTCGACGAGGTGAAGGCTTACCGGCACCATCCAGGCAGGCAACTTCGCTTGCAATGCATCACGCCAACCGGAGGGCTCTGCGTCAGCAACAATCCATCCATGCAAGCTTGCGCTGGTGCCGTTGTCGACGACCCTGGTGGCAACTTCACTCAGCTTTAGCTCGCTACGTAGCGCGGCTTCCACGTCTTCCAGTTCGATGCGATAACCATTAACCTTAACCTGGCTATCGTCACGGCCTCTGAATTGCAGTTCGCCGGTGTCCAGAATACGAACGACATCGCCTGTGTCATAGCAACGCATATTTTCCACTGCCGGCAGGCAGCGGAATTTACTCTGTGTTGCTGCGTCATCCCCGACATAACCTTTTGCCAGGCCGACACCGCTGACCCAGAGTCGCCCCCACACACCCGTTGGTGCTGGCCGTTCGCGCTCGTCAAGAATATGAACCCGGGTATTAAATATCGGCCGGCCAATAGTGACACGTTCATCATCAGGCATCATTCGGGCTGCGCTGACTACAACACTGCACTCAGTAGGTCCGTATTCATTCCATAGTTCCACCGCGGGCGCACTGACAAAATGGGCCTGCATCAGGTCAATTGGCAATTTCTCACCGGCCAGCGTAACAAATCTGAGCGAAGCCATATTCGGCGCAATCTGGTCAAGCAATACACGATAGAGCGTGGGCGTCAGTAGCATGGCACTGACCCGATATTTTTCAATGGTTTCCCTGATGCGTTCAACAGATCGCTTGGACGCGGTATCAAGAATGATCAGCTTGCCACCGCTGAGCAGTGCGCTCAGGATGTCTATCAGTGATGCATCAAAGCTCGGACTGGGCATCTGCAATGTTGTATCAGCAGGGCTCAGACGATAACTTCGAATTCGCCAGGCAACTGCATTGCCAATACCCGAATGCAGAATTTCCACGCCTTTGGGTTCACCGGTGCTACCAGAAGTAAAAATCACATAAGCCGGATCATCGACTTGCGGCGGCAACAGTGTCTGGTGCTGCGTTGTTGGCAGCGCGGCACTGTCAATGTCGACCATGGCAATGCATTCCACAGCATCATCGCCATCAAGCTCTGCAACAATGACGTGTCCTGTAGCGTAAAGCAGATGACGAGCGCCGCATTTCTGTACAATCTGTCGCAAGCGTTTCAGTGGTGTATCCGGAGTCACCGGCACATAAACCGCGCCCATGGAGAACAGCGCCAGCATGGCAACCATCAAATCGACGGAAGCATCCAGGTTCACCACAACCCGGTCGCCCGGCCTGACACCGTACAGGTTAAACAACGTGAATGCGGTCTTCCTGACCTGTTCATCAACCTCTGCATAGGTCAGTTCGAGCTCGCCCTCGATCAGGGCAATATCATGTTTTCCCGCGGCAAGTTGCCAAAGCCATTGACTCCAGATTGTTTCCGGCAATGGCTCCTTTGCCGCCAGTTTATTCTCGACGACTGCCAATGAGTCAGCGGTCCCAGGCACCTTGCTGGCTGCCTGCACCCAGTCAAGGAGCGTTTCGGCCTGACCGGTTACCAATGTTTCCAGCAAGCGCAGGTATTCAGTTAACCGGGTGCTCATGGTTGCGTCACTGAACAGGCTCTCTGCGTAGGCGCAATTGATCAGGATACTGTTTTCAGCCTCTATCAGGTCCATACTGATGTCGAACATTCCGGCGCCTTCGTACTGGCATAGCGTTTCGCCTGCGAAGGACCGGGTTTTGATGGTCCGCGATCCGGCATTCTCATAGGAGAACATGACATCAAACAAGGGATTTCGATTAGTGCCATGACTCACTTTCAAATCATTTAACACTGCACTAAACGGATAATCACTATGCTGTTGCACGTCAAACAGTCTGTCACGCACCTGTTTCAGGAAGTCTGTCACACTGTCCGACTCGTCAACATCGGCCGGAAACGCCAGCGTGTTAACAAACATGCCGACCGCATTATCGGCGGCGGCATCCGGTCGTCCTGACGCAGGCAAGCCAACAATGAAATGTTGCTGACGCGTATAACGCCAGGTCCAGGCGACAAAAACCGCGA
The DNA here is from genome assembly GCF_001758195.1 of Pseudohongiella acticola. NCBI lineage: Bacteria > Pseudomonadati > Pseudomonadota > Gammaproteobacteria > Pseudomonadales > Pseudohongiellaceae > Pseudohongiella > Pseudohongiella acticola. The sequence continues at coordinate 849,549 of NZ_MASR01000001.1, forward strand.
ACAGGGCACCAAAGGTCGAAATACGGGTTTTCGAACAGAACTGGTGTAACGCCGCAGTGGCGTCGGGCTCCAGTTTCAGCGCGATGCGCTTACCGGCAAAGCTGGTTACCGGGGGTCTGTCATAATCCGGAGACAGGTCAAATTCATCCTGTGTCCCGATATAGGGAGACAGCGCGTCGCACCAGAATCTGGCATCTTGATTTGACTGCTCACCAACCAGGTATTGATCAACCGTATCGTGCACATGGCGAGCCTGGCTGCGCACAGGTTCAAGCCGTACGTCATCGTAGAGTGCGAGAATTTCCTGTAACACTACATTCATCGACAAACCGTCAGCCACAATATGATGCACGTCCATCAGCAGCAGGTGGCTGCCGTCTTCTTCAGTCGCCAGGCCGACTCGCAATAAGGGTGGCTCCAGCAGATTAAAAGGCTGGATGTAGTCATCCAGCAGGGCATCTACCGTGGACGTCAGTGTCGCTGATTGTTTCAGCTCAATTCTATCAAGAAAGAAACGCGGCTCAGCCACGATGCGCTGATAGAACTCGCCATCAACCACAACAAAGGCCGTACGCAGAGATTCATGGCGAATGATGACCTGATGAATGCAATCTTCCAGGCGGGCGGCATCCACACTTCCCTGCAGTCGCCAGGCGCCGGCAAGATGATAGGGTTTCTCGGCGCCGTCGCGTTGCGTTATTGCATAGAGTCGTTTCTGCACCGAAGACATCGGCACATACTGTCGCCGCAATTTTTCCGCACGAAACCCGAAGCCACCGGCGCGTAGCGATTCCACGGCATAAGCGACGGCCGCAAACAACTGGTCTGCATCAGACTGAGTATGCTCTGTCGACAAATTGGCTACATGCAATTCCCAGGTATAGATGCCCTTTTCCAGCAGCAGGTAGAAAAACAGTTCCAGTTCCAGTGACGAAGCATAACTTTCAAATTTAAACTGCGTGCCGAAGTAGGTAAGCCTTAGCGGCACGGCATTACGTTCGAACCAGACATTGATACGGTCTGCCAGTTGAATCATCCGCATCCGGCTGGTGTCGAACAGACCCGGATTGCCTTCGATGTGATCAAGAACGGCGGATGCGGCAGCCAACGCGACCGGATGTTTGTTGTGGGTCCCCCCGGTTGCAATGGAATCCGCCAGCGGGGCACTGTCATCGCCATAGCGCCAGACACCGCCATCTATCCATTGCATCAGGTCTGCATTGCCCGCGATGACACTCAACGGATAACCACCACCAATGATCTTGCCGTAGGTAGACAGATCAGACTTTACACCGAACCATTCCTGCATGCCTCCGGCTGCCTGACGAAAGCCATTGACCATTTCATCAAAGATCAGAGGTATGTCCAGCTCGGTACACAGGGCGCGCAACTGACGCAGGAAACGCTGTGGCTGCAGCGCCGGATTGCGGCTCTGTACCGGTTCCACCAGCACGCCCGCCAATTGATCGCCCATCGCCCTGATGCGATCAAGGGATTCGGGCGCATCATAGTCCAGCACCACCAGGTCGCTGACCATGCCCTGTGTCAAGCCAGGCGACATGGGTACGGCGCCGTTTTCTCCCTGAGCTGCCAATACATCGCTGCAAATACCATGATAGGCACCCGCAAACATCACGACTTTTTCACGCGCGCGTGCCGCACGCACCAGTCGCAGCGCCAGCATGACAGCATCAGAACCGGTGACAAAAAATGCAGCTCGCTGATGACCGGTCAGGGCGCACACTCTGCGGGCGACCTCAGGCGCCAACCGCGACTGCGGCCCCAACGCCAGATTCTGTGTCAGCTGTGCCTGCACCGCCCTGTCAATAAACGCCGGTGAATGGCCAAAATAATGCACGCCCATTCCCATCGCGATATCGACATACTCGTTACCGTCAACATCAGTAAATCGGGAGCCCGATGCCGTGGCACAGACTACCGGGAACCGTAGTTCTTTCAGATCCTGTTTGAACTGCAGAGAATATTTCCAGTCAGCAAGCCAGGTCTTGCCTTCTTCCGCCATCTGTTTGCTGCGCTGACAACGTTGCGAAAGCCGTGACACCAGCTCGGTCACAAATGTTTGTTGCTGTTCAGTCAAGGACGCCTTCTGCGTCTCAATGCCGCTGAACTTTTTACGTGTATCTAGCGCGTCACTGTGTTCCTGACCCGATTGTGAAGCCGGGGATTGAGTCGCGGCAACAGACTTACCCATGGCATTCGGCGCCCCCCCCTCCGGCACGTTCGTGGCGCCCGCGGCGACCCCATTCAGGTAGCGACGCATCAACGCCATATGAGCTGACATCACTGTATTGATATCAGCAGCCTTGGTCGGGTCGAATGTTGTACTGATTGACGCAGTGGCTGACACGGGTGCTGTCACTGACCGGGCGACGGTCTGCGCTGCAAATGACTGTTGCGATAGCGCAGGGTCAGACTCGGTATCCGCTACCGGGGGCTGTTCAGAACCCTGCTCCAATGCCTGGGGCTGCCCGTGTATGCTCAGGTAATCTGCCAGTGCCCGCAGATTGGACAACTCATCATAAAAACGTTTCATGGAAATATCGACGCGATACTGACTTTCAAGCACCCGCCCGATGCGGACGAACATCAGCGAATCGAGTCCAAGATCCAGCAGGTCGGTATCCGGCCCCAGGTCGCTGCGACTGACACCACTGATCGATTCGATAATCTCAGCGATGGCGTCCAGTGTTGATTGTGTATTGGGCATAGTGTCAGCTACCAGTTCAGTGTTCAAACATCGTGCTCAAGGTCGAGCCAGGTTCGTCTATTCAGTTCGGTGAAGCCGGGTTGTTAACCGGGTTTGTTACCCTCAGTCAGGGCCAGATACTGATCCACGACTGCCATATGCTCGAGCATCACCCGATGTATACCTGCGTCATTACCAGCGCCTGGCGTTGACGTAACGCCAGTGCCAGGCGCTAAATCGGCAAGCGGATCAGCAGCTGAACGGGGCCCAACAACAGACACCTGCTGCCCTCTCTCTGCGGCTGCAGACCAGCATCGCTGACGATCAAAACGATAGGTCGGCAGGCGTGCCGGCATTTGAGCCGGCACTTCACGGCCCGGATTCAGTCCCAGGCAATACAGTTTACCCAGTGATTCCAGCATTCGTTGCTGATCGTTCGCACCCTGTCGGATGCTCGGCACCCAGACGCTCCTGGAACCGGCTTTCTCGCGGATTTCCTGATAACAGAGATCCAGCCCCATCATGACTGGCTCGGGGCTAAGGTCGATAAACGCGTCGTATTTTCCGGCATGCAGGGTCTGCATGCCCATCATGAACTGAACCGGCTCGCGGGAGTGCCGCAACCAGTAATCGACCGTTGTAATTTCAGCACCGGCCACGGCGCCGTTGAGGTTGGAAATCAGCGGAATTTTGGCAGTGGAGAATTTTACAGTCTCCAGCACTTTACGAAAATGCGGCAGAACCGAGTCAACCAGAGGCGAATGAAACGCCCGGTCGATGGGCACATTGCTGGTACGACCACCGGCCTCATCGATAAGCCGGGCAATATCGTTGATACTTGCTGCTGTTCCTGACACCAGAACGATGCCTGGCCCATTGACTGCGGCAATATCTGCATCCGCAAAATCGGCAACAATAGACTTTACCGCTGATTCATCGTGAAAGGCGGTCAACATGGCACCCTGTGGGGTATGTGCTTCCATCAGTCGTGCGCGTTCAGCGATCAGCTTGACCGCGTCCTGCAAAGAAAAAACGTCGGCGAGACAGGCAGCCGTGTATTCTCCCAGGCTATGCCCCAGCAACGCCTTCGGCATCACGCCCCAGGCTATCCATTGCTGCGCAAGACCATACTGCACACAGAAGATTGCCAGTTGCGCCTGCAGTGTCTGACTCAACTCACCAGTGACACTGGCACCAGCAAGGACGCCTGTCCTGGTTTTTTTGTCCTTCTCCGGGATCACCGACTCATGCAACAGTGCGCGCAGATCACCGTCGCAATATTGATTGGCAATAACGACGGCGCGATCAAATGCTTCTCTGAAAACCGGTTCGTCCTGATACAGCGACGCTGACATGCCGTGATATTGCGCGCCGTGACCGCCACAGACCATGGCAACTGCCAATCGTCCGGACCGTGAATGCACGGTGCCACTGGCGCCGCCCCTGACCTTGCCGGCTTCGGCGAATCGGCGCAACCGCTCAACAACCTGCTCGCGATCATCGCTGACCAGGGCGAGACGGTTAACGTGACGCTTTCTGCGCGTGGCCCAGGTGTGGCAAACCTGCGCCAGGCTGAGGTCGGGGTGGGTTTCCATCCAGTCGGCGAGTGCCTTCGCGCTGCCCTGCAAAGAGGCCGGAGAGGCTGCACTCATCAGTAACAACTGACGTCGGTCCGGCATTGCCTGACGTTCGCTGGCAGTTGCAGGTGTCGCCTTTATCTCGCCGGCTGTCGAGACGTCAGGAGCCTCCGCCAGAATCACATGGGCATTGGTACCGGAAAAACCGAAACCACTAAGACCGGCAACGCGTCTGCGCTCGCCCCGCTGCCAGGATCGGCCCTGCGCACATACTTCAATGGCCTGACTGGACCAGTCAATGTCCGGATGACCTTCAGTGTAATTCAGGTGACGTGGCAGGTATTCGTGGCGCAATGCCAGCAGCAGCTTGATAAAACCAACAATGCCGGCGGACGCCTCCATGTGCCCGAAATTTGTCTTCACAGATCCGACCAGCAGAGGATTCGCGCGAGGCGACTGACAATATACGTCAAGCAGTGCGTTCAATTCTGTCGGGTCGCCGAGGGCCGTAGCAGTACCGTGGGCCTCGACAACATCGACAGCGTCAGCGCCAATTCTGGCGGCTTTGAGTGCGGCCCGCATCACTGACTCCTGCGATGCGCCACTGGGCGCCATCAAACTGGAACTGGCGCCATCCTGACTGATGGACGAGCCGAGTATCAGGCCGTCGATGCGGTCGCCATCGCGCAGCGCAGCGTCCAGGCGTTTGAGCACAACCATGCCGCCGCCTTCAGCGCGCACGACGCCATGAGCGTCCTTGTCAAAGGTCTTGACGATGCCGTCCTCGCACAACATGCCGACCTTGTCGAAATTGATACTCATGCCAGGACCAAGGATCAGGTTGGCAGCGCCCACCAGTGCCAACGTCGATTCTCCCTGACGCAGGCTCTGACACGCGTTGTGCAGTGCCACCAGTGATGACGAACACGCCGTATCGACAACATACGAAGGACCCTTGAAGTCGAAGGTATAGGAAATGCGTCCGGCTGCCGGACTGGAAGCGCAACCGGTACCTACGTAGGGCGTAATTTCACACAGACTTTCTTCTCTCATGTGCTGAGCAGCAAAATCGAAGCCACTCTGTCCAACAAATACACCGGTCGCCGAGCCCTTTAACGCCTCCATATTCATATTGGCGTCTTCCAGCGCCTCCCAGGCCAGTTCCAGCAGCAGGCGCTGTTGCGGGTCCATGAAACTGGCTTCAACCGGCGAAATACCAAAAAGCCGACAATCAAAATTCTCCACCGGGCCCAGAAAAGAACCATACCGACAGCGCATCTTGCCTGGTGCGTCCGGGTTTGCATCGTAGTATTTGTCCACCGGCCAGCGATAAGACGGGATTTCGCCAATCGTACACTCACCCTGTTCCAGAATTTTCCAGAACGCCTCCGGCGTATTGCCCTCACCCGGTGTACGGCAGGAAAATCCAATGACAGCGATAGGTTCGGGTTCGGCGCCGGTTGTCTGCCTTGGTGAGGCCGCCGCAGCGCCAGCTCGCAACTCAGCATTCTCTGCCTTCAACCGACGGATTTCTGCCAGCGCTTTACCGATGATTTCGTCGTCTACTGTGTTATTGCTGGTCACGGCAGTCTCCAGTGCATCGCGTCATCAATGCTTAGTTGCATATAGTCAGGCAGTGCCGGAATCTTGCTGAGGTCGTTCAGCAATAAGTCACCATCATGCTGGAACCCGGCGAAACGATAAGTAATCAGCATAAGACGGTTTCGATCCGTTTCCCGGAACTGGGCTGCGAGTTTGAGCCCCTGGTTGCGACAAACCATTCGCAGCGCGGTAAGTATGACCCCGCCCACACCGCGGGACATCACACGGCACGACATCAGGAACAGGTCAACACACCACTGCCCCGGCTGCTCTGATATCAGCAGCAAACCAATCGCCCCATAAGATCCGTATTTGTCCGTCAGTTCCGCGACGATGACCTGGTGCTGTTCAGACGCCAACAGTTCACCAAGCTGACTGGCGGAGTATGTCACCCCAGTTGTATTCAGTTGATTGGTACGCACTGTCAATTCTTCGGCCCTGTGCAGGTCTTCCTTACTGGCTCGTTTCAGTTGCAGCTTCAGGTCCAGCGTTCGCAGGAAGGCGTCCTGTGGACCCTTGAAGTCATCCTGCGCCTTTGTTCTCAGCTCTTCTTTCTGATACATCTGCCTGCGATTTTTTGCGTCCTCGGTCAAGTACAGCGGATTAAAGTCCGGGCGACCTGACAGACTGGCCAGACTGTTCTCGCTGAATGCTCGCACCTGCGGGTGCACGGAAAGTACTTCGTCGCGCTCAAATGCCTGATCGTCAATAAAAGCAAAAGTATCAAGGCCAATGTTCAAGCGCTCAGCAATGGTTCCGATTGAGTCAGACTTTGCATTCCAGTTTATCTGTGAATAAAGGAAATACTGGTCGAGACCATGCGCAGCCAGCGCAGCCATTGCTGGTTCCGGCTCATTCTTGGACGCAACTGACTGCAGAATACCGCGCTGATCCAGGGCCTCAATGAGTTCGCGCACATGACTCCGAAGTTGCGGCAGTGTATCGCTTTCCAGCAGCACACCATCCCATATCGTGTTATCCAGATCCCAGACCACACACTTGATCCGCGGATGCGCAGTGCTGTCGCTCATGTCTGGCCCCCTGTCTGCAGACGTTTGCGTCTGAGCGCGGACTGAACAAATTCGCCCATGCCATTCTGTGCAATCATGATCTGCTGCATCTGATTGCTGCCCTCAATGATTTCCGTGATCTTCAGGTCGCGATAAAAACGTTCAGTACGACTTTCGTCGGCACTGCAGCCGGCAGCGCCGTGGATCTGTACCGCCTGATTAGCTATCGAGACGGCCTGAGTGGACGTAAAATATTTCGCCGTTGCTGTTTCCATCGTCGCCATCGGGTCGCCCGAAGCCCGCAGCTCAGCGGCATGCAGGCACAAGCGTTCAGCCGCTTTGTAAGACGTGATCATATCCGCCAGCATTTGTTGAATGAGCTGGTGTCGGGCCAGAGACTGCCCAAACTGTTTGCGCTTCCTGGCATAAGTCACTGAATCACTCAGGCAGGCCTCGATTGCACCGAGTGCACCAAACGCGATGGCAAGCCGGCCCAGGTCCAGTGCACCTGCCGCCACATAGGAAATACCGGCACCTTTGCCCCCGATGACGTTGGCGGTCGGAATAACACAGTCAACCATATCAATTTCGCCAACCATGGCGGCACGAAATCCCAGCAGGCCCGGCATCTGTTTGATGGTTAAACCGGGGGTATCGGCTGGCAGCAGGCAGGCAACTGCGCTGCCATCTTCCAGTTTGCCAAACACCAGCAGCACATCCGCCCGAGGGGCGTAAGATATCCACTTCTTGTGGCCATTGATCCGATAGCCACCGTCGTGATTCGACAAGGTCGTCTGGATACCGGTTGCCTCGCTGCCATACTCCGGCTCGGTCAAGGCAAACGCCCCAATTATCCGACCTGAAGCCAAATCCGGCAGCCACTGCGCACGCTGCTGATCTGTCCCCGACAAGCGAATGGCCTCCATGACCATGCTGTGCACCGTGACGATACTTAGCAACGACATACTGCATTGGCCCAGCTCAGCACACAATTGTCCGAAGGACACAGCATCCCAGCCATCGCCGCCATGCTCGGGAGCAATGAATGTGCCCAACAGGCCAGCCTCTGCCAGTGCCGCTATCACTTCTATCGGTGTACTCGCAGCCTGATCCCAGGCCTTGATATCTTCCGACGAAAACCGGGCCAGCTGCGTCGCTACCTGTAGACGGCGTTGCTGACGCAGTTCTGTATTAGCCAGATTATCCATTAGCAGAAACTGACCTGGCGCGCATGAATGTATCCATTCGGGCAATACTGCGAAAGTTATCCAGGTCAAGGTCTTCGCTTTCCACCCGAATAGCCAGAGTTTTCTCCACATAAAGAACCAGTTGCATGGCCATCAGTGAACTCACCAGACCCAGTTCAAAAATATCGTCCTCGTCGGCAAAATCCTCCTCGCCGATGAAGTTCTCCAGAAAACTGCGTATGTCCTGTCTGTAGTTGGTATCTGTCACTTTTTCCCTGCCACGTTATCTGCTTGGATTGCTTTGTTTGCTGCTGCCTGATGCAAATTCGGATACTTAAAAAATCCTTCGCCGGATTTTCGGCCATACAGGCCTGCGTCCACCATTTTTCGTAATAGCGGCGCAGGCCGGAATTTGGGGTCGTTGTAACTTTCGTATAGCACGTCGAGTGAAAACAGAATGGTATCCAGCCCGATCAGATCAGCGGTGGCCAATGGCCCCATCTTGTGTCCGAAACAGCCCTTGAAAATGCGATCAACATCACGCGCCGTTGACACCTGGTCCTGCACCACAAACACCGCTTCGTTGACGGTCAGCATCAGGATGCGGTTGGAAACGAATCCGGGCATATCGTTAACTACGATCGCTTCCTTACCGAGCTGGGTCAAAAACTGTTTCGCGGTTTCAATGGTGGCATCACTGGTATGGTGTGCCTGGATGACTTCGACCAGTGGTTTCATCGGTACCGGATTCATGAAATGCATACCCAGCACTTTATCCGGACGCTTTGTCCAGCTGCCCGCGCGGGTAATTGATATTGCCGACGTATTCACGGCGAAGACGCAATCGCTTTTGCAGATACTGTCCAGCTGCGGGTACAGTGACTGCTTGACAGCCACTTTTTCACTGACATTCTCGACCAGGAAATCAACCTTCGCCAGAGCCTTGAGGTCGGTCGCAAACTCTATACGCTGGCAGACCTCTTCGGCCGGCTCCGATTCACGGCTCTTGTCCATCATGCCAGCAAAACGAAGTGCCTGACGTATTTCACTGTCCGCAGCCGTGAGTATTTCTTCGGCAATATCAATCAGCACAACACGCATGCCTTTTTGCGCCGCTGCCTGAGCAACACCCCGCCCCATGACGCCGGCGCCTACTACTCCCAGTGTGTTGATCATAGCTACTCCTGAAAATCTATTTCGTTGGCCAGTTGTCTGAGCAGGTCCGATCTGTCAGTCGCTGCCTTAGTGTTGGTCTCGCGCTGGTTCTCCCCGGCAGCTTCGCTTTCCTGTCGCGGCCAAATAGTCTGCACCATCGTAAGCAGAGCCTTCGCCATGACGGTGATGTTGGGGTAATCAAGAATCAGCGTAGACTTCAATTTAATACCCAGCGTTGTCTCCAGTTTTTTGCGTAGCTCCAGCGCTGCCAGGGAATCAATACCCAGGTCCAGAAAACCAGCATCAAAGTCGAGCTGCCCGTGACGGGTCGGGCTGGTCATTTCAGTAACCAGACGGGCAAGATAATCCTGCATTAACGCAATTGCGGTGCTGTCTTCCGATGCCAGCAACTGTTCGGAAAAATCAGATACCTCCGGGCCGACAGGCGGCGTATTCGGCACGACAACACTGGCAAGTGCATTACCTGCAGGCGGCGAGGCAGGCCAGAATGCTGCACCACCGGGCATTTCAGCCAGCCTGTTAAAGTCCGCGGTCAGGATGGCCACTTCACTGGCTCCCGCTGTCGCCAGAAAACGACCTAGCGCACGAAACCCGGCATCGGTATTGATAAAGCCGTAGCCAGCGTTACTTAGCCGTGCCAGGTGACTGTCATTAAGCGATGCCGTCATGCCGACCTTTTCCCATGCCCCCCATGCCACACTCAAAGTAAGAGCGCCAGCGGCCGTATAATGACTGGCGAGGCTATCAAGCGCGGCATTGGCAGCACAATAATTGCTCTGACCGGCTGCACCGAGCCAGGCTGCAATCGAGGAATAATAGACAGACTGTTTTGGCTTGAGCCCGGCAAATGCGTTATGCAGATTCTCTGCCGCAATCGCTTTGGCCTGCGCGAGCTCGATAATGTCAGCGTCCTGCAGAGACCCAATCAGCCCATCACGGCGCGCCCCGGCAGCATGAATGAGGGTTTCCACCGACCCCATCCGTGCGGCTTTGTCAGCCAACGCAACAACCTGCGAGTACTCACTGACATCACACTGATCGGTTTCGATGTTAGCGCCGTTTGTTGACAGCAATGCTAGCCGCGCGCTGGCTTCCTGTGACGGCAGGGAACGACCCGCCAACAGGAAATGGCGGGCACCCCGACTGAACATCCACTCCGCAGTCAGAAGACCAAGACCGCCCAGACCACCGGTAATTACCTGCACCGTGTCTGACGCAAAGTTTATTTCGTCGTCGCCAGTCGCCAGCGCATCCGCCTTCAGAGTTTGCACAATGCCTGACTTGATCCGGAGCCTGAGACCGGACTCTGCTGGATTTGAGAACAACGCCAATAGCGCAATGTAACTGTCCGTTTCCTGATCCATCTCCACAGCACGAATGACCAGATCGGGCAGCTCATGCGCAGCGGTCACAGCTTGCACAGACAGCGCGCTTCGATGCGCGGCGGGCAATACAGAAGTCGATGATCCGGTGGCTTCAGATGTCGGCACCACAGCATCGCTCAGCCGTGTTACCACAATTACCTGGCTTACCCTATCTGTATGGGGCACCAGCGACGCCATAAACCGGTTCAGTGCAACACAGGATTCAATGCCACTCCCCTCTGTAACGCTGTCAACATAAAGCAGCGGCAGGGAGGTGGTCAGTTCACTTTCGGGCACACCTTCCAGGTCATCAACCCGTGTCGCGCCAATGCCCACAGCCAGTAACCAGTCAGCAATCCGTGTGACATCCTCGTCATTGCCCGCCAGCCATATCCGCTCCGGTTTCAGCGCCGGCATTCCTGCAACAGACGGCTGACTCTGCCAGCGTCGGGAAAACACGGTGGGGACAGCGTCATCAATCAGTAGCGTGTTTGCATGGCTGAAAGTCTCTGCCGCAACAACGCGAAATTCGATACCCCGACTCTCCAGCAACACCTGTCCGGTCGCCGACATCAGCGTGACAGATGCAATGATCAGTGTCGGCGACTGTTGATGTATCTGCGCGTGCGCCCACACCTGCTCCGGCAGTTTATCGGTGTAACTCATCAGACTGTCTATACGTGCAGGCACAATGGTCGCTGTCGGCATCTCAGGGAGGGCGGCCAGCATTGTCTGCCAATGACAGTCGATCAATCCTGCTGGTACTCCCTGGGCAACCCGGGCAGCCGCTGACACCGGCACATCAAGGCAGGCCAGCGCTTCGTTACTGCCGCAAAAAATGCTGTTGAAGCAACAAAACGAGTCACCCAGACCCACCTGCATCGACGTCATATGCGCTTCTATCACTGCCGGGTCCAGCGCGTCACCGCAGCGCTTTCGCAACGCTGCCATATCCATGGCCACTGGCTTACTGACGGAGCCGTGTAACAGATCCGCTGCCACGTGGGTCTGCACTGACGCAGCCGGTTTGGCTGCTCCGTTGGCGGAACCATTGCCCGAACGTGCCAGCAGAGCAGACAGTCGCATGTTACCCGGTTGACTGCTGAGCTCTATGTGCGTAGCCGTATTACCGATACTGTATTGAATCTGAACTGTTCTGCCTGCGGCGGCAGACCCTGTCACTGCGTCAGCGAGACGCATGGGAGCAATAAAATTGACATCGCTCATCTCAACAACCTGGTGACCTGAAAAATCAGCAGCTGTTCGTAACAACTGCGATACGTATAACGCTGCCGGCGGCACCACAACACCAAATACACGATGTTGCTCCAGCACTGGCATGAGATCCGTGTCGTATTCAAGCGTATAAATCTGCTGGCCGCTACGCGCAAGCACTAGCGGAGGCGCCGACAGCTGATCGATAACAACCCTGCCTGCCTTTTTCGCATCCGGGTCAATCCAGCAGCGTTGTCGCTGCCATGGATACGTTGGCAGATGTACCCGACTGCCATCAAACGCGGCAGAGCCCGACCAGTCGACTGCCGAGCCCAGCACAAACAGGCTGGCCAGCGCTCCGGCAAACACACGTTCATCCTGCTGACCTTTACGCAGTGAAGGTATCCAATGCAGGGACGAGGTTTCCTGCCCGGATAATGAGCCTTCCAGCGCGCGCCCCAGACTGCAGAGAATCGCTGCTGGTCCAATTTCGACAAAGTGCTTGCCGCCTACTGACATGGTCTGTTGCAGCCCCTGCGTAAACTGCACGGGCTGACGCAACTGCGTGCTCCAGTACTGAGCGCCTTGCGCCTTATGGTCGAGCGTTGTCGCGTCAACGTTGGCGATGACCGGAATATGGGTTTTGCGAAAATCGATCTTTCCCATGGCCGCGACAAATGTCTGCTGCACACTTTCCATATGCCGCGAATGAAATGCATGTGACACCTTCAATGTCGTCACTGCAAAACCCTGTTTGCGCAGCGCGGCACAGACACTGGCAACCGAATCAGCGTCTCCGGTGATCGTGGTATCGAATGGGGAATTGCATCCCGCGATTTCGCAGTCGGAGTCCATGTCCGCGAGTAACTGACGAACTGACACCGCATCCGCTTTGACAGACGCCATGGCACCCTGCTGCGTGACTGCCTGCATCAGGCGGCTGCGCGCCTCAACCAGCATGGCTGCATCAACCAGGCTCAGGCCCCCTGCCGCCCAGACGCCAGCAACTTCGCCAATGCTATGCCCGATGATAAGGTCTGGTCTGATGTCGAATTGCCGGTAGAGCTGCACCAACGCTACCTGAATGCAGAAAATCGCCGGCTGCGTGTATTGTGTCTCGCTCAACAGGGCTTCTGCGTCAGAATCGTCTGCGGCAGACAATATCAGATCAAGGACTGAATGCTCCCGGTGAGCAGCAAACAGCGCAGTGCATTCAAGCAGCGCGTCACGAAATGCCGGATGAGCATGATATAGATCCCGGCCCATGCCGGCATACTGACTGCCCTGACCGGTAAACATGAACACAATCTGGTTGTTACCGGTAACAGTGGCACCAGGTGCCTGTCTGTCGCGCAACCGCGACAGCAATTCATCTCGACTGGAGACCACAAACGCCTGGCGACATGCCATGGCAAGTCGGCCGCGCTGATGAGTGAATGCAATATCCGCTAAAGCGACATCCGGGTGACGTTCGATGAAATCAGCCAGCGCAATTTTTTTGCTCGTGAGCGCCGTATCGCTGCCCGCCGAAACCGGGAGCACATGCACAACCGTCGACTGGCTGGATTCGATTCGCGCGGGGGCTTCTTCCAGCACGACATGGACATTGGTACCGCCAATACCGAGAGAGTTGACGCTGGCACGACGCGGCGTTTCTCCTGCTTCCCATGTTCGCGTGCTATTGCTGACATAAAACGGTGTTTTGTCAAAACCAATGGCTGGATTGGCTTTTCTGAAATGCAACGTCGCTGGCAACGACTTGTGTTTCAGTGCCAGTACGGTTTTGATGAACCCGGCGATTCCGGACGCTATTCCCATATGGCCGATATTGGTTTTCACCGACCCCAGTGCGCAATAACCATTGCGCTTGGTACTGTGCCGGAACGCTTTGGTCAGCGCCTGCACTTCAATCGGATCACCGATGGGTGTGCCGGTGCCATGTCCTTCAACAAAACCAATGCTGTCGGCATCAATTCCGGCGTTCTTGATCGCCTGGGAAATGGCCCGGTACTCACCCATCATACTGGGCGCCGTGAATCCCATTTTCTGTCCGCCATCGTTAACCACGGCACTGCCCTTGATCACAGCATATATATCATCACCGTCAGCAACTGCCTGATCGAATCGCTTTAGTAGTACCGCCCCTGATCCGCTTCCGAATATCGTGCCCCTGGCCTCACTGTCATAGGCGCGACAATGACCATCTGGCGAATTGATCATCCCTTCTTCATAATAATGTCCGGCATGTTGCGGCAACATCAGGGCACAGCCGCCAGCAACCGCCATGTCGCACTCACCTTCGCGAAGCGCACGGGCGGCCTCGTGCACCGCCACCAGCGTGCTGGAGCAGGCGGTCTGGACCGCCATACTGGGGCCAGTGAGATCCAGCTTGTAGGACACTCTTGTCGGCAGATAGTCCTTGTCATTGGCTACCATCACGTTGAAGCCGGGCACTGAATTAACAGTGAATAGCTCACCGCCATTGTCGGCGACCCACGCTCTATTGGCATAAACATTATTCTGCAGGTAAGTATTGGTGGCGGCAGACGCATACACACCCACTTTTCCCAGCGCAGCACCGGGCACGTAACCCGCGTCTTCAAACGCTTCCCAGGCAGTCTCCAGAAACACACGTTGCTGTGGGTCCATCAGCTCTGCTTCGCGTTTGGCGTACTTCCAGAAATCCAGATCACAGCCTTCAATATCATCCAGGACCGGGGCAGCGTTAACCTGTGCCGGGTCATTGGCCTGAGCAGCGGGCACACCGGCAGCGATCGCCTCAGCCGCAGTGAAGAAACTCAGAGTCTCTTCACCCTGCTCGAGTATTCGCCAGAAAGCCTCAGGGCCATGCGCGCCCGGGAACCGACACGCAACACCAATAACGGCAATATCGCCCGTCATCGTGGAGCCATATTGAGTGTCCGCAGAAACGTCATTCTCTACGTGCACCTCGCGACCGGAAAAATGTTCAGCCATCGAGCGAATAGTGGGCGTATCAAACAGCTCCACCATTGACACTTCCCGCGCCAGCAACTGCTCCAGTTCGTGTTGCACCTGAATCGCCAGCAACGACGATCCCCCCAGCTCAAAGAACGTTTCATCAAGGCCGATACTTTCCAGGCCCAATGCTCTCTGCCAGATACCCGTGATTCCTGCCAACATTTCCCGGAAAGCAACGGAATCGTCGAGGTCTTCGTTGGCGTCCCTGAGCAGAGTCGCAGTCTTTTTTACAGGCGAGCCGTACTCAGCATTCTCGTAACGGCGCTTCATCAGATTACGCTTTATCTTGCCAATCTCGGTGCGCGGAAACTCGTCCGGACGCAATGCATGCACAGCTCTGGGGGCAATGCCCGTCACACGTGTCACGTCGGAACGCAGCGTTTTTTCCAGCTTGTCGGTATCGCCACCGGCGTCATCCGATAGCGCGTAGAAAACAACCAGGCTCTCAGTATTCTCGCCGTCAACGCAAACCCCAATGGCCGCGACGCAATCACTGGCAACAGCTGGAAGCTTGCCAACAATGGCTTCTATTTCATGACAGTAGTGGTTATTGCCATTGATGATGACCATGTCTTTCTCACGGCCGGTAACAAACAGTTCGCCAGCCTTAATATAGGCGAGATCCCCGGTTACCAACCAGCCATCCACCAACATGATTGCATTCAACGCGTCCTCACCGTCATAGCCATTAAAGACTGAAGCACCTTTAAGTAACAGCTTGCCTTCAACGCCTTCGGCAACAACGGCACCGGATTCATCCACAATTTTCATGGCGGCCCCGGGAATCACCGGTCCAAGTGACACAAAAGAGTCAGTGTCGGCGGTTTCCTGTAACCGGAAGCCAGGTGACCAGGTGATGCCGGAACAGGTTTCAACCATACCGAAAGCTGGCCTGAGAGCATCTTCGGGCAACCCGAACTTCTGTAACAGGGTCAGAAAACGTCTCGCGGTGGCACTGACAACCGCCTCGCCAGCATTAACCATAAAGCGCATGCAGGATAAATCCCACTTCCGCTCACTGATCTGTTGTTGACGATCAAGTAGTAATGCAAATACAAAATTGGGTGCCCAGGTTATTGATGCCCGCTTCGCTTCAATCAGGTCCAGCCAGCGCGTCGGCTCTTTCAACACGTAGTCAATCGGCACGTGTACCTGCATTGCGCCCAGCGCCAATGGCATTACGCCAAGAAAAACCAGAGAACCCGCATGATCCAGAGACATCCAGTTGAGTGTGACATCATCTTTCGTAAAAGCATTCATCTGAATGGTGGCATCAGCCATCGCCAGCATGGCGGCATGGCTCTGCACAATACCCTTGGCTGCACCTGTGCTGCCCGAGGTGAGAAACATGGCAGCCGGATCCTCAGGCTGTGGGGTGTGAAATTCAGGCTCAGTGGTAGCGATGCGGCAATCCGCAAGATTGACGACACGAGTGGATCGAGAGTCAGTAAGGGTGCTGCCTGCAGTAGCAAGGAATGCGTTGATGGGTTCGTACAGCTCCGGCGATGCAAGTACACTGTCGCAACGAAAGCGGTCAATGGCTGAAAGCAGCCGGTCAGCCTGAGCATTGGGGCGGTTATAGAAGGGCGCGGCGTTTAACGCGACCGGAATCACACCGGCCAGAATACATCCCCAGAAGCTGACCAGAACATCCATGGCGTCGACAAGCTGCAGTACAAGCCTGTCACCTGGCCGCAATCCGGCACTTTGCAGTCCGGCGCAGATTCTTGCCGCCTGCACGTTGAGCTCGGCATAGGACTGCACCGTGGCGTTGCCACGCTTGTCGAGAGCGGTTATCCCTGCCTGTGTCGTCAAACGACGCGACAGCAACAACGCCACGAGCTGATTCTCCGGAACACTGAACCTGACTCGCTCACTTCCCTCTATTTCACTGGCATTTTTCTGTATCACGGACATCTACCAAGCGTTGAGTATTCGATTCATCCCGAGGGTCGAAGCATGTCAGTCAACTACATCATTTGACTTAACACTTATTCAACGACACTGTCGCTGATACTAGTTGCACCGGGCAACTGACGGCCCTCCTGTGTGTCCAGTATCAACGGCAAACCATTGGCACTGTTTCCTATCACCACAACTTTGCTGTTATTGGACTTGGCCAGTTCCAGTGTCGCCTCGATGCCACGCCACTGCAGATAACTATCTGTAATGGCGGGCGAAACCATTTCCTGGAAATTCCGGATTCCTTCGGCCTCAATGAGCTTGCGCTGGCTTTCAAGCCGTTCCCGTTCCACCCGAAACTCGTACTGAGCCACCATTTCTGATTCCGCCAGTTTTCCCTCAATCGCGGTTTTCAGACTTTCCGGCAGCCGAATGTTGGTCATCAAAGTATCCAGCAACGTAATAGTAACACCTGGCGCCACGGATGTCCTTGAACCAATATGATTAGGCAGGGAATCAGATGTGACTTCGTTGTACACGCGCTGCTGAACTTCGTTTCTGTCTACAGTGTATAGATCCTCTGCCAGGTGGTACGCGACTGTCTCCCTTAGCACCGAACCTATCTCGGGAATCAGCATACTTTGCAGATAATCCTTACCCACTGTCTGGTTCAGCAGAACCAGATTGCTTGGCATCACATTCCACCTGAAAGTCATATCCATTTCAAAATGCAAACCTTCCTGCGACACCACGTTATAGGTTTCAGTGTGCGTCATCAGGCGCAGGTCGTACAGATAGAAGCTGTCCCAGGGCCAGGTTGTTTTCACGCCCTCTTCGGCGACCAGATAGCTACGAAGGTGCTGAGAGCCCGGCCACTGGATTCTATGCCACACCACGGCGCCATGCCCGGGTGGAACAGTGTGTACTATCCGGTCCCAAAGTATGACCAGAAGAAACAGCGACACCAGTACGGTAAAAATGAAGCCAAACCGGAATCGTCTGAACAGTTGAGAAAAATAATTTTTCACTGGCTGGTATCTCCCTCGCCCTGAGTGCCGGAATGGAGCGTGATCCTTCCTTCTTCTACATAATAGTGATGATCTGCACAGTCGAAATAGCGGTCATCGTGTGTCACAACGACCAGGGTCTTCCCGGAGGCTCTGAATTCCGGCAACAAGGTCCGATAGAAAAATTTTCGGGTCTGCGGATCCTGGTCTGCCGCCCATTCATCGAGAATGAGCACCGGCCGATCCTCTGCCAGTGCCAACGCCAGCGCCAGACGCTTTTTCTGACCGGTCGAGAGGGCATGCGTATCGTATCCGGTGCTCAGGTCGGCTGGAAACTTGTCACGAACGCCCAGTCTGTTAAGCCATTCATCCAGTCTTGCCAGCCCATCCGCATCCAGCGCATAAGGTTTGGCGAACAGATGAAAATCGGCAAAAACACTCGAAAACAGGTCCCGGTAATTCTGCATCGGGAATCGGTTTACTGGCGTATCATCAATCCTGATATCACCTCGCTCTCGCGGGTAGAGCCCGACCAGCAGACGTAATATCGTGGTCTTGCCGGAACCGTTGCCGCCGGTAATAAAAGTAATCGAATTGCGTTTGATAGACAGATTCAGATCTTTAACACTGAAAGCTATCTCCGCATCCGCCGCCTGTGGCGAACGATGACTGTATCTGACCTGATCCAGTTCTATAACACCGAAGTCTTCCAGGCTGCTGGAATTTACCGTGTCATCTGCCTCTTCGTTTTTTGCCAGACAGACATCCACTTCATCTTCAAATCTCATGATCCCCAGAACTGAGAAGCGGGCAATATTGAATTGCTGAATACTGCCGATCACACCACCGATGGGGCCAATCAGGAACAAAACTGCCATGACTATTCTGGATACATCGTCTTTTTCGCCAGGATTGAGGATTGGCAGAACAAAAATAACTGCTCCAGCCATCAGATAGGAGGCGGTGGTCCCAGATGCCAGAACTTCGGCAAACAGCGCAGCGCTGGCTGAACGGTTTTGATAAAGATCGGAAGAGGCCTCTTTGGCGTCCTGGAGGAACTCATTTCGTTTGCTGGTATTGAGCCTGAGTTCCTTGGCACCTCTGATCCCGGCCTCCATTGACCGATCAAGGCTGGCATTGGAGATGGCCGACTGCTGCATGGTTTCACCCAGCCGGGCGGAAACCGAGAGGTAGCCCAGTACGGTCGCAATACCGACTATACCGGTGAGCAACGCCGCCAGTGGCGACAGGAAAGCCACGTACAGATACATGAAGATAAGCAGACTCAGGCACTCGACACCGGCGGTTATGGTAATAATCGCCTGCGACAGCGGTCCGTAATTCTTTATCAGACCATCCGTTATTGCTTCTTCGGAAAAATCTTCGATGTTTCTTAATGACAATTTTGTCACTTTAGCAACAATTCGTTGTCGCCACTGGTGCAAGGCAGCTTCGATAGCGCTGCTTGACTGAGCAATCAGAAAGCGCTGACAAAAACGGTAACATACCAGCATCACCAGAAACGCGATGGCGGCAAAAACGGAGTACTGGTTTTCACCGACCAGCTTGGATTCAGCATTGAGAAAATACACGACAGCGGTGCCGAAAGCCGCGCTGAGAACAGCAATACCAAGCAAGCCTTTAACAGAAGGACTGTCGAGACTGGCGAGGCTCAGCAAACCGGACTTGAATGGATTTTTGAATCGGGGTGGCGACAGTCGCGTTAGTGAGCGCAAAAGAGTGTCGCCGACTGACGAAGGACCATTCTGATCTGCCGGTTCTTGCTCCAGACTCATAGTTTCACTCGACGTGTTTTTTTGGAGTCATCACGGCAGGGGTTGCAGCGAAATAAACTCGTTTTTTTTCTGTAAGCGCGCCCAAGCATTCTACTGGCATGTTATTGTTCAAGGCAACCCATTCGACTGAAAACGTTTGCAATTATTCAACCTGCATCACCTTTACAATTAAATCTTCCGAGCGTTAAATAACCAAAATATGATAAGCCTGATTCCCTCCCCATTTTGCATCGAAAGCGACTGTCGCCTGGTAAGCTGCCACTTCGACAAACAACTCTTTCGGGCGGAAGCAGTCTCCGACTTAGGTCTTGTTTTGCCGGCATCCCTGCACAAGGCAGTGCAAAAACGCAAAGCTGAATTCATCGCGGGTCGTTACTGCGCCCGGGAAGCACTCATGCAACTTGGCAACAACCCTGCGAACACTGTCGGAATAGGTGCTAACCGCGAACCAACCTGGCCACAGGGACTGGTTGGCTCGATCACTCACACCCATGATTACGCAGCGGCAGTCGTTGCATATCATGATGCGGTTCGCGCCGTAGGAATAGATTCAGAGACTTGGATAGGAAGAGCCAGCGCAGCAAATGTCAGGCAGCAGGTTCTGACCAGTCACGAACGCAATGCGGGTTGCCAGCAGTCGTTCGAATCTTCGTCGCACTACCTGACACTGGTGTTTTCGGCCAAGGAAAGCCTGTTCAAATGTTTATTTCCGCTGGTGAACAGGTTTTTTGATTTTCACGCCGCGATTATCACACCAGACGTGCCGGGCTCGCACAAAAATGGTGCATTTGAATTTGAGCTGACTGAAGATCTGGGCGCAGGGTTTCACCGGGGTTATCGCGGGCGCGGCCGCTACACATTCAGCACAAGCTGCGTCCACACCGCGATAATACTGACGCGTTAGCGCCTCAGGGCATGGAATCCAGCTCTTCGCCCTCCTTCACGGGAACAGCGAGATCTTCTTTGGTAATGCCGAGGTAGATCAGGAAATTGCAACTGATATGCAGTGATGTATAGGTACCGACGGTAACACCCACGATCAGCGACACCGCAAACCCTCTGATTGCCTCGCCGCCCATGACCAGCATCGCGATCAACGCCATCAATGTCGTCAATGATGTGACAAAGGTTCGGGAAATAACCTGGTTCAGCGTTGTGTTCAGAATATGCTCTGAATCTGTGGAACGCATGATACGGAAATTTTCACGCGCGCGGTCAAATACCACGATAGTGTCATTAAGTGAGTAACCGATGACGGCCAGCAATGCCGCCAGCACCGTAAGATCAAAGGTCAGTCGGAACAGCGAAATCACACCCAGCACTACGATGACGTCATGCGCCAGCGCTGCCACCGATGCGATACCGAATTTGTACTGAAAACGCACAGCAACGTAGAGCATGACAATGCCCAGTGCTACCAATAGCGCCAGCCCGCCTCGCTCGGCCAGTTCAGCACCAATTTTGGGTCCGACAAACTCAGAACGCCGCATTTCGACCGGCGTGTCACTGCTCGATTGCAACAGGGCAAGAACTTCATCACCGAGCGAGGCGACTTCATTGTTCATGGCCTCGTCTTCGCCCTCTTCCACGGGCAGGCGCACCAGCACATCACGATCGGAACCAAAGGTAACTACCACGGCTTCTTCGTAGCCGGCATCAACCAGCTGTTGACGGATTGTTTCCGGATTAACCGATTGTGTGTAACCCACTTCAATCAGCGTACCACTGGTGAAATCCAGTCCGAACTCGAAGCGATTGATGGCCAGCGACAGGATCGCCACCACCAGCATTACCGCAGAAATGATTCCCGTGATGCGTCGCTTGCGCGCGCTCATGAAATCGATATCGCCTTTAATCAGTGCCATGCTAAGTCTGCCCTTGCAAATATTGTATCAGTGGCCTCAGGCGGCCTTGATGAATGGACCGATTGACAGCTTCTTGACTGCCCGTCCACCATAGATCGTATTGACAATAAACCGCGTAATCATGATGGCGGAGAACATCGACGTCATGATGCCCACCATCAGGGTGACGGCAAAACCCTTGACCGGCCCGGTGCCGACCGTGAACAGGACCATGGCCACCAGGAAAGTGGTCAGGTTGGCGTCCACAATAGTCGAAAAGGCGCGATCGAAACCCGACGAAATCGCGTTCTGCGGCGACAGGCCGGCGGTCATCTCTTCCCGTATTCGCGTAAATATCAGTACGTTAGCGTCTACTGCCATACCGATCGTCAATACAATGCCGAAAATACCCGGCAACGTCAGCGTGGCGCCGATGATCGACATGATTGCTACCAGCAACACAATATTCATCATCAGCGCCAGGTTGGCCGCCAGCCCGAATAAACGGTAGTAGTACAGCATGAAGGACATTACCAGCAGGTAACCCAGCAGAACGGCTCCGGCACCCTGTGCAATATTCTCTGCACCCAGGCTGGGCCCGACAGTCCGTTCTTCAATAAAGTACATGGGCGCCGCCAGCGCACCGGAACGAATCAGCAAGGACAGGTCATTGGCTTCCTGGCCACTGAGCCCGGTGATGACAAATTCACGGCCTAACGCAGCGCGAATAACGGCGTGACTGATCAGCCGGCGCTCCTCGTAGGTTTCCTGAACTTCGACGGTATTGCCGTCAGCGTCTTCTTCCAGCACGGTGCGTGTGCGGGTTTCAATCAGCAGAATATCCATCGGCCGACCAATGTTCTCGCGCGTGATGCGATTGAACTGCTGGCCACCCTGGGCATCCAGATTGATCACCACCTGGGGCTGACCATACTGGTCCAGCGCCGAGCGCACATTGCTGATGCGATCGCCCTGCAGGATCACATCATTATCAACACGGATCGACTGCCCCTGGTAATCATAGATCTCATAGCTGGTAGAGGACGCGCCCGCATTGGCTTCAAGATGAAACTGCAGCGTCGCGATACGCTGCAAAATGCGTTTTGCCTGCGCGGTATCCTGCACACCTGGCAGTTCCACCACGATGCGATTGGGGCCCTGTTGCTGCACAATCGGTTCGGAGACGCCAAGAGAGTCGACCCGATTCCGGATGGTGGTCTGGTTGGCACGAATGGTATCAACTTCCATCTGCTGGATGCTTTCCGGCAGCATGGTCAATTGCAGCAGGTATTCATCACCACTTTCACGTGATTGCACCAGCAAATCAGAGTAGCCATCGCGGATCAGGCTGCGCGCCTGACTGCGAGAATCTTCGTCAGTAAAGCGCAGCTCAAGCTCACTTTCCCCGACCAGTTCCAGTGAACGCGACCGGATCCGTTCCGAGCGCAATTCCTGCCGAATGGTACTGAGTATGTTTTCCATGCGCCGGCGCAGCGCAGTTTCCATATCCACTTCCATCAGAAAGTGAACCCCACCCTGCAGATCCAGACCCAGGTTCATCTTGGTTGCGCCCAGGCCCTGTAGCCACGGCGGTGTGGTTGCAGCCAGATTCAACGCGATGATGTATCCATCAGGCAGGGTTTCTTCGATGACGGTCTTGGCGCGTAACTGTTGTTCCAAGTCAGCAAACCGGATCAGGGCACCGATGTCAGTGACTTCTTCACCAAAATAGTCAACATCGGCGGCGCGCAGGGCATCCGTAGCCATGCCCAGATCCAACTCGGTAATGGCATTGTTTTCGTGGGAAATCTGAATAGCCGGGTCATCGGGGAACAGATTTGGCACAGCATACAGTGCTGCCAGTGCGATTACCGCCAGCACCAATATGTTTTTCCATAAGGGAAATTTGTTCAACATGTCGGGTAAAGCCTGTCAGATTGACTTGATGGTTCCTTTCGGAAGCGCGGCACCAATAGCAGACTTCTGCAGGTTGACCTCAACACCTTCCGAGACTTCGACAGTGACATAGTCATCTGACACTTTTGTGATACGACCCAGAATACCGCCGCTGGTCAGCACTTCATCACCTTTGCTCAGGCTGCCAACAAGTTCGCGATGCTCTTTTGCCCGTTTGGCCTGAGGACGCCAAAGGATCAGGTAAAACAGCAGGAACATGCCACCGATGAACAACAGGTTGAACATGGCGCCACCAGCGGGTGCTGCGGCGTCCTGGGCATGGGCGGAGCTGATCAGAAAATCCATAACAAAACTCTCTCAAACAATGAAGCCTGACGGGTGTTGCCCGCTGCGGCTGAAGGGTCAATAATTATTCTGGGTTTAAATGCGACGAAACGCTTGCCAATCAGGCGTCGGGCTGTGTCTCCAGCACGCGCTGATCGCGGTAAAACGCCTCCGTAAAGGCGGTAAATCTACCCTGTTCCAGAGCCTGACGCAAACCCTGCATCAGGTCCTGATAGTAGTGCAGATTATGAATCGTGTTCAATTGCGCGCCCAGCATCTCTTTGCATTTGTCCAGATGATGCAGGTAGGCGCGACTGAAGTGCTGACAAGTATAGCACGCGCAGGCCGGATCCAGCGGTCGGGTATCGGTTTTGAAGCGGGCATTGCGCAGTTTGAGCAGCCCCTGACTGGTAAACAGATAGCCGTTGCGGGCATTGCGAGTGGGCATCACGCAGTCAAACATATCGATGCCGCGGGCCACGGCGTCAACGATGTCGGTGGGCGTGCCGACGCCCATCAGATAACGCGGTTTGTGCGCGGGCATGCGGTGGCCAACGTAATCGAGCACGCTGATCATCTCTTCTTTGCTCTCGCCCACGGACAGACCGCCAATGGCGTAACCGGGAAAATCCAGCGCGACCAGGCCGTCGAGCGACTCCTGGCGCAGATTTGGGTACATGCCACCCTGAATAATGCCAAACAGGGCAGCGCGGTGATCACCGTGAGCTTCTTTGCAGCGCACGGCCCAGCGCAGGGACAGCTGCATGGAGTCGCGGGCTTCGGTCTCGGTGGCGGGATAGGGAGTGCATTCATCAAAGATCATGATGATGTCGGCGCCCAGGTCCTGCTGCACCTGAATGGCGGATTCGGGGCCGAGAAAGACTTTGGCGCCGTCGACAGGCGATCTGAAGTTGACGCCTTCTTCGCTGATCTTGCGCATGTCACCGAGACTGAACACCTGGAAGCCACCGGAGTCGGTCAGAATGGGTTTGTCCCAGCCCATGAAGTCGTGGAGATCGCCGTGTTGTCTGATAATGTCGGTGCCGGGGCGAAGCATCAGGTGGAAGGTGTTGCCCAGAATAATCTCGGCGCCGGTGCCTTTGATCTGTTCGGGGGTCAGGCCTTTGACGGTACCGTAGGTGCCCACGGGCATGAACGCGGGCGTCTGCACCTCTCCGCGGGGGAATGTCAGTGTGCCACGCCGGGCGGCGCCGTCTGTTGTCTTCAGTTCAAATTTCATGTGTTCTCTGCTTCGTTTTGGCTATCAATATTGAGTCAGTGATCTGTTTCCGAGCCGCGCGCTACTGATTGTCTGCTCGTGGAGACGCCCGTAAACCCATCCCTGGGGG
This sequence comes from Pseudohongiella acticola, assembly GCF_001758195.1. Taxonomy (NCBI): domain Bacteria; kingdom Pseudomonadati; phylum Pseudomonadota; class Gammaproteobacteria; order Pseudomonadales; family Pseudohongiellaceae; genus Pseudohongiella; species Pseudohongiella acticola. The sequence continues at coordinate 874,526 of NZ_MASR01000001.1, forward strand.
GCTCGGCGACGACCGTCCAAGGGTCGTCGACGCTCCACAAGCAGACAATCAGCATCCCACGTCTCTACCTGAGGTGCTTTCCGTCAGGGCATGTTTGCATTGAGAGACGCGGGGTGTGGGAGGCGAATTTCGGAGCGTATGCGACCCTTGGACGGTCGCATCCGAGCCCCCCATGGATGGGTTCACGGGCGTCTCCGAAAAGCGCCTCCCACACCCCGTGGCTCGGGAACAAAGCTGCTTCCTGCACGTCTCCGCAAGCAGACAATCAGTAGCGCGCGGCTCGGAATGGAATGGCAATCTCCATTCACTCAGACTTCCGGTGTTCCCGTGTCGCGCGGAAGCGCACATCAGGCCAGCGCTCTTCCATCAGCGCCAGGTTCACGCGCGTTGGTGGCAAGTAGGTCAGGTGATCGCCCCCATCAACGGCCAGATTTTCGTAGGCCTTCTTCTTGAACTCCTCAAATTTCTTCGCATCATCACATTCCACCCAGCGCGCACTGTAGATGTTCACCGGTTCGTAAATGCAATCAACCTTGTACTCATCCTTCAGACGGTAGGCCACCACCTCAAACTGCAGCACACCCACCGCGCCCACAATCAGGTCATTATTGCGCTGCGGCATGAACACCTGCACCGAGCCCTCCTCCGACAGTTGCTTCAGGCCTTTCTGCAACTGCTTGGTTTTGAGCGGGTCTTTCAAGCGGATACGACGGAACAACTCCGGCGCAAAATGCGGGATGCCGGTAAACTGCAGGCTCTCACCCTCGGTAAAGGTATCGCCGATCTGGATGGTGCCATGGTTATGGAAACCAATGATGTCACCCGACACCGCATTTTCAGCCTGCTCCCGCTCGCCCGCCATGAAGGTGACCGCATCACTGATACGGACTTCCTTGCCCAGGCGGCAATGGTGCAGCTTCATGCCCTTGCTGTAGGCGCCCGAGCAGATGCGCAGAAAAGCAATACGGTCCCGGTGGTTCGGATCCATGTTGGCCTGTATCTTGAAAACAAAGGCAGAAAATGGCGCTTCCTTGGGCGTCACCGTGCGGCTTTCAGTCTCGCGCGCTCGCGGTTGCGGTGCCCATTTAACAAAGTCATTAAGCATCTCGCGCACACCAAAATTGCCCAGCGCTGTGCCAAAAAACACCGGTGTCATGCGGCCAGCCAGATACTCACCCAGATCAAATTCATTGCTGGCGCCCCGCACCAGTTCGATTTCGTCGGCAAAGTCATCGGCATAGGCGCCCAGCAGTGCTTTTGCCTCGGCACTGCGCAACCCCTGGATCTGCACGTCATCCGGAATACGCGTGCCCTGACCGTGGTGGTAAACATGAATGGTATCGGTGTACAGATTGTAGACACCCTTAAAACCTTTACCGTTGCCCAGCGGCCAGTTGATCGGCGCACAACGGATATTCAGGACCGTTTCGATCTCGTCCAGCACTTCAATGGGCTCACGGGTATCCCGGTCCAGTTTGTTCACAAACGTGAAGATCGGCGTATCGCGCAAACGACAGACTTCCATCAGCTTGATGGTGCGGTCCTCAACACCCTTGGCGCCATCTACCACCATCAACGCCGAGTCGACAGCGGTCAAAACCCGGTAAGTATCTTCCGAGAAATCCTCGTGACCGGGTGTATCCAGCAGATTGACGGTGGCGTCGTTGTACGGGAACTGCATCACCGAAGAGGTGACCGAGATGCCACGCTGCTGCTCCATCGCCATCCAGTCAGAGGTTGCGTGTTTTTCGTTGCGCTTGCCCTTTACCGAGCCTGCCGACTGAATCAGCTTGCCGAACAGCAGCAGCTTCTCCGTGATCGTGGTTTTACCAGCGTCCGGGTGCGAAATGATGGCAAAGCACCTTCTTGTGCTTGTTTTTAAAGCAATTTCTTGGGGTGTCATTAGCGGCTTCTTCGGATTATGTACACAACTATGTACACACTATGAAATGTGTCCCGGCTCTGGGCTGTGACTCAATAACGCAGTATACCAAATCTTAGCCAGCGGGCACCAACCGCAAATCTCCCACAACTCTACTACCTCCACCTTTATACCAAGGAGCCTTACCCATGCCCGACAAACCCAAAGTACTCATCCTCGGTCACGGCCGGCACGGTAAAGACACCGTGGCTGAGATCATTTGATTTGGGTCCCATGGGTCCCGCCAACGGAACAGCTCCCGATACCGATATACAACCATGTTAAACATAAAACCGATACACACCCGATACTCTGAGAACTGAGCAAAGACGAGATCCAGCTTCAGAGGCGGCTTGCCGAAATGGTTACTCACGATCAACCGATATACTAAGTCCGCTAAAAGCGCTGAAAATGGCGGTATACGACCGATATACTATCCAGACACAGGGATTCAACCGAAAGCTGCCAGAATATTTGGCCCCCAGGGGAAGTCAGTCGCATTTTTGAAAAATTTGCTCATCTGCCTACGGTGGCAATACTACATACCCCTGGATTCAGATAAAGAAGTACCCCCCCCCCCTCTTCTCCGCCTACGGCGTTACAACGATGGCAGCATAAACCGACTGCTGCACTACTCCGGAGACAGACCATGAACAACACAGCCTCAATTGGTACCGTATGGGATCGCCTCATGTCAGTGGCTGACAACTCCCTCAGCATGGCTGACAACCTGGCACAAGCTGGTGGCCACATCACCGCTGCTGCCCGCATCCACGCTCACAACGTCGAGGTCGGTGCCCAGATTAAGGTCAACATCCGAGCTCAAGAGCTGCGCCTTTCTCTCCCTCCAGTTGAATGATCAACACCACCATATCCTTCGGGATGTGGTGGTATTTTTTACACCCTACACACTTATTCGTTAGTCAGTTATCAAGATAGACCACCATCTGTTGCCGCCCCCCCCTGAGGACTAGAGCTTCGCTCTTACGATGAAGCCAGAAAGGCTTAATCACTTAATAACCTCAGGAGCCAACATGAGCAAGACCAACGATCTGTTCCCAATCACTATCAAATCCGAATACACGTTAACGGCGCATCAACATGCGGCAATCAGAGAAGCCGTTGGCATCCTGGAGACAAGCTTCAAGCGCAGCGAAGCCATGACTAACTCGGATCTGGTCAAACAGTTCTGCCAGCTGCAGATTGCCACCAAGATGGATGAACACTTCGGGTGCATGTTCCTAGATAATCAACATCGGCTGATCTCATACGAGACTATGTTCAACGGCACCATTGATGGCGCTGCAGTCTATCCCAGAGTCGTTGTACGACGCGCACTGGAGATCAACGCAGCGGCAGTCATCTTCACCCACAATCATCCTTCTGGCTTGCCTGAGCCTAGCCAGGCAGATATTGCTATCACCAAGCGCCTCAAGGACTCGCTGGCCCTGATTGATATCCGGGTGCTGGATCACATCATCGTCGGCTGCGAAGGCACCGTATCCATGTCAGAGCGCGGCATACTGTGAAGCAAATATAGAACCACTGGCTGAATAGTGGATAGAACCCATTTCAAATCCGAGAAGAACCAATGGTAAAACTACTACCAATGATCGACTTCCAAGTTTCAGTAGGACGATCCATGCATATGAGAATGGATATATCTCCCTTCTGCGAGAACCTCTATGAATGCTCGTGTGGGCAACAACACGTGCTCAAGTCATATAGCCGAATTCTGTATCAAGGATTTTACCGGATCGTTATCGAGTGTCCCGATGACCCAGCTTACCTAACGTGCGTCAAGATCAGGATGATTCTGATGGCCAAGTTTATTGGCTTAACCAGTATTAGCGGGACAAAAGTAAGTACGGATACTGACAAGTTTCTACTCGCAAACTTGATGAAAATATTACGGTAATCTAATTCACCCCCTACCAACTCTGACTATACTGCCATTCGCAGTGTAGCCAGAGTTGCTTTTTTCCTCGGCCCCGTACTTTAGATTGCAGAGCAGTCACTAGTGACACTGCGATACGTCATAGATCCAGTGGTACTAATTCGGGTTGAGGTCATCGGCTGTAGGGTCAGCTCTCCTCTTCACGCTGCGGAAAGCTGAACTGTGACGTCAACTCGACTCTCTTTAATATCTCATTCAATGGAACAATATGGCCATGCCCTCTATGTTGACGAATCACCTCAAACACGGTCTGCGCATATTCATGATTTTCCACGGACTCGTTATCATTTTCAATAATCTCCTTGTATTGAACGTCGTAGTCACGATCAAGCTCATCTCGAGATTTAGAGGCAATCAAGTATCCCTCTACTACGGCCATATAGAACTTAGCATCACGTTTTTTAGGAGCGATGCTGTGGATATAATCGATTGAATCCCCCAGTGTGTGGCCCTCCTTGACTAAGCCAGAGTATAAGACAGGATTTTTCTGCCGGAGTACTATCAAAAATACCACTAGTGACGAGAAAGTGAACTTATTAGCAGGTGTGGAGTGGAGCGCCAAACTGATTCGTGATAAATACTGCTCGATATCACGCAGAGTGAAACCATACTCACCGCATAGCCACAGAAACGTACCTTTGAAATGGTCCTTCTCATACTTAAAGAGGCTGTTTTTATTTTTTTGCTCAAAAAAGAAACCCAACCCTAAGGACGAAATCAGTTGCCCTATATATGTCTCCGGGCTCGGATTCGGGAGAGTGTACTCAAGATCGATGAATCTACGCAAATAGCCAGCAGCATCGATTTCACCATAGACCGCGCCAATCGAGTGGCATAGTTGCTCTTTATCCAGAGATAGGACAAAAACAATTCCTGGCTGGTCGAATAAATGCTTAATCCGTTCCAGTAACTCGATTGCGTATGTGGGTCTACAACGATCCAGCTCATCCACGAAAATAACCAGCGGGGTGTCTTTCGTTGCCACCTCAAGTGTGTCAGATAAGTGTTTTTTGAACTCATCGATGGCTGACTTCGTTGATTCGTACGCCTCCACAGCCTCAGATGCAGTGCCGCCCAATAGCCCCATGGCTTCTTCTCTGCCTATTTCGTTTCCATCAAGCACTCCAGCGGTAACCAGGCGAACAACTGTAGGCAAGCTGCGTCTCGCAATGACTCCGCCAATTTTTTTGCATCGCTCCCAAGCTTCATTGCGAACTCCAGACGCTGTTAAGTAGCTATCCAGACCAGTGTTCATTTCGCCCAGAAAAGCCACCAGCGGATCCTCAGAAAAATCGGTTGTCCAAGCATTAAAATTCAAAACGGGGAAACCTTCGAGCTCCAGGTACTTCGACCACATATCAACGAAAGTTGATTTACCAGACCCCCAGCGACCATTAACTGCAAGCACCATCGGCGTATTCATATTGCGAAGCAGTAACGTGAGATTCTCAATCTCCTGTCTCCGCTCAAGCAGGTCACCCTCAAAGGGGGATTCAGGGTTGACCTGAAACTTTCTCGCCTTTAACTCCATTTGGGACCTCGTCAATGCTTGTACCAATTTAGCCTATACCCAATCAGCAGACATACGGCAACATTCTACAGCCAAGCCTCAGCACCCAGCGGCAACTCATTCAACTCAGCCCTGGCCTCTCTCCACCCCGGACAATGCTGATTCAACAGTGCAACAAACCTTTCACTGTGTGTCGGCTCAATCAAATGAACCATTTCATGAACCAGCACATACTCCACCAGATCCTTCGGTTTTTTTACCAGCTCAGTGTTAAGCCTGATGTTCCTGGCTTGGGCAGTACAGCTACCCCACTTGGTTTTCATACGCTGCAGATAATAAGCGTTTACCTTTACATTCAGCTTGGCTTCCCACTTCTGGATCAGTGGTGGAATCAAGTCATGCAGCAGTTTTCTGTGCCAGGCATACATGATTTCGGCGCGTTTGATCGCTTCGGTTCCTGGGCGAACACTGAGGATTATTTTTTTTGGCTGCAGTAAAACACTGGGCTTGGCATCCTTGTGTTTAACCTCCAGCACATACCTGCGCCCCCAGACATAGTGACTTTCCCTGGAGATGAACTGCCGCGGTGTCTCACGAGCCTGGTCTTGCAGCTCTTGTCGGCGCTCACGTATCCAGCCCAGCTTTGATATCGCATAGGCACGGGCTACATCCAGCCGCGTATTTACTGGTGCTACCAAGGTGACATCGCCCTCAGGCGGGTGCACAGACAGGTGTACATTGCGCACCGCTTTACGGGTGATCCGGATAACGATGTCACCTAACGAAATTGTCTCAGTCACTAGTACCCTGCCTGATTCTTGATCAACTCAAATACTGCTTCAGTTGCCGCGCGATCACGGGCCAGAATTGGGAATAGCGCATTGAGCACTACTCGCTCACGGGCAGTATCCCCACGCCAGCCTGCCGGCGCTTGCTCGCGCATGGCTTGATCAATCTGCAGCGTGACATCCAACCGGCGCTGCTCTTCACTGACTTCACCAGGGGCGGTGTCGCGCAGCTCATAAGACGGACGTAGCGGCTGCAGTATGTCAGAGAGATTATTGTAGATGACCACTGCTTCTTTTTTACCTGCCAGTTCCGGTGGCGCGCCTTCTAAACCCAAGCCACTAGCCATCTGATGAACCAGTGACTCCACTCGCTCCAGGAACTCCTTGTATGAGACAGCTTCGGTGCGCCAATCCCTGATAATGTCATCCAGCAACAATGACAGCTGCTTATAGAATCGCGGATCATTGAGCTGATCACGGATGATGGTCTTGCGTACATTGTTGATGATGCCTTCAGCAACTGCCTTGTTGGACAGCTTGCCCTTATCATTCAGCTTTTGGGCTATTGCATTATGGACACCGGTTTCAACTATCAACTGGATCAGGGAGTAGTTGTCTACTGACCCAAGTTTGTTTGCTGGATCCGCCTGAATGTAGGTGTTGATCAGGTGGCGCATGTCGGCTTCGTACGGCTTGATGTCCAGCTCCTCACCTGAGTAGTGTTTAACAGCATTTCTAAGGTCACTGTAGAACGTAACGTCCTGGCTCAGTGCATCAATCGCACTGCTCGTATATCCTGCTTCCTGCAAATTTTGCTGTATGGCTGAATAAGCTCGAATAAAGGACGCTGTTGCCTTGTAGAACGATACTCGAAGCGCCTCAGTGTCATCCAAACCCCCGGCTGTCAGTCCATTCCCACAGAAGTAGTGCAGGTACTGTTCGATATCACGGGGATGCGGCACTGGTTCACATAGATAGCTGAGGGCTTCACGGGCTTCATCGAGTTTATGGCGACCTTCTTTAAGCCAGTCCTTCAATTCAACATTGTTCTCTGCGTTACTGCCACCCTCAAGGTCCAGTTCATCAGAGCTGTACACCGCAATAGCCTGTTGAACATCACCAAAGAGGTGCTTGAAGTCCACGATATGGCCGTACTCTTTGTCAGTGCCGTCCAGGCGGTTGGTTCGGCAAATGGCCTGAAACAGGTTGTGGTCCCTCAGCTCATTGTCCAGATAGATATAACTGCAGGACGGAGCATCGAATCCAGTGAGCAGTTTACTGACCACAATTAACAACTTCAGATTGGCGGGCTCTTCAATAAAGCGCCGCTTCATCTCATCTTCGTATTGTTTGACGCTCTTCCAGTCTCTAAGCACATGATCATTGTAGGTGTCATACTTGTAGCGCTCATCGCTGTCAGGTGACTCCCGTGATATGGCGTTATGATTGGGCTCGAATGAGGTAATGATGCCGCAATACCTGCCAAATGAGGTGTGCTGCAGTAGTCTGAAGTAGTGGCAGGCATCATAGATGGAGGCTGCCACCAGTATGGCCGTACCACGGTTACTGCTTAATCGCGGTTTCATGCTGAAGTCTTTGATGATGTCGGCAATGATGCGCTGTTTGCGCTCAGCTGAACTCATCAACTCTTCCAGCTTCGCCCAGCGCCTGCGCAGTACCGCCTTCTGGTAATTGTTCAGATTACGGGTCTTCTGCTCAAACCAGTCATCAATATCCTGCTGCGATGTCAGCCGCTGAGGAATATCCCTGGCCTCGTATTTCAAGTCCAGTACCACACCATCAGCCACAGCCTGCGGGAACTTGTAGGTATGGATGTAGGTGCCGAACACCTCACGGGTTGTCTGTTTATCTTTTCGCAGCAGTGGTGTACCGGTGAAACCAATAAAGATGGCATCAGAGAGCCAGCGCTTCATTTGGCGGTTCATATTGCCACCCTGGGTCCGGTGACATTCGTCCACGAACACATAGAAGCGACCTTTGATGGCCGGTGGTTCATCATCAAAGTCTGACGGGTCAAATTTATGGATCAGTGCACACAGCAGCCTTGGTATGGTATCGGTGAGCTTATCGACAAAGTCTGCCCGTGACGTTATGTGCGGCGAGGGCCCCTCATCAGGCACCACACCGGCATTACGCATAACCCCGACGATCTGCTTGTCCAACTCATCGCGATCAGTCACGATCATCACACGGGCTTGTGGGTCGCTTTCCAGCAGCCATTTAGCCAACAACACCATCAAGATGCTTTTGCCACTACCCTGCGTGTGCCAAATAACACCACCTTCACGCTCGGCAACCCGTTCCTGGGCGGCCTTGATCCCGACATACTGGTGCTGGCGGGGAACCTTCTTCTGGCCAGCATCAAAGATCACGAAGTTACGCATCAGATCGAGCAAGCGATCTTTACTGCACATCTGCGTCAACGGGCGATCCAATAGTGAACCAGACGTCAGCTCACCTGTATTGGCTTCATCTTTCCACTGTATATAGAATTGCTCAGGCGTCCCTGTCGTGCCGTAGCGCAGGCCCTGAGAGTCACTGCCGGCCAACAGCAGCTGGGATGTGCCGAAGAACGGCTGGTTAAACTCAGCTTCCTGATTGGTAATGAGCTGGCGCACTCCATCTGCCACTTCCACTGAGCTGCGTTTTAGCTCGATAACCACAACAGCCAAGCCGTTTATGTATAACACCAGGTCAGGACGGCGGTCATGCCCGCCTCTTAGGGTGACCTCTTCAGCCAGTGCAAAATCATTGGCTTCGATTTTATCCCAGTCGATTAGATGGACGGTCTCATGTGCCCGTCCTATAGCTACCTGCACCGGTACGCCGTAACGCATCAATTGATAGGTCCGCATATTCGCTTGATACAGGGTTATCCCGGTGACATCTGCCGCCTGCTCCAGCTTTTGCAGCGCAGCGGAGATATGCGCATCGGAATAACCCCTTTCGCGTAGATTTGAGCGCAACAAATCAGGCTCAATGGCTCGGTTGCCATCACGTTTACTCCACTCCCCCAAATAGCGGTATTGCAAACTGTCGGGGCGATCAGGATTAGTAAACAGGTCGACTACCCTCTTCTGGGTTTGCCGTTCCGGGCGTATAGCTGCGCTCATGGTCTATCCCTTTTTATTAGAGGTTTATCGTTCGCCGTCCATTGCTTGCTATGAATCTAATTCTCGTATGGAAGTGCTTATTGCCCGGATTATGCTCTTGTAACTATTATTCTGATCCAGATAAACATCGCCCTTTTGCTCATATCAGCCGAGTCCTTCCTGTGAGTAGCTCCTGCATCATTGCTTGTTTAAGATCGCGAGTTTTATGGCGACGATGCTCGAGGGCGGCGATTTCGGCATCCATGTCGGATAGGACGGTAGCGATGGCGGTTTGTTCTTCTTTGAATGGTGGCAGCTTAAGCTCAAATGATTGGAATGTTGGAAGTCGCAAGGAGTCGACAGTCGCCTTAACCGTATTTTGCATAGCCCACGCCCCAAAGTTCATTGCCATATACAGGTGTACGAACTTGGCTGATATGTTCGGACTAAACTGGGTAATCGCATAAACACGCTGATGCACATCAAATCGACCGTTAATGTAATGGAATATGTCCCCGATTCTCCCTTCTCCAGGCACAAGTATTGCCTCGCAATCGTGTGAATAGCTGTTTATTCGTTCGACAAAATCCGAGCGCACGAAAAATGGATAATCTCCATCCTGCACTTTGTCTTCGTTGTTACGACTACCAGTTTTGATATGAGCGATGTCAGCCAACCGCTTCAGCTCCCACTCTCCCTCAAACCCTGGCAAACGAGTCTGACCAGTGAGCAGTTGTTGCATGGCAGCCTGTTTGAGGTCACACTTCTTGGCGATCAGACTATCCAATTTTTCTAACAGAGCATCAACGTCTATCAGAGCGGCGCCGATGGCGTGTTGTTCAGGCTCCGGAGGAACTGCGCATGGCATTGAATTAAGGGAAGCCTTATTTAATTTATATCTCCCCGCGCCCTGACGCGAGAGGTAAGGTGATATGTCCCGGTTCCTAAAATAGAGGTAAAACCATCTTGCTGTCCCAATTTTGCCTTTTACTAGGTGAGCATGATTATTGACATTGAACTTACCCGTCACATATTGCGTTTGCGGTTTGTTTTCAAAATCAAGGAAATGGTCACCGTCCTCACCGATTAATGCGTATTCACCTTCAACTCGGTACTCACTTAAATAATCCTGTATTTTAGTCGGCCCGTAGTAAGGATATTCACCCAGCATACCTTTCCTTACTTTTGCACTGAGCGGAAGCCGCAGGTTATTGCATATATCGAAGGCGTCACCAATCAAAAACACATCCCAATCTGCCGGAATAACCCCCACCTCAGTCTGCTTGTACCCCAGAGGCTCTTCCGACTTCTTCACCCTCGTTCCATTCTCCGTCGACAGATTTTGCGTGCCCATTGCTTCGCTCCTCATGCAGAGCTTACTCCCATCTTTTTCAGGTGCTCATCCACCCGAGCAGACAGCTCGGAGACTTCATCCACTAGCTGCGGCAGCGGTGTGGCATAACGCTCAGCCAATTGCCGAATACGGCCAGTTAGAGTTTGTGAAACGCGATCCAGCTCACCCTGCACTGCAGTGGCAATGGCGGCAAGCCATTTGTCCTCTACCACCAGCGTTTTGATCTCCTCTACACTGAGCTTGGCGTATTGGTCATGAGCCAGTCGGTCAAGTTCAGCATCAGCTGTTTTGATCTGGCTTTTCAGATCGCTCTGCTGTTGATCCAGCTTGATCCACTGCTTAAGTATTTTGGCTTCATAAACGTAACCAGCATCGCCCTTTATCTCCTTCAGGCGCTTGTTGATTTCCCCCTTGTTAATCTTGTCTAGTTCTGCAAATGCACCCTCTTCACCACCGTGTTCTTCTTCCAGCTCGGTCTGTTGAGCTATGGCAGATTCAAGTTCGGCTTGCAGAGCATCCAGTTCGGCTTGTTGTTTTGCGAAGTAGCACGCGACAATATAGGGCTTTGGAATCAAATCGCAGTCCCAGCCTTTATCTTTCAGTCCACCCTTCTTACTACCTGCTTTAATTTCTTCCAGCACGCGCTGAGGTTTGGCTTCCCAGCCATCCGCGGCAATCAGGTAGGCATCGTCTTGCAGAACCTCAGCCCAGTAATCCATAAGATGCTGGTACATATCGTAGGCATCTAACAGTGGTGCGCTGCGGAACGCATCGAGCAGGTTTTCGCCGACCGCGGTGATCAGCTCCTTGGGCAAACCATCTATGTCAAAGGCCTTCAGGTACGGCACATTGGTAGCGCGCCATTTATCGAAGCTGCCTGTTACGGCTGCCTTGAACTTGGCAAATTCCGTATGACTCAGAATGGCCGATTTAACCTCGGCAATTGGCACGCGCAGCTGGCTATAACCCTCTCGACCGGCATCCACGAACAAGGCAGATCGCACGCCTGGCATGATCTGCCAGTATGCGCTCAGGGCGTTGAGATCGGGATCCGGAATACCCCCGCGCAAGTGACCATCGATGTCCTGGATGTCTTCTGGCTCAGCGCTGTCGATGTACCTAGGGAGGTTCAGGTTGTAATCGTTTTTCGTGTCAGCTATTTCGTCGATGGGCACCATGCGCGCATAGAGAGGTACCTCCTGTTGTTTTTTGAAGGTATCAACAATGCGGTGGATGTCCTGCTCACGCAGTCGGTTTTTGTTGCCATCCTTTATGAAACCCTTGGCTGCATCAATCATGTAAATGCCTTTACGGGCTTGAGCATTCTCTTTGTCTAAAACCAGAATACAGGCGGGGATACCAGTACCGTAAAACAGATTTGCTGGCAGGCCGATGATCCCTTTCAGAAAACCAGAACGAACAAGCTGCTTACGGATTACCCCTTCTGCATTACCACGGAACAGAACACCATGAGGAAGGATCACCGCTCCCTTGCCAGTGCTTTTGATGGACCGTAACACATGCAGAAGGTAAGCATAGTCACCTTGCTTATCTGGTGGGGCACCCCAGCTGAAACGTTGGTACTGATCAGTTGCGGGTGTAATGCCGGTACTCCATGCTTTATCGGAAAATGGTGGATTGGCCACGACATAATCGTAGGTACGCAGCTGCTCCCCATCTTTGAATTTCGGATTGGACAGCGTATCTCCCTGCTGAATATTTGCCGTTGGGAAGTTATGCAGGATCATGTTCATCCGCGCCAAACCAGCAGTGGTGACATCCTTCTCCTGGCCTTCCAGAGTGATATGCTTGCCTGCCTCGCCCGCAACCTTCAGAAGCAGTGAGCCAGAGCCACAAGTGGGGTCATACGCGGTTGTCGAGGCCACGGCTGCGTTCGAGGAGACACCAATGACCTGAGCCAGTACCCTGCTCACTTCCGAGGGTGTATAAAATTGCCCTTTGCTTTTGCCGCTCTCAGTCGCAAAGTGCCGCATCAGATATTCGTAGGCATCCCCTAGGATGTCGTCATGTTCAGCGCGGTTCTTGGCGAAGTCCAACTCCGGTTTTTGGAAGATGCTGATCAGATTGGTCAGCCGATCCACCATGGCTCTACCTTCACCCAATTTGTTTGGGTCATTGAAGTCCGGGAAATCACTGCGGGCCAGTCGCTGATTGGCTTCAATCAAGGGCTGGATAATTTGTGTATTGATCTTGTCGCCTATGTCAGACTTGCCTTTTAGCTGGATCATGTCCTTAAAGCCAGCACCCGGAGGGATCGCGACCGGTGGCGCAAAGTCATCTGAGTCAGAGTACTTGTCCGAGATGTACTTGATGAACAGCATGAACAGGACGTAGTCCTTGTACTGGCTTGCATCCATTCCGCCGCGTAGCGCATCACATGAAGCCCAGAGGGAGGAGTAAAGTTCCGATTTCTTGATGGCCATCGGGTTGTATTTGTCCTTATTGGTTTGGTTCAAGGCACTGATACTACCCTAATTCAGTATCAATCATGAAGGGTAAGCTCACACTGGGTTTCAGATGGACCTTGAGGCGTGGTCACCTCTCCAACGCAAATACCAAAAAGCGGAACTCGCTACCGAAGTACGCTGATCTCATGCAGCTTCCAGCCCACCCAGAACCCCCAATATTATTCCTGACATTCCCCCACCCTAAGCCATGGTAAGCACAAGGAGGGCGACCCGCGCAGCGGGAGAGCACGAACGAAGTGGTGTACATGGCTTAGGCTGGTATGGTTAATTTCCACTGGCTTCACCTGACAGCCTTCCGTGCTCACTGCGCTTTGCCTGCGGCACGCTTGTGGCACTCGTCTGTTGGCGGTGAAGCCTGGACTGAGGGTAGGTAGTAAGAATCACAGTGGGATACCAGATGGGGCCTCCGTCCCCTTTGTGAAAAATATCACCAGTTTACTTATAGATTTATATACGAGGGTATAGTTCATATAATTCATATAGATACGAACAATAAATGCAACTGAAATGTTGTCACTTTTTAATTTAAACAACTAATATGTTGTACTATAAAGTACACTCCTTAAAAGATTAAGGGCACTGAGAACCATGACGAAATCAAATGTACAACCCCCGCTCCACCCTCAGGGCAACGGGCCTATTACTCAATCCGCTGACCACACTGGCAAACAGATTCTAGTTCCGGCAAACAGCGACATTTACATCAAAGCCAGATATAAGGAGAACTTCGGGAGTTTCCAAGCCATCAGCCCATTACGCACATCTGAAACTAGCGGACCAGATATATTCGATCTTCTGGCTTCAGTTTCTCACTCATCATTCAAGGTATTCAACAAACTCAAGGCTAAGAGGAACGAGAAAAATTCTCTGTGCCACTACCGCACCGATAAACTTTCCAAATCAGAACGAGAGATGTTCAACCGTGGCGTCAGGCAGCTTGTGGGTAAAAATATTATTAAGCGTGTACCAGTAAGCAGCGAAGTCACAAATGTAAGAAAGAACACATACATGATTAATCCTGTGATCATCAAGTGTTGGGAATATGAGGAGGCCTGCAGCGTCTGGATGCAGCTGGACTAGGGCATTCTCAGGGCACCAGCCTTAATAAATATCTGTAGATCTACATTCCGAACACCACCTTTCCTCAGTGCGATAGATTGAACCAATAGTTATCTGATCCTTTCTATCATACCAGCGCAGTACCGCTGAGCACCCACCAGTTGCATGTACTGCGCCAGACATTGCCCATCATCGACACCAGGCAGATCCAGTTACTCACTGGCTTAGGCACCCGCCAGGCCCAGCATAACCTCAAAGCAGCCAAGTTCTTGCTGCCCTACCTGGATCGACACTTTGAGAGTAAAAACACCATGACTATCTCAGCCGGATATTGGGACACCAAATCCATCACCCAACGCTTCTGCATCTCAAGCCGTACCCTGTTCCGCTGGATGGAGCGGGAGAACAATCCATTCCCAGCACCGTGTATGCAAGCAGCCGGAAGTGCTAACCGGTGGCGCATCGAAGATGTACTGGCCTGGGAAGCCAGCGAGATGGACACTCAGGCAGCTTGACCCACAATCCCCGTCAACCGCTCCCACCACTTATCATACGCATCCCTTTGCTCACCCAAGTAATCATGCAAGTCATAGGTCTGCCACTCACCAGGCATCTTGTGACCCAGCATGGTTTCAGCAATATGCGGTGGAGCCAGTGTTGAGAAGTTTGTGCGGGCGGTACGCCTCAGATCGTGCATCGACCAGTGAGCCATCTCAACACCCTTGTGCCGGCGTAGCCACTGCATCAGGTTGTATGGCAACTGGAGGGGTACACCGCGGCTCATGGGCTCATCTGAGCCAGCATTATTGAACAGGTGAGCACCTTTGGCGCTGAGCGCGAAAGCCTCCTCCAGCAGCCCCTGGGCGCCTGGAAAGATTGGCCGCTTCAGTGCCTTACCCGTCTTGGTACCTATTTTATGGTTCTCAGGCGGGATCAGCCAAACCTGCGCATCGAAATCAAAGTGAGCTTTCTTAGCCAGTCGCATCTCCCCGCTACGGCAGCCGTAGACAAGGCACAGCTTCACGAACACCTTGTTCTTGGGACTCATACGGGATCTGTCTATGGCTTCCCACACCAGCGCGATATCGGCATCAGCCAGCGTGCGGGTGGATGTCCTCTTTTTAATGTTCAGATCCGTTGCGCCAACGATATTCGCCAGCGGATTATCGCTCACCAGCTCCCTGCGTATGGCCCATTTGTACATCTGCTTGGTGTTCACCAGAACCCGGGCAGCAATGGCCTCAGAGTGGTCCACAAGACCTTCCAGCAGATCAAGCCACTCATGGATCGTGATCTGGTGTGCAGGCAGCTTACCTAATCGCGGTAGCACATGTATCTGGAAGGTTCGCTGGATCAACTCCGGGGCTTTTTTTGTGACTACACAGTATCCCTTATACCAGCGCTCAAACAGATCCTCCAACGTCAGCGCCGAGACGATCTTCTGCTTCTCAACGGCCACCACCACCTTGGGATCATGCCCCTGCTCCAGCTTCGCCTTGAGCCGGGCATGCTCATCGCGGGCAGCCTTCAGCGACACATGGGGATAACTCCCCAGATCGAGCCTCTTGGCTTTACCGTCATACCGGTAGCGCATCTGATAGACGATCTTGCCCAGTGGGCTGACACGCACGCTCAATCCACCGCGGTCAGTCTTGACCTCAATCTGCTCACGAGCCTTGCCCGCATTGGCTTTAAGCCAGGTGTCTGTCAGGGCCATGGGCCACTCCTGTGTACATGCAATTTGATGTCATCGCCGCCAGCCCGAATTATGTACACCGTTGTGTACACAATAGGGGTGGCTCGAGGTGTCTTAGTATGTCGCAGGTTGCCCAGGGCAGGAAAGCAGAATCTCAGGAATTTCGTGGGTTCTAGCAGATTTTTGTCTGGGGCTGTCCGAGGTTGACTTTGAGGCAAACATCCGGGTGCGAGATGATGGCAAAGGTGCGACGCGTCGCAATTTCCTGCGCAAGTAGATTGGTAGACATTGAGTTAAAATCTTGTGGTTGCAGCCGTAATCGGCCGGCCGGAGGCCAAAACCGTTATTTTCGCCGATGTCTGCCCGACACACAATGACCAGGCTGACATTAGCGGCAAGATCACGACTGTGATACCCTTGCGCGCCTCAAATTGACGATCCGGGCACAACCATAGTTGAATGGGTGCTTCCGATGCGTTCATTCACTGCCTACACCTTTTATGCAAGGACCACGCTCATGGGTCTGTTAGTTATCGTCACTGTGCTGTGGGCGTTCTCATTCAGCCTGATCGGTGAATTTCTGTCAGGCAATGTCGACAGCGATTTTGCCGTACTCACCCGCGTGACACTGGCTGCCCTGATGTTCCTGCCATTTACACTCTGGCGTGGCATTCCGCGACCACTGATCATGGGTATCATGTTATGTGGTGCACTGCAGTTTGGCGTGACCTATGCGCTGATGTACCGGTCTTTCAGTATGCTGACCGTACCGGAAGTACTGTTGTTTACCATCTTCACACCCTTGTACGTGACCCTGATCGATGATGCCCTTAACCGCCGCTTCTCGCCGCGGGCGCTGATCGCGGCAGCCATAGCCACGCTGGGGGCTGCAGTTATTCGTTACGATGGTTTGAGCCAGGATTATCTGACCGGGTTTATTATCCTGCAGGTTGCCAATATCACGTTTGCCGCCGGCCAGGTGGGTTACAAACACCTGATGCAACGCTGGCCAGTTGAGATTCCACCGTGGCGGACTTTCGGTCACTTTTTTATTGGTGCGCTGGTGATCGCTCTACCCTCCTTCCTGATTTTTGGCAATACCCAGCTGCTGCCAGACAACGCTCTGCACTGGGGCATTCTGGCCTGGCTGGGTGTGGTTGCCTCGGGGGCAGGACTGTATTTATGGAACCGTGGCGCCTGCGACGTTGATGCCGGCACGCTGGCCGTGATGAACAATGCGTTGGTGCCGGCCGGACTGGTGGTCAACCTGGCCATCTGGGGTCATGATGAGCCGGTGCTGCCGTTGCTCATCGGCGGCAGCATTATCGCACTGTCATTGTGGGTTAATTCACGCTTCAAGCGGCGGCCGCTCAGCCGACCTCAGATCCAGTAGTGGCCACGGGCCGGGAAGGCTCCACAATCCACTCACTCCAGGATCCCGGGTATAGCCTGGGCATGGGCAGGCCAGCAATAACCGCAGCCAGAATATTGTGGCAGGCAGTGACGCCGGACCCGCAATAACATACCAGTGCCTGCCCTGCTTCGGGCTCAGGGAACCGCTCTCGCAATACCTGCGCCGGCAGCATCAGGCTGTCAGCGCCAAGATTGCCATTACACGGCACACACACCGCACCAGGAATATGCCCCGCCACCGGGTCTATTGGTTCCACTTCACCACGAAACCGTTCCGGCGCCCTGGCATCCAGTAGTTGAAATACAGGTGTATCCTGACCTGCCTCGATCTGTGCCAGTAACGCTTCTGCGTCAACCAGCAGTGAGTCATCCGGCCGCGCGCTGAAGTCGCCCGGCCAGGGCCGTACCGAACGCTCAGCCGTCATCGGCAGACCTGCCTCACGCCATGCTTTGAGACCGCCATCGATAACGCTGACGTTTGAATGCCCCAACCAGGTCAGCAACCACCACAACCGGGCGGAATAGAACCCCGGGCCATCATCATAAACAATGACCTGATCGGATTTGCGCAGTCCAATTTCACGCATTCGGGCTTCAAATACCGCCGCATCCGGCAATGGGTGACGGCCGGTGACACCCGGCACTATCGATGATGACAGATCTTTATCCAGATCCAGATAAACCGCACCGGGCAGGTGAGACTCGGCGTAGGCTTGCGCACCGTAAGCGGTATCTTCCAGCTTGAAACGAACATCGAGTACAAGCACATCATCATCAGATAATCGATTGGCGGCCTGGGTCACTGACATCAACGGAGAGGATTCGGGAGAAGTCATGGTTTTTTCCGGTTACTTTAACGGGATTTTGTGCCATGAACATTAGCAGCAGGCGAATGGCTGACGCAAGCATGGTCACGCTTGCAGCAGCCTGATCAGATTCCCACTGACATCAAACCAATGCAGCAAATGTCACACAATCGTCATATCAAGGACGCACCGCTGTCACAAAGCACTGCCACACTGGCGCCAATTCAGATATCGGAGACCCCGATCATGATTCAGCGCAGCATACTCGCCCTGCAATGGCTAGCCGACCTGGACGCCCGCCTGTTTCTCGGTCTGAACAGTCTACACCAGCGCATGCAACTGGAAACGCTGGTGCGCTTCATCTCCTTTACCGGCGACGGTTATCTTTACCTGCTGATGGGTCTGACCCTGCCAGCGCTTTTCCCTGAACAGGGCATGACCTTTCTGCTGGCCGGTCTGTTGGCGTTTGTCATCGAATTGCCCATATACTGGGTTCTCAAGCGCAGCTTCAAACGCCGTCGGCCATTTAATGTGGTGCAGGCGCTGGCACCGATACTGAAACCTTCCGACGAATTCAGTTTCCCCTCCGGCCACACCACTGCCGCATTCATGATTGCCGGCATCACCAGTGTCTGTTTCCCGGACATCAGCCTGCTGGCCTACAGCTGGGCAGCACTGATCGGACTGTCGCGCGTCATGCTGAAAGTACATTTCATCTCCGATGTACTCGCTGGCATGGTATTGGGATCTCTGGTCGCCTATTTGAGCCTGAGCGTGACCGCAGGCTATTAACACAACACTTTCTGGGTTAATCTTCTGGGCTACATCCAACCATGATCGGAGTCCAAAACAATGAAAACCCTGGTAAAAACATCCCTTCTGAGCCTGATGCTAGGCACTCTTGGCATTTGCAGCATCAGCAGCGCCGTAGCACAGGGCAATGCTGACTTGCGTGCCGCCATTGATGGCGAACATCGCTCCGATCTTAACCGGACCCGCGATGTCTATCGCAACCCATATGAAACCCTGACCTTTTTTGGTGTTGAAAGCGACGACGTCGTTATCGAAGCCTGGCCCGGCGGTGGCTGGTACACCGAGATTCTGGCAGCCTACCTGCAGGATGAAGGGACACTGATCGGCGCAACCTATGACCGCAGTCCCGAGCCACTGGCTGGCTGGATGAGCGGCAGCAACGCCATGTTCCAGCGACTGCTGGACAGCAATACGGAAGCTTACGGCGATGTTGTTGTTTCCGAGCAACTGACCCAGGCCCAGTCGCAAATCGCGGCACCGGGCAGTGTCGACGTAATCCTGGACTTCCGTAATGCCCATAACTGGATTGGCATGGGTGCAGACAATGTCATCATGGCCTGGCATGACGCACTCAAACCCGGCGGCACAGTGGGTATCGTGGATCATCGCTGGAACGCGGACGAAGCCGCCATTGCCGGCAACGGTTATATCCATGAACAACAGTTGATCGACCTGATGACCGGGCACGGTTTTACCTTCGCTGGCAGCTCGGAAATCAATGCCAACCCGAACGACCCGAAGACCCATGAAGGCGGTGTCTGGATGTTGCCACCCAACCTGCGGGGCCTGTCGGCCGAGCAGCGCCCGATGTACCAGGCCATCGGTGAAAGCGATCGCATGACCATGAAGTTCATCAAGAACTGATAAAAACCAAGTGATGTGCTTTAGGGCGCGGAAGAAATAACTGATCGCTCTTCCGCGCCCTTTTTGATTTGCTAGAGCAGAAATTTTGAAAAGGACGCTGGCCGCACTTGAGCAGCGTCCAGCTCATGCAAGTTTCCTCTTCCAGTGATTCCTATCCGACGTCGCAAAAACCTACAGAGCTGAAATCCTGCATGAGCCCTCAGGGGGTTGGGTGGCGGATTGAGCAGCGTATGCGACCCTTGGATGGTCGCATCCGAGCCCCCCATGGATGGGTTCACGGGCGTCTGCGAGAACCGCCACCCAACCCCCTGAGGGCGGTCTCTGAAAACCCCTCTCCGCCCGATCATCTATCCAGAAATGCTTCAGCTGTCACGCAAAAAATCCAGTATCTGCCCGCTAACTGACTGCCACGCATCTCCCCCCAATGAATGCGGCCCGATGATCAAGTGATTCAGCACGTCTGCGGCATCCTCACTCTTCTCAACTTCGATATATTGCCACTCACTCAACTGCCGCTCAGCGATAAAGTCACGGACTCCACCCGACGACACAAGTTCATCACGCGGATGCATGAATACCAGCGCCGGAATGTTCAACGCCTGCCGGTTCGCTGTCTGCTCGGCAAGTTCATTGAAGTTGTTTACACCTTCATACAACGCCAGATAAGCCGACACCGGCGCATAATCATTGGCCCGGTAAATCCGGGGCGCCACACTGGGCAGATAGATATCAGGAAAAATCTGTAACGGATATAACAGATAGGATGACCATTTCAGACTGATCGCCGGCGCCAACAGTACCAGACGCTCTACATCGACAACCTCTGCACGGTCCGTTTGCAGACTGTTCTGAACAAGATAGTCAGCGCTTAACAAACCACCCAGAGAAAACCCTACCACGTACAGAGGCCGCTGCAACGATTCTGCGCGTTGCGCTGCTGCCTGCACACCCTGGCTGATATCAGCCTGCCAGCCAGCAAACGTGGCATCCTGGAATTGTAATAAACGGGCATCGTCATTCAAGGCATTAGCGTGGCCGGTCAGGGAAACACTCAGCACATCCATACCGGCATCAAACAACAGCTTCTGCATATCCTGCATGGCGGCAGGATCCAGATTCAGCCCATGTACCAGTGCTACTATTGCGTCCGGGTCCGGGTGTTGCTGCCAGTCCAGGCCCAGGGCAGCATCGTCCAGTGCCTGGCGTTGCTGGTCAGACAGGTCATCGCGGGTGACGTCAGCCGGATACGAAGCACAGGCAGTGGTGACAAAAGCCAGTACCAGCGCTGCGGCTGCCCTCATCACACACCTCGCGCGTGACGGTAATCCATCCATAACAGGAACTGCAAACCAAAGATCAATGATGCGGCCAGCAGATGCGTCGGCTGTACAATTGCCGGCATGCCCAGATGTCCCAGCGTGGCACCGGAGATAATGGCCAGCACAATAACCGCCAGCACGCCCAGCGCCAGCCGGGTCAGACTGTGGTGCAGACCAAACGACCGATAGAATGTCCATACCAGCCAGGCATTGGCTAAAAGTACCACTGCCGAAAATGTGCGATGCACATAAAAAAACCAGGGCAGCGCCGACACCCAGGCCGAACGCTCTTCACCCTGCGTGTGGTTGAGGAAATCCACCATCTCACGTACCTGGGTGCCCATCGCCACCTGCAGCACTGTCAGCGCAATCACAACATAGAACCAGCGCTGGAAGTGGCGACTTATCGCCACTGCAGGCTGCGCCGCCAGCACACCTCTGCGTGCCCGCGCAAAGGCAAATAGCAGGATTGCCACAATGGCCAGTGCCATCAACATGTGCAGTGTGATCATACCCGGCTGCAGATTGGAGGCCACCACCCGAGACCCCAGCCAGCCCTGATAAATGACCATCAGCAACGCGGCCACCGAGGCGATGGTAATCCACCTGTCATGACTGCGAAGGGCCAGCGACTTCCACGCGGTAACCAGGATCAACAACCCAATGACAACGCCCGTCAGCCGGTTCAGATATTCTATCCACGTCTTCACCGGATTAAAGCGGGTTTCCGCGTATCCCCTGTCGGCATAGATTTCCTGATAATTGTCAGGCAATTGCGCTTCACTGACGGGCGGAATCCAGCTACCAAAACACGTGGGCCAGTCGGGACATCCCATACCGGCGCCCGATGCCCGCACGGTTGCACCGACCAGTATCAGAAAATACACGGCGCAGATGGTAATCAGCGCAATTCGGCGAAATGATCTTAGCTTAACGGTATCCTCAGTCGTGCGGGTATTATCAGTCATAATCTACCAGTCATAATCTATTTTCGTCGGAATGTGGAAAAACAGTTGCAGCGGAAGTGGGCTGGCCGGATGCACGCCAGGTGGAAGGCGTCACACCATGCGTGTCCTTGAAGGCCTTGTTGAACGACGACAACGAGGCATAACCCACATCCAGGGCAATGCTGGAGATCGGGATATGTTCTTCTGCCGGATCCAGCAAACGCCGTGCTGCCTCTTCTATACGATAGTGATTGAGAAACTGATTAAAATTGCGGTAATGCAATGACTGATTGATCAATCGCCGCAAACGATACTCCTGCACTGACACCTGTGCCGCCAGATCGCCAATCGTCAAACCGGACTCGGCATACAATCGCTCTTCTTGCATGGCTTTGAGAATCCGGTCAATCAGTACCTGATCCTGGCGCGATACGATATCGCCGCTATCGGGGGTCGGCGCTTTGGGTGCCGGAGCGTCCGCGGCGGTCTGAATCAGATGCGGAGCCTGATGCTGGAACCTGAACATGGCCAGATTGACTGACAGTATCAGCACAAACACTACCAGAAAATACAGGCTGTCGAGCTGCGGACTGCCGAGCCAGAAAAAACCAGTGCCGATGATCAGACCAACAATACTGCCCATGCCAATGGCAAAAGGCACGCGGACCTGACGCCGAGACTCGATCAGGTCACTGTCGCGCCCCCGACACGCCATGTACACCACATGACACGCCAAAAACAGCATGAACAGCTGCGGAATATAAAAATAAAACAGGAAAAATCCACTGTTACGCGGTACCGAGCCGTCATACATGAACAGCCCAATGACGCGGATTGCGATATAGGCACAAATAAGCGTCCACATGGCCGGATGAATCCGCCGGTGATCTTCAAACAGATATCGGGCAATAATCCACAGTACCGCGGGTGCCAGCGTTGCCATCATGGAGAACAGCATGCGCAACTCTGTCGGCATGGGTGCCATGGAGCGTGACAGGATGTAGGCAGCTATACAGGCACTGAACAGAACAATCAGGCGAGACAACAACTTACCGGGGAAATACACCAGATAAAGGCTGGCCAGAAACATCAGCTGTGAAATGGCCAGATAACTGCTCGCGGAATGGATCCATTGCATAGTAAGTGCATGCTCGTTTAGATATGAACACGATTGTTGTGTCGAAAAACGCCGCTGCCAGGCATCAGCAGGTCGATCGTCGGCGACGATTATAGCAGGCATAAAAAACCCCCGGACAACTTTCCTCAAGAAAAGCTGTTCGGGGGTTGATTATTACAGGGCGGAATCTGTGCCCGGCTCTCAGGGGTTAACGTTTACCGTGACATACTGGTCGTGATACAGACCACCATCATCAGCACGTCCCCACAGGATATACTGGCCCGGTTCCTCGAAGGTAACCGATACTTCGTAAACGCCATCCTCAGGGATGGGTGGCGGTGTCCAGTAAGCGCCCCATGGCGAATTGGCACTGGCGCGGGTATCTTCCCAGGGCTTGACCTGCTGGGGAGAGAATGTTGCCTTGCCTTCACCGCGGTACACGTTCCATGACATGAACAGACCATTGGTTTTGCCCACGGTGATACGTGAAGGTGCGTCCTTGAAGCGACGCATTTCCGAGCTTGCCGTACGGCTGGACAGCGGGTAACGGAAATTACCGACATTGCCCGGCGTCGGCAGACCATCGTCTTCCACACGTGCCTGCAACGTCAGTGGTTCACCAACACGCACATTACGAATGGTATCGCCCAGCACGGTTACCTGAGGCCGCGTGTTGGCGCGAGACTCGGGGGTACTGGTACCGGCACCCAGGGAGCCGGTTTCCGATGCAATCACAACACTGTCGACAACATAGTCTTTCGCCAATGTGGCGTACGCGGTGCGGGTTTCGCCGTTGGACGTTATGGTCCAGGCCAGTTCCTTGTCACCCCAGTCAGCCGGCACCTGCACCTTGAAAGTGAAGCGGTTACGGCGTGGCAAAAAGTGAGTCGGCTGACCACGGTCGGCCTCCCCTGGCGAGAAGAAATTGTTCTCGCCCACCGGGATGTCCAGTTCCTCTTCCCAGTTTTCGTTGTGATAACCGAAGAGGAAGCTGTAGGTGCCATCATCGTTCTGTTCCCAGCCTTCGTAGGCCACTTCGATGTGCTGCCCTTTGCGATAGGTCTGCGCCGACGCAGCCGCAGACCACAACATCGCCACGCTCAATACCGTTGCCAGAGCAACCGAGCAAGTTTTTCCAAAACGTACCAGCATTACTGTACCTCCGCCCGGCTAACCATGGCTGCCGGCATTTTTTCTTTCTCGTCATCTGTCACAGTGAGGTAGTTGATCATGGCCTCGGACATCTCTTCTTTATCTTCTTCAGTCAATTCGATCGGTGCCACCAGTGGCGCCAGGCATAACGGACAACCAATCACGTGGTCGTTAGGCCCCAGGTCGAGGTTCTTGCGCCGATTGGTCATTTCTTCCAGGAACTGATCTTCCGTCATCGCGACACGCATACCCAGATCGATGAACATGTTGGTCACCGAGCGGTTACCGGAACCCTGCCAGTTACGGGAATCAGGCACGTTCGAGTTGGTCTCGGTGTTATTCATGTAACCGGTAATGTGCAGCACAGTGCCTTCTGGCAGCAGTGGTGCCGAGTTCTCGTCGTAGGTATAACCACGTACCCAGTTATGGTCGTAACCGACACAAGACAGGGTTTCTACGGTGTAACCCCAGATCGCTTCCAGACACATGCGCTCACCGGGAGCGTGCAAATGCGGCTCGAATGTCACAATCTTGGTAGGCTGCTCCAGTACGGCATAGGCGTGCAGTTGCTGGTTGTCTTCGTTACCGGTGATGCTGATATCCACACCATTGCCCAGGCCAATGCTGACCGGACGGTACTTGGGCTCGTAACCCACGGGATGGAAGCGGAAACCGATTTCCAGGTGACCGGTGGTATCAACACCCGTGGCGTGCAGATGCACCGAGTTGGAGACCACGTGGGAGTTTGCGCGCAACAGGCGGCCGCCGTCCTGGTCAAAGATATCCGGGTTACGGGCAATTTCATGCACCGGCCATGGTACCTGGATGCCTTCTGCGGTGCCGTCGTCGTTGAACACCTGG
The DNA here is from genome assembly GCF_001758195.1 of Pseudohongiella acticola. NCBI lineage: Bacteria > Pseudomonadati > Pseudomonadota > Gammaproteobacteria > Pseudomonadales > Pseudohongiellaceae > Pseudohongiella > Pseudohongiella acticola. Next base: position 899,705 of record NZ_MASR01000001.1, read on the forward strand.
GTGCTCCAGATCATGTGGTGAACAATGTTACGGCCACCCACGGTGCCGCCAGCGGCAACCATGTCCAGATCGTTGACTTCGCGAATTTCGACAGATTTTACATATCGATCTTCTTTAAGTCCGGTTGGGATGCTGGGAATATCGCCCCACCAGTCCGGCGCCTGACCTTCGACAGTGATATCCTGGGTGCGCACGATCAGATCTGGCGCGCCAGCCGACCAGCGTGTGGTGTCATCAAAATCCAGTGGTGCCGGCGCATCAGCCATATCGCCTTCAGGTACGCCATTACGCGCCCAGGTCGAAATCTTGGCCAGTTCCTCGTCGCTCAGTGAGGGGTCTTGCTTGTATTCCTGGATACCCACGTCTTTCTCTGCGTACCATGGCGGCATGGCGCCCGCACGGTCGCGCAGATGCGTGCGATATTCGATCAGGCCCGCGTAGGGCACAACATCATCATAGGAAACCAGAGACATCGGGGCCACGCCTTCAGGGCGGTGACAGCTCTGACAGCTACGTTGCAGAATAGGCGTGATGTCTTTGTGAAAGGTTACTTCTTCAGTCGCCGATTGAGCCGATACGCTTAATGGCAACACAAAACCAGCAGCGGCAACGAGCTTGATCGCCCAGCCCAGAGCAGGCGCACTTCGATGGGGGAGTTTCAGCATCCTCACAGGACACCTCCTATAAATTGTTGTTACTGTTTTAAGACTGTTAACGCATTGATTGGACCATGAAACGACAAGGGCCGTCTTGCTGATTAATGACAATCTCTGACGAATTTCTGAAATCGCGTGCATTTTGTACGGATTTCGTCAGGCCCGGGTGATGCTGTATGTTATAAAGTCGGAATTGCATCAGCGGGCGTATCAGACGTCTCAATCAACCCGTTCTAAAGCATTTATTGGTGCGATACGCACGTTGGAACCGTTTTCAGGACCTTTTGCAGTGATAAAAACCGACAACAGCTCAAAACCACAGAAAGCGCTGGCAACGGCACTGTTGCTGGGCATATTTTGCCTGCTCTGGGGCAACTCCGCGTTTGCCCAGCATTTCTCTCACACCTACCGTTATACCGGAGATGTCGAAATTGATCACATCCCTGATCATGATGATATTTTGCCTGGCGTGCCGGATAACCTGATTTTGCGCTTCAGCGCTGGGGTCACCCTGGTCAAACTGACCTTGAAGGATGCCGATGCCAAGGTAATCAATATAAACTTCAGGTATAACCCGGTCGCCAACCGGGTATTTATCTGGCCCCTGCCCGAGCTGCCTGAGTCCGACTACTATGTGGTGGATTGGGGCGTGATAGATCCCGAAAAAAAGCTTATGTCAGGCCAGTTCCTGTTCTCGGCCGGCCCCGAGGCGGTGTTACCCAGCAGTCTGGTGACAGAAGAGGATGAGGAACATATCATGGTGCCGGATTATCGCCTGATTGAGCCCGGGAGTTTTCTGGGCCCGGGTCAGTAAGGGGACATTGCCGTAGCGCGCAATTAAGTCATTGCAGAGGGGTCATTACAGAGGGGTCATCGCAGCGGGAAGTGGCAGGCAACGTAGTGATCATCGCCAACCGCCTGCATCAACGGAACTTCCTCAGCACAACGTGCCTGGGCATGCGGGCAGCGAGTGCGGAAACGACAACCCGATGGCGGATCTGTGGGTGCTGGCAGATCTCCCTGCAGCAACGGCGCATCATCTATCGAATTTTGCTCACGGGCCAACGGGTCCGCATCCGGAATGGAGGAGAGCAAAGCATGGGTATAGGGGTGGGCTGGATGCGAATAAATACTGTCGGTGTTGCCAATTTCACAGAGCTTGCCCAGGTACATCACCGCCACCCGATCGCTGATATTCTTGACCACTGCCAGGTTGTGCGCAACAAAAACCATGGTCAGGTGGTAGCGCGCTTTCATATCTTCCAGCAGGTTCAGAATCTGCGCCTGCACTGATACATCCAGCGCCGACACCGGTTCATCACAGATCAACACGTCCGGATCCAGCGCCAGTGAGCGTGCGATGCAGATACGTTGACACTGTCCGCCCGAGAACTGATGCGGACGCCGGTCACCGGCACTGTCGGCATCCAGTCCAACCGCATCCATAACCTCTGCGACTCGCTCAGCGGCATTATCCCGCCCCCAGATGGTGAGACCTTCGGCCACAATATCACGCACCCGGCGACGCGGGTTTAAGGACGAAATCGGGTCCTGAAAAATCATTTGCAGACCGGTCCGGGTCTGTCGCAGCGCTTCACCGTGCAGTTCCGTCAGATCCTGCTTACGAAAGAACACACCGCCTGAGGTCGGCGGCGGTAGCTGCATGATGGCCCGCCCGACCGTGGATTTACCACAACCTGATTCACCCACAAGACCCAGGGTTTCGCCTCGGGCAACATCAAAACTGACATCGGTGACCGCCTGAACCGTCTGTTTTCCGACGGTGAAGTTGACAGTCAACTGTTCTATTCGCAGAACAATATCGTCGCGCTCACACAAGTGGCAGGGTTTCCTGTCAGTCATTCCGGGCCTCCCCACCTTGTCTGCTTGATATCGGAAAGAAGCAGGCATGCTGGTGGTCTGCAGTACCTGCCACGGTGACCACGGGGGGTGTCTGCTCGCGGCACCGCGCCTGCGCGTACTGGCAACGTGGTGCAAAGGCACAGCCAGGCGCAGGGTCATGCAATTGCGGCGGCCGTCCGGGTATCGCCTGCAGCCGGGTATGGCTGGGATCGTTAATGCGCGGAATCGAATTGAGCAAAGCCTCGGTGTACGGATGCTGCATGGATGTGAATAGCGTCTTTGCCGGGGCATACTCGACGATTCTGCCTGCATACATCACGGCAATCTGATCAGCACGACTGGCGACTACGCCCAGGTCATGGGTAATCAGAATCATGGCCATGTCATGCGCCCGCTGCAACCTCGCCAGTAAATCCAGAATCTGTTTTTGCACCGTGACATCCAGTGCCGTTGTGGGCTCATCTGCAATCAACAACGCAGGACTGCAGGCCAGCGCGATGGCAATGACGACCCGTTGCCGCATACCGCCAGACAACTGGTGAGGATACTGGTCAATACGCCCGGCAGCATCGGGAATACCCACCGAGGCCAACAATTCGATAGCACGGCTGCGCGCCTGCGTACGATCCAGTTTCAGATGCAGCCGCAAGGGTTCCGTCAGTTGTACACTCAGACGCAGAACCGGGTTCAACGCCGTCATCGGGTCCTGAAAAACCATGGCCATGGCGGGACCACGCAGATGACGCAAGGCATTCTCCGGTAACTTAGCCAGATCCTGCGGCTCGCCATCCGTATTTCGAAGCAGAATGTTACCCGTGCTGCTGGCGATGGACCGCTTGCCTACCAGACCCATCAACGACCGCGCCATCACACTTTTTCCGGAGCCGGATTCACCCACAACGCCCAGCGTTTGTCCGTGCGACAGGGAGAAGCTCACGTCTTCCACCGCATGCACCAGACCATGACCACTGTTAAGACGCACGGTCAGGCCGTTGACTTGAAGCAGTGCCTGCTTGCTGGCATCAATCACAGATTGGACTCCCTGACGTCAAAGCGGCTGCGCAAGCGGTCACCAACATAATTCAGCGACAGCACGGTCAGAAACATGGTCACCGAAGGCACCAGCGCCACATGCACGGCAGTGGCCAGATGCCGTTTGCCTTCCGAAATCATGCCGCCCCAGGTCGGCTGTGGCGCCTCAACACTGAGACCAAGAAATGCCAGCGCACTTTCCACAATGATCACCAGCCCCATAGCAACAAGGCCGTAAGCGAGCACTGGCAGAATGACATTGGGCAACACTTCCCGCAGCAGAATGCGCAAGGTGCTGGCCCCCATGGCTCGCGCCGCCAATACGTACTCCCGCTGCACTACCGACAGGGTATTGGCTCGGGCAACCCGCGCGTAGGCGGGAATCCACAGGAAACCGATGGCAACAGAGATGGCGAACAGGCTTTGACCGATGAACGCCACCAGCGCCAGCAGCAGAACCAGCCATGGGAATGCCAGAATGACATCCAGTACCGCCATCAGGCCGCGTTCGAAGTGACCACGGAAATACCCGGCCAGAATACCCAGGGTTCCTCCTATAATCATGCCAATGGTCACAGCCGTCAGGGCAATAACCACAGAGACACGGGCGCCATGCACCAGGCGTGACAGCATGTCACGGCCCAGACCATCGGCACCAAGGATATTGGTGGTCAGGGGACCGTTAAGGCGGTTGGCAATCATCGGCTCAAGAGGATCAAGAACAGGAAGCCAGTCGGCAAACACGGCGCAGAACGCTATCAGAAGCAGCCAGCCGGCAGCGATCCAGAAACCGACGCCGAAACCACGGCCAAATACCTGCCGGGCCGCTGCAGAAAACCCTTGCGCACGACTGCGAAAGAAACTGATATCAGCCACCTTAGTCCGCATAACGCACCCTTGGGTCCAACAGTGAATAACACATGTCTACCAGAAAATTGACCAATACGTAGGCTGTGGCAATGAACAGTACGATGCCCTGTACCATCAGCAGGTCTCGCTGCAGTATCGATTGGTAGAGCAATCGCCCAACGCCGGGCAAAGCAAAAATTTCTTCCACTATAATGGCGCCACTGATGACACCACCCAGCTGCAGACCCACCACCGTCATCAGCGAAAACGATGAAGGCCGCAGGGCATGACGGATCATTATCAACCAGTTGGGCAAACCCTTGGCGCGCGCCAGGGTAATGTAGTCCTGCTGGAGGGTGTCAATCAGATCGGTTCGCAACAGCCGCATGTAAAGCGCCAGCTCAATCATCGCCAGTGACATGGCGGGCAGTATGGCACTGCGCAGGTTGGCTGTGGGTGACTCCGAGAACGCAACCCAGCCGGTGGCGGGAAACCAGCCCAGGCCCACGGCAAAAATCAGTATCAGGAAGATTGCCATCATGAATCCCGGCACGGACATCAGGGCAAATCCAATACCACTGATACCACGGTCCAGACGGCTACCGGCGAAGTAGGCAGATATCATGGCAAGTGGTATCGCCAGCAGCAACGCAATGACGATGGCCATCAAGCCAAGTTGAATGGTTACCGGCAGGCGGCTCAGAATGGCATCACTGACTGCCTGGCCGGTCATCGGCGAACGCCCGAGATCGCCACTGAGCGCACTGCCCAGCCAGTCGAAATAACGGATTATTAATGGGCGATCCAGACCCAGCTCCAGCCTGAGCTGCGCTATCGCCTCGGGCGACACCCCACCAGCGCCCAGTATCATCACAGCAGGGTCACCCGGCAGCAAAGACACCAGCATAAACGTAAAAAAAGACACGGCTAACAGCGTGCCTATCAGCCACGGAAGTTTTCTGGCCAACAGTTTCACGCTCTAGTCACCTGCCGCCTGCTCGGCTTGCTCTGCCTGCCAGGCCTCCTCATCCAGCATCCACACCTGCGCCCAGCTTACCTGGGCCACAGGCATGCCATCACCCGGCGTGCCATCCGGGAACGTCCAGCCTTTAATATTACGTACCCGAGGCTGCACAGCAACAGCGGCTGGTGTTGATCCGGTCCAGGTACTGGGTACCTGCTCAGTGAATAACATCATGATGTCTTCAACCGCCGCGTAGCGCTCGTCGAAGTCAGGCTCCAGACGCAATACTTCTATTTTTTCGTCGAGCAGCGGATGAGTGAAATTGGTATAGTTAAGCGGCTGAACGTCGGGCGGCCCGTAATCACTGGTCATGATCGTGTAAGGATCCTGTTCATTGCTGGAGCGCCAACAGGTGATCATATAATCGCCACTGATCGCGCTCTGTACCTGAGTCGCCTGTTCGATCTGACGCAACCTGACATTAACCCCCACCGCGGTCCAGAATGCCTGGTACATCTGTGCCAGATCAATCAGACTTTGTTCCGGCAGACACATCATCTCCACCGACACCGGATCGCCCGGAGCCAGGCCATCCGAACGTTGCGGGTCGTTCATGTAATCGTTAAGCAGCTCCAGCGCTTTCTGCGGATTGGAGTGCGGCCAGGCTTCAGCAACACGGGGTGAATACCACACATTGTTTTCGTTAAAATACTGCGTTTGCATCGGTGTGATGCCATGGCCACCCAGCACTTCAATCAGAGCCTCGGGATCCAGCGCCCAGGCCAGCGCCTGACGTACCCGGGCGTCATCCACCGGCGGCACTTCGGCGTTAAAAATGGCACTGCCACTGCTGTTACCGACCTGTTCATACAGATGAATACCAGACAGTCCGCGCAGTCGTGCCACGATATGCTGCCGCAGGGTCTGGATAACATCCATGTCCCCTGAAATCAGACTGGCCAGTCGGGCATCTTCGTCCGGCAGGGGCCGGAAGGTGATACCATCAAGATAGGGTAATCCATCCTGCCAGTAGTTGTCATTGCGCTGCAACTCCATGCGATCATCACGACGCCATTCGACCAGCTCAAACGGACCGGTACCCACCGGATACAAGCCTGCTTCGTCGCCCAGCCGTTCAACGGCCGCGGGAGACACTGGCCAGCCGACGGCACGGGTCAGCATATCGGGGAAAGGTACGATGGCCTGGCTCAGCTGGTACACAACCGTCAGGTCATCAATCACTTCAACACTTTCCACATCGCGTATAGAGCCATATGTCACGGAACCCGGACGTTTGTGCAGATTGTCAAAATTCCATTTGATCGCCTCGGCGTTCAACGGTGTCCCGTCATGAAATTGTACGCCCGGACGCAGACGAAGCGTCCAGGCATCAAACTCATCGTTCGGGGTGATGGATTCAGCAAGGTAAGGGCGAAAGCGGCCTTCATGGTCCAGTTTTACCAATGGGTCAAATAGCGCCATGGCAACGGTGAGTGCAGCAGGAGCAACGTGATTACCGCGACCGGGCAGCCAGTTATTGGTCTCTCCTTCCAGAGCAACACGCAGGTGACCGCCAGACACTGGTGCTCCCGGATCCGTCGGTGGCGTATTATCTCCGACAACTACCGCATTTTCACTGGGTGAGCAGGCAACCAGAATGATGGCAACGAAAGCCAGCATCCAGGCGGAATTAACGAGTTTTGGCACGTGGTTCCCGTCCTTTTGTTCAGTTTGCTATCCGAGCATCGCTGCAAACTTAACAGTAAAACGGTTTACCTGACAAGCGGGAAGAACGCGAGGCTGCACTCAGTGCAAAGTGGCTTGCGGTGGACGGACTAGGCCGCCGGCAAAATCGGGATGTAACAGATCAGTCTGCTTCACCATCAGCAGGTCATGGCGTACCAGCTTGTCGTATTCACCAACTGACACAACGTCAACTTCTTCCAGCAGGACACACACCACGTCTTCGCCATCCATATCGACAACGACACAGCGTTTAAAACCATCGACGGTATTAAGTGACGCAAAGCTGCCAATATCGCAGGCATGGGGGGGATAACGACCGACCGAATTATTAAGCATGCCGTAGGAGGAATAGGCAGTACCGAAACCGGCAGCCGCCACCACATGAATAATTTCGATGATTTCAGGGTCGGTCAGGTCGACACGGACCGATTCGGCGACAGGCGCTGTTTCTCCCTGTTGCTGACAGGTTACCAGTTTCAGAAACAGGCTCATGTCATCCTGATTCCACTCCAGCATTTCTTCCCGCTCCGAGCGGGTGCTGTCTGAAGAAAAACTGACCACGCTGGTTTCGATTGTCAGGTCGTTACGGTCGTCTTCGGACTCGAAAGGCACAACCATGGATACCATGCAGAAACCTTCACTTGATTCTGCACTGAGACGCCAGAGAAAAGGAATATTGCCGGAGAGTTCAACCATGATGCGTAAGACCCACGAAAAAGCTGGTATTGGTACGATAGCACTTGTGTCCGGATTGCACCAGTGGAAATCCGGTTGCTACTTTTACTGATAAAGCTAAACATGTGGGCATGTGGGTAACATTTCAAGGCCCGAATTGGGTCATTGGTTCTCACTTCAGCGCGCTGACCGCCCCTGCGATCGACCTCATGCAAAAAAATCCCTCCAGCGTGTTGACGAAGCATGCCAAGTGTGGTCATTCGCCACCCTGTATGTTGTCCACAGAATCTGTGGATAAGTCTGGTGATAACTTGCTATCAAGAGCTCAAAGTACTGGTAAAATGGTGGTTTGAGTTAACTTGGTTAAATTTTAACCAATTTTATTTTTCATATTAATCAATAGCTTATAAAATTTTTAGGCGCTAATTCTAAAATTAGCAAACTTTGACACAATTGATTGACAGTCTTGACACCGATGTGCATAAAACCTGTCCTTTCTCACAGGCGACTGCAATTGATGCTGTTTTCTCTATGTTTTTTCAGGGTTTTTTTTGCCTATAATAGAGATGCACATTTGACCCCTTTTAGAGGACTCTGGCATACCGATGAAAGCCGCACTGATCATCTTCGCAGTGATAACCTGTCTGGCCCTTGCCGGCCTGTTCATTCAGGACGCCAATGAACGAAATAGCGCTATCGAGCAAAGCAACAGACTGGTCATGACCGTGACATCCGAGATGCTGACAACCTGGGACCCTCAAACGGTCCGAGACCATGCCACCGACGACCTGCTTGCCGCTGAAAGCCCGGAAGCACTCCGACAGCGCTATACACCTATGAGTCGGCGACTCGGCGATCTGCAGGAAATATTCGACATCCAGTATGACGCCGACATTCCTTCATGGTGGCAAAGCGGTGATACCGCCACCGTGAGCTACCACATGCGGGCTCGCTTCGAAACCGAGATCGCGACGATTGCTGTCGAGCTGGTTCGCCAGCAAGGACAATGGCTGATCAAGGAATACCAGATTCAGCCACCAGCGATTGCATCATAGCGCCGCTGACAGCCCGAACATTAATATCGTCTCCGGTTATCCGTGGTCGTCTGTGCTTACCCGAAGTTATCCGAAAGAGTCACTTCTAACGTGACGAGTCTTCAGTTGCATCGTCACTGTCGCTTTCGCGGTCACCTGTAACTGCGTTTGTCGCCGCCGAATGCACGCCCTTGTTGCTACCGCGCAGAACCCGCCGCCACATCATTCCCAGCCCTTTAACCAGCAGGACCAGTAGTAGCGCCGTCAGCATCGCGGCAAGCAACACCAGCGCGCTGCCGACCAGAAACCACAATAATTCCGCCTGGGGAATGTTGTAGGACACCGCCAGCGCGTAAATGGAACCCAGCGCAATGATGACGCCACCGGCGACGGCTCGATTGCGACGGGAAATTCTGAATCGGGATTTACTCAAATTCGGGTCCTTTGGGTTTACCACCCATATCGGTAAAACTTGCCGTGCACAAAGGATACTGGCTACAACCCCAGAACACGCCGTTCTTGCCCCGCCGCTGCTTTAACAGATGGCCGCAGCGGGGACAGCGCCAGGCGTCTGCGGGCTTTCCGTTGTTATCAGGCAGGGTCACTTTACAGCCTTTATTGTACCCGGTGCAGTACCAATAATCTTCGCGTTCGGTGCGCGCCTGCGCCTCGTCGGCATCATTCTCTGCACCGGCTTTAGCCTGCACATGCACCAACGGTCGCGTACATACCGGACAACGGTAGCGCTGGTCTGGCGTTTCCGACGGATGCCCATCAAGGTCATACAGCTTTTTGTCGCAGACCGGGTACGTGGTGCAGCCCCAGAACGGGCCCATCTTGCCTTCAATACGACGCATGGGATTGCGACAACGAGGGCAATAAAATACACGCTGGGGCGCTGTAACACTGTCGGTAGCGCGCCTATTTACAACATCGTCAGAAGGTTTTTTGTCAGCTTTCGCCTGATCAGATTTATCCGGCTTATCCGGTTCAATTCCATCAAACAGATCTGCACACATGCGTTTCGCCTCAATGCCAGACCCAGCTTGGGTCAGGCTCCCTGAATTGCCTGCAGCGCCTGTTTCAGGCTTGCCTGCAGACTCTGCAATAGCTGCGTATTCTCCTGCCCGGTACCGACCGTGATCCTGAGCTTATCGCGCAGGCGCGGCTGATCAAAGTATCGCACCAGAATGCCATCCTGTTTTAGCCCCTGGTACAGTGTTCTGGCAAGTTTTTCTTGTGAATCCAGACCTGCCGCAGCCGCACTGTCAGGCACCGTCACCAGCAAAAAATTGCTTTCACTGGGAACGACGCTGAATCCCATCGCGGCAAGGGCGGCGCTGAGCCGGCTACGCTCGTCACGAACCTGCTGCCAGTTGACCGCCGCCTCATCGCGAGCGGCCAGCGCAGCCGTCGCCAGATGTTGCGACAGGGCATCGGTGTTGTAGCTGTCCCGGGTCTTATACAACATCGGCGCCAACAGGCTTGACGCACCGATGCCGTAGGCAAAGCGAAGCCCTGCCAGCGAATATCCTTTACTCATGGTACGTAACAACATGACATTATCGAATTCACGAATCAAAGGCACTGCGTCATAACCTTGGGACGGTTCAATAAAATCGACATAGGCTTCATCAATCACCAGCACACCATTGAACTCAGTCGCGATTTCGCGCAAGCGGGACACTGGCAACAATTGCCCGGTCGGCGCATGCGGGTTGACCACAAATGCCAGCCGGGCATCGACTGCATTCAACTGCGCAGCAAAATCCTGCGGCAGCGACCAGTCGTCGTTCAGACTGACACGGGCGACCTGGCAACCCTGTACCGCGGCAAGCACTGGATACAGTGAATAACTTGGCTCCGCCATGCCCAGCGTCTGGCCCGCATCCACGAACGTGGTAATCGCCAGGCGCAAAAGTTCATCGCCGCCATTGGTTGCCATGATGTTGTCGCGGGTCACACCATGGGCGGCCGCTGCAACATCTCTGAATCCATCGGCAAAAGGCTGAGGGTAGCGCCGCAATTCATCCACCCGTAACGACTGCAAGGCGTTCGCGACCGACGCCGTGGCCGGGTACGGGTTCTCATTGGTATTAAGCTTGATCACCTGCTTCTGAGCGGGTTGTTCGCCCCAAGTGTAGCCTGCCATATCACGGATATTCGGTCTTTCGTAGGTCATCGCAGGATCTGCCTGTTTTTGATTAAATTTGATGGTATCAGGGCACATAAGTGCGGGTGCGATTATTCCAGCCTGACCGCCACCGCTCCTCGCCACGCTCGGCGGGGGAATTGTCAATTCGGCGCGCCAGCACCTGCTGTGCTGCCGCCGCAAACTGTTCCAGCACGGAACCGTCATCCGGGGTGGCCAGCATTGTTTCCAATACCTGCAACAGCCCCCAGCCCTGCCCCCGATAACGTTCGCTGGTCGCAGTGCCTTCGCCCTTGAAATTAACATAGTCAATCAGCGCATACATGCCATGCGGCACATGGCTGTTCGCCACGCGGTAAAATTCTGTAGCAATGGCAGCTGGCTGGTCACTGGCGGCCGTCAGCGCAGGCAGACTATGCTCAAGCCTTCTCATGATAAAATCCGCCTGAATACCGCGGGTATCACTCAAAAACTGTCGCAGTGACTGCATCTGCTCGCTGTCGATCTCAGCCAGAAAGGTTTCACGATCCGGCCAGGGCGAGGCCCACCCAGGCAGACCAGCCAGCCATGGCGGTAAATCAACGCCACGCGCCACGTAGTATCCCAGTAACTCCGGAAAACTCTCCACGAAGCGTTCCCGCTGCCCTTCCCGATACCAGATAAAGTGCCCGATGCCCAGGGACGGAAAATCCTCCCCCACATTCCAGCTGGTCAGGCATGACAACTGGCGATTGCACTCATTCTGAAATATCCGGTCAGCAACCCAGTTGGCTTGCTCCGAATTCAGGGTTGGTAACCGATCATCGGCAAAAGCGCCTGCGGACAGCATCACTAACGACAGCCCCAGCCAACCGCAAACGGTCTTGCAAAAACGCCCCCGCATACTGCACTCCTTCGTCACTGAACCCGGGTATTTCGGGTATCTCGGTCGCCCGGACATACCGATCAGGTCAACGGGCAGGACAGTATCAGGGCGTCTTCCCGAAACGCGCTGCCTGCCTCACTGGGATAATAGTGTCTGCGCTCACCCACTTGCACAAATCCCATGGAATAGTACAGTGCCCGGGCAGCCTCATTGGAAGGACGTACCTCCAGAAAGCAGGTGTCGGCGCCCAGTTTGCCGGCTTCGGCCAACAGGTGCTTCAACATGCGACGCCCGTAGGCCTGGCGACGAAAACCGGGATGCACACACACGGTGAGTACGTGACTTTCCCCGACGGCAGCACTGAGCACGCCATGGGCAACAATCCGGTCGCGGGTCGCCAGTACCCAGCACTCGTATCCAGCCCGTAAACAATCCAGGAATATGCGCTTACTCCAGGGGTTCGGGTAGGAAATTTCCTCGTTGTGAACCACAAAGTCAAGATCACTGGGCCGCATTCGACGGCATATCACCTGACCTGGGTCGGTTATGGTCTGAAACATCGGATCTGCTAACATGTCCTGTAAAATATTACTCCTCACCCCGTTTGAGACGATCTCGCACCAACTGCATTGCCTGCCAAGCGGAACGTTTCAAGTCAGCGTTGGTTTGCATGGCGTGCAGAGAATGTGTCCGCAGCATGGCAAAGCCGAACTGAGGATGCACCAGCAAACTGCCAGCCTGCTCGTCTTCCCCGGCCCTGGTATCCCGGTACAGGAACGGGGGTGTTTCATCGGCCAGAATCAGCAGCATTGCCGAAGGTTGCTCACGCAGGCGCCTGGCAACAAAACCATCCACTGCCTGACGTGCCGCTCGCTGCCCGACTGGCAATCCCAGATCACCCGGAAATGGCCAATGGAATGTATGCTCTTGTGCCACCGCATCTTTCAGAGCCGGGTTCAACGCGACCAATATCCGTTGCAGCATCTGGCCAGTGTCAGTCGTCAGGCAATCTGCACCTGCCGGCAGCATCGCCAGCACAGACAGGCGTTTTCCCACATTAAACCAGCTGAAGGCAAAGTCCAGCGTCTGATCGTCTTCAACGGAGGGTGGTGCCGCGCCGTCTTGCCCAGTATGTGTCTGCGTATCGGCCTGCTTATGCACATCAACAGGCTGACGTTCTGGCGCCTTCGCAAGCTCCTGGCCCAGAACGGCCTTTAACGAGGCGGGGCCGTGTTCTACAGATGCTGGCTGGGTACTTTTGGGCTGGGCACTTTTTGGCTGTGCATTTTCTGGCAGAGATCTTTGCCGAGGATCGGGCACTGGCTGACCTGGCCCACGAGCGTGGTCATCGGACAGCACCTGCCTGGCAGCATCGCCAAACGTTGGCACCACCGGGGCTTGAGTCACAAGGGCAATCTCGTGCGAGGGGCCGGCACCAGGCAACTGGCCACGCGCGAACCAGCTTTGAACCCCCATTTCCCGCAACAATGTCTGTCTGTGATTCTCGGTCGCCATCAACGGCTCCACCTATTTCCTGCGAATTCATTTGTCTTACAAACACATTATAAAGCAGAGGGCACCCTATGCACCAAAGCTATCTGCCCCGTTACCACAAACAATTGTACGGCTGCGGCAAACATGTTTGAATCTATGGTTTTATGGACAAGGTAAATACGCTATGAAAGCTCTGCTGTGCAAATCCTATGGCCCGCCCGAAAACCTGTCTCTGGAAGAGGTCGCTGACCTGGAACCCCTACCAGGTGAAGTCATTGTTGATGTGTACGCCGCATCACTTAATTTCCCGGATACACTGCAAATCCAGGGTAAATACCAGTTTCAGCCGCCCATGCCATTCTCACCTGGCTCAGAGGTCGGCGGTATCATCTCTGCGGTGGGAAATGATGTGACGGGATTTGCGGTGGGTGACCGGGTGATGGCGACTCCGTCTATCGGCGGTATGGCAGAACAGGTAAAAGTGCAGCCTGCCGGATTGCGTAAAATCCCTGACAGCATGGATTTTAAAACCGCAGCAGGGTTCGCCATGGTATACACCACGTCTTACCACGCCTTGAAGCAGCGCGCCAATATCCAGCCCGGCGAAACCCTGCTGGTTCTGGGTGCCAGCGGTGGCGTGGGTATGGCCGCCGTTGAGTTGGGCAAGCTGATGGGCGCTCGCGTCATTGCAGCAGCCAGCAGCGATGAAAAACTGGCTTTCGTGAACCAGGCCGGCCCGGATGAACTGCTCAATTACAGTGACGGCGAGCTGAAAGAGAAAGTCAAAGCCCTGACTGACGGCAAAGGCGCTGATGTCATCTATGACCCGGTCGGCGGCGACCTGTTTGATCAGGCCACGCGCAGCATCAACTGGAATGGACGCTTGTTGGTGGTGGGCTTCACCAGCGGCCGCATACCGTCGTACCCGGCCAACCTGGCACTGCTGAAAGGCAGCTCGATGATGGGCGTCTTCCTGGGTCGCTTCCGCAAGGAAGAGCCGGAGGCCTATGAGCAGAACTTCCAGGAGCTGTTCGATATGTATACGGCGGGCAAGATCAAGCCCATTGTCACCAAATCTTTTGCCTTTGACGACTATGTGGCTGCCTTCAATGTGTTCCGCGATCGCAAGGTCATGGGCAAAGTCACCTTCGAAATCCGCACTGAGTAACAAGACGTGCAACATTTCTTTAGAAATGTACTCGAGATCGGAATCGGGCCGCCCACCACCCGGAGGGCGACCCGAGCAAAGTGAAAACCGCTTTTCCGGCCCCTCCGCAACCGAACGGTTGCACACCAAACCAGCAATGATGAGGCCTGCCGACCGATTGGCAGGACCGCCGCTCTTGATTCCCCTCCCCGCCTCCGTATAATGCTGCTCTTCCGTTTTCAGCATACCGGCGACAAAAACACTATGCTTACAGCAAAACAAATAGAACAGGATCTGGCAAAACTTAAAGAAATCGTCATCAAGATGCGCGATCCCGCCGGCCCGCTAGGCGTCAAAACCGTCACCATTGACGGCATAGAGCAGACCGTTTTTGCCAACATCCCGCAGAATCTCCGCGACATTTACCGCCTTGGCCTCAACGCTGCCGACAAAGACTTTCTGGTATACGAAAACGAACGTTATACCTTCGCCGAAACCCTGACCATCGCCGAAAACATCGCCCAGGCGCTGATCAGCCAATACAGTATTCAGAAAGGTGACCGTGTCGCCGTTTGCTCACGCAATTACCCCGAGTGGTGCATGGCGTTTATGGCCGTCACCATGATCGGTGGCATTGTGGTGCCCATGAACTCATGGTGGCAAAGCAGCGAGCTGGTTTATGGTCTGAAGGACAGTGGCGCCAAAGTGCTGTTTGCTGACCAGGAGCGCATCAACCAGCTGCAGTCCGGACCCGCCGACACCAATGTACAGATTATTGCCATCAAGCCCGACTCCGACACTACGGCGTACCCGGAGTTTTATGCGCTGGCAGAAAGCGCTGCTAAAGCGCCGAAGCAGGACCTGGATGCCATCACGCTGGCACCAGAAGACGAAGCGTCCATCATGTACACCTCCGGCTCCACCGGAACGCCTAAAGGTGTCCTGTCCACACATCGCAATGTCGTCAATGCTCTGTACAGCTGGATTTTTGGCAAAGAAGCGACAGAAGTCCTGCGGCCCGAACTGGTGGAAACAGACCCCGAGTTTGACCCAGGCATTCTGTCCAATGTGCCACTTTTCCACGTCACCGGCTGTCATGCACAGTTCCTGGTCAGCTTTGTCTACCTGCGCAAGTTTGTCATGATGTACAAATGGAATGCCGAAAAAGCATTGGAACTGATTGAATCAGAAAGGCTTTCAGTACTGCATGGGGTCCCCACCATGACCTGGGAAGTGATGCACTCGCCTTTGTTTGAGAGTACCGATCTGCGCAGCCTGCGTACCGTGCAGAGTGGCGGCGCATCACGACCGCCAGGTCACCTCAGCATGATGCAGAAAAAATTCGATGCAGTGGTTCAGCCCGGACTTGGCTACGGGCTGACCGAGACCAATGCCATTGGCGCCACCATCACCGGCGCCTTCTATCTGGCAAAACCGGAGAGTACCGGCCGCCCAACGCAACCGGTCACCCAGATCCGCATTGAAGATACTGACGGTAATGTTCTGCCCGACGGCGAAACCGGTGAAATCTGCATAAAAGGCGCTACCATTATGAAAGGGTACTGGCAGCGACCGGAAGAAACCGCTGAGGCCATCAAAGATGGCTGGTTCCACACCGGCGATATTGGTCTGCTGGATGAGCATGGGTTTCTGGTAATCAAGGACCGGGCCAAAGACATTGTCATTCGCGGTGGCGAAAATGTTGCCTGTGCCGAAGTGGAATATGCCCTGTCCGAGCACCCTGATGTATTCGAGGCAGCAGTGTATGGCCTGCCTGACGAACGCCTGGGTGAAATTGTTGGTGCAACTGTGATGATCAAACCCGGTGCGACTCTGAGCCAGGCCGACCTGCAGGAATTCCTGCGCGGGCACATTGCCCATTACAAGGTACCCAGCCACATATGGCTGGAAACAGAGCAGCTGGAGCGAATAGCATCCGGTAAGATCGCCAAGAAAATCCTCCGAGAACAGGCCATACAACGCCTGCACGGGGCCTGAGGCGTTAAACTCGCAACAGCCCCGCCCAACGCAGGCTCAGGCCATTCTGAACCTGCGTGTGACCCCCGCCACATTGCTTTAAAAAAACTTTTCAAAGCTATTGCATTCTCAGATTTTATAACCATAATCCGCAACGTGAAGGCCGGTCCGGCCAAATCGCTCCACAAGGGCAATTTGGCAGGCGTAAAACCTGCTTCATGCAATCTGTTATCGTGCCGATAACCTGATTGCTGGATGGTGATCGGCGCTGTAATCCAGCCCGGACAC
The DNA here is from genome assembly GCF_001758195.1 of Pseudohongiella acticola. Taxonomy (NCBI): domain Bacteria; kingdom Pseudomonadati; phylum Pseudomonadota; class Gammaproteobacteria; order Pseudomonadales; family Pseudohongiellaceae; genus Pseudohongiella; species Pseudohongiella acticola. The sequence goes on from NZ_MASR01000001.1 coordinate 916,447, forward strand.
GTGCTCATAAAGATTCCGCAACCGGAGTTTACGAGAGAGGTTTCACATGAAAAGCCATTCGTGGGACGAATTAAACGACAGTGCAAAAGACTTTTTTGATTCCGGCGCATTCCTGCCGGACGCCGAGTTTGATGAAGAACCCCAGGACAAGCATGGCCAACGCCGACGCTTGACCGAACTGCGACGTCGAACCGAAGAGCGTCTGGACTGGAAGCGCATGTACGGTGATATGCAGTTTGATGAAATGGACGACCAAAATTTCTCAGGCGACAGTTTCAGCGACGAATACACTGACGATGCCGATGATCTGAATGACGATTAAAAGCTGATCGCAGTGATCGGAGGACGTCACCTGACGTCCTCCGATCACGACGCATAAACAATCTGGGAAAGTATGACTTATTGCGTAGCTATTGCGGTAGATGCAGGCCTGGTGTTCTGCTCTGATTCACGCACAAACGCCGGCATTGACCGGGTCAGTACGTACAGCAAAATGTTTCGTTTTGGTGTCGATGGCCAGCGGCAATTCGTGATTTTGTCTTCCGGCAACCTCGGCACCACGCAAGCCACAATCAGCCGTGTCAAGCGCGACATCAAAGAGCGCGCTATGCAGAGCCTGCTCACTGTGGAAAGCATCAGTGAAGCGGCTGACTATCTGGGCGGTATCAGCCGCACCGTACAGGAAAAACACGACGCCCATGGCACCGGCTTTGAGGCAAGTTTTGTCATTGGCGGTCAAATTGCCGGCAAAAAACACCGTATTATGATGGTTTATCCCGAAGGCAACCACATCACCAGCTCGCACGATACGCCCTATCTGCAGATCGGCGAGAGCAAATACGGCAAACCCATCCTCGATCGCATCCTCACCCGCGACCTGAACCTGGACACCTGCGCCCTGTGCGCCCTGGTTTCCATGGATTCAACCATGCGCAGTAATCTGAGCGTGGGCCCGCCCATCGAGATGCTGGTGTATCGCACCGATACCCTGACCCTGGATACACCGCTGCGTTTTGATGAGGACAGTGAGTTCCTGCGCGAAGTCAAACGCAGCTGGGATCAGCGTCTGAAAGACGCCTTCCGGCAGATGCCGCCGTTCGCCTGGGCGGCCGCCTGGGACAAGAATCCCGGCCGCGCTGTCAACTATAACGACGACCAGGATTAAATAGCCACACCCCCAGCCCGGATCGGACCCAGTGCACGAGACGTTAAACACTAGCCGGTCGGGGCTGGGTGGCAACTGAAGGGGCTTATGCGGCAGGGACGCCGCATAAGAGCCCCCATGGACGGGTTCACGGCGTCCCCTGAGGGTGCCACCCAGTCACGACAGGCACTCTCGAACGAGGACAGCAGTCACGACTCCCGTATCACCGGGCGATGCACATGCCGATCCGCTTAGCGTGCCTCTTTCAAGCGTGCGATGCGCTCGGTGAGTGGCGGATGTGTCATGAACAGCTTGGAGAACGTATCCCGCGCCTTGTTGTTGATACCGAACGCAACCAGCTCATCAGGCAGGTGATTCGGCTGTCCGGCTTTCAGACGCTCCAGCGCGGCAATCATGTTCTGCCGGCCCGCCAGTGCCGCACCGCCGGCATCAGCCCGGTATTCACGTTGACGGCTAAACCACATGACAATGGTTGACGCCAATATTCCCAGAACCAGTTGAGCAACGATTGACGTTATCCAGAACGCAGGCCCATGACCCTGCTCGGTTTTAAATACCACCCGGTCAACAACATGCCCAATCACCCGCGACAGGAAGATGACAAAGGTATTGACCACGCCCTGAATCAGCGCCAGCGTCACCATGTCACCGTTGGCAACATGACTGATCTCGTGCGCCAACACGGCCTCAGCCTCCTGTTTGGTCATCTTGGCCAGCAGGCCGGAACTGACCGCGACCATGGAGCTGTTTTTGCTGGCGCCGGTGGCGAATGCGTTCACATCCGGGGACGGGAAAATGGCGACTTCCGGCATGCCTATACCGGCTCGTTTGGCCTGATCCGCCACTGTGCTTAACAACCACTGCTCTGTGGCATTGCCAGGCTGGGTAATGACCTGGGCATTGGTAGAGCGCTTGGCAATCCATTTGGACATGGCCAGTGAGATAAAGGAACCGCCAAAACCGATCACCGCGGAAAATATAAGCAACGCATTCAGGTCCAGACCACTGCCGCTTTCGTCCAGAATACGCTCAACTCCCAATAAACGCAGAACCAGACTCAGCACCAATACGATGGCCAGGTTGGTCATCAAAAACAGCGCGATTCGCTTCATTTACAATTCCTCAGACTACTGCCGTATCAATTACTTTATCGTAAAGGGGGGCTACCTTTGGCATATCCTTAAACAGGGAGTGGAAGTGCTTTTGCACCCGCGCCATGTTTATCACGGAGATACCACTGGCAAACCCGAACCAAACATAAAGACCGTTCAAATCACGAAACATCGCAGGGATATAATGGGGCCCACTGATGGTTCCTTCAAGGTAATGCTGGTACAAGGTTGGAATATCGTCCAGTGTCACTTTGCCGACAAACAGCATGGGCAGGATCTCCGGCACACCTGACTGAATGGCGCTTCGGATAAAGTTTACATTTTCCACGAAACCACGCAGATAAGACAGATCTTTGGTAAATACCGAACCGCCACGCACAGTCCCCCCCCGGAATACCCGTTGGGTAATCTTGTATGCGTCTTTCGCGGCCATGCCACGCTCAGTAAAGAAGCGATAGACCTCAACAAAATCAGCGCCCTGCTCGGCCATGTCAACGGCCACGACGCGGTCGCTGACTTTCAGCGCCCGACGCGGGTAGGAACTGAATGTCAGTGTTTCCATCAACACTGCCAGCCCCTCCTGACATGCCGTCACTCGTGGCGACCCAACACTGAGCCAACTGGCCCAGGGCTGCTTGCGTCCGTTCAGCGTGGTGCCAACATGCACCCAGCCTTCATGTACTTCCAGAACCTGCAGATCGAACTCGGTGAACTCTGAATCCTGATTTATCTTGATGTAATCACCACCGGCAGCGGCGTCGGAAACAATACCGTCACTCAGAATAACCCGGATATCACCGGGCTGAAAATAATTACCCAGGCGCTGTTGCAGTATTTCCACCGCCGCCGGCGCTGAAATATGATTACTGTAAGGTCGGGATAAATGTTCAGCAGCGGGCAGGGAAAAAATTTCACAAAGCTTCTCACCCAACTGCCGCAATGACTTGCGGTCGCCACGCAGGTGATCCCGTGCCGAGCCATACAGAGCACGGCTGTGGCGACCAAAATCGACCGTGCCACGTGTCCGCAACAATTCGATAACCAACAGATACTGGTCGATGGTGTCCGTCAGGATACCACCCAGACCATCCTTGCGGCCCAGCGTGCGCTGCACCTCCCGACGCAACATCAAAAAACGGTCACGCAGCACCATCGGGTCAAAATCCAGCTTGATACGATGGTAGTATGCCTGATCCACGTCTGGCAATTTACTGCCATTGCTGGCAAGAAACTGTGCCTGCGCGGTCGCAGGCCACTTTATGGCATCCAGAATTCGTATGGGCCGCTGCAGTTCGATCAGTTGGTCAGAGAGGGTTTTGACGCGCTGCTGATAGTCAGCCAGGCTCACTCTGCGCTGCCCCCATCACGATTGACCACTATCGATTTAATATTGACGAATTCGTGGATACCAAAACGGCCTAGCTCACGGCCATAACCGGAATTTTTGACGCCACCGAAGGGCATGCGGGGGTCGGATTTTACAAAATCGTTGACGGCGCACGCGCCAGCCTGAAGTTGCTCGGTCGCTATCTTTTTAGCTCGCTCATGATCACGGGAGAACACCGCTGCCCCCAGGCCGAACACACTTTTATTGGCCAGGCTGACAGCCTCGTCGTCGCTGCGGGCGCGAATCAGCGCGGCAACCGGGCCAAATAATTCTTCGTCAAAGGCAGGCATGCCGGGACGCACCTCCCCCAACACGGTGGGCGAGTAAAACGTTTTATTCTGTTCTCCCCCACACATCAACACGGCACCCAGGCGCACGCTCTCAGACACCTGCGCGGCCAGATCTTTGCACAGATCTTCACGTGCCTGCGGTCCCACATCGGTGTCTTCAGCCAGGGGATCACCCATTTGTTTCTTTATCATGGCGGCTGTCATTTTCTCGGCAAATTCCCCATAACGCGCTGTGTGCACGATGAATCGTTTGGCGGCGATGCAGCTTTGACCGTTGTTCAACAGGCGGCTGGTGACACATTTTTCCACCGCCAGCTCTATATCGGCATCTTCCAGCACCACATAGGCATCACTACCGCCCAGTTCGAGCACGGTCTTCTTCAGGGCCTTGCCAGCCCCGGCAGCAATTTTTCGGCCTGCATCGGTACTGCCGGTAAACGTAACCGCCTTGACTACGGGATGCTCGATCAGCGCTGCAGCCTTGTCACTGGGCACCAGTAGGGTCCGCATCAGATTCTCAGGAAGTCCCGCGTCAATCAACAACTGTTCAATGGCAAGAGCACAGCCAGGCACATTGGACGCGTGTTTCAGCACCGCTGCGTTACCGGCCATCAGCGCCGGCGCCAGGAACCTGAACACCTGCCAGTAGGGAAAATTCCACGGCATGATAGCCAGCACCACTCCCAACGGCTGATACGACACAAAGCGCTGAAGATCATCATCGTTATCGTCATCCTCCGGCAGGTGTTCGTCAACCAGCATGGCCGGGCCCTGCTCTGCATAGTAGTCGCATGCCCATGCGCACTTCTCGACCTCGGCCTTTGCGCTGGCCAGGGTTTTACCCATTTCCTCAGTCGCCAGTGTGGCGAGCTGGGTTTGCTGTTTGCGTAATTGCGCCGCCAGGTCATTAAGCGCCTGCGACCGAGACTGAAGGCTGGTCTGTTGCCAGCTTTGCTGAGTGTCTTCAATACTTTCCAGCACCGAGTCCAGGTGGGTCATGTCGAATGTGTCGTAGGTCGACAGCGTCTTGCCTGTATACGGATTAATGCTACTGATTTTGCTCATGTTCACCTCGTGATCAAATTGCTGTCTACGATGCGTGTTGCTGGTTTCGATCCAGACATGTCAGGGTCACTCGTGTGGCGCCAGCATCTGCCGGGGATCAACCTGTTCATCAAATTCGTCTGCGCTCATCAGTGCCAGTTCGAGCACCGCTTCACGCAGGCTGAGTTGCTTGTCGTCGGCAAATTTTGCCGCCTTCGCCGCCTGCTCATACCCTATCGCCGGACTGAGTGCCGTCACCAGCATCAGTGAGCGCGACACGTTGGCCTGCAATTGCTCCCGGTTCGCTTCCAGTCCGCGCAGACAGTGCTCTTCAAAACTGGCCATGGCGTCGTTCAACAGACCAATCGACTCCAGCACTGTATGTATGATGACCGGTTTAAACACATTCAACTGAAAATGCCCCTGACTGCCTGCCACACCAACGGTGGTCTGATTACCCATGACGCGCACGCAGACCATGGTCAATGCTTCTGCCTGAGTCGGATTAACTTTGCCAGGCATGATCGAACTGCCCGGTTCATTGGCGGGAATCCGAAGCTCTGCCAGACCGCAACGGGGCCCGCTGTTCATCAGCCGAATATCATTGGCTATCTTGAACAGGGCGGACGCCAGGGTATTGAGCCGGCCATGCAGATCCACCAGCGCTTCATGGCCGGCCAGCGCCATGAATTTGTTGCCCGCCGGGGTGAAGGCCGTGCCGGTCAGGGCGCTTATCCGCTCCACCACGGTTCTAGACCAGTCCGGATGCGTATTCAGCCCGGTGCCGACCGCGCTGCCTCCCAGGGCCAGTTGCTGCACTGACGGCAACGCCGCCAACAACTGATCCCGGGAAAACACCAGTTGCGCACTGAAGGCGGAGAATTCCTGTCCCAGGGTTATGGGTGTCGCATCCATCATATGAGTACGACCACTCTTGAGTACATCTTCGAAGTCAGCAACCCTGGCGTCAATGCATTCAATCAAAGTGCCCAGCGTCTGCAGCAGGCCATGGACGGCCTGTGCCGTGACCACATGCATGGTGGTCGGAAATACGTCGTTGGACGACTGTGACATGTTGACATGATCGTTGGGGTGCAGAAGCTCGTAGCTACCGCGATCAAAGCCAGCCAGCTCATTACCGCGATTGGCAATCACTTCATTCAGATTCATGTTGGTTTGTGTGCCACTGCCGGTTTGCCATACCGACAGCGGAAACTGATCGTCATGGCGCCCCTGAAGGATTTCATCACACGCACTGGCAATCAGTTCCGCATGCCTGTCCGGCATTTTCCCCAACGCATGATTGGCCTGGGCAGCCGCTTTTTTTACCAGCGCAAACGCGTGAATGAATTCGATGGAAAAGCGGTCCCGCCCTATCCTGAAGTTGTGCAGGGAGCGCTGAGTCTGCGCGCCCCAAAGCACATCATCGGTCAGTTCCACCTGACCCAGGCTGTCGTGTTCGGTTCTCATATTACCCCCCGACTCAGGACATCAGTTTTTCGGCAACAAATGGCATGATGCCGCCACTGTTGTAGTAGTGCACCTCTTCAGCAGTATCAAGGCGGCACAGCAGATCGACACGTTGCTCCGACTTGTCCTTGCTCTTTACCACCATGGTCACTGTCATACCCGTGGATATTTTTTCCAGACCTTCAAGGTCAATGGTTTCGCTACCATCAATCCCCAGAGTTTTGCGGTTTACATTGTCGGGGAACTGCAATGGCAATACCCCCATGCCTGCCAGGTTGGAGCGGTGAATACGCTCAAAACTCTCCGCCACAACCGCGTGAACGCCGAGCAACCGGGTGCCTTTGGCGGCCCAGTCCCGGCTTGACCCGGTTCCGTATTCCTTACCGGCAAGGACAACCAGCGGCGTGTTGTGTTCCTGATACTTCATCGCCGCGTCATAAATGCTCATTTGTTCGCCTTCAGGCATCAGACAGGTGACCCCGCCTTCAACATCCTTGAGCATCTCATTGCGAATACGGACGTTGGCAAAGGTGCCACGCATCATGACTTCATGATTACCCCGGCGCGAACCGTAGGAGTTGAAGTCTTCCTTGTTAATGCCTTTATCCAACAGATATCTGCCGGCGGGTGTCTGGGTGCCGATGGCGCCGGCCGGTGAGATGTGATCGGTGGTTACCGAGTCGCCCAGCAGCGCCAGAATTCTGCATCCGGTAATGTCTCCGCCCTCGGGTAACAGGTCAGGGGAGAAAAATGGCGGATTCTGAATGTAGGTCGAATCATCATTCCACTGGTAGGTCGCCCCTTCTGCTGTCGGCATCGCATTCCAGTCCTCGTTGCCACTGAACACATCGGCATAGTCTTTGGCGAACATGTCGCGACTGACGGTGGCCACGGCTTTGGCAATGGACTGGGTATCAGGCCAGAGGTCACGCAGATAGATGTCTTTGCCATCCTTACTGGTGCCCAGAGGCTCGCTACTCAGGTCGATATCGGTGGTACCTGCCAACGCATAGGCGACCACCAGCGGTGGGGATGCCAGCCAGTTTGCACGCACGCGAGGATGGATGCGACCTTCAAAATTGCGATTGCCGGACAGCACTGACGACACCGTCAGCTTGCCTTTGTCGACAGCCTCCTCAATCGCCGGGGGTAGCGGTCCGGAATTGCCGATACAGGTGGTGCAACCATAACCGACCAGGTGAAAGCCCAGCTCATCCAGGGCATCCTGCAAACCGGCTTTCTCCAGATAGTGCGTGACCACCTTGGAACCGGGCGCCAGTGAGGTTTTCACCCATGGTTTCACTTTCAGACCCAATGCCAGCGCCTTTTCCGCCAGCAGACCGGCAGCCATCATCACAGCCGGGTTTGAGGTATTGGTGCAGGAGGTGATCGCGGCAATGACCACTGCGCCGTCACTCAGCGACCAGTCTTCGCCGCTCACAGGCGCCGACTTTTTATTGTCATCCGGGAATTGTGCACGTGTTGCTTCACCCAGCTTGGGCAGGGGTACTCGATCCTGAGGTCGATGCGGGCCCGCCAGACAGGGTTCCACGGTGCTCAGATCCAGTTTTACCTCGCTGCTGTAAACAGCTGTGGGTTTATTGCTACGCCACAGCCCCTGGGCTTTGCTGTATTGCTCGGTCAGGGCAATGGTTTCTTCGTCGCGACCGGTCAATTCCAGATAGCGCAGAGTTTCATCATCTACGGCAAAAAACGTTGCTGTAGCGCCATATTCTGGCGACATATTGGCGATTGTCGCTCTGTCGGCGAGCGTCAGGTCATCAAGCCCGGCTCCGTAGAATTCAACAAATTTGCCAACAACGCCATGTTTACGCAGCATTTCCGCCACTGTCAGCACCAGATCTGTCGCCGTGACACCTTCTTTGAGATGACCGTCCAGGCAGACGCCAACCACTTCGGGAATACGCATGGTCAATGGCTGGCCCAGCATGGCCGCCTCGGCCTCGATGCCGCCGACGCCCCAGCCCAGCACTGCCAGGCCGTTCACCATGGTGGTATGGCTATCGGTGCCTACCAGTGTATCCGGGTACGCCTGGCATTTGCCATTGCTCTCGTTTGACCAGACACATCGTGCCAGAAACTCCAGATTGACCTGATGGCAGATGCCCGTGCCCGGCGGCACAACACGAAAGTTATCAAAGGCTTTCTGCCCCCATCGCAGGAATTCATAGCGCTCGCGGTTTCGTTCCATCTCGATACGAACATTTTCTGCGTAGGCGCTGTCACTGGCGAATCTGTCCACCATCACGGAATGATCAATCACCAGATCGACCGGATTGACCGGATTCACCCGGTCGGGATCGCCGCCTTTCTTCGCCACAGCGTCGCGCATCGCAGCCAGGTCAACTACCGCAGGAACACCAGTAAAGTCCTGCATCAGCACTCGCGCTGGCATAAAGGCAATTTCGTGATCAGATGAACGGGTCTTGGGCCATGCCAACAGCGTTTTTATGTCATTTTCAGTGGCAAAGCCCTGATCGACATGGCGCAACAGGTTCTCCAGCAGTATCTTCAGCGTCACCGGCAACTGCTCAACACTGCCGTAGCCGGCTTCCGTTAGTGCCGGCAGGCTAAAGTACTCAAAAGACTTCTGACCTATCGAAAGGTTTCTGCGGGTATCAGCCATGGATTTGTCTTTGGTCATGCGACTTCCTCCTTAAGATCCGAAAGCGGTCCGCCATACGTATCACGCACAAGGGGATAGAAGGCAGTATACCCTACAGCTTAGAATCAGGCGAACTGGTGCCAACTGGTTTGTAGCGCCAAATCACGGTAAGCTGTTCAGTTCGGAACGGGCTCAATGTTAGTCTTTTTGGTCAGCGTAAACCTGCTGCCACGAGTACCAGAATACAGAGAAACCCCAGGATACACAGCCGCAGTGCTTCATATATAGCCACAGAGCTTCGAGAAAGGTTTTGAACAAAGCAGTAATCAATGTAGTCACCAGTCTTGCGCCCGGGGCCGCGACCATCGCTCTGCTCTGCATCGCCCTGTTTGCAGGCATCGCCCGTGCGCAGTCGGCAGCCCCCAATGTCGTGGTCAGCGGCGCCGATGAGACCCTCACCAACAATATTCGCGTTCATGTCGGCTCTCCCGAGGCACGCTGTGACAGCGGTCAACGCCGGCTCAACAGGCTGCTGCCAACCATACGCCGCGATGTAGAGCGGGCTGCGCAGGCGCTGGGGTATTACCGTGCCAGTCACGATATCAACATAACACCCGCCGCTGGTCCCGGCACCGGCGAAACCAATCCTGACCAATGCTGGACAGTCGTCATCAACGTCGAGCCCGGCGAGCCTGTGCGAATAGGCGATATCGATATCACCTTCAGTGATCAGCGATTTAATGACCTGTTCTCCGACGTTGTGGAGGAAGTGGGCATCCAAAGTGGTCAACGGCTTGTGCACAGCGACTACGAACAATTGAAATCGCGCCTGAGCGCCGAGGCCATCGACAATGGCTTCTTCTCGGCGCGCTTCACACGCGCGCAACTGGCGATTGATCTGCCGCGTAACCGGGCCGATATCGATCTGGCGTTTGATCCGGGTGAGCGTTTTCGTTTTGGCCGTATTCGCATCAGCCCACTGGACGGCCTGTCCAGCTCCTTCGTGTCTCGATTTCTGACCTTTGAAGAAGGCAGCAATTACTCCAGTGATGCTCTGATTGAGCTGCGCGATAACCTGAACGACAGTCAGTATTTTAGCGAAATTGCCGTCACCCCTCAGTTGTCACAGGCGGTAGACGACAGGGTACCGGTCACCATTGATCTGCAGACCCGTGCGCGACGCTCATATTCTGCAGGTGTTGGCGTAAGTACCGACATCGGTCCCCGTTTAAGGCTGGAATACGAAGACCGTTTTATTAACAGACGTGGTCATCGTCTCAATGCGGAACTAGGCATATCTACCCAGCAACAGGACCCCAGCATCAGTTATGTCATACCGCTGAAAGACCCGGTCAATGACAGCCTGCGCCTGTCCAGTGGCTTCCAGCGTCTGGAAACCGACACCTATATCACCAATACCTACCGGGCCGGCGTCACCTGGCGATCGGTGGTGTGGGACAACTGGGTACAGAATGTCTTTGTTAACTACCAGACTGAACGCTCAGAACTGACCGAGGTTGAGGCGAGTACCGGTGAAGACCGACAGCAGGTCAATTCCACCATCACCGGCATCAATTGGGCGCGGACCCGTGCCGACGATCCCATTTATCCGACACAGGGCTGGCGCCTTTTCGGCCAGATCAGCGGTGCTGAGGAAAACCTGCTGTCCGATATAACGTTTGCCCAGCTTTACGGCAGCGCCAAACTGATTCACAGCATCGGGCCCGGTCGTGTCCTGCTCCGTGGTGAGGCCGCCACAACCATTGCCGACGAGGTACTTGAGCTGCCGCTGTCTGTACGATTTTTTGCCGGCGGTGATAAAAGTGTTCGCGGCTATCAATTTGGCGAACTCGGTGCCACCAACAGTGACGGCGATGTCGTCGGCGGCAAACACCTGTTGGTCGGCAGCGTCGAATATGACATCCCTGTGGTCGCAGGCTGGCATGCGGCGGTATTTTACGACACAGGTAACTCATTTGCCGATTTCGATGATATGAAACTTAAAGACAGTGTGGGTGTTGGCGCACGCTGGCGATCGCCTATTGGTCCGATTCGTGTCGACGTCGCACGCAGCCTGGATGATGGTGGCTTTCGCCTGCACATCACCATGGGGCCGGATCTATGACAACCAGCCAGGACACATCGACGCACGAGCAATCGCCGCGACGCGCCCTGCGCTGGCTGCTAACCGGCCTGGCAGGCATTTCCCTGCTGGTGTTGATTACCCTTAGCGCGATCAGTGCAGCACTGGGCACACACAGCGGCAGCCAATGGCTGCTGGCACAGGCAACCGGCCTGGTGCCCGATTTTCGTTACGAAAACGCCGAAGGCACTTTCCTGCGCGGCATCGACCTGTATGGAGTCAGCTATCGCAGCGGCGACAACCTGGTACGTGTCGAGCAACTGCATAGCCGCTGGAACCCAATGACACTAATGGACGGTGAGTTCCATCTGCAATCGCTACGCATAGCTGGCGTTCAGGTGGACTGGCACAGTGATCCCGATGCGCCGGCAGGACCTCCCCTGGTTCTGGACGATGTGCTCGAACCGATACTGCCGCTGCCAATCTCAGTGCGCCTGTCCAATGCCCGCCTGGATGGCGCGACAATAAACTACGACGATTTCAGCTACACCATCAGCTCGCTGGGGTTAAATGTGTCGTTGCAGGGTCACACGCTAAATATTCAGCAACTGTCTCTGGATGCCGAGCCCGTTACCCTGACGGCGGAGCTTGAAGTAGAACTGCAATCACCTTATGCGCTGAACGGCACCGTCGACTGGCAGCTGGATAACAGCCTGCTGGAAGGCACCGCTGCGCCGAACGGGCATCTGTCAGTTGACGGTGATCTGGACCGGTTGCAGATTGAGCATGAACTGTCAGGACTGACCGATGCCGAATCCCGCGGTGAAGTCCAGCTTGGACTGGCCCGTCTGCTCAATGCCCGCAGTGATTCGCTCGACCTGCAAGTCGATCTGGAACACACACTGGGCACTCAGACGCTGCCCGGTCCGGGCATGGAAGCGTTTACAGTACAGGCGTTAACGCTGCGTACCCAGGGTACACCCGACGACCTGGGACTTTTTGCCGCAGCCCGTCTGGACATCGAACTGGCTGAGGACTTTGTTCTGGAGACAGACCTGAACCTGCGTGCAGCATTACGCGGCAGTCAGTTACAAATTGACGAACTGGCCATGCGCACTGCCAGCGGGCTGCTGGCATTGGTGGGCGATGTGAACTGGAGTGACGGTATCGCAGTCGATTTGAACTATGAATTGGACGAACCCGCGCCGGGCAACTATATTCCTGGATTACCAGAGAGCATGGTGATCCAGGACCTGAGGTCCAACGGCCAGGTCACATTCACGCAGGCGGCTGCCAGCGCCTCAGGCGAAGCCGGGCAAATGGCTCTGGCCTTCAATAGCGATGATCTGCGAGCCACGGTCAATGATTATCCACTGACTGGAAGCGCTGGCTTCGATTATGACGGCGCTAACTGGACGGTTGATTCGTTTGCCCTGCAAACCGGCGAAAATCAACTGACGCTGACCGCCTCGCTCAATGCCGACAACCAGATCAATGCTGACGCCACAATTGATGCCCCCACGCTGAGCGTTCTGTATCCGGACCTGGAGGGACGCCTTCGCGCAGATGCAATCGTTACCGGCACACTCAATGAGCCCGCGATTGATCTCGACCTGATTGCCAATAACATCGTATTTGGCGAATTCAGCATTCCAGAACTCAACATGACTGGCCAGAATCGCGGCGGCATGAATGAAATCGAACTGACCACCGGTAACATCCAGGTACCCGTGGGCGAAAACACGGAAACCATTAGCGACGTACTTCTGCGCCTGCGTGGCCAGCCCGACGCTCACAACCTTCTGCTCAGAATGAACAGCTCTCTGGTAAATCTGCGCCTCAATGCTGACGGCAGTCTTGCCAATGGGGGCTGGCAGGGCCGCCTGCTGAGCAGTGAAATAGATTCTGATTACGGCCTGTGGCAACAGACCCAGGCAGCCGAACTGGCGCTGGCCGCCGACCAGGTCACGCTCAATCCGTTGTGTTGGAGTATGGGCGATACCCGTGTCTGCATTGAGGCCGGGCTGAGCGAAGGCTCGCAACTTGATGCTCGCATCGATCTGCAGAACTACCCGCTGACGGCATTGAATCATGTGCAGTCGGAACAGAATATTGCCAACCTCACCGACTCAGACTTCCACGCCGACAACAACGCCACCGCCGACGTTCGGTTACCCTTTACGTTGCCGCCCGACATGGCACTTCAGGGCTACCTGTCACTGCAGGCAACCGCGGCCGGTGATATTTCGGACCTCAACGGTCTCGACATCAGCGTTCAGACTCTCAGCGAAAATGGCAATCTTTACCTGCAATCTGAACCGTCAGCCGATGACATCGTGGAAGGAGAATTGCCCGAACCCGCGATCACGCATTTTGTCTGGTCCAATATTTCTCTGGACGCTACCCAACAGGCCCGCGAATGGCAACTAAGCAGTCAGCTGCGTTTTGTACAGAATGACCCAGACAGCACCGCTGCGGCAATGCGTGGCTCGGCAGATGCCAATATCCGCATGACTGAAAGCCGCGGGCTAAACGGTAATGTTCGTCTCGACTTTGATGATCTGGGCTGGGTTGAAGCACTGGCGCCACAGCTGGCCAACGTGACCGGCACTCTGGAAGGGCGCCTCAATGTCGACGGCACGCTCGAACAACCCATTATTGGCAGTGACATCCTGTTGAGTGGTGCCGATTTCCAGTTGCCGGCACTGGGGCTGAACATGCAGTCCGTTGAAATTTCGCTGAGCAGCGACAATTCCGAAAGATTTGTACTCAACGGGTATGCCGAATCCGGTAGTGGCTCAATGGAATTCAACAGCGAAATCCTGCAACCGCTCAGTGAAGAACGCCGCATGACCCTGCAACTGGCGGGCAGCGATTTTGTTGTCGCCGATCTGCCTGAGCTTTCAGCAGCAATCAGTCCCGACCTGCGCGCGACGGCCAGCATGGAAGGCATTGACGTAAATGGTCGTTTGTTGATCCCCACCGTCGACGCCCGAATCACCACGCTTCCGGAAAGTGCTGTCGATGTTTCCAGTGACACCGTGATCGTAGCAACCGAAGAAGACAGTGACGTTCGCAACGCGGCGCAGGTCAATCGCGGCATACTTTCCGATATTCCGCTTTCAGGCAATATCCAGCTAATTCTGGGCGACTCGGTCAATATTTCAGGATTCGGCCTCAATGCCCGCCTCACCGGGCAGCTTGATATCGATCAACGCCCCAGCGCCACACCACTGACCTATGGTGAGCTGGAGGTAGCAGACGGCAGCTTCGAGATATACGGTCGTACGCTCAACATAGAGCGCGGTAAGCTGTTGTTCATGGGAAGCTATGACAACCCTGCCATTGACATCCGTGCCGTGCGAACCGTGGAGAACATGCGGGTGGGTGTACAAATGAACGGCACCATTCGCAATATCCGCAGCAGCCTGTTCTCAACACCAGCGCTGCCCGATGGCGATATTCTTGCCGTCATGATCACGGGCCGTCCGATCGCCGAAATCGGGTCTGAACAGGAAGGCAACGCGCTGGTGGGCGCAGTTACATCACTGGGTATCAATCAGGGTCAAGGCATCACCAATCAGATACAAAGCCAGCTTGGCCTGGATACGTTTGCCATTAATAGCCGAGGTGATGTTAACGACAGCAGCCTGATGCTGGGCAAGTATATTACGCCGCGGATTTTCATTCGCTATGCGGTCGGCCTGTTTGAAACCGAAAACAGTCTGGAGATCGACTACACTGTCAATGATCGGGTCAAGCTGCAGGCGACTTCCGGACAAAGCCAGAGCATAGACCTGACGTATACAGTGGAACAGTAATCGACGTTGGCGTTACAGTAGCGCGCGCTCAGCCGGCGCTTCTGCTAACGGAGTAACGTCAACCGCCACGGTGAGTTTATGCTCTCCCCCACCGCTCATGACGCCTTTTAACGGCGTCACATCAGAAAAGTCACGCCCCCAGCCGAGGACAATGTAGCGTTCGTCGGGCACACAGCCATTGGTGGGATCAACTTCCTGCCACCCCCAGCCGGGAATAAAAACCGCAACCCAGGCATGCGTGGCATCAGCACCCAGCAGTTTCTCCTGCCCGGGTGGTGGCGATGTTTCCATGTAACCGCTGACGTAACGTGCAGCCAGCCCCATGGAGCGCAGACAGCCTATCAGCAGGTGTGCAAAATCCTGACAGACACCTCGCCTGCTCTCCAGCACTTCGGACAGCGGCGTTGCCAGTGTTGTCGAATCTTCATCGTAACTGAATTCGTCAAAAATGCGCCGGTTCAGCTCAAGCAGGGCATCAAGCAACAATCTGCCGCGCGCAAAACTAGGTCTGGCATAGTCCAGCAACGCCGGTTGCTGCGAGACAAAAGGCGAGTCCAGACCATATAACCTGGCTGCAATACTGTCCCTGTTGCCATACCCTGGCGCACAGCTCATTTCTGCCGCTGCGTCTTCCCACGAGGTACCGGAGAAAATATCCTGGGCTGGCCTCGGCAGGGTTTCAACCTCGCTGGTAACGACAACCTCAAGGCTGTTGTGGACCACCTCAATAGCAAAATACGCTACCCGATTACCAAAAAAATCCTGACGTTCAGTCAATCCGACAGGATTCGGACTAATCGTCAGTTGTGTATTATTACAGGTCTGCCAGGGCAGTTGACGCGGCAGAATTCGCGCCTCATTGTGACTGAGAGTGGCCGGCCCACTGTACTCATAACGCGTCAGATGTCTTAACTTATATCTCATTTGTTGGTCAGCTCCATGGTGACCAGTTGCCGGGACGCTTCGACATGGCTGAAATGACTGTGTGAAACCGCATTGGATAATTCGGCCATAGGCTCAATCAACTCATCCAGCAGAGCCATCAGAATGTCACGCGCTTCGGCCGAATGCTCAATATCAGCAAGGCTGTCAATATCGACCAGATGCAGAGTACTGGTCGCCTGAATGATCAGCCGGTTCTCCAGATTTCGATAGGAACTGCTCTCCGCCATTGCCGGTAAACGTGCCACCTGCCGTCCCAGTCGCTTGAGCATATACCCGACAGAACGTGGATTGGTCTCATCAAACAGCAACAAGTCCAGAATGGCTGAGGGGTGCAATTGTGAACGATAACGCCGACGGTAGACGGTGAAGTTGTCGGTAGTCGCCAGAACCACTTCCCACAATGGGATACCCGGCTGATTGGCGGTCAATAAAGCCAGTTTCAGTAGTTGCAATGTGCCCAGCACGCGCTCGATAAAACGACCAATATCCAGAAAACGCCATCCATAGTGATGAGGCATGGTTTCGTTGCACAACCCGAAAAAGGCGGCCAAATCAACCACAACCGCTTCCAGCAGCCGCTGCCCCGTTACCACGCCCTTGGTGCGGGCGATGGCGTTGCAACGCTGGCGAATACTGCTGACTGAACGCCAGGCGTCGTCGCCCAGATGATCGCGCACCGCACGGCTATTGCGCACAAATTGACTGAATGCCATTGGTAATCCGTCGGGCGCCTGATCCGATAACAAAGTCAACAACCGGTCACGCGCCAGCAGGTACGCTGGTGAGAAACGTGGATGCTCCCCCATGGCGGCCAGCTCTTCCTCAAGCTCATCTTCGTCCGGCGCCACGCCCAGCGCTGTCAGCAGATCCGGCAGCAGCGTCACCACCGCTTCCTGGGGACTTTCCTGCAACAGACGACCAAGCGCCTCACGCAGCAGGCGCGCCCTGATGTCCATACGCTCACCATAGCGCCCCATCCAGAACAGGCTCTCGGCGACCCGACAGGGCAGATCCTTGCCATCCCGGGTGACCAGTATCGGTCCCTGCGCCTGCCGTAACATGCTGACATGTGGTTGCGGTGCCGACGCCAGTACCCAGATATCCTTGACCACGCGACTTTTCATCATCGCAGTACCGGGTTCACCGACCCAGGCCAGGCCACCGGGCATGATCCGGAAGGCATGCTCTCTGACCGGTTTATGGATGTCTTCAGCTTCGATAGAGGAGAAGAAACGTAGGGTTGCTGTCTGTCGCTCAACTGTCTTGCTGGACGGATCGAAGCCCGGCGTGACAGCGGCCTGCAGAGGTTTCTGAGCAGTGAAAAGATGCGGTCGCAATTGCAGGTCGGAACGCAACGCCGCCACAGACTCCAGCCCCATCTGGTCAACATGAAAAACCTTGCCCGGCCGTGTGATATCGCGCAGCACCCATTCATCCATCGCGGCACGAACCAGATCAAGCGAAGACTGGTCGCCGCACCATAGTGCCTCACGCCCACGCAGCATCAGCGATTCTCCCAGCAGCCGCTGACACAGCGCGGGCAGAAACGCCGCCAACGCCGGATGTTCCAGCACGCCCGCACCCAGAGCGTTTACAATATGTACTTGACCGCTGCGTGCAGCCTGCATCAAACCCGGTACACCCAGCAGTGAGTCGGGGCGCAGTTCCAGCGGGTCGCACCAGGGGTCATTGATCTGGCGCATGATCACATCCACCTGATGCAGACCACCCAGCGTACGCACCGCAACCTGGCCGTCTCGCACAACCAGATCATCGCCTTCGACCAGCGGAAAATTCATGTAGTTGGCGAGCCAGGCGTGCTCAAAATAACCCGGGCTGCCCGGTCCCGGCGTCCACAACACTATGTTGGGCTCCTGACGTTGCGTGCTGGCAAGACTGGCCAGGCAGCGGTGCTGCGCCTGCAGAAAACCCGCCAATCGCTTGATCGGTGCATCGCGATAGAGACCCGGCAATGCTCTTGCCAGGGTGATCCGGTTTTCCAGTGCATATCCGACTCCGGCCGGCGACTGGGTCCAGTCCGCCAATACCTGCCATTGCCCGTCATTGTCGCGAATGACATCAGTTCCATGAAAAATCAGCAGCGGTCGACCGACCTGTGACGGCGAATCGACAGCGGAAAACAGAAATCCGGGATGGGTGTAGACCAGTTCGGGGGGCAACAGACCTTCATTGATAACTTTGCGCTCGCCATAAAGATCATCAAGCAACATCGCCAATAACCGGCTGCGCTGACGCAGGCCACACTCCAGATAGGACCAGTCGTCGACACTGATAACATAGGGCAGGCAATCCAGGCGCCAGGAGCGCAGCTGGCCAGGATCATCCTCATACGGGTTGAAGGTGACACCGTTTTCATGCAACAGGCTTTGCGCTTCTTCGCTGCGGGCGCTCAGGGTATCCGGCCCCATAGCCGAAAATTCCGCCAGCAAGGCCTGCCAGTGAGCCCGCGGCTGCTGGTTCGGGCTCAGCAGTTCGTCCTGACCATCGTGGCCGGGATAATCATTGAGCAGATCGTTCAAGGCAGGATCGTTAATGCCCGAAGGCTGCATATCGTGTACCGCATTCTGGTTCAATTCTGGACTGGGCTAATTCTGGACAGGCGAATTATAAACCAGTCGCGGCGATGCCGGCACGTCTTAGATCCAGTGTATGCGGATAATCCTGCCCCGGTGCCTGCGCAATATGCTCTACCCTGCCCTGGCTATGGCCGTGCTCCCAGAATCTCGCCATACGGCGTGCCTCAGCCTCATTGGCATTAACGGGAAAGGTTTCATAATTGCGCCCGGCCGGATGCACAACATGGTATGTACATCCCCCCATTGAGCGTTGATGCCAGGTATCGATCAGATCGAAGGTCAGCGGCGCATGCACTTTAATGCGCGGATGCAGGGCCGACGGTGGCTGCCAGGCCCGATAACGCACGGCCGCGACGGCTTCGCCAGGCACACCCGTCGCCTGCAGCGGCACTCTGTAACCGTTGCAGGTCAGGACATGGCGTGATGGATTAAAGTCACTCAATTTGACTTCCAGACGCTCAACTGAAGAATCCACGTAACGCGCAGTGCCGCCACCACTGGCCTCTTCCCCAAGCACATGCCACGGCTCAATGGCCTGACGCAACCGGAGCTGCGCACCCTCATAGCGCACCTCACCGATCATCGGAAAGCGGAATTCCAGGAAGGCAGCAAACCAGGCCGGATCAAAATCGAAACCGTGCGCACGCAGGTCTGCCAGTACATCGGTCAGATCCTGCCAGATGAAATGCGGCATCATCCATTTGTCGTGCAGTGCGGTTCCCCAGCGTACCAATGGCTTGCGATAGGGTTCCTTGAAAAAACGTGCGACCAGAGCACGAATCAGCAGCTGTTGCATCAGGCTCATCTCGGGGTGCGGCGGCATTTCAAACCCGCGCAACTCAAGCAGACCCAGACGACCGGTGGCTGAATCTGGAGAATACATTTTGTCGACACAGAATTCGGCACGATGGGTATTGCCGGTAATATCGGTTAGCAGGTTTCGTACCAGCCGATCAACCAGCCAGGGTTCATTGACCTCCCCCTCTGGCATCTGCGACAGGGCGATTTCCAGTTCGTACAGGGCTTCATGACGTGCTTCATCGACACGCGGCGCCTGACTGGTGGGGCCGATAAACATACCCGAGAACAGATACGACAGGCTGGGATGATGCTGCCAGAAAGTCAGCATGCTGGCTAACAGGTCCGGGCGGCGCAGGAAGGGTGATTCCTCGGGCGTGCGGCCGCCAAGCGTGACATGGTTGCCACCGCCGGTGCCGGTGTGACGACCATCCAGCATGAACTTTTCAGTGCCCAGGCGAGTCAGCCGGGCCTCTTCGTAAAGTATGCGGGTATTACTGACCAGATCCGGCCACGTTCCAGCGGGCATGACGTTCACTTCGATGACGCCCGGGTCCGGCGTGATCATGAATTTATCGAGGCGTGGGTCAGAGGGCGGCGGGTATCCCTCGATACAGACCGGCATTCGCAAAGCAGCAGCGGTATGTTCCACCACCGCCAGCAAGCTCAGGTAATCCTCCAGCAACGGCAATGGCGGCAGGAATATAAACAATTTACCTTCCCGCGCCTCAATACACAGCGCAGTACCAATAACCCCTTCATCTGCGCTGTCGACCAGCTGTTCCTGCCAGTTCTGGCCAACACTGTGATGATGGTGCCCCGGCGTACCAGCTGCTTCTGTCGGCACATGATTATACATACGGGCCACTTCCCCGGCCTGGGCATGCAGATCCTCCAGGTCGGGCAACTCGGCAAACGGGGAACGAGGCTGAATCTCTTCGCGTTTCCTGATTGGCAACGACGACAGTGGCAGCCGCAGCCCCATTGGCGAATCACCCGGAATAAGGAACAGGTGGTCACGTTTGACGGGCCAGTGCCCGGTCATCCAACGCTCTTTTTCTCGCGTCAACGGCAGGGTCAGACCCACCGGTTTGTCCAGGCCTCGTTCCAGTACTCGCGACAGACGTGCGCGGTTAAGATCATTACTCAGGTCTTCGGCATGCAGATCCAGGTCGGCAGGTTGCTGTTGTTCCAGCCACAGGTAGTAATACGCATCTTCATAACAGGGGATCAGAAAACGACTGGGAACTTTGAGTGAGGTAACCAGGGCGTTGGCAAAGCCCCTGGCCTCTTTTTCACCATAACCATAGTCTTTATCGATGTCAGCCAGCCACTGATCATCGCGCCACATCGGTTTGCCATCACGGCGCCAGTAACAGGCGAGTGCCCAGCGTGGCAGTACCTCGCCCGGATACCACTTGCCCTGCTGGTACTGCAGCAACGAGTTTGGTGCGTAGTGTGGTCGCAGGCGTCGCATCAACTGCTCAGACAGCTTGCGCTTGGTTGGCCCCTGCGCCGCGATGGTCCATTCTGGTGCGTCCATATCATCGATTGACACAAAGGTGGGCTCACCGCCCATGGTCAGCCGCACGTCCAGCGCTTTCAGTTGTGCATCGACGTCCTGTCCCAGCGCATCAATGGCAGACCATTGTGCCTGCGTATAAGGCCTGGTGACACGCGGATCTTCATGCACTCGCGTCACACTCATCTCGAAATCAAACTCGACCTCGGTCGGCTCGGTGGCGCCGGTAATGGGCGCAGCACCGGCAGGGTCAGGTGTCGCCGCCAGCGGCAAATGCCCTTCGCCCGCGAACAGCCCCGACGTCGGGTCCAGGCCGATCCAGCCGGCCCCGGGGATGAACACTTCGCACCAGGCATGAAGATCGGTAAAGTCCCTGTCGGTGCCTGACGGGCCGTCCAACGCTTTAACATCGGCTGTCAGCTGCACCAGATAGCCCGACACAAAACGTGACGCCAGGCCCAGGCGACGCAGGATGTGAACCAATAGCCAGGTAGAGTCGCGGCATGACCCGCGCGCCAGCGCCAGTGTTTCCTGAGGTGACTGCACCCCCGGCTCCATACGAATCAGGTATTCGATGTCCTGCGCCAGGCGCTGGTTCAGGCCCACCAAGAATCCCGTTATATCGGTTTTCTCGCGTTTTACGCTGCTTAGCCACTTGTCCAGCAGTGGCCACTTCTGGCTGCTTTCAAGATAGGGTGCCAGTTCCTTTTGCAGCACTGGCGTATAGTTAAACGGGAAGTGCTCTGCATACTCTTCAACAAAGAAATCAAACGGGTTGACGACGGTCATGGGAGCGACCAGTTCAACCTCAATGTGCAGACTTGACAGTTTCTCCGGGAACACCAGGCGCGCTATATGGTTGCCAAACGGGTCCTGCTGCCAGTTGAGAAAGTACTCACCACCGGAGATCTTCAAACTGTAGGCATCTATCGGCGTGCGACAATGTGGCGCCGGTTTCAGGCGTATCTGGTGCGGCCCGACTTCAATGGGTCGGTCAAAGTCGTACCGGGTGGAATGTTTCAATGCTACACGGATGGTCATGAGAGGCTCATCTTCGAATGAAGTATACCCAAGAGAATAGCAACGCCTGTGCCAAAAGCAAGGTATGATAATTTTATGACCAAACTGTTGTCAGCCTGCGCAAGCCGTGAAAAGATAGAACTCATGGCCGACTCTCCACCGCAGTTGCGGTTAAACCTGGTATACAGATTGCTTCAACGGGTTCACACTGATCAAGACACTGAGCAACAATGAGGGTGAATGAGCAACATCAATTGGGAAGAATATAAAGCTACCGGCTTCTACGATGAACTGATTGCGGCCGACGGCAAACCCCGCCCTGAAGCCGAGCTCTTGTGCCAGTATCTGGCAAACCTCGATTCCCGTGAGTTGCAGGAACACAAAACTGCCGCCGAAGTCGCCATCCAGCTAATGGGCATTACCTTTACCGTTTACACCGAAGGCACAATGATTGACCGCGCCTGGCCGTTTGATATTGTGCCCCGTATCATTCCTCTTAAAGAGTGGCAGAAAACCGAGGCCGGCCTGAAGCAACGGGTGCAGGCGCTTAACATGTTCATTGATGATCTTTATCACGATCAGAAAATCATCAAGGACGGCATTTTCCCCAAAGAGCTACTGCAACACTCGGTAAACTTCCGGCCTCAGTGTGTCGGCATCAAAACCCCGCATAATATCTGGGCGCATATTTGTGGCTCTGACCTGGTCCGCGACAACGATGGCACGCTCTACGTGCTGGAAGACAATTTACGGGTACCGTCCGGCGTGTCGTACATGCTGGAAAATCGCAACGTCACCAAACGGGTATTGCCCGAGCTGTTTGCTTCCGGCCAGATTCAGCCGGTAGACGACTACACTTCCCAACTCTACGAGATGCTCGCATCGATGTCGCCACGACCCGGCGATGACCCGTCCATCGTGATTCTGACACCCGGCATCTACAATTCCGCCTATTACGAACACGCCTATCTCGCCCAACAGATGGGCGTGCAACTGGTCGAAGGCTCGGACCTGGTGGTGGGCGACGATGACTGCGTGTACATGCGCATGGTGGACGGTCTGGCCCGGGTGGATGTCATTTACCGCCGCGTTGACGACATGTTTCTGGACCCGGAGGTGTTTAATCCGGAATCGACTCTGGGTTGCCGCGGCCTGATGCGCGCATGGCGCAAGGGCAACGTGGCACTGGCCAATGCACCGGGTGCTGGTGTAGCCGACGACAAAGTGGTGTACGCGTTCGTCCCCAAGATCATCAAATACTATCTGGACCAGGAGGCGCTGCTGCCCAATGTTCCCAGCTATCTTTGCATGTTTGAGGACGATCGCAACTATGTGCTCGATAACCTTGATAAACTGGTAGTAAAACCGGCCAATGAGTCGGGTGGCTACGGCATGATGATCGGCCCACATGTCAGCAAAAAAGAACGTAAAAAATTCGCTGAACTGATCAAGGCTGACCCGCGAAACTACATGGCGCAACCAACACTGGCGTTGTCCACTTCGCCGACATTGATAGACCATGGCATGGAGTCTCGCCACGTCGATCTTCGACCCTTTATTCTTTCAGGGGAGTCAACTTTCGTCACCACCGGCGGCCTGACCCGCGTGGCACTGACGAAAGGCTCACTGGTAGTGAATTCGTCCCAGGGCGGTGGCAGCAAAGACACCTGGATTGTCGACGTGGCGGGAAACTGAGATGCTTTCACGAGTTGCAGAAAACATATACTGGCTGGCCCGCTATATCGAGCGTGCTGAAGATACCGCACGACTGCTGAGCGTAAACAGCAACCTGATGCTCGACCTGCCCCGCGCTACACAGCTCGGCTGGGCAGAGATCATCGCCATTACCGGTCACGGTGAACTGTTTGACGAACTCTACCCACATCGCGACGAAGCCAGCGTGCTGTCTTTCATCTGCAGTGACCGGCGTTATTCCGGCTCCATTATCAGCTCCCTGTCCGCTGCCCGGGAAAACCTGCGCACAACACGCGACGTCATTCCACGCGAAATCTGGGAAGAGATCAATCAGCTTTATCTGGGCGTTCGTGAAATGGTCGACTCCGGCGTCACGCCGCGCAAGCGCGATGCATTTCTGCGCCGTGTCATTCGTAGCTGCCAAACTGTCAACGGCCTGATCGAAGGCTCCTTGAGTTATACCCAGGTGCGCACGTTTCTTATGCTCGGACGCCAGCTTGAGCGCGCCGATATGACGACCCGTATTATCGACGTGCGTTCCGCCAACCTGCTACCACGTAGTCCGGGTGAATTGACCCCTTTTGAAAACCTGCAGTGGATGAGTGTGCTTAAATCGCTCACCGGGTATCAAATGTACCGCCAGCATGTACGCTTACGAATTCGCGGCCCTGATGTACTCAGTTTTTTGCTGCAGAACCGCAATTTTCCCCGTGCCGTTGCCTGCAGTCTAGAACGACTGGCCAATGCCCTGTCGACTTTGCCGCGCAATGAAACCGCACTCAATGAAGTGGAAACCTGCCGCACACACCTGGCCGAAGCTGCTATCTCGGTGCTTGCTGCCGAGCCTGATCGCCTTCATGCATTCGTCGATGAAATTCAGATCGACTTCACTGATTTGCACGAAGCCATACGAAAAACCTATTTTGATGGTCCGGCGGAGCTCACTCAGGAGCAAAAGCAGTAGTCGATGAAAGTCCTCGGCAAATCATACAGCCATGTACACCATTGTCAGTGTGGACAGTTATTGTTTTTCGACAATTCTGTCTGCCTGGTCTGTGGTGCCGCTGTTGCCTACCATCCTGAACTGGGGCAGGTAACAAGCCTGGAACCGGCCAAGCACTCGGATGCAGATTCAGAGCTGTGGCATATTCATGGTGAACCCGCCAGTATCCGACGCCGCTACAGTCGTTGTGCCAATCTTAACTCACCGGCATTGTGCAACTGGCTGATCACCGATGTGCGCACGGGCAATCTTTGTACCGCCTGCGCACTCAATATTACCATCCCGGACCTGAGCCATTCCGATAACGCCGACTACTGGCAAGCCTGCGAAGGTGCCAAACGCCAGCTGGTCGCGCAACTCATCATGCTCGGCCTGTCAGTGCATAACCGAACAATCGACCCCTATCGCGGCCTGGGCTTTGAGCTGTTGCGCTGGCAGCAGGGAGAACCCCCGGTGATGACCGGGCATAAAGACGGTATTATCACCCTCGACATTATGGAAGCCGACCCTGCACATCGGGAGCAATTGCGACAGCAGATGCACGAGCCCTACCGTACCCTGCTTGGCCATTTCCGACACGAATCAGGTCACTATTACTGGGATTTACTGGTACGCGACACGGCCTGGCTGAAACCCTGTCGCGAGTTCTTTGGCGACGAGCGGCTGAATTACAGTGTAGCACTGCAACAACACTACCAGAGCGGCCCGTCTCCGGATTGGCAGTCAACTTATATCAGCAGTTACGCCGCCTCTCACCCCTGGGAAGACTGGGCTGAAACCTGGGCGCACTACCTGCACATGACCGATACGCTGAGCGCGGCTGAGCAGTTCGGGATTGCCGTTGATACGCTGAGTTTCCGTACCGATCCATTTACCGAAACCGACCTCGAAGATTGCCCGTTTCAATGCCGTGACAAACAGTCAACCTCGCGCTTTCTGGACAACGTCAATCAGTGGGTAAGACTGAGCAGTGTGCTCAACGTGCTGTCGCGCAGCATGGGCCAGCCTGACAGCTACCCCTTTGTATTGACACTGGCAAGCCTGCGCAAGATGTATATGGTGCATACTGTCATTGCGCAGACCAGCCCAAACGGCAGATAAAGCTTGTGCAATCCATGACCAGATGGGCACAATGAACTTCGATGGCAGTAATCAACGCTGAATAGCGCCAAACACCTTGCCCGGAGGCTCAAACACCATGACTCCCTGTCGTTCCCTGGTCTCTTTATTAACCACGGTCACGATTATCGCGATGCTGAATTCGAGCGTGGCCCAGGCACAGAGGCCTGATGCGCCGCCCTCAGACAACGCAAGACCCATCGATCTGGCTATTGTCGGCCCGATGGTGGGAACCAGTTTCTATGTCGGCATGCAGTTTATCGCTGGCGTCAATGCAGCCATCAGCACATTGACCGATGGCACGCTACTGGGACGGCCGGTTCGTATTAAAGAATACGATGACCGCTGCCGGCAGGCGATCGCTGAGAAGCTGTCTCTTGAGATAGTACAACAGCCACCTCACGTAATAATCGGTCACTCCTGCTCAGCCACGACCATTGCCGCTGCGCCGGTTTATGCCGCCCATGACATTCTACAAATCACACCATCCTCTACCGCGCCGGCGGTCACTGAAATGGGGATTTCCAGCATTTTCCGCATGATAGGACGCGATGACGCTCAGGGTCAGATGGCCGCTGACTGGCTTGCGACCCATCATTCTGGCGAAAAACTGGGTTTCTTTCGCTCATTTAATGATTACTCAATGGGCCTGACCAACTCCGCCATCGCAGAATTGAGCAACCATGGTATTGAACCCACTCTTGTTGTGCAAAGCGCCGCTTCTGCAACATCCTATCTTAACGAAATCATGCAATTCATGGCAGCAGACATTGATGTTGTGTACCTGGTTGGCGGTGCGCTGGACAGCGGCGTTTTTGTCCGCCAGGCCCGGCAGGTGGCCGCGCCGTTTAACATTATCAGCAGCGATACGCTGGTGTCGTCAATATTCATGGAAACGGCAGGCGCGGCGGCTGACGGCATCCCGTTCACCTCCCCCGCTGACGTCACACGACTGGCTGATGAAGATCTGAACGGAAGCGCAGTCGCAGCCATCAAGTCACTGGGATTTGATGCCGAGGGGTACACCTTATTGGCCTATGCTGCCACTGAGGTCTGGCTAGAAGGCGTTCGCCGGGCACAAAGCCTGCAGGCCGAAGCGGTCGCCAACGCCATTCGTGCAGAACCTCTGAACACCGTTCTGGGCACCATTAGCTTTGAAGCCAATGGCGACATCAGCACGCCCTACCCGGCGTTTTCCTGGTTCAACTGGCAGGCGGGGCAACGTGTTCCTCTCGACTGATTCGCCGCTGCGCAAGCGGGTGGCTGCGCTGGGCATACGCGCCAGCTTTTTGCTGGGCATCACCGCGATGGCCGTCTTCATGATTCTGGTCACGGCCATTGCATTATTGACGTCGACCCTGATGACGCGCGGCGTTGGCGACATTCTGGATAACCGACTGCCGTCAACACTGGCTAGCGTCAATGCCGAAAAGGCCGTTGACACACTGGCCGCAGCCGGCTCCCTACTCGTTTCCGTTCGCAGCAGCCAGGCACGAGAAACAGCATTTGCGCGAGTTGCGCGGGCACAGTCAGACCTGCAATTGGCCCTGGATGACCTGGTCGTCACACAGGGAGCCGATTCCGCGGCGGAAGTCATTCGGCTGAGTCACGCCCTTAACCTGAATCTGGAGAACTTGCGTGCACTGGCGGACCAGAGGCTGAGCCTGATCGACGAGCAGATTGCTGCACGAGGGAGGTTGTTGAGCATTCTGCAGGCATTCCAGCAGAACCTGACCCATCGCATCAGAATACTGGAAGGAGACAGTGACGTCATTCGTCTGCTCGGTAGCCGATCAGAACCTCCTACGCAACAGATTGCTGCACTGGCCACCGACACGGCTCCTCTCATACCACTCGCCAGCTTCTACGCCGATATCGAGTCGGTCGGCGGCCGGTTGCTGGCAGCCGGACAAGATCCCAGTGCAACAACCTTGGCATTGTCGGAGCAGGTGGTCGAAGCCACCCTGAGCAACGCGCGGGAAACACTGCAAAAGTTGTCGTCGGACCTTGCATCGGCCCTGCAGTCGCGATTTCTGGAAATGCAGGAACTGAGTACTGGCTCCGAAGGTATTATAGAGCTCAGGCGCAGCGAGCTGACGCTTCTGGAAACAGGGGAAAATTGGAACCAGGATAACCAGCGTATCATCAATCAGGTCAACGCCGAGGTAGA
The DNA here is from genome assembly GCF_001758195.1 of Pseudohongiella acticola. Taxonomy (NCBI): domain Bacteria; kingdom Pseudomonadati; phylum Pseudomonadota; class Gammaproteobacteria; order Pseudomonadales; family Pseudohongiellaceae; genus Pseudohongiella; species Pseudohongiella acticola. The sequence goes on from NZ_MASR01000001.1 coordinate 944,314, forward strand.
CAGCCTGGTCAACCAGGAACTGGCTGAAATAGACAATGCTGGAGAGGCTGTGGCCTGGACCGGCCAGGTTTTTCTGATACTGCTATTAGGCATCACGATCACCGGACTATTGGGCCTTGCCGCTTTTTTCTATTTTCATGTGATTCGCCATCTTATCGACCGGATAAGCACGCTAAGCAATGCCATGCAAATGATTGCAGCCGGACACTACGATGTTGCGCTGCCGCCTGAGGGCAACGACGAACTGGGCAGACTGGGCCGCGCCGTGCACACATTCCGCGATGTCGGCCAGAGCACTGCAATACGGGAACAACAGTTACAGATACTGAATGCCGAACTGGAAAAACTGTCCATCTCCGACGCGCTGACTGGCCTGGCCAACAGACGTTGCTTTGATGATGTCCTGAATGACGAATGGGAACGTGCGATGCGTTCACAACAACCTTTGGCAGTATTGATGCTTGATGTTGACAATTTCAAGCGCTACAACGATCGTTATGGTCATCTCGCCGGCGATCAGTGCCTGAAACATATAGCAACTGTACTGAAAGATCGCGTCTATCGAAGCACTGATCTGGCAGCGCGTTATGGTGGCGAAGAGTTTGTAGTCATACTGGAAAACTGTGTAGCCGATGACGCTGTCAATATCGCGCAGCAGATTCGCATCGCCGTTGCCAACCTGAAGATTACTCACGACGCAGCCATAGAACAGGTGGTGACTGTCAGTATCGGTGCGGCAGCCATGGTGCCGTCATATACCGAAGATATGACTCAGGAAAAACCCAGCGACACATTGTTGCGGATGGCAGACAATGCTCTCTATCGGGCCAAGGTAGCAGGACGAAACCGGGTAGAACTCGGCACCTGAGCCGGGGACACACATATTCAGCGGTCTTGACTGACATAGCCCCCACGGTCAGGGCACAGCCCGCCTACATCCACCGGCCCTGGAAATTAGCCGTTATCGACATCAAGTGGTCTTGCAACGCCTCAACCTGACGGCACGGCAACCAGGCAATACGTTCCCGACCGGCAGCACTGTAAACCAGCAGTGCTGACATACCCCAAAGTCGCAACCAGGGCCCTTGCCGGACGCGCAAGGTCTGCATTTTGCAGGCAGGAATCCAACGCTGCTGTTGACCGAACAGACCATATCTAAGTGCGAGCCAGTCATCATTAACAAAATAGGCTCTTCGGCGCCAGCGCCCCCACACCAGCAGCGCAATCAGACTGGCCCCGACCGCCACCGTCAGCAGGGTCCAGAAAACATCACCACTGGTCGCCAGTCCCGCTATGATGGCGGTCATCGAGGTGAAAATAAACCAGGGCAGTGCCATACTCATGGGATGAAAAGACTGCCAGACCGGCTAGGACAAACGCAAGGTTTGCCAGAGCTGGCTCTCTCGGTCATGATCAAGCACCGGAATAAAAAACGTTTTCGCCTGTTTCATTGTGTCGGGTCGTCCTGACTGATCAATGCGCAGCGATTTTCGCTTGAGCAGACGCGCGACCAGGCCCTGGCTCCATACCAGACGCTGCAAGCGAATGTATTGAAAACTACGGCTGACGATAGTCAGCAGCCCGGCACGGGTCTGATATCGTTGCCCGGCCACCGTCAGCGTAAAACCGTGGTAACGAATAATGGCAATCAACACGGACAGGCCAATAACGATGGCCAGTATCAGCATCAGTGCGGCACTCCATAACGACACATTCTGCAGCACACTGCCACCATTAAGCGTAGCGTAACTGAGACCTTCCAGCCGAGGCAACACCCACTCATCAACCAGATCGAACTGCGACAATAAATAGCCCGCGACGGGAAATACCAGTAGCACAGGGTTGTGAATCAGACCAAATCGGGCGAGCTCACGTGCCGGCAACACCATTTCAAGATTCGTCGTTGATGAGGCAGATGTTTCTCCATTGAACGTCTCCCGGTCAGCATGAGGTACCCGCCTGTGTTGCATCATGGCCTGTTTGAGTGATTCGGCATGGGTATGGGTCAGGCCTGCCAACTCCACTTCCCGACCCTGTGATCCCGCGCTTTCCACACCCAACACAGCCTGACTGAAAGGCCGGAAGTACCAGGGCTGGCGGATATCAGCCTGCTGAATACGCTCGTACTCCAGAGTCAGTTGCCGGCGCTTGAAGATACCCTCGCGCAGATGCAGTGTGTCCTCGGTGGCGCAATATCGAAAAAACCACCATGACGCCGCCGCATGAGCCACAATCAGTACCGGCAGAGCCACAGCAATCGCCCACAGCAGAGTCGTACGAAGTTGCTCGCCACCGGTGACAATAACAACCAGCAACGGCAGCAGATTGAGGGCATGTCGCGCAAACAGCACCAGTGTGCGCCCGATAAAATAAATCAGCGCCCACAGAGATACGCGCTCAAAGCTGGTCATCGACTGCCTCCGTAGCATCGGGCTGCGCGTCGATTTTCTGCAGCAGGCCGTCACGAATGCCTTCTGCGCGAGGTAGTGGCAACCCTGGCACCGTCAGATCGGAGCTTTTACCACCCGCGGTATAAATGACCAGCCGTGCAATTTTCAGCCAACGTTCCAGCGGCCCCTGAGTGATTTCAACATGTTGAATGCGGTTAAGAGTGACTACCGTCTGCGTACGCCAAAGTGCACCGGTGCGAAAATACACTGCCCTGGGCTGCACAACGTATCCGGTCAGCCGGTATCGTTTATTGACCCAAACTGTCATCAGCGTTATCGCCGGCAGCAGAACGACCATGGCAGCGAACGCGCCATGCCACGGTGCAACTGCCGGAATTGCGATACTCAGAAGCACGCACAGAATCAGAAGCAGTACGGTATCAATCAGGATGACCACTCGCAGCAGGGTTTTATAGGCAGGGTCCACGGGGAGATATTCCATTAACTGTCACTCGTCCTTTGCTATTTTTTTAAACATATTACGTGATGACCGCAGCGGCCCGCCGCAAAACCTTTGAAAAGGTTGGTATGACACGACAGCAATCCGTGTTTGCCGCTTTCGACTTCTGGGTCAAGGCCGCGCTAGATCCGGACAAACTCGCCAGTGCCAGATGGTAATCAGGGCTGATTCCGTATGGTAAAGCCGTGTTCAATAGTCGGTTTGACGATATTGAAGTAAGGTGACAAATCAAAATCACCCGGCACATAGTGAGTAAAGTGACGTGCCACTTTCACCTGTTCGCCCTGCTTGTCTTCAACCCGTATCCAGTCCGGCAAAATAGGGTAGCCCACCTCCAGGTAGGCCTCGGCAATCAACGTTGAACAAATCGCCCGTGTCGGCTCGCCGCTACCGAAGGTGATCATGTCGCGGCGGTACCTGACCGGCACCGCAGGGCTTTGTACCAGATAGCGCGCCAGATCAAAAATGTTCTTCAGGTCGTAAACATGCCCCAGCCTGGCCCGGGCAAACTCAATAATGTTATGCCTGTCGGCATCACTCAGACCAATCGGCCGGCATATACGAAGGTTGTACTGTTCATATTTACGCAGAGCGACCTGCGTCACCCCATTATTGATATCAGCCTCAATCAGGTTGGGTACATCAGGGTCAGGCTGACTCCCACCCACATACAGGCAGGCATGCGACCAGGTAGACTGTGTCAGGTATTTGATGGCGGTACTGATATGACTGTTACCATCCACCAGCACAATATCTGCCGGCTGCAAGGTCTGCATGATTTCCTGTAATGGCAAGCGGCTCAAGCGTTCATAGCCAGGACGTGGCTTGCTGAGATAGGCAGCAAGACGGCGGCCTATCGCGCGGGAAATCGAATTCATATTAACGGTATCTCTGGCAAAAGGTGGCTCAGACGTTTTGTCTCACCCGGGCAGGGTAGCATTATCGGAATGGAAACAGAAAAAGGTCTGCCTATCCTTTTTTGCCTTGTACATCGCCTGGTCTGCGAGAATAAGCAGCTTTTCAAGATCATCTTCATTTTCCGGGTAAAGACTGATACCAATACTGACACCCACGCTGACCTGATGCGACTGACCTGAGACCAGCGTGCTGATATCAATAGGGGCGGTAATGACCTCTTTGAGTTTCTCCGCCACTTTGACGGCGAACTGAGCATCCTTGATATCGGTGAGTAACAGCACGAACTCGTCGCCACCCAGGCGGCAGACAAGATCACTGGCGCGCAGAACCGATCGAATGCGCTCTGCCAGCGTCACCAACACGCTGTCACCAGCATCGTGTCCCCAACTATCATTTATTTCCTTGAACAGATCAATGTCAACGAACATGATCGCGGCATTGGTTTGCTCACGCGCAGCGCTGTGCAAAGCCTGCTCACCCAGCGACATAAAAAGGCGCCGGTTCGGCAGTCCGGTCAGATAATCATTGTAGGCAATCTGTCGAATTTCTTCTTCTGCCTGTTGCCGCCGTATTACTTCTTCCTGCAGATTGGTATTGGCGCGCGTCAACTCCAGTGTGCGATCACTGACCATCGTCTCCAGCACCTGATTACGACGACTGACAGTAATGGTCTTATAGCGGTAAAGCATTAGCAACACCGCAATCAGCGCTATTGTCAGCGCCACCTGAAAAGCGGCCGTCTGCCAAAATGCCGGAGCGATATAGATTGCCAGCGATGCTCGCTGCGTGCTCCAGTTGCCATCGCTGTTGCTGCCTCTGACTTCAAACTCGTAGCGACCAGGCTGCAGATTTGTATAACTGGCATAACGACGGCCCTCCGATGGAATCCAGTCACTGTCAACACCAGACAAACGGTATTCATACTGATTGCGTTCTGGCGCAGAAAAATCAAGCGCAGCAAATTCGAATGACAGGTAATTTTCAAAATGGCTCAGTTCAACCAGATCACTGTCGCTGCTTATTGCACGATCCTGATTTAGCACGCTGAACTGGGTCACAACCACGGGTGGGTTATAGGCACTCTCTTCAATCGCGCCCGGCTCAAACACGTTGAAACCATTGACCCCACCAAAGTACATTTCTCCGGAATCCGCGCGGTAATATGCACCATTGTTAAATTCCTCACCCTGCAGACCATCATTAATGCCAAAATTGGCAAAGGTGCCGGTTTCAGGGTCGAACCGAGAGATACCCTTGTTTGTGCTCATCCACAGCCGATCATTGTTATCTGACAGAATGCCGTAAATAACATCATTGGGTAGACCGTCAGCGACAGAGTAGCGATGAAACGTACCGGTCTCAAAGTCAAGCCGGCTGAGGCCACTGCGTGACCCAAACCAGACGGCGCCCTGCCTGTCTTCAAATATGGAAAAAACCGAATCGTTGCTGAGTGAATTTTCGTTTGCTGTGTCGTGCCTGAAATGAATGAACTCCCCGGTCTCGACATCCAGCCGACTGACGCCGGTTGTCATGGTACTGAACCAGATTCTGCCAGCACGATCCTCATAAAGCGCCGTTATTCGGTCGCCGGGTATGGAGCCGGAATCATCCGGGTCATGACGATAGCGGGTAAAGCGCCCCGTTTCCGGGTCAAGCCTGTTGAGTGCATCGCGTGCGCCAACCCAGACACTGCCTCGCCGGTCGATCATTACCCGCCAGACCACATCATTGCTTAGACTCGACGGATTACCGGGCTGGTGATGATAGTTGGTAAAGGTCTTAGTCACCGGGTCGAAACGTGACAAACCACCGTGCGTCGCCAGCCATAGGTGCCCCTGCGCATCCATATCCAGCGCACGCACAATATTGTGCGGAATTCCCTGCTCATCATCAGGGTCATAAGCGTAATGGACAAAATTTCTTGTATCCAGATCCAGTACATTGAGGCCACCCTGAGTGCCAATATAAAGGGTACGACCTGCTTTCAAGAATGCACGTACTGTGTCTTCACTGAGGCTGTTATCACTCCACCACTCATGATGGTAATGACGAAAGCGGGCCTGCTTGGCATCATACTTGTTCACGCCGCCGACATGCGTGCCGAACCACATGATGCCGCTGCTATCTTCCAGCGCTGTTAACATGTGATCATCATTGAGTGTGTTATCAACGCCCGGCTGGTACGGCAAGGGACTGAAAACTCCGGTTTCACGATCAAAGAGGTCCAGCCCGCCGCCCAGATAGTGCCCAACCCACAATCGTCCCTGACTGTCTTCATACACCGAGCGTAGCGAATTGGAGCTGATACTGCCGGCGACATCGGGGTGGTGCATGTAACGCGTGAATGTTCCGGTTTGTGGATCCAGCGAATTCAATCCGCCTGAATTTGTGCCTATCCAGACGGTACCCCCGGCGTCCACCAGCAACGAGGTCAGATCGTCGCTCGACAGGCTGTTGGCATTATCCGGCTCATGGGAATACCGACGCACGTTGCCGGTACTGACATCAAGCCGGTTCAGCCCTGCATCCTCGGTCGCCACCCATAAATAACCGTTGTTATCTCCGACCAACGCGTTCACACGATCACTGCTCAGCGTGTCGGGATTGTCAGGATCATGGTGGAAATGTGTAAAGCGACCTGTCTCACGGTCCAGTTGATTAAGACCGCCGCGAGACGTACCAACCCAGAAATTGCCGGCATCGTCTTCAAACAGTGCTGTCACAGTGGGATGGCTGAGGCTGTCAGGGTCATCGGCATCATGGTTGTATTGCACAAAACGACCACTTGCTCGCTGTAGACGATTGAGCCCGTTGTCTGTGCCCGCCCACAAAGTGCCTGCACGGTCTTCATATAAAGACCACACAGTGCTGCTGGACAGTGACGCTTGCGCAGTGGGGATGCCGGTGTCGTCAGTCTGATGGCGATACACCAGAAAATTGTAGCCATCGTAACGGTTCAGGCCATCCTGCGTCGCGAACCACAGGTAACCCTCTGTATCCTGAACAATGGCATGCACCGAGTTCTGAGACAGACCATCGGCAACCGTCAGGTGCTCAAAATAAATATCATCCGTCTGCGCTCGCGCCAATAACGCAAAACCCAGGAATAAACACAGGATAAAAAGCCTGACTGATTGAATGGCAGTATGGCCCTTCATGAAATACTTGCTCTCATTAAACCTTATTGTTACGTTGCAGACAGTCACAGGGTTTCTATTATGCTAACTGATCTGGCACATTTACAATGCCCTTATTGCTGGGAATCGATCGAGGTTGTTGTTGACTGCTCTGTCGATGAACAGGAATATACCGAGGACTGCAGTGTTTGCTGTCGCCCCATCATCATATCCGTGTTCGCCCAGGACGGCGAGCTGCAGACAGTCGAAGCGCGCTCGGAGGACGATTAACGCGCTACAGCTGCCTTCCTGCTACTGCCGGTTCTGGTAGGTTATCTGCCCGCCAACGACTGTCATCACTGGCTGCGCCGTCAGAATTGCCTGTGGCTCCACCGTCATCAAATCACGGTCAAAAACCGTGAAATCCGCATATTTACCAATTTCAATCGAACCGCGAATATCTTCCTGAAACGCCCCGTGAGCCGGCCAGAGGGTGAACATTTTTAACGCGGTTGCGCGCGACACTGCCAGCTCCGGATGCCAGCCGGGGCCATCAGTACCGTCCAGACGCTTACGCGTGATGGCGGCATAAAACTCGATACGCGGATCACCTGCTTCCACGGGGGCATCGGACCCGCCCAGAATCATCAGACCCTGGTCGACCAGTTGCTGCCACGGATAGGCGTAGCCGAGCCGGTCAGCACCGAGCCGATCCGGTGCAAAGTTGAGGTCACCAATACCGTGACTGGGCTGCATCGATGGCAACACACCCAGCTCCACAAAGCGCTGCTGATCACTGGGCGGTATGATCTGGGCATGCTCCATGCGCCAGCGCAGGTCTTCACTGGCCCATTCATTGCGTGGCACTGCATTGTAGGCCTCGTCGTACCAGTCCAGCAGCGTGCGCACAGCGCGATCTCCGATCACATGCGTTTCAATCTGTATGCCCTGTCGCAGGGCCGCATGCAGCACCGGCACCAACTCTTCTTTGGTGGTGCGGTTCATGAACCCGTTGTGGTCCGCGTCTGAATAGTTGTTGATGAGAGCAGCGCCGCGCGACCCCAGCGTGCCATCAATAAACACCTTGATGCCGCGCACATCAAACAGGTCGTCCGCCGTGGTCTGCCGGCCGCGTGACAGCATTTCACTGGCCTCAGCTATCGGGATGGCGGCATACACTCTGTGCGCCATGTCACCCTCGGCGTGAATCTCCTGTAGCAGGTCAACCAGACGGTAGGACATGCCAGCATCCTGCGTCTGGGTCCAGCCCAAGGCCGCATTCGCCTGCAACCCACGCAGCAGATTGTCCTTAAGATACGCATCTGTTTCCGGCGGCAGAATATCCCGGAATACATTCATGGCATTGGCCAGTACGTAACCGGTCGGATTGCCATCGAGATCACGCTCAAAACGCCCACCTTCAGGATCCGGCGTATCTCGCGTCACGCCTGCCAGCTCAAGCGCCCGCGAATTGACCAGTGCAGACACCCCGTCGGCGCGCGGCATGTACAACGGTTTGTTGGCGGTAAAAGCATCGACGTCCGATTTATCCAGAAAACGCTGCTGGTCGGTCCACTCGCGTTCAATCCAGCCCCGGCCCAACACCCACTCGCCCTCGGGGATGGTGTCGGCCCAGTTTTCGATGGTCTGTACAGTCTCCTGCAGAGTCGCAATGCCGAACAGGCTCAGGGTTTTGGTACGACGCCCAATGCCTTCCAGATGCTGGTGGCTATCCGTAAAACCAGCGTAAACGGTATTGCCTGCCATATCGATGACATTGGCCGACCCGCACATGTAACGCCTGGCATCGGTGTTGCTACCAACAAACACGATACGACCGTCTTTGCTGGCCACCGCATCAGCCGTCCACTGGGCGTCATTGGCGGTATAAACCGTGGTATTGTGTAATACCAGGTCTGCCGCATCACATTGTTCATCACTGCTGGCGACAATTGCACTGGTCGGTGGGGAGTTGTCACTGCAGGCGACCAGCAGGCTGGCACAGCTAAGCAGGCTGGCAGCAAAAGCAAGTTTGTTCATTGAAGTGGTTCCGTTTTATTGAGTTGCATCGGAGTATACCCGCCTTTGGCTTTGTCGCAACGCCGAGTGACCTCTCAGCACCTGTGAGCCCCACGCAATTGCGGGTACAATACGCGCTTTCAGTCGCCTGCCTGAACCGTCGACCGGGTTTTCCAGCCCGGTTTACCAATCTGGCTGGCTGTCCTAAAGGATTGCGGAGCGCTTCGCCTTGAAACAGATTGTCCTGATCAATATTACCGGTCCCGACCGTCCCGGATTGACCGCCGCTATCACCGGTATACTGGCCCGGTCTGATGTCAGCATTCTGGACATTGGCCAGGCTGTCATTCATGACACCCTGTCGTTTGGCATACTGGTCGCCATTGATGCCGAGCACGAGAAGGCACAGGTGCTGGATGATGTCCGCGCACGGGCCTCGCAGCTCGATCAACAGGTGCGCTTCACTCCTGTCAGCGCTGATGACTATGATCAGTGGGTAACCGGACAGGGCAAGTCCCGGCATATTGTCACCCTGTTGGCGCGCCGAATAACCGCCGACCATATCGCTCGCGTCAGCTCGATTACGGCCCGGCACGGGCTCAATATTGACCACATTGACCGGTTGTCCGGGCGCATGGCGCTGGGCCTGGACGGCGATCAGGGTAAAGGTTGTATCGAATTTTCCGTCCGCGGCGAACCGGAAGACCCCGAAGCACTTCGCGCCGAGTTTCTGACCATTGCCCAGGAGCTCAATGTTGATATCGCCTTCCAGCAGGACAATATCTTCCGTCGCAACCGCCGCCTGGTGGTTTTTGACATGGATTCGACGTTGATTGACGCTGAAGTCATTGATGAGCTGGCCAAGGCCGCTGGCGTTGGTGAGCAGGTGTCGGCCATTACCGAGCGCGCCATGCGCGGCGAACTGGACTTTCAGGCCAGTTTCAGGGAACGCATGGCGTTGCTCAAAGACTTGCCTGAAACCACGCTGGAAGCCATTGATGCGCAACTGCGACTGACCGAAGGTGCCGAGACCCTGATCAGTCAGCTACGACGACTGGGCTACAAAACTGCCATACTGTCAGGCGGTTTCACGTTTTTCGCTGAACGTCTGCAGAAAAAGCTCGGCATTGACTATGTTTATGCCAACCAGTTGCTGATCGAGGATGGCCGGGTCACGGGCGCTGTACAGGAGCCCATCGTGGACGGTCAACGCAAAGCCGACCTGCTGCGCGAGCTGGCGCACCGGGAAGGCATCAGCCTGGAACAGACCATTGCTGTCGGCGATGGCGCCAACGACCTGCCCATGCTGTCCATTGCCGGACTGGGTGTGGCGTTCCGCGCCAAGCCTCTGGTGAAAAAATCAGCCAAACAGGCAATCTCAACACTGGGGCTCGATGGTATCCTGTACCTGCTTGGCTTCCGCGATCGGGATGGCTTCTGAATTTAATCAGTTTCCGCCTGAACTGACCTGAACTGACTTTACAAGCGCCGTCGACAGCGATAACGTTAGGTTTAAATGTTTCTATTCGATTCAGACCATTATCAGGAGCCTGAATATGTTAAAGGCACGTCAACACGTTGCAAAATCCACGCTGCTAGGGCTTTCCCTGGCCATGGCATCAACTCTGGTGATTGCTCAGGACGCTGAGCGCCCCGACCTTGGCGGCCTGTGGACTAATGCGTCACTGACCAGCCTGAACCGGCCGCAAGGCGTCGACAAACTGGTGGTCACACCGGAAGAGGCACAGACGATTGTCAACAATACCTCGGTAGCCGGCCTGCCCATCAATGAGGTTGAAGCGCCGGACTCAAGCACCGGCGAGGCGCCTCCCGCTGGCAGTTTCGACTTTGGTCTGCGCGGCTACAATGATTTCTGGATTGATCCCGGTTCCAATCTGGCCCTGGTTAAGGGCGAGTTCCGCACCTCGTACGTCATTGACCCTGAAAACGGCCGCGTTCCGCGTCTGGAGACACCGAAAGTGCAAATAGCCCGAAGCTTCGGAGCACGATATGTCACCGGCCAGGGCAATGCTGACGGACCCGAAGCACTGCCATTGGCCGAGCGTTGTTTTCTGGGCTTTGGCAATACCGCGGGCCCCGGCATGATGGGCACACTGTATAACAGCACCTATCAGTTTGTGCAGACTGAAGATTACCTCACCATATTGGTGGAAATGAATCATGATGCCCGCATCATACCGCTGTACGACAGTGCCGAAGAGGCGCGCGCCAATACGCGCCCGATGGAATTGAAGCAATGGTTCGGCGACTCCCGGGGCTGGTACGAAGACGGCTGGCTGGTCGTGGAAACAGTCAACATCAATCCTCAGCAGATAGCCGAGAGCTCTGTCCCGATTACCACAGACGGCGTCATCACCGAGCGTTTCATGCGCTACTCCGATACTGAGATCGTGTATCAGTTCACTGTCGATGATGACAATCTGTACAGCCAGCCCTGGACGGCAGAGCTGAGCTACCACGCTACCGAAGGCCCGATGTACGAATATGCCTGCCATGAAGGCAACTACGCCATGCCTGGTATCCTTGCCGGTGCCCGACGTGCCGAAGCGGAGGCCGCTGGCGAGCTTTAATACACTGATCAATCGGCAGGCAACGAACTGGGCCCGTCCATTTCAGGTGGGGCAGGGTTCAGAACGTTGTCTGCACGCGCAGCGTAAGTCGCCGGTAACGGCTGCTGCACGAATCCTCGATTTCACTGATACGACCACTGATGGTGGTACCATCGTAACGCCGACGCTCCCGGCAGCGAGACTGATTCAGAGTATTGTTTGACTCCAACCGGACCGTGATGTCATCTAACACCACTTTTGACACGAACAGGTCCAGAGACGGTTGCTGATCGTTCCGACTGACAGTGGTGATATCGATATCGTACTCGCCGCCATCGAACGGATAGTCATACTCCAGGCCATAGTTGAGATTCAGGCTGGTGACATCATGGCGAAACTCCAATGATGCTTCACCACGACGGCTGATCCGTTGCTGATTGCCCAGAAACGGGTCAGTAATACGTGAGTCAAACAGATTGAGCTCTCCCGTCACAATGGCGTCGGGCAAATTGAAATAGGTCAACCGGGTACTGAAGTCATTGATGACGCCCCAGCGTTCGGCGTCACCTACGTTTCCAACGGCAGAAATAGGTTGCGACGCATCCGTTGTTGCATTGATCGTGCCGATATAATCCTCGATATCCTGATAAAAGAATCGTGTATTCAACACACCGTTGTCATTGGGCAAACGGTACTCAAAACCGAGCTCGTATCTTGTTTCACGCTCCGGTTCCAACTCGGGGTTGCCGGCATCGGCATCCTGATCGCGATCAGAATTGTTGGCAGTGGCAGCAAAATTGGCAAAACTGAGCTGCGACACATCCTTCTCGACAGTGGCGCGAATCTGAAATGACTCAGTGAGGTCGAAGCGGTAGTCCAGCGATGGTCGAACAAAATCAAATTGCCGGCTGTTGTCGACCACCCCGGTCTGGGAGATTTCCGACGTTTCGTAGACCACACTGCTCTCCAGCGTCATGCGGTCATTGATAGTCCAGTTATGAAACACAAAGCCTTCGTACCGTATCTCCTGTACAGAGGTACCAGGATTGGATATGTCCAGCAGCGGCGACAACCCGCCGTAGCGTTCCGACGCCGGCGCACTGCCGCCTGAGCTGCCAATAAACAGGCTTGAATCCAACTGGGTATCCGCACGCTCCACGCCAAGTCGCAGATCCTGACCAGCGCCTATGGGAAAACTGTAATTACCCTGAACAATGCGCTCGCGGGTGCGTTGATTGGATTCCAGATAGAGTACTTTGGCACGTTGGCTACTTGCCGCGGCATCTGCAGAGACATCAAAACGTTCACGCACTGAGTCACGGGTCTGATCGTTGGCAATGAATAACAATTGCAGCCGATGGTCATTGGCAAAACTGTATTCGTAGTCGCCGCCGACTTCCCAGTTAAAATGGTCGTTGGCAATTTCTTCCTCTTCTGCAACGTTCGTACTTTCATCGCCATCGAATACAACAAAATCACGACGAATGCGTCGAGGGTAACCGGAGTCCCCGTACAGCGCATTCAGCTGCATCCGATGCGCACCAGTGCGGTAGCCAAGATTGGTACTTAGTTCCAGCTCGTCCTGATCGCGGACGTTGCTTTCAAACAACGAACCAATCGTTTGACCGGCAACATTACGCTGAATTTCCGAACTTTCGCGATTCTCGTAATTGGGGCGAGCCTCAATACCAATCAGCGCCTGAAAATTGCCAATCTGGCGACTGTGAGACATTTCTGCGCCTACTTCGAATTCATCATCATGATTCAGGCGGGCGATCAGTTCCGCCGACGTACTGGCCCTGTTGGCGACATCAGTCAGCACAATATTGACTACCTGCCCGGCGCCGCGTACCGCAAGATCGCCCGATGTACCACGGATGATTTCAATTCGCAGCACTTCCTGCGCGGGAATGCGGCTGAGTTGATCGCGGGGGGAATTGTCTTTACCGGCCAGGCGCTGGCCATTGATCAGCAGATCGCCACCGGTGCCCAAACCACGCCCGCCGCCACCGCCACCGCCGACAGAGACGCCGGGGATTCGGTCGAGCATGTCATTGGCAGAGACCGGGCTGTAAGGCTCAAAGAAAGCGGCCGGATAAACCACGGTAGAGTCATCGACGTCGTCAACGTCTTCGCTGGCCTGAGTCCGGACCGCCGCCTGCCCGGCGCTGCCATTGTCGTTGTTGGCGTTGGCTGACTGTTGTGTGTCTGCCGCCAGCGCATTCGAGGATACCAGCGCCAGCAGAATCGCTGCATGGACCCCGAGACCTGGACCTTCAATGAGCGATCTCATTATAATCTCCGCACAAACATGTATTCACTGCAGCCCTGAATGACAGCGGCCCGCTTCTAATTTTTTTACTTAACCACATGAGGAACATAACAAATTCCGAATAATCAGTCATCCGCCGGGAATGTGTTAACGTAACTGCCATGAACGATTCGAATCGCTTTGTGGGTCTCCCTTGTTACGACCCACAGGCGCGGACGGATTTTTTTTGCCAAACCCATAGTTAAATTTGAATTTTCTGCTACTTTAGCGCAGTCAAATACGGATATACGGTTCAAACGGAGTGAATCATGCAGTTAACACTATCCGCGCCCCTCTTGAATACAAAACCCGCTGTCGTCATTCCAGTCATGCTGACCATGTTGATGTTATCGTTTTGTAGCGCGTGGGCATCAGCGCAGGACGAACGTTTTTCCCGCAGCGTAGTTGTTGAAGCGGCCCGCACGCTTGCCGAAACCCGATTCCAGCCGTTGCAGGAAGTGCCTGAAGAGCTCCTGTCACTGAATTACGACCAGTATCGCAGTATCCGCTACCGCAAGGGCGCCGCCGTCTGGGGAGACACGCCCACCCGTTTCTCGATCGAATTCTTTGCGCCTGGCAGTCTTTATGACACGGGTGTTGATATCTCGATCGTCGAAAATGGTCAGGCGTTGCCCATTCCGCTTGATGAAGATGCGTTCGAAGGCGTATCCGATGAAATTGGTGAAATCCTGACGTCCATCTCCAAGGTCGCAGGATTCCGGCTGCACTATGCCTTCAATGAAAACTACCAGGATGAGTTTGTGGTGTTTCAGGGCGCCAGCTACTTCCGGGCCGTGTCGCAAGGACAGTCCTATGGCCTGTCGGCGCGCGGACTGGCGATTGATGTGGCAGAACCCACTGGAGAAGAATTCCCCATATTCAGGGAATTCTGGATTGAACGCCCCTCATCGCGGGCTGACAGTATTGTGGTTCATGCGCTGCTTGACAGCCCAAGGGTGGCAGGTGCCTACCGCTTCGGCATTTACCCCGGCGCGCCTACTCGCATGGACGTGGAAGCGACGCTGTTTGCCCGCCAGGAGCTTCGACACATTGGTATCGGCGCACTCACCTCAATGTATACCTTTGGCAGCATGGATGCCTCTGACCGCCCGGACTATCGCAGCGCCGTGCATGACTCCAATGGTCTGGCCATCGTCAATGGCATGGGCGAATACATCTGGCGTCCCTTGAATAACCCGCGCGGCCTGCAGATCAGTGCGTTCATGGATATTAATCCGCAGGGGTTCGGGCTGATGCAACGACACCGGACACTTGAAGAATACCAGGATCTGGAAGCGGACTACCACCGACGCCCGTCAGCCTGGATCCGACCCACGGGCAATTGGGGTGAAGGTCATGTGGTGCTGGCGGAAATACCCACGCCCAATGAATTTAATGACAATATTGTTGCTTATTGGCGGCCGGCAACCCCGTTAAAACCAGGCGAACCCTTTCAGTTTGCCTATCACATGAGCTGGCCGGATCAACGACCTCTGCCGCAAGGTTTTGGCCGCGTCGTACGCAGCGCCTATGGCCTGAAACTGGCAGAACCCTATCCCCAGATGGTCATTGACTACAGCGACCTGGCATCAGACATTAATCTGGAGGAGGTGACCTTCGACGTGACATTGTCTGCGGGAAGTCTGGTGGAAACCGTTGTTCAGCCGAATCATCGCGATGGCGTTCGCCTCATCATCACCTTTGACCCAGAAGGTGCCAGACTCAGCGAAATTCGCGCCAAGCCCACCTATCAGGATAAGGCGATTGGAGAAACCTGGCTCTATCGCTGGACAGGAAACTGATCTCGTGACCAACCAGGCTAAATTTGCACTTCCCCCGGAGCAGCCACTTGTCATGCCGCGTCAACGCCAGCATGCGCCAGGCCGCGCTCTTCGTAGCGGCGTGTCCGCGTTTCGTGTATGGACCTGGTGCATGCGCCTGCTGCTGACGCTGACAACTGTGACGCTAGCCAGCTATGGTATCTACGAAATGTATGCCGTCCTGAACCGGAGTATTACGGTACTGCAGTGGGTGTTTCTGGCCCTTTTCTCCATTAACTTCGCCTGGATCAGTTTTGCCGGCGCTCAGGCCCTTTTCGGTTTTTTGCTGTTGATGGCCCGTGATCTGCGCGGCCGCCGCCAGCTCCACGACCAACTCCCGGTTATTCAGACCGCGGTTCTGGTGCCGGTTTATAATGAAGAACCGGTCAGGGTGGCTGCCGCCATTGCCGCCATGGCAAACAGCCTTGCTGAATCGGCGCCAGGAAAATTCTCTTTTTTTATTCTGAGCGACAGCAACAACGCATCCGCATGGCTAACGGAAGAACAGGCGTTTAGCAGACTGGCCGCCAACAGCGACGAACAGTGTCCTGTCTACTACCGACATCGACGTGACAACAGTGAACGCAAGGCGGGTAATATTTCCGACTGGGTCATGCGCTGGGGTGGAGGCTACGAAGCCATGCTGGTGCTGGATGCCGACAGTGTAATGGGACCTGACACTATGATCGAACTGGCGCGGCGCCTCGAGGCTGAACCAGGGCTGGGCCTGCTGCAGACGGTGCCGTCCATAGTCTGGGGGAAAACTCTGTACGCTCGCCTGCAACAATTCGCCAATCGCCTTTATGGACCCATTTTCAGTCATGGCCTGTCGATCTGGCACGGCGAAGGCAGTAATTTCTGGGGTCACAATGCGATAATACGAACCACTGCATTTGCCGATTCTGCGCACCTGCCTATTCTCAAAGGCGAAGCACCATTCGGTGGTCACGTGATCAGCCACGATTTTATCGAAGCGGCACTGCTCAGACGCAATGGCTGGGGTGTCAAACTGGCAACAGACCTGAATGAGAGTTACGAAGAACCACCACCCTCCATCACCGATGTCATGGTCCGCGACCGGCGCTGGTGTCAGGGCAATCTGCAACACGCTCGTTTTTTGTTTGCACGCGGCCTGGCAATGACCAGCCGACTTCATATTTTCTCAGGCATCATGGCCTATTTAAGTGCAGTGTTCTGGCTGTTGTTGGTTGTCACCGGCCTGTTGCTGGCGGTGCAGGCCGACATCACCCGCCCGGAGTATTTTACCCAGCCATCCCTGTTCCCAACCTGGCCTGTGTTCGATTCCGAACGCGCCATCAATCTGTTTATTGTTTCCATGGTTATTGTCCTGCTACCGAAATTCCTGGGCTGGTGCAGCGCCATAATCAATCTTCGCCGCTGCTTCCGCTATGGAGGCCCACTTCTGGTCACGCTAAGCGTTCTGGTCGAGACCCTGCTGTCAGCCCTGATTGCGCCGATCATGATGCTGGCACAGAGTCGCATGGTATGGGAGATATTCACGGGCGGCGACAGTGGCTGGAAGCCGCAGCGCAGAGATGATGGTTCGATCTCCTTCACCGACGCATGGCTGCGACATCGCTGGCATATCGTTGTTGGCGTCCTGATCTCCGGCCTTACCTATTACCTGCATTATGATCTGTTTCTATGGACGCTGCCGGTGACCGCAGGTCTTATGTCATCTGCACTGTTATCCTGGATAAGTGGCAAACGCGGGCCCGGGCAGATTCTGCAACGTATCGGGATTTTGCGTACACCGGAAGAAAAGCGACCCTGCAAAACCCTGACAGACGTCCACCAACGCCTGACAGGCGCCAGGTCAGCCGAAACAGCGCTGACACCGACGCTGGCCGCATTGATGAGCGACCCCGCATTGCGCGCCTGGCACTGTGCCCAGTTACCAGACACCGTTGCTGACCATGCCGATTTCAACGCCGCTCAGGTACTGGCCAAAGCCAAGGCAGAGCGAACCACCGCCATAGACACGCTGGAAGCATGGCTGACACCGGCAGAAACCATGGCCTTGCTGCAGGACCCGAACCTGATACAAAGCGTTGCCAGTCGTTCCAGCAATAATCTGCCAACGCGCTGACAGCAATTCAACACATCCTTTTTCTGAGGTTGCAGTCATGACACCCCGCAACGTTCTGTTTGGCCCTGTGATTTTCTGCACCACGCTAGTGGGAGCCTCAGCCTGGGCAGCAGAGACTATCGCTGGATCAGGGCAGGAAATGAATCTTGAGCGTCTGACCGAACATGCATTGATGCTGGCACAGTCGCCTTACAACGCTGACGCCAGAGAGGTGCCAGACTTTCTCAATGAACTGGGATACGACCAGTACCGTGATCTGCAATACCGACTTGAGCAGACGCTCTGGCATGATCAGGGCCTCCCCTTTGAGTTGAGTTTTTTTCATCCCGGCTACCTGTATCGCAAGAGTGTCGCCATGAATGTCATCGATACGGATGACCGCTCGAGCCCTTTACCGTTCTCGACCGATCTGTTTGACTATGGACCGCAATCACCCCTGATTGATCAGATCCCGGATGACATTGGCTTTTCCGGTTTCAAGATCTGGCAGCGCACTGATAATCAGCAGCTGCAACGCATTGGCCTGTTTCAGGGCGCCAGTTATCTGCGGGCAGTTTCGTCATTCAATGAATACGGTCTGTCAGCTCGCGGACTGGCGATCAACACAACCAGCCCGGCGCCGGAAGAGTTTCCTGATTTCACAGAATTCTGGTTGCAGCAACCCAGGCTCGGAGACCAGGAGTTCGTGTTTCTGGGATTGGCGGAAGGCCCCAGTGTAGTGGCTGCCTATCGTTTTGTACTGCACCCTGGCACACCGGTGCGTTTACAGGTGGAAGGTCGACTGGTACTGCGACAGCCGGTCGAGGAGCTGGGTCTGGCGCCATTCTCCAGTATGTTCTGGTATGGCGAAAACTCAGCACACCGGCCAGCCGATTTTCGGCCCGAGGTACACGATTCCGACGGCCTGTTTATTGAAACACAACAGGAATCGTTCTGGCGTCCATTGAGCAACCCGACGCGCACACGCACTGACAGTCTGCCGGGTGACGATCTGAAGGCTTACGGGCTGGTCCAGCGCGATCGAAACTTTGAGCATTACCAGGACATAGAGGCGCGCTATCATCTACGCCCGGATGCCTGGATTGTCCCCGGAAAAGGTATGCAAGAAGGTACACTGCGGTTACTCGAAATCGAAACACCGCATGAGTACGCGGACAATATCGCACTGGTATGGGTTCCGGCTCAGACACCGGTTCCGGGTGAAGTCTTCAATTACAGCTATGATCTGTATTTTGGCGAACGAAGTGAATCAGCAATCGCCATGGTTGCCGCGACCCGCTATGGGGAAAGCCTGAGAGGTGACGGTTCAATAGAGTTTGTTGTCGATTTCGAGGGTGGCCCGCTGACCGGATTGAGTGAAGATTCCGAGCTGGAGATAAAAAGCGACATCGATGGCGGCGACTTCATCTGGCAGAATATCCGCAAAAACCCTTTCAATGACACCTGGCGCTTAAACCTCAGGGTAATGCCACACGACAACATTGAAAGTATACGGCTGAGTGCTCACCTGAAACAGGCTGATCAGCGCCTGAGCACGACGTGGCGTTACTGGTGGCAATAACCTGTCACAGACAACGTGAGCTTACTATGCTGCCGCGTGGGCACCCGTGATCGAAAATAATGGTTAACAACTGTTCGGTGTGTCTATACAATCCCTGCGCGTTACCTACTGAAAGCGGGACAGTCCGTCACTGCCTGCGTCCACAGAACAATGGACCGAAACTCAGTACCAATGCTAACTAGACGTTTTTACGTCAAAAAATTAATAGAACAAGGAAATTCCGGGGGGAATGCCAATGAATCTGGCTGGCGTCACAATTATCGTCTATCTGACACTGATCGCACTGGTAAGTGTGTATCTGACCAGGCGCAACAAGAGCTCTGCTGACTGGGCCATTGGTGGTGGTGGCATGGGCCTGTGGCTGATTGCTGCCGGTATTGCAGGCACCCGGATTGGCGGTGCCGGTACCTACGGCGTGGCCGGTGATACCATGAACACTGGTGTCTGGAATATGTGGTACGGCGTCAATTCCTTCCTGGCGCTGGCACTGGTGGGGCTGTTGTTCGCGGTACCGTATCGTCGCCTGCGTCTGACCACGATCAGTGAACTGTTCGTCAAACGCCATAACAGCTCTCGCAATGGCTGGCTGACCAGCCTGTGTGTGCAAACCGAATACCTGATCATCAATATTCTGGAGCCTCTGCTGGTAGGCATCATCATCAGTGCGGTGTTTGGCATAAACCGCGAACTGGCGATCATGCTGGGCGCAGTCATTATCATCATGTCGACAACCTTTTCCGGTCTGCGCGGCGCCTCTGCCACCAACGTGATTCACGTTCTGGTGGTCATGTTCGGACTGGGTGCGGTCGCCATCATCGCGGGTAACGAACTCGGTGGGATTAGCGGTATCAGGGAGAAAGTGGATGTCGCACTGTTGAGTTCGGATATTGAACCCGCCAGCTGGTGGAGCTTTATTGGCCTGGGCTGGTTCCCGATCATTGCCATGTTCTTCTCTGCGGTCATCCACACGCCCGCCGCGTCAGTCTATGTCAACTATTCCAGTTCAGCACGCAGCGAAAACCTGCTGGTCCCGGCATTTCTGATTGCCGGCGTGCTCGCGGCCATCATGCCGTTCCTGGCATCAATCATTGGTATGGAAGCAGTCGCGCGCTACGGCACTGAAAGCGGCATCAGCAGCTATGCCACCATCACCCAGATTGCTACCGATACCGGCCCCATTATTGGTGGTATCGCCATCGCCGCGGTTTTGGCAGCACTGATTTCGTCCGGTGGGCCTATCCTGCTGTCCAGCGCCACATTGTTTGTTAATGACTGGATTCCCGGCTCAGCCGACTTTGAGCCCAAACGAAAGCTGAAGACCTACCGCATTACCAGTGTAATCTACGGCTTGTTTGCAGGCGTGCTCGCGTGCCTGTTGCCCATTACCTCTGTTCTGCAGTTGCTGTTGCTGGGCTTCGCCATGGTTGTGCCACCGGCGCTGGCCATCGGTTTTATATTCTATTGGCGTAAAACCACAGAACAGGGCGTATTCTGGGGCATTGCACTGGGTTATGGGTTGGGTCTGCTGGCCTGGGCAGTGAATACTTTTTTCCTGCATCTGGAGAACGATGTCGCGGCTTACTTCACCACGCTGGTGCCGCTGGTTGTGATTCCCGTGGTGTCACTGCTGACACAAACGCCGGAGAATCAGGGCGCCAAGTGCGACAGTTTTTATCAGCAGCTGAAAACACCCTTGGCCTGATCGCTAAGAGCCGGGGGAGCCCAGCGCTGCTCCGGCCTGTTTGGCTCAGGATGTGAACCTTAACACCGTATCTCCCTGAGCCATGCTGACGCCATTGCGCCCTGTTTTCTTGGTCTCATACATGGCGCGATCAGCGCGTGCAATCAGACTGTCCTGGCTCTTGTCACGCGCCTCTTTACTGGCAACCCCGACACTGATCGTGACCGCAAAAATATTTCCGCCGGGGTCGGTATATTCAAGCACAGACAACGCCCTGTGTACCTTAATGGCCACTTCCACGGCCTTTTCAAGATCAGTTTCCGGCAGTAACAGGGCAAACTCCTCGCCTCCATGTCGTGCAGGCACATCTTCAGGACGGGTTATTTCGCTCAACCTGGACGAAGCCTTCTTTAGCACTTCATCACCCACCTGATGTCCATAGGTATCATTAACGCGCTTGAAGTGATCGAAATCAAACAGGATGATGGACAGCGGACGCTGGTAACGATTCGCCCGTGACCACTCAGTTGTCAGTACTTCGTAAAGACGACGTCTGTTCGCCAGTTGCGTCAGTTCATCGGTATTGGCAATTGTCTGTAGCTGCTCATTGAGCGCGCGCATCTCTACTTCCGCTGCAATCAGTTTTTGCTGGGCAACTCGCTCCTGCGTTACGTCACGCAGCAGAATGACGCGGCCAGTCCTGGCATCATCCTTAGTTGTCAGGTCGGACACCCTGACGTCCAGACAACGCCCATCTGCCAGGATAATATCGGCATGACCCTGACTGTCCGATCTCAATTTGTCTGCCAGCTCACCCGGCAGTGGTTTGCCGATACCAGCCTGCCAGACATCCAGGATTTTGCTCGCCACCGGATTAAAATCCACAATATTTCCAGCATTGTCGATGACGACCAGACCGTCACTGATATTGTCCACAGTCAGACGGCGTGCAACTGGTACCGTCGAAAACAACCGTCTGCGGGAAGCAATCAGCATGACGGCGGCAGCAATCACAAAACCAATGGGGGTTGGGTCAATGGGCAGGTATCTGCTGCCGAGGACAAACGGCAGGTTTATTGCCAACACCAGGGTCGGCGCCACCAACACAGTCAATAATCGCCATCGATACAGTGGCGCCAACCCTATCCGAACAGCGACAAGGACTGTGCCAGCCAACACCATGGTGTAGGAAAAGGCAGTATTGGCTCTGAACCAGGGCCCATAATCAATCAGCAAACCTGGCCCGCTGGCAGACAGGTCAAAATCACTCCATAACAAGCCGTGCAATTCATTGCTGAACGCAACCGCAATCGTCAGCACCGGCACCAACCACAATAATGGATACCAGCGTGACAAAAAGGCAGAATAACCGCAGTATGACAGGGCGGTAGATAGCCATAACACTGGCACTGATGCGATGCCAAGGTATTGCATCTGAGAAGTCAGATATCGGTACTCAATGTTGTGCCACAACAACCCTGCCCATTGCATGGCGCACCACCAGGCCATGGCAGCGCCCAGTGCCACCACGTAAGGACCTGTCGGCGCCGGAATCCGCTTGACGGCGTAAAACGACATATATACTGACAAAACCGTTCCCAACAAGGACGGTATGGTCCAAAAAAGCATATGAAAAACCCTGACCCAATGCGTACTGGCTGCAAATTATTCGCAAAACCGGGGCAAGCATACCGCGCGACTCTGATCACGGCAAACTTAACGCCTGCTGCGACCTTATCCCGCTTGAACGGCTACAGGGTAAACAGACTTGACCGGATTCAGTGTAAACAGGCTTGACCGGATTCAGTGTAAACAAGCTTGACCGGCTTCAGTGTAAACAGGCTTGACCGGCTTCAGTGTAAACAGGCTTGACCGGCTTCAGTGTAAACAGGCTTGACCGGCTTCAGTGTAAACAGTACGCTAAATCAGTAATCTGACGTGGAAACCGCGATGACCGATTCAACCATGCAAATTGGCCTGGGTGGCATGCAGAGTGCGTACCAGGCTATGACTCAGGCCGCTACCAGCGTGATTCGCGCCAGCAGCCAGACTCATGACGCAGGCGCCGACATCAATACGGCTGTCTCCGGGCTCGCACAACCGCTGCTTGACCTGCGCATGAACCAGACCCTGTTTGACGCTTCTGCCAATGTGGTAACCACCTCCGATGCAATGATCGGCTCACTGCTGGACGTCACTGCTTGAAGCAAGCCGACATCGAGCTCAACACCCGGTTTATTGCCAGTCTGCAGACACCCTCAGTGCGCCACCTGGCCTGGTTGTGTCACTCGCCGCAACTCATCAACGACACGCTCAGCTTCAGGCCGTCTGAATACCTGCCGCACAATCTGACCGGAACTCTCAGGGACTGGGACAGCGACGCTGCAAATGCGCCGGAGGTCTTGTCGGCGCCCCCACACTACCGACTGGGGCTCTACGTCGAGCAACTATATGAGTGTCTGTTACGCGATATCCTGGGCTGGGACGTCATTGCCAGAAACCTTCCGATCAGATCAGCGGGCATCACTCTGGGCGAACTCGATTTTGTTGTTCAAAACCCTGTCACCGGCAACAATGAACATCACGAAATTGCCATCAAATTTTATTTGGGATATGTGGCACCTAAAAAAGCAGACAGAGCGCCGGATAATCTGAATGTCCGCTGGTATGGCCCCAATGCGCGCGACCGGCTCGATATAAAGTCGCAGCGAATGTTGCAGGCACAGAGCCAGCGCTGCCAGCTTCCGGAAACCATCGAAACGCTATCTGCGCTGGATATTAGAACACCGCCGATCAGCCGTATTTTCATGCCCGGCTACCTGTTTTATCCCGTCGACCGGCGCCTGACAGCTCCGTCGTCGGCGGATCCTGAACATGCCCGGGGCCAATGGTTAACCCTGGCGCAGGCGCGGCAACAAACAGACCTGGCCAATTGGGTGGTGCTGCGCAAACCTCACTGGATTGCTCCCTGGGTTCAGCGCGGAGCGCCTGACAAGAACGAATTGAAGTCGGCTTTAGAGGAAATTGAAACAACAACTACGCCGAGATTGTTCGCGCTACTGTCTCAGGACCGGGAGAGCAATTTGTGGCAGGAAGCGGAACGTTTTTTTGTTGTACCAGAAAGCTGGCCTGAACGCTGACCTTTACGACCCGTCCAGCACCACACGCAGAGTCTGGCCAATTCTCAACAGATCCCCGGCCAGATCATTCTGGCTGCGCAATACATCGACACTGGTTTCATATCGACTGGCGATTCGCCACAGGGTTTCGCCGCGCTGCACCTTATGTGTCACTTCGCGAACAACGGGTGCCGACGATGCACTGGCAATACCTGAGGACGACGAGCCGGTGTCGCCAGGAACAGTCAGTCGCTGACCAATATGAATCAGATCGCTACGCAACCCGTTGGCTGCCCGCAGCTGCGCTACACTGGTGTTCATCCGCGCTGCGACGGCGGTCAGCGTGTCGCCTCGTCGAACGGTATATTCACGACTCTGGCCCGTCATTGTCGCCAGGTAATTTGTATAAGTTTCGGGAAATACCGCGACATGATAATGCGGCGGTCTTCGCTCGCGGGTCACATCAAGGACGTAGCTTGCTTCCAATGACATCAGCGTGCTTTCAAGCCAGGCGCGGCAACGTCCGTTTGACGGAATACGCAGATCCACGGCCATGCCGGCAGGATGCACAGAATCGTCGGACGCATTGGCCGGCTGACGGGCGATCGGCCGTGTCAGGCTGGTTACCGTAAGCTTCTCGCCACAGGCATTAAAATACTGTGCGCTCAGGCGCTGAATAAGGGTTCTGACCGGGGGCCGGGCATAAGGGTAAGATACGTTGTGCAATACCATGGTGCGGCTCGGATCAACCCGAACGAGCTCGCCATTATTGACCAGCTCAGCGACCTGACTGGAGGTCTGCACAAACGTATAGCCATGCGTTACAGCATGCTGATTCTGTTGATTCATAGACTCACGCGAGCCACGCATGGTCTGTGCCTGTGCTGTGCTGGTCGCGACTATCAGGAGAACTGCTACTAGTGCTGGTGTCAGGTTCCGCATACCGTCTGCCCCACTGGATTTCGTCATTATTGTTCAATCTCTGCGGCATTCTCACGTTAATTATCCGCTTTGTCCAGCACCAACATGATTTTATTAACAAATAATTTGACAGCCAGTATCCAACTGTTGTTATTGCCGACATTGACTTAGAGCGCGTCCAAAATGCCACATTTTGGTTTGTACCGCCATCAGCCCACCCAAACAAAATAATATTTTGCTTAATTATCACCATCTTAACTGTTGGCACAAACCCTGCTTCAGTTATTGACAGCAAGCCGACGCGAATGTCGCAAACCGCTTGCGACCAGAACAGTGTTATTACGGCCTGACGGTCACATTGAACCCTGAGGAGCGTGCTTGTGCATTTACCAACACCCAAATTTAGCCCACTGCCCCTGTATGCCAAGGTCATCGCCCTGATAGTGATTATCGGCTTCGTGACCATAGGCATCATAGGGCTGATTCTGCCCATCATACCGGGGCTGTTGTTTCTGTTTCTGGCAGTGCTCCTGTTGACGCGGATTTCGCGTCGGGCATTTGCCTACGCGCACAGTAAACCCTGGTTTCGCAAACAGCTATACACCTGGCGGGCAAGCGCCGGCCTGTCATGGGGACAGCGTGCCCGTTTGTCATTCTGGGTGGCCGTCAAGGCCGTGGTGCAGGGAGTAGGCACCGGTGCCAGTGCTGTGTACCGGGGATTTCGTCGGCGATAGCCGGGATTACGTTCACAGCAAAGCCGGACGTATCCGAACCAGCACGGCACCACGATTTTCTTCCGTGAAATCAAGAACGGTGCCTTTGCTACGCAGAAAAAAAAGTTCCGCCAGCACCGCATCCCTGATCAGGCCGCCACCGACGACCAATCGCAGGTACTCAGCATGGCTGAATTGCCAGCTGCTGTTTAACGCGTTACTAAATTTGTCCAGGGCCTGGGACACGGTCTCACGCTGATGGGCGATATCGACCGTCACTGTAGAGCCATCACTTTGGCTCCATAATGGACTGTCGCATTTGCTGCAGACAGGTTCCGGGTGCCGGTCCACAATGTCCCCGGGGATTTGCGTGCTGATCATGCCGCACCAAAGGCATTCGCGGGTCTTTGCAGTCACAAAAAAATCACGCCCGTGTTTCGATGATTTTGATCCAGTGGCCAGGAACATTAAGTTGGCTGGCGGCCAGTTTGATACAAACCAGTAGTGGCACCGCCAGCAAAACGCCAACAACACCCCATAACCAGGCCCAGATAATAAGCCAGATCATCAGGACCAGCGGGTTAAGGCGCATGTGCTTACCCAGTATAGTGGGGGTCACAAACTGTGCTTCGATACCATTTATGACAAAATAGACCAGCGCCGGCACCATGGCAAACAGGACAAAACCGTATTGCGCCAGCCCTGCCAAGGCCAGCAGACTGAGACCAATAAACATGCCAACGTACGGAGCAAAATTCAGCAACCCCACCAGGACGCCCCACAACAACGCATCCTCTACACCAATCAACCAGAACGCGATGGCAGTGCTCAGCCCCAGCAGCGAGTTAATGACGCTCACCGTCAGTATGTAGCGGGACAGCTCTATCTCAATGGTGTCTATAAGCCCGTGCGCGCCAGATTTATTTGTTACCTGAGGCAGGTACACAATGGCAGAATCAAACAGGCGTGCGCCAAAGACCAACAGGAAAATGGTCAAGGTCAGACACGTGACCAATTGCGCCAGAAAAATTGGTGTCGCTGCCAGCATATACACCATAATTTCAACGCCGCCTTGAGTGATTCGCTCAGTCACCGCGTTATTTTCATCCACCATCTCTTCGTCATCGTCGTCACCACCACCAAAGAGTCGGGAGAAAAACGCGCGCGATGGATCCTCCTGCTCTTCCTCAGGTGAGACATTCCAGGTCGAGGTCATGGAATCAATCTGTTGTGTAAACGTAGCCGACAATTCGGGTAATCGCTGCGCCCATTTTTGTATGGGTTCAGCCAACTCCATGCCCAGCACCGTGAACGGTACCGCCATACTGCACAACAGTACAACCGCAGAGAGGGCACGAGGTATATGGTAGCGGTGAAAAAAATTAACCGCTGGAATCAGCAGCAGCGTCAACAACAACGCAACAACAATCGGCACCAACAGGGTTTTGGCGAAATACAGCGTGTACAGCAAGGCCAGCGTCAACAGTCCCTGTAACATCCGTGTCATCAGAGTGACCGGCAGTGTGCGTTTTGTGTTCTCTTCCAGACCAGTTTCCTGTTTCATCCCTGCGGCACTCAAGTCATGCGATTGTGAATTGAGCTGCCAACGTAGCTGGCTGCCCGTTTACCAGACTGCTTGCCTGGCGCCTCACCGTAAGTGACAACAAGTCTTTCACGGCGATTTAATAAAATGTGCCACCAGTGGTTGTAAGCGCATGGCCGCAAACCCGGTTGATATCAAGCCAGACAGTGAAGTGCGTGCTGATATGCTGCCGGCGATACAACCGGCAACAAAACCGCCCAAAGGCACAAGCCATCCACGGTTTCGCCGGTATGTGCTGCTCGGACGCAACCCCAGACGCTGACAGCGAAGCTGTTCCAGCTCGACTTTCAGAGCGGCCTTTCTGACCCTGAGCAAAGCTTTATGACGGCCCATGTTTGACGTCCTTGATGATCTCGTCCAGATATCGCCTGGTCATGGGTAGCGTGAGGCTGCGGCGATACTTTCTGAATAAAAACACCATGTACAGCGCCGCCCCGACCTGCATGACCAGAAATGCGAAAAACCCCAGGCCAGGCATGCCACTTAAGCTGTATGCCAACCAGGATAAAAAAACTGACAGACCAAGCCAGACAAATATAATAATAGGTAAGAACAACAATGCCAGCAGTAAAAGTCTGCGCAGATCGCCACCGGCAAGCCGGATTTCAGCGGTCGCCAAAACCGTCAAGGCGCCACCCAACGCACCCAGCTGCCGCAACCAGGCCAGCCAGGCGTTTAGCTCATCCTCGACTTCACTGCCGCCCGCCGCAGCGTCATTCAACTCCAGCGGTTCGCGATGTTCGTCGCTCATTGTGCCCGCTTCAGTTTCTGGAGAACAGTTTCGACAGCACGTACCCACCCAGGAACGCAATCGCCAGCGCCTGTGCGGGTTTGTCTTTGGCATATTCGATTGCCGTGCTCGTCAGGTCATCCGCTTTTTCTTTGCCTTTGACCAGCTGGTCGAGGGCTTCGGCCTTGACGTCGAGGCCAGCTATTTCTGCGGCGTGACGAAAATGTTCTTTCGCTTCAAGCAGCTTGTCCAGCGCCTCGCGGGCTGACTCTTTGCTCGCCTCAAGCTCTGCTTCCGATCCCTGTTTCTTTGCAGTCGCCATAACCTGTCTCCTTTTTACGGTGAGTATTGCAGTATTGCACTCGTTCCGATTCCTATACTAAAGAAACTCATCTGGACTGGCAAATCTCTGACGCGACAGTGTTACAGCCTCTTCGCCTGATTCCGGGCGTTGATGTCTCAGAAAAGGTTGGTCACGATGATGGCGATCAGACCTCCGGTCAGGCAATACCCCAGCAGGGCAAGAAACCCATCACGGGTAATCAATGCCAGCCCGAAGAATGTCCAGATCAACGCCGCACCATTGGCACTGAACGGAATAAACTCCATCGCCGGAGTCATTAACGCGGTAATCGCACATGCCAGCGCCACAGCAAATCTTGACACCCCCATAACCAGCACGGTCAAGCGCGGTTTCAATAATCTGTCAATGAAGCGTGCAGGCTTTGTCAGCGCAGACACTGCTTTTGACATTTTTTCCGACGACACTGAGCGTGCCAGCAACCACTGCGGCAACCAGAAATGTTCCGCTTTAAAGGCCAACTGCCCGACAGTCAGCAATACAATTAATCCCATCATGGTAGGGACGCCCGGCACATCACCCACGATCGGTGCCAGCGTCACCAGACCCGCCAATAGCACCACGGGCCCGAACGAGCGCCTGCCAATCGTCGAAAACACATCGTCCAGCGACACCCTTTTTACATCCGCAGCGGTGTCATTCAGCAGATCGAGCATCGCCTCCAGATTGTTTGGCTGGTCATCACCATCGCCTGAATCAGGTTTGGCGTCATGCTGTTCGTGATTCGCGCTCATAACAACCTCCATTGTTTTGTCATCCCGGATGGGAAGAGCGGCTGGCGACTATGCAGCAACCTTACTGATTATCCAGTCGCGTGAGCAAATCATTAACCTGTTGCTGGAGTGTTGCGTCCCCGGCCGCGTAGCTTAGCGCCCTTCTTGCCAGCCCGCGGGCATCCGCGTAGCGTTGTTGCTGGTAACGAATATTGGCCAGACGGTACCAGATTACGGCGTCTCTTGGACTGATTCTCAGTGCCCGCTCACTGACCGCAGCAGCCCGTTCGAAATCGCCTGCCGCCATGGCGGCATCAACCGATGCCAGCAGCGTCGACGATGCCGTTGCCGGCACTGATTGCCGGGAAGCTGGCACGGGTGACTGTTCGGGCACAGATTCCGGCCGGGGCGGCCCCACCAGCACCGGCGTTCCCGGTCTGGCGGGCTCACTGCGCTCGACAGGAGCAGGCGACTCATTCACGGGAATATAACTGGCACAGGCCGATAACAGACTTAACAGAACCGGCATCAGGATTCGCAACATCATGGACTTAAACTCCGAAATCTATCAATGACCCGATCCAGCAGCGTCCCGTTTTGCAGGCATTCGGTGACCGCAGCGGGCAACTGCCCTTCACGGAAAGGCAACAACCTGGTGGCCTGACAATCCTCTGTGGTTGGACTGAGGGATGCCCGAATCGGTACTTCCTCCCATACGATAGCATCGGGAGCTCGCGTTTGTCTGGGCTGTATTGCCAATTGCTGCATGACGGCTGCCCACACTCTAAGCGCACCTGTGGCTCCGGTCAGCCCCGTGTTTCTGTTGTCATCATAACCAAGCCAGACAACGCCGGTCAGATCGTCACCGTAGCCGGCAAACCAGCTATCACGATAGTCATTGGTGGTGCCGGTTTTACCCGCCAATGGCAGATTGTCCGCGAGCGTCTCAGCTGCACTGCGTGCGGTGCCTCGCACAAATACATCCTGCAACGCCTGTTCAAGCAAAAAAACCGAGGCCGGATCAGCGACCTGCTTGGTTTCAAAACCATATCGTTGCAGCCTCTCACCTTCGCCCGTTGTCACCGCTTCAACGGATCTCAGTGGAGAATAGAATCCGCTACTGGCCAGCGTCTGGTAAAACCGGGCTACTTCAAGAGGAGCCATGTCTACCGCACCAAGCAATACCGACAGGTATTCAGGCACCGGCCGCGAATGCCCCAGGTCATCCAGCATGTTGATTACAGTATCAATACCAATTCTGGTACCCAGGTCGACCGTCGCCAGATTCAATGAGCGAGCCAGTGCGTCATGAAAATAGACATCCCCCGCCGTCTGGTCATCAAAATTACCTGGCGACCAGCGCTGCCCGTCTTCTGTCACTAACTCAACAGGGCGATCTGACAGTACCGTCGCCAACGTGTCGTCACCTGACTCCAGCGCTGCAAGGTAGATGGCCGGTTTAATCAGAGAACCGATCGGTCGCACGGCGTTCAGTGCCCGATTGAAACCGACGGCACCGGGGCGGCGGGATCCGGCCAAGGCCCTGATTTCGCCGGTATTGCTGTCGCTGATAACCATCGCAGCCTGTAAGGGAGTACCATCATCGGCGACCATTTCAACCGCCGCCACGGCTGGCTCCAGTGCCGTATCCATGGTCTGTTGTACACGTAGATCGAGGGTTGTGAAAATACGCAGGCCTTCGGAGCGCAGTGCATCGGCATCATAATCTCTGGCCAGATCTGAGCGCACCAGCTCCATAAACGCGGGGTAGGCCCGATTGCGACGCGCCGGCCTGAGGCTGGTACTCAGCTGGGCCGAACTTGCGCTGTCATACTCGGCCTCGGAAATATAACCCTGCGCGGCCATATTCCTCAGCACAGTGTTGCGCCGGTTGAGTGCCCGCTCCGGATTGCGCCTTGGATTGTAGAACGAGGCCCCTCTTGGAAGTCCCGCCAGCAATGCCAGTTCAGCCAACGACAGCTCGGTCAGAGAGCGGGAAAAGTAGTATTGTGCTGCCAGGGTAAAACCATGAATGGCACGGCTGCCGTCCTGTCCCAGAAAAACCTCATTCAGATACGCTGCCAGAATTTCGTCCTTGCTGAAGTGCAGTTCCAGCGCCAGCGCCATGAACGCTTCTTCGACTTTACGCCGTAAGGTTCGGTCCTGAGTCAGATAGAGATTCTTGACCAGTTGCTGGGTCAACGTACTGCCGCCCTGAACCACTTCACCACGACGCAGGTTGACCCAAAAGGCCCGCAGAATACCTTTGGGATCCACGCCCCAGTGTTGATAAAAACGCTGATCCTCGACCGCGATGATGGCATTTATCAACGCTTCGGGGACCTGATCGAGAGAAACCGGCAGGCGGTCCTCGCCGGTGGCTGGGTTAATCTGGGTAATTTCAACGGGTTCCAGCCTCACCAGAGGCAGGCTTCTGGTCGTGACATCGCCGTTCCCGGCTATTGCATCGGCGCTCACACTGACAACCTGGTCATCGCCAAACTCAATCGTCGCAAATACACTGGGCTCAGTGCCATCCCAGAATTGAAAGCCCCGGGTCTGTACTTGCAATTGCCCGCCTTGCAGCCTGAATTCTCCAGAACCGGCGACCGCATCGACCTGCCGGTAACCCAGTTGTTGCAGATAGTCATTGACCACGGCAGCGTTGAGGGGCGCTCCTGTATATAACTCGGCAGGCCGGGCGTAAATGCGCGCCGGCAATGCCCATTGCAGTGCGGCGAAATCGCGGCGCACCTGATAATCGATCCACACCAGCCAGGCAACCAGGATGGCAAGACCCAGCCCCAGACTCCATATCAGCCGGCGACGCCAGACGGGTGGTTGTCTTTCCTGCTTTACTTCATCCTCAGTCATAGCGATGCATTATGACACTTTCCGACAAGCCCCCGCCATGACTGCGATGTGGCATTCAGCTATCGAGGATTTCCCGAATTTTCTGGGCCAGATCAGCCGTACGGAAAGGTTTGCTTAACAGGTTGACGCCCGGGTCCAGTCTGCCATGGTGCACAATCGCGTTCTCGGCGTATCCGGACATAAACAACACTTTCAGTTGCGGGTCGATCTCAACAGCGCCGGCAGCCACCTCTCTCCCCGACAACCCACCCGCAAGCACGACATCTGTCAGCAGCAGTGCATATGGCTGCGACCTGTCTTCGGCCAGGCGCAAAGCTTCAAGGGCCTGGGCGCCGTCAGCAAAGTCACTGACCTCATAACCCAGCTTTTGCAGACCAGACACCGCAAAGCGCCGCACCAGGTCATCATCTTCGACCAGCAGAATGCGTCCAGTGCCGCCACTGGCATCAACCCTGTCAGGCCCTGCCTGGTACTGGCTATCATTGTCACCGTCGACTCGGGGCAGGTAGAGTCTCACCGTTGTTCCTTCACCGGATTCACTGTAAATGTTGACATGCCCGCCAGTCTGATGAGCAAACCCGTAAACCATCGCCAACCCGAGCCCGGAACCCTTACCCTCGTCTTTGGTGGTGAAAAAGGGATCAAACGCCTGCGCCGCAATCTCTGCCGTCATGCCGCAGCCGGTGTCCGATACGGCAATAGTAATGAAGTCTCCGGCCGTTACGCCCTGCTCATCGGCATATTCCTGTGACACAGATGCGTTATTGGTCTCGATGGTGAGTTTGCCGCCCTCGGGCATGGCATCACGGGCATTAATAGCCAGGTTTAGAATGGCGTTCTGCAGCTCATACGGATCAACAATGGCGGGCCACAGATCGTGCCCACATGCCAATTCTATACTGATGTCTTCGCCGACTGTGCGGGCCAATAAATGTTTTGCTTCCTGCACCAGCGCGTTAATATCAGTCTGTTGCGGATTAAGCGGCTGGCGACGGGCAAAAGCCAGCAGCCGGTGTGTCAGCTCTGCTGCTCGCTCGCCAGCGATGCGGATGACGTCTGCCTGCCCACGGACATTCTCGGGGGCCGATTCAAGATGGGTACTCAATAAATCGATATTGCCCAGAATGACCGTCAGGAGGTTATTAAAATCATGCGCTATTCCGCCAGTAAGCTGACCAATCGCGTCCATTTTTTGAGCATGATGCAAACGTTCTTCCATTTCTTTCTGGCGCGTCACATCCTGCAGGTAGACTGTCATGCCTTCCTCATGCGGGTATGCGTTAATAACAAACCATTTTTGCAGAGGCCGGTAGTAACGCTCCATAGAGACAGACTCGCCTTTGCCCCTGGCCTCGCGATAGCTTTCGTAAAAACCGGTTTCAGTCAGCTCCGGGAATTCCTCTGTTATTTTCTTGCCCATCAATTCGGCTGCCGGTCGCTCCAGAACGCGTTCCGCCTCGGGATTCAGGAAGGCAAACCGCCATTCCCTATCCAGTGAAAAGACAGCATCGGAAATTGCTGAAAAGACCGTCTCAACCTCAGCCTTGGCAGCACTGACAAAGGCCTGTGCACGCTGTTGTGTGCGCAGGGTCTGTTCGGCAAAGTGCTGCTGACGCTGCGCCAGCACAATCGTGGCAGCCGAGGTGCCGGTAAACGTCAGCATTATCAACAGGCCAATACTGATTTTGGACAACAGCCGCCCTTGCCACTCCAACAGCGCCTCGGCCTCAGTAGTATTCGCATAAGCAATCAGCGAACGATTCCAGGCATACCGAAATGCAGACAGACGCGGCATGCCATCACTCGTGGCAAGGTCGGTCACTCGCCCACCATCGTCAGAACCCTGAACGTCCGGAAATTGCGAATTTTGGGAATAATCCTGCCCCATCAAGGTCTCATCGAACGGGCTGCGTGCTATCACCCTGCCTTCCGATGACAGCAGTCCCAGGGCACTGCGCTCGTCGCCCCGCAGGGCATCATAAAAGTCGCCGAAATAATCCAGTGACATGGAGGCGGCAGCCACACCGGCAAAGCTGCCATCTGCAGCTGTAATACGACGACTGACATTGATTACCCATTGGTTTTCGGCAAACCCGACTGTTCCCAGTCTGGGCGTGGCTATATACATGCCTTCGTGACGTCCGTCGCGCTGGGCTGTGAATTCCGAATACTGCGAAAGGTCGACCGGCATTGGGTCAGGCGTGCGCGAGGTCGCGAGTAACGTTCCGTTGCGATCCAGTACGTAAAAAGCATAGGTATTGGCTGCAGCAGCCTGGCGACTGACCACAGCCGTGTTCAGCGCCTGCAGATCAGACATATTGTCACTGCCAGTCTGCTCAACTACTGTCAGCCCCAGGTCCAGCGCCATCAGAGTTTGCTGGGCATGCTCGGCCAGGGCTGCCGTCGCGTTCTCCAGTTGGCGATAATTGGCCTCAATCACCTGGGCCCGATCTATCAGGATACTGCGAGTGATTATGATGACAAGAACCAATGCAACCAGAACATTAGCGAGGAGAAATACCTTTTTCATCCAGACTCCAATCGAATTTTTCTGCTTTTTGGCATGTCTTCAAGACAATCTAGCATGAATACCGGGATTTCCGAAGCGGCCGGAATTTGCTAGGCTGTAGGCTCGCAAACCTGACCCGGAAGCCAACGTGGATGCCCCGCCGCAACTGCCTGATGAAACACTCGACCAAGCTATCAACCAGATTATGCCTTTTGGCAAATATAGGGGGCAGAAACTGATCAATCTGCCTGAACCCTATCTTGTGTGGTTTCACCGGCAGGGGTTTCCGGACAGTAAGCTGGGGCGCCAGCTCGCGCTAATGTACGAGATCAAACTCAACGGACTGGAAGGAATGTTACAAGGTGCCGGCAGTCAGGACCCGGGCCACTACTGATCATTACCGAGTATTTCTCTGCACTCAACTCACTCTGGCCAGACGATTCTCATCAATAAATTCTGACCGGTTCAGTCAGCACTGGTTACGCTCCCGGTCAGACGCTGGCTGTATGGGTAACGCACCATCACATCACTGAGCGTTGTCGCTTCCCCAAACAAATAACCTTGAACAATATTGCAGCCCAGTGAGCGCAGATAGTTGAACTGAAACATATGTTCAACACCTTCCGCGACAATGTTCATTTTCAAGCCTTGAGCCATCGACACGATGGCGCTGACGATGCAGGCTTCTTCTGATTCACTGTGCAGCTTCTGCACAAAACTGCGATCAATTTTTAATGTATTGATGGGAAATTTGTGCAAATAACTCAGTGATGAAAAACCGGTGCCAAAATCATCAATGGCCAGATTGATGCCGGAATTCGTCAACTGCAATAATTTATCGACAATATCCCGTCTGTCATTCAATAACAGTCCTTCCGTAATCTCGAGCTGCAGCTTACTCGGCGGGAACGCTGTTGCCTGTAATGTGTCAAAAATATGCTGTACAAAATCATCACGCTCAACCATCACCGGCGACAGGTTAATCGACAAACTGAGTTCCGGGTGTCCTTTCTGATGCAGAGCCCCCACATGCAGGCATGCTTCGCGCATGGTCTGGCGGTCAATCTCTACGATGAGGCGACTGTCTTCGGCAATGGGGATAAATTCGGCTGGTGACAGACGACCGTAACGTGGGTGGTTCCAGCGAATCAACGCTTCAACACCATACAAATTTGTATTTAAGGTATCTACCAGCGGCTGATAACAGATCTCCAGCTCATTATTCTGCAACGCTTTGCGCAGATCCTGCTCCAGAGAGTGACGTCGGGTAACACTGCCGTTCATTTCCGCGTTAAACAGAATGGAGCCATTCTTGCCGCTGCTCTTGATGCGATACATGGCGATATCAGCGTTCTTGATAAGCGCCTCAATGTCCTCACCGGCATCGGGGTAAACGGCGATGCCGATACTCGCGCCTATATAGATCTCATGACCGGCAATCTCGAAGGGAGTCTTGATTGATTCCAGCATTTTCTCAGCGACCTGCAAGGCCGTGCTTTCATTTTTTATATTGGGCAGCAACAGAGTAAATTCATCACCACCAAATCGGGACAGGGTATCACCCTTGCGCACGCAGGACAGTAGACGCTGACTGACAGACTGCAATAGCCGGTCACCCATGGTGTGCCCCAGTGAATCATTGATCACCTTGAACCGATCCAGATCGATAAACATGACCGCCAGCTTTTCCTGACTGCGCTGGGCATGAGTAATCGCCACGCTCAGGCGATCCTTGAATAATGAGCGGTTTGGCAATCGGGTCAGAATGTCATGATATGCCTGGAAATTAATAAATTCCTCAGCTTCTATCTGATCACTGATATCTCGGGCGGTACCATAAATCTCATAGCGATTACCGGCTTCTGCTTCCAGCACATCGCCCACGTCAATTTTTGACATGGTCAGTTCAAAATGTCGCTTTCTTGTTTCGCTGGCATTTCCGGACTGGCTATTCAGCGCCATATTAATGGTACGCTCACTGCTGCTCGCCGAATGCGTTCGCTCAAAAAAATATCTGGCTTTTTCCTGATCTTCGGTATCAACAATATGAGTAATATGCTCGCCCAGCAAGTCACTGCGTCGATACCCAAGAACACTCTCAACTTTACTGTTGATAAAACTGAACCGGCCATCCTGATCAAGAATAAAGATGATGTCAGGTGAGTTATTAACCAGGAATCGATGCAGTCGCTCGGATTTTTTCATCCGACGCTGCATTTCATCATGGCTGTCTTCAAGACGTTTTTTACGTATTGCATTGCTGACGGTTGTCATTAATTCGTCAGCGACATAGGGTTTCTTGATATAGTCATGCGCGCCACGACGCAACGCTCGACTTACGTGATCAACGGCACTTTCACCACTGACCACGATGACCAACGCATTGACTTTGGACTCCTGAATAAACTGCAGCACCTGGTGCCCGTCAACATCCGGCATGGCGAGGTCGAGCAACACGATGTCGTACGTCGACGACCTAAGTCGGCTAATCGCCGCCTGCCCACCAAATACCAGATCGACAGCATAATGACGCAGGATCAGGAGTTCGCGCAGGCTTTCCGCCAGTCTCTGATCATCATCAACAACAAGAATGCGCCCCGCCTGCGACTTCTCAACGCCAACGACTTGATCACTGTGACCCTGTTCTGATTTCAATACCGCGCTCAACTCAATTCTCCCGCCTGCTGTCGCCACTGGGAACACGGACAACGGGGAACAACAACCGGAACCGGGCGCCCTTGTCGCTGCTGCTGCAGTCTATTTGAGCATTCATGGCATCCATCAATTTTTTGACCACACTCAGGCCGAGACCGGCATGCTCTTCGCCCTTGCTGGTGATGCCGGGCGTAAACAGTTTTGACATGACCTGTTCGGGCAGGCCTGCACCGGTATCTTCGATGTTGATCGCAAAATACGCACGTCCATTGAGCATCACACGCCCCTGAGACTGCACCGTCAGCTGGCCGCCGGAAGGCATTGCTTCGACAGCGTTTTTTATCAGGTTGGTTAACACCTGCTTTAACTCTGCCTTATTTAACAACACCGGCTCCAGAGACGGGTCAAGCTGCAGGATGACCTTGATATCCCGCGCAGCGCACATGGATTCACGAAAAATCCTGACCAGATCTTCCACGGTAGTATTAACGTCAACTGTCTCAGTTTCTGGCAACGCATCGGGTTTATTCAATCTGAGCAGGATTTTGCCGACTCGATCGATTTCTTCGTGCAGGATCGAAAATTCCTTGTTGGTATCTTTACTGTCTCCCAGCTTAAGCCGCAGAATTTCCAGGTAATTATTGATGACGCTGAGTGGGTTGCTGACTTCATGCACCGCTTCACTGATACGCACTGAATCGCTGCTTTCTGACGATTTACCCGAGTCTGTGTGGCCTGGCTCGGCATCAAAAAGCGTGGCAACCTGCTGCAACAGTGTTATCCACAAAGTTGTGTTCTTCTGATAATGCGCCAGTGTATCCGGATTCGCCCCGGCCACAACAACCCCACGCAGGGTTTTGCTTGCAAACGGCAGGCAGATCAACGCACGCTGCCGGCAATAACGCCGCAACTGATCATCCAGCACACTCGAACTGCTACTGCCGCGTGGCTCACTGGCAAGCACCTGCTGCGCCATAAAGCTGCGTTGCACCAGGCTCTCGTCAGCGTCCGCATTGAGTACAAAATCAGCGGTACCGTTCGTGCCGGTGACACCGCCCAGACTCGCTTCAAGCGTGCCTTGCGGCTCACGCAGAAAGAACACCACGTACTTCTCGAACCCGAAGCTCAGGTACAAAGCGCGCCCGATGGCGTCCTGCGCACCGTGGCCAGACTGGTCACTGCCACTGGCGCCAGGCATGGCCTGCCTAAGAGCCTGCATCTGAGTAATCTGGCCCAGCTTTTCGCCAAGTTCACGGTTGGCCCGCTGCCCCTGTTCCGGCTCCTCGTCGGACGTCATGCCCAAACCGCCCGCTACGCGCTGGACATCGGCGAAGATACGCGCATGCAATTCACGCATCAGGTCTTCATTGAAACCAAACAGGGCATTGGCGACTGCCAGCGTTTGCTCACTTAATTCCGTCTGCATACTCATCAGGCTACTGAGATTGACGATTTTGACCAGGTGATGGGCATGTTTTATCTGGCCACTTACTGCGTGGTGGTATCGCAGCGCATCCGCCATGAAGTTGTCCATCTGCCAGCTGTCCAGCAGCAGCGCGCCAAGATCGCAGTGTGTCGTACCCATCACCTGTTGCTCTGACTCCAGCAATTGCTGATCGTCCTCGCCCGCCGACACCAGCAGCGGCAGGTATTCACTGTCGTTTTCTGCCAGCAGGCAAAGCTGCCCGACATCCATTAACAGACCGCACAGGTACGCCTGCGATGTCGCGTTGTACCCGGTCAGCGTGGCAAAAGTCTGCGCACAATGCGCCGACACCAGAGAACGACGCCAAAACCGCGCCATGAACTGTTGGTGGTCTTTATCGAAATAACTGAAGTATTGTTTAACCGCAGCGGTAATAACGAGGGTCCGAACAGTATCAATCCCCAGACACATGAGCGCGCGATCGACAGAATCACAACCGTGCTGGCGGCGATAATAGCTGGAATTGGCAACGGCTATCAGTCTCGCTGACATGCCACTATCCTGGCGGATAATATTGGAAAGTTGCTGGAAATCGGCGGATTCCTGACTGACGGCGTCAAGTATTCGAACCAGTACCTGTGGCAGGCTGGGAAGCTTGTTTAGAGTCAGTTGGGTGGGTACTTGTTGTTTTTCCACCGTCATGGATTTAACCGTATCAACAGGCCCGGCGTTATTGCCAGAACCTTGCCCTGAACCTTCCAAAGTCGGATATCACTGCCCGGCTGACAAAGCCTGCGCCCGAGTATACTCAATCAAATGCTCGCTGACCACTGCAAGCCGGTCATTAATATAGAAATTCTTGTTGCACAGGGGTTCTTGCCGGATTATGCTTGGCCACTTGTGAAAACGCACTGCACAGAAAAGCCCAATAAATCAAAAAACACACCAGTCACCACGGGAAGCTGATGGCTACCGTCGATCTGCCTCTGGACAAGTCCGCTCCAAAAAGCCTGTCCCAGGCCCGCACCACTGCCCCCCATGTCATCGCAATTACCAGCGGCAAAGGCGGGGTCGGAAAATCCAGCATCTCAGTCAACCTGGGCATTGCCCTGTCACGCATGGGTCGCAAAGTTTGCCTGCTGGACGCCGACACGGGTCTGGCGAATATCAATATTCTGCTCGGGCTGACGCCAAAACTCAGTCTGGAACATGTGCTTTTTGGCCACAAACCCATCACTGAAGTCATGCTCGATGGCCCTCACGGTCTGAAAGTGATTCCGGGCGCCAATGGCATCGTCGAATGCGTCAAGTTGCAACCCAGACAACATATGCACCTGACCCGTCAACTGGCTGATATTGAGGGCGAATACGACTACCTGCTAGTCGATACCGCTGCCGGCATCGGCGATGATACGATGGATTTTGTGCGCGCGGCGCAACAAACCATCATTGTGGTAACGACGGAGCCAACATCGTTGACCGATGCCTTCTCCATGATCAAGTTGTTGCGACGGCGCGGCAAAAAAAGCCACTACCACGTCGTCGTGAACATGTGCAGCAGCACCAAACAGGCACGTGAGGTTTTTCATCGCTTTTCGGGCGCGGTGGAAAAATACATCGGCGTAAAACTGAACTACCTGGGATACATCTTGCAGGACGAGAGTCTACGCGCAGCGGTTACCATGCAGTCACCGGTGGCGCTTTTCCCGGAATCTGATCCATCGTGCAAGAACTTCTTTCGTCTGGGTCAAACGCTTGAAGATACGCTCAGCGACCTTGCGCCCAGGGCATCCTTCAGCGCGTACTGGCAAAGTCAGTATCGCCAGCAAAAACAGGCGCACATATCCAGTGCGGCAACTGTCCGCCGCGAGCAACCGAAGCGGCAAAAACGCGATGCCCTTGCCAGCAAGCCCAGATCGACTGATGTACGACAGGAGTCCCTGAGTAAATTGCGCACTCGTCTGTTGACACTGATAGCGCAGGGCGATCTGCCTGAATCGGCTTTCACCTCACTTATCAGTGAACTGAGCAGGGCCGTCGAACGGGTGTACCCCAACGCCACCAGGACTGTCACGTCGCCCGGCCCGACAAGCAGCGCGGAGCAAATAGACGGCCATGAGCCAGAAAACAGCCCTGAGCGCATGAAGAGCCCTGAGCACATAAACAGCCATGAGCGAATTGACAGCCCTGAGCAAATAAAGAGCGATGAGCTGACCACCACCGCGGGCAACGCGTCACTACCTCCAGATCAGGCCAATGCAAGCATCGTCGCTTTAAAACACCAGTTCAATGAGCACCGCTTTGGCTCACAACAGCAACTTCTGGCCAGACTACGTCAACACAGGGATACACCACTAACGCAGTTACTCGGTGTACTGGCGGAGAATTCGGCATGAGTAAAAATCCCTTTGTTGGCCTGCTCGCTATCGCGCTGGCGGGGATTGTCCTGTTTATCGCCTTGGCGCTGACATTTATTTACCTGACAGACCCTACCCGGGAAACCGTCTCAACCTCGCCACCGGAGAATGAGGTACGCCAGACCCGGGCGCCCGAACCGGCAACCAGCACAGCACCTGGCGCCCCCAGAGATAGCACTCCACCTCCGGTATTCTCTACAGACACCGAGGAACCTGACACAGGAAACACACCTTGAGCACTATACGAATACGCCAGACCCGACGTGAAGACATTCCTGCACTGATTGCACTGCAAACACGTATTTATCCTACTATCCCGCCATGGAACAAGCTCGACCTGATCACACAACTGGAAATGTTTCCGCAAGGGCAGATAGTGGCTGAGGATGATAGCGGACTGCTGGGATGCGCTAGCTCCATCATGGTGATGTGGGACGATTGGGCGGAGGAACATAACTGGTATGAGATTACTAGTGCCGGCACCTTCGACAATCACAACCCCGATGGCCGTACGCTTTACGGCGTTGAGGTGTTTGTTGACCCGGAATCGCAGGGTCAGGGGGTTGGACATCTGCTTTATGAGGGGCGCCGCCAGTTATGCCGGGCAATGAACCTGAAACGAATCATCGTCTGTGGTCGGCTGCCAGGTTACCAGCCTCACAAGAATGCAATGACCGCAGAATATTATGCTCGCAAAGTGATCTGGGGTGATGTTAATGATCCCGTGCTCAGTTTTCAGTTACATGAAGGGTTTAGCTACTGTGGCGTCATGCCGGAATATATCCCGGAAGACGTCGAGTCCTGTGGGTATGCTTCGCTGCTGGTGTGGCTCAATCCGGACTATGACGCCAACACGCCGACCGTGATTCGCGACGACATAGACTTTCAGCTCGGCGCTTGAAAGGCATGGCTAAATGACGGTTCTGCTGCAGTGGTTCTGGCTTTATCACGGTACATCAAGGTGTCAGCCCGGCTCAGCATGGCATCAGAGCTATCCCCGTCTTCGGGCCAGAATGCCACACCAATACTGACCACAATATCCATAGCGTGGCCGCGCACCTGCATCGGACCGTTAAGCTCATCTCTTAGCCGTTGCAGGAACTCATTGAATCTGACCCCAGGCTCACTATCTGGTGTCATTTCATCAGATTCGATACCGCGGGCAATCACCACAAACTCATCGCCGCCCAGGCGCCCTGCAAAGTCGGACCCACGAATTGCCCGTTCCAGACGTCGGGCAATGCCGGCCAACAACGCATCACCCGCACTGTGGCCATGCTTGTCATTGACCTGTTTAAACGCATTAATATCAATCAGCATGACTGCAAACGGCGCCTTGCTGCGACGACTTTCCATCAACGTTTTACCCAGATTCTCATCGATACATCGCCGATTCGGCAGTCCCGTCAACACATCTTCCCGGGCCAGTTGCATGACCTGCCGATTGGACCGGAAGTAACAGGCAACGCCCAGGCCGTAGGTCCAGCCCATGGTGAACACAATCAGGCCAAAGAAAAGCACCTGATTGGCGGGCACATACATGGGCCGGGTATCCACTTCAGGTGCCAGAAACGCATATTGCCACCGAATCACAAAAGCCATTCCCCCCAGTATTGCAGAGCAGGCGGCGAGGCTGTTCGCCTGCAGCTCATAACGATCAGACGTTTTCCAGCACAAGATGAGGCCAGCCATGCACATGCCGATTGCAGAGGCAGCATCATGAAACAACAGCCGCGCCTGAGGGTCGTCCTTATTCAACCAGGCGATCAGGACCAAAACCGGCATGGCCAGCAGCATCTGACGCCAGCGCCTGGACGAGTGATAACCACGAAACCGCAAACACCCTTCAATAGTAAACAACACCGCCGGCAAACTCATTGAGTTGCTCAGAAACGGACCCAGATTCCAGGGGGCATCCAACAGGGTAGCGAGAAAAACCACCCAGAATGCCATGGCAAAAAGGAAACCACCCAATGTCCAGTGCAGGACACCTGGCTGGGTCTGGTTGATTCGCCAAAAAATGAATAGCACCAGAACTGAAATAACAAACACCAGTGCCAGCGTAACGCTCAGGGTAATCGGGTCAAGAGTTATCATGTCAATATCGCGGCACGTTGCAAAAAGTTATGTCGGCCAC
Source organism: Pseudohongiella acticola (assembly GCF_001758195.1). Lineage (NCBI taxonomy): Bacteria > Pseudomonadati > Pseudomonadota > Gammaproteobacteria > Pseudomonadales > Pseudohongiellaceae > Pseudohongiella > Pseudohongiella acticola. Next base: position 987,508 of record NZ_MASR01000001.1, read on the forward strand.
ACCAGGCTGACCCGAAAAATTCAGCCAGACCATTTATCGGTGTATTCAAGCATTCTGGTTGTAATGCCAGGTTCAGACAGCGAATGACCCGCATCAGCCACAATGTGCAATTCAGACCCGGGTAGAGCCCGATGCAGCTGCCAGGCATTTTCAACCGGACATATTACGTCATAACGTCCATGAACGATCACCGTTGGAATATCTTTTATCGCGGGAACATTGTTCAGCAAGTAATTATCCTCAGGGAAAAAGCCTTTATTGGTGAAATAGTGACACTCGATACGTGCAAATGCATCGGCGAACGTATCATTGCCGAATTTACTGGCGGCACCGGGATCAAAAATCAGCTTTGAGGTCGAGCCCTCCCAGATTGACCAGGCTTTTGCTGCACGCTGTCGCACTTCAGGGTCCTGCGATGTCAAGCGCCGGTAGTAAGCGGACACCATATCCGCACGCTCAACTTCGGGAATAACCTCCAGGTATGTCTGCCAGAGATCCGGAAACAGCTTTGAACACCCTTCCTGATAAAACCAGTCAATTTCCTTTTTCCGGAGTAGAAAAATACCACGTAAGAACAGTTCAGTGCACATGTCCGGGTGAGTAATGGCATAAGACAATGCCAGCGTGGAACCCCACGAACCACCGAACACAGCCCACCGCGGCAATCCCAGGTGTTGCCGAATTCTCTCGATATCAGCAACCAGGTCCCAGGTCGTATTTTCATCGATGTCTGCAAAGGGTGTACTTCGCCCACAACCACGCTGATCAAACAACACTATGTGCCACTTGTCCGGATCGAAATAACGACGATAGTCTGGCATGACACCGCCGCCCGGGCCGCCATGTAAGAATACAACGGGTTTTCCTGCCGGGTTGCCAACCTGTTCAAAGTATAAAGTATGTCGGCTGGAAACCGGCAGGAATCCGGTAGCGAAAGGTTCAATAGCAGGGTAAAGCTGACGTGGTGCGCTACTCATCACGGGCGTTTCCTGACAGCCAATCGATAATCGAGTGCCTGCATCATGCCAGCCCTTTAAGAAATTCATCCGGCGCTATTGCACGGCTGAACAACCACCCCTGGGCAAACTCCACGCCCTGACTTTTCAGGTAGTTGGCCTGGGCCTCGGTTTCCACACCCTCGGCTATCAACTTCATATCCAGCGTGCGTGCCATGTTGATGATATGCAATACGACCCGGTTGGTCGCTGCCTCTGTGTCAATGGCTTCTACAAACAACCGATCTATCTTAAGGCAATCAAACTGCATGGTTTCCAGATATGACAGACTGCAGTAACCGGTGCCAAAATCATCTATTGCCACCCGCAATCCCTGCTCACGCATGGCCTTGATGACGCTCTTGGCAGCGCTGGCATCCACCAGCATACGTTCGGTCAATTCAGCCACTATCTGCCCCGGTCTGGCGCCGCTGTCACGTGCCATCACCATCAGCTTTTCCAGTGTGCCGCCAGATTGCAGGTCCCTGGCGGAGAGATTGATGGTCAGGAAGAAGTCCGGCGCGTCGCGTAATGTCGTGCCCATGTCTTTACTGGCCACCTCTATCACCCGCTCCGTCAACAAGCCAATCAGGCCACTGTGCTCAGCAACGGGGATAAATTCGTCCGGCTGCATGATCCGCCCGTCACGGCGCCGCCAACGCACCAGCGCTTCTGCGCCGACCCAATTGCCACTGTTAAGATCCACCACTGGCTGGTATTCCAGATAGAACTCATTTCGGCGCAGGCCCTGCCGGATCTGGGTGGGCAAAGATACCTGCAGGCGGGCAAAGTAGATGACTGACGAAGTCAGCACAATGGCAGTCACCACGCCGATGGGAAGCAGCACCCAGATGAACGTCAGTATCCGCTCATCCAGATACCTGGCGGGAACGGCGGCAATGGCGCCAGTGACATTAACCTGACCGGAGCGTACCACTCCGACTATATAACCCTCATCAACAAACGCGGCCACAGTGGCATTGTCCACGGCATTCGCCCAGCGAGGCCTGACCTCGCTGCTTCCCGTTCTGATATTACCTGTCGTCGGGTCAAAGGTAGCAAACAGAACGCCTTCCTGGTTGACCATAAGATCCACCGCCTGGTTGCGGTGTGCCATGGCAATAAAACCATCACGTTCCAGCGAAATATAAGGCGTCTCCGAGGAAAACGGTACCGGTGCATTCAGGCGCAACTGCGTGCCGTTGGGAGTGACGCTGTCGGGCGGACCCAGGGCGAGCCCTTCTTCGTGAGAACCCAGTGTTGAGCACAGCATGCGCTCGCCACTGACGGCACCCGCCACTTTCATGAATTCCATGCTGATTCCAAGCTGTCGCATCTGTGTCAGCATGGTGTCGGAACATGGATCGCCGTTGTTAGCAGCCACAAGAGCATCAATGGCTGCTACCATTTGATCAACAGCACGATCGGAGCGGTTGGCAACTGACTGGGCATAGCTGGTAACGCGCTCAAATTCAGTCGCCAGTCCTTGTTCACGGGCGAGATAAACTGCCGCCAACACCGGACCAATCGCGGTCATAAAAGCAACCACAATAATAAACTTTAATGCTCTGGATCGGCGCATTGTATCCTGTCCCTGATCATTGATACGGCACATCTTTGTCGTTGTGATTTTGCGGGTGCCATATCTAACCGGTTTGAACCGGCGGTTTCAGACTACACTTTTCGCTAAAAAGGTCAATTGCCAGCCTCATCAGTGCACCGAAAATGTGTGCAGCGTCACGATGGCGCACCCGAATGATTCAGATACGCGACCGCCCCGGCGCCAGCCACCTGCCCGCTGGCCAGGCAGGCGTTGAGTAAATACCCGCCCGTGGGCGCATCCCAGTCCAGCATTTCCCCCGCACAAAACACACCCGGCAATCGGCGCAACATCAATTCATTGCTCAGTTCGTTTGCGGGGATGCCACCCCCGGTGCTGATGGCTTCATCCAATGGCCGCGCCGAGTGCAGCCGCTGCGGCAAACACTTGATGGCACTGGCCAGTGAGTCGGGATCTCGCGCCGTCTGCGGCGCCAACTCATTCAGTAGCGCCGCTCTGGCACCACTGAACGCCAGACGCTTACGCAAAAAGTTGGCGAAGGTCTGCTTGCCTCTGGGCTGCGCGAGTATCCGACTTATATCTGCATGCGACCGGTCTGGCATCAGGTCCCAGTAAATCTGTACGAATCCGTTCAACTCAATGCGCTGTTGCAACGCGCGCGATGCCTGATAGATCAACCCTCCCTGCACCCCATGCCGAGTGATGATAGCCTCACCGGTTCGCCATACAGATGCGTCAGTGTCAGCCGGCTTGCCTGCAGGCACCTCGCTACCAAGAGACAGCGCAACCGGTTTAAGCGGCTGACCCGCAAAACGTTCACGCATCCATTCACTCCACGGGTAATCAAAGCCGCAATTGGATGGCGTGAACGGCGTGGTTTTGATGCCGGTCCGGGACAGAATCCGTGACCACTGTCCATTCGACCCCAGGCGGGCCCAGCTGCCCCCGCCCAATGCCAGCACAACCAGCCGCGTGTTAACGCGCCTGGTTGTGTTGATACGCTCCGATCCGGCAGTGCCGGGCTCAGTCACATCAAAACTCAATTGATACCCCTCGGCCACCAATGCCAGATCTGTCCAGCGATGTCGGGTGTGGATCCTGACTCCCTGCTCGCGCAGACGTTGCAACCAGGCTCGCAACAAGGGCGACGCTTTCATCTGAACCGGGAAAACACGCCGGGACGACCCGACAAAGGTCTCAATTCCCAATGCGTTTACCCATTGTCTGAGATGATCCGGGCCGAATACACCCAGCCAGGGGCGGACCAACTCCGGGTGAGTGTAGCGTTCGGTAAATGCCTGCAGATCTTCGTTGTGAGTCAGGTTGAGGCCACCAACACCGGCGCGCAGAAATTTGCGCGCTACCGAGGGCATAGCGTCAAACACATCCACCTGATACCCGGCTTCAGCCAATTGCTCAGCCGCCATCAAACCAGCCGGCCCGGCACCGATGACGGCGACAGCTTCTTCCTTTGCACCTGCGGATAACGCCCGGGGCTGAGTCACCAACGCCTCCTTTCCAGGCTCATATGGATTACCGATTAAGTTCAGAAGCGTCATGATAACCTGACTCAGACCTCACATGCAGTAGCGGGCGACTGCAGCCAGACTGTGCTTTTCCGCAGGACCCCGCTAAATAACCCCCAGACCATTGTCAGATTCCACCTTACTTGCTAAAGTCCAGTGCAATAACCACAACGGCATTGGTGATACTTATGTTCGACAGGAACAAAGACAAACAACAGGACAAACCCGAATCTTCAGGCGCTGCGGCACCTGCTGTAGAATCCAGTTATAGCAGTGCCCCCAGACCAGCGGCAGCCAGCAGTTCCGGCAGATCAGCCACACTGGGCGCTACCATCAAGGTGAAAGGCGATATCAGCGGTGATGAGAATCTGCTGATTGAGGGTCAGGTAGAAGGCACCGTCAACCTGGCGTCGCACGAACTCACCGTTGGCAAATCCGGTAAGGTTCATGCTGATGTTACTGCCAAGGTGATTCGTATCGACGGCGAAGTCCATGGTGACATCTCTGGCAAAGAGAAAGTGTTTGTATCCAGCACCAGCAACATCAAGGGTAATATTGTAACCCCAAAAATGACGCTGGAAGAAGGTGCCCGCTTCAAGGGTACAATCGACATTGATCCCAGCCATTCCAATGGCAATTCATCAGTGGCTTCTCTCAAATCAGGCAACCCGACCGATAAAACCAGCTAAACCGTGAACCTGGCCGAGCAATTGACAATGACAGGAGGCGAGACGCTACCCAGCCGATTAATGCCTGATATTCTGCAAAGACTTGCAGACGTGTCACCGTTAATGGTGCTGGACGTAGGTTTTGCCGTCCATGAAACGGTGGAGCACTTTGGCAACCGCCGATGCAAACTGCACTTCTGTGGTTTGCCGGACGCGCTAAAATCGCCCCCCACGCTCCCGGTGCCTGCCGCCAGAACCGGGAAATTTGTTGATGAGGCCGCTCGTCAGGAAAGTCTGCTTGATGCATGGCGCGAACGCTTTCGAGCGGTATTGAATTTCCCGGCGGATACACAATTTGATCTGTGCCTGTTCTGGGATGCATTCAATTACATGGACGACCTGGCACTCAAGGCCTTCTTTGAAGTACTCCATCCCCACATCCGAAAGGAAACCCTGGGGCATGGCCTGATTCAGCTAAAGGAAGACCAGCAGGTGACGAATCGCGAATACGGGATTCAGGCACAGGACCAATTGGTCATGCGCCTTGGCTACCACAGCGAACTCGCCGTTCATCCCCGCCCGCAGGCCAGAGTCGCGTCCATGCTCAAGGGTTTTGCAGTCAGTCACGGCGTTCTGCGTCGTGACGGTCTGCTGGAAGTCTCGCTAAAAACCGAGTCGATTTTCTAGACTGAATCAACCCCGCCATCCTGCACTAGACTTCCAGCAATGCCCTGATACCGTCAATGGTCTGATCCACATGCGCCTCGGTACTATAGACTGAGGGATACTGCACATGACCGTATGCCTTCATTCGCCGATCTGACGCCCACCGACCCAGGTCTGGGCAACATCAACCTGCCACAGTTGCGATGGCTCAATGGCGAATACATCCTGTTCCAGCAAAATGAAGTCGGCCAGCTTGCCGGGCTCCAGTGAACCCAGGTGCTCTTCCTGATGCGCTGCATAGGCGGCATCCAGCGTAAAACTGGTTAATGCCTCACCCAGGGTCATGCGCTCTCCCGGAAACCAGCCACCGGGCGGTTGATCCTGACGATCCTGACGTGTCACCGCCGCGTGCAGACCAAAAAAGGGATTGGGTGATTCCACCGGAAAGTCCGAACCATTGGCAATAACGGCGCCCGCGTCCATCAATTTACGCCAGGCGTAGGCGCCCTGAATTCGAATTTCACCGAGCCGGTCCTGCGCCATGTTCTTGTCGCTGGTGGCATGGGTCGCCTGCATGGAAGGAATCACATTGAGCTCGTTGAAACGTAGTATGTCCTCATACCGCAGCACCTGTGCATGTTCGATGCGGTGGCGCTGCGCATGCGTATCGGTGCGCTGAATCAGCGCTTCGTAGTTGTCCAGCACCAGCATATTGGCGCCATCGCCAATGGCATGCACGTTAACCTGAAATCCGGCCTGCATGGACATTTCCATCAATTGCGTCAAGCGTTCGGGCGAGAGCAGCAACAGTCCCTGGTGGCCGACCTGGTCAGAATAATCTTCGTTTAGATAGGCGCCGCGACTACCCAGCGCGCCATCAGCGGAAATTTTCACGCTGCGCACCACCAAGGTGTTATCGGCACTGGTAAAATGGCCCTCGGCCAGGCGGTCAGACAGCTGATCATCGCCACCGGCCAGCATGACATAAACACGAATCGGCAGCGGCCCATCCATCAGCAATTCCTGATAGGCCTGTAATGTCGTGCTGGAAACACCGGCATCATGCACGCTGGTCAAACCCTGCTCGGCGAGTGCCAGCATGGCCTGGCGCAGGGCCATTTTCTGATCTTCAAGGCTCAGCGCCGGAATATGCTGCGTGATATAGCTCATGGCCGTATCAACAAAGGTGCCGGTCGGTCGACCTTCCGAATCACGAATGATCATGCCGCCGTCCGGGTCAGGTGTACTGGCATCAATTCCCGCCAGTTCCATGGCGGCCTGATTGGCCCAGCCGGCGTGTCCATCAACCCGACTGAACCACATGGGTGTATCTGCCTGGGCCTGCGCCAGCGAATCGGCACTGGGAAAGTCGTTGCTGTCCCACAACACCTGGTTCCAGCCTCTGCCCTGAATCCAGCTCAGCTCCGGATTGGCCTGCTGAAATGCTCTCACCCGCTCAACCGCTTCCTGTTCCGAACGTGTGCCGGTCATGTCGACACGCAACAGGCTGAGTCCATAGCTGAGCACATGACCATGGGCATCAATCAGGCCTGGCAAAAGCGTTTTGCCTTCACCATCAATCACCGTCATGTTGTCATCGGCGGGCAACTCATCGCCTTCTGTAAAAAGTCGGTCGATGGTGTCACCCGTGAACTGGATGGCACTAAAATGCATACGCTCACGAGTGCTGCCGGCGCCCTCGCCCTGCAACATGGTATAACCGTTGACATTGGTCAGCAGCGTTGTTTGTGCGGCAGCAGAGGCTGACAACAGAAGCGATGACGACAGCCAGAAAAATGCACATCCGATAACATATCGGCAGGCAGCAAAAGGCGCCTGGCGGCGCTGGGAAGTAAAAAGTGCAGACATAACATGGTTTCCGGATCTGGGTTATTGTTTGGACCTGTCATGGCAAGTGTACCGCTATCACCGTAGTTGGTATACGCTTGAATTTATACGTTATACTGGTCTGATAATAATGATAATGAAGGATACTTTTGCCATGCGTTGCCAACTGCTTATATCCCCTGCTATCCGGATTGCGCTCGCCGCGCTCGCCCTCATCTGGACCACGACCCTGACCGCAGCGGAACTGACGCTGGTCAGATTCGGCCCCGAAGGCGCGGAAAAGCCGGGCCTGATTGATACTGACGGGCAGATTCGCGACCTATCCTCGCACCTTGCCGACCTGACGCCTGATCAATTGTCTGATACTAATCTGGCGCGGCTGGCTGCCATTCCCCAGGACAGCCTGCCCGTTGTTGACGCCAATGTCAGGCTGGCAGCCCCCGTTACCGGGGTCAGCAAAATCATTGCCATCGGTTTCAACTACATTGATCACGCCGCCGAGATGGCAGTAGATGTACCCGAAGAGCCGCTGGTTTTTACCAAAGCAGTGTCCGCACTGAGCAACCCGTTTGACCCGGTTATTGAGCCACGCGCCGCCACCAAACTCGACTATGAGGCAGAACTGGTGGTGGTGATCGGCAAACGTGCGCAGTACGTCGATGTCACCGACGCCCTGTCGCACATCGCAGGTTATACCGTCGGCAATGACGTGTCAGAGCGTGCCTTCCAGCGCGAGCGAGCCGGCCAGTTCGTCAAAGGCAAAAGCGCTGACTCATTCGCGCCATTCGGGCCCTGGCTGGTAACCCGCGACAGTGTCGCTGACGTGCAGAACCTTGCGGTCTGGTCAGAGATAAACGGCGACATGCGGCAACAAGGGAATACCAATCAGATGGTTTTTGGGATCGCCGAGATCGTCAGCTATGTCAGCCAGTTCATGACGCTGATGCCCGGCGATCTGATTTATACCGGCACGCCTGAAGGCGTCGGCGACGGGCTGTCGCCGCCACAATACCTCAAACCTGGAGACAGAATACGCATTGGTATTGAAGGATTGGGTGAGCTGCGCCAGGAGGTCGTGCACGGCCCATGACACCCGGCATCAATGTTGCAAAAAAAGCCGGCATCAGCCATCGGCTGCATGAATATGAACACGATGCCGGGCATCCGTCCTATGGTCTGGAGGCGGCCGAGAAAATGGGTGTTCCCGCTCACCAGGTTTTTAAGACCCTGGTGGTGGCACTGGACAACCATAGCCTGGCCGTCGCGGTGATACCGGTGTCAGCCATGCTCAACTTGAAACTGGCTGCACGTGCCGCAGGCGCAAAAAAAGCAGTGATGGCGCCTGCGGCTGACGTTCAGCGCAGCACCGGGTATGTGCTCGGCGGTGTCAGTCCGCTGGGCCAGAAAAAGCGTCTGCCTACTTTTATAGACCTTTCTGCCACACAATTCGCCACCGTGTTTGTCAGCGCCGGCCGTCGTGGCCTGGAAATTGAACTCAGCCCCGACAATCTGGCGAAACTGGCCAACGCAAATTTCTGTGCCCTTGCTGACACCGACTGACAGGCCAGCGCTCAGACACTTATTCGATAGCGTCATACACCAGCGTTTTGAAGCTCTCCCTGAAACCATTGCCATTGGCCGGTGAGATCTGAGCCATAATGACGGTCACCATATTTTCCTCAGGATCGATCCAGAATCGGGTGCCCGCCGAACCATCCCACCAATACTCGCCTTCATTGACGGTGTGATTATAGGTATCCGCATCAAGCACCACCGCCATACCCCCCAGACTCCAGCCCGATCCACGCCAGTATCCCCCGCTACCGATTGGCAACAACTGCTGCGGTACGGCATTCTCTGCCATCATACGCACAACAGCAGGACTCACGACCTGTTCGCCGTTGACCAGGCCGTTATCCAGAAACAACTGTGAAAAACGCAGAAAGTCCATGGTTGATGACACCAGACCAACACCGGCACTGTTCAGTGCGCGCGGCCCGGTCACGGGAATGGCTTCCATTTCATGCGCCTGCAATTGACCATTGTCGTCACGGCGATAGACCGTAGCCAGACGGTCAGCGCGAGACGGATCGACGTAGAATACGGTGTCATCCATGCCCAGCGGCGCAAAAATACGCTGCTCAAAAAAGTTTTGTATATCCTGCCCTGTCACGACTTCAATCACACGCCCCAGCACTTCCGCATGCAATCCATATCGATACGCGGTGCCCGGGTCTTCAAACAACGGCAACGCGGCCACATTGTCGACCACCTGCGCCAGAGTCTGGTCATAGCTGTGCACATTATTGTCGCGATAAAGTGCGCTGTTGCGGCTGCCAAGACCGGACGTATGGGTCAGCAATTGCGCCAGGGTAATGTCCCCCTGCCGCGGCCGAGTGGCGCTAGCATCAGATGATTCTGCATCCACAAGTACCGGCTGACCGGCAAACTGCGGCAGGTAGGTTTGCAGCGTGTCATTGACATTCAGCAGCCCCTCATCGTGCAGCATCAGGATGCCCAATGCAGTGATCGGTCTAGTCATTGAATAGGTTCGAAACAGGGAGTCGAACACCATTTCCGTCCCTGCCTCGATATCCTGCATGCCAAGCGACTCTGCATACACCAGCTGGCCATCACGGACAATAGCGGCGACCACCCCGGCAATATCGCCAGCGTCAACGCGGGCCTGCAGATCCTGCGTTGCCAACGCCAGGCTGTCGGCGTCCAGGCCCACCGTACCCGGCTCGGCAATTTCCAGTGACTGAGCCTGCGCAACCGGTGTTGTCATCGCAGACAACCCGGTGATGGCAATCAAAACACTCATTAATAATTTAACTGTTCGCATGTCCCGATCCTGTTCATGAAGGTGAATTTCCCAGACCGCAACAGAATGTCGCCATCGTAAAGTTAATTATGATTTCGCCAATGCACCAGGCAAGGTGAGGTCAAAGGTGGAGTCAGATGTTAGCTTGTTCGTCGCTCAAGCGGAATCGGATTTCCGGGCAGCGCCGGATACAACAGTTCAATTTAATGTAAAAATTGGATTGACTCAGTAAAAACCCATGGTTTATGCTTCGGCCAATCAATCGCATGGAATTTAATGGCAAAACAATGTGTTATGAAAAGTAACACCCTGTTAATTTTGTGCAGATTGGTAACACTTTCCAGCAGCGCCTGCCTTTGAAAGTGTGCATGATCAAAAAGTGAGACTAACGGTCGCACTGCGTCTGACCCAATAATAAAAATCAAACTGATGAAGAGAGCCACACAAGGCTCCCGAACGCAGACGAATTAGAGCCAGGTAATACTATTCTGATGCCCAGGGAATCTATGGGGTTGCTTTATGCGTGTCTGATTTTTAATTAATTGGCAGGCACAAATCTAACCGCTGTAATAAAAAGTATTAAGGGGGGGGAAACCCGATGAGATTAAAAGAACTATACCGGTGCATCGCTTGCATGTCACTGGTCGCACCCACACTGGTTTTTGCACAGCAACAGCCACAAATTGAAGAGGTTGTTGTAACCGGTTCCTTGATCCGTGGCACACCCGTTGACGACGCACTGCCAGTGGAAACATACACCGCTGCTGACATGGAACTGTCAGGTTCACCATCAGCACTGGAATTTGCCAAGAGTCTGAGCATCTCGGGCGCCACATCGGGCGAATCTTACTACTTCGGCGGCGCTGCGCTGACCGGTAGTGTCAGCTATAACCTGCGCGGCATCGGTGCGGACAAAACACTGTCCCTGTTCAATGGCCGCCGCGTGACACAGAACACCTCTGTTATTCCATCAATCGCACTGGCCCGAACCGAAATCCTGAAGGACGGCGCGGCCGTAACCTACGGTGCGGATGCCACTGGCGGTGTCGTAAACTTCATCAGCCGTGACAACTTTGAAGGCATTGAAGTGCAGGGCGCTTTCAAAGCCATCGACGGCTCTGACGGTGATTTCAACGTTGGCATTCTGGGCGGTTTTGGTGGCGACACCACAGATGTGATCTGGGCTGCACAATGGGAACACCGTTCACAGATGGACACCACTGAACGAGATTTTTCCAGCCAGCCTTACTCTGCCAACCCGGCCCCCTGGTCAGACCTGACCAACCTGGGCGCCTGGATTGCCCGCGGTCCACTGCCTGCTGAGCCCGGTAACACGGCAACCAGCGAATTCGGTCCAGTATACGGCCTGGTTAACGACTTCACAGACGAGTCCTGTAATGCTGTCGGTGGTATTGTAAACCAGACGTCTTACACGACCTGTAAGTACAACTACATTCCTTACTATGATCTGGTTGCAGACAACGATATCTATCGTCTGTTCGGTCAGATTAAGACTGAGATCAGCCCACAGCACAGCTTCACTGCGCGCGCGGCTTACTCTCAGGTTTCTACGCCCAATGCCTATGGTTCGCCTTCACAGCCTGTGATTCGTGGCCCAGCCCGCGCATCAGGTGCGACTTACCAGCTCTACGTTCCCAAGACCAACCCGTACGTGGATGACTTTGCGCAGCGCACTGGTTTTGCCAACAACCCGCTGTACGCGGTCACTCAGGGTTTCACGCCCATCACCTATCGTGGTTTTGCCCACGGTGGTCTGGATGTGTTCGCCGAAGATGGTCGTCACAGCACACCGCGTGACATCGACAACCGCTTCATGCACCTGACCGCCGGCTTTGACGGCGAGCTGGACATCGGCAGCGGTATTTTCTACGACGCAGCACTGACCTATAACCAGTCTCACACCACGGACGACAACCCCGATATCGCCCTGTATCGTATGCAGGAAGCGCTTAACGGTTTTGGTGGTCCGAACTGTAACGCAACCGACTTAAGCACTGACCGTTTTGGCACCCAGAACCCTGCAGCAGCCGGTACCAATGGCTGCATGTGGTACAACCCGTTTGCCTCCAACTTCTCTGGCCAGCCCATCTATGGCCTGTCAAACCCGAGCTACGTGCCGGGTGCCGAGAACTCGGACGAACTGGTGCGCTGGTTGTTCGATAGACGTTACCAGGAAACTGTTAACTGGAACGTGACGGCTGACCTCGTGTTCAGTGGTGAAACACCAATCGAACTGCCAGGTGGTATGGTGTCATGGGGCGCAGGTGCCCAGTGGCGTAATACCAAAGAGCGCGAAACTGTACCCAGCCCGTTCTATAACGGCTCACAGCCTTGCGCATGGCCAGAGCAGGAGCCCAACTCTCCTGAAGCACCCAATTTCGATGGCTGTACGCCTGACGCACCGGGTCCTTTCCAGTTCTTCGACACCAACGTACCGGATGCCAACAAGCAGACCCAGGAATCCGTATTCACGGAATTCAACCTGCCCGTGCTGGACACTCTGTACATAGCTGCAGCAGTGCGTTACGAGCAGTTCTCAGGTGATCTGGATGCAACCGTTTACAAGGTATCAGGCAAGTGGGACGTCACTGAGAACATCGCTTTGCGCGGTTCTTATGGCACCAACTACCAGGCACCTGGCGCAGACATCAATCCAGGCGAAGTTGAAAGTGGCACCACCAACTATACCCGTGCCGGTGGCGCATGGCGTGGTTCCAAGACCTTCACTCGTTCTGACATCGAGCCGGAAGAAGCAACAGTAGCCAGCGTGGGTGCCATCTGGCAATCCGAAGGTTTCAGTGCTGGCAGTGACTTCCAGTTCATCATCGACTACTTCGATATCGAAGTTGAGAAAGAGCTGGGTCTGCTGGCGAACACCAACCTGATCGCCAACTCCGTGTTCAGCATCCCGCCAAGTGGCTCAGGGTCTGTTCCTAACGATGGAACGGCACTGGCTGACTGTTCACACCCATTGATCGACCGTATTACATTCAACGGTGGTCCATGTGTACAGGGCGTGTCTACTGCCTCTGATTTCGCAGAGATTCGTACCGATTTCGGTAACGGTCCTGGTCAGCAAACCAAAGGTTTCGACATCCAGACCAGCTATGGCATGCCAGCATTCGCGGGCGACCTGGAATTCCGTCTGACGGCAACCAAGGTACAAGAGTTCAAGTTCACACCAACGCTGCTCGACGGCTTTGAAGTGGCACCGGCTCGTGACCGCCTGGGCTTCCTGAACTATGAAACAATTGCCAACGCCATTTCCGAGTGGCGCGGCAACTTCACCACCAACTACTCTCAGGGCGACCACAATTTCCGTCTGTCTGTGCAGTACGTCAGTGGCGTGAAGGACGAGCGTTTCTTCAATGAAGACGGTACCCGTGTTGGCGATGCAGCATTGACGCCAGCAGGCTTCCAGCCTGGCACACGTACGCCGTTTGGTCCAAGCACTTATGGTATCAACGGTGACGACTGGATCGTTGCTGATTTCCATTACACGGTTAACCTGCCAGCTGAAACTACGCTGACAGCGTCCATCGTGAACGTGTTTGACGAAATGCCACCGGCATCACGTCAGGAACTGGGCTACGATCCACGCATCGGCAACCCACTGGGCCGTACGTTTGAAATAGGCTTGCGTAAGCAGTTCTAATCAAAAGTATTGTGCTCCAAAGAAAAGCCCTGCTCATTTGAGCGGGGCTTTTTTTTGCCTGCAACAACGGTATGAAACTTGCTGTAGTCCTTTTGCTTGCGCCAGATTCGGGCCAAAACCAGTCATTTAACGCATATATTACGGGTCTTCCCGGCGTTTTGTGCTCCGGAACAGGGCGACAACAACCTGTTCGCGCCAAAAGCAGGCATGTTCAGATCATGCGAACTGTTTTGGACAGCGAACTTCTTGAATGAACCGTCATGAGGCACGGACAGCAAAACATGGCTGTTGCGGGACAAACGGCTGATGAAAGCAACACAACACATTTTCCGGGTCAGACGCACATACAACGTCTGGGTCGGGAATGAGACACTGGAAGACTATGCGCTACGCTTCACGGCTATAAAAGCGCGGCGCTGGAGTATAGAGCACGTCGCCAAGACGGCGCTGGGTGCTACCGCATTTCTTGCGCTCGAAGCCATCGCTGCCGCTGTCACTCTCAGTTACGGGACTCTCAATGCCATAGCTGCCATGGTCGCCGTTGCCTTTGTTATTCTGCTGACCGGATTCCCGATAGCCTACAATGCCGCCAAATATGGTCTGGACATCGACCTGCTCACCCGTGGCGCCGGCTTTGGCTATCTGGGCTCCACGATTACGTCACTGATTTACGCATCATTCACCTTCATTTTCTTTGCTATTGAAGGCGCCATTCTTGCCTCGGCGTTACAGGCGCTGCTCGGAATTCCGCTGTGGCTTGGTTACATCATCTGCGCGGTGGCTGTTATTCCAATCGTGACCCATGGCATCACCATCATCAGCAAATTCCAGGTCGGCACACAGACTTTCTGGCTGCTACTGCAATGCACCGCGCTGGCGGTCATTACCTGGTTTGAGTTTGCCCGGGTCAGCGACTGGACTGTTTATGTGCCGGCCACGACAGACGTCACCACCGGTACCAATAACGGTTTCAGTCTGGCTTTGTTCGGGTCTTCAGCTGCCATTCTGTTTTCACTGGTGGCTCAGATCGGCGAACAGGTCGACTACCTGCGTTTCATGCCGGAAAAGAAAAGGGATAATCGTCGACGCTGGTGGTTCTGGCTGCTATTGGCGGGTCCCGGCTGGATCGTCATCGGACTCATCAAGATGCTGCTGGGTTCATTTCTGGCCTATCTGGCTATTACCGCAGGCGATACTCCCGAACGGGCCGCCGACCCGACCTACATGTACCAGATGGTGTTTAACTACCTGACACAATCGCCCACGCTGTCTCTGGTGCTGGCCGGATTGATGGTGGTTGTGTCGCAAATGAAAATCAACGTGACCAACGCTTACGCCGGCTCCATTGCCTGGTCGAATTTTTTTTCCCGGCTTACTCACAGCCATCCCGGTCGTGTGGTCTGGCTGGTGTTCAATGTGGCGATCGCGCTGCTGTTAATGGAACTGGGCATGTACAGGGCACTGGAAGCCATCCTGGGCCTGTTTGCCATCGTCACACTAAGCTGGCTGGGATCATTGTCTGCTGATCTGCTGATCAACAAACCACTGGGTCTGAGTCCGTCCTATGTCGAATTCAAGCGAGCACATTTGTATGACATCAATCCGGTGGGCACCGTCTCCGTGATCATCGCCTCCGGCGTCGGTATTCTGTGCTACATGGGGATTTTTGGTGACACACCAAGGCATCTGGCTCATTTCATCAGCCTGGGTATCTGCTTTGTTTCGGTGCCTGCGCTGGCTGTAATTACCCGTGGCCGCTTTTATCTTGCCCGACAGTCGCCACAGATTGATGATCTGCTGCAGGTACAGGATGTCGATAACACGCTGGAGTGCTGTATCTGCGAGAGCCGCTTCGAACGCGATGATATTGCCTATTGTCCCGCATATCAGGGCGCCATCTGCTCACTGTGCTGCTCGCTCGACTCTCGCTGCATGGATGTCTGCAAACCGGACGGACGACTAAGCAATCAGCTGGAGCAATGGTTGCACCCTCTTTTACCGGCGGTCGTTTTCACCGCTGTTAACCGGCGCGTGATGAGATACGCGATGATGTTCACCACTGCCAATCTGTTCAGCGCGGCACTGCTGGCGCTGGTTTATTATCACATGCAACCGGCAACAACTGGCGAAATCGCGCTTCTGCAACAATCACTGTGGACACTGTTTTTTATTACACTGATCATTCTGGGAGTGATCTGCTGGCTGCACCTGCTGGCCAGTGAAAGCCGGGAGGTAGCGCAACAGGAATCATCAAGGCAAACCAGCCGCCTGCTGCAGGAAATTGAAGCGCATAATCTCACCGACCTGGAGCTGCAGAAAGCCAAAGACCTGGCCGAGCGTGCAAACGATGCCAAAAGCCGTTACCTGTCTGGCATCAGTCATGAGCTACGCACACCGTTGCAGGCCATACTGGGTTATGCCCAATTGTTGACCCAACGAGCCGACATGCCGGAGAAGCATCGCAATGGCATACAGATTATTAAGCGCAGTGGCGAGCACCTGGCTGGACTGATAGAAGGGCTGCTGGATATTTCAAAAATTGAAGCTGGACGTCTGGAAATATATCGAAACCGGGTCAAGTTACCCGATCTCATCGATCAGATGATCCAGATGTTCCGCACCATGGCGCTGGAGAAAGGGATTGAATTCAGCTGTCATATCCACAACAAACTGCCGGACTATGTGACTACAGATGAAAAGCGCCTGCGTCAGATACTGATTAACCTGCTCTCCAATGCCATCAAGTACACACACGCAGGTAGTGTAGAATTTCATGTTCAGTATCGCAGCGAGGTCGCCGAGTTCTCAGTGGTTGACACCGGTGTCGGTATTAATGAAAAAGATCTCCACCGCATTCTGGATCCGTTTGAACGGGTCAGAAACATCGATGTGCCCAACATTCCCGGAACCGGTCTGGGACTGACCATTGTGCGCCTGCTCACGGAGATCATGGGTGGCGAACTCGACATCTCCAGCGTGCCCAATGAAGGCAGCTGTTTCAAGGTCTCACTGATGCTGTCCCGGATCAGTGAACCGATTGTGGAAACGCCACCCCAGCGCCTGATCAGCGGCTACAGCGGGGCACGCCAGATCATCATGGTGGTGGACGACGACCCGATTCATCGAGGCCTCATGGGGGACCTGCTGCACCCGCTGGGGCTGACCACGTTTGAAGCACGTGACGCACATGATTGCCTGGACGCATTAAAAACGGTGACCCCTGACATCTTCCTGATAGATGTCAGCATGCCTGATATTGATGGCCTGGCGCTGGCGGAGATGTTGCGCAAGAAGGGCTTTCAGCAACCGATCATCATGATATCTGCGGATGCCCACGAGCGCCATCGCAGCACGCAGACACCCAGTGCCCATGACGACTATCTGGTCAAGCCCATCAACAATCAACAGTTGCTGGAAAGCATTGGCAGCCTGTTGTCTCTGGACTGGATACGCAACAGTGACATCGCGGAAGTCGACCCCATAAATACGGCTAATGATTATCATCCGGGACTGGCGGCTATCATCGATCATGCGATCGTGCGCGAACTACTCACCTACGCCGACCTCGGATACAAACGCGGCGTCAATAGCAAACTGGAAGAACTGGCCACCAGCGGCCTGTTGGACGAAAAAGCCCTGGCCTACTGCCAGCAACTGGCCAGTGCCATGCAATTCTCGACCCTGGCCAAAGCGTTCAGGGCCACCTGAGCAGTGGAGAACAGAATTTTATATCAGCGCGATAGCAACCACGGAGCGTGACACAAACATGCCAGAAACACAGAGACGTTACGAGAACCCTATGAATAAAAAATCGTATTCTAATGTTATTTTGGTGGTCGACGATTCTCCGGAATCGCTGAGCTTTGTCAACGACACACTGGAAGAAGCCGGCTACGATGTGCTGGTAGCCCTTGAGGGCAAACAGGCGCTGACCATCGCCCGACGTATCCGGCCCGACATGATCCTGATGGACGCCATCATGCCGCACAAGGACGGTTTCGATACTTGTAGAGAGCTTCGTGCCATTCCTGAGCTGTCTTCGATACCGGTCATCTTTATGACCGGTCTGACTGACTCAGGCAGTGTTGTGCGCGGCCTTGAGGCGGGAGGCGTTGACTACCTGACCAAGCCGATCAATCCGGATGAATTGCTGGCACGGATGACCGTGCACCTGAGCAATGCCAAATTGACCAGCAGCGCCTATAACGCGCTGGATTCCACTGGCCAGCATTTGTTCTCGGTCGACACACAGGGCCAGGTCCTTTGGGCCACACCACAGACACTGGCGCTGTTCGCACGTGCCGGGGCCAGTGAAAACTGGCAAAAGACGGAACTGGCAGACGCGCTGAGTGACTGGCTCTCTCCCCCGTCACCCAGACAGCGTCAGGCAGAACAAACCCTGATTCTGACAGTCACCAGCAAGAATGGACCTATAGTGCAGGAGAAAAAACTGACAGTTGCTTTTATTCGTCATATCAACGGTGAAGAGAAACTGCTCAAACTGTCGGAGGCCAACGAAAGTTCAGGTGAAGACCTGTTGCGGGAGAAACTTGAACTGACCAAGCGGGAATCCGAAGTGCTTACGTGGATCAGCCAGGGTAAAACCAACTGGGAAACAGCACAGATACTACAGATGAGTCCGCGTACGGTTAATAAGCATCTAGAGCAGATTTTCAAGAAACTTAATGTTCAAAATCGTACCGCTGCCGCTCGTATTGCGCTCAGTATTCTGGAGCGAGACTGAGAGAACTACAGTCTCGCTTCCATGACCTCCTGCCTCAGTGTCTGTTTTTCTGCCTGCGATGACGGATAGCTCGCAAACTCGCGGGGATAAGAAGAGCCACCAGAGATATGGCCAATACCACTGTGACACCGTGTATCAGGCCATGCACCCAAAGCCCATCGAGTCCATGGCCAGGGTGAGCAGCAGCCAGACCGGGCAGCGTCCATAGCAAAAGGCTTGCAGCCCCTGCATTCTTTAGATTCCTGACTGACGTTATTTTCATTGCATACTCCTTTCTGATTTTGCCAGGTCTGACTTGCTGAACACATGGGTTTCCGTCGTTGCTCCTTCGGGCAAACGTGTCGGCAACATGCCCTGTTCGATAATAAACCCGATGATTTCTGACAAACCTGTGCCTGCCTTCAAATTGCTGAATACAAAGGGCCGTTCTCCACGCATGCGAGTAGCGTCGTCATGCATTACCTGTAGCGAGGCCCCCACCAAGGGCGCCAGATCTGTTTTATTGATGATTAACAGGTCAGACCGGGTAATGCCAGGCCCCCCTTTGCGTGGAATCTTGTCACCTGCAGAGACGTCGATGACGTACAGCGTAAGATCAGAAAGTTCCGGGCTGAAGGTGGCGCTCAGGTTGTCGCCGCCACTCTCCACGAAAATGACTTCCAGTTCACCGTGCCGTTCAATCAATTCGTCAATGGCAGCAAGATTCATGGATGCGTCTTCACGTATGGCGGTGTGCGGACATCCTCCAGTTTCCACACCAATAATTCTGTCGGCACTCAGGGCTTCATGCCGGGTCAGAAAGTTGGCATCCTCTTTGGTGTAGATGTCATTGGTGACAACAGCGATGTCATAGTAATCACGCAGTTCACTGCACAAGGCTTTTAGTAAAGCGGTCTTGCCGGACCCGACGGGGCCGCCAACGCCAATTCTCAGGGTCTGGCCGGATTTATCAGTTATCATGATGATCTCCTCTGCGCTATCAACTATTCCGGGTTGCGCGATTATTCTGAATGACGCACGTGTTCTGGTTTTCGAGTAGAAGCTGCACCGGTCATGATCGGAACAACCTCGAATATTGGGTTTCGTGATGCATACTGGCCAGGCTAAGCGCGGGCAGACTGACACCTATATCATCATCTGCCACGTTCCCGGCTACATCTATGACAGCAGAAATCCGCCCCTGTAGGGTATGCATCATGCGTTGCGCCTGGGTCTGCCCCATAGGTAAGAGTTTGGTGGCCGCATTGACCTGGTTTTCAATCCACGACCAGCAGAAACCAATTGCTGCCATTTCCGACCTGATCTGCCAGTAACGTGCCGCCTGCGCAAAGACGGTGACAAAACTCACCGGGCCCTGCATGGCAATCACGGGCATACCAAACTCAGGCATCAGTTTCTGTAGTGCCAACCCTGTGGCAGTATCAGTCAGTTGTAACTCCCGGGTTTCGCGACTAGCCAGTATCAGTGCATTCCAGTAGCGAACGGCATCAACGTCGCTCTCTGCCAGTGCACGATCAAGACGCAATAGTATCGGCAGGTCCAATGCAGCGAGGCTGAACCGTAACTGCATACTCAGCCAGCGTTCGATATCACTATCCGACTTTAACCATGACGCCTCAATCGCGTACTCAAGACCATGGGAAAAGGCATAGGCGCCCACGGGTAATCCGGCACTGCTAAGGTGCAACAAGCGCAGTAAGGCGTGGTCAGTGGTGTTCATGCTTGCCCGAGATGTCCAGCGCTTCGATCGAGCCAGCTTTGCTGTTTGGTGGCGCCAAAGGCTGCTGGTGCGAATGGGAATGACCGCCATGACCGGTGTAGGCGCCCTGTTCAGGCACAAACACATGATGCGCGTGCTGCAGCGTCAAACCCAGCAGCACCAGCATTTCTTCCAGTACGTGATCTGGCAGAATGCGAAGTGATCGCGGCCCTACCTGCACTTTGACATGACGATTGCCCAGGTGGTAGCAGGCGCGACTGAACGTCTCCCAGTCATCACAGGAGGCGATAACAACCGGCTCTATGGCACCTTCGACCAGCACCAGCCGACCACACTGACTACGCAGATATTCGCCCACCATCAATGGTGTGCCGCGTGCAAGAAAGAGCCTGACTTCTTCGCCTTCTGTGGAAAATAGTCTCATACGTCCGCGATCACGCTGCTCGTGAGTCAGTATAACCCGGACATCGACCGGCGCTTTACACTGGGTGCCCAGCCTTTCGTGCACTTCCAACATGTCCATGTCCTCAATAGAATTTCTAAAACAGACTGTAGCGTTGCGCCAATGGCAGCACCGTGGCCGGCTCGCAGGTCAATAGTTCACCATTGGCCCTGACTTCATAAGTCTGCGCATCCACCTCAATAACCGGTAACCAGTCATTAAGAATCATGTCCTGCTTGCGTATGGCGCGCGTGTTGCGGCAGGCGCTTAACTTCCGGTTGAGTCCCAGCTTGCTGAGCATGCCGGACTCAAGCGCGAGCTGGCTGGTAAAGGTCACTGACAATGACGCCGCTGCGCCTCCCAGAGAACCAAACATGGGCCGGTAATGTGACGGTTGTGGCGTCGGGATGGATGCATTCGGATCGCCCATCGGCGCAGCCGCGATCATGCCTGACTTTATGATCAGTGAGGGTTTAATTCCGAAAAACGCAGGTTTCCACAATACCAGATCTGCCAGTTTTCCGGGTTCAATGGAACCGACTTCGTGAGCGATTCCATGGGTGATGGCCGGATTAATGGTGTATTTGGCGACATAGCGGCGAGCGCGAAAATTGTCCGACGTGGCGCTGTCTTCTTTCAAGGGGCCGCGTTGAACTTTCATTTTGTGTGCGGTTTGCCAGGTTCGTGTAATGACCTCACCAACCCGTCCCATGGCCTGCGAATCTGAGGCGATCATGCTGAACGCGCCAAGGTCGTGCAGGATATCTTCAGCGGCTATGGTTTCCTTGCGGATACGCGAGTCCGCGAAAGCGACATCTTCGGGTATCGCCGCGTCCAGGTGGTGACATACCATGAGCATATCCAGATGTTCATCAACCGTGTTGATGGTGTATGGCCGGGTCGGATTGGTTGAAGAGGGCAATACATTCGCCACTGAACACGCCTTGATGATATCCGGCGCGTGCCCGCCTCCTGCACCCTCAGTGTGATAGGTATGAATGGCACGGCCCTTGAACGCAGCCAGGGTGTCGTCGACAAATCCCGACTCGTTTAGTGTATCGGTATGAATGGCGACCTGAACATCATAGTAGTCAGCCACATTCAGGCAGTTATTGATGGATGCCGGCGTTGTTCCCCAGTCTTCATGCAACTTGAGACCGCAAGCGCCTGCCAGCAACTGCTCAATCAAAGGTTCGGGCAGACTGCCGTTGCCCTTGCCCAGAAAGCCGAAGTTCATTGGCATGGCATCTGTGGCCTGCAGCATTTTGCCCATATTCCAGATGCCAGGAGTGCAGGTCGTGGCTTTGGTGCCGGTGGCCGGCCCGGTGCCACCGCCCAGCATGGTAGTGATGCCAGACATGGTCGCCTCTTCCACTTGCTGGGGGCAGATAAAATGAATATGTGAATCGATACCGCCGGCCGTCAGTATTTCACCCTCACCGGCAATAATCTCGGTACCTGGGCCAATAATGATGGTGACGCCATCCTGCACATCCGGATTTCCCGCTTTACCTATAGCGATAATGCGGCCATGTTTGATACCAACATCGGCTTTAACGACACCCCAATGGTCGAGTATCAGCGCGTTGGTGATGACAACATCCATGCTCTGCGCGTCGCCCCGCTGGCTTTGACCCATGCCGTCACGAATGACCTTGCCGCCACCGAATTTGACTTCATCACCATAGCGCGTGAAATCCTTTTCCACCTGCAACCAGAGGTCCGTGTCAGCCAGACGCACGCGATCACCCGTGGTCGGTCCGAACATTTGCGCGTACGTCGCGCGATCCATACTTGCCACTATAGAATCTCCCGCTTCAAGTCCGATCTAGTCCAGGGGGCCCATAACATCACCACGAAAGCCAAACACTCTGCGGTCACCTGCATACGCTACCAGTTCGACTTCACGGCTTTGTCCCGGTTCGAAACGAACAGCAGTGCCTGCTGCGATATTAAGGTGGAAACCACGCACTCGACTGCGGTCAAGGCGCAAGGCGGGATTGACCTCGGCAAAATGATAATGCGAACCGATCTGTACTGGCCTGTCACCTGTATTTACAACAGATACTGTGATTGTTTCTCTGCCAGCATTGAGTTCAATGACATCGGTTGCGGTTCGAACCTCGCCTGGAACCAGGTAATTTTGGGTCTCACTATTACTCATGGTTTTTGCCTGATGAATACATATAAAGTTGGCCTCACCTGTTTACTCATATCTAGTTGATCGGATCATGAACAGTCACCAGCTTGGTGCCATCAGGAAACGTCGCTTCTACCTGAACCTCGGGAATCATGCTGGCAACTCCATCCATGACCTGATCGATAGACAATATTTCTTTCCCGTAACTCATCAGTTCCGCAACAGAGCGACCGTCGCGCGCACCTTCCATGATCTCCATGGAAATCAGTGCCACCGCTTCCGGGTAATTGAGTTTCAATCCTCGCGCCAGTCTGCGTTCGGCCAGCAGCGCAGCGGTGAAAAGCAGCAGTTTGTCTTTCTCTCTGGGCAGTAGTTCCATGCTGTTACTAATAGGTCCCGTCGGTTTATGTTGGCTTAATGATGTTATGCATTTTTCTTGCCACTGTATGAAACCACACAGCTATGTTGCCCATATGCGCGGCGGGCACATTTTACTGCCGGTCAAGAACGGGCGCACAACCTGCCAGAACCCGATAAACACCCGCCGGGCTTCTTCGGAGCTGTGCCCCAGATAACGCCCGATAAGGAAGCCGTTCATAAGAGTGACATTGGCCTGACCTGCATGACTGAGTGTCGACAGCGTGTCACGCAGGTTGCTCATTAGTGCTTGCAGGCTAGCCTCATCAGGATGTCCGGGAAACGGCCCGGCGACAAAAACACCACTCACGGGACAGGCGTTCATGCCCACGCTTGCTGCTATCAGGTCGAAAGATGCCTCATTTAGGTGCAGGTTCTCCAGCAACACCGGCATGCCCTCCATGCGGATAATTAGTCGCTGATGCAGCTCACCATGTGTGAACGGCAGATCGCTGACGGGCAACCCAAGGCAGCATATCTCCCAACCCAGATAGGTACTGCCGGCGCTCATATTGACTGTGGTATCGGTGCGGCCATAGGCACCCGGGAACACAATCATTTCCTGCGGAAGCCACTCCAGCACCGCATTCGCTGCCAGTTCGAATACCTGACTCTGCTGTTGCAAACGACGATCGCCACGAGCGCGGTAGATACGGCCAGCTCCCGGCGTTGTCACCAGCACCCGTGTGCCCTTCTGCAAATCAAGATCGATCGTGAGTCGGTCTCCCGACACCAGACCTCCCGGCGGATGCAAAAGATAGATATGCGCGATACCAGTACCTTCGGGATAAAAAGGTTTCTGCACATACAGGGGGCCCTGATGTATACAGCTGGTCAGGCGACAACCACGCGCCCGCTGCCTGAATGTCAGCGCCAGGCTGGCGTGCCACTCACTTCCCGATGCCGTCTCGGCAATCGGTTCAGCCAGCACGGCACTCATACCGCGAGGTGACGCCTGATGAGCTCATCGCTGAGCCCGGCCATGCTATCGCTGGCCACCACACGCCCTTTTTCCATCAAGCGAAACTCACTGCCGACGCGCTTGGCAAACCCCAGTTTCTGTTCGACCAGGACAACGGTCAACCCTTCAGCATTAAGTTTCATGATCACATCCCCAATCTGACTGACTATATTGGGCTGAATACCCTCATTGGGTTCGTCCAGCACCAGTACCTTGGGGTCAGTTACCAGCGCCCGGCCGATTGCCAATTGCTGTTGCTGTCCACCCGACAGGTCACCACCGCGACGATGCAACATTTCGGCCAGAACCGGAAACAGCTCGAATATCCGCTCCGGTATTTTCTTGACTCCGTCTCGACGACAGGGCAAACCTATCTGCAGATTTTCTTCTACCGTCAGCGTGGAAAAAATGTCACGCCCTTGTGGCACAAAGCCCAGCCCCATCCGAGCGCGTTGATGCGCCGCTACGTGCTGAATCGCCTTGCCGTCCAGAAGCACCTCGCCCGCCGCAATTGGCAGCAAGCCCATCAGGCATTTGAGCAAAGTAGTTTTACCAACGCCATTGCGCCCCATGATGCAGGTGCAGGATCCCTGCTCAATTTTCAGGTCAACGTCCCATAGAATCCGGGAACCGCCATAGCGCTGGCTGAGTTGTCGAATCTCGATCATGATTCTTCCCCCAGATACACTTCCACCACCGCCGGATTGTTTTGCACCTGATCCATTGTGCCTTCGGCGAGCACACTGCCCTGATGAAGCACCGTAACGGTGCGCGCGATACTGCGCACAAATTCCATATCGTGTTCGACCACTACCACCGTGCGCTCGCCAGCCAGCGAGGTCAGCAACTCTGCGGTTTTTTCGGTTTCCTGCGCCGTCATGCCTGCCACCGGTTCATCAATCAGCATCAGCCTGGGGTCGGACACCAGCAACATGCCGATTTCCAGCCACTGTTTCTGTCCATGCGACAGCACACCGGCGGGTTTGTGTCTGAGCGCAGACAGTCCAATTGTGGTCAGCACGGCATCAATTCGGTCACGCTGCTCCGAGTCCAGTTTCGCCATCAGGGTAAACCACACTCCCTTACCGGTTTTCAGGGACAGCTCAAGATTCTCTGACACGCTGAGTGCCTCGAACACGGTCGGTTTCTGAAACTTACGCCCGATGCCCAGCCGCGCGATGGCTGCTTCATCATGTTTGAGCAGATCCACGGTCTGCCCGAAGTACACCTGTCCACTGTCACAGCGGGTCTTGCCCGTTATCACGTCCATCAGCGTAGTTTTGCCAGCACCGTTGGCGCCTATCAGGCAGCGCAGTTCGCCATCATTGATATAGAGGCTCAGGTCATTCAGTGCCTTGAAACCGTCGAAACTGACCGATAATGCTTCTATGTAGAGAATGACCTTATGCGAGACATCCGGCGCTTTAATTCTACCTGGACTCATGATCCAGCCCCCCCTGTCAGCTTCAGCCTGTCATCCTCACCGCTGCTGTCTGACTGTTGCTTTTTCTTCAGCAAGCCAGCCAGACCTTTGGGCAGGAAAACCGTGACAAAGACAAACAACGCACCCAGCATGAACAGCCAGCTTTCCGGCGCCAGTGAGGTAAACCGGGTCTTGGCGTAGCTGACCAGGATGGCACCGACCACAGCGCCATAGAGAGTGCCACGGCCACCGACAGCAACCCACACCACGATCTCAATGGAATTGACCGGGCTGAACTCGCCCGGGTTAATGATACCTACTTGCGGCGCATACAGGGCACCGGCCAGGGCCGCGATCAATGCCGAATAAACAAACAGCCAGACCTTGAAATGATCAGTGCGATAACCCAGAAATCTGGCACGGGCTTCACTGTCACGGATGGATACCAGCACCCGCCCCAGACGCGAGCGCATAATCAACTGGCTGCTGACAAAAACCAGGCCCAGCAGCAGCGCCGTGATCACGAACAGTCCCACTCGGGTGCTGTCAGCACTGAGCTCAAACCCGGCAATCTCCTTGAAGTCGGTCAGCCCGTTGTTACCGCCAAAGCCCATCTCATTGCGAAAGAACGCCAGCATCAGAGCATAGGTCAATGCCTGGGTCATGATCGACAGATAAACCCCTGTGACACGTGACCGGAATGCCAGCCAGCCAAAAACCAGTGCCAGCAGTCCTGGCACCAGACCCACCATCAGCATGGCAAACCAGAGTTGGTCCATGCCAAACCAGTACCAGGGCAGACTTTCCCAGTTCAGGAACACCATAAAATCAGGGAGATCCGGATTGCCATACACACCCCGATCCCCGATCTGACGCATCAGGTACATACCCATGGCATAACCGCCCAGCGCGAAGAAGGCACCATGACCGAGACTGAGGATGCCGCAGTAGCCCCAGATCACATCAACCGCCAGCGCCAGCATCGCGTAGCACAGGTACTTTCCCAGCAGGGTAATGGTATAGGTGCTGACATGCAGGGCCGAGTTTTCGGGCAACAACAGGTTGGATAATGACGCCAGCACGGTGGCTGTAAACAGAACCACAACAAATAGCGTAATGGTATTGCTGCCACGACGCAGTTCGCCCCAGGCATGACCAAGTTGGCTCATTCAGCGGCCCTCCCTTTCTGTGGAAACAGGCCTTTGGGGCGCACCTGAATAAACAGGATGATAAAGACCAGCGTGATGATCTTGGCCAGCACCGCTCCGGTCATCGGTTCCATGAATTTGTTGGCTACGCCGAGCGAGAATGCACCTACCAGCGTGCCCCATAAATTACCGACACCACCAAAAACCACCACCATGAATGAGTCGATGATGTAGTCTTGCCCCAGATTCGGGCCAACGTTGGTCAACTGGCTGAGCGCTACACCGGCGATACCGGCGATACCGGATCCCAGGCCAAACGTCATCGCATCCACCCAGTCAGTGCGGATACCCATGGCTTTGGCCATATCACGATTCTGCGAAACCGCGCGTACCTGTAAACCCAACGACGTCTTTCTTAATATCCACAACAGAATGACAAACACGATGACTGAAAACAGTAAAATGAACAGCCGGTTGTTGGTAAGTGACAACACCGGATTGATATCCCAGGAGCCACTCATCCAGTCCGGTGATACCACCAGTCGGTTCAAAGGCGAGAAAATCGTTCTGACTGCCTGTTGCAGTATCAGACTGATGCCGAAAGTTGCCAGCAACGTTTCCAGAGGCCGTCCGTTCAGATATCGAATCACAAACCGCTGGATGAACATGCCAACCAGACCGGACACGGCGAACGCCGTCGGTATGGCAACCCATAACGAATAATTGATGAATTCCGGCATCAGCATCTGCACCACATAAGTGGTATAGGCGCCCAGCATCAGCATTTCTCCATGCGCCATATTGATGACCCCCATTACACCGAAGGTCACCGCAAGGCCAATGGCGGCCAGTAACAACACAGAGCCCAGGCTCAGGCCATAAAATGCCTGCTCCATCAATTCATAGAATCGCACTTTACGCTCAATGCTCGCCATGGCTGAGGCCATCGCTGAGCGCACCTCTGGATCCTGTTCGTTGCGACCCAGTTCATCGAGAAAACTGCGCAACAGGTTACGCACGGGGCCCTGCAGATTCCCATGCAAGGTCGCCACGGCCGCAAGCCTGTCAGTCTGTGGTGCATCAGTCACCAGCACATTCATGGCCAGCGCCACATTGATCATGGCCGCGACTGCAGGTATCTGCTCGTCAGCAATCGCTTCATTCAGCAACACCAGATTATCTTCATCCAGGTCGCTGAGCATGATGCGGGCAGCCTGTTCACGTTCAGCGTCATTGCCGTGAACCAGCCTGATCCGCGCCACCGATGCCTGCAGTACCGCACGCAACCTGTTATTGATGCGCACCTGCTCGAGCGCATCTGCATTAATGTCGGTCAGCACATCACCGTCAAACACATCAGTTAACGTCACCCGGCCGCCGTCGCTCTCGCGGCGTTCGACCAGTTCCAGACTGTCGCTGTGATAATAAAGTGCACCGTCCTGCAGGGCCATGAACAGCGGCAACACCGTCCGACCGCCAGCCTGTTCAATCTCAGAGACCAATGACGGCATGCGACGCAGATTGGCATCGGTCAGTTCCTGCAACAAAGGGGTCAGAGGGTTGTCGTTAGCAGCCACCGTCGACTGCTCTGATTCAGGGGCTTGCTGCGCTGCCGCCAATCGGAAAACGAAGCAGCAGATCAACAAACAGAGGGTTCTCACGCGTTCACTCCATGACGAAGGATGCCGTCGGCTTTCAGTCGGGCCCGCGAGGGGCCCGGCGGAGGTGGATCCAGAGCCTGATCGAAGCTCAGTTGCTTTGTCCTGAACAGGTTTCTGTCACAGTATTAAAATTGCCGCAGCGAACCGGAGCGGTCCAGTCCGACATCAGGTCACGGGAACCGGGCAGGAAGTCTGACCAGGCATCACCCGGCACCAGCTCGTCAGTCTCCGACACCACCTGGAATTGGCCATCAGACTGGATTTCTCCAATCAAAACCGGCTTGGACAAATGATGATTCTTGTTCATCACCGCCATACCGCCCGACAGATTCGGCGTCTCTATGCCGATCATCGCTTGTTCGACAGCATCTACGTCCGTGGTGCCCGCTTTCTCGACGGCTCTGACCCACATATTGAAGCCGATGTAGGTGGCCTCCATAGGGTCGTTTGTCACACGACTGGTGTCGCCGATGAATTCATGCCACTGGGCGATGAAGGCATCGTTTGCAGGTGTATCAACACTCTGAAAATAATTCCACGCGGCCATATGACCGACCAATGGCCGCGAGTCGATTCCAGACAGTTCTTCTTCGCCAACAGAAAACGCGATGACCGGAATATCCAGAGACGAAATGCCCTGATTACCGAGTTCACGGTAGAACGGCACATTGGCGTCACCATTGATGGTTGATACCACGGCAGTCGCTTTACCGGCGCTGCCAAAACGGCTGATATCCGCAACAATACTCTGCCAGTCTGAATGACTGAACGGTGTGTAGTTGATCATGATATCCGAGTCAGCCACACCCTGATCTTTCAGGTAGGCTTCCAGAATCCGGTTGGTTGTGCGTGGATAAACATAATCGGTTCCCGCCAGCACCCAGCGCTCGATACCCAGATCATTCATCAGGTAGTCGACGGCCGGAATCGCCTGTTGATTCGGCGCGGCACCGGTGTAGAAAATGTTCTTGGATGATTCCTCGCCTTCATACTGCACAGGATAGAACAGCAGGCCATTGAGCTCTTCCAGTACCGGCAGCATGGCTTTACGTGATACCGACGTCCAGGCGCCAAAAATGACATCTACCTCATCCTGCGCCAGCAGCTGTCGGGTGCGTTCAGCGAACAGCGGCCAATCCGATGCAGGGTCAACTACAACCGCCTCCAGTGGTCGCCCCAGCACACCGCCTTTCTCATTCTGCGCTTCCACCATCATCAAAACGGTGTCCTTCAATGTGGTTTCGCTGATTGCCATGGTGCCGGACAATGAATGTAATACCCCGACTTTGATCGGCTCCTGGGCGCCAGCGCCCAGGCTGAAAAGACAGGCAGCAGCAGTGACTATGGTTCGGGATAATAATGAAGTGTTGCGCATGATGAGCTCCTTAATAAATCTGATCTCATTTTGGAGATTCAGACGGACTAACAACAAGTCGGCGATTAACCATGATGTCTGCGTCAATTGACGTAGCGACCTGTCAAATGCTGCAAAGGGCTGGTTCAGATGCCCATAACCCGTTCAATAGTCCAGAACAGGCCAAGTCCACCGGCGGCAAAGGCACTGGCGCGGATCATCTTCTGATCAAGATGGACCTTGCGCATCAACAGCAACAGCAACAGCACTGTCATGACAAACATGAGCTGTCCGATCTCGACGCCGACATTAAAAAACAATAGCGCCACAACCGTATCCGCCGCCGACACGCCGAGGCCGCCAAGCACACTGGCGAACCCGAGACCATGAATCAGACCGAAGCCTGTGGTGATACCTATGCGCCATCTGAATGAGGTTTCCGCACTGCGCTGCACTGCCTGTGGGTTATTGTCAGCCCGATGCGCCAACAGGGCTTCGCGTGCCATAAAAACAACAGACAGAGCGATGATGGCTTCTACCGGGACGATAGGAACGTTAACAACACCCAGATAGGCCAGTGCGAGAGAGATTGAGTGACCCAGAGTGAACGCCGAGATGAGCCACAACAAACCAGTGCCACGTGCCATCATGGCCAGACAAAGCACAAATGCCAGGTGGTCGAGTCCGATCAGAACATGTTCGGTACCCAGCATCAGGTAACGCCACGCAGTCAGCAGAAAGCCATCAGGCTCCTGTGCCGCCGCAGCAGTCCAGTCAGGCAGACTGAATTCGGCACCAACGCGTCCACCAGATAACATGGTGGACGCCACGCTGCCATCAAGCAGATGCAGCTCCAGCATGCCCCCGTCGCGGCCCCAGCGGGTCCGGATCAATCCACTGCTGGTTTCATCACAGGTGACGTCAAAGCTCACCGTGACAGCGTTGGTAGACTCAAGACGCTCATCACGTTCCAGAACAGAGCACCCTTCCGGCCAGATGACCGGCAGCTCGGCGTCCAGATTGACTGGCAGATTGGCATCGAATCGAAACCAGAGCCCTTCATCTTCGACGTTCTGTTGTACCAGTGTAAATTGGGCAAGGTCCAGGTAATGCGCGACGGCGACCGGGAATGACATCAGCAACAACAGGGCCCCTGCCAGCTGCCATCGCAAACGTTTAACCACCACTTGCTCCTAATACAATCGTGAAGCGCTCTTTAATGGTTTCGGTACGGGCGCTGACATTCTGACGCCGGTGATGCGCGGACCAGTCCTGATCCAGACGCTCGCGCACGGCCTTATAAGGCATCAGTTCCGGCTCTCCTTTATGGCTTACTCGGGCAAAGTGAAAGCCTCGTACCGATTCAACCGGCCCCACCCACTGATCGACAGGCGCCGATTTGAGGGTTTCATAGAACTCGCCGCCAAAGCTGCTGCGTAAAATACTCTCCGAATAGCTGTTAAGATTCTTGCCAAGCCAGAAAGGCTCACCTTCAACCGTACTCCCTGCCTTCAACGTTGTCAGAACCTCATCAGCATCAGCGGGCAGCTCTTCGAAGTACACTTGAGTAAAGCTCAGGGTAGGTTCGGTGTAATAGGACTCCATATTCTCCATGTAAAAGTCGAGCAGCTCGGCCTCATCTACCGGTTCAGGAGAGCCGGCCCACAACATACGGACTTTTTCTACCAGATGGGCGCGCATCTTGCTGTCACTCAGGTGCATCTGCTGCGCCAGCGCTTCACGAAACAGCACTTCTTCATCAACCCACTCTGAGATCAGCAACTGTGTTTCTGCTTCAGATGGCTGACGCCCTTCCAGCCAGGCGAAATTTTCCTGCAGCATCGCAACTGTTGCATCATCAATGACCACGACGTCTCGGTCACCGGCCGCCATTGCGTCACTGGTGTCGCTATTGCCGGACCAGGCGTTGTAGGCAAAGATGACAACCGCTACCAAGGCAAATATTGACAACGGCTCGGTCAGAAGCTTTCTGCTTTTTTCGGCCACTTTAATGTCACTCATGTTCCACCCCCATGTAATTCAATCTTGTGATTGTGCATTCTCCAACCCTTAGCCTGATCACGGTTCCGCTCAGTTCTGCCCGTGATCCACGGTCACCGGATCCAGATAACTGTCATCGTCCAGACCCAGCTTGCGCATGGCGACACCACTCAGGCAGGTGTTCATCATGTAGTTGGCATTCATCGCACTGACATAGCTCAGGTCCAGCATCGGTGCCAGGTCCATGATTTCGAATCCTGCAATCTGCGTCTCTGCACATAACCTACGCAATAAAGGTGCCAGCTCTCGAATTGTCAGGCCGCCAGCAGCCGCCCGGCCAGCGGCACGCAATTGCGCTGGATCAATGACACTGACATCAAGCGAAATATAGACGCGATCAGTAGCAGACTTGGCCTCGTCGATAATGCGCGCTGCCACAGCATCCCAGCCATGGCGCTCCACTTCGGCCATGGTGTGGTATCTAACGCCCTGTTCGCGCAACCACTGAAATGCTGCCGGCGTTGCCTGCGAACCACGCAGCCCAACCTGAATCACATTGCCACCTTCCACCACGCGCTCCGTGATCAGGCGATAGACAGCATCACGATCAGACAGAAAATGTGCACGCGTGGGCTCGGCGTTATAATTTGCACCAAAATGAATCACGGTCAGCGCTTCGTCTGCCTCATTGTCTTGCACTGCTTTAACTGTCGGATACATCAAGGAATGATCGCCGCCAACAATGAAGGGGATGGCACCGGCCTCAGCAATTTCCATGATGCGCTGGTAGACATGCTCCATGCCCCGATGCACACTCATGCGGTCGACCGCAACATCCCCATAGTCAACAACATTCAGTGTCGCCAGCGGATCTACCATGGAGTAAACGTCGCGCTCGCCCAGAATATGCATACTGCGAATCGCCTCTGGCGCATTGCGGGCGTCACGGGCACCACTGCTCATACTTTGTGGTATGCCTACAATTGCCACCTCAACATCGCCGGCGATGAGATCGGCCTGATCGATGGCGACCAGAGCACCGGCAAAGGTTGGAATGCCGCCCCACTGGTGAACATAACGATGCACACTGAAAGGGCCGGGCTCACGCAGGTATTCATTGAGCGCTTGCGGCCGCACCACCTTGAAGCCGTTAAAGCTGCTGGCTTCCGGGTTCAATGGAATCTGCGCCATGTCGACACCGGGGCGAAAGGCCATCGCTTCAACCGCCATCATCATGTCGGCGACAAACTGTTCTATCTGCCCCGGGTTTCTTCGCTCCAGCTCCTGGTTCAGCTTTTGTCGCGTCGGGATAACACGCAAGGGCTGAAATCCACGGAGAAAATCAATCTGCTCGTCGCTCAGACCACTCAGTTTGCTCATGATTTGTGGCGGTATGTCAGCCTCGGCCTGCTGTGCAAAACTGCTGGTGGGTGCTGCGACGAACAGCATCCAAAGCGTCATTACGGCCAACAGCCGACAGGGTAGTGTCCGCATCATTGTGGATTCTCCTCAACGTAGTTGTCCTGCGCATGATCAATGGTTACCGGGTTCAGATAATCGATGTCATGCCCCAACTTTCGCATCGCAACACCCACCAGGCAGGCTTTGATGATGGCGGCACTGTGCAACGCTGTTGTATACCCCGGATCCAGTGCCGGCGCTATTTCGACAATATCGAAACCTATCAGCTCTTGCTGGGCGCAGAGTTTACGCACAATCGGGATTGCTTCGCGCGGTGTCAGACCGCCGGAAACCGGCGTACCGGTGCCGACAATATAGGAAGGATCGAGCACATCGACATCGAAGGAGATATGCAGTTTGCGCCCATCACGTTTGGCTTCATCAAGCACTCGCTGCATGACATAGTCCCAACCATAACGCTCGACCTCGGCCATTGAGTGGTATTTGAAGCCTTGCTCCTGCATCCAGCGATAGCCACTTTCGCTGGGCCCGCCAGAGCGCAGCCCGACCTGTATGTAGTCGCTGCCGGTGATGTGGTTATCCCGCATCAGACGGTAAATCGGCTGCCCGTGTGAGATGTGATGAGGGCTGTCGCCCATTCCCACGTCATGATGTGCATCAAAGTGAATAACACTGACATTGCCTTTGCCGTAGACATCCACCAGCCCCGCCACATTGGGGTATTCCAGTGAATGGTCGCCGCCGACTATCAAGGGTATGGCACCGGTTTCGGCAATTTCCCGCACCACTTCCCGAACATGCTGCATGCTGCGTTCAGTGCTGTCGTTGTCAATGGCGATATCACCATAATCGACAATATTCAATTCACGACTGGGGCTGATCTGGGTGTATTGATCGTTACCCGCCATACCACCGGTGGTACGCATTACCAGAGGGCCATAACCGGCGTCGCGCCAGCCTGAGCCCATGTTCAAGGGCGCGCCTACAATGGCCACTTCGACCTCCCCGGCAATCAGGTCTTCAGGAGTCAGCGCCACCGGTGCGCCGGCAAACGTTGGGATACCCCGGGCCAGACTGACGGGTCCCGGCTCGCGCTCCGGGTCAAAGCTTCTGGGTCGGCGCACCATCCAGGCATTAAAATCCGGCGATTCGGTATTCAGTGGCAACCACGCCATGTCACGACCCTGCACAAAGCCGGTCTGGTCTTCTACCCACATCATGGCATCAACATAGGCAACGACCTGTTCAGCCGAGCGCTTCTCCAGCGCGGCAATCAGATCTTCCGTGGTAGACGCGTATCGGCGAGTCTTGCTGCTGTCTTTCAGGTACGCGAGCTGCACGTCAGTCAGCACCGACAACTTAGCGTCCAGTGATGCGGGAAACTCGACAACTGCTGTTCTCTCTTCCGCGTCGTCTTGCTGCGCCAATGCGGCTGACATGGCAGTGCTGATAGCCACCACCAGAGCAATGACGCCGAACATTTTTGTACTATTCTTCATACCGGATTCCTGTTGCCAAGTCGTAAAAGCAGCCATCAATTCTGACCATGGTCCACCGTCGTGGGATCAAGGTAGTTCTCGTCGGTGATCCCCTGCTTACGCATGGCAATACCCGTCAGACAGGCGTTGAGCATGTAATTCGCGTTCATGGCACTGACGTAACTCAGATCCAGCATGGGCGCAAAGTCCATTAGCTCAAGGCCGGCAACGTCATTCTCAGCGCACAGACGTCTGAGCAGCGGTGTGATTTCCCGGATGGTCAGACCACCGGGCACTGCCCGGCCTGCGGCGGTCAGCTCGGTCGGATCAAGCACACTGACATCGAGAGAGATATACAGTGGATTACGCGCATCCTCTGCTTCCTCCAGAACAGCCGCCATGACTTCCTGCCAACCGTTCACTTCTACGGATGCCATGGTGTGATACCTGACCTCGTTGTCGCGCAGCCATTCGAATGACGCCTTGTTTGCCTGCGATCCACGCAGGCCTACCTGTATCAGGTTTTCACCTTCTATGACGCCTTCTGACACCAGGCGGTAAACCGCATCGCGGTCTGAAATCGTGTGCGCGCGGGTAGGCTCGGCATTGTAATTGGCACCAAAATGCACCACCGTCAGCGACTGCTCCGCATCGGACATCTGCACCGCTTTCACATTGGGGTACATCAGGGAGTGGTCCCCACCAATCAGAAAAGGCACCGCACCGGTATTGGCTATCTCCAGTACCATGTCGTAGACATGATCCAGCCCGCGCTCCAGGCTCATCCTGTCGACCGAGATGTCGCCATAGTCAACGATATTAAGGACAGCGCCGGGGTCAACCATGGCATAAACATCCAGATTGCCGGCCACATGCATTGCCCGCAACACGTTGGGTGCATTGCGGCCGTCACGACTACCGCTGCTCATGCTTTGCGGAATACCGGCAATCGCTACCTCCACATTGCCCGCGACCAGGTCTTCGGGGGTGACCGCAACAGGTGCACCGGCGAAAGTAGGGATACCTGCCCATTGATTGATATAACGATGCACATTGACGGGTCCCGGATCACGCAGGCGCTCCTTCAGGATCTCCGGCTGCACAACTTTAAAACTGTTGAACCGGCTGGCTTCAGGGTTCAGCGGTATTTCTGCCATGTCGATGCCGGGCCGATAAGCATGTGCTTCGACTGCATCGATCATGTCACTGACGTACTGCTGAACTTGCTCAGGCGTTCGACGCTCAAGATCCTGGTACAGCTTCTCCCGCGTCGCAATCACGCGCATCGGTTGTTCTGTGCCCAGAAAAGCAACCTGCTCTTCTGTTAACAATTCAAATTTGGCTCTGATATCAGCGGGAATACGAGCCTGGGCTAATGCCATTGCGGAATAGGCAGACACAAGCACACTCAGGGCCAGCGCCGACATAAGGTGACATCCAGTCCTGTGTATCATGGCGCATTCTCCTCGTTGTTCTGCTCGTGGTTCTGAACGTGATAGTCGTCCTGTGCGTGATCAATGGTGATCGGGTTCAGGTAGTCCGGATCAAAACCCAGCTTGCGCATGGAAACGCCAATCAGACAGGCCTGCACGATCGCGGCGCTGTGCAGGTTGGTGACATAGGTCGGATCTATTTCTGGCGCAATCTCAACAATGTCGAAACCGACAACCTCCTGCTGTGCACATAACTTGCGAATGATGGGAATGGCTTCGCGCGGTGTCAGTCCGCCGGAAACCGGCGTACCCGTGCCAGCGATATACGAAGGGTCCAGCACATCAACGTCGAAGGAGATGTGCAGCTTGCGGCCATCGGCCTTGGCTTCGCTGAGTATTCTTTCCAGCACATAATCCCAGCCATAGCGTTCAACCTCAGCCATGGAATGATATTTGAACCCCTGTTCACGCATCCATTTGTAGCCACTTTCACTGGGACTGCCAGAGCGCAGACCGACCTGGATGTAGTCACCGCCTTTTATGTGGCCATCTGCCAACAGGCGATAGATAGGCTGACCGTGATCGATAAAGTGGGCGCGGTCTCGACCTACGTCGTAATGAGCATCAAAGTGAATCACACTGAGATTGTCTTCGCCGTAAACATCGACCAATGCTGCGACGTTGGGATATTCCAACGAATGATCACCGCCCACAATAAACGGTACGGCGCCGGTTTCTGCAATCTCCCGTACAATCTCACGCACGTGCTGCATGCTGCGCTCGGTGCTGTCCTGATCAATGGCTATGTCGCCGTAGTCGACAATATTCAGCTCGCGGCTGGGGCTGATCTGGGTGTACTGGTCGTTACCACCGACCCGACCAATCAGTCGCAGAGCCAACGGACCGTGTTGAGCACCACGCCAGCCAGAGCCCATGTTCAGGGGGGCACCAACGATGGCGACATCAACGTCGCCGGCAATCAGATCTTCAGGCGTCAGTGCGATGGGTGCGCCAGCAAAGGTTGGAATACCACTACGACCACCATAACGGGACAGGTCGATAGGCCCCGGCTCGCGATCGGGATCAAAACTACGCGGTCGGCGTACGGCATAGGCATTAAAGTCCGGGCTATCCGTATTCAGCGGGATATGATCAAGGTCCACGCCTTCCTGAAACGCTTGCTGCTCTGTCACCCAGATCATGGCATCAACATAGGCGCGCACCTCAGGCGCTGTGCGTTTTTCAAGCGCTTCAATCAACAACTCTGGAGTACTGGCAAACCGGCGCGTGGGACCGGTGCTTAAAAACTCCATTTCAGCTTCGGTGAGCGTGGACAGTTTTTCGTCCAGCGAGCTCGGGAATTCGATAGGTTCACGTTCTTCTTCGTCATCATCCTGTGCCAGCAGTGGTATCGACAGGGTGTACATAAGCAACCCGATTGCTGCCAGGGTTATACGAGATATGCATGTCTGTGTTGTTTTCATGCGAGGTCCTTTGAATTACTGCAGAAGGTGGCGAGGCCTTGTCTGTCATCTCCCCATAAAACCAGGGCGATGACAGACAAGGCGACGCACTTACTACTCCACTGGTTTACTCAACCAAATTTCCTGAATTATCCGGCCTGTGACTTTGCATCACAGGGCCACATTGATACCCAGATAGTAAGCTCGGCCAACCGGGCTGACCGGATAACTACGCTCAGTGGCGAAGGGCTTTTCATCGGTCAGGTTGCTGACACCGCCATAGATCCGTACGGTAGAGCTGTAGTCCCAGTTGCCTGACAAGTTGTGAGAAAAGAACTCATCCGTAAAGATGCCAGGACCATAGTTCTGAACTGCGGTTTCGATGGGACCGGTCAGCGCCATTTCACTCAGGTACTGGGATCGCAGAGAAACACTGAACGGACCGGTGGCAACACTGAAGTTCAATTGCCCTGCCCACTCTGGACGATTCATTTCCATCAGATCATCGTCGACCACCGCTTCTTCACCCGGGTTTGACGGTTCAATGAACTCCAGTTCAAGCTGCTTCGTTACTGCGCCACCCAGACCTATCTGATAATCGCCGATATTAAAACCGTAGTTAACATTGAGGTCGACACCCGTTGCCTTGGCTTCACCGAAGTTAAGCTGTACCTGACGCAGGAAAGTAAAACCGCCTGACTGCGCGGACGTTGGTTCGCGGTTACGATCCAGCAGTTCACAGAACGGGTTGTCCAGTGAAGGTGAGTCGTAACAACTGGTGGCAATGTTCTGCGCCGATATTTCCGAGATGGCGTCTTCGATCACGATATCCCAGTAATCCAGGCTGACTGTCAACCCTTCGATGAAACGCGGCTGCACAACAACACCAAAGGTCTTGGTAATTGCCTCTTCCGGCTCAAGGTCGGGGTTACCACCAATAACACCTGGGAAACCAGCTGATAGCGGATCCACAAATATGTAGTTGCCGCTGGCGTCAAAGATATTCTCGTTCGGGACATTTTTTGACTGAAGGTCTGCAACACAGTTGTTCTGACGCGTTGTTGGATTTGGAGCGCTGCTCAGCTGCGAAACATCACAAGGGTCATTCGGGCGGAAGTTTTGACCCTGCTCCGGGGAAAACAGTTCGAACAGGTTTGGCACTCGAACCGCTTTACTGTAATTGGCGCGGAAACGAATATCCTGAACCGGCGCCCAAAGACCACCCACTTTAAAGGTATCACTTTCACCGAAGGTTGAATAATCCGCCCGACGGAAAGCACCGTCCAATGTCAGCGTTTCGATCAGGGGCAGGTTACTGAGCAATGGGATTTCAAACTCACCAAAGATGTCCCACACGTCGTAGCTCGCGCTGGTGCTCAATGCGCGGTTGCCGGGCGAACCACCAAGACTCTGGGCATTGCTTACGTCACCGATCCAGTCGCCCGCCTCAAACGCAACGCCATCAACAGTCACACCACTGACCGGCAGGACGCCCTGGTCATAGCTGTCATACTCTTGTGCACTGGTCTCTTCACGCCACTCACCGCCAAAAGCAAAGGAAACCGGGCCGGCAGGCAAGGTAAAGAACTCACTGCTATTACCGCTGACAAAGCCGCTGATAACAGATTGCTCAATTTCTTCCTTAACGGTGCGTGTGTAAGTGAAGAAGTCGATGGACTCCTGACTGATTGATCCCTTACCACCAAAAAGGTTGGCGGGCTGGCACTGACCATCACCTGGCTGGAAGCTGAAGAATGATGATAATGCACCACCGCCCAGATAGGCAGGGAAGTTGAACGGGGTCGTTCTCGGGTAGGCCGTTGCGCTAAGATCGGAACGACATACAGGCTGGCCAGTCGCCGGATCGGTGGTGACGTCAATTGCCGCAAAAAAACGATCGGTAATCGGCGTGAACGGTGATTTGTAATGACGATTGAATTTACCGTAGTTGGCTGCCACTTCGTAGTCCAGGCCCCATTGATCAAGGCTGCCACGCAAACCGCCAACGAAACGAACGGTGGTGCGACGGTTGACGGATTCGTTGTCACCCCAGTCATCAGAGTCGCGGTTGATGTACAAACCGCCAGGACCGACAAAACCTACACCAGGATTATTGGCAAACGAGGCCAACTGACTTGGCAGGAAGGGGTTATCAGGTGCAGCATACAACAGGTCGGTAGCCTGATTGCCGCCGCCACCAAACACTACTTCGTGATACACATACTTGGTTTCCGCAAACAACTCCATTGTCGGCGACAGCTCATAACGACCATTGAGGTTGATCGAGTATTTGTCGTCTTGCGGTATGACAAATGGCCGGTTCGGAGCAATATAGCTTTGCGCCGCACCAAACTGGTTGAAGTTACCCGTGACCAGACCGTCCTCATAAGAAACCAGCTCCCCAGCTTCATTTATGACCCAGCAGCCACCAACTGCGCCGTACGATCCTGCGCCATCCAGACTGGAATTGTAACCGGTAAAGCTGTCCAGACAGTCGGAGGTGCCATTACCATTAAGGTCAGGCTCCTGCCCCAACGGTACCGAGGTACCAAAGTCGCCCAGCGCGACAACGCCGTAGGGTGAGGTAATGTTAAAAGTTCTGCCGGGCAAAAGCGCGCGTGGACTTGACGTTGAGGGTCGGTCAAACAATGCCTGCTCTGCGGCGGTCAGCGTAGGTGCGGTACCGAATTCGTTCTGATAATTGCTGGCAAAGGTAGCGGCACTTGGAATTCGCAGGCCGTAGGGAAACAGGCCGGTGTTGTTGAAATTGTAATATTGCGCAAGGTTAGGCGTGTTAGCCGCGGTAATATCGCCCTGCTGGAAGCGAAACGCCGGGTTTACATCACCTGTGGCCCGTCCGTCATTGGCAAGAAAACTACGATCTCCCGCTCGCAGACCATCGCTGGAGTCATGCTGTAACGACACGGTAAAGTTACCGCGATTGTCATCAAAATTCTGACCAATCAATGCACGCAGGCTCAGCGTATTGGCATCGCCTTCACCCGATATACCCGTGCGAAAATCAATATCTACACCTTCGTAATCGTCGCGCAACACAAAATTGACAACACCCGTGACCGCATCAGCACCATAAACTGCCGAAGCACCACCAGTGAGCACTTCAACACGTTCGATCAATGCCGAAGGAATGGTTGAGACATCCACTGAGGATGTACCTTCAATCCCAGAGACGTGGCGGCGGCCATTGACCAGTGTCAGCGTTCGCTGCGAACCCAGGGAGCGCAAATTCAAAGCACTGCCACCAACGTTGCTGGAGCGGGTGCTGTTGGCAGCAGTACCACCGATTGAGTTTGTGCTGGTAACCGATGACAGCAACGCCGGGTTCTCGTTCAGTATCTCACCAATATCCACGGTGGCCGAACTGGACAGGTCTTCTGCGCTAATAACAGACAATGGCTGTGTGGAGGTCGCATTGTCTACGCGCTGGATGCGGCTGCCGGTGACAACCAGCTCTTCGATAACAGGTGTGTCCGATTGTTGTGCGTAGGTAAACGGTGTTGAGGCAACGCCCGCCAACATGGCGATCGCAACAGTGAGACGACGTCGTGCAAAGGAATTGTGTGGCTTCGTGTTCATTAGGTGTCATACCCCCCGGTATCTCTAGCAGTTGACCGCCAGTATCTGGCTCAAGTGTTGTTGTGTCTTATGTGCCTGCCAGTTCAATGAATGCAACTGGCCAGGGCTAACACCGAGGGGAGAGCAATATGTGTGCCACTAAAATTTTGTTAATATTTTTCAGTAATTTAAAATATTTGATCTAAAAACATAACCGGAGAACGATTCATTTCGGGGCAAAAAATGGCAGCCAGATCACATTATTGTGCACAATAATTTACTTTTTATTGTTTAAAACTAGTCACTTACAGGCACAAAAATACCGATAAGTAAAAAACAAAGCTACCCAAATAGTTTAAATTTACCGCACAAAACAACTCAGAAGAATACGCTGGAGTACTTATAAAAAGGCACACATACGCAGTTACGCGCAGCACCAACATCGAGTGCGTGTTTTAGCCTAGAGAAAGAAAGCAACTACGTCGAACAACGTAGATCGTTCAGAGCTGGAGTACAAAGAATAACAGAATGGAAAGCCTACGGCAGGGATAGAGAGGGAAATATCCGGGGCAACCAGGCGGTCGCCCCGGACTCAATTCAGGAACTTCCTACAGTGAGGAATCCTGGAATTCAACATGCACTTCTACCTGGATATCGTCACCGACACCAAATGAAACCATGTTATCCAGACCAAAATCAGATCGCTGGAACTCGGCAGTTGCGGAGAAGCCCAGCGTGTAACGTCGCGTCAGGAAATTACGCCCACCGCCGTTAAAGTTAACCGTCATGGTCATAGGTCCGGTAGTCCCCAGAAGCGTCAGGTCACCTTCAAAAACAAAGGTATCCTCATCAATGGCTTCAACAAAAGACGTTGTTCTGAAGACTGCTTGCGGGAAATTCTCCACATCAAACCAGTCAGAGCCGCGGAGATCTTCCGCGAATGCCTCGTTATTGACATCCAGGGACGCTGTTTCAATGATCACTTCCAGACTGGAATTCTCAACATTTTCAGAATCGAAATCGAGTGTGGCGTCAAAATCATCAAAGCGACCGATGTAGCGGGAGAATCCCAGATGGTCCACTTTCCAGATCAAGGTGGCGTGCTCCTTGTCCAGCGTGAACTGACCACCTCTGAGTTCGGCGACACTGGTCTCAAAATCCGGCGTGATCAATCGATCACAGGACACCAGAACCGCAGAACCGGCCAACACCAGCAAGAACTGGCGGTATTTATTAAACATATTTGCGAGCATGGAAATTTCCTTGGTGTTGACCCCTGTTATTGCAACATATCCGCGTAAACATCGACTTCAATCACGATGTCATTCGGAATGGCCGAGGTATTGGCAAAATAACCCTGACCAACACCGTAATCCAGGCGCTGCACAGTCACTTCGCTGGTCAGATTAAAACGCATGCCATCAATATCCAGGTCAAACGGGAAGTCGATGGGATGAGTCTGGTCACGAATCGTCAGCATACCTTTGGCAGTGAACGAGTCAACGCCAGTCACTTCGCACTGATCAGCGACAAAGGTGGCCGTTGGAAACTGGTCTACGTCAAACAGTTCGATGTCGAACATGTAGCTCTTGGTTTCCTCGTCGCCTACGTACAGATCCTCAATCGGGATGGTAACGTCAATCTTGCACTCAGAAGGGCTCAGTGGATCGATTTCAAACGTCGCCTGTACATTGCGGAATTCGCCCTGGTACGGGGTGTCCGAGTACGAATATTTGAAGATCACTGTTGAGTCTTCGGGGTCGATTT
Organism: Pseudohongiella acticola; assembly: GCF_001758195.1. Classification (NCBI taxonomy): domain Bacteria; kingdom Pseudomonadati; phylum Pseudomonadota; class Gammaproteobacteria; order Pseudomonadales; family Pseudohongiellaceae; genus Pseudohongiella; species Pseudohongiella acticola. Next base: position 1,030,422 of record NZ_MASR01000001.1, read on the forward strand.
CCCATGTCGCTGCCTGGGCCGATACAGAGGCAGCCAGCAGCAGCGGCGCAAGCGCCGCCTGAGTGAATTTATTACGTTTCATTACTTCTACTCCTTGGTATCACAATTTCGTTATAGCACTTTACGGAAGCGTATAAATAACCAGTTCGGATGGATTGCCTCGTTCACTGACAACCATGCCAAGGTATTGCTTGCCTTCATGCGCGTAGGTAAATGGCTGACCGGTCTGAGTGCCAGGCATCTCGATTTCGGCAACAATCTCGCCAGTTTGCTTGTCATGTGCGCGCAGTGTCGGACCACCACCAGTGCCTTCACCCGAGAACAGCAGGGTTTTTGTCAGCAACAGGCCCGAGCGGGTTTCAACGCCCGTCCGGGGAATGTCGACACCTTCCAGTGCAGCATTGTTAGCGATAGATGCGGGTGTATCCGCGTTCGCAATCATCCACTCGTGTTCGCCTTCAACCATATCGATGCCGGTAATGCGGCCATACGGTGGCTTGGCAATCGGCAGGCCCATGGCTCGCGGCACCCGCACACCCAGTGCCATGCTGAAGTCGATATCCGAATTTTGGTCTTTGTCCACCGACAGAACGGTCGCCACTGTCCTGGAAGGCACATACAACATGCCGGTTTCAGGGTCCATTGCCGCCCCTTCCCAGTTCGCACCACCGGTCGCAGATGGCAGGCTCAGCGTGCCCTGAGTGCCATCGGCTGCATCTTTCACAGACGGTGGAGAATACAGGTTTGTGCCCAGACGGAAGGGTTTGATGGCTTCCAGCGCAGCCGCGTAGATTTCCGGTGTGAAATCCACCAGATCATCCTCGGTAATGCCCTGACGATCAAAGCCGGCCGGTTTGGTCGGGAAAGGCTGAGTTGGCGCGTACCACTCGCCCGGCACATCGCCGGCTGGTACAGGCAGTTCTTCGATTGGCCAGATGGGCTCACCGGTGGCGCGGTCATAGGTATACACGAATGACTGTTTGGTCACCTGCATGACGATCTCACGACCGTTGGGCAGATCGGCCAGGATTGGCGCAGCGGGGTTGTCCCAGTCCCAGATATCATGATGAATCATTTGTTGGTGCCACTGGCGCTCACCGGTGGCAATATCCACCGCCACCAGACTGCTGGAGAACAGGTTGTCGCCTGGACGGTCACCGCCATAACGGTCGCCGGTTGCGGCTTCCACGGGCAGATACACCATGCCCAGATCAGGATCACCTGACATCGGCGCCCAGACACCGGTGTTACCGGTATAATCGGCACTGTTTTCCAACCATGTGTCATACCCGAATTCGCCCGGACGCGGAATCGTGTGGAATGTCCACAGATGCTCGCCAGTGCTGGCGCTGTACGCCCGCACATCACCCTTGACGTTGGCCATTGACGGCGGACGCATGGACACGGCCATGGCCGGACCCACAACAATGACATCGTTCATGACAAAGGGCGGCATGGATGAACCGATATCAATGTCCTCACGGCCTTCGCCCAGACGCAGGCCTTCCTGCATGTCGATAACGCCATTGTTACCAAATTCGGGATCGGGCAGACCGGTATCTGCATCCAGAGACACCAGGAAGAAACCCGGTGTAATAGTCAGTACACGACGCTTGTCACCATCACGCCAGAACGCCACGCCACGGCCAGAACCTTTACGGGGCGCGGCATCGAAACGCTCACCTTCCTGCGCACGCCATTGCCACAGCAATTGCCCGGTTACGGCGTCCAGGGCCACGATGTCACGCTGCGCGCCAATGGTGGTATACAACACGCCATCAACTTCCAGCGGTGTAAAGGTGGCATTGAATTCGGGCTGAGAGCCGAACAGACCTGTGGGCAGACGCCAGGCAATCTCCAGGGAGTTGACGTTGTCGGCGTTGATCTGGTCCAGTGGCGAATAGCGCTGAGCGGCCATATTACCGTTGTAATCAGGCCAGTCTCCAGCAGAAACGTCTGTGCCGGACTGGCTCCAGACCGCAGTTGAACAGACCAGCGAACTGACGCCCAGCGCCAGCGCCGATATCACACGCTTAGTTCTAATCATTCGTAACTCCCTGAATTCAGGCTATTTTCTTTTTATGAATCGCTTGACTCGATGCCGCACAACGACCACGGAGAAAACCGAAAGTCGTCATCTCAGGCAGCAACGCAGCCACATTTAGGTACACGCAAGAATAAGGCATCCATGCATGCTAAGCAAGCTGGGCGGTCCTTTTGCAATAGTGAGACAAGCCCGGAAATGCTCAGGTTGCGGCTATGACAGCAAAACCTCTAGATACGCGTCACAGGCTTGAGAGAGATTGCCGAGCTTGCCTCGAGCGCCCCCTTTTGTGACAAAGATCACATTTTTGTCACTACTCTGCTCTTCTATTATAGAGATCATGGATTTGTGTTTGGCCAGGATTGAACTTTGACATACTGTCATGTAATTATCAGATTTTGCATATGGAGCCGCTGAGCGGATTTAGTTTATGCATTCCAGTTTCCATGAAGAGTTAGCCGTACTCAGTGAGGAGTATCAACGACACCTGGCTGACTATCGTTTAAACCTTGAGCAATGCTGGCAAGAGCTACAAAACTCTCCGACGTCCGCAACGTTGAAGGAAATCTCCAGTATCGCCCATCGATTGGCTGGATCGGGCAAGGCATACGGATTCGACTCGCTGTCACACGTCGCCAAGGGCCTGGAAATGGCCTGTAATTCTGCTGCCACCAAACCGGCCCCGGAGTTCAGCCACACCCTGGATCAACACGTGGTCGATCTGCTTGACTGCCTTCGCACCAACACGTCACATGCACATGGCAACGAATCCACTCCAGTTTCTCATCATCACCAAGTGTCGGCCGGCGATGATGCTGCAACCATACTGATTTTTGACGACGACACTGATTTCTGCAAAATGCTTAGTCACCTGTTGCGAAGCACCGGGTATACCGTGCATGGAATTGACACCCTGGACGCCTTTGTTAGCTGCATCGAGCGTTACCGCCCCGGAGCGGTTATCGTCGATATGGATTTTTTTGGCAAGCGCTTCGCCGGTGCCAATAAGGTGCTTGAATGGCGTCAACGCAACGGTGAACCCATTCCGGTGATTTTTGTTTCCGGCTACGATTCGTTCGAGTTGCGTCTCGCCGCTGTCCGGGCCGGTGGTAATTTCTTCCTCAGCAAGCCCCTGGACGAAGACCGGCTGCTGCATTTACTGGATTCAGAGCTCAATCTGGGCCCAAAGAACCCCTGCCGCGTATTGCTTGTAGATGATGATACTGACCTGCTAAGGCTGTACAAGTCGACACTGACTCAGGCGGGCTTTGCCGTTCAAACCGCCTCAGGGGCCACCTCCGCCCTCTTCCTGTTGAATCAGGAGCTGCCTAACCTGGTATTGATAGACGTCCACATGCCTCACTGTAACGGCATTGAGTTGGGGCAATTGATCCGTCAGCATGAAAAGTTCAGCCACGTCCCCTTGCTGTTTATGTCTGCCGCCAATGATATTGACACCCAGCTGGCATGTGCCAGATTGACCAGCGATGAATATGTGTCCAAACCCATCGAACCCTGGCGCCTGGTCATGCTTGTCAAATCCCGTTCGAGTCGTCAACGCTCACCTGGCTCAGTCGCTTCCTCACATGGTGGCATCGAACAACAGCGGGATCCACTCACCGCCCTGCACTCTCTGGGCTCCTTTCGTGCACGAGTGCAGAGCCGCCTTGACAGTCTGCAATCGCACCAGACATTCGCCGTGTTGAAGCTGGACGTCAGGGATTTCCATACCGTGAACAATGTTTATGGACGCATCACTGGCGATCAGGTGTTACAACGATTGGCATGGGAATTGTCACAGTGTCTTGACGATGACGGTATTCTGGGCCGCGAAAGCGGCGACGAATTTCTGATCATGACCGGCACGGGGGCGACAGCTACCTCAGTGACACAATTGGCAGAATCACTCGCAGCCACCACCAGAAAACCGATGCAATTTGATGACCAGCGTACGATTGTCCTGTCATCAGATATTGGCATCGCCATGACAACGCTGGATACAAAAATTGCTGATGATTTGATACGCCATGCGGACAGCGCCTTGTTTGTTGCACGACGATCAAGCGCACCAACCGTGAAATACTTTGATGCCTCGCTGGAGGATCATCAGCGGGATCGTTTCAACCTCGCACAGGAAGTCAGGCACGCCTTACAGCAAAATCAATTCACCGCTGCCTACCAGGCGGTTTTTTCGTTCAAGGATGGTTCGCTGATCGGTTTTGAGGCGCTGGCTCGCTGGCAACACCCCAGTAGGGGATTGATTGGACCAGGCGCCTTCATGCAGGTTATGGAGGAACAGGGGTTCATATCAGAGTTAACTTTGCTGATGCTGGAGACTGCTCTGAAACAGCTCGCACATTGGCGAAAAACGCATAGCAATCTGTTTATGTCCATCAACCTGTCTGCCCTGGACATTCAAAAACCGGATTTTATCGACGCGCTGAAAAATCTGCTTAATATTTATCAGTTAACACCGGACAGCGTTGTACTTGAAATCACAGAAACCGCGTTATTGGCAGATTGGCAGACTGCCATTCAGACAATAGACATATTACGGGCAATGGGCGTAAAACTGGCTCTTGATGACTTTGGCACCGGTTACAGCTCATTGAGTTACCTCAACAGAATTAGACCGTCAACATTAAAAATTGACAAAAGCTTTGTGTCCGAGTGGTCCGAATCGCATGACGAAAGCCTGTTACGCACAATGGTCCATCTTGGGCACGACATGGACATGAATGTCGTCGCGGAAGGCATTGAAACTGTTGAGGAGCTCAATTTCCTGAAAGACATCAACTGCAATTGCTATCAGGGATTCCTGCGCGCCAGACCCATGTTTAAAGACGATGTTGCCTTGGCCGACTGGTTCAGCGCGAGCAAGCCTTAGGCACTTGAACCGCCTCACATACCAACACACTGGATTTTATTGCCGTATGTGACACAATCCAGAGATCCCCAGGCAGGCTGGCGCGTGAGGCATTAATGAAATCACCGGAAATACCCAACAATGAATCAACACGCCTGAATGCCCTGCAGTCAACCGGCTTGTTGTTCAGTGAAAAAGAGGAGCGTTTTGACCGTATTACGCGGATCGCTCAGCGCATGTTTGACGTCGATATCGCCCTGTTGTCTTTGGTTGCCGACGATATTCAGTGGTTTAAATCCCGCCAGGGCCTGGATGCCACCCAAACTGATCGAAATATTTCGTTCTGCGGCCATACGATATTGCAGGATGATATTTTTGTTATCCCAGACGCTTCCCGCGATGCCCGCTTTGCAGACAACCCGCTGGTTACCGATGCCCCGAATATACGATTCTACGCGGGCGCTCCGGTCCGGGTTGATGGCAGCAAAATCGGCACACTCTGCCTGATACACCCGGAAGCCAAAACCCTGTCCAGCGAGTCCCTGCAGATGCTGCGCGATCTCGCCGACCTTGTAGAGCTGGAGCTGCGCCAGATCAAAATCAAACAACAACTGCAACGAGCGGAACTGGCAGAGCAGCGACTGGCGTCTGTCATTTACGGGACCAACACAGGCACCTGGGAGTGGAATGTCCAGGCCGGCAGCACCGTTATTAACGAACGCTGGGCAGATATTATTGGCTACACGGTTGAGGAACTGCTACCCACAAACATCGATACCTGGAAGAAGCTGACCCACCCGGACGACCTGGAAAAAACCTATCAGGCGCTATCGGCGCACTTCGAGGGCGACACCGAGTTCTATGACACGACCTACAGGATGCGTCACAAGCTGGGGCACTGGGTCTGGGTTCAGGATCGCGGCCGCCTGCTCAGTCGCAGCGCCGATGGACAACCGTTGGTGATATCAGGCACTCATACCGACGTCAGTGCTCAAATAAAATCGCAACAGGCTCTGCATACCAGCGAGGCGCGGCTGCGCGGTTTGTTTGAACTTTCACCGTTTGGTATTGCCCTGAATGATTACGACACCGGTGCCTTTATTGAATTAAACCCTGCCATGCTGGCGCCAACCGGCTATTCGCAGGAAGAGTTCACCCGCCTTAGTTATTGGCAGATTACGCCTGAGGAGTACGCGCCACAGGAAGAGGAACAGTTGCTCAGCATGCAGCAAACCGGTCGTTACGGCCCCTATGAAAAAGAATACATGCGCAAGGACGGCAGTCGCTACCCGGTGCTCCTTAACGGCATGGTTGTGCATGATGCCGACGGCAAGAAACTGATCTGGTCTATCATTGAAGACATCTCCGAACGCAAACGTATGGATCGTATGAAAAACGAATTTGTATCCACCGTAAGCCACGAATTACGAACACCGTTGACGGCCATTCGCGGTGCCTTGACGCTGATCAGTTCCGGCACACTTGGCGCCGTGCCAGAGCCAGCCGCAGAGATGGTGTCTGTCGCAGAAAGAAACAGCCAGCGCCTGCTAACACTGATAAACGACCTGCTTGATATGGAAAAACTGCTGGTAGGCAAGATGCCTTTTAACCTGCAATGGCAAGCGCTCATACCTCTGATCCGGAACACGTTAAAGCAGAACCAGCCTTATGCTGAGCCTTATCAGGTCAGTCTGAACTTTACCGACAATGGTCACGACGTGGATGTAATGGTCGACCCTGTCCGCTTCGAGCAAGTCATGGCAAACCTGCTGTCAAACGCGATCAAATTCTCACCCGCTGGAACCGAGGTTCTGATTTCACTGGAGGTGGCTGCCGAAAGTGTTTGCATAATTGTGTCAGACCAGGGCCCGGGCATACCCGATGAGTTTCGCACCCGAATCTTCCATAAGTTTTCCCAGGCCGACTCGTCAGACTCACGGCAACGCGGCGGCACGGGCCTGGGCCTGGCAATAACCCGGGAACTGGTCGAAAAGATGAACGGCCAGATTGATTTTCGCTCGGCACCTGGTTCAGGTACGCAGTTTATGGTGGAATTTCCGTCACGGCCCAGCAACGAACCCGGGGCATGACCCGAATGTCATTTACTGTATCCCGAGACAACTGGCGTTTTATGTTAATGGTTTTAGTCCTGTTCGCGGCACTTATGATACCGCTGGAACTGGGCCTCAGAACCTACCGGGATGCAGCCAACAGCGAGCTGGCGCAAGACATTCTGGAGCAGTCCAACCGCCTGCGTGCATTGCTGGAATCAGAGATAAATACCGCGGCTTTTCTGGCCACAGGGGTCGAGTCGTACATTGTCGCAAAAAACGGTGATATAGACCCTGAGGAGATCCAGCGAATCCTGGCACTGGTTTTCGAGCGGGGCCGACACTTTCGCAATATCGGTTTGGCGCCAGACAATCAAATCGAATGGGTGTTTCCGCTGACAGGCAACGAATCAGCCGTCGGCCTGCGTTATGCCGATCTGCCGGAACAATGGCCGGCTGTTGAACGAGCGATGACAACAGGTGAAGGCCAATTTAACGGACCTGTCGATCTGGTGCAGGGAGGCCGTGGCCTGCTCTATCGTGCACCGATTATGATCGATGGCGCTTATTGGGGTCTGCTAAGTACCGTCATTGATGCCGACAGCCTGCTGGGACTGATGGACTCTGTCTCGGGCGAACTGTCAGGATTGCTGGCACTGCGGCACGCCGCTGCGGGCAGACCGGTCGGCCCGGTGTTTTACGGGCCACCCAGTCACTTTGAGAACCCACTCAACGTACTTTCCATCGGCGTCCCGGGTGGCGAATGGCAAATGGCTGTGCAGGCCCGGGACGAGTCCCTGGTTTACGGCGGACGTTATTACTTGCTCGGCGTGTTATTTGTCATGCTGCTCTCTGTTTTGCTGGGCCTGGCCCTGCGCCTGGTCTGGCAGCGTAATCTGGTGAACCGGTTGGATGTAGAAATCAAAGCCCGAACGGCTGATCTGCGTCAAAGCCATGATCTGCTTGACTCTGTATTGTCTGCAGCGCGCTCATTCGCAATAATTGCCACTGACACGAAGGGCATCATTACTCTATTTAATAAGGGTGCTGAACAAATGCTGGGGTATTCAGCGCACGACATGGTGGGCAAACGGCACCCGACTGCATTTCTGCTGGCCGATGAGCTAAATGAGCGCGAAGCCAGACTGGAGGAGGAGTTGGAGCGACCTTTGGTCGGCGACGAGGCACTGACACTGAAAGCACGGCAGGGCCTCGAAGAGATTATTAACCTGCATTACCGGCATCGCGACGGTCATCTGGTTCCTGTGCAGGCCGTGGTCAGCGCGATAACCAGCCAGGACGGAAGTGTTCAGGGTTATTTGGGCATTGCCGAGGATGTGTCGGAACGACGTCGCAATGAAACGCTCAAGAATCAGTTTATCTCAACGGTCAGTCACGAGTTAAGAACACCACTGACATCGATTGCGGGCGCTCTGGGGCTAATAAAATCCGGCACGCTTGGGGAGCTTTCGCAGCCAGCGCAAGAGATGGTATCTCTGGCACATAACAACAGCCAGCGGCTGGCCAGCCTGATCAACGATCTGCTCGATATTGAAAAAATAGCGGCTGGTAAATTGAGTTTCGACTCCCAGTGGGTCAGCGTGGCTGATCAGTTGAAACTGGCACAAGCGTCAATTGACAATTACTCTCGTGATCAACAGGTTATTATCCGGGAGAGTGAAGGTTGCTCTTTGGTTCAGATCAAAGTAGATCAGCAACGCTTCCAGCAGGTGATCGCCAACCTGCTGTCCAACGCCATCAAGTTTTCGCCATCCAATGGTCAGGTTTGGCTTTACGCAGAGCTGGTAAAGGATCAAGTACGAATCAGTGTCGAAGATCAGGGCGAGGGAATCTCTGAAGAATTCAGGGAGTCGATATTTCAGCGCTTTGCGCAAGCAGACTCATCAGACCAGCGCAACAAAGGCGGAACCGGTCTCGGGCTGGCCATAAGCAAAGAACTTGTCGAGAAAATGGGCGGCACAATCGATTTTAGCGCAAACGAGCCACGTGGAAGCATTTTTTGGGTTGAATTTCCGTGCCGCATGCCAACGTCGAACTTGTCCAAACCTGACACAGATACTCTGTCTGACCCTCGACTGCTGGTAATCGAAGATGACGTTGATGCCGCACACATGCTGAAAATCTTACTCGAAGAAGTGGGTTACCACGTGACCGTGGCGTCCACTGCATATCGAGCTTTGCAGTTATGTTCGGAGCAATCTTTTGCCGCCATCACGCTGGACCTTGGTCTTCCGGACATGGACGGCATCGACCTGCTTGCTGGCATACGCAAAATTGACGGACTACTGAGCGTACCCATCATTGTTGTTTCTGGTCGGGTGCAACAGGGAGAGCTCGAACTACTGGAGCACCAGCCCGAACTGGAAATCATCCCCAAACCGATCAATAGCGATCGATTGCTGCAGGTGCTCAGGCTCCATACCAATCCAGCCACTACTCAGGGCCGTATTCTGCATGTAGAGGACAGCCATGACCTTCATCGCGTAGTTCGTGAAGTTGCTGGTTCCGAGTTCCGGTTCCACCTTGCTACCAGCCTGAAAACGTCCAGGGAACTTTTGCAGACCCAGGCGTTTGACCTGGTTTTACTTGATCTTGGCATGCCGGATGGCAATGGTGCCGACCTGATAACAGATATACGCCAACTTCAACCACTGTGCGCCATCATGCTGCTCACCGGCCAGAATGTGGATTCGGAACTGAGGGCCCGGGTTGACGCGGCGCTAATGAAATCTGCGCTGAGTTTACCGGCGCTGCTCTCGCGCATCGAACTCTTAATACGAAAAGTCGATAATGAACATTGATAAACAGCACCCGGAGAATCATTAAGTGAACGAGTTGACCCGTGTCATGTATGTCGAGGACGAGCCCGATATTCGGGCCGTTGCCAAGCTAGCCCTGGAAGCGGTAGGTGGGTTGACCGTCAGCCTTTGTGAACGCGGTGACCGCGCCGTCGAGGAAGCTGAAGCGTTTTGTCCACAAATGATATTGCTGGATGTTATGATGCCAGGCATGGATGGCCCAAGTGTGTTGCAAGCGATACGACAGAGTACTCAGCTAAAAAATATACCTGTTGCGTTCATGACGGCAAAAGTACAGCCACATGAAATCGAGTACTTCAAAAGTCTGGGGGCGGTGGGTGTAATCGCCAAACCATTCGATCCAATGACACTGTCGCAGTTAGTGCGTGACTTATGGGAAAAAGCTGAGAAACCATTGTGAATTTGACCAGGCAATTGCAGGCAATTCAGATTCAATATCTGGAGAAACTGCCACAGACGCTGACACAAATCGAATCCCTGGCGCACCGGCTGCCAAAATCTGATCCGGGCGACGAGAATTGGCAACAACTCGGCCAATTGCTACACAAACTATCCGGGTCGGCGGGTACTTTCGGTTTGCCCGCGCTCAGTGCACAGGCAGCAAAATTGCATCGCCAGTTCGAGGCTGCTCTACTCGTGGATGGCGACAGCTACGCACGTGAGTGTCATTTATTCATATCCGAAATTGAAACACTCGACACATTTGCAGAACTTGATGGCATCCCTGCAAAACCCTCTGCAGACGCCCAGGACGAAGGCAGTAGCAACAACAACCGACCTCTGGTGTCGGAAGTCTGGCTGTTGGAAGATGACGCAGACTTAGGTTCAACGTTGATTTCGCATCTTCAGGCTTTCAATTTTTCGGCCCGGCTTTTTACGTCGTTTACGGATTTGATCCATACATTCGAAAGCGAGCAGCCTGAAGTGCTGATACTGGATGTATTACTGGGCGACGAAGGTCGTTCAACTGAATTACTGGAACAAAGTTCGATGCTGACCGGAGCGTCATCACGATTGATTTTTATCAGCGCCAAAGATGATTTTACTATTCGCCTGCAGGCTGCCAGCCTGGGCGCTGAAGCATTTTTTGTCAAACCACTGGACATACCCAGGCTCATTACACGACTGGAACAAGTGACTGCACGACTGCATGCCCCTCCTGAACGCGTCTTGATCATAGACGACGATGAACTGCTGGCACGTTACTATCAACAGCTCATGATCAACGCAAACATGCAAGTCGACATCTTGCATGAACCAGACCGCGTGATCGACTACTTGCTACAGAACAGCCCTGACATTATCCTCATGGACTTACAAATGCCTGACATTGAAGGGCAGACGCTTGCCGCCGTGATTCGTCAATATGACCAGTGGGTCGGCTTGCCCATCATTTACCTGTCAGCCGAGGATGATCCGGACCATCAAGCCACTGCGCTAAACCACGGGGCTGACGATTTCCTGGTAAAACCAGTGCCAGACCAGCATCTGATTTCCGCCGTCAAGCACAAAGTGTCACGCTCCCGGCAGTTGCTTGAGTTGATGACCAAAGACAGCCTTACCGGCCTGCTCAAGCATGCTGCGATAAAGGAATCGATACGGCGTGAGTGGGGAATTGCCAAACGCAAAAGCGAAATTTTCTGCGTTGCCATGCTGGATATTGATCATTTCAAGCAGGTTAATGACCGCTTTGGTCATGCGATTGGCGACGAAGTCATCGCATCTGTAGCGACATTGCTCCGCAAACGACTGCGGAACACCGATGTGCTTGGACGTTATGGAGGCGAAGAGTTTGTGGTTTTGATGAATAATTGTGATGCCGTTGAAGCCAAAAAAATTCTGGAGAATTTTCGGCAACGATTCCAGGAGCTGGTATTCACCTCTGAAGAGAAACAGTTTAGCGCCACAATTTCAATAGGTATTGCGGAATACCAGCCTGGCAGCGACATGGATGCGGATGCTTTATTGATCAACGCAGACAAGGCAATGTACACAGCCAAAGAGACTGGTCGAAACAGAGTCATCGTGTCCTAACCGCCTTACCTTATCCAACCGATCGCCAGTCTGTGTCAAGCAGCAGCTTTAATCATCATAAAGAAATAGCTAATAACGTCGCAGGTGACCATTACCTTGTGCCGCAAGGCCTGCGAACTGCTGAATTTCCTGCGCCAGCTCATGGTAATCTTTCAACCCGGTTTTCCACGTCTCCGGCACGTCACTGCTACCTGCCCCCAACAGCATGCCCAAAACCAGTCCCCGGTGCACACTGTCACCACCGGCCTCAGCGTTGGCCCGGAGTGTTTTGATCAGGTCACCGTCATGCTCGCAGCCAAGAGCCGCCATCAGCGGCAATGCCTGCTCTATGTAGCAGGCAGTTGCAAAATAGTCTGGGCTTTTTAGGGCAGCCGGTTCGCCCTGAAATGTCATGTGCAGACGCCATGTTTCGTCAGCCGGAATATTATCCGGACCGTCATTGTCCCGGTATATCTGGAACAGTTTCTGGCCCGATATCGCCGGGGCTGGCAGCTGTGCCAGCAAATACTGAAAGATGCTGCGCGGAGCACCCCCGTTCAATAACCGCAGTAACGCAGGTACCAAAAAACTGAGACCGCTGCTCACCATCTCCGAGCGGTGTGTCAACTGCTGATGAGACAGCGCCATGCCAGTGGCAAGGTAGCGGTTATCGGGATTCAGCATGGCTACGGCCAGAGGCCTGATCAAACCGCCGACGCTGTCGATGGACCATACCCGGCGCTGGTGTTCGGCACAGTTTTCCGGGGCTACGCCCTGGCTATAGTGCTCAAACCAGCGCCGCAGGTAAATTTCGGTATAGGGGTCCGGGTTGTCGCGCGGATGCGTCATGTACTCAACAAAGTCATCCAGAAAACCATCCTGGCTGTAACCATCGCGTTTGCTGACCGATCGCATCAGCACCCGCAACAGGCCCGCGCCCAGAGTCGACTCGCCGGCCTTAAGGCCATGGTGATAGTGCATGCGCTCGTCCACCGACGCGGTTGCATTGCCATGTTCGCCTTCCCGGTCGTCCAGATTAAAACCGAAGTCACTGTAGCTGGTGCGGTAGAATCGCGCGTGCTGGTGCAGAATGTCATAAGCGCGCCCGCTGGCTTCTGATTTCCTTATATCGGGCTGGTACTTCATACCCAGCATAAAGGCATCAGGGTGCGGATGCGGAGCCGGGTAATAACGGTCCACTCCGTCGGGGAAGTGCTCGCGAATATGTTCGGTTGCATAGTACCAGTGCACCGGCATGGCCAGTGCATCGCCAATGAATGCGCCCCACAGGGCATTTTCAATACGCTGGGCAATCGGGTCCTGCATCGCTCTGCTCCTTTTGCTGTTCATACCCTGGTTTTGGTACACCAGAATTTGATTGTCTACTTCAACGACTTTAGACTACAGATACGGGCAGCTCATGCAAATACCTGTCTCAGCTGATATCACCAACGACAGGTGGGCGCCTTGAGATACGTTCTAATGCGACACGTTCTGTGAAATTGCAAAGGAGTGAACGATATGCGACTTGAAAAAATCAAAACCCCTGGCCTGGCACACCTATCCTACTTTCTGAGCGCCGATGGTGAGGCCGCCGTCATTGATCCACGTCGGGACATCGAGGTCTACCTGGAGCTGGCCCGGGCCGAAGGCGCCATCATTACGCATGTTTTCGAGACCCACCGGAATGAAGACCTGATTTCGGGTGCGCCGCTTGTGAAACATGCCACCGGCGCCGAGGTTTGGCATGGACCAAACCCTGAACAGCCTATACGTTATGCAACGGAGACACATGATGGTCAGGTTTTCGAGATCGGAGGCGCAATGTTGCAAGTTCTGGAGACTCCTGGTCACACCGATGACAGTTTGTCTTTTGTACTCTATGACATGAATTTTGACAATGGCCCGATCGGTGTCTTTACAGGTGACGCACTGTTCGTTGGCGACGTCGGACGAACAGATTTCTATCCAGAGAGAAAAACAGAAGTTGCGGGCATGCTCTTCGACAGCCTCCAAAAATTGGTCGGGCTTGGCGACCAGTGCCTTATTTTCCCGGCCCATGGCGCCGGCTCGGTTTGCGGTTCCGGCATGGCTGATCGGGAGTTTTCGTCTATCGGCCATGAGAGAATAAACAATCCACGGTTACAAATCGCCGACAGAGACACGTTCATCAACGTAAAGCTGAATGAGCATCACTATATTCCACCTTATTTCGAGCAAATGGAACGTTGTAATATGTTAGGTACGGAGCCAGCGCCGCCTGCACCGCTACCGTGTTCTCCAGCTCTTTTACTCGATCCCGGCGAGCGTATTTGTCTGGATGTACGCGGCATATTCGACTTTGCAGGCGGTCATCGACGGGATGCACTTTGTATACCCGACGACATGCTTGCCGCTTTTGCTGGGTGGCTGCTGCCAGCGGAAAGATCGATTCTGCTTATTGCCAGAGACGACGGTCAGGCACTGGACGCTGCGACAACCCTTCATCGCATAGGCTTTGATCGTATTGATGGTTATTTCAGTGGAGTTATGCCGCTGGCAGTCAATAATGGCCCGCTTGAAACGCTTGAGTTTGCGCACACAAAAACGATTCGTTCACGACTCGACAACCCGCCGCAAGGATGGACCTTGCTGGATGTACGGGCCAAGGATGAATATGAGGGCGGGCATATCGAGGGTGCCCGCCATGCTTATGTGGGACAGCTCTCCGACACAATACCAGACATAGACCCAGGTAATCCCGTCACTGTCATGTGTGGAAGTGGCGCTCGCGCTACCATCGCCGCATCAGTACTCCGACGCCAGGGCTTTACCAACGTCGATGTCTATATTGGGTCGATGAAGGCATGGCGCTCTGCAGGACAATCGACGACGTGACCCTGGATCGAGGGAGCCAGATGCCGTAATACCGATTTTGAGAAAATAATCATGAATAAACTGCGATACTGGTGGCGTATTTTTCGTGACGCCGGGATACTCTGGATTGAGTGCAATGCCTTCAGCTATGCGGGATCACTCGCGTTCTATACTCTGTTCTCACTTGCTCCCACCATCATAATTGCCGTCACGGTCGCCAGCCTGGTCATGGGTGAGGCCTCCGCGCAGAGCCGGGTTGTCGAGGAATTCCAGGCTTTCATGGGCGATGACGCAGCAAGCCTGGTTGAGGAAGCGGTGGCCAATTCCCAGGTCGAATCCGGTGGTATCCTGCCCACAGTTGCCGGGATCGCGGCATTGATGGTGGGCGCTACAACTGTGTTTGCCCAAATGCAATATGCGCTTAACGACATCTGGAAGGTCAAACCCAAACCGTCCCGAAGCACATTGCTGATTTTTATCAGGAAACGCTTTTTCTCGCTGATGCTGGTGCTGGCACTGGGTTTCATTCTGCTGGTGTCTTTGATGCTGGGTGTCGCATTGCGGGCCACACTTGAGTTCACTGTCTCGGTGGTTCCCGCCGTGGAGCTGCTGTTAAATGGCGTAGAGGCTGTCGTCTCTTTAGCGGTGATAACACTGTTGTTCACTGCAATTTTCAAGGTTCTGCCTGATGTTGTTTTGGGCTGGAAGCAGGTGTTTATCGGCGCGCTGGTCACTGCACTGCTGTTTTCGCTGGGCCGCTACGCCATCGCCACCTATCTCGCCTATGAAGCGCCCGATTCCACTTATGGTGCCGCCGGCGCCGTGGTACTGATTTTGATGTGGGTGTTTTATTCGTCGCTTATCCTGCTATACGGGGCCGCTTTCACAAAAGTCCATCTTCTGGCCAGCGGCAAAGAGGTGCGTCCTCGTAGCACAGCCGTGCTGATCGACAGCGACGACGAGCAGACGTCAGACCCGGAAAACAATTAGGGCACTGGCAGTCTGGCTCAATGCTGATACTGTGTTCTTCATGGTTTCACGCTCGCGACGCGATTTACATTTTATTTACTGGCACTGAATTACAAGGAGTCTGTCATGACAAGGTCTCAATCGGTTTCACTCGCAGTTTTGTTGCTGTCTTTGCTGGTATCTGCCTGTGCTACTTCACCAACTGGTCGCTCGCAAATGCTGCTGGTTTCCGAAGGCCAGATGGCAGCCATGGGGGAAGAAGCGTTTAACCAGCTCAAGCAGGAGAATACCGTCAGCAGGGATCAGGCGCTGACGCGCCATGTCAATTGTGTGGCCGATGCCGTGCTAAGCCAGGTAAATACCGGTCAGAATTGGGAAGTGGTGCTGTTTGAAGACGATTCGGTCAATGCCTTCGCACTGCCCGGTGGCAAGATCGGCATTTTCAGCGGGCTGCTCAGGGCAGCCGAAAATCAGCACCAGCTTGCAACGGTGATCGGGCATGAGATTGCGCACGTCACCGCGCGGCACTCTGCCGCCCGACTCTCTAACCAACTGGCAACCCAGCTGGGCGTGTCGGTTCTCGCCCAGACCACCGGCATGGATCCGGGCCTGATTGGGACGGGCGCGCAGATTTTGCTGACCCTGCCCTACTCACGTGCTGATGAAACCGAAGCCGACCGGCTTGGCCTCGACTACATGGCTCAGGCGGGATTTGATCCCCGCGAAAGCGTCACTCTGTGGCGTAACATGGCGCGCGAGGCCGGAGAGCGACCACCAGCGTTTCTGTCCACTCACCCAACAACCCAAAGCCGCATTCGTGATCTGGACCAGCAGATGCCCGCTGCCGTTGCAACCTTCGACGCGGCCCGGGACCAGGGGCGGCGGCCTGATTGCCAGCGCTAACGCAACCTCCGGTTACTGTGTCGTGGCGGTTGATGTCGTATTCACAACTTTTGAAATCTCGTCCAATAGCACATCACAGTGTTTTGCAGGCGGCGCCGAACAAGCTTTTTCTCCATTTTGATACTCCCGGGCGAATGCAATGGAACAGCCCGATTATGTACCAAAAGGTATCAGGAAGAGATACTTCGGAATTTTACAGGGTATCGGTTATTGATCCTCCACACGTTTCCGCATAACCTGACACTCCTCTCGCAGGCAGAAGGATATGGCAATGGTACCGGTATTGGAGGTTGCAGGATTAAACAAGACCTACTCAAGTAAAGGCGAGACCGTCAAGGCTGTGAACAATATCAGCTTCAGCGTGAACCCGGGTGAGATCGTAGGTGTGCTCGGCCCCAACGGATCTGGCAAGACCACGACGCTGAAATCCATCTGCGGCCTGAATGCCATGGATACCGGTTTAATACGGGTGAACGGTGAGGACATTGAGCATCAGCAATGGGCAGCCATGTTGAGCACTGGCGCTGTTCTGGAGGGCGCACGGAATGTCTACTGGCGACTGACGCCGCAAGAGAACATCGTTTACTTCGCCGGGCTAAAAGGTGTGCCGCGCAACGAAGCGTGCCTGCGCGCGCAAGAGCTGATCGACAGGCTCTCTCTGAACAAATAT
This sequence comes from Pseudohongiella acticola, assembly GCF_001758195.1. Lineage (NCBI taxonomy): Bacteria > Pseudomonadati > Pseudomonadota > Gammaproteobacteria > Pseudomonadales > Pseudohongiellaceae > Pseudohongiella > Pseudohongiella acticola. The sequence continues at coordinate 1,047,634 of NZ_MASR01000001.1, forward strand.
TGCGACCAGCAGGTCAGAATGCTCTCCAAAGGCAATCAGCAGAAAGTCGCCATAGCCTGCGCTCTGGTTCACAGACCATCGCTGATCCTGCTTGATGAGCCGACTCTCGGGCTTGATGTAGACATGGTGCGCGACATGAAAGACTGGTTGCGGCAACTGGTAGACACCCGCCTAAGCGCAATGCTGGTTACGTCCCATGACATGGATTTTATCGAAGCCATCTGCGATCGCGTCATTATCCTGTATCAAGGCGAGGTCATATCACAGAACAGCGTAGAGGAATTACGCCGCCAGTTTTCTCCGCAAAAGACGTTTGATCTGCAAGTGCAGGGGCACCCTTCGGGTAGCGTCAAAGCGGATCTGGAAACCAGTCAGTGGAGCATAGAAGAAAACGCGACGTCATCGCGACTGACGCTGCGAACCGGTGATCTGGATACCCTGTCTCTGGCGCTGGCATCTCTGGAACAGTCAGGTCACAGGCTGATTGACATCAACGTCACCAGCGACGCACTGGAGGATATTTTTATCCACACGATCAAGCGTACGTCCAGCCCTGCAGCAGAATCAATCAGTCAAGCGAGCGCAGGAGGTGAGCAATGAAGACCGGCGGCATCTCTTTCTGGTGGCTGACCTTTAGCAACGAAGCGCGTTTTGCGCTGACAATGCTTCGACGCTATCTGTTTGACACGCTGGTTGGGTTGCTCGCAGTGTATTTACTGTTCATGGTTGTCTTCCTTGGCCTCAGGACTTTTTTAGCTGGCGACATGGCAGCCGACCAACTCGATATGGTAGTAGTGGGTTACATCATGTGGATGTTTGCGGTACTCGCCTACAGCGCCACTGCGGAGTCGATTATTGATGAAGCCAGACAGGGCACGCTGGAACAGCTTGTCATGGCACCGGCAGGACTTGGCAGGCTACTGATCGTGCGGATGCTGGTGAGTCTGATCGCGACCATTGCTTTCAACACAAGCCTGTTGTTCCTGGCCATGTTCAGCACCGGTCGCTGGCTGGAGATTCCTTATCTGCACAGTCTTGGCATCATTCTGCTGGGCTTGCCTGCGGTACACGGACTTGGCTTCGCCATAGCCGGCATCGCACTGGTCCACAAGCGCGTCGGCGCAGTATCCAGCATCATGCAGTTTGTCTTGCTCGCATTCGTCAGCCTTCCGGCTTGGCCAATGAACGCCCTGTCACTGCTTCCATTTACCGCAGCCGCCAATTCAGTTAATCAACTGGTGACCCAGCAAACCGAATTCCCTTTGTGGTGGTACGGGTTTATTCTCCTTAATGGACTTTTTTACCTGATGGCCGGCCTACTGGTATTCCGGTACTTTGAAGCCAGAGCAAAATCATTGAATGTGCTTGGGCATTATTGATTGCCTGCAGACCCGTTGAAAAACCAAATACAAAGGGGAGCTGAAAGGGAATATCAGGCAGATTCGAAGAATACGTCGTGCCTTGACACTCGCTTCTGTCAGTCAGAACCACGAGAATGCGATCGTTAACAACCTCATGTATTTCATAAATCTTGTCGTTCTTTACGATTTTTTTGTGTATACGCTGACTATCAATTCGGTGCACAGAAACCTTGAGACCGCCAGGCTTTGTTACCTCACAGTGGCATCGGTTGATGCCAGTGTCGCCACAGCTTCGTATATTCACCGACATACCGATATTTGCAACCCACAGCTCAATGATCAAATGACGCTTGAGCTACAGAATGCATACCATCCGCTATTGACAAGCTACGTACCCAACTCCTACCCCGCTGCCCAGACATCAGCCCTGATAACGGGGTCCAACATGGCGGGCAAAACCACGTTTATCAAAACCGTCGGCGTCAACTATATTCTGGCTCGTGCGCTTTGGCTGTGTCACGCCACCAGCGCACAGTTTCCTGCTCTCAACATCCACTCCTCAATAAAGACTGAAGACGGACTCGAAGAGGGGAAAAGCTTCTATTTCTCGGAACTGGAAAGACTAAAAGAGTTTGTTCGCTTAACCACTAAGGGCGAGCGCTGCATATTCCTGATCGACGAAATTTACCGCGGTACCAACACCGTCGAGAGGATCGCCGGTGCTGCAGCGGTTCTTCAGAACCTGGCTCAGAGTAATATTGTTATGGTAACGACTCACGACATTGAGCTAACCAGATTCCTGAGTAAACAGTATGGAATTTGGCATTTTGAAGAAACCGGCAACGTCACCGAACCATTCGACTACAAACTCAGACCGGGGATTTGTACCACACGAAACGCTATCAAATTGATGTCTAATATTGGATACCCGGAACACATTACTGAGTCCGCCAAGGCAGTTGCACGTGTTCTGGAGAGTGAAAGCTAGAAAGACCTGTAGACGGCCTGGGCGACTACATTTCCTGCACCTACTTCAGCTTCCTGTCTATTTCACTAATTTGCTGAGTATTCCGGCGAGAACTTTATCACCTTCAGCTTTCCTGGACTTGTACTGAGTCCAGTAACCCCCGATCACCAAAACGGCCCCTGAAAAAATGCCGGGTAGCAATATTGAATTGATATTTTGAATGCTGAAATTGGAAATAGTAAGGAAACACACGAACACGATCAGAAAACCACCAAGCCCAAATGAAATCCACGGACCCCAACTCGGCCACAGAAAAGGATCGCGTTTCTCATTTTTATTCAACAGGTTATCGACATATCGTCTTTCTTTGACAGAAAGCATCCTGCCCATCGCTTTTCCTCCAACATAGATTGCTGCACCTGATATTGCTGCATAATGAATTAAAAGTGTAGTATTTTCTGACTGTACGGTTTGTTCTACCGCTTGTCTGCAGTTGAAATGAAATAAATTAACCGACAAAGAAGTAAAACAGAATCACCGGTTCCTTATATCAAGTGGCAAACGCGCTCAGTTGGGGCCGCTTAGAGCCTCGAAGAGTTTGAGGTGATAGCCAACAAGCATTGATCTACTCAACCACGCATTAATTGCAGTCGAGCTCGCGGAGAAGCGTATGTTTAGATTAAAAACAACTGTAGCTGGGTTTTTAACACTCGTCCTGATGACACAGGCAAACGCGCAAACTGAGCCGGAGATGGTTCAGTTGCCGGCGGCGTGCATTGAAGTCGGATCCTTGCTGATGCAACATCATGCCAACCCGTTGCGAGAGACGTGTCTGGATTCTTTTTCAATCGGCCGGTACGAAGTCACTTTCCTGGAATATGATCAATTCACCGAGGACACCGGGCGTGCGAAGCGACACGATATTGGCTTCGGTCGCGAGGACAGACCCGTCATCGATGTGGACTGGTTTGAAGCAGCGGCCTACGCTGAGTGGCTTAGTGACAAAACCGGGAAACGATACCGTTTACCAACCGATGCGGAATGGGAGTACGCAGCCAGGGGGCACGCCGAAATTGGGTACCGTTTCAGTTGGGGCAGAGAACTGGAGGTAAACAGGGCCAATTGCCGTAACTGTGGCAGCCAGTGGAGTGGACAGATGACGTCACCTGTGGGCAGTTTCGACCCAAATGTATTCGGGCTCTATGACATGCATGGCAATGTGTGGGAGTGGACTTCAGACTGTTATCGAACGGATACTAACGACAACAATTGCGGCGGCGTGGTGCGAGGCGGATCATGGGATACCCAGACAGACCAATTGGTATTCTGGTTGCGCGCGTCATATCTTCGTGGGAAGTCGGCGCGTGATGTAGGGTTCCGGTTGGTGTTGGAGCATTGATACTGATTCGGCCACTTGCAACAGGGGTACACCGTGCCACAACGAAGCGAGTGCTCGAACTGGGGAGCTCTCGCTAACCAAAGTCCACAAACAAAAAAGGCCCGCATAAAGCGGACCTTTTGTTGTTTGGCGCACCCGGAGAGATTGATTCGCAATCCGCATTGGCGGATTACTCACCCCTTGCGGGGCGCCCTGACGGGCGTCCAAAACGCAGTGCGTTTTGTCGAACTGGGGAGTTCTCACTAACCAAAGTCCACAAACAAAAAAGGCCCGCATAAAGCGGACCTTTTGTTGTTTGGCGCACCCGGAGAGATTCGAACTCCCGACCAAGTGGTTCGAAGCCCCTATTGCAAGCGCTATATGATTGTTTTTATTAACTTTAATAGTGCGTCCGTTGCGTGATTTTGCACTATAAAGCACAACAATGCACAACCAAACCCGCAAAAGTCCCACAAGGACTTAGCGCAGAATACGGGGAAGAGGCACTAGCCCGAAAATATACTGAAAACCTTGTCTGTGGCCAAAGTGAGGCATAACACTAGATTTAGGAAGCCTAGTTGACACCTAGTGCATTAGGAATCAATCTGATCAATGTCTCGCTTGTGAGGTAGAATAGAAATTAGTGGCAAAAACAGGGTTTATTTCAAGTGGCAGAAAACAAATTTGTCTGCGAGTTCAATCTTCCAAAAATGGACTGTGCCGCTGAAGAGCAGATGGTTCGAATGGCATTTGCGCATATTGAACCACCTCCGACTCTTATTTTTGATCTAAAAAATCGCAGCCTTAGAATAGTCCACAGTGGCAAACTATCTGACATTCAGTCACGACTTGAAGCATTGCGCCTGGGTGCAAAATTGCAATCAGTGCGTGAACTTAGTGAAGATGAACTGACTCAGACCATGAAGCAGTCAGATGTAGATCATGCGCGCGAATCGTACGCACTCAAGTGGTTGTTAGCTATCAACGGGACTATGTTTTCTCTTGAGTTGATAGTCGGCTGGATAGCGCAATCTACCGGCTTGATCGCCGATTCCTTAGATATGTTCGCAGATGCCGCAGTTTATGGGCTGGCACTGTATGCGGTAGGGCGCGCTAGCAGCTTGAAGTTACGTGCAGCCCATCTGGCGGGGCTTTTACAGATGCTGCTCGCGTTGAGCGTACTTGGTGAGGTCGTGCGACGTTTCTTTTTGGGTAGTGAGCCTGTTTCCGGATTGATGATAAGCTTTGGGATGCTAGCGTTGGCAGCCAACATCGCTTGCCTGATAATAATTCATCGCGAGAAAGACAGCGGCGCACATATGAAGGCCAGCTGGATTTTTTCGGCAAATGACGTTATCGCCAACGTTGGCGTCATTCTCGCCGGGGTGTTGGTGACCTGGACAGGATCAAGTTATCCAGACCTGGTGATTGGTTTCATTATTGGTGCCATTGTATTAAACGGTGCCTGGCGCATTCTTCAGCTTAAAAATTAGCACATTGGACATTTGTACATGCCTCTATGATGAACGCAACCTAGAACAACACTTTAATACCCCCATTCACAATAAAACCATCAAGCGGGGCATAAATATCCCTGAATTGAGGATTCGATAGGCTGCCGGTGTAGATAGTATCGAACCGTGTTTGACGGGTATCACCAAAGTTTTCGAAATTAAGGAATAGCTTTACGTTTTCCGCCAAAGTCTTCTCTGTCATCACACCTGTGACCCAATAGCTTTTACCTCTGGCACCGTCGCTCAGACGCTGCGGTCCATAGTAATAAGCTTCAAGTCCTATCCTGAAATCATCTTCGCGCTCATAGATTAGAACATTGTTGAGCCGGTGTTCTGACACCAGCGGCGCTCTGGATACCGTACCCGCATAGTGCTCGCGCACATTCGCGTGCGTATAACCCAGAAACAGCTTGAAGTCGCCGTATGTGGCTGTAACAGTGATCTCTACGCCCCGCGTATCGACATATCCATCGGGTTGCGTAAATTCAAGGTTATCTCCCTGCTCCTGCAACTCCAGTGGATCGTCCACGCGTGTGTAAAACAGCAGCGAATTTAGCGTAATAAGGTTACCGTTACTCTGGGGTATCCGATAGGTCACATCCATGTTGACACCTTTGGACTGCTCCTCATTCATCGAGCTGCGGTCCAACGGTAATACATTGCGGAACTGCACACTCTCTGCTTCTTCAATGAATAATGAAGGCAAACGATAGCCCAGACCACCACCAGCGCGAACAGTGATGTCAGTCGTCGGCTCGTACAAAAACGCGACACGCGGCAGAGTAATGGTACCGTGATCATCGTTGTGGTCTACACGAACGCCTGCTTCAATACTGACGGTGTCGGTCAGCGGTCGGGAGTTTTGAATGAATGCACCCAGCGTATACTGAGAGAAATCCTGATTAAAGCCCGGTACGGCGTCCTGTTGTTCAAATTCTTCAGTGATCAGGCTCAAGCCCGTTATCCATTCGGCAGCACCCTTCGGCAGCGCGTAGTGCAGCTCGCTGAAGCTTGATTTTTGTACCCCCGCAAATCCAAAGTCGGCCATTTCAAGCTCTCGATCAAAGTGTCCCAGACTGTTTCTGAAATTTAAAGTCCCCTCTCCCAGCGGGCGACTATATTCAAGCTGACTTGACAACCGCTTGGTACGATTGTCTTCGTAATAGGGCTCGGCGACCGGCCTGTCTTTGATGTAATCCATATTGCCGCCGAGGCGATCTTCCACAACGGCGGTAATGCCGATGCTCAGCTCGCTTGAATCATCCAGATAGAAAAATGCGCGCGGATTCAGCGTCCATCGCTCAAATTGAGGAATAGCTGACAAGCCGACATCCGACGGATCATAGGCAGTGTTTTCGTTCCATGAAGCGAAAAGTGTGGTACCTACCTTGTCGCTGCGCGAAGCGTGAAAAGCACTGGCATCGAGTCCACCCGCCGAGGTTCGATTTAGTAACATGCTGGTCTCTGGCTCGTAATCAGGCACTTTGGTGATCAGATTCACTAAACCCGCTATTGCGCCGCCTCCATACAAGGTAGAAGAGGAGCCCTTGATGACCTCAACTGCCTGCAGATCCAGAGGCGCGATCTGGAGCAACCCAAGTCCACCGGCAAAACCCGAATACAATGGCAAGCCATCGCGCAACATTTGTGTGTAGCGGCCGTCCAGCCCCTGGATACGGATACTCGAGTTAAATGTGGTCGCCGAAGTCTGTTGAACCTGAATGCCGGTGCTTTCATTCAACAACATCCTGATGTCACCAGGTTTCATGTTCACCTTTTCACCAAGCTCTTCACCCGAGATTAATTCCACTCGTGTTGGCAAATCTTCCAATGAACGACGGCTTCGGGTAGAGGTCACCAGGATTTCTTCGACTGCCTCTTCCTGGGTATCTTCATCATCATCAGATTGGCCATACGCATCAGGTTGAACGATACAAAATACTAATACTCCACACACTAACGGGGACCAAAAAGACTGCATGATAAGAGCTCCTTTATGAACTGCAATTTTGGCTGACATCTGAATCAATGATGGAGGAGTCAGCTTTGTAGAACGCCGCTTTGGTGGCAATGGCCGACATTTAAAACCCTGTAGCTACTCCAGGGTCAATAGGGTATTATCTGGAAAAATTATAGAGGTGAGCATGCGGATAGGACAGCTAAGCCAAGCAACTGGCATAGGGATTGAAACAATTCGCTACTATGAGAAAGTTGGGTTGCTGCCCGACCCTGCACGATTGCCGAATGGTTATCGCGATTATGGCCCTGGGCACCTGGACAGATTGGCATTCATTCGCCAATGCCGCTCTCTGGATATATCAATCGCTGATATAGCGCGTTTGCTCGATTTTCGACATGGTAGTCCAACAGATTGCGATGCGATCAATCAGCTGGTCGATGAACATCTGGCTCAGATTCGTACTCAAATTGTCAGCATGCGTGCGCTAGAGAGCCAGCTCATTGAGTTGCGTAAACGCTGTTCAAAAGGAAAGAGAACGCCTGATTGCGGTATTCTCAATGAATTGACAACCTCAGCCCGTGGCAAAATGGCAATCAAACGGTTCCCTTCACATTGATTAGCAACTGATCAACCTCACAGCCAATCACAGTCTATGGTGTCATTCTATCCGTGCCCATATATCTTGGTATCCTGGTGACAGTGATCAGGGTGTTCAAACTCCAGCGTGGAATGCCGTATGTTGAACTCCGCCTCCAGCGCCTTTTTTAGCCGATGTTTGGTCTGCTCAAACTGATCCCAGGCGCCGGCATCAATGACTACATGAGCGTCTAGCGAGGCTTCATGCTCACCCATTTGCCAGCAATGCACATGATGAACATCAACCACGCCTTCGATCCTGGTGAGTACCTGAATGACAGCGTCCGTATCAATATTCAAAGGGCTCCCCAACATCAATGTTCTGATACTTCCACCGATTTCTGTCAGGCCAAGATAAAGAATATAGCTTGCGATGACGATGGTGATGACAGGGTCAACCCAACGCAGGTCGTAGAGCAGGATGAAAACACCGCCAATGATCACGGCGACTGATGCGAGCGCATCGGACAGATTATGCAGAAACAGCGCACGGATGTTGACGCTGTCTTTCTGCATTGAATAGGTGAGTAAGGCTGTCAGCGCATCCACGGCCAGAGCAATACCGCCCAGCCAGATGACCCACCAACCTTTGACTTCCGGGGGATCCAGTATCCGCATGCCACCTTCGTATATCAGGTACATCCCGATGATAATCAAGGTGGTGTAGTTTATCAGGGCTGCAACTACCTCAATTCGCCCATACCCAAAGGTCATCCTGGCGTCCGCCGGGCGACGCGAAATTTTCCGGGCGGCAAACGCAATGACCAGCGCTGCCATGTCCGAAAAGTTATGCAAGGCATCGGCAATAAGCGCCAGGCTGCCGGCAAAAATACCGCCCCCGATTTGCGCAAACGTCAGAATAGCATTGGCCCAGATGGCGATGGCAACGCGCTTATCCTTCGATTCCGGGGACATATGGTTGTGTTCGTGACTCATTGGATCACCCTCGTCCTAGTCGCTGGAAAATTGCCCCCGGCAAGGTCGCTAGGGGCAAAGCAATCACCTTTCCTTAAGTTTTTTGTCTTTCCTGTGCAGCAGGGTATAAAGCACCGGCAATACAAACAACGTCAGTAATGTTGACGAAATAATGCCGCCAATCACGACTGTAGCCAATGGCCTTTGAACCTCAGCACCTGTTCCGGTGTTTAGCGCCATGGGCACAAAACCCAAGGCCGCGACAAGCGCTGTCATCAGCACCGGCCGCAGACGTATCAATGCGCCTTCAGTTACTGACTTGATCAGGTCACCATTCTCGTGCCACAGGTCGCGGATGAAAGCCACCATCACCAGTCCATTGAGCACGGCTACACCCGACAAGGCAATAAAACCCACCCCGGCAGAGATTGACAAGGGCATGTCTCGCAACCATAAGGAGAATACCCCGCCTGTCAGAGCAAGCGGTACGCCACTGAAGATAATCAAGGCATCCTTGATCGAGCCAAATGCCATCACCAACAAAGCCACAATGATTGCCAGTGTGACCGGCACAACAATCGCAAGACGCTGACTGGCGGACTCCAGTTGTTCGAAGGTGCCACCATAGTCGAGCCAGTATCCGGCGGGCAGATCGACTTCCTGCTCCAACCGTCCCCGGATCTCATCCACAAAACCACCCAGGTCACGATCACGAACGTTGGCGGTAACCACAACCCGTCTTTTGCCGTTTTCGCGGCTGATCTGGTTAGGTGCGGGTGCCAGTTCCAACTCTGCCACTTCCGATAACGGTACATAGCCCCCGTCAGGAAGCGGCACGGGCAGATCCGCCAGGCTATCCACATCGCGGCGGATTTCTTCGGGCAACCGGACCACTAACTGGAAACGGCGATCGCCTTCGTAAATCAGGCCAGCATTCTCGCCACCGACGCCTGCTGCCACCAGGTCCTGCATGTCATCAACAGTCAGGCCGTAGCGCGACAGTGCCATGCGTTTGGGGTGAACCGAAAGCATGGGCAACCCAGTGACCTGTTCCAGTCGGGCATCAGCTGCGCCGGTGACCGACTCAACCACTTCCAGCACCTCAGTGGCCGAGGCAAGCAACTGATCCAGGTCATCACCGAATACCTTGATGCCCAGATCTGCCCGCACCCCTGAGATCAGCTCATTAAAACGCATCTCGATGGGCTGGGTGAACTCATAGTTGTTGCCGGGCAATTCTTCCACCGCCGCCTGGATTTCTGCGATCAGCGTATCCCTTGGTTTATCTGGCTCGGGCCACTCCTCGTTCGGCTTGAGAATCACAAAGTTGTCGGCCACGTTGGGCGGCATGGGATCGGTGGCGACCTCTGGCGTGCCGATTCGCGCAAAGACCTTGTCTACCTCCGGGAACTCCTTGATACGCTGCTCAAGCTGTTCCTGCATGGCAATCGACTGCTCCAGACCCGTGCCCGGAATGCGAAGTGCATGTAAGGCGATATCCCCTTCGTTAAGTTGCGGGATGAACTCAGAACCGAGCGTTGTCGCCAACCACAGACTGGCAGCCAGCAACACACCGGCACCGGTGAGTACCATCAAACGGAACCTTAGCGCGAGCTCCAATGCCGGACGGTAAAGCTTTTTGGAGACGTTGATGACAGCACTTTCCTTTTCCCGGACCTTGCCGGTCATGAACACAGCAACAGCGGCAGGCACAATGGTCAGCGAGAGCAGCATCGCGGAAAGCAGCGCCATGACAACCGTAGCGGCCATGGGATGGAACATCTTGCCCTCGACACCGGTGAGGGAGAAGATGGGGATGTACACTACGGTAATGATGGCCACACCGAACAGGCTGGGTCGGATAACCTCTGAGGTCGCTTCGTACACTAGCTGCAGCCGTTCCTTCAACGGTTGTCGTCCGCCACTGGCGTGCTGTGCTTCGGCCAGGCGTCGGGTGCAATTCTCCACGATGATGACCGCGCCATCGACAATGAGACCAAAATCCAACGCCCCCAGACTCATCAGGTTGGCGGAAACGCCGGTGCGCACCATGCCGGTAATAGTGGCAAGCATGGCCAGCGGAATCACTGCTGCGGTGATCAGAGCCGCGCGTAGATTGCCCAACAGCAGAAATAGCACGACAATCACCAGTAGCGCGCCTTCCAGCAGATTCTTCTCCACTGTAGCGATGGCTTTGTCAACTAATGTAGTACGGTCATAGACGGTTTCCAGTCGCACACCTTGCGGCAAGGAAGGACGGATCTCCTCCAGCCGTGCGGCGATGGCGCGAGCAACACTGCGGGAGTTTTCGCCCACCAACATCATGGCGGTGCCCAACACCGTTTCCACGCCATCGCGGGTGGCCGCACCCGTGCGCAACTCCTTGCCGATGGCCACCGTTGCGACATCCGCGATCCTGACAGGGGCGCCATTGCGATTGGCTATCACCACCTGCTCAATGTCACTGATGGTCTGCAATTGACCAGGCGAGCGTACCAACAACTGTTGACCTTCGCGCTCTATATAACCGGCACCACGATTAGCGTTGTTATTCTGCAATGCTGCAACAACGTCTTCGAGGCTGACGCCCAGCTCAAGCAGCTTTACCGGATAAGGGGTCACATGATATTGCTTATCGTAGCCGCCAATGGAGTTGACTTCGATGACACCCGGTACTTGGGCAAGTTGTGGTTTTATGATCCAGTCCTGCACTTCCCGAAGGGCCGTGGCATCCCAGGGCTCTCCGTTCTCCTGCAGAACGCCTGGGATAGCATCCACGGTGTACATGAAAATCTCACCCAGACCGGTAGAAATAGGTCCCATTTCTGGCTCCATCCCCGGTGGCAGGACACTCTTGATGGAGCCAAGACGCTCGTTGATCAGGTTACGCGCAAAATAGAGATCTGTGCCCTCTTCAAACACAACGGTGACCTGGGACAGGCCGTAGCGTGACAGCGAACGGGTGTAGGACAGATTCGGCAGCCCGTACAGTGCGGTTTCGACCGGGAAGGTGATACGTTGTTCGGCTTCCAGAGGCGAATAGCCGGGGGCTTCTGTGTTGATCTGTACCTGGACGTTGGTAATATCTGGCACCGCATCAATGGGCAGGCGCTGGAAGCTCCAGACCCCTGCCCCAATCAGCACCAGAATCAGGGATAACATAAGATACCGCCTCTCAACCGAGAAGCGTACGATTGCATCAATCATGGTGGCCTCCAGGCTTAGTGGGCGTGTTCTGCGCCGGATTTTTCAATGTCGGCTTTAATGAGATAGCTGTTGTCAACTACATAGCGCTCACCTGCCCGCAATCCGGACAGGACTTCGACAAACTCGCCATCGGTGAGACCGAGCTCCACGGGACGTGCTTCAAATGCGTTGCCTTCCTGGATGAATACAACCTGCGAGTTGTCCAGGGATTGCAATGCACGTCTCTCAATAACCAGCGGCGCCTCCATACGCTCCACCACGATGTGTCCGGTAACCAGACGCCCCGGGGCTAACAAGCCATCAGAATTGTCAATTGGCACTCGGGCAATGACATAGGGAGAGTCATCGCCTTGCGGCAGGATGTCGCGAATGCTGGCCTCGATTTGAGTATCACCAGTATCGATACGGACCATCTGTCCGGGGGCTACCTGTTGGCGTTGACCTGGAAAGATTTTCAGCTCTACCAACAACGTATCAAGCGGGGCGATGGTAAATAAGGTCTGCTCCGCCGCCACCCCGCCCAGATTGGCGTTGCGCTCCAGTACGGTGCCACTTATGGGCGCTGTCACCGTGTAGGTTTGAAGGCTGTCATTAGACTCGACAGCAATAAGCCGGTCACCGGCCTCGACGCTATCGCCCAGGCCTGCATTCACATTGACAATCTGCCCGGGAAAGCGGGCTCGAATGTGTACTATGCTGTCAGGGTCCAGCGTCAATTTTCCGTAACTCACCAACGTTCGAACCAGTGTGCCGTCACCGGCCTCTCTACTACGGATACCGGTCTGCTCAGCCATGTTGGCTGAGATTTCCACGTGGGCGCTCTCCGACTCTTCATGGCCTCCGTGTTGCTCACCCTCTTCGTGTTCACCTTCTTCATGCTCACCGGCTGCCTCATGATTCTGGTGTTCAGCATTTTCTTCATGTTCGTGAGTATCTTGTGCGGCAAGCATCGGAGCTGATGTCATTGCACATAGACTGGCAAGAATAAATAATAAATTAACGTTTTTCATAGTGATTGTCCTTTTTCAGCGATCAGCCAGCGGCTGGGCTGTCAGTTGTTCGATCAAGGCCTGGTTCAGCAGTGCTGTTGCCGCGGTGTCGACCAGAGCACGCTGTGCGGCGAGTAATTCACGTTGTGCGGCCATCCATTCCACATAGCTGTAGCGCCCGCTTTCATAAGCTTCGCGGGTTTGAGTTAGCGCCTCGCTCAGATCAGGTAGCATCTCGTTGCGGATCCGCTCCACGGCGGCTATGCTTTGCTGCCTTTGTTGATAGGCATCAAACAGATATGAATGCAGGTTCAGCAGCGTGGTCTCGCGTCGATACCTGACTTCGTCGCGGGCCGCTCGTGCCGCGCGTACTTCGCCACGGTTACGTTGGACTGGGAACAGTGGCACGGAAAATCCAGCTGTAAATGCGAAGTCATCAGTATCTTCCCTGCGTCGGACACCCACTTGCCAGCCAATGTCGCTTTCGGACTGGCTACGGGCCAGTTGAATCTCTGCTTCGCGCACTCGCTGTTCACTGGCATAGACCTGAATGGCAGGGCTGTCGCTGACGCGCTGGAACAAGGACTCAAAACTGTCGGAAGACCCGAATTGAAACAGATCACCCTGCAACTGACCGAACTCTACCGAAGTGTCCCCCCACAACAGAGCCAGTGCCATCTTTCGGCTAACCAGCTCCGATTGCAGGCGTGACTGTTCAATCTGCCTTTGCGTCAGCGCAGCCCTGGCCCGCAATACCTCAGCCTGGGATGTAGCGCCCTGATTGGCACGCCGGGTAACGATATCAAGTGTCGACTGAGCCAGTGAAATTGCATCAGCGGCAAGTTGAAGTTTCTCCTGCAATGCCAGGGTGGCAACAAAACGCTGAGTGACTTGCCCCAGCAGGTCAAGGGTTTCGGCCCGACGTTCCGCCTCTACAAGTTCTCGCCGCGAATCGACTGCACTGACTCGTGCCTGCCGCTGCCCGCCAAGTTCAAGAGTTGACGACAGTGTCAGGGTAAGCTCCGCGCCCACCAGGCCGCGCGCATCGGCGGTACCAAGAAAGTTCTCGACCTCTGCACCGACTTCCAGTGCCGGGTTCAGGTTGGCCGTTATTCGGCGTCCCTGAAGCCCATCAAGACGCAGGTCAAAGACCTGTAACCGCGGGTTTTGCGCCATGGTGCGGGACATGGCATCGCTCAGGGTGAGCGTGCTATCTGCCGCGTGGACGGCGGTGACATTGAGCGGATATACAATAACCGCCCACAACAATAGGTAAAAAATACGATACGACAATGCGCATCTCCCCGCATACACGGGCAATTTGGCAGGCATGAGAATGCTCCTACGAAAGTCTGAAAAACAGCTATTCCCTGATCAGGGAAGATATAAGCAGTGTCAGGCGATCGGAGGGCGCAGCAGTGGGGGGTGGATGCCTTTCAGCAAGCTGGCTCGATAAACCAGTACAACTGAAGCTTCGGCAATAGCAGGAAGAGATGTCTGTGGTATCACCAACCCCATATGGAAACAGTTATGGTTGTGATGACAATCAGCGCTGGAGTGATGAGACTCGTTTTGAGAAGAATTGCTTTTGTGCACTTCTCTTTCGATATCAGCCGACGCCAACGAGTGCTCATGGTGCGGTGCTGACGCGTGGTGAAGCTGCTCTTCATAGGCAATAGAAACCAGTGACTGCAAAGCAATCATTAGCGTTATTGCGATAATGAAACAGCGTTTAATCATAAACTCCACCTAAACACAATCGTGAGTCTAACAGAACCACAATACTAAAGAAAGATCTCCAAATTCTACACGATTCCTGCAGGCGGGTTTTGACCCAGCCTTGAGTGCTGGTAATAAGGTCGTCGACGACGACACATTTCTGTTTATAATGAATAAGGGTTGAACTCATGTAGATCATGCACGAGAATCGCGAGCACTCAAATGGTTGTTAGGTATCAACGCGGCTAAGTTTGCTCTAGAGTTAGCAGTCGTCTGGATAGCGTAGTCTACTGGCTTGATCGTAGATTCGTTAGATATGTTCGCAGATGCCGCAGTTTACGGGCTGGCACTATATGCAGTGGGGCGCGCCAGCAGCTTGAAGTTACATGCAGCCCATCTGCCGGGCCTTTTACAGATGCTGCTCGCGTTGAGCGTACTTAGTGAGGTCGTGCGACGTTTCTTTTTGTGTAGTGAGGATGTTTCCGGATTGATGACAGGCTTTCGGGTGCAAGCGTTAACAGCCAACATCGCTTGTCTCACAATAATCCATCGCGAAAAAATCAGCGGCTCACATATGAATGCCAACTGGATTTTCTCGCCCAATGACTTTATCGCCAATTATGGCGCCATTCTCGCCGGTGTGTTGGTCTGGCCAGTATCAAGTTATCCAGACATGGTGATTGGTTTTATTATTGGTTTCATCGTATTAAACGGTGCCTGACGCATTCTTCAGCTTAAAAATTATCACGTTGGACATTTTTACGTGCTTCTATGATGAGCACTACCTTGAACAACACGTTAATTCCCCCGTTTACAATAGAACCATCAAGCGGGGCGTAAATATCCCTTAATTGAGGACTCGATAGGCTGCCTGTGTAGATCGTGTCGAATCGTGTTTGACAGCTAGAGCCTAGATAGAGAAAAGGGTTCGGCGATTTCGACCACACCCGCACCTGCAACAACGGAGGTGGCTCCTATCAGGAACCGGCGCCGAGGCTCATTCTCTTCAGTCATTTCATGCCTATCCTCTGTTTATTTGCTGCCTTACCACTGTGGCAATGGACTGCGCATCAGACTGATTCGCTCGTAATAAACCTGACGTATCCAAAGTGCCGCCTTGATTGCAGTATCCAAAAGCGATACATCGATCAACGCCAAGATCCAGAGGGCGGCAGACACCGAGCAATATTTCCGGTCGCAGGTGTGATACAAAAATTCGCAAACGAATGTCATCGGGAAACAGGCTCGTGTGGGCAGCCACATCGCTGACATAAGTCTGCTCATAAAGGTCTCGCGGTTGGCGAAAGCGACCCGGTTCCAACAGGTACGTTATGCGGCATTGAATACCTTGTTTAGACAAAGTGCGTTTTACCTCCTGACAAATGCCTAATTGATAGGCGCCTACCGCGACCAGTTGTACCGGTGCACCGTCAGTCTTATCCAACGTCAATGCGCCCTGCTCTGCCAACTGGGCTGCCTGCTTGGGTGTGAATACTGTAACAACGTCATTTTTGGGAATCGTCATCCCCCAGATTTGACCCTGGGTCTGGTAACAGGCATCGAGGCAGGCGACAGCACTATTGGCATCGGCGGGATACACAACTCTCGCCATATCGCTCATTTCCCCCAGCAGTACCTCGCCAAAGGCGGAATCCTGATGGGATTGTTCATTCTTTCCGTTCTCCCATAGATGCGAGGTGGCAATCACCGGCACCGACAGCCAGCCCGGCGGTCGCCCCAGCGCTTTTTGATGGCGCGCAAAAATGATTTCCTGGCGCACTGCACCGATCATTTTCATGGCGAAGGCTTCATAGCTCACCACCAGGTTCAGACCGCCTTTGTTTCCCAGCGCCGCGTTTACGACCGCCTCTTCATTGAGTGCGGTAATCACCGAGCCGTGAATGGATTCGGCCACACCCTGTTCTGGCTTCAGCACCCGGTGCTTGAGCAAATCCAGTGTCTTGCCCATCCGGTTGCTACTCAGCTCATCCGGGTTGCCGATACGGACCCGCCTATCGGGATTACCAAGGTGCCATTCGCAGAATCGCGCGTCCACCGCTGCCATCGGCGATATCGGGTCGCCCTCGGTTTGCCATTGTGGTTCTGTGGGAGATTGAAGCATGACGTTGCGCATACACAGGGCATGATGTTTTTCTGATACGCGATTATCGGCCTCATGCTGCGCAATTTGTGAGATAGCCAGTTCCAGCTCACTTCGCGGAAGAAATAATTTGGCCGCATGTTCGTTAAACAAGTTGCGGGAGTGTTCATCAATACCGGGGTTACCCGGTAGGGGCGTGCCGTGGGCGGCATTGGTACCGGCACCGTAAAAGCCGTAGCCTTTTTCTGTTTCCGCTATTAGGTAAGGCAGCTTCACCGGATAGTGCATATGGCCTTCACGGATGTGCGCGCTGCAGGCTTCCAGCCGCGCTTCGGATTCAAAAATACCCCAGACAAACGCCGCCGGATCACGCCCGTCGATGGCGATGGGGTGAAAATCATTGTGTTCCAGATGTTCGTAAAACCAGGACAAACCACCTTGCTGATACATTGTGGAACGCTGGTCAATGCGCCTGCCATTGGCAATCATCACCGGTGTCACCAGCCCGCAATCCTCGGCGCGCCACCAGCGGCTGGCCCAGTCGCTACCGCGCTGTTCTTCAAAGGCACCGTCACTTAAAAACGCCACTAGCCTTTCGCCGGATAAGGGCATATGCACGTATTGCAGTTCAGCGAAGCCCAAATAGCCGCCCTCAATCAGGCCACCGGCGGTGTGAGGACTCACATGGCTACCCAGAGGAACGCCGGGGCGACCATCATCCGTTTTGGCGTAGCTGTAAAAATCCTGCGCTAGCTGTGTCAGCCCCTGTTCACTCAACGGATAGCGTTCAGACTGCTCCGGATA
The DNA here is from genome assembly GCF_001758195.1 of Pseudohongiella acticola. Lineage (NCBI taxonomy): Bacteria > Pseudomonadati > Pseudomonadota > Gammaproteobacteria > Pseudomonadales > Pseudohongiellaceae > Pseudohongiella > Pseudohongiella acticola. The sequence continues at coordinate 1,065,185 of NZ_MASR01000001.1, forward strand.
GAGGTTTTGCAACAGCACGTTGACCGAATCGATGGCGGCCACACAGTGCCCTTGTCCCATCAACCAACTGCGGGTGATACCGGCCAGGCGATTGGCAGCCATATAGCCCACATAGGCAGGCACCATATTCAGGGAGCCGCCGGTATGCCCCTGAGGGTTAGTTTTAAAATCTGATGGCCCGAGTGCGCTGCCGCTGAAATCCACTCTGTTGCTATAGGTCATATGCACCACCAACCACATGGACGCGCTGGCAAGGCGATCTGCGGCAGACAATATATCCAGCACTTCATCGATCTGTTTAAACCGTCCTGTACACAGCAGTTGCTGGCAAAGATCGAACACTCTCACCTGCGTTTCGTCCCGGTGTTGGATCACACCATAACCTTCCGCCCAGCGCGCAAAGGAAGGATAGGTATCTCGATATAACTTTGCCCGCTGTTGTGTCCGATGATCGTTTTGTTGATCTATGGCATACATGGAATTTCCTCAATCAGTCAACGACTGAAATTCATTCTAAAAAGAAAAGTGGTGTTGTATGGAGCGCAACATAGAATCCGCCTCATCGGCGGCCACCACCCAACACTGCACTGGTGATGCTGGTTGCGATAAAATCAGTGGTAAAGCAGACTGAACCAGAGGCTCTTTTAATGCAATACCCAAGTGGGAAAGACCGGACAACAAGCGGCAGCAAATATCGACGTTGTTTTCCGCAATACCGCCGCTAAGCACGATACCGTCCAGCCCGCCCAGAATGGCGAAATACGCGCCCAGTGTTTTCTGGAATCGATAACGGAAAAAATCAAACGCCAGCTGGTGTTGAAACTGTTCGCTCGCAAACAAATCCGCCATGTTATCGATTCCGCCGGACAAACCCCGCCAGCCGGATTCGCAATTGAGAACCCTGTCGGTATCCTCGGGCGTCCAACCCTCCTGCCACTGCAACCAGGTCAGCAAACCGGGATCGATATCTCCGCTGCGCGTGCGCATCAACAACCCTTCATTGGGCGTAAAGCCCATGGTGGTATCGACTGGTTTGCCGTCGCGGATGGCGGCCATGGAACAGCCGCTTCCCAGTTGCGCAGTCACCAGGGTGTAGTGTTCGGCCTTGGGCTTCACTGCCTCCCAGTGTTTGACCATGGACTCATGAGCAAAACCGTGAAACCCGTAACGGCGTAATCGATATTTCTCAGTGAGTGCGACGGATAGTCCATAAATCTGTGACAGCACCGGCAGGTCGCTGAAAAACTCACTATCGAAAACCGCAAAAACGGGAATGGAAAATCGGGTATTCCGAAGCTGCTCAATCAGTTCAATGGCCGCCTTATTGTGCAGTGGCGCCAGTGGTATCAGGGTTTGCAGTTGCCGAAAGTTATCGTCGTTGATGGGGAGAGGTTTAAGATATTCAGAGCCCCCGTGTACGACTCTGATAATCACCGCGCGAACATCATGATTTGTCAGCACATCGGTCAGCCAAGGGGGCGCGCCAGGATAAGTCTGCGCAGCTGATTGGCCGACACCTGCTTGCCCAATAGCAACAGGCACCGTTGCACCCGCATATTCAAGCGCCGAGACGTTATGCGTGCTCCACTTGATGGATGAACTACCCGGATTCAACACCAACAGAACCGGTTTGTCATAGCGCGGCAAACTGCTCATCAGCTGGATAATCAGTCGGATGACTGCAAGCGGTTATAAATGGCCGCCAGCAACCACCCGGCGATACCCGCTACCACGAACCAGGCCACCAGCCCGATAACGACACCAGTGAGAGTCAAGTGCCAACCCATCTCATTCAGTTGCATATGCACCATTTCTCCGGACATGGACAACATCATGGAAGGCATTAACATCACCAGCAGACTGCAAGCCAGCCACAGTATCGCCGCGGTAATCGCGCTGGCCATCCCGAATTTGAACGCATTAAGTGTCATGATTATTCCTCCGTTTATGGTGGTGTATCTGTGAGAAATTAGTGTCTCTACAAATCCCCGAACCGGTTGGCAGACTGCGCCATACGCATCATTTCGTGCTCTTCCAGGGACCGGAGTGATTCCATCAACTCTTTGGCAGAGGGGATATCCGCCCTGGAGGCGAGATAGCGATACAGTTCAATCACCTGCTGGTGTTGATCGACTATCACCTCCATGATTTGCGGATTATCTCTTCGATTACAGGCGCAAAATGTCACGATAGCCCGCGACATTCACCGCAAACGCGGTGTGCTCCTGCAAGTGCACCCGCATACCTTCAAGGGCTTCCGGGTCACCGTGAATCAGTTGAATTCGAGTAGTATCGGTCAGCGCTGACTGCTGTAACCACTGGGTCAGTTCGAGGTAGTCTGCGTGCCCCGACAAACCGGAGATGACTTTGACAGTGGCTCTCAACGGTACCCAGCCTCCGTGGATTTTCACCGCATCAACACCCTCCAGCATTTTTGCGCCCCGAGTGCCGCCCGCCTGATAACCGGTAAACAGCACCGTGGTTTTAGAATTGCCTAACAGGCGTTTAAAGTGGTGGAGAATACGGCCTCCTGTTGCCATGCCACTGCCAGCGATAACAATATGGGGGAAAGCATGTCCGGCAATCGCCTTCGATTCGTCCACCGTGCGGGTATAGGTCACGCCATCGCATAGGCGGTAGCATTGCTCGTGACTCAACCGGTGCTGATCACTGAACTGGCAGAAAATATCCGATACTTTGATCGCCATGGGGCTGTCGAGATAGATGGGCATTTTGGGGATATCGCCCTGATCCATCAGGGTCGCCAACAGATGTTGCAAGGCCTGCGCCCGCCCTACCGCAAAGGCCGGGACTAGCAGCACGCCGCCGCTTTTGGCGACACGGTTAACAATTTCCGCCAACTGCTGAAACGGATCTTGGGTGTCGTGCCGGCGGTTGCCGTAGGTGGACTCCATCAACAGCAGATCCAGCTCCGGCAATGGTCGAGGGGGGGTCATCAGCACATCATCGAAGCGACCGACATCACCAGAAAAGCCGATTCGTTTCCCTTCCGCTTCAACGATAATGCTGGCGGCGCCGAGAATATGACCGGCAGGCTGTAAATAAAAACGGATATCCCCGACCTCGATCTGTTCATCAAACTCCACAGACTGAAATAGCCTCATGCTGGCTTCCGCCGTTTGACGGTCGTAAAGCGGCTCAGGGTGCGCGTGCTTGCCCAATTTATGTTTGCTGTAATACTTGGCGTCTTCCTCCTGGATATGGCCGCTGTCGGCCAATAAAATCTGACACAGGGCCTTAGTGGCGTGATGGGTAAACACCGGGCCGCGAAAGCCGCGCTTGTATAGCACCGGGATATAACCGGAGTGATCCAGATGTGCGTGAGTGAGCAGCACCGCATCCAGTTTGTCGATGTCCAGGGGCAAGGTTTGCCAGTTGCGTTCCCGCAGCCACTTGTAGCCCTGGAACAAACCGCAATCGACTAATACGGTTGTCGTTTCAGTTTCCAGCAGAAATTTTGAGCCGGTAACGGTCTCGGTGCCGCCGACAAAGGTAATTTTCATAATGATTTTCCTGGCAATTTAAGCATGCTGATAACGGGCGCAATCAGTTGCGACGTAATATCAATAGCGTTGGAAGGATGGGGGATGGTATTGGATGTGACCAGTTGGCTCAGGCCTGAGGCCAGTAAGGTTTTATCGGAGTGATCGGCAAATATGCCGTGCACCGCCACGCACTGAATGTTGTCGATACCTTTGGACCGAAGTGTTTTAACGCATTCCAGGATTGTTTGCCCGCTGGAAATAACGTCGTCGATAATCACTGCCGTTCTATCCCTGAATTCGTTGATGTCGGGCAGCATCACTTCGACTTGGCGATCCCCGAAGCGCTGCTTTTCCCCAATCACAAAAGGATGTTGACTAAAGGCAGCAATCTCATCAACCCATTGCTCGCTTTCGCTGTCGGGCCCTACCAACAGTAGGTTGCTTTGCGTTTTGAGCCAGTGCGCCAATGCCGGAGCCCCTTGCACAACACGACTGGGTATGGAATAGATTTCATCCAGAGAATGATAGCGATGCAAATGTGGATCGACCGTAACCAGCCAATCAGCATGTTGAGAAAGGCACTTGGCAAAAATACGTGAAGTAACCGCTTCCCCATCGACAAAACGGCGATCCTGACGCATATAACTGAGGTAAGGCGCCACTAACCCCACTTGCGACGCTCCCAGCTCCCGCAGTGTTTCCAATAAAAACAACAACGGCAGATATTTGATGTTTGGGTGTGACAGATCAGCCACCACAATACAGGCGCGATTTTCTACATCAGATTGAATACGCAGATAGGACTCCCCATCAGGAAACTGCCGAGCGTTAAACTCGCCAGGTTGACCACCAATCGCGTTACTGAGTGACTCAGCCAACGGATGATTGTTCAGGGAAAACACCACTGGAGATTTATCTTTCACAGCCATCGCCTCGCTCATCGTTCCTTCTCGACCGTAAAAATTGTCGATTGGCGATAAAACGCCATCGCATACTGTTGCTCTCCGATCGTATCGGAACAGAGCGTAAATAAAGGTTGTCCGACGGTGACCTTGTCGCCGACTCGAGCATGTAGACGCAACCCCGCGGCGGCTGTAGCCGGAGCGCCTGCCAGCTTCGCCAGACGCGCGAGTTGCCGGTTATCGATAGCGCTAAGTGTGCCCGCAGTTGTGGCCGCTTCGAGATGTTGGTAGCTGGCGTCAGGCAGGGCTTTCATCCCACCCTGCGCGGCCAAAATGCGCTGGAACTGCTGCCAGGCTTTACCTTCATCCAAAATCGCGGTTGCTCTTTCCAGACCTTGTTCATATCGCTCTTGATATGCGAGTGAAAACAGATGTGCAGCCAGAAACAAGGCGCGCTCCCGAAGATCCTGCGGTGCATTTCCCTCGCACTGCAATACCGCCAGCACATCCCGCGCCTCTTCTACCGGGCCGATTCCAAGCCCAACCGGTTGGCTACCATCTGTAATAAGGCAGCGAATTTGAATACCACAGGCAGCTCCCACCTGGGTAAAAAGTGAGGAAAGGCGCTCGGCGTCTTTTTGCGAACGCACCTTAGCGGTAGGGCCAACGGGAATGTCTATCACCGTATGCGTGGAACCGGCAGCGATTTTTTTGGATAAAACCGAGGCGATCAACTGCCCTTCACCATCCAAGTCCAGCGCCCGTTCAATGCGAATTAACAAGTCGTCGGCGGGGCTCAGGTTGACAGCGCCACCCCAAACAAGACAGGCATGGGTTTCAGCTACTACACGTTGAATCTCATCGAGCTCCAGATTGACGGAAGTCAAGACCTCCATGGTATCCGCAGTACCGGCAGGAGAGGTGATCGCACGCGACGAGGTTTTAGGGATGGTGAGTCCAACAGCGCTAACAATGGACACCACTAGAGGTGTGGTGCGGTTGCCCGGCAGCCCACCGATGCAGTGCTTATCGAGAATCATGGTTTCGCCAGGCCATCGCAACCGCTTACCACAGGCCACCATGGCCTGGGTGAGACTGATGATTTCTTCCACGTCTAAATGGCTACCCGCGCACACACTGAGGAAACTGGCGATTTCGATATCCGAATAGCGGTGGTCGCTGATGTCCTCGACGATAGCGGTAATCTCTTGATCACTGAGTTTGTGCCCAAATATTTTTTTGCGAACCCCAGCGAGCGATGTCACCACCGGTGCATGACCGACAATAATCGCAGCGCCATCGATGGCACCCAGGCGGCGCATGGCAATTTTGGATAACCCTGCACTCCCCGAAACCAATACCTGTTCGTCCACCACATTCAACGTGGCGATAACACTGTTTTCCCCGTACCGCAGCATGACACGGCTGTTGGCAATGAACCCTTCGGAGCGGCAGATATGGCAATCGCTACGCATATATACCACCGGTTCCTGGTGAGTGTTTATGCCCATGTCTGCTGCTTTAAGCTCGTTTATGGCATTCATTAGCGTTTCCCACGCGCACTAGGTGGTGACTTATGGCAGCTCCAAGGTTCATGGCTAGCATTTTCCTTTATGTTGCCATCAACAAATTTGTAATAATCTTCTTTATAGTGCGTCCACCAGTCATGACTCACGTCAACGCCGTAGTTTTTCAAAGTCTCTTCTATATCATCCAGACAAATCCTGGAGGCGTCATAAGCGAGATTCAGCACATGATTTTTTCCGTCAAAGGTAACCGCATCAAGACCATAAAGCTGATCTACCTCGGCAATAGCCGCTTGTAGCTTTCTCTGGCCGACAGATTCCAATTTTAAATGGCGCCTCACCAGATTGACTTCGGAGACACCCAATCTATGTTTTCTATCTCTCATTTATAGTTTCCTCGGACAGACAAAGTGGGCAAACAATCCATCTATTTTTTGTTTAGGGGCGGGTTTGTTTTTCAGGCTCGGATTCATGCTCCATCATCGTTACACCAATAGGGGGCGATTAGTTTTTTCATCGGAGTACCCTCATTAGTTAGAAACAGTTTTATCGACGTTTAATTTCGGAATCCATGCCGGCGTGACTTCCATATAGCGGCGATAGTCATCACCGAATTCCTTCAATGCCATGCGCTCCTCACGCTTAGCGAGTCGCACGTAAACCACTACCAGAACCGGAAACATAATCACGGTAAGGATCGTCGGCCACTGCAACAGAAATCCAAACATGATCAGGATAAATGCGGTGTACTGCGGGTGGCGGAAACGGGCATACCAGCCGGTAGTCGCTAGCGACCGAGTCTGCTGCGCCTTGTGCAGTACACCCCACGCCGAGGCCAGCAAAAAGAAACCCAAAATGATCAGAACATTACTGGCGATATGCAGCGGATCCCAATGTGGGCTGCCTTCAAAACCAAGCAACGTGTGCAACAGGTGGCCGTTTTCGTGGGACAGAAAATCAATGCCAGGATATTTTTCCGCCAACCAGCCGGAGAGAAAATAAATGGTTAATGGAAAGCCATACATCTCAGTAAATAGGGCAATAACAAACGCCGAGAAAGCGCCAAAGCTTCGCCAGTCGGTTTTGGTTTGCGGCTTGGTAAAGCTGAAGGCAAAGAAGATAAATATCGCCGAATTGAGTATCACCAGCGTCCAAAGGCCGTAAGCAGATTCACCGTGCATGCTTCTCCTCCTGTAATGTATTGGGTTAATGGTGGTGACGATTTTCGTTTTCTCGGCGGCCTTCTTCCAAACCACGTTGATAGGCATCGTGCTCGGATTCATCCTCGTGCTGGCCATGGTCACCATGACCGCCATGCCCCCCATGTCCTCCGTGCATAAATAAATGCATAAACGGACAGGCTAAGAGAATCAAGAAAGGCAAAAACTGCCAGACGTGCTGCCGGTGCTCAATCAATAGGAAATAGCTTGCCGCTGCAATTAAACCCAAGGCGGCCAGACCTTTGGGGGTCAACCAGAACGATGGTTTTTGGGTTGCCATGTCACACCTCATTAATGAAATTGAAATGTTCCGCCTATTGGGCGGCACTGTTTACCGGTTGTCAGATTATTTATCCACATTCAGTTTTACCCGCTTGAGGCGCAAAGAATTGCCGATCACCGACAGGGAGCTGATGGTCATAGCGATCACCCCGATCATGGGATGGAGCAGGCCCACGGCGGCAATGGGGATGGCCGCCAGGTTGTAGAACCAGGCCCAGAACAGGTTTTCCACTATCTTGCGGAAGGTCGCCCGTGACAGGCGAATGGCTTCCACCACCTTGGACAGTTCGCCTTTCACCAGGGTGACATCCGCCGCTTCGATGGCGACGTCGGCGCCGGCACCGATGGCGATGCCCACATTGGCCTGTTTGAGTGCCGGCGCGTCGTTGATGCCGTCGCCCACCATGGCCACCAGCTGGCCATATTTGTCCTGCAGCTTTTTGATGGCGTCTACCTTGCCTTCCGGCAAGACACCCGCCAGCACCTCGTCGATGCCCACCTGATCGGCGACGTGTCGTGCGGTGCGTTCGTTGTCCCCGGTGATCATGACGGTATGAATGCCCAACTGGTGAAGAGCGGCAATGGCAGCTTTCGAGTCTTCCTTTATGGTATCGGCCACGGCGACAATGCCGGCCGCGCGGTGTCCGACGGCCACCAGCATGGCGGTCTTGCCCTCTTTTTCCAACCGAACCAGGGCCTCTTCCAGGTCGCTCAGCTCGATATCCGCTTCATTGAGAAGCCGGCGGCTGCCGACGCGAATGAGCTGGTCGTCGACCCGGCCTTCCACACCACGGGCAGTGATGGCTCGAAAATCCCTCACGGTGGGAACTTCCAGGTTCTTTTCCCTGGCGCCCTCCACGATCGATTGTCCCAAAGGGTGTTCGGAGCCAGCTTCCACTGATGCGGCGAACCTAAGTACATCGGCCTCATTAAAATCGGCGGTGGCGATGACATCGGTAAGTGCCGGTTCGCCTTTGGTGATGGTGCCTGTTTTGTCGAGGACCACGGCCTTTATATCTTTCAGCGACTGGATGGCTTCGCCGGAGCGAATCAGAACACCGGATTCTGCGCCGAGTCCCGAGCCGACCATGATGGCTGTGGGAGTGGCCAGCCCCAGGGCACAAGGACAGGCGATTACTAAGACGGAAATTGCCGCCAAAACCCCCAACATTAGGGGCGAAAGCTCTGGGTTGACCCAAGGCAGGAACTCGGCACCCCAGTAGAGAATTGGTCGCAGCGGCTCAGCGAACAGCACCCACACCACAAGGCTCGTCAAACTGATGACAATAACTCCCGGGACAAATTTTGCGGTCAGTTTGTCGGCAAATTCCTGTATGGGCACCTTTGAACCCTGTGCCTGCTCCACCAACCCGACGACCTGTGACAGGAAGGTATCGGCACCCACCCGGGTGGCCCGCACCTGAAGCATGCCCTCCTTGTTGATGGTCGCACCAATCACCCCGTCGCCGGGCCCTTTTTCCACCGGCACTGACTCCCCGGTGGCAATAGATTCATCCAAATGGCTGCTACCCTCGACGATTTCGCCGTCGGTCGGTACCTTGGCGCCGGGCCGGACCACCATGATGTCTCCCACTTGTAATTCTGCCACCGGGACTTCAACTTCCTGCCCGTCCCGCAACACAGAGGCGGTCTTGGCGCCGAGCTTCAGCAGCTTTTTGATCGCCTGCGACGCTCTACCCTTGGCCCGGGTTTCAAGGTAGCGGCCGAGCATGTGGAATGTCATGATGGTGGCGGCCATCTCAATAAAGGAGGTCATGGGATAAACAAATCCCACCAGTCCAATCAGATAGGGTGGCAGGCTGCCCATGGAGATGAGCACGTCCATATTGGCGGTGCGGTTGGTGAGGGAGCGCCAAGATGAGCGGTGAGTGGCCCAACCACCCCGGAGGAACACCACGGGAAAGCCGAGCAGGGCCACCCAGGCCAGATAGCCTGACACCGGCACCCAGAGCATGTGTACCATCATCAGCACCATGATCAGGGTGGTGGGTATGGCGGCGAACCACAGGCGCTTCCATGCCTGGTCGAGGTAGCGCTCCTCTACAGCTTCGTCCACTGCTGTGTCCGCTTGGGCCCGGCTTTCACTAACGCCTGCCACTTCGTATCCCGCCTTCTCAATGGCAACTTTGATCCTTTCCGCATCCACCGTTGCCACATCAAAACGAACCGTCACCTTGTGATTGGCAATATTGGTGGAAGTATCAGTAATGCCAGCAAGGCGCTTGACGGAGCTGGAAACAAGCCCAGCACAGTGATCGCTACCCATGCCTGGTACCATGAATACGGCTTCGCCGATTTTTCTGGAGGGTATGGATGTTATACTATCCACGTCGTAGCCAGCTTTTTCAATGGCGCTGCGGATCTGGTTGTCGCTGGTCAGCTTGGCGTCGAATTCAACCTGGACACGGTGATTGGCAATATTGGTGGTGAGGCTGATGATACCCGGCAGCCGCTCAACCGAAGTGGTGATCAGACCAGCGCAGTGGTTACTCCCCATGCCTGGCACTATCAGTTGAACGAACTTACTTTTCGGGCTGTTGACTGATTTCGACGAGGGAAAAGCTGTGGGGTGATCCATGTATCTCTCCAATTTTCAGACCATTTTTTACGGAAGAGGCAATCTCTTTTCAATTTATTAAGCAGCTAACAAACCAGATTTCACGCCTGTAGCATGCATAGGCTTACCAACTGCTAGTTACTCCAACCATCAGCCATAAACTAATTGATTTGGGTCGAAGGAAAACCCGCTCGATCCAACGCCTCTATCAGAGCGCTAGACTCGACCATGCCAACGACCGAAGCGACACCCGTCGCCAGGTCCATACACGCATCGTTTACGCCGGAAACAGTGCGTAGCGTTTGCTCAATGCTTTTTACACAACCACCGCATGTGGCGCCTTGCACCTGTAATCGCTGTAGGGGGATATCGCTATGTGAGCCAACACTGCTACCAGTAGTATCTACAGTGGATGACTTGCTGGCGCAGCAACAGCCGTCCCGGTGATGGGTAGGACTCTCGAAATTCTGTGTATTCATGACAAATCCTTATGTTAATTTACTGAGCAAACTCTTCAATTAGGTGACAGATCATATCGCCGGTCGGCACCTTATCCGGCTTTTGGCTCCACTCGATCGCGGCCTGTTGCATGCGTTCCCGAAGTTGCTGAGTCTCCGCGAACCGTTGCTCAGTTTCATTCAGGCGGTGTTCAATCAAGCGGCGCACGGTTGGGCAAGGAGACTTTTTCTTATCCGCGTGGTTCAAGATTTCCTGAATATCCTCAACGGAAAAGCCCAGTTGCCGTGCACTTAGCACGAATCGCAAGCGGTTGTAATCACTTTCGCTGTATTCCCGATATCCATTGGTTTTGTTCTTACCCGGTTTCAGAATCTTGATCCGGGTATAAAACCGCACGGTATCGGCCGTAACTCCTAAACGCCTGGCCATTTCGATAACTTTCACACAGCCCTCCTCGCAGCTCAGTCTGACTATCGCAAGATTCAGATTAACCCCGAAGCTCTGTTCCTTGCCTTGATATGAGTCAATCATCAGTTCCAAACCCGAGAGAAAATCCAAAGACTTTATCCGGCTTTTTGCAACCTTACACCTGTGTCCAAGACACAGGTCAAGAAATTTTCATTAACAGGCATCAAGTTTCTGTACTCAACACTACACGCCGCTCGATCTGTAGCCTTTACGCCGTCAACCGTCAATATTGGCCAGATATCCTGTCACGTCGCTTCCGCATTGAATCGACCCATACCCAACTCCCAAGCGGCACTTAGACTTGTACATTGTCATCGTAGAACGAAGTTTCTGACCTTAGGTTGACCCGTGTATTACATTGCTGTAATGAACGTGTAATCCTGTTTTCTGACTCGTCGGAACGCACGTTGCTCCCAGCGCAAAGCGGCAGAACCGTCAGCAAAAATTTCAAAGGTTCAAAAACCAGAATCCACAAAGGCGAAACCACTCACGACACAGGTATAGGGGTTGCTATACCAGCGGAATTACCAGTCTTATCAGGCCTTTTCGGGGACGCCGAAAAATGCATATGAGAGCCGCGCTAGCAGTGGTCCCGGCACGGTATAGAACATATCGCAAGCGTTGTGACTCATAGTATTTATATAATATGACCTGGTGGCCCCAACTATTCCCTAGATTGAACAGGCCGACGCACAGTGATTTGTCGAAAAAGAGCCTTAGTCGCAATGACCAGTTGGGCACTTATCACAGGCTTTGAAGTAAATCACTACTGTCGGCATTTTGGTGACAGTGCATTGTCGAAACTGTGAGGCTAAGTCCGGCCGCCTAATCACCACGGCCATTCGAGTTGATAGGGTGGGAAGTGACTGCAGGAACTGGAATCGTATGATCCAGATCCGCTATCGAGACGAACGAGCCATGATTGAGCGCGTTTGCCCATGCGCGAAGGTGAATGGACCTTCTCACCCTTTCGAGAAGCATTTTATGCATCCTCTCAGCGCTCCTACTTTGGCCAATTGCCGGTCCACTTTCAAATACCATATTAATTTATGAAAAAAGAATTACCTCAAAATTACATTTTTGTAATCTCCAGATCATGTTTAAGACAGAATAAAATCGTTATAATCAGGCTGTTTAAGCCGTCTTAACACTATTTATTCTGCTAAGTCAGTCGAACAAGGAGGAATCACAAATGTCAGACTCCAAGACAGCTGAACTGTACCGAATGGTAACGGAGGACCATGTGTGTCCTTACGGCTTAAAATCGAAACACCTACTGAAAACTCAAGGACTTCAGGTGGAAGACCACCACTTAAAAGACCGGGAAGAAATCGAGGCATTCAAGGCCGAACACGATGTAGATACCACCCCACAGACATTTATCGATGGCGCCCGGATTGGTGGTTATGATGAACTACAGACTTATTTTGGTAAAGAACCCACAGATGAGGACGAAACAACTTATTGGCCTGTTATCAGCCTTTTTACCACTACTTTCCTGATGGCATTGGGAGCAGCTTCGATCGCTGAAGGACAATGGCTGTCCCTACGCACTTTTGAATGGTTCATCGCGTTTTCAATGTGTGCTCTTGCGTATCTAAAGATTCGGGATGTGGAAAGTTTTTCGACCATGTTCCTTAACTATGATCTTCTAGCCCAAAAATGGGTACCGTACGGGTACGTATACCCCTACGGAGAGGGTATTGCCGGCGTGCTTATGATTGCCGGGGTGCTAAACTTTGTTTCGATCCCCATCGCCTTGGTCATAGGCACAGTAGGTGCCATCTCGGTTTTTAAAGCCGTCTATATTGAGAAACGAGAACTCAAATGTGCTTGCGTCGGAGGCGAAAGCAATGTGCCATTGGGTTTTATATCACTCACGGAAAACCTCATGATGCTCGGCATGGGGGTATGGATGCTTGTCAAGCATAGCACTCTAGGATAGAAGCGACCAACAGGTTCTCAACGTAATGTGCTTTCGAGATGCCGAATTGGCGACTTCCTCCTTCACACAACAAAATCTTCGGCACATTGGGGAATCGCAGTCTCTAAGCCTACACGAAGGGCAGGTATGGCAGACCTTTCTACAGCGTCCGATTTCTAAATTGTAGTTAAGGCTTAATGGACCTTGACTGACGCCTTAGACAAAGCTTTGTAGTTCACAAAATGAAACATACCAAGGGCTGATACATTCCATGATCGGGGGGGGGACGATTGCCATGACCACCAACTCCCTGTCGGTGATCGGTAATTTTTGCGTCCAAAGCGGGTAAGGCTGGATATAGTCTATATGACGGATTTGATACCAAAGTGAAAACCCCGTCTAATGGACCATATAGAAAATATTCTATGAAAAAAAGACCAAATATAGGGTGATGATCACAGTCTACACGGCATTACAACGAGCATTCTCGTAGGTGCAGTGCTATGCTTTATCTTCGCTGAACATGGCGCCAAGTCCTTCAGTATCTGCCTTTGATGATTATGCCGCATTGCCCACTGATGCACATCTGCATGCACAAGGCACACTGCGATGCGCACGATCATGATCATGCCAACGTTGGGCATAATCACCAAAATGAAGAAGAGGCTTCTTGCCGCCGCATGGAAGAAAAACGCAGGCAAGTGGATCTAAAACTGTGATCGTGATACCTGAAAAATCATGGCTTCCCTATCTGGGTTACCGTTTTGTGTTCCGGATATCGATCAAGCTAGCTGCCAGGAGCCTGACAATGAGCAACAATGAGTATCGACTGAGTGTTTCGGCAGTTAAACTCATTAATAGTCACCTAGGCCTTTTTGAACCGGCTAATGCCGTAAATTTGAGCGCAGCGATTGCAGAGACTGGCCAATTATATGGTCTGGATGAGGTCGATTTCGATCAAAAATATGCCAAGTCTAATTCTACATACGACACATTTCAGCTGCACGTGCAAAGGGTGTAAGAAAGTTTGGACAATCACGTTATTCAACTGACGCGGGTCTGGTGGGCACAAGTCAAGATTGACGATTACTTGTTCTGCTTCCGGCTATCCGTAAATTCGGTCGACTCATTATGAATACCTATCCAAAATTTACCAATGTTGCCTGGATGCTAGTGGTTACTCTGCTTTGGGCCATCTGCTTTCCGTTCATCGTGACCGGGCTACCGGATGCCCCACCCTTGCTGTTTGCTGCTTTGCGTGCTTTTCTGGCCAGTGGAATACTTTTTGCGGTGTACATGGTAAAGCGCGTGCGCGAGCCATATCTTTTTAACCTCCAGGACACTGGCCAGTTGGGCCTCATCGGGTTGTCGTACACGGCGATGGGCTTTGGCGGCATGTTTTTAGGGGCCGGTCATCTGTCTCCAGGGCTGGCAACTGTTCTGGCAAGTACGCAGCCATTGATTGCTGCGGCAATCGCCGCCGCTTGGCTGGGGGAAACTTTGAAGACCAAGGGCATAGCCGGGCTGTTCGTCGGTTTTTTGGGCGTCGCCTTGCTTTCTTGGTCCGGATTTGGCAATAACAATGCCGGTTTTTTGTGGGGAATCATCTGGGTTCTTATGGGCGCTTTTGGAGTGGCCATTGGCAACATCCTGTTAAAAAAGCGTGGCGGGGGATCAATTGCCGCACCCATGGCTGTCCAATTGTTAATAGGCGGCGGAATACTTTTGCTTGCATCTGCGATCAGCGGTGAACAATGGGATATTCGGTGGACATTTCGATTCACCGGTTCCTTGCTCATTCTATCTGCTTTGGCGACAGCCGCCATGGTATTCTTGTGGTTCGGGCTACTGGCTCGTGCGCCTTTGAATCAACTGAACGTTTTCAGCTTCCTGACCCCGGCGCTTGGCCTGCTTATTGGCTATTTGTTCTTTGATGAACGGCTGCAACTCGTCCAGATCTTGGGAATCATTGTGATCATTTTTGGTATTGCCTTAATGCACACTAGCGACGCTGTCCTAGATCCTACCCATAAAGCAGGGCTTTCTTCGCCAATTAAACCACTAGGCTCGTGAATGAATCGACAAAGAAACAATGACTGAAACAACATTTACCCAATAATGAGTACACTTTTTCACCACAATGAAAAGAGGAAACTAGCTATGAACAGTTCGAACGCACCTGGGATCCATTTGCGTATCATCCCGTTAGGCAACACCCTGTCACTTCTGCTGGTAATCAGCTACCTGCTGTGCGTTGGCTTTGGCCTAGTCGCCCCGGGACAGATGCGCATGTATGAGGCGTGGGCACCGTTGCTACCTGGTTTTGAATGGCTTACGTGGACGGGATTTTTAATTGGATTGATAGAAGTCTATCTGTACGGTTGGTATATTGCCGTCTTGTTTGTCCCTTTGTACCTCTGGTCCTCAAAAGACAGACATTGAAATTTTTTGACGCCCATAATGCTTTTTCCTTGTCGTGGTTCCAACGGCATTTGTTCTGGCCAACTAAATCTGGCGCGTGGCAGCAACACGTGAGCTTCAAGACCGGGCGCATTGCTGTTAAAAGTGTAGCTACTTGATCATTTCGAAAAAAGCCTTCAATGAGTAAACCGGAAGGGAATCACCAAACAGAGAAAGGTATGATCAAAAGAGTATTCGGGGACGCAATCGACGGTCCGGAACACAGATACATCCCCCGTTTTCCAGAGCTTCCTCTAGCGGGGTTCGGGTTTCTGACGCATTTCTTATGGGAAATGCTTCAGGTGCCTTGGTATAGCGGAATGGCAGAGGCATCCCACGCTTCGGTGGTTTGGTTATGTACACGCGCCACAGGCGGTGATGTCGTGATTCTTTTAATCAGCTTCTGGCTGGCATCGGTAACCTGCAGTAACCGACAATGGCTGCTCAGAGGCGATCGAAAACCTGCGGTCGTCCTGATTATCACGGCTCTCGTCGTCACTGTCGTCCTAGAATGGCTAGCGATTGGTCCACTGGAACGATGGACGTATGCCGACTCTATGCCAATTATCCCGATGCTTGACGTGGGTTTGACCCCTGTGTTTCAGTGGCTGTTGTTGTCACCGGTGATAATGTGGCTGGCGCGCCGACACATGCTTGGTTACACCGCCCTCTTACCGTGCAAACCAAGCTAATCGCGCGGGATTATTGACCGCAAGACAGGGGGAGAACGAACGCAGCTATGATATGAGATGACCGAGTTCGTCTTTTTAGCGCTCCTTTCATGGTCTGATAGAGGCGGTGATCAGTGTTCGCAGCTCTCCTGCTCTGCGTTTTCCATCTTCTGCTCCGTCATGCCCTGCATTAACTCAATATGATCCCGTCTTTCCTCATTCTCCATACCTATGCGCTCGCCTTTACGCTGTCATCATGCATGCGATGGTCTTGGCTTTGCCCCTGATTCCCCCGTTTGCCGCTGTCCGCCTGGCAAGGTCTCGGCCAGCATCGGCGTCAGGGGCATTATTGAATTAGCCAACAGTGCTTGCAGTAAAATTTCTATTTTGCGGTCTCCATATAAGTAAGTGTTACTGAACTCACTCTCGTGCATACCGCTGGAATTGTGACTATGCAATAAACTGAAACTCTGAATGCTGAGGGAGTTGAGCCACCGACTTTTGTGCGCAACAATGGGGTGATTACGACAAAAGCTGTACAATACCTCTCTGCATCAGTTTCCAGGAGAAGCAGGCTTTGTACTCTATCGATAATTCTTCAGACCGAGCAGAAGCGGAAAGGTTGAACCAGCACTGCATTTGCGTCACACTTGACCAGTCAGCAATCGTTCACAATATTGCCGATCAACTGGGTGACAACGCCGACGAAATCCTCTCCAGCGCTGCTTGGCAGCAATTTTTCTCGAGCACCGCAGTGTTTATCCGTGAGCAGATACTGGAACAAATGAAAGGCATTGTCCATGCTCTGGAAGCTGTGGCCACACTCCCCGACTATCGTCGTCGTGTATTATCGTGGGCACCACAGAGCGCGCAGGTCGACTCGGGACCATCAGGCGCATTTATGGGCTACGATTTCCACTTGGGAGCGGATGGTCCTCGCCTTATTGAAGTAAATACCAATGCCGGTGGCGCATTCCTCAACGCCGTAATGGGACATGCCCAGATTCAATGTTGTGGTGCATCAACACGCATATCAGGCGCGGAGAGCTTTGACTCTGCCGTGGTTGCGCAATTCGACAGTGAATGGCGCGCACAGCGCGGCAGCGGCCGACCCAAAACAATAGCCATAGTGGACGAGCAACCAGCCGAACAGTACCTGTATCCCGAATTCAGACTGGCACAACAGTTGTTGCGGAACAATGGGTTCGATGCATTAATACTGTCTCCCTCAGATCTCCGGTATAAGGATGGCGCACTGTATAGCGGCGACAAACAGATCGATATGGTATATAACCGCCTGGTGGATTTCGGACTGCAAGCTCCTGAGCAGGCGGCCCTGCGCTCGGCATGGCTGGACGGCAGCGCTGTCATCACGCCCAATCCTTTTGTTCATGCGCTTCGCGCAGACAAGCGTAACCTGGCACTGTTATCTGATCGTGATACCTTGCTCGACTGGGGGCTAAGCCGCGAACATTCTGAATTCCTACAGCATGGCGTACCGCGCACCGTGCAAGTGAATGCAACCAACGCCGATGAGCTTTGGCAGCAGCGAAAGCAATTGTTTTTTAAACCGGTGGCAGGTCATGGCAGCAAAGGTGTCTACCGCGGCAGCAAGCTGACCAAAGGTACATTTGCCCGTATTCTTGACAGCGATTATATCGCTCAGGCTTATGTACCTCCTTCGGAACGAGTGGTTTTGGTTGATGGAGAACAGCAGATGCTCAAGGTTGATGTGCGTCTTTACACCTACAAGGGCGCCGTTCTATTGGCTGCAGCGCGGCTCTATCAGGGGCAAACAACCAATTTCCGCACACCGGGGGGTGGTTTCGCCCCGCTGCTGCTGTTAAATTCAGCTGAATAGGCCTTGGCTCTGCTAAGTTCCGAAAACCGTGATTAATTGGGAGTCGTGTTGCCAGAATCAGTAATCACGCTTACAAATCATCCATCCGTCCGAGTTGCCGAACCAGCAGCTTTGTTTCATTCTCCTCCATGTCGAGCAGCAGTTGCATCAGCTCTGCAGCTTCTGGGATCTCTGCCTTGCGCAGCAGAGTGCGGTACAACTCAATGACTTGCTCATGAAAATCGATGACTTCAGCGCTGATCGCATCAGCATCCATTTTCGCGTAGTGATCATCACAATCGAGATGTGTCTTAATCGGATTATGAGGAATGTAATCGTAGACATACGTCTTTGCCGCCTTGGGATCAGCCTGATGTTCAAAGCCAGCCACCATTTTTTCCATGGCAGTTTCACAGGACGCAAGATACTCCAGCAGCATGGCCGTGCGCTCTTCATGGTGCAATTTCGCACAGTGTGACAGGCATTGCGCCAGTTGCGCATGCAATGAGCGGGACCATTCGATCAGATCGAAAAACGTTTTGATTTCCATGCCAGATGTTTCCTTGATAAATATTACGTTACGTTCGCTGATCATTATTAATTCAGCGATTAGATACCAGGTTATTCACTCATCATGTCGCCGGGCTTTCTCCGCCGGCCATTGAGCAAAAGCAAGAAAGTACAACAGAACCAGATTCACCAAGGGTATCAGTATCAAAAATCCTAAAAAACCTGGATACCCTGTACGTTGACATATACGCCACGCCGGGATCACAGCCACAATTGCGATTACCAGCATCCACAGCCAGTGCCCTGCCCACATTGTATTTCCCGCCATTTCATTCCCCATCATGGTGCTATCCTCCATTTCATTTTTCGTTTTTAGTGATGACCTTCATGAGATTCGTCACCCCCGGCATCTCGTGCCTCCGAAGTTCTCTTGAGAAAGATTTGCTCGGCAACTGCAATCACGATCATTGCAACAACTGCAACCCCGATTACGAAGGGGTCCGTGTTCAGCTTAACCCAGACGAAACCACCAAGCGCGAGCAAATCAAGCAGAATCGCCACAACAGGCACCCAAGCATTGGCATTTATATCCTCGCGTAAATAACGCAGCACTCCCCAATGGATGGCAATGTCCATGATCAGGTAAAACACAATACCCAGCGCAGCTATTCGGGACAGATCGAAAAATGCAGTTAAAACCAGCCCCAAAACTACGGTGTAGACCAGTGTGTGTTTCTGTATACTGCCGGGCATACCAAAGTGGCGATGCGGAACAAGCTTCATTTCTGTCAACATCGCTAACATGCGCGACACCGCGAATATACTGGCCAGAATTCCCCCGGCAGTGGCCATCATAGCGATGGCTACCGTGAACCATACGCCATAATCACCCAGCGCTGGCCGCGCGGCGGCGGCAAGCGAATAGTCTCGTGTCTCAATGATCTCGGCAAGCGAGAGGTTGCTGGCAACGGCGAACCCAACCAAGGTATAGATCACTACACAGGCTGCGATGGAAATCACTATGGCACGTCCGACGTTCCGTGTTGGGTCCTTAACTTCCGAGCCACTATTGGTAATCGTGGTGAAGCCTTTGAAAGCCAAAATACCCAGAGCGGTAGCGCCCAGAAAGTTGCCAACAGCGCCTGCCTCTCTTGAGCTCGAGAAATCAACAGCGAGGCTGTCTGCTATCCATACCCCCACTAGCCCAAAAATCAGTATACCGCCGATCTTCAGGATGCCAATAAAAGAGGCGACACCCTGAATCCACCGATTCCCGGACAAATTGACCAAAAATGCTGCAACTATGAGAGACACGCCTAACACGGGAACCATCATGCCAGTGTCGTCACCACCAAAGAGTTGCATGGTATAAGCGCCGAATGTGCGTGCCAGAAAACTTTGCGCAATCACCATTGAAAAGTACATTAACAAAGCATTGAACGCGGTAGGTAGTCGGTTCCCGTATGCCTTGTGCAGGTACATACCAATGCCACCGGCAGACGGATAGGCATTGGATATCTTGATGTAAGAATACGAACTGAAGCTCACGATTACCGCGGCAGCCAGAAATGCCAACGGAAACAATACGCCCGTCATTTGTGCCATCTGCCCTGTCAACGCGAAGATACCTGCACCTATCATGACACCAGTGCCCAGCATCACGATGCCGCCCAACGTTAAACTGTCTTTGGCGTAGCTTGATTTGCGTTCATTTTTGTCGTCGGATACCATGGTCAACGCTCTCCTGTATTAGCGGATTAGCCTGTCGGGCCGGATTCGAGATTTAATTTATGCCTCCTCCCCTTGCGCACGGTGGACGGCATTAAGGTCCAACATTCGTAGTCAAATGGACCGTCATGGCCAGTATCCCCAGCGCCATTACCATTTCCAACCCAATAGAGCGAGCCAGACTTTGTCTGCCAGTGTCTACGTACAGACGAGAGACAAGAAAAAATTTATTTAAAGCGCCCAGCGTCAACAGAGCAACCACAGCAAGTAGTTTAATAAGCATGGCTTGACCATACGGGGTACTGAACAATTGGTCGATTGAGGACAGTAGCTGAGTCAGCAAATACACGCCCGCAGTGAGCAACAAAGCCACTAAATAGATGGCAACCCGACCAAATTTTTCCATGACAGTCTTTAACTTTGCACTCGAAACATCTGCGTTGCACAAAAGCCACAAGGGATACAAAGACCCTATCCACAGAAGAGCGGCTGCAACATGAATCACAATGCTCAGACGGGGAAGAATGCCAAGTTCGGCGATATGCCCCATCATAGTAAACGAAAAAAACAGTGATGCCAGAGCGCTAAGGCCAAACACAACGTACAGGTAGTAGAGCCGAGATCGTTCACGATATTGCCACATTAGCATCGCGGCAATCGCGATCGTAAAACCGGCGAACCTTGTCCCTGTGGCATAGCCGAGTGGTGACTGACCGATGATCACAGCCATTTGAGGATCAAACATGCCACGCAACCCGTTTTGATTGATTGCGCCGAGCTGCGTTAGAAATGTCACCATTGTCGCCACAGCTCCAAGCATTGCCCCAAGGATGATATAGCGACGCATTCGCCCGCTGATGTCGTCTCCGAAATCCCGGCTCAGATAAAGACTGAATGTACCACCAGAAACAGTGCTTGCGCCAACCAGGACAAGCAATTTACTGACCAAGGACCAGATATCCCAGGGGCTCATATCAGTGAGCGTGCCCGTGTTCGGAGTGCCCCATATCGGATGTGTCCTCGCTCTGCATATTTTGCATATGATTGCCGTGCGCAGACATCGCGTCCGACGTCAGGGTGAAATCAGAGCTGCCGTCCATCGTGTGGCCGTCAGCCCCCATAATTGTCCATTCCACCTCGTATTGTCCTTGTTGAAGGTTTGTCAGTGGCACAACAAATTGACGCTTCGTGTCGGCGGTGGGATTAAATCCAATATCTATTGAGTGTTGTCCTGCATGCAAAAGGGCCAGACGCAAAAGTCGAACATCTGCATTAAAGTTTAGTTCCAATGCAGATAGCGGCATATTGATCACGGCACCCTCCGCTGGAACGATTTCGGAGAGCTCTGTATGGGCCCGCAACGCACCCGTTTGCAACAAAATCAAGCTCGACAGTAAAATTGTCAACCGGTTTACTTTTCTCATATTCATTTCCCGATAATGTATTGATTGTTAAAACCAGAACCGAACACCCGCCACCAGGCGAGTGTCACGCACCGGCGCCCCCTCTGCTCTTTGGTAGTCAGCAGTTTTACCATAACTCCCTGTCCACTCGAATCCGAAATAGGGCGCGAATTGACGTGAAAACTCATAACGTAGCCGCATTCCTAAAGCAGAAGTTGAAAGACCGCTTCCCACCCCATTCGATAAATCGTCGTTACCATAAAACGTCAATTCGGCTCGTGACTGCAAAATTAACCGCTGCGTAAACAATAGTTCGTATTCAGCCTCGAAGGTCAGCGCTGAGCGCCCACCTTCCGCAATATATGCCGTTGCATCAAGTTCGAACCAGTATGGTGCGAGTCCTTGGATACCAAATGCCAGCCATTGGCGATCCTCACCCTCATCATTGTTATCGAAACGCACACCCAGTTGTGTGTCGAAATAGGCATTCAGGGCACGCGCCCAAAGCAGGTCTGTCTCACTTTCCTTTAATGTGCCCTCCTCGACTTCGCCTTCTAGTTTGACAACAGCTTTGTTGTAGGTGGACCCATACCAGCCTTGAAGATCAAACACAGCGGTCTTGTTGTCTGGATCATATTCCAACCGGTCGCCCAACACTGACCAGAACTGATGCTCATCGGCCAGTTTCAGTTGCCGTGGACCTGGTCGGGCGTAGGGCCCCTCAGTTAGCGAATAACCATCGGAGTACGCATGGGGGTCTCGCGCGTCCGCAGGTGCTTCCGCTCCTTGCATCTGCATCTGACCGTGGTTCATAACGCCATTATTAGTCGCAGGACTTTCCGAAGAAGCCGTTGCCACCTCTGAGTCCGCATGCCCTGCATGGGCGTCTACCATCGGGTTCAGGTTATGCCCGGCATGTGGGTCATTCGGCTGCGCCCAAAGCGCAACTGGCATGATCAACGAACCAAAAACCATCAAGACTCTACTAGAGCTGCAAATGTTAATTTTATACATCACGATACAACCACCTCCCGGAACATGCCTGCGTCCATGTGAAACAATAAATGGCAGTGCCAGGCCCAACGCCCAAGGTCATGAGGGGTGGTGAGAAAGCTTATTCGTTGTGCCGGCTGCACCGGAATCGTATGACGCCGCACAAGGAAGTCACCCTGGTCGTTCTCCAGGTCGCTCCACATCCCATGCAGGTGCATGGGATGGGTCATCATGGTGTCGTTTTGCAGAATCACCCGAATCCTCTCTCCATGTTTCATTGATATCGGGGTACTCTGGCCGAACTCTAGTCCATCAAAAGACCAACTATACCGTTCCATGTTGCCCGTCAAATGCAACTCGATCTCCCGAGTCGGCAGTCTCTGATCAACTGGTCCGCCGATAGTCTTCAAATCGGCAAGGGTTAACACACGTCGACCATTTTGTCGAAGACCAACGCCCGGGTCGTCTAAATTGGTACGGGGCGTATGGACAAGCATATCTACAGATGGCCCGTATTCGGAACGCGCGTGGTTGACGCTGGACGAGGGTATGGCTAAAGGATTGGAATGCATGACATGCTGACTGTGGTCCATCGACATTTCACCGTGGTCCATGTCCATACCCATGTCATTGTGATTCATGCCGGCGTGATCCATCGAACCCATCATATCGCGCATTGCCAGCCATTCTACGGCATCAAGCGCCGGTGTCGGTGCCGTAAGTCCATGCCGAACTGCGAGTGTGCCTCTGGCGTAGCCGGTACGCTCCATGCTTTGCGAAAAGATCGTATAGGCGTCATTTTCGGGCTCTACCACCACATCATAGGTTTCCCCGGGCCCAAACCGAAACTCATCAACAGAAACTGGTTCGACATTTTGACCGTCGGCCTGGACTACGGTCATTTTCAAGCCAGGAATTCGAATATCATAAAAGCTATTGCCAGCAGCATTGATAAATCGCAATCGAACTCGTTCGCCGGGTGAGAACAGGCCCGTCCAGTTGCCTGCTGGTGTTTGACCATTCATCAGGTAGGTTAAGGTTGAGGCAGATAGATCGCCCAGATCAGTAGGATTCATGCGCATCTGATTCCACATGCGACGCTTGTTGAGAGCACCCGCCAAGCCTAGCGTCGATACGTCGCGCATAAAACCAGGCACAGTAGGCTGATTGAAGTTGTAGACATCGCTTTGGACTTTCAGTTTGCTAAACACCCGCATTGGGTCTTCGTCAGTCCAATCGGACAACTGCACCACATAGTCTCGGTCTGCTCGTATAGTTTCGCCGTCACGAGGCTCTACAATCAAAGCACCGTACATTCCCGTAATTTCCTGAAAACCGCTATGAGAGTGATACCAATATGTTCCGCTTTGCTGAAGCGTGAACCGGTACTCAAAGGTTTCTCCAGGCGCTATGCCGTCAAAACTTATGCCCGGCACTCCATCCATCTGGTAGGGTAAGATGATGCCGTGCCAATGAATGGAAGTCGCTACTGCAAGGTGATTGGTCACACGAATGGTGACTTCCTCACCTTCGCGCAGACGCAATGTCGGCGCCGGTATAGAGCCGTTGATAGTCGTTGCCATACGGACTTCACCGGTAAAGTTCACCGGCGACTCAGCTATCACAAGCTCAATTTGATTGCCGCTGAGCACGGGCGCCGTACCCGTGTGAGTCAACGTCGCGCCTGCCCGGCTGGCAGCCTGCAACACTGCGGGAAAGGCCGCCAGCACGCCACCAGCAGCCAAGCCCTGTACGAACCTTCGCCGGTTTACATTGATTGGGAATGGCAATGGTTGTTCAGACTTTTTCATAGGAGCAGCTCCTTTCGCCGATGCCTTTATCGTCAATACGTTTATAGTGCCGATACAATCCAGTTGAGAGTTGACAAGGGTAGCGAAATCGACCTGTCCAGAGGATGACGTCTACATTACATTGTTGTAATCGTCGTGTAATCTGACTGTCGGATGCAGTAATCTATAGTGGCAAGGCACTAATCAGGAGAGGCACGCTATGCGATTGCTCGTAGTGGAAGACGAAACAAAGACTGGCAACTACATTCGCCAGGGCCTATCTGAGGCTGGCTTTGTCGTTGAGCTAGTTCGCAACGGCCTGGACGGATACCACTTGGCCATGACAGAGTCTTTTGACCTGATTATCCTCGATGTAATGCTCCCGGATGTAGACGGGTGGCGCATCATGCAATCTTACCGAGATGCTGGGCATCAGACCCCTGTGTTGTTCCTTACTGCTCGGGACTCTGTCGATGATCGCGTCAAAGGCCTGGAATTGGGCGCCGACGACTACCTTGTCAAACCCTTTGCATTTGCCGAGTTACTGGCCAGGATACGAACTTTACTCCGCCGACGATCCATGGCTTCACCAGCAGAGCAGATTCAGGTGGCGGACCTGACACTTGATCTGCTCAAACATCGTGTATCACGCGCAGGCAAGAGAATACTCCTGACCCAGAAGGAATTTTCGCTATTGGAACTCCTGGCGCGTCGCCCAGGTGAAGTGCTACCGCGCTCACTCATAGCCTCCCAAGTGTGGGACATGAACTTTGATTCAGACACTAACGTTATCGATGTAGCGATTCGCCGCCTGCGCGCCAAGATCGACGACAATTTTCAGCCTAAATTGATTCATACCGTTCGTGGGATGGGATACAAAATGGACCTGGAATCCAACGATGAAACCCATTAGTCGATACCCACTCCCCCTTGCTGCGCGAGTCATGCTGTTCGTTGGCCTGACCATTGGTCTGAGTTTTATGCTGATTGGCACTCTGGTGCTGAATGCTGTGGAGCATCATTTCTCCGAGCAAGATGCTAGTGAACTTGTAGTAATGTCCAGCGCCGTGACGAATGCACTGGAAAATGCAGGAAATCAGCCCGATCGCCTGCGCGCGGCCCTATCCAATGCCATCTCCGGTCATCATGGTGTGTATTTTCAAGTAAGAAATAACAACGAAGAGATCCTGTACCAAACTGTCGGAGCAGAGTCGGGTTTGGCGCAAGCGGGAAGTATCCTGACACCAACCGATGTGATACAACCTGGCAATTTACAAACCTGGCGCGATGGCACCAAGACGTACAGAGGGGTGCTCAGCCAGCTAGAAGTCTCTGGACAGAACTACACCATCATTAGCGCTATTGACATGAGCTTTCACCTACAGTTTCTGCAAGACTTTCGGCAAAGCTTATTGATTATCATGAGTCTGGCTGGCGTTATAACTTTATTGGCCGCAGGTTATGGTGTACATCAGGCCCATGCCCCACTACGTGGTCTGTCTGCAAAAATGGGCGACATTCAAGCAGACAAACTACACGTGCGACTCGATCCATCCGCAATACCGTCGGAGCTGAAAGATCTGGTGACATCTTTTAACCATATGATCGGTCGTTTGGAGGACAGTTTTACTCGCCTATCGCATTTTTCCGCTGACATTGCTCACGAGCTAAGAACCCCCCTTACCAATCTTATTACTCAGACCCAGGTTGGACTAGGCAAGGCCAGAACACTCGAGAATTATCGCGAACTATTATACTCCAATCTTGAAGAGCAGGAACGGCTAGCCAAAATGGTCAATGATATGCTTTGGCTTGCGAAAAGTGATCATGGCCTGCTCAAACCCGAGCAAGTACCCCTCAACCTGACCAACGAAGTTAATGAACTTTTTGATTTTTTCGAAGCACTGGCAGAAGAGAGAAATATCCGCCTGACCTTGGAGGGCCGCGCACCTATGACCATGGGAGACCGCGCCATGCTGAGACGAGCTATTTCCAACTTGTTGTCCAATGCCATCCGGTACACTCCACCGGGGAAAGAGGTGAAAGTTTTGCTCGACAACGCTTCTCACCACGAAGTGTCGCTTAGTGTACAGAATCCTGGCCCCATGATTCCCGCCGAATACTTGTCCCATTTGTTTGACCGCTTTTATCGAGTTGAACCCTCTCGTGTAAGACAGGGTGAAGGCGCAGGTCTGGGGCTGGCTATTGTCAGATCCATCGTTGAAGCACATGGTGGGCATGTGGAGGCTACTTCTGTCCGGGATAAGACGTCTTTCACATTCTTTTTACCGGTAAAATCCTAAAATTGTTCCTGCCGCTAGGTTGATTCGAATTAATCGCCTCCTATCTGGGCCGCTATCGTCCAGTCTACTTTCTTGCTAGGATTCAAGTTCGAATAGGAGTTGATACTGGATGAGATCGAACAACACTCTTATGCGCCGACCGCGGTAAACCGCAGCTGCAGATGGAGCGGAGGCAAGGATGAGTTCTGACAGCAGTTGGTGGAATCTTCTGCCGTGGGCGGCGGTTTTGTTGGCTTCGCTCTGGACGGCTCACTGGGGCGCGGAGCAGTTTGCGCGCCCGCTCAGGAAGCTGCGCCGGCAGTGGGGTATCTCCGTCGCCGCTGGTGGGGCTCTGGTTGGACTTGCTGCCGCAAGCCCTGAGATCGGCATCAACGCTAGCAGTGCGTGGCGAGGCTCTGCCGATGTCGGGTTTGGCGTTACACTCGGCAGCAACATCCTCGCCATTCCGCTGATGGTAGCGACGGCCTATTTGGCCTCGCGCACCAAGAGACTACCCGGCGATAGCGAGCACCGCGAGCATTTACAGCAGCGGCTGCTCAGAGTCGAGCGTAGCGCCGTGACGGTGCAGGCATTGCCCTACCTTGCCATTATCGGGCTCTTCGCCCTACTAACCGTGCCCGCGCCCTGGCGAGGGCTGCAGCCGCTCGATGCGCTAATTCTTCTCGGTGCCTACGCCGTCTATCTGGCTCAGGCGCTGTTTCGGAAAAAAGTGCGCGGCGAGCGCGTGGAATGGCAAGGCAAGGAGATTGCCTTCGCCATCGGTGGTGTGGCGGCAGTGGCGGGCGGCACCTACTTTGCCGTCATGGCGACCGAGCGCATCGTCGAGACTTTAGGTATTTCAAGGATCATTGGCGGTCTGTTCATTACCTCGCCGGTGGCGATGATGCCGGAGATGGTGGCGACCTGGGCGCTGGTGCGTAGCGGCCAGACCACATCCGGCGTCACTAGCGTGGTAGGCGATCACGCGGTAGTGTTGACGCTGGGGCTAGTGCCATTAGCATTGGTCTCGCTGCCCATCGAGGACATGGGACTCTTTGTTACGAGCCTCGTCTTCATGTTTGCGATGGGCGCATCCTACGGGGGATTCATCCACTTCGGCGCGTCAACGCACGGATTTCTGCGCTGGCAGGTGCTGACGCTTCTCGGTTTGGGTCTTTGTTACGTCGCCGCAGCCATCGCGTGGGCACAATAAGGCTCCGTGGGGATCTAGAGAGCGCAGCAGTAAGGATTGGTGGCGCGCCCTCTCGCCCCGGTGCCGCCAGCCTGCCAGCGGCATCCCAATCGGCAGGCTGGTCGTTGCCGTGACTTGGAGACCGAATGTGCAGAAGTCACGCCCTTGGGGACCGCCGCCGACAGCACATGATCGCGCCACATGTAGAGGATACGGCCATGGCAGGTCCGAGGAGTTTATCCTTCAGTTTGCTTGGACATTTCTAATGACAAATCGGCTTACAGGCAAGGCCGGAGATTCGATGTGTCGGTCTCTAGATCCTGCGTCGGTACGTACCGAATCCGACAGACCAAGGCAACCAATGTGGTGGCGGGTGAGCTAAACTCCAAGCCGAGCAAAATATTGAAATTTAGTATACCAAAGCGTGTAATTTAGCACGAGCAGAAGTCCTCGATTACATTGAAGTGTTTTATAATCGAATCTAGCGCCATAGTCACCTGGACGGTTTATTCCCGGAGGCCTTCTAGGCAACCTCTTCGTGAGGCTTCAAAGTGTCCTAAAAGTGGGGGGAATTCTAAGCCAATATGTTAGATTGTTTCGATCCACTCTATTTGGCTGGAGATTCATAGTGCAAAAAGAACGTGGTAGCTCGTTCACTTCTGGACCGAAAACTGGGCGGAGATATGACAAGCGCATCGCTCAGTGTCTTCACAGTCGCGAAGATGAACTGTCCGTCTGAAGAACGAATTATCCGCCTTTCACTTGCCGGTTTAGCTAGCACGGAGCTTGAAAATCATCCACGATGGGGAGGTGGGGCCCATATACGCCAAACTGGAGGCCCTTGAAATGGGTCCATAGCTTATCGAAACAAGTGTTGCTGACCCAGAAGATCTCGACACAACGGAAGATTCTTCAGACTCTGATGCTCAAGCGGCCAAGAGTCTATATTTGTTGCTCGCAGTAAATGGCTTCATGTTTCTATTCGAGATGACCGCGGGTCTGGTGGCTCAGTCCAACGGCCTAATAGCTGATTCTCTGGATACGTTTGCCGATGCAGCTGTATACGGTCTTGCTCTCTATGCTGTCCGTCGCAGCCTGCGCCTATAGTTGCGCGCTGCGCATCTCGCGGGTTTGCTCCAGCTGCTACTGGCTGTTGGCGTGTTGGTAGAGGTCGTGCGGCGCTCGGTACATTCTGATGCTCAAAGAATGACCGGTCTCTTTTTCCTACACTGATCACGCTTCAATTCTCCCGGACATCGGTTATTACGAAGCCGCGTCGAGGCAGCGCAGGTAACCGCGACCAGTCGATACGCAAATCCTGTTCAGGCACGTGATAGCGAATACGGCGTGTGAGAATATCCACCGCCTGTTTCATGAGCGCGACAGTAAACCATTCCCCTGGGCAGCGATGGTCGGAGTGGTGATCCCCGCCGCCTTGCGGCAGGAAATTGAAAGAACTCCCAGCCCATTGCCGGAATCGTTCGGGCTCGAACTGCTCTGGCCTCTCCCAGGTTCGAGGGTCGTGGTTGGTCCCGTAGAGGTCAAGGAACACTCGTTGACCTTCCGGAAATCGATAGCCATTCCACTTGAACGCTTTCCGCGTCCTCGCCGCCACGGCTGGGAAGAAGGGGTAGTACCTGCGCACCTCCTGGACGAAGCGGTCTCGGTAGCCGTCACCCCCTGCAGAAAGTCTCTCCCGTAAATCGGGCCGTGTGTGCAGAACGTGAGCGACAAAGACGATATAGACGGAGACCGCGACCGTTGGTCTGATCACGTTGATCAACTCGACAGCGGCAATGTGCGGGGGCAGGAGTTTGCCGTCCAGGTCCCGATGCCACGCAACCGAGTGGGCAGCGGATCGTTCTGGTGGCTGAATACAGCCACCCCAGATCTGCTCGATGACATCTTCCATCCAGTGATTGACCCGCTTTCGCGCCCACCGGGACCGTAAATGCCTGAAGCCCACGGTTCCCGCACGGTCAAACAATGCGGCAGTATCTCTGGTTCGAGCATCGATCTTCAACTCGGCCAGCGGAAGTCCTGCCCAGGCGCACCCGGCACGCATCAAAATCTCGTGAAGTTCGGAATAGAGCACGATCTTCTGCATTGATGCCCATCTCTAGGTACCAAGTCGCCATTCCCCGGCGCTGGTCTGCAGCAGATGCTCGATGCGTTCATGTGTCATCAGCGTCATGAATAGCTGTTTGCGGTGCCGGTGCGCGTCGTCATCGAGGCCCTGCACACCACCTTGTCCGAGCAGTGTCTTTTGAATCGCCTTAGGCATCGCACCGTGGCGCACGAAGCGGCTCGAATCGTAGAACAGTCTTGCTGCCTCTGGGCCTGTCATACAGATCACCTGACGAAGCCCAAGTCGCGTTTCAAATAAATCGGCCTCAAGGTACCTGCATTGCTTGGAGATAAATCTGTATGGGTCCCTGACCAACGCCAACGTGCTGTCGAATCTCGGACCCCGCGGAATTTTTGACATATGCTCTATTCCTCGACAGATAAGGAGCATTAATCAACCGACTTCCCGTAGTTTGCTCCGGTTAGCCGCGACCGCTTTTCTGAAAACATTGTGCCAATCCGAAAGCGGACAAGTGGGCGCGCTACTTCAGTGAGGGCGATCGTCTGGCCGAGCCCCGCTGATACGAATACTAACA
The DNA here is from genome assembly GCF_001758195.1 of Pseudohongiella acticola. Lineage (NCBI taxonomy): Bacteria > Pseudomonadati > Pseudomonadota > Gammaproteobacteria > Pseudomonadales > Pseudohongiellaceae > Pseudohongiella > Pseudohongiella acticola. Next base: position 1,095,582 of record NZ_MASR01000001.1, read on the forward strand.
CTACAAACCCGTCCGTGAAACTCAGAACGGAACAGTGCGAGTCGTCACTCCCGTGCACCTCAGTGATCGTATCATATACCGCGGCGGCGGTCAGCAGCCCGGCAGTAAAGGACAAAGTGGCCAATTGGAGAAGGCTACTCTGACTCCTGATCAGATAGTACGGAATCAGCGTCGCCCCAACGGCCGGCCCCCAAAAGCAGCGGATAACAGCAACCTCCTAGACCTAGTCAGGCGTTTGTCTTTCATGTTGGCGACGATGGAACAGTCCTCCGGGAAGTCAGGAAGCGCTTTTCCCAACACCAACGACCTGTAGCATTCTGTTACGCACGGCTTTCGATGGGGCGGAAAATCCGCCCCGCTAATCCTCCGCTGAAATTGCTTAACGCGGGTAACAGCGCCAGTATTATGACTGACTGTCCAGATCTGGTCCATTTGACTCACGTGAAAGTTCAGTTAGCGGCTAATGCGTTTTTACGTCCATGAACAATCCGATATAACGCCGGCAACACCAGCAAGGTCAATAGTGTCGAGGAAATTATCCCTCCAATGACAACCGTTGCCAATGGCCGCTGTACTTCAGCGCCGATGCCAGTGTTCAGTGCCATCGGCACAAAGCCGAGGCTGGCAACGAGTGCCGTCATCAGTACCGGGCGCAGCCGTATCAACGCTCCTTCGATGATGGATGCGATCAGGTCGCCCTTTTCCTCAACCAGATCACGGATGAACGTCAGCATCACCAGACCGTTAAGCACCGCGACGCCGGACAGGGCAATGAATCCGACCCCTGCTGAAATAGACAGCGGCATGTCCCGTAGCCACAACGCCAGCACACCGCCAGTCAAGGCCAGGGGAACACCGGTGAAGATGATCAATGCATCCCTGAAAGATCCCAATGCCATCACCAGCAGACCCAGGACCATGAGCAGCGTCAGTGGGACGATTATTAACAACCTCTGGCTCGCGGACTCCAGCTGCTCGAAGGATCCTCCATACTCCAGCCAGTATCCCGCCGGCAGGTCGACCTGTTCCAGTACCTGCTGTTCGACTTCCGCCACGAATGAGCCTAGATCGCGGTCCCGTACATTCGCACTGACGACGATGCTGCGCTTGCCGCTCTCGCGGCTGATCTGGTTGGGTGCCGGTGCGATCTCCAGTATGGCAAGCTCTGCCAAGGGAACATAGCCACCGCCTGGCAGTGGCACCGGCAGCTCGCCCATGCTGTTGATGTCATTGCGCAAGGCCTCGGGCAGACGCACTACCAACTCGAACCGGCGATCCCCTTCAAAGATCACGCCAGCCGACTCACCTCCCATCGCCATGGAGACATAATCCTGCACATCGGATACATTCAGGTCATAGCGGGCGATTGCCATGCGTTTGGGGTGGATCGACAGCATGGGTAACCCGGTCACCTGCTCAACCCGGGCATCAGCCGCGCCGGAGATTGTCGTGACAACCTCCAGGATGCTTTGGGCCGAGGTCAACAGCTGATCCAGATCGTCACCAAAGATCTTGATAGCGAGGTCCGCACGCACGCCGGAAATCAGTTCGTTAAACCGCATCTCGATGGGTTGAGTGAACTCGTAGTTGTTGCCCGGCAATTGTTCTAGCGCCTCTTGGATTTCGACAAGCAACTCTTCTTTGGTTTGATCCGGATCAGGCCATTCCTCCGTGGGCTTGAGAATCACGAAGGTGTCTGCGATGCTGGGCGGCATTGGGTCGGTCGCGACTTCCGGGGTGCCGATTCGCGCGAAAACTCTATCAACCTGAGGAAATTCTGCTATACGGGTCTCAAGCATTTCCTGCATGGCAACGGATTGATCGAGTCCGGTGCCGGTTGTGCGCAATGCCTGCACGGCGAAATCCCCCTCGTTCAGCTGAGGAACGAACTCTGAACCGAGCGTCGTGGCAAGCCACGCTGACACGGCAACCAGAATCGTTGCACAGACGACAACCAGCCAACGCAATTTCAAGGCTCCGACGAGCAGGGGCTTGTAGAGTACCTTTGCTCCCGTGACAACCGGGCTCTCCTTCTCGCGAATTCTGCCTCCCATGAAGACCGCGATCGCAGCAGGCACGACCGTGACAGACAGAACCAGCGCGGACAGCAATGCCATCACGACCGTCGCTGCCATCGGTTGGAACATCTTTCCCTCCACTCCTGTCAGCGTGAACAACGGAATGTATACGATGGTAATAATGAATACACCAAACAGGCTGGGGCGGATGACTTCGTTCGTGGCTGAAAAAACGATGTCCAGTCGTTCGCGCAACGGCAACCTTGCTCCTGAGGCTGGCTGAGCCAATGAAAGGCGCCTGATGCAATTCTCTACAATAATCACGGCACCATCCACAATCAGCCCAAAGTCCAGTGCGCCAAGGCTCATGAGATTGGCGGAAACGCCGGTGCGCACCATCCCGGTCAGTGTGGCCAGCATGGCCAGGGGTATCACAGCCGCCGTGATCAGTGCGGCCCGCATATTGCCAAGCAACAGGAACAGCACCACAATAACCAGCAGCGCACCTTCGAGCAGATTTTTCTCAACAGTGGCAATGGCCTTGTCCACCAGGGTGGTCCGGTTGTAGACCGCTTCGGCGACAATTCCATCGGGTAGAGACTGCTGAACAATTTCTAGGCGTTCTGCAACGGCGCGTGCAACAGTCCGGGGGTTTTCGCCCATCAGCATCATTGCCGTCCCCAGCACGGTTTCCTGACCATTCAGGGTTGCTGCTCCCGTGCGTAGCTGGCGGCCAATTGCAACTTCGGCAATGTCACGGATCTGAACCGGCGCTCCGGCGCGGTTAGCAATGACCACCTGCTCGATATCCGCAATTGTTTTCAACTGCCCTGGCGAACGAATCAGCAACTGCTGACCATTGCGCTCGACGTATCCGGCTCCACGATTGTCATTGTTCGTGCGAAGCGCTGCAGCAATATCTTCCATGCCCAGATCAAAGGCCAGCAGTTTTTCTGGCCAAGGTGTCACGTGGTATTGTTTGTTGTAGCCTCCAATGCTATTGACCTCCGTAACCCCATTAACGAGCGCTAACTGGGGCTTGATGATCCAGTCCTGAATTTCGCGCAGTGCTGTCGGGTCGTAGGGTTCGCCATTCGCCTGAACTGCGCCGGGCAATGCTGATATTGTGTACATAAAGATTTCGCCGAGCCCCGTGGCAATTGGACCCATTTCAGGCTCAAGTCCTGGTGGCAGCGTGCTCTTAATCGTGCCCAGCCGTGCATTGACCAAATTGCGGGCGAAGTACAGGTCTGTGCCTTCCTCGAAGACAGCCGTAACCTGAGAAAGGCCATAACGCGAAATCGAGCGCGTGTACTCCAGATTGGGCAAGCCCGCCAAGGCCGTTTCCACGGGATAGGTGATCCGTTGCTCCGACTCCAGTGGCGAGTAGCCAGGAGCATTGGTATTGATCTGTACCTGGACATTTGTAATGTCGGGAACGGCATCAATTGGAAGTTGCTGGAAGCTCCAGATTCCCGCTCCGATCAGAACTAGGACAAGAGACAACATAAGCCAACGCCGCTCAATTGAGAGGCGTAATATTGAAGAAATCATTTTTGTCTCCTGATCAGTCGTCGTCTTCGACGCTGGATTTTTCCAGGTCGGCTTTGATGAGATAGCTGTTCTCTACAACATATTGATCGCCGGGCTCGAGGCCGCTTAGAATTTCCGTGAGCGCATCGTCCTGGCGCCCTATTTGCACCGGTCGGGGTTCATAAATATCACCCTCCTGAACGAAGACCACCAGGGCATTTTCGAACGTCTGAATGGCGCGATTGTCGACGGCAAGCGCGACGTCTGCTTGACCGATAACTACGTCCGCCTGCACGAGCAGGCCTGGACTCCATAGCCCGTCACGGTTATCCAACGGCACCCGGGCGACGACCGCCGGCGATTCGCTGGTGCCCGGTAAAATGTGAGCTATGCTGCTGCGAAACGCTTGCGCGGTCGTTCGCAGAATGACTTCCTGTCCCACGTTGATACGTGCCGCATCGAGCGGAAAGACTGCCAGTTCTGCCCATAGGTGATCATAATTAGCGAGGGTCAGCAGCGGTTCGTCGCCCGTTGTCTCCCCCGGATTCGCGTTGCGGGAAATCACGATTCCATCTATCGGCGCCCGTATAACGTAATCATTCAGACTCTCACTGGACTCGATTCCCGCGATGGCATCGCCAGCCGCGACCAAGTCACCGATGCCGGGCTCAATACTGACGACTAGGCCAGGAAAGCGGGCGCGGATGTGACTGATACCCCGAGGGTCGACGACAGTCCTTCCATACACTGTGATGGCGTTCCGTATGACCCCTGCACCGGCGGCTGCCGTCGTAATGCCAGCCTGTTGTGCCATGGCGGAATCAATAATCACGCTCTCGGCATGCCCTTGCTCCTCTTCTTCATGCTCCTCTTCTGCTTCAGCAGCCAGCAATTCAGATGAGTGTAAAGAGAGTGACATAAACATTAAAAGCGCAGCGAGTAGCTGCTTCCATCGGCAATGCAGTTTCATAATTTAATCCTGTTAGTTGGTATGCTCAGCAAGAGGAGAAAGTAAAGGCTCAGCCGTTAATTGCTCGACGTCCGCGCCATAGCGCAAAGCGGCGGCCGCTGCATCGATAAGGGTCTCGCGCGCGCCAATGAGTTCCTGGCTGGCAGTCATCCACTCCAGGTAGCTATATCGCCCGCTCTCATAGGCGGCTCGTATCCCAGACAGCGCCTCTGTCAGCAAGGGAATCGTGCGGCTTTGTAGTGTATCAATGGTGGTGAGTGCCTGCTGCCGGTTCTGGAAGGCATTGAAGAGCTGAGTATGCATCCTGACCAATACAGCTTCGCGTCGTATCTCTACCTCATCGCGCGCTGCCATCGCCGAACGTATGGCACCCTGATTGCGCTCTGCACTAAACAGCGGAATGCTGAAGCCTGCAACCAGGCCGACGTCGCCAGTCTCCTGAAGCCGTCTGGCACCCACAGACCAACGCAGATCAGCCGCTGACTGCGTGCTGGCGAGACGTAGCTCCGCCTCGCGCAGGCGCTTTTCACTGGCAAATACCTGAATGAACGGGTTCTGCTGGACTCGCGCAAAGAGGTCCTCAAAGCCCACCGTTTGCTCGATCTGATAAAGATCTCCGGTCACGGACGCAAAGTTGGGATTTGTTTCACCCCACATGGCTGCCAAAGCAACCTGAGCATAGAGAAGCTGATTCTGCTCGGCAGACACAAGGAGTTCGGCCTGTGACAGCGCGGCTCGAGCCCGTAGAACCTCCGCATCGGGCGTGGCTCCGACCGCTGCGCGATCCTGCACAATCTGCAGTGTTTGGCGAGCGAGGCTTTCTGCATCCAGCGCCAATGCAAGTCGTTCCTGTGCCGCCAGCGTGTCGATGTATCGACGTGTAACCTCGCCCAACAGATCCAGCGCCTCAACCTGACGTTCTGCGTCCAACTGGCCCCGTCTGGCGCCGATGGAGGCAACTCTCGCTACACGCTTATCGCCAAGCTCAAGCACGGAGGAAAGAGAAACCGTCAGCTCGGCACCATCAATGCCTCTGAAATCGCCAGTGCCACCGATGTTCTCGATATCGGCACCAACTTCGAGCGGCGGGTTGAGAGATGCGGTTTCAAGCTGTCCCTGAAGCGCCTCATCGCGGAAGTCGAAGGCCTGCAACTGAGGATTCTGGGCTAGAGTACGCTTTACGGCTGATTCAAGAGTGAGTGTGCCATCAGTCGTGGCGGTAAGCGCTCCGTGGCTAAATATTAAAGCAATGCTAATGAGGAGTGGCCGCGACCGGATAGCGAGCCATGTCGCCAACTCGATAGCCGACGCCTTATAAAAGAAATTCATTGTAAAATCCTGCGTAAAGATTTATGCAACACGAGCCGAGCGCACTCAGCTCGCCATTGAAGGCAGCAGGATCAGGCTATGGGAGGTCGAAAAGGAGAGAAAGGGGAATCTGAAGGGAAGAACATTTCGTAACCAACCACGGCCACCATCGGCGCGGCCAGAACATTGTGTTCATAACTGCTGACCACTGCAGCGCAGGCAACACCATGGCAGTGACAGTAATGGTCACAATCATGCGGATCTGAAGGGGATAATCGATCAAACTTTTCTAAACCGGAGTTCTCATAGTCAGAATCATCTTGCTGATCAAGGCTAACGTCAAAGCGCGACGCGCCCGACTGATGAACCTGATGACCATCCGCCATAGCAATAACTGACTGCAGGGTAATCAGTGCTATTAAAGAGATTGACAACCAATATTTCAACATTAACGCCCGTTTTTCACCCCATTAAGAGCTAGGGTCTGTCGATAATCATCTATGTTACCTGATATGTATTCCCATGAATAGCGGGTAGCAGGACAACCATAGCATAGATCCAATATCTGAGGCTACCGTGAGATACGCAAGCGTCGTTGCCCTGGTTGTTCCGCGGTCAGTTTCTGCCGGATAGCCAAGCCAAAGATACCGATGATCTCATCCGCAAATGGCCCATCCGGACGTGCACCCAAGATCAGATCTGACTCTTCTTCCACCAGCATCTTGAAGCCATAGACTGTCTCTGCAGTCTGGCGAGCCGTAAACCAGTTGGGCGTGAGCTGACTTTTCACGTCGAACTTCAGACCTTGGCCGCGTGCTTGAGATTCATTCAGCCCAACCGAGGCGATGGGCGGCGGCGTGAAGCCACGCTCGATACACCCCGCTCGTCAGGCGATCAATGGTTACCTTCCAACACATTCATAGTGGCAACTTTGGCATCGTGACTGGAGACGGGGCAGCGATGGACCTGCTTGAGCGGCGTCACCCGCCGCATTGGAAATGCTCTGTAGATATTTAGGGTTTACGGATTTAATGGTTGATGGGGCACCTTCACCCCATCAATCTGATACCACCCTCAGATGGTTGATAGATCGACCCCGTAGTTGAGCTCCTTTGCGAAGTCCTGCAGTCCGTAACCGATGGTTTTCTTGTAGAAAGGAGAGATCTTCGCAGTCGGTGCCTTTTTCTTGTGCTTCGTGGTGTAGAGCATTCGTGCCCGCATCACCTCGAAGGAGTATCCGCGCCCTTCACGGTTCTTGTCCTTGGCCAGTCGGTTGATGGACTCCGTGTAAGCGTTGGTGACGGGCATGTCCGTGTCGAAGTAGGCCGTGAACTCTTCGCGCCAGTTTCCGACTGGCCTGATCAGATCGCTCGAGACTTCCTTTTGGCCCTTCGGGGTGGTGGCTATCCCCTCGTCCACGGCGGCTTCTGCCTGGAGCCGTGTGGTGGCATCCCAGATGTCGTAGAAGGGGCTCCATTTGTTCATGCTGACGATCTCGACCTTTTGTCGGTCTTTCAGCTTCATTGGGTAGCTGGTCAACACGTCCTGGCGGCGGGTGGCCAACAGGTCGAGCAGGGTTCGTTCCTCGCCTTTTTGACGATTTTCAAGGATCAGCTTGATCAGAAAAATTGAGACCACTACCGCGATTCCGATAAAAAAGTAGCGCTGCCAGCCTCCACCATTCGCAAAAAGACTGAATGCGGCACCGGTGTTCCATAGGTGCACCCAGTTAAAGAACGGGGTCACCGAAACATACTCGCCATAGGCCATTGATTGCTGCACCAGCCACTTTACAGCCTGATCAGACGCTGCCAGCAGGCCCGATATGGACAACAGGGCATACGGCGAGAGCTTTTTGCCAATAATGAGCATTATTTAACCCTTCAACGCCAAAATGCGTCTGGCACCGTTAAGTACAATGCCCCCCGCGATGGTGCCGATAATCAGATCCGGATAATTGGAACCGGTCCACGCGACCAGGGCGCCGGCGGTGATGACCCCCAGGTTGATCACCACGTCGTTGGCCGAGAATATCCAGCTTGCCTTCATGTGCGCCCCGCCTTCCCGATGTTTGGATATGAGCAGCAGACAACTGGTATTGGCAATCAATGCGACGAATGCGATAGCCATCATCACCAGCGATTCAGGCTCACTACCGAATACAAAGCGTCTCACCACCTCTACGAGCACGCCCACAGCCAAGATCAGTTGCAGTACACCAGCAAGATGCGCGGCACGTACCTGCATTTTCACGCTATGTCCAACCGCATAAAGGGCAAGCCCGTACACCGCCGCATCGGCAAAATTGTCCAGGGATTCTCCAATCAGGCCGGTGGACTGGGCGATCAGACCGGCAGTCATTTCCACCACGAACAGAAGTGCATTGATGCCGAGCAACCAGCGCAGGGTCCAGGATTCTTGCTTAGCAGAAGCTGCCGAGAACTCGTCAGCCTTGATGGTCTCCGGATTTGCAGCGACGGTTTCCTGAAGCGAGGCTCCTAGCCCCAAGGTCTTCAGTTTCGAGGTGACGGGCTCGACTTCGCCGTCATGCACGACCTTCAGCCGGCGGTTCGACAAGTCGAAGGACAGCGCCCGAACCTCCTCAAAGCCGTTCAGGGCCAGGCGAATCATTCGCTCTTCTGATGGACAGTCCATCTTCGGCACGGCGTAAACGCTGACCCATTTCCCCGACGCTTCGGAGGAGGCCTGAATATCAGTATCCGCCGCAGGCGTTACATCGTCGCCACAGGGGCGTCCGCAGTTTTTGCTCATGATACGACTCCACTTGACTGTGATCGGGCAATCATTTAAAACTATATAGTCGCTATAAGGTCAATAGCGTAGAGAATTCGTTGCGGAGGAACCCGATGCGTATTGGTCAGTTGGCGCAGTTGGTAGGGGTCGAAACACAGACGATCCGCTTCTATGAACAGCAGGGCTTGTTGTCGCCGCCTGATCGGCAAGACAACCGTTACCGTGTCTATACCGAGAAGCATGGTGAGGAGCTGGCCTTCATCCGTCGCTGCAGAATCCTGGGCCTGTCACTGGCTGAGATTCACGAACTACAGAGCTATCAGGACGATCCTCATCAGCCTTGTACCGCCGTCAATGCCTTGCTCGATGATCACATCTCTCGTGTGCGGTCGCAGATAGCCGCTGTGCAAGCGCTTGAGAAACAACTCGTTTCACTGAGAGCGAGTTGCAACGATAACCGGGAAGTTGAGGCGTGTGGGGTTCTTGCTGGAATTAGCGAAGGAAACATGCACCAGCAGTAGGTGAGGCATCAACCAGATAATCCGATGAGATGCCGATTTGTCTCACTCTCATGCAGAGGTAAAATCAACCATTTAATCGGCTTACCCGATATTAGTTAAGTCTGGGCCGACCGCATTCTACAGCAATACCTGCAGCACCAGGTTTGAGAGAGTCGAGAGCTGGGGCTCTGACAGCCTCATGGATGACGCAGTCGGCCTCTAACTCCTGCTTCCCGCTTCGGCTGTATGTGTGAACCTTGTATCCGGGATCAGTCCAATTTACAGTGCCCCCGATCAGCCTATCACCCTTGGCTTTTTGCACGGGCATTGGTTCACCGTTAACCATCGACTCGTCTACGTGGCTCTCGCCCTCTGCCACGGCTCCATCAACTGGAACTTTCTCGCCTGGCCGACTGCGCAAGCGGTCACCAACCTGTATGGCTTCTACCGCGATTCCTCTTGCCCTCCTGCGGTCAGGTGATTGGCTGTCTTTGTTGCCAACTCTAACAGTGCCTTGATGGCTCCGCCAGTACGCTCACGCGCCTTAAGCTCCAGTGTCTGGACCAGCAGCATCAACACAACAATCACTGCGGCCGCTTCAAAATAAACCGGTACTACGCCAACCGACCCGAAGGCGACGGGGAAAATGCCCCAGGGCCTGTTACCGTATTTCCGGGAGCATGGGACAGGTATGGATCAGGGCAGCTGCGCTCCCGCCAATCGGGACCGATGCGGCCTCGTCTCCATCATGCGTTTCCTTGCCGCGATGACAGTTTCCCGTGTGATGGGTTCTTGCTAATTTTGCCGACGCGGCAGTCTCAAACCATATTGATATCTACCAGACGACTTGGTTATATTCCTTACCCACCCGACTCCCCGTCGTCGTCTCCGGAGTTCTCCGTCATCCCACGCATCATAAAGAACATTATCGCAGGGCAGAGGAAAAACAGCAGAATGAGAAACATTGTGCTGGCGGGAAATTGGCGCTCCCCCAAAAATAAAAACCCCACAACTGCTCCGACTGCGATTACCACAGACCATAATAGCCAGTTGTTCATAGTGCTCTTGTGTTGCTTATCGTGATCACCCATGATGCTCTCCCAAGTTTCGATATGTGACTGGTTGCTGCCCACCAAGAAGGCCTGACGCCAAGAAGCTACAGTTCGTAAATCTCAAACCCCTTGGTCGCCGACCCGGCAGCATTTGCCACCGGGGTCGGCTGGATCGACTCAACTAATTTCAGGGCAGTTCTTTTACAGAGCTGATTGCGGTTCAATTATCATCCCGCATCATCCCATCCATCATCTTCTGCATCATGTCCATGCCATGTTGCATGCTCTCCATGTGCACTTGCATGAGCTCAGCGCGCCGTTCAGGATTCTCCTCCTGGCGGATTTCCTCCATCGTGGTCTTCATCCCCTGCATGTGCTCCTGCATAGCAGTCTTTTGCTCCTCGTTCATCATATTCATCATGCCATCCTGCATCATCGAGCAATGTCTGCTGTTGCCAGACTCTCTAGCTTCACGCTCTTCAGAATCCTGGGCAAACACAGGCACCGCGAGCACCAGCGCAGTAGCGCCGAAAACAGTAGATAGTTTCATCTCTTCCTCCTGAAAAATTTCAGTTTAGGTTAAGTCATCGTATTGGGTGACGGCTTTTCATTAAAATTGATCTGCCAGAAATTTCACGCTCGCATAAATCTCACTGGAACCATCCTTTTTTAGCAGCAAAATATCGTAAGGCGTGAATTTACCGCCCGCCTCCATGCCCGGACTGCCCAACGGCATGCCGGGTACTGCCAGTCCAAGCGCCCCGGCTGGTTTCTGCGTCAGGAACTGCTCAACATATTTCGCCGGCACATGGCCTTCAAAGACGTAACCTTCTGCTGAGACGGTGGTGTGGCAGGACTGGTGGACGGGCTTGATGCCCAGACTCGTCTTTTTGGCATTGAGATCCTGCGGATGATGAACTTCGGTGCTGAAGCCATGCTTGTCCATGTGCTCCAACCAGCCCGCGCAACAGCCACAGGATGGATTCTTGTAGACCCCGAGCGTATTGACGGGCCCGATCTCAACGACCACCTGCCCCCCTGCTTCCGGGCGAACAGCCATAAATTCAACTTCCGATCCCTCCTGTAGTTGTGACATGTCCACGTCCTCGGCCACATCGAACGTCATGGTCATCGGCGGCCATTGCCACTGCGCAATGGCCTCATGAGCTAGCGTCACTTTTCGGTTTTCCTTCTCCATACCGACGACAGTTCCTCGGCCTTTGACCGGCTCCCCGCTCTCGGTGTCATTGTCTGTCATGGGCATCGACATCTCTTGAGGCGCCGCCTGTGCGAGCATCATTCCGCGGCGAGTCTCCGACGAGAGAGTCTCTTTGTCCGGCATGACCGACAGGTGCGCCTGCGCCTGTAGAGTGCCAGACACAGCAGAGCCGATACCGAGTAATCCCATGGCCGTAAATAAACAAAGCTTTTTCATTTGCATCTCCATTTCAGGTTATCAAACATCAAAAAATAGTCCTGCTTTCTCTTTCGTCCATTCACTTGTGAAGCTGCGCGCGCAATAGCCATTTCTGCCACAAAAAGTAGACCGCAGGCAGCACCAGTAAAGTCAGCACCAGGGTGCTGATCATGCCGCCTACCATCGGTGCGGCGATTCGCTTCATGATTTCTCCACCCGTGCCGTGCCCTTGCATGATTGGCAGTAAGCCCGCCGTGATGGCAGCGACCGTCATCACAATGGGTCGCAGTCGTTGCAGCGCGCCTGCGGCTATCGCCTCACGTAGTCCATCTACTGACGCACCGCCGTTTTCTTGTGCCTGTTCAAGATAGCGGGCCCGGTACTGGTTCAAGTAAATAAGCATAATCACGCCGATCTCAACCGCAACACCCGCCAGTGCGATGAACCCGACGGCGACGGCAACCGACAGATCAAAGGCTAGCCACCACAGCAACCAGCTGCTGCCGGCAATTGCCATTGGCAGCGTAGCCATGATGATCAACACTTCACCCAGCCGTCGAAACGCCAGATACAATAGAAAGGCAATGATAAGTAGAGTCAACGGTACCACCAGCGTCAGCCTTTCTTTGGCGCGTTCCATGTATTCATACTGACCGGACCAGGTCAGCGAATAGCCGGCTGGCAATTCCAGATTTTCCGCCAGGTGTTGCTGTGCGGCCTGGACGTAGGAGCCAATATCGCGCTCAGCGATATCCACGTAGACCCAACCGGTCGGTCGCGAATTCTCGCTTTTGATCATCGGTGGTCCGTCTTCTATTTCTATCTGTGCCACATCACCCAAGCGAATGCGCTCGCCTTCTGACGTCAATACGGGCAAGTCCCTGATGGTATCGATAGAGCCGCGAACTTCCTGCGGATAACGCACGTTGATCGGGAAGCGCTCAAGCCCTTCAATGGTTTCGGAGACGTTCATGCCGCCAATCGCAGAAGAAATAACCGCCTGCACGTCGTTGATATTCAAACCATGGCGGGCAGCTGCCGCCCGATCAATGTCCACGGTGACATAACGTCCCCCAGCAACGCGCTCGGCAAACACGCTTGCCGTCCCCTGTACCTGCGGCAGTAGTGCTTCAATATCTGCACCAACGCTCTGTATCACAGGCAGGTCAGGGCCCCCGATCTTGATCCCTACCGGCGTCTTGATACCGGTGGCCAGCATATCGATGCGGGTCTTGATCGGCATGACCCAGGCATTGGTGACGCCCGGTAGATCCACCGTGCGCTGGATCTCCTCACGGATGCTCTCGATGGTCATGCCCTCACGCCACTCCGACTCAGGCTTGAAGCGTATGATGGTCTCTATCATGCTCAGGGGCGCCGGATCAGTGGCCGTATCGGCACGCCCGATCTTGCCGAACACCTGTGCCACTTCGGGTACAGACTTGATCAGGCGATCTGTCTGCTGCAGCAATTGTGTTGCCTCACCAATGGACAAGCCCGGCCGGGTGGTGGGCATGTACATCCAATCCCCTTCATCCAGTGGCGGCATGAACTCTGACCCGAGTCGGGACAGTGGCCAGATTGCTGATGTCATCACCAGGATACCGGCGGCGACCATCACCCATGGCGCACGCATGACCAGCCTGATTACGGGCCGATAAATCCAGCTTAGAAGTCGATTCACCGGATTTCTGTTCTCAGGCATGATTTTGCCTCGGATCAGATAGCCCATCAGCACCGGTACAACGGTTATCGACAGAATAGCGGCGGCAGCCATCGCGTAAGTCTTGGTGAACGCCAGCGGTGCAAACAGCCGCCCCTCCTGTGCCTCCAGCGTGAAAACTGGCAGAAAGCTGAAGGTGATGATCAGCAGCGAGAAAAACAGGGCCGGACCCACTTCGGCAGAGGCTTTCGCAATAACACCCCAGCGGTCGGTTTTTGCCTTTTCGGGATCATGCTCCAGATGTTTGTGCACGTTCTCGATCATCACAATAGCGCCATCGACCATCGCGCCAATGGCAATGGCGATACCGCCCAGCGACATGATGTTGGCGTTAAGATCCTGGCCGCGCATGATCAGCAGTGCTGCCAATATCCCAAGCGGCAGTGTGGCAATGGCAACCAGTGATGAGCGCAAATGGAATAAAAACAGCGCGCAAATAAAAGCGACCACCGCAAACTCTTCAAGCAGCTTGGTGTATAGGTTATCGACCGACCTGCCAATCAGCTCTGAGCGATCATAGGTGGGAACAACCTCCACCCCGTCCGGCAGGCTTCCCTGTAGTTCAGCGAGCCTTTGTTTCACGGCGGCGATGGTGGCCTGTGCATTCTCACCAGAACGCATGACAATAATGCCACCGGCAACCTCGCCTTCCCCGTTCAGATCCGCGACCCCGCGCCGCAACTGCGGACCCGTCTGCACCTGGGCAACATCACCCAGCAACACCGGTGTACCGTCCTGTGCCACTTTTAACGGAACGGCCCGAAGGTCATCCAGACCTTCGATGTAACCTGTCGCTCTGACCATGAACTCCGTTTCCGCCATCTCGATGACAGACCCGCCCACTTCCTGGTTGCCGGCCCGAATCGCCTGGTTCACAGCGGACAAGGTCAGGCCATAGGCGCTCAGGCGATCCGGATCCACAATCACTTGATACTGCTTGACCATACCACCGACGGAGGCAACCTCCGACACCCCTGCCACGGTTTGCAGCTCGTACTTCAGGAACCAGTCCTGGATTGCGCGTAGTTGCGACAGGTCACGCTGATTGGTTCTGTCCACCAAGGCATACTCATAGACCCAGCCTACGCCGGTGGCGTCCGGGCCAAGCGCCGGCGTTACGCCGGGGGGCAAGCGGGAACTGACCTGGCTCAGATATTCCAGCACCCGGCTACGGGCCCAGTAGGGATCCGTATCGTCATCGAAAATGATGTAGACGTAGGAGTCGCCGAAAAAAGAATAACCTCGCACTGTCTCCGCGCCGGGCACCGAAAGCATGGCCGTGGTCAGCGGATAGGTAACCTGATCCTCGACAACCTGTGGCGCCTGGCCGGCAAACGGGGTACGGATGATAACCTGCACATCGGACAGGTCAGGTAAGGCATCGACCGGCATGGTGCGCAGATTCAAAAGACCGGCAATGGTCAACAGGAGGGCGGCAACCAGCACCAGCCCGCGATTGCGCAGGGAAGCGCGAATGACAGCTTCAATCATTGCGTGTCCCCCTGTGTTGGCATCCCAGCGCGGCGCAGCTCAGTGATACTGTAGCCGCCATCAGGCATCGGCATGAAATCGAATTCGATGTCATCGCCTTCTGCGAAGCTCGACAGGTCAACGGTTGGCATGATTTGGAACCCCATGGTCATTGGCGGCCAATTGAGGGCGGGTATGGGACCGTGGCTTAGCGTCACTCCATTGTCGTTGATGCTCTGAATAGTGCCGATCCCGGTCAAGGTCTCCGGTGCTGTTTCAGTGTTTTCATCCTGACTATCGGACTGTTCAGGGTCAGATACAACCGCATTAAGTCGCGCCATGGCCTGTTCGCCGTTCGCTTCAGAGTCCAGCAAAAACTGACCCGAAGTGACGATCTCCGTGCCATCGCTCAGTCCGGCCAGAATTTCAATCCGATCGCCGCTGACAACACCGGTGCGAACCGGCTGCACATTAAAGCGACCATTGCCCGCCGCAGTCAATACACGGGCACCCTGGCCGGACCGAATGACGGCTTCCCTTGGCACACTGATAATATCCGGACGTGGCGGCCCTTCGACCCGGACGCTGGCAAACATGTTGGGTTTCAGCCTGTGCCCGGGATTGTCAAGTGCCAATCGCAAACGCAGACTTCGGGTGACGGGGTCAAGTTCGGGATAGACAAGTGCCACCTGGCCCTGCCACGTTTCGCCAGGGAAGGCCGGAAATTCGGCAGTGACCGGCAGCCCCAATTCCATCCAGGGCATCGTGGTTGCCGGTACCTCAACATCTATCCATATCTGGTTGAGTGAGGCCAACGTCAAGATGTTATTGGTGGGCGTCACGTAACTGCCTTCACGCGCACCAATGCCTGACACCACTGCGTCTGATGCAGCGCGATAAGCAAGCCGGGCACTGACTTCATTATTGCTGGCGAGCTCTGCCACTTGCTCCTGTGTCACCCCAAGTGCAAGCAGCCGCTCCTCGGCCGCTCTGCGCAGAGACGAATTTCCGGCTGCATTCAGGTATTCGCGCTGAGCGCTGACCAGTCGTGGTGCAAAAAGCTCATACAGGATTTGGCCCGCTTCGACACGATCACCGACGCTAGCAACATTGAACTGCTCCAGCCATCCTTCGGCCCGGGGATGCAGCATCTGGATAGTTGATTGGTCCCACGCGGTATAACCAACTGCGTCAACTTGCTGTTGGAATTCACCCGATGTTGCCATCCCCAGACGCACGCCCAGATTCTGCTGCACAGTAGGGGAGATGGAGACATCGGCGCCATCGTCACCTCCCTCATAGACCGGCACCAGGTCCATACCCATGGGAGAGAGACCGGGCTCATCCCGTCTATAATCAGGATCCATCGGGGCTACCCAATACAGAGGTTGTCTTGATGCCGAAGTTGTCTGTGATTCAGTCATGCCGTCTTGTTCAGGCATCAAAAAAATATAGATGGCCAAGCTTGCCAGCACTGCTGCAACAACCCCGCCAACAAGCATGTTTCGTTGACTCATGATTCTTCTCTCTTCATTAGATTCAATAATATTTACAAGGACGCAGGATCAAGAGGCCAGAGCTGTCCGCCGACCAGTCGATCAATTTCAGCGTGCGCCTGGTACTGGCTGGCCAGGGAATTGGATAGCAATAACCGCGCTTCCAGCAGGGCCTGCTCAGCCTGAATGACATTGGAGAAGTCTGCGATGCCTTGCTGATAGTCAGACTGCGACGCCGCGAGAGTTTGAGTTGCCTTGGGTATCAACTGATCACGGGCCAGTTCAATTGCATGATGCGCCTCCCTTGCCCAGGACAGCTGCTGCGCAAGCTCGGATAGCAGCTGGTTCCTCAGGTAATTGATGTCTGATTGCGCGCTGTTGTAGCGATAATCCGACGCTGCTTTACGTGCTGATCGTTTGCCGAAATCCAGTGGTATGTTCACCGACACACCTACCTGGAGACGCAGATCACTGGCGTTCCACAACTCGTTGTAGCCCACATTGACCTGTACATCAGGGTAGTCATTTTTATACGTCAAGGCGCGATCAGCCCGCGCGGCATCCACATCGGCCCGAGCCGATTGCAGCGCAGGATGTGCTTGCTCCAACCAGTTTCTTAGTATTTCCTCGGATGGCAACGCCGGGGGTCGGGGTTCGCCTTGAGCGGCGGCGATCTCAGCAATTGCTGGACGATTGCGTAACGCGTTAATACGTGCCCTGATGCGTTCCAATTGCTGTTCAAGAACGATGCCACGATGATCAGCCCGGATCTGAGCCGTTTGCACCTGAAGCAGATCCTGTTGCAGACCGGCGCCGCTGGCGTATTGGGTCTCAATCACGTTCTCCAGCTCTGTAAGTAGCCTCTGCTGTTCACGGTTGATGGTTAACGCCTGGTGAACATCCCACCAGCTTGCCCAATGCAAACGGCCAGCTGCGATCAATTGCAGTTGCAGATCATCTGTTGAGAAGTGCGCCGCAGCACTTTGCGCCTGCGCCACTTCCGTGCGCAATTGGCGCTTACCCGCCCACGGGATATTCTGGCTGAGTTGAATAACCTGGCGCACCCCCAAGGCATTTCCCAAGGCGCTGGGGATGTTCTGTCCAATGGTTGCCGGTGCCACCGAGTAGCTGACTCGGGGATCGTCAAGCGCGCCGGCATTGACGATTTCCTCGTTGCGGGCAAGCGCTTCCAAACGCTGAGCAGCCAGACCGGGGTTTAGTTGGAGGATGTCCTGAATCAGTTCCTCGGACGTAAGGCCTTCGGTCTCTTGTGCGGCTACTGGCAAGAAAACGAGTGAGGCCGCCAGCGCAAGTAAAAGCAGGCCGGACTTAAATCCGGAAACGAAAAATAATCTGATCCGTGTTTGAGGATAATGCATTGTTGAACTCCGATGTTGAACAAAAAGCAGGTCCCGCAGGAATATCCTGCCGGTCTGACTCGGTCACAAATACGGAGTGCTGTTAAATGCGGTAGCGCTGGGTTGCCTGGTAAACAGGCAGAGGGGTGGGGAGATGCTCACCATTGGCTGAGGCAAAAGATGTACTGACGCGCGGAACGCGCAGAACAGTGAGAATAAGCAGTGCAATGGCTGGCGTCAGGTCTTGTAATCCCTGTTTATCTTTCACCAACACATGGTCGTTACCCGGGTCGGCATCGGCCTCGGGCGATGGCTTGATCTGCAGCGATGCCTTCAGAGTGAAGCAATTATCCGTAGGCATTCCTGCGGAATCTGGCACCTGGATTTCCGGGCTGTTCTGCCTGACAAGGCAGCATTCATGCACAGGTTCCTGCATGTCGGGCATATCGGGCATCATCGTGCAAGCGAAAGCTGACTGAACGTTCAGCAGTAGACTGGCCACAAAAAACCATGTCAATAATTGGTATATATTTCGATTGCGATGTTTGATCATAACGGCAACGTTTAATTTAAACTTGACATGTGGGAAATCGACATATCAGGTCTACCAGAATACATTTATCAGCAACAGATGTAAAGCTAGCACGTTACCCATTGGTGTAAAACTGACATGTAGCCTGCTGGTAGTGACATTCACAGCAGGCTCGGGGCACGTCATCCAATGTCAGAATCCGGGGAGTCTGTTCTGACTCCTTTTCCTGGGCCACACGCTCACTCAAGCCCAGGGTGGCGCCCTAGGGTTCTGTGAAAATGCACCCGCTATGGCGGAGGCGCCGTTGTCAATAATGGCAATATGGAGAGGCAATTTATTTGCACGCTTACTCTACACTCGGCCACCAAAGCCGCTTTTTCTTCGGGTGTGTATCGTAGGCTGCGCTGCACCCCGTCGGCTAAGGGGTGGTGATCGGTTTAGCAGGAGCAACTACATCATACTGTGGTATTCCTTCGTGCAGCGACGCAATCAGGGGGCAAGAGACATTGCCCTGCTGCGCGTGGCATTGACCGACCATTTCACTCAACACCGTCTCAATCCGCTTCAGTCTGGTGATCTTCTCTTGTACGCGCTGTAACTTGTGCTCGGCAAGAGCACTGGCTTCCTGACAGTGAGCGCCGTCCTCCAGCCGAAGCAGGTCGCTGATCTCATTGAGACTGAAGCCCAACTCTTTCGCCGTTTTCACGAACATCAACCGGTCTATATCGGTGGAATCATATCGGCGAATGCCACCCAGCGGTCGATCTGGCTTCTTTAACAGGCCTCGACTCTGATAGTAGCGGATTGTTTCAATATGTACGTCAGCAGCTTTAGCCAGGCCGCCGATGGTCATTGTAATTAATTTGTTCTGCATGGCATTGACTCCGTATCCAACTACGGATGTAACTTTAGCCTAGTGAAGAAAATCATGAAAGGAGCAAGCATCATGTCAATGTCGAATTCAGGGCGTGTCCCCCTAGCTGCGGGAGGTATTGCTGCGCTTTTGGCCTCGGCCTGCTGCCTTGGGCCCCTGGTGCTGATTACGCTGGGAATTTCCGGCGCCTGGATTGGTAACCTGGTGGCCTTGGAGCCCTACCGCCCGCTCTTCATCGGCATTGCAATTGTGGCTTTGCTCTTCGCGTGGCGCCGAGTCTTTCGACCACCACAGAAGTGCGCGCCGGCAGAGGTATGCGCCGTGCCTCGTGTCCGCGCGGCCTACAAGGTGGCTTTTTGGGTCGTATCGGTGCTGGTACTGATTGGCCTGGTATTCCCTTACGCTCTTCCACTGTTCTATTAATAGGAGATTTTCCCATGAAAATGCGATTCATTATGCTCTTGTTCATAACCCTGCTTAGCACGCCCGCCTGGGCTGCGCTGCAGACCGTGACACTTTCGGTGCCCGGCATGACCTGCCCTACTTGTCCGATTACCATCAAGGTGGCTCTAGGCCAAGTGGAAGGCGTCTCGCAGATCGACGTGGACTATCGAGAACGTGAAGCCGTGGTCACCTTCGACGACGCCCAGACATCCGTGGCGGCGTTGACCGAAGCCACCACCAACGCCGGCTTTCCATCGACCCTCAAATCCACGAACGCGAATGACAACGACTCATCTCAGTAAGGAAAGCCCTCATATGAGCGATAACAAAACCCTGCATATTGCGGTGATCGGCAGCGGCGGGGCGGCCATGGCGGCAGCCCTGAAGGTGGCCGAACGCGGAGCACGCGTTACCCTGATCGAGCGAGGCACAATCGGCGGCACCTGCGTGAATGTCGGCTGCGTGCCCTCGAAGATCATGATCCGCGCCGCGCATATAGCGCATCAGCGAAAGGAAAGCCCCTTCGACGAGGGATTGAGCGCCCGCGCACCTGTGGTGGATCGGGCGAAACTGCTCCAGCTACAGCAGGAACGTGTCGACGAGCTGCGTGATGCCAAGTATCAGCGGATTTTGCGCGACCACTCAGGCATCACGGTCCTGAACGGTGAGGCCCGCTTTCTCGATGCCAATCACCTGGCGGTCAGGCTGAATGAAGGTGACGAGCAGAGCGTCCGCTTCGATTGTGCTTTCATCGGCACTGGCGCCCGCCCGGCGGTGCCGCCGCTACCAGGGCTGGCTGAAACGCCCTACCTGACTTCCACCAG
Organism: Pseudohongiella acticola; assembly: GCF_001758195.1. Classification (NCBI taxonomy): domain Bacteria; kingdom Pseudomonadati; phylum Pseudomonadota; class Gammaproteobacteria; order Pseudomonadales; family Pseudohongiellaceae; genus Pseudohongiella; species Pseudohongiella acticola. Next base: position 1,115,855 of record NZ_MASR01000001.1, read on the forward strand.
CGCAATGACACTGGAGGCTTTGCCAGAACGGTTGATTGTAATCGGCGCCGGATTTGTCGCTTTGGAGCTGGCTCAGGCTTTTGCCCGACTGGGTAGCCAGGTCACTGTCCTGGCCCGCAGCCATCTACTATCCAGTGAAGACCCTGCAATCGGCGAGGCCATTGAGGCAGCGTTCAAGCGCGAAGGCATAGAGGTGCTCAGGCAGACACAGGCCAGCCGTGTGGAATACACCGACAATGAATTTAGTCTCCACACCAGCGCTGGCACCCTGCGGGCAGATCAACTGTTGGTGGCCACCGGACGGACCCCCAATACCGAGGCCCTGAACCTGGAGGGTATCGGCGTGGAAACCTCCCGTGGTGCGATCCAGGTGGACGAACAACTTCAAACCACGGTCCCCGGTGTCTATGCCGCCGGTGACTGCACCGGTCAGCCGCAATTTGTTTACGTCGCCGCTGCCGGAGGCAGTCGGGCTGCTGTCAACATGACGGGAGGCAAGACAATCCTGGACCTCAGCGCCATGCCAGCCGTGATGTTTACCGACCCTCAGGTGGCCACCGTTGGCCTGACAGAAGCCGAGGCAATCAATCGAGGCTTCACCGTGGATACGCGTGTGCTGGATCTGGAGAATGTACCGCGCGCGCTGGTCAATTTCGACACCAATGGTTTTATAAAGATGGTGGCCGATCGCGACTCAGGAAAGTTGCTGGGTGTGCAGGCGGTAGCGGGAGATGCCGGTGAACTGATTCAGACGGCGGTAATGGCGCTGCGCGCGGGAATGACGGTGCAGGCTATCGGTGATGAGATGTTTCCTTATTTGACCATGGTGGAAGGCCTCAAGCTTTGCGCTCAGACGTTCACCAAGGATGTTAAACAGCTATCTTGTTGCGCTGCGTAGGAGAGTGTACGAGGTTGCATGAAATCATCCTTGAAATCGGTAATAAAGGAAGACAGTATGTTCAATAACTTGTCTAACATGATAGTCCGCATTGGTGACAAAGCTGGCTTTAGCGGGGCCCTGGTTGCAGGAATAGGATGTTCCGCGTGTTTCCCCGCACTGGGCGCTATAGGCGCGGCTTTGGGCTTAGGATTTCTCAGTCAGTGGGAATCGGTACTCGTGAGCTGGGTCATTCCGCTCATAGCCGTTCTGGTGATGGTCGTCAATGTGTTGGGGTACTTCAGTCACGGGCAGTGGCCTCGTGCAGCGCTGGGGTTGATTGGCCCGATATTAATATTGATCGGAGCCATAACGATGAGTGAATGGTATTTCTATCCGGGGCTTGGATTCATGCTGGGTGTCTCGGTCTGGGATATGGTTTCAGCCCGAAATAAACGATGTGAACCGAAAAACACGGGGGGCAGGTGCGAGCACAACGAGGAGAAAACAGGTGACTGACCAAACGTATGATTTAGTCGTGATTGGCACCGGCACTGCCGCCACCGTCACCGCGTTTGGTTGCCGCAAAGCCGGTCGGTCGGTAGCCATCAATGACCATCGGCCTTATGGTGGCACCTGCAGGCTGCGCGGCTGTGACCCGAAGAAGAAGCTGATCGCGGCCACCGAGGTAATCGATGGCTACGAGCGCATGAAATGACACTCCGCTGAAGTCGCCAATCTTCGGAAAAGCTCATAGAACGAAAACTGGAGGAACTATGACTAAGATGTTCGAGAAGCTGTTTTTTCTAATGCCAGGACTCTTAATGCCCACTCTTATTCTTGCCCAAGAGCCCGATCGCATGGGCGATGGCATGATGGAAGGCTGCATGATGCCGGGCATGGGTATCTTCATGGCAGTTATCTGGGTTTTTCTGATTGTTCTGCTGGTGGTTGCCATCTTGGCACTGATCAAATATTTAAGGAAAAAGTGATAAGCTGGAAAAGTATCTACTGGCGCATTGGGTTGAACGCTATAACGCGACTCATCCACATAAGGGCCTTGAAATGAAATCGCCACGCGAATATCGTGTGCTATCGATGGAGATATCACAATCATGTTGGCAGCCTGATAAGCAATTGAGCGAGCACATTTCAAAGTTCTCTGCTGCCCACTAAGCTGTAGCAATGCCAATCTAGCCGTTGATTTCCTTTGAACGTATCTACGAAACAGCGACCCAGCAATAGGGGCTTAGTTTCAAAGCAAGCGCAGCACTGATCGTGTTGCCCAGAAAACAACCCCTGCCATCAGATAAGGAGTTATAACTGAATCTGGTGTTCAGGGAGGTTGAAAAGAAGCGACGTATCTGGTTGATTTGTTGTCGCCAAACAAGTCAATCAACACGAGGAATACGCCGCTATGGACAAGAGTAACGTTGTTGGGTTTGCAGGTCGAGAGAAGATTGCCGATCCGTTGACACAATTACTTCGTCAAGGTGCCCGAGAATTGATTCAACAGGCCGTAGAAGCCGAGTTGTCAGAGTATTTACAACAATTCACAGAACGACGACTGGAAGATGGCCGTGCCGCAGTTGTGCGCAATGGCTACCAGCCGGAGCGCGACATTCAGACGGGAGTTGGACCCGTGACGGTCAAGGTACCTAAAATTCGCGCCAAAGATGGTAAACCGGTCACCTTTCGCTCAGCGCTGGTACCGCCGTATGTGCGCAAGACGCGTTCGCTGGAGGCTGCTCTGCCGTGGCTGTATCTGAAAGGCGTCTCGACGGGCGAGATGGACAATGCATTGCAAGTGCTGGTGGGCCCCGAAGCCAAAGGTTTGTCCGCCAGTACCGTGGCACGGCTGAAACGTCAGTGGGCGCAGGAGTATACCGCCTGGCGACAATCTCGGCTGGACAGGGATCGTTGGGTGTATCTGTGGGCTGATGGTATCTACAGTGGCCTGAGGGCCGAGGATACCAAGCTGTGTGCGCTGGTGATCATTGGTGTTAATGAACGCGGTCAGAAGCATTTTTTGGCCATTGAGGACGGTGTTCGCGAGTCGACACAGAGTTGGCGTGAGGTGTTGCTTGATCTGAAAGCCAGGGGAATGAATACACCCAAACTGGCCGTTGGTGACGGAGCGATGGGCTTCTGGTCGGCATTGGATGAGGTGTATGGTGCGACCCGTCAGCAACGGTGTTGGGTGCATAAAACAGCCAATGTGCTGAACGCGGCCCCCAAGTCAGTACAGCCGAAGATGAAGCAGGCGCTTCATGAGATCTGGCAGGCGGCAACGCGAAAAGAAGCCGAGGCGGCTTTTGAGCAGTTTGAGCGCATGTACGAGGCAAAGTATCCCAAAGCGGTGCAGTGCTTACACAAAGATCGTGAGGAGTTGATGGCGTTTTATGATTTTCCAGCCAAGCACTGGCAGAGTTTGAGAACGACCAATCCTATCGAGTCGACATTCGGTACGATCCGTCACCGGACGAAACGCTCAAAGGGCTGCCTGAGTCGAGACGGTATGTTGCACATGATCTATAAGTTGGGGGAATGTGCTCAGAAGAACTGGCGCAAACAGCGCGGGTTTAATTACCTGGCCAAGGTGGTCCAGGGTGTGAAGTTCAGGGATGGTGAAGAGGTGATAACAGCTGACCAGAAAGTCGCTTGATCAAATGCCTGAACACCAGATTTGACAATAACTCCCCGACCGGGACCTGACCTATAAAAACGACTTCCCCGACGTACAGGTCAATGTGGGTTACAACGAACTGTGGAATGCCAGCGACCTGCGCCTGCAGGTGGGCGTATCAGTCAACATACCCCTGGATTTTGGCAAGCGCTCTGCACGCAAAGCCGCGTCAGACTACCAACTTAACAGTGCCCGAACCGACATCCAGTATCTTCACAATCAGCTGCTTGCCGAGCTTGAACAAGCACTATCACGCGCCGAGGAAGCCCAACACGCCATCGAGTTGTGCCGTGAGCAGTTGATACCTATCGCACAGCAATCACTGACAGCGTCACAGTCTGACTATCAGGAGGGCATCGCGGATTTCTCCAATGTTATTCAGGCTGAGCAGGCCCTGCTTGAGGCCCGACTACTGTTATCCCGCTCCATGGCCGACCAGTATCAGGCCCATGCAGAAATAGATCGACTGGTAGGCGGGCGGCTTTGGCCCTTTGAGTTCTCTGGTCACTAAAACTGCGGCATCTGCTGAAGAGAGAAGAATCATGAACACACGAAACATGTTACTTGCCGGAATCGTAGTCGCTGCACTGATTTTGGTAGCTGCCTATTTCATTTTAATGCCCCAGCAAGCCAATATCTCTGCTGAGCATGCATCATCGACAACAAGGCAGCCCCTGTATTGGGTCGCCCCGATGGACCCGATTACCGACGGGATGAGCCCGGCCTCTCTCCCATGGGTATGGACCTGGTGCCAGTCTATGACGAGGGTGACGATGGCGCCGATGTCACCATCTCCCCCACTGTGCAGCAGAATCTGGGCGTACGTCTGGGGATAGCAACAATGGGCGAGTTCCGGCAGCAGGCTGATGCTGTGGGTTATACCGCGTGGGATCAGTCAACTATTCAGATGCTGCACCCGCGCGCCGAGGGCTGGCTGGAACAGTTCAATGTGGCCAGCGTCGGTGATCGTGTCAGCGCTGGCCAGATCCTGTATCAGCTTTTTTCACCGCGACTGGTCAGTGCTCAGCGCGAATACCTCAACGCCGCCGGAAATGCCGTTCTTCGCAAGGCGGCTGAAGATCGACTGCTTGCGCTGGGTGTGACACCGGCGCAGGTGACGGAACTTGCCAGCAGCAATGAAGTCAGTGCCCAACTAGCCTATCGCGCCGAATCAGATGCGGTGGTATCGGCCATTGGCGCCCGCGAGGGCAGCTATGTGACACCGGCAGATACCATTCTGACGCTGGCCTCACTCGACCGGATATGGCTGGATGTCGAAGTACCGTCCACCGCCATGTCCTGGATGGAGGTGGGCTTGCCGGTCACTGCCGAATTCCCAGCATACTCCGCCGAACAATGGCAGGGTCAAGTCGCACTTGTCTATCCGGAACTTGATCCTGTCACCCGAAGTTTGCGGTTGCGGCTGGAAATCGACAATCCGGAACACAGGCTGAAACCCAATATGTTTGCCAGCGTCCAGGTGGAAGGCCCTACTCGACACAACGTCGTCAGTGTGCCAACAGAAGCGGTGATCCGCTCCGGTCAGGGTGCCCGGGTGTTGCTCGCCGCAGGCGACGGTCGTTTCACGGTAAAGCCGGTTCGCACCGGTGTGACACGCGGTGACCGGATTGAAGTCCTGGACGGGCTGAGCGATGGCATGCAGGTCGTTACATCGGGTCAGTTTCTGCTGGACTCCGAAGCTAATGGAGAGCAGGCAATGGCAAGACTTAACGCCGCTGGCTCTGATTCTGACCTCGACCCGGAGCAGGTCAATGACCAGCAAGAAGACACTGGCACCGCCCCGGCCACGCTGACCGGCACCGGGACTATCCAAAGCATCAGCGACAACCGCGTGACGCTGGACCACGGTCCCATACCTGCTCTGAATTGGCCTTCAATGGTCATGGGATTCCAGATCATGCCCGGCGTTGATCTGTCTGATGTCGCCGAAGGCGATCAGATCGAATTCGACTTTATGCCGATGTCTGCCGGCGGCTACAGCATCACGGCGCTGCGCCCGGCGAAAACGTCAGGCCCGGGAGACACGCCATGATTGAAGCTGTCATTCGCGCCTCCCTGCGCAATCGCGGGCTGGTACTGGTTGCCGCCCTGCTGTTGACCATTGCCGGGTTGCTGAACCTGCGCACCATGCCAGTCGATGCCCTGCCCGATCTATCTGATGTCCAGGTCATCATCCGTACACCTTTTCCGGGGCAGGCACCGCAGGTGGTCGAGGATCAGGTCACCTATCCGCTGACTACCGCCATGCTGTCGGTGCCCGGTGCGGAGACGGTGCGAGGATACTCGTTCTTTGGTGATTCCTACGTCTACATCATTTTCAGCGACGATACCGATCCCTATTGGGCGCGCAGCCGGGTACTGGAATACCTGAGTCAGGTCAGCTCGCGCCTGCCTGACGGCGTGGCACCGGCGCTGGGGCCCGATGCCACCGGTGTCGGCTGGGTCTACGAATACGCCCTGGTGGACAGAAGCAATCAACATGATCTGTCGCAATTGCGCGCCATTCAGGACTGGTTTCTGAAATACGAACTGCAGACCGTGGCAGGTGTGTCAGAAGTTGCGTCAGTCGGTGGCATGGTCAAACAGTACCAGGTCATTGTTGATCCGGATCGGCTGAGTGCCTATGGCCTGACGCTGTCTGCGGTGAGCCAGGCGATTCGGGCCGGCAACCAGGAAGTGGGCGGCTCAGTCATCGAGATGGCGGAAACCGAGTTTATGGTGCGGGCCACCGGTTACATTCAGGGCCTGGATGATCTGCGGGCCATTCCGTTAAAAGTCACACAGGACGGCACTGCGGTGCTGCTGGGTGATGTTGCCCGCGTGCAGACCGGCCCGCAGCTGCGCCGGGGTGTTGCCGACCTGAACGGTGAAGGCGAAGTGGCTGGAGGAATCGTGGTCATGCGCTCCGGTGAAAATGCCCAGGCAACCATCGCAGCTGTCAAGCAGCGCCTGGATGAACTGCAGGCAAGCCTGCCAGAGGGGGTAGAAATAGTTCCCACCTATGATCGCTCAGAGCTGATTGGTCGATCAGTCGACAACCTTTACAGCAAGCTACTTGAAGAATTTGCAGTGGTCGCCTTTATCTGCGCGCTGTTTTTATTCCATTTGCGCTCATCACTGGTTGCCATTGCCACACTGCCGCTTGGGATATTGGCGGCACTGCTGATCATGCGCGGCCAGGATCTTAACGCCAACATCATGTCACTGGGCGGTATCGCCATTGCCATTGGCGCGATGGTTGATGGCGCCATTGTCATGATCGAGAACGTGCACAAACATCTGGAGCATGATCCCGAAAAGGCAAAAACCGATCGCTGGGGTGTCATTGCCAGGGCCTCTGCCGAAGTGGGTCCTGCCCTGTTTTTCTCACTGCTGATCATCACGTTCAGCTTTCTGCCGGTGTTCACCCTGGAGGCCCAGGAGGGGCGTCTGTTTGCGCCGCTGGCGTTCACCAAGACTTACGCGATGGCTGCCGCCGCTATTCTGTCAATCACTGTGGTGCCGGTACTGATGGGTTACCTGATTCGAGGCAAGATACTACCGGAAAACAAAAACCCGGTAAATCGACTGCTGGGCTGGATTTACCGGCCCGTGATCGGCATGGTCATGCGTGCGCCCTGGGTGATGGTCGCCGCCGGTATCCTGGTGATGACTTCAGCGATCTGGCCGCTGTCCCGACTCGGTTCGGAGTTCATGCCACCACTGGATGAGGGTGACTGGATGTACATGCCCACCACCCGACCTGGACTGTCCATCGGTGAGGCCACCCAGTTGCTGCAGCAGACCGACCGGCTGATCAAGTCTGTGCCGGAAGTAGCACAGGTGTTCGGCAAGATCGGCCGCGCCGATACCGCCACCGATCCGGCGCCGCTAAGCATGATAGAGACCATCATCCGCTTCAAACCTGAGTCCGAATGGCGCGAGGGCATGACCATTGAGCGCATCCGCGAAGAGATCCGGCGCACGGTGGATCTGCCAGGCGTCACCAATGCCTGGGTTATGCCGATCAAGACCCGTATCGATATGTTGGCCACCGGTATCAAGACACCGGTGGGTATCAAGATCGGCGGTCCCGAATTGCCGGTCATACAGAACATTGGTGCGGATATCGAGGCATTGCTACCGCAGGTGCAGGGAACCGCCAGCGTGTTTGCCGAACGGGTCGCCGGCGGGCGTTATGTTACCGTGGATATTGACCGGGCGGCAGCGGCCCGCCATGGCCTGAATATCGACGAGGTGCAGGCAGTTGTTTCGTCGGCGATCGGCGGCATGAATGTTTCCGAAACCATTGAGGGCCTGGAGCGCTTCCCGATCAATGTGCGCTACCCGCAGGAAATCCGCAACTCGGTCGATGCCATCAGGGATCTGCCCGTATTAACATCGCAAGGGGCACGCATTCGTCTGGGTGACGTGGCACATATAGAAATACAAGACGGACCACCGATGATAAAGAGCGAGAATTCGCTGCCTACCGGGTGGGTATATGTGGACATCGCCGAGCGTGATATTGGCTCTTATGTCCAGGCCGCACAGCAACACCTGGCGGACAATCTGGCCTTGCCCGCTGGCTATTCACTGACCTGGTCCGGACAGTACGAATACATGGAGCGGGCCAAGGAGCGGCTGACACTGGTGGTACCGCTGACCCTGCTGATAATCGCATTTCTGCTCTACATGGCGTTCCGCGGGCTGGCGGAAGTCTTGATCATCATGGCCACGCTGCCCATGGCGATTGCCGGCAGCAGCTGGCTACTGTGGTGGCTTGCCTTCGATCTGTCGGTCGCCGTCGCCGTTGGGTTCATCGCCCTGGCAGGTGTGGCGGTGGAAATCGGTGTCATCATGCTGATCTATCTGAACCAGTACCGCGCACGCTACCTGGCTGAGGCACGTGAACAAGGCGGCCCGACTGTGGAGGGCTTACGGGATGCAATTGCCAAAGGCGCACTGCAGCGGCTGCGCCCTGTGGTCATGACCGTGGCGGCCATCACAGTGGGCCTGTTGCCGATCATGCAGGGGCACGGCACCGGCGGTGAAATCATGCAGCGCATAGCAACACCGATGGTGGGCGGCATGATCAGCACCCTGGTGCTGACCCTGCTGGTGTTGCCTGCAGTGTATTTTTTATGGCAAAGGTGGCAACTGCACTCTGAACTCCTGAAGTAGCCGCACGCAAGGCAAGGCCCCTTCAGCATCATCAGGTGGGGGCTGCCTCACCATCGGAGTGTTTCCGAACGCCATAATTAATCGTGAACATAGGACTGTTATTGTGGTCATGGGAATTCCCGCAAACTCCCGCATTCTAACGGTTTCAAACCCGAGGACAGTCTACCTAAAGGATTTCAAACCATTGTTATAAAAGGAAATATTGGCGCACCCGGAGAGATTCGAACTCCCGACCAAGTGGTTCGAAGCCACCTACTCTATCCAGCTGAGCTACGGGTGCGTAGGGGCGGCATTATATAGGGATCTGTGGCGCAGGTCACCCGTCTGTGGGCAGATTATTCACTGTCTTCCTGATATAGCCTGAAATCGTTGCGGCCCGCGCGTTTTACCTGGTACAAAGCGGTGTCGGCCTTCCTCAGAAGATCCTCAGCGGTGTCAGGGCTGCCGGGGTCATAGATGGCAATTCCTACACTGAGCGAGACCTTCAACTGCAGGAGATCGCTATCAAATTCCTCACGAATTGCGCGGAATACCTTGCGGGCAACCAAAGCAGCGTCCTCAGGCGCGCTGATTTCTGACAACAGCAAGACAAACTCATCACCGCCCTGACGGGCCAGGGTATCGGAGTTTCTGACCACAGCACTCAACTTGTCCGCGATCCATTTCAGCAGGTCGTCTCCTACATCGTGACCGTACTCGTCATTTACCTGCTTAAAATGGTCTACATCGATAAACATGAGCGCAAAAGAACGTTTATGTCGGCGGCTCAATGCCAGGGTATGGTTCAATCGCTCCTGCAGTAGCCGGCGGTTGGGCAGCGCGGTCAGCTCATCATGGCTAGCTTGGTGGGCGACACGTTTCTCAAGTCTCTTGCGCTCGGTGATATTCTCAATTTGAGAGACATAGTGCTGCGGCTGCCCTTTATTGTCTGTCACCATGGAGGCGCTGAGCACAATCCAGATGAGAGAGCCATCCTTGCAGAAATAACGCTTTTCCATCTGATATCGGGGTATCTTACCGGCGGTGAGCGCTTCCAGGTGCTCAAGATCCAGCTCCAGATCGTCCGGGTGCGTGATATCCTGAAAGGTGAGTTGCAGCAGCTCGCTTTCTTCATACTGCAACATATCCAGCAGCGCCTGGTTTACTTTTAACCACTCGCCCGCCAGCCCGACCAGAGCCATGCCCACAGCAGCCGATTCAAATGAACCACGGAAGCGCTGATCGCTTTCGCTCAGCGCCAGCTCCAGTGTCTTCAGACGGTCGATGTCGGTATGGGTGCCGATAGTACGGGCAGGTTTGCCATCTTGGGTCCAACTGACAATTGCCCCCCGGGTCAGGATCCAGCGCCACTGGTCATCGCGGGTCTTCAGACGATGTTCAACGCTGTAGTTATCGCTCTTGCCGGAAATGAAGTCAGCGATCGCGGCCTCCGCGCGAGGCCTATCGTCGGGATGAACCAGACGCTCCCATTCCGAGAAATCATTCCGGATCTCATCGTCCGCAAATCCCAACATGGATTTCCATTCAGTATTAAAATTCACTTCATTGGTGACATTGTTCCAGTCCCAGACGCCGTGCCCGGCACCCGAGAGCGCTGATTTCCAGCGGAATTCGGTTTCGGATAACTCCTGATTCATGACTTCCGCTCGGACTTCTGCACGTTCACGGCTTGTTGACAATGCCCACGTCAGCAACGCCATTAAAGCAGTGAAAAGAGTACCTATAAACAGCACCAGTCCTGGCTCGGTGTTTTCGTGCGGCTGAATAAAGCTACTATCTGCTGAGAACCTGACAGTCCAGGTACGCTGGGCAAATTCGATCTGCTCTGTGCGCAGGAAAGGCAGACCGGTTGCCTCCAGCGTTTCGTTTGATGTTGCATATAATTGCGCATCGCTATTGATGTCGGCCCCGTCGTAGAGGCCCAGCGCTACCGGGGACTCGTCCAGCTGAATACCCTGCATCAAAATGTCCATGCTGAAGGGTGCATATACCCACCCCAGTAGCTCATCAACATTAATCTCAGCATCGTTGATCTCGCCTTGATAGAGAGGCAGATACAACAGAACTCCGGCAATCGGACCGCGATCAACATCCTGTACCAGGCTTACTTTGCCGGATAACGCCAGCTCACCACTGACCCGGGCTCTGTCCATCGCCTCGCGCCTGACTGGCTCGGAATACATATCGAAACCAAAGGCGTTCAGATTATTGCCACTGAACGGCTCGATATAGACGATGGCAGAGTATTGATCACGATCACCGGAGGGGGCCACGGTATAGTCCGGAAAACCGCTGGTTCGGACATTGGTGATATGTTGATCCAACTGGTCTGGGGCTATATTCAGCGCGTAGGCAATACCCAGAATCCCGGGGTAATTCTCTTCCAGATTAAGCTCGTTAGTATACGAGCGAAATTCCTCGCGGCTGACATCGTCCGAGGCAATAAACAGGCCCTTGACTCCCCTGAGCACCTGCCCGTAAATAGCCATTCGTTCCTGAATAAGCTCCAGGCTTTCACTGGTCGCATCAAAAAAGCGGTCCTGATCTTCATCATTCACGACACTGACTGCATTTCGCCAGGCCAGTGATGTCAGCAATGCCCCGAAGGCCAGAACGGCAACCGTTAATGAAGAGATTCGCGTGACACGAAGCCATTTACTCGAAAAAGACTTAGCTCTGTTTATCATCATCCAGGCTCAATTGACCGACACGCCGCGCACAATGACTTGCGCCTGTACAGTCTGTGGATCAGTTTCCGCCGGCAGCGTCAGCCCGGAAGCAACATCACGCGCCTGCCCGGCAGCAAGACCACGCACGGTGACGGCACGGCGCACGCCTTCTCTGCCCACTGACGCCTGCAATTCGAGTTCGATCAGCACCATGGGCACGGGCGCCCTGTTCAGCACCCGCACCTGAATCTGCCCACCGGCACCAACAAAGGCCTGCGCCTGAATGTAGGCGCCGGGATTGTCCGCCACATCCAGACGTATGTAAGCGGCCTGAGCCTGCTCCCCCAATTGACCGGGTGCGCTGGCCGCCTGTTCAAAATACTGTTTGGCAAGACCCCGGTCGTTAGCAGCCAGGGCCATGGTGCCCAGCTCGTTCATCGCCAGCGCTGTTGGTAACAGATCGACGCTGGCCTGCAGATCTGCCCGTGCCTGTCGCTCGTTACCCTGCCGGGAGTAGGCCAGGCCACGTCCCAGATAATAGTCGAAATAGGCATCATCCCGCGCCAGTGCCTGATTGTAAGTGTCAATGGCAGCACTGTATCGACGCTGCATCAGGGCGATATCGGCTTTCAAACCATAAAACCGGGCTTCTTGCGGCAACATGGCAATGGCGCTGTCCAGTTTCTGCTCGGCCTCTTCAACCTTGTCATCACGCACCAGGGCATAGGCTTCGTCAAAGGCTTCATACGCGGGCTGGGTTTCGCGTAACCGGGCGGTGCGCTGCTGGTAGCGTTGTTCACCCAGTTCACCATCGGTGTAACCTTCCGTCCTTAACTGCGCCGTCAGTTCGCGGTTGTTTTGCACCCGTTCGGTGGACGCCGGGTGACTGGCAAACAGCCCGTCAATCCAGCCTGGGGCATTGCCTTCCGACAGTCGCACAAAGGTTTCTTGCAGGCTGACTGCTGCAGCCGGATCGTAGCCCGCTTCGGCCATATACCGGGTACCATACAGATCACCTTCGCGTTCGGCATCGCGGCCATAGCGCTGACTGACCAGTTGCGCACCAAGCTGGGCCCCGCCGACAATAAAGCCACCGTACTCATTATCACTCACCGCGACCGCGACCGATGTCGCCAACAGCGCACCCTGCAGCAACATGCCGCGCTCCATGGACTGGGCTCCATGACGCGCGGCCGAGTGCACCACTTCATGCCCCAACACCGCAGCCAACTCAGCCTCATTATCCAGCTCCGTTAACAGGCCCCGGTTGATGGCAATTTTGCCACCCGGCAGCGCCCAGGCGTTGGGTACAGAGCTGTTGAGTACAACAAATTCATACGGCAGATCGCGCGGACTCTGTGCGGCTACCCGCTGGCCAACTTCACTGACGTAGGCCGTCAGCTCAGTGTCGATATTCCACTGCCCGCCCTGGCTCTGCTGAGTGGGCAGGTAATTTTCTTCACCCAGGTTTATTTCCTGGCGTTCGGAGACAAAGGTCAGTTCCCGGTCACCGGTCACCGGGTTTTCAGCGCAGGTGGTCAGCACCACTGCCAGCGCAACCATGGCCAAATGTCGCCATATCGATGGCTGGACCCGTGCATCGTCAGTCATGTCGGTGCTCCCGGAAAGTGAGATTGAGGTGTAATTGTAATCTGCACGGCGGTGATCAGCAATCGCCTCAGCTGACGCGGCTCTGACACGTTCTGTTGCAGAACCGTGCTTTCTAGGGCGCAACAAACACGGTAATATTGTGGTCTGACCTGGCAACACCATCGAATAATTAGAAAAACCCCCAGACTTGTCACCATCATCCGAATTCAGGAAAGAGGAGAATCCGCTTGATCAGATTTCTGCTGCTCATGTTATTACCCATTTTCGCATCCGTCAGTGCCCACGCACAGACGGCGTCTGCCGAACGCGGTGCCACCCTGTTTCAGTCGGAATGCGCTCGCTGCCACGTGCAGGCCGACATTGAAATGCGCATCACCAATGACTGGCTGGGCCTGCCTGCCAATGAGCTGCATAGCCAGATCATGGCAACCATGCCTGCGGAAACGCCCGGTTCCCTGAGCCCGGACGAATATCTGGATTTGACAGCCTATGTCCTGCAAATGGCCAATGCCACCGAAACCGGCAGCGGCATGAGCATCGCTCAGCTGGCGGGTTTCAACATTGCGCGCGGCGCTGCCGGTGCCGGCCCGGACTATTACCCCTGGACCAGCATGAACGGCGGTTTGAACTCCAATCGCTACTCACCTCTGGAGCAGATTAATGCCGACAATGTTGGCGAGCTGGAAATTGCCTGGACCTGGAGCGGCGCTAACTACGGCCCACGCCCTGAAGGTCTGAACGTCACCTCTCCCATCATGATCAATGGCGTGCTGTATGCCACCGTTGGCACCACCCGTAATGTGGTGGCCATTGACGCCGGCACTGGCCAGACCCTGTGGATGTGGCGTCCGCTGGAGGGCGAGCGCTTTGAAGAGTCACCGCGCAAAAATTCCGGCAAAGGTGTTGCCTATTGGTCTGATGGTGAACAGGAAACCATATTTGTGGTGACGCCGGGTTATTATCTGGTAGCCCTGAACGCAGAAGATGGCCGCATGGTTGAGTCGTTTGGCAACGGCGGTACACTGGACCTGATGGACGGCATGCGTTTTAGCGATGCCCGTGAGGACCGTGACATCACTCTGACTTTCCCGCCCACCGTGATTGAAGATGTGCTGGTCGTGGGTGCCGCGCACCAGGTCAGCATGCGTCCGCCAACCGCCGACAATGTCAAAGGTGATGTGCGTGGCTTTGATATCCGCACCGGCGAACTGCTGTGGACACACCGCAATATTCCGACCAAGGGTGAAGAAGGCTATGACACCTGGCTTGAGGGCTCCGCTCAACATACCGGCAACGGTGGTGTCTGGACAGCCATGTCGGCCGACCCTGAACTTGGCCTGGTTTACCTGCCCGTGGAATCTGGCACCGGTGATCGCTACGGTGGTGACCGCCCCGGCAGCAATCTGTTTACCGGCTCCGTGGTAGCGGTTGATTACCGCACCGGCGAGCGCAAATGGTATTTCCAGCACCTTCGCCACGATATCTGGGACTACGACACGCCGTCCGCACCGGTGCTGGCTGACCTGCCCGATGGTCGCAAATTGCTGGTACAGATGACCAAACAGGCGTTCGCCTACGTACTGGATCGCGAGACCGGTGAGCCGATCTGGGAAATGCAGGAGCGTGCGGTGCCGCAATCCGACGTTCCTGGCGAATGGACCTCTCCGACCCAGCTGTTCCCGACGCGCCCCCCGGCCTACGACCGCCAGGGTATTAGTGAAGACGACCTGGTCAACTTCACCCCGGACATTCTGGCCATGGCCAAAGAAGCAGTGAAGCCTTATCGCATGGGGCCTTTATTCCAGCCAGCGTCGCTTGCAGATGCCGACGACGGCACCATTGGCACACTCAGCCTGCCTGGCACACTGGGTGGCTCCAACTGGGAAGGCGCAGCTTATGACCCGGACACAGGCATGCTGTACATCCCCTCTCGCACCGACGTGGCGGTATTGTCACTGGTTCCGGGTGCAGAGTTCTCCGACGTTGACTGGATCCAGGGCCCTGCCCGCACTCCCAACGTCGATGGCCTCCCTATTGTGCAGCCACCGTGGGGCCGGATCACTGCGCTCGACCTGACCACCGGTGATATGGCGTGGTGGATCGCCAATGCGGACACACCTGATCGCATCGCCAATCACCCATTGCTGGAAGGGCTCGAGATTGACCGCACTGGTATCCCGACTCGCGCGGGTCTGCTGGCCACCAAGACACTGCTGTTTGCCGGTGAAGGCCAAGGCGGCAACCCGATCTTCCGTGCTCATGACAAGGCAACGGGCGAGATCGTCGCCGAGATCGATTTGCCAGCGTCTCAGACCGGCCTGCCCATGACTTATGCTCATCAGGGCAAGCAATACATCGTCATGTCGGTCAGCGGTAGCGGCCCGGCACAGTTTGTTGCATTGACGTTGCCGGACTGACCTCAGACTGGACAGACCCCGCAGACCGCAAGGGCTGCAAACAAAAACGGCGCCTACTGATGGCGCCGTTTTTGTTTGCCCGGAGACAGGATCGCCCCGGACGGCTTAGACATCAAGGTGATATTTTGATATAATTATCACGTTTTCATTATTCATAGATAAAAGTTATAGACATCCGATGCTGTTATGGTCACGTAGCAATGTCGGGTACATTAATTCTCATAAACAAAGGGAAACTGACTGTTTGTTATGACTACTTTTCAAGAAGCGCCAGCGCTTCAAGAAAGACCCGACCCCCGACAATCCATCCAATTGCGCCCCCCGACATCGGAAGACGGCGCACCTGTCCATAATCTGATTCGCAAGAGTGCGTTTCTGGACGATAACTCCCTGTACTGCTATCTGGCTATCTGCACACATTTTTCGCAGACCAGTGTTGTTGCCACTATGGGTGAAGATATCGTCGGCCTGGTAACTGCCTATATTCCGCCTGAACAACCAGACACTTTGTTTGTCTGGCAGGTCGCCGTTGATACGGTTGCGCAGAAGCAGGGACTGGCTGGCCGCATGTTGAATGCAATCCTGGCCGCCGATGCGTGCAAAGCGGTTAAATTTGTGGAAACCACGGTTACCAGCGACAACGCCGCCTCGCGTGCGATGTTTGCCTCTCTGGCCCGACGCAACGATTGCGGTATTGATGAATCTGTCATGTTTGACCGGCAGACTCATTTTCTCAATCTGCACGACACCGAATACAAGTTGCGCATTGGCCCTCTTAGCAAAGACACCCTTGATGGAGAACAGAAATGACAGACATTTTTAAAGACATCGAATCTGAAGTACAAAGTTATGCACGGGCATTCCCGGTCATTTTTGACAGAGCTCAGGGCGCCTATCTGTATGACACTGACGACAAAGCCTATCTGGACTTCCTGGCCGGCGCGGGCACCTTGAATTACGGTCACAACAACCCGGTCCTGAAAAAGGCCCTGCTGGAATATATCGAGCGTGACGGTATTGCTCACGGCCTGGACATGCACACCAGTGCCAAAGAAGAGTTTCTGACCAATCTCAATGAGCTGATTTTCAAGCCACGCGACCTCAACTACATGGTTCAGTTTACCGGCCCGACTGGCACCAACGCGGTTGAGGCAGCGCTGAAGATTGCCCGCAACGTAACCGGTCGGCATAACATTGTTGCCTTCACGAACGGCTTCCACGGTGTATCGCTGGGCGCCATGGCTGCCACCGGTAACTCACACCACCGTGATGCTTCCGGCATTCCGCTGGGTGGCGTGACGCACGTGCCCTACTCCAATTATATGGGTGAAGAGCTCGACACCGTGAAGTTGCTTGAAAACCTGCTGGAAGACTCTTCCAGCGGTCTGGACAAGCCGGCGGCTGTCATTCTGGAAACAATCCAGGGTGAAGGTGGCCTGAATGTGGCCAGCAATGAATGGCTGCGTGCTATCGAGAAGTTGTGTCGTAAACACGAGATCATCCTGATTGTCGATGATATTCAGGCGGGTTGTGGCCGTTCCGGCAACTTCTTCAGCTTTGAAGAATCCGGCATCAAGCCGGACCTGGTCACCCTGTCGAAATCATTGAGCGGTTATGGCCTGCCGTTTGCGGTAACGCTGATCAAACCTGAGTATGACACCTGGAAGCCGGGTGAGCACAATGGCACATTCCGAGGCAACAACCACGCCTTTGTAACTGCCAACGCTGCACTCAAGGAGTACTGGTCGGACGATACGTTTGAAAAAGATGTGCAAAAGAAAATTGCACATTTGACCACGCGACTGAAAAAGATTGCCGGCAAATACGACAAGAAGCTGATCAAACAGAAAGGCCGCGGCTTTATGCAAGGGTTGGAATGCCGTGACGGCGATCTGGCCGGCAAAATCTGCAAGTACTCGTTCAGCAAAAGCCTGGTCATTGAAACCAGTGGTGCCGACAGCCAGGTGGTTAAATGCCTGTGCCCGTTGATCATCACCATGGAAGAACTGGATAAGGGTCTGGATATTCTGGAAGAAGCCGTTGCGCACACCTTCCAGAAAGAGCTCAGCATTGCGTCGTAAGGCGTAGCTGGCATCTGATATCCGCCCGGAAACAAACAAAAGGATGACAACATGATAGTAAGACAGCTACAGGAGTGCGAACAAAGCGATCGCAGCGTGAAGTCGAAAACCTGGCAGAGTGTTCGTATGCTGCTGGCAGACGACAACATGGGATTTTCGTTCCATATCACGACCATTTTCGCTGATACCGAAACGCACATGCATTACAAGAATCATCTCGAGTCGGTGTACTGCATCTCCGGCAAAGGTGAAATCAAGGATCTGGCTACCGGTCAGACGCACCAGATAACGCCCGGAACGCTGTACGTGCTGGACAAGCATGACAAGCATATTCTTTATGCGTTTGAAGAACTGAGCCTGGCATGCGTTTTCAACCCGCCGGTCACCGGTCGTGAAGTGCATGATGCAGATGGCGCCTACCCGGCTTCGTCGTAAACGTCCCGGTTTGCGCTAACGACGGCGCCAACCCTGATACAAAAAAAGCCCGCCCCCGGTACGACAGGGGCGGGCTTTTTTTTGCGCTGGCAACCACTAGAACGCGGTCAGGCCAGTCACCGGAACAATGCTGGACACAAGGATCAGATAAGCCAGATTAAACAATAACAGCCCGTAGTGGACGCTGCGATTCTTCGTGAATAGCAACCAGATGACTGAAAATGTAACCAGCACGGTACCCAGGGAGCGACGCTCCCAGGTGTCAGCGAAATCAGGTAACAAGGGGTCTGATGCACGTGACAGCACCAGGAAGATGATCACCATGCAGAAAAACCAGTTCTTGGTCTGGAGATAATGCGCCTCCAGATCCATCTTCTGGTAAAACCGCAGCTCCGGCGTCAACACAAAGGTCAGCAACACCATCATGATGGGGGCTGCCAGAAACAGCACCATCGGCGCAACCTTGGTGAAGTTGTAGGCCTGATACTCCCAGAACCCCAGGTAGTGGTAAGTAATGATGATCAGTAACCACACCGACCAGCCGGCCAGCAACCAGGGGTGACTGACGCGGTGCCGTGCTCGAATGATTTTACCCCAGCCCATCAGCAGTTCGGCCATGGCAAACGCGACCACAACCGAGACAAACATCATGATGAACTCGAATTTTGACACGCGAGTTACTCCTGATCACGTTCCGTCAGAAACGTGGCCATGGCCTGTTGATTCAGGGATTCGGCCTTGTCCTGATAAACGATCTGCTCAAGCAAAGCGGCGAGCGACTGTTTAAAGTCATCGGGGTGCAGGTAGGCCGCAACGTGTCCGTCATCAGTTGCCAGTGCCCGCTGTTTCAGATCATGGCGATGATCTTCGCTAATGATGATGACCGGCGAGTGCTCGCGCAGAGGGCTTTTACGCTCCATGGCACGCAAGCGGTACAGGAACTGGTCACGAGGCTTTTTGTGATTGTTCCAGCCGGTAATCACGCAGGCAAGTTTGTTGGTCAGCCAGCCAAAGCCGCGGTCATATTGACGCACAGCATCCATGGCATTGGCTTCGTTATAGGTATTGATACTGGTGTACCGGCCGGTAATACCAATCTCGGCGGCAACATCGTCAACCAGGCGGTTATCAATGTCGTAAATCAGAATGACAGGTTTGAAACGCATCGTGCCCTCGGGCTTCTCTTTATTGTTTTGTGACTGCAGTCTTTAACGTGAGCTTTTCATAAACACGCTGGCCGACACCGGATCACGGGTGGTTCGGGTGCGATTGGCTGCCACCGAGCTGTCTTCGTAACCAAATGCCAAGCCAAACAGTATACGGGTTTCATCACCCAGCCCAAAGGCTTCACGCACCAGTGCCGGGTAGTTGCGCATGGTGCCCATCGGACAACTGTGGACACCGTTGGCCACCATGGCCAGCATCAGATTCTGCGCGTACATGCCAACATCAAGCGCGACTGTGGTGCCAAATGCCTTGTCCATGCCAATAAAGGCCATGTAAGGGGCATCAAAAAACTCGAAATTGCGTAGTACCGCGCGCTCGCGCCCTTCCCGGTCATTTCGCTCGATGCCCATCTGTGAATACAGGGCAACAGCACACTCGACCTGTCGCTTGCGATACTCTCCGGCAAAATCGCCGCGATATTCGTAATCCGGTTCAACCGGTTCGCGGGCAATCACGCGCCGCTGCATTTCGGCACTGAGCTGATCACGCAGCTCGCCGGTGGCAACAAACACCTTCCATGGCTGTACATTGCAATTGGACGGAGCCAGTTGCGCCAGCTCAAAAATCCGGGTCAGCACATCATCCGGTATCGCATCCGGCAGGTAGCCACGAACCGAGCGGCGTTGGTGTATTGCGTCATGAAGCGTCATGTCAGCCATCAGCTTAACAACTGCCCGCCGTCGACATCGACGGTCGTTCCGGTGGCGTATCCGTTGAGCATCAGGTAGACCAGCGCACTGGCAACCTCTTCCGGACGCCCAATGCGACGTACCAGCTGCCCCTGCGTCATGGCCGAAACCCGTTCTGTCTTTTCGGAGCCCATCCAGTCAAACAGCGCGGTATCAATAATGCCGGGGGACACCACATTGACCCGAATCGGGCTGAGCTCTACCGCCAGACACCGAACCATGTTCTCTACGGCCCCCCCGACACAACTTAGTGCTGACATATTGGGCTTGAAACGCCGCGCCGGCGCCCCGCTGACAAAGGTGATGGTGCCATCCTGGGCAACAAAAGGTGCACCGATGCGCGCGACTTTGGCGTAACCCCACAATTTGCCGAATGCAGCCTGAAACTGCTCTTCGCTCTGTTCGATCAACGGCTTCAGCGTACGTGTGCCGCCGGTTGCGGCTGACACCAGATGGTCAATGCGGCCTATATCTGTGAACAGGCGTGTCATGGCTGCGTCATCGTGTGTATCCAGCTGTACCAGCTCGACCTTGCCTGCAGTGGCCTCACGCGCTTTTTCCATGTGCTCGGCAGAGCGACCACACGCCCAGACCCTGGCACCCAGCTTGCTGGCGGCAATGGCCGTGGCCAGACCAATGCCCGATGTGCCACCAATAACAACAACATTTTTCCCGTTCAGCACAGTTTCTGGTGCCTGCATAAACCTTCTCCAACGTGATTAAGCAATGCCGCGATATTAGCACAATTGCCCATACACCTGCCTGCGCTCCTGACACAGTGTCAAAAACCGTGAAGCAACGCACACCTTTAGTCCACCTGGGCAGTTGCCAAGCGCTATAGAACAAGGATAATACACAGCGTTATTCTCTTGCCTGAATACGTTCAAGATCGACCCTGATAGTCGACCGCAGGCAGGCATAAAAACCAATATGAGGCTTTTTGTATGACCCGCTCCGTAATCCACATGGCTGCCAGGCACACTCGCCGGATCGCCAATGCCCGCCTGCCCTTGCTGGCAGCCGCCGCTCTGTTACTCGCAGCCTGCGGCAACAGCTGGGTGCAGGTGACCCCCGAGGGCGAACGCGTCAGCCTGGCCACCGCTGCCGACGTCGGCAACTGTCGCCGCATTGGCGCCGCCAACGTCAACGCTCTGGACAGTATCGCCTTTGTCGATCGCGGTGCTAACCGGCTGCAGGAAGAACTGGTTAATCTGGCCCGCAATGAGGCCGGCGCAGCCGGTGGCAACCGTGTGGTACCAGAGTCAACGATTGAGGAAGGCCGTCAGACCTTTGGCATTTATCAATGCTGAGAGCACTGATGACAGAACAACGTTAATTTCACCCGATAACAACAAAACAATCAGTCCTTGTGTGATGCGGTAACAGGGCATACTGGAGTCACCCTAATGGAAAATGGGCTTCTGGTGCTGAGCCGCTTTTTTGCCAGCACACCGGCTGTCATGGTCAGGCACAAAATACTGGTGTGCCTGTTGCTGCTCATCGGCACCCTGCTCAGCGCATACAGCATTGCCACCCGCACCAGTCTGGACATGAGCATTGACAGCTTTCTGGATCAGAGCGATCCCGCCATTGAGGCACTGAATTCGTTTCGCACCCAGTTTGGCAGCGACGACTCCGTGTTTCTGGTCTACGAAGCACGAGACGGCAACGTCTTTTCTGCCGCCTCGCTGCGTGCCGTCCGTGAACTGACAGACAAACTGCGCAACTGGCGCGACCTTGATGCCGACAACTACAGCGCCGACCTGACCGAACTCGACCAGATACGGCGTGTGCAATCCATCACCACCTTGCGTATTCAGCGCGTGGACGGTGACACCCTTCGTTCCGACAGACTGGTTCCCGATGTCATTCCGGACGATCCGGCTGCCCTGGCAACCATCCGCCAAGAGGCCATGGCAGAGGATGACTTCAAGCTGGCATTCTATTCCGCCGATGCCCGCTTTGGCGCCCTGATGCTGCAGACCACGTTTGGCGCCGAGCCATTGCCGGACTTCGAACCCGCCGTTAATGCCGATGACATCACCCTGGGTGACTCCTTCAGTAATTTTGACAGTGCCACCACCGGTGACGGCGGCTTTGACCTGTTCTATGACGAAAGCGCAACCGTGCAGGATATCCCGTTCCAGACGGTCGACATGCTCGAGTACCAGCGCTTTTACAGCTCGCTGAGCCAGGTGTTCGCGGACGTGGAAGACACACTGGAATTTTACCCGGTGGGCAATCCTCCGCTGATGGCCTGGGTGTATGAGGTTTTACAGCAATTTGCCTGGCTGGCAGTGGGCATGGTGGCGATTTTTGTATTCCTGCTGCGAACCCTGTTCGGCTCGTTCAGTGCCGTGGTCTGGTCCATCCTCACCATTGCACTCAGCCTGGCCTGGACCTGGGGTATTACCGTTGCGTTTGGTGTCACCCTGTCAACCATGATTTCATTGACCATGTTGCTGGTGTTTGCGGTCGGTATTGCTGATTGCGTGCACGTGATGAGCGCCTACTTTGTCTATCGCCAGCAAGGCCAGCAGCATGACCAGGCACTGGCCGGCGCCTATGGCAAGACCGGCCTGGCCATCATGGTTACCACCATTACCACCATGACCGGAGTACTGGCACTGACCACATCCGGCCTGATCCCGATCCGTGTGTTTGGCGCCATGTCGGCGCTCGGCGTATTCATGGCCTTCTTCTTCACGCTGGTGTTGTTGCCCATCCTGCTAAGCGTCTGGCATCCGGGGGCAAATCAGAACCCAAAACCGGGCCGGTTACAGGCGTTCTGGCAACAGGCCACGTTGCCGGTCCAGGGATTGCTGATCATTGTCGCACTGGCAACCATCATGTGGCTCACCGGCATTGCCCTCGGACTGTATATCGCCCTGATCGGCGCACTGGCGCTGGGCATTTTACGCTGGCAGGATCGATTGCTTGAAGCCTGCTCGCCGCTGGTCGCCAACCGACCGGTTACTATTCTGCTGATTTTTGCAGCCATATTCACGACATCACTTTATGGTACCAGTCAGGTTCAGATCGACAGCAACGTCTCCGAACTGGCGCGCCAGGGCAGCCCGCCTCGAGTCGCCTACAACATGGTTGATGAACACATGGCCGGCGCGCAGAGCATTTCCATCATGATTGACAGTGGCATCAGCGACGGACTGATGGAACCGGCATTGCTCAGAGCCATGGACTCACTGCAGACGCGCATCGTCAATCGTTACCCTGATGAAGTGTCACGTACCTATTCACTGGCCAATATTGTCAAAGACACCAATCAGGTGATGAACCAGGACAACGACCAGTTCTACCGTATCCCTGACTCGGCCATTACCGTGTCGCAGTTGATGTACCTGTTCAACAGCGCCAACCCGGAAGAACGTCGCAGCCTGGTGTCGGACGATTTCAGTCGCAGCCATATCACCATCAATGCCTACAACGCCGGGTCTTATCAATACCAATTGTTTTTTGAAGAACTCGGCGCCGAAATCGATGCCGTATTCGAACCGCTGCAGGCACAATTTCCCGAGCTGGAAGTCACCGTCACCGGTTCGGTGCCTTTGATGATGCGGGCAATGGATGAAATCGCGCAGTCACAGTACAGCAGTTTCCTGCTCGCACTGGCCGTCATCAGTGTCATCATGATACTGACGCTGGGTTCCGTTCAGGCCGGCCTGATATCGATCGTTCCCAACCTGATTCCGGCCTTGCTGGCATTTGGTTTGATGGGGCTGCTGAACATTCCGCTGGATACTGACACCCTGCTGATTGCCCCGGTAATCATTGGCATCGCGGTGGATGATACGATCCACTTTATGACACACTATCGCGTCGAGCTGACACGCACCCGGAATATGCAGCAGGCACTGGACAGCACCGTGCGTGACGTGGGTCGGGCGGTTCTGTTTACCACCATGATTCTGGGTCTTGGATTTGCCATTCTCGGCTTCTCGGAATATCTGGGCATGGCCAAGATAGGCATCTTTGGCGCACTGGCCATTCTGATGGCCCTACTGTGTGACCTGCTGCTACTGCCAGCGCTGCTGATGAAATTGAAACCACGCTTCGGGCTCATGGGTCCGATACAGGGATTTGCATCAAGGGGCGACGCGGACACCCGTATCGCCAGCAATCAAGCCGGAGACAATGCATGAGATTGACACTACGCGGCCTGTTAATGGCCTCAGCTTTAATCACCATGACCGTGAATGCACAGGAAACGACGCAGGAAGACGGGCGTCAGATTCTCGAGCAGGTGGAAGACAACATGCGCGCCGTCTCCGATGCTGCCTTCAACCGGATTCAGCTCTCCAGCTGTCGTTTCGGTCTGCAGAACAGCCAGATCACCTGCGCCGAGCGCCCCAGAATCAAGGCCCTGGAATCGGTCAGCATCAATACCGGTGCTGACAATCGTGACACACAGTCCATTTCCATTGTGCTGGAACCTGCCGCCGAGCGTGGCATAGGCATGCTGAGTTATTCCTATGACGATGCCGACCGCGACAACGAAACCTGGCTGTATTTGTCCGCGCTGGGTCAGGTAAAACGGATTGCCAGTGGCAATTCCGACGACGACTCGGAATCCGCCTCGCTGTTCGGCTCCGAATTCACCACGGAAGACCAGGACACCGGCAAACTGGAAGAGTACGAAATCAACATTCTGGAGTCAGGCACCGAATCAGGCCGTGAGGTCTGGGTCATCGAGACCATTCCCAATGCCGAACGTGCCCGCAAGACCCGCTATGCCCGCACCGTGCAGTACATCGACAAGGAGCGGTTTGTGGTACTGCGGGCTGACATGTATGACCGCCAGGGCCGTGAAATCAAACGCCTGATGGCATCGCGCATTGAGCAGGTCAATGGGGTATGGACAGCGCGCTCCCTGACCATGATGAATCTGGTGGCCAATAGACTGTCCAATATGGCGATACTGGAAATCAATACCGGCATCGATGTGCCGGAAAATTTCCTGACCCCAAGAACGCTGACCGATGTCGCCTTTCGGGAAGCCGAGCTCAGCAGGATTCGCGCGCAGGTCGATTGACGTCCGCCCAACTGACACCGCTGGAGACCGGACTGTTGCCAACCACGTTCGACATAAAGCTGAGGCTGAGGCATAAACTGACCTGCTGCCTGGTGACGCTGCTGCCAATGGCAGGCCTGTCTGCTCAGGACGAGGACGCCAGTGAATTTCCTGATGATGTCGAGTTTGGCGGGGCTTTCCTGAACCCCGATGGTTTGAACCCGGATGCGTCCAACAGCGATGGCTTTGATGGCAGCAGCTTTGACAGCAGTGCGTTTGATGACACCATGTTTGACGGGGCTGATCTGTTCAATACGGAGGTTGAAACGCCCAACAATTTTCGTTTCCAGCTCAGTCAGCAGACCGTTGCCCATATCAGCAGGCATCGTTACAAAACGCCTGCCGACAACACCGAAACGCAACATCGCGGTCTGGAGAACAATCGATTCGGTCTGAATATTCGTTACCAGAACCCATTTGCGGCGGGCTGGCTGCTGCAGAGCAGCGCTCAGTTACGTGCTTACCTGCCCGGCGACTATGAACGTGACAGCCCGGGGCGTGACGGCTGGGAATGGCGACTGAACGAATTATTCGTGCAGCGCAGTGGCGCACAGAACAGCTTTTCTTTTGGTCGCCAGACCATTGTCTGGGGTGAAACCATCGGCATGTCCGTGCTGGATGTTATCAACACCACTGAATACCGCGACCTGACCATCATCGACATTGAAGATGCGCGTCTCAACCAGTGGCTCGCGGTGTGGGATCATTTTAGCGACAGTGGCAACTGGTCCAGTTTCATCAATCTCTATCCCGAATTTGATCCGGTACCGGTCACCGGCAGCCCGCTGTTCCCGCAACCCTTGCAGGTTAACGGGCAGACGCTGCGACTGGGCAGCTACGACCGGGATAAAGAGTTGTTTGAGGTCGGCACACGCTGGAACCGAACACTAACTGGCGGTGACATAGCAATAATGGCAGCCAGATTGTATGAGAATACCCTGCGCTATACCTTGCCCGAAGACGGCAGCAACCATGCCCAGATTCATATCAATGACTTCGCGCTGCTCGGTTTCAGTGCCAATCGCGCCATCGACCGCCTGTTGTTAACCTTCGACCTGGCCTACAGCCATGGCCTGCTGACAGACACCCTGCGCCAGGTTCCGGATGGTGCCGGCGGTGACGCATGGCTGCCGGGTTACGACCGGCAGGATCGGGTGAGCGTGGCCGCCGGTTTTGAGTACGGCATCTCCGCCACGCGCCAGATCAGTCTGGGCATTCAGGCACAGCGGTTTATTGACCTGCCAGAGGACTCAGCAACCCGGCAATGGCGCCAGCGTGACGCCGAAGGCAATGCCTTGCTGCGCTACAGCCACAGCCTTCGCAACGAAGAATTGATGCTGTCAGCAACCGCACAGGTGGCGCTGGATGGTGACGAAATATTGTTGAATCTGGCGGCAGACTACCGCCTGAGCGATGCCTGGGAGGTCACCGGCCAGCTCATTCTGACCCGCGCCGCTGATGACAGCGCGATCTATTTTCTGGAACGTGATGTACGTGCCGGCCTGACACTGAGCTGGTCGTTCTGACCAGCGCCTGCCGACCGGCATTCAGATTTCTGACCGCTGCCGACTCTTACCGGTCGAATCAAAGACTTCCCGATCAAACTCATTTTCCCAGTTCGCCACCGTTGTCGCCACGGACAGGTCACCGGTGATATTGACGCTGGTCCTGAGCATGTCCAGCGGGCGATCAAAGGGCAGTACAAACCCCACCACAACCGCAATCTGCTCCGGGCTGAGACCGATCGTGCCCATCACGGCCGCCATCAGGAATACCGACGCTCCGGGCACGGCCGCCGTGCCAATGGATACCATGGTCGTGGTCGCGGCTACCAGCAGATAGTCAATCAGACTCAGATCAACACCAAAAACCTGCGCTGCAAAAACAGACACCACACCAACGTAAATGGCTGAACCATCCATGTTGATGGTTGCACCCAGCGGCAACACCGTAGAAGCAACAGCCGGTCTAATGCCCAGATTCTCTTCCGCCGCGGTCAGCGTCACCGGCAACGTCGCCATACTGGATGACGTGGAGAACGCCACCAGCATGGCGTTCTTGGCGCCCTTAAAGAATTTCACCGGCGACAGACCCAGCACAAATTTCATGATGCTGCTGTGCACAACCACGGTGTGAAAAACCAGTGCCAGAATCACCGTCGCCGCCAGTGCCACGACATCCAGCAATGCCGCGACCCCCTGCGTGCCAGCCACCCAGGCAATCAGTGCGAACACCCCGAACGGGGCAAACTCCATGACCCAGTGCGTCAGCTTCAGCATGACTTCAGCGCCAGCGTCCATGATGTCGGCCATGGGTTGGGCATTTTTGCCGACGACCAGAATCCCCATGCCGAAAATCACGGCAAAAAAGATGATCGCCAGCACATTACCTTCCGCCAGCGCCGCCACCGGGTTGGTTGGCACAATTGACATCATGCGCTCCCCGATGGGAATCGGCGCCTGAAGTTCGCCGGGCGTTGCTGCCGACAGGTCCACGCCCACACCGGGCTGAATGATCGCCGCCAGGGTCAGGCCAACGATAATGGCCACCAGTGTTGTGCCCATATAAATAGCCAGGGTCTTGATGCCCAGCGAGCCCAGTTTTTGCGGGTCCCCCATCGCCACAATGCCGGCGACGATGGTGATGAAGATCAGAGGCACCACCACCATCTGTATCAGACGGATAAACAGATCACCTATCCAGCGAATGGACTGGGCACCTTCACCCCAGAACGCGCCGACAATCACACCCAGAATCAGTGCCAGCACAATTCGTTTCCACAAAGGTGTCGCAAACCATTTCTGAGTAACTGTTGTTGATGAACCCGCCACTGTTGTTGTCCTCTTGCTGGATTTTTATCGTTATCTGGCTTTATTTAGCGTTGCCGAACAGACTATCTAAAACCTTGACGAAGTGCCAATTATTTCCATTTGTGCGACAATGCCGCCTCTCTCGCGCATTGCAGGCAGGACTTCATGACAGACTGGGTCAAAGGCGTGGTTGCGGCCAACACGCACTGGACAGACAATCTATTTTCGCTACGTATTCAGGCAGACATCGCACCTTTTACTGCGGGTCAGTACACCAGCCTGGCGCTGGATATTGCTGGCGAGCGCGTGGCACAACCGTATTCGCTGCTCAGTGCGCCCGGCGCTCAACCGCTGGAGTTTTTCTTCTATACCCAGCTTGAAGGTGACCTGTCACGCGCACTGTCGCGCAAAGTCGAGGGCGACACCGTCTGGGTGCAGCAGCAACCTGAAGGCACATTGACACTGACAGGCATCACCGAATCCGGTAAAAACCTGTGCTTGATGGCGACCGGCACCGGCGTCGCGCCATTCATATCAATGCTGCAGACAGATCAGCCCTGGCAGCAGTTTGAACATGTGATCCTGGTGTACGCAGCGCGTCACTGGGCCGACTTCCAATATCAGGATCTTTTTACCGCGCTGCAAAAACGCTACCCGGACCGGTTCACCCTGCTGCCTTTCATCAGCCGTGAACAGATTGCCGGCACCCTGCAGGGGCATATACCTGACAAGTTGCGCTCAGGCGAACTGGAGCAGCAGCTGGGTCGTCAATTTGATCCGGCCCATAGCCATGTCATGCTGTGCGGCAACCCGGGCATGGTCAAAGACGCCGTTGCTGTTCTGCAGGCACGCGGATTCAGCGATAATCGACCAGGCCAGCCCGGTCAGCTGAGTTACGAAAGCTACTGGTAAAACACTGAGGGTTATCTCAGCTCTGGATTTCTGCGCGAATTCCTATACATTAGGGCGTTGCCGCAGTTTCTATCCGGAGAGTTTTACCATGGTCAATTCCGCATTCGCCGGCGCCTGCCGCCTGCTTCGCCGCCCTTACACTGGATTTTTCGTCGCATCGCTGATGCTGGCGGCCTGTTCACCCGATGCAACTTCTCCTGATTCAGCGCTCCCCGAGACAACGTCGTCGGAAAACAGCGCCACCGGTCAGCCTCAGCCTTCGTCAGGCTATACCCGGGTTTATCCGCCCAATGCCGATGACGCGCTCGACGCCCACATTTATGAACTGGATAACGGGCTTCGTGTGTACCTGACACAGAATACCGAAGAACCGCGATTCTATGCCGAAATTGCCGTCCGCGCCGGCAGTAAGCAGGACCCTGAAAACGCGACCGGCCTGGCGCACTACCTGGAGCACCTGTTGTTCAAAGGCAACCAGTCTTTGGGCACGCTGGATTACAGCGCAGAGCAGCCCTATCTGGAACAAATTGAAGCCCTTTATCAAGAGCACTTCAGTGAAACCGATGAGCAGCGCCGGGCCGAGATTTATGCGGAAATAAACCGGGTGTCGCAACTGGCTGCCATGTATGCCGTCCCCAACGAAATCGACACCCTGTATAACAGCATGGGCGCCAGCGGCCTCAACGCGCATACCTGGCATGAAGAAACGGTATACAAGGTCAGCCTGCCCGCCAATCGTTTAAAGCAATGGGCCGCGATTGAGGCAGACCGTTTTGTCAATCCGGTGTTCAGAATGTTTCACACCGAGCTGGAAGTGGTTTACGAGGAAAAGAACCGGACGCTGGACAACCGCGATCGCATCTCCTATTACGCGCTGGCGGACCTGCTTTACAAAAACCACCCTTACGGCCAGCAGTCCACCATCGGTGACGCCGACCACCTGAAAAACCCGTCTCTGGTCTATATTCAGGAATATTTTGATACCTGGTATGTGCCCAACAATATGGCCATTTTTATCAGTGGCGATATCGACATCGAAGACACCTTGCAGGTGATCAGTGACGAATTCTCGGACTGGGAACCCGGCCCGCTGCCACCGCAACAGACATGGCAGGAAGACCCGATCAACGCTATTGAGCGCGTTACCGTGACCTATCCCGGCCAGGAAGAGGTGCAGATGGCATTTCGCACTGTGCCCAACGGGCATCCTGATCAGGAAGCACTGATGCTGCTGGACATGATACTGGACAACCGCACAGCAGGCCTCATCAACCTGAATCTGAACCAGCGCCAGCGTGTGCTGGCAGCTGGCTCGTCACCCGAATTCCTCAACGACTATGGCTCACAACGATTGTGGGGCGTACCCCGGGAAGACCAGACGCTGGAAGACGTGGAGGCCCTGCTGCTTGAACAACTGGCCATCATCAAACGTGGTGAATTTGAGGACTGGATTCTGCCCGCCATTCTTAATGATTTCCGGCGTATGAACATGCGCGCGCTGGAGTCCAACACCGCCCGTGTTGCCGACATGCGCGCAGCATTCCTCAGCGACAGTGACTGGGAATACCACATCAACCAGATGGCGCGACTGGAAGCGGTCACCCGCGACGACATCGTTGAGGTAGCCAACCGGTACTTCGACGATAACAGCTATGTCGCCGTGCACCGCGTCGACGGGCCCGCCGTCATCCCGCCAGTGGACAAACCGCAGATTGATCCGGTAGAAATTGACCCGAGCCGCCAGTCACAGTTCGCCGCGCAGATCCTGGCCATGCCATATGAACAAATCGAACCCACTTTTCTTGAGGCAGGTCGTGACTATCAGCTTAGCGAATACGCGCCCAATGTCCCGCTTTATTATGCCCGCAACCCGCTCAACGAATTGTTCACGTTCAGCATCAGCATTGACGTCGGTACTGAAGAGAACGACCTGCTGAGTCTGGCCGGCGCACTCATGGGCAAGGCGGGAACCGAAAACCTGTCCGCAGAAGAACTGCAAAAGGAGTGGTACCGACTGGGCAGTGATTTTGGACTGAGCAGCAGTGCCAATGAAACCAGCATTGCCATTACCGGTCTGGACTCACAGTTTGAAGCAACTCTGGCACTGATGCTGGAACTGATCAGCGCGCCACGCGCTGAAGAAGAAACCTTTGCCGATCTGAAGGCGACGATTCTGCAGGCCCGCCGCGAGCAAAAGGAAGATCCAGGCGCAATCAGCCGGGCCCTGTATCTGTATAATCGCTACGGTGATGACTCTCCCATGCTGCAGGCGATGAGCAGCGATGCTATTGCGGCAGTCGATCTCGACGAGCTGACTGCCCTGATCAGCAGCCTGCAACAGTATCAGCATCGCATCAGTTACACCGGGTCAATGCCACTGGAGCGCGTCACCGCCATTCTGCGTGAGCACCATCAGCCCGCTGACGATCTGCTGGAACCACCGGCCTACGAATACCGTCGCGCGCGTCAGGTCGCTGACAATGAAATCTTTGTCATTCATCGGGAAACGGCACAGGCGCAAGTACGCCTCGAATTCCCCGACGGCACCTATGAGGAAGATCTGGTGGTACCGTCTTCGGTTTACAACAGTTATTTTGGCACCAGCATGTCCAGTGTCGTATTTCAGGAATTGCGCGAGGCTCGCGCCCTCGCCTATTCTGCCGGCGCCAGCTATTCGCAGGGCAGCCGGCCGGAGGCACAGACCATGGTGTTGGGCGCCATCGGTTCACAGAACGACAAGGCGGTGGAAGCCACGGCCGCTTTTGTTGACCTGTTCGACAATATGCCGCGCTCGAGCGACCGGTTCGAGGACGCGGTCAATGCTCAGCTTAACCGTTACCGCACCTCCACCATCGGTTTCCGGCAGATCCCTGGGACCGTCTATGCCTGGCAGCAACTTGGACTCGACGGCGACCCACGTCAGCAGCGCTTTGCCCGTTTGCAGGAGATGACACTGGAAGAACTGCTGCAGTTTCAGCAGACCCATGTTGCCGGCCGTGCCAAGCTGATATCCATTGTCGGTGACACCAGCCGCATCGACATGGACGCACTGGCGGAACTGGGCACCATTCGTGAACTGACAGTCGCTGACGTTTTTGTGGAGTAGCACCATGACAGGTGCGGGAACAATCGAGCAGGTGTTGTCCATTGCCGCGCTGGAAAAGCGTTATGGCAACACCCGTGTGCTGGCACAACTGGACCTCACCGTGCAGCGCGGCGCCATACACGGACTGGTCGGACTCAATGGCTCCGGCAAAACCACAACCCTGGAGTGTGTGCTGGGCATGCAGACTTTCCAGGCCGGTGAACTGACGGTGTTGGGCCGGGCGCCGTCCAGGCTCTGGCAGGGTCGCGGTGATGTTGTCGGCATTTTTGATGCGCCCAGCCTGCACCCCACGCTCACAGTACGTCAGGTACTTGAGCACGCCCGACTGATCTGCGGACAGCCCGTTCGCAGTCCGGCCGAGGTTGAGACACTGCTGGGCATCAGCCGCTACAGCAACTACAAAATAAAGCAGCTGTCGCTTGGTAACCGGCGACGCGCCTCTATTGCGCAGGCGCTTATTGGCCAGCCCGAGTTTATTGTGCTTGATGAACCGTTTAACGGTCTGGATGCCGGCGGCGTTGATGATGTGCTGGCGCTGATCCGACAGTTAAATCTGCAACATGGCACGACCTTTCTGTTATCCAGTCATCAGCTCGCCTACCTTGAAAATATCTGCACCGATTTTGCCATTCTGCATCAGGGTCATATCGCGTTGAACGGCAGTGTCGACACCCTGTTCCGGGACCAGCACACACAGCTCAATGTTCGCTGCGATCAGTCAGCAAAAGCCTGCGCCCTGCTCACCGCGATGAGTGGCATCAGCTCCGTCACCAGCGCCGGCCCGGACGAGGACGCCCTGCTCACACTGACACTGGACAATATCGATGCAGCAACCATCAATAGCGCGCTGGTGCATGCTGGCATTGCCGTGGCCGGGCTTGAACTACAGAAGCCAAGCCTGGCCCAGCTCTTCCATAACATTGTGGAGACACACTGATGGAAGGGTTTGTCACTGCATTAAAAGCCGAACTGTATGTTGCCCTGCGCAGTAACTCCACGCGTCTGGTGGTATTGCTGCCGGCCATTATCAGCAGCCTGCAACTGCTGCTGGTGAGTTTTCGCAACGCCGGTGAACAGGCGCGCGATGCCGTATCCAATCAGGGATTCAGTCAGGACCTGGTGGAAGGCGCGGATGCCTGGGGCGCCCTGGTGGACGCCATGTCGACCGGGTTGACGCTAATCGGGCTGATACTGGTTGCCTATGCCGCATGGAGTTTTGCTGGCGACAAGGACAGCGGCGCACTGCGGCACTTGCTGATCCGCCGCGTCAGTCGACGGGCATTGGTTGCTGCCAAACTGGTCAATGCCCATATCGTCGGGATACTGTCAGTGATGCTGATGCTGGGTGTCGCTGCACTGATCGCCAGTGTACTGTGGGATTTTGGTCCTGTGGTCGAAGATGGTTATGAGCTAATAGGCACGCAGGAAATCCACAATGAGATACGCCTGGGCCTGATACTGGCGCTGATACCGCTGCCTGCCGCCATCGCACTGGGTACGCTGATTTCGGTGAGCACACAGAATGCCACACAGGCGATCACGGCCGCGCTCGGTCTGACGCTGGCACTGGATATTTTCAAAGGGCTGATGGGGAATTTTTCCGCCTATCTGTATGTCAACTATCAGGCGTCGTTACTCAATGAGTCTTATTTGAATGATGTCAGTCGTCTGGTGCGCGGTTTTTCAGACGTCCTGATCGACCCGTCGGCATTGCAGCTCAATCAGTGGGCACCGTGGCCACAAATGCTGGCATTGATAATCGCCAGTCTTATTATTGTGCAGTATCGGAAATTGTGACGGAGTCAGGCATGCACTCCAGGATAGCAACAGGTCATTATATGGCACTAAAACTCAGCACATTCATCGTTTGCCTCGCCACATTGACTGCCTGCGTCAGCTTTGAACCCAGACAGCGAGTGCCAACGCTGTCACTGTCACCCAATAACGTCATGCTGGCAGACAACAACGGCGCTGCGCAGACACCCGGCGTCAGCTTCGGTTTGACCGGGGGGATCAACGAGTCCGACTCACTGACCAACATCAGCGTGCTGCCAGGCATCCGGGTTCGCGCAGTTGCACCTGGCGGCGCTGCCGAACGTGCCGGCATTCGTGCCGGCGATGTCATTCTCAGCATTGATGGCGCCGACAGTAACCACCCCGATGTGCTGGATGCGCTGGCATTACAGACCTCAGAGGCACGCCAGTTTGCGTTCGAAGTCAGGCGCAATACCACGGTGTTCATGGCTTCAGTAGGAGTAACGCCGGTGATAGCGCAACAGGCTGCTCCCATTGAGCTGTACCGGGCCGACCCGGTGCTTCTGCGCGCCGGTTTCAGTACCGAGCTGTTGCAGGATTCAGACGGCAAGCGCGTGTCCGGTGCCCGCGTCGTGCGCCGATTTGATGACAGCCCGCTGATGGAGGCTGGCATCCGTGTCGACGACATCATTCTGACGCTGGATGACACCCGCATTGAGTCTGCCCAGGGCCTGGTCGATTCGCTGACACAACAGTATGCCCCGGGCGAGAGCGTCACGCTTGGCGTAAGCCGGAACAACGCAGTGCAATACCAACGTGTCGATCTGTGGCACCCGGGGCGCAAATTGAGCCAGCTTAGCCTGTGGCCGCTGTTCAATTATCAATCCACACTTAGCCCGGACCAGACCCGGTTCAGCCTTGGCGATCTGATCCTGTTCTCCGTGTTTTCATATCAACGTACCGGCGCTGAGCGCGAAATCAGTATCCTCGGATTGTTCCGCACGGCCAGTGACTATGGTGAACTGATTGAAGATTGAGATGCGTCGTCGATCGCAAACATTGTCAGCCCTGGCATTAAAGGCCGGTTTTGTTTTGACCGGTTTCGTTCTGAGCGGACCCAACGTCCTGGCTCAGCAAACTTCGGGACAGATCAATTACATTGCATCCGAAATGCCAGCACCTGAATGGCCCAATCAGGTAGCGATGGCCGACCTCAATGGCGACGGCCGCGAGGACCTGATACTGCCGCAATGGACACCTGGCGCTGGCCGCCAATTGCTGGTTTTTCTGCAACAAAGCAATAACCGATTTCTTGCACAGCCATCAAGTTACATTGCCATCGTTCCGGAAATAGTGGCGGTCAGTTTTGCCGACATTCGTCCCGAACCCGGCACCGAGTTGCTGCTGTTTACCGGTACCAGTGTATTCAGCCTGTCATCTGCCATCGATGGTTACAGTGGCAATATTCGACGCCTGTTCGACTGGCCTCTGATTGCTGCCATTCCGGATCGAAGGGGCATTGAATTTTTGCCACCGCCTGTTGACGTCACTGGCGATGGCCACATTGACCTGCTACTGCCCGGCCCGGAAGATTATGGTGTGTTCGAGGGTGGCCCTGATGAACAGTTCAACCTTAAGCATCGCTTTAGCACCGTCAATGCAGATCTGGCCCCGTCTGAATTGCCCAACAGCGGAGGCCGCTTTTCCACACAGGTACAGTTCAACCGGCAGGACGGGCTGGTTGTGAGGATCAACGCACGCCCCAACACCGCGTTTGAAAACTTTCTCGATGCTGCCAGCAACGACGACAGCCGCGTGTTACTTGACCGCAGTGTCTGGCAACCACCTGCTGTGTTCAGCGCCATCACCGGCCCCGACAGCAACGACATTGTTTACCTGAACATCGGCAACGACCTTCGTGGCCAGATTAATGTGTTGTCCGGCAACAACGCTGGCACATTCAATACCCTGCCAGACTGGCAAGGCCCCATCGACATGGAAGGCGAGATACGGCTACAGGACATAAATGGTGACGGCATCTCCGATGTGATGCGTGTTGTTGAAGAAAACAATGACTGGACCGTCTACTTTTACCTGAATCGCGACGGGCGTTATACGTTCGATCAGCCCGATCAGGTCATGCGTTTCAGTGGCTACGACCTGCAGGTCGACGTCAGCGACATCCTGAATGACGGTCACCCGGTGCTCAGTGTCAGTTTCTATACCATCCCGGTGGTCAATGCCATCCGCAATACCAGCATTGTTCGCACCCAGTTGTTATATGGCAACAATCGCAATCGCGATCAGTACCGTTTCAACAGCCGACCCGACTTCAGTCTGGAAGAACGTTTTTCCGCCAGCAGCATTCGCGGTCTGTCCAGCCCCATCATCCTGAACACCGACCTTGACGGCGATGGACACAAGGACGCCCTGGCACTGAACAGCGATGGCACACTCACTGCAACATCAATCAATAATTCCCTGCAATTTGCCAGCGAGCCTTTCTGGCAATACGTACCGCAGCGCACCATTACCGGTTTCAGCGTACAGGATCTGAACAAGGACGGACGGCCCGACCTGCTGCTGAACCACTCCAATACCATCACAGCCCTGGTGTCATCTCCATGAACGGGATTACTACACAGCTTTACCGTCCCGATTTAACACTGAGCCGCTGCATTGTATTGCTGGCCCTGTCTTCTACCCTGCTGGCTTCTCCTGCCCATGCGCAGAACCCGTCGGCGGCGGTTGCAGAATTGCCAGGCTACCGCCCGTTCACGTTCAACCTGCCCGCAGACACCGAGCGCATGCTGACCATCGATGCCGATGGCGATGGCCGTACTGACCTGATGACATTCGCTGGCAACACCGTCAGTCTGTACTTTCAGAATGCTGACGGTTTTGATTTCTCGACTGCCAGCACAGAATTGACATTGCCGGGTGAAGCCGTGGGCTGGGATGTCAGCGACAACTATGCAACGGAGCCGGGTGATGACACCTGGTCGCTGATCGCGCTGGTTGACGGCAACCGTGTACAACGCTGGCCTATCCGGCAGCATCAGTTTGGCGCCGCTGAGACATTGCTCACCGACATCAACGGGTTTACCGGGCCGGGTTATTATCGACTCAATTTTTCCCGGGATATCAACGACGATGATCTCGCTGATCTGATCATCCCGGGCGCCGGCGAGCTTGCCTTGCACATTCGCAATCCAGATGGCAGCTACCAGCCGCCGTTGGCGATCTCGTCTGAAATGCAGCTGCGCACGGTACTGACACCCGATAACCGCCGCGGACTGGATATTGTCGGCTCGAACACTCGCGACCTGCAGCCGGTTGAGCTGACACGGGACGTGGGGCAGAGCCTGCGTATCCCATTGCTGGCATTACGTGATATCAATGGTGACGATAAACCTGATCTTGTTTCCGATACCGATGAACGTCTGGATGTATTTCTGGCCAACAACGCCAGCGATGACAATTATTTTTCGTCTACACCCAATTTCAGTGTTGATCGTACCGAGATCCGCGAACGCCTGGGTGAGTTCGATGTCGATCAGCTTGATTTTGCCAACCTGACCGGTGTGCTGGCATTAACTCATGAAGAAATCCTGCAGGACATGAACGGGGATAATGTAGATGATCTGATTTTGCGCGAGGGCGGCCGCGTTGCCCTGCATCTGGGACGTCCTGATGGCATCAATCTGGATGACACCGAGCAGATCCTGCGCTCAAGCGGAAATGTGCTCAGTGTCTTTCTTTACGACGAAAATGGCGACGAACGCCCTGATTTGTGGCTGTGGCGTGTCGAGCAGGTATCACTGGGCGATGTGTTCCTGTGGCTCGCCATTTCCGGTTCGATCAACATCGAGGCCTTTGTCTACCCTAACGAAGGCAATGCCTTTGCCCGACGCCCCGCACGCCGAATCACTGTTGCGCTGCGTTTTCCGTCAGCGGTCAGAATGATCAGTTCAGTACAGGAGGTCCGTGATCGCGCCAGCGACAGCGAAGTGATCCTGCCAACAACACGCGCCCTGCTGCCCCCGAATCAGGATAGTACTTCGTCACGCGCCGGTCCGGTCATGGAAGACCTGCTGATTCTGCTGGAAGACCAGGTCGATGTATTTTTTAGTGCACTGACACCGGAGTCCGAAGCGGACGATGACCGCTTTCTCGCCTCAATCGATTATCAACGCAACCGTGACGACTATGAAATTGATATCCGCCGCATCATTGATGAGTTTGATATAGAGGTCAATCGTGACGTCAGAGCGGTGGCACAGCGGCAGCCGGACGTCAGCCTGCCACTGAACGGTCAGTCCCGTCGTGGGGATATTGTCACGGTTGATCTCAATGCCAACGGCATGGACGATATCATTGTGTTCACCGAGCGTAATGATGAAGCCGTGACGGGTATGATATGGCTGTCAGGATTTAACTAAACAAAAACGCAATCAGAAAAATAATTCAGGTCAAAAATAATGAAAAAAATCGTCTGGATCAGCTTTATCAGTGCGCTCGTCATTGTCAATCTGCTGGCATTTGTTGCCGACTATCTGGGTGGCGTTTACATCGCTCTGCCCTATCGTCTGGTGGTTGTGCTCGGCATCACCATGATCAGCTGCGTATTCGGCGGCGCCTGGGTTCTGATGTCCCGTGCCGACGAAGAGGTGCCCAACAACCAGAACAGCCCTCAGAACAGCAACCAGAGAACTGACAACAGCAATGGGCAGTAAGCTGAAGCCTTTTCTTACAGCGGCCAGACCCAAAGCAGCACTGGCAGACTGACGGCGACCACAACAATTTCAACCGGCAGGCCCAGTTTCCAGTAGTCGCCGAATTTGAAACCACTGGGACCCAGAATCAGCGTGTTGTTCTGGTGCCCAATGGGCGTCAGAAATGCGCAGGAAGCACCGATGGCCACAGCCATCAGGAACGAGTCGGCATTGACACCCAGTTGTCCTGCAATACTGATGGAAAGTGGACACATGACAGCAGCCGTTGCGGCGTTATTCATGAAGTCCGACAGTGTCATGGTGACGATCAGCACCAGTGCCAGCGCCACCACCGGGTTGCCCTGGGCAACCGAATCCAGCAGCGCCGTTGCCAGCACATCCGCCGTACCCGTGCTGGCCATGGCCCCAGCGACAGGCAGCAATGCCCCCAGCAACACAATCACTGGCCAGTCAATGGCACTGTAGACTGCGCGCGGCGGCACGATGCGCAATGCCATATAGGCTAGCACGGCTGCTGAAAATGACACCGCAACCGGCAACAGCCCCAGTGCAGTGATGGCAATAGCACTCAGAAAAATGCCAACCGCCAGCACGGCCTGCCCCTTGACCGGCACGCGGATATCCCGGGTCGCCAGCGGCACACACAGGTAGTCCCCGGCAAACCCGGATACCGCTTCCGGTACGCCCTGCATCAGCAGAACATCACCGGCTTTGATGGTGGTTGAACGCAGGCGCTTGATAGAACGGCGACCCTGCCGGGACACTGCCAGCATGTTGATGCCATAACGTGTGCGTAACTCTATATCGGTTGCCGAGCGCCCCTGCAGTGGCGACCCCGGCATCACCACAAGCTCCTGAATCACCAGTTCATCTGATTTAGCCGGTGCCTTGCTGTCAGCTTCGCTGTCGTCGCTATCTGCGCTCTTGCCGTCCCCGCCAGAGGCGGAGCCCGCGCTCTTGGCAGCGCCTTTGCTCACAGTGGCTGCTTTCTTGCTGGAGCCTTTA
The DNA here is from genome assembly GCF_001758195.1 of Pseudohongiella acticola. Lineage (NCBI taxonomy): Bacteria > Pseudomonadati > Pseudomonadota > Gammaproteobacteria > Pseudomonadales > Pseudohongiellaceae > Pseudohongiella > Pseudohongiella acticola. The sequence continues at coordinate 1,155,144 of NZ_MASR01000001.1, forward strand.
CCGCCAGCCGCTTCTGTCTTGACAGCGTCGTCCGAACCTCGCTTGGCTGAACGTGCCTTTTTGCTGTCAGTCTTTTTGCCTTCACTCTTTTTGGAGTCCTTCTGCTCAGCACCCTCTGCGTCTGCTTCTTCCTGGTCCTGGTCTTTGTCGCTTTCCAGCACCTCCTCTTCCAGTTTCAGGCCAACACTGGATAGCGCCGCGCCCAGCGACTCCGGTTCTGCTTCGATGACCAGAATATCGTCTTCCCGCAACACCCGGCGTGAATACGGAGCAATGACCCGTACTTCACCCCGCACCAGGCCGACAATCTGCGCATCTGCTTTTTCCAGATGCACTTCCACCTCGCGCAGCGTTTTGCCAATGGCCTTGCTTTCGGCTTTGATGCGGACCTCGGTCAGATAGGTGCCAGTATCAAAGCTGGCGGTCTCGGCATTGCGCCGTGCCGGCACCAGCCGCCAGCCCACCAGACCCACAAAAAGAATACCAACAACCGTGATGGAAAGACCCACCGGGGTAAAATCGAACATGCCATAGTGACCCATGCCCGCTTCCGCGCGAAAACCCGAGACAATCAGGTTGGGTGGTGTCCCGATCAACGTCGTGGTCCCGCCCAGTATCGAACCGAACGCCAGTGGCATTAATACTCGACCGGGCGGCAGGTCCTGTTTGACCGCCACCTGCAAGGCGACCGGCATCAATAGCGCCAGAGCACCTACATTGTTCATAAATCCGGAGAGAATGGCCGCGAGCGCGGTCAGGGAAAAAATACTGAGTGTCTGTCCGGCGCTGGCAGGCAACACTTTCTGTGCCAGTGCATCAACAGCACCAGTCACCTGCAGGCCGTAACTGAGCACCAGTACGCAGGCAACCGTGACCACCGCTGGATGGCCAAATCCGGCAAACGCGTCAGCCGAAGGCACCAGGCCGGTGAGGATACAGGCCAGCAACGCACCACCGGCAATCATGTCATGGCGCCAGCGCCCCCACATGAACATACCCATGCTGCAGACCAGAATGGCAATTATTATCAGCTGGTCTACCGTCATACGCGCACTCCATCCTTTGCCTACAGCCTGCATTGCATGCCCTGAACAACACCCTGGGGTCGCAGGCCTTTGCCGTATTAGACACTAACACCTGAACAGGAGCAATGCCCTGTCGTGGCAACCGTTCATCGCGTCCTGCTTGTTGTCTGTCCACGCTTTCTGGTACGCTCCAGCGACCCTGCAGCCTCTGCAGATCCGGCAAAACAAGGAGCTTGATCGTGAAAAAAACAATGTTTAAAACAATGATGAGTACCCTGGCGTCAATCACATTCGTGGCGCTGACCGCGCTGCTCGTACCGGCCCACGCGCAAGCCCAGGCACAGGACAATGGTCCCGTCTTCGAATTGCGTACCTATACTGCAACCCCCGGTAATCTGGACAAACTGCTGACACGATTTCGTGACCACACCATGGCGTTGTTTGAAAAACACGGCATGACCAATGTCGGTTACTGGGTGCCCACCGACCCGGAAGCCGCACAAAACACGCTGATTTACCTGCTCAGACATGACAGCCGCGCTGCCGCCAACGCCTCCTGGAGCGCCTTTGGCTCTGATCCAGCCTGGGCCGTGGTGAATGAAGAATCCAATCGCGATGGTGCGATCCTGCAGGGCGTCGAGCGCAAGTACCTGACTGCTACTGATTTTTCACAGATGAAGTAACAGACATTGATTAGACCGTCAGCGCAATCGTCATAATGGCCAGACAATGGGCATCAGGATTGCGCCGACAATAAAGATCAACAACGTCAATGGCAATCCCAGCTTGAGGAAGTCAACAAAGCGGTAGCCACCCGGCCCCATCACCAGCACGTTGGTCGGATGCGAAACCGGGCTGGCAACACTGACTGCAGCGGCCAGCGCCACCGCCATCATGGCGGCGTGTGGCTGAACATCCAGACCGATACTCACCGATAGCGCGATCGGCGCCATGATCACCACCAGCACCACGGTCGGAATGATCAATGTCCCCATGACGGTCAGCAGGTACAGGCTGGCCACAGTCAACCACGGGCTATGATTCCCGGTCAGCATCAGTAATTGATCCGACAGGTATATGGCGGCACCACTGCCCTGCATGGCCGCGCCCAGCGGCATCATGCCAGCCAGCACCACGATCGAGCGCCAGTGAATCGCCTTGTAGGCCTGCTCCATGTTCAGGCAGCGTCCCAGCACCATCAACGTTGCACCAATCAGCGCAGCGATATAGATTGGCATCACCCCCAATATCGACAGCAACACCACCAGCGCCATACTGCCGACCGCAACTGGCGCCCGTGACTTGTCCACCTCTGGTGCTGACACCGGGTTCAGAATGATCAGATCAGCATTCCGGTTCAGTGCGGCCAGCTGTTTCAGGGGCGCCACCAACAACAGGGCATCGCCGCGCTGCAGCTCCATATCACCCAGACCAGACCTGTGCGGCCGTCCGCCACGCCACAGAGCTGCGACCTCCACCTGCCATGCCTCCCTCAATTTCAGGCTGGCGACGGTTTTATTGTTGATCCATTTATGTGGATGCATGATCGCCTCCACCATCGCCAGCTTGCCCTGCTCAAAAATTTTCATGTAAGGCGTGGCGTCATCCAGCATGCGTAATTGCTGCAAACCCCGCAACAGATCAAAATCTTCCTGGCGGCCCTGCACCAGCAGCAGGTCACCACCCTGTATTTCCTCGTCAGCCGGCAAGGGCCGGATAAAATCGCCATCCCGGAACATGGCCAGCAGGCGCAGATCAAATGCCTTGCCCAGGCGGGTATCGCCCACACTGCGACCCGCCAGAGCCGCTTCCTTAGGTACCCTGAGTACCAGCAGACGTTCATCCAGCTGGTATTTCTGCTGCACGCGTTCCTTGTCGAGCGGCGTCCCGCCGATCAGCTGGTACTTCTCACGTAGCGTTTTGAGTACTTTTTCGTCCCCCTGGATCAACAACTGGTCGCCACTGCGAAAGGTATAATCAGCCAGTCGCGTGCGACGCACGGTTTCACCGCTGAGCACTGCCAGCAACCAGGACTGGGTTGAATCATAGAATTCGGCGGCGGTCATGCTTTTGCCTGCCAGCGAAGAGTCATCACTCAGTGTGACTTCGTACAGGCCTGCGTCTTCCAGCAGCCGGTCGTGTAGCACTGGTGCCTCACGCTCGATAGACAGTTCGCTCCATTGTCGCAGCAGTTTGAAACGATCCAGCCGCCCCTGTGTTAACAGAATATCGCCAGCCTGCAGCCGCGTCACTGACGAGGGCAGGGCCTGGGTATGTCCGCCGCGACTGAGCGCGATAATCATCAGTCCCGCCGCACTGGTCAAACCGGCTTCGCCCAGGCTCTTACCCACCAGCAACGACTCGTCGGGTACCTGGACTGCAAAAATACGCTCCTGCAGACTGTAGAGCTCACGCAGATCACGGCTGTCTCCGGTCTCGGCAACCGGATCCCGGGCCGGCAACCAGTGCCGACCGACCAGCGCAACAAAGGCGGTGCCAACCAGCAACACCGGCACTGCGATAGGGGCGAAGTCAAAGAATCCAAAACCCTCAAAACCCGCTTCCTGCAGCGCGGTGCTGACCAACAGATTGGGCGGCGTACCGATAATGGTCAATGCGCCGCCGAGCAGACAGCCAAACGCCATCGGCATCAACAGCCGCGACGGCGTCGCCCCCACCTGGCGCGCGACACCAACAACCACAGGCAGCAGCAATGCGGTGACACCGATATTGTTCATGAACGCGGACAATATACCCGCCAGCAGCATGAAAGTGATCACCAGTGCCATTTCGCTGCTGCCGGCGACCCTGATCACCCGCTGGCCCATGGCATCAGCAATACCGGCGCGGGTCAGCCCGTCACTGAGGATGAACATGGCCCAGATGGTTATCACTGCCGGGTGACTGAAGCCGGCAATGGCTTCTTCAGGACTGACCAGCCCGGTCACTGCCAGCGTGCACAGCACCAGCAACGCAACCACATCCATGCGTAATTTTTCGGTGGCAAACAGCAGCACCGCCACCAACAGAATGAGCAATACCAGTGCGATATCAAATGTCACTCAACGCATCCTTTTGTGTGTCACTCACGACGTCATGCCTCAGGGTTGCAAACAACGGTCAACAGCACAACCATAATCCCAAAAAAAACCTGAAACATCAATATGATAAATCTGTCTCCGCATAATTCCCAAGTCAACAGGGGCGTGGCACTCAGTTCTCCGCCTGATCGTAGCAGGCTGATTGAGCTTTGTTTGGAAATGTGATTATATCTGCGCCCATGAAGACACGACTGACAGTACTCTTGCTTGCCCTGATGTCCCTTGCTTCCTGCTCCGACGAGCTGGCGAGTAACCGGCCCTTTATTCTGACCACAGCAACCACCGGTGGCGCCTATTATCCCATCGGGGTAGCCATTGCGACCATCGCTAAATCCCAGCTCAGCGACGAATACGATATCAGCCTGTCCGCCATCAGCTCCGCAGGTTCACTGGAAAATATCAAACTATTGCGGGACAACCAGGCTCAGTTTGCCTTATTGCAGGGACCATTCGCCGCCTGGGGCTGGAATGGCGAAGGCCCGATCGGACGTCCCCAGACCGAACTACGCTCGGTCGGCGCGGTATGGCATAACGTGGAGCACTTTGTGCTGATGAGTGATCTGGCAGAGACCGGTACCATGCAGGATTTTCGCAACCTGGATGGCGAACGCTTTGTACTGGGCGCACGTAACTCCGGTGCCGAACAGACCGGCCGGTATATCTTCGACGCGCTCGACATTGACTATGAGAACCGTCTGTCGCTGGCCTACATGGGTTACGGCGGTTCCGCCAATGCCATTCAGGACGGCAACATTGTTGGCATGAACGTTCCCGCAGGGGCGCCGGTCAGTGCCATTACCCAGGCTTTTGCGCAGATGGGTGACAGTATTTCGCTGCTCAATTTCACGCAGGCAGACCTGGACGCAATTAACAGCCGCTACGATTTGTGGGACTGGTATGACCTGCCCGCTGGCACATACCCCAATCAGACAGAGCTGGTGCGCTCGATTTCCAGCCCCAACGTGCTCGCCGTTCGCGCCGATGTGCCGGAGGATGTGGTTTATCACATTACCCGTACTATCTGGGAAAACCTGGCGGCGTTGCAGGAAATTCATGGGGCGACACGCGACATGCGACTGGATCGCGCCGCGCGCGGTCTCGGAGCGCCACTGCATCCGGGTGCCATTCGCTATTATCGGGAACAGGGCCTTGAGATTGCTCCCCACCTGATAATGCCCGGCGACGACCGACCCGCAAATGGCGATGTTCCTTACGCCACTAACAGCGCCACAGAACAATAAAAGCAGCGAGACCGCATTATGAAATCACCTTTACTGAAATGGGCTGCGTTCTTGTTTGCCCTGTTTCATGTCTACGTCAATGTGTTTGCCACCATGTCGGAACTGTGGTTTTCCGCCATTCACTTTGGCGGTTTTGTTGCGTTGTGCGCGCTGTCAAGCAATGAAAGGAACGCAGATGGCGTAGCGCCCGGCATGGCCATGAAGATCCTGAACGTGGTACTGGCGGTTGCAGCGGTCATCGTGACCGCTTACATGATCCTGTTCGAAGATGCGCTGTACGCACGCGAAGCTGAATTCATTCTGTCCGACTATGTCATCACGGCGCTGGCAGTGGGCCTGGCCATCGAGTTCACGCGCCGCACCACGGGCTGGTTCATGCCCATACTGATTCTGATTTCACTGAGTTACATCCTGTTTATGGGTCGCTACATCAGCGGCGTGTTCTCATTTCCCGGTCTTAGCCTGGAGACAGTGCTTTACCGCAGTTATTTCAGTGAAGAAGGCATGTTTGGCATGACCGCCAACATCTCTGCCACCTATGTCTTCATGTTCATTCTGTTCGGCTCCTTCCTGCTCAAGTCCGGCGCCGGTGACTTCATTGTCAATTTTGCGCGTTGTCTGGCAGGCCGTTTTACCGGCGGTGCCGGTATCGTCGCCGTGGTTGGCTCCGGATTGATGGGGTCGGTTACCGGTTCTGCCGTCGCCAATACCGTGTCCACCGGGGTCATCACCATCCCGATGATGAAGCGCTCCGGCTTTAATTCCCAGTTTTCAGCCGGTGTGGTCGCCGCCTCTTCTACCGGTGGCGCGTTGATGCCGCCCATCATGGGCGCTGGCGCCTTTGTGCTGGCCAGTTATACCCAGATTCCCTACCTGCACATCATTGCGGTCTCGGCGCTGCCCGCGTTGCTGTTCTATCTGACCGTGATCTTTTTTGTACGTATCGAAGCCAAACGACTGGGCCTGCTTGCCGACAAGGCCGGTGACCATGAAAGTATCTGGCGGGTAGTCAAACAGGGTTGGCACTTCATCATCCCGCTGGCCGTGCTGGTAGGTTTGCTGGTCGCCGGCTACACCCCGATTCGTGCCGCTGCGGTCGCCATCCTGGCGGTCATTGCCTCATCCTGGTTATCACCGACACCCATGAAACCCGGTGACATTTTCGAAGCGACTGTGGATGGTGTGCGCACCATGGTTTCGACCGCGTTGCTGCTGGTCGCCGTTGGCCTGATCATCAACGTGGTCACCACGACCGGTGTCGGCAACGCCTTCTCACTGATGATCGTGGAATGGGCGCAGGGCAGCCTGCTGATCAGTCTGGTCCTGGTCGCACTGGCGTCTCTGATTCTGGGCATGGGCCTGCCGGTCACTGCCTCCTACATCGTGCTGGCAACGCTGGCCGCGCCCATTCTTTTCGATCTGATTGCTCAGGATCAGATGCTGACGGCATTGCAGGCCACCGACCTGCCAGCCAGTGTCACTGCCACCCTCAACCTGTTTGGCGGTGACCCGATGGTGGCACTGCGCGAAATGCCTCTGGAGATGCGCCAGATCCTGCGCCAGGAGCTGCTCAGCCCGGAGCTGCTGACGGGCATGCTGCTTAGCGCGCATCTGATCATCTTCTGGCTGTCGCAGGACAGTAACGTGACGCCGCCGGTTTGTCTGGCGGCCTTCGCTGCGGCCGGTATTGCCGGCACCAAACCCATGGCGACCGGCGTGACATCATGGAAGATTGCCAAAGGCCTGTATCTGGTGCCGGTGCTGTTCGCTTACTCGCCATTGATTTCAGGCACCTGGCCGGAACGGTTTTATACATTCTTCTGGGCCGTCATCGGTCTGTTTGCCCTGGCAGGTCTGTTACAGTGGCGATTGGATCGTCCCCTCAATCTGATGACAGCGGCGATGCTGGCAGTCGGCGCCGGTTTACTGATGTGGGCCCCCTTGAGCGTCTATCATCATATTGCAGGCGCATTGTTGGTCGCTGCTGTTGTATTCTGGCAACGGTATCAGGAAAAGGTGGCGAACACGGCACAGGCCTGACATATATACATTCATCCACGCCAGAACCGGACAAGCGTCAGCGCTTAAGAGAAGTTTCCGCTCATGTTTTCTGAAAAAGAACTTAATCTGGAAGAACATGAACTGCGGGAGCAGATCAGAAGCCTGTCCGGGCCGCAGCGGGCTTATTACCTACAACGGGAAAGCGCCGGACTAAAGAGCCCCGATCGTTATCTGCTGTTGAATCGGCTGTTTCCGCTGGGACTGCATCATTTTTACCTTGCCCGCTGGGGCCGCGGCCTCCTCAACAGTGGTTTGACCATTACCGGGCTGATTCTGCTACTGGGCACCGACCAGGTTGGTTTCGGCCTGATGTTGCTGACTGCCATGGTGTTTGTTGAAATCCCGCAACTGCTCAATGCCAGGCACCTGGTCCACAGTCGAAACAATCAAACCATGGCCAGATGCCTGGCGCGCGCTCAGAAATACAAGCCCAGTGGGGGCAGCCGCTGATGTCTGCTGCAATGCTGCTACCGCTTTCCTCACGGTTGCGAGTCGTCAGTGTTCGGGCTCAGCAGCTGTTCGTCCGCATTCGTCCTCACTTCCCGTTAACGGTGTCCGGCCTGGCGGTGCTTGCCATGGCACTGCTGGCATTGCAGGGTTTCGGCTACCGTCGCATGGACCTGGTCGTGTTTGCGCTGACCGTCTGTGCACTCAGCATCGTCACGTTCAGTGCCTTGATGGTTACCCTGTCCGGCCTGTGGCTGCGTCAACGTCTGCGACGTATCACCGCAGACGCCTTACCCCCTTGTCAGGCCGAAGCCGGATTCCCCAATGAAACCGGGTTCCGGTTGCCCGCGCTGGCCTGGTTGCCGCTGATGACACTGGAGTGGCGCGTCATCGCGCCCGATGACTTTGTCACGATTAACAGAATCAATTCGGATGATCACACCCAGGACGAAGAAATAACGCCGTGGCGACGCTGCCGTAGCAATCAGCTGGTGCGATTATTCACCCTGCGCGATGTGTTGGGTCTGTGTCGTTTTTCGTGGCGTCAGGCACAACACATGCCATTACTGGTATTGCCACAGACAGGCCGCATTCGCACCCTGCCGGTGCTGCGCTCAATGGAATCAGAGGATGGCATTCCCAACCCGGCCGGCAGGCCGGAGGGTGACCGCATGGATATTCGACGTTACGCTGCCGGTGATTCAGTACGCGATATCATGTGGCGGGTGTACGCCCGCAACCGACACCTGAATGTTCGGCTGGCAGAGCGAAGTGTTTTTCACAGTGACCGCACCCTGGCCTATCTGGTCACAGGCGACGCGGACGAGGCCGCAGCCGGCGTCGCCCGCTTCGCCCTGAGCCGTGGCGCCATTGGTTCACCCTGGGTATTCGGCGCCGATGCCAGCGACGACACGGCCACCTCACTGGCCGCCGCGTTACCGCTGATTGCCGGCTCCCGACCAATCAATGCAGCGTTGCGGCAATCCACACCTGATTACGGCCTGGATCGGTTTCTCAACCGACAGGGTTCGACGCAGTCTGCCTGCATCATTTTTGCACCGGCCACGCCCGGGCCCTGGACTCAGCGATTGCAAAAAACGCTGCAGTCCCAGCCCGGACCATTTTCGGTGGTTTTCAGCACTGATGGCATCAAAGACAACAAACCCGAACCCTGGTGGCGGTCTCTGATTCTGGCGCAGCCAGCGGCCGCCGGAACATCGAAGGACAGTCAAAGCACCGCAACGCTGCGACAACTGATGACCGAGTTTCACAAACTGGGGGCGCATGTTGTAATGGTTGACCGGCAATCCGGTCTGTCTTTTGACCAGCATCTGAAAAGAGTTTAATGTCATTCGCTTATGGCTGAGCAAATCAATGATTGAAACCACATCACAGACTCAGGGCCTGACCCCGACGTCATCGCCGCGCGCGCACCAGAGTGCCGTCCGGGCCTTGATACTGGCCATTGCCTGCTGGGTATTGAGTACGCCGCTGACCACCGTTGCCGGTTCGGCAGCTGCCTTCTCCGGCTGCCTGCTGGCCTGCCTCTGGCTGGACCGACAGACGGCGCAGGCTCGCATTTTTCATCTGCGCTCGCCCCTGATTGTGTTTATGATTGTGGTCGCGGTTGCAATCAGCGCCAGCATTGCCGGGTGGATGACCAGCACCTCGATGATTGCACGGACGCTGGGTGCAATGACGAGTTACCAGGCGGGACAGATCGTGTTCTGGCTGTTGCTGGCCGCGGGCATCGGTCTGACTCTGAGGTTGCTGGCGCGACGCCACAGCTGGGGCAGTATTCCGGAGCTGTTGTTTGTTGCCAGTGCCTTTGTCATTACCCTGGCAGCCCATCAGCGCGGCATGATCGACAGACCCTATTTCATAGGCGATTTTGCGCTGATACGGGGCATTGATCCGTCCTCCATTCTGATGGCGATTGGGGTCGTTGCGGTCTTGGCGCTGGCCGTCCTGTTGATGATGGAGAACAATCACAAACGCCTGCCCTACCATTTTTCCGTGCTAGCGGTGCTGTGTTTCTCGCTGTTGGCATACGTGCAGTTCTTTGGCATGCCCACGCCCAGCCTGACCGATGACCTTGGCCTGACTGGACAATCCGCAGCAGGCGGCGGGTCACAGTCTGACAACCCGTTCCGGGATGGTGAAAACGATGCCAGTGACCGCGAAGCGCCGGTTGCCATTGTTCTGTTCCGCGACGATTACGAACCTGACAGCGGTGCGTACTATTTCCGCGAATCGGCGTACTCACAATTTAATGGCACACTGCTGTGGACGGCTGAAGGTGACAGCCTGGATCAGGATCTGGTCAGTGACTTTCCCTCATCGGCGATCGAAGTATCAGACCAGATTCCGGCACAGGATAAACGCCGCCGGGTAACCACCACCATCGGCCTGCTGACGCCTCATCGCAGCCCCTTTGGTCTCGACGCACCGGTGCGTTTTGAGCGCGCTCCCAATCCCAACAGCCTGCGCTTTCGACAGACCTACACTGTCGAATCGCTGGTGCCAGAATTCAGTTTCGCTGATCTGATCGGACGTCAGGCCGGCTCACCGGACTGGACGGTTGGCCAATGGACCGAATATCTGGAAATGCCCGATGATCCGCGCTATGGCGATTTTGCCCGGGAGCTTATTTCAGGGCTACGCGCTGAATTTGCAGACGACCCTTATGCCAAGGCACTGGCGGTGAAGGAATGGCTGGACACCAATGGCATCTACAGCCTGGCCAATGAACATGCCTATGCCACCGACCCGGCCGCCTCGTTTCTGTTTGGCGACATGACCGGCTACTGTATTCACTTCGCCTACGCCGCCACCTACCTTTACCGCAGCCTGGGCATTCCGGCCCGTGTCGGTATCGGTTACTCGGTGCCGTCAGCCAATCGCGCCGGTGGCTCGGCATTGCTGATACAGGCGGTACATGGCCATGCCTGGCCGGAGATTTACCTGCAGGGTCTGGGCTGGGTCATCGTTGACCCCACGCCGGCACGCACCCTGGTTGACATGTCCACCGACCCGCAGGATTCATTGCAACAGATGCTCGCCGACATGTTACGTGATGACGCCGCCTTTGAAGCCTTTCTGCGCGATCAGGGTGGTGACAGTAACTGGTCGCTGGCCGGTCTCGTGCGCACAGCAGTGGCGATGATGGCAGCACTGCTGCTGGCTGCCTACCTGATCAGGATATATCGAGTGCTGGCGCCCAACTGGGCAAGCTCTCAGCAACAATACCGGTTGCAGTATCGGGCCGTCCTGGACTCGCTGGCAGCCTTCGGCATGACGCGCAGACGGGGCGAGAGTCGCGAAGCATTTGCCCGCCGTCTGGCACCGACACTGCCTGCTTTCAGCGAACTGACACAACGACATTTGTCTGTGACACCGGGTTACGGCGTATCACCTTCGGGGGCCTGGCAACTGGCTGCCAGCCAGGCAGGCGACGGCAGTGGCAGCGAAAAACGACACTGGCGGCAACAACGCAAACACTTGCAGCGCCAGCTGGCACAATCACAGACGCGGTGGCGACGCAGTATCGCCCTGCTGCACCCGGTCCCTTGGCTGGCCAGCCGTTAAGCCATGATCCATGACATCAACAGCAGCAACTTTATGCAGGAGTAAACAATGCAAGTGATGGAAGCGGAAGCCTCAACAAGCCCGGCACTGACGGAAGCCAGTGATGTCCTGCAACGATTGGCAGGCGCAGTGCGTGCGCAGGTAATCGGGCGCGATGACGTTATTGATCTGACCGTGATTGCTCTGATGGCCGACGGTCATGTGCTGTTGGAGGATTTTCCCGGCTCTGGCAAAACCACCCTCGCCAAAGCACTGGGTGAAGCCATTGTTGATGATCAGTCGCCCACAGAGACCAACCACGCTGTACCCATCGCCGCTTTCCGCCGCATCCAGTTCACACCGGATTTGTTGCCTTCGGACGTCACCGGCAGCCCTGTGTTTGACACCAACAGCAACAGCTTTCATTTCCGTCATGGCCCCATCTTTGCTCACGTTGTGTTGGCAGATGAAATCAACCGGACCTCCCCCAAGGTACAATCGGCGATGCTGGAAGCGATGGGTGAGAAACAGGTGACGGTCGATAATATTACCTATGCGCTGGACCCGCTGTTTTTTGTTATTGCCACGCAGAACCCCCTGGACCTGGTCGGTACATATCCGCTGCCGACACCGCAACTGGACCGCTTTCTGTTTAAGATCACCATGTCGCATATCGATCGCGATGCAGAACTGGCCGTGCTCGACACCTGGCAACAGCGCCGTAGCCCGGCTGCCGACCGCGTCCGCGTGACCCGCAATGAAATTCTTGCGGCCCGTCGCAGCATCGACGAGCATGTGTATATCGCCGATGGCATTAAATCCACACTGGTCGACATATCACGCGCATTGCGCGCAGATGAACGCGTATTACAAGGCAATTCCACACGCAGCCTGGTTCTGATACTGCCCGCACTGCAGGTGCTGGCCGCCCTGCGTGGTCGCGCCTACGTCAATGCCGATGACCTTGACATGCTGTTGCCCCATGTACTGGCGCACCGGGTAGAACTGGCGCCCGGCGTTGCCGATTTTGCCAAAGTGCTTCGTGATTGCATGCGCGAACCGCTCGAACAACTGGCACGAAGCACGCTCAAGGCTCACTAGCCAATCGACAATTACACTGGTTTTTATGTCATTTAAATATTTGTCACACGATGCCGGCATCATCCGCCTGCCCGCGTTTGCCACAGGCGTGATAGCGGTCGCCCTGCTGCTGGCTGCGCCGGCCCTGCAGGCGCAGGAAACCGGCAATGACTTCGATGGCATTCAATTCGGCTCGCAACGACTTTGTTTTGGCATGAGTGGTATATCTGAAGAGCCGGCACTGGCAATCTGTGACGCGCTGGCGCTGGGCGAGAATGTGCGCGCACGGGAACTGGCCCAGCAATGGGTTAGCGAAGAGCCTGAGGCACCGGGGGCGCAGTTTGCTCTTGCCGAAGTTCTGTTTCGTGTTGAAGGCAATTTACCCCGCGCCCTGTTCCACCTGAATATTGCCGAGTCCCTGACCGGCTACAGTTCTCTGGGGCGGGCCATGGCGTCGGGCAATCTGGAGTGGCATTACCTTACCCTGAGCCAGCTATCCTATGCCCATCAATTGATTGGCGACCAGGAAAAATCGCTGGCTTACCTGGATCAGATCAGCGCCATCTACGGACAGGACACAGAATCGTTTCGTGGCTGGCCACTGATTAAAATGAAACGCTACGATGACGCCCGCGCCAGTGCCGAAAAAGTGTTGAGTTCAAGCGACAACCCGCGTGAACGCAGCCGTGCCTGGAACACCCTGTGTGCGGTTGAACTGGCCGATCTGCGGCCGGCGGAATCCCTGCAGGCCTGCGAAAATGCAATGACTGAGGATGAAGGCATCGCGGCCTCTCAGGCCGAAGAGCTGGACACAGTACACCTGCTCAATGCATCGGAAGTGTCGCTGAACCTGCTGCGTTTCGAGGAAGCAGAGGACTATCTGGATCGCGCATCACGCCAGATTGACCCGGACAGCGTGGGCAATCCGTGGATCTATAAACTTTACCTGTATATGAACCAGGGCCGTTTCGATGACGCCCGCAATGCCCTGGACAATATGCTGGTCTGGCGCAACAGCCAGTCACCGCTGGTCGGGGTAATGAATCGTACCGACCATTTTATGGTCAGTGGTATTTTCCTGATGCTGGCCGGGTACCCCGAGGACGCTGCCAGACTCACCCAGACCGCGCTCAATCAACCCGACCGCACTGGTTCCTATACCGCTGACGAAGCGCAAAAAGACTCTTTCGCCGCGCTGGTCAACAGTGTCGCACATCAGGTCCGTTATCAGCGGCTTCGTGAAGAGCTGGCCACCCTCCCCCGTTTTGGGGCCTGGCGCCTGCGTATCGAGGCTCAGGCAGCACGTTTCCGCGCCTGGCGCTCCGCGCGACATGCCGCCTCCCTGTTTGCCAACGCCGAGACGCTGAGTAACCGACTTCGTCCCTATGCGCCACTGGACGTTCATATACCGGAATGGCTGGAACCGGAATTGATCGCATTGATTGGCCCGGGGGTCATGCAGGAACTGCTTAACGACACTGCAAGTGAAGGTGCATTCGCACTGAACCAGGGCTATGTGTTTGCCTACCAGACTGAAATCGCGGCTCGCCAGGGTCAGCATGCCGAGGTATTGACCATGGCGGAACAGGCCCTGGCACAATTGCCTGCCCAGGAAGCCATGCTACGGGCGCGGGTGTCAGCACGGCTGGCGCAGGCCGCGTGGCAGGAAGGCCAGCGTGGCCGGGCACTGGACCACTATGCGGCGGCGCTGCGCCAGGACCCGACTGTGTTGCGCCGTCTGGACCTGGCCGTTCCGATCACACCGGGCGGCAGCAACAGTCCATTTGGCGCCGAACTGATGTCTTACCTGCAACGCTCTCCCCGGTTCGCTGTTGTCGATCAGGGCCTGCCGCTGGAAATTCTGTCAACCGACACGCCCAGCCTGTGTCTGCGCGACCGCTCCGGCGATGCGCTCTCCTGTGTCGCCTTGCAGCCAGCAGACCCGGCGACGGCCCGCGCCGATTCTCTCCTCGATGACAGTACTGACGCGCAGAGGCTGGCACGTCAATTCCACGACAGCACCTTCAGTCTCGCGTATACTATTGACCGTTCTCAGCGCGTTGCCCTGCTCGGCAACAGCGTTATCTTCAGTAACCAGAACTCCGACCTGCAGCAACGACAAGAGTCCGTGCTGCAGCGCTGACACCACCTTCAGGCAGGTTTATGCACAATATCCCGGGATCATTGTCTCGCGGCTTGATACTGTTGCTCGCCGCCGCGTCCGCTCTGGGCCCGGTCGCCATGCAGATCATGTTGCCCGCCATCCCTGTTGTTCGCGAACGCTTTATGGTCAGCACCGGCACGGCGCAGCTTACGCTAAGCCTGTCGATGCTTTCCATTGCCATTGCCACCCTGATCTATGGTCCGCTGTCGGACCGTTACGGGCGACGGCCGATCATGCTCACGGGTATCTGTATCACCGTGTTTGGCTCACTGCTTTGCATGCTCGCAGGCAGTATTGAATGGCTTATCGTGGGACGCATCGTGCAGGCTGCGGGCGGTGCTGTCGGTCTGGTACTGGCGCGCGCCATCGTCCGCGACGTCTACCCGGCCGATGAAGCGGCTGGCATCATTGCCACGCTGGTAATGGTCATGGTGGTCATGCCCATGCTCTCCCCGCTGGTTGGCGGTGAAATGCTGGTGCGCTTTGACTGGCACTCAATTTTCTACCTGGTCGCCGCCATCTCACTGGTCATGCTGGTTGCGATGTTCCGCTACCTGCCTGAAACACTGCATCAAAAGGTCAATTTCACGGGCGTGGGCAGCATGCTGAAGGGATTTGCCACCTTGCTGCAATCGCGTACTTTCTCGGCCTATGCGTTTAACGTCGCCTTCGTGTCCGTGGTGTTTTTCAGTTTCATTTCGGCGGCGCCGGAAGTCATGGTGTCCGTGTTCAATCGACCGCCCAATGAATACGGGTACTACTTCATCATGGTCCCGCTCGCCTTCATGATCGGCAATTACATGGCACGCGGGCTGTCGAAGAAATGGGGCATTCACCGGATGATCAGCATGGGGTCCCGGCTCAGTATTGTTGGCATCTGCATCGCCATCGGCCTGCAGCTTGCCGGCTTTCACCATCCACTGGCGCTGTTTACGCCCATTGCACTGAGCACCTTCGGCAATGGGGTTTCCCTGCCCAACGCTCAGGCGGGCGCCATCAACGAATTTCCTGCCATGGCAGGCAGTGCGTCGGGGCTTACCGGTTTTCTGCAGATGGGTCTGTCGTCAATTGCGGCGCAGCTGGTCGCACTGCTGTTCAATGGCACCGTGTACCCGATGCTGCTACTGATGCTGGCTGCGGCGCTGATCTCATTGTGGAGTTTTACCCGGGTTCGGCGCTGATACATGGCCAAACGGGATTACACGCGGCGCCCGCAAAGGGCGCACACAGGAAGATTTGAAGTAGCGTTACAGGCCGGCGTGGGCTTCGACGTAGTTCACGGTGTGATTCTTGATGTGCTGCAGTGACATGAACATGTCGCTGTAGGTCTGGGCCGTGACTGCCTGGCAATCGCCAGTACGCAGACGATCAAGGTGTCGCTCACGCATTTCCTTACCCATCTTCCTGATCGCTTTCGACTCCGTGATCAGTGCTCTGAATTCGCTCGCATCAGCATCACGTTCGCGCGCCTTGGTCAGGCGATCAAAATAAGCGGCAACTTCATCAAAGAAAGTCAGTATGTCGGCCCAGGCTTCCGGGCTGATCTCTTCGTTGCGCTTGAACAGACGACTGCGATAGATACTGAAAGACTGCAGGGCGTCGGCAATGCTTTCGATTTCATCAGCCATGCGCATCAGGCCATACGAGCGCGACGATTGCCCTCGCGATACCGATCCCGTCAGCACAATGGTAATGAAATTGATCATCTCCTCTTCGATATTATCGGTGATATCTTCGAGGTGATTGATGCGGTCAAACAGTTTCTTTTTGTGTTTGGGGCTGGTCACATACTCCCGGGTGACCTCAAACATCTCCCGCGTAATGTCGACCATATTGTCCATTTCCAGCCCGGCCTGCTGCAACGCCACCTCAGGCGCCATGGTGGTGCGATTACCAAGGTAGCGAAGTTTGTGGACTTCTTTTTCTTCTTTCTGCGGCACCAGCCAGATCACGGTTTTGGTCAGGAATCCAATCAGGGGTATCCAGAACAACACGTTAAGCACATTGAACATGGTGTGGGCGACGGCAATATGCCAGCCGATATTGGGACGGGAACCGTCTTCTGCCTGCAGATTGGCCTCGCCAGCGACAACAAAATCGATAAAATCGACATACCAGGGGAAAACTGCCACAAACAGGGCTGCCCCCAGAATGTTAAAGATGGCGTGCGCGCGCGCTGCCCGCACGGCTGAGGTATTGGCACCGATGGCAGCCAACTGTGCGGTAATGGTGGTGCCGATATTCTCACCGATAATCAGTGCCACGGCGGTGTCAAAGTTGATGACGCCCGTGGCTGCCAGGGTGATGGTGATACCCAGCATGGCGGAACTGCTCTGCACAATCACTGTCAGGAAGCAGGCCAAGGCAATACAGGCAAGCAGGCTGCCCAGAGACTGCGCATCAAACAGATAGAGATAGGATATAAAGTTTTCGTCGGTCCGCAGAGGCACAAACGCGCCACTCATGAACTCCAGACCAGTGAATATCAGGCCCAGCGCCACCAGCGCCTTGCCCAGGGTGTTCAGCCAGGTGCGCTGGGCCGCCACCATCGGGTAAATACCCAGACCGATGAACAGCAGGCCGAACTTGCCGACTTTGAAAGAGATGATCCAGCCAGTAACAGTGGTGCCGATGTTGGCACCCAGGATGACACCGATAGCCTGTTTCAACTCCATCAGCCCGGCATTGACCAGACTGACGGTCATCACCGTGGAAATACTGCTGGACTGGACAAAAACAGTGATGCCGATACCTGCCAGCACCGCCAGTACACGGTTTCGTGTCAACGATGCCAGTATGCCGCGAATAGCTTCTTTGCCGCTCGACTGCAGCGACTCCGACAGGTATTTAAGACCCAGAAAGAAGATGCCCAGGCCACCAATCGCAGTGTAAGAAATTTCAAAATAGTCCATGGGCGCGAAGTCTATAAAACCAGCGGCCATATTACAATTTGTTTACAGTGTGGCAACAGAAAAATCTTACACGCGTATCAGGAGGCAGGACCGGTCAGAGTCGTAAACACCGCGGTTACCAGCAAAATGAGGATGGTCAGCCCAATCTGGCCAGCAATCGAGCGACGCAGGCGCAATGCACCTGTCAGCATCAATTGCGGCACCAGCATGAACTTGTGTCTGGCGCTCAGGCCCAGCAACCCGGCCACCAGCAGCAACTTTAAGGTCAGCAATTGACCGTAAGCGGTGGTTACCAGAGCTCCGGGGCTGTCGACCAGCTGCCATGTTAACCAGAGCCCACTCAGGAACAACGCGCAGAGCACAACCCAGGCAGACTGGCCAAACAGCACCATTAAACGCTGCAGAGACTGCCGATCAGCCTCCGGTCTGCCGGAAACCTCGGGGCGACTCAGGAGATACAACGGAACAAATGACCCCGTCCACAGACAGATCGCGGTGATATGCAGCACCAGCATCAGCCGACTGACCAGCGTCAGCTGACTGACATGGCCGAGCACGGCAAAGGACAGGGAAATGCACAGCACAGCCCCAGCAGCGAGCGCCACGGTGACAGAGGCAGACAGGATTCCGGACCGGGCTGTTGCCGTCGATACGGACTTCGCGATATACCACTGACCTGCAGCCAGCAGCGCCAGGAAAAAACCCGCCAGGCGCCAGCGAAGCCCGTCACCCAGCGAAGACTGCGCCAGAATCTGCGCGATTACCGGGTCGAACATCCCGCCAGCGCCACGCTGATTGATGGCACCCACCTGAAACAGAAAAAATGCGCTGGTCGCCAGGATGCCCAAAACCGTCGCTGGCAGTAACAGGTGGGACAGCACACGCCTGTCAACATCAGGTCTGTCGCCAGACAACTGACGGCATAACCAGGCCACAAAGACAGCGCCCGGTATTGCCAGCATGGCCAGGTACGACAGCCATTTGGCCAGCAGTACGGCGATATCCCACAGCGATGCGCTCAAAACCGGTCTCAGTGGTGGTGATGTTCGTTTTGCTCGTGCGTCTGCACTTCGGCCTCTTCGCCGCCATCACTGACCACAAAATTGAACAACCCGGTGATGGTGTGCCCATCAGCCCCAATGATTGTCCAGTTCACTGTATGGGCGCCCAGCATCAGATCGGGCAGCTCATAACTGAACATGCTTTGCGCGTCTGTCGACGGGCTGAAACCAAACTCGATATTGTGGCTGGCACCGTGGACCAGTGCCAGACGCAACATTCGCACATCACCATTAAAATTCAGCACCAGCTGCTCGGGAGACACCACTACCGCCTCATGACCGGGCGCCGACGAGGTCAGCTGATTGTGAGCCAGGGCCTTAGCTGCTGGCACCATGACAATAGCGACCAGCATGACTGCTTTCAACCAGGACAATATTTTCATAGTAACTCCTTGAAACTGATAATCAGGTGTACGGATGAATATCCGAATTTAGCCACATTGTACACCGATGTGCTGAATACGCGCTTAACATCGCCTGTGACAATTCGTCGCATGCTGCCACCCGATGCCTTCAACCGAGCAATCCATGCTGAAACAATACACGTAGTCCGATACAATGCAGTACAGTTGGAAAGCAACGTTAATTCATATGGGGAATGTTCATGAACAAGAAAACCTGGTTAAGCGCCGCCGCCATCACGCTGGGCTCCTATGCTTTGTCCTTTTCTGCTATCAACAATGCCCTGGCTCAGGGCCTGCCAGAATACAGTCTGGAGACGATTACCAGCGACATTCAGATGCCATGGGGCATGGTATGGCTGCCCGAAGGCGACATATTGGTCACAGACCGAAACGGAGATATCTTCCGGGTTAGCAATGGTCAAGTCGGCGACCCGCTGGGTGGCGTGCCGGAAGTACACACCAATGGCCAGGGCGGCCTGCTGGATATAGTGCTGCACCCGGACTATGCTGACACCGGCTGGCTCTACATCAGCTACGCCAGTGAGGAGGGCGCGGGCGAAGGCAGCAATACCGCTATCATGCGCGCACGCCTCAATGGCAACCAGTTGGTAGACCAGGAGGTACTGTACAAAGGCGCCGAGAATTCCATGCGCGGCCAGCACTATGGCGGACGTATGATTTTTGACAACGACGGCTACCTGTATTTCTCCATCGGTGACCGCGGCGACCACTTCACCAACGTACAGGATCTGACCCGCGATGGTGGCAAAATCTACCGCCTCAATGCCGATGGCAGTGTTCCCTCAGACAACCCCTTTGCCGGCCGTGATGACGCCAAAGCAGCGATCTGGTCCTACGGTCACCGCAACCCGCAGGGTATCGACATTAACCCGACCACCGGCCAGGTCTGGGCCAGCGAACACGGCCCGCGTGGTGGCGATGAAATCAATATTGCCGAAGCAGGCAAGAACTATGGCTGGCCCTATGTCGGCTATGGCATCAATTACAACGGTGAGCCGCTGGCTGAAGCCAAATTCGGTGAAGGCGTAGAGCAGCCCATCTGGTATTGGGATCCGTCCATTGCCGTGGCCGGCATCACCTTTGTCACCAGCGAGCGTTATCCGGAGCTGCAGAATCATCTGCTGGTGGGTGCTCTGCGCGCCACCAAACTGGAGTTACTGGAAATTCATGACGACCGCGTGCTGCGCCGCACAGATCTGCTGACCGATATTGGCCGCGTACGATCGGTACGTCAGGGTCCGGACGGTTATGTCTACCTGGGCATTGAAGGTGAAGGCATCAAGCGGCTGGTGCCCGCTGATTGAGCGGGTATTAACAAGTAAAAAGTAATCAACGTAACAGGCAGGAAATAGAAGACGGATGAGCGAGAAACTACTGGAAGGATACAAACGTTTCAAAGCAGGTTATTTTGCGCAGAACAAAGACAGACTCAGGGCGCTGGCTCAGGACCAGCGCCCCTCTTATGTGTTGATAACCTGTTGTGACGCCCGGCTTGAGCCATCATTGATTTTTGATACCGAGCCGGGTGACCTGTTTGTCATCCGCAATGTTGCCAACCTGGTGCCGCCTTACGAAATCGAGGGCTCCTATCACGGCACCAGTGCGGCATTACAGTTTGCCATTACAGTGCTGGAAGTGCCGGAGATTATCGTGCTGGGTCACTCGCGTTGCGGTGGTATTCGCTCGCTGGTAACGGGTCAGGACAAAATGGAAAAGGACTCATTCATTTCCCGCTGGATGTCGATCGTGGCACCAGTGGCGAAACTGGCGAACCCGGACAACCCCATTGATGACAAAACCCTGTCTCATTGTGAACAGACCGCTGTAGGATATTCGTTGTGCAATCTGATGACATATCCCTGGATTGCCAGCCGGGTGGAAGCCGGCACTCTGAAGATGAACGGCTGGCATTACGATATTTACAGCGGGGCGCTGAAAAAGATCCACGATCAGGACACCATCTCGACCATCATTGAATCGGACGAGACCTCAGCGGACTAGCCGATCGACCTCATCAACATCCGCCCCTTGTCAGGCGGATGTTGATGAGGTCGATGCACTGCTCTGTGCGCTGGCTTTGCGACCAGGCAAACGCGCTGCCAGGCGATCACGAAGATCATTGGCGGCGACATAAACGATCGGAATAAACACCAGCGTAATCAATGTCGACGCCGCAAGCCCGCCGATCACCACGCGGGCCAGTGACGCCTGCATTTCCGCGCCCGCCCCGATACCCACCGCCAGTGGGAACAGTCCCAACACGGTAGTCAATGTTGTCATCAGAATGGGTCGCAGGCGCAGACGACCTGCTTTCACCACGGCCTCAATCACCGGCATCTGTTCTTCGCGACGCATCAGATTGATATAGTCCACCAGCACGATGGCATTGTTCACCACGATACCAATCAGCATCACCATCCCCATGAAGCTTTGCATATTCAGTGTGGTGCCCGTCAGCAAGAGCGTTGGCACCACACCGATGAATGCCAGCGGCACCGAGAACATGACAATGAGCGGATCAAGGAAACGCTCAAACTGCGCTGCCATGACCATATAGATCAGTATCAATGCCATCACAATGGCCATGATGAAATCGCGCTGCGCCTTGATCTGCTCTTCATACTCGCCGCCATAAACGATGGAAAAACCGTCCGGCAAACTCATCGTGGCCAGGTCAGCCTGAATCGCCTGCACGGCATCACCCAGCGCAACACCGCTGTCGAGATTGGCATTAATGTACGTCACACGCTGACCATTAATTCGGCGGATATCCGTGGGGCCACGATCATAGGTCGTGGTAACGAGAGATGACACCGGCACCACCTGACCATCACCAGCGCGCACCGATATATTATCTATGTCCTGAACATTCAGGCGGTCTTGCGGGCGCAGGCGTACGATAATGTCCACTTCGTCGCCCTGCTCGCGGAACACACCTGCCCGCGAACCGCCAATGCTGCTCTGAATGGCACGACTGACGTCAGCTACACCAATGCCCAGACTCGCCATACGCTCACGATCAAACCGCACATTCTGCTCAGGACGCCCTTCCAGGCGACTCAGATTGACATCGGCAATACCAGGCACGGTTTCCACTCGATCACGAATCGACTGCGCCAGTGTTTCTGCCATATCAAGATCATAGCCGCGCAACTCGATCTGCACAGCGTCTTCGCCACCAGAGCCGAATATACGTCGCATGATCCACATGCCTGTCTGCGCGCGCACCTGCACGCGCATGCCGGGTATGGCTGATTCAACACGAGCCCGGATATAGTCGGTCAGGTCATCAGCATTCATGCTGCGCTGGCTCTGATCAACCAGCGCAAATTCGATCTCGGCATTGCTGTTGCGCACATCGCGCGTGTAATAAAGCACGTCATCCCAGGGCACGATTTCCTGAACGATGTTATCCATTTCCATCATGTAGGAATGCAGAATGGCAATGTTGGTGCCTTCGTCCATATTCATACGAATACTGATCTGATCGGCTTCAGTCTGGGGCGCCAGTTCGTAAGACAGATACCTGACGCCATACACCGACGCTCCCAGCAATAGTACTGTCGCCCCGACAATGGCAAGACGGTGATGCAGTGACCAGCTCAGTATCGACTCGTAGCGTGCCTCCACTGCCTGCAGGAAGCGCTCATTGCCTTTGAGCGGCCCGGTACGCTCAGTGTCAGGCACAACGTTCAGGAAACGGCTCGACAGCATTGGCACCAGTGTCAATGCGACAAACAGTGAACACACGAGCGAGAACACCACCACCAGGGCCAGCTCCTGAAACATGGTGCCGGTCAGCGTCTGCATGAACACCACCGGCAGAAAGATAACGCAGGTGGTAATGGTTGACGCCACGATGGCGCCGGTGACCTGGCGAGTGCCCTGGCGCGCCGCGCGTTTTTTTGAAGCACCGTTCTGGCGCAGACGCACGATGTTCTCGATCACCACAATGGCATTATCAACAATCAGCCCCACACCCAGTGCCAGACCACCGAAACTCATCTGGTTAAGCGTCAGACCACCAAAGAACAGCAAGGCAAACGTGGCCACAATGGCGATGGGAATGGAAACGGCGATAATGCTGGTGATTGAACCGTTACGGAAAAACGCCATCAACACGATAACAGCAAGAATGCCGCCCCAGACGGCGGAGTTACGGACGCTGTCTATCGAATCCTGAATAAACTCGCTCTGGTCAGTCACGATCAGCATGTTGATGTCGGAGCGTTCCTGATTGATACGCTCGGCCTCGCGGCGAATCTGCGCGGCAACTTCTACCGTATTGGCACCAGACTGTTTGCGAATACCCAGGCGCAGCATGGGAACGTCATTGATCTCCACGTAGCGCCCCATGTCAGCGCGGTCATACTCCACGTCGGCAACGTCGGAAACCCGCAGCGCGACGCCATTGACAGTGCGAATAACGGTATCCCGAATCTCATCAATAGTGCTGTACTCACCCAGCGATCGCACGTAAAGGTCGCTCAATCCGCGCTGCACATTGCCACCCGGTGAGTTGCTGCTCTCGCGGCCAATGGCCTGCACAATATCATTCATGGTCAGACCGCCGGCCAGCAGCCGGTCGCGATCAACCTCGATGCGGATCTCGCTGTCGATACCACCCCAGACATCAATCGCGCCGACCCCCGGAATTTGCTCAAAACGTCGCCGTAGATCGCGCTCTAGCACGGTGGTCAGGTCCATCAGGTCCATGTTGGACTGCGCACCTACCACCACAATGGCAGAATCATCAGGATTGAATCGGTTGATGCGTGGTGTGTCGGCATCTTCCGGCAATTGCCGACGCAGGCGATCCAGCGCTTCGCGCACATCATTGCTGACCGAGTCCAGGTTGGTGCCCTGGGCAAAACGTATTGACACCCAGCTGTTGCCCTCGCGTGAGTTCGAACTCATGCGCTCCACGTTCTGCACCGTTGACAGCGCATTTTCCAGCGGCTCGGTGACCAGCAACTCCATTTCTTCCGGACCGACATTGGGATAGCTGATCTGCACCGAAAGTTCAGGCATTTCGATTGGCGGCAACAGGTCAACCGGCAGATAACGAAACCCCAGGGTGCCCAGAGTGATGATGATCAGAAACACCATTGATGTGGCAATGGGCCTTTTTATTGAATTTGCAGTTAACGCCATGATGTTGTTGTCCGTCTGGGAATCGAAGGATTAACTGTCGGAGAGGGCCTGACGATCTTCGCGCGACTGCTCGATGATGTTGAAAATGTCACGGCTCTGCATTCGCTGCATTTCCATGATGCGATCCCAGGGCATCAATCGGGCGCGTGCCTCGCTGATGGCACCCACCAGCATGTTCTGGCCTACAGTGATGACCCACTGCCCTTCATTGACACCCCGAACACCACTGGCCATGCGGCCAGCTGCAATCACATCAATCGCAACAAAACTGACCGGCATCGGTGGTGATACTGCCGGTGCGCCGTCCACATCTGCCACCGGACGCAGTTCCTCACCGGGTGCATTCATGACATACACACCTTCAACACCGGTGCGTGGATGGCGATAAATGGCGCTGTTGGGAATCAGCACTGCCTGCTCGGTCTCGCCGTAAAGCACATCAACGTTAACGAACATGCCGGGGCGCATCAGATTGTCCGGATTGGCCATATCAATATAGGCTTCGGTACGCAAGGTCTCCGGATCGAGAAAAGGCGATATCCGAGAGATATCAGCATCCAGCATGGTGCCCGGCCAGTTCTCTGAATACAGATTCACCGACATGCCTTCGCGAATATAGTTCAGCATGCGCTCAGTCAGCAGAATCTCGATGCGCACCTGATCAACATCGCCAATCAGAAACAGCGGTGTGCCCGTGCTGGCCATCTGGCCACGCTCGGCATTACGCAGACCAACCAGACCGCTGATGGGCGCGCGCACTGTGGTATTGACCAGCTCCAGGCGACGTTCTTCCAGTTGCGAGCGTGCCTGATTTTCCTGCGCTTCGCGCAGGTCCATATTGGCGCTGGCCACGGCCACCTGCACTTCAATGGTTTCCAGATTGGCCGTTGTCTCAAGTTGTCGTTCGGTCAGCTCGCGGACTCGTCGCGCCTGATTCTCCAGTTGTTGCAGGTTGGCTTCCGCCTGTCTCGTCTGCGCACGCGCAATGTCGAGCCCGGCGACGGCCTGCTCATAGCGTTCCACATATTCCGAATCACGTAACTGTACCAACGGATCACCGGCATTAACGTAATCGCCATTGTCGACATAGATCTCGGTGACAGGGCCGGAGACTTCCGGATAGATCTCGGTCTGGTTGCGGGCACTGACCCGCCCGGTCAGACGCTCTTCCAATGGCAGGGCGCCGCGTTGAGCCTGAACCGCCTCAACCGCAGGAATCGTCATTTGCCGCTGCCCGCCGCCCGGGCCTCCGGGACCACCCGTATTGCCGCCCCGGCCGGGCTCAGCCGGCTCCTGGCTGCACGCTGCCAACCCTGCAATCACTGTTGATGCCAATAATGCCAGCAGGACCGGTCGAGACTTTTGCTCTGATGTGGCCATGAGAGAACGCCCAAATAAAGAAAAATGATTTGACTGCTTAATACGGACGCTACCCACAATCAGTTCAAGCGCCCGTGAAATCAATCAGTTGCGTCTTGCAGATTAAACAGCACAACGCTGTTAATCCATCTTAACACCCGGCACTGGTCTTGTTTTACAGGCCGTTCATAGTATTGTGTTACAAGTGTTGTCACGATTGTGGTTATTGCCAGATTTCCGTCCCAATTCGGGCCTCCAGCTGCCCAGTGACTGCACTTGGCAGAGTTGCACCGGTAGTTTAAGTTAGCCTGTACGAGTGAAATTGGGTTTCCCGTCGGTCTTTGAGCTGATTCGTGGGCAAATCCATGGATATCGATGCATTTACACTTGGTTAAATACCCCCGATCAGGGCGGTTCAGGACATATTTATGAGCAGTTGGGACAACGCCTTTACCGGCAAACCCGGCACGGGTGCCGTTAATTCACACAGCTTTGGCGGTGCCGTCAGTTTCTTTCGTACCCCCTTTGGTCGTGACCTGAGCGATATCGACGTCGCGGTCATGGGCATTCCACTGGATATCGCGGTCACCAATCGCTCCGGCGCCCGCCTCGGCCCCCGCGCCATTCGCAACGCATCCATGTCGCTGGCATGGGAGAGACCCTGGCCGTGGCAGACTGATCCATTACAGGCCCTGAAGGTTGTCGATTATGGTGACTGCGAGAATAATGAAGGCGGTGGCCTGCTCAGCGTCAAGCACATTGAAACCTGGGTCAGCCAGATACTGGAAACTGACACGGCCACCCTTCTGCTAGGCGGCGATCACTTCATTTCCTATCCCAGCCTGTGCGCGCATTACAAAAAACACGGCCCGATTGCCCTGATTCATTTTGATGCCCACACCGACACCTGGCCCTCTTCAGGCAACGGCATTAATCATGGCACCATGTTCTACAGGGCTGCCAAAGAAGGCATTGTTCTGCCCGAGCACTCGGTACAGATCGGCATTCGCACCACCAATGATGACACGCTGGGTTACGACATTGTTTCGGCGACCCAGGTGCACGAACAAAGTGCAGCCGCTATCGTCAAACGCATTCGGGAAAGAGTCGGCGATCGACCCACCTATATCACCTTTGACATCGACTGTCTCGACCCGGCGTTTGCACCGGGCACCGGTACACCGGTCCCCGGCGGCCTGTCGTCGTTCCAGGCTCTGAATATCATCCGCGGCCTGAGTGGTATCAACCTCATTGGCATGGATGTGGTCGAAGTCGCCCCTGCCTACGATCACGCCGAATTAACAGCCCTGGCCGGTGCGCAGATAGGCATTGAACTACTGGCGCTGTATGCCGAGTGCCAGGCTGCCAGATCCTGAGATTTAATTTTTGTTGCCTTCGGGGCAACGACCCATAACGCTTTTGAGGTATTTTGCATGACGACACAACAACCGCCCGCATGGAGCCTCGACGACGCTCAAACGATGTATGCCATGGATGTCTGGGGCGACGGTTTCTTCAGTATTAACGACAAAGGCAATGTCTGCGTTAAACCCATTGAGGGTATGGACATCAGTGTTGATATTAACGATGTCATTGCCGAGGCCCTGGCCGAAGGCTCAACACTGCCGCTGATCCTGCGTTTTCAGGACATCATCAGTTCACGTGTCAAACGCCTGAATCGCAAATTCCGCGAAGCCATCGAAGGCGCCGGCTATGAGGGTGTCTATCGCAGCATTTTCCCGATCAAGGTTAACCAGCTGCAGGAAGTGGTCGCCGAAGTCATAGAGGCCGGGCGCGAGTTCGATATCGGGGTTGAGTGTGGTTCCAAAGCTGAGCTGATGGCCGCCCTGCCGATGATCGGATCAGACACGCTGATGCTGTGCAACGGCGTCAAAGACCATGTCATGCTGACCATGATGCTTAATGCGCAACAGCTGGGACAGCAGGTGATTCCGATCATCGAAAAATATTCGGAATTCGAACAGTTGATGATTCTGGCGGACCAGCGTGAACTGAAACCACGCCTGGGTGTGCGGGTAAAACTCAACACCCGCGGTGCCGGGCGCTGGTATGAATCAGGCGGAGCACGCTCCAAATTTGGCCTGACCGTGCCGGAACTGGTGCGGCTGGTAAAAATTCTGGAGAAGCGGGGACAGGGCGACTGTCTGGAACTGCTGCACTTCCATCTGGGCAGTCAGATCTCTGACATTCAGGTCCTGCGCAGCGCAGTCAAGGAAATCACCCAGATCTACGCCGACCTGGTCCTGCGCGGCGTCTCAGTCAAGTTTCTGGATGTTGGCGGCGGTCTCGGTGTCAACTATGGTGGCGATTATGATAATCCGGAGTCATCCATAAACTACGGCCTGCGCGAATACGCCAATGTTGTGGTCTACGCGGTCAAGGAAATCTGCGACGAGCGCGGTGTGCCGGTACCCACCCTGTTGTCGGAAAGCGGCCGCGCGCTGACCGCGCATCACTCCATGCTGGTCGTCCCGGTACTGGGTGTGCACCGCCCCGACAGCCCACCCATGCATGATGAGACACCGCCCGACTCACCGTCAGTCGTCAGCCGTATGGAAACAGCGTACGAGGAGGCACGCAGCACCGACGTAACCGGGATTCTGTTGGAGTGCTATCACGATGCCCGTGAAGCGCGCGAAGAAGCGGATCAGCTCATGCGCCTGGGCTATATGACACTGGACCAGCTGGCACACACCGACAGTCTGTACTGGAGTACCTGCCGGGAAGTCCTGCAAAAGCTGGCGGCGGCGCAACTGACACCGCCCCCCACTGAACAGCTGGAACTGGAGGAACAGCTGACGGACCTGTATCTCTGTGATTTTTCCGTGTTCCATTCCATTATTGACCACTGGGCCATACAGCAGGTATTCCCGGTGATGCCACTACACCGACTGCAGGAGCGGCCAGACCGGCGCGCACAGGTTGTCGATCTGACCTGCGACTCTGATGGCAAAATCGATCAGTACGTGCATGGTCACAGCAATACCAGCTGGCTGCCGCTACATTCCCATAAACACGGCGATGCCTACCACATCGGCATCTTTCTGGTCGGCGCCTATCAGGAGATACTGGGCGACGCCCACAACCTGCTGGGGCGTGTAGATGAAGTGCACGTTTATGCCAAAGAAGACGAAACCGGCAATTTCTGGATCGAAGAGACACTAAAAGGCATCTGCATCAAAGACATGCTCAGTCAGGTTCAGTACTTCCCCAACGATCTTGATCGGCGCATGAGCGAATTGATCCGCAAGCAGATCAATGCCGGGGTCATCAAGGCTGCGGAGGGCACCCGGATTCTCAACAACTACACCAAACGCCTGGATGAGAGCACCTATTGCACAACGGAAGTCGTGCGTTGACATGCTTCACGGCAACAACCGTATTTTATTATTGACAGGGACAACCCAATGCAAAAGAAATATTCAGAACACCCGGCCATGTTCAGGAACAACCCGCTCGGATTCATTCTGGCAGTCATATTGATACCGCTCGCCGTCGGTATCATCATCCTGATGGTATGGTACCTCAAGTGCAAATCAACCCGACTCGATTTCATCGGCAACGATCTGGTACTGGAGCGCGGGCTTCTTAGTAAAAACCGGACTGAACTGGACGTGAGCCGCATTCGCACGGTGAATGTTTACCAGTCCTTTTTTAACCGCATTTTTGGTGTCGGCAGAATTTCCATCTACACCGCCGGAGATGATCCGGAGATCGATGTCAGTGGTCTGCCAGACCCTCACGACCTGCGCGAGTTGATCAAAGCGGAACAGGACGCCTGAACATGGTCGGCGAGAGCGGAAACAAGGACAAGAAAGACGCCAGAGCACTGGCAATCGTTTTGATCCTTCTGGTTGCGGTACTGGCAGTCACGGCGGTGTTTGCCATGCCCGCGCTGGCTGAGTTCAGCGCTCTTTACCTGGCCCCCGGATTGGGCCTGCGCGATGCCGCCATCATCGCATTTGTGGTTACCATCGCGGTGCTGGTGGTGTTTGCCATTGCTGCAGGCGATGGCCTGCTTGGCGAAATCCAGTTTATGTTGCTGGGTTTCTTCGCCTTCTTCGTGATGTTGTGGCTGATGATCGCCTGGGTATTCTGAGAGTAGCCATATGTTACTTGCCAGCGTGCAATAGCTATGCTGCAATTGACCCGGCGACCAAAAACAACAATACCCTGAACAGCCACACGCGAAGGAGTTCGATTATGAAGAACCGATCGTTAGCTGTAGCACTTGTTAGCTTGCTCACCCCCTCCCTGCTTTACGCTCAAAGCGCGCCCTCGGCGAATACTCCGGACGCAACTGCGGCGAATACCCCTCAGCAATACACTGCCCCTCGCACCGAGTGGGGCCACCCAGCATTGCGTGGCGTCTGGAATTTCAGCTCGTCCATACCCATGCAACGCCCAGCAGCGCTGGGAGATCGCGAATTTTATACCATGGAAGAAGTCATGGCCCAGGAACAGGCCCGGCTGGATCGCGAAGCAGCCGGCGTCGAGTTGACCAACATCATCGGCGGCACCATTGGCGGTTACAACGACTTCTGGCTGGAGACCAACCCGCTTGACTACAACCTGCGCACATCACTCATCGTTGAGCCTGCCAATGGCCGTCTGCCATCTCTTGTACCTGGCGCGCCTGTTGCAACAGGTGGCCTGGGACCCGACTCGGTCGGTGAACGTCCGGTACGCTTCACGGTTGGCGGTGTCGGCAAGGATGGGCCCGAAGACAGAGGTTTATCAGAACGCTGCCTGCTCGGTTTCAATTCAGTGCCCCCGTTTGAGCCCAGTCTGTATAACAACAATGTGCAGTTGTTCCAGACCGAAGACCACGTGGTGATTTTTAATGAAATGATCCACGAGTCACGTATCGTACCGCTGGACAACCGACCATATATTCCCGAGCAGATAACCCAGTGGACAGGCGATTCCCGGGGGCGCTGGGACGGTGACACTCTGGTGGTGGAGACACGCAATTTCAACAACAAGACACAGAGCTTTTCCGGCGTCGGTGTCAGTGCTGACAAACTACTGGTGGAGCGCTTCACCCGGGTAGGTGAAGACCGCGTTGATTACCAGTTCACGGTTCAGGACGACAGCGCCTTCGAAGCCCCTGTGACAGCCCGAATTCCGATGTTCCGTGCCGACGGCGACCTGTTTGAATACGCCTGCCATGAAGGCAACTATGGGCTGGTCAATGTCCTGCGCGGTGCGCGTGTTGAAGAAGGCACCTGGGACCATGAAAACAATCGGGCGGTCAGGTAGTACCGGTCATCGCAAAAGTGTCAGTCAGCACTACAACAGCCAGGCAAATTCCGTTATAAACCCAAAGACACATAAAGCAGTCAAAAACGCTACACCAGGCAAAAAAATAAGAACTAAACAATA
Organism: Pseudohongiella acticola; assembly: GCF_001758195.1. NCBI lineage: Bacteria > Pseudomonadati > Pseudomonadota > Gammaproteobacteria > Pseudomonadales > Pseudohongiellaceae > Pseudohongiella > Pseudohongiella acticola. The sequence continues at coordinate 1,186,147 of NZ_MASR01000001.1, forward strand.
AAAAAGGCGCGACAATTCGCGCCGTACAGGGCAGAACATATGAAGAGCGTAAAACGGGCGGCCGGCATCGGCATACTCGCCGGACTGACATTGACCACAATCCCCGCCATTGCACAGGATCAGGGAGAAGCCCTGTTGCAGGCTCTGACACCGGTGACAGACGCCATGCTGAGCAATCCGCCAGCGCAGGACTGGCTGATGTGGCGCCGCACGCTGGACGCCTACGGTTTCAGCCCGCTGGACCAGATCAACAAGGGCAACGTCGCTGACCTCAATGAGGCATTTCGGGTGCCGCTGGGGCCCGGCTCCAGCACGCCGACGCCACTGGTGCACGATGGTGTGATGTTTCTACTTAACGCCAATGACACTTTGATGGCAATGGATGCCAGCAGCGGTGAGCTGTTGTGGTCCTACAAACACACACTGGCAGAGGGCGCCGGCCCTAGTTCAAAATTTGGTATCGCCCTGCATGGCAACAAGGTCATCATGCCGACCAACGACATGCGCATGCTGGCGTTGGACACAAAAACCGGTGACATTATCTGGAACCACGCGGTTGCTGACGTGAGCACCGGCCGGAGCGGTCACACGCTGAGAGCGACACCCATTATTGCCAATGGCATGGTGATTCAGGGGGTCAATGCCACCATGGTACCCGAAGGTGGCTTCATCATTGGCCTGGATGTGGAAACCGGCGAGGAAGCCTGGCGTTTTTATACCATCCCGCGTCCCGGCGAACCCGGCGACATGACCTGGAACGGACTCGAACTGGCCCTGCGCAGCGGTGGTTCGGTGTGGATGCCACCGAGCTATGATACTGAACTCGACCTGGTATATTTTGGCACCGCTCCCACTTACGACACGGCGCCCCTGTTAAATCCAACTGGTGCGCCTGGTGTCACCAGCGACGCGCTGTATACCAACTCGACGCTGGCCCTGCGCCCAAAAACTGGCGAGCTGGTCTGGCACTTTCAACATGTTGCCAATGACCAATGGGATCTGGACTGGACCTACGAGCGGCAACCGGTTTACCTGCCCGTTAATGGTGACATGCGCAAAGTGATCATCACCGCCGGCAAAATGGCGCTGTACGACGTGCTGGACGCCGCCACCGGCGAGTACCTGTACTCCATGGACATGGGTCTGCAGAATGTTGTGAAGTCTGTGGATCCGGTTACCGGCGTCAAAACCATGAATCCCAACGCCACACCCAGCGCCGAGATCTCGCAACTGGTATGTCCGTTTGCCGCCGGGGGACGCAACTGGCAGGTTAGCTCGATCAACCCTGACAGCAAAATACTGTTCCTGCCCATCACCCAAATGTGCATGAACGGCGGACCTACCGGCCAGGGGGGCATTCTGTCCACGGGCGCCTCACTGATTCCAACACCGGTACCGGGACGTGAGGGCGAATTTGGCCGACTGCAGGCCGTCGATCTGGAAACCCGAGAACTGTTGTGGGACTTTCGCGAAATGGCGCCACCGACAACGGCCATCGTGGCAACGGCCGGCGGCGTCATTTTTGGCGGCACCCTGGATCACCAGTTCAAGGCGCTGGATGAAAGCACCGGCGAGGTGCTCTGGCAAACCAGTACCGGCGACATACCGGCCTCGTTCCCCATCACCTACATGGCTGGCGGTAAACAGCATGTGGCGCTGGTGATTGGCCAGCCCACCATCCACGCCGGCACCTTCATGGGCGCTGTTACCGCCATGACCGGCGGCGCTGAGGGCCCAATGGGGAAACTGCAGAACAGCGGCGCCGCACTGGTGGTTTACGCACTAGACTGACACGCTGTGACTGGCTGCCAGCTGGCTGCCAGGCTGTTTGGATGACAGACTGTTTGGATATGACAGTCAGCTGGCGACACCGATGACGCCGCACGCAACGCGTGGACCGGCGTCACCGGAGGGCTGGCTCTCCAGATCATCGGCACTGGCATGAATCACAACTGCACGGCCCAGTATGGAGTCTTCGCCAGCAAATGATAAGTCCGGGTCAACCTCATTGGTCTGGGCGACACCGGCACCATTGCTAATCAGGTTGCCCAGGTCACCGTCATGACTTCGTTCTTCGTCCGGCGCACCGTGTGGCATGCCATCCGGGCTAAAGTGACCACCAGCAGAACTGGCATCCGCCGCCCGACAATCCCCGAACCGGTGGATATGGAAACCGTGAGAGCTCATCGGGCCCAGACCACTGACCTGTGCCCCTACTCTGACACCTTCCTCAGTATTGGAAAACATCACCACGCCTTCAACATCATTACCATCAGTCGAATGCAAAACGGCAACAAATTCGGAGAATGAATCAGCCTGTGATGCCACCGCGGCGCTGGTCCCAACGACGTCAGATTCCTGACTGCAGGCCCCCAGGACCGTTGCCAGGGCAACGCTGGTTACTATGGGTTTCAGATTTATCATAGACACTACACTCCATGTTATGATTGCTTCATCGCCCGTATTGACCGCATCTGAATCTTTGATCCAAATGCCTGATTTATCGCGCGATTATTTCAAAATCTGTCGCTGTCAATACAGGCACCGTCAACCACAGTATAGAGATCTGCCGGGCAGTTGCCAAATCACGACCAGCACAGCCAGGATGTTCATGCAGGCACAAAATAAAGCAGGCAATCCGTGCGGGCTATCTCGGGATTGTTGGTAACCATAAAAAATTTCATACGCACGCGCGCGTATAAGCGACCCCGATCCACGTAGAAGAAATGCAACAGGCGTTCAGTATCGTCGCTACTCTTGGCCTGCAGAACCTCCGTCAGCTCACCCTTGATGCCACCCAGTTCCGTGCCCGGTTCAACATAGTTGAAGTTGAGTTGCTCCAGATCGGGATATAACGTGACACCCAGCTCCTTTGGTAATTCACGACCATAGCCAATGAGGGCGCCCGGCAACAACTCAAGCCGCAGCGGGTGATGGAAATAATCCATAATGACATCGCTGGGATTCAGATCCAGCACTGTCGTCAGACTGGCGTACTGTGTCAAGCCAATCAGCGCTGTGCGATCGGACTCCTCGCTGCGGGCACCACCACATTCAATGGTGACGACAGGACAGAAGCGACCACTGAGATCCATCACCGACCCCATCACCAGATCCGTCATCACGACGCGGTGAGTAAACAGGCTGATCAATGCTTCGTGCGCCGGATCAATCGCTGTGATCACACCAAACGATGGTCCCAGACCGGAGGTGTTGTGAATATCAATCAGCGCTTCGGGCGCCAGTGCCTGCCAGCAGTCCAGAAGTGTCCGCGCGAGCTGGCTTTGCGGATTGTCGTCAAACGGGGCCCTAAAGCAACGGTTCAGATCTCGCTCGCCCGGCAGCATTCTGTGCGAGAATAACGGCGGCGCCCGCGCCGCATCAACATTCACAATAAAAATATGCAGATCCACCGCCGGCTCAATACCCTGGCGCAATAACGCGTGCACAGCGCTGACCCCGGAAGGCTCATTGCCGTGAAGCAAGGTGACCACCACGCGACAGCGACTGGCGTCGCGGCCCGACAACTGGATATGGGTGGGTCCCGGCAACTCTGCGAGAAACTCAGGCAATGATCCGGCAAAAGTATCCGGCAGTGGATTGCGCCAGACATGCAGCTTTGGCACGTTCATGTCAGGCTCCATTGCGACACCGGTATATTATCAAGACTGTTGCGTTGATACTCCTGTTGCATGGCAAGCAGCGCCTGCTCAGATGTCAGTGTTTCCTGCAACCGGGCGAACCTGTCAAGCTGCCACTGGGCGCCGGTCTGTCGACTCTCCAGTCGGTCCCCGATTATGTCCAGCAAGGGTGCGAAATCGGTGTCAACAAAACCCATTTCTGACAGCTGCCGCGGCAACATGGGGAGCAGACGTGCCAAAATACTGGCCGCCGAATGGTATTCCGGTTCGCTTTGGCTGGTTGAGGGCCAGATCAACTTTGCCGCCAGCCCTTTCTCTGCAGCCCGATAGAAATTACGCACACAGTAGTCAAATGGAATCGACGGAATCAGCTCACGCATTGACGTCTGTAACAATCGTCCCAGGCCGATCAGTAGCGCCGAGTTGGCCATCATGTCCTTGATGCTCGGGCCCGCGGGGAGTGTGCGCATTTCGATACGCAGATGCCCGCCATCGGCGGGATCATAAACCGGACGGTTCCAGAGCCAGACTGTGCCCATTTGAAGTCGAAGTTCGCTCAGTTGTGGCGCCTTTCCGGCACTCATCACCACAAACGGATCTTCATCACTACACACCGGCAGAATGGGCCGGTACAGGCGAACCGCTTCCGCAAACAGCTCGTGGGCGCCATGTCGAACCCAGGCGTTGCCATAATTGACACGCGCAGGGCGAGGATGCAGCGGGTCAGGTCGACGACAATCAATGGATTGCTTGAAAAGCGGCACCCGGGTTTCATGCCACAGGCGTTTGCCAAACAACAAGGGGGAGTTGGCAGCAATGGCCATCACCAGGGGTGTTACCAGCTGAATGGCATTGTATAGATCAGCGAACTCTTCGGGCTTCACTTTCAGGTGTACCTGAAACGATGTATTGGCACCTTCCAGCGTGACATCTTCCATATTCAGATCAATCTTGTCTTCGCCCTGAATGTTGATATCAAACGGGCCGCCGCGAATGCGCCTGAGCTCATCGGTCAGGGCATGATAGCGCGGCTCGTCCGTCATCACCGAACGACCCAGGTCGTCTGGCCGCAACATTGGCAGAATGCCGACAGGAAAAACACTTCCCTGCCAGCGTTCGGCGCAGGCATTGATCCGTTTCAGGGCCGTCAACGCTTCCGCTTCGGTTTTCTGAAAGCAGTTATCAGAGAGCAACACCGGACTGAAGTTGTATTCAAGATTAAAGCGATTCAACTCCAGCGTCAGTTGATCGTCCGCCAGTGCCTGCTGTATCTCCTTATTGATGGGCAGCGGCCGGCCCTGTGCATTGACGATATACAGTTCCAGCTCGGCCCCGAATGATGCCGGGCCGTCGCCGAATCCTGGCGTCTGCAACAGCGTTTCCAGGCTTTTCAGGTTGCTGCCAAGCCGGTCACGGAATCTGGTAAAATCCTCTTCGTCAAAGTCTGTTCGCTCGGTGGCCTGTCCCATCAGTGCTCCTTTTCTCCGGGCCCCGGGCCTGACAGTATCCTGAGGCTTTGACTGCTGATGTTGTGGTAATGGCAAGATTATGGCTTCAGAATAACATGATCCGACACATTAGCCTGGCTCACGCTGCAAAAACGAGGACATCCCATGCCTGAGGACATTCTGACGTTCTGGTTCGACGAAATTAGACCAGCACAATGGTGGAAAAAAGACGCGAGCTTTGATGCGATGATTGTTGCGCGCTTCGCGGACCTGCATGCGCAGGCGAGCTGTTGTGAATTGTATTCCTGGCGCAGTTCCGCCCACGGACGCCTGGCCGAAGTGCTGGTACTGGACCAATTCTCGCGCAACATGTTCCGCGATACACCGCGCTCGTTCAGCGCCGATCCACTGGCGCTGGCACTCGCCCAGGAAGCTGTCGCAACGGGCGCCGACGCTGAGCTAAGCCCGATACAGCGCAGCTTTTTGTATATGCCATACATGCACAGTGAGTCCCTGCTTATTCACGAACGTGCCATTGAGCTGTATACCCGCAACGGCATCGCGGAAAACCTGAGCTTTGAGATCAGACACAAGGAAATCATTGAACGCTTCGGTCGTTATCCACACCGCAACACCATCCTGGGACGTGAGTCGACAACAGAAGAGCTGGCCTTCCTGAAGCAGCCGGGTTCATCATTCTGATCAAGATGCTTAGTCCAACACAATACGAATGATAATGATTTTTATTTGCGTTTTAGCTTTTTAGCTTTTATCATGCATTTTCTGGCAGAGCATCCGCTGCACGTCCGGGTGTCTGATCCTGACAATACGACATAACGATAATCGAAAAAAAGGAGCGCAACCCATGGCCGAACACGGTCACAAGGCGGCCAACGCCAGCGTCAGCACCACAGAACCCGCTATCAGCAGTAAAGCCCTGTTCAAAGGCCAAAGAATCATAAGCATTGAACATAATGGCGAACACTACGCCCTGCGCATCACTGCCAGCGGCAAGCTGATTTTAACCAAGTAACTGTTTTGACCAAGAAACTGTTTTGACCAAGAAACTATTTTAGCCAAGAAACTATTTTAACCAAGTAAGTGTGACCTACGCTGTGATCCCCTCATTGCAGCGACTTCGAGTCCAGCCAGCCACCCGATTGCGTCAAGCATGGCAGCCAGCCCGACTCTCTTTTACAGGAGAGCCATGCCCATGCCCATGCCCACAATCATTTTATCAGCAACACCCCATATTCCATGCGGGCGCAAAACGCTCAGCATGCTGATGCCTTTGCTGCCCTTGCTACCATTACTCGGCGGCGCCATCTCGGCCCATGCTCAGGAAAGTGACTCTGTTGACGAGGTGCTCGTCACGGCGACCTATCTGCAACGGAGCGCTCAGGACATTGCGGGCACTGTGTCCGTAATCACTGACCAGGAAATAAAGCAGACACTGGCCGACAGCCTGGCTGATGTCATCCGCTACCAGCCGGGACTGGGCATGGACAGTGCCGCTCGCGGTGGCGATGAAGGTTTCAGTATTCGCGGCATCGGTGGCAACCGGGTACTGACCGTCATTGACGGTGTGCGCAGCACCGACATGTACGCGGCCGGGCCTTCTTCTTATGGAAAAGACGGGTTTGAAGTTGATGACCTGAAAGCTGTCGAAGTCATCCGTGGCCCGGCTTCAGTGTTATATGGTGCCGACGCGCTCGGTGGCGTTGTGTTGCTGAGAACGCGCGACGCAGCGGACTACCTGGCACCCGGTCAGGGCCTGCACACTGAGTTACGGGCCGCTGGCAGCAGCGACAACAATCAGGGCAAACTCGGCGCAACCATTGCCGGTCAGTCGGGCCGACTCGGCAGTGTGCTACAACTGACCCGTCGGGACTTTGAAGAGCAGGACGTCAATGGTTCCGGCTCGCTCAATCCGCAGGACGGCAACAGCAACAACCTGTTCTGGAAAACACAATGGGAAGCTTCAGCCAGCCAGTCTTTCAGCATTGCCATTGATGCCAGCGAACGTGAAATAGACACTCAGCTCGATAGTGAACTGAGCAGCAGCGTGTCCCGATCCGTTGGCACAGACACTACAAGTCGACAACGAATCAGCCTGATGCACAACTGGGAACTGCAAACCTCACTGGTGGACAATCTCAGTACACGATTGCATCGTCAGCGTACCAATGCCGACCAGCAGACCGGGCAGACCCGGACCAGTTACGCCTTTGTAAATCCGCGGAATCCAGCCAGTTTCCGCGGTACGCAGGCCGAACGTTTCACCAGTCTGGAGTTCAATCAGGACACAATCAGCGGCATGATCATTGCCGGCAAAAGTCTGGCATTGGGCAACACAACACACGACATGGTCTACGGCATCAGCCATGAACAGACCGAAACCGAACGTCCCCGTGACCGCTTTGATACCGACCTGAGCACCGGCACAATCAGCCGTGCCATTCCCAGCTACCCAATGGCACCGCCGGAAATCTTTCCCAACAAGACTTTCCCGGATACACGCACGGTGCGCAGCGGGCTATTTTTTCAGGATGAAATTGCTCTCATGGACGAGAACCTTATTGTCATTCCCGGCGTGCGCTATGACCGCTACCAGATGGACCCGGACACCGAAAGCCTGTTCACCGGAACCGGCGACATTTCCGACTGGGGTGGTTTTGAGATCAGCAAATTTGACGAAACCAAGGTGTCATATAACCTGGGCGCGATCTACCGGCTGAATGCCAACCTGACGACCTTCGCCCAGTACGCAGAAGGGTTCAGGCCACCAAACTTTGATGAAGCCAACCAAGCCTTTGTCAACCTGGGCCATGGTTATGCCACGGTTCCCAACCCGGACCTGAAAGCAGAAACCAGCCAAGGTATGGAGCTGGGGCTGCGTGGCACAACAGACTCCGGCCGCTTCACCCTCGCGCTGTTCGACAACCACTATGAAGATTTCATCGAAAGCGCACTGGTTGGCATGCAGGACGGCATCATGCTGTTCCAGGACAGCAATGTCGGTGAGGCAAGAATTTATGGCGCCGAGGCCACGTATGACTGGCAGCTCAATGCACAACTATCATGGCGCAACTCGCTGGCCTGGGCCAGGGGCCACGACGAAACCAGTGACACGGCGCTGAACTCGGTGGACCCTGTCACACTGGTCAGTGGTCTGCGCTATCAACGTAGCGATCGCTGGGCCATTGAAGGCATTGCCACCCTGGTCGGCAACAAAAGCCGTGTCGCTGCCGATGATCAGATTACCGGCGAGGCATATCAGGTTTTCGACCTGATCGGTCATTATCATTTGTCCCGCAGCGCCAGTATCCGGTTCGGTGTCTTTAATGTGTTCGATGCGCAATACGCCCGCTGGAGTCGCATTCGCGGTCTGAGCGCCGACGACGCCGATGCCATCGCCGATCGTCAGGCACCGGGCACAAACGCCCGGCTCGCAGTCAATTTTTCATTCTAGGCCGATACTTCAACCAGATATCTAAACCAGATAATCCAACTAACGCAACGCTGCCCAATATACGGGCAGCAAGGAGAATTTTGTGATGACAATTATTCGGGGTATTTCATTGGCCACCTGGTGTTTTCTGATGCAGGCAACCGCCCTTCACGCGCAGAACGTCAGCCAGGTTGGTGAAGGCAAATTCGGTGTCGTGGTGATGGCACATGGCGGACCACAGGCCTGGAACGAGGGCGTGACCGACATGCTGCGACCACTGAGCCGACAATATGATCTGGAAATCGCGTTTGGTATGGCTGATGCCTATTCATTGCAGGAAGCCATCAGCAAGCTGGAATCGCGTGGCGTCACCGACATTGGCGTAGTGCGGCTGTTTATCAGCGGCGAAAGCTGGCTCGAGCGCACCGGACAGATTCTGGGCCTGCAGGAAGGAGCGCCGGAGCGACCAGAACCGGACCCACAAATGCATGGTGAGCATGGCAATCATGACACCGAAGCGCAGCATATGGGCCACCGTATGGAATTCTGGCGCGTGGACAGCGATGCCCGCTTTCGACTGAGCCAGGAAGGTCTGTCTGAAGCGCCTGAAATGGACAAGGTTCTGGTCGATCGGGTGATGGCGCTTAGCAGCAATCCGGAGAACGAGGATGTGCTGATTCTTGCACACGGCCCCGGCGATGATGCTGAGAACGAACGCTGGCTGCAGTATATCAATGAACGGGCAGCCGGTTTACGCAGTGGATACAATTTTAATGCTGTCAAGGTTGCTACCCTGCGGGAAGACTGGCCGGAAAAACGCGACGCCGCGCAACAGATCGTCCGTGATTATGTCGGAAGCGCCAATGCCGCCGGACGCAAAGCCCTGGTCATCCCCTACCGGGTTCATGGTTTTGGTCCTTACGCTGATGTGCTGGCAGGTCTTGACTATGTCGCCGATGAAACCGGTCTGGTGCCACACCCTGCGGTCGCCGACTGGATAGCCAGGCAGATACGCACTCTGGAATAACCTGTGGCAGGCCATCCATTCCCCTTCCCCTGTCGGCTGGACGCGTCGAGTGTTAGCGGCTATGCTCCCTGCGTACTGGCAGGGGGAACGAATGATGAAAACGATTGGCATGCTCGGCGGCATGAGCTGGGAATCGACACAGAGTTATTACCGGTCCATCAACGAGGGCATCAAGGCCAGACTCGGCGGCCTGCACTCAGCAAAGATTGCGCTATACAGTGTCGATTTCGCGGAGATAGAGTCACTTCAGCATCGGGGCGAATGGGAACAGACAGCAGAAATTTTGGGCGACGCTGCGCTGTCAGTGCAACATGCCGGCGCTGATTTTCTGCTGATCTGTACCAACACCATGCACAAGGTGGCGCCGCAGATTCAGCGCCGTATTGATATCCCGGTGCTGCACATTGCTGATGCCACAGCCCGGGTACTTTTAGCCGACGGCGTTTCCCGGGTGGGCCTACTGGGCACACGGTTCACCATGGAACAGGACTTCTACAGGGAACGCCTGCAGGCACAGGGAATCGACGTGCTTGTCCCGGGCGATGATGGCCGTAACGTGGTTCATGATGTGATCTACACTGAACTGTGCCTGGGCGTCATCAAAGACGACTCCAGAGCACGATACCTGGACATAGTTGCACGGCTGGCAGACAACGGTGCCCAGGCCATCATTCTAGGCTGTACCGAAATCGCGTTATTGATCCGTCAGTCGGACACTCAGGTGCCCCTGTACGACACGACCGCTATTCACGCCAGCGAAGCCATCGCCATGGCACTTGCTGAATGAAAACGCACGGGCAAGACTAGTTAGCAAAGATGCGTGCCGCCAGCAACAGAATCACGGCATAGCGCAGGCCCTTGCCAAGCAACACCAACACCAGAAACAGGCTGAAACGCATACGCATGGTGCCGGCGACAAAGGTCAGCGGATCACCGACCACCGGCAACCAGGCAAACAGCAGGCTCCAGTAGCCATAACGCTTGAAATGCCGTTGTGCTCGTTGCAAACTATCGCTGCTGACCGGAAACCAGCGCCGGTTCTGGAAACGCAGAACTTCGCGTCCCAGGTACCAGTTCACGCAAGAACCCAGGGTGTTGCCCAACGTCGCCGATAACCAGAGCAGGGCCGGCGACAGGCCCTGCTGAAACAGCGCCAGCAACAGCACTTCGGATGAAGCCGGCAACAACGTAGCGGCGAGAAAACCGGTAACAAAAAGCGAAAGGTAGGACACGTGACACTCTATACAGTTGGGAATTCAGGCACGGCAATGACCGGTGGTTTTTTATGTCGCGCACCCTGATTGTTGACCTGCGCATCAGTGCCGATGAGTTCCTGCGCCACTATCAAGGCTCGGCGCGCCATGTCTCCTGCTATGCCCGGGACGGACGGCGCGTGCAATTCCCCACATCAATCCTGCAGCGTTTTATCAGTCACAACGGCATTGCAGGCAGCTTCAAGCTGGAGCTCGACGAAAACAACAAGCTGATCTCAGTCTCGCAGGTTGGCAAACTCTGATGCCACTCAATTGCGGTAGCCAGGATCCTTGGCATCCAGTGTGCGCAATAATCCCGGCCACAGCAACGGCGCCACTTTAGGCAATGTCTGCGACTGTTTACGTGTGGTCTCAATGGCCTGCTGGGACGGATAACACAGTTCACCACCGGCCTGGGCACGAATCTGTTTCTCGCAGGCGTTTTCCAGAAAATACATCAGCGTAAAGGCTTCCGGTATGGTCTTGCCCAGCGTCAGCGTGCCGTGGTTTCGCAGTATCATGATGTCCTTGTCACCCAGATCCTGAACGATGCGTTCACGCTCTTCCAGATTCAGCGCGACGCCCTCGTAGTCATGGTAGGCAATGCGCGGATGCACCAGCATGGCGGTCTGGGTGATTGGCAACAGACCGTCTTTTTGTGCTGACACCGCCGTGCCTGCGTGATTGTGCAGGTGCATGACGCTGCCGGCGTCCTCACGCGCCATATGGATGGCACTGTGGATGGTAAACCCGGCTGGATTCACCTTGTAGCCATTGTCGGACAGGATCTCGCCTTCCTTGTCGACCTTGACCAGCGACGAGGCCGTGATTTCATGAAACATCAGTCCATAGGGATTGATCAGAAAGTGATGATCGCCACCGGGCACACGCGCAGACAGGTGCGTAAATATCAGATCATCCCAGCCAAAGTGCGCCACCAGGCGATAGGCCGCTGCCAGTTCGATACGAACTTGCCATTCTTCATCGCTGACATTATCCGGACGCGCGGAAAACAGGTCTTGGGGATTGGCACTCATGGGTCTTCTCCAGATCAGAAACTTGCTGATCGCAATTGTTGCGTTTTGCGCCGACGGTTTCCAGCATTTTCTGGTCTGTATGGGCTGAGCTCAACGGAATAGTCTGTCGTCCACTTGCGTCGGCGCGCTGCTAAACTATTTCCGGCGTGTCATCCGGCACCGGCAACTCCAGGGTTTCCTTGATTTCTTCCATGACAATGTAACTTTTTGATTCGCGCACGCCAGGCAGCTTCAGCAGAATATCGCCCAGCAATTTTCGATATGACGCCATCTCCGAAATTCTGGCCTTGACCAGATAATCAAAATCGCCGGACACCAGATGGCACTCCATCACATGCGGCAACTTGATGGCGGCACGCCGGAAGTCTTCAAAGATACTGGCAGACTTGGTGGTCAGGCTGATCTCGACAAAGACCAGCAGGTTTGCCTGCAGTTTGTGCGGATTAAGCCGGGCACCGTAGCTGATAATGAATTTCTCCCGCTCCAGTCGTTTGACCCGCTCCATACAGGGCGTTGTCGACAAACCCACCCGTTCGCCCAGATCGACGTATGAGATTCGCCCCTCGCGCTGCAGGATGCGCAGAATCTGGCGATCGATCTTATCCAGCTCGCGACTGGAGGCTCTGCGAGTTTTCACACTTTATTCCCGTTGTTATAAACATTTGCAGTGATTATCACTACGTCTGACCATTGAAACAGAAAATACACGCAGTCGACCCATCTTACAATAGGCGCTTAGTCCATCCACAAACCAGCTTGCATAATTCAGTTTGCACAAGTCAGCGAGCTAAACCGACAGGACAGGACAGGACAGGACAGGAGTTAGTATGCAGCACGTCAAACAAGGACACAGCCTGATTCTGGGCAGCGGCATCATCGGCATTACCAGCGCCTGGTATCTGGCCAAAGCAGGTCATCAGGTGACGGTAGTTGACCGTCAGCCGGGTCCGGCCCAGGAAACCAGCTTCGCCAATGCGGGCATGATATCCCCTGGCTATTCAGCGCCGTGGGCGGCGCCCGGGGTGCCGCTGAAAGCCATCAAGTGGTTGCTGTCCAGACATGCGCCACTGGCCATCCGGCCAACGGCGGACCTGAGCCAGTACCGCTGGATGCTGCAGATGCTGCGCAACTGTACCGCGGATCGCTACGCCATCAATAAGGAACGTATGATGCGCCTGGCCGATCACAGCCGCCAGTGCCTGATCGCACTGCGCTCGGAAACCGGCATTAACTATGAGCAGCGTCAACGAGGCACACTGCAACTGTTTCGCACCCGCAAACAGCGTGATGCGGCAGCGCAGGACATCACTGTGCTGCAGCAGCTGGGGGTGCCGTTTGAACTGCTCGATCAGGACGGTTGTATTCGTGCCGAGCCCGGTCTGGCCAGCAGCCGGGACAAAATTTTTGGTGGACTGCGCCTGCCGCTAGATGAGACCGGTGATTGCCAGCTGTTTACCAAAGAACTTGAAGCACGCTGTCGTGCGCTGGGCGTGGCGTTCCGGTACGGATGTCGTATCGACACCTTGAACAGCGACGGCAATCGCATTACCGGCGTCAATATCATTGAGAGGGATGGCGGTACCGAAACGTTGACGGCGGACAACTACGTGCTGGCACTGGGCAGCTACTCGCCTGAACTGCTGCAACCACTGGGCATCAACCTGCCGGTCTATCCCGTTAAAGGTTATTCACTGACCGTTCCCGTACAGGACCAGAACAGGGCACCGGTGTCGACCATTATGGATGAAACCTACAAGGTCGCTATCACCCGCTTTGATGACCGCATCCGTGTCGGCGGCACCGCCGAACTGGCCGGCTTCGACTTGCGCCTGCGCAGCAAACCACTGGCAACCCTGCGCATGGTGGTCAACGATCTCTTCCCGGGCGGTGGTGATAACAATGACACCCGTTACTGGGCTGGCCTGCGCCCGATGACGCCCGACGGTACACCGGTGGTGGGTGCAACGGCTCTCAAGAACCTGTTTCTGAACACTGGCCATGGAACTTTGGGCTGGACCATGTCTTGCGGTTCGGCACAGTTGTTGTCTGACATTGTCGATGGTCAACGCCCGGCAATTTCGACTGATGGGTTCGACATTGGCCGCTACACAGGTCGGGATCCTGGGTCAGCCCACCCCTATCGACCGCAGGCACCGGCAGCCGGTTTCTACCACTCATAAGTGGTCTTCCCGGTGTTAAATGCAACTTTATGGTTGCATTTAACACTTGCCTTCGATTACTCTAAACGCAACCAGGAGGTTGCATATGAAAAATCAAGGCAAAACGTCAGATCAACAAACACAAGACAGTATTGTAAAGCTCGTTGATATCAAGGCGCCCGTGCCCCGGGTCTGGCAGGCCATCAGTGACCACCGGCAGTTTGGTGAATGGTTTCGCGTAAAACTGAACGAACCTTTTGTTGCTGGCGAAAAATCAACGGGCGTCACCACCTACCCCGGCTACGAAGGTTACGAGTGGCTGGCCATTGTGGAAACGGTGACACCAGAAAGCCTGCTGGCATTTCACTGGTATCATGAGGGTGAAGGCTCCGAGCTTGCCCTGAACGAAGAACCCACAACACGGGTTGAGTTTCACCTGCAGGCCATTGCGGGCGGTACTCGCCTGACCATTACCGAATCGGGGCTGTCCGCTCTGCCCGAATCACGACGTCAGGACATCATCCGCAGCAATACGCAAGGCTGGGACATCCAGGCCGATCACATTCGTGAATTCGTGGCCGAACATGCCTGAATCATCTGGGCACTCGCATCATCTGCCGGAACTGGCCGTGCCGGTTTTTGCCGCGCTCGCTGATCCGACGCGGCTGGCATTGTTGAGCCGATTGCAGGACGGGCAGCCTCACGCCATCGTTGACCTGACCGAAGGCAGCGGTCTGAGCCGACAGGCCATCAGCAAGCATCTGACGGTATTACATGATGCCGGGTTGGTAGAAAGTCGGCGTCAGGGGCGCGAGAGCCGTTATCTGTACCGGCCGCAAGGCATGCAACAGGCGCGTAGCTACCTGGATAGAGTGGCACAGCAATGGGACGATGCCATTGATCGGCTGAAGGCGTTTGTTGAATGACGCGAACGCTGAGCGCCGGGCCCTCAGCCAGGGGGGGCAGTAGCCATCAAGCCAGCTAATGATTCAACACAGGCCTCAGCACAGCGACACTATTGTTTTCCATTCGTCGTCGCTGACCGGCATCACTGACAGGCGATTGCCCTTCCTGACCAGTGCCAGTGACTCCAGTTGCGGCAGTACCTTGAGTTCATCCAGTGTAATCAGTCGCGGAAATTTTCTCCCGAATATCATATCCACGGCCGTCCAGCGAGGGTTGTCGGGTGTGCTTTTTGCATCATAATAGTCTGACTTACTGTCAAACTGGGCAGGGTCCGGATAGGCGTCACGCACCACGGTGACCATGCCGGCAATGCCAATATGCTTGCAGCTGGAGTGATACACAAATACCTCATCACCTACCGTCATGTCCCGAATGAAGTTGCGCGCCTGATAATTGCGCACACCTTCCCAGACAATCGCTATATCCGGCGATCGGGCAAAGTCATCAATACTGCATTCATCGGGTTCAGTTTTTACCAGCCACCTGGTCATCTTCGTTGTTCCTCAAAACCAATACCGTTATTCCGTCTGCAGCCTGCAAACCCAGCACGTCAAATCAGTACGTTAAAACCGTGCGCAGCATCTGCAGTGCCAATAGAATTACCAGCGCCGCAAACAGTTTCTTGAGCGTGGCTACCGGCAGACTATGCGCCAGCTTTGCCCCCAGCGGGGCCGACAGGAAACTGGCCGCCGCCATCATCAGCACCGCCGGCCAATAAACGAACCCAACCGTGTAGGCTGGCAGGCTGGCAATACCCCAGCCATTCAGGATGTAACCCATCGACCCCGCGAGTGCAATGGGCAGACCCACTGCCGCGGACGTACCTATGGCTGTCTGCAACCGCACATTGCACCAGACCAGAAACGGCACCGTCATGGTTCCGCCGCCAATCGCCACCAGCGCCGACACGCCACCAATACCGCCGCCGACTGAGGAGAGCCCCGCCAGCCCCGGCAGTTCGCGGGCAGGATCAGGTTTACGATTAAGGATCATCTGCACAGCGACGTAGGTCATGAACAGGCAGAAGAAAATGGCCAGCGGCTGAGGTGACAGCCAGGCTGCCAGAAACGTCCCGGCAAAGGTGCCGACCACAATGCCCGGCGCCAACCCACGCACGGCTGGCCAAAGCACCGCGCCGTGTTTATTGTGGGCGCGAAGGCTGGCGATTGATGTCGGCACAATCGCCGCCATGGACGTGCCCAACGCCAGGTGCACAACGTAGTCGGGCGCAAACCCCTGCGCCACAAACATGACCGCGAGCACCGGCACCATGACGGCGCCCCCGCCGATGCCGAACAGGCCAGCCAGAAAACCCGTGAAGATGCCCAGCAACAAATAACTGCCAATCCAGATTATCATTTATGCCTCGCGCTGCTTTTCATGAAAACTCAATGCAGGCAAACATCGCATACCTCAGGGTGCTTGTCTAACAGGTGTTGTTGTAGCATATATCTGTATAACCGGCGCTTTCCAGATAAGCTCGGCAGGCCTGTCACCGACCTGTCGTACTCGCGCACTAGCATAGAGCACAAACAAATCATTCCATCGCAATAAGGTGTCCTCTCATGTCTTCGCCACGCCACTCGCTTAGCCGCCGCCGTTTCCTACAGATTTCTGCCGCCACGCTGGGTGCGCTGGCAATCCGCGGACTGCCCATTTATGCCGCTGCCGCAGCGCATTTTACGCACGGCGTTGCCAGTGGTGACCCATTGCAGGATCGCGTCATTCTGTGGACCCGGGTGTTGCCAGGCGACGGCCAGGCGGACACCCTTGATGTGCAATGGCAGATCGCCGTGGATCCGCAGTTTGAGCAGATCGTGGCGGCTGGCGACACACAAACCGGCCCTGCCCGGGATTTTACCGTCAAAGTCGACGCTGCCGGACTGACACCCGGGACGTCCTATTTCTACCGCTTTACGGCCACGGGTATCCACAGTGCCACCGGGCGCACACGCACCCTGCCTGCGGCCGGCGCAGCACAGGCACGACTGGCCGTGGTGTCGTGTTCAAACTATCCGCAGGGTTACTTTAACGCCTACCGCGAAATAGCGGCGCGCGAGTGTGACGCGGTTCTGCACCTGGGCGATTATATTTACGAATACGCCGACGGCGGCTACGCCAACGCGGACATGCTCAACAAAGGCCGCCACGTCCAGCCTGAGCATGAAATTGTGTCGCTGGACGACTATCGCATGCGCTATGGTCTATATCGCAGTGACGCCGATCTACAGGCTATCCATCAGGCACACCCTTTCATCTGTGTCTGGGACGACCATGAGATTACCAACAACACTTTCCAGACCGGCGCACAGAACCACAATGACGGTGAAGGCGAGTTTGACGACCGGCGCCGTGCTGCCATCCAGGCGTTTTACGAATGGCTGCCCATTCGCGAGCAGGGCAACGTGGAAGATGGCATCATTTATCGCAGTTTTGACATCGGTGACCTGGCAACCCTGATCATGCTGGACACCCGACTGATTGCCCGCGATGAACAATTAACCCATGACATGAACATCGATACCCTGCGTCGCGGCCTGGCAGACTCTACGCGCTCCATGTTGGGGGCCACACAACAGCAGTTTCTTGCCAATGAGTTACGCCGCTCTGCCAGTGCCGGTATCCCCTGGCAGGTAATTGGCCAACAGGTCATCATGGGCCGCAAGGAGATACCGCTGGTAGCCGATGTTGAGTTCGCTGAAGACATCCGCCCGGATATCGCGTCGAGCCGTTATGGCATGTTGCGGGAACGGGGCCAGATGGGGCTGCCTTTCAATCTGGATGCATGGGACGGATACCCGGCTGACCGGGAACGCGTACTGGACCTGTTCCGTCAGCACGCCAACAATGCCGTGGTGCTTTCCGGTGACACTCATAGCTCATGGGCGTTTGATCTGCACGACGATACCGGCGAGGCAATCGCTGTTGAGTTTGGCACCCCCAGCATTACTTCACCCGGATTCGAGAACTTCATGCCGCTGCCAGAGAACGAGCTGGTCGCAGCGTTCATGCGCAACAGCCCGGAGATGCGATACATGCGTGGTTTGGGCAGAGGCTGGATGGAACTGGACCTGACCCGGGAGCGCATCGCGACCCGGTTCCTGTATGTTTCCACCATTATGGAACAGGAGTACCTGGTGGAAGAAACGGATCCGATGCTCACCGTAGCCGGCGAGCATCGGATCCGTTAAGTGTGGTAGTGCCCCTCCTGCGGTCCGCCGTTTTTTGCTCCTGCAAAAACGGCATTTGACCACCAGGGATGGTGGAAATGCCTGCAATGCAGGAGCAATTGCAGGCACCGCCATCCATGGCGGTCACATATTCCTGCGGTATTGGCCGCCTACTTCGAAGAAGGCGTTGGTGATCTGACCGAGTGAGCAGCACTGGACGGCGTCCATCAGGACTTCAAACACGTTGTCGTTGTTGATGGCAGCCTGCTTCAGGCGGGCAATGGCCTGCTCTGATTCGCTGGCGTGGCGCTGCTGAAAATCACGCAGGCGGCTTATCTGACTCTGCTTTTCTTCGTCGGTTGAACGTGCCAACTCGACGCTGAATTCCGCCTCCTCGTCTTCGCCATTGGGATTGAGGAAGGTGTTCACACCCACAATCGGCAATGAACCGTCATGCTTCTTGTGTTCGTAGTGCATGGACTCATCCTGAATACGGCCACGCTGGTACCCGGTTTCCATCGCGCCCAGCACACCGCCGCGCTCGGCGATACGCTCAAATTCCTGCATCACCGCTTCTTCAACCAGGTCTGTCAACTCATCAATGATAAATGCACCCTGGTTCGGATTCTCATTACGCGCCAGGCCCCACTCTTTGTTGATGATCAGCTGAATGGCCACCGCCCGGCGCACCGATTCACCCGTGGGCGTGGTGACGGCCTCATCATACGCGTTGGTGTGCAGACTGTTGCAGTTGTCGTATACCGCGATCAAGGCCTGCAATGTGGTGCGAATGTCATTGAACGACATCTCCTGAGCGTGCAACGATCGCCCCGAGGTCTGGATATGGTATTTGAGTTTCTGGCTACGTTCGTTGGCACCATATTTTTCGCGCATGGTGGTTGACCAGATACGTCTGGCCACGCGTCCCAGCACGGTGTATTCCGCATCCATGCCATTGGAGAAGAAGAACGACAGATTGGGCGCGAAGTCGTCAATGTTCATGCCGCGGGCCAGCCAGGCTTCAACAAAGGTAAAGCCATTGGACAGGGTAAACGCCAACTGCGAGATCGGATTCGCGCCTGCTTCCGCGATGTGGTAACCGGAGATCGACACGGAGTAGAAGTTGCGCACTTTATTGGCGATAAAGTATTCCTGAATATCGCCCATCAGTTTCAGACTGAACTCGGTAGAGAAAATGCATGTATTCTGGCCCTGATCTTCCTTCAGGATATCGGCCTGAACAGTGCCCCGCACTGACGCCAGTGCCCCAGCCTTTAGCTGCGCCGCTTCTGTAGCATCGGGTTCGCGGCCCTGTTCGCTGCGGAAACGCTCCATCTGCTGCGCGATCGCCGAGTTCAGAAACATCGCCAGAATGGTGGGTGCGGGTCCGTTGATGGTCATCGACACTGAGGTGGTGGGGTGACACAGATCAAAGCCGTCGTATAACACTTTCATGTCATCCAGGGTGGCAATGGATACGCCGGAGTTGCCCACCTTGCCATAGATGTCAGGACGCTCATCGGGATCGAAGCCGTACAGTGTCACCGAATCGAAGGCAGTTGACAGGCGTTTGGCATCGGCATGTTCTGACAGAGATTTGAAGCGGCGATTGGTACGAAACGCGTCACCCTCACCGGCGAACATACGCGTGGGGTCTTCGCCCTCGCGCTTGACGGCAAACACACCCGAGGTATAAGGAAATCGACCTGGCACATTATCCAATGCCAGCCATCGTAGAATGTCACCATGGTCGCTATATCGTGGCAGCGACACTTTGGGTACTCGCGTGCCTGACATGGTGGTCCAGGCCAGGGAGTTGCGTTGCGACTTGCCCCGGATGTCAGTGACAAGTTCATCTTCAGAATATGCCTGCTTTAACGCGGGCCAGTTCTCCAACAGGGCTTCACTGTCACCGTGCAATTGCTGTTGCCGCGTTTTGATCAAGGCGTCCAGGCTGCCAGTCAGGTTGTCATCTGGATTCGCGCTGTTCGCCATGTCCCGGGTCGCCTGTAACTGCTGCAGCTCTCTGGCGATCACTGCCTGCTGCTCGACCCGCTGTCGGTAGTCACGCACGGTATCGGCGATTTCAGCGAGATAACGTTGCCGTTGTGGTGGAATGATGACCGACTGCTGGGTCGAAGTACGGGTTGTGACCGGCGCCAGCTGATGCGTGAAGTCCGGCAGTCCATGCTGCATCAGCACCGGCACCAGCGCCTGGTACAGCGCCGTCACGCCATCATCATTGAAGCGTGCGGCAATGGTGCCGTACACCGGCATCTGCTCCACGGTTCTGTCGAAGGCCACGCGGTTGCGCTGCACCTGTTTACTGACATCGCGCAGCGCGTCTTCGCCGCCTTTGCGATCAAACTTGTTGATGGCGATGACATCGGCGTAGTCCAGCATGTCGATCTTTTCCAGCTGACTGGCGGCGCCGAACTCGGGCGTCATCACGTAAAGTGAATTGTTCACATAGGGCACAATGCCCGCATCACCCTGACCAATGCCGGGCGTTTCCACAATCACCAGATCAAAACCTGCCACCTTTACACTGCTGATGATGTCACGCAGATAAGTCGGCACTTCAGTTTCCGAGCGGCGGGTGGCAATGGAGCGCATGTATACCGAAGGGTGGTAGATGGCGTTCATGCGCACGCGATCGCCCAGCAGTGCACCACCGGTGCGGCGCCGTGTCGGGTCGATCGCCAGTACTGCGATACGCAGCTTATCGCCGCTGTCCTGACGCAGGCGCAGTATCAGCTCATCGGTGAGTGATGACTTGCCGGCGCCACCGGTGCCCGTGATACCCAGTACCGGTACATTGTCCACTGCGGCAGCTGCCTGCTGCAGCTGCGACTTCTGCTCAGCGCTCAATGCATCAAGCTCCAACGCACTGATCACCCGCGACAGCGCGACCCGATCGCCGGACTGGGTCGCAGCGATATCCAGCGCCGGCCCCGTTTTGCGCTCCACCGTGACCTTGTGCATGATATCGTCAATCATACCCTGCAGGCCCATGCTCTGACCGTCATCCGGCGAATAAATCCGGCTCACGCCATAGTCGTGCAGCTCTTTTATCTCGCTGGGAATGATGACGCCACCGCCGCCACCAAATACCTGAATATGGCCCGCGCCGCGCTCACGCAACATATCGACCATGTATTTGAAATACTCGAGGTGACCACCCTGATAGGAGCTGATGGCAATGCCCTGCACATCTTCCTGCAGTGCCGATTCAACGACTTCCTGCACTGAGCGATTGTGTGCCAGATGAATGACTTCCGCACCCGACGCCTGCAGCATGCGCCGCATGATGTTGATGGCGGCATCATGGCCGTCAAACAGGCTTGCCGCGGTAATAAAACGGGGAAATTCCAGGGCCGGAGAGCTGGATGGATGGATACTGACGACTGATGACACGATGTTGCTCCTGTCGGTTCGACAACGAACCTGATCTTCAACCTGCCTAGGCTGCACTTGTTATTTTGCGGTTGCTGCCGCCGTGACATCAGCCACGATAGCTGGCGATAGTTGTCCTGTGGACCAAGGTCATTTATTATATTGACGTTTACGTTAACGTCAATCAAGGAATTCAAGCCAACATGCCAGACACCTCCCAAGCGCTCAGCGCCAGCTTTCTGCGCAGTAATGCCCTGGACCCGCTCGACGACGGCCTAAAAACCTACACCATCTCGCAAATGGCGAAAGAATTCGACATTACCACGCGCGCCATCCGGTTTTATGAAAGTGAAGGCTTGCTGACACCTGTTCGCGAAGGCCGCAATCGCCTGTATAGTCAGCGTGACCACACACGCCTCAAACTCATTCTGCGCGGCAAACGATTGGGGTTTTCACTCGATGAAATCGGTGAAATGTTTGATCTGTATGACTCAGCCACCGGCGAACTGGCCCAATTGAGACACGTTCTGGATAAAATCGGCGAACGCAAACAGGTCCTCAGACAGCAGCTGGAAGACATTCAGTTGAGTCTGCATGAACTTAAAGAATTTGAAACCCTGTGCAAACATCGTCTGTCCCAGATGCGCAGCAACCACTAAACCCGAACAACCCATTCAGCCTAACCCATTCAGAAATAACACAAAAGATCAGGACACCCACATCATGAGCAAAGATTCAGTTGTCATTCTCGGCGGCGCGCGGACCCCTATTGGCGGTTTTCAGGGCCTGTTTTCAGCCACCACGGCGCCGGCCCTGGGCGTTGCTGCTGCCAATGCAGCACTGCAGCGTGCCGGGCTCGACCCGGCAGCACACGACTCGGCTATCGATGACGTATTGATTGGCTGCGTATTGCCCGCAGGTCTGGCCCAGGCGCCGGCACGCCAGGTTGCGCTGGGCGCTGGCCTCGCCGTAACCACACCATGCACCACCGTCAACAAGATGTGTGGTTCGGGCATGAAAACCGTGATGATGGGTATGGACCAGATTCTGGCCGGGAATGCGGATACAGTGTTGGCGGGTGGTATCGAGAACATGACTCAGGCGCCCTATCTGATCCCCAAAGGCCGTAGCGGTCTGCGCCTGGGCCACGGCGAGCTTAAAGACCACATGTTTCTGGACGGGCTTGAGGATGCCTACACCGGCCGCCTGATGGGCAGCTTTGCACAGGAAACGGCAGACAAGCATGGTTTGAGCCGGGAAGACATGGACAACTATGCCATCGAGTCACTGACCCGCGCGCAAAAGGCAATCGACTCCGGCTGGTTTGACGCGGAATCCGTCGGCGTTGATGTCAAAGTCGGTCGTACCGACACCAGGGTCGAGCACGACGAACAACCCGGCAAGGCCAACCCCGACAAGATACCCACACTGCGCCCGGCATTTGCTGCCGATGGCAGCATTACCGCCGCCAACTCTTCCTCCATTTCTGACGGTGCTGCAGCCGTGGTGCTGATGCGCGAAAGTAGCGCGCTGGAGAAAGGTCTGAAGCCCATGGCAAGATTGCTGGCCCAGGCCAGCCATGCCCGCCACCCCAGCGAATTCACGGTCGCGCCCATTGGCGCCATTGAAAAAGTGTTGCAGAAAACTGGCTGGACGGTTGACGATGTCGATCTGTTTGAAATCAACGAAGCCTTTGCCATGGTGCCAATGCTGGCCATGCGTGAACTGGGACTGGATCACAACAAGGTGAACATTCACGGCGGTGCCTGCGCCCTCGGCCACCCGGTTGGCGCTTCCGGCACACGTATCATCGTGACGCTGATGTATGCCCTGAAGAAACTGGGCAAAACCCGTGGCATTGCCAGTCTGTGTATCGGCGGAGGCGAAGCAGTCGCCGTTGCGATAGAAATGCTGTAGAAATCAGCCGGGACGCGCGGTGGCAATCCACCTGGCGTCCCGGCAACTGGCCTTAAACGCTATCTAATCGCGATATTGCCGTTCTGTACACGCACGGGCACGCCCGCGCTGATCCCGGTCGCATCCGGGACATTGATGACCTGTTGACCACCTGTCTCCATATCGATAACCACTTCATAATACGTCGATGACCCGCGATTCCGCTCAATGGTATTGCCCACAAATGCACCACCGACGGCGCCTGCGGCAGTGGCAATATCCCGCCCCGAGCCACCACCAACCTGATTACCGGCCACGCCACCAACAATGGCACCGATGACCGCGCCTGCGCCGCTGGAGTCGCCCTGCTGGGTGACCGGATTAACGGCGCGAATCACGCCACATGAAGTGCAGACTGGTTCCGGCTGCGACGAATTGTCCGCACCACCAACGGCGCTTGCCGTTTCCTGAGGAGAACAGGCACTCATAATAACAAGCGCCAGCACGGTAAGAAGAGAGAGTTTGAGTATACGCATATTGTCAATTTCCATATTGTGAACATGATGTATTGAGTGTTTGGACACTGATTGATCTTAGCACGTCTGCTTTGTGCTGTAACACACACCGCCAACCCCCGCTTAGTCACCGCGTCACCGCTGTGAGGTCTGCATTTCTGCTACCGATATGGCAAAAATACGCCAGCCGCCGGCAATGTTCTGAAACAGAATATCAAAACGGATAGCCTGGGGTCGGAATTCAAACCCGCCCCGCAATCTGAGCACACCATCTTGGTCGATTGCCGGGGCAATGTGATACTCCGGTTCCAGCAATATTGCGCGACCGACGTCTACCCTGTTTTCCCGCAGCGTTCTGAATAGCTGGGCCAGATCTGCAACGGTGTTGCTGTTCTGGAAATCAGGAGAGCCCAGTGCGTGCAGCACGGAATAGTTCCCGGTCCTGTTGGCACTGTCGACTGCTACCATGCTGGTCCAGACCAGACGTGCAAGCGTTGATTCGTCCGGCACCGGCGCCGCCTGTTGAGCCACTGCCAGGCCCGGCGCGCTGCTACACAGCAGCAGGACCGCCAGCACAATCGTCCGCATCCGGTTGCGGGACCGAACCAGAACACATGTCAGTAAATCCATCCTGGTACTCATATAAACGTCCATTGCCAAGCGTGATTGAATTCGTCACAGTGAACCCGGTAAGGAGTAAACCCTGTGATGAGCGAACCTGGTAATGGCGGCAGGGCTGGACAATTATTCGCGCCGGCCCTTCCGCTATATGGCCAACAGGCTCTTGTCGTTGACCTGCCAGCCAGGCTTTACTACCAGGCCAGCTGGGCACCCACTCTGCCACCCACTTTGGCGTCAGAATCAAGTCCGGTTGACATGCCGGCTGAAAAAACCAGCCGGTCTGTTGCACGGTAACTACCCGAGAACGCAAACGCTGACTCGCTTTCGAAGTAACCAAACCCTCCGCCCACGGCGAAGGTGGCGTTAGCGGGAACATAGGGAGACTCCATCGCCATTGCCATGGCGATACCGGCGCGGTTCTCCCGGATGCTGCGACCCTGGCGGGCGATTTCAGAATTCTGTGCGCCCAGTAATCCCTGCACAGAATCGTTAAACAGTGCGCCCAGGTCCATGGTCGCCAGGTTACCATTGGCGTCGGACGTGACCACTCGGGTGGTGCCCGTCTGCCGGCTGCGACTGGCATCGGAAGCGACGCCCGGCAACGTGTAGGTCTGGCTGGAAGAACCAATCACAACCTGGTTTGCCGCGGTAGCATTGACGCCGGCACCAATAGCAATTGAATTGTCGAAATCAGCACTGCTTTCGTCACCAATAGCGATAGCCTGCAGACCCGATGACGAAGCTGCTTCCCCGACGGCGACTGAGCGCACGCCACTCGCGTTGGCCAGGTGACCGAGCGCCGTCGCTCTTTCGACGGACGCTGAGCGCCAGCCATAAGCCGTAGATCCCGGGCCTGACGCGTTGGACTCGCCACCAACCGCGGTCGTGGAGTTGCCCATCGCTACTGAAGTGTCACCGATTGCTAACGCATCGACACCGTTCGCGATCGATTCATTACCGATCGCGGTGGCATTGTCAGTCTGTGCATCAGCATTTTCGCCGACCGCAACCGCGCGCACACCTGATGCTGTCGCCAGATGACCAACGGCAGTGGATCGCTCCCCAGAAACCGTCTGCCACCCGAAGGCACTTGAGCCTGGACCGGTTGCCACCGCTTCGCCGCCGATTGACGTGGTAGAATTACCCATCGCTACCGATGTATCGCCGATGGCGAGCGCGTCAGTACCATTGGCAATCGATTCGTTACCGATGGCCGTTGCGTTGTCGGTCTGAGCATCTGCATTCTCACCGACTGCGACGGACCGCACGCCTGTCGCCGTCGCCAGGTGGCCAACAGCAGTGGCGCGTTCTCCTGACGCGCTCTGCCAGCCAAAAGCTGTGGAACCTGGCCCTGTTGCAACAGACTCGCCGCCCACTGCCGTTGTGGAATTACCGGTTGCCGTACTGTCGGCACCGACCGCAACCGCATCTACGCCGGTTGCAGTAGACCCCGGGCCACATTCGGTTGTTGTTGCTTCGCTGGCATTGGAATTACATTCAACTGAGCCATCAGCATACGCGGGCGCACTGACAACAAAGGAAGACAAAAGGCCTGCTGCGGTAGCAGCAACAATGAGGTGAGATCGTACAAACTGTCCTGGATTTTTCATAAAAAGATCCTTGGCAAAAGCCATTTTCAGATACTGTCAGGAATGCTGTCGGATTCCGGTTTACGATTCTGTCGCTCACGGAAAACCTCGAGCACTATCCGGGAGTACGGCGAAGCCGGCGGATGGATCAGCCCGAAGGATGCGGGTATGCAGATTTGAGAACTGCATCACAATAAAAACCGGGGCAGAAAGCCCCGGCGTTAAAACGGTGAAATTATGATGACGCCAGACAGGCGTCTAGCAGACGTTCATTAATCGGTAGCAAAACAATAGAAATAACCATTGCCACCACTGCCCTGCAGATCCTGCAGGCTGCAACCACGTGAACCATGAGCGCTGTTCCAGGAGGTCGGATTGGCGCCACCACCCTGTCGGTCATGATGGCCCACCTGGGCACTGCCTTCATCGTTGCTGGTCCAATTGTTACAGGTGTGGTCTTCACCGTCCGTAAAGGCATTACCCTCAAGATCCGAGCCAGTCAGGATATCGTGCTGGTTTGGGCTGTCGCCACGCCCGTTCACCATAGCGCCGGTTTCGGTCAGGGAGTTTTCTTTGCTCAACTGATTGTTGTCACTGTGCAGATCGTCAACGTCTGCAGCAACCTGCACACCATTGGCATTAAACCACGGACCTGCGCCAATACGGTCGCGAGCATTGACTGCCGGCATGCCATTGCTCTCCTGTGCACTCAGGTAAGCTGCCCAGGTTTTTCCAGTCACACCAGCGGCCTGCGCCAGCACTGCACAATGCATGTCGGCACCGGCCAGCCCGCCAAGATAGGCGCCATTACCGGTGCCACTGCTGGTAATAAAAAAGCTCAGGGAATCATCCTGAGCCATGGTGCCGGCAGACATGCCCAGAACCAATGATGTCAGTGCCACAGAAATCGATTTTTTCATGGTACGTCTCCTCACAGTTGTTGTCGTTGTTTTTGAAGCCAATGCCGCCCCTTATTTGGGTTGTTTCGCCACCCTCAGATAGGGTTTGAGCGCTTTCCAGCCCTCCGGGAATTTCTTTTTAGCTTCATCATCACTGACCGATGGCGGGATGATGATGTCTTCGCCATTTTCCCAGTTCACCGGCGTAGCCACTGTGTGGCGGGCGGTCAGTTGAATGGAGTCAAGCAGGCGCAGAATTTCATTAAAGTTGCGACCACTGGTCATTGGATAAACCAGAAACGCTTTGATTTTTTTGTCGGGCCCGATGATAAACACGGAACGCACGGTGGCGTTGTCGGCTGCTGTGCGGCCTTCCGCAGACCCTGCCTCAGCTTCCGGCAGCATGTCGTACAGTTTGGCAACGTTCAAATCGGTATCACCAATCATCGGGAAGTTGGGAGCCGTTCCCTGCGTTTCTTCAATATCTTTTGCCCAGCCAGTGTGATTTTCCACCGGGTCCACGGACAGTCCGATGACCTTGGTGTTGCGTTTATCAAACTCAGGTTTCAGCCGGGCAGCAAAACCCAGCTCGGTGGTGCAAACCGGCGTATAGTCTTTGGGATGGGAAAACAGAATGGCCCAGCTATCGCCAATCCAGTCGTGAAAATTGATATCACCGTCTGTGGTTTTTGCCGTGAAATCCGGCGCAGTCATGCCAATTCGAATACTCATATGACTCTCCTTTTGTGCGTTTGGCACACAGAATACTACTGTCTGCAGGCAATTTGCGAGTAAAGACGTGTGAGCAGGAGCGAGATCGGAGCTCAACCGGCCCACCTCGCGGCAGACCGGTCAATCCATATGGCATCAAAAGCGGGAGGTGGCCTCAAAGGCCCGGTATCATAGACTCTAAGTCAAAGGCGAGATACGGCCAGCTCAATGCGGCTGGCAGCGCCGTAGATAACCGATGGCTCAGTGTGCAGTCGCTGCGGAGGCTGCAGCCCTGTCCAGGCCGGGTGCACCAGGTCCAGTTGATTACGAATGGACGCCACGGCTGAGGTATCGTTGGTGAGTGCGGCGACGTTATCCAGCATGTCATAGGCAATTCGGATGAAACCCAGCGCATCCTGGTACTCGTGTGCATTTTCCAGCGACAGATCGTCGCCCACGGCAATGTCGTACTCCGCAGCGGCCGTGCTGACCAGGTCGACAATTACGTCGCCCAGCAAACGTGCACTCTGGTTGCTGACTGCCAGCTCGGCGGCCGTGATACCCTGCAACAGCGCCTCATACGCCGCCTCAACGTCAGCCACCGGCTCACCGTTTTCGACGGCAGTGGCCAGGGCGGCCAACTGATCGGCAAAACCCGGCGCATTGCGTGACTCCAGCGCGGGCTGCAGTGCTGCGTAGATCTCGCTCTCAGGGTGTTTCATGTGCGTCGCTGATGCGTCCTCATCACCCTCGCGGTACAGGTTGACGCCGACATTGAGATGGCCCCGAATGAACGCCAGCTGCCCCAGATAGACGGCATCACTGGCGACCGAGTCGGCGCTGCTGGCGCCTTCGCCACCCTCACCGCCTTCACTGGCCGTCATCGCACCATGGTCCATACCCGCCATATCCGAACTTTCGTCACTGCTGCAGGAGGTCATGGCAACGCCAGCAACACAGACGACACCCAGACCCAGCCAGAGTTTGTTTTTTGACTCCATGACAGACACCCTCTTTGTTATCTCAATTCAATTTTTCAGATTAATTCAACCGGGCGCCACGCTCGGCCAACCCTGTGATTGCCTTCTTGCTCGTGGCACACTAAACTGAGCACAGCTTACATTAACCAATAATCATTCTCAATCGCATTCACCATGATTCTACCTGTTGCCAGCATTTTATCCCCAGATCTGATCCAGTCCTGTCAGCAATTGGCCAGCGACGATGCATTGTTTGTTGACGGGCGCAGCACGGCAGGCTGGTATGCCCGACAACACAAAAACAATCTGCAGGCGCGACCCGAGGCATCGTTAGACACGTTATTTGAGCAGATCAGAGCCGCCATTCAGGCACATGAACTGGTTCAGGCCGCTACCCGCCCGAAAAATATCATCCGCCTGTTGCTGGGCCGGTATGACGAAGGCATGCACTACGGTACTCATGTTGATGATGCACTGATCGATGGACAGCGCACCGATGTCTCCTTCACTGTTTTTCTCAATGAACCCGACTCCTATGATGGCGGTGAACTGGTCATTGATGAACCCTCAGCCGAGCGTCCATTCAAACTCGCGGCCGGCTCCATGCTGCTCTACCCCGCCACCACACTGCACCAGGTAATGCCGGTGACACGTGGCCGTCGCCTGGTACTGGTGGGCTGGATCAGAAGTCTGATCAGGGATCCGGCGCAGCGTGAACTGCTGTTCGATCTGGAGCGCAGCATTGCGCAACTACGCAAAGCGCCCGATCAGGCCGGAGCGCTGTCGCTGCTCCTGAAAACGCGCAGCAATCTACTTCGGATGTGGGCCGAAGACTGACGGCGCGCCAGAACGATATCAGGCCGAGTTGCGCGCTGCATTGATATTGCCAAACAGCGTGCGCACCACCATTTTTTCGTAAACCTCCAGACGTTTCTGGTCGTCCTGCTCGCGGCATTCACGGATGCGAATCAGGGCATATTGCTGGATTGTCAGCAGTGGCAGCACCACCTGCTCTCGCAACCGAATGCTGAGCCGGCTACGGGCATTATCCTGTAACAGTTCGTCCTGCCCCGCTACCTTCAACACCATTTCCTTGCTCAATAGGTACTCCTGGTAGATGTCCTGCCAGAATTCGCCAAAGCGCGGGTCGTTCTCCATGTAACGTGTCAGCTCGAAATTGGTTTTGCTCATGCTCTGCATGCTGTTCGAGATCAGCGCACGAAAGAATCGCGAGCGCTGATACAGGTCCAGGCAGGCATCCAGCCGGCCAAACTCTTCCTGTGCTTTCAGTGCCGTACCCAGGCCATAAAAGCCGGGCACATTCTGTTTCAACTGGCTCCACGAGCCCACAAAGGGTATCGCGCGCAGGTCTTCAAATTTAAGCGCACCACCGCCACCGCGCTTGGATGGGCGACTGCCGATATTGGCCATGGCGTAATACTTGAGCACGCTCATTTCTTCCAGATACGGCATGAATAGCTCATGCTGTTTGAACGCTTCGTATTTGTCGTAGCTGCGCTCAGCCAGGTCGCGAATCAGATTACGCTGCAGATCGTCCAGCTCGCGATCGGCCCGGTCGACCAGATTATTCTCCAGCCCGGCCGTCATCAATTGTCCCAGGTTATGACTGGCAGCGACCTTGATGCCGTAGTGTGAGCTGATGGTCTGGCCCTGCACCGTCATCTGGATCTGATTGCTTTCGATATTCTTGCCGTGTGCCGCATAGAACAGATATGCGTCGCCACCGCCACGCGCGGGTGGACCACCACGACCATCAAAGAACACGACTTCAACGCCGGCGTCACGTGAGACCCCGGTAATGGTTTCCTTGGCAGAATAGATCGCCCAGTTTGCCATCAGATAGCCACCATCTTTGGTGCCATCGGAGAAACCCAGCATGACCGTCTGGCGCTTTTTCCGCTGCTCCAGATGACGCTGATAGTACTCGTTCTGATACAGACTGGTCATGGACTGGCCGCCCTGGCGCAGATCGTTGACCGTTTCGAACAGGGGCACAATGTCCACACTGATCGGGTTATCGACCCAGCCACAGAGCCGGAACAATGCCAGCACCCGTGCCACATCGACCGGGCCACGGCAGTTGCTGATAATATAGCGATGCGCGCCACGTTCACCATTGCTTGCCTGGATACGGCGAATGACGTCAAACGACTCAATCGTGTCCCGTACCACCGGATCATCAAACTGGCTGGCATCAATCGGCTCATCGCGTCGGCACTGAAACAGCGCGTCAACCTGCTCCTGCTCGGTCAGCATGGCAAAATCATCGGGCAACAGGCCTTGGTAATGTTCGGCAATGCTCTCCATGGCGCCGGTGATTACCCGACTGTCCTGACGAATATCGATGCTGGCGAAATGGAAACCGAACAGCGTCAATTTGCGCCGGAATGAGCGCAGTGGCTCAAGATACATGGACTGATAGCGTTTGACGATCAACGTCTCTGCTTCTTCCAACGCTGCCATCATATCGCTGAGCGTAATATCTTCGCGATCGGCTTTTTCGACCAGTTCATCACGTATTCGTTTTTCCAGCCGGTCCAGCAACTCATAAACGTCCTGAAAGCTCAGCCGCCGTTTTAATGCACGCAGATCCTGGTGGTAACACTGCAGAACGGTACGTCGCAGACGCGCGGCGACTCGTAAGGTGGTATCCGTGGTGACAAACGGGTTGCCATCGCGATCGCCACCCGGCCAGAAACCAATACTGATCAGTTCGCTGTTGTTGTTTATTGACTCCGGGTAACGCGCGGCAAGCGGATCTACAATGTCGCCGATGGCGGGATACAGAATATTGCCCAGATACCAGGTCAGCAGCACCGCCTCGTCGTAGGGCGTCGGTTTCTGCTTTTTGAAGAACGGCGTATTGCCAAGTTGTTGCAGCAGGTCTCGCACTTCAGCGATGCGGGCATCACCAATCGCGGCACTGAGGTCAGAAATAATCGCCAGCACCTGCCCCGGATAGAACTGCGTCGGGTGCGCGGTGAGCACCACGCGCACGCCGAAA
Organism: Pseudohongiella acticola; assembly: GCF_001758195.1. Classification (NCBI taxonomy): domain Bacteria; kingdom Pseudomonadati; phylum Pseudomonadota; class Gammaproteobacteria; order Pseudomonadales; family Pseudohongiellaceae; genus Pseudohongiella; species Pseudohongiella acticola. The sequence continues at coordinate 1,217,931 of NZ_MASR01000001.1, forward strand.
TTTTTCAACAGCTGCGCCAGTTTTTCCGTACGGCCTTCATCCTCAGCACGTTCGGTCAGCCGCATCAGCGAGCTTTTTTCCTCAATATGATGAATGCGGCTGTAGGCTGCATCCTCCAGCGCATCAACCAGGACGACCTGGCGCTCTACATACTGAATGATCTTGAACAAGAACTGAACCTGCTCATCCTGAGTAAAGTGATCCCGATGTTGTTCAAAAAAATCACCGATGATCTGTCGCGGATCATCGCCTTGCGTCAGGCCGCGTTCACACGCTTCAGCCATCAGCGGCAACAGGGTTCCGGTCTGTTCCACGGCATCAAGGGGCAGTGTCAGAAACAAGCTGTTGTAAAGCTGATAATTCAGCTCTACCAGTTCTTCAAACAGTTTTGCGGTCTGGTCAGTCATTCGGCACCTGGTACGGGTGTAGGGTTTTTGGGATACGACGCCATCATCAATAGCGACGCAAAGAATACATATACTGCGCAGACGCCAAACAAACCATAGGCGTCCACACCGTGATCAATAAAATAGCCAAACAGCACCGGCGAGATCGCTGTTGCCAGCACCATGATCGCCATCATCATGGAGCGGATTGCACCCAGTTTACGCGTGCCGTAGATTTCAGGCCATAGCGAGCCGGTAATCGGCGGGCTGCTACCGGCTGACATGCCCAGCAATGCCAGCATTAAGAGCGCCGCCAGGTCCCCCGGCATCAGCGCCGCAATCAGCATGCTCAATAGCATTGGCAGCAGAAAAATGCCGACCAGTCGCGGGCCTTTGAAACGATCCACCAATACCCCGGACACCAGCGAGCTGACCCAGTGCACGGCACCGTAAACAATAAAACAGGTCGCCAGCCAGCTCAGGCTCCAGCCTTTGTCTGTCACCAGAAAGTTCTGATGGATAAAGACGCCAGTGATCAGAAAGGGGTTTGCCATCAGGCCAGGTAAGGCCAGCCAGAAGCGATAGTCGCGCAGCATCTCCCGACGTCCGGCGCCGCCATTGTCGACATCGGTGGCTGTCTGCCCCGGCTGACGAGCAGGCATCGGTGGTGTTGCCGGTATATTGCTGCGCTTCAACAGCCAGAGCATGAAGGGTATCAGGACCACAACAGCGGCTATTGCAATCAGGCCAAAACTCGCCTGCCAGCCAATGGCGGCGATCATTGCTACTGCCATCAGCGGCAGTACAATCTCCCCCAACGGAACGCCCGACATGGCCACACTGATGGCCTTGCCGCGTTCAGCGACAAAGTAACGTGACATCGAGGTCATGCCACCATGCGGCAGCAGCGACTGGCCAAACAGTCGCAACAGAAAAAAACCGATCAGCAGCGTCACCAGACCGTTTGCCTGCGACAGCACGGTCAATGCTACTGCCAGTCCCAGTGCCACCGCCACCGCATACGACCGTAGCGGAAGGCGGTCGATCAGACCGCCCGCCCACACCACGGTCGCCGCCGAGACCAGTGTTGCCAGCGAATAGGCCGTGCCGTACTCACCGGCACTGAGGCCCAGCGTGCGCTGAATGTCAGCACCAAACCAGGCAACAAAAAACGACTGCCCGAAATTGCCCCAGAAAACAGCCGTAAACCCGAAGCCCAATAATGCCCAGTGTTGCCGCAAAAAAACCAGATATCCTGTCAACACATACTCCTGCTTATGACTGCCATTACCGCAACAGCTCATCCAGAGTCAGGCCATAGCTGGGCGCAAAAGTTTCCAGAAAATACTTCACCTCGGGACAGTCGTCCCGCTCCAGGCGTTTGTGCACATCTTCTTCTGCCTTGCGAAATTCCGGGTTACCGGCCTGTACCTCGGCCTTGCATTTAAGGTAAGCGCATATGGTGTCAGCAGACTTGATCAACGAGTGATATTCTGCGGAAATTTCCGCTTCCACCAGCACCGGCCGGAAATCCGCCTTCAGGTCCTCAGGCAGCAGGTTCAGAAGTTCATGATCTGCCTGGTGTTCAATGGCCTTGTAGGCTTTGGTGATCTCCGGCGAGTGATATTTGATCGGCGACGGCATATCACCGGTAATGACTTCGCTGCAGTCATGGTATAAGGCCGCTACCACCACGGCGTTGACATCAACGTTGCCGCCAAAATAACGATTCTTCGCCAGCGCCAGCACATGCGCGATAGTGGCTACCTCCCAGCTGTGCTCCATGACATTTTCGCTGATCACGTTGCGTTTCATGCCCCAGCGCTGTAGCCAGCGCAACTTGCTGATATAGGCATAAAAATGGCTTTTTGTGATCGCGGGTCCTGTTTTTGACGGCTGCTTTGACGCAGGCTGTTTTGACGAGGGCTGCTCTTGCGAGGACATAGTGGGCTCTTCAGTAAACCTTAAGCGTGACTTCTGGCCGCATTATACCCCCCAGAACCGGTTAATGTCCGTGCCAACTGTCGCAAACTGATCACCGTAGCGGCGGAGCGTTTGGTTCAGCGGCAGCGCACTGCTAATATACGGCTGCGCGCAGTCACACCCTTTTGATGCAACCAGAACCAGGCGCAACGACCAACAGCGAGCAAACCGAGCATGAGCAGTAAACCGGACCGGAACAGCGCCAGCAACCTGAAACACCTGATTAATGGAAAATATGGTCTGGCCCTGACTTACTGGACGCTCTACCTGGTTGGTGCAGGGGCATTTTTTGTGTCAGGAAGCCTTGCCGTAGCCGATGATGCCTGGACGGTTTATGTGGTCCTGCTCGGGTTGATGCTGGCATGGACGTTTGCCCTGCTCACAGGCATCAAGTTCGCCTATCGCGGAGAAGACCCGGGCAAGGCGCTGGGCCGCATTGCCATGCTGTTTCTACTGCTTAACATGACCAATGCCCTGGCGACCCTGAGCTTTATCTGAGACTCAAGCCAATGGTCAAGACTTGCTGGATTTGGTTTTTTGCCTTGCCGAGTCGTGGACCATGGCCGACGACGCTGCGGACGGTGTCCGCATGGCGGGCGGGTAGACTCTGGCGCCGGTTTTTCTGGCAGGGTCACGATCGGCGGGGAACAGATCACCCACATCCAGGCGGAACGCCTTGCACAGCTGCTCCAGGGTATCCAGCGTTACATTCTGATCTTCGTTCTCAATACGCATGATGGTGGATTGAGCCACGCCGATTTTGCGGGCAAACACCCGCTGCGGCACGTCGCCGCGGGCGTTCCTGATAAAAGCTGCCAATCTTGCGCGCAAGTGAACCATACATGGTTTATACTTTCATTAACGAACCACATGCGGTTCAAGCGAATCAACTGCAGTCGCAGGCACCGATCAACACCAGCAGGAAGCAGGCAACACCGTCAGGGGTTCCACTCAGCGCCAGCTGCTGGCGCCCCTGGCGTTTTTTGCCGTCACTTGGCTTTTCCTGCCTTCCCCGCCCTTCCCAGGGACGCCAGCCATCCTGCCCGGTCATCGACTGTTTGCGCCAATGCCTCAGCTGAACTATGCTTGCTGCCATATCAGCTTGTCTGCCCGACTTTCATCACAAGATCCCGTTAAAGGACTTCAACATGGCTCAGACCCCCCCTGTGACTCCCCGACAACCCGGCTTTCTTGGCTGGATCGAATATAACGGTAATCGCCTGCCCGACCCCGTGTTCATATTTTTCTGGCTTATTCTGTTTGTTGTGGCCATCAGTGTGGTTGCTGCGCTTGCTGGCCTGAGCGCAGTGCACCCTACCCAGTTTGAGGTTGATGGCAGTCCACTGATCATTGAAGCAGCCAGTCTGCTATCCGCAGACAACATTCAACGCCTGCTGGTTGAAATGCCAACAACATTTACTCACTTTCATCCTCTGGGTTATGTCCTGCTGGTGATGCTGGGCGCCGGTGTCGCGGAGCGCAGCGGCCTGTTTGCAGCGGTCATGAGCAGCGCGGTCAAAGCCGCACCGGCAGCTCTGTTGACGCCGGTGGTGGCGCTGCTGGCCATGGTGGGCAACCTTGCCGCCGACGCGGCGTATGTCGTTCTGATACCGTTGGCCGGGGTCGTTTTTGCCGCCGCCGGTCGACACCCGATCGCCGGTATTGCCGCCGGTTTTGCCGGCGTGTCCGGCGGTTTTTCCGCCAACCTGATTCCGGGTCAGCTCGATGCCCTGTTGTTTGGAATCACCGAGGCTGCGGTCGTGACGCTGGATACCAGCTGGGTGATGAATATTGCAGGCAACTGGTATTTTATTGCCGCCATGACTTTCATCTATCTGCCGGTGATCTGGTACGTCACTGATAAAGTGATTGAGCCCCGTCTGGCACCCTTGTCGGAGGAGAACAAAGGCTCGGCGGCGCTGGCGCAACGTGAATCGGACGTGCTCAGTGACAGCGAGCACCAGGGTATGCGACGGGCTGGACTGGCGTCGCTTGGGGTCATTCTGGTCTGGGCGCTGCTGTGTTTTGCGCCCGGCACACCGCTGATCAATGAGGATGCCGGTGCCGCCAGCATGCAGCCTTTTTATCAGTCACTGGTTGCTGCCTTTTTCATTCTGTTTCTGGCCAGCGGCTGGGCCTATGGCAGTGCCACCGGCAGTGTTAGCTCACACCGCGATGTCGTGCGCATGATGTCAGAAGCGATGGCAGACCTGTCCTATTACCTGGTGCTGGCCTTTGCGGCAGCGCATTTTGTGGCCATGTTCAACTGGTCCAACCTGGGTCTGATTTTTGCCATCAATGGTGCCGCAGTCATTCAGGCGACGTCGTTGCCAATGCCGATCCTGATGGCACTGATCATATTGCTGACCGGCATGATCAACTTGCTCATCGGTTCAGCGAGTGCCAAGTGGGCATTGCTGGCACCGGTGCTGGTGCCCATGCTGATGCTGCTGGGCATCTCACCGGAAATGGCCACCGCCGCCTACCGTGTTGGTGACGGTGCCACCAACATCATCACGCCACTGATGCCTTACTTTCCACTGATCCTGGCCTTCTGTCATCGCTGGCAGAAAGACTTCGGGCTGGGCAGTCTGGCTGCGACAATGATTCCTTACAGTATCTGGATGATGGTGACGGGTTTGATCCTGACCATGCTATGGATCTGGTTGGGCTTGCCGCTGGGGCCGGGGGCAGTGTCCGGCTACGAACTGCTGTAGATCACGCTGGTCCTTTCGCTCCAGTGTTGTCGGTCCATGGAAGTCCCGAAGCGCTTCGTTTCGGAAACGCCTGCCGTGGCTGGCTTGAGCAGATCTTCCACTGACGAGGATCCAGGCCGGATGTGGAGGGGGTTGTGAGCGAGGGTGTACCCGAGGAACCTCCCCCTCTGCAGCCGCGAGCCGCCAGGCGCTGACTTCGTGAGGCGTGTGCAAAGAAAAAGGGGACGAAGGATTAAATCCCTCCGTCCCCTTTTCAGTTGAGCTGCGTATTACTGCGCAGCGACTTCGGTCGCCGGGCTCTGATCTACGTACTGCCAATTGACCGCACCGAAGAACATCTCATCCCAGCTTTGCAGACCCCAAGGTACCGAACGCTCCGGATCCGGGTTGGCCTTGTTCTGGCTGGAGTTGTCGAAAGCGCCTGTGGCGACAATTTTGGTACCGGCAGGTACCAGCTTGGGTTCGCGCAGCTTGTAACTTAACTGCCAATTGTAATTGTAGTTGGCAATATTGATCAGCTCCTCACTGCTACCATCAGGGTATTGCGCTTCGAAACGCATACGCTTGCCGCGGAAATGCATGTGCGGCAGGAATGAATGCAGGTAGGCGTCACGTGGCACAGTAATTGTCTGCGCCATTTCGAAGTCTGGATCATTCGGTGGAATGTTGGTCCAGGTCGGCGTGAAGATACAGGCACACTGTCCAGACATGCGTTTCTCTGGCACATAGCCTTCGGGATAGAACCAGATACCTATCTCACTCTCATCTACCGTTTCGCGCCCGGTTGTGGTGTAGTGTAGCTGCAGCGCCAATTGTGAGCCAGCACGCAGCAGTCCACCGGTGTTTTCTGGCTCATGATACGGCGCAGCACCAGGGATATAGGCGGTGATGCTGGGTTCGTCAGGATTGCCACCACCCAGGAAGCTGCCGCGGCCATCAGAGCCGGGAGGCAGTATACTGTTCAGGGTATGGTGAAGTACCGTGCGATCACCCGCAATGTACTGACTGGCACGGACCCAACGGTCTTCGGTCAGCCCCTCAAACGGCACTACCACGCTACGATAATCCAGTACGCCCGTCGCCGGGATGCTCTGCGCCGGCACTTTCACAATCAGATCCGGCTCACCAAAAGCCCATTCGGTTGCTGGCCATTCCAGCATGGCCAGCGGGTCCTGGTCACCGTCTTTCTGTGAACCCTGAGCGATCCAGTGCAGCAGGGTTTGCTGATCGTCCACACTCAGTACGTAATCATTGGTGAAATCGCCAACATGGGGATCGATCTGACCCGGCGGCATACGCTTGGTCATCAGCACTTCACGAATCATGGGTGACCAGCCCTGAGCCATGGCATGGCTGTCCATGGCAAACGGCGCAATTCCGCCTTCCCGGTGACAGCTGGCGCAATTTTCCGCCAGAATCGGTGCCACTTCTTCACTATAGGATATTGTTCGTGCCATATCGGCATCGCGCGCCGGGTAGCTGATCGCCTCTCCGGTCACGGCCAATGACGACGTTGTCACGGCATTGCCGGCATCTATCTCCTGCAGGGCTGTTGCCAGGCCACTGACCGGCCCGCGATAGGTCACCTGAAAGCTGCGTGGGTCCAGCACCAGTACTTCGCCTGCTGCGCGCACACCCAGTGCATCTGCAACAATCTGGGCATCGTCAATCAGCACAGGTATGTCATGACCTTGTGACGACACGGTAGCGACGACCGAATCACGTGACTCCCCCAGGGGGTTAAGCATGAAAAACTGGAAATCATCAGCATGAGCTGCTTTGGCAGCCTGGAATTCGGGCAGGGCCTGCTGTACTGCCGTGCTGTTATTGGTTTGCACCATCAGCACGACGGCTTTGTGATTATCGTACCAGGCCATGTGGTGAAACAGGCCTTCATGATCCAGCAGGGCAAAATCGCCCACGCGCTCACTGGTCTGCTGGGCACTGGCACTGAAGCTAAGTGCAGCCAGCACCGACAACGACGCGGTTAACAAACGTTTTTTCATGACTTCCTCCGGGGGAAAATAACGCTATTAAATTTTCTTGTTCAGCCGGTCTACCGGGCCGATATCAGCAATCGGGCACAGCAACCGGACACGGCCCGCAGGGGAAGACAACCAGACCGTTCATCCATTTATTTGCTGACGCTAGCACAGCGTCTGATATCGCACAATAGCGCTTGCGCCGGTTACAACGGGGCTGCGACAGACGCCCATAAAGGTTGACTGGCACGCTTTATTTGCTGCCCGGACACGGCTATTTTCCGTTGTGTGATTTTTACGTTACACTTGGCGACGATGCAAAACCCGAACAAACGCTCAGTCACTCGCAGATCACAGCGGACAGGGTCTCCCGCATTGCTGTGATGTTACGAATTAACACTATAAATCAAAGGATTCATCATGAAAGAAGCTGTGATCGTCGCGACGGCGCGCACCCCGATTGGCAAAGCTTATCGAGGCGCTTTCAATAACACCGATGGCCCGACGCTGGGCGCGCACGCGATTCGCGAAGCCGTCAGCCGCGCCGGCATTGCACCGGATGAAATCGATGATGTGGTCATGGGTTGCGCCGTACAGCAGGGTACCACCGGTTACAACATCGGTCGTCTGGCCGCCGTGGCCGCCGGTCTGCCCAGCTCTGTCTCCGGTATGAGCATGGACCGTCAATGTGCCTCCGGCATGATGGCAATCGCCACAGCAGCCAAACAGATCGTCTGCGACAACATGCCGATTGTTATTGGCGCCGGTATGGAATCCATCAGTCTGGTGCAGAACGACCACCGCAACAAATACCGAACTGTCGATGACAACGTTGTTGCCATGTCACAACACGCCTACATGCCGATGTTGCAGACGGCAGAGGTGGTTGCCAAGCGTTACAACATCAGCCGCGAAGCCCAGGACGAATACAGTTTGCAGAGCCAGCAGCGTACAGCTGCCGCACAGGCTGCCGGAAAGTTTGACCAGGAACTGGCGCCCATGGAGTCCAACATGGGGGGCATGAACAAGGAAACCGGCGAAGTCAGTTTCAAAAAGGTCACACTGGCAAAAGACGAAGGCAACCGCCCGGAAACCAACATCGAAGGGCTGTCGGGCCTGAAACCTGTCATTGAAGGCGGCTGTATTACTGCCGGCAACGCCAGCCAGCTTTCCGATGGCGCGTCAGCAAGTGTCATCATGGACAGCAAACTGGCCGAACAGAAAGGTCTGACACCACTGGGCGCTTACCGGGGCCTGGCGGTGGCCGGTTGCGAACCGGATGAAATGGGTATCGGTCCGGTATTTGCCATCCCCAAACTGCTCAAGCGCTTCGGCCTGAAAATGGATGACATCGGGCTGTGGGAACTGAATGAAGCCTTCGCGGTTCAGGTTCTGTATTGCCGCGACAAACTGGGCATCCCCAATGACCTGTTGAATGTGAACGGTGGCGCGATTTCGATTGGCCATCCTTACGGAATGAGCGGTGCGCGTATGGTCGGCCATGCACTGATTGAAGGGAAGCGTCGTGGTGCCAAATACGTGGTCTGCACGATGTGTATCGGCGGCGGCATGGGCGCCGCCGGACTGTTTGAAGTGTACTGATACAGAAAAAGCGCACACGGGATTCCTTCCCGTGTGCGCTTATCTGACCATTAACACATCCGTGTTAACATCCTTGTCACAACTTCACTTACATCCTTGCACACATCCATGTTGAAACTGTCGTCGTGTTCAGAAGGTAAACTTCAGGCCCGCTGACAACACATCAACTTTGGAATCGAAATCGCCACCTGCGATCGGTCCGATTTCATCTTCTCCCAGATCAACGTCCAGTCGATCATAGGCCACGCGTAAATCAAGACTCTCAGTGATGCTGAACTGAGCGCCTACACCGTATGTCAGTTCACTACCACTGAAGGACTCACTAAACGGCCCCACGCGGACATCACTGTCCCACCAGAAGCGTCCTGCTTTTGCGATCAACGCAAAGCTGTCGGTTAGCGGCAGTCGCCCTGTAGCCGCCAGGCTGTAGCCGTCGATCTCGGATTCAGCGAGATCTCCTCCAGCCTCACCGAAGTCGGTATAACCGCCCTCGATGCCAAAATAAGGATTTAACTGCCACCCAGCAAATAGTTGGGCAGCGTTGTTGTCGTCGTCAAATTCGCTGTCGTCGACGCTGACGAGGCCCAAAGCACCACCGACGTAGGGCCCAGTTTCGTTGGCCAACAACGAAGTTGAGTATGAGCCTGCTGTCAGACCTGCAATGATGCAGAGGGTTTGTATTGTCGTTCTTTTCATATTCAGCTCCTGCTGTTTCCTATCCTGATGGTCGTAGACACCACGGCTTGTGTCCGTTCCGATGCACTGAGGGTGTTGCAACCGCCGTGCCAGAATTAAATATTCAATCTATTCAGAAGCTTATGAAAAAAGAAGGCGTTTGATTGGTCAGCCGGTGTCGGGCAAGCGCAACAGATTTGAATGCCAAATCACAGGCCATTGATTTAAATGAAATTTTAATGTCGGCGAGACCCAACACATGAATCAGACGCCGCAGTCAGGGGCCTGTGGCGGGGTATCCGAGCAATTGCAGAACGCCATCAACGGGGATCGCCGGATATTGTCCTGCGCTGATACCATCAACATTGCTGGCTTTAAACAGCGCGTTGTAGACAGCCTCTTCTGTGGCTTCAACAACCGACTGGAACAGCGGGGTCATATGCTCATTGGGCCAGTCCTGCAGCGTATGTAACTGCTCACGTCGCGTGATCGTACGACGGACGCTGGTGGCTGTTGAGAACGCCAGTGCGTAGTCGCCAGAGCCGTTCGACATGACTGAACCAGTGCGCGCAATGCCCAGAAAAGAGCGAGCAGCCAGGCGCTCAAGGTTGCGGTCAGACAGCGGGGCATCGGTGGCGATAATAATCATCACTGAACCATCCGGACTGGTGGCAACCGCCAACGGATCCCCTGGCACCTGCAGATCCTGCCGGCGCACGGGCGTGCCCATTATTGTCAATTCGCCGCCATAGTTGGTCTGCACCAGCACGCCCACGGTAAAACCGCCGGCCTCCTGAGGCAGAACCCGGGAACTGGTCCCGATGCCACCTTTCCAGCCAAAACTGACCGTGCCCATCCCGGCACCAATACTGCCCTCTTCAACCGGGCCCGGACCTGCCGCCTCAATGGCAGCAAGCGCATGTTGCGGTCGCACCGCGCGCAAACGGATATTATTGATACGGCCATCATTAGTCTCACCGACAACGGCGTTGACCGACCGCACTGCTTCGTTTCCGGGCTGCGCCAGCGTCCACTCAATGACACCGGCGGCCGCTTCCGGCACGGACAGGGTATTGGTCAGTAGAATCGGCGTTTCAATCTCACCCAGCTCAATAACCTGAGTGGTCCCCATCATCTTGCCATAGCCGTTACCCTGCGAAAATCCGGCGGGTACTTTGTCCTGATACAGGTTCCCTGTGTGCGGCAAAATTGCAGTGACGCCGGTACGCACATTGTCTTCCGCAGTGATCGTGACATGCCCTACCTGCACTCCTGACACATCAGTAATGGCATTGTGGGTGCCGGGTTGATAGATGCCCGGCGCGATGCCAGCCTCCCTTGCACGCGGGTCATCGTCATTAGCGAGTGTATTGCCGCAACAGAACATCAGCACCAGACTCAACTGGCGTATTTGCATCGTCAACTTCATCGGTAAAGGCTTCCTTTTGGCAATCGCTCAGACCGCGAACAGCTGTGTCTCAATGTCCTTGAATGCCTTGAACTCGAGCGCATTGCCGGATGGATCCAGAAAGAACAGTGTCGCCTGCTCGCCGGGTTCACCCTTAAAACGGATATAAGGCTCGATAATGAATTTTGTGCCAATAGCGCGCAGCCTGTCTGCCAGTGTGGCCCATTCCGCCATGCTCAGCACCACACCAAAATGCGGCACCGGCACGCCATGGCCATCGACATGATTATTGCTCTGGTTAACCTGCCCTTGCGACCCGATACCAGGGTTTACGTGCACCACCAACTGGTGGCCAAACAGGTTAAAGTCTATCCACTGATCGGAGCTGCGCCCCTGGGGCAGCCCCAGCTTTTTACCATAAAAATCATGCGCCTCTGCCAGATCCCGAACCTGGATGGCGAGATGAAAAGGCCTTAGTTGGGTGGTCATGCACACTGCCTCATGAAAGTTTTTGCCATTGTAGTCATTCCGGACTCGGTTTGCTTCGCAAAGATTTGGTGGTACTGAGCTTGCGTTTGCCTTCAAGGCGTTTTCGTTTCGCCGAACGTGGAACCCGCGTCGGCCGTCGTGGCGCATCCGTACGCGACGCATCCTCAAGCAGGGCCTGTAACCGCTGCAATGCGTCTTCGCGGTTTTTTTCCTGAGTCCGGAAACGTTGCGCCTTGATCACAATAACGCCTTCCGAGGTCATACGTCGGTCTCGCCGCGCCAACACCAAAGCCTTGATATGCTCAGGCAGTGATGACGCCGGCACATCAAATCGCAAATGAATGGCAGATGACACCTTGTTGACATTCTGGCCTCCAGCACCCTGTGCCCGAATAGCCGTCAATTCGATTTCTGTCGGCGGTATATCAAAAGAAGCCATAAAACATATCTCGATTCATCAAGTACGACACGATATTGTCAAGCTAACACAACGATCCGCCTCAAACTGGTGCAGACACCGATAAAAAGAACCAAAAAGTATCGTCAACCTGAGCGCTGTAAACTCAAACATCCAGATCCGAATTAACATTCAGACCGCCATAAAAATTAATTTCTTTACATATCATAAAGATAACAATACAGCATAAAAGCTGGCACGCACAATGCATTATTACAGACATAGCACTGATATTCCCCTATCAGTTGCTAGAAATGGAACTGACTCTCCCCTTTTCCATTGATGGGTGATACTAGCCCACGTGATGCGCGCGGATTACCTGCCATCACGTGGGCATTTTTTTGCCCGCCCGGAACCTGCAATCCGCCTGCGTCTGCTAAACTCGTCCTGCTCATTCAGTCTTCTTGTATTACTTTGAATCCGGGAACCATCATGCCTGCCGTCAAACCACTCCCTGCATGGCTCCGCATCTGCATCGTGCTGCCGATACTTGCGCTGGCTTCTCCACTGTACGCCTGGGACGCGACCGGACATCGGCTCAGTGTTTATGTCGCCTATCAGAGCCTGACTCAGACACAACGTGAGTACTGGCATGAGGTATTACAGCATCATCCTCGCTTTACCGCCGACTTTGAGCAAGCCATGCCTGACGCTGTTCGCGCTGCCTCCAGCGATGAGCAGACCCGCTGGCTTCTGGGTCAGGCGGCAGTCTGGCCGGACCTGGCCCGCGGTTTGCCCGAGATCATTCGTTCGCGTTACAACCAGCCTGACTGGCACTGGATAGAGGGCGCCTGGCTACGTGATCACGCGACAGTCCAGGGCAATCTCTACATCGAAACCAGGCCACTGCCTGACATTGCCGGCGCACCGGCAGACAACAGTCGCTTTGCTTCTCATGCCAGCAATGTCCTGACAGCGTTGGAGCGGGCTGCGTGGCAGCTTGAACACGAAACCGATGCGGGACAGCGTGCCATTGCACTGTGCTGGCTGCTCCACCTGATTGGTGATATTCACCAGCCGCTGCATACCGGTGGCCTGGTATCAGCAAGACTGTTTCCCGCCGGCGACCGCGGTGGCAATGCCATATCGACACGCGGCGGCAATCTTCACGCAATCTGGGACCAGGCCTTGCGCGGTTCTGATTTCAATGACAATCTGCAGGCAGTTTCCCGGCAAGCTGCCAGCCTGACCTGGCAACAGGCGTTCGCCCCGACTCTCTGGCTGCAGGAGAGCCGCAGTCTTCTGTTGCGGCAGGTCTATCCTGAACGCGTGATCGCCGAGGTGCGACGCGGTGAAAGCAGGGGGCAAAGGCCAGACAGCATCACCTTGAGCAACGATTATCAAAGCAATATGAGACAAACTGCCAGGCTGCGACTCGCCGAGGCCGGTTACCGAATCAGCAGTACTCTATCAGACATCACTGGAACCCTATGATCAGTTTTCACAACATTCCCAGCAAAAGAAAACCTTTCGCCGCGGTTATCGCCGCTCTTGCCATTCTGCCCTGGCCAGCGCTGGCAGCTGAGGAGGCTGAACCGGTGATGCTTGAGAAGCCACTGTGGGAGCTCGGTGCAGGGGCCGGTGTGCTGGTTCAACCGCATTACCCTGGATCATCACAGCACCAGACCCGCGGCCTGGGCCTGCCGTACGTGGTCTACCGTGGCGATGTGTTGCGCATAGGGGACGGCCAGACAGCGCGCGCAGTTGCCGCCGAAAACAATTTTTACGAACTGTCTCTGTCTTTCGCTGCCGCCTTTGATGCAGACAGTGATGGTAACGAGCTACGTGAAGGCATGCCCGATCTCGACTTTATTTTTGAAGTCGGTCCCCAGCTGGTCTTCAGCCTGGCTGATTTTCAGTTCAGCGACACCAGCTACAGTGAGCTTGAACTGTCATTACAGGCACGCGCTGCCTTGTCGACAGACTTCAGCGGTGTAGACCATCATGGTTATGTCTTTGAACCCATGCTGCGCTATCGCCACTACGGGTTTTTGTCACCACAACTTGAAGCGACCGTTTCGATCAGACCGGTATGGGCAACGCGTGATGTGCATGGCTACTTTTACGATGTAGAAACCGAATTTGCTACCGCTACCCGCACGCCGTTTGAGGCATCATCAGGGTACTTTGGCACCGGCGTCAATTTCTCCGGTACCTGGCACATCAATGACAAGGCACGGATAATTGCGGGTATTCAGACCAGCTTCCATCACGGCGCGGAAAATCGTGACAGCCCCCTGTTTGAGGACGACTTCACTGTCGGTGCTGCAGTGGGTTTCATCTGGTCGCTGTTTGAAAGCAAACGCACAGTCATGCGGCCATAACCCGAAAGAACGTAAATTGAGAACAGAAACAGAGTACCAAATCGATGGCAGAACCGCTGAAAAACCAGTACGGCCCGGAAATAGCGCATCGTATTGCCGACATGATCAGCGCCACATATCCCTCTTTCAGACGTCAAATCTTTCTGGATTATGTGCTAACGGATTACGACAGCCTGGAACTGATGCCACGTGGCTGGCATATGGCGGACGGACTGTTTCATGCACTGCCAGACAATTATGCCGAGGCTATCGATATTCTGTTGGCATCGTTGCCAACCGCCAAACCGGCAGTCAGCGAAACCTCCCCCACACAGGACCGTGAAGGTGGTTCACTGGCGCCGTTTCTGTTCATGCCGCATACATTTTTTGTTGCCCGTTACGGCCTGGCGGACTTCGAGACATCAATGCGTGCGCAGTACGAGTTGACGCAACGCTTTACCGCAGAGTTCAGTATCCGCCCCTTCCTGCAACAACAGCCGGAAGCCACATTAAAACGACTGCAAAACTGGGTAAACGACCCGAGTGAACATGTCAGAAGACTGGTGTCCGAAGGCACCCGGCCACGATTGCCGTGGGCCTCACGATTGCCCGCGTTTCAGCGTGACCCCGCGCCGGTTTTGGCGCTACTTGAGCAACTCAGGGACGATGACTCACTTTATGTGCGCCGTTCAGTCGCCAACAACCTCAATGACATAGGCAAAGACCATCCGCTGATATTGTTGTCCACTGCGGAGAACTGGTTCAGGAACGCCAGTGTCGAGCGAAAATGGATCGTCAGGCATGCCCTGCGAAACCAACTCAAGGAAGGACAGCCGCGCGCGCTGGCCATCTTTGGTTTCAAGTCAGCCAGCAACATCGGAACAGGTGATATCAATATTCAGCCGGGCAATGTGAATGTGGGTGAACGCGTCAAATTCAGCGCGACACTCACGAATAACAGTGGCCAGCGGCAGATGTTACTGATCGATTTTAAGGTGCATTTTGTCAAAGCCAATGGCGCTGCCCGCGCCAAAGTGTTTAAGCTTACCCAGACCAGCCTTGACAGCAATCAGTCCGTCACAGTCAGCAAACACATTTCACTGGCGCCGATGACAACACGCAAACTCTATGCTGGCAAA
Source organism: Pseudohongiella acticola (assembly GCF_001758195.1). Lineage (NCBI taxonomy): Bacteria > Pseudomonadati > Pseudomonadota > Gammaproteobacteria > Pseudomonadales > Pseudohongiellaceae > Pseudohongiella > Pseudohongiella acticola. The sequence goes on from NZ_MASR01000001.1 coordinate 1,233,072, forward strand.
CATCAGATAGAACTGCTGATCAATGGTCAACCCTACCCACTGGGGGCATTCAATCTGAACATTCCTGCCACAACCTAACGGGCATCCGTTAGGCGGTGCTTTTTCATAAACCCCTGGTCAAGGTGGTTCTTCCACTTGCCTATCAATCTGCCACTCAATGTAAAGCCCGCGTAATGCACCAGGGCCCCGCCATCGGCGGTCGACAACAGCGCCAATGCGCTTTTCTGCGGCCGGTAAGCTGTCAGCTCACCACCGGTCAGTTTCGCCTTGATATTGCGGGCAAGCACTGCGCCGTGTCGCACAGAATAAACACCTGATTTTTGACTGCCTGCATGTGCAGCACTGTCGCCGGCCACAAATACGTCAGACGAGCTTGTCGATCTCAGCGTATCGTCAACACGAATGAAACCACTCTGATCACACATCAGTCCACTATCCTGATACCAGCTCTGCGCAGCGGCACCGTTGACCAGTATCAGTGCGTCGAGCTGTTGCAGCGGGCGCTCACCATTCATCGCCTGCCCCTGACGCAGCTGATCAATGTAGACATCCTCTCGCAGCTTGACACCGCGCGCCAACAGCAGGTTGCGCGCGCGGTGCATCAGTCCACACGCATGACCCTCAAGCAACGCCCGTCCACTGAACACATGCACGTCACTGGCCGGCAGGCTTTTACGCAATGCCAGTGCCAGCTCCACAGCCGCAGCACCACCGCCGAGAATGCCCAGTCGCGCCGGCGCCTCCCCGCGCTGCCATAGCTGCCAGCGCTGAAAAAACTCGGCGAAAGGTTTGGCTGGCACCAGATCGATGCTGCCATCATTCAGAACCGGAGGCGGCGGCCTGGACCCAGTGTTGATGGACAGGGTCTGATAAGACAAAGCTCCTGCCTTTGCCAGCGTGATCACGTTACCAGCCGCATTTAGCGCCACCACACTATCGTCAATCAATTCGATACCCAGTGCCTGGCACAAGGGTGCCAATGCGATCGCACAATCCGCCGCTGTATACCGGCCAGCCAGCAAACCCGGCATCATGCCGGAATACCAGGCGTCAGGCCCCGGATTGATCAGTACTGTCCCGGCAGGCGGTCGAAAACCATCGTCGAGCCAGCGCCTGAATAACACCAGGTGGGCGTGGCCTGCACCTGCCAGTACAAGCGGACTATTAATCGGGGCGTCTTTCAAAATTCACAATCCAGGCATGGTCAAAGAGACTGTTCATGGGCCATCAATGGTACGCGACTATGGCGTGCGCCAACAGACTCTGGTGCCATATACATGAGGCCCCGAGACTGACAGCCGGAGACTGCAATCTGCAACCGAATCAGTTAGCATCACCTGACCAAGCCTTTCCATTGACACACGTTCAATCTGTACGAGGATACCATGCCCGATACCGACACCATTGCCTGGGTCGACCTGCGCAGCGATACCGTGACCAAACCCACAGCGGCCATGCGCCAGGCCATGTTTGACGCCGAAGTCGGTGATGATGTGTGGGGAGAGGATCCTACCGTCAGGCAACTTGAACAGACTCTGGCCAACATGACCGGCATGGAGGCCGGTCTGTTTATGCCGTCTGGCACCCAGTCCAATCTGGTGGCTTTGCTGTCACATTGTGGCCGCGGTGACGAATACATAGTTGGGCAGCAGGCTCACACCTATCGTTATGAAGGCGGTGGTGCTGCGGCCCTGGGCGGCATTCAGCCACAGCCACTGCCAATGACTGCGGCCGGCGCACTGGACCTTGATGAGGTGCTCGCCGCCATCAAGCCGGATGACTGCCATTTTGCCCGTACCCGACTATTGTGTCTGGAAAACACCGTTCACGGCCAGGTACTGCCGCTACAGTATCTTGCTCAGGCCCGGGCACTGGTCGATTCCAATAACCTGCAACTGCATCTGGACGGCGCCCGCGTTTTTAATGCGGCCGTCGCCCTGCAGTGCCCAGTGGCAGACATTACCCGTCACTTTGATACTGTGTCCATCTGCCTGTCAAAAGGTCTGGGAGCTCCGGTCGGTTCGGTCCTGCTGGGACCGGCGGATTTCATCGAACAGGCCAGGCGCTGGCGCAAAGTCTGCGGCGGCGGCCTGCGCCAGAGCGGTCTGCTGGCAGCAGCCGGCCTGCACGCGCTTGAGCACCATGTCGAACGCCTCGCAGACGATCATCGGCGCGCTAATGAACTGGCCCAGAGACTCACCAACGCCGGTTACACGCTGGCAATGCCGCAAACCAACATCATCTTCATCAAGGTAGACGGGCTGGACCGGGAACGGCTGGCACAATGGCTGGAACAACACCGGATCAAGGCAGACTGTCTGGGCCGCGACAGCGTCAGACTGGTCACACACCTTGACATAGACGATGCCGGGCTTGAGCGTGCTGCGCAGGCTTTCGAATCATTCATGACCGAGGAGCACAGAACATGAAAAATTTCCTGAAATCAGCTGTCATTACAATGGCGATGCTGCCCGTGCTGCTGTCATGCAATTCTGTGCAGGCTGCACGTGAAATCGCAGACGATCAAAGCATGATAACGGATGAGCGCGTTCAGCACCGAAGTTATACCTTTGAACCCACGGGCGAAACGCTGCCTTATGCTGTTTTTGTACCAACCAGTTACACGGCAGGCTCACCGTCTCCGCTGGTAGTGTCTCTGCATGGATTGGGACGAACTTACGACTGGCTGATGGGCTACGACGGCTTACTGGACTACGCGGAGGCGTACGGTTTTATCGTGGTCACACCACTGGGATATGTCAGACGCGGCTGGTATGGTTCTCGCCCCACCGAAACAGCTGTTCACGCCGAACATAGCGAAGCCGATGTGATGAATGTGATTGCGCTGGTCAGGAACGAATTCAGTGTTGATGAAGAACGCACTTACCTGTGGGGCCACTCCATGGGCGGCGCCGGTACCTACCACATCGCTGTCAGGAACCCGGGTATGTTTGCCGCCCTGGCGGTTGCAGCACCGGCGCCACGAGCTGATCTTTCGCCCACCGTGTTATCCCCGATACGGGACACACCGATACTGGTCCTTCAGGGCACCGAAGATGAACTGGTCCCGGTAGAAAGAACCCGCCAGTGGGTGGCAGCCATGCGGTCCCTTGGTATGCCGCACCTCTATATCGAGCTGGAAGGCGCGGATCACACTGATTTTATTGCCAGCAATCGCACCAACATGCGAAAAGTCATGAATTTTTTTGACACAGTGGGTGCGCGTCGCTGAAACGTCGGCGCCTTATCAGGCGCCGGTATCAGCTTCAGGCTCAGTTTCAGGGTTGGCAAAAATGCCCAAATCTCTGACCTGTTCGAAATAGCCGCTCACCCGCAGGTCAATCACAATTTCTGCGTCGGTATCATTCCGGTAGTACCAGCCGTGCTCACCGCTGACCGGCGCCACCAGGCTACCAAAGGAGTTCATACTCTGCTCCTGTTCTCGATAACGATACCAGTAGGAATCGTCATCCGGGTCATGGCCGTGGAAGTCGACATAGACGGGCGCACTGGAAACCCACTGATACATCAGCACCTGATCCTGCTGCATGACAGCCTTGATTTCCGTGCGTTCTGTGGGTTGCAAAACAACCTGTACGTTTTCGCTACGATAGGGCCCCTGCTGGTTCTGATAAACAGCCGGGTTTTCCAGTGGCGCCGGATCGCCTGATCCGGCCCCGGAGCATGCTGCCAACATCAGTGCTGCCACACCAAAAATGCCTGTCCTGATCACAAATCCCTGCATTCCCATGCTCCTCAATTAAACCTGACTTATTTATCTGCTAGTGCCGCTCAGTGTAACAGGTCACCCCTGTCCTGAAATAACAACGCGATTTCCGACGCATCGAAGCGATAGTCCGTGCCACAGAACTCGCAGGCAATGCTGACCTCGCCCTGCTCGATAATGATGCTATCAACTTCTTCTTTGCCAATGGATACCAGAGCTCGTGCGGTGCGCTCGCGAGAGCAGCTGCATTGATAGTGAAACTCTCGGGGCGGATACAGTTTCACATTTTCCTGGTGATACAGGCGATGCAGTAATTCTTCATTGCTCAGCGCCAGCATTTCGCTGGTGGTCAGGGTTTGTGCCAGGGTAACCAGGTGTTGCCAACGCTGCTCGCGCGTACCGTCGTCGCTGGCAGCCGTCGAGCCCGGCAATTGCTGCAGCAAAAATCCGCATACCTGATTGTCATCAACAGCGAAATAAAACCAGCTTTCCAACTGTTCCGATTGTTCGAAATAGGTCTGTAAAGACGCCGCCAGTGAGCCGCCTTCCAGCGACACGATGCCCTGGTAGGGATCCGCACGTCTTGAGTCAACGGTAATCACCAACAGGCCCTCACCGGCAAGCGCATCAAAATCAGCGCTCTCGGGGACTTTTTCGAATCTGGCAATGCCCCGAATGGCACCCTCGCTGGTGCACTCCGACATTACCAGGTTCAGTTCACCGTCACCGCGCACCTGCAACACCAGGCGCCCATCATATTTGATGGCGGACCCCAGCAGCACTGCCGCTGCCAGAAACTCGCCCAGCAGAGTGCGCACGGCAGGGGGATAGCCATGATCGCTGACGGTATCGGTGTAACTGCGCGTCAAACGGACAATTTCGCCACGCACATCGTCATCGGCGAACAAAAATCGCTGACAGATATCAGTTGTTGGCGCTTCGGGGGGTACTGAGCTTGATTCAGACATACGGCTTCCTGTACAAACGGTGCTTTGCTCTGAGGCTGAACATAGGGCAGCAGACGGTTTCAGTCCGCTCAATGCCTGCATTTTACGCACGCCGCGCAATGAATGCACTGATTACACGGATTGCACCGTGATCTGATTGAAAACAACAGGCCCTTGCGGCAAGATTAACCGGCATCGACAGCTTTTCCAACAACATCTGAAACACAAGGTGACTGCCCTGAACAAGAACGACAACTCACCAGGACCGGCTGCTGGCAAATTTATCCTGACTGCGTTGGCAGGCATTTTACTGATGTCATCGCCACTGGCAGGGCTGGCGCACGACATGACCGAAACCGCCCGTGAACGCATGGCATCAGGCGGCTATCTGGAAGTCATGTGGACAGGCGCTGAGCATATGTTAAGCGGTTATGATCATTTGCTGTTTCTGCTTGGCGTCATGTTTTTCCTGAGCCGCTTTGTCGATATTCTGAGATTTGTCACCGCGTTTACTGTTGGCCATACCCTGACCCTGATTGCTGCAACCTATGCCGGCATTACTGCCAATCATTATTTGATTGACGCGGTCATCGCCGTCACCGTTGCCTATAAAGGTTTCGAAAATCTGAATGGTTTCCAGCGCTGGCTGGGGGTGCAGGCACCAAACCTGTTGCTGATGGTGTTCATTTTCGGCCTCATTCATGGCTTTGGCCTGTCCGCCCGACTGCAGGAAGTCACACTGGCCGACGACCCAGCCCTGTTAAGCAAAATTCTGTTGTTTAATGTGGGTGTCGAATTTGGCCAGATTGCGGCGCTTATGGTGATGGCATTCGCCATACGCGCCTGGCAACAGGTTCGTGGTTGGGACCTTGCCAGCCGGCTCGTCAATATCGGACTCATCGTTGCCGGTGCTGCCTTGCTGATATTTCAGCTGTCCGGATACGTGCAGGACCGCAGCCTGTCACAGGACATAAGCTTTGACATCTTCACCGACCGCGAGCAGATGATGGGACAGGTGCGCCGTGCCGATGGCACTGCTCTGGTTAATACGGCACTGTTGATAGAGCCAATTTCCGTGCCAGCTGGCGAGACTGACGATGCCACTGAGCTGAGCACCGATGCGCAGGGCTGGTTTGTCTTTAGCGGCCAGATGAACCGGGATTATCGCTTGCAGCTGGCCGATGGCAGCGCTGCCACCGATATTGCGCTGGGCACCGTCGCCGATGCCCATCTGCATGAAGTGCATATACCCTTTTATGTTTACCTCGCTATTGCATTGCTGTTATCCGTGATTCCCGCCCGTGTATTGCGCAGGCGGGAAGCGACGCGCCAGCGCTGACGCCTGTGCAACATTGCGGATCAGCCGATCACCGGCACTCTGGGCCAGCGTAAGCAATGACTCGGGATGAAATTGCACCGCGCTCCAGGGCCTGGTTCTGTGCTCTATTGCCATCACACAGTGATCATCACTGCTGCGCGCACTGACAACAAAGTCATCAGGCACCTGACCCGCGTGAATTGAATGATAACGCCCCGCATTAAAGGGACTCATGACGCCATCAAACAGCCTGCCGCCCTGATGCACTATCGGCGAGGCACTGCCGTGTACTGGCCGTGACAGCAGCGCCAGGGACCCGCCCGCGTATTCGATCATTGCCTGTAAACCCAGGCAGACGCCAAATACAGGCAGGTCCAGCGTTTCGCACAGCGCCAGCGTGGTATTGCAATCAAAATCGGCTGGCCGCCCCGGCCCGGGTGATAAAATGACAAGATCAAATGCCTGCTTCTGCAATGCGGCTCGTGCAGCTTGAGGCCGCAAGGTGGTTACATCAACACCTGTCGCCCGAAAACTGGCTGCCAGTGTGTGAACAAAGGAATCCTGATGATCAATCATCAAAGCCTTCAGGCCAATGCCCGTTGCTGACGAAATTGACGTTGAACCCTTGTTCCCGGGTGAGTCCGTATTCTTCATCGCTGGTTGCAGCACTGATAGCAAGGCAGATGCTTTCAGGCGGGTTTCCTGTTCTTCCGCCACCGGATCGGAGTCCTGCAGCAGCGTCGCGCCCGCCCGCACCTGCGCCACCGCCTGCCGTATCTGCACCGTGCGTATAGTCAGACCAGTGTCCATGGCCCCATTAAATCCCAGATGACCAAACGCACCGCCGTACCAGCAACGCGGTGTTTTTTCATGGTCTTCAATAAACTGCATCGCCCGCTGTTTCGGAGCGCCAGTTACCGTCACCGCCCAGGTGTGAGACAGGAACGCATCCAGCGCGTCGAAACCGGACTGCAATCGACCCTGCACATGATCAACGGTGTGTATCAATTTTGAGTACTGCTCTACCTGACGGCGCCCGACAATGCGAACACTGCCTGGCACGCAGACCCTGCTCTTATCGTTGCGATCGACATCTGTACACATCGACAACTCGGCTTCATCCTTGCTCGAATTCAGCAGTTGCCGGATACGATCGGCATCTTCCATTGCATCGCTGCCCCGGGCAATGGTGCCAGAGATGGGACAGGTTTCCACCAGGTCACCCAAAGACGCATCAGGCCTGACTCGCACAAACATCTCGGGTGACGCAGACACCAGATATTCCTGCTCACCCAGATTGATCAGCGCAGCATAGGGAGACGGATTACTGGCCCTGAGCCTGTCAAAAATTGTTGACGGTTGACACTGCAGCTCGGTGGAGAATGTCTGACCCGGCACCACTTCAAACAGATCGCCGCATTTAAAACGGGCCCTGGCTTTGTCGACGACAGCGGCGTACTCTCCGGGCTGATGGTCGCTGGCAACTGTGGCCTGCGTTTGATGCAGGCTGGCGACGCTGGCACAAGAACGGGCGGTAGTATCAACCTCAGGTGGCACTGCCTTGCCCTGCCGATTCAGGCCCCCGGTAGTAAACACCTGACCGGCACTATCACGACAGTAGAAATCGAAGCGGTGGATTACACCCGCACCACTGTCACTGTCCACCGTCAGGATTTCATCGGGCAGGTACAGAACCAGGTCGCGTTGATCACTGGACCTGTGCTGGCGCTGCGTTATCGACTCAAACTGGAATGCCAGATCATAGGCAAACGCGCCGTACAGACCCAGCAACTGGCTGTGGACGCTGGAAAAATGTGTTATCAGGCGTCGCAGAATCGAAAACACGCTGGGCTGACGGGTTCGCATCTCTTCGGCAAAAAAGCCATTCGATGTTGTCACCCTGCAGACAATGCTGGTTTCTGACACTGACTCAAGCAGATAGTCGGAGCTGTCACCAGCAAGCGCCCTGTGACATTCGTGCAACAGCAATTCACCACGCGCATTAAGCGCCTCAATACGAACTGCTTGCTGGCGGGCGGTAATACGGACAGGGGGAGTGGTAAAAACCCGTTCGTGGCGACGGTAACGGCCCGGATAATCAACGCCGCAAACCATCGCCATGCCACAATAATTGTCGAGTAGCGCCAGTCGACGGTTCATCTCTGCTTTACCATCACAGACTTGTTGCTGGTGATTGATGCGGACACCACCGGCGGTGGTATAGGTAGTCTGGTTTATGTGATTCACGTTGTTTCCTCTCGTGTCGGAGAGGCTGCACCCGCTACTATGGCGAGGCCGGAATCGAGGAGTAATCACACAGTTGGAGCAGGATTTTTATCAAGACACAGGCCGCCTTCCTAACGGGGGCAGCCTGAAAAAGACTCAGATCAGATAGTCTGATCGTATTTTTTCTGGCGGCCCTTGTTGATAAACCGCCAGAAATACTGTGTTTGCATGTTCATGGGGCGAGATAATGCCCCGATTGCGGCCGGGCTGTCAAGACTCAACTGAACCCGTGCCGATTTACCAGGAAATGGCAGCTCCGTCGTAGGCGAAAAAGAAACCACTATCGACCGGCCGGGCGCTGTCAATCACCTTCAGCATTCCGGCAACACTTGTGTTGGTGTCGATCAGGGCATTGGGGCCACCCATGTCTGTCAACACCCAACCCGGATGCAGGCTCAACACGATGAACTGCTCCGGCTGCAAATCTATGGCCAACGATTTGGCGGCCTGGTTCAGTGCGCTTTTGGCCGTGCGGTACAAATATGAACCACCGCTGCCATTGTCACTGATTGACCCCATCTTTGAACTGATAAACGCCAATCGACGCTCAGTGCCTTTGCGCAGGTTTGGCAGCAACGCCTGGGTCAGCAGCACCGGCGCTATTACGTCGACCAGCATAACCTCCGCCCAGTCACTCTCGCGCAAAGATCCAATATTGGCATCCCGCGGCCCATACATGCCGGCATTGTTAATCAGGACATCAACGGCATCACCGTTAAGTGCATCTACCAGTACCTGACGCGACTCGGCGCTTGCCAGGTCCAGTGGTAACACGCGGAGTGCCGCATTGGCACGTTGCAGATCTCGCAGTTCGGGAACGTTTTCTGGTTTTCGGCAGGTTGCCACAACATCATGGCCCTGACCCAGCACCTGCTTGACTAATTCAAGCCCGATGCCGCGATTGGTGCCTGTGATAAGATACTTCGCCATAAACCTAACCTCATGTTTTAAATAAATATAACTTTGATCGTCTGGATTCTCTGACTAATACCACTAAAGTACCATTTCGGCCGCCCGCTGTCAGGCTGTCGCAAATATAAAGGAGCCTGACGCGGCGCACCTGACACGTGTGTGACTTCTGACGGTAGAGTGTTATAAACTTCCGGACGGTTGCTCCATAGTGCGCTGGCTACGTTGCTGTCAGGGCTGGGTGGATAGCCTGGCCGGTAGCTTGGTCGAAAGTCCGGCGCACAAAATCAACAGACAGAGGCTCATCATGAAAAGACTGTTACTGCCCACAAGACTGGCCGGATTACTGCTAGTTGGTTCAACACTGGCAACGCTGGCATTTGCCCCCTCACTGGTTGCACAGGAACGCGACCTCAGTCGTGCCAGCCCTGAAGAAGTCGGCCTCAGCGCTGACGGCGTCAATGATCTTGCCGATGCCATGCGCAAGGAAGTTGACGAAGGCAATCTCGCCGGAGTGGTCAGCGCATTGATGCGCAATGGCAAACTGGTTCACCTGGATGCTTATGGTTATCAGTCAATTGCGGACCAGGAACCGGTCACTGAAGACACCATTTTCCGTATCTTCTCGATGACCAAACCTGTGACCAGCGTGGCCATGATGATGTTGCTGGAGGAAGGGAAATTCTCTCTGGATGACGCCGTATCCCAGTACATTCCTGAGCTGGCCAACCTTGAGGTCGCAATTGAAGATGGCCCTGGTGGTTTCCCGGTCACCGAACCCGCCAACCATGAAATGACCATTCGTGAATTGATGTCGCACACAGGCGGACTCACTTACGGGTTATTCTCCCGATCGCAGGTCGACTCGCAGTATGTCGCAGCCAACATTCTGGACACCGAAGGCACATTGCAGGACATGATCGATAAACTATCGCGCATTCCGCTACGCCAGCAACCCGGCACACTGTGGCACTACAGCGTGTCCGTGGATGTTCAGGGTCGCCTTGTTGAAGTGTTATCCGGCATGCCGTTTGACGAATTTCTGCAGGAACGCATCTTTGAGCCGCTGGGCATGACCGATACCGGGTTTTATGTTCCAGAAGACAAACGTGATCGTTTCGCAACCATGTACATGTCCGGCCAGAACGGACTGACCGCACCAAACGATGGTTTCGGCGGTGATTATGCTGCCCCCGTTTCTTTTCATAGTGGCGGCGGCGGACTTGCATCGACAATTACAGATTACATGCGCTTCACGCAGATGCTGGCGAATGGCGGCGAATTCAACGGTGAGCGTTTGCTGGAAGAAACCTCGGTCGAGGCGATGCGCAGCAACCAGTTGCCAGCCGGCATGGACGAAATCCCTGGTTATCCGGGCAACCAGTTTGGTCTGAACTTTGCGCTCGTGACCGATCCGGCGAGAAATGATGGCGTCAGTGAAGGCAGCTACTGGTGGTGGGGAATCGGTGGCACCTGGTTCTGGATTGATCCGGTGCAGGATCTGGTTTTTATCGGCATGATCCAGAACCGCAACCTGGGTTATGCTCGACAACTGCAGGGTATCAGCAAGCGCATGGTTTATGATGCGATCGCTGAATAAATACTCTGCTCAAGCAGATCTTTAGGTAATGACCCCGCTATAGGCATGTCGCTAACATTACTGGCTGCTGCCAGAGCAGCGAACAGAAGGGGGTGGTACTTTTCGCATGGCGAAAAGTAACGCACCCCCTTCTTCTTTGGCTACTGCGGTGCGGCTTTCTCAGGTCATAACCCGGTCGTTATTGCCGCAGCTGTTTTGCCAGTCTGACTCGCCACTGCAGATAAAAGAGAGGCCACGGCGCGTGACCTTTGCTGGCCAAAGCCCACCGCCCTGGTCTCTCCTGCCACTGGCCGTAGCGTCCTTAATTCATACAGTCTTTAATTTCGTCCGCTATCAGCGGCGCAGAATCATCAGCCAGCGACCGATGTTGAGAATGTTGGCGAGCGCACCGGCAAAATAAGTCAGGGCCGCCGCTTTAAGCACCTGCCGCGCGCCCCTGTGCTGATCAGACGAGATGTATTCACCATCCACCAGAATGGGTAAAGCCTTGTTGAAACTGGCATCCCACTCCTCCGGCAATACAATCAGATACGCCAGTGCTCCCAGCAGTTGGAACAATACACTCAGCCCGATGACGATGCCGATTGCGATGGGGGAACGCAGCACCATCGCCGCAACCGGCACCGAGACCATCAACGCCACGCCTATTTTGCTGAACCTGGCCGCAGTGGGCATGTATTTCTGACGCAACTCAAATATCGCTTCGTTGCGGTGGAACTGTATCGCATGTCCCACTTCATGAGCGGCGACTGCGACCGCCGTGACAGACCGACCTTTGTAATTACTCGGACTTAAACGGACCGCGCGAGCGGCCGGATCAAAGTGATCGCGGCCCTCCTCGGTCGATTCCACGATAACGCCTTCCAGACGGAAGCGAGATATCAGGTGTTCCGCCAACTCACCACCGGTGCCGGACATGGCCGGGTCGTCGCGGTGGTGCTTTTTCATTACATAATTGACCCACATCTGTGGGAAGAACGCCAACACTGCCAGTAACAACCCCAGGACCAGCAATAGCATTGTCAGAACCCACGCAGACTGGCGTATCGATCACGGTGAAAAACGGCATCGCCCAGTGTCTGCTGGGCCACACGGGCACGCTTCAGGAAGAAACCGATATCAAACTCGTCAGTCATGCCAATACCACCATGCATCTGCACGCCTTCATTGCTGACCAGCATATAGACCTCCGACAACTTGGCTTTGCACATGCTTGCCAGCGCCGGTATGTCTTCGCCGGCATCGCCACGATCCAGTTCATATAAGGCTTTAAGCACCAGTGATTTGCATAGCTCAATTTCCGAATACATGATGGCGGCACGGTGTTGCAGCGCCTGAAATGCACCAATAGGCACTCCGAACTGGGTTCGCTGCTTCATATACTCGACAGTCTGTTCAAATACCTCCTGAACGCCGCCCAGCATTTCCGCGGCGAGGCCTATGCGACCAATATCCAGGGTGCGCGATAACGCTGGCCAGCCTTTATTTTCTTCTCCCAACAGGGCCTCAGCAGGTACTTCAACATCAACAAATTGAATGTTGCCAGCATTGCGGTTATCGACCATGTGCAATCTCTGAATGTCGACACCCTGACTCAATGGGTCGACCAGAAACAGACTGATGCCGTGCTGCTGCCCGGTCTCGCCTTCCGTACGGGCAACCACGATCAATTGATCGGCTACGTGGGCATCGAGGACAAAATCCTTGCTGCCATTGAGTATATAACCTGAACCGGTTTGCACGGCTTTCAGTTCGATATGCAGCGGATTATGAATAGCGGTTTCTTCCAGCGCCAGCGCCATCAGGCTCTCGCCATTGGCGATACCGGGCAGCAGCTCCTGCTTTTGCTCGTCGCTGCCGGCCAGATTGATCAGCGTCGCGCTCAATAACACCGTTGATATCAGCGGGGTCGGCACCAGCGTCCGCCCCGTTTCCTCAAGCACCAGCCCAAGACCGGAATAGCCGAATTCAAAGCCGCCATACGCTTCCGGAATAGCCATGCCGGCCCAGCCCAGCTCGACCATGGCCTGCCACAACTCTTCGGAATAACCATCGGGGTTCCTGTTGTCCCGCAGACCACGCATTACTGAGATGGGTGCCTGTTCGCGGCAAAAATCACGGGCCGATTGCTGCAACATCAGTTGATCTTCATTTAATACCATTGTCATGACTCAAGATCCCTCTTTCTATTTCGCCGCAGCGTTTTTTGCGGCCGCAGCGTTCTTAGCCGCTGCATTACTGACCATGGATGTCATATCAGGCAGGTCCAGTACGCGTTTGGCAATGACGTTCAATTGCACTTCATAAGTGCCGCCCTCAATCGAGTTGCCTTTGGAGCGTAACCACTGCCGCGCAACCGCCAGTTCCTGTGCCGAAAAATCACTTTCGTCTTCAGTCAGTGACTCCCAGCCCAGTGCCTGTGTCCCTGCGGCCTGAAGCGCCAACTCATAGCGGCGTTTGTTTAGTTCACAGCCATAATTCTTCAGCATTGACGATGTTGCATTTGGCCCCTTGCTTTGTTTCGCCTCTTGGGCAGAACGCAGGGAGGTCAGGCCAAACGCCTCACTGTCTATCCTGAACTGTGCAATCTGGTCACGCAGCACCGGATCCGAGAGCTCCACCACATCGCCACGGTACAACATTGCGGTTTCAGCCAGGTTGTCTGCCAGACCGCCACGATTGTTGCGACCACTGGTGAGACCAAACGCGGAAATCATGGTGCGTTCGTGCTGCAGCAGACGCTTTGCAATACTCCAGCCATCGTTGAGACGTCCTACCAGATTGCCTGCGGGCACCCTGACGTCATCAAAGAAGGTTTCGCAAAACACTGAATTACCGCTGATGAGCTTGATCGGTTTGGTACTGACACCCGGACTTGCCATATCAAACAGAATAAAGCTGATGCCGCTGTGTTTGGGCGCTTCAAAGTCAGTGCGTACCAGGCAAAATATCCAGTCGGCCTGATCGGCGTAGGAGGTCCAGATTTTTGAGCCATTGATGATGTAGTCGTCACCCGCCAGTATTGCCTTGGTGCCCAGCCCGGCGAGATCCGATCCGGCACCGGGCTCGCTGTAACCCTGACACCAGCGTATCTCACCGCGAATGATGCCGGGAATATGCGCCAGCTTTTGCTCATGCGTTGCCATCTCCAGCAACACAGGCCCCAGCATGCTGATACCGAAGCTGACCAGGGGCACTCTCGCCTTGATGCGCTGCATTTCCTCCGCCAGAATCAGGTTTTCAGCTTTACTCAAGCCACCGCCACCGTATTCGGCGGGCCAGGTTGGGGTGGTCCAGCCCTTGGCAGCCATGCGTTCCAGCCACAGCTTGCTGTCCGGGTTTTTGAACACTGCGTTTCGTCCACCCCAGACGGTTTCGTCTTCGGGCATGGGCGTACGCATGGAGGCTGGACAATTCTCCTCCAGCCAGGCGCGGGTTTCCGCGCGAAATGCTTCCAGTTCGGGCAAAACACACCTCCGATTAACCAAAATATGAATATCTGTCAGCGCTAAAGTCTAACAAGCAGCACGCAGAAACACTATGGAAAAACCGGGGTGAAATCAACGAAATTTATAAATATCGTCGGCTTTATACGCAGCCGTGATAGTCAGCGAATCAGACCAAGCATTCGCGGCAAGCGCCCATCGATAAACATAAGCCCGACAAAAATCACCAGCATACCTAGCAGGTGCGATGGCAGTATCACCTCGCCCAGAAATATCAGCCCCAGAATGATCGCTGATACGGGTGCAATCAATGTTGTCGTGGAGAAGTTGGTAGCTCCAACCAGTGGTAGCAGTCGATACATGACCTGAAAGGTGAAGGCGGTTGAAATCAATCCAATCGCCAGTGCCGCCAGCCAGGTTCCCGGCATTGTCATCACCGGCAAACCCTCAACTGACAACGCCACCGGTAACGCAATAACAGCGGCGCCAGTCAGCGCGATGCAGGTCAATGCAGTGGGTTCAACGGCCCGAAAACTACGCGCGATGTTCAACGCCAGGGCATAACACAGAGTAGCCAGCAGACACGCAGCTATCGCCCACAGACGAGTGTCGCCACCGGCACTGAGGGCAGGCAATGCAAGAATGGCGACGCCGGTAAAACCGACCATTACACCAATGCTTCGCGTCCAGGTGATGCGCTCACCGTTCACCCAAAAGTGCGCCACTATCACTGTCATGATCGGTGTCAGGGCGTTGATAATGGCCGCCACGCCGCTGGCGAGGCTGGCCTGTGCAAGTGGGAACAGGGCAAAAGGAATGGCGTAATTCAGAACGCCCAGCATGCCCAGCCGTAGCCATAATCCCGGATCACGCGGAATCGGCTTGCGCATGGCAAACAGGAATAGCCAGCAACCCAACGCACCAATGCTGACCCGCAGCGCCGTCACCCACAACGGCCCCAGCTCACGAATCAGTAGCGCGTTGAATATGAACGAGCCGCCCCAGATTCCGCCCAGTGCTACTATCCAGAACCATTCCCGCAACGTCATTCAGTCTCTTCCCTAAAATAATCCAACACTACCCTTGGGCTGCGGCATACGCTCACCGGAAACCGGGAAAAGAGGAATGGGTATTTCAATCCACAATCGCCTGATTAACAACGTTGTGAAAACCCTCACGAATTCGAATGTGCGAATACGGGCGTATCTGCGTCAACACGATCGCCACCAGTTCTTCAGCGGGATCAATCCAGAACAGCGTACCAAACGCGCCACCCCAGGATACCGAACCTTCAGAATCAGAGGTATGCGCGACTGCGCGATCCAGCACGACCGAGTAACCCAGACCGAACCCCATGCCTGGCCCGCTGAGCCACAGCGGCAGATCACCGGTATGATTGGCAAACATCAGTTCGACGGTTTTGGGACCCAGCAGGCGCACACCATCAAGCTCACCGCCATTGAGCATCATCTGTTGAAAACGGATGTAGTCATGGGCAGTTGATACCAGACCGCCCGCACCCGAGAAGAATGTGGTCGGTTCAGCAACGTAGCGGCTATTCTGATCACCGACCTCGGTCAGCATCATTCGATTGTTATTGTCCGCATCAGGCCCGTACAGCGTGGCAAACCGATCCACCTTGTCTGCCGGCAGGTAAAAATAGGTATCGTGCATCTGCAGCGGCGTGAAAACCCGTTCGCGCAGGAAGGTATCCAGATCCTGTCCGGAGATTACTTCAACCAGTCGCCCCACAACACTGGTCGCTGCCGAGTACTCCCAGCGTGTGCCCGGCTCGTAGCGCAGCGGCAGTGTCGCCAGGCGCTCAGTCCAGCTGGCCAGATCTTCGTCACCACGGACAGCCGATACCTGAGAGTAACGCGGCACGTCGCCGCGATAGCTGTTCATCAGCCCTGCGGTATGGGTCAGGATATGGGTAAAACTGATAGGTGTTTGTGCTGGCCGCAGGCTGGTACTGCCATCTTCGTTTTCAACTTCGAGCATCATGTCGCTGAATTCTGGCAACCAGTCCGAAATCGGATCATCAAGCTGAAACCAGCCTTCCTCATAAAGCATCATCAAGGCCATTGAGGCAATGGGCTTGGTCATCGACGCCATACGGAAAATGGTGTCGGTGGTCATTTCCTGAGCGCGCTCGACGTCCTTCATGCCGTGCGCCTCAAAATGCACAACCTTGCCCCGGCGCGCAACCAGCGTCACCGTGCCTGCGACCATTTCGTCGTCGATGTAACGCTGCATGAAGTCATCAATTCGGGTGAGCCGTTGCGCCGACATACCGACGCTTTCGGGACTTGCCATGGGCAGTCCGGATGCCGGTGTGTCTGCCGACGCAGAGAAAGACAAACCGAGCAGTAGCGGCATCAGGTATTGAGTTATTCGCATGTTGCAGTCCCCGTTCATTATTATTGACTTGAACTGTCAGTATACACGAAGGCGGGGGCGCCTCTAGGCCCAGACAGGCCGGTTAGGTCCACTTTACAGGCGCCGCAAAGTGGACCTCGCGTGGCATCAGCCGCGTGGCATCAGCCGCGCAGCACCACACGCCCCTGTACCTGACCTGCTTTCAGATCCGCCAGCGCCTGACTGGCCTGATCCAGCGCCCGCTCCTCGATCCTGATCGGAGCAATGCGACCAGCCCGGACCAACTCCATCAGCTCGCCCATCTCCTGCAGACTGCCAACGTAGGTGCCCTGGATGATGCGGGCATTCATTGGAATGAACGGCAGTGGAATATTGAGGGCGCCACCATAAAGCCCAACGATGATGATCTTGCCGCCTTTACGCAGGCAGCCCAGACCGTAATTGACAGAAGCCTCTGCACCAACAAAATCAATGGCTGCAAACGCCCCGCCACCGGTCAGCTTCTTGATCTCCTTCACCGTCGCTCTGTCCCCCGAATTGAAGACTGCCTTGGCGCCAAGCGCTTTTGCAGCCTCCAGTTTGGCGTCATCAATATCAACCACGATGGGTTTGATGCCCTGCGCCAGCGCAACCTGCAATGCCATCATACCAACGCCGCCAGCACCGATCAGGACGACTTCATCGCCTTCGGTCAGTGCGCCGACTTTTTTCAGAGCACTGTATGCGGTCAGGCCGGAGCAGGCATAGGTGGATGCCAGTGAGTCGTCGACGCTGCCTTTGTCAAACAGATAACGCGGATGCGGCACCATGACATGATCGGCAAAACCGCCCTGGGCCACAGTGCCCAGACCACGGCCCGGCGTGCACAAGTGCTCATCCCCACGACGGCAGGATGCACATTCGCCACAACCGATCCATGGATACACCACACGACGGTCACCGACGCTGACATCTTTCGCATCAGGCCCTACCGCCACTACTTCACCAAAGATTTCGTGACCCAGTACCAGCCCAGGTCGACCAACCTCAAGTTTCTTGTCATTGCCCAGATTGAATTCACCGTCGTGCAGGTGAATATCTGAATGGCATACACCGCAGGCCACCATTTTCACCAGCACCTGTGTATCTGTGGGTGCCGGGGTTTCAGTCTCTATGCGCTCCAGCGGCGCGCCGGGCGCCGCAGTCTGATAAGCAATCATGCGATGCTCCTTTATGAGTTTTCTTTGGCCCAGTCAGCAAAAGTTTTGCCTTCGCTGGCCAGTTTGACCAGCAACGGTGCCGGTTGCCAATAGTCCTCACCCAGTGTGCGGGCAAACTCATTAATACGGGCAACCACGTTCTTCAGACCGACCTCATCGGCGTAGAACATGGGGCCGCCCTTGGCGACAGGGAAACCGTAGCCGTACAGGTAGACCACATCGATATCACCCGGACGTTGCGCAATACCCTCTTCCAGAATCAGCGCACCTTCGTTGATCAGCGGGAAGAACAGACGATCAACAATTTCCTGCTTGCTGATTTCACGCTGCTCAATGCCCAGCTCTTTGGCCTTGTCGCGAATCAATGCTTCCACCTCGGGGTCATTCTGGCGCGCGCGGGTTGCTGCATCATATTTGTAATACCCGGCACCCGACTTCTGACCCATACGACCCATTTCCACCAGCGCAGTGGCAATGCAATGCGTCTTCGGGTCGTGCTCGACGTCGGTACGTGCCTGACGTGCCTTGTAGCCAATATCCAGCCCGGCCAGATCGCCCACGGCCAGCGGGCCCATGGCCATGCCAAACTCTTCTGCGGCCGAGTCAACCTGCTCTGGCGTTGCACCATCAAGCAACAGCATGTGCGCCTGACGACCGTAGCCCTGAAGCATGCGGTTGCCGATAAAACCGTAGCAGACACGTGACAGGGCACACACTTTGCCAATTTTCTTGCCAATC
Organism: Pseudohongiella acticola; assembly: GCF_001758195.1. NCBI lineage: Bacteria > Pseudomonadati > Pseudomonadota > Gammaproteobacteria > Pseudomonadales > Pseudohongiellaceae > Pseudohongiella > Pseudohongiella acticola. The sequence goes on from NZ_MASR01000001.1 coordinate 1,251,621, forward strand.
TGCATTACCGTGGCCAGCACATCGTCAGCAGTCTTGTCAGCGCGAACAACTTCCAGTAGTTTCATCACGTTGGCTGGACTGAAGAAGTGCATACCGACAACATCCTGCGGACGCTTGGTAGCTTCAGCAATCAGATTGACATCCTGATAGGAGGTATTGGAAGCCAGGATAGCGCCGGGCTTGCACGCAGCATCCAGCTTGGCGAATACCTCTTTTTTGATATCGGGGTTCTCGAACACAGCTTCAATCGCCAGGTCAACATCACCCAGATCAGCATAATCCGTTGTGCCACTGATCAGTTCCATACGCTTGCCCATATCCTGCTCGGACAGGCGACCTTTCTGGACGGTAATGGTGTAATTCTTGCGAATAATACCAAGACCACGCTCAAGCGCTTCGTCATTGATCTCCACCATCACCACCGGGATACCGGCATTGGCGAAACACATGGCAATGCCACCACCCATGGTGCCGCCGCCGATGATGGCTACTTTCTTGATCTCGCGAACCGGTGTGCCTTTGGGCAGATCCTTGATTTTTGCCGCTTCACGCTCGGCAAAGAAGGCATGACGCATGGCGCGCGACTGAGGTGAGGTCACCAGTTCGGTAAACAGTTCACGCTCGACCGCCAGGCCGTCGTCCATGGATTTGTTAACCGCCGCTTCGACACAGGAAACAATCCTGTCCTGTGCGATCTGACCACGAGCGCGTTTGGCCAACGCCTTGCGATAGCCGTCAAAGAAGCCGGGCTCGATGCTGGCCGGATCAATAGTGATATCCCGCACACGCTTCAATGGCGCCCCTGATTCCACCAGGTCCTGCGCGTAGGCCACAGCCGCCGCCTGCAGATCATCGCCGCTCAGCACTTCATCAATCAGCCCCATGTCACTCGCCTTGTTGGCAGCAACCGGATCACCTTTGGTGATCATGTCCAGGGCAGCTTTTGCACCGGCAATACGAGGTACCCGTTGCGTACCGCCTGCGCCGGGCAACAAACCCAGTTTCACTTCGGGCAAACCGACCTTGGCTGACGCAATCGCACATCGATAATGACAGCACAGTGCAGTTTCAAAGCCGCCACCAAGCGCGGTGCCGTGGATGGCGGCAACCACCAGCTTGGACGAGTTCTCCAAAGCGGTCAAAACGTCTGGCAGTGAAGGTTCTTTGGGTGGCTTGCCAAATTCAGTGATATCGGCACCCGCAATAAATGTGCGCCCCTCACACATCAGCACCAACGCCTCGGTATCATCGTTCTGGGCGTTCTGCACTGCAGTCAGAATACCTTCACGGACTGCCTGCGAAAGGGCATTGACGGGTGGACTGTCTACCTTGATAACACCGATATTCTTGACAACTTCGTAACTGACGACACTGGACATGAGTGAATCCTTTACATTATTTTAAGAAAATTTAGACTCCGGGAACCAACGCCCGCTGGCACTGCATCATGAGCACCAAATATTAAAACGCTGATTCCGGAATCAAGTTAAATCTGATCAATCAAGACGTTCTATAACAGCAGCAACACCCTGGCCGATACCGATACACAGGCTGACCATGGCATAACGGCCACCGGTTCGCTCGAGCTCGCGCAAGGTTGTCAACGCAATGCGAGCGCCGGACGCCCCCAGTGGATGACCTATGGCAATTGCACCACCATTGGGATTAACCCGTGGATCGTTAAAATCCACTTCCAGCATTTTCAGACAACCCAGCACCTGAGTCGCGAATGCTTCGTTGATTTCAATGATATCCATATCGGACAGCTTCAATCCGGCACGATCCAGTGCCTTGCGCGCTGCAAACACCGGCCCCAGGCCCATTACTCTAGGCTCAACCCCTGCCACAGCACCGGCAATGATGCGGGCGCGCGGTTTAACGCCATATTTTTCACCCATGGCGGCATTGCCAATAATCAACGCTGCCGCACCGTCATTGATGCCGGACGCATTACCCGCCGTGACCACGCCACCTTCAAACAGCGGACGCAGCCCGCCAAGTACGTCAACGGTGGAGTCCGCACGAGGATGCTCATCTGCATCCACCACACGCGGCGGCTTTTTACGACCTTGCGGCACCTCTATCGGAATGATTTCATCCTTGAAGAAACCGGCAACGCGTGCTGCCTCATATTTGGCTTGTGAGGCCGCCGCAAAGGCATCGCTGTCCTGGCGGCTGATGCCCAGATCAGAGGCAATATTGTCTGCCGTCTGAGGCATAGTATCATCACCAAATCCTTTAGATATCAACGGATTGGTAAATCTTGCCCCCAGGGTACTGTCGGCGATCTGCTGACCACGATCGAATGCAGACTGCGCTTTCGACAGAATCAAAGGCGCACGGCTCATTGATTCCACCCCACCGGCCACAAACAGGGCACCTTCACCGGATTTGACACCACGACTGGCATCCAGCACGGCCGCCAGACCAGAGCCGCACAGACGGTTCACCGTCAGACCAGCCACTGATGTCGGCATACCAGCCAGCAGCGCGGCAAATCGACCCACGTTACGACAGTCTTCGCCGGCCTGGTTGGTATTGCCCATGATGACATCTTCATAGGCCTCCGGGTTGAACACATTTCGTCCCACCACGGTTCTTATCACATGAGCAAGCAGATCATCAGGACGCAGTGGTGACAACGCGCCACCGTGACGGCCGAATGCGGAGCGGCCACCATCATAAATAAAGGCTTCTTGTAATTGACTCATAGCACTGTTCTCTTGTTCCCCATAGCATGCAAAATAAGCAGGGCCGCAATGGTAGCACAAGCAAACATACCGTGGAATTCGACTCGGGACGGGCAATCGCGTTATTATGACGAGCTTTCGTTCTATAGAATTATTGGCAACGTTTACGGCAGAGGCTAAGCATGATACGAGACCAGGAAACGCTTAATCAACTTATTGATATTGTTGATCGTTTTGTTCGCGAGCGGTTGGTTCCCGCCGAGCACCAGGTGGCTGAAGAATATAAAGTTCCTGACGACATTATTCAGGAAATGAAGGAGCTTGGCCTGTTCGGCATGACGATTCCGGAAGAGTACGGCGGCCTGGGCCTGACCATGGAAGAAGAGATTCACGTGGCGATGGCGCTGGGTCGCACATCACCCGCATTTCGCTCCATTCTGGGCACCAATAACGGCATCGGTTCAGCTGCCGTGGTCTTTGACGGCACCGAAGAACAGAAACAGAAATTCCTGCCCAAATACGCCAGCGGCGAATGGGTTGGCTGTTTCTGCCTGACCGAACCCGATGTCGGCTCCGATGCCGGCGCCCTGAAGGCCACCGCCGTTCGCGACGGTGACCACTATATTATCAACGGCACCAAGCGCTACATCACCAATGGCCCGGTCGCCGACACGTTTAATGTGATGGCCCGCACCAACCCGGACATCAAAGGCGCGCGCGGCATATCTGCTTTTATTGTGGAAAAAGGCACGCCCGGCATCACTCTGGGTGCCATAGACAAAAAAATGGGCCAGGCCGGGTCGCTGACCTGCGATGTCATCTTTGAAGACTGTCGTGTACCTGCCGCGAACCTGATTGGCGACGAAGGCCAGGGCTTTATTACGGCCATGAAAGTGCTGGACCGTGGCCGCCTGCATATCGCCGGCTTCAGCGTGGGCATCGCCGAGCGGCTGATTGATGACGCGCTGCACTATGCCATTGAACGCAAGCAGTTCGGCAAACCCATTGCCGAGCACCAGCTCATCCAGGCGATGCTGGCCGACTCCAAAACCGAAAGCTATGCCGCCAAATGCATGGTGCTGGATGCTGCTCGCATGCGTGACGAGAACAAAAACGTCAGCACTGAATCAGCCGCCTGCAAACTGTTCGCCACCGAAATGGTCGGCCGTGTGGCTGACCGCGCGGTGCAGATCCACGGCGGCGCGGGTTACATCTCGGAATATGCGGTTGAGCGCTTCTACCGAGATGTGCGCTTATTCCGTCTGTATGAGGGCACCAGCCAGATCCAGCAGATCATCATCGCCCGCAACATGATCAAGGATGCTTCCTGACGCCTGAAATTCCAGCCGACCGCTGTTCAGTGGCAGCCGGCTTCCGGAATCAGCGTGACGCTCCTCCGCTGGCTAGCGTCGCTCGCTGTCCCACTACTCCCGAAATCCTCGCTCACGGCAAGTAGTACAAGGGACGACCGGGCTGAAAGTGGATAGAGAGCATAATGTCGCAGGAATGCACTAGCCCAGCGGGTGGCGGGTGCTAACTTGAGGAGCGTATGCGACCCTTGGCAGGTTTTTGCTCCTGCAAAACCTGCATTCCCGTCATCCATGGCGGTCAGACGGTTGCCGCATCCGAGCCCCCCATGGATGGGTTCACGGGCGTCTCCGAAAGGCAGCACCCGCCGCCCGCTGGGCGGTCTCCACAACGACACTAATATCCTCCTTCCCCTTTACAGGCAACACGCTTTAACCAGCAAAATCAGCGCTGGAACGGCAAAAAACGCAAAATTCACTTGTATTTCAGCCAAAAATCCATAAACTGCGTTCCCTCTGTCACTTCTCGAATTTTAAGCCCTCGGGATGTCAGACCATCATTGATAAATTTACCACGCATGGTGTGGAGGCTTATAGCCCGACGAATACTGTCTAGTTACAGCAAAACGCAGGTTAATAAGTTCACCGCCATCTTTTTTTGGGGCCCGGATTATGAGCACAATCTCCTCCATTAAAGAGTCTCTCAAACCAACCGACACCAGCGCGAACGAGAGTGAATGGCCGACTTTCACCGGTGCGCCGGCGGACGACGCGAAAGATCACTTTATACACCGCAATGGTCTGGAATTTGCCGGCACACATTTGCTGATAGACTTTTGGGGTGCAGAGAATCTGACCGACCTCGACACCATGGAAAAAGCATTCCGTGACTGCGTAGATCACTGTGGCGCGACACTGCTGCACATTCATATGCACCACTTTACGCCTAACGGCGGCATTTCCGGCGTCGCCGTGCTGGCAGAGTCACACATCAGCGTGCACACCTGGCCAGAACGTGGCTATGCCGCTTTTGATATTTTTATGTGTGGCGATGCGCAACCCGAAAAAGCGGTCCCCATCCTCAAGGAAGCGTTTCACCCGACCCGCGTGACCGTTGGTGAACAGCTGCGCGGCCTGACCGAACCGGAAAGCGACGAGTAAGCACAGAACCCGTTGTTCATAATGCCTGGGCGCCCGCCGGCGCACAGGCTTCCCCAGCCCGGCTCATAGCCCTTTAACCGCAACAACTGCCTCGCAGCCACAGGAGACGCCTGATGTCAGCTCGTGATTGGACAGAAACACTCTATTCAGGCTATGGCCAATCATTCACTGTCGACGAAGTGCTGTTCGAGCATAAAACCGACCATCAGCACCTGATGATCTTCAATAACCGGCAGTTCGGCCGCGTCATGGCACTCGACGGTATCGTCCAGACCACCGAGCGGGACGAATTCATTTACCACGAAATGCTCACGCATGTGCCCCTGATGGCGCACGGCAATGCCCGCCGGGTGCTGATTATCGGCGGTGGCGACGGCGGCATCCTGCGTGAAGTCTGCCGACATCCTTCGGTAGAACACGTGACTCAGGTGGAAATAGACCAGGCCGTCATCGACATGGCTCGCGAATACCTTCCCGCTCACAGCGACGGTGCCTATGACGACCCCCGTGCCAATATTGTCATCGGCGACGGCTTTGATTTTGTGCAAAAAACCGATCAGCGCTTTGATGTCATCATCTCTGACTCAACCGACCCGCAAGGGCCAGGGGAGATCCTGTTTAGCAAGGATTTTTATGCCGGCTGTCAACGCTGCCTGAACCCGGGTGGCATTCTGGTCACCCAGAATGGCGTGGTTTTCATGCAAACAGATGAAGTTACCAACACCGCTGCACGGCTCAATCGCCTATACAAAGACTGGCATTTCTATGGCGCCGCGGTCCCCACCTATGTCGGCGGCATCATGACCTTTGCCTGGGCCAGCGACGACCCGGGCCTGCGCCGCACTGACCTCGCTACGCTGCAGAAACGCTGGCAGGCCAGCGCCATTCGCAGTCGCTACTACACCCCGGAATTACACCACGCCGCTTTCGCCCTGCCCCAGTACGTGCTGGACCAGTTGGCGCCGCTGAAACAGGCCTGACTCCAGGGCTGCCATCACATCGACCCGACTTGACAAGCAACCCGTTGTATACCCAATATGAGGCGCTGACTGGGACTTTGCGCGGGGCTTGCAACACTGTGACACGTCTGAAAAAACTACTGGTCATTGTTGATCCAGACGATGACAGCGATTTTGTTATTGAGCGAGCCATACTGCTGGCATTTTATGGTAAAGCGGACGTTCTGCTGGTCATGAACAAAGCCAATGCGTTGCCACAGCACAGCGATGTCCAGCCCGGCCTGGCAGCACGCTTTTTCCGCAGTCAAAAACAGCTTTTCACCGAGCACTATCAAGCCAGACTGGCAGCGCTGAAGACCCGGTTTGAAACCCAGGGCATTAACACAGAAACCTATTTTACCAGTGACAAGAACAGCGCTGACGTCATCCTGCGCAAAATCCGGGAATTTGAGCCCGACATGACGCTGAAAAGCGTCCAGGCCACGTCCGCATTGTCTCGCATACTGATTACCAATACCGACTGGAAACTGGTCAAAGGCTGCCCGACTCCGCTACTTCTGGTAAAGGCATGCCCCTGGGCCGAAGACGGTGCCATCCTGACCGCGGTTGACCCGCTACATACAAAGGCACAACAGAATCAGCTGGACCATCTAATGCTGGACACGACCGTCAACCTGGCCCGATCGTTACAATTGAATGCCAGGGTTTTTCACTGCTACTTCCCGGACCTGAGCGCCATGTTTCCCAAAGTGGTTGATGCGGAACTTTATATCCGGGAGGTCAGGGAGATTCATTGGAGCAAGGTCAAAGCCCTGCTTGGCGAACATGGCCTGAGCGAAGACCAGGCCACACTGACCCGTGGCGACCTGATCAAGACCCTGTCACAGACCATTCGCACTGCCCGGGCCAATATACTGGTATTGGGCGCGCTGTCCCGCAATGCTGTCGAAAGTGCCATTATCGGCAGCACGGCCGAAAAAATTCTCTACGACACGCCATGTGACGTACTCATCATGAAACACAACGGATAACACTCTGAATTATGCCTGCAACGCATTTGAGAATCCTGACGCTGAACATCCATAAGGGCTTTGCCATGGGACCCCGACGTCTGGTCCTGTCACACATTCGTTCTCAGCTTCGCGACAGCAAAGCGGACCTGGTATTTCTGCAGGAAGTGGTGGGCGACAACCAGAAACACAGCAGAAGAGTGCGGCACTGGCCCGCCGAGACGCAACTGGAGTATCTGGCCGATACCGTATGGACGCATCATGCCTATGGCAAGAACGCGATTTATCAGCATGGCCATCACGGCAACGCTATTCTCAGCGCCAACCCTTTCAGAAGCTGGGACAATATTGATGCTTCGTTTGTAAATTTCTCTCAGCGCGGTTTTCTGCATGGCGTGATTGCCGATGATATCCATCTACTTTGCATACATTTTGGACTATTCGAAAAAGAACGACGCCTACAGACCACCCGACTCATTGAGCATGTAAACCGAAGTATCCCGACGGATGCGCCACTCATTGTCGCGGGCGATTTCAATGACTGGCGACAGACGACGCACCGCGCCCTGCTCAACGGCCTTGGTGTCAACGAGGCCCATGAAACTGCCCACGGCGCCTGCGCAAAAACCTTTCCTGCGTTCCTGCCGGTACTTCCCATGGACAGGATCTACCTGCGCGGCTTTGATATTCACGCCTGCACTACGCTGTCAGGCAACCATTGGCGGGAATTCTCCGACCATTGTGCCATGATCACGGACGTCAGCTTACGCAACACTTAAAGCAGAGGACATGGAATAGCAAAAAGGAGCAAGGACGATGGCAATTGATGTACTGGTCTGGTTGTTACCCCCTTTCGTACTGACCATAGGGCTGCTGACTGCCGGGCATGCGCTGCTCAACAAGCGCGACCCGAAAGCCGCCTTTGGCTGGATAGCCCTGTGCATCATTCTGCCGCTGGCGGGCCCCATTCTATATTATCTCTTCGGTATCAATCGGGTTCGTTCCCGTGCGAGAAAAGGCTACGACAGTAAACTCAACCGGGATGCGCTCACCACGCTCAATGATCCACCCGGCACCTTCTTTCGACCGCTGTCGACGATTGGCGAAACGCTCACCGGCAAAGGTCTGAGTGCCTGCACGCAGCTGGATCTGCTGGAGAACGGCGAGGCGCTCTATCCCGCCATGATCAAAGCCATAAACACAGCCCAGAACCGTATCCTGCTGGCGTCCTATATATTCGACCACAACAACAGTGGCTTGCAGATTGCCGATGCCCTGGCCGCCGCCGTTGCTCGCGGAGTCGAGGTCAAGGTTATTGTGGACGGGCTGGGTGAGATGATGTATCTGCCGCGCATAGGTGAAGCGCTAAGGTCGCGGAACATAGAATTTGCCAGATTCAACCCATTGCGACTGTTCCCGCCCTCGCTGAACATCAACATGCGAAGCCACCGCAAGCTGCTTATCATTGACGGCACTCACGCCTTTACCGGCGGCCAGAACATCGGTGACCGTCACCTTGCAGATAATGAAAGCAACCCGGACCGAGTGCTGGATATGCATTTTTGCCTGCGGGGAAAAATAGTAGATGACCTGGAGTGGGCATTCTGGAAGGACTGGTACTTTTGTACCAATACCAAGCCCACCATTCCGTTTATGGGAAGCAACGCCAATGACGATAATGCCAAAATCTGGAGCCGGTTGATTCTGGACGGTCCCCACAAGCGTATCGACAAACTCAACAATCTGATACTCGGTGTAATCTCAGCTGCCAGATCGCGTGTCCTGATCATGACACCGTACTTCCTGCCCACATTCGACATTATCGGAGCTCTTATCGCGGCTCAGTTGCGCGGCGTCCAGGTGCAGATTCTGTTACCGGGACACAACAACATCGCAGCAGCACACTGGGCCATGCAGAATACCTTACGGCAGTTACTGGAAGCAGGACTGGACATACGTTATCAGCCTGCCCCTTTTGTCCACAGCAAACTGTTACTGATTGACGAGTGTTACACGCTGATCGGTTCCGCCAATATAGACCCGCGCAGCCTGCGACTGAATTATGAGTTGGCCGTGGAACTTTTTTCCACTGGTGCCAACGCCAGTATCAGCGCGTACTACGAAAAAAAGGCTGCGCAGGCGGTTTCAGTTACGCTGGATGATCTAAATAGCCGCAGCCTGCCCAGGCGCCTCAGAGATTCGCTGGCCTGGCTGTTCTCGCCATATCTGTGACCCGGGCTGGGTTGGCCGCACGAACAGCTCAACAATGCAGCGCCGGAGCATCGACTTCTCATTTTTCAGTGACTCAGTTACACTCTGATTGCCTGAAGTTTTTTTGATCCCAAGCAATTTCATTTACGACGGAGTACAGAATCATGAGCTATCAAAGCGTTTTAGTCGCCGTCGATCTATCCAATGAGTCCGCCAGGATAATTGAGCGCGCACTGGAACTGGCCGGAGGCGACGTTGGCAGAATTTACCTGGCTCACGTGGTCGAACCGGTCGCAGCCGCTTATCCAATTGATGCCTATGCCATCAATATGACCAAACTGCAGGAAGAGGCGATGGCCATTGCCAGCCAGAGACTGGCGGGCATTGCCGATAAACACGGTGTACCGGCAGACCGACAGCTGGTTCTGGCTGGCGCCGCCGCCACCGAAATTCGCAGTAAAGCCGAAGAAATCGATGCGGACCTTATTGTCATCGGCAGCCATGGTACGTCAGGCTGGAAGCTGTTACTGGGCTCCACCGCCAACAAGGTACTTCACGGTGCCTGTTGCGACATCATGACAGTTCGCGTCGGCGATTGACGCATAAGGATACTGGTAAACCTCCAGTGTCGAACCTGAAGGCCATTGCCGACGACTAAAGCAATCATGGGAGCATCACAGGCATGACCATAGACTGGATTGCGTTCACCCCCTGGACCGCGTTGGCAGGTGGCCTGCTAATTGGCCTGGCGGCTGCGATGTTTATTTTGCTGAATGGCCGCATTGCCGGTATCTCCGGTATCGTTGGCGGCCTGCTGACAGCAAAACAGGGCGACAACCTTTGGCGGGTGCTGTTCATTGTCGGCATGTTGCTGGCGCCGATACTCTGGCTGGGATTCTCGCAATTGCCGCCAATACAGATTGACGCTGATTATCCATTGCTGATCATTTCCGGGCTGATCGTTGGCATCAGCACCCGCTACGGCGCCGGTTGCACTAGCGGTCATGGCGTGTGTGGTATTTCGCGCCTGTCACCGCGCTCAATGGTGGCGACACTGGCCTTTATGGGGACCGGGTTTCTGACGGTTTATGTTATCCGCCACGTACTGATGCTCTGAGGATTGCACAATTGAAAACTCACTTCCCGACTGCATTTGTCACCGGGCTCATTTTTGGGCTGGGGTTATTAGTGTCGGGTATGGCCAATCCACACAAGGTCCTGTCCTTTCTCGACCTGGCCGGTGACTGGGATCCGTCACTGGCACTGGTCATGCTGGGCGCCATCGCGGTGAGCATTATCGCGTTCAGCTTTATTAGAGGACGTAACCAGTCCTTGCTGGGTGAACCACTGCGGCTCCCCGTTAAAACCAGACTGGACACACGGCTCGTCATCGGCAGTCTGGGTTTTGGTATTGGCTGGGGTCTGGCGGGATTCTGCCCGGGGCCAGCCCTGGTGGCACTGGGTGCGGGCGAGAGCAAAGCAGCGGTTTTTGTTGCTGCCATGTTGACAGGTATGGGATTGTTCGAATTGTTGGAAAAACGCAAATCCGCCAGTCACTGATCAACCAATCCTCTGCATCTCAGTTCAGCAGATTGGCCGGGGAGTATTGATCGGTCAGAATTCGTGTGGATGTATCCCAATCCGGTCGTGTTGTCAGACGCGGCGGATACTCCATCAGGTTAACGCCATAAGGTTCCAGCGCATCGTACAATTCTCGTGCCGGCGAGCGAAGCGATCCCGGCGAAGGCAATTCATTTTTTGTCGCCAAAATGAGCCTGTTGCCGCTGCCCGGCAGTTTAAAATTGTAGAACTCGCCAAACACCGCCTGGTAGGTTACCGACTCATAGTCGTACAGACGACTGGATGAAAACGTGTTGGCGACCACCACGCCGTCCGGCGTCAATATCGCCCTGACCTCTTCCAGAAACTCTTTGCTCAGCAAATGCTCCGGGATGTATTCGCCAGAAAAAGCATCCAGCACAATATAGTCATACTGCTCATCACGCAGCCCGGCACGTTTGATGAAAACGCGGGCATCGACAACATGTGCAGCCATCGCCTCGTCTTCACGGAAACCAAAAAATTCCTCCGCAACCGTCACCACCGCCTGGTCGACTTCCAGTACATCAATACTGGCATCAGGAAACAGATCGCGCATGGCCATTGGAATGGTACCGCCGCCCAGGCCGGCTACCAGAATTCGTTTCGGGTCCGGGTTGATCAACAAACCGGCAAAACTCATTTTGGTATAGTTGAACACCAGTCGCTTCGGATCCCGCAGATCAATACACGTCTGGTTCATGTCACCACGATGCACATTAAACAGCATGCAGCGCTGATCATTGAACTCGGTTACAACCACATCACGGTATTGCGATCGCTCTTCATGAATGATCTCGCGCTGGGCGTGTGTCTGCGTCATGCTCATGGCAAACAGCAATGCCATCACTATCGCTGCTGACATCAATGCAGTGCTCTTCATGGGCTGACCTCCGGTATCGCAGCGCTGTGTTCTGTTTCAGGAAGAGACGGACTGCGGCAGGTTCCCAGTACCACCGCAGCGCACAATAACAGGGCCGCCACACAGCCCCACATCACGGTATTGATATCAAACCACAAGACAAAATAGAACGACGTGCCCAGCGTGCCCAGCGCGCTGCCCAGCGTCGAGACAAAATACAGCATGCCGGCAACTCCGCCACTGTGCTCCTGCGACGACACCAGCAAGCGCACAGAATAGGGAGATACCATGCCCATCACGCAGATAGGCAGAAAATACAGCAACATGGCTGTCAGCAATGAGCCATAGCGCGGATCTTCCACGGCCACGAATATGGCGGTCATCACCGCATCGGCCAGAAAAATGATGGGCAGGCAAAGCAGCGCTGCCAGCACAAAGAACGCGCCGAACGTTCTGGGGCCCGGGCGACGCAAGGACAGGCGCCCACCCCACAGATAACCTAATGAAAGCGACAGCATGAACACAGCAATAATGCTGCCCCAGACGTGCACACTGCTGCCAAAATAAGGCGCCAGCACGCGTCCACCCAACAGCTCGATTGACATGATGACAAAGCCATTGAGAAACGCCACAGTCAGAATGACCATTCGCGTCCAGGGCGTGTGTTTGATCGGGGTGGCACTGGGATCAGGGGTTGACGGCGATGACTCCAAAACAGCTGACATCCGGGTAGTTCCTTGGGCAGGCGCAATCGTAAGAATTGAACGGTAAACGAGAATATCACAGCCTGACCGGTGGGTTCAGCCCCAATACGGCGATATTTGCCAAATCTCTGACGGCAGCGTATCCTCTTGCGCCTGATCTCCAGCCACCGCCCGATTAACACAAAGCAACCCTCATGTCGTCGCCCCTGCCATCTAAGTCGCCCGCGCGTTTGAGTCTGTTCAAGCTCGCCGGGCCTACTATCGTGGGCAATTTGCTGTTGTCTGTAGTGCATCTGGCGGCCATCAGGATTGTTGCCGCGCTGGGCTCAGACGCAGTCGCCGCAGTCATTGCGGCAGACCGCATCTATATGGCCGTGCAACTCATCGTTTTTTCCATCACCGCCGGCACCACCGCTATGGTTGCGCATGCCTGGGGCGGCAACAAACCGGAAGAAGCCGACCGGGTGGTAAAATTGTCTGCCGTGGTCACTCTGATCGCCTCTGCATCGCTGTGCCTGGTGATACCCTGGCTGGCACGCCCACTGGTGGGCATTTTTGGCCTGCAGGGTGACATGCTTGACCAGTCAGCGCTATACCTGACAGTGCTGGTCTTTTTTAATATCTTTTTTTCATTCCTGGCAGTGATCAGCGCAGCCCTGCGCGCCGCTGGTGATGCCATGACACCGGTCTGGGTCGCAGCCATTGGCAATGTCATCAATATCGCACTGGCCTATGCGCTGGTTTATGGCGTCGGTATAATTCCTGCGCTTGGCATCCTGGGCGCTGCCATTGCTGCCGGTCTTTCATACGCACTGGTGGCCATCATCTTCTACCTGATGTGGCGCAATCAACGGCTTCTGCTGAAACCTCTGCGACAACGCTTTTGGGAGTCTGCGCGGTTACGAAAACTGATACGCATTGCGCTGCCTGCAGGCATCGAACAGTTTGTGTTTAATGTTTCCATCATAGCGTTCATGTGGGTGGTTTCGCTGTATGGCACCGAGGCATTTACCGCTTACGGTATTGGCGTCAACGTGCTTTCCATCTCCATTGTTATCGGCATGGGCTTTGCAATCGCGACGGCCACCATGACCGGCCAGAATCTGGGCGCCGGCCAACCCGACGAGGCTGAACAGGCAGCATGGCGAAACCTGAAGATATCCTTTGCCACCATGGCGCTTATCGGGCTGGTGCTGGGTGTCAATGCCCGGGTGATTGGCAGCTTTTTCATCAACGATGCATTGGTGCTGGACTACCTGGTCGCGCTCACCATCATGGTCGCCGTTGTGCAGCCCATGATGTCGATTGAATTCACATTGGGCGGGGCACTGCGTGGTGCCGGTGATACGCGCTCACCTGCCCGTATCATGGCGACTGGCTTTCTGCTCGGGCGAGTCATTCTGACGGCCGTGTTCTATTGGCTGGAATTAAGCGTGCACTGGATCTACGCCGCGCTGATCGCGGATTACATCATCAAATCCGCCATGTACATGCACGTATTCCGTAAAGGCAACTGGAAAACAGCATACAACGGCGGTCCATAAATGCTCGTGTTTGAAGGGATTTTTCCGATTCTGGCGCTTGCGCTCGCGGGTTACCTGTCAGCTCGCACTGGTTTCCTGAAAGAGTCTGAATACCTTGCCATTGCCCGTTTCACATTCACTCTGGTGATTCCATGCCTGTTGTTTATCAACATGGTGCATGCCGATATTCCGGACAATTTCGGCCTGGATTTTCTACTGGCTTTTTACCTGCCGGTTCTGCTCGTTTACCTGTCGGCCTTACTACTGGCTCGCCACGTCTTTAAAGCCAATGCGCGCCTGCAGGCGGTAATGGCGATCGGTGCCACCTATTCCAATACCACTGTGGTTGGCATACCGCTGGTGTTACAGACGCTGGGTAGCGCAAGCCTGCTGCCATTGTTGATGATCATTGCCACCCAGAATCTGGTGTTGTTCAGTGTAGCGACCGTGTTCGCGGAGCGCGAACAGTTTGATATGCGCACCCTGGCTCGCAGTCTGCTGCGACTTCTGCGGCAATTGCTGAGCAGCCCATTGACGACGAGTCTGATCGCAGGCCTGGCGTTTAATCTGCTGGAAATCGGTTTGTATCGACCAATTGACCTTAGTCTGTCGCTGATGTCGGAAGCAGCAATTCCGACAGCGCTGTTTGTGCTGGGCACCTCACTGCACCAATACCAGGTCGGCCGACAATTGCCGGCTGCTCTGATGATCACGGCGATGAAACTGATCGTCCTGCCCCTACTGGTATGGGTTAGCATGTATCAGGTGTTTGACATTGACCCCCTGTGGGCAAAAACCGCCCTGCTCGGTTCGGCCATGCCGGTGGGCATCAGCGCCTATGTGTTTGCCATCCGGTATCACACCGGGCAGCCGGCTGTCGCGGCCGCGTCGGTGATATCAACCCTGTTGAGTCTTATACCGTTAACACTGATTCTGCTGTGGATTAGCTGAGTCAGAATCGGTAGCGCCTTACTCCACCACTGCTGACCTGAAGGCAGCTGTCACAGTCGTGAACGGCTGATGACCAGTTCGCACATTTTGCGCAGACTGTGAACCTTCTCAATCAGGCGCGCGAAACGTTCATCCTGGGTCAGGCCATTGGCGTAGCGATAATAGATCTGCTGTCCGATACCCGCCAGTCGAAACAGACCAAAACAGAAATAGAAATCGATGTTGTCGACAGGAATGCCGGTGCGCTCGCTGAATCGGGCAACGATCTCCTCGCGGGTCGGCGCGCCAGGTGCGTCGCTAGGCATGGCACGGTACTGGCGGAAGAATTCGGGGTCGTCGGCCTGTGCCCAGTATCCCAGTGTGCAGCCCAGATCCATTAACGGATCCCCCACCGTTGTCATTTCCCAGTCCAGCACTCCAATCATCTTTAGCGGGTTGTCAGCCGACCAGATAACATTGTCGAGTTTATAGTCATTGTGAATGACTCCAACCACACCACTTTCGGTCGGCATCTTATCTTTCAGCCAGTCCATCACCGGCGCAAAATCCGGTGCATCATCAGTCACCGCAGCCAGATAACGCTTACTCCAGCCTTCAACCTGACGCGTGACATAACCTTCGGGCTTACCAAAATTCTCCAGACCCGCCGCCTTCAGATCAACCGAGTGCAATTCGCCCAGAACATCAAACAGGGTAAAAAACTGCTGACGAACCTGTTCCGGTGACAACTGCAGACCCGATGGGTATTCACGCCGGATGACGATGCCTTCAATATATGACATCAGATAGAAGTCGCAGCCCAGCACATCGTGATCGTCACAAAAGTGCACGGGTTTGGGCGCATAAGGAAAAACCTTGTCAAGCGCGGTCAGGATCCTGAACTCCCGCCCCATATCGTGGGCCGACTTGACGGTGCTGCCAAAAGGCGGACGTCGCAGCACCCACTTGTGCTCACCGCTGGTCAACAGATAAGTCAAATTGGAATAACCACCGGGAAACTGGCGCACGCTCAACTGATCGACCAGACCGCCCAGCACCGGGCGCAGATGCTCGCGCAGCTTATCCATGTCCAGCTCTTCACCTGAGCGCACCTGCTGGGGCTGATCTACCAGTTTATGCTCTTCCTGTTTAACGTCGTGAGTCATGAGTTATCCTTATTTTTCAGCATCTGTTCTTGATTTTATCTGAAGCTAATGAGGTCACGCCAGGCGGGCACCTCCAGGTGCGCCAGGCTGTTGAAGCTGGCCAGCGATACCTTGCCACGGCCATAAACCAGACGGGTCACTGAGCTGTTGTTTACCATCCAGTTGGTCGCTAGAACCTGATTATCAGGCAATTGCAGGGCGCGCTGCAACGCCAGTGCGATGACTCCCCCCGAGGTCGAGATCAGCACACGGCTGCCGCCGGTATGGCGCTGCATCAACTCATCCAGCGCCCCATGCACGCGCGCCTGAAAATCACGCCAGGGTTCAAAATCAGTGTCCTGAGTTGATGCCTGCAAGGTACCGTTGATCCAGTGCGTGGTGGCAGCTTCCAATACCAGCTGGAAGGTTTTTCGATCCTTGATGGGCAGCGTCAGCCCGGCACCGAAGCCTTCCTTTTCGGCGTAATCCCTCATATACAGGCGCATTATCGGTTCGCCATTGTATTCATTGAATCCGGCGTGCAGTTGCGTTTCCTGCGGCTCACGCAGTAGCGACCGCAGGCAGTCTGCAGTTTCGATCTGGCGTTTCAGTTCGCCACTGTAGATGTGGTCAAAGGGGTCGTTTAAGGTCTGCCAGTACTGGGCCAGGATTTCGACCTGTCGAATACCCTGCGGACTCAACTTGTCGTAGGAGTCGGCACCAAAAGATGCCTGCCCGTGCCTTACTAATATGAGTTCGCTCACGTGATCGCCTCTCCTTGCAATGCGGTATTATAATTGAGTACCCGTTGATTCAAAAAAAAAGGCTGACCGCAATCGCAGGTCAGCCTTTTATCGTAGCAGCATACTGATCAGCAAGCAGATGCTGACAGCAGACTAGTTACGGCAGACCATCAGAGCGCAGCATAGCGCATGGTCTGATAGTCGGTATCACCAAACTGATGCTCAATGGTGGTAACCCGCTTGAAGTAATGCCCCACATCAAGCTCGTCAGTCACGGCGATACCGCCATGAATCTGAACAGCCTCCTGACCTACCAGGCGCATGGCGCGACCAACACGGCTTTTGGCCGCCGCCACTGCTTTGGCTTTGTCAGCAGCGCTGGCTGCACTGTCGAGTTTCATGGCTGCCATGATTACGATTGAACGCGCCAGCTCGCACTCGACAAACATGTCCGCCATGCGGTGCTGCAGCGCCTGAAAGGTGCCGATGGCAACGCCAAACTGTTTGCGCGTTTTGGTGTATTCCACAGTTTTCTGCAGCAGGCAGGTCAAAGCACCTACGGCCTCGGCACTGACTGCCAGCGTGGCTCGGTCGATTACGACCTCCAGTGATTCCAGCGCTTTGCCTTCCGTGCCCAGCAGCGCATCCGCCGTCACCTGCACATCCTGCAGATGTATTTCAGCGGCACGGTGACCGTCCACGGCGGTATAGCTTCGTGTGCTGACGCCTTTGGCGCCGGCATCAACCACAAAAACTGAAATGCCATCGCGATCAAACTTCTGCCCCGATGTACGCGCGACCACCAGCAGCTTGTCAGCGGCAGGACCGTTAAATACAACAACCTTGGTGCCGGAAATCACATAACCGTCGCCGGCCTTGCTTGCAGTAGTCGCAACTGAGGCCAGATTGTAACGGCTATCAGCCTCTGCGACCGCTGTGGCCAGTTGCAGCTTGCCTTCCATGATCGCGGCCAGCATGTCCTGCTTTTGTGCCTCACTGCCCAGCTCGCTGACCAGCCCTCCACTGAGCACGGTTGTCGCCAGGAACGGCTCAACCACCATGCCTTTGCCAAACTCTTCCATCACCACCATCAGGTCCACAGCAGAACCACCAAAACCGCCGTCCTCTTCGCTGAACGGTACCGTCAGCCAGCCAAGTTCGGCGAACAGGCTCCAGTAGTCCGCGCTAAAGCCCTGATCGCTCTCAACAATTTTTTTGCGTGTATCAAAGTCGTACTGGCCTTTGACAAATTTCTGCACGCTGTCCTGCAGCATCTGCTGCTCTTCACTGTAGGAAAAATCCACGATGTATTACCTCTCGAAAATAGTCAGTGTGCGATTACAGGCCCAACACAGCTTTGCTGATGATGTTCTTCTGAATCTCATTGGATCCACCGTAGATCGATTTCTTACGGTTATTGAAGTAGGTGTTGGCACTCGCTGCCACCGAGCCCTTACCTACATGCTCACCGTCAAAGCCGTCAGTGAATTGCTCTGGCACATGCGGCAGACTGTGGTAAGCCGCCACTTCCATATAGAGCTCATCGATAAACTGGGTAGCTTCGGTACCAACAATCTTTAGAATCGATGATTCAGGGCCTGGCGCCTTACCCACACTCACGGCGGCCAGTGTACGCAACTCGGCAAACTCGAGCGCCAGCACCTGGATCTCAACTTCCGCCAGCTTGCGTTTGAAGACCGGGTTATCCAGCAGCGTGCCGCCGTAACCATCGGCAGTATTGGCGGCCAGATTACGCAGCTTTTGCAGCTTGAGCTTTGAGTTTGGCACCTGGGCAATATTGGTACGCTCGTGCGTCAGCAGCACCTTGGCATAGGTCCAGCCTTTGTTTTCTTCGCCAATCAGGTTCTCGACCGGTACCTTGACGTTGTCAAAATGCACCTCGTTGACTTCGGGTTCGCCGTCCAGCAGCACGATGGGCGACAAGGTAATACCCGGCGTCTTCATGTCGATCAACAGGAAGCTGATACCTTCCTGCTTCTTCACCGTATTGTCGGTGCGCACCAGACAGAAAATCCAGTCAGCATACTGCCCCAGCGTGTTCCAGGTCTTGGTGCCATTAACGATGTAATGGTCGCCTTCGCGCACGGCCGTGGTTTTTAATGACGCCAGGTCTGAACCGGCATTGGGCTCGGAATAACCCTGACACCACCAGACGTTGCTTTGCAGAATATCGGGAAGGAATCGCTTTTTCTGTTCTTCGTTGCCGTAGCTGTAGATGACCGGCGCCACCATTTTCATACCGAAAGCGACCGGCTCCATGGCACCGTACAAGCCCATTTCCAGTGCAAAGATGTATTTTTGCGTTGGTGTCCAGCCAGTGCCGCCGTATTCCTCGGGCCAGTTCGGCGCAACCCAGCCTTTTTTGTAGAGAATTTTTTGCCAGCGCACAAAGTCATCTTTCTCCAGCTTGATGCCATTGTCTACCTTGTGCTTGATGTCTTGCGGAAATTCCGCTTTTAGAAAGTCCTGGACTTCTTTCTGAAACTCTAGTTCTTCAGTAGTGAAATCAGCATTCACAGGGAATCTCCCGAAACATTAGTAAATTCAACTATTTGCAGAATAAAATAGCAATACAAATACCATTTTTTTATGCCTGTATGACGACTTCAGGCAGTCCTCAGCCCCAGTATGGCAACAACAGGAACCGTGCAGGGAGGCAGACTTTAACACTTTTTACCCGTCGTGAGAATGCAGTATTCGAACAGTTGTTCGATAAATTTCACGCCTAATCACTGGCCTTCCTGCCTACTGCTTCTATATCATCGCGCGGGTCCGGTCATTAATACGATCCGAGGCTCAAAAGCGATTAAAACGACTCGATAGCACGCAAGGAATCATCATGACTGACGCGCCACTGGACATCTTCCGCCCTGATCTGTTCCGGGGAAAGACGGCACTGATAACCGGCGGCGCGCGTGGTATCGGGCTTGCCATTGCTGAGGCCTTTGCCCGTTACGGCGCCAACCTGGTGATCGCCGGTCGCCACGAAAACAGCCTTAATGCCGCTGCCGAGCGCTTTGCGGCCAACGGTACTGCCTGCCTTGCGGTAAAGACCAACATTCGCGAGGTCAGCGATGTGGAAGCCCTGGTCGCCGCCGCCACTGAACGCTTTGGTGATATCGACTTCCTGATCAATAATGCCGGCGGCCAGTTCCCGGCCCGGCCATCGCAGATCAGCGACGGTGGGTGGCGCGCAGTGGTTGACCTGAACCTGAACGGCACCTGGAACATGTGCAGCCGGGTCGCGCCCCTGATGGCTGCGCGCGGGTTCGGCGCCATCGTCAATATGGTTCACGTATATTCATTCAATCGCGGCGCGCCTCCGTTCGTGCACTCTGGCGCAGCGCGCGCCGGTGTCGTCAGCATGACGCAGAGCATGGCCTATTATCTGGCCCGACAGGGTGTCACCATCAATGCGCTGGCACCGGGCACCATCGACACCCAGGGCGTGCATGAGGAAGAGTTCGCTTCTGCCGAGTACAACGATCTGGCGGAAACGACGTTGCGTGATGTCCCCGCCCATCGTATGGGCACAGCCGAAGAAATGGCAGCCGTCACCCTGTTCCTGTGCTCCCCGGCTGCGCGCTATATCAATGGCGCCAGCATCGTTGCTGATGGTGCCCAGTTTATGGGCAACTGGGCGCCCATGGTCGACCCGGAACAATACTGACAATGATCAGCGTTTCGCTGGCGATACTGCCAAAGACAATGGCGCGGCATTAAACCATCCGACTTGAAGAGAAACGCACATGGATTGGCTACAAATAATAGTGCTGGCGCTGGTTCAGGGCATCACTGAATTTTTGCCCGTGTCCAGCTCTGCACACCTGATTCTGGTGCCCGTACTGACAGGCTGGCAGGATCAGGGACTGGCATTTGATGTTGCCTTGCACGTGGGCAGTCTGGCTGCGGTATTGATCTATTTCCGTGACGACCTGTGGGCGATGACGCAAAGCTGGCTGCAATCGATTGTTAGCCGCCGCCTGGACAGTGACGCCCGGCTTGCATGGGCGGTGCTGCTTGGCACGATTCCGGTGGGACTGGCCGGGCTTGCCTTTCAGAATGTCATTGCGGACACCCTGCGCTCACCACTCTACATGGCTGCCGGGCTTATTGTGTTTGGCCTTGCACTCGGCTGGGCGGACTGGAAACATCGCGGGCAACGTGACGAACGTCAGCTCAACTGGAAAGACGTTGCGTTTATCGGTTTCGCCCAGGCGCTGGCTTTAATTCCGGGCACGTCGCGTTCCGGCATCACCATCACGGCGGCACTGTTGCTGGGGTTGAGCCGGGAGGCGGCAGCACGTTTTTCTTTCCTGCTGTCGATACCTGTGATCATGATTGCCTGCGGCCTGGAAACAATTGAGCTGGTCAACGTTGGCGCGGCCACAGACTGGTCAGCGGTGCTGGCCGGCATCGTCATTTCCGGCATCAGCGCCTACCTGTGCATTCACTACTTTCTGGAGTTTATCAAACGCATGGGCATGCAGCCGTTTGTTATCTACCGCATTGCCCTGGGGATGGTGCTGATTCTGTATTTTCTCTGACCGCGACGGATTGGCAACCAATAACGAATCAGCCAAACCTGATTGATCGTACCCGACTCAACCCTGCCGTCATAACCAGCACGGTGAACACAGCCAGAACCGGCAGTACAAATAGCAGCAGATCACTCACGCGTTGATCGGACAGACCAAAAATCGCAATCACCAGATAAACCAGCGCCGCCATGATATGGATGATGAAATAAGTCATGACCCATTGATGGCGTCCACTGCCAACTGGCCAGGCCCGCCCGGTCAGCAGCCAGCGCAAGGCGACAACAACGCCAAACAGATCAGTCGGCCAGAACAGCAACAGATTCAGGTTGCCGTGAATATCCTGATGACTGGAAAACAACCAGCCCAGGCTCATGATCAGGCCATAGACGCCGCTGAACAGGGCTATGACCAGGCCCAGCAGACCCAGCAGGCGATAGCTCAGCGCTGGCATGCGCAAGGACAGACCGGGTTGGCTGGAGAATGAAGCAATTGACGCTGACCTCAGGCACAGCAGCAACAGCAGACCCGGGATCACCAACAGGCCAGCCATTTGGTAGGGGTCTACACCGGCCTCGGGCGAAGGAAACTCCATCAGAACCTGCTGATCGGTCAACAGCCCGGCACGATCCAGTTGCTCGCGCAATTCCAGTGGCAGAAACATCTGCTCCCACTGTGTCATACGCCGGTCGATGCGTTCATTCATCAACACATCAAGTGAAAACGAGATCAGTGGCCGGCTGGCATAATGCGCCTGCACTTCATCGCGGAATGTTGATCGGGTCAGCGCTCTGTTTTGCTCGCTGAGCAGACCGCCCAGCGCCTCATCCAGATAGTCGCGCACACGCGTTGTGCAATTATCGAAAAAATAATCGTATTCGTAGACAAGATTCTCATCCCGAATATTCCACGCCAGGCGCTCGTAAAGACGCTGCTTCTGGGTGTTACTCAGTACCAGCTGATCCTGCCAGACCGTGCGCGCTTCCTGCTGATATCGGCCCAACTCCCAGCCTGGTGGGGTCACTCCCAACTGATAGTCCATGATGCCGCGTGCAAAATTGGCCGCAAAACGCACATTGCCGATACTGGCATCAAACAGCCCCCAGTTGAACACCAGGTCCGTATTTGTACTGTCATCCACCAGGCGCAACGCAGTGTGGCCAAAGTTGTCCCAGACGCTATCGCCGACATCGACGGTGATCAGATAGAACCTGACCTGGTCAAAGTCCGTCGGCACGAGGATGGCAGGACCATCAATGGGAGGTGGAGATGAATTAACCTGCGTTTGCGCGCGCAAATCAGTGGCAGTCAGCAGCGCCCAGAAAGCGATAATGACGAACATCAGGCTCAGTAGCCCGCCACGCATGCCTGCGTCGGCCATGGGCGCGCGGACACGGTGGTGCGATGGCAAAACATGAGTCAATCTGGAGTAAATCAATGATCAGCGATGCTTCTGTTGTGTAACCCGTTATGGAGATAAGTCGGTGTTTCATCAGGCAAACACGCGGCCACTCTGTAGTGGCGTCATCATATCAAAGAAATCTACGCGATCAAGCATACAATGCGCCTGCCGCGGCCTGGCGGCACACTGACCAACTCCGGCTTGCCGTCATACCCGTCAGTGCCTATGATAAGCGCCCAGAACAAATCTCTTTGACAGGCCCCGGGTCCGTCAAATCTGCCAACCGAAACACGGAGAACAGTGCCATGAACGGTGCCCGAGCCCTTATCGAAACCCTGGCCAATGCCGGCGTAGAACTTTGCCTTGCCAACCCCGGCACATCCGAAATGCACCTGGTACAGGCACTGGACCAGGTGCCGAAGATGCGCAGCGTACTGGCCCTGTTCGAAGGGGTGTGCACAGGGGCCGCCGATGGTTACGGACGTATGACCGGCAAACCGGCAGCAACACTGCTTCATCTGGGGCCGGGGCTGGCCAACGGCATTGCCAACCTGCATAACGCGCGCAAGGCCGGTACTCCCATAATCAATCTGGTTGGCAACCACCCACAGTTTCACATGGGCTACGACGCCCCGCTGACGTCCGACATCGACACGCTGGCGCGTAATTTCTCCTGCTGGATCAAATCCTGCAGCACGGCGGACACCCTGGCGCAGGACGGCGCGGAAGCCTACACGGCGACCTTGCGCGCCACGCCGGGATCACAGGGGCAGATCTCTACATTGATCCTGGGCGCAGATGCAGCCTGGGGTGATTCGCCCGGAGTGGCCAAAGCCAATGGCATTCCCCGTCGCGCGGTGGTGGATGCAGCCAACGTCGAGGCCGTTGCGCAGGCGCTGGAAAGCGGCGAAAAATGTGTTGTTGTGCTGGAACATGATGGTGCCACCGCAGCATCGCTGGAGCTGGCAGGACGCATCAGCGCCAAGACCGGCTGCCGCATCATGACCGGCACCTTTCCGGCCCGCATTGACGGCGGCGCTGGCTCAACCGCGGTAGAGCGCATGCCGTACTTCCCGGAACATATCCTGGCGTCACTGGAAGGCGTCAGGCATCTGATTCTGGTTGGCGGCCAGATTCCAGCCAGTTTCTTTGCCTATCAAACCACGCCCAGCCGCCTGGTACCTGAAGGCTGCGAAGTCCATACGCTGGCACGAATTGAAGAGGATGCCAACAATGCCCTGCAGCAATTGTCGGAACGACTGGCCGCTGACCAAGCAACACCGGCCCGCTTTGAGCGCGCAGACCTGAGCATCCCCAACGGTGACATGAATACGCGCAACATGCTGCAGGTGATTGCGGCCACCCTGCCCGAGAATGTCATAGTCGCCACCGATTCAGGCGCCGGCAATGCGGCCCACCCGGTCTGCCAGACCGCGGCGCCGAACACGTGGTTAAGCCTGACCGGTGGCTCCATTGGTCAGGGCAGTCCGGTTGCCACCGGCGCCGCGCTGGCCTGCCCCGACAGACGCGTGCTGGCTCTGCTCGGCGACGGTGGCGCCGCCTACACGATTCAGAGTCTGTGGACACAGGCACGCGAGCAACTGAACGTGACCACCGTCATTTTTGCTAACCGAAAATACAATATCCTGAATATCGAATATGGCCGTCTGGGCGTCACTGACGTCGGGCCGATTGCCGCCAGTCTGTTTGATATCGGCAACCCGGACATCGACTGGGAAATGCTGTCCAAAAGCATGGGGGTACCGTCTGCGACGGCAAACACGGCGGAAGAGTTCGCCCGTCTGCTGCAACGCAGTTATCAGGAGCCAGGACCGTTTCTGATCCAGGCCATGTGTTGAAATTCGCTAAGAATTGGCGAGCCTCACCGGCGTGCAAACCAGGAACAAAAATAAACAACTGATTTTTATGATCTTTAATTTATTGGCACGGATCTGGCTTTAGTATTAATAATTGTAATAGTACAAGGTAGAGCCGGGTCGAGTGTCTGCCCGAGCATTGTTCTTTATCGCAGTCGCTGCAGGAGTGTCTGATCATGAATGTCGTTAAAAACGTTTGTACCATCCTGGTTTTCCTTGTTCTGGCCATGCTGGCTTTACCGTTGATTGGCGCCGGGCTGGGCCTGATTGTTGTGCTGGCAGCGGCTTTTATCTGGTTGCTGCCTATCCTGATCATTCTGAATTCGGACAAGACCAGTGGCGGCGAAAAGCTGGCCTGGATACTGGCCATCATATTTCTGTCGTGGTTTGCCTGGATATTCTATTTTCTGCTGGCACCGATCAAACCGCGCCGCGATTACTGGTATGATTAATAAATAACCACAGGTCAGCAAACTAAGTGAGGAGACATGACACAGGTGATAGCCCGCAATGCGGAATGGCTGCAGCAGGTTCAGGAAGACATCATTGACCCGCACCGCCCCATCATTGACCCCCATCATCACTTGTGGCGCAAACGTTTTAATCAGGACTATCTGCTTGCGGACCTGTGGGCAGATACTGACACCGGCCACAATATCAAACAAACTGTATTCATAGAATGTCGCGCATTCTATGACAAGGAAGTCGAGAGCCATCTGCAATCCCTCGGCGAAACCCGGGTCATTACCGATATCGCGAGACAGAGCCACCGGCAACCGGAAAAGGCGCAATTGAACGCCATCGTTGCCAATGCTGACCTGCGCCTGGGTGACGATCCCGGCTTTCTGCGCAGCGTACTGGAAGCCCATCAACAAATTGCTGGCGACCTGTTCAAGGGTATCCGGCAGGCCGGCGCACGTGACCCGAGACCCGAAGATCTGGTTATCCCCGGCCCCGCGCCTGCCTATCTGTACGGTCAGGAAAATTTCCGGCAGGGCCTGAAATTGCTTGGCACCATGGGGCTAACCTATGATACCTGGCACTATCATCATCAGAACGAAGATTTCTGCGATCTGGCCGAAGCGGTGCCAGATACCACGCTGATTCTGGACCACTTCGGCACGCCGCTGGGTGTCGGCGTCTATCGCGGCTCGCGCGATGCAATATTTACCCAGTGGAAGCAGGACATGCGGCGCCTGGCACGATGCCCCAACGTTTACGTGAAACTGGGTGGTCTGGCCATGCCTGACAATGGTTACGATTGGCATACCCGTGACCGCCCGGCCAGTTCAGACGAACTGGTCAGTGCACAGAAACCTTATTACATGCACATGATTGAGTGCTTTGGCCCGGAGCGCTGCATGTTTGAAAGTAATTTCCCGGTGGACAGGCTTTCAATCAGCTACCCGGTGGTGTGGAATGCATTCAAAAAACTGAGTGCTGATTTTTCAGAAACGGAAAAACACGCGATGTTTTATGGTACCGCAGCCAGATTATATCATCTGCCAGACCCTAAAGACTGAGAGGGGCGACTGAGGGCGGCACGATAAATACCACCTCTGCCGGGCTGACTCAGTCTACAGCGGGACGTGGCACGCGCTTTAGCACGGCGCTGCTGGTAAGAATGGTTTTGCCATTGGCCTCAATCACTGCGCGCGCGAATATCAGCGAACCGCCCTTGCGCGTCACTTCACCCCGGCCGGTCACCAGATCCCCGTCAAACGCCGGCCCGACGAACTCGTTGTTACAGGTAACGGTGACCACCCCTTCATGCGTGCCGCCGATAGCTGCCAGACACAAAGTATAGTCGGCGAACATCATCAGGATGCCACCATGCAGTGTGTTGTGCGCATTGCAATTCTCCGGCCCGACTCGAAAGACCGTGCTGATGTCATCGCCATCGAGCTTAAAAAAGAAAGGGCCGTTGTGGTCTTCTGCGCGATCGCCATGCCAGTGCGTGTAACCTGCAGGCACGTCCATTTGCCTCGGCGACCGGGTAGTGCCTTCCGCGTGACTAGTCATCCTTGTCCTCGTTATTAGCTTTGTCATCGTCATCATCGCCGCTTGCCACATCGATGGCAGCACCGGCAACCTTGAATGGAACCTTGGCAACTTCCAGCGTGACGTCAACGGCCGATCCCACCACGGTGCCCAGACAGCCCGCCAACAGCAAACATGTTGTCGCCATTACCAGCAGCCTGCAACCGCGCGAAACCGCATTTAGCAGCGTCATCCGATCAAGCATGTTTTATCCTCTGCGATTGAAACACCTGAATTTTCTCCAGCCCCCTTCCTGTCTCCACCAGCGCCCGGAAATCATCAGCCAGGCGCTCGCTTTCCTGCAGCACACGCTGCCAGTAGCGCAGGCGCTCAACGGCATCCAGGTGTTTAAAGTCATTGCGGTCAGGAATCTTGCCATAAGGTAATGAGGCGACGAACTCCCGCGATGGGGACAGTAACACTACATTGTCATAATAGTCGCGATGCGCTTTTCGCCAGGGTACGAACCTGTCGAACCAGCCCGGCGTTATCCCCGCGTAAAAGTGCGGGTACAGTACCAGCCCTTCAGACTGTTGGAAAGGCAAATCAAGGTGGTAATCGGTAATACCGCCATCACGAAAGACACTGCCCGGTTTTGTACCACTGACATTTTGTACAGACTCCATGATAAACGGAATCGAGCCACTGGCCATCAGCGCATCGGGCACATTCTCCGGCGTCAATGCAACGTACTGACTGGGAAGATCCGACAATGGCAACGTTTGTGCGCCGTCATGGGAATTGTGGAAAATATGGCGTTCAAAGAAGCAGGCCAATGCGCGCCGGCTGAGCAGATTGCCGGCAGCACTGGCCGCCAGTCCCAGGCTCAATGGCAAGCGGCGATCTGAGCGCAGCAATCCGCGAGCGCGATCAGCGATGACATGCAGGCGCATGACAGCGTTGCCGGCGATATCTGCCGCGCCCTGTGCTCCCATGACTGCTGACAGCATGGCCCGCGCTTCACGGCTGATCACCTGCGCATCGGGATTCTGCGAATAGGTCTGCTGAGAATAAAATTTTGCCAGTGTCTCCAGCGCGATCACCGGGTCGCGCTGCGCAAAACAGGCCAGCCGCCAGGCACCCGCAGACGACCCGATCATGTGTAAGGGTGTTTGCCGGTCGTGAAAAAAAGAAGACGCAAGGTAACGGTCAATACCATGCAAAACAAACCATTTCGGCCCCCCTGATGCGCCTGCCAGCCAGGAAAAACTGTCGGCAACGAACCCTTCCGAGCGCAAACGTTCCAGCGCACGCGGTCCGGCAAAGATCCTGAGCGAGGTCATGCCCTGACCCGGCCTCGGCAGCCTGACCGGCAGGCACGCGTGGAGTGCCCGCACAAGCACCTGAGTTGTGGCTTGAATGGAGGCCTGAGCGCAGGCTTGGATGGCGGCATGATGGAAAACTCCTTGAATCGGGTCAGTCGGCCCCAGACCCATCCCATTATAGGTGAATCAGGTGGCAAGATCAGGCACCGGCGTCACAAATTATCACAGCTTGATGCCACCACCCCTTGGCCTTCGCCCGTGTCGCCGTTAGTATTGTTGTTCAGGCTTGCCCGATCTGTCCGGTGCAGGCACAATCATGCTGGATTTCATGACGCAGGTTTGAACGAACGTATGAAAAAATCGATGAATACCCCGAGCCGCTCCCGGCTGGGCCCAGTGTTACTGGCCCTCGGGGCCTGCCTGTTAACCATTCAGGCCAGCCACAGCTTCGCCCAGACAGGCGCAACCGTGCAGGAGCGTGCAGTCGCGACATCAAGCTCAGAGCTGGCGCAGCGACATTACCGTCGCGCCAATACCTATAACAATCTCGAGCGCTACGACGAAGCGGTGGAAGAATACCGACTGGCCGTCGCTGCTGACCCGAATCTGGCCGATGCCTACCGTAATCTGGCCAATATCTATCTGAGCCGGGACCAACAGCAGGCGGCCATCCCCATGCTGGCGCGGTTTATTGAACTGCAGCAGGAGGCCAGTACGCCCCTGACAGCCTCCCTGAAAACCATCGGTGAACTCCTGCGCCGCGCTGAGCGCTTTGAGGAATCCATTGAGTATGATGTGCGTGCCATCCACGCCGACCCCCGGGACGACTCGCAGGTGCACCTGATTGGCAATCTTTACGACAGTAAAGGCCATACCGATAAAGCCATTCGGGTCTATCAGACGGCAGCCGAGGTGATGCCGGACAATGCCTTCATGAACCGGACGCTGGGCAGGCTCTACGAACGTGAAGGTCGCCTGGAAGACGCACTGGCGCAGTACCGCAAAGCTGCTGAAACTGATCTGAGCTCACAGTTTTACCGCGAGCTGGTGCAGAACCTGGAAACAAGACTCGATCAACAGCAGGGTCAGGGCTAATAGAAATGCTCGACACGGCTGGACTGAAAACAGGCTCAGCCGGCATAAGCGACTGGAGCCGGCCCTGCCGTGGCTCCGGTGGCAGAGCAGCCAGCTCAGCCACGGCGCGATAAAACTCCTCGAAGTCCTGACCACTGCTGTCAAACAGGGCTGAAAATGCCGGCACCCAGGTATAATAAGACCCTACGGTGGACAGCTGCGCGTTGTTCAGAGGCCCCCGGAACCACGCGCGATAGCGATCATTGCCTGACTCCGTTTGCTCGCGCCAGTCCTGCCGCATCTGTTCCTGTAACGCCTGCTTTTGTACAATCATGTCCTCCTCGCTCACATGACTGGCAAACAGGGCGGTAAAACGTCTGCGATAATCCAGCACAAAATCAATGAAGCGCTGTTGCTCAAGCAAATCCTGCACGGACTGCACAAACAGTTCCGGCTGCTGCTGCAGATCAAGCCAGCGCCGCAAACCTTCCTGACTGACGAAACTGGCAAAACTTTCGTTGAACGCTGTATCACCTGGCAGATATAGTTTCTGGTGCGCCAGTTCATGGAAAATCAACGCCACCAATTGATGATCCGGGCGCTGAATAACGGTACTGGGCACTGGATCATTAAACCAGCCCAGTGTTGAATAGGCATCCACACCACCAACAAAGACATCCATGCCCCGGGCCTGCAAATTGCTGGCATAAGCCATAGCTGCATCTTCAGAGAAGTACCCACGGTAGTCGACGCAGCCCGCAATCGGAAAACACCAGGACACCGGCTGAGTGGAAAATGGCGGCGCAGCAAAAACATCCCACACCAGGTGGCGCCGTTCCAGCTCCACGTAGCTCTGGTAGCTGCCGTTCGCTGACAGTTCGAGACTCTGCTCAGCGTAATCAGTCGCCTGCCGGACAACCTCCAGTTTTTGACGCAAGACTGGATCCAGTGAGGGATCTGACAATAGCTCTTCGATGGGCTGCCGCTGCCACAGCAGTGAAACCTGACCCGTCACTGCCTGGGTATAATACGCCACACTGTCGCAGGCGCTGACAGCAGCCAGCACCAGCGCAGCAATCAACAGGTTCCGCATTTTGCCAGGCATACGCTTGCTCAAGGTCGCTCGTGCAGTTCAATCTCGAAAATTTTCGCCCACAGCTTGCCTGTCACCAGCAAACGCTCGCGCTCAGCGTCCCAGGCTATGCCGTTAAGCACGGCGTCACTGCTCTGCGCATCAGCCAGTTCCCGTAACCCTGACAGATCAATCACAGACTGCACTTCACCCGATTGCGGATCAATGCGGACTATTTCGTTGCTGGTCCAGATATTGGCCCAGACTTCACCCCTGATATACTCCAGCTCATTCAGGTAACGCACAGGTCGCCCCTGAAAAGTCACTGCCACACTGCGCACTTCCTGGAAGCCATCCGGATCATAAAAAAACAGCCGATCGCTGCCGTCACTGATAATAAGATGCTCTCCATTCCAGGCCAGCCCCCAGCCTTCGGTGGCCAGATAATGCGAATCGAGGGTGTCAAAAGTCTCCAGATCGTGAACAAAAACCATGTTCTCCCGCCAGGTAAGCTGGTAAATGCGATCTCCGGCCACAGTGATGCCTTCACCAAAATAGCGGCGACCCAGCGCTTTCTGCTGCAGCACTTCGCCATCGTCCAGATTCAATTTGCGCAGGGCGGACTCACCGTACTGACCTGTACCCTCATACAAAAAGCCATCATGCATGAACAGGCCCTGGGTAAAATAGCGGGTATTGTGAGGATAACTATTAATCACTGTATAGTCATAAATGCTGATGTCGCCGCGCGCGCCGCAACTGACCAGAAACAGCAGCAACACCAGCATCTTGCGCGCTGCTCTGAGGTGTATTTGTGGATGCATCATGTTATTTTGCGCTCCAGACACTTTTTAAAATCAACGACGCCGAGGGAACCCATTCATGTCAAATGACTGCCTGTTTTGCCGTATTGCTGCCGGAGACATACCTTCGCAGGAAGTGTACAGCGATGAACATGTCTACGCGTTTCACGATATTAACCCGACAGCGCCAACACATATACTGGTAATTCCGCGCAAACATTTGAACAGTGTCTGCGACGCTGGCCCCGACGATGAAGCCCTGATGGGCAAGCTGCTACTGACCGGGCAACAGATTGCGCAGAAGCAGGGGGTCGCCAGTGACGGTTTCAGGCTGGTGATCAACACTGGCGACCAAGGTGGCCAGACCGTTCATCACATACACCTGCACATTCTGGGTGGCCGCCAGATGACCTGGCCGCCAGGCTAGGCCCGGACCTGTAGACCTGTCAGTAACTCGCTATAGTCGGGCCCGAATATCCTGTAAACCCTGCCCCGTGGCCGGAAAGACGCCTTTTTCAGTAATCAGGCCGGACACCAGTCGTGCGGGGGTTACGTCAAAGCCAAAATTGCTGACCCGGGTTGCCGCAGGTGCAATCGCGACCTTGCGCTTGACCCCTGCCTCATCAATTCCTGAAACATGAGTGACCTCATCACCGGCCCGCTCCTCTATCGGTATGTCACGCACACCCTCTTCCAGCTCAAAGTCGATGGTCGATGTCGGCAGGGCTACGTAAAACGGCACGGCGTTATCATAGGCTGCCAGTGCTTTGAGGTAGGTACCAATCTTGTTACAGACATCGCCACTGGCGGTGGTGCGATCGCTCCCCACCAGACAGACATCCACCATGCCATGCTGCATCAGATGGCCACCCGCGTTATCAACCACCAGTGTATGTGGTACGCCGCTCTGTGCCAGCTCCCAGGCTGTCAGCGAGGCGCCCTGA
Source organism: Pseudohongiella acticola (assembly GCF_001758195.1). Taxonomy (NCBI): domain Bacteria; kingdom Pseudomonadati; phylum Pseudomonadota; class Gammaproteobacteria; order Pseudomonadales; family Pseudohongiellaceae; genus Pseudohongiella; species Pseudohongiella acticola. The sequence continues at coordinate 1,283,501 of NZ_MASR01000001.1, forward strand.
TTACGGGGTCGGGTTTCGTCCACCCATACGTGCACGGGTAATCCTGCCTGATGCGCTTTGTAAATTGGTGCCAGCGCTGTCCCCCAACCGCCAGTAGCCAGCCAGCCCGCGTTACAATGGGTCAATATATTCAATACTGAGTCGCCACCGAGTGCCTGCTTTTCAGTCAGCAACGCTGACAGCAGCTCCAGACCAAAATCGCCAATGGCGCTGCAGGCGGCGGCATCTTCTTCCAGCATGGTTTTGGCCATCTCCAGCGCCGCCTCAGCACGTTGTGCCTGCGGCACCGACACGAGTCCTTCTGACAGGCGCGACAGCGCCCATTGCAGATTTATCGCTGTTGGCCGGGTTTTTGCCAGGGTTTCACAGGTCTGCGCCAACGCGCCGGCATCGCGCCGCAACGCCAGATGAACGCCAAATGCAGCCGTGATACCAATGAGCGGCGCACCACGCACCTGCATATTCACGATGGCGTCACAGGCCTGCTCCAGAGTCTCGATTGCGACGACCTGCAGCTGATGAGGTAGTTGCGTCTGGTCAATGATCCTGAGTTGCTGGGCGCTATCGTCATACCAGAGAGTGCGCTTTTGATCGCGAGAGGTGCTCACACGGGGCTCCTGTAAGGGAAAAAATCAGGGACTGCAGGCGCTTGGTGTGTGTAGTTTACCTGCCCGGAAACGAAAAACGCACCCCTGAAGGTGCGTTTTTATAGAACTGCGCTGAGCAATGCGGAGGGGCCGCGGCTCAGGGTTCCACAATCGAGATATTCATGATCCCGGCCTGGCGAGCTGCATCCATCACCATAACCAACACGTTGACGTTAGACGTCTCGGCTGGGCGGACGATGACCGTTGCAGAAGGATTCTCCGCCTTCAGGCGGTCAATGTTGGCGCGCACCTGACTTTCGAGAACGGCACGAGGTTCACCATTAAAACGAATCTCGTTATTCTGGCTCAACTCAATGAGAATGTTTTTGTTCTCATCATCCGTTTCCGGAGGTGTATCGTTATTTTCGTTACTGGCCGCGTCGATTGCCTGCTCGGACAGGAAAGTGGCTGTCACGACGAAGAAAATCAACAGGATGAAGACCACGTCAAGCATGGGTGTCAGGTCAATATTGCTTTCGTCTTTTTTTCTGCTGCCTGCCAGTTTTTTCATAAATTAATACCACAGAAACTTTAAATATTTGTTTTTATTGACTTTTAGCCACCCTTCACGCGGTGGAGACTAACAGCCCAACGACACTTTGCTGCCGGAACACCGACATTAGATGGCTCAAGTATACCTGATATCGACCCGACCACAACAGGGTAAACAACAGATAGACCTTGGGCCTTATATGCCGTAAACGGCGACTTTATTTCAGCGACTTGACAGTGAAGGCAACAACTTCCGCCAACTGCTTGGCACTCTTGCCTTCGCGTGAATGCACACGCAGCCCGCTAAGGGTATTGATCAGGATGTCAGCAGCCAGTTCCGGGCTGACACCCTTGGCCAGATTTCCTGCCTTGTCAGCATCCTTGAGGCGCTTCAGCAGGGATTTTCGGATATTGCCGTAGTAGGTCTTGACCAGCTTCTGGATGTCCTTGTCGTAGTTGATACTTTCACAAAAGGAATTAACCAGCAGACAGCCCATGGTGCGGCGCTTGTTACTTGCACTCAACACAGCCAGGTCAAAGTATTTTTCAATGGCGGCCCAAGGCGCCAGTTCTTCATTATTGAGGGAAGCAGACAGCTCTTTGTCAACCAGTTTGCTGTAGTGCTCCAGACAGGATTTGAAAAACGTATCTTTGTCGCCGAATGAGTTATACAGCGTCCCACGATTGATGCCGGTAACATCAAGCAATTTTTGTACTGAGCTGGCTTCAAAACCTTCGCGCCAGAACTGCTCCATTGCATTGGTCAACACATCTTCGTAAACAAACTCAACTGGTCTTGCCATAATAAATCACACACTCTGGGGTTAAAAAACGGGTTATTGGAACGATCCAATACTGCAATTCGATTTTAGTCCCGGCGATTCTAGACTATCAACATGGCTTTTTACATCTAATGATACAAAATGCCACAATTGCACATGATTGCGTCAACAACCTATGCAATTCCATGATCAGGAAATATTGCCGCGTCATTCATTTCTGAACACCCATACTGTTTAGCGCCCGGCGGTGCTCACAACAATCCGATCAAAGCAAAAACCAGCCCCAGTATACCGCCAACAACGCCGCCCCAGACCACCAGCCAGCCCAGATGTTGCTTTATCATTCTCTGCACAATCTCTTTGACCTGTTGCGGCGTCAGCTCCTGCAAGCGTCTATCGACCAGCTCCTCGATTTTGCTCAGCACTGCCTCGCTGCGACTGACAGCACCCACCTTTTCGTCAAGCGCACTGATAAAGGCAGGAGACGCCGCAAACGATCTGAGATACTCTCGCATGCGCTGAGCGAAGGGTTCGCGTAAACCTTCAAGTGCTTTAGGCCCGCCAATCATGCCTACCATGCCACCCATTGAAGACTGCATGATTGATTCAGACAGTGAATCAAACGCCCTGTCCAGATCAAGCTCATCTATCATGGCCGGCATCAATTGCTGCAGGCCGCTGCTCATCACGGACTCAGTATCAAAAAATCGCTCCAGATTATCGCTACTGAAGAACTGCTCCATGACCATGTCCTTGATGCCGACCTTGAATTCTTCGAAATGCAACGCGATGACACCCGAACCATAAAAACCGGGCACTCGCTCGAAAAGCATATGAATGGCCAGTGAATTGGTCAGTGCGCCCGATAACGCAAACAGCCCTACACTCAACACCACACTGCCAACAGCTCCTGGTAACAGCAACCCCGTCAGCGTCAGCAGCAATGCACAGATATTGGTCAGTAAACCTTTGTCCAACATGAAACTCCTTGCATCATTATTAATATCAGTTTTACAGGCGTCGGTGCGAAAACACCGGCATTTTTCGGCGCAGCTCGTGTAGCGCAGGCAAATCAATGTCCGCGACGACGATTCCTTCTCCGTCAGCCAGCACGTCCAGCACGCGACCCCAGGGATCGACAATCATGCTGTGTCCGTAGGTTTCACGGCGCTCATTATGCACGCCACCCTGACCGGCACCAATAACATAACACTGATTCTCGATGGCGCGGGCCCGCAACAGAACTTCCCAGTGTGCTTCTCCGGTTACCCGCGTGAACGCGGACGGCACCGTCACCAGTTCCGCACGTTCGTTGAACAGGCGCCGGAACAATTCCGGGAAGCGCAAGTCATAACAGATCGTCAGCCCCAGACGCGCGACCCCGGTATCCACCACCACAACCTCGTCACCCGCCTCAAAGCTGTCAGACTCGGCATAACGGGCCTGCCGATCACTGACCTCAACATCAAACAGGTGCATCTTGTCGTAGCGGGCGATAATGCCACCCTGTCGATCAAAAACCAGCGATGCGGGCCTGACCCGGCCATCAGTTAGCAGTTCAGCATCGACACCGTCGCGGGACGGCCGCGTCAGCAGAGGAATGGTACCCGCCACCAGCTCAATGCCATGGAGCCGGGCCTGTGCCGACAGAAATCCCTGCAGCAGGCCATTCATGTCGCCTTCGTGCTCAGCAAACTGAGCCTGGGGCCCGCCATCAAGCACAGCAAAGTTCTCCGGCAAAACCACCAACGCCGCGCCAGCGGCCGCTGCTTTGGCAATCAGTCTGCTGGCCGAGGCAATATTGGCATGGATATCAGCGCTACTGACCATCTGCACTGCCGCTACCCTGCTGTGAACCATCGACATATTAGTTACCTCCTCCCGTAAATACCTGATTCAGGCGCGGCTCGACACTCTCCCAGGGGCCGTCCAGGGTGTAATGTGCACTGGTCAGGTCATCCACCTGATCACCAAAAATCTGATCGAACAGGAACACACCAACGGCCACCTGCCAGTTGATCAAATTATTAAGCGCTGCGAGACCACTGAGCCAGGGAATATTGTCACTGACCGGCAGTGTAATATAAAGATCGCCGTCAATCGTTTCCGCCGCAAGATCCACTTCCCCGGCAATCTGGAACAGACTGGACGGACCAATGATCTGCAAACGGTCTTCAATCGACAAGAGCCCGTCCTCCAGTACAACCTTGCCGCGAATTTCATCGTAGGCAAGCCCTGAGCCGGTGATATCTTCGCTGAAACGCAGACGTCTGAGAATCGCGTCGAAATTGATGATGCTGATCAGGCGCAAGGCACTGTTGGCTACACCCGCGCGCTGCTGAAAGCGACCATTATTGACCTCAAGGTCAATCTCACCATTCAACCCCAACGCAGAAAAATAAGCGGGACTACCTCGCCAGTATAGCCGCGAGTCGAACCGTGCCGATTCACTCTGGATACTCGGAGCGTAACCATATGCACTTAACACAGATGCCAGGTCGCTGGCCGCCAGAATGCCGGTCAACTCACTGTCATGGCCGTCGCCATCATAGCGCCAGCGAAACGTTGCCGGCTCCTCTTCAGTGCCGATCCGCAGCCCTCGGGCATTCACAATGAGATCAGTGAATTCGGCTCCCTGCGCATCCGACTGCATCAGGAACTGCCATTTCCCGAAGGGCGAGCCCGCCAGTGTCAGCTCATCTATTGCCAGCTGAATATTGGGAAAGTCTCTTGGATCCAGCTCACTCAACGGATCATTGCGCGGCAATATGTATTCAACTGTCGGTAGCTCCTGCAGATCCAGCTCTGCGCCCGTGACCGGTGGTGTCCCGGCTTCACTGTCCAGCGCTGCCAGCTCATCTTCAGTGGCACCGCCAATGGATCGGCTAAGATGCAGATGCTCCAGATTGACCTGCCACGGCTGCGCTGCGGACTCCGGCAACTGTATCGAGCCGGCGATCGCATCGCTGCTCAGGCCCAATGTCCAGGTACTGTCGTTTTGCGCCATCTGTACACTGACCTGTTCAAATACCTCATCAAAAACAGTCAGCCGGCCTATCATCAACTCTGCGGTGCCGGTCACGCCCGGATCAAACCCGGATGTCATTGCCGCATTGCTACTGCCGGTTGTCACCAGTCGGCTAAATGCCTGCGACCAGTTCTGGAAATTAAATTCGGGTATTGTGCCCAGCACGGAGACGCCTGGGGCGGCCTCGTTCAGCCGTCGCACACGCAGACCATCTGCGTTAGCACCGAAATAGACCAGCCCGTTGTGAAGGTTGCCTTCGCGCAGACTCAAATTCATCTGCATTACATCCTGCAGAGACATGTTCAGCCCAAGCGACTGCGGCATGAAATCCAGTGTCAGGTTAAACGCCTGTGAGGCATCGTCAACCTTGGCAAACGGAGCGGGCAAGGCAAACCCGATACCACGCAGGTCACTATTGATCTGTAAGCGCGGATGGCGCTGTTCGGTAGCGCTGGATCCCGGCACCGGCAGCGTGACTTCGGCGCGGTAAGCGGATGTACCTTGTGCCTCTCGCAGCAGTGTCGACACCAGCGCCGGCATTCCTGGCCAATTCGACAATGCATCAACGCTCACTTCGCCGGTAACACCAACTCGGGTGCCTTCCGGCTCACCCTCCATGCCATCGGCCTGTACCTCTACGTCAACAACATTGCCCAGAAGCGTGGCCGTCATGTCCTGACTTTGCAGGCCATCTACGGAATTGTAGACCAACCGCCCGGAGATATTGCCCACATCCAGATCGTACTCGGGCATGAGTATTCGATTGTCCGCAAATGCAAACGCCAGATCGACCTGCGGCCGGGCATTGTCTACGTACAACGGAATATTCAGAGCAAGACTGAAATCGGTGTCACCGTCTGCCTGCCAGCTCGACAGGTATTGGCCAACACCTTGAGTCACCGGCGTCGACTGCAGGTAACGCAGTCCCTGTTGCGCACTGCCACGACCGGTACCGCTCACCGTCAACCAGCTACCGCCCTCGGGGCTGGCACGTACCGACGCCACGCTGGAGTTAAAATCAATACCCAGCGAGCTTCCCGCCGATGCCGTGATATCCACATCACCATTATCGATGGTGACAATGCCATCCAATGCTTCGATTGCAGGCCAGTCTGGATCAAACTTAAGTGTTCCATCTGATACTTTATAGAACATCTGAAGCGTTCTTGCAGCCGTCTCTGCACCGCTCTGTACCTGCCCGCGAAAAATCAGACCACTGCCGCCCGCCCGCCCACCGACCACGGCGTCATTGACCCAGCGCAAAATCCCCTGCGCAGATTGTGGTGCCCCGGGAGCAGTCGGCAGGTACAACGATTTGCGTGATACGTCCGCAGACAGGGCACCAACCATCAACTCAAGATTGATAAGCCGGTCTTCGCCATTCTGAATATCAGTGGCGAATTGCGCGCGAGCTTCCAGGTCATCAGACTCGACAACAATGACACCGCTGGCAAGACGAATATTCAGATCCGAGCGCCAGTCAGCATGGAACCCCATTCTGCCATTGAGTCGGTGATAGGCCCACTGATCGTTGAACAGACCGGGCAGGTGCACCATCACATCGTCGCTATCGACTTCGACAAACCCGTCGAGCAGACGCTGATCAGCATCGAAGGCAAGCTCTGCATAACCATCGACGCCCCAGAAGGCAGGTGCTCCACGGTGCGCACTGATAGCCGCAGCATTCAGGTTGGTCGTCACTGCCGCTGTTTTTAATGCATCACCCTCAAGTGCGGCCGCTATTCTGAGATCACGCACCTGGCCACGCGGATTGAACTGTTCGATTTCGTCACGCAATACACCTTCCGGCGCCAGCGCCACCAGCAGTCTCGACGCTACACCCAGTTCAACCACATCAATATGCGCTGTTGCCTGCTGCCCCACCGTGTAATCTGCGGTCAATCCGCCGAGTGGCCAGCGGCGATTGCCGAAGTCAAACGCCATGTCCTCGATATCGAGCCGCCAGCGTTCGGCATCTGCGTCATGTTGCAGATGCAGCCAACCCACTGTCAGGTTCTCAACACGCGTGGCCACCGAGCGTTCCACGCCCAGGTCTGCGCGACCGCGCCAATGCAATCCAGCCAGGGCACCCTGCTGCAGGGTCAGCCACAATTCACCGTCGAGGCTGAGTTCATTGATATCGATGTCGGCAGGCTGAACAGCATGCAGAAATTCGCTGTAATCTGTACCTGGGAACGCCAGATAAAGCTCGCCCTGCAATTGTTCAAGGGTGTCACCCGTCAGCTCACCCTGCGCATGCAGTGGCGTCTCAATACCTTCCTGATAGGCCGTCAGGCTGACCACGTGGCGCCCCTGCAGACTCTGAATCTGAAGATGAGTATCGTTAAACCGTGTGACCTGCCCACTAAGGTGATGAAACGCGACCCGGGTCTGCTCCAGCTCCAGCAGTGCCAGACTTTTTAGCCAGTCCAGAATCTGTGCCGGTGACACCGCCCCGGCTCCAGTTGTGGTCAGGCCGGCCAGCGACCACCTGCCATTGCTCTGTTCGTGCAGTGCCAGGTCAAGTTGGTGCAGTGTGGTGTGCCCCAGCACGGGTCTGAGTTGACGCACGCTGGCGGGTATATCGGGCGCAACACTGATCTGGTCCAACACCAGAGTTGCTGACTCGTCTCCGTTTCGGGGGTTGATGGTCAGATCCTGAATCAGAAATCGGGGACCAAAACCCTCCCATTCACCGTCAATACTGCCGAATGTTACGCTTGCATCCAGCATCTGTGACAGACGCTGCTCAAGCGCCTGCTGGTAGTTTCCCACCATCGGCGTCAGCTGCCGGCCCAGGGTGACATACAACGCCAGTGCCACCAGCATCACCAGTAGCAAGGCGAACACAACCTGCAATATCGCCCGGCCAAGGGATTTGGTTACTTGAAGAATCATAGATGCCTGTCAAAACCGCGGCCCGTCAGACCATTCCTGCTGCCCATCAAAACAGAACAACGTCATATTGTTCCTGAGTATACATGGGTTCAACCTGAAACCTGATGGTTTTGCCAGTCAGCGCCTCCAGGTCTGCAAGCGTGCCAGACTCTTCGTCCAGCAGGCGATCAACCACAAGTTGGGAGGCCATCACCAGCAACTCATCATTTTCATACGCCCGGGCAACACGGACGATTTCACGGAAAATTTCGTAGCAGATGGTTTCCGGCGTTTTCAGACGGCCGCGCCCCGAGCACATGGGACAGGGGCTACACAGTATCTGCCCCAGACTCTCCCGCGTGCGTTTGCGGGTCATTTCCACCAGTCCCAACTCTGAGATGCCTGAAATCATGGTTCGGGCATGATCCTTGTCCAGTGCTTTGCCCAGGGTCCGCAGCACCTGACGCTGATGTTCAGGCTCATCCATGTCGATGAAATCCAGAATAATAATACCGCCCAGATTTCTTATTCGCAGTTGCCGCGCAATGGCCGTGGCCGCCTCCAGATTGGTTTTTAACACGGTTTCCGCGTGATTCTTGTTGCCCAGATAACCACCGGTATTAACATCAATTGTGGTCATCGCCTCGGTCTGGTCAATAATCAGGTCACCCCCGGACTTCAGTTTGACCTGACGACCCAGCGCCTTTTCCATTTCATCGTCAATGTTGTACAGATCAAATATGGGCCGCTCACCGCGGTAAAGCTCAACACGGTGCAGAGACTCGGGAATGAAATCGCCGACAAAGGTGTTGATCTCCTCAAACGCTTCGGCGGAGTCTACCCGGATCTTTTCCACCTGCGGCGTAATCAGATCCCGGACCGCGCGCAGATACAATGGCAGGTCCTGGTACAACACCCTGACCTCTCTGCCTTTTTCGATACGCCTGGCGACTGCGGCCCAGAGCTTGCGCAGGAAACGAATATCCTCGCTCAGCTCGGCATCACTGGCGCCTTCGGCCGCCGTCCGGATAATAAAACCACCCTTGTCCGCCACCTGTTCCTGCGTCAGACAACGCTCAAGCGAGGCCTGTAGACGCTCACGCTCCGCTTCATCTTCAAGTCGCAGGGAAATGCCGATATGGGCATTACGGGGCAGGTACACGAGGTGCCGGGAAGGCAGTGTCAGGTGGGTGGTCAGGCGAGCGCCTTTGGAGCCAATCGGGTCCTTGGCCACCTGAACCACAATCATTTGCCCTTCATGCAGCAGTGTCTGAATGTCCGCAACACCGTCATCGCTGACTTCCAGACCATCGGCACCTATCGGCGTGATGTCGGCGCAATGCAGAAATGCCGCGCGCTCAAGGCCAATATCAACAAAGGCTGCTTCCATCCCCGGCATCACCCGGACCACCTTGCCCAGATAGATATCGCCAACATGACCACTGCGGCTGCGGCGCTCAATGTAGATTTCCTGCAGCAGTCCATTGTCGGTCAGCGCCAGGCGGGTTTCCCGGGGTGTGACATTTATCAATATCTCTTCACTCACGCGCGACTCTCCGGGCCTACAATTATTCTGTTACAAATCTATCTCGGATCATTTGCAGCTGCGGCTATCACCTGCCGTTTTCAAGCGTGTTCCTGATGCCAAAGTCTGCCAGCAGCCGGCCTGTTTCAAACAGCGGCAATCCCACCACACCTGAGTAGCTGCCTTCGATTTTCTCGACAAAAAGCGCACCCGCACCCTGCACTGCATAGGCGCCGGCCTTGCCTGCCGGTTCACCGCTGCGCCAGTAGCCAGAAATGTCCGCATGACTCAGGTCGCGAAACCAGACACGTGTGCTAACACTGACCTGTTTTATCTGCTCACCCCGCATCACACAGACAGCCGTCATCACCTCGTGACAACGCCCTGACAACAGACCCAGCATACGTGCAGCATCCGCTTCATCACGTGGTTTACCCAGCACCGACCGCCCACATACTACAATGGTATCGGCGCCCAGCACGGCGCTACGCCCGTAAATCTCCGGCAGGGCATTAACCGAAGCCGCCTTTTGCCGGGCCAGCCGGTTGACATAGGCTGCCGGTTGTTCCGCTGGCAACAGGGTCTCGTCAGTGTCATGCACCAGAATCCGGTACGCAACGCCAATCTGATCGAGCAATTCGCGGCGCCGTGGCGATGCCGAGGCGAGCACCAGGATCGATGATGGACTGGTTGAAATAATGGGTTCCGACTCACTCATGTCAGCGTACATTGAACCCGCGTCGCAGTTGACGCATGACCAGGAACAACCAGGGCCAGACAAAAGCACTGGATACCGCGCCCAGCAGGAACAACAGGCTGCCGGCATCGGTCTGCTCGGTTGCCACTTTAATCCAGTAGGTCATGGTCATGTTGATGCCCACCAGGGCCAGGATCATGCCGCTTTGCTGCAGAGCAGAAAACATGCGCAAGCGCTGGTGCAGGCTGAGGGTAATGTAGGCGATGAGGGCGAACGACAACGCGTTCAGCCCCAACAGCGAGCCTTCCAGAATATCCATAAACAGACCCGCGAACCAGGCCGCGCCAATACCGACTCGGTAGGGCAGCGCCATAATCCAGTAGATCAGCACCATCGCCACCCATTGCGGCCGGTAATGCATGGCCCAGTCAGGAAAAGGCACTATCGCCAGCAGATACGCCAGCAACAGGCTGAGAATGATGATCCACACGCCATTCGCTCTGGGTACCATGATCAAACGTCTCCCTGAGTAGTGGTCGGGGTGGCAGCCGCTTCAGACTCCGCAGCGTCAACAGGCGCGGCATCGGCGGGCGCGACGGCTTCTGCAGGCTGAGAGTCGGCGGTCTGAGAATCCGTCGCCTGGGGATCCGTAGCTTGGGGATCCGTAGCCTGGGGTTCTATATTCTGTGATTCGGCAGCTTGGGCCTCGCCATCGGCGTCATTGACCACGCCCGTGTCCGGCAACTCTGGTAACAGTTCCAGACTGCCTCCTCCGATCACCTCGTCGTCCGGCACCACCAGCATGACGTGTCGTGTCCGGTCCATCTGTGCCAGGGGTCGGGCTCTGATCAGGGCAAATGGCTGGCCCGGGTCATGAAACACACGAGTCACTTCAGCGACTGGATAGTCCTTGGGATAACGCTGCCCCAGCCCTGAGCTGACCAGCAGGTCGCCGACCACAATATCCGCAGTGTCCGGTACGTATTCAAGCTCCAGCCCGGGCACATCGCCTCTGCCGCCACGGGCGATGGCACGCTCGCCATTGCGATTGACCTGCACCGGGGTGCCGTGACGGGAATCCGTGATCAGCAGCACCCAACTGGTAAATGGCAGCACTTCGACCACCTGCCCCATCAGACCATGGGCATCCAGAATGGCCTGGCCTTCAAAAACACCGTTATGCGCGCCACGGTTGATCAGCACCCGACGGGAACCCGGATCATTGGAGACATTGATGATTTCTGCGGTGATGACACGCCCCTGCACGGCCTGTGATGCTTCCTGAAGTTCGCGCAGACGACTGTTCTCACTGGCCAGACCGGCCAATAGCTGCAACTCGCGCTGGGCGAACAGCAACTCCTGACGCAACTGTGCGTTTTCTTCAATGAGGTCGCGCTGGGACACAAATACATCGTCAATCCACGACGACGCGCGGGCGGGAATGTCCGCCACCCAATACACCGGTGTACTGACATAGGCGACGGTGTAGCGAACACGATCCAGGTAGTCGAACCGCGAATCGGCAAACATGACGCCAAGCGATAGCGCCATGAACACCAGCAGACGATACTCCAGCGACACCCCTTTGATAAATAAGGTTTTAATAGCAGAACCTCAGCCTGTTCAGCATTAGTCAACTGGTTGGCGTTAGATCCCGGACAGCAGATTCGGCCGGGACCGGGTATTCCACTCCGGAACCAGCACTCTGATTCCGGAGCCATGAATCACTCGAGCGTGAGCGCATCCATTTCGTTGGAATCCATCAGCTCCATGGCCTTGCCGCCGCCCCGCGCCACACAGGTCAGCGGGTCATCAGCAACAATCACGGGCAGGCCCGTCTCTTCCGACAGCAACTTGTCCAGGTCTTTCAACAACGCTCCGCCACCGGTCAGCACCATGCCGCTCTCGGCAATATCGGATGCCAGTTCCGGCGGAGACTGTTCCAGCGCACTCTTCACCGCCTGCACAATGGCTGACAGGGTTTCCTGCAGCGCTTCGAGGATCTCATCGCTATTCAGCGTAAAACTGCGTGGCACACCTTCGGCCAGATTACGGCCGCGCACGTCGATTTCACGCAGCACGCCTTCTGACGGATAGGCACAACCAATTTCCTTTTTGATGCGCTCGGCAGTGGCATCCCCGATCAGGCTGCCATAGTTGCGGCGCACATGCGTAATAATGGCTTCATCAAAACGATCACCACCGACACGAACCGATTCAGCATAAACCACGCCATTCAGAGAAATAATGGCAATTTCGGTAGTCCCGCCACCGATATCAACCACCATTGAACCACTGGGTTTCTCCACCGGCAGTCCTGCACCAATGGCGGCCGCCATGGGTTCTTCGATCAGACGTACTTCCCGGGCCCCGGCACTGATAACAGACTCACGGATGGCGCGGCGCTCAACCTGGGTGGACTTGCAGGGCACACACACCAGCACACGCGGGCTGGGCGGGAAAAAGCTGTTTTCGTGCACTTTGCTGATAAAATGCTGCAACATCTTCTCGGTCACCTGAAAATCGGCAATCACGCCGTCCTTCATCGGTCGGATGGCCGTGATGTTGCCCGGCGTCCGGCCCAGCATGCGTTTGGCGTCGGCACCGACCGCAGTCACCGTTTTCTGGCCATTGTGGTTACGGATCGCAACAACGGAAGGCTCATTCAGGACAATGCCTTCTCCACGCACGTAAATCAGTGTATTCGCCGTGCCCAGGTCAATTGACAGATCGTTGGAGAACATTCCCCTTATTTTTTTGAACATTGAATTCTTGCTTACCTCAACAATAATCGGAACGGTCCGGGAGCCGGACCCGTTAACCTGCTCTTACAGCAGACAGACAAAACGAGTGACAGTTCCGCCCGGAAAATCGCCCTCAGGATCGATCTTCGACGGAACCAGCGCAAACCTGGAAGGAAACTGTTGCCTCAGACCGGTCATAATCCCGTATAATCACGGCTTCTCCAGCAAATAGATACGCACTCTAGCAATGCTCATGTATTAGGGCAAGTATCAAAAACATTCCGGTGTCGGGCTTGAGTCAAGAACCTGGCAGGCCCGGTATTATCGCATACTCAGGAGCCTTTTGATGGCCTTAGACAACACAGACGTGGAAAAAATTGCGCATCTGGCACGACTGCAGATCAGCGAGTCAGACACCCTGGAAGTTGCCCAGCGAATCTCCAACATTCTCAATATGATCGACCAGATGCAAAATGTGGACACATCCCAGGTGGCGCCCATGGCACATCCTTTCGATGCCACCCAGCGGCTGCGCCCGGACGTCGTCACCGAAACCAATCAGCGCGACCAATACCAGAAGATTGCACCGGCCACACAGGACGGTCTGTATCTGGTCCCCAAGGTCATTGAATGACCCCGCCCGGTGTTGCCTGCCCGGCCCCGCTCGCACTTTGACAACAACATCGCTGACTGCTGACATTCATCAGATCAGGCAAGGATACAGACGCATATGTTAAGCAAAACCGTTGCTGAACTGGCCACCGCACTGGCCAAAAAGGAAGTGTCCAGTGTAGAACTGACACAGGCCTACCTGGATCGTATCGCACAACTGAACCCGGCACTGAATGCCTACGTGACGACAACGCCGGAACTGGCACTCAGCCAGGCGGCTGCGGCCGATGCCCAACGTGCCGCTGGCAATGCCACACCATTTACCGGCATTCCTGTCGCCCACAAGGACATCTTCTGCACGCGCGACGTACTGACCGCCTGCGGCTCACGCATGCTCGCCAACTTCACCTCTCCCTACGATGCCTGTGTTGTCGAACGCCTGCAGAGCGCCGGCGCGGTAATGCTCGGGAAAACCAACATGGATGAGTTCGCCATGGGGTCATCCAACGAAACCAGTTATTTTGGTGCGGTTCACAACCCCTGGGACCAGGACCGCGTGCCAGGCGGCTCTTCCGGCGGCTCTGCTGCAGCCGTTGCCGCCGACCTCTGTGCCATCGCCACCGGCACCGACACCGGCGGATCAATTCGCCAGCCCGCGTCCTTCTGCGGCATCACCGGCCTGAAGCCAACCTATGGCCGTGTTTCTCGCTGGGGCATGATCGCGTTTGCCTCCAGCCTGGATCAGGCTGGCCCACTCAGCAAGAGCGCCGAGGATGCCGCCCTGATGATGAACGTCATCGCTGGCGCCGATGCCCGAGACTCGACCTGCCTGGATATCCCGGCAGAAGATTTCAGCGCGCAATTGAACCAGCCACTGACCGGTCTGCGCATAGGTCTGCCGCGAGAACATTTCAGCGACGGCCTCAGTTCGCAGGTACAGGAAATTCTGCAACTGGCCATCAAGACACTGGAAAGCCTGGGCGCTACCGTCAAGACAGTGGAGTTGCCTAACAACCATCTGTCGGTGCCTGCCTACTACGTTATTGCACCCGCGGAGGCTTCAGCCAATCTGTCGCGTTTCGACGGCGCCCGCTTCGGCTACCGCTGCGAGAACCCGGTTAACCTGGAAGACATGTACAAGCGCAGTCGTGGTGAAGGTTTCGGCGACGAAGTCAAACGTCGCATCATGGTTGGCACCTACGCTCTGTCCGCCGGCTATTATGATGCCTACTACAAACAGGCGCAGAAAATTCGCCGCCTGATCAAGCAGGATTTTGACACAGCGTTCAAGGACGTTGATCTGATTCTCGGCCCAACCTCGCCGCACACTGCATTCAAACTCGGCGAGAAGAACAGCGACCCGGTCACCATGTATCTGGAAGACATCTACACCATCGCCGTTAATCTGGCGGGCCTGCCCGGTATTTCACTGCCCGCGGGCATGCTGGGTGGTCTGCCCATTGGCATGCAACTGGTGGGACCGGCGTTGTCCGAGTCACGTCTGCTTAATGTGGCACATCAGTTCCAGTTAAACACTGACTGGCACACACAAAGACCGGAGGTATAACACATGACCTGGGAAACCGTTATCGGTCTGGAAGTACATGTACAACTTGCAACACAGAGCAAACTGTTTTCGGGCAGCAGCACACGATTTGGCGCTGCCCCCAACACCCAGGCCAGCCTGTATGATCTCGCCATGCCCGGTACACTGCCGGTAATGAACGAAGAAGTTCTTCGCATGGCGGTCAGCTTTGGCCTGGCGGTGGACGCCGAGATCGGTCAGCGCTCTGTTTTTGACCGAAAGAACTATTTTTACCCTGACCTGCCCAAAGGTTATCAGATTAGCCAGCTTGACCTGCCCACGGTGGGTCGCGGCACGCTCAAGATCCAGCTTGAGGATGGCAGCGAAAAAATCATTGCCATTACCCGCGCGCACATTGAGGAGGACGCCGGCAAGTCCCTGCACGAAGATTTCCAGGGCATGTCCGGTATCGACCTGAACAGGGCCGGTACGCCGTTGCTGGAGATTGTGTCCGACCCCGACCTGCGCAACGCCAAGGAGGCCGTGGCCTATCTGAAGAAGCTGCACTCCATCATTCTTTACCTGGGCATTTCCGATGGCAACATGGCACAGGGTTCCATGCGCTGCGATGCCAACGTGTCGATCCGCAAAAAAGGAGACACGGAATTCGGTACGCGAACCGAAATCAAGAACGTCAACTCGTTCCGGTTTGTGGAAAAGGCCATTAACTACGAAGTACAGCGCCAGATCGAGATTCTGGAAGACGGTGGTCGCATTGTGCAGGAAACCCGCCTGTACGATTCAGACAAGGACGAAACCCGTTCCATGCGCAGCAAGGAAGTTGCCAACGACTACCGTTATTTCCCCGAGCCCGACCTGCTGCCGCTGGTGATCGACGATGCCTTTATTGAGGCCGTGCGGGCCACTCTGCCGGAGCTGCCGGGCGCCCGGTGCCAGCGCTTTGTGTCGCAGTACGGGCTCAGCGAATATGATGCTGACGTGTTGACCAGTAGCCGGGACATGGCTGAATACTTTGAGGCCGTGGCAGGTCTGTGTGGCGACGCCAAGCTGTCAGCCAACTGGGTTACTGCCGACCTGCTGGGCCTGCTCAACAAGCAGGATCTGAGCATCGACCAGTCGCCGATCAGCCCTGAATCACTGGGCATGCTGATCAGCCGCATCAAGGACAACACGATTTCCGGCAAGATTGCCAAAACCGTATTCGAAGCACTGAGTGAAGGCGAAACCGATGTTGACACCATCATCGAATCGCGTGGCCTGAAGCAGGTCACCGATACCGGGGCCATCGAAGCCTTGGTGGATGATGTGATCGCGGCCAATCCGGACCAGGTGGCACAGTATCGCGGCGGCAAGGAAGCAGTGTTCGGTTTTTTTGTTGGTCAGGCCATGAAACTGTCCAAGGGCAAAGCCAATCCGGCTCAACTCAACGAATTATTGCGCAAGAAACTGAGCGCGTGAAGGTGTTCCAATGATTGAAGAGAAAAAAACAGGCAAAGAAAGAACCCAGCCCGCCACACGCAACGAAGAGTGGTCGGACGAGCGTATTCAGGGGTTTCTTGAATTGGAACCGCCGGCCGGTGTACCGGCGGACTATCACATTCTGACCAAAGCCTATCGCGGCATGTTACCTGAGCACTTCAGCCGGTTTGTGCCGTTTTTTGTTGCCGCCGGACACGACATCAATGTGACCCTGTCCGATGGCACAACCTTTCTGGATCATGTGGCCCAGCATCGCGCGGCAACACCCTACATGGAAGTGCTGGAAGCGGCTGGCGCCAAATCCGGCAAACCGGCCTGACACCCACGGACGCACTCGCGCTACTGTTCCTTCATGGCGCTGAACGCTTCAGCGCCGAGGGCGGGGTTTACCGGAGCCGCCTTTGCCGCCACCGCTTCTGCCACCTCGTGCTGAGGGCTTGGATTCATCCTTGAAATGCGATGGCCGGGTAAAGGCCGGTGGCTCTGCCAGCAGATCTGCTTCTGGGTAAACACAGGGCAACTTCTGTCCCAGTTTGTCTTCGATATTGGGCAGCAGAAATGAATCCTCTTCACAGGCAAAGCTGATTGAGGTGCCGATGGCCCCGGCGCGCCCGGTGCGACCAATACGATGCACATAGTCTTCGGCTTCTTCGGGCAGGCTGTAATTGATGACATGGCTGACATCATCGATATGCAGGCCGCGACCGGCAACATCGGTTGCGACCAGCACCTGAATATCGCCATCACGGAATGCCTCCAGCGTTTTTACACGTTTATTCTGCGCTACTTCACCGGACAATAATCCGCAACTGACGCCGTTTCTATACAGGCTGTCTGCCAATTTGCGCACCTGGTCCCGGCGATTGTTAAAGACAATGACCTTGTCGGCGCCGTCAGCCTTGATGATGTTATAGAGCAATTTGTATTTATCTCCCGTGGTCACCAGATACACGATCTGTTCAATGGTGTCGGTCGCAACACGTTCCGGTGCAATCTCGATCATCACCGGGTCCATAGCCCAGCGCGAGGTCAGCTCGATAATTTCTGGCGTAAACGTGGCGCTGAACAACAGTGTCTGGCGGCAGTCCTTGTGCGGTGTGCGACTGACAATGGTGCGCACCTGGGGAATGAACCCCATGTCCAGCATTCGGTCAGCCTCATCAATCACCAGGATCTCGACGAGCCCAAGATAAAGCTGATCGTTCTGCAGGAAATCAATCAGGCGGCCCGGTGTTGCCACCACAATATCAACCGGTCGTGAGTCCACCGCCGCCAGTTGCTTCTTGTAATCCTCGCCTCCCACCATCGCCACGACATGAAGCCCGCAGCCTTTGCTGAGGTTCTGGGCATCGCTGGCAATCTGCATCACCAGTTCGCGTGTAGGCGCCAGAATCAATGCCCGCGGCTCGCCAATAAAGCGCTCTTCCGTGACCGGGTTCTTTAGCAGATCATTGATAATGGTAATCAGAAACGCTGCTGTTTTGCCGGTGCCGGTTTGTGCTTTGCCGGTGACATCAAAACCACGCAGCGTATAACGCAGGCTCTGTGCCTGAATGGGTGTACAGAACTTGTACCCCAGCTCCTTGATGGCGCGCTCCAGTGGTTTCTCCAGTTTAAACTGGCTAAATGGGATATCAGGCACCACCGGCGGCGCATCAACTGCCGCGTCGGGTTGAGGGCCTTCCTCAGCGGAGGAAGCGTCTTCCGCAGCAGCACTGGCATTGATGGTGGCAGCCTGGACAACGGCCTCGCTCATCTGTCCGGCTTTATCCGCTGATGGCTCTTTATGCGCTGAGGGCTCTTTATCCGCTAAGGGCTCTTTATTTGCTGAGGGCTCTTTATTTTCAACAGAGTCCGTGGTCTCGGCCGACTCTTTGTTTTCAGTGTTCTGCATGTATGACAACCTTTATAAATCTGTTCAGGAAGCGCCCGCCCCACATACTTTACATGCAGGGTCACGCGGCAAACGCAATTCTCGCCAAGTGGAACTCATGGCATCAAACAATAACAAACGCCCACACAGGCTCTTGCCCATGCCGGATAAAACCTTGATCGCCTCCAGTGCCTGCATACTGCCGATGACGCCAACCACAGGCGCCAGCACACCATTACGGGCACAGCTCATCTGCTCATCGTCGCCGTCCTGATACAGACACTGATAACACGGACTGTCAGGCTGACGACTGTCAAACACCGCCACCTGACCTTCCAGACGGATCGCAGCCCCGGAAACCAGCGCCACCTTGTGCTTTACACAGACCGCGTTGATGGCAAAACGTGTACTAAAATTGTCGCAGGCATCAACAACCAGGTCGACCGGTCGCCCGATCAGTTTTTCCAGTAACGTTCTGTCGACGCGCTCATTAACTGTCGTTATCTTAACATCCGAATTCAATGCCAGCAGTGTCTGGCGGGCGGACTCAACTTTACTGCCACCAAGCGCACTCTCTCGGTGCGCCACCTGTCGCTGCAGATTGCTGATCTCCACGACATCGTCGTCAACAAGAATCAGATGCCCGACACCCGCCGCGGCCAGATACATGGCCACCGGGCTGCCAAGCCCACCCACGCCAACCACCAGTACCGTCGCGTTCAGCAACCGGGTCTGCCCCTCTACATCAAAAGCGGGCAACATAATCTGTCGACTATAGCGCAATAACTGCTCATCACGCATATGTGTTTTCTCCCGATTCTGCAAATTGCCCCAGCGTCACGCGCTCATGGCCAGCCAGATCGCACTCGCTGCGCACTTTCCGGAAACCTGCTGTCGCCAGTAATGCACGCACCTCGGCGCCCTGTTGATAGCCGTGTTCAAGCAACAGATAACCGTCCTCACGTAGCTTGTGTCCGGCCTGTTGGCAGATTGTCGCCAGATCACTCAAACCACGGCTATCGGCAACCAGCGCAGTGCGTGGTTCGAATGGCAGACCGCCGAGCTCAAGATGTGGATCACCCGCGTCAATGTAGGGCGGATTGCTGATAATCATGTCAAAGCGAGTGTCGGCTGGCAACGCCTCGCACCAGTCGCCAACACTGAATTTGACCTGAGTCAGATTGAGCTGCACCGCATTGTCGCGGGCAACCTGCAGCGCCTGCTCACTGCGATCGGTCGCGTAAATGTGCCAGTGCGCCCGCTCGCTGGCCAATGCCAGGGCGATGGCGCCACTACCGGTGCCCAGGTCTGCCACGGTCAGAGCGGGGTCCGCGCGGCTGGTGCCGGGCTCCCGATTCATTATCTGACCCGTCTCCTGCCCCATCTCAAGACCCAGATTCAATGCCAGCTCCACCAACAACTCCGTTTCCGGCCGGGGTATCAGCACCGCAGGCGTGACCTTCAGGTCCAGCGTCCAGAAGCCGCGTTGACCGGTCAGGTAGGCGACCGGTTCGCCCGCAGCCCGCCGCACCACCAGCGCCTCGAACACAGCATGCTGGTCCTCGCTTAAATCGGTATCGGCATGACTGAACAGATAGCTTCGCGTTTTATGCAACACAAAGGCCAGCAGCACATCAGCATCAAGCTTTGCGCTGTCACTGGTTTTCAGAGCAGAGACCGCCTGATCCAGAGCCTGACGAATGCTGACCATCACAGGCTCACGCGGCCAGCTCGGCAAGCAGATCGGCCTGGTATTCATGCACCAGTGGCTGGATAACCACATCCAGCTGCCCTTCCACGACCTCGGCCAGTTTGTACAAGGTCAGGTTGATGCGATGATCGGTGACACGCCCTTGAGGAAAATTATAGGTCCGGATTCGCTCCGAACGATCACCGGAGCCAACCAGCAGGCGCCGTGCATCTGATTGCTGTTTGTCAGCCGCCTGCTGTGCCATGTCATTAAGGCGCGCGCTAAGCAGGGACATGGCACGCGCCCTGTTCTTGTGCTGCGAGCGCTCATCCTGGCATTCCACCACCATACCCGTGGGCAGGTGAGTGATACGAATTGCGGAATCGGTTTTATTGACGTGCTGACCACCGGCGCCACTGGCCCGGAAGGTGTCGATACGCAGATCGCCTTTGTTCAGCTCAATCTCTTCCAGCTCATCGGCCGCCGGCAGAATCGCCACGGTACAGGCAGAGGTATGAATACGCCCCTGAGTTTCTGTCTCGGGCACACGCTGAACCCGGTGTGCGCCTGACTCAAATTTCAGCTGACCGTAGACCTGCCTGCCTTCAATGCGGCAGATAACTTCCTTGAAACCGCCATGTTCGCCAGCGCGCTGGCTGATGATTTCCATCTGCCAGCCCTTGAGTTCGGCATAACGTGCATACATCCGGTGCAGGTCACCTGCGAACAGCGCAGCCTCATCGCCGCCAGTGCCAGCACGAATCTCCAGAAACACATTCATGCTGTCTTTTTCGTCCTTGGGCAGCAGCAGTTTCTGCAGGCTCAGCTCCAGTGTTTCAATAGCCTGGCGCAACTGTTTACATTCTTCGTCGGCCATCTCGCGAATATCGGGGTCTGCGTCACGCTGCATTTCCTGCGCCTGCACAAGCCCGGTCTGCGCTTCAAGGTAGGTTTCAAACTCACGCACGACTGGTTCGATGTCGGCAAATTCACGCGACAGGGCACGAAAGCGATCCTGGTCGGCGATGGTTTCGGCGTCACTGAGCAGGGCCTGCAGCTCCTGGCAGCGTTCGGCCAGGTGTTCCAGTTTTTGATAGATTGATGCTTTCATGATTTATTCACCCAACTCATACAGTTCCTGCGTCAGGCGAACCAGATCTTCACGGCCCTCGGCACTGGCCTTCTTCATTTGCACACTGGGTGAATGAATCAGCTTATTGGTGATACTGCGCGCCAGTGCTTCCAACACCTGCTCTGCCGGCATGCCCTTTTCCAGCGCCTTTAGCGCTTTCTCCAGTTCCAGCTGACGCGTTTGGTCCGCCTTCTCGCGAAATGCGCGCAGCGTCGCCACCGCGCTCAGCGCGCGCAATTGACGCAGATACTCATCGACGCCGCGCTCGATAATGGCACTTGCCTGCTCGGCGGCCAGCGCGCGGCTTTTGACATTGTCCTCAATCACATCACGGATATCATCGACACTGTACAGATAGGCATCACTGATCTGGCCGACTTCCGGCTCGATATCCCGCGGCACCGCCAGGTCCACCAATAACATGGGTTTGTGGCGACGTTTTTTGATGGCACGCTCAACCGCGCCCTTGCCCAGCAGTGGTAACTGACTGTTGGTCGAGGACACCACAATATCGGCCTGTTCAAGCTCATCCGGTATATCCGACAACAACACTCCGCGCGCGCCAAACTTGTCACCCAGCTTGACCGCGTTCTGCAGGGTACGATTGGCCACGACGATACTGCGCACGCCCCGGTCGGTCAGGTGCCGGGCGACCAGTTCGATGGTGTGGCCGGCGCCAATCAGCAGCGCGTGCAGACTGCCCAGGTCCGAGAATATCTGCTCCGCCAGCGTGACCGCGGCATATGCCACTGATACCGGGTTTTCGCCGATCGCAGTATCGGTGCGTACCTCTTTGGCAATGGAGAAAGCTTCCTGGAACGCTCGCGACAGCTCAGCTTTGGCGACGCCCAGCTCTTTGGCAACGGCATAGGCGGATTTGATCTGACCCAGAATCTGCGGCTCACCCAGCACCATCGAATCCAGTCCGCAGGCAACACGCATCAGATGGCGAATGACATCATCGCGCCAGTGAAAATAACTGCAGGCACTCAAGTCAGCAGCGTCAACACCGTGATAATGACTCAGCCAGAGCAACAGTTTTTGCTGCTCAAGCACCAGACGCGCCGGGTCGACACCGGCATCGCCAACAACCTGATTGCTGTCGCTTGCCATCAGCGCAGCGTCCGCCACAGGTCCACCCAGGTCGATATCAACGTACAACTCAGTACGGTTGCAGGTGGAAACAATCACCGCTTCCCGGACATGCTCCAGGGCAGTCACGCGCTGCATCGCATCGGCCATTTTTTCCGGCGGAAACGCAACCTGCTCCCGTAAGGAAACATTGGCGGTATTGTGATTGATGCCGAGCAGAACCAGCGCCATAGAGAGCCTTGCTGAAAAAATGCGCTATCTTACTAAAAGTTGGGGTCGTTTTCCTGCTTTTAACACAAACCATTATCCGGTCTGGCATGAACACTCACAAAAACAGGACTGTATTATGCGCGCGGGCCGGTCACAATTGTAGTCCTGCCGTGTGGTCTTGCCACAGTACAGTTGTTACAATCGATCAGCGCCCTGGTGGGCCAAGACCTGGAATTATGATTAAACTTCAACATTTTCTGTTACTTCTCAGCCTATCTGCGCTGGGCGCCTGCTCGGCGTTGCAACCCACTGCCGATGTGGACGCGACCGATTCAGCACCCGTTCTCGCGCAGCCTGACCCCCAACCGGTTGAGTCTGATCAAGCCGAACCGGACGCGGAAGAAGACATCGCTTACGGCAATTTCACCCGGGATCAACTGGAAACAGCCCTGCTCAGTGAATTTGGCGGTATGCGCGGCTACCTGCCGCAGGCGGCAGAGAACTACTACGAACTGGCACTGGAAACTGGCGATACCGGCATTATCCGCCGCGCCGTCGAATTTGCCTCGGCTACCGGCAACAATGATGCTTTGCTGGAGCTGGCAACGCTGTGGCTGCAACACGAGCCCGATGCACTGGACCCCCACCTGATCGTTGGTTACGAATTTCTGGAGCAGGCGTTGTATATGCGTGCCCTGCCGCACTTTAACCAGGTGCTGAACCTGGGAGGCAATGTTGACTTCACTGCGATGTCTGCACGCACCTATGACCTCGACGACAGGCAGCGCGATGTTATCGCCACTGAACTGGAAAGCATGCGTGAACAGCATTCGGACGAAGCCACCCTGTACTATGCGCTGGCCCAGATCTACGATCAGAGCGGCGATACCGCCGCTGGCCGAGCTATGCTGGAGACAGCCACTGAACGCTTTGGCGACAATCCGCGCACAGCATTGCTGGAGGCACAGCTGTTGCAGAATGCCGGTCAGGCCGGCGCCGCTGAAACCCTGCTCGGTGAAGCCGTCGCCCGGTACCCCAGGCACCGCCTGCTGCGCTACAGCTACGCTCAATTACTGGTGCAGAACGACAAGCTACGCGACGCTGCCGTGCACTTCACCGAGCTGCTGCGCCTGACCCCGGGCGACATGGAAACCCTGTATTCGCTGACGTTGATCAATCTCGAGCTGGAGGAATACGACATCGCTCTGGAGCAGCTGCGCACCTTGCTGAGCGCAGGCCACCGCGTCAATGAAGCACATTTCTACCTGGCCGTTATTTTTGAATCACGCGACCAGCTTGCCGATGCCCTACACCATTATCAGCAGATCGGTCCGCGCTCGAACGCCTTCCTCTCCGCCCAGCGCCAGATTATGCGGCTGTTTGTGGCGATGGAGCGCTTTGATGATGCCACCCGCTGGCGCCAGCAACGCAGCATCAGCACGCCGGAGCTGGGGCCAATTTTGCCCGCACTGGAAGCCGAAGCGCTGGTCAATGCCGGTTATTCAGAGCGGGCCTCGGTCGCACTGGATGCCGCGCTGACACAATATCCGGATAATATCGACCTGCTCTTTGCGCGGGCGCTGCTGAGCGAACAACAGGACAACCTGCCCAAGGCAGAGCAGGATCTGCGGCATATAATCCAGCTGTCGCCGGACAACGCTCGCGCGCTCAACCACCTGGGTTATGCTCTGGCCGTGCGCACCGATCGTTATCAGGAAGCGCTGGAATTGATACAGCGCGCCATCGACATAACACCGGACGACCCCGCCATCATCGACAGCCTGGGCTGGGTTCAGTACAAACTCGGCCGCCTGGATGCTGCCCTGACCAATCTGAGAGCAGCCTACTCGGCGTTCCCCGACGCCGAAGTGGCTGCTCACCTCGGAGAGGTACTGTGGGCAATGGGGGAGCAGAATGAAGCGCTTGAAGTCTGGCAGGAGGCACTGACCAAGCAGCCGGACAGCACACATGTGCAGGAGACCATGGAACGCCTGGTGCCCGCGCAATGAACCGGTTTCGTCAACCAGCCACGTTATTGCCCCACCCTGCCGCCTGGGCGTCTATCACCCTGACGTTGATGCTGGCCGCCTGCACCGGCACGCCGCGCATCGATGCACCGGTCAACACCGAATGGGAACAGCGTCGCCAGGTACTGCAGGATATATCGCACTGGGAATTCATTGGCAGCCTGAACGTGCGCGATGCCAGTGACGCACACAGTTCACGCATCCGCTGGCAACAGCAGGACGAAACCTATCAGATCAACCTGTGGGGCACCTTTAACGTGGGCGCGACACAGATTGATGGTCGCCCCGGCGAGGTGCAGATCGTGCAACAGGGTGAGGACCCGGTCTTTACCGAATCACCAGAAACGCTACTATATCAAGAGCTTGGCTATGAATTGCCGGTGACTGAACTGAATCACTGGATCAAGGGCATACCCGCGCCCGGCCCCAGCAGCAACCTGGTGTTCGGCGAGAGCAACCAGTTGCGGTCTTTTCAGCAGATCGGCTGGCAGGTCAGTTACATGGCGTACACCAATTTCGGACTGGAAACCTTGCCCACCCGCATCCGGATCGAAAAAGCCCCCCTGCGCCTGGACCTGACGCGGCTGCGCTGGACACTGCCTGACCTTCAGGCTGGCGCGGGCAATTGACCATGGCCAACGCTCTGACCCTCCTTGCGCCAGCCAAGCTGAACCTGTTCCTGCATATTACCGGGCGCCGTGACGACGGTTATCACAACCTGCAAACTCTGTTTCAACTGCTCGACTACGGCGATTCACTGCATTTCAGCCAGCGCGATGATGAACAGCTGCACTTCAGCTGCACTCAAACCGAACTGGAGAACGATGACAACCTGGTCATGCGCGCCGCCCGGCTGCTACAGCAGACCCTGACGCAACTGGCGTCAACAATGCCGGCCGGCGCCAACATCCATCTGGATAAACGCATTCCGGCGGGCGCCGGGCTGGGCGGCGGCAGTTCGGATGCCGCCACCACGCTGGTGGCACTGAACCGGCTCTGGCAGGGTGGCCTGTCCGCGCACGACCTCGCCAGCCTGGGCCTGAAGCTGGGCGCCGATGTTCCGGTGTTTGTCATGGGCCACTCTGCCTGGGCCGAGGGTATTGGCGAAAAACTGGAACCAATTGAGTTGGATAAGCAATTTTTTGTGGTGCTGACACCTGCCTGCCATGTCGCCACGGCAACGATTTTTTCGCATCAGCAATTGACACGGGACTCAACACCCATCAAAATGTGCGCCTTTCTGGCAGGGCAGTCCCGAAATGACTGCGAAACACTGGTCAGAAACCTGTATCCGGCGGTGGATGCCGCGCTTACCTGGTTGTCAGGATTCGCGCCAGCCCGCATGACCGGCACCGGTTCCAGTGTATTTGCCGCGTTCTCCGATGAGGCGCAGGCCAGAACGGTATTGAAGCAGTTGCCAGTCGGGATCGACGGGCCACTTGCCGGGATCAGTGGTTTTGTTGCCCAGGGGGTTAACAGATCAGCCCTCAGCGAGCTTTGATACCGACTGAAAATAGCTTAGAATAACGATGTTTTTTGGGGTGTCGCCAAGTTGGTAAGGCACAAGGTTTTGATCCTTGCATGCGTTGGTTCGAGTCCAGCCACCCCAGCCATATTCCAGAAGTCGGACTCTGTCCTCGCTACAATCAGGCGACTGACAGGGCCCGATTCCGGTCTGCCGGTTTGATGCAGCATCTAAGCGATCATTCAACGACCACAGCGAATGACCTGGGCGGATAAGACCATCAAACGACCACAGCAAAAACCAACCCCGAAGAAACGCTCTAACTGCGCAAACGGCAAGTCAGAAGGTAATCAATCCATGGCTAACAACCTGATGGTGTTCACCGGCAACGCCAACCCGGTACTGGCGGAAAAAATTGCCCGCTATATCGGCATTCCTCTCGGTGATGCCCAGATCGGCAAATTCAGTGACGGCGAAATCGCTGTTGAAGTCAGGGAAAATGTGCGCGGCAAAGATGTGTTTATCATCCAGTCCACTTGCGCCCCCACCAATGACAGCCTGATGGAACTATTGTTGACGGCCGATGCCATGCATCGTGCCTCGGCTAACCGGATTACCGCAGTGATTCCCTACTTTGGTTATGCCCGCCAGGATCGTCGCGTACGCTCAGCGCGTGTTGCGATCAGCGCCAAAGTTGTGGCTGACATGATTTCTGCCGTTGGCGTCAACCGTGTACTGACCGTTGACCTGCATGCCGAACAGATTCAGGGTTTTTTCAGCATTCCAGTGGACAATGTTTACGGCTCACCGGTACTGACCGATGATATCGAGCTGCAGAAATACGAAAACCTGACCGTGGTCTCACCTGACATCGGTGGTGTTGTCCGCGCACGCGCCGTGGCCAAGCAGTTGAACGTTGATCTGGCCATCATCGACAAACGTCGCCCGCAGGCCAACGAAGCACAGGTCATGCACATTATCGGTGAAG
Organism: Pseudohongiella acticola; assembly: GCF_001758195.1. Taxonomy (NCBI): domain Bacteria; kingdom Pseudomonadati; phylum Pseudomonadota; class Gammaproteobacteria; order Pseudomonadales; family Pseudohongiellaceae; genus Pseudohongiella; species Pseudohongiella acticola. The sequence goes on from NZ_MASR01000001.1 coordinate 1,310,407, forward strand.
TCAAAGGCCGCACCTGCCTGATCGTTGATGACATGGTGGATACCGCCGGCACCCTGTGCAAAGCGGCGGCAGCATTGAAAGAACACGGCGCGCTCAAGGTCGTCGCTTACTGTACGCACCCGGTGCTATCCGGCAACGCGGCGGAGAATATCGCCAATTCCGAACTCGATTCACTGGTGGTTACCGACACCATCCCGCTCAGCGAAAACATCAGCAAACTGCCCAACGTACGCCAGCTCAGCATGGCGCGACTGCTTGCCGAATCCATTCGCCGGGTCAGCAACGAAGAATCCATCAGCGCCATGTTTGAAAGCGCTGAGCTTTAAGCAACAAAGCAGAAACAGGCAAAAATACGAATTTCCAACTGGAAATTTACACCGGGGTGCTGAATTGACGGTGCCCCTTTTACCGATACGTCTGTGGCGCCGGTCGCAAGCAAAACAGACGTTCTAGAACTGGAGACATAACATGTCTAATGAGTTTGATCTGAATGCAACAGCCAGAGAAGACCTGGGGAAAGGTGCGAGCCGCCGCCTGCGTCGTCTGGCTAACGAAGTCCCGGCAATCATTTATGGTGGCAGCAAAGCGCCACAGAATATTTCGATTCCGCACAAGGACATCCTGAAAGCAACGTCCAACGAAGCCTTCTTCTCGCACATCATCACGCTGCACGTGGATGGCAAGAAAGAACAGGTTGTTATCAAGGACCTGCAGCGTCACCCGGCCAAGCCGCGCATCATGCACGCTGACTTTCAGCGCGTCAGTGCCAAGCAGACCATTACCGTCAAGGTTCCGGTGCACCTGCTTAACGAAGACAAGTGCAAAGGCGTGAAACAGGGCGGCGGTAGCATCCTCAAGACCATGTCTGAAATCGAAGTCATCTGTCTGCCCAAGGATCTGCCTGAGTATCTGGAAATTGACATGGCGAACATCGATGTTGGCGACGCCGTGCATATCTCCCAGATCGACTTCCCGAAAGGCGTCAGCAGCCTGGAACTGTCACACGGCAATGACTCTGACCACGACCACGCTGTGGTAACAGTCCAGCCTCCACGTGGCGGCATGGCTGAAGACGAAGAAGACGAAGAAGCTGGCGAAGAAGCCGGCGAAGAGTGATCCCCGCCTGTTATGAGCACTGACACGCTCAAACTGATTGTGGGCCTGGGTAACCCGGGCTCACAATATCGTGGCAACCGGCACAATGTCGGCGTCTGGTTCCTGCAGGCAATCTGTCAGCAGTATCAGGCCGAGCTGCGCCCCGAAGCTCGTTTTCACGGCGAAACCGCTCGCGTCAGCATAGACGGGCACGACATCCGCCTGCTCTTCCCCACGACTTTCATGAACCGAAGCGGCCTTTCCGTCTCGGCGCTGTGTCATTATTTCGATGTTACGCCATCACAGATGCTGGTGGCTTATGATGAAATCGATTTTCCCGTTGGTACCACACGCCTGAAATCCGGCGGCGGCCACGGCGGTCATAACGGCATACGCGACATCATCAACGCCCTGGGCGGTGAACGAAATTTTTATCGTCTGCGTATTGGCGTTGGTCACCCGGGTGACAAAAACAAGGTTGCCAATTATGTGCTGAGTGATCCGGGCAAAGATGACAGCATCCAGATTCAGCATGATATCGATCAGGCGCTGCGCGTCCTGCCTATTGCGGCCAGCGGCAAGTGGAATCCGGCCATGCTGGAACTGCACAGCCAGGAAAAAACGTCAGGCGACTGACAACATGACAGACATTCGTCCATTCAGATTACAGGATACAGACACATGGGTTTCAAATGCGGCATTGTTGGCCTGCCCAACGTAGGTAAGTCCACACTGTTTAATGCCTTGACCAAAGCCGGCATCGCCGCGGAAAACTTCCCTTTCTGCACGATTGAACCAAACTCCGGCATCGTGCCCATGCCCGACCCACGACTGGACGTGCTGACAGACATCGTCAAGCCACAGAAAACCATTCCCACCAGCATGGAGTTTGTTGATATCGCCGGACTGGTTGCCGGTGCCTCCAAAGGTGAAGGCCTGGGCAACAAGTTTCTGGCCAATATCCGCGAAACCGATGCCATCGCCCATGTCGTACGCTGTTTTGAAGACAGCAATATTGTGCACGTGGCTGATGCCATCAATCCGGAAGCGGATATCGAGACCATCAACACCGAACTGGCGCTGGCTGATCTGGAAAGTGTGGAAAAAGGCATTCAACGCCTTACCCGCATCGCCAAAGGTGGCGACAAGGACGCAGTTAGACAGATTGCCCTGTTTGAACGCGTGCGTACGCACCTGGATACAGCAAAACCGGTTCGCACGCTGGGCCTGGACAAGGATGAACTGGCCGATATTTACGGACTTCACCTGCTGACGATCAAACCTACCATGTACATCGCCAACGTCGATGAAGATGGATTTGACAACAACCCCTTGCTGGATCGCGTCGCCGCGGTTGCAGAGTCCGAAGGCGCAGTACTGGTGCCTATCTGCAACAAACTGGAATCAGAAATTGCAGAACTGGCAGACGACGAAAAACTGGAATTCCTGCAGGACCTGGGCATGGACGAACCGGGCCTGGACCGTGTGATTCGTGCCGGCTATCAGTTGCTGGGACTGCAGACCTACTTCACCGCCGGCGTCAAAGAAGTCCGCGCCTGGACAATTAAAGCAGGCTCAACTGCGCCTCGTGCCGCCGCCGCCATTCATACCGATTTTGAGCGCGGGTTTATCCGCGCCGAAGTTATTGGTTATGACGATTTTGTCGCTGGCAAAGGTGAGCAGGGTGCCAAGGATGCCGGTAAATGGCGCCTGGAAGGCAAGGAATACATTGTGCACGATGGCGATGTCATTCACTTCCGCTTTAACGTCTGATCACTGACGCCTGGCTGCCGCCAGGCTCTACCGACTTCACAGGGTTCCCGACCAATACAGCGTGCTGCCATAACGCCTGAACAATTAGTGGTTGTAAATGCGAATCCTTATCATTAATATACTCACTCAAAATCATACGCCCACTACGCTATGCCGAGAGAGTACCCATGTCTGTAATCAAAGTTCCTGGCCCAAGTATCCTGACACTTGGCTGTGTCGCTGCGCTTCTTCCGCTGTCAGCCTTCTCCCAGAGTAACAACGCCAGCAGCGTGTCAGAAGAAATCATCGTCACTGCCACACGCTCGGAAAAACCATTGAGCCAGATCCCCAATACGGTCACTGTGATCGGAGAACAGGATTTGACTCAGCAGATTGGCGTCAACAACGATCTCTCGACCATTCTCGGCAATCTGATTCCCAGCTTTTCCCCCAGCCGCCAGAAAATGACCAGCGCTGGTGAGAGCCTGCGCGGACGTGATCCGCTTTACATGGTTGACGGCGTGCCGCAATCGAATCCATTACGTGACGGCTCCCGGGATGGCCATACCATCGACCCTCTGATGCTGGAACGCATTGAGGTCATTCATGGCGCCAATGCCATCCATGGCATGGGGGCGTCTGGCGGCATCATCAACATGATCACCCGCCGTCCCACAGAGCAATGGCAACACAACGTGCGCGTGGAAACCCTGGCACAACAGGAAGACCTGGGCGAAAGCCTGGGCTACGGTGCCAGTTACACACTGTCCGGCAAAACCGGCAATGTCGATGTGCTGGGCAGCGCCACGTATCGCAGCTCAGGCATCAGCTATGACGCCGACGGTGTAATTGTCGGTTTTGACAATGCCCAGGGCGACACCATGGATTCGGAAACACTTAATCTGTTTCTGAAAACCGGCTATGACTGGGATGACCAGCGTCTGGAACTGACCATCAACCGCTACGACCTGTCCGGCAATAACAACTGGACGGGTGTCGATGGTGACTACGCAAATGGCGTTCCCACCACCGCGTCCGAAACCGGTGTTCAGGGCGAACCCGTCAGCAATGAAATCACCATGTTCAGCCTGGCGTACAGCAAGGCCGACTTTTTTGGCCATAACCTGCGCCTGCAGGGTTTCGATCAATCGTTTGCCGGCACCTACGGCGGTGGCACTTTTGGCACCTTCGCTGACCCCGCCTTTGGCGGCACGGTGTTTGATCAGTCTCAGAACAACTCCGAGAAACGCGGTCTAAAACTGACACTGGCGCGCGATGATATTGCGGGTCTGCCACTGGGCATTGTATATGGCGCTGACTTTCTGAATGACAAGACCAATCAGGCCCTGATTCTGACCGGGCGCAGTTGGGTGCCGGACACCAACTACGAGAATCTGGCGTTGTTTGCCCAGCTTGAATACACCGGGATCGACAATCTGACGGTCACCGGCGGCGTCCGCCACGAAGAATCCGCGCTCGATGTGGATGATTTCACGACCCTGTTCTCATACAACGGCGGCCAATTTGTTGAAGGCGGCAGTCCTGAGTTCACCGATACATTGGGCAATATCGGCCTCACCTACCAGATCACCTCGGACTGGCGCACATTTGCCAATTATTCAGAAGGCTTCTCCATGCCTGACGTCGGCCGCGTACTGCGGGGCATCAACACGCCCGGACAGGACGTAGAGAGCTTCCTCAACCTTGAACCCATCGTCACCGAAAACACCGAGCTGGGTCTCGAGTTCGACAATCAGACCTTCTCCGCTCAGCTTAGCTACTTTGCTTCCGATTCCGACTTTGGCCAACGGCTGCAGGCCAATGCCGATGGCATCTTTAGCGTAAAACGCGAGCGCACTGAAATTGATGGCCTGGAATTCCGCAGTGAATGGACACTGTCAGCGACGGATGTGCTGGGTCTGCGTTACGCCCAGACCGACGGCGAATACGATTCCGATGGCGATGACCGTGTTGATACCGATCTGGGTGGTGCCAACATGGCTCCCGATCGCGTCAATCTGAGCTGGGAGCGCCTGTGGACGAACAATCTGAATACCCGCTTACAGATCAACGTGCTGCAGGATCGCAAATTCCGCAACGCCGCCGGCCTAAGCAGTGCGCGTTTTGCTGGCTACACAACCGTCGATCTGTTCGGCGAATATTCCACGAACATCGGGCAGTTCCGGCTTGGTATACAGAATCTGGGCAACAAGGACTATTTCACTTATTACTCACAGACACAGGGTTCTGATAGCCGAAACTTCAAGGGCATTGGTCGAAGCTTCAATCTGTCGTGGAATATGCAATTCTGATGCGCGCGATTCTGCTTCTGCTGCACAAATATACCGGGCTGTTTCTGGGGCTGCTATTGAGCATCACCGGCATCTCAGGCAGCCTGATTGTGTTTGATCGCGAGCTGGATGAAATGCTCGCCCCGGAGACTGCCAACTTTGAGCCGGCACAGTCTCTGGCCTCAATTCAGCTTGCCCTGGATAACGCCACAGCCGCAGTTGATAACGGCTCTTCCCCTACCCGCATCATGCTGGGGCGGGATCTTCAGGCGCCTCATATCGTGCGCTTTCCGGCTCCAGAAGGCTCACCCGGACCCATCGAAGCCAGTATTGATCCGGGCACAGCCCAGGTATTGGCAGTGCGAACCTGGGGCGAGTATCCGGTCACCTGGTTTTACCATCTGCACCTGTCGTTTTTAGCCGGTCCAGTGGGCGAAATAGTGGTCGGCATCATGGGCTTTTGCATGCTGTTTTTCACCATCAGCGGCATTGTCATCTGGTGGCCCAAAAACGGCCGGTGGCGCCGCGCACTGACCATCAAGCGTCATGCAGGCGCCTTCAGGCTCAATTTTGATCTGCACAAAACGGTGGGTGTTTACTTTACGCCTCTGTTCGTCATGCTGGCGCTTACAGGCATGGAAATCGTCTGGCATGATCCGGCTGAAAAGCTGGTGTCAGCGTTTCTACCGGTGACAGAAGCGGATGACGTGCGCTCGCAGGCCAGCGGTATCACACCGGTGTCCGCTGATCAGGTGGCGACGTCGGCGCAAGCCATCTTCCCGGATTCAGCAATCATGCGTATCTACCTGCCAAACGCAGACGACGCCGCCTTTGACGTGACTTTTAAGCATCCGGAAGAGCCCTGGAAGGAGTACGCCCGATCTGCTGTTCAGATCGATCAGTACAGTGGCGAAGTGCTGTCAGTGTGGGATGGGCGTGAAGCGCCAGCAGGCAATGTGTTTCTGGACTGGCTGTTTCCACTCCACAATGGCGATGCACTGGGCCAGATAGGTCGATGGCTGGTCTTTATCAGCGGTCTGCTGCCAGCCTTGCTGTTTGGCACCGGCCTCTACATGTGGTGGCGCAAACGACGGCCGGAAAAACCGCGACAGGTTAGCACAGGATCTTGACAAAGCTTTTCTAAATAGACAGAATGCGCATCCTCGCAATGGCTATGTAGCTCAGCTGGTTAGAGCACAGCATTCATAATGCTGGGGTCAGTGGTTCAAGTCCACTCATAGCTACCATATCAGGGCATCTGTCAGCGCCGCTGACGATGCCACAAAATGCCCCGACGTCATGCGCCGGGGCATTTTTTTAGAATCGCTGCGCAAATTTCCGTATACTGCAGCGTCAAGCTTTCACAGCAAGCGCTTTGACGCGACCCGGGTACCTGACGTCATGACCGACAGCCATTCTACCAATACACCACCACCCACTGACAAAACCAGCAAAGCCCCTGGCGGCTTTCTCGGCAACCTCGCCTTTAATATTCTGATTCCGGTGGTGATTCTGAGCCGGTTTAGCGGCGAGGAGAGTCTCGGCCCGACCTGGGGCATCGTCATCGCACTGCTGTTCCCGATCGCCTACGGCCTGTGGGATCTGCGCGAATCGGGCAAGATCAACCCATTCTCGGTATTGGGCGTGGTCAGTGTATTTCTGACCGGTGGCATCAGCCTGCTGGAGCTGGACCCGCAATATATTGCCATCAAGGAAGCCGCCATTCCCGCCATCATCGGCCTGGCTGTGCTGATCAGTCAGCGCACCCGCTTCCCCCTGGTCAAGACACTGATTCTCAATGCCCAGATGATCAGGGTAGACGCGTTGTATACAGCGCTGGCAGCCAAAGGCAATACTGCTGTGTTTGAACGGCGGTTGTCGCAGGCGTCACTGATCATCGCCGCGTCATTTGGACTGTCGTCAGTGCTCAATTACGTGCTGGCGCGCATCATTCTGGTCAGCCCGCCCGGCACCACCGAGTTCAATGCCGAACTGGGTCGCATGACAGCTTTGAGTTATCCCGTCATTGCCCTGCCCAGCATGATCGTGTTGCTGATTGCCATCTGGTTTGTTTTTTCCCAGATCAAACGCCTGACCGGAGACAGCCTGGAACAGTTTCTGGTGGACCAGAGTCAGGGCTAGACGCCGGTTTCCACTTCCATCGGAAATACCACCAGGTGCTCCATCTCTACCCGTATACCGATCTGCATGCCTTTGGCGTGCACATGGTGGCTGGGCACCAGGCTCAAAATCCGGGCGCCACTGTCCAGCGCCAGCGTGTACATGAACTCAGCGCCGCGAAAGGCTTTCTCCAGCACTTTTGCAGTCGCCTGACTGTCATCATCGTGAATGACATCATCAGGTCTGATCAGCACCGATACCAGCGCCCCGACCTCATGCCCCAGGCTCTGGTCCGAATGCAGCACGCCCAGCTCGGTACTCACTGACACATCGTCGATCACCGTGCCTGGCAGAAACACGCCTTCCCCGACAAAGTCGGCGACATAGGCCGTCTCGGGCTCGTGATACAGCGCAAACGCAGTGCTCCATTGCAGCAACTGCCCCGCCTTCATCACACCGATTTCATCCGCCATGGCAAATGCTTCGAGCTGATTGTGGCTGACCAGTATGGTGGTAATACCATCCTGCTTCAGCACCTCGCGGATCTCGCGAGCGATGTCTTCTCGCAACTCCACATCAAGACTGGCAAACGGCTCGTCAAGCAACAGAATCCGCGGCTTGGGCGCCATGGCGCGTGCGATCGCCACCCGCTGTTGCTGGCCGCCCGATAAACGATGGGGAAACGCCTGCAGTAATTCGCCAATACGCAGCATGTCTGCCAGTGCATTGATACGGCGCTCACGTTCGCTGGCCTTGACATGTTTCAGGCCAAACGCAATGTTCTGTTTCACGGTCAGGTGTGGAAACAGTGCATAATCCTGAAACACCATGCCCACCTGTCTCTTCTCTACTGGTACCCGGAAACCCGGCTCACTGACCCGATGCCCGGCAACACTGACACACCCGCTGGTCACGGCTTCGAAACCGGCAATTGCCCGCAACAACGTGGTCTTGCCACAACCACTGGGCCCCAACAGGCAGCCAATGTCACCCTCGTTCAGTTGCAGGTCAATGTGCTGCACGATAGGCGTGTTCTCCAGCGCCACCGAAACATTGTTTAACTCAAGTGCGTATGTCATGACCTGGCCTGGATGCGGATATCGATAGACTGATGATGATAACAGGAATGATGCCAGCCAGAACAATCATCAGCGCCGAGGCAGCAGCCTCCGTCAATCGTTCCTGGTTGGCCAGTTCATAGGTGCGAATCGCCAATGTATTAAAATTGAACGGCCGCAGAATCAAGGTAGCAGGTAACTCTTTTAAGACATCAACAAATACCAGCAGACTGGCGGTGAGCAGGCTGCCGCGCAACATGGGTATATGAATGCGGCGCAGAATCTGCCACGACCCCATGCCCATTGAGCGACCGGCATCATCCATGCTGGGCCGGATTTTACCCAGGCCGGCATCAACCGTGTTCATCGCCACTGGCAAAAAGCGCACGATGTAGGCAAAGACAACGGCTATCAGGGTGCCGCTGAAAACCAGGCCGGTCGAGATACCAAACTGCTGCAGCATCCAGGCGTCAATTGAGTTGTCGACCCAGGCGAATGGAATCAGCACACCGACCGCGATCACCGTGCCAGGAATGGCGTAACCCAGACTCAGTATGCGCACACTGCCACGCATCACCAGTACCGGTTGCAAACGTTTGGCGTAGCTGATGAACAGCCCCAGCACCAATGCAATGACCGCGGCGGTCAGTGCCAGCCGCAGGCTGTTACCCAGCAGCGTACTGAAGGCGCTGAAGTCAATCAGATTGCGGGTATCCCATGCCCAGTAGGCGAGCTGCAGAAACGGAACCAGAAAACCCAGCACAACCGGGGCGGCACAGAACACTAGCGCAAGCCATTTTCGCGCACCTAACAGCTGGATCTGGGGCAGTCGCGAATATTTGCTGCTGGTGTGGTGATAGCGGGCACGACTGCGTGACCAGTGTTCAGTCAATACCAGCACCAGGATGAACAACATCAGCACTGCCGACAGTTGCGCTGCTGCCGTACTGCTGCCCATGCCAAACCAGGTGCGGAAAATACCCGTGGTAAATGTGGACAGTCCAAAATATTGCACGGTGCCGTAGTCCGCCAGCGTCTCCATCAACACCAGCGCCAGCCCGGCAATGATGGCGGGCCGCGCCAACGGTACAGCAACACGGGTAAACGCCCGCCAGGGGCCAGCACCCAGTGTGCGCGAAACCTCCAGCACACAGACTGACTGTTCAATAAAGGCCATGCGTGACAGCAGGTAAACGTAAGGATACAAAACCAGCGCCAGCATGGTAATCGCGCCGCCCATTGAGCGAATAGGAGGGAACCAGTAGTCACCAAAACGCAGGTCAAATGTCTCGCGGATGAAGCCCTGCACCGGACCGGTCACATCGAGCATGCCCGTGTAAGTATAGGCAATGATGTAGGCGGGCATGGCCAGTGGTAGCACCAATGCCCACTCCAACAGTCGACTGCCGGGAAACCGGTTCATGGTGACCAGCCACGCCGGCGCAACGCCAAGTACCAGCACCAGTGCGCCGACACCCGTCATCAACATCAGCGACTGGCCAATGTAATCCCACAGCAAGGTGTCAGCCAGATGTGCCCAGACACCATCACTGTCGGATCCGATGGAGGAGAATACCGTGAGAACTGGCACACTCAACAATAAACAAAGGGCAATAATCGAAATTATTGCCCCGTGTTTTGTCATGGCGTCTCTGAGTGTAAACAATGCATTCAAAGCGATGTCATTCTCTGCATTATCTCCAGTCAGCTCTGTCCATCAGGCGCACAGCTTCAGCATTGTGGATACCCAGTTGTTCAAGTGCCAGCGGGTCCGCCTTGAACTCGCCCCAGGATTCCAGCGTGGCACTGACCGGAACATCAGTGCGAATCGGGTATTCGTTGTTGGCTTCAGCATACCAGGTCTGGGCTTCGTCGCTTACCATGAACTCCAGCAATTGAACGGCCTCTGCGCGGTTAGGCGCATGCTCGCTGACACCGGCACCACTGACATTGATATGCGCACCACGACCGTCCTGATTTGGCCAGAACACGTCAACGGCCTGCGCCTGCTCCAGCTGATCATCACTGGTCGCGTTCAGCATGCCGGCCAGATAATAGGTATTCACCACAGCAAGCTCGCACTGGCCGATGGCAACCGCAGCGATCTGGTCACGGTCGCCACCCTGAGGTGAACGCGCCATGTTGGAAACGAGCCCACGCGCCCACTCCTCTGTCGCCTCAACGCCATTATGGCTGACCAGTGACGCGGTCAAAGACTGGTTATAGATATTGGAGGATGAACGAATGCAGATCTTGCCGTCCCATTTCGGATCGGCCAGGTCCTCATAAGTAGACAGCTCGCCCGGGTCAACCCTGTCCTTGTCGTAAACGATGACGCGTGAGCGCAGAGACACGCTGAACCACTGATTGTCACTGTCACGATATTGTTCGGGGATACTGGACGTCAGCACGTCGGAGTCAACAGACTGCAGCAGGCCCATTTCTTTGGCCCGGTGCAATCGACCCACATCAACGGTCAGCAGGATATCAGCGGGTGAATTGGCACCTTCCAGATCCATCCGGGTGATCAACTCGTCAGCGCCACCGGTAATCAGGTTAACCGTAATACCGGTCTGCTCGGAGAACTGATCCAGAATGGGTTTGATCAGGTTTTCCTGACGCGCGGAATACACATTTACCTCAGCAGCACTGAGCACGCCGGCGGCCAGCAAACTCAAAGTCGCGACCGAGGACAAACAAACCTTTTTAAAAGATCGTGTTGCGCTACCACGACGTTGTAATCCAAACAGCATATCAACCTCCCGAAACAGAAATGTCTGAAATCCGGGATAATGATAATTGCTCTCATTTAGATTTGCAATTTATATCTTCTCAGCGCAACACATCTTTTGCAGAGCCTGAATTCATTGCCCGGCTGCGTCAGCTTCAGCCCGCCGTTCGCCCGCCAGAATGCCGGGCAAACCATAGTTGCCTTCATGGCAGGCGTACTCATACATGCGCGAGTCGCTGGCATTAAAGCTCATCTCGCCACGCCAGACCTGCGTGTAATAAACAGGGTCTTCCACTTCGAACTCATACAGGATCTGATCATCTGAATAGCGCGTAAAGCGCTCGATAACACGGCCTTCGTCAGACAGGTTGACCTGTCCCTCACCCGCCTGCTGCGGATGCAGATGTCGTGTTTCCACCACCAGCGTATCACCCTCCCACCAGCCAATGGCGTCTCCCAGCCACTGCTGCAGTTCAGGTGGCCGGCGCTCGCCATCAATCGGGATAATACGGGCATCCTGGTTCATTTCCACCTGAATCATCAGGTAGTCATCAGTCTGCACAAAGCGGTAATGATTGTTGTACAGCACATTGAGCATGGGCGGCCCGCCGGTGCCGCCAAAACCGATCAGGCAACGCTCACCCAGCGAGCGTCCCTCGGGGCCATCGTTGCTGCTGAATTTTGCGCGATATTCACGGCGCAGTTGTTGGCCCTGTTCGGAATACGGAATGCGACCATCTGCCGGTTCAGTGATCCAGGAAGTGCGATATTCACCTTTTACCAGGCCAAAGCTGCTGCCCGGATCAATCCAGAAGGCATTGTAACCACGTCCCATGCCCAGATCAGAGCCATCCAGCAGCTCACCCGCCTCAAGGTTGTCATCGGTGGCCTGCCGGACATTCTGTGGGTGGGCGGCGGTGACGGCTGCCAGCTCATCCGGGTCGATAACCAGTTCGTCGTAGCGACTGCTTCGCTGTAGCGTGGTGATAGAAGCATTCGTCCACAGACCCTGAAAATCGGGCTTGCCGGAGGGCGTTCTGGGGGGTTCATAGGATTCCTGAGCGGCAAGGGTGGGTAATGCCATGACTGAGACCGTCAGTGCCAGCACAGAAGCCAATCGAAATGCCCGGCGCACAGAGAGACTGTCGCCGCGGGTGGTTGTATAAGGAAGACGCATGGTCTCAATTCCCCTGTCATTATTGTTTAAGGAACAGCCTGCAAATTAAACCACCTGTGATCAGGAATCAAGCACGGTCGGAGCACTGCCGTAATCGTCGGAAACCGGCAATGCTGCGGCGAGTTACCGCAGTTCAGTGCCTGCACCTGTGTTGATATGCGATACTGATCGGGCTTATCATGCCCTACCATTATAGAGTCGACCTGCGCCGGACCTGACATCCTCGATCGCGATAGAACCGACCCACGGGAATCCATATGACACGCGTTAATCATCTGAAACCTTACCTGTTGCTTGGCGCCGTCGTGCTGACCGCCTGTGGTGAATCCGGCGTCGATGCGCCTGTTGCAGAAAACAGTGGGCCGGACTACAACCTGACCCTGAACATGACCGAATTTATGGCCCATGTACTGGAGCCAACGGCCGACGGCCTGTGGCGCTCAGCTGGCTGGGTGCTGGACGAAGTGGATGGTTACTACGAGCTGTATCCTACCGATGACGAAGGCTGGCAGCGTGTTGAGAATCAGGCAGCGATGATTGTCGAAGCTGGCAATGCGCTGATGCTGCCTGGTCGTGCCATGCCGCAGGCAGAATGGGCAACGTATTCTCAGGCCATGAGCACCGTGGGGCTCACCGCCATGCAGGCTGCCCGCGAGCAGGATGAGGAAGCGATATTCCAGGCCGGCGCACAACTCTACAGTGTCTGCACGGCCTGCCATCAGGCCTTCAACCCTGAAATACTGTCGCGTTTTGCGCCGGGCAGTCTGTCAGACTGATGCACATCACAAGCCCGACAAAATACGCCCTGATGATCATGATGGCCCTGCTGGCAACATTGCTGCTGGCAACCGGCGCCCACGCTCACAACATTGCTGACGGCGATGCCGCCTTTGTCGCCGGTAACGCCGGTGCCGCTGTATTCCCGTTTATCTATCTCGGCGCCAAACACATGGTGACGGGTTACGACCACCTGTTGTTTCTGGCCGGGGTCGTGTTTTTTTTGTCACGTCCCGCCCAGATCATTCAGTACGTCACCCTGTTTGCCCTGGGTCACAGCATCACGCTGATTGTGGGTGTGCTGGCTGACATTCACGCCAACGCCTACCTGATCGATGCTGTGATCGCCCTGTCGGTTGTCTACAAGGCCCTGGAGAACATGGGTGCCTTGAATGGACTGGGTCGCTGGCACCCCGACACGCGCCTGGCGGTGCTGGTGTTTGGCCTGTTCCATGGCTTTGGCCTGGCCACCAGTCTGCAAGAGCTCGAACTGCATCCCGACGGTCTCATCATCAACCTTATCAGCTTCAATATCGGCGTCGAAATTGGCCAGATCATTGGTTTATCGCTGATTGTTGCCGCTTTCAGCCTCTGGCGTCAGCACCCGAGCTTCGAGCGGACTGCATTTATCAGCAATGCCGTGCTGATGAGCGCCGGATTTATGTTGCTGATTTATCAATTGACCGCCTGGCAGCTTGCCAGCTGAGCCGCTTACAATTAAACCCGAAACGCAGGAACGTATTGTCATGGAAACAAACAAAACTAACCGCAACCTGGCCGTGGCCATCAGCGCCGCGTTCATCGCCGCGATTGCCGTGTTTGTCACTATCATTCTGCCTGCCGAGTTTGGTCGGGACCCGTTGGGCACTGGCCGCATACTGGGCCTCAGCAGCGTGTCGACCACGACGGCGGATGCCCTGAACTCACAACTGGAGTTTCACAAATCGGACGAAGTGGAGTTTATTCTTGAGCCTTTCCAGTCACTTGAGTACAAATACCTGATGGATGCAGGCAATGGTCTGGTTTTTAGCTGGCATGCTGATGGTGAGCTCTACTTTGACATGCACGCTGAGAACACAACCGTCGAAGACACCGAGGAAAGTTATGCCGAAGGTGACGCCGATCAGGCCATGGGCGTTTACGAAGCCGCATTTAACGGCATGCACGGCTGGTTCTGGGAGAACCGGGGCTTCGACACTGTCACGCTGCGACTGCAAACATCAGGATTTTATGTGCTGGCAACTGAATACAGAGGCGGCGGCAGCACTGATCGCACCCCTGCACCGGTGTTCAACGACTGAGTGCCTGCCAGCGGAATTGCAGAACAGCGCTAACCGACAAAAAAAAGCACCTGTCTGATTAATCAGACAGGTGCTTTTTTTGTTTCGCAAATTCAATCGTCGATTCCCGCCGGCTAGCCGGCGGAAAGTCGACCCGGTCTGTTACTGACCCGGATCAGCACCATCTTCCGGTGCGCCAATGCCTGAGGAACCCATGAACAGTTTGCGGCCGTCAGGGAACGTGATATCACGTCCGTTGGCGCGACAGGCTGGCGAGCACAGGCGGTCCTTACTCTGGTAACCGGTTACCACGATTTCCGTGCCGATTTCCAGTGAACGACGGTTGATGCCTCGACGCAGCAGCGTGTTGGGCGTGCCGCCCTCAGCCATCCAGGCCTGCTCACTGCCATCATCGTTGGTGTGGCGCAGATGGATCCAGGAATGGGGGTTAATCCACTCCACACGTGTAATCGGACCACGCAGTGCTACCGGCAGGTTGGCATCAAATTCGGCAGAGAACGCGTGGTGCGCGGTTGCCGGCGTTTTAACGCCCATGGCAGCAATGCCACCAACGACTGCGACAGCAGCTACAAGCAGTTTCATTTTCATAAAAATCACCCCTATTCATTTAGCTAAGCTAAGTAAAATGTTACCTCTGTAGACACCCTAAATCCAGTCCCTCGCAGGTCTGCCTGGCGCCTTTTAGCGGTCTTTTGTCTCATCATGCAGCATCAAGCCTTAACATTGCCTTAACACCGCCTTAACCCGTTAACGCCGCTCTGGTCAGAACGGCATCGTCATGTCTTCAATAGGCTCCCCTTTACGGAAGCGGCCAAACAACAATTCTTCTACAAACTCCACACATTTGAATTGGGGGAGTTCAAAATTCTCTTCCAGTCGGCGATACAGGGGCATGCTGATGGTCCACGGCTCAGTGTAGAGCTGCGGATCTTCGATTGTCGCTTCGTACTGAATGACATTCTCGTTCACCATGGTGTAACGCTCGGTGACGGTAGACTCCCAGGACCGATAGTTACCCGCCCGGTCATACCAGGTCTGATCAATCAGACCGGATACTTCCACCACGAAGGTATCACCTTCCCAGTAACCATGGGACTGGCCCATCCAGGAATCAATGGGCGCCTCGCCCGGATCTTCAAGATAGACATTACGCACAGCGCCGGCAAACGAGTAAGCAATAAAAAAGGCACTGTCACTCTGGAATACCTGGAATGGGTGCGGCAGATACGTGGCGCGCGGCACACCCGGCATGAAACACTTGATCTCGGGGTCGCGGGCCAGCCAGTTTTCGCGATTTTCATCGCGCTGCGCCAGCGCCTCCTCCTTGTAAGGAATATACCCGTCATTCGTGGTGATGACGCCCTGGCTGGCCGGGACCGCACCAATCGCGCCCATCGCCACCACTTCCGGCGCTGGCACCGGAACAAAGTCTCCGGGCACCATGGCAAAGGCTGATTTTGGTGGCGCCGGCTCCAGGTTGTTGTTGGCGTTGCTCAACACCTGCCAGATACCATTCATGTCCGGCTTGCCATCAGGCATGCGCGGAATGGAGGTGGCTGTAGGATTGCTCTGGGCCTCCGCAGTAGACGCGCTGGACGTCATTTGCGTGGAAGTTTGAGTGTTGTCTGGCGAGCAGGCCATAAAGCCTACGGCCACTGCAGCGGATAATAATTGTAGTTTTTTGAACCCGTTATGCATATTGTTTTTCACCTCCCCTAGTTATCGAATGATATAACCATTTCGATTTTTAGCTGTCAAGCGCAAAACGACAGGTAACCGATCTCTACCGAGGAGGATCGGGCCGGTCCGCGTGGCTACCGTTGACACGGAACCAGCCAGCGATGCTGTAACGGTCGCGAACCGCCGGTAACACCTCATGCGGCACCTCAGTGCTCAGGAACACGACGACGGTGCCATAGGCAGGCATGACCTTGTGCACTACCTCGGCACCTGCTTCGTCGTAGATGGCCAGTTCACCGCCATCGGCGAGCTGCCAACCCGGATTCAGGTATGTCACCAGTGACACTTCCCGCCGCGCACCGCGTTCAGTGCCATCAGGACGAAACGCATCAACATGCTTCTTATAGAAATCACCTGGCTGATAATGGGCAAAATGCGACTCAAAGGAAAACAGGCCCAGAAACAGCTCGCGATTCAGAAATCGCTGCAGACGCCCACTCCAGTCCAACCATTGCTGTTCTGCCTCAGCGGAGCCATCAATCCAGCGAATCCGGTCTCGCCGAACAAAGGGGTTGTGCACGTGATCCTGGCTGCGACCAACGCCTGCCTGCGCAAAAGCCTGCTCATCCGTCAGTCGGACCTGCTCAAACAGCGCTGCGGCCAGCTGCGGAGGCAAGGCATCAGGCACCACGCACCAGCTGCGGGCGCGCAAGCCACTGGCAATTTGTTGAAAAACTGACGATTCATATCCGGACCCATCGTCACCCGGTAGTTTGATGACCGCGCTCAATCAGTGATCTTCCTGGCTGCTTTTCATGATCTGATCCAGATAGGTACTGGTCCGGGTCAACTCGTAGCGTCTGAATTTGATCCGTGGGTGCAACTCCCGCATCCTCGAACTTAACAGGCCATGCGCGGAATGCAGCTGGGCATCAGTGATAATGCCGTTAATGTCACATTCACGAGCCAGTTTTAACAGTCGATCGAAGTTCACGATAAAATTCTCGGTATGTGTGGTGCGAATCTGGGTGCCATAAAACAAAGGCAACAGGTTTTCGCTGCGTCCGGATAAAATCAGAAAACGTCGGGAAAAAATCTCGAAGTCGCCAGTCGCAAACTGGTGCCACATCTCCATGAACTCGGCATCACTGACACTGCCATCGCCGGCCGGCCCTTTGCCTGACTGCAGCAACAGTCCGCTGATGCCGCCAAGCTGGCGTCGGGTATTGTCGGCTATCTTGAAAAAGGTTTCCTGCCGGGCATTGCGCTCATTCGCAGCCAGTGCCTCAGCCTGGCGCGCTGAAACGACATTGCTGTGATAAAGCTCACGGTTATTCTGCGCCAGAATCGTCTGTTGAATAAACAGGCCGATCACCAGCCAGAGAAATGCGAGCGGCGCAAAGGCACCTTCCAGGAAGTTGCCCATTTCATCAATTGGCAGATCCGCGAAATTGCCCCAGCCAACATTGGTGGAAATATACAGCATGCCCAGTAACAACCAGACCAGCGTGACCACCAGACCGAATAGAATCCGCCAGTCGCGGCGATCAAATCCGGTACCCATGCCAATATCATCCTCACTGTCATGTGCAGACTGCGATGACGTCTCGGCGAGCGCTTTATTGTGACTTTCTGACTTTGACATGCAACCACCCCGGTAAGGGCGGCAGAATACTTCGCTCCCGGGTTGTGGTCAACACGCGCTGGCGTTTCGCGATGCCGGTTTATCTGACAGCAGACTGGCCAGTTTGTCTTTAATCGCAAAATTGGCGTCCCGCTGACCGGGTTTGCGATGCTCGGTGGCATAGCTTGCAACACACGCCCGCAACGTTGGCAGTTCGGCAAAGAAACAGGCCAGCGCATCCTGGTCAGCCGACCCGGCATTGACACCAAACCCCAGCTCTTCCAGGCAGATTGCGTTGAGCTGCTGCTCAAATTGCCCGACCATTGGCATGGCGAAATAAGGTTTACCCAGGTAAATCGCCTCACTTATCAGGGTAAACCCTGCCGTCGCCAACACTGACTGGCAGCTTTCCAGATCACGCAGAAAACCATCGGTGCTGAAGGCACGGAAGCTCAGGTTGCCATCGACACCCTCGCGATTGCAGCCGTAAACCAGAAACTGATGCTCCGGAAACGCTTTCAGGACATCCAGCAGGGCGTCGAAATGGCTGGTGACATAAACCAGATGGTGATCACCAAAACTGGGCTGACAGGCCTGAACCTCGCGCCTCAGAATTGGTGGAAACAGGAAGATACGCTCATTCTTGCGTTCACCGTAATAATAGGTAGTCGCCAGTGCCGCTGACGGCGACGGCACCATCAAACGAATCAACATGACAGTTAACCAGCGTGACAGCATCAATCGTGACGGTGACCGGAACTTCATATATCGCATGCGATGCTGATTATCCAGACTGATCAGCGGCAATCTGCGCCACCACGCCAGCCATGCCGTCGTGGGTTCAAAATCAGTCACCACATAATCAGGCTGAAAGGTATCAACCTGCAGGGACAATGCCCGCAAGCGCCGCCATGCTTTGGCCCCGCGGCGCAAGTTGTGCCAAAGCGTTTTTAGCGGGCGTACCCGATTATTGATACTGACAATGTGCAGGCCTTCAATTTCAATAACATCAAACTCAGCGCTCAGGTTACGGTAACCGCGGTCGTAGCTGACCAGCTTGACCTCGTGTCCGCATGACAACAGGTAACGTGTCATCTCCGTGGCCCGTGAGGAATGACCAGACCCCTCGCCTGAAACTCCGTACAATATCCGGCTCATTGATCCTCCACCCGCATTGCTCTGTCGTTTGATCCGGTTCGCCGTGTTGGCATGCGCGCCAGTATAAGGAAGAATTGTGACAGTCCTGTTAAGGCAGGGCCGGCACCCACGACAGGTGCTTTGATTGCCAACGGCGCACAGACCACGGATAATTCACCTTCCGAGCAAAGGATGTACTTATGGCCACCAGCAAAACCACAAAAACCAGAGCCGAAGCGCCGTCAGCGCAAGGCTTCGAAGAATCGCTGGCACAACTGGAGACGCTGGTCAGCGATATGGAAGACGGCAATCTCAGCCTTGAAGAAGCGCTCAGCGCGTTTGAGACCGGCATCAAACTCACGCGGCAGTGCCAGCAGGCGTTACAGGCAGCCGAGCTCAAGGTACAGATGTTAAGCAATCCCGACGGCGAGCCATCAGCCATGGCGCTGGACGAGGCAGCGGATGAAGAGGCGGGCCCATGAAGCTGGCACCACCCACCGACCTGCCGGGTTTTCTGCAAGACTGTCAACGCCGCTGTGCCGAGCAGATGGCATCATACCTGAACCAGCAGACTGACATGCCAATGCGCCTGACCGAAGCGATGCGCTACAGCACGCTGCTGGGCGGCAAACGTATTCGGCCGGCGCTGGTTTACGCCAGCGCTGCCGCACTGTTCGATAGCGAAGATGATGGCAACGGCCACGGCGGTCTCGACAGTGACGATAACCATGGCACCGATGTGGCAGCCTGCGCTGTCGAATTCATCCATTGTTACTCACTGGTGCATGACGACCTGCCCGCCATGGATAACGACGATTTGCGCCGGGGCAAACCCACACTGCACCGGGCATTCGACGAGGCCACGGCCATTCTGGCCGGCGATGCGTTGCAGGCCCTTGCCTTCCAGATCATTGGTGAAACCCAACTGCTGGCAGCAGAGCTGCGCCTGCGCATGCTGACCGTGCTGGCGCAGGCCGCCGGCTGTCAGGGCATGATTGCTGGCCAGGGTATCGATCTGGCGGCGGTAGGCAAATCGCTCAATGTCGACGAACTGGAAACCATGCACCGTCTGAAAACAGGCGCCCTGATCGGTGCCAGTGTCGAGCTGGGTGCACTGAGCGCGGGTTGCACGCGCTCCAAGACGCTGGAGAGCTTGCGTCACTATGCACGCTGCATTGGCCTGGCGTTTCAGGTCCAGGACGATATCCTCGACGTTGTCGGTGATACCGCGACCCTTGGCAAAGCACAGGGGGCTGATCTCGCCCGCAACAAACCCACTTATGTCAGCCTGCTGGGCCTGGATGGCGCTCGCCGCAAAGCCGACGCACTGGTTGAAGAGGCCGTGTCCGCCCTATCTGATCTGGGCACTGGCAAGGCCATGCTGGAAGCCATTGCGGTGTACATTACAACGCGCCAATACTGACGACACAGGTGGCTGATTGCCACCAATATAAGGTTTGACGATGACACTGCTGTGGATTAACGTAACTGATTACCCAAAACGGCGCATGCAAGGGCTTGCCTGGCAACCCCGGCAGACCGGCAACTTATCGAAGATCGACACCGCACTGCCCGGCGCCGACTTGCAAGTTCAGGCTTAACACCCATGCTCAATGAAATCCCTCTCACCCGTCCGGAAACACCCCTGCTGGACCAGATCAACACGCCAGCGGACCTGAAAAAAATGGATCCGGACCTGTTCGTTGATCTGGCGCGCGAGTTGCGTCAGTTTCTGCTCTTCTCTGTCGGTCAGACTGGAGGCCATTTTGGTGCCGGACTGGGCGTTGTCGAGTTGACCATTGCACTGCACTACATTTTCGACACCCCCGAAGACAAACTGGTCTGGGATGTTGGCCACCAGAGTTACCCGCACAAGATACTGACCGGGCGCCGCGAGCAGATGCTGACCATGCGCCAGCCTGGCGGGCTGGCGGCGTTTCCCTGCCGGACAGAAAGCGACTACGACAGCTTTGGCGTGGGTCACTCCAGCACCTCGATCAGTGCCGCGCTGGGCATGATGGTTGCCGCCCGCAAGCAAGAGCTGGACCGTCATGTCATTGCCGTCATCGGCGACGGCGCAATGACCGCCGGCATGGCGTTTGAAGCACTGAATCACGCCGGCGAACTGGATGATAATGTGCTGGTCATCCTGAACGATAACAATATGTCGATCTCGCGCAACGTAGGCGGTCTGTCGAGCTATTTCGCGCGCATGTGGGCCAGCAAGCCCTACAATTTCATCCGCGCCGGCAGCAAACGCGTGCTGTCGCATATCCCACCCGCCCTGAAAGCGGCACATCGCGCCGAAGAGTACATGAAAGGCATGGTGTCCCCCGGCACGCTGTTTGAAGAGATTGGTTTCAATTACATTGGCCTGATCGATGGCCATGACACCCATCGCCTGATTGAAGTTCTGCGCAACATCAAGCAACTGCGCGGGCCACAGTTGCTGCATATCGTGACGCAGAAAGGTAAAGGCTATGAAGCCTCTGAAAACGACCCGTTTGGCATGCACGCGCTGACCAAAATTGAAGCCAAACCCAAGCGACCGCAGGCGACTGGTGTGCCCAGCCCGACCTATTCAAAGGTGTTCGGCGACTGGTTGATTGACATGGCGCCTCGCGATGACAAGCTCATCGCCATTACCCCGGCCATGAGCGGCGGCTCTGGCATGGACAGTTTTGCCGAACAATATCCAGACCGGTTTTATGATGTCGCCATCGCCGAGCAGCACGCAGTCACCTTCGCTGCCGGCATGGCCTGTGATGGACTCAAACCCGTGGTCGCGATCTATTCCACTTTCCTGCAACGCGGCTACGATCAGTTCATCCATGATGTCGCCCTGCAGAATCTGAATGTGCTGTTTGCCATTGACCGGGCCGGGCTTGTGGGTGAAGACGGGCCGACTCACGCCGGCAGTTTCGATTTAAGTTTCATGCGCTGCATACCCAATCTGGTCATCATGGCCCCCAGCGATGAGAACGAATGCCGACAGATGCTGACTACCGGCTACCATCACACCGGGCCAGCAGCGGTGCGTTACCCTCGCGGCAAAGGGCCCGCAGCCACGATCGAACAGGAAATGCAGACACTGCCGCTGGGCAAAGCCCTGATCAGGCGTGAGGGCAAACGCATTGCCATCCTGGCATTTGGCAGCATGGTAAAACCGGCACTGGTTGCAGGCGAAGCGCTGAATGCAACCGTGGTCGACATGCGCTTCATCAAACCCATGGACGAAGCCATGATCTGTGAACTCGCCGGCCAGCATGTACTGATCGTGACAGTAGAAGAAAATGCGGTTGCCGGTGGCGCCGGCTCCGCCGTCAATGAAGTACTGATGCAGCATGACTTGCAACTGCCCGTGTTAAACCTGGGACTGCCGGATGCATTTCTGCAGCACGGCCACGTACCGGACATGCTCAGCTCGGTTGGCCTGGACGGCGACGGCATTGTCGCCGCGGTCAAAGCTAAACTGAAGCGCTGCAAGATCCCCCTGCGCCCCCGCAAGACCAGCGCCAAAGGTGTTAAACAGGCATAAATCCAGCACACAACAATCAAGTATCGGGAAATCCTATGGAGTCCAGCAACGAACGCAATGCTCGCCACAAAAAGGCAATGCAGCGCAAAAAAGAACATGTTGATCAACGCATAGCTGCCGCAACAACAGACAAAGGGCTTGTGGTTGTGCTGACCGGCAATGGCAAGGGCAAAAGTTCATCGGCCTTCGGCATGCTGGCACGCAGCGTCGGTCATGGGCTGCGCTGCGGGGTCGTGCAATTCATCAAAGGTCAATGGGAGTGCGGTGAACACCTGCTGTTCAGTCAGCACCCACAGGTTGAGTTTCACGTCATGAACACCGGCTTTACCTGGGAGACACAGGACCGTGATGCGGACATCAGCGCGGCCGTATCTACCTGGGAGCACGCCGAAGCACTGTTGCAGAACGCCAACGTTGACGTGGTGCTACTGGACGAATTGACTTACATGCTGACATACGGCTATCTGGATGCCGACAGGGTGATTCGGGTGCTGAGTGAGCGACCAGCGCATCAGCATGTCATCATTACCGGGCGCAATGCCAATGACCGTCTGATCGAACTGGCAGATACTGTCAGTGACGTCACGGACATCAAGCACGCGTTCAATGCCGGTGTCCGCGTGCAGAAAGGCATCGACTACTGATATGACCTCCCGTCCATGAACAAGTGTTATCGCAGCCCTGTGTGCGCTCTGATGTCGGCAGTCCTGTGGCTGCTGCCATGGGCCGTGACTGCCAGCGACGATCTTTCCGTCACCGACGCCCTGTCTGTCACCGACGATGATGGCACTCGCATCACCTTGACCGCACCTGCAAAACGTATTATCAGTCTGGCGCCTTCCATGACCGAATTGCTGTTCAGTGTCGGCGCTGGCGAGCAGCTGGTAGGCGTCATGGACTACAGCGACTACCCACCTGAGGCCCTGACCCTGCCCGTGGTCGGGCGCTATGATGCACTGGATATGGAGCGCATTGTTGCACTGCAGCCAGACCTGATCATCGCCTGGCGTAGCGGCAATCCCCGCGGCGCCCTGAACCGTCTGTCTGAATTGGGATTTCCGGTTTATGTGGCGGAACCAGATTCCTTGCACAGCATTGGGGAACACCTGGCACGTCTTGGCGTGATCACTGGGCACGCCAGCAGAGGCGAAGACCTGAATCAGCAGTTCATTGAACAGATTCAACAGCTACGTGCCAACTATGGCAACAAAACAGCGATCAGGGTGTTTTACCAGGTATGGCACAGCCCGATGATCAGTGTCGGCGGAGAGGAACTGATCAATGACATGATCCAGCTGTGCGGGGGAGAGAATATATTTGCCGAGCTGCCGGTCGGCCCCAAGGTCAACCTGGAGGACGTACTGGCACGCAATCCGGAGGTCATTATTGCCAGCGGCTCGTCGGCACAGGCACCCGAGTGGCTTGAAGACTGGCTGGACTGGCCACAACTGGACGCGGTAGCGCAGCAACAGCTACATGTCATTCCACCGGACCTGGTGCAGCGGCATAGCCTGCGGGCCCTGCAGGGCGCCACCCAGATGTGCGAACATATTGACCAGGCTCGCCGCTAACGCTTCAGCAGGTGCCCCATCTTGCTGACCTTGACGGCGAGATAACTTTCGTTATGACTGTTAAGGCCGGTCTCGATCGGCACCCGTTCCGACACCGTGATCCCCAACACTTCCAGCGCTTCTACCTTGTCCGGATTATTGGTCAGCAGTCTCACATCACTGACGCCAAAATGTGCCAGCATCGGTTGGCAGACTTCATACTCGCGTCCGTCCGCGGCAAAACCAAGCTGTTCATTCGCTTCTACCGTGTCGGCGCCCAGGTCCTGCAGAGAATAAGCCTTGATCTTGTTCAGCAGGCCGATACCGCGACCTTCCTGTCGCAGATACAGAATCATGCCACGACCCGCCTTCGCTATCGCCTGCATGGCATACTGCAATTGGGGGCCACAGTCACAGCGCAGACTGAACAAGGCATCACCGGTCAGGCATTCGGAATGCACACGACACAGCACGGGTCCGGCGGCGGACAGATCTCCCATGGCCAGTACAACATGCTCTTTCCCCGTTACCAGATCCTCAAATCCATGGATGGTAAATTCACCCCACTCAGTGGGCAAGGTTGCCTGGGCAACAAATTTGACTCTCACCTGTTGTAACCTCTCACAGAACCAGAACAGCAATCAGCTGTAGACAAGCCAGCGCCATAAGCCCGGCAAGCACATCATCAATCATGATACCCAGACCACCTTCCACGTACTTGTCGCACCAGTCGATGGGCCAGGGTTTAAGAACATCAAACACACGGAACAGCAAAAACCCCAGCGCCAGCCATACCCAACCGGGCGGCGCCAGAAACATGGTCAGCCAAAGGCCAACAAATTCATCCCAGACAATACCACCGTGGTCGTGAACACCGATATCTTCTGCTGTGCGCCCGCATAACCAGACGCCGACAACAAAGCTAAGCGCCAGGAACAACAGATAAACACCCGCGCCCATCGGTGGCAGCAACAGATAAATCACCACCGCAGCCACTGTGCCGAAGGTCCCGGGCGCCCGGGGCGCAGCGCCGCTTCCCAGACCAAAGGCCAGAAAGTGGACAGGATTGCGCCATACCGACGCCGGTGTCTTATTCATCACCCTCATCCCCGAAATGTCGGTAACCGCTGAGTTGCAACGGCCGCGGAGCACCGCCCGCCTCGCGCACCATGATACCTGAAGCGCTAACCACCTCGCCAACCCGGGTAAATCTCAGTCCCAATGCACTGATGGCCGCCTGCGCCTGCGCTTCGCACTGCGGCGGCACGGTCACGCACAACTCATAGTCGTCGCCGCCGCCAAGCAATACAGACAGTCGCCCCTGGTCTGTCAGTAATTTCGCAGCCAGATCAGAAACCGGAAGCTGAGAGCTTTCTATGATGGCGCCCAGCGCGCCTGATTCAGCAGCACTTGCCTGCAGGATGTGGTTGAGGTCAGAGGCCAGACCATCAGAGATATCGATAGCCGCCGATGCCAGACCGCGCAAAGCCATGCCGGCCTGTGTACGGGGTTCCGGCTGGTAAAAAGCAGCCTGCAGAAATGCCCACTCGTCAGCGCTCAGGTTCGCTACGTCATGGCCCGGTTTGTGTGTCAGATACGGTAGCGCCAGGGCGGCATCACCCAGCGTGCCGGTAACATATATTGCATCACCCGGCCGGGCTCCGCTGCGGCGCAACGCTGCACCAATCGGCACCGTTCCGTGTACCTGAATGGTAATTGCCAGTGGTCCCCGGGTGGTATCACCACCCAGCAGGCTGCATTGATACTGGCTGGCACAGGCTGCCAGGCCTTGACTGAACCCTTGTAGCCAGCTCTCACTCACCTTCGGCAAACTCAGTGCCAGGGTAAAACCCAGGGGCTCCGCTGCCATCGCTGCCAGATCACTCAGGTTCACCCGCAGGCTGCGTTGAGCCAGCGCTTCCGCATCGGCATCACTGGGGAAATGCACGCCGTCGTTCAATGTGTCGATCGACATCGCCAGCACATGGCCGTCAGGCACCTGCAACAGAGCACAATCATCGCCGGGCCCGAGCACAACGCCAGGTCGGGAAAAGGTCAGCGCAGGGGTCGCAAAATATTGCCTGATCAGCTCAAATTCGGCCAGTGCCACGCTGCTCCAGTTCTCGCAATTGTCTGGCGGCCCGATCCAGCACGCCATTGATGTATTTGTGCCCATCGGTCGCGCCGAACACCTTGGCCAGTTCGACCGCCTCATTGATGACAACTTTATAGGGTACATCAATGCGGTGCGCCAACTCATAGAGGCCAAGGCGAAGCAATGACAATTCAATAGGGTCAAGTGACTTTATTTCACGGTCCAGCCACGGCCGCAGCATTTCATCCAGTTCGTCGACATGGGAAATGACATCGGGAAATACCTGTTTAAAGAACTCGCGGTCGATTTTGCCCTGGTAATACACCAGAAACTCGGCCAGGATATCGTTAACGGGCGCACGCGCAATTTCCCACTGATACAGGGCCTGCAATAACATCCGGCGGGCCTTCTGCCGCTCGTTCAGCTTCTTGCCTTTGAGTTCACCGGCGCCTTTGTCTTCCGGATCTGTCTCGGGTACAGCCTGGTCAGGCAATGAGCCGCTGATTCCTGGTATCTCAATCACGCAATCATGCTCCCAGCTTGTTGATGACGCTGACCATTTCGATCGCGCCCATGGCTGCTTCTGCGCCTTTGTTACCGGCTTTGGTACCGGCACGTTCGATGGCCTGCTCAATAGTATCGACCGTCAGTACACCAAAGGCCACCGGTACATTGGCGTCAAGGCCGACCTGACTCAGTCCCTTAACGCATTCGCCAGCAACAAACTCGAAATGCGGTGTACCACCGCGGATAACCGCGCCGAGCGCAATCACGGCATCATAGGAACCGTTGGCCAGTACCTGCTTGGTCAGCAATGGCAGCTCGTAGGCACCTGGCGCCCACACCAACGTCATCTGGCTGTCCTTGACGCCATGGCGGCGCAGCGTGTCGATAGCACCGTCAATCAGCTTTTCCACAATAAAACTGTTGAAACGTGAGGCAACAATAACGTACTGGCCTTTGCCCGGCGTAAAATCGCCCTCAATCGTGCGGATATTACTCATGCTTGGATCCCCTGATTAAAATTTCCTGATGGTGCCAGACGGTCTTTGCTCAGGCCGGCACATCAAACTCAACAAACTCCACCACTTCCAGGTCAAACCCGGTCAGTGCATTGTATTTCGCCGGATAGCTCAGCAGGCGCATTTTGCCAACACCCAGGTCCCGCAAGATCTGCGATCCGGTGCCAATGGTGACATCACTGCCCGCGTGCCGATGTCGCCGCGGTATGATTTTCTTGGCGGTCAGCACGCTGTTGATACTCTCATTGATGTCTTCTTCGTAGTCGTCTCCGGACAGCAGTACCGCAACCCCGCAACCTTCGGCGGCGATGCGCTCCAGAGCGCGACTGAACGACCAGCTGGTCTGCCCGGGCACCACCACATCACAGACATCGCGCAAGGTGCTGGCTATATGCACGCGCACCATGACCGCATCATCCTTACTGAAGTCGCCCATCGTGAACGCCATGTGGGTGCCACCGGAGATGGTGTCTTCGAAGGTGTGCAAGGTAAATTCACCGTGTTCGGTGCTGATCCGGTTGCTGTCCTTGCGCACGACCGTATGCTCGTTGGCGATCCGGTAGTGAATCAGGTCAACGATGGTGCCGATCTTCAGGCCGTGCTGCTCAGCAAACACTTCCAGATCGGGACGACGTGCCATGGTGCCATCTTCATTCATGATTTCGACAATCGCTGCCGACGGCTCCATGCCCGCCAGCCGGGCCAGGTCACAGCCTGCTTCGGTGTGGCCGGCCCGACGCAGTACGCCACCTGGCTGTGCCATGATCGGAAAGATGTGGCCTGGCTGTACAATATCGTGAGGTCTGGCATCACGGGCAACTGCAGCCCGGATGGTAACGGCACGATCAGCCGCGGATATACCCGTGGTGACACCCGCCGCCGCTTCAATCGACACCGTGAAATTTGTGTTGTATGGCGTATTGTTCTTACTCACCATCAAGGGCAGTTCCAGCTGCTCGCAGCGCTCCCGGGTCAATGTCAGACACACCAACCCACGCGCATTCTTGGCCATGAAATTGATGTCTTCAGACCGCACTTTTTCCGCGGCAATAACCAGGTCGCCCTCATTTTCGCGATCCTCGTCATCCATCAGAATGACCATTTTGCCCTGGCGAATGTCTTCGACCAGCTCTTCAATCGTATTGAGTTTCATAGTGCTCGCTACTTGGTTTGCTGTGTGTTTAGCTGCGTGTGCGCCGTTTTTATAAACGGCCGGTTAATGACCAAACCCGTGTTCGGCCAGAAACGCTTTGCTCAGACCCGTCGCATCCTGAGTTGAACTGCCACCCTTGTCTGACTGTGCTGCGCGATCACCCAGTATCAGGCGTTCCAGATAGCGTGCTATCAAATCCACCTCGATATTCACCCGCTGACCTGCCCGGTAGGTATGAATCACGGTCGCCTGCTGTGTATGGGGAATGATGTTAACACTGAAGCTGGCACCCTCCACAGTGTTTACCGTCAAACTGGTACCGTCGATACAGATTGACCCTTTCTGCGCAATGTAACGCGCCAGCGCGTCCGGCACCCTGAATGCCAGTCGCCAGCTGCCGCCATCACTGGTTTGCGACAGCAATTCACCGACACCATCGACATGACCACTGACCAGGTGCCCACCCAGTCGCGTCTGCGGCGTCAGCGCCTTCTCGAGATTGACTTTGGCACCACTTTTTAAATACTGAAACGTGGTCAGGCTGATGCTCTCATTGGACACATCAGCACAGAAATTATTGTTGCCCAGCTCAGTAACAGTCAGGCAGCAGCCATTTACCGCGATGCTGTCACCCAGTTGCACATCGCTCAGGTCCAGCCCCGGGCAGCGGATTTTCAGACGCCACTCACTGCCAAGCAGTTTAAACTCGTCGACGCTGCCAATTGATTCAATTATTCCGGTAAACATATCGATAATTCCTGGCTATCAACCTAGATGCTTCAGTCGAGCGGTAATACAACAGTCATCGGCAATCTGGCGCACCCCGGTAATTTCCAGCGCTATATGATCCTGCATGCGATTGATGCCAGGCAGATGAAACAGTGGCAAGGCATCACTGCCAAGGAACCGGGCACCAATATAAATCACAACTTCATCCACCAGACCGGCCTGAACCATGGCGCCACTCAATGTGGGCCCGGCCTCCAGCATGACTTCATTGCATTCGTAATCCTGCGCCAGACAGGCCATGGCCGCGCGCAGATCCAGACGACCACCCGGCTGCAACGCAACTTCCCGAATGTCGGCACGCGAACCCTGATAGCGGGCGCGCTGCTGCGGGTGCGGCTGCCCCGTCAAAAACAACACCTCACCCGGCAAGCCGATCAGTCTTGAGTCCGGCGGCGTACGTAACGATGAATCCAGTACCACGCGCATTGGCTGCCGATCACCGATCAGCGCCGCCTGCTCCTCATCCAGCTGTTCCGGACGCACGTTCAGGCCCGGGTTATCACTCAGTATGGTATTGACGCCGGTGACCACCGCACAACTACTGGCCCGCATCAATTGCACATCGGCTCGGGCGGCATCGCCGGTTATCCATTTGCTTTCACCCGACGCCATGGCCGTGCGCCCATCCAGGCTCATTGCCATCTTGCAACGGACCCAGGGCAAGCCCTGCCGCATTCGCTTCAGAAACCCCCGGTTCAGCGCATCGGCTTCTTCCGCCAGTACTGGCCCGCGCACACGGACGCCGGCCTCGCGCAGTCGCTGCAGGCCCTGTCCGGACACCTGCGGATTAGGGTCAACGCCGGCATAAACAACTTCAGCCACGCCTGCCTGGATCAGGGCCTCCGAACACGGCGGCGTTCGACCCATGTGAGCGCAGGGTTCCAGCGATACATAAGCCGTTGCGCCGCGTGCCCGCTCACCCGCAGCAAGCAGGGCGATGGCTTCGGCATGTGCTTCTCCGGGCTTTTCATGAAAGCCCTCACCCACGATTTCGCCGTCACGCACAACAATGCACCCGACGCGCGGATTGGGGCCGGCACTGAGCACGGACTGCGCCAGCGTAATGGCTCGCTGCATGTATTGCTCTGTCGTCAAGGGTACGGGTCTCCGATGGTCTGGCCTGCGATGAGTGTTCGCGCACGGATCGTTTGACTGGCGGTGCTGTTGGCACCGTCAGATCGTCGCGTGCTTACTCGTTCGACAGCCGGTCAATTTCGGCACGGAATTCATTCAGATCTTTGAAGCTGCGGTACACCGATGCAAACCTGACAAATGCCACCTCATCAAGCTGGCGTAATTCACGCATGACCTGTTCACCCAGCACGCGCGATGGCACCTCGCGCTCTCCGGTGCCCCGAAGGAAGTGTTTGATACGATTCACCGCCGACTCCACGTCTTCAATACTGACAGGACGCTTCTCCAGTGCCTTCATCAAGCCGGAATACAGCTTCTTCTCGTCAAAAGACTCCCGGTTGCCGTTCTGCTTGATTATTCTGGGCATGACCAGTTCGGCGCTTTCATAGGTCGTGAAGCGCTCCGTGCAGGTGATGCATTCACGGCGACGTCGCACCTGGTCGCCTTCAGCAACCAGCCGCGAATCAATCACCTTGGTATCCAGCGCGCCACAAAAGGGACAATGCATGGTCGGGCGTCTCTGCAGCGCTTACTTAAGCGCTTTTGTATACGGGAAAGCGGGCGCACAAAGCTTTGACCTTGTCACGCACCGCATCGATTACTGCGTCGTTGTTGATGTCATCCAGAATATCGCACATCCAGCCGGTCAGTTCGGCGACTTCTTTTTCGCCGAAGCCACGACGGGTGACGGCTGGCGACCCAATACGCAGGCCGCTGGTCACAAAAGGCGGACGCGGATCATTGGGCACCGCATTCTTGTTGACGGTAATGTAGGCGCGACCCAGCGCAGCGTCGGCATCCTTACCGGTCATTTCCTGTTTGACCAGGCTGAGCAGGAACAGGTGATCATCGGTACCGCCGGAGATCACTTCAAAACCACGAGACATGAAACCTTCGGCCATGACCTGAGCGTTTCTCACCACCTGCTTCTGATATTCCTTGAACTCTTTGGTCATGGCCTCCTTGAAACAGACCGCTTTGGCAGCGATCACATGCATCAAAGGGCCACCCTGACTTTCCGGAAACACAGCAAAATTCAGTTTCTTCTCAATTTCCGGATTGGCTTTGGCCATGATAATACCGCCACGTGGCCCACCCAGGGTTTTGTGCGTGGTGGTGGTGGTGACGTCGGCGATTTTGACCGGGCTGGGGTAAACACCTGCGGCAACCAGACCGGCGATGTGCGCCATGTCCACCAGCAGGTAGGCACCGACCTTGTCAGCGATGTCACGGAAACGCAACCAGTCGATGACGCGTGAATACGCGGAGAAACCCGCCACGATCATTTTGGGTTTGTGCTCCAGCGCCAGCGCCTCAACCTGATCGTAATCGATCTCACCGGTATCGTCCTTGATGCCGTACTGCACGGCATTATAGATACGACCGGAAAAACTGACACTGGCACCGTGCGTCAAGTGACCACCGTGTGCCAGACTCATGCCCAGCACGGTATCACCGGGCTTTAGCAGCGCCATATAGACCGCAGCATTGGCCTGAGAGCCGGAATGGGGCTGCACATTCGCATAATCCGCGCCAAACAGCTCTTTCGCGCGTTCAATGGCCAGCGTCTCGACATCATCAACAAATTCGCAACCGCCGTAGTAGCGCTTACCCGGGTAACCTTCAGCGTACTTGTTGGTCAGCACGCTGCCCTGCGCCTCCATGACACGCGGGCTGGTGTAGTTTTCTGAGGCAATCAGTTCGATATGCTCTTCCTGGCGCTGGCGCTCACCTTCGATGGCGGCCTGCAACTCTGGATCAAAGTCTTTGATGGTCATGCTGGTACTAAACATGCAGTTCCCCATGGCTGGAAATTTTGATGAGGCCGTATTTTACATGATGTCGCGCCTGTGAGCATCCGGAAATTGCTTCGCTGGCGCCAACAACGGCAGAACTGATTGACAATGACAGGGCCTGTGCCTTTCAATGTAGCCAATTGTTACAGGGCAGGCTCTCAGGCACGGCGCAGAGGACAGAGGACAGGCACATCAAACAGATCGAGCTCAGACTGAAGCCAGACACGCTGCCATTGCTGCTGGCCCTGGCTGCCGGATTTCTGCTGGTGATGCATGTCTGGCTGACGTTCCATCACTACCGGGTCAGTGATATTCCCTGGGTTATCCGCCAGCTTTTTGATGTTGACGAGGAAAACAACATTCCCACCTGGTTTTCATCAGCCAACCTGTTGCTGACAGCGATGCTGACGCTGTTGCTGGCGACCGGCAAATGGCAGCACCGTGACCGCTGGCGGATGCACTGGATACTGCTGGGCTCGGGTTTCCTGCTGCTGTCGCTGGATGAAATGGCCGGCCTGCATGAAAGCCTGAATGTCGTGACTGAGGCCTCCTGGGCCATCTATGCTCTGCCTTTGATGTTGATAATTGCGATAGTATTCATGCGCTTTCTTTATTTTCTGCCTGCACGCACAGCGTCGTTATTTGTTCTGTCAGGGCTGATCTTTCTGGGAGGCGCGGTCGGCGTGGAGCTGTACACCGAACCATTTCTGTACAATGACGAGCTCAATACGCTGGCCTACAATCTGTGGACGGCAGTAGAGGAAGGCATGGAGATGTTCGGAATCATTCTGTTCCAGTATGCCCTGCTCGAATACATGTCCCGGGACAATGGTTTATTATGCAAAATTGCAATAACCGACTGATATCAGCCGTCCGCCGGGATGCCGCCGCGAGCGGGTTTAGCCAGACAGCAGAATAATAAGAACGGAATGGAAAGTGGCGTTATGGCACTTCAACTTGATATTGCCACCCTGGCATTGATGTTTATCACACTGGCGATGACGTCGTTTGTCGTCATGTTCCTGATCTGGCGCATCAACCGGGATATGCCGGGCGTGGTGTTCTGGATGCTGGCCACGCTGCTCAATATCTCCTCTGCCCTGGCAACATTGCTGGATGCCCAATACGGCTGGGCTGGCGGCTGGGAATCAATTCTGATCACCAGCACCAGCCTGACTGCCAATATGTTGGTGCTGGAAGGCGCACTAAGATTCCGCGGCTTTGACTCCAGACGTCGATGGCAATGTTTCCTGATACTTATTCCGGTGTTTATGCTGGTCAGTTGGCTTTATCGCATGGATCCGGCGGCTCGCGGGGTCTTCCATGACTTTCCGACTATGGCCTTTCAGTTGCTGGCAGCAGCCGCGCTGGTCTGGCGAACTGGTAGCCGCGAGGAGCTTAAGGCCAACCTGCTGGCAGCGATTGCCAGTCTGTTTATCGGGCTGACCGTGGGTTGGCGATTGCTGCTAACACTGGGCGGCAGCGAGCTTGCCGGAGATGTTACTGACTCAACCGCCACACAATGGTACCTGTTTGCTGGCGCAAACTTTCATGTAGCCTGGATTTTTGGTCTGAGTGTGGCCTGCTATTTCCGCTCCAGACTCCAGGTCATGTCGCTTGCTCGCGAAGACTCGCTGACTGAATTGCCCAATCGGCGCGGCATTGACGATAAACTGTCACAAACCCTGGCTGAAACCCAGCGCAGCGGCGAACAGTTCGCGCTGATCATGCTGGACATTAACGATTTTAAGCAGGTAAACGACAAGTACGGTCACAGCGCAGGTGACAACGTGCTCACCGAATTGGGTCGGCGCCTGCGACAGGCAGTGCGGGAAGCTGACTTCGCCGGGCGCCTGGGCGGTGATGAGTTCATCATCCTGGCGCGACAGATCGAAACCGATGAACTACTGGTACAGATGGTGACCCGGTTGCGACAAAAACTGAACGGCCCAATGCAGCTGGATGCTGGCAACGTCGATATCGACGTCAGTATAGGCACCGCCGTATCTCCCGACGATGGCGATAATCCCGACACCTTGTTGGGGGCTGCGGACTCGCGCATGTATCAGGACAAAAAGATACAAAAGCAATCAACTTAAAAAACCATGTTATTGTTTCAATAATAAACTCTTACTATAAAATCAAACTCAAACCCTTTAATCACAGAGCAGGTAACATCATGAGTCTCGTCAATTTTGAATCCTTAACCAATTTATCCCTGGCTGCCGACATGGACGAATCGTCAAAACAGTTGCTGACCGAGGTTCTGGTTCTGGTGCTTGCCCGCGCAATCAGATCTGACACCAACGTCGAACCGGCCGAGATCGTGACCGTTCAGAAAATCCTGGCAGATGTGCTGGGTGAATCCATCAGCGCTGCTGACATCAAGGTTGCTGCGAGTTCAGAGTTGTTTGAGCGCCAATCACTGGACCGATACCTGAAAAAGGCAACCCGCAAACTCAATGACGAAGACCGCATTCTGATCATGCAGTGCCTGGTTCACGTATTGCGGTCTGACGACCATATCCGGGAATCCGAACTGGACTACTTTGACCGCATCGCCAACGCCTTAAAGGCGACTCCTTCCGAGATTGCTGGCCTGCGTGCTGGCCCGGCGCACTGATTGTCACTGTCTGGTGACAGACTGTACCGGGCCGCACAAGGTCATTGCTGATACAGTATTTCCGGCAACTGTCTCGCACGTAAGTCCGGCAGGCTGCGACCCGAAATGACAACGGGTCCCAGGCCTGTGCGGTCACTGTCGATAAACTCAAAGTGCGCCCGTAATAATGCATTAACGTCGTCCGGACGCTCCTCGGCAAAGAACAGCCGGGCCCCCTCAAATTCCACCACCGCATAGGCGCCGGGAATGGTGTCTTGCAGCCAGTGCGCCCATTCGACACCAAAGAACACATCGTCGTTTCCCCACATGATCAGGGTCGGTGCGTTAAACGCTTCCAGCGCGGGCTTGATGGCAACGGTCTCGGCATTGTTCTGAGTGGCGATATACCGGTTCACGGCGTCGCGTGTGGTGGCCGTCTGAATTAGCGGCTCGGTATAGATCTGCAACAGTTCTTCTGTA
Organism: Pseudohongiella acticola; assembly: GCF_001758195.1. Classification (NCBI taxonomy): domain Bacteria; kingdom Pseudomonadati; phylum Pseudomonadota; class Gammaproteobacteria; order Pseudomonadales; family Pseudohongiellaceae; genus Pseudohongiella; species Pseudohongiella acticola. Next base: position 1,345,310 of record NZ_MASR01000001.1, read on the forward strand.
ACAAACAACGGATCTTCATAGACCACGGCGGCCAGGCCGGCGCGGGCGCTGCTCACGTCGAGCATATATCCATGCAGCACATCATCCATTTGTCCACGAGTCGCCAGATCATGCACCGTGCTCAGGGCCTTTGGTGGCCAGTTGTCATGCACATCCGCGTTACTGATGACCAGTGACCGGACACGCTCAGGTGCTTTAGCGACGATCAACTGGGCGACACCGCCGCCACTGTCGTTGCCTACCAGGTCAAAGTCCCGAACACCCATCGCATCCATGGTTGCCAGCACCATGTCCGCCTGAGCGGAAAAACGCAGATCCTGATCTGCACTGATGTCAGTATGACCCAGACCCATTAAATCAATGGCAATGCCCCGGCGGATATCCGACAACTCTTGCAATTGATGACGCCAGTGCCAGGCGTTAAGCGGAAAACCGTGCAGATAGACCACAGCCGGGCCACGACCATGTTCCACTACCGATATTCGCCCGTAATCGGTCTCGATGAAGTGACGGGAAGCGTCAAACCAGGAAAATTTTTGCCCATCTGTGCGCGGTGTTGTTCCACAGGCTGTGCTCAACAACGCCAGCACAAGCAATAAAACCTTTGATTTCATAACAATTTTCATCACTCACTCCATCGATCAATAGTCATAAATGGCAGCGCGGAGGACTCACTGACGTGAACTTTACTGGCGCCTCGTTATTACATAATACAATTACGTAATATACTTATGTTATGTAACATAATTAGGTTATGCAATAGTTTTTTATGGCACACTGGTGATACAGCTATAATGGGTGAACCAAAAAAATGGCGAATAACCATGCAAAATGAGCAGGACCAGATTCAAAACGGGGACAAGGGCGGAGTGCACAGCGGGGCACAAACCGGAGTCGGCAGCGGCCGACGCGAAGCCAATGCCAAGGCAACGCGCGACGCCATGATCGCTGCCGGACGGGCTGCCTTTACCCAACATGGCTTTGCCGATGCCTCACTGGACGAAATCGTGCAGGACGCGCAGGTAACAACCGGGGCGCTGTATCACCATTTCGGCAACAAAAAAGGGCTGTTTCAGGCAGTTGCCGAGGGAATCGAAGAAGATTTAATGAATCGCATCAGCGCGGAGCTGAGCGATGACATGAGTGGGTGGGAACAGCTGGAACTGACCATGCACCTGACCTTTGCCCTGTGCGCCGACTCAGGCGTGCACCGCATTCTGTTTAGTGATGCGCCTAACGTCATTGGCATGCGCGAATGGCGTAACATCGAGTTGCGCTATGGTTTTGGTCTGGTTCGTCGCATGCTCAACAAATTGAACGAAGACGGCGAACTGAACTGCTGCTCAGTCGATCTTACCGCCCAGATGCTGCTCGGGGCAGTCATGGAAGCAGTGCATGCCGTGGTCATGTCCGAGGACAGCGAGCGCACCGCAGCAGAGGCTAAAAAAACTCTGCTCGGCTTTATCAGCACACTCAAGGTTGCCCACGGCGCGCCCGCCTAAATGCCTGTGGGTAATCAGTCGCGGTAGCTACTGGTCGGTGGCAACTGCGCGCCGGACAGATCCGCCGGCACACTGGTTTCACGTACGACCCGATGCGTCAGGGTACCAATCCCCTGAATTGTGGCGCTGATGGTTTCACCGTCGATCAGGTAACCGGAACCAGTTGCACGCTCGACCCGGCCAGACCCGGTGCCACCAGACGTACCACTTTGCAGCACATCGCCCGGAAACAGTGTGATCAGTGAGGACGCGTATTCGATAAGCTCAGGAATATTGTGGATCATGTCGCCGGCGCGGGCCTCCTGCACGGTCACGCCATCAACAACGGTAATCTGGTGCAGTCGCTCCATGGGATCACCATAAAACTCTTTTGGCACAATCCAGGGACCGTGTGGTGCGAAAGTGTCATGGCCTTTACCAACGAACCAGTCCAGTCCTGAACTAAAGCCACCTGGTGGACGGCCACCGCGGTCAGAAATATCCATGGCAACCATATAGCCAAACACATGATCGTAGGCGCGTGCCGCAGAGATGTATTTGCCCGAACTGCCAAAAACGATGGCCATTTCCACTTCGTATTCAATCTCATCACGACCAAACGGCATGATCACATCCTGACCGTCACCGATGATGGCACCGCGCGTGGGTTTCAGGAACAGATAAGGGACGCCGCGGTTTTCCCGTCGCTGCCGTGTGCGTTCGGCCAACTGCTCTTCGGTGCAGCCTTCGCAGGCATGCGTATAGAAGTTCACGGCCGCATTCATGATCTTGCTGGGGTACTGAATAGGCGCGCGAATGTCGACATCTTCAACCCGGTGCACAAAGGCCGGACCATCACGGGTGTCAAGGCGCTCTTCGGCGACCAGCCAGTTGACGATCTCGTATACCCGATACTTCAGACCGTACTCATAGTTTTCGATCAAACCAAGCATGTCGTCCGGCATGTCGAGCTGGGTATATTGCGGCATGAACTCCAGCGCCTTGTTAGCCTCTACCAGGTCAACAATCGTGCTATCGTCGCGCATCACCAACCCGACAAACTGCTCATTGCCAACGGCAAAGGTGCCAACCTTGTAAGGTTCGGCAGGCTCAATGGCTGGCTGTGCCAGGGCGCGGGCGGGTGCGGCAATAATGCAGAATGCCGCCACCAGCGTCAGGACCCACTGGAATCTTCTGGTCATCTCTTATACTCCATTAATTTATTATTCTCGTTTGGGTGCAATCAGAGTGAATACGCTAACGCTAAAGCCTCGCGCTGTCCAATAGCTTGATCGTGACACGGTGAAATTCTGTCCTGGTCATGCATTTTCACGTCGGCTTCCGGAAAACATGCTGAACAACCCGCCCGAGGCTGACTCCGTGATAGAATGCGGCATACAGGCAGCGCGTAACGCTGCTGTCGCAGCTATTTTTGTTTCAAAAATCGACAACACCCTCAAGGCTCGGAGATTTACTCGCTATGGCCCAGTTCGTTTACACCATGCATCGCGTCGGCAAAGTCGTCCCCCCGAAAAAAGAAATTCTCAAGGACATCTCTCTGTCGTTCTTCCCGGGCGCCAAGATTGGCGTGCTGGGCCTCAACGGTTCTGGCAAATCCACACTGCTACGCATCATGGCCGGCGTCGACAAGGAATATAACGGCGAGGCACGCGCGCAAACCGGCATCAATGTCGGTTACCTGCCTCAGGAACCGGCACTGAATCAGGACAAGGACGTGCGTGGCAACGTCGAAGAAGGCATGGGCGAAACCATCAAATTGCTGGAAGAGTTCAATGCCATCAGTGACCGTTTTGCCGAGCCCATGAGTGATGACGAAATGACCGAACTGCTGGAAAAGCAGGGCGATCTGCAGAATGCGATAGATGCGGCCAATGGCTGGGATCTGGAGCGTACCCTGGAAATTGCCGCCGACGCTCTGCGCCTGCCGCCCTGGGAAGCCGATGTCAGCAAACTGTCAGGTGGTGAAAAACGCCGGGTCGCTCTTTGCCGACTGCTGCTGTCCAACCCTGACATGCTGTTGCTTGACGAGCCTACCAACCACCTGGACGCAGAAAGTGTGGCGTGGCTGGAACGTTTCCTGAAAGAATTCCCTGGCACCGTGGTGGCGATCACGCACGATCGCTACTTCCTGGATAACGCTGCCAGCTGGATTCTTGAGCTGGACCGTGGTTACGGCATCCCCTTCGAAGGCAACTACACCAACTGGCTGGAGAACAAGGAAAAGCGCCTGGAGACAGAGCAGCGTCAGGAGGCCGCGCGCGAAAAGACCATACGCCACGAACTGGAGTGGGTGCGCAACAACCCCAAAGGTCGGCAGGCCAAGAGCAAGGCGCGACTGGCCCGGTTTGAGGAAATGAATTCACAGGAATTCCAGAAGCGTAACGAGACCACCGAATTGTATATTCCACCGGGGCCGCGTCTGGGCGACAAGGTCATCGAAGTCAACAACCTGAGCAAGTCCTTCGAAGACAAAACCCTGATCAGCGACCTGAGTTTCTCGGTGCCCAAAGGGGCTATTGTTGGCATTATCGGCGGCAACGGTGCCGGTAAAACCACGTTTCTACGCATGCTGACCGGGGTAGAACAGCCGGACAGCGGCAACATAGAATTGGGCGACACCGTTGACCTGGCCTACGTCGATCAGAGCCGCGACTCGCTCGACGGCAGCAAAACCGTGTGGCAAGAGCTGTCGGAAGAGCAGGATATCCTGCAGATCGGCAAATACGAAGTGCCCTCACGCGCCTACGTCGGGCGCTTCAACTTCCGCGGTGGCGATCAGCAAAAGTTCATCAAAGACCTGTCAGGTGGTGAACGTAACCGGGTGCATCTGGCCAAGCTGCTGAAACGTGGCGCCAATGTCCTGTTACTGGACGAACCGACCAATGATCTGGACGTGGAGACCCTGCGGGCGCTGGAAGAAGGCCTGCTTAACTTCCCGGGATCGGTTATTGTGGTGTCGCATGATCGCTGGTTCCTGGATCGCATCTGCACCCACATCCTGGCTTTTGAAGGTGACAGCCAGGTCGTGTTCCATGAAGGCAACTACACGGATTATGAGGCAGATCGCAAGAAGCGATTGGGCGATAACGCCAACCCGACGCGCATCAAATATCGCAAGCTCGCGTAAACTGTCTAAATATGCAAAAGCGATCAAGATTCAGCGGCAGGGGCCGATAAGGCCCCTGAGGAGTGCACTGTAGTACCGAGCCTGAGGATCTGTAGCGGATCCGAAGACAACGCCCGATTTCGAAACAGAGCCTGTAAAATGACTGATAGCAACGGCCCCAAGACCGAGACCGACCCTCAGCGCTCGTTTACGCGTATCTTTTTTGATGCCGAAACGGTGGTCACGCAGGACGACCATATCTGGCCCGTCCAGTTAATTGATATTTCCCTGCGCGGCATTTTGATTCAGGTACTGCCAGACCAGAAAATTAATGACAACAAACTGGTCGACATCAGCATTCATCTGGGCGGCGATATTCAGATCTGCATGGAAGCGCGTGTTGCCAATCACCGTGACGACAAGGTGGGGCTGGTGTGTGAACATATCGATGTTGACAGCATGACGCACCTGCGGCGTCTGGTAGAGCTCAATATGGGCGATGCCAGCCTGCTTGAGCGCGAACTGTCCGTGCTCAACTAAGTGGCCCTGCCTGCATGCCTTAAACCCGCAAGCCGCAAAAAGTCTCAACAAAAGATTGCAACAGAGGATCGCAACAGAAATCCTTCAGATGTCGAGAGCGGCACGCAACCGGGCCAATCTCTGTTCCCTCTCAGCAAAGGTCAGCGGCTGTGACGGATCCTTTTCCAGTGCCGGTGGCATCGGATCCTGCAGGTCCTCCCCACGAATGACGCGCTGGCACAACTGCCGGTAATAATAGGCAAACACCGGGAACACCTTGTCCTCGGCCTCTGTCGCCAGAAAAAACCAGTCAGTGGCTTTGCCGGCCTGATACACGGCCGGATGCGACCAGCCATAAGCCGCCTTGGGTGCGGGGGCACGGCATGCTTCAGTATAGGCATCACGCTCGGAAGGCAGCCCAAACAGCCCGTAGGATTCTTCACAGGCACGGATCACCGCGGAGATGGTAGGCAGGAAATCCTGACTCTTCACCAACCGCCGGGCCGCTGTTACCAGCTGTTCCGGGTGGAAATCAGCCAGACACTCCAGCCAGTATTTTTTCGCCATCACCAGCCGGTCAGGGTCACCATAGGCCTTGTGATACTGGTTGTGGTAAGCCAGCTCAAACTCTGCGAACAACTGATTGATTGCGTCAACCTGGTCAGGTCCGTTGCTGTGGTCTGCACCTGATCGTTTATCACCGGCCGAGCCCGAGGTCGAGTTGGAGCCTGAATGGCGTTTACTCCGCCCAGCTTCTGTCTGTGAAGCGCCTGAACGTGGCTTCAAGGCTTTGCCCGCCTCGTTCAGCAGATTGTTTATCTCGTGCATGCGTCAACCCCGTTGCCGCGCCAGCGTCCAGACGCCGCGCCCAGGAATATTTGATGAATTGCAAAAAGCGGGTATTCCAGGAGGCCTGGGGCTGCCCGGTATCACGCCAGTAGAGAACAAATTCCGGTACCTTGTTACGGGCAAAGTCTTCGTCAATTTCAGCGAGTCGCAACACATCAAACACTTCGGCACTGGGCTGCCAGTTTTCGCTGATCGGTCGCGGCACCCCGTCGTTGACCACGGATGCCTTGTAACGCGCCCATTGTCGGCGTATATGTTCGATGAAACGCGTATTCCAGGTACCATTCTGGGCACCCCGCTCACGCCAGTATAAAACAAACTCCGGCACAGCGTCTTCGACAAAGGTTTCATTGATGCCCGCATTACACAAAATATCAATCGCATCCTGACTGGGCTGCCAATTCGCCGACATGGTGGTCTCAAGTTCGGCGGCACCCCGACGTGTCTGCTCCTGGCGCCATTCTCGCAGCACGTGCTTATAAAACGCGTTACCCCAGGAGAACCTGGACTGGGCGCGATCGCGCCAGTACATGACAAAACCCGGCACCCGCTCCAGCGCAAACGCATCCGGCACGCCGTGCTGCCGGCACAGACTGAGCCATTCATCGCCGGGCTGCCAGTCAGGCGCAATGTATCCGGCGGTTCCCCTGCCCGCTTCCGTGGTTTTGCCGGCGGCGACCATTGCCACTTTCGCCGACGTTACGGGTGTCGGTTCAGCCGGTGCCAGCGGCGTAGCATCGTCCGCCGGTCGCTGATTGATGGCAATGTACCATCCGTCTTCCTGACCGGCGCGCGCCTCTACCAGAATCAGACCCAGATCCTGCAGGTTCTTTTGCACCCGACGAATATCAATCCAGGCCCAGAATGGCAGCGCATCGAGTAACGCCTGTTGCTCCAGCAACAGCCAGGTCAGTCCTTTACGTTCTATACCCGGACGATGGGCCATCAATTCACTGAGCACGTGCAATAACACCGCCTCTTCAAGGCCGATGGTAGCTGCCAGTGTCGGCGAAATGATCAGGGGACGCTCAGGGATCAGGGAAGATTGCATGTCTGGACCAGAGTTTGCATTATTAAGTAAAGCAAGATTCGATTGAGTGATCGGCTGGAGCGGTTTTTACCAGCGCCGCTGCCTTGAAAGACCAGTGCCAGGAGGTGGCATCCACACCGACAAATTGTGATTCTGCGTGAAAGCTTACCACATCAGCGCGCCGTCACACGACAGGGACAACGCACAGACCCGGCAAGGAACACAGTGCCGGACACGGCGCTGACCACATGGGATCGACCACCGCAGACGCACCTTTATGGTGCAGCGCACTGACATGGTGCGCCTCAGCGGCCACTAAAGGACGTCAAAATGCCAGCCCCCAACCACAGCGCTGATGATCGCGCCTTACATCTCTGGCAGGCGCTTGCCGATGCCGACGGGCTGCCGCCAGCGTGGCTTGCCGACGCCGTCCAGTATGTGGCGCCGCTGGCCAACAGGCTGGCTGAGCGACACGCAACACAACCACAACCGCTTGTGGTTGGCATAAACGGTGCACAGGGAACTGGTAAATCAACTCTGGCCAAAGCGCTTGCCCTGATGCTTGAAACCCGGTTCAGCCTGAAAACCACTGCATTATCACTGGATGACTTTTATCTTGGTCACGCTGCGCGCCAGCATCTGAGCCAGACTGTGCACCCCTTGCTGGCCACACGTGGTGTACCCGGCACGCATGACATTGCGCTGGCGCTTGCTACAGTGCAGTCACTGCGTAGCTCGCATGGCATTGTAGCCCTGCCGGCATTCGACAAAGCCAGTGATGATTGCGTTGCGGAGTCGGCGCGCCGCCACACCTCAGCGCCACGCGATGTCATCATACTGGAAGGCTGGTGTATCGGCGTGTGCCCGCAGACAGACGCCGCACTGACCGAGGCGGTGAACACGCTGGAAACACAGGAGGACACCGATGGACGCTGGCGACATTACGTCAACGACTGCCTGGCCGCTGACTATCAGGCCCTGTTCGCAAACATCGATTATCTGGTGATGTTGAAAGCACCTGATTTTGACTGTGTGCTGGAATGGCGAAGCCTGCAGGAGACCAAACTGGCAGACAGACTTAAGGCGCAGAATCACGATGGCACCCGGATCATGTCCGCCGACGCCATTGCAAGATTCATACAACACTACGAGCGACTGACCCGCCACGGCTTCGCTACCTTGCCAGAGCGGGCGGATACCACCTTTTACCTGGACACAAACCACCGCATCTGCGACCAGAACCACAGAGCCTATCAGTAACCGTGATGACTTCCCGAACCGGCAAACAGACTAACAGTCAACCCAAAACAGCAACGGCAGCCAGCAGGATCATTGTGCTAACCGATCTCGACGGCACTCTGCTGGATCACTATAACTATTCCGCCGAACCTGCTCTGGCCACCATACGTAAACTACAAAGACACCGGATACCCTTGATATTCAACACCAGCAAAACGCTGGCAGAGTGCGAAGCGCTCAGTGAAAAACTGGGACTGTCGGATCCGTTTATTGTTGAAAACGGCTCTGCCACCTACTATCCAAAGCGGCGCTTCCGCACCGCGCCTGCCGGTGGTACATCGTACGGCGCCTACTGGCAGGTGATCGCCGGGCTGAGTTACGAAGACATTCGCGAGCGCCTGGCTGACATCAAGCCGGACTACCGCATGGTCGCTCTCAGTGATTGTTCACTGGGCGATATCTGCGCCTCCACGGGCCTGAGTATGACCGCAGCGCGGCGCGCCCAGAATCGGCAGTTCAGCGAACCGCTTATCTGGCAGGACAGCGACGACGCGCTTCAGCGCTTCCGACAGGCGCTGGCGGACAAAGGTTTATCGACACTGCGCGGCGGGCGTTTTTTGCACGTGCTGGGCGACACCGACAAAGGCAAAGCACTGACTGCCATAAAAGCCGTCTACAGTCAGACCAGTGCAACGGTTGTCGCCATTGCGCTGGGTGATGGTGATAACGATATCGCCATGCTGCAGGCTGCAGATTACCCGGTTTTGATTCGCTCGCCGGCACATGCGCTGCCCGAACTGGTGACCACGCGGCCGGTGACCATCAGTGACCAGACCGGGCCCGCCGGATGGGCTGACAGCATCAAAGGCCTGCTCAAAAAGCTTTAACTGAACATCAACAGGAGGATACAGGTATGGGCGACTTTCACCAGAACGGTGTCATCACCACACTGCACAATCTAAGCAACCGTCCGCTGGCGGAACTGGAGTACGAGCTGGAAGTATTTTCCAAAATGCGCCCGATGACGTTGATCCTGCCGTCCCTGTATTCCGAGCTTCAGGGACCGGCCTTACCTAATATCATCAAAGAATTATCACAGGTACCTTATCTCAGCCAGATCGTGATCGGCCTGGATCGCGCCAATGAAGCCGAGTATCGACATGCGCGCGAATTCTTCTCCGAGTTACCACAGCACCACCGCATTTTATGGAACGACGGCCCTCGCTTGCGCGCCATCGATGAACGCCTGCAGAGCCAGGGACTGGCACCGACCGAGGCAGGCAAAGGTCGCAATGTCTGGTATTGCCTGGGCTACACACTGGCTTCACGAAAAAGTCAGGCCATCGCCCTGCACGATTGCGACATCCTGACCTACAAACGGGAAATGCTGGCAAGGTTGATCTATCCCGTTGCCAACCCCGGTTTTAACTACCAATTTTGCAAAGGTTATTATGCTCGGGTCGCCGATGGAAAAATCAACGGACGGGTGTGCCGGCTGATGGTCACGCCCCTGCTCAGGGCACTAAAAAAAGTGCTGCCGCAAAGTGAATACCTGGACTATCTGGACAGCTACCGTTACCCGCTGGCCGGTGAATTCTCATTCCGCACTGAAGCCGTCAATGATCTGCGCATTCCCAGCGACTGGGGCCTGGAAATAGGAATTCTGTCAGAGATGTTTCGAAACAACGCCACCAACCGCTTGTGTCAGGTCGACATCGCCGACAATTACGATCACAAACATCAGGACCTGTCGGCAGACAATGCCGAAGCCGGGCTATCAAAAATGTCCATCGACATTGCCAAGGCCATTTTCCGCAAACTCGCCACCAACGGCGTCGTGCTGTCGAGTGAAACTTTCCGCACCATCAAGGCAAGCTATTTTCGTATCGCGCTGGATTTTGTCGAAACCTACCGCAACGACGCGCTGATCAACGGACTGACACTGGATATCCACAAGGAAGAACAGGCCGTGGAGCTGTTTGCCCGCAACATCAAGGCGGCCGGGGAATATTTTCTCGACAACCCCATGGAGACTCCGTTCATACCCAGCTGGAACCGGGTGCGCAGCGCACAACCCAATATTCTCGAAGAATTGAAAGAGGCCGTCGAAGCCGACACCCGGGAATTCATGAACCAGGCAGGATGACCATGGCGGACCTGAACACACGAGTCAGTAATCATTTACAACATATCTACCCGGCGCTGAACAGCGCCGACATTCAGCAGCTGGCACTGTCATTGATAACCACCATGCGGCTTGAGCCCGAACAGGTGCATGCCGGCCGTCAGCAGCAAATCTGGGATCAGCGCGATGTTTACCTGATCACCTATGCCGACAGCATCAAATCGGCCGCAGACGAGATGCCGCTGCAGACGCTGCAGACCTTCCTGTGCCAACACCTGAAAGGCAGCATCAGCGGCGTGCACGTATTGCCGTTTTTCCCGTGGAGTTCGGACGATGGCTTTGCTGTCAGTGATTACAACACGGTACACCCGGCGCTAGGTAACTGGCAGGACATCGAAGCACTGGCCGGCGACTTCAAACTCATGGCAGACCTGGTCGTCAACCACTGTTCTGCATCACATACCTGGTTCCAGCAGTTTATTACCGGGCAATCTCCCGGCAAAGACTATTTTTATACCGCCGATCCGGCGCTGGATCTGAGCGCGGTCACCCGACCGCGCACCAGTGAGCTGTTGCAATCGGTGCCAACGGCCGATGGCACCCGGCATGTCTGGTGCACCTTTGGTCACGACCAGGTCGATTTTGACTTCCGTAACCCGGATGTATTGCTGGAGTTTGTTCGCATCATCCGTCTGTATCTTGACCATCAGATCCGGGTTTTTCGCCTCGATGCGGTCGCCTTTATCTGGAAAGAGCCTGGCGGCAATTGCCTGAACCTGTTGCAGACGCACGAGATTGTGCGCTTGCTGCGCGCACTGATTGAACATGCCGACACCGAAGCGCTGATCATTACTGAAACCAACATACCAAAACGTGAAAACCTGAGTTACTTTGGCAATGCCAATGAAGCCCATAGCATTTACAATTTCTCACTGCCACCGCTATTGGTATTCACTCTGCTGAACGGCAATTGCCGTCACATAAAAAACTGGTTGATGAGCATGCCGCCTGCCCAATTGGGCACCTTCTATTTTAATTTTATCGCCTCGCATGACGGCATTGGTCTGCGGCCGGCCGAAGGCCTGCTCAGCGACCAGGAGATTGAATCCCTGCTCGCGGGCATTGAACGATCCGGTGGCCGTATCTCCTGGCGCGCGACCTCGGCACTGGAGCGCCGCCCCTATGAGATCAACGTCAGCCTGTGGGATGCACTGGCTTGCACCCTGGAGGATCAATCCGGCGCACCCGACGCCTGGCAACTGCAGCGCTTTATCTGTGCCCATGCAATTCTGCTGGCATTGGAAGGGGTACCGGCATTCTACATTCACAGCCTGCTGGCAACCGGCAATGACGAGGCACGTCTGGCGCAGAGTGGGCACAACCGTCACATCAATCGCCACCAGTGGTCTCAGAGCGAACTGAACAGGTTGTTGGAGGACAACAACAGCCACCATGCCCGGGTATTGGCGGCGCTGAAATCACTGATTGCCATCCGTCAACAACAACCGGCCTTTCACCCCAATGCAACGCAGTTCACGCTGCACCTGGGCGATGGCATCTTTGCCTTCTGGCGCCAGAGTATCAATCGGGAGCAAAGTATTTTTGCGCTCAATAATATTTCCCTGCAGACGCACCACATTCCGTTGTCAGACATCAACCTGATCGACACCGAGGACTGGTACGACCTGGTCAGTGGCCAGCACGTTGCACTGGACGACCAGGAGATAGTGCTGGCTCCGTATCAGACGGTCTGGCTCAGCAACCGCCGCCCCGACACCAGTGGTAGTACCAGCGCGGGCAGCAGCAAGGCTGCAGACGACAACTGAACCGGTAATAACCAGCCGGTCACCACCCAGGGCAGCACCGCGCAGCTGCCCCAGAACAGCACGGCATACCACAACGCATGCGGCTTCTGCTCCAACAGGCGACTGTTGAGCCAAAGCCCGCCGCCCAGCGGAATAAAGTGCGCCAATGCCAGACCAAATTCAGGCACGTTGACGTTCAGCAGAAACCAGACCGTGAACCCCATCAACAAAATGTGAAGCGCCAGCACGGTCAGAGCCAGAGGCATCGGAGGCCTCGGGTCATACTTCTGCTGATTGCCCGGCACACAGCGCGCCAGCGGGAAGCGTTCCTCAACATCGGCCGGCCGCCAGCCAGTGGGCATAAACCACAACCGCAGCTTGTCCCGCCAGCGCCGCGCGTGCAGACAGTCCTGCCACAATTGCCAGTGCACATGAAAATTGGCAAAAAAAGGATTCCAGCTTTGCAGGGGTTTTCGCACACCATAAACACAGGGCTCGTCATCCAGCTCATGCTGATAGGTGCCAAACATCCGATCCCATAAGATAAATACACCGCCAAAGTTGCGGTCGATGTAGGGATCATTGATGGCGTGATGCACCCGATGATTCATCGGTGTCACCAACACCTGCTCTGCCCACCCCAGCGTCTTGATAAAACGCGTATGCACCCAGAACTGATAGATCAGATTGAGCGAACCCACCGTCACCACCACCGCTGGCGGAAAACCGGCAAACAGCATGGGCAGGTAAAAAATTGAACCAATCAGGAAACCATTGAATGGCTGACGCAGCGCCGTGGTCAGGTTGTACTCTTCACTTTGATGATGAACAACGTGAATACCCCACAACACATTGATTGTGTGCTGACTGCGATGGCTCCAGTAATAACAGAAATCGTAAAACACAAAAGCAGCCAGCCACAACCAGGGCGTCATGGTCAGTTCGCCGTGAGGCAGCACGGCCCACAGAGTGGCGTAAGCCAGGAAACCCATAAACCGGGTCGCAAACCCCAGCGTCTGGCTCAGCATACCCGTGCTCAACGACGCAATGGCATCGTTCAGACGGTAGTAACCGGTCTTGCGCCTCAGGTCCACACTCAGTTCAACCAACAGCAGCAGCATGAACACCGGTATGGCATACAGAACAAGATTCATGGTTAACCCGCTATTTTGCCGCCCGTGACTTCCGGTTCGGCTATTCTTCTTTGCGACGTTTGTTCCCTGCGACTATAGCAGCTCCAGCAATTGAAACCAGTGCCGACAGGACCGACTTCCCATTAAGGTATTCTGCGACGCAGTCGATAACCCGGGGTAACGACTGATCACCGGGCCTTTTCATGCCATATCACAGACAGCTTACCTGCCTTGTCCTCCTGTTGTCGGCCTGTAGCCTCAGCGCCTGCAATAATCGATTTCAGGCCTATCCGCGCGCCGTTAACGTTGCCGGCTCGGAACAGCCCGTCGCCCGTTCAGCCGCACATTGGGACCTGATGGCCAGCAACGAGGCGGCATTGATCGCAGACAGCTTCGAGACGCCTCCGGCCCTTTTTGTCGCCCCGGCAGATGACAACGACAGTCCATTCAGGCAGGCCTATCATCGACTGCTGTCGGCGCAACTGATCAATAACGGCGCCAGCGTCATGCTCAACCCGGGCAGCGCAGCGCTGCAGCTGGACTACGACATCCTGGTGGTGACACATGACAATGGCCGCAGCCTGCGGCCACGTACCGGGTTCTTTTCCGCGGCCTTTGCCATCGCCGCTGTTGCCGGCAATGTATCGAACTGGGCAGACAACGAACTGGCCATCATTCCCCTGGCCGCAGGACTGGATTTACTCACGCATTTCTGGCGCGACAGCCGGGAAACCATGTCTGAAGTCATTATCACCACCAACCTGCATGACGGCAGTCGCTTGCTGCGCTCAGACGCACGCATTTATTATGTACGTGACGCCGATCTTGCCAATTACCAGACACGGGGCAAAACCTTCAGTGTGGTCGGGACCTGATGCCATGAAGCGTGTATGCAAACGACCTGTCTTATTGTTGCTGACACTGACGATTTTTGTTGCTGCCCTCAGTGGCTGTAAAACCGTCGCCAGAACCATCGGCAACCCGGTCATTACCAACAACCACCAGGCTGCACAACGTCTGATTGACATCGCTGGCGACCAGCTCGACCCCAATGCCAGAATGCTCGCTGCCAGCTTTGCCAGCATCGACAATTTGTCACTGTCATCCTCTTTTGGCCGTATTGCCTCACAACAACTGGTGTCGGCATTCGCCGCCGAAGGTTATCAATTCGTGGAACTGTTGCTGCGCAACAGTGTTTACGTAGATCATCGACAGGGCGAGTTTCTGCTGTCGCGTGCTTTGACTGATATCAGCGCCGAACACAACGCCGATGTTGTCCTGGTCGGCACTTACGCCATTGCAGAACGCAACATCTATGTGACCGCTCGCCTGATCCGGACCCGGGACAGCATCATCCTGGCCTCGCATGACTACGCCGTACCTTACACCCCTGACATGCGCAGTCTGTTGCGACCCGAACGCTGGTAAGCAATACTCCGGAGTATTATGTCCGCCGCCGACACCAACAACAGCATGCTTGGCATCCGCCAACGCATTCTGCAGACAACCCTGTGGGCAACCGCGGCACTGGTCAGTATCGCCTATATTCCCAGCGTCATTCTGGCCTATCAACTGCAAATCTGGAGCCTGTTGGTCATCGACAACGTTGCCTGGGTAGCAGTGTTCGTGCTGGCCAGCGCAAAGCAGGCGCCCTATCACCTGCGTGCCGGTCTATTCCTGGGGTTATGGGCGGCTATTGGCGTATTTTTGTTATGGCTGCTGGGGCCAGTGGGCGCAGGTACCGAATGGCTGCTGACCGTGCCCGTGCTATCCGCACTGTTCTTTGGTTTTCGCGGTGCTTTTATTGGCATTGCGCTTACGCTTCTTATCCTCCTGAGTTATGGTGCACTTCTGGTGCTGGCACAGGCACCCGACCCGGCCTACGGCGATTTAGGCTACACGCTCGAATCCTGGTTTGGGGTCAGCGGCACATTGCTCTTCCTGTGCGCGCTGGGTTCACTGACAGCAGCGCGATTACTGGCCAATCTGGAAGCGACTATCAATGAGCTGGAGTCCTCACGCCAGCGTATCGCGGAATCCCTGAAAGAGCGCGAACAATTACAGGAACAGTTACTGCATTCACAGAAACTCAGCGCGCTCGGCATCATGGCCAGTGGCATTGCCCACGACTTCAACAATTTGTTGCTGCCCATGCTCATGGCCAGTGAAGAGGCGCGCGAACTCGCCCCGGTCGGCAGTACACAGCGACAACATATAGACAACACCATTGTCTCTGCCGAACGTGCCGCGCATCTGGTCAAACGAATTCTCAGCTTCAGCCAGCACAACAATGCAGATGCCAGCAGCACGCCCGTTGCACCCGCCCTTCGTGAAACTGCCGCGCTGCTGCGTAGCACCATGCCTGCCAACATCGCCATCACGACTACCATCAACGCCAGTGACGCCTGTATCCTGGCATCAGCCGACATGTTGCACCAGATCACCATGAATCTGGGCACCAATGCCTGCCTCGCCATGAAACCCGGAGGCGGAGAACTGGCTTTCAAACTGGACCTGTCCGACTCTGGCGAACACGTGGTATTAACCGTAAACGATACCGGCCCGGGGGTTCCCGAAGACATCCAGCACCGGATTTTCGAACCGTTTTTTACCACCCGTGACGCCGGCGAAGGCACGGGTCTGGGACTGGCCATTGTGCATAAGCTGGTGACTGAACTGGGCGGCAGTATCCGTGTCGATTCGCGCCCTGACGCCGGCACTGTTTTCACCCTGACATTCAGAACCACGCCTGCGGCGGCAGCCATATCCGGGGCGGTGTCCAGCTACACCACCACGCCAGAAACAACACAATCGCCTGCCGCCTACCGAGTCATGGTGGTCGACGATGAAGAACTGGTGCTTGCCACCATTCGCATGACCTTGCAGCGCGAAGGCTTTTATGTGATTGAACACGCTTCCGCCGCCCCGGCATTACGTCACCTGCAAGACACCAGCAAAACCACGATAGATCTACTGATTTCAGATCAGACCATGCCAGGCATGACAGGCATAGAGCTCGCCACTCAAGTTCGGGCGACACTGCCACAGTTGCCGATATTGCTGGCATCCGGCAATCTTAGTGAGACGGAACGCAAACAGATCCAGTTGCTGGGCAATGTCGTACCACTCGACAAACCGTTTAGTCGAAACATGCTATTGTCGGCTATTGACGCCATACGGTCAGTTCGAACACCCTTATAACCATACTAAAAACCGAAAGCAGGAAGCCTAATGATTCCCGATCCACTGTCACGTCTGTTTATTCCCGCCAGCCGCATTATCCTTGCCATTTACTTTTTCCTGCCCGGCATGATGAAGTTTACCCAGTACGACATGCATGTGGATTATATGGCATCGCATGGCATGTTCTGGATTCCTTTCTTTCTGATTTTGAGCGGGCTTATCCAGGTCGGTGGGTCGGCGGCCCTGCTTGTTGGTTATCGTGTGCCACTGGTTGCGTTTGTGCTGGCAGGGCTGACCTTTGTCATCAGCCTGGTAATGCATGATTTCTGGACCATGGAAGCAGGTCTACAGCAATCCCATGAAACCCAGAATTTTTTCAAGAACATGGGCATCATGGCCGGGCTTCTGGCCCTCAGTGGCGCAGGTGCCGGTGCATTCAGTCTGGATAACCGCAAGGCCAGAGCCTGAAGCCAGCATTGCGTTGCCCCCGGTTTTTTCGGGGGCCGGGGCTTTTTTGGGGACAGGTCTTGGAAATTGCCAGCGATTCTGACATATTATCGACCCCGTTAGCCGTTGCCAGCGCCCATGTTTTGTGCAGGGACCGACAACGGCGAGAAGTACGCAGGACCCCTTCGGAGTGTAGCTCAGCCTGGTAGAGCACTGCCTTCGGGAGGCAGGGGTCGGAGGTTCGAATCCTCTCACTCCGACCAATTCCCGATTAGCTATCAGCTCTGCGCCAAGCTACAATCAGGCCATGACTTTATCCACGCCAAAACTTGTCCATCGTTTGATTCTGCTGCTTGTGTGCAGCGGGTTGTCCCATGCTGTGTCTGCTCAGGCAAATAACCCGGCCGAGCCAGATGCGCCTGCTTCAGTAAGCCCTGAACCATCCGCTGTCGGTCGTTACAACGTGGAAATCGGCCTGGAAGCTTTTCAGGACGAAGACTATGACACCGCATTACAGGTCTTCACCGAAGGCGCGATGATCGGACACGCCATCGCCCAATACAACCTGGCATTGATGTATCAACAGGGCATTGGCACCGAACAGAATTTCGAACGCGCCATGCAGCTGTATGCGCTGTCGGCACAACAGGGAATCGTGCGCGCCCAGTTCAACCTCGGCGTCATGTATGACCAGGGCCAAGGCATCGAACAGGACTACCGGGAAGCCTATTACTGGTACGAGCAGGCCGCCGAACAGGGTGATGCGGATGCGCAGTACGCCGTCGGCACAATGAACTTTTATGGTCAGGGCCGGGCCGAGAATTTTACCGAAGCCATGCGCTGGTACCAGGAGTCCGCACGACAGGGCCATCGTGACGCCCAATACAATCTTGGCGTTCTGCTGATCAGTGGTCTGGTCGGTGAGCCCAATCCCACCGCTGCAATGACATGGTTCACGCTGGCGGCAGAAAAAGGCAGTGTTGATGCCCAGTACAATGCCGCTCTGATGTATGCCACTGGCCAGGGTGTGACACGTGATGCCGCACAGGCCCGTGACTATTTTACCCAGGCTGCCGAGCAGGGCCTGCGCGATGCGCAAACCCGGTTGGGCATTCTGTATGCCACCAGTGACCAGGACGGGTTACCACGGGACTATGAACAGGCGCGTTACTGGTTCAATCGCTCAGCGCATCGCGGCGATGCCACTGCACAGTTCTTTCTGGCCCGGATATTCGCAGACGGCCTGGGTGTCGAACAGAACCTGTCGATTGCCCACATGTGGTATGAACTGGCATACCGCTTTGGTTATGAGCACGCCGTCAGTTCACTGGAACGCCTGCGCGCAGAAATGGATGAAGAAAGCACACTACAGGCGCGGCTGATGGCCGCACGCTGGATGCGTGCCTACGCTGAACAGAACCCTGACTCGGTGCGTATTACCCGCATTCCTGACGACGCTGTCGATGCGGCCAATGAAAACCCCGATGAATCCACTGACAGCCCTGCCAACGACAGCAACAACCTGCCAGACTGATCCGGCTCACCTCTTTCTACGTATTACTGTGCGGACAATTTAAGGCAAATTGTCATTTCACATTGATGTAAAACCCCGCGTTTTAGCGCAACATCTGGAGATTGCAGTATGTCATTGGAAGTAATTGATTTTGGTGCCTCGGATATCGATAACAAATTGGCGAACATGAGTGCCTCACAAATCGATGATCTTGCCTTTGGTGCCATTCAGCTCGACGCCAACGGGATTATTCAGCAATACAATGAAGCAGAAGGGGCCATCACCGGACGTTCACCCAGCCAGGTAATTGGCAAGAATTTTTTCACAGACGTAGCTCCTTGCACCAACACACCAAAATTCAAAGGTGCGTTTGAAAAAGTCGTCGCGGACCGCGGCAGTGTCATGCTGGAGTACACCTTCGATTACCAGATGTCACCCACTAAGGTTAAGGTACATATGAAACCGGCACTGGTCGGTGGCAGCTTCTGGATTTTTGTAAAAAGACTCTGACCCATGTGGTGGCAACAACCCGGGCTGCTGGAAACGTATCTGCATGACTTTCTCAGCGATTCATTGCATCGCCGCGGCCTGGGTGACCTGCTGCTAAACTGCGATACACCGGCATCAGGTCTGCTCGCCGACCCCCGCTATTTCGGTTACAGCTCGCTGGACATGGTTGAGCTGGCCCGGCGTTTTGCATTGGCATTGGGCCTGGACCGTACCGGGATTTCCGATCTGCTGTTGGCCAGGCGCTCTGCCGAGGGCTGGCTGGGTGTTGCCCGGCGCAGTCTGGAGATTGACGACAGCACGCTGCACTTCTACTCATCCGGATCCACCGGCGAACCCACAGCAAGCGCCCACAGCCTGCACAGACTGAAACGTGAAACGGATTTTTTCCAGACGCTGCTACCGGTCCCAAAGCGCATTGTCAGCACAGTTCCTTGCCATCACATTTACGGATTTATCTGGAGTGTGCTGCTTCCCTCGACACTGGCCTGTGAACAACTGAGAATACACCCGACGCGTTCGCTACCGGAAAACTGGGCGCAACAACTTCGTGATGAAGACCTGATCGTAGCCACGCCCGAAGTCTGGACCCTGTTGCTCAACCAGCAGATAAAGCTGCCCGACCGCTTCACCGGCATCAGCTCAACAGCGCCACTGCCCGTCGCGACTGCCGCCGCCATTCGCAGGCGATATCCCAACGCTACCCTGACCGAAGTCTACGGCAGCAGTGAAACTGCCGGCCTGGCCTGGCGGCAACAAGACAATGTCGCATTCACCCTGTTGCCATTCTGGACGTTACAGAGCCAGAACGGTAGCTGGCTAGTGCAAGACCAGGACGATGGTCAACAATATCCGCTCAGTGACCGATTGCAGCTGCATGACAGCTCACATTTTTCCATCCTGGGCCGGACCGACACCGTGATACAGATCCACGGCAACAATATAAATCTGGCACTGCTGGCAGACACGCTGCAGACCCACATCGGCATCAAGCAAGCCCGCGTGCGCAGCGACAGCAATAGTGGCGACCCCGGCGGCAGCCCCTCAGGACTGCACTATTTCCTGGTGCTGGATCAGCCCCCAGCTGACATCAGTCAATGGTGCCGGAACTTCAGCGACTGGCTCGCCGATAGCCTGGGCAACGTGCCACCACCCCGATCTGTGATCATCGCGCCGTCGCTGCCGGTCAATACCTTAGGTAAAACCGTGTCCTGGGATCCATCCCAATACCCATTGGTGACCGGTTGTTTCCGCTCCGGCTTCGGGTCGACCTGATACGTAGCAAAGGCTGCTCGACAAAAGATGCCACTTCCGCTAATTTGTGCCGTCTGCGGGTGTAGCTCAATGGTAGAGCAGAAGCTTCCCAAGCTTACGACGAGGGTTCGATTCCCTTCACCCGCTCCAGACGCTACCTGCTCGCGATATCGGAACGCTGACGCACATGCATTTGTGTAGTAAAGTCAGTGTTGACCCCAACAATAATCGCGAGACCAGAACAATGTCTGAACACAAGACTCGCTCCACCGCCCGGCTGCCTGGACTGGCCGTGGGGCTCGCTGCCCTGTTAGCCTTGTCAACGTCACTTGAGGCCCAGGACACCGATGCCCTCAACACCGTCGTCGCCGGTGATCACCGCTCCGCGACCAATCAGGCTCGCGATGAATACCGCAACCCTGTCGACACCCTGACCTTTTTTGGCGTCGAGCCTGATCACACCGTGGTGGAGATTTTCCCGGGTACCGGCTGGTATACCGAGATACTGGCCCCCTACCTGCGCGACGAAGGCAAGCTCATCGCTGCCGGTTATCCCCGTGACCCTGAGGTAGCGTCCGCCTTCATGATTCAACTCAACGGCACCTTTGATGCCATGCTTGATGCCCGCCCTGATCTTTACAACCGGGTTGAGGTTGCTGAGTTGCATCCGCGTCAGCGTTCCGTACTTGCCGAACCAGGCACGGTGGACGCCATTCTGGATTTCCGCAATGCGCACAACTGGTTCAATTGGGGCCCGGCCGAGATGCTGGGCGCCTGGCACGAGGCACTCAAGCCGGGCGGCATCGTGGGCATCGTTGATCACCGCATGGACCCTGCCCGCGACGCCGGCAACGGTTACATTCACGAGAAGACCCTGATCAACACCATGGAAGAATATGGTTTCCGATATGTTGGCAGCACTGAAATCAATGCCAACGCCAGAGACACCAAGGATCACCCCGGAGGCGTCTGGAATCTGCCGCCGAACCTGCGCGATGTCGCCGAGGCAGACCGGACAAAATACCTGGAAATAGGCGAAAGTGATCGCCTGACCATGCTGTTCAGAAAGAACTGACGCAGGCCAGCTGTCATCCACCTACAATCAACAATAAAAGGAAAATCAGCCATGTTCAAACTGAACCTGAACCTGAGAACATACCTGACCAGTTGGTGCCTCGCTGCCACGCTGGCATTAACCCTGGGCAGCACTGTTAGCGTGGCCCAGCCGGCGGCGCCCGACAACAAAACCGTGGTCATGGTGCCCATGCGCGACGGCGTGCAACTGGCCACCAATGTTTATGTGCCCGAAGGCGAAGGCCCCTGGCCGGTGATCCTCACCCGCACGCCCTACGACAAGGACGGCATTGATCGCAGTGTTGCCAGCTATCACGAGCGCGGCTACGCGGTAGTGTCGCAGGATGTGCGTGGGCGCAATGACTCTGAGGGTGAAAACCGGCCTTTCGAAAATGATATCGAAGACGGCTATGACACCGTGGAGTGGATTGCATCGCAAACCTTCAGCGATGGCAATATCGGTATTTTTGGCACCTCGGCGCCCGGCATTACGTCCAATCTGGCTGCCGCATCGGCGCCACCAAACCTGACCGCAGCCTATGTCACCGTGGCACCGGACAGCCTGTTTTACCGCTCGCGCTTTGTCGGCGGTGTCTTCAAGGAAAGTCATTCCGGCGGCTGGCTTCGTGGCCAGGGCGTCAGTGAAGACGCCATCAATGCTTACAAGGCCCGCGCGGTGCTGGATGAACAGTGGCGTGCCACCGACTTCCTGTTCCACCGTGATAATGTCGAGATTCCGGTTTACAACGTCGGCGGCTGGCATGACATCTATGCCGAAGGGTCGCTGCACAACTTTGTCTATCTGCAGAACGAAGGCAATCCACAGGCACGCGGCAAACAGAAGCTTTTTATGGGCGCCTTTGGCCACGGCACATTGCAGGGCGACCTTGAATACCCGGGCGGCGGCATGATCAATGGCAGCCTGGAAGAGCAGCTGCGCTGGTGGGATTACTGGCTCAAGGACATCGATAACGGCATCATGGACGAACCGCCGGTCAGCATTTACATGATGGCCTCGGCCCGCAAGGGCAACGTGTCCGACAAGAACCGCGTCATTCACATGGACAGCTGGCCGCCGGAAAACCTCGAAACCCGATACTACCTGCAGCCCGACATGAGCCTGGCCACGGATCCCCCCGTCGCGGCCGACGCCAGCGAGACCTACACCTTTGATCCGGCCAATCCGGTACCCACCGTTGGTGGTCAGAACCTGGGCGCCGATGTCGGCCCTCGCGATCAGCGTGAAATCGGTCCACGGCAGGATTATCTGCGTTTCAGTACACCGGTGCTGGAGGAAGATGTTGTGGTGGCAGGCCATATCGACATGGAACTGTTTGTTGCCACCGATGCGCTGGATACCGACTTTGTGGTCAAGCTGGTCGACATCTATCCGGATGGTTACGAAGCCCTGATTCTTGACTATCCGATCCGGGCACGTTTTCGCGACGGACAGAATCCCGGCGATGTAAAAATGATGACGCCGGGCGAGGTTGAACGCCTGGTAGTCAATATGTGGAGCACGGCGCAGACATTCGAAGCCGGCCACCGCATTGGTGTGCATGTCACCTCCAGCAACTACCCCCGATTCGCCGTCAACCCGAACAACGGCGCGGCACTGGATGACAGCAGCACACCGGCGCAGGAAGCCCGCAACACGGTCTATTTTGATGCCAACCGACCCTCGGCGATTATCCTGCCCGTGGTCACCGAATCACTGGATTAACACTTGCATCAATAGCCCTAAGCTCAGAAGAATAGCCTGCTCCCGCACTGCCAGGCCAGCTGCGGGTGCAGGCGGGTGCTTTCCCGGATCAGCTCTGCTAGAATACGCGCCCTCTAACGCAGACACCGGATATTACAGCCATCATGGCAGCTCTCAGTTCCCCGGCGCACCGGCCCCTGGCCACGCCACCTTAAGTTTCCGTCTACAAACTCCCGTCATTTCTTGATGGCAGACTGCGCAATCAGTCTGTGCATGGCATCGACGGCCAGCAGGCCGCGTCATGCGCAGCTATGACTTAACCATAATTGCTACTTTTACACAGTAACCCGGGGCCTCATCCATGTTACATGCCTTGAAACAAAGCTGGTTCTCCAACATCCGTGGCGACGTGCTCGCCGGTATCGTCGTCGCACTGGCATTGATTCCGGAAGCCATTGCGTTTTCGGTGATCGCCGGGGTTGACCCTAAAGTAGGTCTGTACGCCTCCTTTTCCATCGCCGTGATTACCGCCATTGTCGGTGGCCGGCCCGGCATGATCTCTGCCGCTACCGGCGCCATGGCTCTGGTCATGGTCACGCTGGTGCGCGATCACGGCCTGGAATACCTGCTCGCCGCGACCGTATTGACCGGCGTGTTGCAGATTCTGGCGGGCGTGTTCCGGCTCGGTCTGCTAATGCGCTTTGTATCGCGCTCAGTGGTGACCGGCTTTGTTAATGCCCTGGCCATCCTGATTTTTATGGCGCAGTTGCCTGAGATCACCGGTGACAATGCCACCCTGCCGGTGTTCGCAGTACTGGCGGCCGGACTGGCGATTATCTACGGCCTACCTTATATCACCAAGGCCGTGCCCTCACCGCTGATCTGCATCGTGCTACTGACTGGTATTGCGATGTACTTCGGTATCGACTTGCGCACGGTTGGCGACATGGGTGAACTGCCAGACAGCCTGCCGGTGTTCCTGATCCCGGACATCCCGCTGACCTGGGAAACGCTGCAGATCATTTTCCCGTT
Organism: Pseudohongiella acticola; assembly: GCF_001758195.1. NCBI lineage: Bacteria > Pseudomonadati > Pseudomonadota > Gammaproteobacteria > Pseudomonadales > Pseudohongiellaceae > Pseudohongiella > Pseudohongiella acticola. The sequence continues at coordinate 1,369,330 of NZ_MASR01000001.1, forward strand.
TTCAGTGACGCTGGCGATCGTCGGTCTGCTGGAATCGATGATGACCGCCACCATTATTGATGATTTGACAGACACGCCCAGCAACAAGAACCGTGAGTGTGTGGGCCAGGGCGTGGCCAACATCGGCACCGGCTTTATCGGCGGTATGGCCGGTTGCGCCATGATCGGGCAGTCGGTGATCAATGTTAAATCCGGCGGCCGCAAACGCCTGTCATCGTTTACCGCTGGCAGCGTGCTGCTGATTCTGGTGGTGTTCCTGGGTGACTGGGTTGGACAGATTCCCATGGCGGCGCTGGTGGCGGTGATGATCATGGTGTCTATCGGTACCTTCAGTTGGTCGTCAGTCGCTGATCTGCGCAAGAACCCGAAGAGCTCCAGCATTGTGATGATCTCCACCGTTGCCGTTGTGGTCATGACTCACAATCTGGCGCTCGGGGTGTTGCTGGGGGTGCTGCTCAGCGCTCTGTTCTTTGCCCGCAAGGTCGGCGACATCCTGTATATTGGTTCAACTCTGTCGCAGGACGGCGATCATCGCGAATATCAGGTTGTGGGTCAGGTATTTTTCACGTCCGCTGACCAGTTTATCGGTGGCTTTGATTTCAAAGAGGCCGTGGATAAGGTTACTATCGACCTGACCCGCGCGCATTTCTGGGATATCACGGCCATCAGTTCGCTGGACAAAGTGGTCATCAAATTCCGGCGCGAAGGTGCCGATGTCAATATCGTGGGTCTGAATGAAGCCAGCGCAACATTGGTGGACCGGTTTGCCGTGCATGACAAACCTGATGCTGTTGAACGCCTGATGGGCCACTAGCGCCCCGTTAGCTCAGATACACAACCCGGCGCACAACTGACCGCAACAACAAGGAACAGCCGACATGTCAGACATTCAGATTCCGGAAATGACAGGCAAGGTAGTGGCCTGCATCGATGATTCAATCTACGCCGAAGCGGTGTGCGACTATGCCGCGTGGAGCGCCAGCCGCATGAACACGCAGCTCAGCCTGTTGCATGTGCTGGATAAAACCGAGAACACCACGGCACAGAATCTCAGCGGCAGCCTGGGCCTGGGCGCCCAGGAAAACCTGATGCAGGAACTGGCGGAACTGGATCAGCAACGCGCCAAGCTGGAACTGGAAAAAGGCAAGCTGATGCTGCAGGCGGCCATGCAACGTGTGGAAGAAAAAGGCATCGTCAATGCCGAATCACGCCAGCGTCATGGTGAGCTGGTCGACACACTGATCGAGCTGGAACCGGAGACACGTATTCTGGTGGTGGGCAAACGCGGCGCTGACACCGAGTCTGCACACGGCCACATTGGCAGCCATCTGGAAAGCATCATTCGCGCCCTGCACAAACCCATTCTTATCGCTCAGCAATCCTTTGCCCCACCCAAAAAGATCATGGTGGCCTATGATGGCAGCGCCACCATGCGCAAAGGCATTCAGATTGTGGCTGCCAGCCCGCTGGGACGCGGTGTACCGCACCACGTGGTCATGGTGGGCGCGGATACCGAAGTGGCGCGCGAGCAACTGCGTGAAGCCACAGACGCCCTGAGCCAGGCTGGTTTTGACGTCACCGGCACCATCATACCCGGTGATGCCGACACTGCGCTGGCGGAATATCAGGAGCGTGAGAACATTGATCTGCTGGTCATGGGCGCTTACGGACACTCCCGCATTCGTCACCTGATTCTGGGCAGTACCACCACCGCCATGATCAAACGCACCCGGGTGTCGCTGCTGGTGCTGCGCTAACAAGCCAGACGCCGCACAGAGACATCGGTGCTGGCGGTGCTGCGACACTATGCCACATTGAATGCATCCCGAGCCTGAGTAAACTGACAACATCAAAATACTCAGACTCAGGAAACATTCATGCTGACGACACACGCTCAACCAACATTTGCTCAACCAGCTTCTAGTCAACCAACATCTGGCCAGCCAAAATTCAGCAAACGGCTTCTTGGTTGCGCCATCGCGCTGGTCGCCGTTGCCAGTCATGGCGCAATGGCGCAAGACGGCAGTGCCACTGCTCCCGTCGAAGAGATACTGATCTGGGGCAGTGACGCCGGTCAGCGTTCCAGCATGAGCCATCCGGCCAGCGTGCTGACGCAGGATGATCTGGCCAGTATCAATATCGCCACCACCGAAGATGTGGTCAAGTACGAACCCAGCCTGGTCATTCGCCGTCGCTTTATCGGCGATTCCAACGGCACCATCGGCATTCGCGGCGCCAATATGTTCCAGACCTCCCGTTCCATGGTGTTTGCCGACGGTGTGCCTTTGCACTACCTGCTGCAATCACGCTGGAACGGCTCGCCACGCTGGTCCATGGTGTCCGCCAGTGAAATAGCACAGGTTGAAGTGCTTTATGGACCCTTCTCTGCTGAGTACAGCGGCTATTCCATGGGCGGTGTGGTCCTGATCGAATCGGCGATTCCGCAGCAGCGTGAATTCCATTTTGACAGTTCCTATTACTCGCAGGAATTTGACGCATACGGCTTCGATGATCGCGTCAACGGTTACAAAACCTTCTTTTCATTCGGAGACAAGATTGGCGACACCAGCCTGTATTTCTCCTATAACCGCCTGGAGAATGATTCGCAGCCACAGACGTTTTACTTCGGCGCCAACAACAGCAGTCCGACAGCCAGCAATGTCACTGGCGGTGTTATAGGCAACGACCAGTACGGCAACTCCCAGCTCTGGTTTGGTGATACCGGTGTGGTCGATACCGAGACCCAGAACTACAAAGTCAAAATCGGTCACGACATTGGCGCCTGGTCCGGACTACTGAACATTGCCTATGAAGATCGCGCTTCCGGCCACCAGCCCAACGCCTATATGCGCGACAGCGGCGGCGACCTGATCTGGAGCGGCAATGTTCGTCAGGACGGCGATGGCATCAGCATTCCTGCCGGTCGTCTGGGTGTCGGCGAACAGGAACGTGACAGCCTGTCGCTGGGTCTGCGTGTGCGTGGCCCATTGACTGACAGCATTGACCTGGAAAGCAATTTCAATCAGTTTGCCATTGTCCGTGATGAAAGCCGGGATTCACTGCGCAATCCGGCAGACCCGGGATTCACACCGGCGGGTCAGGTTACCGACTTCGGTGATACCGGCTGGCAGAGCGCAGAAGTAAAGCTGACCTTCAATGACCTGGGCGTCGACAATCTCGGCCTGGTCACTGGCCTGCGCTACGATGCCTACGAGCTGAACATTGATGTCTACGACTCCAATGATTACCAGTCAGGTGACAAAGACAGTCTGAACAGCAGCAGTGGCGGCGAAACAGACGTCAGTGCCGCGTTTGCTGAACTGAGCTGGCTGCCCACGCAACAATGGGCGTTGACACTGGGTGGTCGTTACGAATCATTCAACAGCGACAGTGGCTACTACACCACATCGGTTGGCGGTGCCGTACAGCCGGTAACAGTGCCGGGTCAATCACGCAGTGCGTTTTCACCCAAATTCACGGCCGCCTATCAGGCGACCGATAACTGGACCCTGAGCTACGCCGTGGCCGAAGCCTACCGCTTCCCGATTGTGGAAGAGCTGTTCAGCCAGTATCAGGCCTACAACACCATCAACCAGGCCAATCCGTCATTGAAACCGGAAGCCGGGCTGCATCACAACATCGGGGTTGAATACGGTTTTGACGGCGGTTATATCCGTGTCAATGCGTTTCAGGAAAGCATTGATGACGTGATTGAAGCGCAGTCAGAAACGCTGGCAGGCGGCGTGTCTGTGCGAACCTTTATCCCGATTGACCAGGTCGACACACTGGGCGCTGAATTTATCGTCAACGCCAGTGATCTGTGGCTGGACAATCTGGATGTCCGCTTCAACACAACCTTCACCGATAACGAAATTGTCCGCAATCGCGTCGATCCCAGCATTGAAGGCAATGTCTATCCAAGACTGCCTGAGTGGCGTGCCAACCTGCTGGCGACCTACCACATCAGTGATGACTGGAACGTTGGTCTTAACTACCAGTATGCTGACACCAGCTTCGGCCGTAATGATAACCGTGACACCGAGCAGAACGTGTACGGTGCACAGGATGGTTATTCGCGCGTGGGCATCAAGACAGACTACCGCTTCGCAAACGGCTTCTCAGTGGGTGCAGGTGTCGACAATATCGGCAACGATATCGACTTCGTTGCCCACCCATGGCCAGGTCGAACTGTTTATCTGAACGTGTCATACGACTGGCAGTAATGACAGAAAACCGACCGACTGACCGTCTTGCGTTTATCGCGTGAGACGGTCAAACAGTTCAAAATAACCAGGGAAGGTTTTTGCCGTGCAGCCCGGATCATTGATGGTGACCGGGCTGTCACCAAACGCAGCCAGAGAAAAACACATCGCCATGCGATGATCGTCATAGGTATCAATCTCGGCCGACAGGATTCTTGCCGGTGGCGTAATCACGATGTAGTCGTCACCCTCTTCCACCGTGGCACCGACCTTGCGCAGCTCTGTGGCCATGGCGCTGAGACGGTCAGTCTCCTTCACCCGCCAGTTATAGATATTGCGAATCGCAGTCGATCCTTCAGCAAACAGTGCCGTGGTGGCAATGGTCATCGCCGCATCGGGGATGTGATTAAGATCCACGTCGATGCCTTTAAGCTGGCCGCGACTGACTTCGATCCAGGTATCACCCCAGGCCACTTTTGCGCCCATTTGTTCCAGAACATCGGCAAACCGGGCATCACCCTGCACACTCGCCGCCCCGGTACCATGAACACGCACCGTGCCACCGGCAATAGCGGCGGCCGCCAGAAAATACGAGGCTGACGAAGCGTCACCTTCCACCATGATGTCACCCGGTGCACGGTAGTGCTGACCGGCGCGCACCACAAAGCGCTGATAGTCGTGGTTGTCGACTGTCACGCCAAAGCGTTGCATGACATCCAGGGTAATACGAATATAGGGTTTGGACACCAGCTCACCTTCAACCACAATCTCCAGATCGCCCTCACACAAAGGCGCGGCCATCAGCATGGCGGTGAGAAACTGGCTGGAAATATTGCCACGAATGCTGACCTGGCCACCACGCAGGCGTGAACCACGAATCAGCAGGGGCGGGTACGATTCTTCGCCCAGATAAGTGATATCGGCGCCGGTGGCACGCAGGCAATCGACCAAGTCACCAATGGGGCGCTCATACATGCGAGGCTCACCGGTCAGGGTAAACTCGCCGTCACTGGCGGCCAGCGCCGCGCACAGGGGGCGCATGGCGGTACCAGCATTGCCCAGGAACAACGTCAGTGCGCCGTCGTACGAGAGACGCCCGCCTTTGCCCTGCACCAGGCATTCAGTTTTGTCATCACTTAGCGTCAGTTTGACGCCCAGCGCGGTCAAGGCCTGCAGCATGTAACGCACATCGTCACTGTTCAGCAGGTTGCTGATGCGGGTTTCCCCCTCAGCCAGGGCCGCCAGCAACAGGATACGGTTGGACAGGCTTTTGGAGCCCGGCAGGGTAATTTCCCCGTGGGCAGTGCTGACGGGCGCCAGCACCAGGGACTCGTTGGTTTGGGAAGACATAATGGAAACACGCATTGGCAGACGGGAATGCATTGAGTATAGCGGATTACAGCGCTACGCTCAAAAAACGAGCACGGTCAGGGTAATCACTACTTGCCGGTATTACCCGTCGCGCCAGCATCCGTTGAAGCCTGACGCTGCGGCTTGCCGCTTTGATACTTCAGGCGGTTCTCCCAGCGTTTGCGCGCGAATCGGCGCATATTGGGAATATCATCGGTCTCGTCCATGATGGCCTGGCCCAGTATGGTCTCCAGCACGTCCTCCATGGTCACCAGGCCCAGCCAGGTGCCATATTGGTCGTAGACCATGGCCATGTGCTGGTGTTCAGCCAGAAATGCGCTGAGCAGCGCCTCAGCGCTGATTTCATCGGTGACAATCTTGACTGGCTTGATCAGGTCCGCCACATTGGCATCCGGGTCAGCGTCCAGCAGTTCGGCGCGAAATACCACTCCGTGCGGGTGTTCTTCCTGATCCACCACCGGGTAGCGTGAGAATGCGGTGTCGCGCATGGCATCAAGAATGTCGTCAACCGCTGAGTCTGCCAGCAGGTACTCGCAAACCGTCTTAGGCGTCATGATGTCCTTGATCAGCACTTCATGCAGATCCAGAATATTGGCAATCACCCGGCGCTCGTCTTCGTCCAGCTGATCGGTGTCCCGGCCCAGATTGGTTAATGCCTTGATCTCCGAACGCAGATCAACGTCCGATGTGCCCACCCCCATCCATTCAGTGATTTTGTCCGACATCATGATGAACGGTTTCAGGATCAGAATCAGGAAATTCAGGGTCGGCGGTAACCAGGGCACCAGACTCTGCCAATAACGTGCACCCAGGGTTTTGGGGATGATCTCGGACAGGATCAGCACCAGGAAGGTCATCACCGCCGATGCAACCGCCAGATAGCCATCACCAAACACAATGCCCACCTGCGCACCAACACCGGCTGCACCGAAGGTGTGGGCAACGGTATTGAGCGTGAGGATGGCAGCCAGAGGCTGGTCAATCCGGTCTTTGAGTTTGCGCAGCTTGCGATACAAAGACGGATCGGTTTGCCGAAAACGCGTGACGTGACTGGGAGTTAACGAAAGCAGCGCCGCTTCCAGCAAGGAACAGACGAAGGAAACGCATATGGATAAGAGTGCAAATACCAGAAGTAGGCCCATAGAGGGTCTTTGAATCTCCAAAAAACAGGGGATTTAAATGCTACTACACTAAGCGGCGCGGTCACAAACATTTACGTCAAAGGCAATCACGCTCAGGCGCTCAGCGCCGACGTCATTGCCTCCCCCGAATTGCGTTGCCAGAACTTTTCGTGCGCAAAGTAGACCACCGTATTGATGGCTGGCTCTACCAGCGCCACAGCGCCACCAATGAGCATGCTGCCAGTCATGGCCCATGCCACAGTGAAGGCAGTGATAAAGTGCAGCACGGCAAAGCTGGCGGTTTTTTGTACCTGTTTCATAGTCCTGTCCTCATTCGGTTGAAGTATGGTCACCAGCGGCGCTGGCGGCTACTTCGATGGAGAAAGCATAGGACAGGTGAGGCGCATTGGGAATTTGTTAATTCCTATCTTGATGATAATAATTATCAATAGCATTTTGCGCACACGCTGCAGACTCTTGTCCTTTTAGCCCCCCAGCTTCAGGAAATTAAGAAATTCACGCCGGGTCTTAGGCCCATAGGTTTTAAAGTGCGGTTGCGGATTGTTCATGTAAGCCAGTTTGCGCTGACTGACACTGTCAGCGGCCAGGAAGCTCTGGATTTCCGTGGCGGAGATGCGGTACGGCACCGCCGCATTCAGACCAAACACTTTGCGGCGCAGCTCAGGGGTGATCTCGGGATAATCAAAGCGCTCCTGAAACTCCTGTGAAATCTGGAAGGTGCGGAATGCCTGAATCTGGTCCTGCGGCGAGCCGTACCAGATGGAGTCGGTGCCCCACAGTACATTGTCGTGACCGACATATTTAAACAGTTTGCCCAGTGAATGCGCTGCATTGTCAGGGTCGCGCATCAACAGACGCCAGGTGCTGCCAAGCTCGGCATAAACATTACTGTTGGGCGCGACATCGTTGTCGATCAATGACTGAATCAGGGTATCGATACCCATGCGGTTTTCACCGGGCGCAAAAGCCTGTTCGGTGATGGAGTTGTCATAACCCGAGTGATAGATCAGGAAGTTCATGTCCGGATACATTTTCGCCACCACGCCAACATCGTCGCAGCGGCTGTGCTCCAGTGACACCGGGCCAAAGGGCAGGCCTTTGTGAATACAGATATTGCGCACTCCCAGCGAGCGCGCGCGCTCAATCATCGCCAGACCGGGGTCATCGCTTAACCAGTAACCAACGCCGCCGGGGCCAAACTGGGTATAGGTTTTAAAGGCACAGATATCCCAGCGCTCAGCCAGCTCGTCCATCGCTTCCAGGTCGCCATCCTGGTTGGGATTGACGCGGCCGTGGATCATCAGGCGTTTGCTGCCGTCCAGCTGCGCCACGATATTGCGGGTTTCGTTGGCATCTTCGATGGTCACCGGTTCACGCTCCTGCGTTGAGGGCACAAAACTCAACACCATAATGGAGGTATCGCTGTCCAGGAACACGTCCTTGATAAATTCATCGGCACTCAGGCAGTTGAGATAGGCACGGTCGCCCGGCATATCGGCCAGCTCACAACTGGCTTTTTCCATACCCGAATATGGGGTTGAGTTTTCCGGCACCAGGTTCAGCCAGGCGCCATTGGGATTCACATAGTGACCTTGCACATCAAAGATGAACTCGTTGCCATCGACCTCGGCCTGCGCCAGTTGCAGATCCAGCGCAGCATCATCACTGATCTGGTGAAAACCACCGCGTTTGCCGACGGCCGCATTGGCGGCATTAAACGCCAGCAACGTGCTGGCGGCACCGCAACTGGACACCAGAAATTTGCGACGGTCCCAACCGCGACGTTTGGCATGCGTGGTCGCATTGTCATGGGCAAGCTTATTGGCTTCGACATTGGTTGCCGACAAGGGCATGGGCGCGTATTCGCCATTGGAGGTGGTGTCGATCTTGATGGGCAGGCGGGTTCCGTCTTTATCGATATCGTTGTTCATGGTGCGGCAACCTCTTACATTTGAATTATTGGCGGGTCGATCGCTGAACGTTCACCTTCGAATGTAGCAAGAAATCCGTCACCTGAACATCAATTCCCGACGCCACAGACGTTCCTTCCGCCGCAACGTCGGGCGCATCAAAGTCAGCCGTCAGCCATAAAAAAACCCGCCGTACCTTGTCGGTGCGACGGGTTTTTAATGCTCGGGCCCTGACGGATCAGAGCCCAGGCAGCGTCACCATCAGTCCGGCAGAGCCAGTGCTGTCAGTGTGCCACCGGTTTGCAGCATCACGTACTGCTTGCCTTCGTGCTGGTAGTTCATCATGCCATAGCGGCTTTGCTCAGGCACGGCAACAACGCCCAGTTGTTCGCCAGTCTCTTTATCGACTGCAAACAGAGCTGGCGTGCCGTCGCTCATGGAGCTGGCGTACATCAGCATGGTATCGGTGACCGTCATTGGCGCAACAGTACCGCTGCCGGTGTTGCCAACGTCGATGCCTTCCAGCGCCGGATGGTTCTTGACGCGATCAGGGGTTTCACCAACAGGGATGAACCATTTGTGATCACCGGTGTTCAGGTCGATCGCAGTGATGCGGCTGAACGGTGGCTTGAACAGTGGCAGACCCTGTGGACCACGCACCAGTGCTGAACGCAGCGGAGCGTAAGCTGTGAAGGTGGTGCCTGTCGGCAGCTCGAGCATGGCATCACGCTCCTGCGCCGGTGCCATGATACGGTTGGTGCAACCCTTACGTGAGGTTACAAACAGCGTACCCGTGGTCGGATCACCAGCAGCCGGACCATCGATGTTGACACCACCGATGTCACCTGGACACCACAATGCGGCAGTCTTGCCCATTTCATTGTCACGGTGCAGTGGTGGCTGGAACAACGGACCGGTTTCAAACTCGGAAATGGCTTCAATAGCCTGCTGGCGCAGTTCCGGTGTGAAATCGATCAGGTCGTCGTGGGTCAGACCCTGCATATCGTAAGGCGCTGGTTTGGTCGGGAAAGGCTGTGTTGGAGACAACACTTCACCCGGGATCAGACCCGCCGGTACTTCACGCTCTTCGATTGGCCAGATTGGCTCACCGGTTTCGCGGTTGAAGACGTAGGTAAATGCCTGTTTGCTCACCTGCGCCACCACGGGCACAGTCTGACCGTTTTGCTGGATGTCCAGCAGTACGGGTGCAGTCGGCGTATCGTAATTCCAGATGTCCTTGTGGACCAGCTGGAAGTGCCATGCACGCTCACCAGTAGAGGCATTCAGCGCGATCAGGCTGGTGCCATACAGGTTATCGCCCTGCAGGTGACCACGATAGAAGTCGATGGACGCAGCATTGGTCGGAATGTAGACCATGTCCAGTTCCGGATCGGCGGCCACAGGTGCCCAGGAAGAAATCTCACCAGTGTATGCGCGTGGGTCTTCGAGCTGGTTGCCATCGCCATCCTGCCAGGTATCCCAGCCGAATTCGCCTTTGTCCGGAATGATGTTGAAGGTCCACTTGTGCTCGCCGGTTTTGCTGTCAAAACCGAGGATGTCACCGGGAATATTCTCGAAACGGGTCTGGTTGTAGCCCTGCTCTGCCGAGTTAGGTACAACAACCGTGCCGTTCACCACGATGGGTGGAGACGAGCCAGTGATGTAACCTTCTTCCAGCGGGATGCCGTAGTACGGGTCAAACTCGTAACCATTGGCTTCTGCCAGGATTTTCTGCAGGTCGACAACACCGGTTTCAGGGAAACCTTCAACACCGATCTCGTGACCAAAACCTTCCAGCGGTGCGCCGGTTTTAGCGTCCAGCGCGGTCAGGAAGAAACCCGGGCTGATGATGTAGATAACACCTTTACCGTCGACTTCCGCGTAGCCTACGCCTTTACCGTAGTCTTTACGCATGGAGTATTCGTGACGGAAAGTGTGCGGTTCGCGGTAGGACCAGATGGTCTCGCCGGTTTCCGGGTCCATCGCAACCACATGGCGGCGATCGCCGGCTACTGTGTATAGAACGCCGTCGATATAGCTTGGCGTTGAGCGACCACTGCTGGCACCAAAGCTGGCGCCGTCCCAGACCCAGGCCGTCTCAAGGGATTCAAAATTGTCTGCGTTGATCTGTGACGCCGGCAAATATCGGGTATGCGCAAAATCGGACCCGAGGCTCATCCATTCGATTGACTCTTCCTGGGCAGTCAGCAGCGCGGGAGCGCCCATCGCCACGCCTGCTGCCAGAGCAGCCAGGCCGGTCAGCACAGGCTTTTTGACAAAGCCGCCTGCCAGTAATTTACTTTTCATATTCACGTGCACTCTCCTCATCAAGCCAAAAACAATATTCGGGCTTTTGTGGTTTTCTTGTTGTCAGCATTCGCCAGGACGTACCCCACCCACACCGGCTAAGCAGTTCTGCAGCCCCCCTTCTACAGGCTTACTGAACCGCTGGCTTACTGAGACTCGCTCTCAGAGGGAAGGAGGGTCGAGGATACCGCAACACCTGCGCCAAGTCCATATGAGCGCCTGTCATGGATTTAATGTCGCCATTTTGCTACTTTAGAAGTCCGATTTGCCGCATTTTACCGGACCCGAATTTATGACAGCCGACACGCCCTCTGATGTTCACCTGAAACTCCGCAACCTGACCGAGGACGACTACCCGCAACTGGCGCGCCTGATGGAAGCCGTGTACCCGGATATCGGCGGCGCCTGGCCGGAGTCGTCAATACGCCGGCTGATCAAGGACTTCCCTGAGGGGCAGATCGCCATTGAGGACTATGGCAACCTGGTCGCAGCCGCGCTGACTATCCGTTGCGACTATGATCGCTTCAGCCGCCAGCACACCTACGATGACCTTATCGGCCGCCGCGAGCAGATAAAACATGACCCCGATGGTGATGCCATGTACGGCATGGACCTGTTTGTTGACCCCGAGTACCGCGATTTGCGCCTGGGCCGACGCCTGTACGATGCCCGTAAGGACATGTGCCGCGATCTGAACCTGCGCGCCATTCTGGCCGGTGGCCGTATCACCAGCTATCACAAGTTCGCCGAAGAAATGACGCCAATGCAGTACATCGCCGCGGTCGATCGCAAAGACGCGCACGACCCCATTCTCAGCTTTCAGCTGGCCAATGACTTTGAGGTCAAACGCCTGCTCAAGGACTACAACCCGCAGGACGAAAAGTCCCAGGGTTACGCCACCCTGCTGGAATGGAACAACATCCTGTACGAACCTGAAACCAGCGATCTCAGCCAGCGCCGCAAAGCCGTGGTACGTATCGGCATCCTGCAATGGCAGATGCGCCTGACCAGCTCCTTTGATGCCTGGCTGTCACAGGTGGAGTATTTCGTTGACACCATGGCCGACTATCAGGCCGACTTTGTCCTGTTCCCGGAATTCTTCAACGCGCCACTGATGGGGCTGGGTGACCAGACCAATCAGTTCGAGGCCATCCGCTTCCTGTCCACTTTCGCCAACCGTTCCATTGAAGCGCTGTCCGAGTTTGCGATTACTTACAACATCAACATCATCGCCGGCAGTATACCGGTGATGGAAGGTGACAAGCTGCTCAACAAAGCCTACCTGTGCCGTCGCGACGGTACCGTAGACTCACAGGCAAAACTGCATATCACGCCGCACGAACGCCGTGACTGGGTGATTGATGGCGGTGACAGCCTGCAGGTATTCGACACCGACGCCGGTCGCATCGGCATTCTGATCTGTTATGACGTGGAGTTCCCGGAGCTGTCGCGCATGCTCGCCAAGGGCGGCATGGACATTCTGTTTGTGCCGTTCTGGACAGATACCAAAAACGGTTTCCTGCGGGTGCAACGCTGCGCCCAGGCGCGGGCCATTGAAAACGAATGCTACGTCGCCATTGGCGGCAGCGTCGGCAACCTGCCACAGGTGCATAACGTGGACATCCAGTATGCACAGTCCGCCGTGTATTCACCGTCGGATTTTGCCTTCCCGCACGATGCCATCATGGCAGAAAGCACACCCAACACCGAGATGGCGCTGGTGGCCGACCTGGACCTGGACAAGCTGGTGCAGGTGCGTCACGAGGGTTCTGTCACCAACGCCAAGGATCAGCGCCACGACCTGTACGAAGTTCGCTGGATAGGACCGGAAAAAACCGAAGCCGATCCAAGCGATCAGGCCCAACAAATCTCGGAAGGCGATACCACCAAAGGCTAGCCCTGAAGCTTTACCCGCCGGCGGGCGCCATCGGTAACAGCCGGGCTGTTAGCGACAGCGTGTAAGCGCCGGTGGTGCCGGGGTCGTAGGTATTAACGTAGATTGAGTAGTGATCATATTCGGCGGCAAACACCACCTGAGCATCAAGACTTTCTTCTTCGAAATCATCATTTTCCAGCTGAATCAATACCTCGTCGCAGCTACCCACGCCGATCAGCAGAAAACTGTCGAAGTCATCCGAGCGCAGCGTCACGGTATATTCCATGCCCGCCTGCGGGCGTAACTGAAAACAGTCCGCATAGGTACCGTCATTCATCTGCGGATGGGACTCCTGCAATTCACCGGCGTGCACCGTCCCGGGCGACAGCTCCAGGCCGCTGTAAACCAACGGGGCGGACGGCGTCTGGGCTGTTTCTTGCGCTGCATCCTGTTCCGTGACAACCTCTTGTGCAGCGAGCGGCATGCCGACGAGCAGCGCCGCCCCTGCCAGCGCCAATCGGCCCGCAATCTTCATTGATGCTGTGACTTCAACCTTCATAAAATCGTTCCTTAAACCTGTAGCAGCGGCTGAATTTTTTTCAGCGCGGCGTTCACCCGCTCGGCCAGTTGCCAGGGCGGATTGATAATATACATGCCCGAGCCATGCATCCCAAATTCATCCGATTGTGTCGCCACACTCAATTCAATGTTGATGCTGTCGGCGACGACGCCCAGCTTCTGTTTAATCAGACCACTCAGATCGCGGGATTGCCCAAGCAGCGGGTACCACAGTGCAATGATACCGGTCGGCCAGCGACGATGCACTGCCAGCACGGTTTTGATGGCCTGCTGATAATCCGCCTTGATCTCGTAAGCCGGGTCCATCAGTAACACACCCCGGCGCGGCGTCGGCGGTGTCAGCGCCACGGCACCTTCAAAACCATCGCGGTGATGAACGCTGATCCGCGAGTCCCGCTTGAAGTTGTCGCGCACATGGTCAATTTCAGTGCTGTGCAGCTCCATCAGTATCGCCAGATCGTCGGCGCGCAACTGTGCCTGCATGATGGCCGGTGACCCCGGGTAATTGCCAATACTGTTGCCGGTATCGGTCGGGTTGATCTCTGCCACCAGGGCCAGGTAGTCACTCACCAGGTCAATATTCTTCAACTTGTCGCGTTGCTGCCACAGTCGCAGAAAACCCTGTGCCGCTTCACCGGTCTTGCGTGCCGGCTCACTGCTCAGATTATAAAAACCATTGCCACTGTGGCTGTCGATTGCCACGAAGGGTTTGTCCTTGTTGCGCAATTGCTGCAGCACTGCCAGCAGGGTCAGGTGTTTGAGCACGTCAGCATGATTGCCGGCATGATAGGCATGGCGGTAACTCAACATACGATCGGTCTCGCAAGTTGCGACGGAGAGTCTGGGTGAGTCATGAAAATCCTAAGGCTGCTATGTGTTGGTACGGACGCGTTAATGTTTGTGCGTCTGCTGCTTGTCCTGACGATACATCAGGTAGCCCGCCACGGATACCGCCACCACCACGACGGCAATGATGATAGTGGCCAGAGCATTGATCTGCGGACTCACGCCCAACCTGACACTGGAGTACACCACCATGGGCAAGGTGGTCGCACCCGGCCCGGAAACAAAACTGGCCACCACCAGATCGTCCATCGACAGGGTGAACGCCAGCAACCAGCCGGCAACCAGCGATGGCGCAATGACCGGCAGGGTGATGGTAAAAAACACCTTCAGCGGACGTGCCCCCAGGTCCATGGCAGCCTCTTCCAGCGATGCATCCATGTACGCCAGCCGACTTTGCACCACCACGGTGACATAGGCCATGCAGAAGGTCACATGCGCCATGATGATGGTGCTCTGACCACGACTCGCGGGCCAGCCAATCAGATCAGCCATCGACATGAACAACAGCAGCAATGACAAACCCAGAATGATCTCCGGCATCACCAGCGGTGCCGCCACCATGATACCCAGCGAGCGCGCGCCCCATTGACGCCGAAAACGCACCAGTGCCATCGCCGCCAGCGTCCCCAGTACCACCGCAAGCGTCGCCGCCACAGCAGCAACCTTGATACTGAGCCATGCCGCGGACAGCAACTGCTCATTCTGCATCAGCTCGCCGTACCAGCGGGTGCTGAAACCGGCCCACACCGTCACCAGTCGGCTTTCATTAAACGAATACACAATCAGGCTGAGAATCGGCGCATACAGAAACACATAACCAAATGCCAGCGCTGTCCACAGCCATGGGAAACCACGCCTGGGTTTTTGGGCAACCTTCATGTTGCCTCCTCCAGTTGCGCCCGCATCTCGTACCGCCGCAATAACAGGAACGGCAGTATCAGCACCACCAACAACACCGCCGCCAGCGACGATGCCACCGGCCAGTCGCGATTGTTAAAAAACTCGGTCCACATCAACTTGCCCAGCATCAGACTGTCCGGCCCGCCCAGCAGGTCAGGTATCACAAACTCGCCCATGACCGGAATAAACACCAGCATGGCACCAGCAATGACACCTGGCACTGACTGCGGCCAGGTAATGCTAAAGAATTGCCGCACCGGACGCGCGCCCAGGTCGGCAGCTGCCTCCAGCAGCACCGGGTCCAGTCGCGACAACGTGGCATACAGTGGCAACACCATAAACGGCAGGTAAGCGTAGGTGACACCGATATAAACCGCCAGCGGTGTGTGCATGATCGCCAGTGGCTGCTCAATGACACCCAGCCACAACAGCAGGTTATTGAGAATGCCGTTGGTGTTCAGAATACCCATCCAGGCATACACACGAATCAGAAAGGAGGTCCAGAATGGCAGAATCACCAGCATCAGCAAGGGCATGCGCAGATGCGTGGGGGCGCGTGCGATGGCATAGGCCATGGGGTATCCAATCAGCAGACACAGTGCGGTGGAAATTGACGCAACTTTTAATGACCCCAGCAGTGCGCTGGTGTACAGACTGTCATCCCACAACAGGCCGTAGTTACCAAAATTGACCACAATGTTGACCAGGCCGTCAGCGGTTTCACGAATCCAGCCCAGATACGGTGGCTGCGCCAGCGCCGGTTCCGACAGACTTATTTTGACAATAAACAGAAACGGCAGGCAGAAAAACACCACCAGCCACAGCCACGGTATTCCGGTAACCAGCCCGCGTGCGATATTCACCTGGCGCAGTCGTGCGCGCAGGTTTTCCGGCAGGCTGACAGAGCCATCGCGGCCGTTCACAGTGCGAGCAACCCGCAACGATCCGCATGCCAGCCCAGCGCGATGGTCTGGCCCCAGGTCAGCGGCAACTCCGCCAGTGCCTGCACGTTGGGCTGGGTATACTTCACACGTTTACCCGAGGCGAGTTCAACATGATAGATCGACTCATCACCCAGGTAGGCGATTTCGCGGATCACACCACTCATCGTATTGGGCAGCTCATCACCAGCTTGCGGTTGCCGGATTTTTTCCGGGCGCACGGCCACTGTCACCGGCATGCCAATGGTCATGGGCTGACTGTGACGCACACATAGCTGACCGCCGGCCTCGTCACTGTCGACCCAGACCTGATCACCCTGCTGACGACACACAATGCCGTCAAACAGGTTTACATTGCCGATGAAGCTGGCCGCGTAACGACTGAGCGGGAATTCATACATGCGGCGCGGCGAGTCCACCTGTTCAATGCGACCTTCACGCATCAGCGCTATTCGCGACGACATGGTCATGGCTTCTTCCTGATCATGCGTCACTACAATAAAGGTAATGCCCAGGCGCTCCTGCAAATTCACCAGCTCGAACTGCGTCTGTTCCCGCAACTTGCGATCCAGTGCACCCAGTGGTTCATCCAGCAACAGAATTTTTGGCAGCTTTGCCAGCGCCCGCGCCAACGCCACGCGTTGCCGCTGACCGCCAGAAAGTTGATGCGGTTTGCGATGGCCGAGCTTTTCGATCTGCACCAGCGCCAGCATTTCACGCACGCGCTCATCACGCTGCGCCTTCGCCATGCGATCCTGTTTCACACCGTAGGCAATGTTGTCTGCCACACTCATGTGCGGGAACAGTGCGTAGCTCTGGAACATCATGTTGACCTGACGCTCATAGGGCGGAAGATCGGTGACGTCTTTGCCGTCTATAAAAATACGGCCTTCGCTGGGGGTTTCAAACCCCGCCAGCATTCTCAGCAGCGTGGTCTTGCCGCAACCGGATGATCCCAGCAGGGAGAAAAACTCTTTCTCTTCGATATCCAGACTCACGTTGTCCACAGCATAGGTGCTGCCAAAGACCTTGGTGACATTCCGGATGCTGACCAGCGCTTCCTGCTCAGGTTTAGCCACAGTGTTGTTCATCCACCCGCCTCGAATTTTGCCTGTAACAATTCAGGTTGTGACACTCGGCATTGCGACAATGCCCCTCTGCAATCAGCGCCCGGTTTTTACTCGCGTCCACAATCGGTTCATGCTGCGGATCTGGGAATCACTGGGTGTCTTCAGCACTATAAAACGTTCCTGCGTAGCAGGCGGCGGATAGATACCCGGGTCATTGCGCACTGCATCATCCACCAGGTCCACCGACGCAGTATTGGCATTGGCATAAGCAACATGGTTACTCACGCCGGCAATAACCTCTGGTTCCATAATGTAGTCCAGAAACGCGTGTGCGTTGGCAACGTTGGGCGCGTCTGCCGGGATGGCAAATACATCGGTCCACACCACGGCGCCTTCCGACGGCGCTGCGTAGGCAATGTTAACGCCATTATCAGCTTCGTTGGCACGATCACGGGCCTGCAAAACATCGCCAGAATACCCGTGCGCGACACAGAGATCGCCATTGGCCAGATCACTGATATAGGATGAGCTGTGGAAATAACGAATGTGCGGGCGCACTGCCGCCACCACGTCAGCCGCTTCCTGCGCCTCGGCACTGCCGTAGGCATCGGTGGGCAGGCCACGGTAAGCGCGGGCGGCCACAAACACTTCAGTGACATCATCCATCAGCGACACACCACACGCCGACAGACGCGACACGATTTCCGGATCAAACACCAGCCGCCAGGTATCCAGTGGCATGTCGTCGCCCAGAATGGCCCTGACCTTGTCGACATTGTAACCAATGCCGGTCGTACCCCACATGTAAGGCAGCAAATACTGATTGCCCGGATCAATGTCGCTCAAAGACTGCAGAATGACCGGGTCAAGATTACCCAGGTTGCTCAACTGGCTTTTGTCCAGTGGCTGATACAGGCCGGCGCGGATGTGTCGGTCAGCAAACGGACGTGCCGTCGGCACAATCAGGTCGTAGCCGCTGCGGCCAGCCAGCATGCGGGTCTCAAGTACTTCGTTGGAATCGTAAACATCGTAGGAGACGTCGATGCCGGTTCGGTCCTGAAATGCACTGATGGTGTCTTCAGCAATATAGTCCGACCAGTTGTAAACGTTGACGCTGCCCTGAGCCATGACATGACAGGTAGTGCCGGTGAAAGCCAGGGCTGTGACAAGAGCAAGACGACGGGCAAGCTTTTTCATCAGGGAACTCCTCCGCGGAGACTACGATATAGACCACGATATTGACGACAATACAGAAGACAGACCGGCTGTTCCCGGGGGCAGCATTCGGCATCCAGAAGCACCCACCGTAAAACGCGCATAATAGAGCAATCTGGCAAAAAGAAAAGTGTTTTTTACGCCATTGAAATTGTCGCAAAAGCCTTGCACCATAAGGGTTCGCCGGCTGCTTTGAGGCCAACAACGACAGCCGCCGCGGGCATTCAAACACGATTCGTATTATCATGACGCCCCAAACTTCCGGATAGACTCTCAGCCCATGTCAGACAGCCCGTTTTCTTTCTTCGCCAGTTGCGCCAAAAGCCTTGAACCTCTGTTGGCAGAAGAGCTGCAGCAATGCGGCGCCAGCGATGTTCGTCAGACAGTTGCCGGTGTCAGTTTCACTGGCACGTTGCTGGAAGCCTATCGGGCGGTGATGTTCTCCCGTATGGCCAGTCGTATCATCCTGCTTTTGCACGAACAACTGGTGCCGGATGCCGATGCCCTGTACGCAGCTGCCGACAGCATCGACTGGACGCAGCACATGAGCAGCCGCGACAGTTTTGCCATCAGCGCCGCCGGGACCACCCATAATCTGCGCCATACCCAGTTCATTGCCCAGCGCATCAAAGACGCCATTGTCGACCAGTTCCGCAACAGCGGTCAGGACCGGCCCGACGTGTCCAAACAGGACCCGGATCTGCGTATCCATGCTGTTATCAAGAAGGGTCGCGTCAGCCTGGGTGTCGACCTGGTCAACGGCAGCCTGCACCGGCGTGGCTATCGCCAGGAACAGGGTGAAGCGCCGATGAAAGAAACCCTGGCCGCGGCGCTGCTGATTCGCGCCGACTGGCCTGCCCTGATGCATAAGGATAACGCCATCATTGTGGATCCCATGTGCGGGGCTGGCACGTTGTTGATTGAAGCCGCATTAATGGCGCTGGACGTCGCCCCGGGACTGTTGCGCGAAAGCCAGCTGTCGGCGTGGCCACATCACGACCAGAGCGCGGCCGCTGTTGTGCGGCAGGAGGCGGAGCAGCGCAAACAACGCGGCGCCACCTGGACCGGACAGGCATTGGGCAGCGACCACGACCTGCGCTCACTGGGCATGGCGCGGCGCAATGCGGAACGGGCCGGGGTCTGGGACCACGTCGAATTCAGCTCAACCGCGTTGCAGGACCTCAAACTGGGTCAGGCACCCACGCTGTTGATTACCAACCCACCTTACGCCGAACGTCTGGGCGACGAGGCACAGGTGATGGCGCTGTATCAGGCGCTCGGCGATGTCATTCGCCGCGAAGCCATGGGCGCCGAGGTTGCGGTCTTCACCGCCCGTCCGGAATGGGGCAAACTGATTGGCATCCACAGCCACAAACAATATGCCCTGTTTAATGGCGCGCTGCCGGCCAAATTATTATTGTTCCGGGTTGATGACGATTCCGTTTATCAGAACCGAAAAACAGCGGTCGCCGGTTCCCAGCTAGTGACAGAGGATGCGCTCGACAATGGCGGCCAGATGCTGGCCAATCGCCTGCGCAAGAATCTCAAGAACACCGGCCGCTGGGCGCGCCAGCAAGGCCACGGCTGCTACCGCCTGTACGATGCCGATATGCCTGAATACGCCTTTGCCATCGATGTCTATACGGACATGGAAGGCCAGATGCACATCCACATGCAGGAGTACAAAGCCCCCGCCTCGGTCAGCGATGCCGACGCCGAACAGCGCCGGCGCCAGTGCGTGCTCGCGGTGCAGGTTGTGTTGCAATTGCCCTCGCAGTTTATCAGCATCAAGGTGCGTGAACGTCAACGCGGCAAACAGCAATACCAGCCCACACGTGAACAGGGCGAAGACATCGTGGTGCAGGAAGGTGATGCCCGGCTGATCGTCAACCTGGAGCGTTATCTGGACACGGGCCTGTTTCTCGACCACCGCCCGATGCGCCGCTATGTGCATGATCATGCCGCCGGCAAGGACGTGCTGAACCTGTTCTGTTATACCGGCTCGGTCAGCGTGCAGGCCGCCCTGGGCGGCGCCCGGCGCACGGTCAGTGTGGATCTGTCCAGCACCTACCTGAGCTGGGCGCAGCGCAACCTGGCACTGAATGAGCTGAACCTGAGCAGCAATGAGCTGGTGGAAATGGATTGTCTGCGTTACCTGCAGAAATGCCGGCAGGACTTCGACCTGATCTTCCTTGATCCGCCCACGTTCTCCAATTCAAAAAGCACCGACAACGTGCTGGACATTCAACGCGATCACGGTGAACTGATTGAACTGTGCATGCAGCGACTGCGCCCGCAGGGGCTGTTGATTTTCTCCACCAACATGCGCAAGTTCAAACTGGACCCGGCACTGGCGGAGCGGTTCGACATTGAGCCGTTTTCCGCTGCCAGTATCGACCGGGACTTTGCCCGCAACAACCGGATCCATCAGGTCTGGTTATTGCGCGCCCTTGCTGTCTGACGGTTTTGACCCCATCGGATCCATGTGCGGCACTTTACCGGCAGCCGAATCGGCCAGCGTATAACCAAGGTGGTCGGCATGCAATGAACGCAGCAGTGAGTACGCCATAAACACCAGCAGCACACAGAACGGAAAGCCCATTGTGGTGATGACGTTCTGCAAAGCCGGCAATCCGCCGCCGAGTAACAGAGTGGCGGCAATCAGGCCCAGCAGCAAGGTCCAGAAGACCCGTTGCCCGGTTTTGCTCTTCTGATTGTCGTTACGTGACAGCACATCCACCACCAGCGCCGCCGAATCAGCGGAGGTGGTCAGGAATACCACAATCACTACCAGACTGAGCACCGAAATCAATGTCGAGGCCGGGAAGTAACTGAGAAACTCGAACAGCGCCACCGACACATCAGCCTCTACCTGAGTGGTCAGATCCACGCCCTGATTCAGCTCAAGATCCATGGCGGCCAGACCAAACACGGTAAACCACACCACCGTGAACAGCAGCGGCGCACCCAGCGCACCGCCAACAAATTGCCGGATGGTACGCCCTTTGGAAATGCGCGCAATAAAGATACCGACATACGGTGCCCAGGAGATGGTCCAGGCCCAATAGAACACCGTCCAGCTCTGCTGCCAGCTGGTGCCCTGGTAGGCTTCAGTCCAGAACGACATCCACGGCAGATTCTGCATGTAGTTGCCAAAATTCTGCACAATGCCGGAGGTGACAAACAGGGTCGGCCCTGCCACCCAGACAAACAGCATCACGATCAGGGCCAGAACGATGTTGATTTCCGACAAACGCTTGATGCCACGATCCAGCCCCAGCGCGACAGAAATGGTCGCAACAATGGTAATCACCACCACAATCAGTAATTGTGACAGCTGGCCAATAGGCACACCGAGCACTGCATTGAGACCACTGTTTAATTGCAGCGTACCCAGTCCCACTGACACAGCAACCCCGAACAGCGTCCCCAGCAACGCAATAACATCAATCGTCCACCCCAACGGACCAAAGATTCTTTTGCCCATCACCGGATAAAAAATGCTGCTGATGCGCATCGGCAAACCCTGACGATAGGTAAAATACGCGATCGCCAGCGCAGGCAAAGTAAAGATGGTCCAGGTGTGCAAACCAAAATGATACAACGCAATGTTCATGGCATTTTTGGCTGCGTCGACGGTGCCGGCTTCAACATCTTCAAGCGGCGGATTGGCAAAATGCGATAACGGTTCGGCCACCCCCCAGAACATCAGGATGGTGCCGATACCTGCGGCAAACAGCATGGCAAACCAGGTCACCGTCGGGTATTCCGGCCCTTCGTCGTCCGGCCCCAGCCTTACATGACCATAACGACTCAGCGCCAGCCACACCAAAAAGATCAGCAGACCACTGACACTGAGCACATAGAACCAGCCGAAGTACTGAAAGGTAAAGGTACCTACTTCGCCAAAGAACGCGGCAAACTCGCTGTTAAAAGGAATCGCCAGACAGACAAACAGTATGGCAATACCGGCGGCGCTAAAAAAAATCTGGGGAATGGCGTTCAGACCCAAAAACCCGGCTAATCGATCGAACATCATCGTTCTCCGTTTTTGTTTGCTGATGCCAGCTGTGCTCTTATGCGAGCGCAGCCAACAAGGATTTATCATAGGTCTTCAGGGCAGATACATCACCCTGCTGTACCTGCTTGAGCCAGTCAGGATTGGCGATCAGCGCTCGACCCACAGCGACAAGATCAAACTCGTCCGCTTCCAGTCTCTGCAACAGTTCGCCAATATCAGCACTGCCTGCTTCGCCGCCCATAAACGTGGTAATGAACTCCTCGTTCAGACTGACACTGCCCACGGTAATCGTGGGCTTATTGAGCAACTTGCGTGTCCACCCCGCCAGATTCAGCTCGGAACCGTCGAATTCCGGTTCCCAGAATCGACGCTGGCTACAGTGAAAAATATCAACGCCGGCATCGGAAATCGGCGCCAGCACTTCCATCAGCTCATCCGGCGTGGTCGCCAGACGCGCGTCATAGTTCTGTTGCTTCCACTGCGAAAAGCGGAAAATGATGGGGAAATCTTCACCCACGTGCTCGCGAATGGCCTGCACGATTTCTACAGCAAACTGGCTTCGCTTCGCACGCGACCCGCCGTATTTATCATCACGCGTATTGAGGCCTTCCCACAGGAAGTCATCAATCATGTAGCCGTGCGCGCCATGGATTTCCAGTGCATCAAAACCCAGCATTTTGGCGTTACGCCCAGCCTCACCAAAGGCTTTAACAATCTCATCGATTTCGGTGGTTGTCAGTGGTTCCCCTACTTTTTTCCCCGGCAGGGCGTAACCCGATGGGGTCGCGCTGGGATAATCCGGAAATGGCCCGCTACCCGGTTTGCGGGCACAGCCGACATGCCACAACTGGGGCGCAATCTTGCCGCCGGCAGCGTGCACGGCTTTGACCACGTCGGCCCAACCGGCCAGCGCTTCATCGGTATAAAAATTGGGGATGGAGGAGTCGAATGATGAGGCTTTATGGCCCACCGTGGTGCCTTCCGTAATGATCAGGCCCACATCACCTTCAGCGCGACGCCGGTAGTAATCAACAACATTGGCTCCCGGAACCCCGTCTGGCGAGAACTGTCGTGTCATCGGTGCCATTAACAGGCGATTTTTCAGGGACAGTTTTGGTGTGGTGAATGGTCGCAATAAAGCATCAATCGACATGTCTTGTTACCTGTACTGATATAATGGAAATAGAAACCTGGAGATAAAACCAGCCATAAAAAAAGGCTGCTCCGGTCAGGAAGCAGCCTTCTTTCTACGGTCTGCTTATCGAATCAGCTTACTAACTTACCTTATTCGGGCAGGTCTGTGTAAGAAAAATAGCCGATAAACATCTCTTCCCAGCTTTGCGGGCCGCTAACTGCGGGCACTGTCGGGTCCGGGTTGCCCGGGTTGTATTCGGAGTTGTCGAACAGGCCCTCCACAACTACCCGTGAACCCGCAGGCAGCACCATGGGTTCGTCCATTCGGTAAGTGGGCTGCCATGCGAAGTTGTAATCGGCCACATTGATGATGTTTTCCACGGTGTTATCCGGGTAGATCACACGGGCAGACATGGCTTTGCCGCGATAATGCATGTGGGCTCGGAAGCCATGCAAAACGATGTCATCTTCAAACACATGGCTGGCGGCCATTTCGTGGTTCATGTCACCCGGTGGAATTGCCAGATCACGGGCGGACACAGAATGCGTGTGGAACTCGAGGTCTGGCGTTTCGTTTTCATCATAGAACCACATGCCGACTTTGGTGTTGTCGACAGTTTCCTGACCAAACGATGTGTAGTGAACACTCATACGCAGGGCCGAACCGACCGGCACCTTGATGCCCGTATTGGTGGGGAATTCAGTCGCATATTCTTTGCCCGGCGCATAACCTTCGAGGAATTCACGGCGAGGATCGTTATCGGCCTCGTCGATGGTGCCTTCGTTGTTCTGGTCATCGGCCACCACATAGGACAACAGATGGTGCAATACCCGCTTGTCGCCGGGGATGAACTGAACGGCTTTGACCCATTTTTCTTCGCCGAACTCCAGCGGAATAACCGTGTTGATGTAATCAATGACACCGGTTGCCGGCACTGCAAATGGGGGTACTTCAACAATATGATCAGGTGCGGAACCATCATGGGTCCACTCGCTGGCGGGGGGCTGGATCTGGGTCAGTGGATCAACGCCGGCCTGGGCCTGCAAGCCCCAGACCGCAGTCAGCACGAGTGCTGCGGACAATGTGGTTTTTTTCATTATTACGGCTCCTGTCACAACCTGTGAGGATGCGCGGCCACGTTAAGGCCGCGATGCTGTTAATTTTTATTATGTTCTGCATACAAACCGCCTTGCATTATTCATGATCGTAAACCAGTCAATCGCCTAAGACAATATGGCACCCACCCTAATTGCAACAAAGTGTTACTCCACTATTGACAAGAATATCGCCAGAACCAGACCAGCTAAACCGATGTCAAAAAAAAGCGCCCCTATTCAGGGACGCCTTTTTTGATGCCTGGACAGCGTCTGTCCAGGCATGGGCCAAGACCTTGAGGTCCTGGCTGGACTTACATATCGGTGTAAGAGAAGTAACCGATAAACATCTCTTCCCAGCTCTGCAGACCACCCAGCGCCGGTACCGTTGGATCGGGTACACCCAGGTTGTACTCAGAGTTATCAAACAGACCCTCCACGACAACGCGTGAACCGGCCGGAATCACCATCGGCTCTTCCATCTGGTAAGTTGGCTGCCAGGCAAAGTTATAGTCAGCCACATTGATGATTTCTTCTGACGTATTGTCAGGATAAATCACTCGTGCGGCCATTGCCTTGCCACGGTAGTGCATGTGAGCACGGAAACCACGCAGCAGGATGTCGTTCTCAAACACATGCGTTGCTGCCATCTCGTGATTCATCGCGCCTGGCGGAATCACAATATTTTCTGTGCGGTTGCCTGGTGACACCGAGTGCGTGCGGTATTCCAGTTCAGGCTGGTCATTCTCGTCAGCGAACCACAGACCCACACGGGTGTTGTCCACGGTTTCCTGACCGAATGAAGTGTAGTGAATGCTCATGCGCAGCGCGGAGCCTGTTGGCACCTTGATACCAGTGTTCTCGGGGAACTCAGTGGCATACTCCTTACCGGGCGCATAACCTTCCAGGAACTCACGACGCGGATCGTTCACCGCCTCATCAATCATGCCTTCGTTGTTGGCCGTATCTTCAACTACGTAGCTCAACAGATGGTGAAGCACGCGCTTGTCGCCAGGGATAAACTGAACGGCCTTGACCCAGCGCTCTTCTTCAAACTCAAGCGGAATCACGGAGTTGATGTAATCAATCACGCCCGTGGCTGGCACCTGAAAGCTGGGCACCTCAACGATATGGTCGGGCGCTGTGCCGTCGTGCATCCACTCACTCTGGGGTGGCTGAACTTCAGTCAACGGATCGACACCGGCATGGGCGAGGCCACTTGCGGCAATTGCCACTGCAGCCGTTAGAGTCGTCTTGATTTTCATAAGCACCTCTCACGGGTTCAAAGCCAATCAGAATGATGGCTTCGTGAACTTTCTTCATGATGGTCGGTATACTGCTTAATTACCGATTTTATAGTTTGTTGTACCCCGATCCTACTCCAGAAATACGCGGCTTACAAGGATAGAAAGCCCTTTAAAAACGCAAAAAGGCCGTCTCGTTTTCACCAGACGGCCTTTTTAATCAATCACTTATCATGATTCAGTCGCGCGGCGAACCGGCGTTGATCCAATGGATCAGCTTCTGACGTTCTTCGGTCGGGATATTGCCCGAGTTTTTGAAGCTTTTCACGGCAGGGTCAACCTGCATTGGCGGCATACGGTTAGTCATGATCACTTCACGAATCATCGGGCTCCAGCCCTGAATCATCATGTGGCTGTTCATGGCGAACGGTCCGATACCACCTTCAACGTGACAACCCACACAGCGCTCGATCAGAATCGGAGCGATTTCGGTTTCGTAGTCAGGGGCCTCAGCCACGTACTGATCGGCAACCGGGAAATCCAGCGCGCAACCTTCGGCCTCTTCCATGTCTACCGTGACAGTATCCATCTGACGTGAATCAGCGCCATCGGCAACAATGGCTTCCAGCGTCTGACCCAGCGGCGCTCGTGCCCACTGACCTGGCATCGGACCACGGTACAGGATATTCATGCGAACCGGATCCACAACCACAACCTGACCGGCCTGAGTCACACCCAGCGCGTTGGCAACCAGCTGCGCATCATCGTCCATGATAGGGAAATCGTAGTTCCAGACTGCTTCTTCAGCACGGATGTCGGCGCGCTCGTCATCTACCGATGAGTTCAGCATCAGGAAACTGACGCCACGGTGATCCCAGTTAGTGCGCAGCTGCTTGTAGCGCGCAATGTTTTCCTGGTTCATGGAACAGCCTGACGCCTGCGACACAATAACCACAGCCTTGTTGAACGCGTATTTGCTCAACTGGTGGGCCTTGCCGGTGTCGTCGATCAGGGTGAAGTCGCCTACGCGCTCTGGCGCAGCGTGTGCGTTAATACTGAGTGCGGCAGCTGCTAACAGTGCCATCCAGCTAATTTTCTTCATGATGAACAAACCCTCATACTCTCTCTGGATAATTCTGCGTTACGTCAACCTTAATATGGGTGATGACGAACGACGTTATATTATTGTTCTGTCTTGTAGATTACAGCAATCAGAATACAACAGATTATTTGCAACAAACCACAGACATCTCGTATGAATTGCCTGTGCCTATCACCTGTCACTCACTCTCTGACCGCCAAGTATACTGTATTCGTGCCGCTATTTCTTAATCTGGCGCAAACTTATGACAGTTTAGGACACTTATCACACACAAACAAAAAGGGCTGCTTCTCAGGGAAGCAGCCCCTTTTTATGTTGTGCTGCTCAATCAATTACTTACAAACAGCTGACACTTATTCAGGCAGGTCAGTGTAGGAGAAGTAACCGATGAACATTTCTTCCCAGCTCTGCAGGCCGCCCATGGCATCCACGGTTGGATCAGGCACACCCAGGTTGTACTGAGAGTTGTCAAACAGACCTTCTACAACAACGCGTGAACCGGCTGGCAGTACCATTGGCTCGTCCAGCTGGTACGTTGGCTGCCATGCAAAGTTGTAGTCAGCTACGTTGATGATGTCCTCAGACGAGTTGTCCGGGTACACAACGCGCGCACTCATGGCTTTACCACGGTAGTGCATGTGAGCACGGAAACCGTACAGCAGGATATCGTCCTCGAACACGTGTGAAGACGATGCTTCGTGGTTCATGGCGCCCGCAGGGATTTCGATCTGGTTCATCGGCGTTGCAACTGAGTAAGTGTGGAACTCGTACTCAGGCGTCTCGTTTTCATCAGCAAACCACAGACCAACACGGGTCGCGTCAGTTGTTTCCTGACCGAAAGACGTGTAGTGAATGCTCATACGCAGAGCTGAACCTTCAGGAACCTTGATGCCTGTGTTTTCGGGGAACTCTGTTGCGTATTCTTTACCTGGAGCATAACCTTCCAGGAATTCACGACGCGGATCGTTAACTGTTTCGTCGAGCATGCCTTCGCCAGCATCGGGCGTATCAGCAACAACGTAGCTCAACAGGTGGTGAAGAACGCGCTTGTCACCCGGGATGAACTGAACCGCTTTCACCCACTTCTCTTCGCCGAATTCCAGAGGAATAACGGAGTCGATGTAGTCGATAACACCGGTTGCAGGAACATTGAAGCTAGGCACTTCAACAATGTGGTCTGGCGCAGAACCATCGTGGAACCACTCACCGTCCATTGGCTGAACTTGAGTCAGTGGGTCAACACCGGTAGCCGCGTTAGCCTGAAAGCTTACTGCAGCCGCCATAGCGAGCATAGCAATACTGGTCTTCTTCATTCTGGAATTCCTCCCGCAGGGTTTAGCGGCTGAACGCTGACAGGGATTATCCCTGACAACAACTACCACCTTAACTGTCTTGTATCTGCATCATTGGTTTTCAGCATTGGGATAGATCGTAAACCAAGTTTTTCAACTAGTACAATGTTTGCCATGCCATTTTTGCAACAAAGTGTGTCGGTTACGGTGCATCCAGAGGATTCGACTTGCCTCGAACGCGGGCGTATTATGCACGCATGACAAGTATAATGCACCTGACCAGAAAGTCCGCCGGACGCCTGCGCCGGTGGCTTTGCAACCACCACCGGGCTTCATCGATCCTGGCGGCTCTGACATTGTTTTTCATCGCTGCAATACTCCCTTTTGACTACCCCCAGCTTCTCTTCAAGAGCGCACAGGCACAATCCGGTGCGTCACAGGTCTGGCTAACCGACCTTGACGGCGCCGTTGGCCCGGCCTCATCTGACCATTTCCGGCGCACACTGGAGCAGGCGGCTGAGGCCAACGTCTCACTGCTGGTGCTGCGCATGAATACACC
Source organism: Pseudohongiella acticola (assembly GCF_001758195.1). NCBI lineage: Bacteria > Pseudomonadati > Pseudomonadota > Gammaproteobacteria > Pseudomonadales > Pseudohongiellaceae > Pseudohongiella > Pseudohongiella acticola. Next base: position 1,398,136 of record NZ_MASR01000001.1, read on the forward strand.
CGGCGGACTGGACAGCGCCATGCGCGACATGGTCAGCGCCATTCTCGACTCACCGGTACCGGTCGCCACCTGGGTCACACCTGCAGGTGCCCGAGCCGCCAGCGCCGGCACCTATATCACCGCCGCCAGCCACATAGCTGCAATGTCAGCGGCTACCAATATAGGCTCCTCGACACCGGTCAGTCTCAGCGATGGCAACAGCGCTGAATCCGCTGCCGGTCAAAAGGCGATAAACGATGCGACTGCCTACCTGCAGGGACTGCAACAGTTGCGCGGACGCAACACCGACTGGGCCGCCCAGACAGTGTCGGACGCCGCCAACCTGACCGCCTCGGACGCGCTTGATCAGGACGTGATTGATATCATCGCCAACGATCTGGACGCGTTGCTGCAGGCTGCCCACGGCCTCAGTGTTGACACTGCCCGCGGCACGCTCTCCATCAACGTCGATAGCGCCGACATCACGATCATTGAAGCAGACTGGCGGCACGACTTCCTCAACGTCATCACCAACCCCAATATCGCCTACATTCTGTTGATGGTCGGCATCTACGGGCTGATCCTGGAATTCTACAACCCCGGCCTCGGCCTTCCCGGCATCACCGGCATCATCTGCCTGCTGGTCGGCGCTTATGCACTGCAGTTACTGCCTATCAGCTATGCCGGCCTGGCCCTGATGGTCATCGGCATCGGGCTGATTGTGTTCGAAGTGATCTCACCCAGCTTTGGCGTCTTTGGCCTGGGTGGGCTGGCGGCCTTCGTGCTAGGCTCAGTCATGTTGATGGACACCCAGTCAGCCGCCTGGCAGATCTCGCTGCCACTGATCGCAGCGGTTACCGTTGCCACCGCCGGCCTCATCATTCTGGTACTGGGCGCAGCGTTGAAAGCACGACGTCAACCGGTTGTCACCGGCGACCCGGCCATGCTGCAGATGACAGCAGTGGCCGTGGAAGACTTTGAACACGAAGGCCATGTGCACGCCAGCGGTGAAATATGGACGGCCCGCACCAACTCGCCGGTGCACAAAGGTGACCGCCTGACCATCAATCAGATCAATGGTCTGATGCTGCATGTCAGCAGACAGGGCCGGCCTGAGCATTAACTTAAGCGATCAATGACGGAGATATTATGGAAGTTTTCAGCCTGGTACTGATGGCCATCGCCATTGGCCTGTTGTTCAGCACGTTCAACATCCTCAAGGAATACGAACGCGGTGTGATATTTATGCTGGGCCGGTTTCACAAGGTCAAAGGTCCCGGCCTGATCATTGTCATCCCCATCATTCAGCAGATGGTCAAAACCAGCTTGCGCACTGCCGTCTGGGACATTCCTTCGCAGGACCTCATCACCAAAGACAATGTATCGGTCAAAGTGAACGCTGTGCTCTACTTCCGCGTGGTCGACCCGCAAAAAGCAGTGATCAATGTCGAGGACTTCATGGAAGCCACCAGCCAGTTGGCACAAACCACATTGCGATCTGTACTGGGCCAGCATGAACTGGACGAACTGCTGTCCGAGCGCGAACGTCTGAATCGCGATGTTCAGGATATTCTGGATGACATGACCGATGGCTGGGGCATCAAGGTGTCCAACGTCGAGATCAAACACGTCGATATCGACGAAAGCATGATCCGCGCCATTGCCCAGCAGGCCGAAGCCGAGCGTTCGCGACGCGCCAAGGTCATTCACGCCCAGGGCGAATTCGAGGCCTCCCAGAAACTGGTGGAAGCCGCCAGCCAACTGGCCACGCAACCAGCCTCCATCCAACTGCGGTACCTACAAACGCTCACCGAGATTGCCGGCGAGCAAAACTCGACCATAGTTTTCCCGCTGCCCATGAATCTCATGGAAGGCCTGGGCAAACTTGGCGCCGCGCTGCAGACGCCGGATCAGGGACAACCTGCGCCCGCTAAAACACCGACAGCACCGACAAAAAAACAGCCTGGCAATAAAGCCGACGCCGCGCCGGCAGACACGGAGCAATAGCGCTCACAGGGCAACTGACCATGAGCAGATTCGCCGCCATTTGCCGAAAAACGCTGCCGATCCTGTTGGCTGGCAGTCTGGCATTGCCCGTGGCGGCAAGCGCCGAGGGACCCGAATGCGTAGTTTTGTTACACGGCCTCAGTCGCACTGATTACTCCATGAAAAAGCTGGAGCGAGAACTGGCAGAAAGCGGCTATTCAGTTGCCAATACCGACTATGACTCGCGCCATCACAGCATCGAAGAACTGGCCGATGTCGCCGTGGAGTCAGGCATAGCCCAATGCGAGCAACACCTGGTGCGCAAAATCCACTTCACCACGCATTCATTGGGCGGCATCCTGGTGCGACACTATCTGGCACGCAAACCCATCGCCAAGCTCGGCCGCGTGGTCATGCTGGCACCACCCAACCAGGGCAGCGAAGTCATCGACGTTTTTGGCAATATGCCCGGTTTTCAGATGTTCAGCGGCGAACCCGCGCTGCAACTGGGCACAGGCAGTGATAGCGTTCCTCTGACCCTGCCCCCGGCACATGAATACGAACTTGGCATCATCGCCGGCACCCGCTCCATCAGCCCCCTGTTTTCACTGGCATTGCCGGACCGGGACGATGGCAAAGTCAGCGTGGAAAGCACCAAAATTGACGGCATGAATGATTTTATCGAGGTACCCTACACACACACTTTCATCATGCAACGACAGGAAGTTATCGACCAGACGCTGTATTTCCTGCGCAATGGACACTTTATTCACCACAACAGCGACGATAGCGACAGTACCCTACAGCCAACTTTGTAGTATTACTACATTATCGCGTAGTTGCTGACTGTTTCCCGCCACTTACCAACAAATGCAGACAAAAGGGCTCAAGCAAAACCGCCCGCAAGCTGGATTTTAGCAGGCACATGCTTTATCCTTGCGGCCCTCGCCAGACTGCCTATCAGTTGCCAGGACGGCGCAAATCGACATCTTCTGCTGATTTAAGAACCCGGGAACCATGAAAAAGATATCTGACTCCAGCACGACCAAAAGCAGCTCGCAGAAAACGAGATACGTTTACAACTTCGGCGAACAGACCGATGGCAATGCCAGCATGCGTGAGCTGCTCGGCGGCAAGGGTGCCAACCTGGCAGAGATGGCCGCTATCGGCCTGCCGGTGCCCCCCGGCTTCACCGTCAGCACCGACGTTTGTACCTATTTTTACGCGCACGGCCGCAGCTATCCAAAAACACTGGCGAAAGACGTGGAAGTTGCCGTCAAGTCGGTCGCGAAGCAGATGAAACGCGAATTCGGTGGCCGTGACAATCCGCTGCTGGTGTCAGTCCGCTCCGGTGCGCGTGACTCCATGCCCGGCATGATGGACACCATTCTCAACCTGGGCCTGAATGACGAAACTGTTGAAGGCCTGGCCAGTATCTCCGACAACCCCCGTTTTGCCTGGGACTGCTACCGGCGCTTTATCCAGATGTACGGTGATGTGGTGATGGGCGTACAGGCATTGAACGAAGAATCCGAATGCCCGTTCCACGCCCTGCTTGATAACATGAAGACATCTCTGGGCAAGGAGCTGGACAACGAACTGACAGCTGAAGAACTGCAGGAACTGGTCCAGCGCTACAAAAAACTGATCGCCGACAAAACCGGCAAAAGCTTTCCGCAGGACGTCTATGAGCAGCTGTGGGGTGCAGTCGGCGCCGTGTTTGGCTCCTGGAAAAATGATCGCGCCATCCTGTATCGCTCGCAATACGGCATCCCTGCCGAATGGGGCACCGCCGTTAACATCCAGGCCATGGTATTCGGCAATGCCGGCGATGACAGCGGAACCGGCGTCGCCTTTACCCGTGACCCGGCCACTGGCGAAAAGGTGTTTTACGGTGAGTACCTGACCAACGCGCAGGGCGAAGACGTGGTTGCCGGTGTACGCACACCCAAGCCCATCGCAGCGATGGCAAAAGAACTGCCAAAGAATTTTACCGATCTGGAAAAGGTCCGCACCCGCCTGGAGAAACACTTCAAGGACATGCAGGACTTTGAGTTCACCATCGAAAACGGCCGCCTGTTCATTCTGCAGACCCGTAACGGCAAACGCACCGGTCTGGCGGCGATCCGTATCGCCGTCGAACTGAACAAGGAAAAGCTGATAGACCAGAAAACCGCATTATTAAAAATCCCGGCAGAGTCTGTGGACACGCTGCTGGTGCCGGTTTTTGACGCCAAAGCACAGAAAGAGGCGAAGCTGATCTGTACAGGTCTGCCTGCTGGCCCAGGCGCGGCGACGGGCCGTATCGCATTCACCGCAGCCCAGGCTGAAATTGAAGCGCGCAAAGGCAACAAGGTTATTCTGTGCCGTTCGGAAACCTCGCCTGACGATCTCAAAGGTATGCTGCACTCACAGGGCATCCTGACCACACGCGGCGGGGTCTCCTCGCACGCAGCGCTGGTTGCCCGTCAGCTGGGCAAGGTCTGCATCTGCGGCGCCGCCGATATCACCATCAATTATGAGCGCAAAACGCTGACGGCTAACGGTATCACGCTGAAAGAAGGTGACTACATCTCCATCAACGGCACCACCGGTTCAGTCTATCAGGGTCTGATCGAAAGCGCGGACTCTGAGGTCAAGCGTGTACTTGAAGGCACGATGAAGGCCAGCGAAAGTTACACCTACGAGCTGTTCAACACGGTCATGGAATGGTCAGACAAGTATCGCAAGCTGCGCATCCGTACCAATGCCGACACACCGGCCATGGCCCAGACTGCGGTGGCGTATGGCGCGGAAGGCATCGGCCTGTGCCGTACCGAGCACATGTTTTTTGAAGGCAGCCGCATCGATGATATGCGCCAGATGATTCTGGCCGTGGACGGTGTTCAACGCCGCGAAGCGCTGAAGAAACTGTTGCCAATGCAGCGTAAAGACTTTGTTGGTCTGTTCAAGGCAATGGCGGGTCGACCGGTCACCATCCGCCTGCTGGATCCACCGTTGCACGAATTCCTGCCACAGGATGATGCTGTGCGTCGCCAGCTGGCTGACAAACTGGGCCTGCCGCTTGAGTTTGTCATTGATCGCATCAAGGCCCTGCATGAAGAAAACCCGATGCTGGGCTGCCGTGGCTGCCGTCTGGGCATTCTGTATCCGGAAATCACGGAGATGCAGGTGCAGGCGATTTTTGAAGCAGCGGCTGAACTGCTGACGGCGAAGAAGCCGGTTGAAGTTCATCCGGAGATCATGATCCCGCTGGTGGGCTTTAAGGCGGAGCTGGCGGATCAGTTGGCAATTGTGCATCGCATCGCTGAACAAGTGATGACCAGGAAGAAGATCAAGTTCAAGTACATGGTCGGCACCATGGTGGAAGTGCCACGTGCTGCCATTACTGCGGATGAGATTGCGGAACATGCTGAGTTCTTCAGCTTTGGTACCAATGACCTGACACAGACCACGCTGGGCCTGAGCCGTGATGACATGGGTCTGTTCTATGATGAGTACCAGCAGAAAGAAATCTACAGCAAGAACCCGTTTGCCAGCCTGGATAAAACTGGCGTTGGCAAACTGATGCAGTTCGCGGTGACCAATGGGCAGAAGACCCGCAAGGATCTGAAGCTGGGTATCTGCGGCGAGCACGCGGGCGATCCTGACTCGATTGATTTCTGCCACAACCTGGGCCTGCAGTACGTGAGCTGTTCACCACCCCGCGTACCAATCGCTCGGTTGGCGGCTGCGCAGGCTGCCTTGCGGGCCGCCAAGTAAGCTGCAATTCAAGGGCGACTTAGCCCCGGTCGCGCTGTCCGGTGGGTGAGGTTCACAAATCAGTGGTAAGGCGTGGATGAGGGGTATATGCCCTCAGGACACGCCCGTGAACCCATCCATGGGGGGCTCGGATGCGACCGTCCAAGGGTCGCATACGGTCCTTCAGCCATATACCCCTCATCCCCGCTTCAAGTGTTGTGCCAGCTGTCGGCAAAACACCTACAAAGTCTCCCATTTTAAATCAGCACTCCCGTCGGAACTGGGCTATACAATTATTAAGCCCGATCGAAACAACGCCAGCTTCACTCTTGGGTGTTTTTCAATTGGACTTAAAAAGCTAATAAATCTACCAAGGACAGGAAATCTAAAATGCGTGAGTTAACTAATACGGAAGTTGAATGCGTCTCTGCTGCGGGCTTGTCGTCCGGAGAAGCCGGCGTAGTTTCAAGTGTATTCGCAGCTGGTGCAACGATGACAGGATCGTTTGCGTTGGTCCCAGGACCCCATACACCCGTCGCTGCTGCGATCAGCGGCGTCATGGCGTTGGGCGCATCCGTGTTCGGATTGTATTCCGCCAGCACTTCATGAAAATGTTTTCGTAAAGGGTGTATGCAGACGCTTTTAGTCCATTGCTATGACGTCTGTATGCAGCTTTACGATGAGGAGATAATCTCTCTCAGATGATTATTTATCAGACAACAATCGGCAAAGGGTACAACCCGCTTTTTCCACTAAACAGCTTACTACCAGCGAAGATTCAGACGGTCTCACTCAACCCCGTTTACAATACGACCAATAGGGTCCTGGCCTGCGCAAATATAATAATTTCCATTTGCTTGATCATTTTCTTATCCATGATTATTGCATCGGACAGGGTTGTCCCCGCTGCAGGTATTGCGCTGCTAACCATTACCGTTTTTTCGTGGCATCTGGCGTCAGCGTTGGTACGCAACAAGAACAGCATCAAAGCCCACCAAAACGTGCACAGCAAGGACTTTGTATTTTGCTGGTACACCTTTGAATGGATAGTGGTTTTTTTGTCGACCACACTGCTTTTTCTCTACCTACGGAGCATTGAACCGCCACTGCTCCCCGATAGTTTGCTCGCGCTCCTCGCCAGTCTCTCCGCAGCAATGCTCTTCCTACCCCTTGCTCAAGGATCAAGATACTTACTAACGCGCAAATAGCGCAGGCCGTCTATGCTTCGACCATCCGATTTAACCTGATCGAGGCCATCCTGCCGAGCGGGGGTGGTGGGGGGTATGACTGAAGGACCGTATGCGACCCTTGGCATGTTTTTGCTCCTGCAAAACCTGCATTTCCGCCATCCCTGGCGGTCAGACGGTCGCCCCTTTCGAGGCCGGTGGCAGGGCGTATACGTCGAGGAACAATCAGGGCGCCAAAGGCGACCGTTCCGAGACCTATACACCCTGGCGCCGACCGCCGATCGAAGTCTTATCGAATGAACTGCTAAAAACTTCGTGTTCCACGCCGGAAGGCTTTGTTACAATGCCAGCAAGCCTGAATCCTCCCGACCCATCGGGCCCGGGCCAAGCGACGTTAATCCCATACCCAGCCGATGCTGAAGGAGCAAAAGCCTAGCATGAGCACAGAAGCCATCAGAATCGAAGATTTTTACCCGCTGCCCACCTTTAACCGCATTAAAGCGCTTGCCGATACCCAGGAAACGCCCTTTGTGGTCATTGACCTGAATACCATCAGCGAACACTACGACACGCTGACCGAGTATTTCCCCTACGCCAATGTCTACTACGCCGTTAAAGCCAACCCGGCACCGGAGATTCTGACGCTGCTGCGCGACAAAGGCTCCAACTTTGACGTCGCCTCCATCTACGAGCTCGACAAACTGCTCGGGCTGGATGTCAGCGCCGATCGCTGCAGTTACGGCAATACCATCAAAAAGAGCAAGGATATCCGCTACTTTTACGACAAAGGTGTGCGCATGTTCGCCACCGACTCGGAAGCAGACCTGCGCAACATTGCACGCGCAGCGCCCGGCTCTCGCGTTTATGTGCGGATTCTGACCGAAGGCAGTCACACCGCTGACTGGCCACTGTCGCGCAAATTCGGCTGCCACACCGACATGGCCATCGACCTGTTGATCCTGGCGCGTGAACTTGGCCTGGAGCCCTACGGTGTGTCCTTCCACGTAGGTTCGCAGCAACGTGATATCGGTGTCTGGGATGCCGCCATCGCCAAAGTGAAGGTTATTTTTGAGCGCCTGCGCGACGAAGACGGCATTGAACTGAAAATGATCAATCTCGGCGGCGGTTTTCCAGCCAACTACATTACCCGCGCCAACACGCTGCCTACGTATGCAGAAGAGATCACACGTTTTATCCAGGAAGACTTTGGTGAAGATTTTCCACAGATCATTCTGGAGCCGGGTCGCTCACTGATATCCAATTCCGGCATCCTGGTGTCCGAGGTTGTGCTGATTTCACGTAAATCACACACCGCGCTGCACCGCTGGATCTTCACCGATGTTGGTAAATTCTCCGGCCTGATCGAGACGCTGGATGAAGCCATCAAGTTCCCCATTCATACTGAAAAAGCCGGGGAAACCGAAGAGGTGATTCTGGCCGGACCTACCTGCGACAGCGCCGACATCATGTATGAGCAATACAAATACGAACTGCCACTGAACCTGGCCACCGGCGACCGGCTGTACTGGTTCTCCACCGGCGCCTACACCACCAGCTACAGCTCGGTGGAATTCAATGGTTTCCCGCCGCTGAAGTCATACTTCGTCTGACAGCCAAGCGTGACCTTCCGGGTCTGGCGAGAGAGCCCCTCAGTCAGGCCCTGGAGGTTACGAAGTCACGGAAATCCTGCTCACTCAGCGGCTTTGAAATGTGATAACCCTGCAGAAAATCGCAGCGGTTAAGGCGCAGGAACTCAGCCTGCTGTTCCGTTTCCACACCTTCGGCAACCACTTTGATATTGAGTTTGCTGGCCAACAGCAAAATGGTTTCTACCAACGTGGTTTCCGTAGACTTCACGCCCAGATCCTGAACAAAAGAACGATCGATTTTGACTGATGATACCGGAAAGCGGGAGAAGTAACTCAGGCCCGAATACCCGGTACCAAAATCATCAATGGCAATCTGAACGCCTGCCTCGTGCAATTGATCCAGAATCTTATGGGTCTGGTCGCTGTCTTCTACCAGCACCCGCTCAGTAATCTCAATGGTCACCCGCACGGTTGTTTCCCTCTCCAGCTCCCGCAGCCACTCCTGGGCATCGTCATCACGCAGATGCAGCAAACGCGGCGACACGTTAACCGACAAGGCCAGGGGCCGCTCCAGTGACGTGTTCAGCTCATTGAGGAATTGCAGTGACGATCGCAACACTAGCAGATCAATGCGGTTGATCAACCCTCGCTCCTCGGCGATGGGAATGAAGGTATCAGGCCCGATCCAGCCTTCCTCATGCGGCCAGCGTACCAGCGCTTCACAACTGACCACACGGCCGCTGGCAGCGTCCACAATGGGCTGGTAGAACACCGTCAGCTGGTTGTTGTCGATCGCCATGACCAGCTCATTGTACAGGTGATGCTTCTGCTCCGACTCCAGCTGCATGGCTGTGGTGTAAAACTGCCAGGAGTTTCGGCCAGATTTTTTGACTTCGTACATGGCCTGGTCGGCCTTGATCACCAAGGTATCAACATTGTCGCCATCGTCAGGGTAGAACGCCACGCCGATACTGACACTGCAATAGACCTGGCGCCCGGCAATGACAAAGGGTTTGCGCATCGCCGCCACAATGTCATCGGCAATACGCGAGGCCACCGTGGCAGAGAACACGTCGACCAGCAACGCCACAAATTCATCACCACTATAGCGCGCCACTGTATCCAGGGACCGAATGCTGTTCTGAATACGTTGTGCCGATTCCACCAGCAGCTCATCCCCGGCATCGTGCCCCAGGTTATCGTTGACCGATTTAAAATTATCCAGATCAACAAACAGCACACCTATCCGTGTACTACGGCGCTTGGCCTGGAGCAGCGCGGTATGCAGGCGATCCTGGAACAACCCCCGATTGGGCAGACCGGTCAGGCTGTCATAGTTGGCCTGATACTCGATCAATTGATCGACTTTTTTCTGTTGGGTGATGTCCTGCAGCGCACCAATCAGTTCCACACGGCCAGCGTCCACGCCTACAACTTCTGCCTTCATGTGCACCCAGATGACACGTCCTTCGCGGCGACGCAGCTCCAGTTCCTGATCCATACGCTGGCGCAGTTTGACCGCCTGCGTAATATAGTGCTGCAACAATTCAGCGCTGCGCGTATCCAGACTGTAGCAGAAACCTTCCATATCAACGCTGGCTTCATCCCTCGGCAACATCATGATATCGCGTGTCTGCGTCGACAGTTCAACAAACTGACCACGGGACCAGCGCCAGCCGCCGACCTGTGACACGGTCTCAACCGCGCGCAAAAAACGTTCATTGCGAAAAATGATGTTTTTAAGTACCCGGTTGCTTTCAAACTGACGATAGCGCAACGCCAGCAACACCGACAACAACAGGAAAACTGCGACACTGCCCGCCCTTAGCAGAATGATGGCATTACCGCCCGTCAGCTGAGACGGCGGCAACACCGCTGCGATTTCCCACTGGCTGCCACCGGCAGACAGCGGCATGATGACCGCCGAATCGGCATCAAAGGTTGCAGGTGCACCAAAAAACGCAGGCGCCTCGACATTGTTGCCAGCCTTGCGCATGGCAAACGCCAGCTCGCCCGGCAGGTCCAGCAAACCGGCGTTACGATAAATCGTATCGGCGAGAATGGGCGCCGATACAATGCCCCATAATTCGGGTTCGGCATCGTCGCTGTTGACGTACACAGGTGCTCGTCCGAGGAAGGCCCGCCCACCCTGCACCAGATCGAGAGGCCCGGCAATTACCATTTCACCGCTTTCGACTACCTGCAATACTTCATCACGCTGATTGTCCTGAGTCAGATAATTCAGACCAATGGCGGCTTCATTGCCGGCGATCGGATAGATGTAGCGGACTACCAGGCCAGGTGCTGCAGCAAGATTGACCAGCGCCGGCTCACGTGCCATCACCGTGCTGGCGTATAGCCGGTACTGCTCCTCGGTAAAATCCGGATAGGACGCAATAAATGCGGCCAGGCCATTGATCAGGGACAGGTTGTTGGTAAGCTCGCTTTCCAGCTGATAACGAATGGCGCCCAGACGTTCACTGACGGCCTGGCTTTGCTCGGCCCGCAACTGCGCCAGGTAACGGATTTCAATACTGCTTTGCAGGGCGTACGTTATTGCCGCCAGCACCAACAGGGACAGCAGAAGAGATTGCTTCTTGACCAGCGTATTGATCATCGAACAGCACCCGTAAGGGACTTGGAGGGCGATGCCTCAGGTTTCAGGCATCCGGCAAATCCTCCATCATGATACCCAAGGTATCGGACTTGAATTCGCGGCGGTAAAGAACAAAAACAACAAAGGCAGACAGCGCAATAAAGAACCAGGCGTTTACAAACCAGCTTAGTGCCGCCATGCTGAAATAGTAACTACGCAGGCCGTTATTAAAGTTGCCCGATGCCTTGGAAGACATTTTTGATATCGAGTCGACGTGACGCGCCATTTCTTCTTCGCTGGGCAGCAGTTTGAGTTCGGGCGCCCCACCAATCATCACCGAAACCAGACCGTATTGGCGCAGGCTCCAGGTGAACTTAAAAAACGCATAGACAAACAGGAACATCAGCAACATCACTTTGACTTCCCATTCGCCGCGCGTGCTTTGATCGGAGAACGGAAAATCGGCCAGCATGCCGAGCACCGCATCTGAAGAATTCAACAGTGTCATCAGGCCTGCGAGCACCAGTAATGACGCCGAAGCAAAAAATGATACGTTTCGCTCCAGATTGGCCACAATATTGGTATCGGCAATGCGGTTTTCCCGCGTCAGTGCCATCCGGATCCATTGCTTGCGAAAACGGTGCATGGCATAAGCCAGACAGGGTGTATCCACCGCGCGCAGTGACGTGTAGTAAAGATAACCACGAAAGCAGGCCAGGAAGAATAGCAGGGCCACTACATTGAACTGATTGTCCTGCAGGTAACTTAATATTGTTGGTGCCATGACGCGATCATCTGATAATCAATAACAGGGTGACAGTAAACCACGCGCGACCGGCTTACAAGCCTTTAAATACGAGGATTGGCCAGTTTCAGTTCACTGCGGACCGGTTCGGCCAGTAAGTCAAACCTGAAATTGGGTGACCAGCGAACGTAACCGTTCTGCCAGCCCGGCCAGCGACTCACTGGCTTCGGTCGATTGCGCCACGCTGCGACCGGTGTGTTCGGCAACATCACTGATACCGTGGATATTCTTGTTGATTTCGCGAGCCGCCGACGTCTGCTGTTCAGCCGCACCGGCGATCTGTTGCGTCATCTCCTCGATCAGTAACACGCCCTGAGTAATACGCTCCAGCGCCTGATCGGTTTCCTCGATCCGTTCTACCATGGCCGTGGCACCAGTGCGGCTGCCCTCCATGACCTTCTCGGCTCTGACCGCACCGCCCTGCAGCTTTTCAATGGTTGCCTGAATCTCAGTGGTCGACACTTTGGTTCTGCTGGCCAGCAAGCGCACCTCATCGGCCACCACAGCGAAACCGCGGCCACTCTCGCCCGCCCGCGCTGATTCGATGGCCGCATTCAGCGCCAGCAGGTTGGTCTGTTCAGCGATGTTTTCGATAACCTGCAAAACGCTGCCAATCTTATCGCTATCATTTCGCAGTTCGGTGACAACCTTCACCGCATTTTCGATTTCACCCGACAGAGCGCTGATCGCAGTCACGGTGGCGGCAACCACGTCGCGGCCGCTGGAGGCATCCACGCTCACCTGCCGTGCGCTGTCTGCAGCACGGTGAGTGTTGGACGCCACCTCTTCCACGGTTGTTGTCATCTCATTCATGGCGGCGGCAGTACTGTCGATGCGATTGTTCTGGTTAACGATACCGTCACTGGTCACTTCGTTGACCTGGGCCAGCTCGGTGGCGGCGGCTGCCACCTGTTCAGCGTACTGCATTACCTCATCCATCATCGTGCGCAGGCTGCCCTGCATGACATTGATGGATGCCAACAGACTGCCACGGTCGTTGGGGCGCAAATTGATTGATTCAGTAAGATCGCCCTCAGCCACCCGATGCACAACCTGCGCCGCATACTCAGGGTCACCGCCCAGCGTTTTCACGACACTGCGCACCAGCGTGATACTGACGGTGATGGCGACCAGCAGCACCACTAACGTCACCGCAACAATGGTCCAGAGCATGGTACTGAGCTCTGCAAACGCGATGTCCTGGCGGGTCTCCTGTACCAGGCCCCAGCCCAGCAGAGGCATGAAGGTATAGCTGCCCACCACGGGCGTGCCCGACGCATTGGTGTATTGCCCGACGCCGCTGCGACCGGCGGCGATGGCCTCACCGGCCTCGGTGTCCACGGGTTGATCCATTTGACGAATTGAGGAAGCCGGCGTCACCGGCAAGGCGTCGGCACCCAGCAGATATACTTCTGAGCCTTCACCGCGGCCCAGTTCGCTGACCCGGCTCAGGATGGTATCAACGCGCACTGCGCCGCGCATAACGCCAACCACCTGACCATCAACAAAAATCGGTATCGCCACGGTGCTGACCTGATTGCCGGTCGCCCGTGAAATCACCGGCTGCGAGAACGCATCTTCTCCACTGATGGCCTGACGGAACCAGGCCCGGTCGGAGACAGCAAAGGCCTGCGCCTCGTCGGGCGTCATGATGCGACCGCTATTGCCGGCATACTCCACGCCGACAACACCGAAGCCGGCAGGGTCGACAAGAAAGATGGTGTCATAGAAACCCTGGGCATTGGCGATCTGCAGCATCAGGTGTTCTATCCGCGTCAGATCCTGAAAACGAACCGTGTCCAGGCTGGCCAGATAGCGCATTTCATCCTGCCGCGCCAACGCCCAGTCAAGAAATGAGCGTACATTCAATGACCCCGACACTTCCATCTCACTCATGGTGACTTCCGTGAAGGAGTCCCGGTAGGACACATAGACCAGCGTCGACACCAGTACAACGGAGACCAGCACCACACCGGTTATCCATAAGGTCAGGCGAGCACGGAAGCTCATGGAAGATAAAGATTTGACTGACATGCTGACGCTCCGGGCCCTGTCGACACTGGCGCTGCCAGTGATCCACTTAAAATGATATTATGAGCACCTGCATCGAACGTTGCACAAACACTGAGCCAACCATTCACACACAAGTAGTGCGCCCTTGACTGTCTACATCGGCCAGACACAGGTGTTTCTTGAGTTGAGTTGTCCCGATAACAAACCCGACGGAACCGTCAGTCCACCATGTACAGAAGAAAGTTCTTATTCGTCAGCGCCCTGACAGCGCTCATGGTCATTGGATTCATGGCCACCAGCCTGACCAGCTACTTTGTTGCTCAGGATTCGCTGTCGCGCAATATTTCCGAGCAGATGCTGCCGCTGACCAGTGACAATATTTACTCGGAGATTCAGCGCGACCTGCTGCGCCCCATCCTGATCTCTTCCGTCATGGCGACCGACACATTCGTGCGCGACTGGGCGCTGAATGGTGAAGCAGATGACGAGCGCATTATTGCCTACCTGCGCGAAATACAGCAGCAGTATCAAACCATTACCGCATTCTATGTGTCCGATGAAAGCCGTCGTTATTACCACCCCAGCGGCGTGCTGAGAACAGTATCGCCGGATGAGCCAGGCGACGAATGGTACTTCCGGGTACGCAATATGCGTGCGCCCTTTGAAGTCAATGTGGATACCGACACCGCTGATCGCAGCCGGGTCAGCATCTTCATCAATTACCGGGTAGTGGATTACAACAACAACTACATTGGCGCCACCGGGGTCGGCCTGTCGGTCGAGGCTGTGACGCAACTGATCGAAACCTACCAGGAGCGCTATAACCGCTCCATCTTTTTTGTTGATCGCCAGGGCAACGTCACCCTGACCGGACGTGGTTTTGACCAGGCCATGCGCCTGCAGGATCAGGATTCCCTGGGGCCACTCGCCACCCAGATTCTGAGCACACCCAGCGCCGCCATCAACTTTAGCGATTCACAGGGCAATCGTGTTTATCTGAACAGCCGCCTGGTGCCCGAATTCGACTGGTATCTGATTGTCGAGCAGAACTCATCGACCTCTTCCCAACAACTCGACAACACCCTGTTGCTGAATCTGGGACTGTCACTGGCCATCATGGTGCTGGTGCTGATTATTGCCCACTTTACCCTGCGTTCGTATCAGCGCCGGCTGGAAGACATGGCTACCCGGGATCGCCTGACTGGTGTCGCCAACCGGCACCTGTTCGAGATGATCTTTGACCACGTCACTAAAAACAATCAGCGCTATGCACGCCCGATCGCACTGATCGGCATCGATATTGATCACTTCAAACGTATCAATGACACGCACGGCCATCAGGCCGGTGATCTGGTACTGCAGGCGGTGGCCAATGCCATCCTGCAGCACACCCGTGATAGCGACACGCTTTGCCGCTGGGGTGGCGAGGAATTTGTCCTGCTATTGGACAATTGCACCAGCGAAGCGGCCATGCAACGGGCCGAGATTATCCGCAACGGCGTCAAAGCCCAGGTGGTTGCCTTCGGGCGCGCCCAGCTGACCGTGACCCTGAGTCTGGGTGTGACCACTTACCATCAGGGCGAAGCTCTGGACGCCCTGGTTGCCCGTGCTGACACCGCGCTGTATCAGGCCAAGGAAGAGGGCCGGGATCGCAGCGTACTCGCGGGTTAGTCCTGCCCCTGACTCAGCTCCTGATGTGACAGGGGCTGGTTACGCAGGGGCTGTCTACGCTGGGGGCTGTCTACTCAGGCGCTAGCTGCGCAGGTGATAACCGGTTTTGAATATCCAGGCCACCGCGGCCAGACAGGCAGTCAGGAAAAACACAATAATGCCGATGCTGACCCAGACACTGACATCGGACTGACCGTAAAAACTCCAGCGCAGCCCGCTCACCAGATAAAACACCGGATTGAACAGAGTCACCATCTGCCAGACCGGTGACAGCATGCTGACCGAATAGAAGGTGCCACCCAGAAACACCAGCGGCGTTACCACCAGCAAGGGAATCATCTGCAACTTCTCAAAGTTGTCGGCCCAAATACCAATGATGAAACCAAACAGGCTGAAGCTGATCGCCGTCAGTATCAGAAACATCAGCATCACCAATGGGTGATCTATCTGCAGATCAACAAAAAACGCGGCCGTGCCCAGAATGATCAACCCCAGCACCAGCGCCTTGGTGGCCGCAGCCCCGACATAACCCAACACCACCTCCAGCATGGACACTGGCGCCGACAGCAGTTCATAGATGGTGCCGGTGAACTTGGGAAAATAAATACCAAAGGCGGCGTTGGAAATACTTTGAGTCAGCAGCGACAACATGATCAGGCCAGGCACAATAAAGGCGCCGTAACTGATGCCATCAACCTGGTTGATGCGCGAACCAATGGCGGCACCAAACACGACAAAATACAAAGAGGTGGTGATCACCGGCGCCACCACGCTCTGCAACAGAGTGCGACGCGTGCGCGCCATTTCAAAACGATAGATTGCGTTAACAGCATGCAGATTCATCAGGGTTTCTCCTTCAACCTTTTTCCACCAGGCGAACAAAAATGTCTTCCAGCGAACTCTGCGTAGTGCTCAGGTCGCGGAAATTGATCTGCGCGTCGCGCAGCGCGTCCAGCACGGTGGTAATGCCGGTGCGTTCAGCCTGGGTATCAAAGGTGTAAACCAGAGTATGGCCATCGTCCTTCAGTTCAATTTCAAACGTCTTCAACGATGCCGGCAGCTCTGCCAACGGCTGCTTCAGCTCCAGCACCAGCTGTTTCTTGCCCAGTTTCTGCATCAGGCTCTTTTTGTCTTCCACCAGGATCAGTTCACCATCAGCAATCACACCGATACGATCTGCCATCTCCTCGGCTTCCTCGATGTAGTGTGTGGTCAGGATGATGGTGACGCCGCTGTCGCGCAGCTTGTGCACCAGCTGCCACATCTCGCGGCGCAGCTCGACGTCAACACCGGCCGAGGGTTCATCCAGAAACAGGATGCGCGGCTCGTGCGACAGCGCCTTAGCAATCAGCAGGCGACGCTTCATGCCGCCAGAAAGCGTCCGGATCATGTTGTCGCGTTTTTCCCACAGCGACACGTCCTTTAGCACCTTTTCCACGTAGGCCGGATCCTTGGCCTTGCCAAACAGGCCCCGACTGAAACTCACCGTCACCCAGGGTGTTTCAAAGGCATCGGTGGTCAGTTCCTGCGGCACCAGGCCAATCAGCGAGCGTGTGTCGCGGAAGTCTTTTGCGATATCCTTGCCGTCAACAGTAATCGTGCCGCTGGTCGGCTGGGCGATGCCACAGATGGTGGAAATCAGCGTGGTCTTGCCGGCGCCGTTGGGGCCCAGCAGCGCGATGATTTCACCGGGATAGATATCCAGATTGATGTTCTTGAGTGCCTGAAAACCACCTTTATAGGTTTTGTTCAGGTTCTTGATCGATACAATAGGTTCCATGTGTCATTCCGTTTGACAGCCGCTTTACAGGGCCGCCAGTGCTTCGGAGAGTTTAGTCACGCCGATGATTTCCATCCCGGCGATCGGCGATTTTGGGCAATTGGCCTTGGGCACAATCGCTTTGCGGAAGCCATGCTTGGCGGCTTCCTGCAGTCGTTCCTGGCCGCTGGGCACCGGACGGATTTCACCCGCCAGCCCCACTTCACCAAACACCACCAGCTCATGCGGCAGCGCGCGGTCACGGAAGCTGGACACGATGGCCAGCAACAGTGCCAGGTCGGCGCCGGTCTCGGACACCTTGACGCCGCCAACCACGTTAACAAACACATCCTGGTCAGCCATGTACAGGCCGCCATGACGATGCAGCACGGCCAGCAGCATGCCCAGCCGATTCTGATCCAGCCCCACTGCCAGTCGGCGTGGATTGCCGCCCTGACCGCCATCCACCAGTGCCTGTATTTCCACCAGCAGGGGTCGGGTGCCTTCCCATAACACCATCACCAGTGAACCGGGGCTTTCCTCTTCCGTACGCGCCAGGAAGATCGCGGACGGATTCTTGACTTCCTTCAGACCCTTTTCGGTCATGGCAAACACGCCCAGCTCGTTCACTGCGCCAAAACGGTTCTTCTGGCCACGCAAGGTGCGATAACGGGTGTCGCTGCCACCTTCCAGCATGATGAAACAGTCAATCATGTGCTCCAGTACTTTGGGGCCGGCCAACGTGCCGTCTTTGGTCACGTGCCCGACCAGAAACAGCACGGTACCGGTCTGCTTGGCATAACGGATCAGGTAGGCGGCGCATTCACGCACCTGCGATACACTGCCCGGCGCCGACGGCACCTCACCGCTGTGCATGACCTGAATAGAGTCAACCACCAATAGTCGGGGCTGCACCTGCGACGCCAGTTCACAGATGGTTTCGACCTGGGTTTCCGCCAGCATTTTCAGATTCTTTTCCGGCAGGCCCAGACGCTTGGCGCGCATGCCCACCTGCTGCAGGGATTCCTCACCGGTCACGTACATGGCCGGCATCTGCTGAGCCAGCATACACATCACCTGCAACAACAAAGTACTTTTGCCAGCACCGGGGTTACCGCCAATCAGAATCGCCGATCCGGGCACCAGGCCACCGCCCAGCACACGATCCAGTTCCAGCATGGTGGACGAGAAGCGCGGCACCGCAGCGACATCAATCTCAGACAGGTCCTGCACCGCCTCGGACAGCACACCGGCATACCCCTGGCGGCGGAAGTCGGCCTGCACCGACGGCGACTGATTGCTTGCGCCCACACTGATACGCGTCAGCGTATTCCACTCTTTGCAGGCCACGCACTGGCCCTGCCATTTGCCATGTTCAGTGCCGCAATCACTGCACACATAGGCGGTTTTGGTTTTTGTGGTCTTGGCCATAAAAAAATCAGTTACTGATAAATGAATTTAACGCGCGAGGTGACCTGACAGAACAGCTCGTAGGCAATGGTCTGGCACAGATCGGCGATACGTTCGGCCGGCAACTGACTGCCCCAGCCCTGCCCCCACAATAACACCTCATCACCAGGCACGGCGGGTATACCGGTGAGATCAACCGTCAGCATGTCCATGGACACGCGACCGGCCAGCGGCGCCTCGTACACCTTGCCGGCAGCATGGATCAACACCGGCGTGCCTGACGGTGCATGGCGCGGATAACCATCGCCATAACCGATACCGATAATGCCAACGCGCATGTCCTGCTGACAGTGATACGTGGCGCCATAACCGATGCTATCACCGGCAGCAACCTCATTGATGGTGACCAGGCGCGATTTCAGGTTCATTACCGGCTGCAGGCCAAAAGCCGGACCGTGCTCACCCACCATTGGCGAGGCGCCATATAACATGATGCCCGGACGGCACATGCTGAACTGCGCCGATGGCCACGCCAGAATGCCGGCCGAGGCCGACAGGCTCATGCCATCGGTCTGCGGGTCCAGCGTAACGCTGTCTGCCAGCGCATAAAAATTCTGTAACTGTTCAGCTGCCAGCGGTTTGTCCGGTTCATCGGCGGTGGCAAAGTGCGACATCAGCGTCAACGATTTCTGCTGCGGCAGGTTTTTTAACCACGGCCAGATCTCAGCAAAAGCCTGTGGCGACATGCCCAGCCGGTTCATACCGGTATTGGTTTTCACCCAGATGCGCAGCGGCTGGAACACCATACCTTTTGCCAATTCTGCTTTTAACAACTCCGCCTGCCAGGGCGAGTGCATCACCCACATAAAGCCGGTGGCCAGTATTTCGGTCAGCTCGGCGGCATTGACCGGGCCACGCAGAATCAGGATATCGCGCAGTCCCAGCGCCTGATACACCCGGCGCGCCTCAGCCAGCGTGGCCACAGCAAAACAGTCACCGCCGCGCAGTTCATTGCTCAGCGCGCGGGCAATCGGCTCCACACCGTGGCCATACGCATTGGCCTTGATCACCGCGCATAAACGACTGTCAGGCGCATAGTGTCGCGCACGCCGGAAGTTGTGCTGAACGGCTGCCAGGTCAATCTCGGCCCAGCTGTGTGCATCAACAGGCGGCGTGCTAACCATAGTTGTCGTCATAGTCAGGCAGCGCCAGATTTTCGAAGCGCAGCAGATGCCCGATAAAGCCGAGCTTCACGGTACCGATGGGACCATTACGTTGCTTGCCGATAATGATTTCGGCAATACCCTTGTCCTGTGTGTCCTCGTTATAGACTTCATCACGGTAAACAAAGGCAATAATATCCGCGTCCTGCTCGATGGCGCCTGATTCACGCAGGTCCGACATCACCGGGCGTTTGTTGGGACGTTGTTCCAGACCCCGGTTCAACTGCGACAGGGCGATGACCGGGCATTCAAATTCGCGCGCCATGGTTTTTAACGAGCGCGAAATTTCCGAGATTTCGCCAACCCGGTTATCACCAAAGCCTTTGATCTGCATCAGCTGCAGGTAGTCGACCACGATCAGGCCAACGCCGCCGTACTCACGCGCAATACGCCGGGCCCGTGCCCGCATTTCCGTCGGGCTGAGGCCAACCGCATCATCAATCAGCAGGGGGCGATCTTTTAACTTGGCGATGGCCGAGGTCAGTTTGGGCCAGTCCTCTTCTTCCAGCTGACCGCTGCGCAGACGGGTCTGGTCAATGCGGCCGATGGAGCTGAGCATACGGAAGATCAGACTTTCTGCCGGCATCTCCAGACTGAAAATCAGCACCGGCTTGTCCTGACTCAGGCCAACGTGCTCGGCCAGGTTCATGGCAAAGGTGGTCTTACCCATGGACGGTCGGCCGGCAACAATAATCAGATCGGATTTCTGCAGACCCGAGGTCTTCTTGTCCAGATCCTTGTAGCCGGTGGAGAGGCCGGTGATGCCGCCCTTGGATTTGATCAGCTCATCAATTTTCTCCACCGCCTTGGTCAGCAGCGGATTGACCTGCTGCGGGCCACCGTCCTGCGCGCGGTTATCAGCAATCTTGAACACCGCCTGCTCGGCCAGGTCCAGCACCTCGGCAGCCGGTCTGCCAGCGGGATTAAAGGCATTGTCGGAAATCTCGTTGGAAACACGAATCAGCGTGCGCAAGGTAGCGCGCTCACGAATGATCTGCGAGTAGGCGCGGATGTTGGCCGTGCCGCGGGCATGACTGACCAGGTCCGCCAGGTATTCGGGGCCGCCGGCGGTTTCCAGTTCATTGAGGCTGTCCAGCGCTTCCACCAGTGTTACCACGTCAATGGGTTTGCTGGTCTCCACCTGTTTCAGCATGACGTTAAAAATCAGCTGGTGTTCGTGGCGGTAAAAATCTTCCGACTGCAATACTTCGGCGACATCATCCCAGGCGGTGTTGTCCTGCATCAGGCCACCCAGTACCGCCTGTTCGGCTTCCACTGAGTTGGGCGGGACTTTTAATGACAGGACGCTGTTGCTCGAGGCCCCGCCGGCAGCGCGAGGCGATGATGATTCCTTGGATTCGGACATATTGCTGAGTTTCCGGCATGAACTGGCAAAAAAAAGCACCGCGACCCGAAGGCGGCGGTGCTCTATTCTCCCACTACCCGGTTGTCTTCACAACCAGCAGTTGGCGCCCCTCAGGGCGTGCGTTACCGGTATCAATCAGGCCTGCTGTTTGGCAGGAACAACCGCAACGGTAATGGTTTCTTCAATTTCAGAACCCAGGTCAACGCTGATCTCGTAGTCGCCGATTTCGCGGATCGCACCGATCGGCAGACGAATTTCTGATTTCACCAGATCACTGCCAGCAGCAGCGTTGGCGGCATCAGCGATGTCCTTGGTGCCAACAGAGCCGAACAGCTTGCCTTCGTCACCAGCGTTCACTTCGATCTCGACGCGCAGGCCTTTGATCTTGTCAGCACGGGCCTGGGCAGCGGCCACTTTCTCGTTGTGCGCAGCCATCAGCTCAGCACGACGGGCTTCAAAGTCAGTCAGGTTGGCTTTGGTGGCCGGAATGGCTTTGCCTGTCGGGAACAGGAAGTTACGTGCGTAACCTGCTTTCACCGCAGCTGTGTCACCAACGCCGCCAAGACGACCTACTTTTTCCAGTAATATTACGTTCATGTTGTTTTCCTCAATTTTAGCGCTAATTTCGTCAAGTCTGCTTCTGAATCCGGCCCCGGAAGTCGTACCAACTGTCCGCAAGTGCGAACACGGCTACCAACTGGGCCAGCGGCGGATTCAGCATGAGCATATAAAATGCGATCAGCCAAAGCCGCGATAAATGTTTGATCCCAACCAACCCATGCACCAGCGCGACACCGGCAAAAAACAAGGGCATAACAAAATACATTGTCCAACCGGCCAGCACTGTCACGCCGAAACTTGCCAGCACAAACAGCGCCATTAACGCCACCGCCACCCTGGGCTGCAGGCGAAACTGGTGAAACTCCTGCTGAAAACCACCCGGGTTAAACAACAAGGCCTGCCACCAGCGCGCCAATATCACCAGGCATATCGCCAGGAACATGTGCATGACGCCAAACAGACTGATCAGGACACCCTGCATCATGCCTGCCGACATCTCAGGCATTTCCGGCATCTCCGCCGCACCACTGGCCAGGAACATTTCAACCTGTTCCGTCAGCAGCGCCAGAAACTCCGGTCGCAGCCGCAGTGTCAGCTCAGCGCCCACCCCGACCAGAATGCCCGCCAGTATCGTGGGCTGCCAGGACGAGGTCTGCCGCAGCACAGTGGCCAGTGCAAACACCCCCAGAAGCAGGATCAGCGGGGTTATATCCCCGGCCATCGCCCACCCCAGCAGCGGAAGCGCTGCCCAGACTGCCACCAGCAACGCCTCGCGCGGCCCGTGTCGTAAACACACCAGGCCCAGTATCGCGGGACTCAGCATGTTGGCCAGCGGGATCAGACCGCACAAAAACGCAACCGTGATCGCCTGACGGCGGCCGTTCATTGCGTATTGTGCTAAACCCCGCATATCACTCTCATTTCAGTAAGAGCCCTGTATAAACAGGAATCAAACGTTGTGGCTGTCCGTGTACGGAATCAGGGCCAGGTGACGCGCGCGCTTGACGGCAGTCGCCAGTTGACGCTGATAACGCGCCTTGGTACCGGTAATACGGCTGGGAACAATTTTGCCTGTCTCAGAGATATAGGCTTTCAGAGTTTCCAGATCTTTGTAATCGATTTGCTTTGTGCCTTCTGCGGTAAATTTGCAGAACTTACGGCGACGGAAAAAACGTGCCATGGTCAATATCCTTTAAAAAAACTGTGATTATTTGTCGTCTTCGTCGCTGTCGTCATCGGAGTCAGCGTCGTCGCCATCGTAATCGTTGTCGTCGCTGTCATCGTCTTTGTCGCTTTCCGCTTCTTCGCGGGCAGCCTGACGCTCAGCGGCTTCATCTTCCAGACGACGCTTCTGCTCGGCACGGGCACGACGCTCACGGCTTTCGCGCTCGCCCTTCAGAATCAGGGATTCTTCAGTCACGGCTTCGTCAGTCTTGATTACGAGGTTACGCAGGATGGCATCGTTGTAACGGAACAGTGTGACGATTTCGTCGAGCACTTCCTGGTTACATTCTACGTTCATCAGCACGTAGTGAGCCTTGTGAATCTTGTTGATCGGGTAAGCCAGTTGACGACGGCCCCAGTCTTCTTCACGGTGGATCTTGCCGCCGCTCTCGGTGACCATCTGCTTGTAACGCTCAACCATGGCGGGGACCTGATCGCTTTGATCAGGGTGTACTACAAATACAATTTCATAATGTCTCATAGAGACTCCTTATGGCAATAAGTCTTCCGCATGCACAGTTAGTGTGACAAATGTCGGTAAGACAAGGAGTGAACAATAACCCCGGTTCAATCTGCTGTTCAGCCTTCACTTGGCTGCAGACGTGCCTTCCGGCAGGAATTCAGGGACCGGGCATTTTAGGGAAAGTTGCTAACAGATGCAATCTAATTTGCCCTCAGGCGACTGAAAAACGTATTCGAGGCAGCCAGTGCGAGGCAAAAACAGGCGCAAAAGCGGAGTTTACGACGTGTAAATGAGCATTTTAAGCCTGTTTTTAACGAAGCAATGGCAACGCAGATAGTTTTTCAGTTGCCTGAGCGTTGTCTTACGGCTTCAAACAGACAAACACCTGTTGCTACTGAGACATTGAGGCTGCTGACTGCACCCGCCATGGGGATGGAGATCAGGAAATCGCAGTGTTCACGCGTCAGGCGGCGCAGGCCCTTGCCCTCGGAGCCCATGACCAGCGCGCGCGGGCCGGTCAGGTCGGCTTCGTACAGGCTCTGCGTGGCTTCACCGGCGGCGCCGCTGATCCAGATGCCGCGTTGCTGCAGCGCCGCCAGGGTGCGACTGAGGTTGGTGACGGCGACCAGATTGACCTTTTCCGCGGCGCCGCTGGCCACCTTGCGAACGGTCAGGTTCAGCGTCGCCGAGTTATCCTTGGGCACAATCACCGCATCCACACCGGCCGCATCGGCCGTGCGCAGACAGGCGCCCAGGTTATGCGGATCGGTGATTTCATCCAGAACCAGTAATAAAGGCGGATGTGGCAGTTTATCCAACAGCGCCGTGAGGAAGGCTTCATCCTTGACGGTGTCACGCCACTGGCACAACGCGGCTACACCCTGATGCACCGGGCCATTTTTACCAGGTCGCGCGCCTTTTGCGGACTTTTTACTGTCGCCGGCAATACGCTTTTCCAGCTCGGCGCGCGGCACCACCTTAAACAGTAGTCCCAGCTCCTGCGCCAGCGTCCGCACTTCCTCAATGCGCTGGTCGCTGCGCTCCTGCTGCAGCAACAGCTCGTGCACATCTTCCGGGTGCCGTCGCAACAACTCGCTGACGGCATGAATGCCCACAATCCACTCGCGTGCGGACATTAATCAGACACCCCAAGCTTTCGCATCAGGCGCTTGAACATGCCCGCCGGTTTCTTGCCGCCCGCGTCTTGCTGTGCGGGCTGTCTGGCCGGCTGTTTAGCCGCTTTTTTAGTAGACGGCTGCGAGTCCTTCACCGGCTGCCGGGCACGACGCTGCGCGGCGGTCTGGTCCGGTTTGCGCTTACGCCTCTGGGCGGGTTTCTGCTCAGTTTTTGGTGCTGTTTTTGCTCCAGCTTTTGCCCCAGCCTTGGATGCAGTCTTGGGTGCGCCCTTGGTTGAAGTCTTTTTGGCAGCCCCGGTTTTAGCACCGGCCTTTGTGCCTGTCTTGGCGCCCGCTTTACCAGCGCCGCCCGTTCTGTCTTTGACCTTGGCATTACGCTTGGCGGGCGCAGATCCGTCGCCGCTTCTGGCGCTCGCGCCTTTCTCTGATGCCTTGCCAGCCCCCCTGCCTGAGCCCTTGCCTTTGCCGCCACCCTTGGCACCGCTCTTACCGCCCCGGCCCTTGGCTTTGCTGTCAGCCGCGACGTTGCCGCTGGAGTCCAGCAGCTGCAGATCAATCTTGCGATCATCCAGGTCTACGCGTGCAACGCGCACCCGCACCGAGTCACCCAGGTGGAAGGTGGTGCCGCTGTGCTCGCCGACCAGCATCTGGTGTACCGGATCAAACTTGTAATAGTCGTTGGCCAGCGCGGTGATATGTACCAGGCCTTCCACATAAATATCGTTGAGCATGACAAACAGGCCAAAGCCGGTGACCGAGGCCACCGTGCCCTCAAAATCATCACCGACGCGATCCTGCACATACTCACATTTCAGCCAGTCCTGCACATCATAACTGGCGGCATCGGCGCGGCGCTCGTAGGTCGAACAGGTCTCACCAAAATGCTGCATGTCTTTTAACTGGTACGGATAGATTTCCTTGCGCGTCAGTTCGGGCGCACCGTCCACCTGACGGATCTGCTGCTTTTTCTTGCCCTCACGAATCAGGAAACGCAGCGCCCGGTGCACCAGCAAGTCCGGGTAACGGCGAATGGGCGAGGTAAAGTGGGTATAGGCATCAAAGCCCAGACCAAAGTGGCCAATGTTCTCCGGCGCATAGACCGCCTGCAGCATCGAGCGCACCAGCATGGTCTGGATAAGATGCGCATCCGGGCGATCGCCGACGCTTTCCAGAATCCGCTGATAGTCTTTCGGTTCGGGCTTGTCCTTGCGGGTCAGCACCAGGCCCATCTCCCGCAGGAAGGCGCTGAGGTTGTCCAGCTTCTCCGGGTTGGGGCCTTCATGGATGCGGTAAAGCACCGGCAGGTCGGAGTCTTCCAGGAAGCGCGCGGTGCAGACGTTGGCCGCCAACATGCATTCTTCAACCAGGCGGTGGGCATTGTTGCGGATCACCGGCACGATCTCGGCTATTTTGCGGGTCTCGCCAAACACAATGCGGGTCTCGGTGCTGGAGAAATCCAGCGCACCGGCCTCCTGCCGGCACTTCGCCAGTCTCAGATAGGTCGCATACAGCGTTTCCAGGTGCGGCAGCACATCGGCGTAACGTTCACGCAGGCGATCGCGAGATCTGGCCCGAACATCACTGTCCGACTCTTCCAGCATGTCCGCCACTTCAGTATAGGTCAGGCGGGCGTGCGAGAAAATCACGCCTTCATAAAAGCGGTAGTGCTCGACCTGGCCACTGGGGCTGAGCTCCATCTCACACACCATGGTCAAACGATTGACCTTGGGCTTGAGTGAACACAGACCGTTGGACAGCACCTCGGGCAACATCGGCACCACGTGGCCCGGGAAGTACACCGAGTTGCCACGCTTCTGCGCCTCATCGTCCAGCGGCGAATTGGGTTTTACATAATGCGACACGTCGGCAATGGCCACGTAGAGGCGTGAACCTCCATTGTCCATGGGCTCACAGAACACCGCGTCATCAAAGTCCTTGGCATCCTCACCGTCGATAGTGACAAAGGGCAGGTGACGCAGATCAATGCGGTTGGCCAGATCAGACTCGGCCACTTCTTCGGTCAGGCCCTCGACGGCACGCTCAACATCCTTGGGCCACTCAAAGGGAATGTCATGACCACGCAGGGCCACATCAATCTCCATGCCCGGCGCCATGTGGTCGCCCAGGATTTCCGTGATGGCACCAATGGCCTTACGGCGGCTATCAGCGTAGCTGCGGATTTCTGCCACCACAAACTGGCCGTCTTTGGCTTTGCCAATGTCTTTTTCCGGAATCAGGATCTCCTGGCTGATGCGCCGGTTGTCCGGGACCACCAGGCCAAAGCCACTCTCGTGATAGAAACGTCCGACCACCTGCGTGGTGCGGCGCTCCAGCACCTCCACAATCATGCCCTCACGGCGGCCACGCCGATCCACGCCCGACACCCGCGCCAGAACGATGTCACCGTCAAATACCTTGACCATCTCGCCCGGACTCAGGAACAGGTCGCCCGAACCATCCTGCGGAATAAAGAAGCCCATGCCTTCCTTGTTACCCTGGATGCGGCCCTTGATCAGCTCCATCTTGTCCGCCAGACCGTACACACCCCGGCGGTTGCTGATGAGCTGGCCATCACGGGCCATAGCGATCAGGCGGCGGCGAAGGGCCTCCAGCTGATCCTCGTCATCAGTCAGTTCCAGGTGCTCACACAGGTGCTCATAACTCACCGGCTCGCCGACTTTCTCCATGTAGTCCATGATGAATTCGCGGCTGGGGATGGGTTTTTCGTAGTTTTCCGCCTCGCGGTTGGCGAAGGGGTCTTTGATGGGAGCACTGCCTGTGGGGGTGTTACGATCCTGCTTTCGGTTTGACATATTTCTCTATTTTCTCGTTTCGTCGCTATTTTGCGGCAGTATACACGCCTGAGCAGCTTAATTCTTGAAGATTTTGTGTCGACCCCATTGACAGCATGGGTGCAGATGGGCAAAATGCGCGCTCTGAAAAGCTTCACCCCGCAATGCCCAGGTGGTGGAATTGGTAGACACGCTAGCTTCAGGTGCTAGTGATCGAAAGGTCGTGGAGGTTCAAGTCCTCTCCTGGGCACCACAGATATATCCCCTTGATTTATAAACAATTATTTTAGCGATTTTCATCGTGATTTGGCCATGGTACCGCAAAGGGTTCCACAAATGGCAAATTTCATTTGGAAAAATCGTCACGGGCGCTATTATTTCCGCGTCCGGATTCCAGCACGCTACCTTGCCCACTTTGGCAATAGCTCAGAAGTGCGTAGTCCATTACATACTAGTGACAGGACGACTGCCAAGCGATTGGCGAGGGCGTATATGGTCGCTTTCGATAATCAACTGAATGGACTCGATGAGATGAAAAAAACTCGCAACAAACCTCTGAGGACGGATTACACGGTTAGCTTCAATGTCACAAAGGACGACGAGTGGACACTGGACATCGACATGCCTGACGAAGAGCACACCAAGATGGGCGATGAGGCTGTAGCGAGAATAATCAAGTCCAACCTTGATGAGTTAGAACAACGAAGGGATGAGTCATACAGTGGTGAGAGATCTAATCCACGTCCGCTGCCCGGCCGCGCTGCGAGACTTCCACTCCTACGCGACGCAGTCGAGGACTACCTAAGCTGCAAAACCTGGGACAGCCAAACTACCAAAGTGCAACAAACAGCAACTCTCAGACTTCTGACAGATTTCTTTGGCGACCGCCCTATAGATGATATTAAGCGAAGCGAGGCCAACCTATTCGTTGAAAAGCTGTCTTTGCTGCCCCCTAGAATGCACGGCGTTAATTCGCCCTACAAAGCCCTCTCGATGCAAGAAGTGATCAAGCAACACAAAGGCGAAACCATATCTCCTAAGACCCAAAAAGACCACTTAACACGGACGAAGTCGTTCTTTACTTGGCTGTCACTCAGGTACGACGACCTGCCTGACAGCCCATTTAAAGACTTAAAGCTTAAAGACCGGCGTGTTGGCCGACGAAGGCACGCATTTTCAGACGACGATCTGATGCGGGTTTTCACAAGCTACCTCTACAACCAAGATCCGTGGCCAGCGCAAAAGCAAGGGAAAGAGCCATCCAAGTTCTGGATACCCCTCATACTTGCTTACACCGGCTGTCGACTAAACGAGGCCTGTCAACTATATGTAGACGACATAATTACAGACGCTCAGGGTAAGACTGCTCATTTTTACTTGAACGAAGACCGACCCGATCAAAGCATAAAAGGTAGGCTCCCTCGCAACGTTCCAATTCACAAAGCACTAATCGATGCAGGGTTTCTAGAATATGTAGCTGCAATGCGCCGGAAAGCAGAGCCGCGCCTATTCCCCGAGCTTATATATACAGATAAAGGTGACGGATACGGCAAAGCTATCGGGGAATTCTGCCGAAGCTTCTTCAAGTCCTTAGGTGTGAAGGGTACTCCCCACTGCTTTAGGCATAATGTCGTTGAGCGGCTAACCAAAGCAAATGTCACTAAAGACCTCATCCAGTCCATAGTTGGGCATATTGGCCAAGGCAGCACCGATGTCACGGTGAAAAGTTATGGAGGTGGAGAGTTCGACTTCAAACAAAAGCTCACGGCATTGCACAAACTTAGATACCCTTTTGACGACCTAGTGATCACATACGCTGATTTCGAGCAGCGGACCAAACGAGCATACCGCTTGAATTCACAGAAGCCTGGGAGTAGTCCGTAATCATAGAATAATCTGGCCATGCTCCGAAAAACAGTATTCGGGCCGGACGATTTTTTGAGCTTCAAAGAGGCTCAGATCTCAGTTTTTTGGTTTTTCAGTGGAACGTAAAAGAGAAATTTCGTAGCTATTAATTAAATTAATATTATTGTTGCAATTATATTGTGACAACAGGCGCGCTGCCTTCAGCTAGAAGCTAGCACTCCATATCTACAACTAAGAAAGGCCGACGTTAAAATCTCGCCTCCCGCCTCTTTTTTCCCGCGATCCGCGCTGCTAGGATAAAAGCCATGTTTGTATTTCACTGGTGAATAACCTATGCAGCTTCGACACGAAATCAGCCCATTTGACATACCTTCCGTACCGCCGATGTCATCTGGCTCGCCACGAAAAACCCGAAAAAAGGCCGCGGCAAAGAAACGCTACAAGCCAGTAAAATCCGGAACCTCAGCCAAATTCAGAGAAGCCCACGCAGTAGTTAAATTTATAGACCCCCTTACACGAGAGTATAGGGCAATAACTAGTGAGTCAGATCCATGCCTACCCTTTCAATTCAAGTCAAAAGTAGAAATCGAGGTGGCCTGCTCAGTACACTGCCTTCTAAACGATCAATCATTGGTGACTATAGCTCTTACTGTAAATGTATCCCCCTCCAATCAAGCCAAGATCTTAAAAGGTTGCTCGCTGGATTACATTCGAGACTGTATACGGAATGCTCTTCGACCATTCTTCCAAGGACATCCTATCCCAATCATTCTAGTGTTGGAGATGCATTCCCGACAAGGACGCCCTCACTTTCATGGTTCCTTCGGGATTCCAGTGGAACTCTATGCACCCGAACTCTTGGTTGAAATGGCAGCAGCTATCGAAAAATGTCCTGCATGTAGGAAGTATGTCAAAGTTGGAAACAATGAGACCGTGGTCCTGAAAATTTCCTATAACAAGAGGGATGACGCTCCAGGAACCGAACCCCGTCCGGTTGATGCTGGCTGGATAACTTACCTTATTAAGAAGTTACGCATGACGACCCGTCTTAGACTAGGTAGCCAAGTGGTCAGTATTAGTAACGACTTGAGAGCCCAAATTGACTGGGAGATCTCAAGCGAGGGCTACCTTCACTAGAGTGTCTAATCGCTTCACCAGATGCTCCGGCTTGATGTGTGTATATCTCTGCAGCATTGACAGACTCTGATGGCCACTGATAGCTGCTACCTCCACAGTGGTCAATCCCTTCTCAAAGAATCTACTAACTGCTTCATGACGAAGATCATGGAATCTCAACCCACCAATCCCGGCATTCTTACTTATAGCTGCAAATCGCTGAGAGACCACTGACGGGCTTAAATTGAAAACCTTAACACCATCACTCATACGTCTCTGAATTGCCTCCAAAGCAACCATAGACAGCGGTATGACCCTTTCCAATCCGCTCTTGGTCTTTCTCAGAGTCAACGTCCGGCGATCAAGGTCTACATCTGTCTTTTCAATGCTTAGAAGTTCAGAGCGCCGGGTAGCACATTCCATTGCCAGCAATATAATGTCATGCATCTCCGGGTCGCTTTTAGCAGCCGCAAACAGTCTTTGCTCCTCGTCTTCTGACAGACGACGGATTCGACCACACGGCATCTTAGGTAGTCTTATACTAGGGACTCCCTGAGGCAGCGGAATGCCAAAATCAGTCCCCGCTAGTCTCAGCAATCTCGTCAGCAAACTAAGCTCATGAATGACCGTCGCGGGATTCGCTTCCAGGAGTCGCTGGTCGCGATATCCACTCAGAGTATAGACTGACAGCCTGCTCAAGCTAACGTCGCCCAAAACGCGCCCCAAGCGCTTTAAACGCGAGGTCTCAGGCTTGCTCTCCCTCCCCTGCTGTCTGATTCGATCAAGATAGAGATCAATCAACTTTGACAGGGATACATTGTCTGATGCTCGGGGATCAACGAACGTCCCCAGCGTGACCTTCGACTCTGTGACACGCACCCAGTTAACTGCGTCAGACTTCTTATCAAATGACTTAGCAATGGGCTTGATTCCCTTTAGACGAATCTGAGCTTGCCACTTGTCCCGAAGCTTTCTGATCGTTGCCACCTGAGGTCTCCTTATAGCTATCTATGAGCAGATAGTAGGACAGAGCCAACACGGTGTCGGGTGTTTTCCTAGCTTAAATAATTGGCAATGTGACCAGATTGTGCCGTACGATTTATTAACCTTGTTAGAATGCAATAGAACAAGGCCTACCCTTTTGTTTTATATGAATATATTCAAAGGGTTACGCCAGCATTGAATTGGTATGTAAAACCAATTCCTGACCAGATGCGGCTCGATATGTTTAAGAATTGGTTTGTTAGGGCGGGGTTCTGATCATATGGGAACGAAGTAATCTTAGACCACACCAATGACCTAGGGCCAGGGACTGGCTTGATGCTAAGAGCCGGAGCGATATCACGAACAAACGATAATGCGAACTATTATTACCTAAGGAATGAGTGTCAGAGGAAGTTGTTACTCTTAGAACCAATCCGAATACCCTGATGATGATGGCCCCATATTTCGCCGGCTCCTATGGATTCATTTCCCTTATACAAGTCGTTAGACGAGCAGCTTCCCACACACTCTAGAGCTAAACCCCCAATCCCGTGATTTGCTCGATTCCGCCCACGATGATCTGAAACCGCCTATGGTCGTCCCAATCGTAACTTTCATGATCTTTGAGATACACCTGTATCACCACTCCACTAGGACTGACAATGATTTTAAGTAAAGCGTAAGGCACTGCGACTAAAGACTCACCCTTTTAATGCTCTTCAATCTACTGC
Source organism: Pseudohongiella acticola (assembly GCF_001758195.1). NCBI lineage: Bacteria > Pseudomonadati > Pseudomonadota > Gammaproteobacteria > Pseudomonadales > Pseudohongiellaceae > Pseudohongiella > Pseudohongiella acticola. The sequence goes on from NZ_MASR01000001.1 coordinate 1,430,334, forward strand.
CCTGGAATCCTTGAATAGAACACGGGACCAACGATAACCCATACTTCCCCAAACCGGGCAACCATAGCTGCGGGTCTATCCTCCATGTCGAGACGAATCCCTGCCTTGAAGCGCTGGCGCTGGAACTACAAACCACGGTATAAAGGGACCTACGGGATTTTTAGACTAACGAAAAGAGAATAAGTTATGCGGTATCTATATTGCGCTTTGTTAGTAATTGGCATCAGTACAAACGCAAATTCAGACGAAATCGAATCAGACTTATACTTGCTATGCGCACCAGACCTTGAGATTTATTATTCAAGTCTGATTGCAGTTCATTCCGAAGACAAAACTTGGTTCAGCCTCGCTCTCGGCGACCGGAATTTTGAATTTAACGTCAAGACTTTTTCTCGACTCTTAACTGAAGGAACCGCGGCTAACACCGGAGATACAGCGTTCTTCTCTCCAGATTCCATAACACTTAAACAAAAAGGCCCTTTTACCGATGAAGAAGAGATTTGGCGCATTAACAGAATGAGCGGCGCCGCATCAACTATGCGAGCCGGCAATAGAACTAGATACGATTGCACACCTATAGAACTGAAAGAAGTTTATACGACTATCGATGCAGAACACGAAAAACGCTTGGAGGCAGAGAAGGCAAGAGAAGCTAGAAAGAATACACTGAGAGAAACAAGGCTGTTTTAGATTTAGCGGGAAAGGGTTCTACAGCGATTGTAATACCCCACGCAAACAATTGCTTTTCTGCAGTTTTTGCTCTAAACGTATCTCTATGCTCGTGCTTGCACGACTCTATGAATAAGCGTGCGCGCGCTGATCTGACAGGAACGTGCTAGCGGCATTTGGGTTCGTTGTCTTTCAGCTAGCTAACAACGACACTTGAGAAAACAGTCTATTGAGATGTCGCGCAGAAAGACTGGATAACCGTGCTGGCGCACGATATAGATGTTGGGCGGCTTGAGCCATGATTGAATTGGAAAGCAAATTGGTCCCTGGCAGAGAGTGCGGTGGATGCACCGCGTGTTGCGTAACTCTGCGTATTGAGCAGCCGACCCTAAAGAAGCTAGCCGATGTGCCTTGCCAAAATCTGTTGCCTGAGGGTGGTTGTGGAATCTACAAGAACCGGCCGGAGGTTTGTCGCACTTGGTACTGCGGATGGAGAATCATGCCTCAACTTGATGATGGGTGGCGTCCTGATCGATCAAAGATTATTGTTAGGCTAAATGGCGGAGAGGAAGGCGGTCTGACCTTGCAGCCTCTTGGAAAGGCAAGCGAATTGCTCACTTCCGAAAAAGTCTTGAGAATTGTCGGGGCCTGCGTCGAAGGCGGTGTGCCAATCTACATTTCGGTTCCAACTAAACCCAATAAATGTCATGCGCTACTGCATTTGAACAATGCATTCAAAGATGCCGTCGCTTCCCGTGAGCTGCAATTAGTACAGATCGAAATGCTTAGGGCCTTAGAACATGCCTATCAGGTGGAGACGGACCCCATTGTTCCGATCAATGATGATTGAGCGGCCAGAGGTCCTTCCGGAAGCTGTCAGTGCGGCGCCGCCCAACAAGGCGATGCAGGCGGAAAGAGTCAACATGTCACGCCTTATGCGGGCGCAAAGCCGCGCCACCTTAACTCTTCCGTGAACTAGCCCCCAATTAAACCGGACACTTCGTTTGATGTTAGGACCTAGGCATAGCACTAGGCTTAAGAAGTGTCTAAGAATGGATAGAATCGAAGTCATAACCGGGGTACAGCGTCGCAGACGGTACACCGCAGAAGAGAAGGCGGTGATGGTGGCCGAATGCCTCAAACCGGGCATGTCAGTCTCGCTTGGCGCTCGAAGACATGGTATATCTGGTAACGTCGAAGCCCATCAAAAGTTGTAATGCTTAGGACCAACGCGGATGTCTTGATGATGATGGTGCCATATTTTGCCGGCTCCTGTGATTGACTTCCCTTATACAAGCTTAGAACCGAGCGCCTAACCTATAAAGACCTACTGAAGTGCCCGTGAAGTCGGTGTAGAACATGCCTCAAAAATGATAGGTGACTTGCCAGTTCCTTCTCACCATATGAACTAGCCCGCATTCACTTAAGACTACTGTAATACTTGCCCCTCAGTAGTTGCGGCTGACTACGATTCACTGACGTGGACGACGTAGAGATTGTGCCTGCAGTCGGGCTTGATTCCTGGCTCAACGAACACCACTGCCTCTTTGTGCCGCTTCAAATTTTTGACAAGATGCCTTGTCGCAGCTCTTACCTCAGGTGTGTCTAGAAGAACGAGAAACTTAAGACAGTTGGTGGGATCGATCCGTGATTTGCTCTTGCCCTCCATGAGAGCGTCTATATCTTTCACGATCCCGTTGCGTTGAGCAGAACCGTAAACCGAACCTCCGTTTATCGGTACATTGCACTTTACTTCGGCGACTACGCCGACAGGCTCTGGAATTTCTAGATCAAAGCCGTTGGTGTTGGGTTGGCTTTGTAGAATCGAATTTCTAAGTTCACCTCGAGTTTTAGCATCCAATTGAAGGGTTTCGCCGAGCCAAGTACCAAATTCCAAGCAAATTTTCATAGTAAAGATGTTATTGATATCGCTAAGAACGGCCTTCAGCCCAGCAAGTGCCTTTCTGTCCAGGCGGGAATAGTAGTCCAAGTCAGGTAGAGCAAAATTTTTATGGAAAAATGAATTAAGGCGTTCCTGCAGTGCGCGCTCGCGATCGTAGACGGTCATTGCACCACCCCTCCAAGGGGTTTTACCCCGATTTTACGGAGATTTCAGAAAAGCCTGATTATAGGCAAACGTAGTGTTTAAGTCGAAGAGAAGAAAGTTCAGCCCCGAGTTCAATCTAGATGCCATTGAGCAGGTTCGACAGCACGGCGTCAGCTGTGCCCCGGTTGCCCGTGAGCTGGGTATAGGCTCCAATTTTTTGTCACGCTGGAAGCGGCAGACAGAGACCGAGGGCACACAAGCCTTTGGCGGCACCGGCAAGTCCAGAGACGAGGACATGGCCCGCCGCACGCGTGAAGAAAGACCGGGTGAACCGACGACGTCACCTCATAATTGAGTAGCAGTGCGATTTAGAGCCAAATACCCCTAGCAGAGTAGATTGAACGTGAAGAAGCGATATACAGACGAACAGATCACCGATTGCTGCAAGAGACTGAGTGCGGCGTGCCGCCCAAGGATTTGCGCCACCGGCGCCGATTCACTGGCGAGCAGCGGCCCACCTAATCTTTTGGGGCAAGAATGATAACAAGTACGGACATCACTGCAAAAATACTAGTAAGCGAGAATAAATATATCGTGCGAAATGACACGCCAGCTCTATCTTCTGCATAGATTAAGGGCCTAACCACGCTATTAGGGGATTCAGGTTCACCGTAGTGATATATTCGCTCGCTCTGTCTGAGAACTATTCTGATTTGTTGCAGGTTTTGCACTACTCCCGCGTCTGTTCTCCACCCGTCAGAAAAAAATACCGCATTGATCCAGATAAAAACTACAATGCCGGCCGTGATTATCCCGTGTCGCTTTTTTAGCTTAGGTGACATTTTCATTCGCCTTCTATGATTTGCCGAATTGCCAAGTCCATTATATGCCAGATAGGTTTTACCCCGATTCTACGGAGATTTCAGAAAAGCCTGATTATAGGCAAACGTAGTGTTTAAGTCGAAGAGAAGAAAGTTCAGCCCCGAGTTCAATCTAGATGCCATGGAGCAGGTTCGACAGCCTGATGTTCGCTATACCCCAGTCGCCTGCCAGACTAGCGTCGGTAGCAATCTGCTGTTCTCCTGTACTATCACGAGCCTCCGCTAATCGTACACGGATGAAGCTTTTCCTCCCTGCCAAACAAAAAAACACTATACTCACCGCGAAAACAACGAAAAGCAGGCAACCCCATGGGCAATAAAGCATTAACACGAGCACCTATAGCTGTATTCCTGGTCTTTGTTGCCCTGATAGCCACATCTCCTCAAGCTCTCGCTCAGAGCCAAATCGTCAAGAAATCGAACTCTGACATTTGTCACCCACCGGAGAGTAGTTACTACGAGCGGACTCGAAACTACCGGCCCTTTGAGACCCTTCAGGCGTGCCTCGACAGTGGCGGGAGGCTCCCAGCTAACCTGAGTCGCTCAGCAGTCTCAAAGGTCTCCTCAGAGCCTCTACCACGCTCCACGACAAGATCTGCATCGAGTAGCGGCTATGACCGATCTCGGTTCGGCCAAGGGTGGGATGACGCTGACGGGGATTGCCAGGATAGTCGAGCAGAGGCATTGATTGCGACCTCTAACACTCAGGTGCGATTCGCGGACAGCCGGCGCTGCAGGGTCACAACAGGTCGTTGGGTATCCCCGTTTACGGAAAATATCATTCAGAACTCATCAGAGATCGATATTGATCATGTTGTGCCACTGCGCTGGGCTTGGGACCGGGGTGCCGCTCAGTGGTCTCAGCAGGAACGAGAGAATTTCGCCAACGACCCCGTAAACCTAATACCTGTGGAAGCGAGTCTCAATCGAAGCAAGGGTGCCCGAGGCCCTGATGAATGGCTGCCACCATCAGGCCAGTGCAGCTATGTAGCAAGGTTTGTACGGATCGTAAGAGTCTATGGCCTGAATATGAAGGCGAGTGAAGAGCGCAGTATTCAGGCGCTTCTAGATCGATGCCAGGACAATTAATCGGGCCGCGGCTACTGACGATGATGTAATCCAAAGCCACAAATTAGTGAAAAACTAAGCACGACTGTAAATCGCCTGCTATAACCACAGTATAGCCAGCAGGAAGCAGCAGGACCCCGCCCTTCGGGGCGGTTTTAACGTTAGTGGCTCAGGCTCTCCACCCCCGATTGTTATGCTTAGAACCAGTGATGAACGCCTGATGATGATGGTGCCATATTTTGCCGCACCTATGATTCACTCCCCTTATACAAGTGCCATCAACTGCCAACCCCAGTGACGCAAATTCCGATATAAACTATAAGATCAGCCCTTATATCAACATCGGAGGCGACTCATGAAAACCCACATATTTACTCGCAAGGAGCTTTACGATCTGGTCTGGCAAACGCCAATGACGAAACTCTCAAAAGAAGTCGGGCTGTCAGATCAAGGTTTAGCAAAGCTTTGCAGACGAAGACATATTCCCATTCCCCCACGCGGATACTGGGCCAAACACGCAGCAGGACAAAAGGTTACCCAGACACCGTTGCCGGAACTCGCAGATGATGTCGCACGCGACCCAATAGTGATAGAACAGGTTGATAAAGCGCTGACGAAACCCAGGCCAGAGGTAGTAAAGGCTCTTGCTTCGACCCCTACACCCGATATCAGTGTACCTAGAAAGCTAGTAAAGCCGCACCCGGTAGTTAGCCGTTGGCGCGACGAACGAGAGGCGTCGATCCAGCGCAACAAACGGTGGCAAGCTCACCTTCCTGTGTCAATGCGCGACCATTCCCGGAAGCCCTTCACTAACCTTGAAATGAGGCGCCACCGTATATTGGACACTATATTCAAAGCTATTGAGAAGTGCGGGTACAAGGTCGGGCCAGGAAGCTATGACCAATCGTGGGAACTAACCTACGAAGGGATACCAGTGGAGTTCAACATCACTGAGCGGTACAAACAAGTAAAAATGCCGCTTACGAAGGAAGAGCTTGTCGAGCCTTGGAACAGAGGCAAAACCCACAAAATTGAGCGCCAATTCAGCGGCAGATTGATGCTCAATATAAAGACCTGGCTCCCCAGAGGCCTTGCGACTCGCTGGGCAGAGGAAAACGACGAGCATACCCTAGAAGAAGATGTTCCGGATATTGTGAGGATATTCAAGGCTGCCGGACCCTTGCTGGTAGAGCAAAAGCGGGAAAGAGAGGACCAACGCCGTCGAGATGACGAGGAGCGGAGCCGACGGCATCGAGAGGCACAGCGAATCAAAGCTGACGAGGAGTGCTGGGAGCGCTTCATTGCTGCTTCCAACAGGAGCCAAGAGGCCGCCCGAGTGCGAGAGCTGATTCAAAGGATAGAGGAAATGGCGGCCACCCAAGACTCAACAATAGATGTCGACGGCAAGGCGATAACGGAGTGGATACAGTGGGCGAAAGGCTGGGCAGTGCGACATGACCCGCTATCTGGGAACATAGTAGATTTTTTCGCAAGAATCTCTGAACCAAAGAATGGCAGCCCTTGGCTCATTTAGCTGTATTAGTTCAGATCAAAAATCTCAACTTACTGAAAAACAAAGCGCGACTTAGAATCACCTGCTATAAACATAGTATAACCAGCAGGAAGCTGCGGCCCACCCCTTTGGGCGGTTTGTTACAATATTGTCAAATGAATAATGAAACTTGTGATATGTTGCTCCCGGAAACGCATAGGATCTGTGATGCCAAGTCCGCTCCGTACTATTGCATGCATGCTCGATAATGTAGCTTCTGACAAAAGATCATCCGATTGAGACTTCCAATGCGCCCACTCCCAGATAATAGTTAAGCCCAGTGATCTTCCCTGTTGTTGACATGAAACTATATCTCAATTCTAACTAAGATCTAGCTCGATATTTTTTTACAAACTGTGTTATTTGCAATTCGCCTCGGCGAATTGCGCAGTCCTGTGGGCGACCCAAACTCGAATTTTTTCGTCGAGCCAGGGATTCACATTGGCCTTGTATCAAAAAAAGTCCGCACAAAGCGGACCATTTTAAATGGCGCACCCGGAGAGATTCGAACTCCCGACCAAGTGGTTCGAAGCCACCTACTCTATCCAGCTGAGCTACGGGTGCGTAAAGACATCATTATATAGTGATCAGTGGCATAGATCACCCGTCTGCGGGCAGATTATCAGTCTTCTTCTCGATAGAAGCCTGATACCGTTCCTGCCTTGCAGGATCAGTTGAGCCTGGCGCGAGGGCTCAGCGTGAAATACCATAACACCGGAGTAGAAGCCGGCCAATTGATATGAAACATACGGACACTCGCTTGCCGGCGAAAGAGAGCGGCGCTCGCAAGAAAGAGGACACCTCAGTGAAACTGCGGAGAATAGTGGGCACGGCCATCTCTGACCAAAGAGCGTGAAAAACTGTCTTTCTAACGTAGCTAAATATGGCTTCAAGGATACAACGCGCAATAGTAGACGAAGCGCTCATATCCGAGTGAATAACATCTTACTAGGGGCGTTCATCCGCCAGCATTACTACATTTTCTGGTTACCGTGCTTGCTACAGGCACCGAACTTCAATATAATTCTATAATAAACTGATTTATTTAGCTATAATCGCCAGAAATATTATTCTGGTTACCAATAAAAGAGGCTAAGCATGGCTACTGGCATCACCAAACGTGAGCAGCACTCAAAGGACGCGATTTCCGCCGCTGATTTCTATCAGGAACCTATTGCCTTGCCGTCGAAAGGTGATGAGGTCACGCTCAGCTATCCTAACAAGGCCGACCGAGCAGACATAATCACGCCGACTGCGCGTCGGTTTCTGCTATTAAGCGGCACGGACACGACAGAAGTTAGTAAAATCCCAGAGAACGCCTTCATTCTTGACGATAACTTCTTTGTTCTCAATGAATTGATACGTGAAAATGTAAAAGTAAACCTGTTTTACCTTGACCCCCCATATGGCACAGGTTTTGACTTCCATTCTCGAGATCTTGAGCATGCGTATAAGGATAGCATGGGGCCAGCTGCCTACATTGAATTCATGCGACGTCGCCTAATCCTCATGCGCGAAACAATGGCAGACGATGGCTCGATATATGTCCATATTGGTCATCAGATGCTTGGTCACTTGAAAGTCGTGATGGACGAAGTATTCGGCTCTGCTAACTTCCGTAACCTCATCACTCGGAGGAAGTGCAGTAGCAAGAATTTTACTAGCAAACAGTACGCTAACATACATGATTACATTCTCTTTTATTCCAAGTCAAAATCTTATAAGTGGAACAAACCGGGCATTGAACCGGAGAAAGAATGGATCGAGAAAGAATATCCAAAATTTGATAGCCTTGGGCGACGATACAAGCTCGTCCCTGTTCATGCACCAGGCACTCGTAATGGTGAGACTGGACAGCCATGGCGCGGAGTCATGCCGCCGTCAGGGAAACACTGGCAATATACACCTACCAAGCTTGACGAATTTGATCGACAAGGTGATATCCACTGGTCTAGCAATGGGAATCCGCGCCGCAAAGTCTATTGGACAAAAGGAAAAAAAACATCGCTAACTGATTACTGGGATCAGTATCGCGACGCATATCACCAAAGCATCAAGATCACTGGCTACCCGACTGAGAAAAACCTAGAAATGATTAAAATGATCGTCGGGGCCAGCTCTGATGCAGGTGACATCGTAGTCGACCCGTTCTGTGGCTCAGGGACAACGCTTCACGCTGCAAGAGACTTGGAACGACGATATCTAGGTATCGATGCCTCATTCAGCGCGGCCAAGGCAACTATACACCGCATGCGACACGGCTTGAAACCGATGGGAGACTATGTAAACGGGACCGCAAAGAAAGCCGGTAATCAACCTCTACTCTTAGAGAGTGAACCCGAGGGGCCACTTTGTAGTTTTATAGTCGATAGTCAACTGATTGAGGCGTATCCGAATGAAGTCCGTGATATTTCCAAGATTTAGCCTTCCAACCATTCTGGAGTTATCCTCGCTGCGGCCAATTTCATCGTGACTACGCGTACTCGTCCGTCCCATTGGCCATCCAGCACACATGACTCTTCCCAGGTATCCCCATGTATGAGGCCAGGCCCGTCTGACAAGAAAATCAATTTGAGACGAGTCGACGTAAATTCGTCAAAAGCTTTAGCTTTTTCGACTTTATTCGAGTTGCCGCCAGTCCGGTCGTCAGACTGCGCACCGCCTCGCGTGGAGTCGTAGCGAGCAAATCCAACGGCTAATACCTCCTGGTCGCTATAGCGACGGATTACAAAGTCACATGGATAAGAGCCGTCAAAGTCGGGATAGAGTTGTGACAGCTCGATATCACGCCCGGCACCACGTGGACCTTCGATAGAATACTGATCTTTAAAATGATCTTCGAACCAGTCAAAAAATGTCTCTGTGAGCTGATAACCGAGCTGTCCCCGCATGTCGTATTCCCCAATCAGTGCTGCCAATGCATACTTATACTCTGTTGACAGGCCTGAGAATTGAGCTTTTAGCTTCGAGATCGGCTTGAACGTGTTTCCATAATTTTGGATAAGGGACTTAGTGCTAATTTTCCTGATTTTTTTAGTAGTCTCGGTGTCGAGTACAGGAGAAACGCAGCGGCGATACATCTTTAGAAGTGCCATACGCTGATCCGCATCTCGATCCGTTGATCGGATTTTTTCCAATACATCTGCGCTCGATTCGGACTCATTGATGATTTCGCAAAACAAATCAATAGCATTACCGTACTTCTTGATCAGGATTTCCAGCACTTCGGGGAACCGAATCGTGCTGTCTATCGGTGTAATGATTCTACTTACATCAGTAATGGTCCGAAGAAAATTATCGCCACTCAAGGTGCAACCTCTCTATTCTTATTTGTTTTTGTAAAAAGTAATGCGTATCAACTATCTAGGAGAAATACCATTGAGCCAGCTACAGCATCTGATAGGCGCGTACCCACAACTCTCTGACCTGTTTCAGAAACTTTCTCCACTAGAACCCCTAAAGCCCCAGTCGCTGCCCATAGCGGAAGCTGTTACTAAAATTGTGGTGGGGCAGATGCTATCACGCGCTGCGGCCAATACGATATACTTTCGCATTCAAGCACGCTGCGCAGACCATAAGCTGGTAGGAAGCTGGAAACTAACCGAAGCGGATTTGATTAGCTGCGGTTTATCTCGCCGTAAAGCCCGAACGATCCGAGAATTTTCCGCCTGTTACGAAAGCGACCCTGGCAGCATCGAAGCATGGCGCAGACTCGATTATCAGGAACTTAGGCTAGCAGTATCAGAGCATTGGGGGTTGTCCCAATGGTCCGCAGACATGCTAGCAATTTTCTACTTCGCGATGCCTGATGTTTTCCCTGAAAGCGATGGCTCAATTATCCGTGCTCGCAAAATTCTTGAAGAACGTTTTTTGCCAGCGAAATTAGAGCCAGACCGAAGTCGCCCGTTCCGAAGCTATCTTGCTCGTTACATGTGGGCGCTCCTGGATGAAGGAGTTCTAAGTTAAATTAGGAAAATAAGAATTAGTGATGGCACGCCACCAAAAGCTGCGAGATGCCATTACATAATGGTATAGGCGATTAGCTCTCGGGGGGATGCGGTGTTTTATCGACTGCATTGCAGCCAGGAACCTACCTAGCATGTTGAATTTTGGATTAGAGTTAACTTAGTACTTGCTTTGTAATAAATCTGGCGCTTACCTCAGCCCTTCCGCTCTTAAAAGCCCTATGACGCATGCCCTGCTCCATTGATAGCGATCCTTAATTAGTAATGCGCATCATTATCATTAATTTGGACTATAGGCTTCCTGCTTGTTTCTAACAACCTTAAGTCTTATCATCAGAGTTGGGAATAATGTCACAATGGGTATTCACACTGGCCCTCCACGAGACAATCAAAAAAAATATAGCCTTACAAATCAAACAGATAAAATGCGGCGTCGAGGTTCAAGTCCTCTCCTGGGCACCATTAGCTTCTATAGAAATTCTAATAGATTACCCTCCGCCCCTCTACATATAGGAATTGTTTAGGCTCAAATCCATCGAAAGACCTCATTGCTTCTACTTGCCCCTCAATTTCAGGCTTAAACCAAATCACCCCAACACCAAAAATTTACACTCTCTTCAGATTTAGACCTGCTCAAAATACCGCCACTCTATTAACGACCCCTGCTCCAGAATCAACCTCCAGCAGTATTGAAATTCAGTCTTGACCCCATATGACACTGGATAAATCGAACAACAGCCTATGCCTGTAATCCAATTCATCGGGACCAAACTTTGACAGCTCATGAAAATCCAAACCGTACCTTTTTCGGAACGCATCAAAGTCAAGCTTTGATTTGTATGTATCCGATCTAAGAGTTTCGTTCCAATAAAGAGTACCGGCATAGGTTTTTAGCTTTTCGACATACACCTCATTTGAACTAGATATATTGTCTTTACCCTTCAGTAAGAGAATCCCACCAAGCCTGTTTCGTTCAGCATCAAACCTCTCGTCATCACCACCAAAAGCATCCAGATTAAACTGGTTATTAGACAAGATATGTTCTACATGGAAACCGGTTTTCTCACCCCGCCTGGAAACTAAATCTTGAATAGGATGCTTGGGACTGACCTTCATACCATTTGCGATAAATTGATCAATTCGAGCGAAGTAGTAACGAATGAAACGTTTATTGAGTGATACAATCGAAGCACTACGGAAGTAACCCCATTGGAAGCTCTCGCTCACTGCACCTGAGCGCCTCTGCTCCAGAATATGGCGCAAGTGCTTTTCAAAAACCGGAGCAATTTCTTCAAGAGACACATCTCTAATCCCTCTCGCCACCAGGAAAAGCTCCGTTATGACCTGGTTACTATCGTAACTGTTTTGCAGTTGCAAAAGAGTGAAGAATCGATCTAGCTGTCGTGACACTAAAGCTATTTTTTGCGTTTCTTCAGGATCATCCAGCCTGCAGGAAGAAAGAATCAACATGAACTGAGTATCAAGATCGTTAAGATTATTATAAAAGACACAGGGATAATCATCGTTTAGTTTCTGGGCGCCATCCCAAACTCGCGCGTATAGATTTGAATAATAACGAAAAGTACCTGCTAAGAACGATTTAACAGCAATTGAATTGTGCTCGAGATCAAGCACCTGGTTCATGTCGCTCTTAAACATCTCTCGGTGATAATCACCATCAAATCGCTGCCCTTCTTTACGAGAAAGGACAAACCTAGCTTTCAACCAAGACCGAAAAAACGCGTCTATTTCATTATCTCGATAGGCATTTACTTTACTAGTTTGCCGCTCCCATATCTCGTTGTAATTCCCCTTATCTAGCTCAATTTTATCAATCTGCCCAAGTAGTTTACCTTTTAGTATTTCATAGGGCCTCAATCGCACACCTCGATCATTGATAACCTCAAACACCATAGGGACATCAGTTTGCTCAACCGCCAAATTAATCAACACTAACCTAGACAAGAAGTAGAATACGAAAGTCTCTAGCTTATGCTGGCTATCAATACACTTATCAAGCCACTGATCGATAGTCAGGTAGTTGCTAACCATGTTTACGGCAGTGATACCTCCAGACGTTTGAATTAAGCCAGGATCTTCTCCCTCGAACAGCCCATCCAACACGCTCTTAAAACGGACATGGTTCATCCAGAAGTTACGCTCCACGCCACTGTAACCTGCAACTTTGTTTTCTAACCAAGGCGCTGTCTTGGACTCATATGTTTTTGCCATGTGGTGAAGTTTAATCAATATCAACGTCAATGTCGTAAGACGTTGCTGACCATCTACGACATACACTCGCCCATCAATCACATTAGTGACATAAGTGTTAAGGTAATACCAAGGGTAATATGCCGTTACTGTTTCTTTACCCGGATCTAGATCAAGGTGTTTCTGATAAGCCTCTCCAAACTGGTAATAAATATCATCCAACAAGCGTTGAACGGGTTCAGCTGTCCACTTATAGTCACGTTGATAGAAATCAATGTAGTAAACGGTGTTTGAGAAAACTGAGTCTATATTCTGTTTATCAGGGGAAATATCCACTTTTTAGTACCAAACCTCCTCATTTAAAGCTATCTATCGCGCCTACAATAAATTAACCGGTTTGCCAACACATCCCGTGCAGCCACTGCAACAAATTCAAACCAGCAGACTGTGCATTATTTAGGGCGCCCTCATCCATTGCAGTATCCATTAAAAAGCGAATGATTTCTCGTAAAAGAGCCCTGAAAAATCAACTATGTTTACTGAAGAGACTTAAACCCCCGGCTGAACTAGATCCCAATTAAACCGGACACGTCGTTGGCGAATGGGTAATGTTCGGTTTATCACGGTCAACTAGAAGTAAGCAGTGTTTTAACATGCAGCTAGCTCTTGATTCCGATATTGATTCGCCAATGAAGCCTCAGAGATGGAGAATAAAACTACACGAGCAGAGTGTGATGTTGTAGTACAGGGACCGATAGCGCGCAACGACAACGCCTATGCAGAGTCTTTGTTCCGACCATTGAAATACTGCTGAGCGGTATTAAGTATTGGTGGCGATTCAATCAGGCTTTATCGAACAATTCTCCGTCCAGCCAGACACTGATTGTATCGATTAATGCGCCTTGCCCTTCGGGCAGCGTTAACGCCATCAGATTGATTGGCAGTACGGTTAACTCTATATCACTGCCTCCCAAAGCCGACAGCACCCGCCATATTGTCGGCTCTCGATTCACAGCGACCGGATAGGTCAACGAGACCCGTTGACAGCCGAGGACATGACCCGCAGTCAACACCTGATAAGTGTCTGCCGCTTTCGGTCTCGAGCCTAGACGCTTATATTTGGAGTCGGTGACAGCGACAGGGATACCCCGGCTGTCTCGGAAAATCACATCCGGTACAGTTTCCAATCTACTCCCTTCTCCAGCGATTATCTCTCCAAACTTGAGTACACCCTTCTGGATTCGTTTGCCGCGCTGACTAGCCGCGCGCTGGCACAACCAGTAGACGTAGTTTTCGTAAATAACGTCTGAGTTCCACAGGAAACCGGACAACGCTTGGTGCCCGGCGGCGTGGTGGACACCAGCTCCCTCCAAAAGCAACAGCCCGACCATCCGAGCGGCCTCCAGTCCTTGGTGCTGGAGGCCGAGTACATTTCGTTGCGCGTCGAAGAGGTGAGGAGGTTGTCTGCCAACATGGTTAAGGCTGGCCGCTATCTCGCGCACTGCCCGGGCTCGTCCAGGTTCTTTCACTGTTGCAGCCAGACACTCAGCAGACCAGCGCAGCAGCCGAGCCAAAGCATTGTCATCAGTCAAGAGATCAGCGACGTAGGGAAGCTCCCACGGACGCGCCACCCACTCACCAAGTCGCGAGGTGTCCAGATTCCCCCGAAGCGTAAAGCCAGCTGCTTTCTCCGCAACATATCCGCGCGGAAGACCGCGAGCTGCGCCCTTGGCGTAAGACGCGAGGAACATCTCAGCGAGTAAGTCAGGCATGGATAGTGACGTAAGATGATTGGCGCTCGTCAGGTTGTCGTCGACGTGACCGCCCTCGACGACCGTGAGAATTCGCCACAACACCGCCTGCCAGCTGCCATTAGCGGTACTCAGAAACTTCGGCGCGATCTCGATATCGGTACCGCCAATTCGGACGACACCTGTTACCCCTTCTGCTCGAAGCTTCACGAACCCATTGTCCATGTCCATCACCCGGACAGGATCAACTGAGAGTCCCAGTGCTCTACTCCAGCGTTTGTTCGCCTCTGCCAGCAAGCGGAGATCGAGATCCTCAGCAGGGTGAACGACTGGTACGCCGTATTCTTGGAGCTCTATTCGCGCCGGGGCTGTCAGCGCGTCAGCCACCTGAAGGACCTCTTGATGACTTCGATGTCGAGTTCGCTAACCCGGACGGGCGCAAGGGTACTAGCTGCGACAGTGCTGCCCAGGTTAGTTCGTAACGTCCAAGCGTAGCCGCCGGCTGGCGGCGCAGTGTCGACGTGTAGGAGATCGAGCAACTGCTGAGGCCGACCTGAATACCTGTCCTCAAGCTGGGGGAACAGCATCTCGTCCCAGGTCTTGGCGAGGCTGCGCCAGGCATCGTTTTCCTCGACGGGCTGTATGGTCCCGTCGTCTGCAGTTTTCTTAGCCAATACCGGTGTGAGAAGACCGTGGCCGAACTCGAATTCGCGACCTAGGTCGGTGGAGACGGCGACGTTCAGTCGGTCGAGGAGGAGGTAGCTGGTTACGAACGGGCTGAGCGTTTCCCAGTTTGCATCGGTCGGTGCAGGGATAGTGGTCTCGTCCAGATCCCAGAGCTGGGCGAGGACGCTGAGGCTGGGGCGCATCTCGATCCGATTGAACCGACGCGCAAGGGCGCTGTCGATGGGCACGGCTGCTCGGTCTACGCTGTTCATCGTCGAGACAATGTAGATATGCCTCGGGAACGTGAATCCCTCGGGAATCGAGGCGGACTTGCCACCAGGGCGGCTGATCTCCTCACTTTGGCCTTCCTCGTAGGTCAGCTGTCGAAGTGGAAGCGGTAGGGGAACGAGCCCGCCATCCCGGTAATCAAAGTCTAAGAAGGTCATGAATTCGCCGAAAATGCGAGCGGCATTGCCCCGGTTGATCTCGTCGATGAAAATCACAACCGATTTGTACTCGGATTCAGAGTCGGCGAGCTCAAGCGCGGCGTCGAGGAAGATCCCAGCCCACGGCTGGAGACGGGTGCCGGTGTCGGTGATTTCTGGCCGCAGCCCCATCACAAAGTCCTCGTAGCCGTAGGACTGATGGAATGTAGTCCACACCACCTTGATCGGTTGCGGGATCGTGATTTCCTGTTCAGGCCTACTGAAAGGCTTCGCGGCGTCGGCGACGTCGAGGAGTATGCCTTTATGAGCCTTCGGCGGGTTGTTCAGAGCATCAAAAAGCTCGCTAATTAGCCGGGTCTTCCCAGTGGCCGGCGGTCCATAGAGAAGCGCGTTCCTGCCTGCACTCCAGGAGGACAGGATATCGTCGATCTTGTTAGTCATGACCTATCTCCTTCCGCATTGATTACGCCACCCACAGCTATGCCTTCTGGGTATAAATCCCATGTCGGATCGTTGCGTTTCATGCTCGCTGGCCTCGGCCCCTGCGTAAAACCGGCGTAGTAGTCGCCTTCGATGGTCTTCGCGATGTAGATACGGAGCCCGCCTTCAGGGAAGTACGAGAGGGCCTCCTGCGTGCTGCCGACGCCGTCGGGTGCGGTTGGAAAGCCTCGCGCCGCGACCCAGGCTGGATGGCGTTGGGAGCCCGGCTGTTGCCGGTTCTGACGCGCGATACGCATCCGACCGCCCTTCTTCTTATGGAATTCGATCGGACCCGACTCACCTGGCTGGCCGACGACACCGGCATCGATGGTGATGATCGGCAATTCATCCACGTTGGCTCCGGTAACACCGAGGAAGCTGAGGGTCGCAACAACCATCGAGTTCGGGATTTCGATGTAGAGGGAGCCACCGCCGCTCTTGATCCGATGGTATCGCTCTATGTTGTAGAACTCGCCCGGCTGGACATTCCGCCACCAAATGCGATCGATATTCTGTTTTTCCGCCATGGTTAAAAGGCCTCGATGTGGTATAGATGCTCAAGCACAGATCCATCCTTGACTCCGGCATTGCTGCGGTACCGGACATGCGGATGCTCGTGTAGAGTGACCTTGCCGAAGTCGCTCAGGATGGCTAACAGCTCCTCCTCATGAACTTGGCCGTCCTGGCTATAGGAGATGAACACGTGTGGTACATCTAGCCGCTTAAGCGTCTCACGGAATGCCTGGCCGGCGCTACGCCGGTAGCAAAAGTCAGACGCCTGCTCCCTCCACGGCCGCAGCCCGCCGTCGCCGGCAGCTACTGGTTCGTCCTCGCGAGCTATTGTCTCAAGGACATGATAGTTTCCGGCATACTGTCGCTTGGTGTAAGGCGGGTCGAGGTAAACCGCATCGACGCGGAGAGACGAAGCGTGCTCTTCAATCGGTCCGTGCAGCACTGTGTGATTACCAGGTGTTCGCTCAAACTCGATCGCGCCGAATGTTAGCGGTTGAAGGGAAGGTTGGGAGAGCTTGCTCAGGAAATACCCGTAGGTGCCGCTAATGTTAGCGACCTTATTAGTGGCCAGAATCAGATGATGGAGCAGCACGCTGTGCTCGATCTCGGTGATGGCACCGGTTGCGGCCAGTTTGCGGATGCCGTCTCGGATACCGTCGATGTGCGCGGCGTTGACCGCCGAGAAATAGAGGCGCGGAGCACGCCCGTTCGCGGGCTTGCCGGCCTCGCCAAACTCTTGGAAAAAATAGCCCTCTACGGGCGTAGCCGAGAGCATCCAATCCAGCGCCTTGTAGTAGCCGCCTAGGGATTTGAAGGCCGGAGCCTGCTTCGCGAGCAGACGTGTTCGTGCGTGAATGACGGGGAAGGTTAGTGCATCGGCTGCGGTGACTGAGTAGCCGACACGGGCCAGAGCCAATGAAACAGAAGCTGTGCCGCACATCGGGTCAGCAATCGATGAGCCCGCCGGGAGTACACGCGTGACCTCCCCGACAATCCAATCGACCAGCCGCGTCTTGTTACCTAGGTAGCGATACGACATAACTACTCTCTGCTGCTCTGGCAGTCACGACTTTTATTTCTAACAACTACGCGCTCGTACATCCGGCGGTAGGTGCCATCGCCTTTTGGGAGATAGAAACGGGGTCCGCCCTGCTGATAGGCCCCCTTCTTCGCTACCTGCGACATTGGCCGGCTGAGGGTTTTGCTGGAGCCGAGAATGTCGAACTGATCTGGGCTGTACTTGTCGAGGAAGGTAATAGGCACCCCCATGGGACCATCGTAATCGTACGGAATGTCCATGGTCTTGCTGACCTCAATCCCGTCGAAGTTAGCATATTTCGGATATTCATCTGGGCAGTAGCGCCTCTGAAGATCCAAGTTCTCGTGCCGGCCGGGATAATCGAGATTGGTGAACCAGCGGACGCCCTTTACGCGGATATATTTGTTGCCGTGCTCGTCGACTCTCGATCCAGCCGCCGTGATGGGGTAATCGTCCGGCACACGGAACTCACGGTCACCGCTGCGTACACTGGGGCCATACCAAATCAAGTTTTCCTGGAAGAGCGGAAAGATCTCTGTATAGGTCACGGCATTCATGTTGCCGATGATCACGAACTTCTTATCGTACTCGACCAGCTGGGCGACATATTCCCGGAATAGCGAGAAAGGCGGGTTGGTTACCACTATGTCGGCCTGTTTGAGCAGTTCGACACTCTCACCGCTGCGGAAGTCGCCGTCGCCAGTGAGCAGCTTAATGCCGATTTCCTCAGCACTCGGGATGCTATTGCCATTCTTGCCGCCGGTATACTCTAGGTAGACAGCTTGATCAGAGCCCTTCTGCCCGAAGAGGTTAGCGTCTTGGCTTCTATAGCAGGTGGTGACGAGCTTCTTCAGGCCGAGTTTCTTGAAATTGGTGGAAAAATAGCGAAAGAAATTACTGGATCGCGGATCGTCACAGTTGCAGTAGACAACTTTGTCCTTAAAGTGGCTCGTGTAGTGCTTCAGCTCAAGCTCAATATCGCTAAGTGAGGTGTAGAACTCATCCTTCTTCGCTTGCCTAGCTTTCTTAAAGTCACGGTTTCGGGCGGTTCTCGTCATCTGCATCTCCTCAAGGTGAAGAAGGATACCGTCCTTTCGACAAACGTCAAGTTGTCCCCGTATTTACCGCCGCAATCTGCTGAGGCAAATGGCAACTGCGCGGCCTTTATGAATCTGATGGATGCCATTAACTCGAAGAGCCATAAAGTCTGGCTGGCGAGTCAAGTTACGGATCATACATGGCGGATGAGCCGGGAGCGCCTTTCAGCGCGCTGCACCACGTGGGATGGGTTGCCGCTGGCACACTGAGGCTAGAAGGAGGGATTACGACAGAGCCAGCAAGCTCTAGAATGCCCCATGAAGGATCAAACAGCAGTTCAAGCTATAAACGCTTCCACGGACTCGTATTCTACAATGACATAAAGTGGAGCACGATGAATTACCAATTACGCGACCGTCAACTTAATTTACAAAGCAAAATTGGGCACGCTTACGTCAACGACGGATTGGTAAATTGAGGACTGGAACCCAGGTGATGAAGGGCTCATTTCAGCTCGGATTTTAAGTAACACAAATAGTAACATTACCACAAACTCTAACTAAATTAATTAATGTAATTCAATTGCTTATAGACTTTTCAAGAGTCTCTCTTGGCACCATCATTTCTGTTACCCTCCTCTTACATTGAATTGCCTTCGTTGTTTTCGCCGCGCAAGTACCGGTTAAAAAACGCCATTTGCGTTCTGAGCAAGTGAGTCTGCAGAGGGGGCGGACGGATGCCGTGGCGCTGGCCCGGGTAGGTCATCATCTCGAACACCTGGCCGCGCTCTTGCAGCTCTGCGAACAATCGGGTGGAGTGATCAAACGTCACGTTGTCATCCGCCATGCCGTGAATAATCAGCAGAGGGGTCTGGTAACCATCAAGGTGGGCAAAGACCGAGCCGGCGTCATACCCTTCGGCATTGTCCTGCGGGGTCGACATGAAGCGTTCGGTGTAGTGTGTGTCGTATAGCGCCCAGTCCGTAACCGGCGCCCCGGCAATGCCTGCGGCAAACCTGCCCGGCGCCTGCAGCGTGGTCATCAATGTCATGTAGCCGCCATAGGACCAGCCCCACAGACCCACCCTGTCGGCGTCCACAAAATCGCGCGCCTGCAGCCAGTCCAGCCCGGCCAGCTGGTCCTCAACTTCAAGAATACCCATGCGCAGATGCAGCGGCGCTTCAAAGGCATGGCCGCGGTTTGAACTGCCCCGGTTATCGACCTTAAAAAGCACGTAGCCGGACTGGGCAAGAATCTGATCGCGCAGTGACTGCCATCCCCTGGTGACAGTCTGTACGCCTGGCCCGCCATACACCTGAACAATGGCCGGACAGGGCGTCGCTGCAGTGCAGTGGTCCGGCCGGTACATCTGCCAGTGCAGTTCGGTCTGCCCGTCTGCGGCCGTCAGCGTGCCATACTCGGGTCGGACATGACGCGCCAGATAAGGCGCGTAAGGATGAGCCTGATTCAGTGGGTTTTCCTCCACCCAGGCAATGCGTTCACCTGCAATGGAATACAGCCCGGTGTTGGGTGGGGTGTCGATGTCGGAGTAGGTGCCGATAAAGCCTGACCCGCCAGCACCGACCGATACGTTCCAGCGTCCTTCGCCAGACGTAATCCGCTGCGGTTCGCCGCCATCCAGGTTCACTGAGTACAGGTGGCGTTCCAGTGGTGTGTCCCTCCAGCCGGAGAACCAGACAATACCCGCGTCCTCGTCGACGGCTTCCAGGCTATCGACCACCCACTCACCCGATGTGATATCGCGGGCTAAGCCATCTGCGCCGACATGACGGATATGGCGAAAGCCAGATTGTTCGCTGAGATAGAGCAGACTGCCCCCGGCAAGTGTTTGCAGATCGTGCGCCAGATTGATCCAGGTATCTGCCTGCTCTGTGATACGTCGTGTTGTGTCTTCAGCACCCGTGCGCGGATCAAGTGCAAGCAGGTCCCACTGCGTCTGCGCCCGATTCTGTCGCTGCACCCATAAGGTCTCGCCAGACTCGCTCCAGTTGACGCGGCTGAGGTAGATGTCAGTGTTGCTGCCCAGATCCATCTCGGCTATCTCACTCATGTCGCCAGAGGCCTCACCGATTCCGCGAGAGCCAAGGTCGATGACGTGCAGTGTCACCAGGGCATTTGGCGTGCCGGCCCGCGGATACCGCTGTTCTGACACCGAAACGGCGTCGGCAGAAATGCCGAAGCGCTCCACCACCATCACCGGGCTTTCATCAACTCGAGCAACCGCGATGCGACTGTCATCGGGCGACCACCAGTAACCGGTGTAGCGGCTCATCTCTTCCTGGGCAACAAACTCGGCCATGCCCCAGCTGATGACACCGCCGCCTTCGGTCGTCAGGGCACGCTCTTCCCCGGTAGACAGATCATGTATCCATAGATTCTGGTCGCGGATAAAGGAGACGAAACCGCCGTTTGGACTGACCTTGGCGTCGGTCTCAAACGCCTCGGTTTCGGTCAGGCGGCGGGTTTGTGTACTTTCCACATCGACGTAGAACACATCGCCGTCCAGAGGCACCAGAACCGCTGCGCCGGTTTCGTCCCATTGATAGGTCACCACCCCGGAAGAGGTGATGCGCGATCGCTCGCGGAACTGGATTTCAGCCTCCGTCAGCTCGCGCTCTTCTGGTACCAGCTGGCGCGCATCGACCAGCAAGTAGGCCTCGCCGGTGGCAACATCCATTGCCCACAAATCCTGCACGGTGCGGTCATTGTCTTTTGCGCGCAGGAAGCTGATGCGACTGCCATCGGGTGAGAACTGCACATTGCGGGCAGTTGGGCCGGTCAGATCTGGCGAGCCGTAGAGACGCTCGATGGTCAGTTGTTCACCGGACCCGTCGGTAATCGGTGTGGCTGCCCGCTCGCAGGCGACAAGAATGAAGGGCAAGACAACAATTAACGCGCCACGCATGAAAACCTCGGTGTATCAGTGTGTTAGAGGAGGACAACAGTAGCCCTGAAATCGCCGGAAGTCCAGTTCAACACCACAGATCTCATGTGGTTAGTCGCCGGTGGGCCTATTCACTATTGTCATGCTCTTGTCGTCTTACCGAATGGTAAAACTCAGATTGGAAATGAGATAGCCCACCGAATAGTCACATGCGCAAACAAAGTGATACTATAGTGACACTTTAGGGGAGTCGCCGCATGAAAGTTGAACTAGTAACCAATCTAAAGCGTCAAGCGACCAGGATCCTTGCTGACTTGCACCAAAGCAAGGAGGCTGTCCTGATTACCGAGCATGGTCAGCCGTCCGCGTACCTGGTTGATGTGCAGGACTACGAATTTATGCAACGCAGGCTGGCGCTGCTGGAAGGATTATCCAGAGGAGAAAGGGCTATCCTGGAGGGCAGGACTAGCTCCCATGAGCAAGCCAGGGAGCGGATGGAGAAGTGGCTGAAATAGCATGGACTGATCCGGCGCTGGAGCAGTTGGAAGAAATCGCACAATACATTGCATTGGACAAGCCAGAGGCCGCTTTCGCTTTTGTGAAGCGGATATTTTCTGCGGTTGATCGGCTTGGGTTGTTTCCTGATTCGGGACATGTTCCGACAGAGCTACCGAGCTCTATCTACCGGGAGCTATATGTCAGGCCCTGTCGCATCTTTTACCGTCAGGAAAACAATGTTGTTCTGATTGTTTACGTCATGCGGGAGGAAATGCAGTTGCGCAGATTCCTTTTGGACGCCTGATTGGATAGCTAGGCCGGTCGTTTGTCGTGGAGAATGGGCGACCTGGAGCACAGCGGGCCTGATCGATACCGGCAGTGCAATGCCTTGGGGCTTCCGAAAGGCTGCTTATCCTGCCTACCGATATCAATCAGTATGATGCCAGCGGCGCCGGCACCCGCAGCACCGCATGGCTAAACAGCTCACCACACCAGATGAAACGCCTCCTGCCGCTTAAACACCCAATGCCGCTCCCCCTCCGCATCCAGATATGCCTCTTCCTCCTGCCGGCAGTTCGCCTCCTCACCATCCCACTCGGGAATGGCTCGAGTGGCCTGCAACTCAATGGAGTGCCAGGTCGACGGCAATAGAACGGCATCGCCTCTGACCGGTACGCCGTCCTGCCCGTCCCAGCGGCCGATCAGCGGACCGGCGCCGTGGCCGTGGTCACCGATGGGGTGAGTATAGACCGTGCCGGTGATGCCTTCGGCGCTGATGCGCGCCAGCGTCGAAGCCAGGATGTCGTTGCCGGTGCGGCCGGGTTCCATCTCTTCCAGCAGCAGTTCCTGCATGCGGTTGGAATCGGCCAGGCAGGCCTGCAGACCGGCGGGCGCTTCAGTTTCGCCGGGTTTGAGTACATAACCCAGATGCTGGGTGTCGGTATGCAGGTTCATGGCAACCACGCCGAAGTCGGTCCACAGCAGGTCACCGGGCTGGATGACGGTGTCACCGCTGATGCGACCGCTGCCCTGCCGCGTAACATCGACTGAGGGCTGGAACCAGACCTGATAGCCCAGCCCCTGTACGCGTTGGCGCAGCCACCAGCGGACATCGTCGGTGGTGGTTTCGCCCGGTGTGATCACGACACTGGAGAAGGCCTCGGAGATTACCGCGTGCACGGTCTCCATGATCATGCGGTAACGCGGCATCATCTCGGGAATGCGCAGTGCGATGTAATTCATGGCCAGGCGCGGTTCGCGCACCACGCGATCCAGATAAGGGCCAAGTGCTTCTTCCAGCACTTCTCTCTCACCGGCATGCAGTCCGTCCGAGAACGCCCAGTTTGGATCAATGTTCAGCGCAATACTGTCCGGGTCGCGGTCTTCGATCAGTTCGCGCAGCAGCTGCCATTGCTCATCCCCGACGAGTTCGCCGGTTTCCTGCGTGGGCGCGGGCCGGGTGGAACGATAGGCTTCAAACACGCCGCCCTGGTCGCCGCCGCCCAGCGCCAGCCGCTCGACTGTGTCGTCCGGCTGCAGTGTGAAGACATAGATGGAACGGCGCCGGGCGGCGAAGGTGGTGGGCGCGGTGATGGACCAGAACACGGGGTCTTCGGCGTACTCGCGCATGGACAGGACCCACATGTCGACGTTGTACTCGCGCATCAAGGTCGGCAATACACTCTCTACCCGTGCTTCCAGCCAGGCCTGCTGTTCGGTGGCCTGATCACGCAGCGTGGGCAGCGGCTGCACGTGGGCCGGGGCGGATTCGGGCACCTGAAGCGGCGGCTGGGCCTGCACCGGCGTGACTGCCAGGGCGGTGACTACGAAGGTGAGCACAAGTGTGGTTAACGCGGTGACTGGTTTCATCGAAGGGTCCGTCGGAATAAGTGTACAGCAGAAAGTATCGCGAGATCAGGGAGTTGTCCAGCGCAGCGGATAGGGATGCCGCAGATACCGATTGGGTCTGGCAACGACCTGAGTTTGATAACCGTTGGTGTGCAGACGAAGTTACGCTAAGCTCGGCAGCACATGCAGTGTATGCCGCCGACGCGCAGCTGCTGAAAAACACCCATTCACGGAGCCCCCAATGAATTATCAACGCCGAAGCCGCGCATTACTCGTGATGATCGTCGCAGTCCTGTCACTGGCCGCCTGCAGGCAGCAGGAACCCACACCACCGGCCGCTGCGGTGTCGCAGGAGACCGCGTTTGCGCGGCCTGCCGGCGCTGAGACGTTTACCGCGATTATCTCGGGGACGCGGGTTGGGCAAATGGACGTGCAACACGGCGACGTCACCAATGTGGGTTATGAATACCGTAACAATGGTCGCGGCCCATCCGTTGAAGAAGTCATTGAATTTAATGATCAGGGTTTACCAAGCAGCTGGCATATTACGGGCGCAACAACCTTTGGCAATATCATCGCCGAGGACTTTGAGATTGAAGGCGGCAGAGCGGTCTGGACAGATACCACCGGGGCCAGCGCAGAAGAATTAGCGGAGGCCAATTTGTATGTCGCCCAGGAGTCCAGTCCCTATGCCTTGTGGGTATATGCACGTCTGCTATTGGCTGCTGAGGGAAATACTCTGGCGGTGCTGCCAGCCGGCGAGCTTAAACTGGACGCTATTGAGAGCCTGGATGTCACCGGCAGCGATGGCGCTTCCATTGCTGTCACCACCTATGCGCTGTCGGGCATTGACCTGAACCCGAGTTACTTTGCGCTGGATGAGGACGGCCTGCTGTTTGCCTCCATGAGCGAAAGATTTGCGCTGGTGCGAACCGGCTTTGAAGCTGAAGAGCAGCGCTTGCGTGACCTGGCTGCCGAATACGCCACCCGCCGCTTTGAAACCATACAGGAACAAGTCACCCGCGTGTTTGATAAACCGGTGCGCATCAATAACGTCAGGGTTTTTGATCCGGACAGCTTGAATCTCTCCGAGCCGGTCTCCGTGCTGGTGGCGGAGAATCGAATCGCATCGATTGACGACGTGACACAGGCGCCGGATGCCGATGAGATTCTGATCGATGGCGCAGGCGGCACCCTGGTGGCCGGAATGTACGAAATGCATGCGCATGCGGGCCAGGGCAGTGCCCTGCTTAATATTGCCGCCGGGGTCACAAGCTTTCGTGATATGGGCAACAATAATGAGGTGCTTGATGACCTGATTAATAAAATCGAGTCGGGCCGACTGGTCGGGCCGCGCATTCATCGCAGCGGCTTTATCGAGGGCAGAAGCCCGTTCAACTCCAACAGCGGCATCCTGGTGTCGACACAGGAGGAAGCACTGGATGCCGTGCGTTGGTATGCCGATCAGGGCGATTTTCATCAGATCAAAATCTACAACAGCATGACGCCAGAATGGGTGCCAGCGATGGTGACTGAGGCGCACGATCGCGGTCTGCGTGTTGCAGGTCACGTGCCCGCCTTCACCAATGCTGATGCCATGATTGCGGCTGGGTACGATGAGCTGACGCACATCAACCAGGTCATGCTGGGCTGGGTGTTGGCACCTGACGAAGATACCCGCACCTTGTTGCGGCTGACAGCCATGAAGCGATTCCCCGCCATCGACATCAATTCTGACGCGGTGCAATCGACCATTTCCAGCATGGGAGAGCGCGGCATGGGCATTGACCCGACGCTGGCAATTCATGAAAACCTGATGCTGTCCCGCAATGGCGAGGTGGCGCCCGGCATGGTGGACTACATCGATAACATGCCCGTGGGTATTCAGCGTAATGCCAGAACTGCGCGTTCTGAAATTGCCTCACCAGAGGATGACATTGCCTATCGGCAGGGCTTTGCCAAAATTCTGGAAACCGTGCGCGAAATGCGGGATCAGGGTGTGGTGATTATTCCCGGGACCGATCTGGGCGGCTCGTTTAGCTATCACCGCGAGCTGGAGCTTTATCAGGAGATTGGCATGACGGCCGCTGAGGTGCTGAAAATGGCGACGCTTGATATGGCCAGTTACCTGGGACAGGACGATGAACTGGGGTCGATTGAGCAGGGTAAACTGGCTGATTTTTTCCTTGTCCCGGGTGATCCGACGACTGACCTGAAAGCCATCAAGACGATTTCAATGGTGGTTAAAGATGGCAACGTCTATTTTCCCAGCGATATTTATCCTGAGTTTGGCATTCAACCGTTTACCGACGCGCCGGTGATTGTGTCAGGCGCGGAATAGTCCAGACCGCGCTGACAGGACCGTCTGTCGCGATCGTTGGCATCAGGAATGCCTTGAACTGATCGGTTTTAAGGTCTAATCTGTGTACTTCTGTAACAGATAGTTGATAAGGACTATGTTATGAAAACTCCGTTCCGCCTCGCGTTACTGACCCTGACGGCCGCTGCGTCGTCTCTTATTCATGCCGGTGAGCGCGTGGGTGACTTCGCCCTGATCGACCACACTGGCTACCAGCACCACATGTCCTGGTACGATGATCACGATGCCGTGGTGTTCCTGCCGCAGGCGGTGGGGCTGACCGATCAGGCCTCACTGAGCGCCCTGCAGGCAGTGTACAACGAGTACGCGGATCAGGATGTTGCGTTCTTTCTGATCAACCCCGGCCTGCAGACTGACCGCGAGGCGGTGGCCAATGCGATTGCTGACATTCCCCTCCCCGTGTTGATGGATGATGCCCAACTGGTATCCGGCGCACTTGGCCTGACGCACATGAACCAGGCGGTTGTGTATGATCCGGCCACCTTCGAGGTGGTGTATCGCGGCCCTGTGCAACAGGAGCTGGAACAGGCGATTCGTCAGTTGAAGGCTGCAGAATCTGTCGAACTGGTTGAAGTCGCCAGCAACGGCCGCAGCATTGAATACGGTGGCGTAGATGCCACGGCAATCTCTTACCAGGATGATATTGCGCCGATCATTGCCGAGAACTGCGCTGAGTGTCATCGCGCGGGCGGCATCGCCCCCTTTGCCATGGACAGTAACCTGGCCGTGCAGGGCTGGTCGCCAATGATCCGTGAGGTGGTGATGACCAAGCGTATGCCGCCGGGTCAGATCGACAACAAGGTTGGCCACGAGATCAAAAACGAAATGAACCTCAGTGATGCGGAGATGCAGACACTGGTGCGCTGGATTGATGCCGGTGCCACCGTGCAGGACTCGGACGCTGATCCGCTGACACAATTGGTGTGGTCGGATACCAAGTGGAAAATGGGTGAACCTGACCTGATCATCAAAGTGCCACCGCAGGTTATCCCGGCCACCGGCGTGGTGGACTACATGGATATCCCCATCGATCTGGGCCTGACCGAGGATCGCTGGGTCAAGGGCAGCGAAGTGGCGCCGGGCAGCCCGGAAGTGCTACACCACATCATCACCTCGGTGGTACCACCGGAGGGTCAGTCGGATCCACAAACGGCCTTCATGGAGGCCATCAACAGCCTGCCGGAAGAGCGTGCCCGCGCCATTCGTACCCAGATGTTTGCCTCAATCGCCGCTGGCGAGCAGCCTGACATTGACCGTATCTTCCGCGAGAACCCGGACATTGATGTCGGTGTACTGCTGGGCGGCGGTGATGCCGATCAGGCTTCCGTGGCCGGTTATGCGCCGGGCAACAGCGTGTCCTGGAACCCAGAGGGTGTCGGCGGCCTGCTGCGCGCCGGGTCTGGCCTGAGCCTGCAGATGCATTACACCACCACTGGCAAAGAAATGACCGACGCTACTGAGATCGGCATCTACTTCTATCCGGAAGGCGAAGTGCCAGAAGAGCGCATGTCTGGTGGTGTGGGTAATGCCTTCACGCTGTCCATTCCGCCCAATGCCAAGGATCACGAAATGGAGTTGGTGACCTATGTGCCGGAGGAAGCAGAAATCCGCAGCCTGATGCCGCACATGCATTTCCGCGGCAAGCGCATGAAGTTTATTGCCGAGTATCCCGACGGTTCGGAAGAGTTGTTGCTGTCAGTGCCGGCCTATTCCTTCAACTGGCAGCTGTCGCATGAACTGGCCGAGCCGCTGCGTGTGCCGGCGGGTACCAAGATCATCGCCCGCGGCGCCTTTGATAACTCGGCGCAGAACCGTTTCAACCCCGACCCGACCACGGAAGTGAACTGGGGCGAGCAGAGCTGGGAAGAAATGTTCATGGGTTTCTATGAGTGGAAACTGGTCAGTCAGAACAACTGACCATAACAATCAAGACTGCCGGCGGCACATCCTCAGTGCCACCGGCATCCCCGCCTTACGCTCCGCACTGACCTGGCCCTCTCGGCGTTTACCAGACCTGGCTAGACAAACCATGCATTTTAGAACGACCTAAAATGCATAGCTCCCACGCTCACTTCTCGCAGAAATATCTGCTGATCTGCATATTTATATTTCCTTGCTTAAGAAAAGGGGGCAAGCTACGCATCAGGTCAATAACAAAACTACAGGTAATCACCCATGAAACCTGCCAAAGCTGTCACGCCGTTTCGACACACAGTGCTGTGGTCCATGCTGTTTGCCGCGCCACTGAGTATGCTGGCTGATGCCCAGACATCCCAGCGCTCAACCTACAGCGCGGGCGAAACAGTATTCAGTCATTTTATTATGAACACGGAAATGACCGATGACCGCTTAGTCTACTTTGAGGATGTAAACGGTGACGGGTTTACCGACATTGTGGTGACCGGGTACACGCCCGTCAGTCGGCCGGCACAAGGTGAACAACCGGGCCAGATTCTGCTGAACAATGGCGATAACACCTTCCGCGCCGCGACCGGTGACAAACCACAAACGGAATGGGCGCGGGAGGTACTGGTCGCAGATTTCAACAACGACACCATTCCAGATATCTTTATTGCTGACCATGGCTGGGATGCAGCGCCCTTTCCCGGCTTTCGCAACCAGTTAATGCTGGGTACTGGCCAGGGTTTTATCAATGCCACCGACCGACTGCCGAATTTATCCGACTTTTCTCACAACGCCGCCGTCGGTGACATCAACGGCGATGGTTTTATCGATATTCTGGTGACCAATTCACCTCAAGGCGACGCAGCGAAAAGCCCCTACTTCCTGATCAACAAAGGCAGTGCGCAATTTGAGCTGGATCGCTCGCACCTGCCGGCCAACATTACCCGGGGCGACAACAGCGAATTTGCCTGGGCAGTGGAACTGGCCGATCTGGATGGCGATGGCCATACTGACATGATCTTTGGCCGCAAGCAGGGCGTTAACACCCTCCCCACGCGCATTTACTGGAACCCGGGTAACGGCAATTTTACCAACGCCGCGGTCACCAACTTGCCGGAAATGCAGCGGTTTGTCAGCGGCGACCAATACGAAATCATTGAGATCAAAGCCTATGATGTCAATGGCAATGGCCGGCGCGACCTGATCATGAGTGCCTACAACGCCAGCTTTCGCGGCACCGCCATGCAATTGCTGAGCAACAATGGCAACCGGCAATTTTCCGACAGCACTGACGTCTGTTTGTCGGGCGTGGATCAGGATCCGGACAATGCGCGCAATACACCGTATTTTCTGCGCCAGGCTGATATCAATTTTGACGGTGTGCCGGATATGCTGGCGATGAGCAACAATGACACCTCAGCGCAGACCACCATGTTTTTTGAGCGCGGCAACACACGTCTGCGCGCGATATCGCGTGAGAGCCTGGGCGTTAATGCGGAAACCGCACAAAGACTGCAATACGCCCAGGCCATTGTCGGCAATGGTGTATTTGGTTACGCCGAGGTGTTTACGCTGCTGGACAATGGCCAGCGCAAACTGGGACTGAATTACGTACCGGTCACGTCGTCAAGCGTCCCACCCGTCGCCAGCCGGTTTGATGTGTGCAGCAATCTGATGACATCTGCGGTGGATGCTGCTGATTTTGGCCGGATCCAGTTAAGTTTCAGATTGCTCAGCATGGAGCCCAGCGTGCGAATTCAGGTGTTGCCAGAAAGTATCAAGGATCTGACCAGCTTGCCGGGTGCTCATGCCAGCTTCGATCCTGTATCAGGCCTGCTACGGGTGCCTGAGTTGGTGCTGGACGACGCTGTCGCCTACCGCGGCATGGTTTTTCAGCTGATTGATGGCGATCAACTGATTTTTGAGCTGGTTGCGACTGACTAAACGCTTCACCGGCCAAAAGTCACTTTTTACGGCATTCGGCTTTATTTTTAGCTGTTTAGTGGTAGAGTCGGCAGTGACCGGGTTCAAATATGAATGAGTTCATGAAGCCAGATGCAGTCCATCATAACGAACATGCCCAAAAGTCTGTTAATTAAAATTAGTTGCTGGTGTAGACGCCGGAGAAAAATATGATTAAGTTATTGAATGGTATGGTTTTTGGTGGCAGGCGGGCAGTTTATGCCGGTGCTGTCGCATTGGCTGTCACACTGGGCTCCGGTCCGGCCATGGCGCAGGACCGCGTCGGTGATTTTGCCCTGCTGGATCAGGACGGCAAATTCCACCATATGGCGTGGTATGACAACAACAAGGCGGTCGCGTTTCTGGTGCAGGCCAGCAATGATGCGGCGACTCAAGAGTCGCTGGCGTCGTTTAATGCGCTGAAAGAACAATACGCCTCGCAAAATATCGTGTTCATGATGATCAACCCGCTGGGTGAGGCGCGCGACATCGTGAAAGCTGACGCCGAACGCCTGGGCATCGACATCCCGGTGCTGATTGATGATGCGCAGGTCATTTCTGAATCCATGGGCATCGACAAAACCGGCGAAGCCTTTGTTTACGACCCCAAGTCATTCCGGGTGATTTACCGCGGCCCGGCCGACCAGTCACTGGCTGACGCGCTGGCGGCTGTGGTCGCCGATGAAACCATTGCCAATGCTGTGGTCGCCACGCAGGGCACACCGGTCAGCTATCAGGCGCATGAGCAACTGGCGCAGGCCGGTGTCTCCTACAGCAAGGATGTGGCGCCGGTACTGGCAGAAAATTGCGCTACCTGTCACCGCGATGGCGGTATCGCCCCGTTTGCGCTGAACAGCCACGCCATGGCACAGGGCTGGTCACCGATGATTCGTGAAGTACTGATGACCAAGCGTATGCCACCGGGACAGATTGACCCGCATATCGGCGAATTCCGCAATCACTACACGTTGACGCCTGATGAGCAGCAGAAAGTATTGCACTGGATTGCCACCGGTTCCGAGAAAGACGGTGACAGCGATCCACTGGCCGAGCTGACCTGGTCCCAGGAAAAATGGGCCTTCGGCGAACCCGATCTGATCATCAAAGTGCCATCACAAAGCGTCCCGGCCACCGGCGTGCTGCCATACAGAGACGTGGTGGTGCCGTTGGAAGGCCTGGAGACCGACCGCTGGGTGCGCGCCAGCCAGTATGTGCCGGGCGACCGAACGGTTCTGCACCATACGCTGAACGCCTTTATTGTGCCGGGTGAGCGTCCTTCGCAGGGCCTGATTACCCGCTTCAGTAATCCCGATCAGGCCTATATCACGCCGTATATTCCTGGCGCTGATCCCCATGTGGAAGAGCCCAACACCGGCGGCCTGTTGAAAGCCGGCACATCACTGGCACTGAACCTGCACTACACAACCACCGGCCGCGAAACAGTCGATGAGAGTGAAATCGGTGTCTGGTTCTACCCGGAAGATCAAATTCCGACCGAACGTCGTCTGGGTGACTGTGCCTGTATCTTCACGCCGACCTGGACTGATATCCCGGCCTACGATCCGGATTTTGAGCAGACGGCGGAAGTGTTGATCACTACCGACGCAGAAATCATGGCCTTTACCCCGCACATGCATTTCCGTGG
The DNA here is from genome assembly GCF_001758195.1 of Pseudohongiella acticola. Classification (NCBI taxonomy): domain Bacteria; kingdom Pseudomonadati; phylum Pseudomonadota; class Gammaproteobacteria; order Pseudomonadales; family Pseudohongiellaceae; genus Pseudohongiella; species Pseudohongiella acticola. Next base: position 1,461,802 of record NZ_MASR01000001.1, read on the forward strand.
CAAGCGCATGGAGTTTGACGCGCATTACCCGGATGGCACCGTTGAACGTTTGTTGAATATTGCCCAGTACAACTACAACTGGCAGATGGAATACCAACTGGTTGAACCAAAATTTGTACCGGCCGGTACACGTGTGGTGGTCACCGGTGCCTTTGACAACTCAGAGCAGAACAAAGCCAACCCTGACCCCTCACGCGTTGTACCCTGGGGCCAGCAGAGCTGGGATGAGATGTTCTTTGGTCAGGTTTACTGGAAAGAAGTGAAAACCGGCGAAGAGGTCAGCGTTAACTGATCCAGTCGCAGCAAGCATAAAAAAAGGGGGCTTTTGCCCCCTTTTTTTGTCCGCGATTTTTGCCTCAGTCGGGTCCTGTATTGTTCTCCGCAAGGCGTGATCGGCGATCATTAATGACAATCGATACTCACAGAGCCTGCGGTGCTGGTCAAGGGAGACAGGCGAGCCTGAGCGCTGTCATGCCACCGTCTGCTCCACTCCCAGGTGTGCCAATACTGCCTCAGGCGGCCCGTCATAGGTCAGTGACGGCTGGTTGCCGACATAACCGATGGCATCCCAACCCTCAGGGGTCGCGTAATAGGCCGCCGCTGCCAGCGAGCGAAAGCGGCTGAAGAAACGCGCCGCGGCCTGCAATTCATCTGCTGCCCGTGCCTGAAAACAGATGTCGTCGCAGATGGCCTGTTGTTGTGACAGCGTCAGGCCAGCAAACACATTAGCAAAACGCCTACCAGATTCTGCGTCCAACCAGTCGAGTCCGGGCAGCACGATACCACGATCACGCAGCTGCGCAGGATACGGTGCACTGACCCACTCATCAACAAAATCGACACAGCGCAGTTGACTGGCAGCCGGACCCAGATTGTCAGCCGGCAAAATGACGTCGGCCAGGGCGATGGCGGCGGCGCGCTGGGTCGGACTCAGCGTCAGGGGCCACAGATCGCCGGGGTTGTGTGTGTGGTTAAGCAGCGGGTCTTTACCGTAACCGTTGGCGGTAATCACTGGCTCACCAGGCCCGGGTTCGGCGCCGAACACCTGGGCATCGCCCAGCTTCAGGCTGGCGGCGACAGCAACAAACCATTTTATGACAGTACGGCGTGGCAGACGCGACGTCTGACCCACAACAATGGGGACGGCGCTCGGTGATTCCGGTTGCAGATACTGATCCTGATCCTGAAAATTGTGCGACATTACAGCAGCCCCCTTCTTGACTGATCGACCAGATAGTCACCCGCACGCCAGGCCAGCGCCATGATGGTGAGGGTGGGATTTTTGTCGGCGTTGGACGGAAACGGTGTGCCGTCGACCAGGAACAGGTTTGGCACTTCCCAGGTCTGGTTGTATCCATTACACACCGAGGTGGCGGCAGCGGTACCCATGATGGCGCCGCCGACTTCGTGAATGATCTTGCCGCCCGGTTCGATGCGATTGCGGCCATTGGTGACGCTGCGCACGGTGCCGCCCATGGTTTCAATCAGTTCGCGGAATGTCAGCTCGGCGTGGTCGCACATGCGCTGTTCGTGCTCTGCCCACTGCCAATGCCATTTAAGCACCGGAATGCCCCAGGTATCGCTAACGTTGTTATCAAGCTCGGCAAAACAGTTGTCGTTGGGAATCATCTCACCGCGACAGGCGAACCCCATAAACGAGCCGTAATACCGCCGTGCTTCCTGTTTGTAGCGACTGCCATAGGCGCCATTGCCCAGATCATCGGGCAACGGATTGCCGCCGCCGGGCATGCCACGCGTAGCGCCCATCTCGATATGATAGCCCCGCGGAAAACCAAGTGCCTGTGCCTGCTGGTACAGCCACCACGGTGCATAAAAATGTGAGCCACCTGCCCCGTCTTCGTTATAGGGTGGCAGATTCTCCAGCGCCGGAATTTGGCCCTGCAGGCTGGTACCGACGGTGTCCATGATGTATTTGCCGACCAGCCCGGAGCCGTTGGCGATACCATCCGGGAACAGCGTGCTTTTTGAATTGAGCATGATGCGCACGGTTTCACCGCTGCTGGCGGCGAGCACCACCGCGTTGGCATTGACCTGTACATCCTGGCCTGTGGTCTTGTCGACAAACAGCACACCACGGGCTTTGCCATTGTTGCCCACTAGAACTTCGCGCACGTGAGCATTGGCAACAATATCCAGATTGCCAGTGGCCAGCGCGGGCGGCAGATGCACGGTGGTGCTCTGGTAGTTGGCACCGGTGGAACAGCCACGGCCGCACGGTGTTGCCCAGAAGCAGGCAGCTCGGGCGCGCATGGAGTCACCAACAATTTTCTGCGCCCAGGCGTTGCCGGGGAACAGCACTGCTGGCAACCGGTCGGCGTCAAGCGTCTGTGTCAGCACCGCACGATGAATGGGAATGATGGGGATGCCCAGGGTCTTGCCATGTTTCTGCGCCAGCAGCTCACCGGCCCGGGCTTTGGGCGGCGGTTGCAGCACACCGTCGGGTGAGTTGGGTGTGTTTTCCAGACCTTCATTGGATCCGTAGACACCAATCAGTTGTTCCACTTTTGTATAGTAGGGTTCGACGTCTTCGTAGTCGACCGGCCAGTCCAGACCGAGTCCGTCGCGGCTTTTGGGTTTGAAGTCGTAGGGGCCATTCCGCAACGAGATCCGCCCCCAATGGTTGGTGCGGCCACCCATCATGCGTGCTCGCCACCACCAGAACTGTTGTTCCGGTTTGTCGCTGGCCTGGGTGTAGGGTTCGGCGGGCATCTGCCAGCCGCCGTCGACAGTGGCATCAAGAAAACCGAACTCTTTGTCCGGCGTCGAGTTCCCCAGCAGCGGCGCCTGATCGCGACGCTGGAACATCGGTGTCTCGGCGACCGGATCATAGCCGCGCCCGGCCTCCAGCATCAGGCACTTGATACCTGCCAGCGTCAGCGTGAAGGCCATCTGACCACCGCCGGCTCCGGAACCGACAATGATGACATCGTAGTCTTTGGTGGCATCTTCGGCTCGAATCATTGGCATGGCGGCTTCCCGAAGTTTTGTGATTATTTTGTCCGATCTTAGACCGAAGCGTTCAGCAATGCCAATACTGTCATGTCGCTGCCCCAACAATAACCGCCGACACGACTACATCCCAGCCGGTAGCGGGTTACTTAAGTCACTTTACACACACACCATATTCCGTTTCACTGGCACACATTCAGTCCATCACGCCCGATCCATGGAGACGCACCGATGAACACACTCAAGCGCATGGCAGCACAGATCATCCTGAGCACAGGCCTGCTGGCAGCCGCCACCAGCCTTCACGCCGATGTCTGGGACACGGCGACGCACGGTTACGCTGACAACGACGGTGTGCGCATACATTACGCCAGCGTGGGTGAAGGCCCGCTAATGGTGATGATTCACGGCTTTCCGGATTTCTGGTACAGCTGGCGACACCAGATGGAAGGCCTACAGGATCAATATCAGGTTGTGGCCATTGATCAGCGTGGTTATAACCTGAGCGGTCAGCCGGCAGGTGATGAGAACTATGACATGCGTTTGCTGACCTCGGACGTAGCAGCGGTCATACGCGAGTTTGGCCAGGACAGTGCCATTATTGTCGGTCACGACTGGGGCGGCATGGTGGCGTGGAATTTTGCCTTTGCCTACCCTCAGATGGTGGATCGGCTGGTGGTGATGAACCTGCCTCACCCCCACGGCATGATCCGGGAACTGAGCATCAACGAAGAACAGCGCGCCAACAGTGGTTATGCACGGGCCTTTCAGGGTGGCAGCCCGTCAGATCCCAATATCTTTTTTGGCGGGCCGATGATGCCGCAGACCCTGGCCGGCTGGGTGCAGGATCCGACCGCACGACAACGGTATATCGAGGCGTTTGCGCAGTCCGACTTTGACGCCATGCTGGCCTACTACAAGCGTAACTTTCCGCCCCTGCCACCGCTGGCAGAGACGGCTCCGCCGCTCTCACCCGACGTACCACAACTGAACGTGCCCCTGTTGGTGATGCACGGTCTGGACGACACCGCGCTGCACTCTGACGGGCTCAACAATACCTGGGACTGGAACGATGCCAGCACCACCATCGTGGCGGTGCCGGACGCAGGACATTTTGTCCAGCAGGATGCGGCTGACACAGTAACTGACACCCTGCGCTGGTGGCTGGGCGCGCAATAGGATGGAAGCGGAGTCTGGGATAACAGATGGCTTGTCAGCTGGCATTTCTGACAGGGCTACGGTCAGGCGTTGACGTCGGCTACCACCGCGCCCTCGGAGAGGTTGACCGCGATCACACGGTTTCGCCCCTCCTCCTTGCCGGCGTAAAGCGCCTGATCCGCTGTATCCAACAACGATTCCATGTCATCAATATCAGCGCCAGCAACAGAAACAACACCCAGCGTTAACGTGACGCAGTCTGAATCCTGGTCGCGGTACGGTATTTTTTGACTCTCCAGACCCGCCCGCATGGCTTCAGCCACCCGATAAGCCCCATTCGGTCGGGTATCGGGCAGCAGAGCGACAAACTCTTCGCCACCGTAACGACAGACCAGATCATGAGGTCGACGCGCCGCAGCCTTTAGCACATTAGCCACTGCAATCAGGCAAGTATCGCCAGCTGAGTGACCATGAAAATCATTGTAATGTTTAAAATGATCGACATCACAGATGATAAGTGACACCCAGCCCTTGGAGCGACGGGCGCGACGCAGCTCCTTGGCCATGGATTCTTCCAGAGCCCGACGATTCTTCAGGCCGGTCAGGTGATCGGTTAGCGCTTGCCCGCTCATGACACCCAACATCGCATGATTCATTCTGGCGAACTCCCAAGCAACCAGACTACAGACCAGCACCGTAGCCAGCAAGGCAATAAAACGGGTAACCAGCTGCGCCTCTGCAGACTGCGGATTAGGTGATATCAGGCCATTGACTTCGGCAACAAAAAGAACGGAGAGAATGAGAATGACGACTGCGCAGGCGATCAAACCGGCTCGGGTACCGATCAGCAATAACGCCAGTACCGGCAGCATCGGCGCCATCAGGATGGTAGGGCCTTCAAAACCGCCGGTATTAATACCTGAACTGACCAGACCAAGGGCCATCACGACTAACAACAGCCAGCTGGCAATTATGGGTGAGCCCCGAAAGTGTACGTAAAGAAAGTTGCAGACTGTCAGAACAAAAACCAGTCCGGCAGGGATAGGGGGGGCGATCAAACCCCAGTGTAACGAGCCTTAGGATCACAAATACGAACACAGCCAGCATCAGTAACAGATTGGCGTACTGAACCAACGTTGCCCGGCGCTGACTGAAAGAACTGATGCTAGTGTTAGCCAATTAAATGCTTCTCCTGTTTCCTGCTACCACCTCGGCACCTCACTGCGCTTGGCTTCGCGAATCACATCGGCACCGTCTTCTGCCAACAGGAACCCCTGCTCTACCAGCGCATTGACACTGTTGGTGACGGCGCTGACGTAGGCGTCATGGGACGGATAAAGCCGCCGCAGTTTTTCCTGACTGAAAGGAATTTCATGGCCGGCGATACGGCAGAAAGACTCGCCGGTGGAATTTCCATTCCAGGTACTTGTGGGCACGTCAACGTAGGGGGAGCGCAGACCGCCAACAACATTGCCATGTTCATCCAGTACGGGTTCGCCATCCACCACGTCAATCAGATCGGCCCGTGGTGGCGCAATATCATCACGCGCCCATTGATCCAGCCACACCAACGCGGCATTAAACGCCAGCCGGTTGGGGAAACGGCTACGTGGTCCTTCGTTACAGGCCAGCGGCGGCACCGCGCGACCGGCCTGGATCAGATCCTGTGGTTTTGGGCCCCAGTACAGTTCGTCCGGTGAGGCATGGCCAGATCCAGCGATTTCATAACGCCGAAAGCGGTTACCAGGCGCATCACTGTCCGGTTGCCGACTGCCAATGCCGGCCAGATAGTCGGACTGACTCATGACATGAATAACGGGCACACCGGCATTCTCGATGGGGCGACGCGGATCATCTCTGGGCACACGCTCAGCGCACTGATGAATGGGTGCCGGGCCACTGGACACCGCCACCAGATAACCGTCAAACAGTGACTCGCCGCGGACACTTACCACTTCGGGGTGAATGGCGTTGATGTAGGTGTAAAGGAAACTGCCGGTCTGTGAATAACCCCAGGCGTAAAGCATCTCGGCGGCGCTGGCCGTGCCGTCATAAACAAACGGATTGTCGGCGTTGGCGCTGCGCAGCCACGCCGCCACCTGGCTGTGAATGTCCCAGACCAGTCCGTTCTCGGTCGCCTGCGTGGTATCACGGCTGACTTCACAGTTCAGCGGGTCGCTGGCGGCCAGTGGGTTGGCCCAGGACAGGTCCGCGTAGCGCTCGGCATCAAACTGCTTCAGGGTCTCCACCGCAATCGGTTTGGCGGTGATACCGACCCAGGCATCGCCGTTGCGCAGCATCTGTGTATGCGACATGGCCCAGCCGATATTGAGGTCAAACAGATTGGACGGGTTGAGCATTTCCACCACCACGTTTCCGCTGAAACGTTCAGCACGGACCGGGCGCCTGACCAAGACGCGAGTGGTGTAAGGCACATCAGCGGTGCGCACGGTCAGCGTGCCACGTTCGGGCCAGTCATACACATTGGCCTGCCCGCTGATGAAATACTCTTCTTCAATATAACCCATCTGCGCAAGATCCTGCGGCTGCAAGGTATGCGCGGCGGCGCCAAAGGGATGTGACTCAGCGCTAACTGGCACCGGCCCACTGACCTGTGGTACGGGAATGTCGGTTTGCACATCACCGGCTGACTGCGCGTGTACTCCACCTATGTGAGCTGCCAGCGCGAGCAGACCGGCACTAAACGCTGTTCGCTGTCTGATTGTTTTCATGGAATCCTCATCTCCTCACTGTCCTGTTGTCGTGCCCGTTCGAATCGATTGCCTGGCGTTGGCGACCGCAGCTGCTCCAGCCAGAATACGCCGTCATAGGGGTAACTGTTGCCACGCGTACCAATAAAATCGGCATCACCATCGCCGTCCAGGTCATGGGCAATGAATTTGTCGAACATGCCACGTTTGCGCCGTGACACGTCGTGACGCGTCCACGCCGTGGTGACCTCATCCGGCTGCTCAAACCAGCCCAGGCGACCGAGCGGATCACTGATTCGGGTATTGGCATCGTCGGCTTCGCGCTCGCCGCGGCTGTAGCTGCCAGCGAACACATCCATATCACCATCACCATCAATGTCCGTCACTTCCAGTCCGGTGATGCTGTCGGGCAAAAACGTGCCGATGTAGTGGGCATTCCAGGCATCACCGGTTCGCGCCGGCTGCTCAATCCAGACCAGGCCGTTGCCGACACGGCCGTTACCGGCACCGATGATATCCAGCCGCCCGTCACCGTTAAGATCGGCATATTCCAGATTGAAGCCGGCCATGCGGGCACCGTTGATGCCGATGGCATGCTCAATAAAATCGAGTGAGCCGTCGCCCGGATTTTCGAACCAGGCCAGACGTTCTTCGCCACGCGAGCCGATGACAATATCAAGATCACCGTCGCCATCCAGATCTACCGGTTCAGAATTCTGTGGGATACTGTAATGACCCAGTTCGTGCTCCTGCCAGTTGATGCCCTGCAGGGGATCGCCGTTGACCTTGAATACAGACACCGGATTGGACACGGCAAAATCTTCCGGCCCCGGAATCTGGGCGCCTTTATTAGGCGCTATCACCTCGGGTGTGCCATCGCCGTCCAGGTCGGCGGCAAAAACACGGATATAACTGCCGCGCCCTTCGGTCATGGGCAATTTCAGTCGTGGCCAGGGTGTGTTTCTGACACCGGTGCCCGGATTCTGCAGATACAGTATGTGAGATAACTCGGCGGCGATAAGAATGTCGAGAAAACCGTCACCGTTGATATCGGCAATGGCGGCGTCTTCAGGGGCAGCGGCATCCAGACCTTCGGCGACCGTAATGTTATGCCACTGTTGTGGACCGGCGCTGCCAAAAGCAATGCGGACATGGCCTTCGGGCGGTGCTTCAAAACCAGGCGTAAAGTTGGCGGAATCATAACTGGAATCGGATTCGTGCACGGAGACAATATCCTGATAGCCGTCTCTATCCAGATCTGCCATCACCAGTCCGTCGCCACCACTAAGCACGAAATCCAGCGTAGCGACATCATCAATCAAATGTTCACGCCAGCTGATGAAGTGGCCGTCACGGGTGGTCGCGTCTGTCGCCCGCTCGCCGACGCCCTGCGCCGATACAGTACTTACGCTTGCCAGTGTGAGCAGTAACAGCAAGCCTCTGGCTGTTGTCAGGCGGAAAATTGTCAGGCTGCGATTGTCAAAGATTGGCATCTCGTCGGGCTCCCGATCTAATTATTATCCCCTAGTCTATAAACATTCCGGCTAAAGAGCCATTGGCAAACGTCAGCGACCGCGCGATACTCCAATCACTGAGTCCTGCTAGAGAGCGTGATGTGATGCGAGGTTTGCTGCTTGTGATTGGCGCAATGTGCGCCCTGCTTGTTGCCTATGTGATGTATCTGGCGAATGATGCCGGTGAGTTCCGCACGCTTGCCGATCAGCATCCCGACCAATGTCGTCGGATCACGGGTATGCCCGGCAGCGAAGATATCACCCTGCATCCTGAGAGCCGCTTTGCCTATATCTCCAGTGATGACCGGCGCGGCGTCATTAACGGGAACCCGACGCCGGGCGCCATCTTTCGCTACGACCTGAGCTCTGCTTCCACCACACCGTTGAATCTGACGCCCAATGCCGACCTGCAATTCCGGCCGCACGGCATTTCACTGTTTGTTGGCGACGATGGCCGGGAAACCCTGTTTGTGGTCAATCATCCTGGTGAATCGCTGTTTGGTGCTCCCGAAGGAGAAAATAACGAAGCACTGCACACCATTGAGGTGTTTGACGTGGTGGACAATGCACTGATGCATCGCCAGACCCATGCCAGTGAGTGGCTGATCAGCCCCAATGATGTGGTGGGCGTTGATCATGATCGCTTCTACGTTACCAACGATCACGGCGCCGGGCCGGGACTGATGCGCCAACTGGAAGACTACCTGCGCCTGCCCTGGGCCAATGTGGTTTATTTTGATGGCGACGTGTTTAAAGAAGTGGGCGATGGCCTCAGTTTTGCCAATGGCATCAACATGTCCCCTGACGGCACACAGCTGTATGTTGCGGAAGTCAGTCGTAACCTTGTCCGTATCTATCAACGCAACCCGGGCACTGGTTCACTGTCGTTGCAACAAACAATCGATGTGGGGTTTGGTGCCGACAATATCGAGATTGATCCTGCTACCGGCGACCTCTGGATAGGGGGACATCCGCGCCTGTTGACTTTTTTGCGCCACGCCGCTGATGGCAGTGTCGATTCACCGTCACAGGTAGTGCGGATACGCCAGGTCGGTGCCGGTTACCAGATTACGACTGAATTTATGGACAGCGGCGAACTGATTTCCGGGGCCAGCGTCGGCGCATCAGACGGACGCCGGCTACTCATCGGCTCGGTATTTGAAGATCACATCATGGATTGTTCTCTGTAAAGCGCGTGGAGCTGGACCGCGCCAGCGCGGCATGCATCCAGCTTGTGGGCAGGTGCCGCATCAGAAACACCAGCAGTTTGTAGTTCCATCCCTGCACCGACACCAGGCGGCCTTTCTCCAGGTCTTTGAATGACTGGCTGACTACCTGCTGGGCGGTCCACGCGCGGGTAAAACCTTTGTCCTTGTAGAACGTGTCCGGATCAATGCCCATGCGCGAGTGAAAATCGGTGATGGTAAATCCCGGGCACAACGCCAGCGCTTTCAGCCCATCCTGACGGTAAGCCAGGCCAACACTTTCGGTAAAACTGCGCACGTAGGCTTTGGTCGGTCCGTACAGCACACTTTGAGTGGTGGGCAGCCAGCTGGCGACAGACGCGACATTAATCAGAATACCTTTGCTTTGCAACAGGTGCGGAATGCCCGCATGGCTAAGCTGGGTGGTTGCGGTGACGTGCACATCCAGCAGCGCACGGTGTTTTTCCCATTCAATCTCACCCAGCCGGCCATCCTCGGCGTACCCGGCATTATTGACCAGTGCATCCAGATTTGGCAACTGACTGATGGTATCAACTAGGGCCTGTAAATCGTTGCGATAGGACAGGTCACCGGTCTGTACAGTAACCTCAATGTCGCATTCTTTTTTTAATCGCTCAGCCAGTCGGGTCAGTTCCTGCTCCCGGCGACCGGTCAGTAACAGATGATAGCCCTGACGGGCAAACGCATCAGCGTAGGCGGCGCCAATGCCGCTGGTGGCGCCGGTGATAACGGCCAGTCGTGGTGACATGGTTGACTCCTGCAGTCAGAAAACCCAGAGTATACCTGACGACTCAATACTTCTCGCGCTTTACCCCGGGAGCATTGAGTTTAGCTAAAACTCCAGTCATAACAGGAAGGAGACCGTCATGAAAATGAACACACTTAAAACTTTTGCCCTGCTCTGCTGTTTCTGGCTCAGCCCGGCAACACTGTCAGCCCAGGCAACAGATACCGATGTCAACGCCGAGGCGCTCGACGGCGCCATGGCGGCACTGGATGAGTTCATGGTCGCTTTTAACGGTCGTGACATGGAGGCCTGGGCTGCCACGCTGAATTATCCGCATGTGCGCTTCGCCAGCGGCACGGTGACGGTGTGGCAGAACGCCGAAGAGTTTGCCCGGGAAGCCACGTTTGCCAATCTTGAAGCAATCGGCTGGGACCATTCGCACTGGCTGAGCCGTGAACCGGTGCTGGTATCACCTGGCAAGGTGCATATCCACACGGTGTTTGAACGCTTCAATGGTTTCAACCAGCAGATCGGCACTTACCAGTCGCTGTATATCGTCACGCGCGACGAAGACGGCAACTGGGGTACGCAGGCACGCTCCAGCCTGGCACCGTAACCCTCACCGTGAAAAAGCCTGAGAATGATCCTGCCAGGCCGGCAGCAATGAATTGCAAATAGTAACGATTATCACTACTATTACGCATTTCGCAGCAGGATAACCCGGCATGACCGTCTTTTACTGGCAACACATCAGCGCGTTCTGGGCCGTCGCTGCCACCGGGGTGATGCTGATCGGCATCTGGCTGATTTACCGTTCCTGGCGCTGGCAAAAGCGCGGCGGCTTGCTGCCAGGCTGGGCGCTACTGGCGCTGTCACTGGCAACCTGGAGCCTGGCAGGTGGCACCTGGATTGGCCTGCCCATTGGCGCCTGTGCATTGATGCTACTGGTGCTTGCCTGGATTGCGCTGCAGGGGCAATGGACAACACTCGACCGGGTGCCATCGATCCGATCACCTGCAAACGCTCCGGTTGGCGACAGCACGTTGTCGTCCTCTTCAACTCAGATACCTTCCCTGCCATTACGGGTCTGGCTTCGTGGCGGCGCCCGTGTCCTGGTGGCCGGCCCGTTGGCCGCGGTATTTGCACTGACCACTGGCGTGTTACTGGCACAACTACTCATGGCGGTAGATGCTGACCGTGTTTTTACAGAACGACTGGCAGTGACAGTTATCTGGACCGCAGGCATGGCCTGGGCCAGCATCGCCACCAGACTGCTGCGTCCGACCATGATCATGGCAGGCAGCTCCGCAGCGGCGCTTGGCCTGCTAATGTTAGTACGCTGAGCTCTCAATTATCGACAGGAAGTTCGACATGACCCGTGTAAAAAAACCCGACGCCAATTTTTTCCGGCAGATGTTATCCGGTCACTCGGTGATGGGGTTGACGGCGGCGTTCCTGATGTACGTCATCTGTGTCAGTGGCACGCTGGCGGTGTTTTACAAAGAGTTCTGGCGTTGGGAGCAGCCCACCGCCACCGTCGAAACCATGGAGGTCAACGGTCAACGCATCGAGCAGGCGCTGCGCAACGCCATTGCTGACCTGGGCGCTGATCCTGACGCCGATCTTGGCGAAGCACCTGCCAGAATCGGAATGGACATGCCCACCTCGGACTGGCCACGCATGTCCATCAGTTACGGTGAGCATCGGCGTTATGTCGCCGCTGACGGTTCGCTGCTGGGCGATGTCGAGCGGCCATGGACATCGTTCCTGGCGCGACTGCATTTTGCCCTGAACCTGCCTCTGGAACTGGGCGTGGTGATTGTGGGCATTTTTGGGGTACTGCTGATGGCGCTGATTGTGTCAGGTTTTCTCGCCCATCCGGGCATTCTGCGCGATGCGTTTTCGCTGCGCCTGGCGCGTTCGCGGCAACTGCAGCAGACCGACTTACATAATCGGCTCAGCGTCTGGGCAGCCCCTTTTCACCTGATCATTGCGATCACCGGGGCCATACTTGGGCTCGCGGGCGCCATCAGTCTGGCAACGGCATTGTTGACCTCACCAGATGCGGGCGACCCGGTACCTGCTGACCAGGGCAGCGGAACTCAGGTTGCTACGGCGACAGCAGCACTGCCGGACTTCGATACCATCTGGCGTTCCTTCAGCACACGGTCGCCCAATGACCAGGTGTTTTACCTGACGGTTTATCAGCCTGCTAGCAGCCAACAACGGGTCGAGCTCAACGCCATCCGCCCGGACCGTCTGTTCTGGTCGCAAAGCCATCATTATGCTGCCAACGGCGAGTATCAGGGACCTGGTGGCGGTGATGCTGCCAGCATCGGTGGCCAGATGCAGGCATCTCTGTACCGGCTGCACTTCGGTCATTTTGGTGGCATGCCAGTGAAAATCATGTTCCTGCTGTTGGGCACCGCGCTTTGTGTGGTCACCGTCACCGGTGTCAACATCTGGCTGAGTAAACGCCGCCAGCGCAAACTGCCCACCGACACCATCGACCGGTTATGGCAGGTGAGTGTGTGGGGAACGCTGTTGCTGTTGTCACTGTCGGCGGTGCTGCAACTGGCACTGGGCATACCGCCCATACCGGTTTTCTGGATTGGGCTGCTGGTGCTTGTCGCCACTGCCTGGCGCTGGGGGACGCCAACGTTATGGGCGTGGCGATTGCGACAACTGGGTGGCTTGGTGACAGCACTGGTACCCTTGGTGCACACCCTGCGATATGGACAGGCGGCGTGGCAAGGCGGCAGCCTGAGCATCAATCTGGTGTGGCTGGCACTCGCGGCCAGCCTGTTTATCTTACAGACAACAACAGCCCGATCAGCAGCGAAACAGACACAGCCGGCCGGTAGCTGAGTCAAACCGCTATCTAAGCCAGGCCGGTAACAGAGACAGACGCCCCGGCCACCAGCCTGTGGTTAATGAATCATGAGTTCGTAACAGGACTCAGAAGTCGTAGCGCAGCGTGCCGGTGATGTTGCGCGGCTGGCCGTACTCCAGCTGACTGTAGAAACCAATCTGGCTGTAGTAGGTTTCGTCCAGCAGGTTATCCACGTTCAACTGCGCCGACAGATTGCTACTGATGTCGTAACGCGCCATCAGGCTGACCAGGCTGAACGCGTCCTGCTCCAGGCGATTGGTGGCACCGGTCACCGGGTTGGTGGCGTTCATGTACTCACGCCCCTGCCAGTTGACACCACCGGCAACAGTCAGTCGCTCAAGCGCACCGCCAAACCGGTAGGTGCTGTAAAGTTTCAATAGTTCGCGCGGATTGTCTGTGTTGACATCGTTGCCCGCAGCATCTTCCACATCAAAGCTGGTGTAGCTGAAGCTCAGGTCCCACGCCTGTGTCAGCTGCCCCACCACTTCGAGTTCGTACCCGGTGCTGTTGGCGCCCTCTGCAGCAAAATAGGCCTGGCTGTTATCCGAGCCCGGTACAATGAAGTTGCCGTCGGGCTGACCCAGATCATCCTGCAGAATATCGAATACAGCGACAGTGGTTTGCAGGGCGCCATCAAAAAACAGGCTTTTCAGACCCAGCTCCTGGCTTTCCCCGGTGACCGGATCCAGAAAGTCGCCGTTGCGGTCCTGCAGATTCTGCGGCTGGAAGATCTCGGTATAACTGGCATAAACGGTATGCTGATCATTGAACTCGTATAGCGCGCCAACGTAGGGAATCAGCACGTTGGTGTCGCCAAACGTGCGTGGCGTACCGTAGTAGAGGCCGTCCTGCTCCCAGTCTGCCAGGCGAGCACCGGTAATCACTTTGAACTGCTCGGTCAACGACAGACGCGTTGCCGCGTAGACACCAAATTGTTCGGTGGTGACATCAATGTCTACGTTGCGGGCACCCCACGTCGGCTGTGGGTAACTGCCATCCCAAAGATTGAAGTTACCGACCGGCGCGATGTTAGTACGGGCGCGGGAAAAGGCAATATTGTCTTCATTGTGATCCACGACACCGAAGGTTAACTCATGGCTGCGACCAAACAGCTGATAGTCACCATTGACGTTCAGGCTGATGCTGGTCTGCTCGCGATCGGTATCCGCATTGCGGGGCGACGCTCCCATCCCCAGCCCGGTTTCGCGATCAGGCGTGCCAGACATGTACAGCAACATCTGTTTTGAGGCGTTAACGTTATTGTTCAGGCTGAGCTTGGCGTTCCAGCCATTGCGAAATTGATGAACCACGTCTACGTAATAGTTTTCCACTTCAGAAGACCAGGTGGTCCAGTCGGCACCAATGGTTTTGCTGCGCGCCCAGTCGGTACGCGAGCCATCCGCGTGCCAGGTGGGCAGGCCGCCCCAGGTGGACGCTGTTGGTTCATTGTCCTGATAGGTGGCGCCCACGCGTAACAGGGTCTGGTCAGTGACATCGATATCAACAACACCATAAAGCACTGTCTTGGTATCACCACCCAGATCACGGAAGGAGTCACCATCCTGATAATGTGTCACCACCCGGCCGCGAACGGTGCCACTGGCATTCAGGGCAGTACCAACGTCGGCAGTGACACTGTAATTGTTCCAGCGCCCGGCTGAGGCGCTCAACGAACTGGTAAATTCGCGGCTATTGGCATGTTTGCGCACCAGATTGATGGACGCTGACGGGTTGCCGGCGCCGGTCAGCAGACCGGTGGCACCACGCACCACTTCGACACGCTCGTACAGGCTGGTATCAGACTGGGTTTCACCGGCGTTGTTGCCCGGCTGCCAGTAGATGGGCACACCATCAATCTGATAGTTGTTGACGGAGAAACCACGCGATGAATAGGTGGAACGGGTGCTGTCCTGAGCCCGGGCAGACACACCGGCGGCGTTGTCGACAACATCGGTCAGCGAGCGCAGATTCTGGTCAGCGATACGTTCGGCGGTCATCACGCTCACGGACTGCGGCGTTTCATAAAGACTCAGGCCCAAGCCGGTGGCGGAATCAAGACGCTCGTTGGTGGTGTAACGGCTGGTCACCACAATTTCGTCAACGCCGTCACTAGCGTCGGCATCGCGTTGCGAGGACTGGGCATGGCCAGCACTGGACAGTGCCAGCGTCAGCAGCGAGGCGAATGAAGTGATAACGGCGGCGTGGCCTGAGAGTGGTCCACGCGAAAAACGGGATGCAAACATGGTCTTTATTCCTTGCCAATGTAACGAAAACACGAATGCTATCGATAATCGTTATCGTTTGCAAGAAAAGCGATTAAATTTGGCTTATTGTCTTAATGGCGCTTTCATTGGCCCGTGATCGGATGCACTAGTTGCCCTGATTGACCGCTTTCACCACCTCACGGGTCAGATCCCACTGGCTGAACCCCTGTCGTCCATAATCCAGCCCCCGGCGAACAATCACCAGGTCATGGGACGGCACTACCACGGTGTACTGCCCACGGTTGCCGTTGGTCGAATAGGCGTCTGCCGGAATGTCATCGCGGCCTTCCGGCACCAGCCACCACTGTCCGCCGTACTGACTACCCCGGCCGACTGTTGCTGGGGCTGGCGTACGGGAGAATTCAATCCAGTCTTCAGAGATCAGCCGCTCACCATCCCAGACGCCATTGTTGAGGTAGAGCAGACCAAAGCGGGCCAGGTCGCGGGCGTTGGTATACACCTGACTGCTAAGAATGAAATCACCAAAGCGATCAGTGCTCACCAGGGTGTTGCGCATGCCAATGCGGTCCAGCAATGCTTTGCGTGGGAACTCGGCATAGGTGTTCTCGCCGCCCAGCGCCAGTTTCATGGCATATATCGCCAGCAACGTATCGTAGTTCTCGTAGTCCCAGCGTGTGCCCGGTTCACGGATCAGCGCGCGTGCAAGCGCCCCCTGCACCGAACTGCTGCCGGCCCAATAAGAAAGGCCTGACCCCGTAGCATACTCCATACCGCCATTATCGATACTTTCCAGCCCGGTGCTCATGTTGAGAGCGTGACGCAGAGTGATGTCTCGTCTTGGATCCGAGCCGGCTGAACCGGATTGCGGCAACCAGTCCAGCCCCAGTGGTTCGTCCAGCGCCATCAGCCCCTGATCCACGGTCATACCGATCAATGTCGAGGCAATGCTCTTGGCCGTGGACCAGGTCCGGGTGCGGGTATCCATGTTGATACCGTCGGCGTAACGCTCATGGATAATCTGACCCTGATACACCACAATCAGGCTGAGCGTGTCCTGCTCGGGCGTGGGCCGATTGAAGGCCCAGTCTGACGCGGCCTGCAGCGCCCCGGCATCAATACTGGCCGGTAAGGGTTGCGGCTCAATCAGGTCGCCGTCAGGCCAGGGAATCTGCGCTGGGTCGCCGGCAGGCAGCGGCAAGGTCAGTTCCGGCAGCTCATCGATGTCAGCCAGGGTCTGGTCTGGTGCCAGAATGATGCAGCCGATGCCGTCGCGAAACGCTGCCCGCATCACCGGCACGGCACCGGGTGTGCCAACTTCAACTGCGCGGCGTTCGTAGTCAACATGATAGTCACCGCCCAGCACCGTGCCGATGGGAGCGCGCAAAAATGCCAGTTCCTGACTGAACACCTGTTCCAGTGTGCGCTGGCTGGTGAACAGCCCGTTGCACATGAAAACAGCCTGCTGACCGCGTTGCACCATGGCCCGTTGCGGTGCCCAGTAATCGTAATTCTCGGCCTGCTGGGCAAAACCATCGGCTGACAGCACCAGGCTCAATATCGCGGCTGACATCATGGACCTTTTCATGTGAGTGCTCCTTTCCGGCAAACCTTATTGTCTGTGCAATGCCCCGAGTTATACCAGCCCATTGTCGTTGTGAACAGGTCGTTGTGAACAGATCGTAGTGTACAGATCGTTGTTTACAGTCTGTGCCCGGCCGGGATGGTGTTTACCATTGATCTGGGCGACAATTCTGTCAACCAGGGAATGCGCAGCAGCAAAGGTGAACAGCGCCATGATCAGACTGGCGGTTTTTTTAATGTGCATTTTTTGCCTCGCATCACCCGGCCTTGCCCAGTCAGGCGATGTTGCATGGCAGATATGGGCTGATGCCCAACCTGACTCGCGAACAGCTGCCGACAGCCGGCAGAGAAGCCAGAACCGACAAAGCCTGCTGAGGTCACTGCAGTCGCCGCTCGCGGTGCTGGTGCCCGATGGGCGTGAGCTGTCATCCATCACTCTCAATGGCGAGATCCTTACCCTGGCGATGTTGCCAGCACATAAGGGGCACACCGGCAGCCTATACCTGCTCCCATCTGAAGCAGAGCCCGCCCGCTCGCTGTCCTTGACCGTTAGCACCCCTGCGCCGCCGATACCGGCCGTTCCGGTACTGGTCGGTAACTACAGTGCTCTGCAATCCGTGCTACAGCAGCGCGACATATTATTCTGGCAATTGCCAGCCTGGGCTGCCTACGCCAGTGCGTTTCTGGTGTTGGTGATGTGGCTGGCCTGGTCTGCGCAATTTGATAGCCGGCTGCACCGAACACTGTTCCAGGCGCAACTGACCGCCTGCGTCTATCTGTGCTGCCAGCTGGGCAATTCCGTACTCTGGCTGCTGGCCGGTTACCTGTCCATGGCGGTTTGGGCCTTACTGTTGGTGGCAGTGTTGCTACACAACAGACGTCTCAGCGGTGTGCTGCCTTCGCCAGCGGCGCGTCAGTCCGTTGTGTTCGCGGCGGTGCTGCTGCTGTTGCTGATATTGGTTGATGCGGGGCTCGGGCTGTTTTTCGCTGACGCTGGGCTCGGACTGTATCTCGCTGACGCTGAGCTCAGGCTGTTTCTCGCTGACGCTACGCTCGAGCTGTTCGAACTGAGCCTGGCAGTGCAGCCTGGCATGTATCTGCCACTGCCTGCCGTAGGTCAGGTGGTGATGATTCTTGCAGTACTGTATTTACTGGTGTCGCAGCATGTGAACAATCAGGTTGAGTTGACTCAATTAAACGTCTCACTGGATCAGCGCGTACAGCGGGCCACCGGCGAGCTGGAACGGCGCTACGCGGAAATGAAAGCGGATGCTCTGGATGCTGCCGGCCTGCATGAGCGCAAGGTCATCTTTCAGTCATTGCACGAAGACCTCAGCGACAAATTGCTACACCTGATTTATACTGCCGCCGACGCGGATGCGGAAGAGCTGGCGCGAGCGGCCCTGAAAGATCTGCGGGACACCCGGAATCTGCAAAGCGAGTCGCAGCAGAACCTGGGTGAATTGATGGCAGATGTGCGCAATGAAATCGACACCCGATGCGAGCAGGCGGGTGTCAATCCAGGCTGGCACCTGTCCGACTCCTTATATGCAACAACGCTGACCGCCCTGCAGGCATCCTGTGTTACCCGTACGCTACGAGAAGCACTCAGCAATGTATTAAAACACGCCAGCGCAGCGTCGGTGCAGATTGGCGCGGAGCTGACAGCGGGACAACTACATTACAGTGTCAGTGACGACGGTCACGGCATCCGCCCATCGCCCATGGCCGGGCGTGGTCTTGCCAACATGCAGAACCGCGTGCGTGACCTGGGCGGCTCAATGCAGGTGACATCCTCCAGCGCTGCCGGCACCACCCTCAGCTTCAGCTTACCGGTGGAACAGCCATGAGCGAGGAGACAGCCATGAGCGGAACAACAGCCATGAGCGGGAAGAAAGCCATGAGCCCACTTACTAAAGTCATCAGCGGCCTGTTTGCCGCCCTGATCCTGATCAGCGTGACTCTGGTCTGGCTGCTGACCGCAAACCCCAACTACGTCTTCATCACCGACGCCGACGTTATGGATCCCGCCTCGTATGATTACCCGGATGCCAATGCTCAATGGCGCCCCACGTCACTGCCCCGATCCTGGTCCCGGGACCCACAGCACGACAATGCGTTGGAATATGCATGGTATCGCATTCCATTGCCCGAGGCGGTTCGTGAAAATGGATGGACACAGATTTTGATGCTGCGCCACATCATGAATGTCGAAATCTGGTTGGATCAGCATTACCTGGGTAGCGGCGGACCGGCCTCACCAGACAATCTGCAGCGCAACTGGAACCGCCCGGTGATGTGGCATATTCCTGAAGCGTGGCTAACCGGTGAAAATCAGATGCTGTACTTCCGTCTGCATTCTGTGTCAGATTTTGGCGTCATGAGCCCCTTTTTTATGGGACAGACCGAGGCGTTGCAGCAGCGCTATCGTATCCATCATTTTCTACAGATAGAACTGGTCAAGATCGGTTTAATGGCAATGTTCTTTATAGCCGCCCTGAGTCTGTTTGCGTGGCTGGAAACACAAAACCCGCGCTGGATGCTGACCCTGCTGATGAGTTTAAGCTGGTCGCTGCCCTTGTCCTACATCGTCGCGCCCAGTGTGACTTTCGGGGAGATGAATTTTCTACGCCTGACACACTGGGGCACGGTCACCGGGGCCGTTTGTCTGCTGGCGTTTGTCTATGCATACTACCTCAGCACTCCACTACGACGGTTGCGTTGGCTGGCCCTATTGCCGGTGTTGCACGGCGCCGTATTGATCGCTACACCTAAATTGCAGATTGTTGCTGTGGGCAGTGCCGGGCAACTGCTCCTGCAACTACTGTTTGTGGTCCTGCTGGTGAAACTGTTTCGTCACGGCACAGCACCCAGACGGCAGTTGCTGGCAGTCAGCGCCGGCCTGCTCATCATGCTGTTGGCAGCGCTGCATGACATAACGCTGGTACTGAGCACAGCGACCACCCGATGGCGCTGGGACATGCTGTGGGCCTATATCACCCAACCCGTCATGCTGCTGATTCTGACCTGGCTGGGCCTGGCTGCATTCAAGAAAGGTACATCGGCTCTCAGGAATTTAAACAGACTCCTCCAGACTCGCCTGTCCGCAGCGGAGAACAATATCAAACAGGTTTATGCCGACCAGGAAATACTGGAACGTGAAGTTCGTGTCGCCGCCGAACGCGAGGCAATCTATCGTGACCTGCATGACGATCTCGGCGCCAAGCTGTTATCGCTGGTACTCAAGTCAGAGCGTGGCCCGATCCGCGATCTGGCACGCAGTGCGCTGCAGGACCTGCGCGACATTGTCAGTCGCGTCGCCAACAATGACTCCGTGCTCGCGGCGGCACTGGCCGACAGCATGGCCGAGCATGAGGGCCGGGCCTCCGGTCTGGGCATAGCGTTCGATTGGGATATCGATGCGGCAACAGAGGACCTGATCTGCCATAGCAGCCTGATTCTGAAAATGCGTCTGTTGCTGCGTGAGTTGATCAGCAATACCTTATGGCAGGAGGACGTGCAACGCATCGAATTTGTCGCCCGACTGGATCAACAACAGCTGACACTGCGACTGAGTCATGACGCGCCCACAACAATTGCCTTGTCGCCTTTGCTGCGCAAACGCCTGGCGGCACTGAATGCAACGCTGCAGCCGACATTGCCAGCGCCAGCAGCGCAGCAGGATCTGCCGCATTGCCTGAGCGTTTCATTACCGGTGGTTACAGAACCGGCAGCGGCATCAGCCTAGAAGACATCAACACCGACGATGCCCATGCGAGAGGCCTGCATCGCAGCTTCTGCCCGACTGGAAATATTCAGTTTGCTGTAGATGGTTTTAACATAACCGGCGGCGGTGTGTTTGGAGATATCAAGCATGTCCGCCACTTTCGGAGACGAATAACCCTTGGCAATCAGGCCCAGTACTTCGCGCTCGCGTGCGGTCAACGGCGGGCCTTCCGGGGTTTCCCGTGGCGCAAAAAAAGCCAGCAGATGACGGGCCATGGAGGGTGACAATGGCGGTTGGCCATCGGCAATCTTCTGCAGCATGGTGGTCAGTTCCTGGCGGCCCTGATCTTTCAGCAGATAGCCTGAGGCGCCTGCGCCGAGCGCAGCAAACAAATGCGCGTCATCATCAAAAACACTGGTCACAATCGACATCACTTGCGGGTGATTGCGGTTCAGCGCATCAATCAGATCAATGCCCGATCCGTCGGGTAAACCGATATCCACCAGTGCAATGTCGGGCACCTGTTCAGCTATTTCCCGACGCGCATCCGCCAGCGTTGGCGCAGCCACCACGCTAATGCCGGGGAAGGCATCCTGCAGCGCCGCTCGCAGCCATTCTCTGGCATCCGGCAGATCCTCGACTATCACGCCATATTTCAAAGTTACGCTCCCGGCAGACGCCCACGACCGCTAATATCGTTAATCTTAGCATTTGCGGTAAAAGAAGGCTTTTCGCCCATTAAATGTTTATCGGGCCACCATCTTGGGTAAAAACCTGTCTGACGGCTATCACTGAGGGCGGGGATTGACAAGTGCCGGCAAAAGTGGGAAGAAAAAACGGCCGACACCCTGAGGTGTCGGCCGTCATAACAGCGTTTACAGGCTGGAAAAAGGGAGCTTTACAGTCCGTCCAGCGCCTGGCTCAGTGTTGCCGATGGGCACATGGCCGGCGACACCAGCGCAGCATTGGGCTGGTAATAACCACCGATCTCAACCGGCGAACCCTGCACACCGTTCAGTTCGGCGACAATGTCGGCTTCCTTTTCGTTGAGGAATGTTGCCAGTTTGCCAAAACGCTCCGCCAGATCACTGTCCTTGCTCTGCGCCGCCAGCGCTTCTGCCCAGTACATGCCCAGGTAAAAATGGCTGCCACGGTTGTCGATCTGACCAATGGCGCGGGCCGGTGACTTATCGTTGTCGAGGAACTTGGCGGTCGCCTGATCCAGTGCATCGGCCAGGATCTGTGCGCGCTGGTTATCCGTGCGTTGCGCCAGGTGCTCCAGTGATGCCGCCAACGCCAGGAATTCGCCCAGCGAGTCCCAGCGCAGATAGTTCTCTTCCACGAACTGTTGCACGTGTTTGGGCGCAGAACCGCCAGCACCGGTTTCAAACAGGCCGCCACCGTTCATCAGCGGTACGATGGACAGCATTTTGGCCGAGGTGCCCAGCTCCAGAATGGGGAACAGATCGGTCAGATAGTCACGCAGCACGTTGCCGGTAACCGAAATCGTATCTTCACCATTTTTCATGCGCTTCAATGTATGCCGGGTCGCCTCGTCGGGCGCCATGATCTGGAGATCCAGACCGTCAGTGTCGTGCTCTTTCAGGTAGGCGTTAACCTTCTTGATCAGCTCATTGTCGTGTGCGCGGTTGTTGTCCAGCCAGAACACGGCCGGCATGCCGCTGAGACGCGAACGGGACACAGCCAGTTTGACCCAGTCACGGATGGGCGCGTCCTTGACCTGACACATACGCCAGATGTCGCCTTTCTCGACTTCGTGCGAGAACACGGTATCGCCGGCCTTGTTCAGCACCACTACTGTGCCGGACGCCGGAATTTCAAAGGTCTTGTCGTGTGACCCGTATTCTTCCGCCTTCTGTGCCATCAGGCCAACGTTGGGGCAGGTGCCCATGGTGGCAGGATCGAAGGCACCGTGGTCACGGCAGAAACTGATGGTTTCCTGATAGACACCGGCATAGCAGCGGTCCGGGATCATCGCCAGGGTATCCTGACGCTCGCCCTTGCGGTCCCACATTTTACCGGAATCACGAATCATGGCGGGCATTGACGCATCAATGATGACGTCACTGGGCACGTGCAGGTTGGTAATGCCTTTGTCGGAGTTGACCATAGCCAGTTCCGGCTGGCTGTTGTACACCGCCTGGATGTCGGCTTCGATGGCGGCACGCTGGTCTTCCGGCAGGGTCGCGATTTTCGCGACCACGTCACCAAAGCCGTTGGTGGTATCAACGCCGAGTTTTCTCAGGGTATCGGCATGCTTTTCAAACACCGGCTGGAAAAACACATTAACGGCATGACCGAACATGATGGGGTCGGACACTTTCATCATGGTGGCTTTCAGGTGCAGGGACAGCAAAACGCCCTGCTCTTTTGCAGCCGCCGTTTCTTTGGCAAAAAACGCCTGCAGATCGGCCGCGCTCATGCGAGCCGCATCAATGATCTCGCCGTCCAGCACCTTGACTGATTCGCGCAGCACCTGCTCGCCTGCCACGGTACGGAAAATGATTTTCAGGTCGTCGGCATGCGCAAACGTCATCGACTGCTCGCTGCCGTAGAAATCACCCTGACTCATGTGGGCAACACGGGTTTTGGAATCAGACGACCACTTGCCCATGCGGTGCGGGTGTTTTTTGGCGTAGTTCTTGACCGATGCCGGTGCGCGGCGATCGGAATTGCCTTCACGCAGCACTGGGTTCACCGCAGAGCCCTTGACCTTGCCGTAACGCGCCTGAATGTCTTTTTCTTCGTCAGTCTTGGGCTCAAACGGGTAATCGGGCAGTTTGTAGCCCTGCGCCTGCAGCTCCTTGATGGCAGCTACCAGTTGTGGAATTGAAGCACTGATATTGGGCAATTTGATGATATTGGCTTCCGGCGTCTTGGCCAGCTCGCCCAGCTCCTGCAGGGCATCACCGATGCGCTGATCTTCGTTCAGGTATTCCGGGAAGGTGGCAATAATACGACCCGCCAGGGAGATATCACGGGTTTCCACGGCAACGCCGGCGGCCTTGGTGAAGGAGCGAATGATCGGCAGCAGTGAATAGGTTGCCAGGCGCGGTGCTTCATCCGTTTCAGTGTAGATAATCTTGGCGGTATCAATCGACATAGCTGTTCCTGTTCTTGGTGTCTTGGCGGGAATTTCTGGAAACCACGGATTATAACACTGAAACCGGGCCTAAGTGTGGCAGTCTGTTACCAGTTGCGTGACATTCGCAGAGGCCGGATGCGTACTAACGGACCCACATCCAGACCGCTGCCAGGATCATGAACAGGTTCTCGGTCAGTGACACAAAGCCCAGCGGTACATTGCTGTTACCGCCGACGCAGGCGCATTTAAGCTCCCGTTTGTCGATGTAGACCGCCTTGAATACGGACACGGCGCCTATACCACCAATCAGCAGCGCCACCGGATACACCAGCCAGGCGCTCAGTCCGGCCAGCATGCCGACACCGACATAGAACTCGGCAAAGGGGTAAACATAGGCGTAACGCACCACGCGCATGGCCAGCAGGTCGTAAACGATAAACTGATTGGAGAATGCCGTCAGGTCGCGCAGTTTCTGTATCGCCAGCACACACATGGTGATGGCCACAAACCATTCAAGAACGGGAATAAGCTGCGGCGCACCACGAATGTTCCAGATCAGCGCCAGCGACATGGCAAAGGCGGACACGAAGATGGCCAGCACCGGGACGTAGGTGACGCCCTCTTTTTTCTCGGGCGCCATGCCAAAGTGCTTGCGCAAGGCTTCATAACCACCAATGCGCTGACCATCAATGAATGTCTGAGGCGTGGTGTCGACCTGATGCTCGGCCTTGAACGCGTCCGTCTCTTCGCGGGAGGTCAGATGCCGGTCATCGACCTGATAACCCTTGCGTTTGAGCAGGTCCAGCGACTTGAGCCCGAACGGGCACAGGTGTTTGTCCATCACCATTCGGTGCAGGGTTGCGGTGTGCTCCTTGTTGTCAGCCATATGCCCTCCTTCCTCGTTGCTGAACCAGCAGCTGAACCAGCAGCTGAATTGTCCGCCGAGCTGTCTGATGCACCGCTCGTTGACAGATTTCTGCCTGATCACGACACAAAAACCGTAACATATCGGCCGCAGGCGCTCAAAAACCGTGATTAAAAGCGGTGTTTAAAGCCAGCGCCGGACCTGTGCCTGATAGGCCTCAAATTCGGCTCCAAACTTTTCCAGCAATACCCGTTCTTCCGGTTCAATCTGATAACGACTGATAAAACGCACAAACAGCGCCAGGCCCAGATAGGCGGTGATGTCAGCTAGGTACAGCGCCACCCCGAGCAGTACGATTGCCATCCCCAGATACATGGGGTTGCGGGTACGCTGGTAAATACCACCGGTGACCAGACGCGAGGTCTGCTCCGGGTGCAGTGGATGAACGGTGGTGTGGGCGCGGCGGAAGGCGTTCGCCCCCAGACTGGCCACCGCGATCCCGACCAGTGCCAACGCGATCGCCAGCGGCAATACCCAGGCTGCCGTCAGCCAGCTTAACGGATAAAAACCCTGCATGTACCACATCAGCAAAACACACAACAGTGCGACCAGGGGTGGCGGTATTTTTAACTCCAGCGATTTCATGGTCATCCTTCTGTTGATTTGACGAGGGTGGTTTGCCTGTGGACGGTGCCAATGTGACATTTTGTCTCACAATCAGGCTGCCCGCTACCGCTCGCGACAGACGGCGGTTATAGTAAGACCTGAATAACAAAGCCGGAACCGCAGGCCCGAGACTCACCACAGGATAATACACCACATGTTTGCCAACCGATTGTATGCCGTTGTCATGGCGCTGACCATGATGCTGACGGCAGGTTCTGCCCAGGCCCAGCCACCACGCCAGCCCGTTGAAGGCAACCCGGTTCGCACACCCTACTCCACCGATGTGCAACCGGAATGGTTAACGCAGGTGATGCCGGCAGCCGATTCATTCTCCGACAAACAGGGAGAGCCGCCCGTCTACGAAGCGTTTCAGGCAACCGACAACGGTGGTCGGGAACTGGTTGGTTATGTTTTTCTGACCGCGGATGTGCCACCGGAAGAGCGTGGTTTCAGCGCTCCGATCCCGATGCTGGTGGGTATGAACCTGAACAATGAACTCACCGGCATGAAGATCCTCAGCTATGTTGAATCCTATTCCAGTACACTGGGCGACTTCCTTGCCGACCCGGTGTTTCAGGGTCAGTTTGCCGGGAAATCGATTGCCGATGACTTTCGCCTCAACAGCGATATCGATGGCATTACCGGCGCCACCGTGAGCACCTTTGCCATTACCCGCGGCATTCGCGAAGCCGCGCGCCGCGTTGCCGGTGCCTATAACGGCTTTACCCCGGGCTCAGCACTGGAGCGAGCCCGGCACGCAAAAATTCTGGAAGAAATGCAGCAGTCCAGCTGGGATGATCTGGTTGAGCAGGGCGTCATCAAGCAGATCAGCATGACACTGCCGGCAGGTGAAATCCTGACGCTGACCTTCATCTATATGGGCCACCCGGCGCTGGGTGAATATTTAATTGGTAACACCGCCTACGCGCGCGCCGAGCGTGATGCCAGCGCCCGACTGGGCGGCAACCAGATGATCCTGATGGCTGTGGGCGGTGATGGTTTTCAGCAATTCCGGCAGGACCGCTTGCAGTTGCAGCAGGGCGATCTGCCCATGCGACGCCTGACCGCCAATCTGCTGGTAACTGCCGGCAATGCTGATGCAGGCCTGATCGCCGACCGCGCTGAATTTGCCGGTGCCATTGTGCTGGATGATCGTTACGACCTGTCACAGCCCATCAATATCTTTTATCAGCCACTGGGCAGCCTGGAGCCTTACGAGCTGCAATATGAAATCCTGGGCCTGGGGCAGCGCCTGGCCAGTGGCGAGGCGCTACTCAGTGAGGCGGAAATTGAGCGTATCATCCGCCAGGAAAACAGTGCCCTGCATCAGTTTCTCAATGATCCGCCGTGGGGTGTGACGCCCTGGAACGAGGTCGCCATGCTGCTGCTGATCTTTGCCCTGGTGCTTATTGCCTTTTTCCGCAAGGACGCACGTTGGCGCTGGGCGGCACTGACACTGGTGATGGTCTACCTGGGCTTCATGAAGGCTGGTTTTCTGTCGGTGGCGCATATTACCGGCGTCATGCTGCAGGGGCCGGGTTTTCTGCTCAGCAACCTGCCGCTGCTGATGATCGTGGTGTTCACCGTGGTTACCACACTGATCTGGGGTCGCCTGTTCTGTTCATCGCTGTGTCCGTTTGGCGCCGTGCAGGACTTCATTACCCGTTTTTCACCGCGGCGCTGGCGCGTAAAAGTACCGCAGAAATGGCACGATGCCGGCATTTACCTTAAATACGGCTTCCTGGCCGTCATTATCGGTGCTGCGCTGTTTGCCAATAACGTTGGCATATTCCAGTATTTTGAGCCCTTTGGCACCCTGTTTTTCCTGAGCGGATCCATACTGCTGTTTGCCATTCTGGCGGCGATTCTGGCCGCCTGCGTGGTTGTGCCCCGCTTCTATTGCCGATACGCCTGCCCGCTGGGTGCAGCACTGGGCGTGGTGTCGTTTGTCAGCCCGCTTCGTATCAAGCGTGTGCCGCAGTGCACTGTGTGTACCGTCTGCGAACACGCCTGTCCGACGGGCGCGATCCGTCGCGAGAACATCGACTTCAAGGAATGTGTGCGTTGCGATATCTGCGAACGCAAACTGATCGACAAGGCCGGTTCATGCCGTCACGACATGAGCAAAATCATTGTGCGCCACAAGGAACTGAAAGCAGCGCCGTAAGCGCTGCCTACAATCCAACACTCAGTCCAGCACAATGGGCAGGCGCTCGGTATAACGGGCGTCATTGATGCGCGCTGGCGCCAACTCACCGGCCAGCAGGCGCTCGACGTCATCGGTAATCAAGGCGATGGCGTCAATGCGCACTTCAGGATCCAGCGCCGCCACCATGACACCGCCCCACAGGCTGAGCATCCGCGTATCGATAATCCGCTCGTCATTGTCCTTGGCCCACTCGGCTGCAATCAATACGCCCAGGTTGTCACGCATCTCCGCCACCTGCTCGCTCTGCTGCGGACTCAGATCGCTGAGCACTACCGGTGTCATGTCGTTCCAGCCCGTTGCCATCATTTCCCAGCCTTCGTAGAAACGCACAACCCAGGTCAGGTACTCAACATCGGACTGCTGTGCCTGATTGTCCAGATCCTGCTGATAGGCCTGCAGGAAAATTGACTGCTCTGGTACTGTCTCCGGCCATTCACTGAGCACGCGCGAACTGGCACAGCCAGCCAGCATCAGCAAACACAGCACGATCAGGGGTATACGACAGCGAGGTAAACGCACAAACACTCTCCAACAGACGGTTGATTCAATTGACGACTATCGCCATTATAAGCAAATCGAGCGCGCATGCGAGACGCCGCGCCAAACCCGACAGGATCCAGCCCGCGCCATGACCCGATCAACCACCAAGTCTGCAACAACAAAAACCTCAGTTGCCACGGCGGCGAAGAATACCGTTAAGCGCGCAGCGAAGCCCAAACCCTCCGGGCCCACTCAGACTGACAGCCAGCAGGACGATGCGGATCTGCATCTGCGCCTGGACAATCAGCTGTGTTTTCCGCTGTACGCCGCCTCGCGCCTGATCACCCGGCTGTACCAGCCTTTCCTGGACCCGCTGGGCCTGACCTACCCGCAATACATTGTGCTCATGATCCTGTGGGAAGACGCTCCCTGCACGGTCTCTCATATCGGCAAGCGCGCCTTGCTGGCGACCAACACAGTGACGCCCCTGCTGAAGCGCCTGGAAGTCATGGGTTATATCGAACGTACCCGAAATCCGGATGACGAGCGCGTGGTGACGCTGTCCCTGACCCGCAAAGGCAAGCGTCTGAAACAGCAATGCGCCTGCATTCCACGGAAAATGTTTGAACGTGCCGGCTACCCTCTGGAAGAAGGCATCAAACTGAAACAGCAACTGGATGACCTGATCAGACACCTGCAGTGAAGGCGGCAGCGACCGCAAGCCAGACACGCTTCACCGCAACGCATTGCGATTTTATATCGCGCGCGATATTATCGCCTGCAACTATCGCCTGTGATAATCACCCACAACATTATTGAGCGATCACGCAGCACCATAACTCACCATGAGGGAAACCAGCATGAAAAAAACATTTTCCGGACGCACACGACTGGCTATCGGCGTTGCCGCCATTGCCGTGACCACGGGCCTGGGTGTCAGCCAGTTGATGGCGCAATCAAGCCAGCCCATTGAAGTCACTGCCGACACCTTTGACTGCCTGACCGAGATGACAGCGGTGCGTGGTTTTTTTGTCGACAACCTGCTGGGCGATCTGGACGCCACCGTTGCTGCGGCCAATGCTGCTGAGGGCGCGCCCTACCCGGTTGGTTCCGTGGTGCAACTGGTGCCGACTGAAGTCATGCTCAAGCAACCCGAAGGCACCAGCCCGGCGACCAATGACTGGGAGTTTTTTGAACTCAACGTCAGCCCGGAAGGTTCGGAGATTGCTGTCCGTGGTTTTACCGATGTGGTTAACCGCTTTGGCGGCAACTGCCTTGATTGTCACATCAAGGCAGAGCCACAGTGGGACATGGTCTGCGAAACTGGCCACGGTTGCGATCCGTTGCCGCTGAGCCGCGAAATGCTGACCGGCATCCAGCAGGCAGACCCGCGCTGCCGCGCGCCTGAAGTCTGAGCGCTGGCATCAGCAACCGTGAACGCTGGCACTACTCTCGCAGTGTCAGCGTCTGCAGGGCCGGGTCTGCCAGAATGTCTTCTTCATAAAATGGCAGATCCAGCCACTGGCTCTGTGAGTACAGCCTGGTCTGATCAGCATAGTGCTCAGAGCGCGGATCTTCGGACTGTGAATAACTCAGAATGGCACGCGCATCGACACGGCCCGCTTCATCCCAGCTGATCACCTGCATGTAGCTGTTGCCGTGCAGAATGGGCGTGTAGGCGTTCGCTTCCGGATTAAACCGAGCGGTGATCACGCTCCACATGCCGGTACCACCATCACCGCCAGGTATCGGTATCTGTTCATCATTTCGGGTTTCATACTGCAGTGAGCCCAGCGTCGCATCCAGAGCAATGCCTTTGCTCTGGAAAAACGTTTGTGAGTGCGCCAGTGCCTGCAACAGTCCGCTGCGCACCTCAGGACGGGATACCGCCAGCTGACGCGGTGTATTGACCGGGTCAGCTGCATCAAACGGCACCACGTAACGATCATCGATTCGCGCCGCCTGACGCCAGAACTCGCGCCAGACATGGGCGCCCCGGCTGTCAATGTCATCGCGACGGTCCCAGTTGGCCAGTGCCTCGCACGCGGGTGTCACGTCAACACCGACCTCGTCCAGCATGACCGGTTCACTGTTGTCAGCGCACAGCGCCAGCACGTCATCCAGAAACTGTTCGGCACCAAAATGGCGGTGGCTGAACAACATGTCCTGAATATCCTGCGGCCCCATTTTGTCGCCATCAGCCAGTGCCTGCTCGATAAACGTCAGCCCAGCGCGTGTCCGCAGACTGGCTGTGCTGCGTTCAGATCCGATAATGGGCGAATAACCTTCCAGCGGCTCGCGCGGTGTCGACAGCCAGTAGCTGTCATTGGCATTGTGTACATAATCGTCACGCCGGATACGCGGCATATTGTCGGCCGGCATGGCGCCAGGTATCTCTGATTCATCGGCCTGATACCACTCGCACACGGGGCTGCTGCCGTTGAGCAAGACCACGCGCGAAGGAACATTGTCGGCACCAACACGGCAGGTTTCAATCAGCTCACTGTCAACATTGGGGACCACGCTGATGTCGGCATAAAACGCGGTACCATCAGAGTCAGCTGCAATGGTATTGGTCCACGAGACGCCCTGCAGACTCAGCGCCGCTTCCACCTCGTCAATGTTCTGCGCCTTGTTCAACGCATCATAGGTATCGGCTGATCTGTCGTTGTACAGATTGACGTCGCGAATGGCAAAAGCCATGGTGTCGGTCCATGGCAATTGATTGGACACCACCATCGGGCCGTAGTGACTCATGTAGACATCACGCGCCACCATGCTCACACCGCCTTCCTGATTGGTGACCGGCACTTCAATGCTGACCCTTTCCATATCACGGTATTCATCGCCATAGCGGTAGCGCGTGGGATTCTCCGGATCCAGCTCCAGCGCATAAACTGTGGAGCGCATACCGGTCGAAACAGTGTGCGTCCATGCCACGTTGTGATTGAACCCGATGGCAACACGGTTGGTTGTGTACAGGCTGACGCCCATCACATCCACTTCACCGGGAATGGTGGTGTGAATCATGTGAAAGCGCGAAGAGCCCTGCCAGGGATAATGCGGATTACCCAGCAGCAGTCCACGACCT
The DNA here is from genome assembly GCF_001758195.1 of Pseudohongiella acticola. Classification (NCBI taxonomy): domain Bacteria; kingdom Pseudomonadati; phylum Pseudomonadota; class Gammaproteobacteria; order Pseudomonadales; family Pseudohongiellaceae; genus Pseudohongiella; species Pseudohongiella acticola. The sequence continues at coordinate 1,492,951 of NZ_MASR01000001.1, forward strand.
GATTCAGTCACCGCGCGGCCCATGGCGACAGCGTTGCTGCCAATGCCGGCTTCAATATCAAAGTTGCTATCGACACTGGCCACTGTTGCGCCGGGCGGTGCTGCGTTCGCCATTTCGCGCTGAAACAGACCCAGACCATAACGAATGCCAACACCGATGGTCAGTTTATCGACATCCAGTTCGGAGATGCTGCGCACCCAGTCGGCGCCAGCACAGGCCGGCGGCAGGTCGTCACCGTGTTCTGCCAGGTAGCGGTTATAGCCGGCAACGTAACCGGCTGAGAACGCGATGGTTTTGTCCTCCTGGTCCGCACGATAGCCATCAATCATGTCGGCATCCAGTACCGCCCGGTGGAATATATCGCTCTCCATGTTGCCACCGGCCTCACCAAAGTTGCGAGACAAGTCGCCGTTGACCATCAACACGTCACGGGCAATGGTGCAGACGGCATCGCGCGCCGTTGCGTAAGCGAAGCCATATCCCAGGCTGCCCCAGTCGTCGGCTTTCACATGCGGGATACCATAACCGGTCCAGCGAATATCAGTCTCATACTGATAGTTGGCCTGCGCCGTCGCCGGCGCATCAGATGGCGTTGATGACATCTGCGCGGGTTCCGAACAGGCGCTGAGGACAAGGAAGGAGGACACGAGCACTGAGGTGACGGGGAGCACTGACTGAGGCATTGTTATTCTCCGATAGGGGGTGTCTGGGGTTCAGCATAGAAGCCGTTGACAGGGTTGTCAAAACAATCCCCCAGGCTACGATGCTGTCGCCAGCGAGAGTCATTGTCAGTGCGCCGCAAACAGGCTACGCTCAATGCCTTCAATGTCGTGGAGACAGCCATGAATGCGAAACTTAAGACTGTGCACAAGATTTTGACCACATCGGTTTATATCGGCCTGGTAGCGATGACGGCTGGCACTGTCCTCCCCGGCCCGAATGCTGCACAAAACAGTGCAGCAGAAGACAGCGCCGCGGATCAATTTATGGCCCGGCTTTCACAGCTTTGTGGTCAGTCCTATCAAGGCCGTGTTGCCGTCAACACCCCGCAACTGGACGATGATCCGTTTGTCGGCCAGACCCTGGTGATGCATGTACGCGAATGCAGCGATAATGAAATCCGTATCCCTTTTCATGTTGGTGAGGATCGCAGCCGCACCTGGATTCTGACCCGTACCGACGATGGCCTGCGACTGAAGCATGACCATCGTCATGCCGACGGCAGCGAAGACGTCATCACCATGTATGGCGGCGACACAAGAGCCGACGGGACAGCCACGCGGCAGGAGTTTCCTGTCGATGACTACTCCATCGACATGTTTACCCGCGACAACATGATGGTGTCCCTGACCAATATCTGGGCCATGGAAATTGAACCCGGCGAGCGCTTTGTTTACGAACTGGCACGAAGCGACTCTGATCGCCTGTTCCGGGTGGAATTTGACCTCACCGGCACTGTTGCCACGCCGCCTGACCCATGGGGGCACCCGCCTCTTTTGTAACGGGCGCTGACTTGTGAGGGGCGCCCGCTTAGTCCACTTCCGCAAAGAACGCGCGAATATCTGCCAGCAACAGTTGCGGTTCTTCCATGGCGGCAAAGTGTCCACCACTCGGCATGTCGGTCCAGCGCACAATATTGTAGGACTGCTCAGCCCACAGCCGGGGCGTCAGGTAAATTTCTTTTGGAAATATGGCGCCGGCTGTTGGTACACTGACAAACCCCAGCGGCTCAGTTAGCGGTACGGCGCGGTTTTCGTAATAGATACGCGCCGATGACGTAATGCTTTGGGTAAACCAGTACACACTGATGTTGGTCAGCAGATCATCGCGACTGAACTTGCTGTCCGGATCATCGCCCTCCAGATCACTCCAGCCATGAAATTTCTCGCCAATCCAGGCCGCCAGGCCGGCCGGGGAATCATTCAGCCCCACTCCCAATGTCTGGGGTTTGGTGCCCTGAATCTGCTGGTAAGCCACTTCATTGGCCATATAGGCCTGGCGTGCCTCGCGGCGCTCGGTATCAGCGGCCGGCGTTGCTGCCAGGATATCAGGGTCGCGCGGCGCACTGGCGAGCACAAAGTTGGAGTGCAGACCGATCAGCCGCTGCGGGTAGCGCGCGGCCAGTATCCGGTTGATGATGCCGCCCCAGTCTCCACCTTGGGCGCCATAGCGCTCATATCCCAGACGCTGCATCAAGGCGGCCAGCATATGCGCCATACGTTCCGGGTTATAACCCGGCTGGGTGGGTTTGCCGGAGAACGCAAAACCGGGCAACGATGGCGCGATCACATGAAAGGCATCGGCGGCGCTGCCACCGTGCTGTTCCGGATGCGTCAACGCATCAATGAGGTGGCGGAATTCGACAATGGAACCCGGCCAGCCATGCGTCAGCAACAAAGGCATTGCATCAGGGTGCGGTGAGCGCTGATGGATAAAATGCAGGTCAACACCATCGATGTGGGTGACAAACTGATCGAAGCGATTAAGCTGCGCTTCCTGCTCGCGCCAGTCCAATTCATCGCGCCAGTACGTCAGCAGTGTTTTTAACCAGGCAGTATCAGTGCCATAGCCCCAGCCAGTGTCGGGCAACTGATCTGGCAGACGGGTGCGTTGCAGGCGCTCCTTCAGGTCAGCCAGGTCTGCATCGGGAATCGAAATCTGAAAGGGCGTTATGGCTTCATCTGACATGGCGACATCGCTTTGCTTTTGGGCCTGGGAGAAGGCAGGACGAAGTGGCATCAACAAGACCAGACTGCCACAAAACGCTACCCACAGGATGCGCCTCCAGCCCATTTCTGTCTCTCGGTGACCGCGCTGCATATGCAAGACCTGATTCGTTAATGTTGTCTCGATAGTATCTGGCCACCACGTCTGATTCAAGCGACTTGTACTGCCTGGCAAATTCGGTTTTACTGCTCCTTCAAAAAAAATTCGAGGTCGCCATCATGCCGGATTCACCCTTCAGTTTTATCCTGTCAGCCACCCTGCTTTTGGTCATCAGTACCGCCAGCCAGGCGCAGACCGCCAACGTGGCCCTTCAGCAGCCGGCTACTGCCGTCACCGCAGAACGCCAGGCCAGCCTGCGCACCGAACTGCCTTTTGACGACGATCGGGATTTTGCCGAATCGCAACGCGGTTTCATCGCCGCGCCTGACTACCGACAGATTCTGGGCCCAGCAGGCAACGTGGTCTGGGACATTGGCAGATACGATTTTTTACTGCAGGATCAGGATTACGACAGCATTCACCCTTCATTGCAGCGCCAGGCCACGTTGAACATGAACTACGGCCTGTATGAGGTGGTGCCGGATCTGATTTATCAGGTGCGTGGTTATGACCTGGCCAACATGACCGTGATCCGGGGCGAGCAGGGCTGGATTCTGTTTGATGTGTTGCTGACGCGGGAAACCGCAGCCGCCGCGTTGGCCTTTGTCAATCAGCAGCTGGGTGAGCGCCCGGTCACGGCGGTTGTGTATTCGCATTCACATATTGACCATTTTGGGGGCGTACGCGGCGTCATTGATGACGAGGATGTGCAAAGCGGTCGCGTCAATGTTTATGCGCCCGCAGGGTTTATGGAAGAAGCGATCTCCGAAAACGTATATGCCGGCAACGCCATGAGCCGACGCGCATCCTATCAATATGGCAACCCGTTGACACCAGGACCCTTGGGGCAGGTTGATTCCGCCATCGGTAAAGCCCTGGCCCGCGGCAGCAGTGGCCTGATCGCTCCGACTATTGTGGTTAGCGATGATTTTGAGGAACACACCATTGACGGCGTACGCGTGGTATTCCAGAACACCCCCGGTACCGAAGCCCCGGCAGAAATGAACGCCTGGTTCCCGGATCACAATGTGTTCTGGGCGGCGGAGAACATCACCGCCACCATTCACAACATTTACACCCTGCGCGGCGCACTGGTGCGCGATGCCCTGTCCTGGTCACGACAGATCAATGAAGCCCTGTACCGCTTTGGTCAGGATGCCGACGTCATGATTTCCTCACACAACTGGCCGCGCTGGGGCAATGAACGCATCCAGGAAGTCATGCGGGATCAGCGCGACGCTTACGCCAATCTGAACAATCAGGTACTCAACCTGGCCAATCGTGGTGTCACCATCAATCAGATGCACAACGAGTACCAGGTACCACAGTCACTGCAGCAAAGCTGGAGCGTGCGTCAGTACCACGGTTCCGAGTTTCACAACTCGCGCGCGGTCATCAACCGCTACCTGGGCTACTGGGACGGCAATCCGGCCACTCTGGCACCACTATCGCCGGAAGATTCGGCGCCACTTTACGTTGAGATGATGGGCGGCGCGGAAGCCATTCTGCCACGTGCGCAGACCCTGTTTGATGAGGGCCGTTATCGTCTCGCTATGGAGATTCTCAACAAGCTGGTATATGCCGAACCTGACAACCAGACCGGCAAAGATCTGCTGGCAGCCACTTTTGAACAATTGGGATATCAATACGAGAGCGCCAGCATGCGCAATGCCTTTCTGACGGCAGCGCAGGAACTGCGTCACGGGGTGGCAGCGGCAGGCCCGGCGCGCGGAACAAGCCCGGATCTGGCACGCGCCATGACCACTGCTCAGTGGTGGGACGCCGTCGCGACCCGCGTGGACAGTCAACTGGCCGATGGCATGGCGTTTAAAATCAACTTCAGTACGCCCGATAACGGCGAGCAGTTTGTTATTGAAATGCGTGGTGGCACACTGACCAACATTTCTGGCTACCGTGCCGACGATGCCGATGCCAGCATCACTATGAACCGTAGTGCGGTGGATCAGGTCATTATGGGACAGGCAACTTTGGCCAGTCTGCTCGTCAGCGGTCAGGGTCAGGTCACCGGCGATGTTGACGTGTTACAACAGTTGGCATCGGTACTGGTGGAATTTGACCCGGTTTTCGAGATCATGCCCGGCACGCGCTGAGATGCGGACAGAATGCGCTCACTCGCTGGTCACGTAAGCCGACATTTCTATGCCGAGCAGGCGATTGCCGGCCAGTTCCACCGAACCCAGATAACGTTCGTGACCGGTGGATGAGAACTCGAAATCGTAGCGCCGGTACCACTGCAGAACGCTGGTATCACCGCGACGCAGGCGGCTTTTTTGCAGCACCATGCTCTGGTCGAGCAATTGCAGATTCAGCTCTTTGCAACGACGCGCGGCATACTGCAGGGCGAACGCCTTGGCATCGCGTGATCGCCACCAGTGGTTGACCAGCACCACCAGCAGGGCCAGCCAGACCAGATCCATCAAACTCAGCATAAGGCGGTTCTTCTGTCAGGGTAAATGTTGTAAGCTCGGCTGCATCATACCAAAGCCTGAGAGCACCTGAGCATGAAAAAATCATTTTTGCGCTTCCAGTACAGCATGGCTGCCGCCGTGTTCTGTCTGGCAGCGCTGCTGAACCCCGCTGCTGTGCTGGCACAAACCGGCACCCACAACGAGAATGCGCTTATGAATGAAGAATCGCCTGTCCCCGGCATCAGTTTTCGTTTCATTGAGACCAATGGTATTCGCATGCGGCTGGCCACCATGGGCGACAGCGGCCCTCTTGTGATCATGGCGCATGGCTGGCCGGAGTCATGGTATTCATGGCGGCACCAGATCAAGGCCGTGGCCGACGCCGGCTACCGCGTGGTTGCGCCCGACATGCGTGGCTATGGTGCCACCGACGCGCCAGCGGACGTGGAAGACTACAATATCAGGACGGTGGCAGCCGACATCGTTGGCATCGTTGATGCTTACGGGGAAGACAAGGCCATCCTGATGGGTCACGACTGGGGCTCAATCGTGGCCTGGAACACGGTGCTACTGCATCCCGAGCGCTTCTCCGCGCTGGTGGCAATGAGTGTGCCGTATTCCGGGCGCCCGGCGGAATCTCCGCTGGCGAGCTGGCAGAGCGCATTTGGCGAGAATTTTTATTACATTCTTTACCATCAGGAACCCGGCGTTGCTGAAGCGGAATATGATGCCGACCCACGCGGCCTGCTCAGCCGCCTGTACCTGTCACCCGACTCGCCGCGTGAAGCGCCGCAGGTCACTGATCGACACCGGTCAGCCGGAGGCTGGATTCCGCGATTGGGGGCAGCCAAAGGTCTGCCCGACTGGCTGACGCAGGATGACCTGGATTATTTTGTCAGCCAATTTGAAGCTGCAGGCTTTCGAGGCGGTGTAAATTATTACCGCAACTTCCATCGCAACTGGGAAATCACGCCGCAACTGACCGACAAGAAAGTGACGGTGCCGACGCTGTTTATTGCAGGCGAAAACGACGTGGTGATTGGCGGTGCATCTCAGGGCCGTTTGCAGGGCGCGATGAACCGTGTGGTGGAGGATTTGCGTGGTGTGGTGGTGTTGCCGGAAGCCGGCCACTGGATTCAGCAGGAACTGCCGGAAGAAACCAATGCGGCAGTGCTGGAGTTCCTGGAAGGGCTGTAAACCCTTCCAGGATCGCCTTCACATCATCGATTGCTGGTAATTTTCCAGACCCACGGAATCGATCAGACTGAGCTGGGTTTCCAGCCAGTCTACGTGTTCTTCTTCACTTTCCAGAATCGAGGCCAGTAGCTCACGGCTAACGTAGTCGCGAATGGACTCGGCGTATTCGATGCCATCACGCAGATCCGGGATAGCCATATTCTCCAGCTTCAGGTCACACTCCAGCATCTCTTTAGTGTGTTCACCAATCAGCAATTTGCCCAGACTCTGCAGATTGGGCAGACCTTCCAGAAACAGAATGCGCTCGATCAGCTGATCGGCATGTTTCATCTCATCGATGGATTCTTCATATTCCTTGTCGGCCAGTTTGACCAGACCACGGTCCTTGTACATGCGTGAATGCAGGAAATACTGATTGATCGCCACCAGCTCGTTACCAAGCGCTTTATTCAGGTGTTTGATCATGGTTTTGTCGGCTTTCATGAATGACTCCTTATCAGACGGTGCATTTCTGGCGAACAACGCCCGAAAACAGGAGATAAGGGTGCTCTTTTACGCTCGCCAAGTCAAGGTAAAACCTTGCTAAGCCATTGACATAAAAAAGAAAAAGAGAGTGAAAACGAGAATGATTCGGGTTCGCCAGAGGCTGGCGAGGATGTCATGCCGCGTAGGCGAGATCCTTGATTGCGGAAGCCGCATCCTTGAGGCCGGCGGCGGAAATGGTTTCCGCGATGATCTGCTTGGCAAACTTGCCACAACGTCCGCAGTCACTGGCCAGGCCCAGATTGGCCCGCACATCGGCCATGGATACGTCACCGCCGGCGCAATATTCGCGGATCTGCGTATCGGTAATCTGACGGCATATGCAAACGTACATTCGGACGACCTCGGTAACAGGACTTGTTTCAGAACAGGATTAAGAATAAACGCGAATAGGAATGATTGTCAATACGATGCGCGAAAATATTTCATCCCCTCCCGCCTTGTCTCCATCGAGTGTCGCCCGGGCAACGCCTCTCGACAATTTCAGTTATAGTAGAACCGTGGCTCATTTATATCCGCAGGCTCTTTTATGCTGACCAACTCTTTGCTGACCAACAACAAGAATCCCGACAGATTGTTAACCCGCATGCTGCTCGCTGCAGTGCTTGCCGCTGGCCCCACACTGACTGCCCAGGCCCAAACCCAGGAGCAGGAGCAGGACCAGAACCAGAACCAAGAGATACCGCGCACGCTCGAGGGCCGGCCAGATCTGCAGGGCATCTGGACCAACGGCACACAGACACCACTGCAGCGTCCGTCGCGTTATGGCGATCAGCGCACGATGAGTGCAGAAGAAGCGCTGGACATGCAGCAGGGCGCGCAACAGCGTGAACAGCGAGCAAACGCGCCCAGCGATCCGGACCGGGCACCGCCCACCGATGGCAATACCGCCGCAGCCTACAACACCTTCTGGCTGGATCGTGGCTCGCAGGTGGTCAACATAGATGGCGAGTACCGGACCTCCATGATCATCGATCCGGCCGACGGTCAGATTCCTTTCCGCGACGACGCTCCCGAACAGAACCTGATGGAGCACTGGCGTGACATCCATGGCGACGACGCGTTTCTGGGGCCGGAGATGGCCACCATCGGCGAGCGCTGCCTGTTGTTTTATGACTTTCGCACCTCTAACTCCAGTGCCGGCCCACCGATGATGCCAATCATCTACAACAACAATTATCAGATCGTGCAGACACCGGACTATGTCGTGATCACGGCAGAGATGATGCACGATGCCCGCATCATCCGCCTGCAGGGCGAACACCTGCCACCAGAGGTGCACAAATGGATGGGGGATTCGGTAGGGCACTGGGATGGAGACACGCTGGTCGTCACCACGCGCAACATGCATCCGCAGCAGTCGCACTATGGCTCCGGTCCGGGCCTGGAAGTGACCGAAACGTTCAGGATGACAACCACCGGGGAGATCGTTTACAGCTTTACCATGAACGACCCGGTGGCCTACACACAGCCGTGGACTGCAGAGATGGTGTTATACGCCCGCCCGGAAGGGGACCGCATTTATGAGTATGCCTGCCATGAAGGCAATTACGCCCTGCCCGGCATCCTGGCCGGCAAACGCCGCCAGGAACAACAGGCAGAATAAAAAGAGAGGAATACCAACCGACCAACGATGGTAGCTTTTTAAAGCGGACCCCGTTCCCAAGGCCCCCAGATGGCAAAGGTAATTCCCGGCGTCTGGATATTGATAAACAGGAATTCACCCGTCGAATCAAAACAGGCACCGGCGACTTCCTGCTGTCGATAGTCACCCGGCGCACACTGTTTCCCAGACGATGAGATATTGCCTTCGCTGAGCACAATATTGTTCTTGGCAAAGATGAATGTATCACCGGTGACCTGCAGCCCCATCACCCGCTCACCAAAGCCGAACTGATCGCCGACACCGCCGCCATCTTCACACAGGACGACGCCGCCACGTGGGCTCACCGCGATGTTGTCAGGGTTATTGGCCATCTGCGCACTGGTTGATGCAAACAGGCAACGCAAGCGATTTTCTGCCGGGTCCAGCATCCACACGGCACCTTCACCCTGCCCGGGCTCACCGTCCGCGTTTTCGCCAGCACTGGTATCAACAATGTAGAACAGGCCCTCCGAGTACCAGATACCTTCTCCGCGGCTGATGCTCAGGGCGCCGGCTTCGTTAGCCTGCAGATACGGACCACTGAGATCGCCAATCGGCCCCATATCCGGGTCGATAATATCAACCCATTCAACCTCGACCTCCTGTCCCAGCTCGGGCACGAGCAGGCCAGCGCGCTCAATGCCCACCACTTTCGCGGCCTGCAAACGGCCACCCTTCTCAAGGGCGCCTGTCTGCTGACTGTCATCATTGGGTATAAAACGGTAAATCGGCGAATGGTTACGGTTATCTTCGGTCAGGTAGACGTAACTGTTGGCCGGATCAACGGCAACTGCCTCGTGTTTGAAGCGTCCCATGTCGACAATCGGTTCGCCCGTGGTCTGCGCCGGGTCGGCGGTCACTTCGAACACATAGCCGTGCTTACGGCCACCCGATGCGCTGTTGTCGTTGGTGGTCTCTTCACAGGACAGCCAGGTACCCCAGGGTGTGACGCCACCGGCACAATTGGCCAGCGTGCCGCCAAGGCTGGGCGACGTACGCAGTTCGCGGCGCTCACTTCTGGAAAAATGGATATTGGTGGTACCACCGGCTGCATGCTGGCCACTGGCCATGGCCGCTTCATCGTACAACCCCAGTGCGTTGATCAACGGACCCGCACCACGTTCATGATTTCTGACCAGAATGATTTCATCACCCTGCTCGGCAATCACGCCCATGCCATCGTGGCTCAGCGGCACTGACTGACCATTGCTCATGGTGTCACCGCTCCACGACAGGGTGGCGTAGTTAAAGCCTTGCGGAAGTTGCAACAGCTCCAGGCCGGTGACGGAATCACGCACCGGTGCTACCGGCCCATAAGGGCTGTCCATTAACGCCGATGCCGGGGCGTTGGCTCGCTGCTGCGTGGCCATGGATTGCAGGGCATTGACCGCCGGGGACCCAGCAAAAGCAACGGCCATGGCGCTGCTTTTGAGCAGAGCGCGACGCGGGGGATTGTCCAGCTCGTGTTGTGACATGGGTCTACCTCATTCCAGTTGTATTACGCACGGTGCATTTTTTTGCCGCGCGCTTGACGCTATGACAGTTGTTTTTTATCGGGCCTCCATTCAACAGCAAAATTGTGACAACGGAATTACAACAACCGATGCTGAACCAAATTCATGGCTGTTACGTATACCTGCTCGCGCCCATACAAATCCGACATTTCGGTGATAAGAATTTAACCCTGTTTCAGTATCGGCCGCTATAAACACTATGCCCTTCACGCTATCTTCAAAGAGCCCCAGATAATGAATTCGTCAAAGCAGACTGGCCAGTCATCCGATCACCACAAGCGCGCCGATGTCATCATGGTCGGCGTTCTGGCTGTCTGCCTTGTCTACGCGCTGGCGTTGGCATTCTGGCACAGTACCTGGGGCAGCGCCGTGGTTGTTGGCGGCGGCACCTTGCTGGGCATGATCGTGATGCTGCAGACATTAAGAGGAACACGCCTGTTTCGTTGCCTGATGGGCGTGGCGTTTATGGTCATGTCGGCCCTGCACATCCATCAGAGCCACGGCACCATCGAAATGCACTTTTCCATTTTTGTCTTGCTGGCGCTGCTGATTTTTTACCGTGACTGGTTACCCATCGTGGTAGCAACCGTCACCATCGCCATCCACCATTTTCTGTTTTTTTATATGCAGATCAATGGTGTTGGTGTGTGGGTCACAGAGCACGCGTCCTGGAATATGATTTTCATACATGCAGGCTATGTCATCGCCGAGGCCGGCGTGCTGGTTTATCTGGCGATACTGGCCTACAAAGATGCGTTAGAGGGCGAGTCCATCGCCAATGCCACCAGCGTCATGTCCCGCTCAGGCGACAGCATCAATCTATCCTATCGTGTCGAACTGGATTCACCCGTGGCAGAAGCCTTCAACAACTTTATCACGCAACTGGAATCGCTGGTGGTGGGCGTCAATCAGAAACTGGAAAACCTGCGCACCATGGGCGATGCGCTCACCGAAAAATCATCACAGGTCAGCAGTAGCGCTGAAAAACAGGCCGGCGAAAGCGACTACATGGTGCAGGCCATGCGCGAAATGAGCTCGGCCACGGCAGAAGTTGCGCGTAATGCCGAGCAGGCCGCTACTGCCGCCCGCAACGCCGACGACCATGCGGATCAGGGCAACCGGGCGATGCAGAATATCAAACAGGAAATCGGTTCTCTCAACCAGGATATCGAACTGACCGGCGAGGCAGTGTCAGGGACGGCAACCCTGGCGGGTGAAATCTATCAGGTGGTGGATGTCATCAAAGGCGTCGCCGAACAGACCAACTTGCTGGCACTGAATGCCGCTATCGAAGCTGCCCGCGCCGGCGACCATGGCCGCGGCTTTGCGGTGGTCGCCGACGAGGTACGTAATCTGTCCAGGCGCACGGCGCAATCCACCGCCGAAATCCAGAGTTTCATCGAACGCCTTCAAAAAGCCTCTGCTTCCGCACATGAAGCTATGGGGCGCAGCCAGAGTGCGGTTCAGCGCTGTCTGCAGGCCGCCGACTCGAGCGCGGCAACCCTGTCGGAAATGGCAACCGAGGTCACCGACATTTCACGCATCAACGCCATGATCGCGTCTGCCACTCAACAGCAGACCGCGGTCGGCGATGACGTCGCCAGCCACTTGAATGAAGTTGATGGCATTGCACGCAGCAACGCTGCACAGGCAGTCGATCTGGCCGGCCTGTCTGCCGAGCTGCAGGCGCTCAGCGGGGAGCTTGAGGGTCAGCTGCGTCGGTTTAAAACCCAGCGCACGCACTGATTTATTCCAGCACCAGACTCAGTCGCGAGAAGGAGCACTACACCATGAGTCAACTGCGGGTATTTTACGATGGTCAATGCCCTTTGTGCCTGACTGAGGTTAATCACCTGCGGCGCCTGAATAAGGCGGCGGCACTCGACCTGCAGGACATCAATGCCAATGATTTTGGTCAGCGTTTCCCACATATAGACGTTGTCGCTGCCGATCGGATACTGCATGGGGAACGCGCCGATGGCACCCTGATCTACGGTCTGGATGTCACCTGTGAAGCCTGGCAACTGGTTGGCAAGGGCCACTGGTTCTCTTTCCTGCGCTGGCCCTTTATTCGCCCCATTGCCGACCTGGGGTATCGTTTTTTTGCCCGCCACCGACACCGCATCTCCGCCTTAATCGGTCGCCGTACTGCCTGTGACGACAGCTGCCAATGAAACTGGCGCTGGTACTGGGTGACCAACTGAGCACAGATATCTCCTGCCTTGGTGAGCTCAACAAAAACAAAGACCTGGTCGTCATGGCAGAGGTCAACGACGAAGCCCGTTACGTCAAACATCACCAACACAAGATAGCTCTGATATTCTGCGCCATGCGGCGCTTTGCCAACGCATTGCAGGCCGATGGCTGGCGGGTGCATTACCATTACTTCAGCGCCGATACACCCTATCGAAGTTTGCTTGATGTTGTCGCCGCTGTGGCGGAGGACCATCACCCGGAAGAACTGGTGATGACTGAATGCGGTGAGTACCGGCTGCACCACAACATCGTCAGCAACTGGCAACGCACATTGAACATACCGGTCACCATCCTCAGTGATGACCGCTTTTTTTGCAGCAAGCAGCGTTTCTCCGACTGGGCCCGTGGCCGCAAACAGCTGCGTATGGAGTATTTTTATCGCGAGATGCGTCGGGATACCGGCCTGCTGATGAACGGCAATCAACCGGCAGGCGATTCGTGGAATTTCGACGGCAGCAATCGGCGCCGCTACCGTGGCTCACCGGCGCTGCCCGAGTTGCCCAGGTTCAGATACAACGCTGACGACAAGGCTGTGTTCGACCTGGTGGCAGAACACTTCAGCGACCACCCAGGCACACTGACAAAGTTCAACTGGCCAGTGACGCGGACACAGGCATTGCGCGCACTGGATGATTTTGTGCGCCACCGACTGCCCTGCTTTGGCGACTTTCAGGATGCCATGACGCAGAGTGAATCGTTCATGTTTCACAGTCTGTTATCAACCAGCATCAACTGTGGTCTGCTTGCCCCCCGCGAAGTCTGCGAGGCCGCCCAGAGCGCCTACCAGGACAACAAAGTGCCATTAAATGCAGCGGAAGGTTTTATTCGTCAGATTCTGGGCTGGCGCGAATATGTACGCGGCATCTACTGGCTGATGATGCCCGGCTACGCCAGCAACAATGGCCTCGGTAATTCACGAAGCCTGCCTGCTTTTTATTGGAGCGGGGAGACTGACATGAACTGCATGCGCGAAGCATTCAATAACACCTTTGAACACGCCTACGCCCACCACATTCAACGCCTGATGGTGACAGGCAACTTTGCTCTGCTGGCGGGTGTCGCACCAACGGATATCTGTGACTGGTACCTTGCGGTGTACGCCGATGCTTATGATTGGGTAGAACTGCCCAACACCCTGGGCATGGTCATGCATGCCGATGAAGGGTTGCTGGGCAGCAAGCCCTATGCTGCGTCCGGCAATTACATCAATAAGATGTCGGACTACTGCAAACAGTGCCGTTACTCGGTAAAGACCAGCACAGAACAGGACAGCTGCCCGTTCAACAGCCTGTACTGGCACTTCATGAGCCGACACCGTGATCACTTTGATCGCAACCCGAGAATGACCATGGTGTATCGCAGCTACGACAAAATGGCTGCGGACAAGAAGCAGGCGCTGATGCAGCGCGCAACATATTTGCTGAAGAATCTGGACAGCCTGTAATGGCAGACGCTGACAAAACACAATTCAATCTGATAATCGGCGCCGGCAGCGGCATTGCCGGCGCCTTGATCACTGCGCTGGCCAGTGAAGAACCGGACTCTGGTCTGTTACTGGTCAGTCGCAAGCCGGTAGATCTGCCCGAGTCTGCATCAGTGCCAGTACATCAGTTCCGCTGTGATTATTCCGAAGCCGGCATCGCGCAACTGGGGCAGGATCTCTCGCCCTGGTACGGGCGCATCCGGCTGGTGGTGATCAGCACTGGCATCTTGCACAATGATTCCATCAAACCGGAGAAGCGCGCCGAAGACCTCAACATGAACAACATGCTTGAAGTACTGCGTATCAACACCGTCATTCCGACCCTGTTCCTGATGAAGCTGTTACCGGCGCTGCGCGGCGAGCAGCCATGCCGGGTGTTCACCTTAAGTGCGCGGGTCGGTAGCATTGCAGATAATCACAAAGGCGGCTGGACCAGCTACCGCGCCTCCAAAGCCGCACTGAACATGGTCATTAAAACGGCTGCCGTTGAATATGCGCGCCGCGCACCCAATGTAAAACTGATAGCGTTTCATCCGGGCACCGTCGATACCGCCCTGTCGAAACCGTTTCAGCGCAGCGTGCCGGAAGGCAAGTTGTTCAAACCTGACTTTGTCGCCAACCGGTTGCTGACAATAGCCGCCGACCTGCCAATTGACGGTGACGCCAGTTATCTGGACTGGGCAGGAAAAAGCATTGTGTGGTAGAAAGATTTGCGCCTGAAGACCAGGTGTCAAATGTCTTTATTATGTAAACATCACTGAAAAGGAAACTCATGATGCGTCACTCATTGATCGTAATTCTACTGGCCAGTGTCATGGCAGCGTGCTCATCATCTCCGCCAGACGGGTTGACCGTGGTTGAAGACTTTGACATCAACCGCTACACCGGACGCTGGTATGAAATCGCACGCCTGGACCACCGTTTTGAGCGTGGCCTCAGCAATGTCACCGCTGAGTATACGCTGCAGGACAACAACGATGTGGCGGTGCTCAATCGAGGCTACGACGAAGACGAACAACGATGGGATGAAGCGGAAGGCACTGCTAAATTTGTCGGCGAAACGGATCGCGGGTCGTTAAAAGTCAGCTTTTTCGGGCCGTTCTACGGTGGCTACCATATCATCGCCCTGGACCACGCCAACTATCAGTGGGCCATGATCAGCGGCCCGTCACGGGATTATCTGTGGATTCTCGCGCGCGACCCGACACTGGCACCTGATATTTATCAGAACCTGATAGAGCAGGCTCGCACCAGTGGCTTTGCCACCGACGCGCTGATAGAAGTCGACCAGCAACGGCATCTGCCATGAGCTGCCTGCTGAACACGCCTCACATTGCGGTCATCGGCGCAGGCCTTGCCGGCGTGTCCTGCGCATCACAGCTGGAGCAACTGGGCATGCGGGTTACTGTCTTCGACAAGTCACGCGGAACCGGGGGCCGCATGAGCACCCGGCGCGGCGACCAGTGGCAGGCTGACCACGGCGCGCAATATTTCACCGCCCGTGATCCGTTGTTCAGCAAAGAACTTTTACGCTGGCAACAAGCGGGCGTGGCCAGCGCATGGCAACCCGCAGTGGCCGTGCTGGATGCGCAGAACCCGGATGCCGCCAGGCGCCATGACAACGACAGCGGTACCGTGCGCTTTGTTGGCGTGCCGCGCATGTCATCGCCGGTTCGCTGGCTGGCTGACGAGCTTCAACTAACCCTGTCCGCCCGGGTAAATGCACTGATCAGACGCGAAAACCGGTGGCGGCTGTGTTTCGATGACAGCGTTGAAGACCGCGCGCGACTGGAGAATATTGACTTTGATGCCGTGGCGCTGGCCATCCCGCCAGAACAGGCAGTCGCGTTGATCCGTCCCCATGCCGCTGCTTTCGCGGCGCAGTGCGACACCCGTGCCATGCGGCCATGCTGGGCAGCGATGCTGCGCTTTGATGCCCGTGTCGCGCTGCCCTTTGATGCCGCCTTCATTAATGACGGCCCGCTGCGCTGGATCGCACGCGACAATCACAAACCCGGACGCCCAAGCCAGGAAACCTGGGTTCTGCACGCGACCGCTGCCTGGAGTGAACAACATCTGGAAAGTAGCGCAGATGAGGCGTCACAGGCGCTGACAGACGCGTTCAAGGCCCTGGGCGGCACAACCCCCACCACGGCGACGGCACATCGCTGGCGCTACGCTGAACCGACAACACCGGCACAAAGCCAGGGCTGCCTGTGGGATGCCGCTCTGAACCTGGGGTTGTGTGGCGACTGGCTCAGTGCCGGTCGGGTGGAAGGTGCCTGGCTCAGCGGGCGCGCACTGGCCCGGAGCATAACGTCGCTGGAGTAGCCCAGCCCCTGTATCACGCTGGTTCTGGAATAAACCGATGTGCTGATCCGTTAATCCACCATTAATGTGGTTTGCGACATGATAGACTGTCCAGACAGTTATATTCACAAAGGAGTGATGACTATGTTTAAACTGATGAAATTCCCCGTTTTTATACTTGTTGCGACCGCGATAGCGGCCTGCACCACCAACCCGTATACGGGTGAGCGGCAGGCCAGTCGGGCGGCGCAGTATGGTGCCCTCGGCAGTGTTGTCTGCGGCCTGATCGGCGCTGCCGACAGTGGTCAGCACGCGCGTAACGCGGCACTGGGTTGTGGCGCCATCGGCGCAGGTGTTGGCGCATACATGGACGCCCAGGAAGCGGAACTGCGGCAGGAGCTGCAGGGCACGGGTGTTCAGGTTCAGCGTAATGGCGATCAACTGGAATTGATCATGCCTGGCAACATCACCTTTGCCACTGATGCTTACACCATCCGTCCAAATTTTGAACCGGTGCTGACGTCGGTTGCCACGGTTCTGCACAAATTTACTGACACCCGCATGCGGGTAACCGGTCATACCGACTCCACCGGTGCTCGAGACTACAATTACGATCTGTCCAATCGACGTGCGACCAGCGTTTCCAACTTCCTGGCGGCACAGGGCATTGCGCAGAGTCGACTGATCAGTCAGGGCATGGGACCGGATGAACCCATTGCCAGCAATGACACTGAATCAGGGCGCGCGATGAACCGCCGCGTTGAATTGCAGATTATCGCTGTTCAGTAATCAGCACTGACGCCATGCCGCAGGCCAAGATCAGGAGCAGCGTTAAAATCAGGCCAGCCGTGCTGGAAGATCTTGACGCCCTGTACGAACTGGAGAAGGTCAGCTTCGACAGTGACCGGCTCAGCCGTCGACGCTTGCGGCACTGGATTCAGGCCTCCAATCGTGAACTGATGGTCGCTGTGGAACGGGAGCAGTTGCTGGGTTACGGCCTGGTGCTGTTTCACGGCGCGACCCATCTGGCCCGCCTGTATTCAATTGCCATTGCCAAACAAGCCCGCGGCAAGGGTATCGGTGCCAAGCTATTACAGGCACTGGAATCAGCTTCAGTAAACCGCCAGCGCTTTTTTATGCGCTTGGAAGTTGCCAAAGACAACACTGCAGCCATCCGACTTTATGAGTCTGCCGGCTATGTCGCGTTTGGCACTTACGAAGACTACTACGAAGATCACCGCGATGCCTTACGTATGCAAAAAATCATACGTGACGCGCCCAAGCGAAAACGCGGTCATACCGTACCGTGGTACCAGCAGACGACCGGCTTCACCTGTGGCCCGGCATCGCTGATGATGGCCATGGCAACACTGGATTCACGTCATAAACCCGACCAGGCCACCGAGTTCGACATCTGGCGGGAAGCCACCACCATCTTCATGACATCCGGCCACGGTGGCTGTCATCCCTTTGGCCTTGCCCTGGCGGCGCACAAGCGCGGATTTAATGCCCGCATCTACGTCAACCAGAGTGGACCCTTATTTCTGGAAGGTGTGCGCGCCCCCGACAAGAAAGTGATCATGTCTTTGGTACATGATCAATTCCTGGAAAGAGTGCAGGCCTGCAAAATCCCCATTGCCTACCAGGACATCACTCAACAGGATCTGGAACAGGCCATCAAGGACGGTGCCATTGTGCTGGCGTTGGTGAGTAGTTACCGGCTGGATCGAAAGAAAGCCCCGCACTGGGTCACCATCACCGCCTACGATGACGCCTGCTTTTTTGTGCATGATCCGGATCCGTCCCTGGAAGAACAGACCGGGCTCGACTGTGAGGATCTGCCCATTGCGCGCAATGACTTTGCCCGTATGTCGCAATTTGGCAAAGACAAACTGCGCACGGCAGTGGTGATCAGCGCCCCCGGTTCTCGAGCCGGCGCGCGAACTCGCTCATGACCTGCATATAAAGTTCATCACCGATAAACGCATCTTCCACGCCCTCTTCCAGACTCGGATTGTCGTTCACCTCAATCACATAAACTTTGTTGCCTTGCTGCTTGATGTCGATGCCATACAGGCCATCGCCAATGATTCTGGCTGATTTTAAGGCTGCGTCCAGTACTGCTTTGGGCACTTCGTAGGTGGGCAAAGTCTCCCAGCCGCCACTGCCGATTCTGTCCTCGCCATGGTTATAAATCTGCCAGTGGCCTTTGGCCATAAAATAACGGCAGGCAAACAGGGGCCGATTGTTCAGCACACCGACACGCCAGTCGAATTCTGTATACAGATACTCCTGGGCCAGAATAAGCGCGGATTTGGCCAAAAGTTCATTCAACATTTTTTTCAGCATGGTGCGGTCTTCGGCCTTCATCACACCTACCGAAAATGCACTGTTGGGTATTTTAAGAACGATTGGGTAACTAAAAACCGACTCCAACGTATCCAGCGAGGCATCACTGCCTGAGGACACAATACGCGTCAGTGGCGTTGGCACATCGTTGTAGGTGAAGGCATCTTGCAGGAAAACCTTGTTACAGCAACGCAGAATCGAGGTCGGGTCGTCCATCACCACCAGCCCCTCTATCTCTGCCTTGCGGGCGAAGCGATAGGTGTGATGATCGATGGCTGTGGTTTCACGAATAAAAAGCGCGTCGAACTCACCCAGACGGGCGTAATCCTGCGGGCCGATAAATTCGACCGCAAAACCCATTTTCTGCGCGGCACGCTCCATTTTTTTCAGCGCTTTGGCGTCACTGGGTGGCAGTTTTTCCCGAGGATTGACCAGAATCGCCATATCCCAACGACTGGCTTTGCTGCTTCGGGGTTTTCGCCAGACGCTTTGCGTGAATTTTTCCAGTGCGGCAACAAATTCCGGTGCCTCCTGCTCATCCAGCTGGGCAAAGGCAATGGCATGCACCGAGCGCACCTGCCAGCTATCCGCAGTGACGCTGTCGTCAACAGCATCCACTGGCGCAACAGCCTCGTTCGGGGCGACAGCAGTTGCCGCCTGTGCCCCCGGCAAAAAGGCCAGGCGAACCTCAAGAATCGGACAGGGAAAGCGTTCGAACAAGCGGCGCGCCAACATCTTCAGTTGTGGCAACGCGGTACGGCCAAAATAGATTCTGAAAGCATAACCGTCGTCGGTTCGTGTCAGGTCCTTCTGGTCCAGGTCTTCCAGAACTTCGGCGGCCTGCACCAGGGTCAGTTGTTGACTGCTCAGATCGGTGAGCGTATTGGCCGGTGGCAAAACCTTGTGCTCGCGCGCCTCGGCCAAAAGGGAGCAGTAGTAGCCGGTACTGAGATACTGATCGGTATTACACAGATTGATGATCCGTGTTTTTTTCTGACCCTTGATCGGGTGTTCAGTCAAATAGGTTTCGAAACTGATGACGGCTTCACCGGCCAGGGTGTGCGTCCATTGATCAAGATCGTCAACAACCAGGTAGAGCTGGGGCATACGGGTCAGGACTCCAAAACAGGAACGATTGCAGAAAGGAAACCGTCAACGCCCGAAACGGCTGCGCGTTAGCGCTCCCGTATCAGGCTCAGCACATTGCTGGCGTAGGCGAATGAGGCCAACAGAACCAACAGTGCCAGACCAAACCATTGTGCCGTATATGCGTAATGACTGCGAGTACTGAAATCGGGTTGCGACCAGTGCCTGCCCAGTACGCCGGGCTGTCCGGCTTCCAGGCGCAGTACATACGGATAAACCGGCTCACCCAGCAACTGACGGGTCTGTTCGATATTCAGGCGTGGCAGCCGCACCGGCCAGCTATTGTCCGTCACCTCACCGGCAGGAACCGTTGTCTCTGGTAGGTGGAGACGCGCGAGCACTGACGTTTCGCCCTCCACCGCAGACACCGTTGGCGGCCCGCCATCGTTACCGGGTGCGATCCAGCCACGGCTTATCAACACCAGATCACCACCCGTTGCCGGCCGAAACGGTGTCACCAGTTCGTAGCCGGGACGCCCCTGAAAAAACTGATACAACACCAGAAAAGAGATTTCGCTGTGAAAACGCCCCTGCAAGGCCACCCGCAGATTGTTGCTGACGTCGGTTTGTGGCAGTTCCGAAAACGGCACCGGGTCAGCTTGTGCCGCGGACTGATAGGCCGCTGCCAGCGCGCGTTTTTCTGCCGCCCGATCCAGCTGCCAGAAACCCAGGCTGATAAACATGCCGCAACTTAGAAAAATACACAGTACGATGAAAGCATCAACCTGAACCGTGAGCCTGCCAAGTTGCAAGGTTGTGCCCAGACGCATATCAGTTCCCCGGAATCGAAATATCCACGTCAGTCACGTCACCAAAAACCTCAAGCTGATCACCCAGCTCCGCGGCATTGCCCACAACCAGAATACGCAGCGCATCAGGTCTCAGGTATTGCTGCGCGACACGTTGCACATCGGCCACCGTCACGGCGCTGACTTCTTCAACCAGTTGCTCGAACGTATCGGGTGGCAGGCCGGCATAGTCATTGGACATGCGCTCGCGCAGCACCGAGGCGATGCTGGTGTACTGAAACACCAGCGTATTGAGAAACTGATCCTTGGTCCGCGCCAGTTCTTCATCGCTGATGGCTTCGTCCTGCAGACGCTCAATCTGCCCGACAATCGCGGCAATGGCTTCTGCGGTTGACTCACTTTGTGTCATCACGCCAGCAGTAAAGGTGCCCGGAAAATGCACACCGCTGCCGTATGAACCAAACACGGAATAGGCCAGACCCATTTCACTGCGCACCACCTGCATCAATCGACTGGAGAAACCACCGCTCAGCACCCGGTTCATGACCTGCAGAGCGGCATAGTCGGGGTTGTCTCGCATGCCGCCGATATGCCCGAGCAGGACATAGCTCTGATTCACATCGGGCTTGTCGACCAAAAAGACACCTTCGCTAAACTCATAGTCTACCTGCGGAAAGGTCAGTGTCAGTTCGTCACCAGCGGGAATGGTGGAGAACGCGTCGCTAAGTCTTGCCTTCATGTCCGCCATGTCAAAGTCACCGGTGACACCAATCATCATGTTGCGGCCGACAAAAGAGCGCTCATGAAATGCCACCAGGTCGTCGCGGCTGATGTTGTCCAGTGTCGCGTATTCAATGCGCCGACTGTACGGGGACTCCTGCCCGTAAATCAGGCGCTGGAACTCGCGTCCCGCGATACCGCCCTGATCATCGTTGCGGCGGGCGATACTGCTGCGCTGTTGCGTCTTGGCCAGCGCCAGTCTCTCTTCAGGAAACGCCGGATTGCGCAGCAGGTCAATAAACACCGGCAACAGGTCATCAAAATCGTCCGCCAGCACATTGAATCGAGCCGAGCCGGAGCTGAAACCGATACTGGTTTCCATCACTGCAGCACGATCTTCCAGCAGTTCGTTGAGGGCATTGCCGGGGTATTCCCGGGTACCGCCGCTGCGCATGACGGTACCCGTCAGCGATTGCAGTCCAACCTGTTGCTCAGGCACCAGAATGCCACCGGTCTGCACCATCACGTTGACGTCAATCAGCGGCAGTTCCTTGTCCTCGACCAGGTAAAAACGGATGCCATTGTCCAGCTCAAAAATTTCCAGGGACGGCATATCAAAGTTGTTCAGCGTTGGATAATCAAAATTTTCCCAGGGGCGGTCCTGCGCCGTTGCCGAGCCACCGAAACAAACAAGACAGACCGCTGTTGCCCATAAACGAATTCTGTTAATCATTGGCCTGCCCCTCCGTCACTCGCCCGATCAGATCCACTCGCACTGGCCGCATTCTGGATACTACCCACGGTACGACTCTGCTTTACCAGGTAGGTTTGTGCAACCCGCTGCAGATCATCCAGTGTCACCGCTTCCAGATCATCCAGGTAGGTAAACGCATCCTGCCAGCTGCCAAGCTGGGCGTGCGCCTGCGCCATGTTCAATGCCAGTCCCATGTTGGAATCGAGTCCACGCACCACACCTGCCCGGGCATTGGTGACGGCACGGTCCAGTTCCTGCTGTTCTATTTCACCAGCCTTGGCTTTGTCGATCTCTTCTTCCAGTACACGCTCGATGTCACTCAGGGGGACGCCCGCGTTGGGTACGGCAAAGGTGACAAACAGCGACGGATACCGTGAGCCAGGGAAACCGGTCAGGGCCTGCACCCCCAACGCCAGTTGTTCGTCCTGCACCATGCGACGATACAGCCGTGAGGTTCGGCCCGACGACAGAATTGTGCTCAGCATTTCCAGCGCGGCAGCGTCGGGATGATCCGCCGCCACGGTTTTGTAACCGGCAATGAACAGCGGCTGGCTCTGCTCCTCTATGACAAAGCGACGCTCACCGCGTTGCGGCGGCTCGATGGTCTTGACGGTCGGCGGATGTTCTGCCGCCGGCAACCGGCCGAGGTAGGTTTCCGCCAGTGCGCGCATTTCCTGTGGGTCAACATCTCCCGCGATAGCCACGGTCATGTTGGAAGGCACGTAATAGGTTTCAAAAAACGCCTGCGTGTCAGCGATAGTGGTGGCAGCGATATCTGAGGCCCAGCCCACCACGGGGTTGCGATACGGATGAGCAGAATAGGCCACGCTGAGGAATTCCTCCAGCAGCCGCCCCTGCGGATTGGAATCGGTTCGCATGCGACGCTCTTCCATGATCACGTCTTTCTCTACGTAGAACTCGCGGAACACCGGTTCACGAAAACGTTCTGCCTCCAGGTAAAACCAGAGTTCAGCTTTGTTCTGCGGTAGCGAGTAGAAGTAGCCCGTGGCATCGGCGCTGGTAAACGCATTCAGACCGACTCCGCCTTCACGCTCAATCAACTGTGAAAACTCTTCGCTGTTGATAAAAGTGCCGGCTTCCTGCTGCCACTGCTCGAAGTCCTGTCGCAAAGTTTCCAGCCGGGATTCATCAGGGTCTGTGCTGTAGGATTCCTCAAGCCAGGCCTGATAGGCCGCGTCCATTTTATCCAGTGCTGCCTGCTCGGCTTCCCAGTCCCGGGTACCGATGTTGCGCGAACCTTTGAACGCCATGTGTTCGAAAATATGCGCGACCCCAGTGTTGTTTACCGGCTCATCAACACCACCGACATTTACAAAGGTGACAAAGGTCGCCACCGGCGCCACCGGCCTTTCGATAATGATAAAGTGCAGCCCGTTGTCCAGGGTAAACTCGGTGACACGTTCAGCGATGGCGTCAACGTCCTGAGCCGACAGCCACGACGACATTGTCAGTGCGGTCAGCGCCAACGCTGATCGGATGGAAAAAGTTTTCATAATGATCCCGCTCCCCTGCTTTTCCTGTTACCTGCTTGCACTCTTGGCACCTTGCAACCTGCCTGTCGATCTCAGCTATTGCCGCCCATCAGCACGATGCCAGCCAGAATGAATCCTGCACCCAGCATCTGCGCCGAGCTGATGGGTTCAGAGAAAATGAAGCGCCCGACCAGCAATACCATCAGCACCGACAACCCTGTGTATACAGGATAGAGTATAGACACTGGGCTGCTGCGCAGCACAACAATGTAATAAAAGAAAATAAAACCATACAGCGACAGCGCCACAAAAACGCCTTTCCACTGCGACAACAACAACTGAATGTAATCGTCATGAGCCTGTACTGACACCCATTTAAGCACGGCGTGCGAGGTAGCCAGCAGAGTCGCCAGAATGGCAGCGTGCGTCAACAGCATCAGATACTTGCTCATGTCTTGTCCGCTTTCGGTTTACGTGGTTTTGTTGCTGCAGACTGGGTTGCCCGCTTGCTTGTGGATTTGGCTGCGGGTTTGGCTGATGGCTTGGCTGATGGCCTGGGTGCACGCTTTACAGTGCGACCGGTGGCCGCCACCACGGCATCCAGGGTACTGCTGCCCTGATCGATCAGGTAACCCGGCCGACGTTTCACTTCCTCATAAATGCGCCCGACGTAGATACCAATCAGACCGACACTGAACATCAACACACTGCCAATAATCAGGATCAACAGAATGACCGTGGTGAATCCATCCACGGCAGCACCGGACAACTTGTCGAACAGCGCCATGCCGCCAATAACCAGGCTGACCAGAAACGTCAGGCCGCCCAGCAGCGTAACAATCTGCAGCGGGTAAGCAGTGAATGAGGTAATCGAATTTATTGCGTAGCGGAACAGTGCAGTGTTGCCCCAGGCCGAACGCAACCGGGTAGACTCGGGCACATCAAACGGAATCTGCACTGCGTCATAGCCCATCCATTTGACCAGACCGCGGAAAAAACGGCCGTGTTCGGGCAGCTGGCAGTAAGCACTGACCACTGTCCTGTCCAGCAGTTTAAAGTCACTTTCCCCGCGGATACTGAGTTTGGTCAGGTAACGAAAAAGGCCGTAGTAGATCTGCACCAGGGTTCGGCGTAACGCGGTTTCATTGCCCCGCGACTGTTTCACCGCTTCCACCACCATTGCGCCCTGTTGCCAGTGCTCAACCATTTGTGCGATCAACTCCGGTGGGTGCTGCAGATCACTGTCCATGACCACACAGGCATCAAACTCGCGCGCAGCACTGAGACCGGCATGGATCGCCGCTTCTTTGCCGAAGTGACGATTGAGGCGCAGTACTTTCAGTAGCGGATCTTCTTTGCCCGCGTCCCGCACCAGCGCGCTTGTATTGTCGGTAGATCCGTCATCAACAACGATCAACGTAAATGTGATACCCGGTACAGCCTGCAGACAGGTTCGCACTCGTGCCATGTTGGCAACAATATTGGCCGCCTCATTGAGCGCCGGTACAATAACAGCAACAGATTTCATTCAGTTCTGATTCCTTGACCATTCAACAGCGGCGCCATCTCGCACCACACGATGGGGTTCCGAATAAGTGATCCAGCCTTCCGGCGAAGTATAACGCAGATAAAACGGCGCATTGTCCGCCAGCGTGACCCGTAACTGCCCGGCCGGTGGTAGTGGCAACACGCCCAGTGTGTCTGATACCACATGGTAGCTGCCTTCCTGCGCGGGACCAAACTGCCAGCTGAAATACCCGCGCTGATAGCTGTACTGCAGTGACAGCGGTGCGTCCGGGCGCAGGCGCTGGGCAAAACCTGTCAGGCGTGCCGCGATGTCATCAGACATGTCGCGCATACACTGGCATTCCGCGTCATAAGTAAAAAGTTGACTGACGTCCAGTTCCGCCAGATAGATGTCGTCCACCACCGGCAAAGGCGAACCATCACCACTGATACGCTGTTTCAGGTCGGTGAGCCCGGTGACGAACCAGTACGATGGCAATACATTGGCCGACGGCACAAATGCACGGCTGTCGTCATGACGCCATAAGAAGTCCGCCTGCACATCGAACTCGGTGCCAATATCCGCCACTGTCCCCCGCGTCGGCACGGCATGCATCAGGGTAATCACGATAACCAGTGGCACTACCAGCCAGGGAGCCGCACTCAGCGCGCCCGCGCCTTTCCCGGAACCGGCATTGGCCGTGGTTGAGTGCCCGGCCAGCATCGCATTGTGGCGCCGCTGGTCCATCGCCACAATAACCCGGTCCGCACACCAGGCCAGCGAGAAGCTCAGCAGTGTCCACGGCAGCAGCAGGTAGCGATCGGCCAGCATGATCCCTGGCGAACGCACCAGCGGTATTAATGGCAGCAGCACCAGTGCTGCAATCAGTAATGCCCGCCATGGCACACGCCGTTGCCCAATTGCATACGCCAGCCATAGACCCACGACCAGCACCACCAGCAACGGCCACCAGGACCCAGCCAACAAAGCTGGGAACGTTGCAAAACTGGCGATAACGTCGCCCATAAAGGCAGGAGAAAGATATTCACTGCTGCTGACATAACCGCCACTGAATGAATCCAGCATGTAACCACGCCATAAGGCATAACACAGTGTCAGCGCAAAGAAGGCAATACTCGCTTTAATACGTCGGCGCCAGTCAGCCTCGGGCAACAGCACCAGCAAGGCTGGCAGGGGCACATAAACTTCTTTGGCGGTCACGGCCAGCGCATACATCAACAGCGCCAGTAATACTGTCCAAAGCTTAGCGGTACGCAGATACAGAACAAAGGCATACACGGCGACCAGCGCAAAGACCAGACCCTCTATGTAGTGTCGGGTCATCAATTGCTCTGCCACCAGCATGGTGGGCAGGCCCAGAACAAACAGCGCCGCGCCCGCAGCTGCAAAAACCGGCAGGCACCACAGACGTAAACACGAGTACAGCATGAACGCTGCAGCAGCGATCGCGAGCAACTGGTGCAGGTAAAACAGGGTCGGGTTCAGCCCGAACAGAATCATGTCGACTTCGAAGGAGAAAATCAGCCAGGGTGTCAGGTTGGCCGGCGAAAACTGTTGCCAGACCTCCGGCCGGGTGAAGTCCTGCCAGAATGAGTATTGATGCGAGTGCAGTAGAATCTGGGAGTCGTCCCAGCGCCAGTTGGCGCCAATCACACCCGCATTGACCAATAGCACCAGTGCCAGCATCAGCAGCAACCCGAGCCCGGCTTTCAGCAGGTTTGTCATCACTCACTCCCTTATTGCGCCCGGCTGCAGTGCCAGCATTGTGCTGCCAGATTCCATCATTAAGCCAATCATGTGTCTGAATGGCTAAATTGTTGTTATTCAAGCCATCGGCGGGTCTAATGGTACTGGTACTGGCATGATTTTACTAACTATTATTTCTGGCCTTATTATTGCTTTATGGTCTATTGTCACTAAGGCAGACACATATGGCCTAGTTGGCGAAACCGTGTCTGCTGACGACTCCAGTCTATAACAATGAAGGAACCCAGATAATGGAAGTTTTTGCGTTTATCGTTATGATCGTGCTGATTACTCAGTTTTTTGACTACCGAAAAAGCATGGCCAAACTCAACAACAAAGTGAGTGAGGTCAATGACAGCCAGGTGCAAAAGGAGCTGGAGAACGTCAAACAGCGGCTGGCTGTGCTGGAACGCATCGTTACTGACAAAAATTACGACCTGAAGGAAGAACTGGGCAAGCTGTAATTCCCGAAGCTAAGGCATTGCAGGTAGCTAATAACAACCGTTAACGAAACGTTAACGTTTCACCAACAGTTATCTAACTCCCGCTATCGGGCGCTCTTTGCTCTGTTCCTGTACTTTTACGGCTTTAAACAGTGCCGTAAAGGAAGAACAATGCCCGTAACCAAACGACCTCTGTTCACGCCTGTAACATCCCTGAGCGCGATCAGCCTGCTCCTGCTTGCCGTCAGCAGTGTGCAGGCACAGTCAACGATCGGCGCCGATGCGATCGGCGTACAGGAGATCCTGATCTCCGAGCGCAGCATAGAAAGCACATTGCCGCTGGAACTGGCCAACTTTGGTGTAGACCTGGAAATTGTCACCGACCAGCTGGTACGCGATCACGGTTTTGTCGACGTCGCCCAGTCGCTGGAAATGCTGGTACCGGGTTTGCACCTGACCTCACAGGCCGGTGCCTTCAGTTATGTCAATGTGCAGATGCAGGGCTCACGCAGCAGCGACATCCTGTGGACACTGGACGGTGTGCGCATCAACAACCGACTCTATAACAGTACCAGCCCGGCCGACACGCTGCCGTCCAGCATGATTGAGCGCGTGGAAGTGCTCAAGGGCAGTCACGGCCTGATGTACGGCACCCAGGCCATCGCCGGGGTAGTCAACGTGGTAACCCGTGGTTTCTCCAGCACCACCGATGGCAATATCACGGTTGGTACCGGCAGCCATGGCCTGCAGCGGCTCAATGGTTATATCCGCGGCGCGCTGGGCCAGCAGAATCAGCACAAACTGGTGCTGTGGGCATCAAAGGATGAAACCGATGGCTACGAGATTTATGACCGTTACCAGCCCACCGCCACTGACAAAAAACGCGGCTACGATGTTAACAGCGTTGGCCTGAAGTACGGTTTTGAATTCACCCCAGACCTGAGCCTGAGCATGACCGGTATCGTCACCGAGGCCGAACTGGGCTATCCCAATGTCAGCCGCATCTCCATCAATGACCGTAGCGAGAACATTTTCAGCGCCAAACTGGACTATATCCCCAGTGACACCGCCAAATTCGAACTAAAGGGTTATTACCACACCTGGGATACCGACTATTACACGCCGCCCAACCCCTCGGATTACTGGGGTTATGAAGACATGGGCATGTCGGCGGCAGCGGTGCTGTCGCCGCACCGCTACTTTGATTATCACATCGGTTATGACTTTCAGACCTATACCGGCCAGGACGACTACCTGCTGATTTCAGGCGAACGTGAAGATGTGCACGCGGTGTATACCCAGGTGCGCAGCAGTGACGAGCTGTCCGAGCGCTTCCGGGTGGCTGCCGGTGTGCGTTACAACAAAACCGGTGGCAATGATGCCACGGTGTGGAATGTCTCGGGTGTGTATGACCTGACCGACAACCTGTACGTGCAGGCCATGGCCGCGACATCCTTCATGCTGCCCAGCGCCGAGAACCTGTACCGCATCCATTGCCCCAGTGGCGAGAACTGTACTCATGGCAACCCGAATCTGGCCCCGGAAGAAAGCATCGCCTTTAATGCCGGCGTGGGCGGCAACTTCAACCTGTGGCAACGTCAGTTCAGCTGGCAGGTTTCTGCCTGGGACCGCACCGTTGACAACCTGATTACTCGCGCAGCGATTCCGGCAGAAATGGTCGGCCAGTTCCCGGACGGATTTACCAATACTTTTATCAATGTCGCCAACGAAGTCGATGTCACCGGGACCGAGCTGCTGCTACGCGGCCCGGTCAGCGAATCACTGTCGTTTGACCTGAGCTATACCTACAGTAAGGAAGTAGACACGGGCACTGGCCAGCAGATTCAGGATCGCCCGCGTCACCAGTACAAGGGTTCGCTATCTTACGATCCGCAGAATCAGCGCTTTGGTGCCAACCTGGCGATGAAATATGTTGGTGACAAATCCACCGATGTCACCGGTTTTGGCCGACAGGCTTATGGCGACTACTATGTGCTGGACGCCGGTGCCCACATTTACCTGGACGCCAACGAGCAGCATCGCGTGACGCTGCGCCTGGAGAATCTGCTGGATGAAAAGTACGCCACCTCAACCAGCTCGGCAGCGCTGACGGGCTCCGATCCGCAGGAACGCTTCCAGTGGCGCCGACTCGGGGTACCACGTACCGTGCACCTGAATTACAGTTACTCGTTCTGATAGTCACACGAACCGGCCAGAGAATTCTATGCGCCTTATCCTGATCATACATCGCTATCTGGCCGTGGCCGTGGGCCTGCTGATGACGCTGTGGTGTCTGTCCGGTTTTGTAATGATGTACCAGAGTTTTCCCGAGCTGAGCAACGAACAGCGCCTGAATGGTCTGGAGCCGCTGGAGCTGAGTGCCTGCTGCAACCTGGGCCGCTTTGCCCCGCATGATGACACGCCCCTGGGCGGATTCCGCATAGAAATGTTATTGGGAGAGCCGGTGCTGCGCACAGGCGGCAGGGATGCAGCCATTGTCAAACTGGCGACTGGACAGCCGCTAACGCCATTGACCGAGGCAGAGATTCTGACCGTAGCCGATCAGTTTGGCAGCGGCAACAGCGTAGATGGCTCGCCCCGCTCGCTGGGCATTGTTGATATCGATCAATGGACATTACAAAGTGCCCGACACAATGCACCGGCCTGGCATATCGCCTTTGACGATCCGACAGCCACCGAGATCTATATCAACGGCACCACCGGCGAGGTGTTTCAGTTCACCAATCGTCGTCAGCGCGTGCTGTCCTGGTTCGGCGCCATCCCGCACTGGACTTACCCGACCATTTTGCGGCAGAACGGCCCGCTGTGGACCCAGGTGGTTATCTGGTCGTCAATACTGGGAACCTTCCTGGCTGCGACCGGACTGTATGTCGGCATCTCCCGATTACGACGGGACCGACGCAGTAACAAGCTGGGCTCGCCTTACGCGGGCTGGTGGTACTGGCATCACATTACCGGCCTGGTGTTTGGTGTGCTGGTACTGACCTGGGTGTTCAGTGGATTGATGACCATGAACCCCTGGGGTGCGCTCAGCGAATCGGGCGGCGGTGATTATCGGGCACAGATCACCGGCTCGGCCCGCTGGGGTGAGCTGAAACAGCTGCTGCGCGCCATCGGCGGTGATGCTAATGGCAATCGGGTGCTGGCGGATGACGCCAGGCAGATCACGCCCGCCGTGTTTAACAACGAACTGTTCCTGCTGGCACACAACGCAGATGGCAGCCAGTTGCGCCTGAACAGCAATGCCCAGGCGGCGCCACTGGCACTTAGCGCCATCGAGCGCGCCGTCGACGGACTGGGCACGCCGATGCAGAGCAGCGGCCTGCTGCACCAGGAAGACAATTACTACTATGGCCACAAGCGTGACGTCACCCTGCCCGTCTATCGCGCCGTTCTTGACGACGACGAGCAGACCCGCCTGTACATCAACCCGGAAAGCGGCGCCGTGCGCACTCTGGGCAGCACCGGGCGCTGGTCACGCTGGATCCGTACGGGTTTGCACGATCTGGATTTTCCGGTACTGCGGCTGCGGCCGATCTGGGATATTGTGGTGGTTTTCCTGTTGCTGGGTGTGACGCTGGTGTGTGTCACGGGTACCTGGATGGCAATGCGCCGCATTCGCCGGGACTATTTATCCCTGCGAGGTTAGCCCTACGGGGTTAGCCGGGCTCTGCGGAATCGAGTGATCTGCCTTGGCCGCTGGCATACTCTGCAGCGCCGATTTTTTATTCAGCGCCGATCTTGTTTAGCCATAGCGATGTGGTATCTTAGCCGCCCGCAGCACTCCGGCTGCCTTCCTCCGGGCAAATGCGCAACCGTCAATTTTCCGGTACACTCTTTTTGTCTGCGCACCTTTCCTCACAAGGATTCTCATCATGAAAATCGGCGTCTTGTCCCGTAATGCCAAACTCTATTCCACAAGACGGCTGGTTGAAGCAGCCCGCGAACGCGGTCACGACGCACGTGTCATCGATGTGCTCAAATGCTACATGAATATTACCGCCAATAACCCGACCGTATTTTTTAAGGGCAAGGGCCAAGGCGATCCGGAGGCACTGGAATTCGACGCTGTCATCCCGCGCATCGGCGCCAGCGTCACCCTGTATGGCGCCGCAGTACTGCGCCAGTTTGAAGTAGGAGGCACTTACTCCGTTAATGAATCCATTGCCATCACGCGTTCGCGCGACAAGCTGCGCGCTCACCAGTTACTGGCCCGACGCGGCTGTGGCCAGCCGGTCACCAGCTATGCTCACTCGGCCGATGCCACCGACAATCTGATCAACTCGGTTGGCGGCGCTCCGCTGCTGGTCAAGGTGCTCAAAAGTACACAGGGTAATGGCGTGGTACTGGCCGAGACCCGCAAGGCCGCAGAAAGTCTGATCAATGCCTTCCGTGGACTGGAAGCTGACTTCCTGGTGCAGGAATTTGTCAAGGAAGCGAGCGGCTCGGATATCCGCTGTTTTGTGGTGGGCGACAAAGTGGTTGCTGCCATGCAACGCACGGCACAGGCAGGTGAATACCGCTCCAATCTGCACCGTGGCGGCACCGCGCAGGTCATCAAGTTGCGCCCCGACGAACGCAAGCTGGCCACCAAAGCCGCACAGGTCATGGGCCTGGACGTGGCCGGGGTCGACATCATCCGCTCAAATCATGGCCCACTGGTATTGGAAGTAAATTCCTCACCTGGTCTGGAAGGCATCGAACAGGCCACCGGCATGGATATCGCCGGCGCCATTATCGACTATATCGAAAAAGACTCTCTGAAAGGCCCCAACAAGATGAAGGGCAAAGGCTGAGGCGCTCGCGCGCTGACCGGAATCCAATTGACTGGGATCCAACCAGGCTCAAACCCATCCAAGCTCAAACAAAAACGCCCGACGCTGAAACCACAGCGTCGGGCGTCAATTTTCGCGTTCGGTCAGCGCTGTTGCTGAACCGAATCCTTACTGAGCCGGGACGGGCGGCGGTACCGGGATGTCCAGCAACTCTGGCGCAGTCAGACTGCTGGCAACGTTAGTGGCCGTGGTAATCGCTGAGCGGTAGTCACCTGCTGGCAGCTCTACCCATGAATCCGACGCTTTGTCCCAGACTGCAGTCGTTGTTCGATCTTCAGTCTGGTATGCCAGCATCAGTCGACCAATGCGTGTCATTGTCACTTCCTGCTCAACACCATCGACTTCCATCATGGTTTCGTAAGTATCCAGCGTGCGGCCATAGCCGCCCTCGGCCTGATACAGGGCAATCAGCAGACTCAGTTTCTGAGACAGGGGCGCCTCGGGGTTGTCCACCAGCCCACGAATACGACTGACTTCCTCACGACGCTCTTCCAGGTCGAAAGGCAGATCGGATTCAACGAATTCTTCCATGCTGGCCATCATGCGCTCGATCAGATCATTCAACGGCGAGGTTTCTTCGTTGGAGATCATGGCAGCGTATTCTATGGATTCGGCCATTTCTGTGATCAGCTGTTCCTGCAGCGCTATCCGGTTACGGAGCTGCGCGTTGGTCAACGTCAGTGCTTCAAGCTCGTTATTAGCCTGATCGAACTGCTCTTGCAGGGATTGTGCGCTCAACGGAGCACTCAGCACGGCGAATATTACCGCAGCTGCGGCCAGAGGCGCGGAAGCCAGTGACCTGGAAAAGTATTGCAGGGACTTCATAATTATTCTTCCTCGTTGGGGAGCACCATCTTAAAACAGTTTCGGGGGCGAAAACAACCCATCACCACCCCGCGAACCGTGGTCTTTTAACATATATCAGATGAATGTTGATGTGTGATGACAGGCTGCTGTCACCGGCCTGGTCTCCGCGTCAGCGTGCCTGTTCTGTATACAGGTGGCAGGCCACCAGTCTGTCCTCATCAGCCAGCGGGAGCAACTGCGGCGTCTTCTGACGACAGACCGGCATCACTTTGGGACAGCGTCCGGCAAAACGGCAGCCCTCGGGGACATTGACCGGACTGGGGATTTCCCCCTGAATTGCCGTCGACTCGCGTTGCCTTTCGGTGTCCGGATCCGGTTCCGGATTGGAGGCAGTCAGCACTTCGGTATAAGGATGCCTGGGCGAAAAATAGACGTCACTGGCATTGCCCAGCTCTACCAGCGACCCCAGGTACATGACGGCCATGCGATCACTGATATAGCGCACCATGGACAGGTCATGGGCAATAAACAGCATGGTCAGACCCATGGACTTTTTCAGGTCATTCAACAAGTTGACAACCTGCGCCTGCACGGACACATCCAGTGCCGAAATCGGTTCGTCACAGACAACAAATTCCGGCTCCATGATAAGCGCACGGGCAATACCAATGCGTTGGCGCTGGCCACCGGAAAACTCATGCGGATAGCGCGAGGCATGGGCGGCGTTCAGGCCCACGCGTTGCAGCCACTCACTGACCAGTGCCTGTTTTTGCGCCTGCGTCATGGACGTGGCACGCAATCCTTCAGCGATGACCTCACCCACCGTCATGCGAGGATTCAGTGACGAGTAAGGGTCCTGAAAAATCATCTGCATTTTGTGCGCCAGCCGTCGGAAATCTGCCGAACGGTAGCGCGCCGGCAGCTGTTCGCCGCGATAGCTAAGCGTGCCTGAGGTTTTATCGTGCAGGCCCAGCAGCGTCTTGCCCAGCGTGGATTTGCCGGAACCACTCTCGCCTACCAGTCCCAGTGTCTCGCCTTCATGAATGCTGAAGCTGATACCGTCGACCGCATGCACACGCTGACCGCGGCCCAGCTCAAAATATTTGGTCAGTCTGTCGAGTTGAATCAGTTCGGTCATCGCGACGCCCCCGCCTCAGCCCGGTAAAGGCCATCAATCTGACGCTCCTGCTGAGGATGCTGCAGCCAGCAACGGGAATAGTGATTGTCCCCGATAACAAACGGTGGCGGATTATCGCCCTGGCAAACCTGCATCGCCCACGGGCAGCGTGCACAATAGGCACAGCCGGCCGGCGGCGAAAACAGATCCGGCGGACTGCCCGGGATGGGCTGAAGCTGATGCGCCGCATCCGAGTTGTTGCTGGGCATGGCCAGTTTGAGGCCCAGCGTGTAGGGATGGGAAGACTTATAGAAGAGATCGTCTACTGACGCCGATTCCACAATCTGTCCGGCATACATGACAGCCACTTTGTCGGCCATGCGTGCCACCACGGCCAGGTCATGGGTAATCAGAATAATGGCCATGCCGGTTTCACGCTGTATGTCTTTCAGCAGATCCAGAATTTGTGCCTGAATGGTCACATCCAGAGCGGTGGTGGGCTCATCGGCTATCAGCACGGACGGTTTGCAGGCAATCGCCATGGCGATCATCGCGCGCTGAAGCATGCCGCCGGAGAATTCGAAGGGGTATTGTCGGGCGCGTTTTGGCGCTTCCGGTATTTTTACCAGCTCCAATAATTCTATGGCACGGGCAAACGCCTGTGAGCGCGAGTAGCCACGATGCACTTCCAGGGTCTCGGCAATCTGATCACCAATGCACATGGTCGGGTTCAGCGACGACATCGGATCCTGAAAAATCATGCCGATTTCGTCACCGCAGATGGCCTTGCCATTCAGCTGGGTTTTGCCCAGGAAATCCTGTCCCCGAAGCCTGGCGGAGCCTTTGCGAATGCGTCCCGGTGGCATCGGGATCAGCCCCATCACCGCCTGCATCGACACCGACTTGCCACAACCTGACTCACCGACAATGGCCAGCGTCTGGCCCGCTTCCACACTGAAACTGACACCGCGCACGGCTTGCACGATGCCGCCGAAGGTAGCGAATTCGACGTGCAGATTATCAACGCTCAACAGAGTGTCGCCGCTCGACTGGTTGTCATTGCTCACTTGGGCGCTCATTCCGTGTTCCTCATCTTCGCATCCAGGGCGTCGCGCAAGCCGTCTCCCAAGAGATTGAATGCCAGCACCGTGATGCTGATCATGGCGGCAGGAAATATCAATTCATGCGGATGCGTCAGCATGGTTTTCAGGCCCTCGTTACACATGCTGCCCCAACTGGCTGTGGGCGGCGCCACGCCCATGCCAATAAAGGACAAAAAGGCTTCGGTGAAAATGGCCGCCGGCACGGCAAAGGTCAGTGTTACCAGAATCACACCGAGTGTATTGGGAATCATGTGGCGCAGAATCAGGTAGTTTTGCGACGCCCCCAGCAGGCGCGCAGCACTGACATAGGCTTCTTCACGTATCTGCAGAATCTGCCCCCGTACCAGGCGCGCTGTGGCAGGCCAGGACAGAATGATGAGCGCGACCAGCATCGGAAAAATGCCGCTTTCCCCCGGGCCAATGCCAAACACCACCTGAAACAGGATCATGAACAGCAGGAAGGGCAACGCCACGACAAAATCGGCAAAACGCATCATCAGTGAATCCAGACGGCCACCAACAAACCCGGAAGTGGCGCCGTATATCACACCAAAAGCAACAAAAAACAAAGGTGCCAGCAAACCGATAAACAGGGATACGCGCGCCCCTGCCATTAACCGCGCCAGCATGTCTCGGCCCAGGTAATCAGTGCCCAGCGGGTGCCATGACAGCTGCACTTCATCGCCAGGCTGCAACGTTTCGGGTTCCGTCACCAGATTTCTTGCCGCGACCTCGTCCACCGTAATCACCCGTCGCACATCCGCCGTGACGGTGTCGTAATTTCCGGTGAGCTGGCCGAGTTCATTCAGCTCGGCAATGGAGTAATAGTAAGTTTCCGGTGACAGATTGAGCCGGTCTTCGTAGTAGTTCAGCTCGGGATTATTGATGGTCAGCAGTGGCAGGCCCAGCGTCTGGGCATTCTCAGGTTGGTACTTGTTGCGAAATACGCGGTATCCATCAGCACCCGGCATGACACGCCATTTGAGTGTGACGCTTTGCGTGTCCGGTTCAGATGCCAGCCACAGATTGACGTCACCGGCAGGTGGCTCGCTGGTGCCATCCCAGACCTCAAAGGGTTCGACGATAATGGCACGCCGGTCCGCACCCGGCCCGATACTGATCTGATCAATATCCTGCAGTGCCGGATCGACCCGCCAGACCAGCGGCCCAATAAAGGTAAAGATCAGCAAGCCCACAATAATGCCGAGTGACACGATGGCGCGCTTGTTGGCCTTGAGACGACCCCAGGCATCCTGCCAATAGGAACGCGACGGACGCACCAGTGCAGGTGCTGATGATTGTCCGGCCAAGGGCTCGAAGTCAGAGGGACGCAACTGGCGAATGATAGGATTTTTTTCCATACTGAGTTCTATTCCTGTCTTCGCATCATTGCAGTCTGACTCTGGGATCGATCCAGCTGTACACCAGATCAACCAGTATCACCATCATGACCAGAAACGCACCGTAGAACACAGTGGTACCCATGATCACGGTATAGTCCAGTTGCTGCACCGCCTGGACAAAATATCGACCCAGCCCCGGGATGGCAAAAACCAGTTCCACCACAAACCCCCCCGTGGTGATGGCAGCAATGGCCGGACCCAGAACGGTAATGACGGGCAACACAGCGTTGCGCAGCTGATGTCGGGTAAATATGCGCGTGGGTGACAGACCTTTGGCTTTCGCCGTACGAATGTAGTCCGAACTGATTACCTCCAGCATGGAGGATCGCATCAGGCGGGTCATATAGGCCATGGTGCCCAGGCCCAAAACCAGGGCCGGCAGTATCATATGCGACACAGTGCCCCAGCCGGCCACCGGCAGCACGGACACGCCGGTAAGCGCGTTGACGTTGACCAGGCCAAGTTGACCCAGCGCGGCAAATACAAAACTCGGAATGGATATGCCCAGAATGACCAGAAACATGATGATGTAGTCAGGCAGGCGATTGCGAAACAGCGACGTCAACGCGCCAAACAGAATGCCACCGAGCGCGGCAAACATCACGGCAAGAATGCCTAGCGTAGCGGACACCGGAAAATGCTCGCGGATGATGTCATTGACCTCACGATTCTGCTGCGTGTAGGAGATGCCAAAGTCACCCTTCAGCATGTTGCGCATATAGATGAAGTACTGCTCCGTTACTGGCCGGTCAAGGCCGTAGCGTGCCTCCAGATTGGCGCGAATCGTGGCATTGGTGGCGCGCTCGCCAGACAGCGGGTCGCCAGGCACGTTATGCATGCCTATAAAGGTGACCGTGGCGATAAACCAGACTGTGACCAGCCCCTGAAGCAGACGTTTGCAGGTATACCACCACATAACTGATTATTCTCCGGGCTCGATCCAGGCGTGAGTGAAGTCCACTTCCGAAGCAAATACATGCCGGACAATGCCACGCACCTGCGAGTCCGTAACGTAGACATAACCACGCTCATAGTCGGGCATGATCACTACATCTTCCGTCAGAATTCGCTGGATTTCCCCGAACGCGTCAAAACGTTCCTGCCGGTCCAGCGAACTCTGCGCAATGCGCACCTGGGCGTCAAGCGCCGGGTTGCTGTAACGGCCACGGTTGCTGAGGTTCCAGGATGCAAACAGGTCGGCAAACGTCAGCGGATCATTATAGTCCGGCCCCCAGCCAGCACCAACCATATCAAAGTCACCGGCAGTCATCTTCTCCAGTCGCTGCCGGAAAATCTGCGCATCAATCAGCAGATCAATATCCAGATAGCGCTTGAAGACTTCCTGGTAATATTCAGCCTGAATGCGCGCGACCGGCGTCTCACTGGACAGGAATACCAGCGGAGGCAGCTCCTCAAGTCCGAGCTCATCCAGCGCCATCGCCAGATGTTCCCGGGCCAGCTCTATATTTCGCGGCTGTTCAGGGACCGGATACTCATCACGGAAAGGTCCGTCCATGCCCTCAACCCAATACGGGAACAGACTTTTTCCGGGCAGATAACCTGGCAATTTGATGACCCGGTTCACCAGCTCGCTGGAGTCATGCACCAGGCTCAGCGCCTTGCGCAGATGCCAATTGGAGGTCAGACGTTCCGGCCGATGGTTGAATTCGGTATAGAAAACAGTGCCTTCCATGAACTGACTGAGCGACCAGCGTTGCAGCATGGCCTGATCCAGCATTTCTGCGGTGAGGTCGGCGATAACGATTTGGTTGTCCTGAAACAGATTCAGGAGGGTATTAGAATCCGACGTCATGTGGGCGAAATTGATGCCATCCAGCCGGATCCGTTCGGCGCCCCAATAGTCGGAATTCTTGCGCAACTGCATGCTGGCGCCGTGCACCCAGCTGGTCATGACAAAAGGACCGTTATAGATCATCTCGTCAGCATCGGCACCGTAGCGGCCATTGGTCTGGTTGTAGAACTCCTCATTGACCGGCAGATAGGTAACGTATCCCACCATGCGATCAAAATAGGCGATCGGCGTCTCAAGGTTGACCTCGAGTGTGAAGTCGTCAATGGCTTCCACACCGACTTCGTCGACTGATACCTCACCATTGTTGGCTTTTTCGGCATTCAGGATAGGGTAGAGAATGAAAGCGTATTGCGAGGCGGTTGCCGGATCCAGAACTGTTTTCCAGGCAAATTCAAAATCATGCGCGGTGACCGGTGCGCCGTTGCTCCAGCGCGCGTCATCCCGCAACCAGAAGGTAAACCGCGTGCCGTCCTGCTCCCAGCGCTCGGCAACACCCCCGACCAGCTCGCCGTTGGCATCGTAGCGCAGCAGGCCTTCCATGACGTGGTACATCACGATGGCACTGACCGCATCACTGGCGCGCATACTGTCCATCTGCGGGGGTTCTTCGCGCAGATAGCTGGTAATGGTGTTGTTTTCGACGTCTACCGCCATCCGCGACATACCGGCAGCACTGCTGGTCAGGCTGGCCAGCACATTGAGCACAAACATCATCGCGACCAGCAAAGCCACGGCGGCGGCGGCATAGATAGCCAGTTGTTTACCCGCTGCCCGGGTCAGTCTGTCGCCGGTAGCCTGTTTAACGTCTGCGGGGTCAGTTTGATTCATCGTTACAACTATTTCCTGCCTGAATCGTTTTTTGTTTCATCGATCGCCTGCGTTTTTATTCGGCCGCCTGCGCTGGAAACGCCAAACCGCAAGCATACCCCAGCGTGACGGTGAGAGTCGATAGATGCAAGCGGGTTTATTGAATGCATTCATTTTTGAGCCAGAAACACCCAGCAAAGCCGTCCCTGTTGCCATGCATGGCCAATTCATCCCGCTTTTTACCCTATTTGGACGGTAGGCGGTCTGGCTTATTTCATTCAGGGGCGTAAAATTGCACTATCGGAATTGCCTTTAAAAGGCAGCAAGCATTCTCGTACCGGACCCGAGTCCATGATCCGGATAGTGCACCGTAAGAATAAAGGTCAGACTAAAGGACAGTAACATGCGTACAAAAATTATCACTAAACTCGCGATCGTACTCGCCCTGCTCAGCGTCATGCTGTTCAGCGGGTCCGCAGCCTATGCGACCTGGGGTAGCTGGGGCAGCTGGAGCTGGGGTGGCTGGTCGACGTCCTCATCCAGCCACAACAGTGGCAAATCTGATAAATCTGACAAGTCCAGCAAATGGGGCAAATCAGATAAATCCGGCAAATCTGACAAATCTGACAAATCTGACAAATCTGACAAATCTGACAAATCAGATAAGTCGGACAAATCCAATAAATCTGGCAAGTCTGATAAATCTGGCAAGTCTGATAAATCAGATAAGTCCAAGAAATCCGACAAGTCCGGCAAATCGGACAAGTCTGATAAATCCAAAAAATCAGGTAAATCGGACAAGGATGACGGCCCAGTTGTAGCGCCAGTGATTGACGGCAATTGTGCGATTTATCGTGCCGGCCAACACACCGTGGTGGGTAGCGTCTGCCTGACCATCATTGATGATACGGTATTTGTTGATTACCTGATGGAAGGCGGCTGGACGCTGTCCAATCCGCACCTGTGGATTGGTGACACACTGGCCAGCGCGCCAACAACCCGCAAGGGTAACCCCATTCCGGGTCAATTCCCGTTTAATGCCGATGTGACCAACGTTGAGCAATACACCTTCGAAATTCCGGTGTCCTCACTGAACGTTAACGCCGACCTGCTTTGCACCGATGGCTCAACGCTGTTGGTGGCCGCGCATGGCGAAGTCGCCAACCCTGATGAATCCGGCAAATCTGACAAGTCTAATAAATCTGACAAGTCCGGCAAATCTGGCAAGTCCGGCAAATCTGGCAAAAACCACAACGGCCAACATGAGTCCGCATGGGCTGGCGAGAGCCGATTCACCAAGAAAGGCAACTGGGCAACCTATTTCGGCATCGCGCCAGAATGCGAAACCGAAGAGCCACCACCGCCACCACCACCGCCCGCGCAGGCCTGCCAGATGCTGGAAGGAACCCTGCCGTACAGCAGTGGCGGAACGCTCACTAACGCTGTTATAAACCTGAGCCCAATTCCGGCTGGCTCCGAAGTCGTGATTCCGGCTTCCCGCGTCGCGACGCTGATCTCAGCGACGCCGGCTGGGCGGACGGGTACTGGCACAGTCATTGGTTCTGCCACAGTCGTCAACCTGACACAGCCGACCCGAATTACCTTCGCTGAACTGGAGGTACTGGAAACTGAAGCGCCTCTGGGCAATATCTACGTAGGTACCAAGAACGAAGAAGGTGTTTACGAGACCGGCGTCAATGCTGTGCAGTTCAGCAGCGCCTTGCCTGCTGGCAGCTTCACTATGGTGATGCGTGTCGAGATCTGCAACATTGATCTGGGCAACCCGGGCGGCCCGAACTAAGCCGTCTGACTTTCGCCAGAAACAAAAAAGTCGCCAACTGGCGACTTTTTTGTTTCTGGCCCTTTTGTTTTTAGTTAGCTGTTAGAGCACCACACCTCACTGTACATCAACGCACCCTGCGCATTTCCTGCGTCTCGCCTTCCGTGGTCTGCAGCATGATATCGTCGCTCTCAAACTCCACGCGGCTAACCACTTCCTGGCCAAGCGCGTTCAGGCGAATATGGTCATCATCAATCCACTCATACGGGAAGCTGATGCCAAACTCACGCACCGTGATTTCTTCTACATCGTATTGCAGCGTCATGGCCTGACCTTCGAATTCGGCCTGCCAGGCGCCCTGAATCAGCACCTGCTTGGACGGTCCCTGATTACTGGCACACGCTGCCACCAGCAGGCAGATTGCTGCTATCCCTGTTACTCGTGTTGCTTGCATACGCCATCTCCTTGACTTACTGGCTGCCTCGCCATGTTTTCTGAATTTGCCGGACGGCATACTGTCACCCGGATGCCTCAGTGTAATAAACTAAAGGCCCTGACACTATGCCCTGGATTCGGATACAGCATGACAAATAAGATCGACGCGTTTAAAACAGGCGTTTATCGCCATTACAAGGGCCCGCTATACGATGTCATTGGCGTAGCCCAACATAGCGAAACCGGCGAGGCTCTGGTGGTGTACCGCCCTCAATATGGCGAACGCGGCCTGTGGGTGCGTCCGTTGAGCATGTTCCAGGAACAGGTCAGTGTCGATGGACGCTCTGTGCCCCGTTTCGATTTTGTCAGCAGCTGATTGCTAGCCGACGTTGCGCTGCTCTGCCTTGGCGGCAATTTTCTCCTGCCGGCGGCGTTTGATAATCACCGACATCGGCTCGCCGATATGGCTTTCTCCGCGCTCTCGTGCCAGTTGCATCTGTCGTTCGCGCTCCGCATAGCGCTGAATCTGTTCCTGGCTATGCCGGTCGTAGCAGTGCGGACAGCTGATGCCGGGGCGAAAAAACTCGGAACGCTTTTCATCTTCGGTAATCGGCATACGGCAGGCATGGCACTGATCATAAGAGCCACGTTCAAGCTGATGATTAACGGTGACGCGATTGTCGAACACAAAGCATTCACCCTGCCACAATGATTCTTCCTGCGGCACTTCTTCCAGGTATTTGAGAATTCCGCCCTGAAGGTGGTAAACCTCATCAAAGCCCTGTTGCTTCAAAAATGCCGTGGATTTTTCACAGCGAATACCGCCCGTGCAGAACATGGCGACCTTTTTGTGCTTGTCCGGGTCCAGCCTGCGCTCAACAAACTCGGGAAACTCACGAAATGCCTCAGTTTCCGGATTAACAGCGTTGGCAAAGGTGCCAATCTGGTATTCGTAATGGTTACGCGTATCGATGACCAGTACCTCAGGGTCAGCGATCAGCGCATTCCAGTCTCTGGCGGGCACATAGGTACCGACAATATGACAGGGGTCGATGTCATCGACCCCCATGGTGACAATTTCGTTTTTGAGTTTGACCTTGGTGCGATAGAACGGGTTGTCGTCGGTGAAAGACTCTTTCACTTCGACATCACCAAAGCGCTCATCAGCACGCAACCACGCCGTTACTGCATCAATGCCCTCGCGCGAACCAGCGATGGTGCCGTTGATACCCTCACGCGCAAGCAGCAACGTGCCTTTGACCTGGTTATCCAGCATGACGCGGTGCAGAGGGCCCCGCAGATCGGCGAATTCCGGTACGCGTACAAAGCGGTACATCGCCGCCACTACCACCGACCCTGTTTGAACATCTGGCATATTGTCTTTCTCCTGAGCTGTCTCCGGAACGTAAATCCGGCGCTTCATGGCTGTCATTGCGTTAAAGCGCGCGCATTTTACACCATATCCAGCTCGTGCTCATTGATTATGCGTAAAAACGCATCACCATACTTGTCCAGTTTGCCCTGGCCGACCCCGTTGACTGCCAGCAATTGCTGCGCATTCAGGGGCCGCAGCTGCACCATGTCCAGCAACGTGGCATCGTGAAAAATGACGTACGGCGGCACATCAAATTCCTCGGCCAGTCGCTTGCGGCATTGTCGCAGAGCCTCCCACAGGCGTTTGTCTTCCGGCAACATGTTCTGATCATGGCGCTTACCCCGGCCTGACCGGGTCGACACCTCCTGCACATCTATACGCAGCAGC
The DNA here is from genome assembly GCF_001758195.1 of Pseudohongiella acticola. Lineage (NCBI taxonomy): Bacteria > Pseudomonadati > Pseudomonadota > Gammaproteobacteria > Pseudomonadales > Pseudohongiellaceae > Pseudohongiella > Pseudohongiella acticola. The sequence goes on from NZ_MASR01000001.1 coordinate 1,535,965, forward strand.
ACGGTCTCCTCGCCTCGCAGCACCGGTCGGGCCCTCTCGCTCAGGTAGAGTCCGCCGTAACTGGCGTGATCCACACCCAGATAACCACGGGCCACCAGTTGCCGGTATACCGACTGCCACTGGGCCTTGTCGATATCAGAGCCTATTCCAAATGTCGTGACACGGTGATGTCCGTTGTGCAGAACCCGTTCGCTCTCAACACCACCCAGCACTTCGATCAGATAAGCCACCCCAAAGCGCTGACCGGTCCGGTAAACACAGGACAGCGCTTTCTGCGCAGCCTCCGTGCCATCCCAGGTAGGTGCCGGATTCAGGCAGGCATCACAGTTACCACAGGTGTCCGGCGCCTGCTCGCCAAAGTATTCGCGCAGGGCCTGGCGGCGACAGCTGGTGATTTCGCAAAGCCCCAGCATGGCATCCAGACGCACCCGCTCCAGACGTTTGAACTGTTCGTTGCCTTGTGAGCCATCCATCATCTGGCGCAACTTGATCACATCCTGCAAACCATAGACCATCCAGGCGGTCGCAGGTTCCCCATCACGTCCCGCGCGACCGGTTTCCTGATAATAGGATTCGATGCTTTTGGGTAAATCCAGGTGAACGATAAAACGCACATCGGGTTTGTCGATGCCCATGCCAAAGGCAATGGTTGCCACCACAATGACGCTGTCATCACGCAGAAACCGCTGCTGATGCTCCAGTCTCTGAGCTGCGCTGAGCCCGGCATGGTAAGGCAGCGCGCTGAACCCCTGCTGCTGCAGCCACAGCGCGGTTTCTTCGGTCTTGCGCCGGGACAGGCAGTAAATGATGCCGGCATCACCACTGTGCTCCTGTCGCAGAAATTGCAACAGCTGCTGGCGCGGATTGCGTTTCTGCGTGATGCGGTATTGAATATTGGGACGATCAAAACCAGTCACAAACTGGCGGGCATCGTGCAGGCCCAGACGCTCTATGATTTCATGACGGGTCGCGGCATCGGCCGTTGCGGTCAGGGCAATGCGGGGAATCTGGGGAAAGCGTTGCTGCAGTACTGACAACTGCAGATAGTCAGCGCGAAAGTCGTGCCCCCACTGGGACACACAATGCGCCTCGTCAATAGCAAACAGAGCGATGGAAAGGCCCGCCAGCATGTCCAGCGTACCTGGTTGATTCAGGCGTTCTGGCGCCAGGTACAACAGATCAAGCTCACCCTGGCGCAAAGCCCGCATGACCTGACTGTAGTCTTCAGAGGACAGAGACGAGTTGATGAAACCCGCGCGTACACCGAGCTGCTGCAGCGCGTCCACCTGATCCTGCATCAACGCAATCAGCGGTGAAATAATCACGCCAACACCCGGACGGATGATGGACGGTATCTGATAACACAAGGACTTGCCGCCGCCCGTAGGCATCAGCACCAGTGCATTGCGACCGTCGAGAACTTCATCAATGATTTCAGTCTGGGCACCACGGAAATGGTCATACCCGAAAACTGACTGCAGAACAGTCAGCGCAGAAGAATTTGTAGACATGGTTTATTACAGTCCGGCCTGCAGTCGCTCCCGATAAGCAGGCAGGCGGCCTTTGAGTTTTTCGGTGTTTTCCGGGCCGAGACGCAGAAGCTGTTTTTCCACAGGTGACATGTCTTCGATGCGGCCTTCCGCATAAACATACATGACCGAGGGTTTAATTAGCTGAAAGGGTCCGGTTGCTGAATCAGCCGCCATGACCTGATCAATTGCCTGCACCAGCACTTCGTCAAAATTGCCTCGACCCAGACCAAGCTCGGCGTAGGCTTCCTGAAACAGGGGGCGCAGCGCACGATAGATTGTCATCGCCTGCTGGGGCTGGAGGCTGACCAGGGTATCAATCAGGTTGTCAAAACGGCGATAACTGGCCGGTTGCATCTGGAATAGATTCTGATCTATTTCCTGCACTACCAGTTCGCCATCGACATCGCGCAGCGGATAGTCAGCCTGGGGTAATTCACCCTGGGCGACATTGTAGGTAAAGACAACAAATTTGCGGATGACATCATCAGGCGCCAGCAGGCGCAGCAGGCTGGCGCCCATTTCCATGCCAGCCAATCGCGTCAGCACGGCGCCGTCGCTCTCGTTCAGCGGCGGCAGAGGTTCTGCATCGCCCTGTTCAGCCTCAGGCTCGGGATCTGTCTCGGCCACCACGGGTGCCGGCTCGGCTTCCTGAACCGCAATTGGTTCTGCCTCGACCGGGTCAACCGGCGCAGGCGTTGTCACCGGCGTTACCGGCCGTGGTACCGGTCGCTCAATTTCCTGGGTGCGGGTAGCCTCGGGCGGCTCAAAGGTCAACCCGAGGTAGACCAGAAAAAGAACCCCGATCAGGGATAAAACAGCAATAATCGCCAGTGTCTTGTGTGCCATAGTGGTATCCATTCTTGCACAGGCCAGATGACGGGAGCAAGACGAACGCACCCGGCACCATGGTTATGCCCGTAATCATCATGATTTCGCCATAAAGCCCGACTGGGTTTAGCGTGCAGCGCTCTGGTTGTGTCGCGGAAAGCCAAGCTCCGCCATGCTGCGAGCCAAATCGGTTCCGGCCGTGTTCGGGTTGGTCGCTTTGTCTATTTGCACCACAATTCCTTGCGCATCAATGTAATAAGTCCAGCGATTGGCGTAACCGCTGCCCCCCAGCACACCGTACTCCGCCGTCATGGCTTTGTCCGGGTCAGACAACACAGGGAAATCCAGCTCGTACTCAGCGGCAAATTCCGTGTTTTTCTCGACATCATCAACACTGGCCATAAAATACGCCACATCAAAACGTTTTATTTCATCGCTGCTATCGCGAATGGCTTTGCACTGAATGGTGCAGCCACCGGTAAACGCAGCGGGGAAAAATGCCAGTATTACCGGTTTTTCGCCAACAAAATCGGACAGCCGATAAGTGTTTCCATCTGACGCCTGCAACTCAAATTCTGGCGCCTTGTCGCCAACCTCCAGTGCACTGGCCAGTGACGCCAGCAGCAAAACAGCGCTGCCCAGCCCGGTTGCGACAATCTGACTGACTGATGTTTTCATGGTATTGCCCTGTGTTGTGATGACGCAAAAATGTGATTTACCAGCGCGGCAGCGATGAGCGCCGGGTGTCGCGCCGCAATTGTTTAAGTGCTTCGTCTACGCTTTGCATTGCCAGCCGGGTTTCCTCGGCGTTGGCTTCAGCAAAATCGGGGTTTTCGGCCAGTAGCGCTTCCATCTCGCGCGCCGTGGCCTGTAGCCCCATTCGCGTCCGTTCAGCCTGATTACGACGCTGACTGGCAGCCGAATACAGATAGTCCGGGTTGCTCACCCGCTCCTGCCAGCAGACCCGTTGAAAGCCGCCACTGGCGGTGGGTACCGTGCGGCAGACGGTCTGACTGACGTACTGAGGCTCGTGTAATTGAAAACCGGACATACTCTGATAATTAAACTGCCGCGCCATCTCCATCTCGGTTGCGGCAATCGACTTCAATAGCGACCATTGCTGCCCGACATCATTACGTTCGCGGGCATGGCCCAGGATCAGTTCCTGTTGCTCATGAAGATCATGCAGGGTCTGCACAGCCTGCGGAGATCCGGCACGATATAGCAGATTGTAACGCAATGCCTGCAGGCGCCAGGCACCTACTTTCATCAATGCGTCTGCGTAAGCAACGCTGTCCTTTGCGTGCATCCGGGCCTGCAGGTCAAACAGCAGATCGGAATAAATATCGACCTGTTCCCATTCTTTCAGCCCTATATTGGCGTCCACCAGCGCATCCAGCAACTCGACCTGGCGCTCACTGTAGAGACCATCATTCACCCGAACCAGCTGCATGGCCTGCTCCAGCACACCGTGCGCCAGCTCAAATTCCTCCAGCTCGAGGTAAGTCCGCCCCAGATCGTCCTGCAACTCAATCAGTGACGGATCAAACGGACCGGACGCCACACTCAGATCATTGATTCGATCCTGCAACGCCTGTGCCCGTAGCAACCGGACCTGCCGCTCCGCGGCGAGCACCGGATCCTCTACCTCTGCCTCTGCCGAAACGTCTGCCTCTGCTGGTTGCGACGCGTCAGTTGCTGGCAGCTCAGGCGTGGCCGGCACAACCAAGACCTCGCTTTCCGGCTCCGTCGCGTCTGACGCCATTGGCTGCGCTTGCGCCATAAACGGCACTATCAGCAACAGCACGCCACAACGGGCGATTGTGCGGGCGGCAGTAATCAGGGACAGCAAATGCATAATGATTCCTGTGGTCGCAATAATCTGTGCTTGCAATAACAGTTGCACTAACAGGACCGCTGGCGGTGGCAACAACATTCAGATTTAAAGTATACGTCATATCGTCGGCGTACCGAGAATTCTTCGAAACACCCCGCGCAAATAGACAATTTCCATGATAAACAATGTGATAAAAGCGATTTGTCACATAAAATTCACAAAAGCTTTACCTCGGCGTCATATCACCCCGATAAGGTAGGCCCAATTCTGCCACAGCGAGGTGACCACAATGAACGCTGTTTCAAGACGCACGACCGGACCCGTCAAAAAATATCGCTCCATATTCATCTCAGATCTGCACCTGGGTTTTCGAGGCTGCCAGGCTGACAGGTTGCTCGATTTCCTGGCTCACACAGAGTCCGACTTTCTTTATCTGGCCGGTGATATTTTTGATGGCTGGGAAATGAAAAAACGACCGTACTGGCCACCCGAGCATCAGGAAGTAGTCAAAATGATTCTGCACAAGGCCGCCAATGGCACCCGTGTCATCTACACGCCAGGCAATCATGATGAATGCGCCCGCGATTTTTGTGGTCATAGCTTTGACAACATAATGGTCCGGGACACCGTGACTCACACCACCGCGGACAATAAGAAGCTGCTTGTCCTGCATGGTGATCAGTTCGATACCGTGGTGCAGGTCAGCCCCCTGCTGGCGCACATTGGCTCAAGCATGTACGGCAAGCTGTTGATGCTCAACCGCCTGGTCAATGGCTGCCGCAGGTTGATGGGCAAGCCTTACTGGTCGCTGGCGGCGCACCTGAAGCACAAGGTCAAGAATGTTGTCAGTTACATTGGCCGCTTTGAAGAAGCCGTGATCAACTCGACACGATCGCAACAACTGGACGGCGTGGTCTGTGGCCATATCCATCATGCGGAAATTACCCAGTTCGGCGATACTCTGTATTGCAATACCGGCGACTGGGTGGAAAGCTGCACAGCGCTGATTGAACAGCCAAACGGCAGCCTGGAGATTCTGCGCTGGGTAGACGAAAGCCAGCGTCATGGCACATTGGCCGACGAGCAGGCATTGCCCAAAGCGGCGTGAGATTGCCTAAAGCGGCCCGAGATAGCCCAAAGCGGCCTGGTTCAGCTGTCGTCATCATTCGCCCGGCCTGTCCCCGGGCGCGTCGACAGCGATGGCAATCAATCGTTAGCACAGCACAGAAGCAACTCTGTGCCGGGTGGCTGGCAGTCTGCGTAGTTTTACCTGATAATCGGTCCCCAGTATTTTAAACAGTTTTTTACCAAAGCCCCGGGGGGAGCCAGTTATGCAAGATCATTTATGCTTTTATATCAACGGCCAATGGATCAGGGAAACCGATCGCGAAACGCTGGATGTCATCAATCCAGCCACGGAACAGGCGTTTGCCAAGATAGCCATGGGCACAGCCAAAGACGTTGATGTTGCAGCCAAGGCAGCTCGTGCGGCATTCCCGGCGTGGTCACAATCCACTCGCGAGGAGCGCCTGGCCGTACTCGACAAGATCATCGCCGGCATCAAGGCTCGCAGCGAAGAGCTGGCACAGGCAATTTCCCAGGAAATGGGCGCACCCATCAGCTTTGCCCGTACAGCTCAGGTAGGCACCGGCATTGGCCATTTTGCCACCGCACGTGCCCTGCTGGAGAGCTACCAGTTTGAAGAAGTTCGCGGCAAGACCCAGGTCATCAAAGAGCCGGTCGGCGTCTGCGGTTTCATCACACCCTGGAACTGGCCGCTGAATCAGGTCACCTGTAAAATTGCCCCGGCCATTGCGACCGGTTGCACCATTGTTATCAAGCCCAGCGAACTGTCACCGGTCAGCGCCATCATCCTGGCCGAAATTATTGCAGACGCAGGCTTGCCTGAAGGTGTGTTCAACCTGGTTAACGGTGATGGCCCGACGGTTGGCGCAGCCATTTCATCACACCCGGAAATAGACATGGTGTCATTTACCGGCTCCACCCGCGCCGGCCGGGAGGTCGCCAAAGCGGCGGCCGATGGCATCAAGCGCGTTTGTCAGGAGCTGGGCGGCAAGTCTGCCAATATCATTCTGGAAGACGCTGCCGATTTCGCCAAGGCAGTGGCCGGTGGCGTCATGGGCTGTTTTGGCAACTGCGGCCAGTCCTGCAATGCGCCAACGCGCATGCTGGTGCCACAGACACGCATGGCGGAAGTCATTGAGATCGCGAAAGCCGCAGCAGCCAAAGCGGTCCCAGGTGACACCCAGGACGAAAACACCCGTATCGGCCCGGTCGTGAGCAAGGCCCAGTTCGACAAAATTCAGACACTGATTCAGGCTGGCATTGATGAAGGCGCAACGCTGGTTATCGGCGGCGTCGGCAAACCTGACGGTCTGAGCACCGGGTATTACGTCAAACCCACCGTGTTTGCCAATGTCACCAACACCATGACCATTGCCCGCGAAGAGATCTTCGGGCCGGTGCTGAGCATCATCGGTTACAGAGACGAAGATGATGCCGTGGCCATTGCCAATGACACCGAATACGGCCTGTCCAACTATGTTTCCGGCGAACCGGATCACGCGCGCGCGGTCGCCCGCCGCCTGCGCTCGGGCATGGTCCATATCAACGGCGCCGGCCCGGACTTCGCGGCCCCCTTTGGTGGCTACAAGCAGTCTGGCAACGGCCGTGAATGGGGCGTGGAAGGTTTCCATGAGTTTCTGGAAATCAAGGCCATGCTGGGTTACAACGCATGAGCGTGCTGATCAACAAGGCAGCCATCGATCTCGGCATCATTACCCGTGATGCCGAGCCCATGCTGATGTTTTACCGCGACCTGCTGGGCCTGGAAGTTGAAGGCGTGATTCCGATGCCATCGGGCGGCACCATGCATCGACTGAAGGTCGGCGAAAGCATCGTCAAGATCGTACAGCTGGATCGTGAGCCACCCGCCGATGCACCGCCAGGTGGCATCCCGGGCGCAACCGGCTACCGTTACTGGACAATTCACATCAGCAATCTGGCCGCCGTGGTTCAGGTGTGCGAACAGGCGGGCCACAAAGTCATTGTGCCGCCCAAGGTGATCCGGCCGGGCGTGACCATTGCCATGGTGGTAGATCCCGATGGCAACTGGGTGGAATTGTTGCAGGCCGATTGACGCTTTTCCCGATGGTTATTATCGCTACGATCGAGACCGCAGCACAGCGCTGGGGGTGGGGGCAGGCAGGCTCGAAGCTACTGACCTCGACGGCGACTGATCGAAAGCGGTAGAGCAGATACAGGCAGGGGGAGCAGGTGGCTACTTGCTCGCCCCCTGCTCCCCCTGTCTGTATCTGCTCTAACTGCTATATCTCAGTGAGCGATTTGTATCAGTGGTTTTCGCTGCCGTCGTGTACGTGCCCGTGCTCAACCTCTTCCGCACTGGCATCACGAACGCTGACAATCTCGACTGCAAAATGCAGCGTCTTGCCGGCCATCGGGTGGTTGGCATCGATAGTGACCTGATCACCGTCTACCGCTGTTACCACAATGTGCTGCTCGCCCTGTGGGCCCTGAGCAGTGAAACCCATGCCAGGCTCAACCTTGTCCACGCCTTTGAACATGTCTTTAGACAGGGTCTGTATCAGTTCAGGGTTGCTCTCACCATAGGCTTCTGCCGGTGGGATGGTAACCTTGAAGCTCTGTCCCGAAGTCTTGCCTTCCATTTCTTTTTCCAGACCCGGAATCAGGTTATTTGCGCCATGCAAATACGTCAGCGGCTCACGGCCTTCAGAAGTATCCATGACTTCACCTGCGTCATTGGTCAGGGTGTAGTTGATACTTACTACCGCATTCTTGCCGATCATTAAACTCATTGTTTCAGTTCCTGTATTTAGACTTTGACGGGCGTCACCCTAACATTTCTCGCCCGCCATGTCTCGGCAGAAGCCGGATTAGCACCGTTTTCCCCGCATTTTTCTGTTTATATACCCCTGATCAGCGATCTTTGTACTGATCAGCGTAACGATCCTGCAAGCGCCGCATGCCACCCAGCCAGCGGTCATAGTCGCCGGCCTTGCGCTGGATATACGTCAACACTTCAGCGTGCGGCAGACACAGGAAACGCTCCTCGGCCAGGGTTTCGATGACGGTCTGCGCCAGTGCATCAGGCTCCAGCATGCCGTCCACACCGGCCACACCGCCGCCCTGGGTGTTGGCAGTCATGTCGGTTTTCACCGCCTGCGGGCACAACACAGACACCTTGATGCCGCGGCTACCGTAGGTGATCGACAGCCATTCTGCGAAACCGACAGCGGCGTGTTTGGTGACGGCGTAGGGCGCGGAACCGATCTGGCTGAGCAGGCCCGCGGCGGAGGCAGTGTTGAGCAGATAGCCCTCACCACGCGCCAGCATACCCGGCAACACTGCCCGGGCGGCGTAGATATGGCCCATGACGTTGATGTCCCAGATACGCTGCCAGGCATCATCAGTGACATTTTCATCACCGGCAGTAAAAATGCCGGCGTTGGCACAAAACAGGTCGATATGCCCGAACGCATCAATGGTTTTTGCCACCAGTGCCTGAACATCGTCTTCCTTGCTGACATCGGTGACCACGCCTAGCGCCTGGGTCTGGCCCTGGCCGGAAATCAATTCAACAACTTCATTGATGCCTTCCTGTTGAATATCTGCCACTACCACAGCGCTGGCGCCTTCGGCAGCAAATCGCTGACACAGCGACCTGCCAATACCACGTGCTCCACCCGTGACCACCACGACCTTGTTTTTTACCTGCATGGGTATTTCCCCTGTTGTTACCGGTTTATATAATTGTAATCCATCTTATTCCCAAGCATAGCCACCTGATCGGGCATGCGGCAAGCAGAAAACAAGCTCCATTTATGCTATTGTCTGCACCGGTCTAAAGTCAGCACCGACTGAGACAGGCCACCCGCCAATGACTCTAAGGGAGAGCTCAAGTGGAACACTATTCAAACACGTCAGCCACACGGACGATCATCATGACTCAAAAACCTTTGCGTGGACGCAAATTGCTGGCCGCCTCGTGTGCAGCCGCCATCGCCGCCGCGATGATGCCGGCGCACGCACAGGACACAACACCCGCCGTTGAAGAGATTCAGGTCATCTCGTCTTCGCGGCGCCCGGAAGACCTGAGCAATGTGAATGCCAGTATCGCCATTCTTTCCGAAGATGAACTTACACTGACATCCCACACACATATTCAGGAAGCGGCCAATCGACTGCCCGGCGTTAATATCAATCGCAATAACGGTCAGGAAAGCCTGATTTCCATCCGTTCGCCAGTATTAAGCGGCGGCGGTGCCTGCGGCGCATTTCTGCTCGCCGAAGAAGGCATCCCGCTACGCGCGGCAGGGTTCTGTAACGTCAACGAACTTTTTGACTCGCATTCAGAAAATGCCGAGCGCATTGAAGTGATCCGCGGCCCGGGCAGTGCCTTCTATGGCTCAAACGCCGTACATGGCATGATCAACGTGGTATTGCCGGAGCCGGATGACCGCCGCGAAATTTCTCTGGAAGCCGGTCCGCGCGGAACCCTGCGTGGCAATGCACGCGTCGGTTTCGAGAATGACAACTTCAGTCATACCTTCCTGGTCAACGGCATCAGTGAAGAAGGCTACCGACCTGACAGTGGTTTCGATCAACAGAAACTGTCCTGGCTCTACCAGACCACACTGGCCAATGGCACCGAACTGGATGGCGGTATCACCACCACCAACCTGAACCAGGAAACCGCCGGTTATGTGAACGGTACCGACGCTTACAAGGATGACGACCTGCGTCGCACCAATGCAAACCCGGAAGCCTACCGTGACAACCGCAGCATGCGCGCCTGGACCCGGATCAGCTACACCCTGGATTCTGGCTGGGATGTTGTGATGACGCCTTACTATCGCAACACGGATCTGGATTTCAAACAACACTTCCTGCCTGGTTCGCCGACGGAAACCAACGAACACAGCAGTGTCGGTGTGCAATTCGCGTCGTACAAAGACCTCAGCGAAAACACCCTGCTGTCCGCTGGCCTCGACCTGGAATTTACTGAAGGCGAGTTAACCCAGGGCCAGGACGGCCCGACCCAGGGCTCGCCCTTTCTGGTCGCTACGGTGCCTGCAGGCAAGCATTACGACTACGAAGTGGACGCCACTCAGATTGCCCCCTTCGTGCAACTGCAACATTACTGGGACAATGGCTTTGACGTCACTCTGGGCATGCGTTTTGAGCGCATGAACTATGACTACGACAACAACATGCTGACCGGTCGCACACGTGAAGATGGCACCGTCTGTGGATTCGGGGGGTGTCGATATAACCGCCCTGCCGACCGATCTGACACCTTCGCCAATGTTGCGCCCAAGCTGGGCATTCGTTACCAGATTAACGATACTCACAATGCCCAGTTCAGAGTGACACGCGGTTACCGCGCGCCACAGGCGACCGAGCTTTATCGTCTGCAGAATGACCAGACTGTTGCCGACCTGGACCCGGTTGAAATCGACAGCGTAGAACTGGCATTTCAGGGCAGTACGGGTAACTGGACCTACGAAGCTGTAGCGTTCTACATGGACAAGGATAACGAGATCATCAATAACGCTGATCGCGTCAACCTTAACGGCATTCACACTCGCCATGAAGGCGTGGAACTGAGTGGCATGTACCAGCTGTCTGACGACTGGCGCCTGAGCGCGGCTTACAATCATGCGCGCCACACCTACCAGAACGATCAACTGGTGGGTGGCGTCAATCTGGATGGCAATGATGTTGAGTCTGCACCACGAAATTTTGGTACGGCTCAGATTCAGTGGTCGCCAATCAGCACGTTGACCACCGAACTGCAATGGGTTGCCATGGGCGAGTATTACACCAACCCGGAAAACCTGAACAGCTACGAGGGGCACAATGTGTTCAACCTGCGTACGCGTTGGCAGGCAACGGATGCACTGACACTGTCAGTCAACATCCTGAACCTGACTGACCGCAAGTATGCGGAGCGGGCTGACTGGACTACCTTTGGTGGTGACCGTTACTTCCCGGGTGAGCCGCTGCGCGCGTTCGTCGGGCTGGACTGGCGCTTTAATTAACAGCCTTGAGCGACTGTAAACGGCCTTGAGCGACTGTAAACGGCCTTGAGCGACTGTAAACGGCCTTGGGCCGTCACCGGCCGACAGGATGAGACATTGACATGAATGACGGACTGCTTGCGAGACTGGAATCCTTCTTCCGGCAGTCACCGTCGTCAACGGGTCTCATCCTGCCGCCCGATCCTGCCGAACATGGCTATCAGCCAGATCAACAGATCGACGGCAGGCACATGCGCCGTGCCGGTGTGCTGATACCGGTAATTCGATCACGTGACGGCGGCGACAGCCGCATCATGCTGACATTGCGTACCCAGCACTTACGCGCCCATGCCGGCCAGGTGAGTCTACCCGGTGGCAGCGCCGAGCCTCAGGACACCGATATCATTGGCACAGCACTGAGGGAAGCCGAGGAAGAAACCTGTCTGCCCGCCAATGCTGTGCAAGTGATGGGCACCCTGCCAGCGCTGATCATGCCTTCAGCTTTTCATGTAACACCGGTGGTGGGATTGGTGGACGCCGACGTGCAACTGCAGGCTTGTCCGATAGAAGTGGCGGAGATTTTTTATGTGCCAACAACCTTTCTGCTGAATCCGAAAAATTACCGCGTTGCCAGCATGGAGTTTCAGAACCGTGAACGCCGCTTTATGGAAACATATTTTGACGGCTACCGAATCTGGGGTGCCACCGCCGCCATCCTGCACCATCTGGCAAAACAGATTAACGCGCCCTGATCAATTTTTCGGGCTCTCGTCGAATCCATCCATCAATGCCGACCGCTCATCTGCTGACATGCCGTCGCCCGGCTCTGTCATGCGCGAGTAATAAACCCGGTTTTTACCGGCCTGTTTAGCCTGCAGCAGGAACTGGTCTGCACGGTCCAGAAACATATCGGCCGTAATCCGCTCAGTGGCTCGATAGACATCTACTCCCATGCTGACCGTCAGCGGCACTTGCTGGCCACCGTCCATCAATTGAATGTGAGTCACTCCCTCCCTGATACGCTCAGCCAACTGGACCGCATCGCGTAACTCCGTTGATGGCAACACTAACACAAACTCTTCGCCACCAAATCGACAGGGCACATCAAGTTTACGCAGCGAGCGCTGCAAAAAGGTGCCAACTGTCTTCAATGCCTGATTACCAAACTCATGACCGTGATTGTCATTGACGAGCTTGAAGTCGTCAAAATCCAGCACAATGATCGAGAACGAACCGCCGCTACGGTGTAATCGCTCAATCTCCTGATTCATCGCCCACATCAAATGCCGGTAGTTGTACAGTCCCGTCAGCGCGTCAGTCAGCACCTGCTCACTAAGCTCATCGACCTGCTGCCGAAGCTCTGAAATCTCATCCAGATACTCGCAGTCATCATGACAATCGGAACAACGTGGCGGTTTACTCAGCAAGGGGGCATATCCTTAAGGGGCAATATCCAATGGCGGGGTATCTTCAAACAGCTCCCGGAAAAAATTCGCCAGCGCCTGCTCCGCTCTGATATTGGCAGTTTGACTATAGACAGCGCCAAAATCCGGGCTGTTGGCAGCCGGATTGGTAAACGCATGGCAGGTTCCGCCATAGACATGCACCTGCCAGTCAACATCCGCCGCGGTCATTTCAGACTCAAAGGCCATCACCTGCTCCGGCGGTACCATGGGGTCATCGTGACCGTGCAGACACAGAATGCTTGCCTGAATATCATGTGCAGGGGCATCGCCTTTTGCCAGCAGACCATGAACACTGGCGACACCCTTTACATCTGCGCCAGACCGGGCAAGTTCCAGTACGGCCATACCGCCAAAGCAGTAACCCACCGCGCCGATATTGCTGCCATCTACCTGCGACAGACTGCGTGCTGCTTTCAATGCTGCCTGCATGCGTCGGCGCAGGAGTGTCCGGTCGTCAGCGAAGGGTTTCATCAAGGCAGCATTGCCGTCACTATCGCCGTCCTTACCAAAGACCCCTTTGCCGTATATATCAACCGCAAAACCAACATAACCCAGCTCTGCCATGCGCTCCGCTGCTGCGCAGGCGTTTTCGCGTCGTCCGGCCCAATCATGCCCAATCAGTACACAGGGCTTTTCGGCGCCCGCATCCTCATCATAGGCGATATAGGCCTCGAGCACGGCGTCACCGTCACGGTATTCGATATATTCGGTTTTCAACATGCAGGCACTCTCCTGTGTGCCGACGCGCTGGTTTGAGCGCCCGCACAGCGATATTGCGCGGCGACTACAGCTGCGCCAGAATGTTCTCTGCGGAGCTGACGTCGATACCACCGGCGGGCTCCACAGCCAGATAACTGACGTTGCCATTCTCCACGATCATGGCAAAACGCTTGCTGCGTTTGCCCATACCAAACCCGCTGGCATCCATGGTCAGACCCAGCGCCTCGGCAAATTCAGCATTGCCATCGGCCAGCATCAGCAGCTCGTCGGCGTTCTGCGATTTACCCCAGGCAGACATGACAAAGGCGTCGTTGACCGCCATACAGGCGATGGTATCGACACCTTTGGCTTTGATTTTATCCGCGTTCACGACAAAACCGGGCAAATGCGTGACCGTACATCCCGGTGTAAAGGCGCCAGGCACGGCAAATAACACGACTTTTTTGCCGATGAAAATATCATCCGTTGTGATGTTCTCCGGGCCTTCTTTACCCATGATTTTGAACGTCGCTGACGGAACGGTATCGCCCATTTGAATAGACATGAAATGACCTTTGAGGTTGGTTACAGTTGTTGTTCAGCCCGATAGTATCAAAACTGCATAAATAAACATCCATCGGATACGTTACCGACAGGAAATTTGCTCAATCTGCATGGGGGGCATCGGGGGCATCGGGGTACCGGGGTTAGCTCACGGGTCAATTGTCTGAAATCACCGACTCGATCCATTCCAGATGCCGACTCACCCGTTCGTACACCACGATGGCACCATAGCGACCGGCACCGGTGCCGTCTGCGGTGCGGGCAAGCTCACCGATGGCGATGCCCGCCAGCTGCAATTCCCCGTCTTCCAGAATCAACGCTGGTCCGCCACTGTCGTCCAGCCCGGGTATGCCTTCGAACTCCAGTGCCCGCCCATCCCGATTGCGCGGATCGTTGAACTCGAAGCGAAGACGATCATCCGCCTGCATCACTGTATTCTGCGCGAAGCGCAGGCGCCCGTCAGCGACAGAGGTCCCGGTTGTGCCGATTCCGGTGTAGCCCCAGCCCAGAAAGGTCATGGCCTGCGCCGATTCACTGTTGCCGCGATAGGGCGCCAGTACTGACGCCGTTGACGGGGTCGACAGATGCAACAGGGCCAGATCAAACTGACGTGAATGTAATCGCCCCGACATATCGCCAGACCAGCCCGGGTGCAGAAAAACTGAATCAATATCATGCACCTGGCGATCAACCTCGACGGCGTATACGTCATTATCCGCCAGCGCCGCCTGCATCGGTGTTTCGGAAACACAATGCGCAGCGGTCAACGCCCATTGTGGTGCCACCAGCGTTGCTACGCAGACTTTGCGACGCCCCTGTTGTGCCAGCGGAAATACCCCCGGGTACTCGCCTTCGCTGGCGAGATAACGGGTATATCCGGTATCATGCCTGATCACGATCGCGTCCGCAGGCACCAACACAAATGCCAGCAGCGCGAGCCAGATCGCGACTCTGTTTGCTGATCCGGATTTTTCAGGCCAAGTGTTCTGACAGGAGTTTGTCATGAGCGAGAGCAACCAGTCCAAATCGACACCAAACGCCGAAGAGCGCGAATACGAGAAGTCCGGGCTATATCCGGAAAATGAAAAACCTTTCCGTATCCTGGCACTGCTGGGCTGGCTTGGCGTTGTTGTGATCTGCCTGGCCGGTGCTGCGGCTGTGCTGGATTTTGTGCTGTTGTAAACATCCGGGGGTCAGCGACGGGGACGTCGACCCGGGCGCAGGTTCGGGCGCTCACGCTTGCTGTTGACGCTTCGCAGGATCCGGGCCAGACGATAAATGACTAGAACAACGGCCAGCACAACAAATCCAAGAATACTCGCGACCAGCCATTGTTCATGGCTCCAGGTACCCGGATTTGACAAGACTTCCGACATTGCACAACCTCCTGCTGCAGTTTCCAATACCCGGTCATTATGCGGCAAGCTCAAAAACTTGGCCAGTGTAGGCCGGATGATGTCACCCTCAATTTTTGGCCAGACCTGCCGCTAGATCATACAGACCCGCAAGATTCGGTACGGGTAGCCAACTCTCAGCAGCATGCAGGGCAGGAAAATACGATATGACAAATGCACTCGTCGCAGCCCGCGACCATGATGATGCAGACGACAACGCTGCACATTTGATCAAACACGTCAGCTTCACGCTGGGCGAGGAAACCTATGCCATCAACGCTGCCCGCGTCAACGAAGTCCTGCGTTATACCGAAGTCACTCCGGTCCCGGGTGCACCGTCATTCATACTCGGCATCATCAATCTGCGGGGTAATGTGGTAACGGTCATCAATGGTCGCGGTGTGTTTGGCCTGCCCAACCACACCATTTCCGAACACTCACGCATCATCGTGGTAGACATTGAAGACTTTGCTCTTGGCATCGTGGTCGACAAAGTGTCGGCGATTGTTGATCTGAACGCGGAAGAAATAGAAACCCCGCCGGCGACCGGTGATGAAGCGGGAGCCCGCTTTATTCAGGGTGTCTACAATGAGGATGATGAACTGTTGATTCTGGTGGACTTCAGTCGTGTCACCGAGTTGCTGCCCCGCTAGGTACATCGCCAGTAACATTGATAGCGCCTTTGACAGCAACAGCCAGGGACATCAGCCCTGGTGCATCACCGATGCGACCAGGTTCTCGATCTCCTGCAGACGCTCATCGGTATCATTCAGTGCCAGCAATTGTTGCTTCTGATGCATCGGCACCGGCAGCAGCTCACTGAGCCGCCAGGCAAGTTGGCGACTGTCATCAAAATCGATGTCCAGATCCAGACTCTCAATCATCGGGTGCGCCGCCAGGTCCCGCAGCAAGTCCACCAGTGACTGATGCTCCTCGCTAAGTGGCAACGCCGGCTGACCTAAATAGTCTTCGGCAGCAAATTGCACAGCCGCCATCAGCAGTTTGTCGTCGCGCGCCCAGCAATCCTGCACGCTGAACTTGTGCCGCCCTTCCACGGTAATGCCCAACAACCCGTTAGGCAGTTGATCCCAATCGACAATCCGGACATAGGTGCCAACCCGTTCTACCTGCTGATGAACACCTGGACGAACCGTTTCTTCGCCCTGACTGATCAGACAGATGCCAAAGCCAGAGTCGGTTTTCATGCAATGACTGACCAGATCGATATAACGCTGCTCAAAAATCTGCAGTGGCAGGCGCCCACCAGGAAACAGCACCGAACGTAGCGGGAACAAGGGTATCAATTCAGGCTCACTGATCGCACCCATCAGGACTCTCCGCGCCCCAGTGCCGTCAGCAATTTGCCATGAATACCACCAAAACCCCCATTGCTCATGATCACGATATGATCCCCGGTCCGGCAATGCCGGCTGAGATAGGCCACAATGTCATCAACGCTGTTGAAGTTCAGCGCAGGCACCGGGCTCTCCGCAATAATACCTTCTATATTCAGACCGTTACCGGCACCCGACATCCACAGGCACAGATCGGCAGCGCGGCAAGAAGCCGCCAGACAGCTCTGGTGAACGCCCATTTTCATGGTCGCCGAGCGCGGCTCGATGACGGCCACCAGGCGACTGCCGGGAATATCATTGAGCCGCTGCCGGATACCGTCCAAAGTAGTTTCAATGGCGGTAGGGTGATGGGCAAAATCGTCATAGACGTGAATGCCCCGTACTTCACCCAGGAATTCCATGCGTCGTTTGACACTGGCAAACCTGCCCAATGCGTCGCAGGCGACACTGAGGTCGACGCCAACATGATGTGCAGCGGCAATTGCAGCGACAGCATTGCCGACATTGTGGCGACCGGTCAGGGACCACTGCAGCCTCGCGCTCACCGTCTCGCCCAGGTGACTGGTCTTGCTGATCTCACAGAGCCCGCCATCGGCCTGCAGCAGCCGTACTCCCCAGCCGCTGGGGCCCGTGCTGGTGTCGCTGTCGTAACGGGTGTCAGCAGCATCCGGCTGAACCGGTCCCGCAGGCACACCTGGCCCATCGAGCAGGGCAAAGCTCTGCGTGGGCGTCCAGCAGCCCTGCTCCAGCACTTGTGCCAGCGCTTCATCAAAGCGTGGTCGTATGATCAATCCGTCACCGGGCACCGTTCTGACCAGGTGATGGAATTGCCGTTGAATCGACGCAAGATCGGGGAAAATGTCGGCATGGTCATATTCCAGATTGTTCAGGATCAGGGTTCGCGGCCGGTAATGGACGAACTTAGAGCGCTTGTCAAAAAAGGCACTGTCGTATTCGTCGGCCTCAACAACAAAAAAATCGGTGCCACCGAGCCGCGCAGACACCGGGAAGTTCTTTAACACGCCACCAATCAGATAACCTGGCTGCATGCCGGCGCATTCAAGTATCCACGCCAGCATGGCACTGGTGGTAGTTTTGCCGTGAGTACCGGCAACAGCGAGTACCCACTTACCCTGCAGCACATAACGCGACAGCCACTCCGGTCCGGAACAATAGGCAAGCCCCTGGTTCAGTACGTACTCCACGGCCGGGTTGCCGCGCGACATGGCATTGCCGACAACAACAAGATCCGGGTGCGGGTGCAGATGCGCCGGATCAAAGCCTTCACAGAGGCGAATGCCCTGTTCTTCCAGCTGTGTGCTCATGGGTGGGTAGACATTGGCATCGGAGCCACTGACCGTGTGACCCAGCTCTTTCGCCAGTACTGCCAGACTGCCCATGAAGGTGCCGCAGATACCAAGGATATGAATATGCATATAACTTCCTGTAAGCTGATTAACCTGAATGTTATGGCTGCCAACGGGCAACCATCAGGCTGTTGCGAAACTGTAGCAAATCTGTAACAGGCAAACCTGAAAAATTTGGCGAAATTTTATGATAACACCGGTCTTTTTTTGGTTCGGGCCTTGGCATTTACCACAGCGATCAACCCAGCGATGACCTCAGATGCCATGACACCGTCCAACGATGACCTGCTGCGATTCGCGAGCTCAGTGTACGCCCAACCCGGCATTCAGGCGCTGTGCCTGCGCCTTCAGGATGAAGGCAACGCTGATGTCGTTATGCTGTTGACGTGTTGCTGGTACGGCCGCTGCTACGGCAGACTGACAGACGACCAGCTGACCAGGGCAATGGCGTTCAGTGAGTCGTGGCGAGCCCAGCTGGTGGCGCCGCTGCGTCAGGCCAGGCGTTGGCTCAAGCCTCATCCCGCAACTGCCTTTGCCATGAAAGGCGCCGATCAGGAAGCTCTGCGGCAACGCATCAAAGCAATCGAGCTGGACGCTGAATTCGTGCAACTGCGCACGCTGGCCGGGGTTCTGGTTGAAAGTTCGACTGCAGCCAGGCCGGAACACAATACTGATCCGTTGGTCAGCATACAGTCCAACTTGATACTTTATGCACAACGAGCCGGCATGGACGTGGATGAGCCTGAGTCATCCGCCCTCAACGAGGCCGACCTGGCAGCACTGGCGCAGGCGGCGTTGACACAGGGCCCGCTGACATAGCCCCAGCCTTCGGCTCAATCCTCGACCGTGCCTGCAGCGGCACCCTGCCAGCGCTTCACCAGGCCCGATTCGATATCAAACAGATCCAGTACCCGGCCGACACTGTGGTTGATGATGTCGTCAACGCTTTGGGGTTTGGTATACAACGCAGGCATCGGCGGTGCCACAATGGCGCCAAGTTGGCAGGCTTTCAGCAGCAACTCGCAATGCCCCACGTGCAATGGCGTTTCACGCGGCATCAGCACCAGCCGCCGCCGTTCTTTCAGTACCACATCGGCGGCGCGCGTGAGCAGGTTATCGGCGTAGGAATGCACAATCGCCGACAGGGTTTTCATCGAACACGGGGCGACTATCATGCCGTCGGTACGAAAAGAGCCACTGGCGATACTGGCGGCCAGATCCTTGACCGAATGTACCTCGTCGGCCATGGCCATGACCGCATCTGCCTGCCAGTCAGTCTCCAGGCTGATATTTAAACGAGCAGCGCCCGTCAGCACCAGGTGCGTTTCTATGTCCGGGGCGCTTTTTAATACGTCCAGTAGACGGATCCCGTAAATCAGGCCGCTGGCGCCGGACATCCCTATAATGAGTCGTTTCATTCTGCTTCCTGTGTGGTGCTTCCTGTGTGGTGCTTCCTGTGTGATGCTTCCTGTATAGTCTGCTGGCCGACTGGCGACAACAATTCATCGGCATTGATTGCCAAGCCAGCGGGCACTTTGTAACATTATGCCCGACACAGCCCACATTGCACTACCCGTACTCCCCCGCCGTGACCGCAGAGGCCACCGCGGGCCAACGCCGGTCGACAACACCGGCACGGCAAACGCGGGCAGCGCACAGACACCATACACGCAGGCAGCACACAGGTTTTTCCATGGCTAAAGCTAATCTATTCTACGCCCAATCCGGGGGCGTCACCGCTGTCATCAATGCCAGCGCCTGTGGGGTTATCGAAACCGCACGTCAGCACAAGGCCGAGATCGGCAAAGTCTATGCGGGCCGAAACGGCATTATTGGCGCGCTCACCGAAGAACTCATTGATACCAGCAAAGAAACCGCCGCCACCGTTGCCGCGCTGCGACATACACCAGCAGGCGCCTTTGGCTCATGCCGCTATAAATTAAAAAGCCTGGAAGATAACCGGGCCGAGTACCAACGCCTGATGGACGTGTTCCGGGCTCATAATATCCGCTACTTTCTGTACAACGGCGGTGGCGATTCCCAGGACACCGCCAACAAGGTGTCCATGCTGAGCCAGAAAGAAGGCTTCCCGATCACCTGCATTGGCATCCCCAAGACCGTGGACAACGATCTGCCGGTCACGGATAACTGCCCCGGGTTCGGGTCGGTCGCCAAGTACGTTGCCGTCTCCATCCGCGAAGCCGGACTTGATGTCGCGTCCATGTGTGAAAGCTCAACCAAGGTATTTGTCATGGAAGTCATGGGTCGTCATGCCGGCTGGATTGCCGGGGCCGCAGGCCTGGCTGCCGAGAAGGAAGGAGACGCGCCGCATATTATCATTTTCCCTGAAATCGCTTTTAACAAGGCTGCGTTCATGCGCAAAGTGAAAGCCTGCGTCAAACGTCATGGTTATTGCGCCGTTGTTGTCTCTGAGGGCGCGCATTACAAAGACGGCAAGTTCCTCGCCGACGCCGGCGGCACAGATGCATTTGGCCACACGCAACTGGGTGGCGTGGCACCTTTCCTGGCCAACCTGATCAAACAGGAACTGGGATACAAGTATCACTGGGCCGTTGCTGATTATCTGCAACGTTCCGCCCGTCACATTGCCTCTGCGACAGATGTGGAACAGGCCTATGCCATGGGCAAGGCGGCCGTGGATTTTGCGCTGGCCGGGAAAAACGCGGTGATGCCCACCATTGTTCGCAAGCCTGGCAAAAGCTACCGCTGGACAGTCGGCGAAGCATCGCTGGCCGAAGTGGCCAATGTAGAGAAACCGATGCCACGGGACTATATTACCCGGGATGGCTTCGGCATCACGCAGAAGGCACGCGATTATTTTTCACCACTGATTCGCGGCGAAGATTACCCGCCATTCAAGAACGGACTGCCTGATTATGCCCGCCTGAAGAATGTCCTGGTTACCAAAAAGCTACCGATCTGGAAAGCACCTTAAGCGCGCCGCAGACTGACACGGGTAGCCGTGGATCAGGGTGCCAGCCGGTCTATCTGCCAGTGCCCGTCAACACAGTTTGAGTACTGAAAGCGATCATGCAGACGGTTGGCGCCACCCTGCCAGAACTCGACCCGAACGGGGCGAACCCGAAACCCGCCCCAGAACGTCGGCAACGGAATGTCCTGGTCGGCAAAGCGTGCCTTGACCGACTCAAACTGCTCCATCATTGCTTCACGCGACGCCAGCACCCGGCTTTGCGGCGACGCCCAGGCACCCAGCTGACTCTCGCGGGGGCGGCTCTGGAAATATGCTCTGGACTCGTCGGCACTGACCTTTTCTGCCACGCCACACACCAGCACCTGACGCTCAACAGGGTACCAGGGGAAATGCAGACTGACCTTGGCATTGGCGGCGATATCAAGTGACTTGCGGCTTTCATAGTTGGTAAAAAACACAAAACCCTGTGCATCAAAGCCCTTCAGCAGAACCACGCGCTGATTGGGCTGCCCGTCCGCATCGGTAGTTGCCAGCACCATGGCTGTAGGGTCAACCATTTCCATTTTGATGGCCTGGTCCAGCCACAGCCCGAACTGAGCGACCGGATCGGCATTCAGTTGCTCTCGCGTCAGACTGCCGGTGAGATACTCACGCCGAATTGATTGCAAATCCATAACCTGAACCCTTAGCGGATAAATCGACCATACTGCCAGTACTGGTCTCTGCGACTGCCAGTGGAATAATAGAAGGTGCCGTTGCCATGTTTTTCATTGGCGTAAAACTCACCTTCATAACGCTCGCCGTCGGGCCAGCGGTAAGTGCCATCACCCTCATACAGATCCTCAACAAACTCGCCCGTGTAGTTCTCAACATTGTTCTGTAACCAGTGCTCAGAATGCTTGTTGGGGGTCCAGTCCTGCACACCAAAGAAATAGGCGCCACGACCATGGCGCAGGTCATTCTGCCACTGACCTATATACAAATCTGACACACCGTTCCAGTAGGTACCTCGCCCCTCGCGGACACCCATGACCCAGTCTCCTTCATAGTAGGCTCGAGCGCTACGACTGACCATGACCTCGTAACGCCCCTGACCGTGGAATTCGCCGTCCTGAAAGGTACCCTCATATCGATTGGTGCCTATCTCGGTTCGTACCTCAAGAATGCCGTATCCGTCTTCGCAATCCCCGTACGCGCACTCGCGACTCAATTCCGCTGGCGGATTGACCAGCCAGTTCTGCGCCGACGCAGTGGACACACAGGCCATTGCACTAAACAGTGTCAATGCAGCTGCTATTTTCAGATTCATGTTTCACTCCTGTAAACCAGATGGCGTTTCGCCACCCTACTTTGCCTGCGATTGCGCTGAGACATCAACCAATCATCCGTGTCAGGCGGACAGTTGTCTGAGTACTGCCAGCGGACTGCTGTTGACAACTTTACGGGTAGCGGCAAAACCCAGCCCGGCAATGATGACTGTACCTGCCACAGGACCGGCAATCCACACCCAATAGTGCATGGCGAAGGTCTGCTGGAACACTTCCGACTGCAGGTAGTACAGGCTGAGTTCTGCGCCGACGGTAGCAATCACCCCCGCCAGCAGGCCAATAAAGGCAAACTCTATTACCAGCGAGGTCATGATCAGTTTGCGTCCCGCGCCCAGCGTACGCAGGATGGCATTCTCCCGGAAGCGTTCATCAAGGGTGGCGTTGACGCATGACAGCAATACCAGCGCACCTGCAAGCAGCACCAGCGCCGCAATCAATTCAATCGCTGAGCTGACCTGGGCAATGATACTCTGGATCTGCTCGATCAGGGCATCTACTTCGAGCACTACGATGGTCGGGAATTGTCGCAGCAGGTCGTTGAGCAACAGTTTCTCTTCCCCTTCCAGTAACAACGTGGACAAGTAGGTCGCACCCAGATGGTCCAGTGTGCCCGGCGAGAAGATGAAAAAGAAGTTTGGCTGCATATTGTCCCAGCGCACAGTACGCATGTTGTCGACAATCGCAGTGACCTCTTGTTCATTGATGCGGAACACCAGCTCGTCGCCCAGGTTGACGTCAATGCGTTCAGCGTAATCCTGCTCTACTGACACGCGACCAGGGCTGTTGCTGTCACCCCACCAATAGCCGGCTACCACTTCGTTATCAGGCGGGAGCTGAGCAGTCCAGGTGACCTGACGATTTTCAATACGCTGTGGCCGTTCTGCATCGCCAGCGCCAGAAGAGCCCGTGTCGGACGACTCCGCATCAGCGGTGTCAGTCCCTGTTTCCTGCTGGTCGGCGCCAGCGCGTTCAGTCATGGTTGAGCGGCCCTGTTCGCCATCATCGTCGTCCCATGGGTGCGGTGCCGGTTCGCCGTTTACCGTCAGCAGGCCAGCCGACACCATGGGGTAAAACGGGTTGGCGGCGACCTCATTTTCCTGCAGGAATGCCTGCATGCCCGCAACCTGACTGTCGCTGATATTCATCATGAAATGATTGGGCGTATCTTCCGGCAGTTGCGCTTGCCAGTCATTGATCAGGTCTGTGCGCAACAATGCCAGCGTCAGCAATGACATGATGGTCAGTGAAAACACCAGCACCTGCAGCACGCTCTGCCGCCGTCGTCGGCGCACGGCTGACATCGCCAGCATCCACGCACTGCCCGCGCGCATACCAGCAGCAGAGCCTGTCCGCAGGAAAACATAAGACATGGCACTCAGCACCAGTGCCACGCCCGCCACAGCAGCGATCAGAATAACGCTGATCAGCACATCCTGGCTGTACCAGAGAATCAGTGCCAGTGCGCCGGCAATACCAAAAACATAGGGCAGTGACGTACTGAGCGGCGCATCGGCCAGGTCCTTGCGCAATACCCGCAGTGGCGAGGTGTGCTTCAGCGCCAGCAACGGCGGCATGGCAAATGCGAACAGGCAAATGCAGGCGGTCAGCGCGCCCAGCCAGAAAGGCATCAGCGAAGCAGGTGGCAACGCAATGGGGATCACGGATTGCAGCAGCACCAGAATGCCTTCGTGCACCAGCCAACCCAGACCCGATCCCAGCACAATAGCGATCAAAAGCAGCGAAAACAGAATGCCAAAATAGATCACCGATATCTGGTTGGAGGTGCAACCCAGCGTTTTAAGAATGGCGGCATAGTCAAAATGGCGTTCACTGTACCGCCGCGCCGTCAGGGCAATCGCGATACCGGCCAGCAATACCGCAAACAGACTGCCCAAGAGCAGGAAACTCTCGCCGCGCGCCAGCGCATCACTTACTTCCTGACTCTCATCACGCACATCTCGCAGGCGGTAGTCATTGTCAGACTGCTGCCGCACCCAGTCGGCAAACACATCCAGCACTGCCAGCTCGCCAGCAAACAGGTACCGGTAAGTTACCCGACTGCCCGGCTGAATGATATTGGTCACCGGCACGTCATCCAGATGCATCAGTACCCGAGGGCCGGCATTGTCCATCATGTCGCCTTGTTGCCGGTCAGGCTCCTGTACCAGTACGCGCGAGACCACAAACTCACCATCGCCGACATAAAGCGTATCGCCAATATCAATGCCCAGGCTGGGCAGAACACGCGACTCAACCCACACCTCACCCCGTGCCGGCCCCCCGGTCTCGGTATAGGCGGCGCCAAACGGCTGGTCAGCCACGCGCAGCTCGCCGCGCAACGGATATCTCTCGCTGACTGCCTTGGCTGCCACCAGCAGATTGCCCTGATCAGAGAAAACCATTGAGGCAAACGCCTGAACTTCGGCCGTGGCCAGACCCCGCTGTGATGCCTCCGCCAGCCATTCGCGTGGCGGCTGCTGACGACCACTGAGCACACGGTCTGCAGCCAGCATGGTGGCCGACTCCTGCACCAGTGCACGCTCCAGGCGATCGGTAAACAGGGCGATACCGCTGACCGAGGTTACCGCCATCACCATGGCCAGCAACAACAAGCGCAGCTCGCCGCCGCGCCAGTCACGCCACAACAGGCGCAGGGCAACTCTGAACAGCGTCGTCGGTGTGGCAGAGACCGTCTGCGCTGAGTCAGACATGGGCGGGCTCTCCGGTAGTCACGTCCTCAGTGATCTCACCGGCCACCAGTCGCACCAGGCGGCCACACCGCTGCGCCAGCCGGTCATCGTGGGTGACCAGCACAAGGGTGGTGCCGAATTCAGCGTTGAGCGAAAACAGCAGATCAATAACTTTGGCCCCGGTGGCGGCATCCAGATTACCGGTGGGCTCATCGGCAAACAGGATTTTGGCTTCAGAGGCAAATGCACGGGCAATGGCAACGCGTTGCTGTTCGCCACCGGAGAGCTGATTGGGGTAGTGCTGAAGGCGCGACTCCAGGCCGACCCGCTGTAACAGATTAGCTGCCTTGCTGCGGGCATCACGGTCATTTTTCAGCTCAATGGGCAACATCACGTTTTCCAGAGCCGTCAGACTGGGCAACAATTGAAACGACTGGAACACAAAACCCACAGATCGACCACGCAACTGGGCGCGCTCTTCTTCATCCATGGCACTCAGGTTCTGGCCATCGAGCAGCATGTCACCGGTGCTGGCGCTGTCCAGTCCGGCCATCAGGCCCAGTAAGGTCGACTTGCCTGACCCCGAGACTCCGACAATAGCCACCGCCTCTGCAGCTTCAATGCTCAACGAAATATCCTTCAGGATGACCAGTTGGCCCTCGCTGGTTGCCACCTGTTTGCACAGATTCCTGGCTTCAATCATTGCTGTCATACAGACCATTGCCTCTGAGTAGATACGGGGGAGCTGAATGACCGCCCCGGGAATTAAATAATACGTCCACGCGCCTGTAACCGGTTCATTACATCAGTGGACCGGGATTGAATCCCGATCGTATAAACAGTACTTTACCCTGTATTGACATGTTGCGGAGACCAACTGTCGCCGGAAACCGCCATTGTAACGAGATTGTACGGACTTATGACCCCTATGGCCCTGAATTGCAAAATACCAGCACAACCACAACCGGCTCGCCTCGACCGCACCCGGTATGGCGCCCTGCTGGGCCTGCTTTTGCTGATCGCGGGTGTTTTCAGCAACGTCAATGCAGAAGCAGACAACACTCGCGTGCTGCTGGTGTTCGGTGACAGCCTGAGCGCCGCCTATCGTATGGAAGAACGTGACGGCTGGGTCGCTCGCCTGCAACAACGCCTGCATGACCAGCCCGCGCCGGTGCAGGTCGTCAACGGCAGTGTCAGTGGCGAAACCACCGCCGGCGGCCGCGCCCGACTGCCGGCCATGCTCAGCGCCCACAGCCCGGACATCGTGATTCTGGAACTGGGCGGTAATGATGGTCTGCGCGGCTTGCCTGTGACCAGCATCCGCGAGAACCTCGAACACATGATTCAGCTAAGTCAGCAGGCCGGTGCCCAGGTGATATTGGCCGGCATCCAGATTCCACCCAATTATGGCCCTCGCTACACAGCGCCGTTCTACGCACAGTATGAAGAGCTGGCAGAACAATATGACCTGGTACGTATCCCCTTCCTGCTTGAAGGTATTGCCGACAATGCCGCCCTGATGCAGGACGATGGCATTCACCCCACGGCCGAGGCGCAACCGATGATAGTCGACTCCGTCTGGCCGGTGCTTCAGCAAGTACTCAGGGCAGAGGTTTCACCCTGATCACAGGTCTCTGATCCGACATCAGCATCAGCATCACGGCCGCCCCCAGATTACAGAACGCCATCAGTAGAAAGGCATTGTCATAGTTGCCGAAGCGGTCATAGTAAGCGGCAGCCAGCACAGGCCCCAATGCGGTCATAGCGAAGGTGAACGGCATCGCTGTGGCACGCACAGCTCCCAGATAACGACGGCCAAAAAACGTGGCCCAGATCACCTCCTGCAGCGGGATCAATCCACCCCAGCCCACCCCCATGATCAGAAATGCGGCATAGACCAGAAAATCGTTCTGCGCCTGCACCGCCAACACAATGATGATCAGCGAAAAGCCGGTGATGCCAGCACCGATGGCTGCCAGTGGCCGGGCGCTGTAGCGATCGATGAACAGCCCCCAGAATGGTTTGCTGATAAACGATGGTATCGAACTCAGAGAAATCATGGAGGCGGCAACAATGCGCGAATAACCGGCATCGGTCATGAACGGCACAGTCTGCAACAACATCACCGTAATCGAAATCTGGAACAGACCAAAGGCCACCACCAGCGCATAAAAGCGTCCCGTGCGCATGGCCTGGCGCCGCGTCATCGAACTGGCAAAGTCCAGGCGTGCCTTGTCACCCATTTCTGACGCCATTTCATCGGCCGTGTGTCCATCCGGGTTCATGGCATAGTCTTCCGGGCTGCGGCGAATAACCAGTGCGGCTGGCAGCGTCAACACGGCAGCACCAATACCCAGCACGTGCCATGCCTGCCGCCAGCCGAACATATCAACCAGCCAGGTCGTCAGAGGCGGCAATAATACCCCGCTCAGTGATATTCCCATGGCCGCCAGAGCAACCGCCCGCCCCCGGCGCTCGACAAACCATTTGCCCAGCGTGACATTAACCACCAGGTTGCCAATCATGGCTGCACCGATGGTCAGGATGACACCGTTGATCAGCACCCACTGCGTCAAGGTCTGAACGCTGCCCAGAAAGTAAACGGCAATTGAAAGAACAATCAGGCCGAAAAGGATAAACGGTCGGCCGCCGTATTTATCAACGCCGGCGCCAATAAAAAAGCCGGTAAATGCCGCCACCATCTGTCCGATGGAACGCGCCGAGGTGAATTCGGCACGTGTCCAGTCGAAGGTTTCGGTCATTGGAATCGTGAACGGACCGATAATGTAATTCTGCAGACCAACGGCCACAAACTGGGTGACAAAGGCAGCCGCAATAATCCAGTAGCCGTAAAAGACCGGTTGTTTATCCGCCACGGCTGGCGCTACTCAGATCGGGCGCCGGCGCTGCTGCGATTATCGCCTGATAGCGGCGCAACACTTCGTCCATGCCCAGCTCCAGAGATTCGACAACCAATGCATGACCGATGGATACCTCCAGCACCTGACCGCCTGACAGAAACAGCGCCAGGTTGTCCAGATTGAGGTCATGACCAGCGTTTACCCCCAGACCGCACGCTACGGCGCGGTCGGCGGTCTCTAAATAGTCCTGCAATACTGCCTGAGTTTGCGCACCATCGCCGGCAGCAAAAATGCGGGCAAAGTGTTCCGTGTATAACTCGATTCGATCAGCGCCAACTTCTGCTGCCAGTTCAGCGGCTGCCGGCACGGGATCCAGAAACAGGCTGCTGCGCACACCCCACTGTCGCAACAGGGGAAGGACCTGACCCAGTAGTTCCCGGTTTTTTGCCACCTGCCAGCCATGGTCCGAGGTCAGTTGACCCGGTTCGTCGGGCACCAGCGTACATTGCGCCGGTCGCAGGGCATCGATCAGCGCCATAAAATCAGACGAAGGATAACCCTCGACATTGAACTCCACGTCAGGATGGTCCTTAAGAAAGGCAGCAAGATCACGCGCATCCTGTCGGGTAATATGTCGCTCATCCGGACGCGGATGCACAGTAATCCCTTTGATACCGTGACCGATGATTTTGCGCACAAAATGCAGCAGATCAGGATAATTGGTGCCGCGGGAATTTCGCAGCAACGCGATCTTGTTTACATTGACACTGAGGACAGTCATGAGCTTGCCTGTGGTTTTCCGGAAGAGTTTTCAGAGAGAAAGTCGAGTACCAGACGATTAAACGTTTCGGGTTTTTCCGCATGCAGCCAATGGCCGGCCTGCATCAGCGTTTTGATGGTCGCACGCGGAAAATGTCGCAGGGTTTCATCGCGGTGCGAGGTGTTGATATAGTCAGACAGGTCTCCTCGAATGAACAGTACGTCCCCGTCGAAAACACCGTCACTTTCCGGTTTGTCCCGCAATGCCGGATAACTGTCTCGCAATACCGGCAGGTTGATACGCCAACTGTAATTGCCTTCACTGTCTCGCGTCAGATTGCTGAGCAGGAACTGCCTGACCACTTCGTCTTCAACCCAGGAGGCCAGCTGCTGCTCTGCCTGCGACCGGCTCGTCAACGCCTCAACATCCAGTGCGCACATACCGTCAAAGATTTCATCATGCTCGCCACGCTCACCACCGTACTTCACCGGTGCGATATCGGCGATCACCAGACGCCTGATGCGTCCAGGATGATCCATGGCCAGCTGCATGGCAACCTTTCCACCCATCGAATGCCCCAGCACATGCGCAGACTCAAGTCCCTGGTCTTCCATGAAGGCGAGCACGTCCTGCGCCATGACGGGATAGGACATGGCATCGTCATGCGGTGAACCACCATGGTTGCGCAGATCGAGGGCGTAGACGGTGTAGTGATCGGCCAGCTTGCGACTGTGCCATGCCCAGTTGCTCAGGCTGCCAAACAGCCCGTGCAATATAAGCAGGGGTTCGCCGGTTTCACCATTCCGCCGAAAGTTCAGCTTCACAGGTTGCCCCTGATCCAGCCCAGCACTTCATCATGATGGGTCTTGGTTTTGACCTTGTTGATAACATGCCGCAGCTTGCCGTCCTTGTCGATGATGTAAGTCTGGCGCAGGATGCCATCATATTCCCGGCCCATGAATTTTTTCAGGCCCCAGGCACCGTATTTGTCGGCCACAGCATGATCTTCATCGGATAGCAGGCTGAAATTCAGGGACTCCTTGTCGATGAACTTCTGCAACCTGTTGACCGGGTCCGGACTCACACCCAGAACCACCGTGTCCTGGGCGGCGAGCTCCGCCTCGCTGTCTCGCAGGCCACATGCCTGCACCGTGCAACCGGGTGTCATGGCTTTGGGATAAAAGTACAGAATGACATTCTTTTTGCCCTTGAAATCAGCCAGCGCAACCGTGTTTGCGTCCTGATCCTGCAACCTGAATGCCGGTGCTGACTTGCCAATAGCGGGAATAGACATAAATTTGCTCCTCGAATATTGGCAGTAGTATACCGTCACCATTGGTTTGCTTCATCCCCTGGCTTGAGACTGGCGGGGTTAACAGGCCATAATGCCATTGCTACACAGCAATGCACGCACGACAGAACAAGATAGAACAAGACAAAACAGTATAAAAAGGCAGCAGACATTTATGGCAGCAGCCAGACGCATCGTGGTGTTAACCGGCGCCGGCATTTCCGCCGAGTCCGGCATCCAGACTTTCAGAGCCAGCGACGGTCTGTGGGAGAATCACCGCATCGAGGACGTAGCAACGCCAGAGGGTTTTGCCGCCAACCCGGTGGCGGTGCACCAGTTCTACAACGACCGGCGCCAAAGGCTGCTGGACACGGACATTCGCCCCAACCCGGCGCACAGTGCGCTGGCGCGACTGGAACACACTGTTGTCGATCGCCCAGAGCATGACTTTCTGCTGGTCACGCAGAATATCGACAACCTGCATGAACGCGCGGGCAGTCAGGCCCTGGTGCATATGCATGGCGAGCTACTAAAAATTCGCTGCGAGCAAAGCGGACTGATCTTTGATACACGCGAAGACCTGACATTGGATACTTGTTGCCGGTGCTGCCGCGAACCTGGCAACCTGCGCCCACACGTGGTCTGGTTTGGTGAAATTCCGCTGGCCATGGCCAAAATCAGCAAGGCACTGGAACAGTGCGACCTCTTTGTTGCCATCGGCACGTCCGGCAACGTCTACCCGGCCGCCGGTTTTTTTGAACTGGCACGTGACCATGGTGCGCACACCGTAGAGCTGAACCTGGAATCAACCAACGCTGCGTTTGACGAACACATCTGTGGCCCGGCAAGTACCGTGGTACCCGAGTTTGTTGAGCGCCTGCTCAGGCGTGCAAACTGACCTGGAAGTTGCTGATTGTAGTGGCTGACGGTAGTGGGGGATTTTTGCTGGAGCACGATTCGAAGGAATAAAAAAAGGCGAACCGAAGTTCGCCTTTTTTGTTCGAGCCGGGTTAAACCCGGCTGAATCCCCTTACATGCTGTAGCGCAATGTCAGGGAATAACGGCGACCCAATGGATCGTACGTAGACGGGTACACGTTACCTGTATTGTAGGCAGTAGCACCGATGTTGGAACCGACAACGTCAGGCTCGCGGTCAGCCAGGTTGAGGATGCCCAATGTCACTTCAAACTCTTCAGTGACGCTACCACGCACTGTCAGGTCAAAGTAGTTGGCTGCGTCCATAGACCTGAACTGGGGCTGGTAGGTACCAGAACCGGGCTCAACGTCCATCTCAGACAGGTATCTCCACAGCAGTGACACATCCACGTTGCGGTCCAGTACATTGGTCTGCAGCGTGGCACGCTGGTTCGCCATGAAGTCAGGCTGGGGTGATGCACAGTTGCCGCTGTAGAAGCCGGTGCACTCACGATTCAGGCCGGTCGGGCTGGCCTGGAACAGAGACTGCTCAGTCCAGTTAAGGCTGCCGTTGTAGCTCAGCGACCCAATACCACCGAGATCAAACGTGTAGCTTGCAGTCGCGTCGATACCGGAAGTTTCCAACGTACCCTGGTTGCTCAGCACCAGTGGCAGACCAGCTGTTGTGGCAACGTTGCCGAACAGGTTGCCGGTTTCAGGGTTACGACGGATACCAGTACAGGCCGGGTTTGAAGCGGATGCACCTGACACAGCGATGCTGCCGGAAGCAAAGTTAGGCCCGAAACAGGCTGAGAATACGTCATCCGGTGTCGGATCAGTAATCGCGTCCTCAACCATGATGCTGTAGTAATCCAGCGTCAATGAAAGGCCGGGAATCGCTGATGGCTGCCAGATCGCACCAATTGTCCAGGTTTCCGCATCTTCAGCTGCCAGATCGGGGTTACCACCGGTAGTCACGTTCACCTGACCAGCTGGATCGACAATGATACTGCCGATCGTATTGGAAGGCGCGCCTTGAGCCAGACACACGGCCAGCAGATCTGGATTGCCGTTAGGCGCAGCGCCAGCACATGGGTCAGAAGAGAAGTTATCCAGGCCGGTGACGGCCGGATCGAACAACTCGCTGATGTTAGGTGCACGCGTTACTTTCTGGAAGTTACCGCGGAATTGCAGATCTTCCGTTGGTGACCAGGTACCGCCGATTTTCCAGGTATCCTCAACACCCGTAGTCGAGTAGTCAGAAGAACGGAAACCGAGCTGGAGAGTCAGCTCTTCGATCAATGCCATGTTCTGCAGAACTGGAACGTTGGCTTCGAGGAAGAATTCAGACACGTCATATGTGCCGAATGTGTTAGGTGCGGCAGCACCATTACCCAGAACTTCACCCGGTGTCTGCGTCAGCAGGTCGTTGGTCAGGCCAGCCGTGTAGTCGCGGTGCTCGTAACCGACAACACCTGAGATTGGCGCATCAACGGTAGGCAATGCCCATGGCAGGTCACCACTGACAAAGGCCTGGAACTGATCAAGCTCGGTGAACTCAGAACCGCCGTTACCCACATCGAGGAATTGACCAACTTCTGGTGTAATGCTGCCCAGAGGACCCCAGAGATCGATTGGCACACATCCGCCAGATGTATCCAGACAGGTATCTGGATTAGTGGCGCGAACGGCCTGAGTCAGACGTGACCGAGTACCGTTACCACCCTGCTGCTGACGCAGGTCAGATTGACCGGTGGCGTAGAACAGGTCCCATGACAGGGTGTCAGTGAGATCGCCACGGGCGCCGGTTTTGAACTGCCACGCGGTAGTTTTGCGCTCATTGGTACGAGGACCCAGTTCAAGGAAACGACGCGCGTAGTTGACATTCACTTCCTGGTAAGCAGGATCACTTGGGTCGGTTGCGCCAGCAGCCGCAGAACATTCAGCCGCACTGATCTGGTACGCGCCACACAACTGATTACGCGTCGTAGTCGCGATAAACGGATTCGACAGCGGCGTCATGGCAGAAAAACCGAAACTGCCCGAGGGCGCAAGGTTGGTGATGTTTGAGCTTTGCACAAACAGCATTTCAGAATACCACTCAACATCATCTGTCAGCTGGTAGTTCGCGCTGCCGTAGGCACGATACTGCTCCAGAGGAAGCTGGAAGAGGTTGAACGGGTTGAAGTTAAAATCCTGATAATACGGCTCGAGGCTGGAACCGTCTGGCGACGACTGCAGGAAGCCACCCGTGTAGCCCGGCACCACAGCAGCAATATCAGCAGTCTCAGCGCCCGGCAGTGTAAAGCGGGTCGGTATTGTTGTAGATGAACCACCAGCGTTGCCGCTGATTGACGAGATATTGTCGATACTGTAGTCACGCTCACCTTGAGTCAGCGCTGTACGATCAGTGTAACCCATGCTGATAACAGCGTTACCACGGTTGTCGTCAAAGTTGCCACCCAGTGTCAGATCGAAACGGTTTGATTCGCCACCACCTTCAAATGTATCGGCTTGAGAAACACGGATGTCCAAGCCTTCAAAATCGGTACGGGTGCGGAAGTTGATAACACCGGAGATAGCGTCGGCACCGTAAGCAGTGCCCGCACCGCCAGTCAGTACGTCTACACGCTCAAGCAGCGCTACCGGGATGATGTCAAGGTTTGTGCGACCCTGAAGGTCGGCTGGCACAACGCGAGTGCCGTTCAGCAGGGTGATGTTACGATTGCTGCCAAGGCCACGCAGATCGATAAACGTAGAACCACCGTTACCGTTGTTTACTGAGGCGCCAATGTTGGGTACTACACCTGGAATTTCACGCAGGAATTCTTCAACAACGTTGACCTGACGCAGTTCAATGGTTTCAGCGTCAACTGACGCTACTGGGCTCGACAGAGTCAGGTTCGGGCTGGTAATACGCGACCCGGTAACAACCACTTCTTCGAGTTCCGCAACTTCCGGCTGAGCCTGGGCTACAGACATCGCCCCCATGCCTACGGTGTACGCACCCGACAGCATGGCCAGCTGGATAGCCCGGCTTAGTTTTGTATTTTTTATCATCAGTTTCTCACCTTTGATTGTAGGGGCCGCGCCAAATTTTTAACCTGCAAATCAGTCGTCAACGCCCTATACAGTAGATATTTATTTTAGTTGTGACGTCACCATTACAATTTGTAACACCACAGTACCGGGCATTTTTACCACAGCGGTGCTCACATTGGAATATGCATATCGTCATATTGACTGACAAAAATGAACTAATTCACATTTGCGAGGTCGAAGTCAGGATAATTTCATCTCAAAACCGGGTCGGGTCACGACAGCGTCAGCCTAGCAACACCTGTAATGCCGTCGGCAGATAGGGGCGGCCCCGCTCATTAACCGCGGTCGTAATGACCCTCGCGCGCAGCATCATTTCCGCAGTTTCAGCATGCACAATGGTCTGCTCAAAGGCCAACCTGATTTTTGATTCCCTGACCGGCGCGACGCTGACCTCAAACGCGTCGCCACTGCGCAGTGAGCGCAGAAAATCAATTTCAGCACGCACCACAACCACGATGATGCCATCAGCGGTAAGCCGGGCAAAATCGAGACCGCGGGTTTTGAGGAATTCATGCCGGGCGTGTTCAAGGTAATTCTGGTAAACAGCGTTGTTCACCACACCCTGCATATCACATTCATAATCGCGAACCGTCATGCGATGTTTGAACAGGGTCATAAGAGACCTATAGGGGAATAACCATCAACAAAGTGTCACTAGCCGGAAGAAGTGCCACTAGCAGAAAGAAAAGAGCCATTGGCGAAAAATGCCGCCTGTGAAAAGTGGTGCCGACACCAGGAGTCGAACCCGGGACCTACTGATTACAAGTCAGTTGCTCTACCACAGCTGAGCTATGTCGGCGTCTTCAAAAGCGTGCGACCGTAGACATTTGGTCAACACTTTCAGGCCGCGCATACTAACAGTGAAAAAATCGTTCGGCAACATTTTTTTATCAAAACCCGATCAACCCGGCAAAGGATCAATTGAACACCCGGGGATTATAAGATAACTTACTGATTTAACCGCACTCATGGCAGACAGTACGATGGTAAGGGCTCTCCAGACGGAAGCATGGCGTCAGCTTCAGGCTCATCAGTCACAGCTTTCCAACTCGGGCACGCGGATTACTGAACTGTTTGCTCAAGACCCCCAGCGATCTGCGACATTGGGACTTACCTGCGGCAACATCCACGTCGATTTCTCCAAACACCTGCTGACGACGCAAACGCTGATGTTGCTGGTGCAGTTGGCAGAAGCCGTCGATTTACCGCAGGCGATTACAGATCTGTTTCGTGGCGATGCAGTAAACAACACCGAATGCAGACCAGCCTTGCACATGGCGCTGCGGGGGCTGGATGTCGAGACACACCCCGACATCAAACCGGACGTCGACGACGCTCTGGCCCGAATGCAGACGCTGGTTGACGCGGTGCATTCGGGCACCTGGCGCGGCTACTCCGGGAAGATCATTCGCGATGTGGTGAACATTGGCATCGGCGGCTCCGACCTGGGTCCTGCCATGGTCACCCGGGCACTGCGGGCAAACCACCTGGATGGCATTCGCAGCCATTTTGTATCCAATGTTGACCCGGCACATTTGAGCAACTGCCTGTCCCAACTGAACCCTGAAACCACGTTATTTGTGGTGGCCTCAAAGTCATTTGGCACACTGGAAACCATGCAGAACGCCGGACAGGCCAGACGCTGGCTGATCGCTGCGGCTGATGATCAGGAACAGGTCAGGGTCAACCTGCACAAACACTTCATTGCCGTATCAGCAAACAAACAGGCCGCCGTCGACTTTGGCATTGAGGCCAGTCAGGTATTCCCCGTATGGGATTGGGTTGGCGGACGCTTTTCACTCTGGTCAGCCATCGGCTTGCCCATAGCCATGGCCGTCGGCATGCCCCGGTTCCGCGAACTGCTTGCCGGTGCCGAACTGGTTGACCAGCACGTGGCAACCACACCTCTTGCCTCCAATGTACCTGTGCTGATGGGGCTGCTTGCAGTCTGGTATCGCAACTTCTGGGATGCCGGCAGCCATGCCGTCCTGCCTTATGCACAGGACCTAGAGCTGTTGCCGGGATTTCTGCAGCAACTGGAAATGGAAAGCCTGGGCAAGTCTGTCGACCGCGACGGCGAAGCTGTCGCTATCAGTACCGGCCCGGTGATCTGGGGCAGCGCCGGCACCAACGGCCAGCACTCATTTCATCAGTTATTGCACCAGGGAACCGGGTTTGTGCCCGCCGACTTTATTGCTATCGCCAGCCCGAGTGTCGCTGATAACCTGCAGCAACACCAGCACCTGCTGGCCAACTGTTTCAGCCAGAGTCGCGCCCTGATGGAAGGCAAAACCAGTCAGCAGGCAGAACAGGAACTGCTGGGCGCTGGCGAAGACGGCGCCCGTGCGGCCAGCCTGGCGAAACACAAGGCTGTTCCAGGCAATCGGCCCAGCACCACGTTTTTGCTCGACAATTTGAACGCATTTAATCTTGGCAGCCTGATCGCCTTGTATGAGCACAAGGTCTTCGTGCAAAGTGTGGCCTGGAACATTAACGCCTTCGATCAATGGGGCGTCGAAATTGGCAAGCAACTCAGCGCGTCTGCATTCGCTGCGCTGAATGGCGACGAAGCAGCCGCCCAGACACTGGATCCGTCAAGTCAGGCCTTGATCGGACTCTGTCTGCGCCAGGCCGGGAGCACAACATGACAACACAGGAAAATCATCCTGCCAACAGTGCTGACAAGATCATCGTTGGCAGTGAAGAGTGGTGCGCATTGCCGACGCTGGGCATCCCGGCGGTCAAGGTTCGCGTCGACTCAGGTGCCAAGACATCCTCCCTGCACGCCTTCAACATCCGCCCGTTCCTGCGGGCGGGCAGCTCCTGGGTCAGCTTTGAAGTACATCCGTTACAAAACAACCGGCGCACAATTATTCGCTGTGAAGCCGAAGTCATTGACAAACGAGTGATCAAAAGCTCCAGCGGCATCGGCGAGAAACGCTACGTTGTGCGAACCAGCCTGCAACACCGCAGCGAACAGTGGGACATTGAACTGACGCTGACCAATCGCGACTCCATGGGGTATCGCATGCTGCTGGGAAGAGAGGCCATGAACGGTCGCATTCTGGTGGACCCCGCGGCGGGTTTTCTGGGCGGAGATATAAAGAGCAAACAGATTGAGGCGATGTATCAGGAACACACGCGCGAGACGTCGGGGCTGCGTATCGGCCTGCTCGCCAGCAATCCGGATTTGCCCAGCAACCAACGCATCATGGAAGCGGGCGAGGAGCGCGGACACCGAATACGTTTCTACGATGTACGGCAGTGCTACATAAAACTGGATGCCGAGCATCCGGAGATTCACTACCGCGGTGGTCGCCTGCTGAATGGACTTGATGCCGTTATCCCGCGCATCAGGCCGGATCTCACATTTTATGGCTGCGCACTGGTCCGCCAGTTCGAAAATCTGGGTATCTACTCACTGAACAGCGCTGCGGCCATCAGTCATTCCCGGGACAAGCTGCATTCGTTGCAACATTTGCTGCAGCAGGGCCTGCCCATTCCTACCACCGGTTTTGCCGACAGCCCGCTTGATTCTGATGATCTTATCGACATGGTCAATGGCGCGCCCCTGGTGGTAAAACTGCTGGAAGGCCCACAACGGCGAGGCGTGGTATTGGCAGAGTCGAAAACCGCAGCCGAAAGTCTGATCAATGCATTCAAGTCGCTGCAGGCGAACCTGCTGGTACAGGAATATGTCAAGGAAGCGGACGGCAAGTCGTTACGCCTGCTGGTGGTCGACAATAAAGTTGCCTGTGCCGTAGAGCGGCAGGCACTGCCCGGTCAATTCCGCAGCAACAAACAGCACGGCACCAGCATCGTTGCCGCGCGCATCAGCAGCGAAGAACGCAGAATCGCCATTAAGGCCGCCAAAAGCATGGGCCTGCGGGTCGCCGGCGTTGATATTATCCGCGCACGCAAGGGACCATTGCTGCTGGAAGTCAGCAGCTCGCCATCACTGGATGACATGGAAGATGTCTGCGGCAAAGACCTTGCAGGCGCATTGATCAGTGCCATTGAAAAACAGCTGGGCTGGAAACGCAGGCTGGCAAGCCCGATTGGCACCAGCGATGCCTCATCGAATCTGACACAGTGACTTCTGACATCGCAACTCCTGACAAAAAGCGGCTCCTGATACAGTGACTTTGGCCAGCAACAAAAATCACAGCC
Source organism: Pseudohongiella acticola (assembly GCF_001758195.1). Taxonomy (NCBI): domain Bacteria; kingdom Pseudomonadati; phylum Pseudomonadota; class Gammaproteobacteria; order Pseudomonadales; family Pseudohongiellaceae; genus Pseudohongiella; species Pseudohongiella acticola. The sequence continues at coordinate 1,574,160 of NZ_MASR01000001.1, forward strand.
TGACTTATCGCAAGGCGCAACCCTGGGAAATGGACTGGGCATACCAGATATTCAAGACCGGCATGCAGTCCTACATAACCCGAACCTGGGGCTGGAATGAACTGTTTCAGGAACACAGCTTCTATGCCAACCTGCCGCCCTCAAGCTTTATCATTGCCAGTACGGCAACGCAGACGCTGGAAACGGTCGACCCAGAACAACCCGCTGGCGTGGACATTGGTGGCTACTGTCTGAAGCAGAAAGCCGACCACCTTTACCTGGAGATGCTGCTTGTTGACCCAGCCTGGCAACGCCAGGGTTACGGGTCAACCATCATGACAGAAGTGCTGAAACAGGCAGACAGCGTGGATCTGCCCGTTCGCCTTAGTGTGTTAAAAATCAACCCCGCTTTCCGTTTCTACCACCGCCTGGGTTTTGTCATCGAGACCGAAGACGAGATTCGCTACCGTATGGTCAGGGCTGCATAAGCGCCAGCAGCTCTGCCGTTTTTGCCTGCATCAGCGCTGTGTCCCGGCGTGACTCGACATTCAGCCGCACAACGGGCTCGGTGTTAGACATGCGCATGTTGAAACGCCATTGCTCGAACTCCATGCTGAGCCCATCGGTACGATCCACCGCCTTCGCCTGTGGCGCGTACACTTTCTCGACCGCAGCCAGCAAGGCCGCGGCATCAGCGACAGTACGATTGATCTCGCCACTGGCAGGGAATGCGGCCATGCGTTCGGCAACCAGTTGTGACAAGGGTTTGCCTTTGCGGGATATCAGGTCACATACTAACAGCCAGGGAATCATGCCACTGTCACAATAGGCAAAATCACGGAAGTAGTGATGCGCGCTCATCTCGCCACCGTAGGCTGCGTCTTCCTGACGCATACGCTCCTTGATGAACGCGTGTCCGGTTTTGCACTGCACAGCTTTGCCGCCCAGTTGCTCGCAGATTTCAATGGTATTCCACGTCAGCCGGGGATCATGGATAATTCTGGCACCCGCCTCAAACTCCAGAAAACTTTGCGCCAACAGACCGACAATGTAGTAGCCCTCGACGAAGTCGCCGTTTTCATCAAAAAAGAAGCACCGGTCAAAATCGCCATCCCAGGCGATACCCATATCAGCCTTGTTGGCCTTGATGGCATCAATCGTAGGCGCGCGATTTTCTTCCAGCAGCGGATTGGGCACACCGTTGGGAAAATGACCATCAGGCTCATGATGGACACGCACAAACTCAAATGGCAGTTTTGCAGCCAGCGCGTCAGCCACCGGGCCCGCGCCGCCATTGCCGGCATTGATCACCAGCCGCAAAGGCTTCAATGCAGCAACGTCAATGTATGACAGCAAATGCGCAATATACGCGTCTCGAGTATCTTCCTGACGCAGACTTCCGATGGCGCCGAGCGCTGGGAACTCGCCCGCCTCGGCCAGCCGTTTGATGTCATGCAGGCCGGTGTCACCACTGATCGGACGCGAACCCTCGCGCACCAGCTTCATGCCGTTGTAGTCCATCGGGTTGTGACTGGCAGTGACCACAATACCGCCTGCCGTTTTCAGGTGGGAGGTGGCAAAATAGATTTCTTCGGTGCCGCACTGACCAATATCAATAACGTCGGCACCGCCCTCGGTCAAACCGCGTATCAGCGCATCACACAGCTCACGGCTGCTGAGCCGGATATCATGCCCTACAACCACGTCCCTGGGCTCAAGATAGGCCGCATAAGCGCGACCTATGCGATAGGCAATGTCAGCATTTAGCTGATCAGGCACCCGGCCCCGGATGTCGTACGCTTTGAAACAGCTAATGTCCATATCAAACCCTCGCCAACGCTCAGCGGCGCGAATAGATGTTCTGGTAATTGTAGTTGGTGGCTTCAACAAAACCTTCGACGCTGCCGCAGTCAAAGCGCTTGCCCTTGAAGCGGAACCCAAGCACTTTGCCCTGCTCTGCCTGTGTCATCAGGGCATCGGTAATCTGCAGCTCCCCGTTTCGGCCAGGAGGTGTGGTTCGAAGGATGTCAAAAATGTCCGGCGTGAGAATGTAACGCCCTATGATGGCAAGATTGGACGGGGCATCTTCTGGCTCAGGTTTCTCCACCATCTGGCTGATGCGGAAAACGCCGGGCTCAACCTCGTCACCGTCGATCACCCCGTATTTGTATGTTTCCTCACGCGGGACTTCTTCAATGGCAACAATGCTGCATTGATACTTTTCATACAGGGCCACCATTTGCGCCAGCACGCCGTCGGCCTCGGTGACACAATAGTCATCTGCCAGCACCACACCAAAAGGCTCGTTGCCAATCAGGGTTTCGCCGGTGAGGATGGCGTGTCCCAGGCCCTTCATCTGCACCTGCCGGGTATAAGAGAACGTGCACTCTTTCATGACATGACGCACTTCTTTCAGGGCGTCCTCTTTTGAGGTGCCGGCAATCTGGGCTTCAAGCTCAAAACTGATATCGAAGTGATCTTCAATCGCGCGCTTGCCGCGGCCAGTCACAATGGCGATCCCCGCCATACCAGCAGCCAGCGCCTCCTCGACGCCGTACTGAATCAGAGGTTTGTTTACCAACGGCAACATTTCCTTGGGCATGGCCTTGGTGACGGGCAGAAAGCGGGTACCGTAACCGGCCGCAGGAAACAGACATTTCTTGATCATCGCGAGTAAACTCCTTTATTTGACGGTCGGGACGCGACCGTACACATCCTCAAATCTGACGATATCGTCTTCACCCAGATAATCTCCGGTCTGAACTTCAATCAATTCAATCCATTCATCACTGTTGTTCTGCAGCCGGTGCTTGCAGCCCAGCGGCAGAAACGTTGACTGATTGGCTGTCAGTGTAAAAACGCGCTCGTCACAGGTCACCGTTGCCTCGCCGCTGATCACCACCCAGTGCTCTGCCCTATGATGGTGCATCTGCAAGGACAGGGCTGCACCAGGACGGACCCTGATATGTTTGACCTGAAACCCCGGCCCATGCGCCAGGCTTTCGTAAGACCCCCAGGGCCTGTACACCAGCGTATGGCTGACGGCTTCCGGGCGTTCCTGCTGCTCCAGCCATTGCACAATCTGTTTGACGTTCTGTACCTGATCCTTGTTTGCCACCAGCACAGCATCAGCAGTTTCCACGATGACTGCATTTTCAATGCCAACCGCCGTCACCAGCCGTGATTCCGATCGCAGATAACTGTCTTTGACGTCTACACAGTGCACATCACCTATGACCACGTTGTTATCTTCGGTCTTGTGCTCACTGACGTCCCAGAGCGCACTCCAGGCGCCCATGTCACTCCACGCCGCAGACATCGGTATGACAACGGCATCGGCGGTTTTCTCCATCACTGCGTAGTCGATTGAATCCGCTGGGCAGCTGGCAAATACGTCGGCATCGATTCTGACAAAATCGCCATCCTGATGCGTCTGCTGGCAGGCGTCCCGGCACACGGACACCATTTCGGGTTGCAGACGCGTCAACTCCTGCAGCCATTTATCAGCCGTGAACACAAACATGCCACTGTTCCAGTAATAGGAGCCATCAGCCAGATAGGCAGCGGCGGTTTTGGCATCAGGCTTTTCGACAAATCGTGCCACTGCAAACGCGTCTACATCGCCCGTTGGCGCCAGATTCTGACCTTGCTGCCGGTCACCTGATGTATCGCGTTTGACATAACCATAACCGGTTTCAGGATAGCTGGCCTCAATACCAAAGGTGACCAGGCGGCCGGCCCTTGCCTGCTCAGCACCGGTCTCTACGCATCGACGGAAAATGGCTGGATCGCGAATGATATGATCGGCTGGCAACACCAAAAGAACCGGCTCATCGGACTCATGTGAACCAGGCACCGTCTGCAATTCAGCATGGCGGGCGGCGAGCAGGCTGGCGAGCGTAACCGCAGGCGCGGTGTTGCGCCCTTCGGGCTCAAGCAGGATACTGGCATTGTTTATCCCCAGCACCCGCAGTTGCTCGGCGACCAGAAAGCGGTGCTCTTCATTGCATATCACGATGGGAGCGGCCAACCCGGTGATGCCGTCAAGCCTCGCCAGCGTTGCCTGGAACAGGGTCTGGCTATCGACATCGGTAGCGGAAGCGGAAAATGCGATAAACTGCTTGGGGTTAAGCTGGCGCGAGAGTGGCCACAGGCGGGATCCAACGCCACCAGCCAGAATTACCGGGATGATCATATCGTTTCCTTGGAAAATCAGGGCCGCAAGTCTAACCCAGAATAACCATTGCCGTCAGTCAGTCACAAGACGGCAACAGGCATTACGGTAAAATAGTATCGATTATTTCGCCCGCTCGCGATAATATTGCACGCTTTGCGACAATCTGGTGCCAAAATAGCTTATGAATACAGGATTTACGCCCAAAAGCTCCTACGAACGTGACGAACTGCTCGACTGTGGTTTCGGCCGCATGTTTGGTCCTGGCAATGCCAGGCTGCCCGTTGGCAACATGCTGATGATGGACAGGATCGTCGACATCAACAGTACCGGTGGAGAGCACGGCAAAGGCCTGATCATTGCGGAACTCGACATTCGGCCCGACCTCTGGTTTTTCGACTGTCATTTCCCGGAAGACCCGGTCATGCCGGGCTGTCTGGGGCTCGATGCCATGTGGCAACTGGTCGGATTCTATCTGGGCTGGCGTGGCAATCTGGGCAAAGGCCGTGCGCTGGGCTCTGGCGAAGTCAAGTTCAGTGGCGAAATTCTGCCCTCAGCCAGCAAAGTAACCTACGAAATTTCACTCAGCCGCATTATTGAGCGTAAACTTGTGATGGGTGTTGCCGATGGCACAGTCGCGGTAGATGGCAAAGTCATTTACACCGCCAAGTCCCTCAAAGTCGGCCTGTTCACCCCTGACACAAATTTCTGACAGACTGAAATATCTGCATTACAGCACCAATAGGTTCTAACGAGGTAATTATGAAACGCGTTGTTGTCACCGGTATCGGTATTGTTTCCTGTATAGGTAATGACCAGCAGACCGTGCTGGACGCACTGCGTGATGGGCGCAGCGGCATCAGCTACAATCCGGAATATGAAGAGATGGGCCTGCGCGCGCACATTTCCGGTCGGGTCGACATCAATTTTGAAGAGCATATCGACCGCAAGGTTCTGCGTTTCATGGGCGATGCGGCAGCGTATGGCTATATCGCCATGGACCAGGCCATCAAGGATGCCGGTCTGGAAGACAGCGATGTTTCCAACGAACGCACTGGCATCATCATGGGTGCGGGTGGTTCTTCCTCTCAGGACCAGGTGGAAGCGGCTGACATCCTGCGCACCAAGGGTCTTCGCAAAATTGGCCCATACCGCGTGCCACGCACCATGGGCAGCACCGTATCAGCCTGTCTGGCGACACCTTACAAAATCAAGGGCGTGAACTATTCCATTTCATCCGCCTGCGCCACCAGCGCACACTGCATCGGTAACGCAGTTGAATTGATCCAGTTGGGCAAACAGGACGTTGTATTCGCCGGTGGTGGCGAATCAGAACACTGGACACTGACCAACCTGTTTGATGCCATGGGCGCCTTGACCACCACACACAACGATGAACCTGAAAAAGCATCGCGCCCCTTTGATGTATCGCGGGACGGCTTTGTCATCGCCGGCGGTGGCGCCGTTCTGGTTATCGAATCACTGGAGCACGCCCAGGCCCGTGGCGCCAAGATCTATGCAGAAATCACTGGCTACGGAGCCACATCGGACGGCTACGACATGGTAGCGCCATCCGGCGAAGGCGCCATCCGCTGCATGAAGATGGCACTGGCCACTGTCAACAAACCCATCGACTACCTGAACACGCACGGCACCAGCACACCGGTCGGTGATGTCAGTGAATTGAGGGCAATCAGGGAAGTGTTTGGCGACAAATCGCCGATCATCAACTCGACCAAATCACAAACCGGTCACTCGCTGGGCGCGACCAGTGCCCAGGAAGCCATATACAGCCTGCTGATGATGAAGAACAATTTTGTCAGCGCCTCCATCAACGTTACGGAACTTGCACCCGAAGCAGCAGGCCTGAACATAGCAACGCGTCGTCTCGACGATGCCAAGCTCGACTGCATCATGTCCAATAGCTTCGGCTTCGGCGGTACCAATGCGACCTTGGTGTTTGAACGTTATCAGGACTGAAGCGGCCCGCCACTGCCGCGCAGGGTTGTTGCTGCTGGCAACAGCGCTGATCAGTGCGCCGCTGGCAGCTCAGCCGAGCGGACTGTTCGGCGACAGCCGACCGCAGTTTCTGGACGTGGACGCGGCGTTTGCCTTTTACACCAGCCTTGACGCCAGCGACACCGTATCAGTTCACTGGACGATTGCACCGGACTACTACCTGTACCAGGACAAGTTCGGCTTCAGCCTGGTGGGTTCCGACGGCAGCACCCGTGAACTGGCGGTCGCACTGCCCGACGGATCCTCCCATCACGATGAGTTTTTTGGTGATGTTGAAGTTTATTACAACAGCCTGACGACCACCATCCAACTGCCGGACGAGAGCCAGGACCAACACTACCGTCTGCAAATCCAGTATCAGGGTTGTGCCGAAGCCGGGCTTTGTTACCCGCCCCAAACACGGCTACTGGAAATATCGCCCTGACCCGCACCCTCGGCAACAGCCCGAAAACAGAAAAGATCAGAGAAAAGCCACAATTTGAAGGTGAAAATCTGTGAAAAATCTGACAAAATGCCGCCATTAAAGCAAAAATCCGAATCGCGGAAACGACTATGGCGACCATTCTTGTGCTGCACGGCCCCAATCTCAATCTTTTGGGCACCCGTGAACCCGAGGTTTACGGCTCGGAAACACTGGACGATATCAACGCCCGTCTCAGTAACACCTGTCTGGATGCCGGCCACCACCTGATGCATCTGCAGAGCAATGCAGAATACGAGTTGATCGACCGTATTCACGACGCCCGCCGTGAAGGCATCAATTTCATCATAATCAACCCGGCCGCCCTGACCCATACCAGCGTTGCGCTGCGGGATGCGCTGCTGGCTGTCGACATTCCGTTTATTGAGGTGCATTTATCCAATGTGCACAGGCGGGAAAGCTTTCGCCATCATTCGTATTTTTCCGACATCGCCGTTGGCACCATTACCGGACTTGGCTCACAAAGCTATGATCTGGCGCTGCAGGCGGCACTGCAACACGCTGAAAATTAAAGAAATAAACAACCTAAAAAGAAGCAAATCCCAGGTAAAGAGACATTATTATGGATATCAGAAAAGTAAAAAAACTCATTGAACTGCTCGAATCGTCCGATGTCGCGGAAATCGAGATCAAGGAAGGCGAAGAAGCCGTTCGTATCAGCCGCGCCAGCAAGGTGACTCCTCAACCCGTGCAGTATCAGAGCGCACCCGCGCCGGCTGCTCCCGCGCCAGCGCCATCAGCACCCGCTGCGCCAGCACCGGACGCAGGCAAGGACACCCAAAAGGTTCGTGGCAATGTCGTAAAGTCGCCCATGGTTGGGACCTTCTACCGGTCACCCTCGCCGTCATCACCCGCGTTTGTTGAAGTCGGCCAGCATGTAAAAGTGGGCGATGTCATCTGTATCGTAGAAGCCATGAAGATGATGAATCAGATCGAATCCGATCACAGTGGTGTAGTGGAAGCGATACTTGTCCAGGACGGCGAGCCCGTTGAATTCGACCAGGCACTGGTCACCATTGTTTAAGGGTTAACACCAATGCTTGAGAAAGTCCTGATAGCCAATCGAGGCGAGATAGCCCTTCGAATCCTGCGGGCCTGCAAAGAGCTTGGCATTAAAACCGTGGCGGTTCATTCCAGCGCTGATCGCGACCTGATGCATGTGCGTCTGGCCGACGAGTCGGTCTGCATTGGTCCCGCCAGTGCCGCCAAGAGTTACCTCAATGTGCCTGCCATCATCAGCGCCACGGAAGTCACCGACGCCGTCGCCATTCACCCGGGTTACGGCTTCCTGTCTGAAAATGCCGATTTTGCCGAACAGGTTGAACGCAGCGGATTTGTTTTTATTGGCCCACGCGCAGAAACCATTCGCCTGATGGGAGACAAAGTTTCTGCCATCAAGGCCATGATTGAAGCCGGCGTACCGACGGTGCCCGGCTCTGACGGGCCACTGGACAATGACTCCGATCGAACCCTGAGCATTGCCAAGCGCATCGGTTATCCGGTGATCATCAAGGCCGCTGCTGGTGGTGGCGGTCGCGGCATGCGTGTGGTGCACAGCGAAGCAGCACTGCTGAAAGCTATTTATGTGACCCAGTCCGAAGCCAAGGCGGCATTTGGCAGTGATGTTGTGTATCTGGAAAAATTCCTGGAAAACCCGCGTCACGTGGAAATTCAGGTGCTCGGCGATGGCCAGGGTAACGCAGTTTATCTGGGCGATCGTGACTGCTCAATGCAACGACGCCACCAGAAAGTGATTGAAGAAGCACCTGCACCCGGCATCCCCGACCATGTCCGGGCCGCCGTGGCAGAGACCTGCATTAAGGCCTGTAAACTGATGAAGTATCGCGGCGCCGGCACTCTGGAGTTCCTGTACCAGGATGAGCAGTTCTTTTTTATCGAAATGAACACGCGCGTTCAGGTTGAGCACCCGGTCACTGAAATGGTGACTGGCATTGATATCGTCAAGGAACAACTGAAGATTGCCAGTGGCATGCCACTGTCCATCAAACAGGAAGATGTCAAAATCAAGGGCCATGCCTTCGAGTGCCGTATTAACGCCGAAGACCCTTCATCTTTTATGCCCTGTCCCGGCAAGATCAACCTGTTCCACGCCCCGGGTGGCAACGGCATACGGGTCGATTCGCACATTTACAGTGGTTACACTGTGCCGCCGTATTACGACTCACTGATCGCCAAGCTGATCAGCTACGGTGTCGACCGCGACGAAGCCCTGGTGCGCATGCAGAACGCGCTGGACGAGCTTCTGATCGATGGTATTCGCACCAACACGCCGCTGCACAAGGACATACTGCGAGATCATAATTTCCGCAAAGGTGGTGTCAACATTCACTATCTGGAAAACATGCTTAATGGTCACAAAAAGGCCTGACGGCTGAGCCCGATTCCCGGGAAGCGGATATTCCTATGCCATGGTTACAAATCAAGGCGCGCATCACCGACGCTGAAGCGCCCCTGATGGAACAGCTGTTCCAGTCAGCGGGCGCGGTCTCGGTGACGCTGCTCGACGCCGAAGACGAAGCGGTTTTCCAACTGGACCCCGATAGCACCCCTTTGTGGCAACAGACCATGCTGTGCGCGCTGTACGAATCCGACGCTGATGCCGATAGCATAATCGCCCTGATCACTGCCGGTAGCCGTTTGCAGGAAAGCGATCTGCTGACAGAAAACATTGCCGACCAGGACTGGGAACGCGCCTGGATGTCGGACTTCAAACCCATGCGTTTTGGCGACCGGCTCTGGGTCTGTCCCAGCTGGAGCGAACCGCCGGAACCAGAGGCAGTCAATATCATGCTTGATCCGGGCCTGGCATTTGGCTCAGGCACTCACCCCACGACTGCGCTGTGTCTGGCCTGGCTCGATAGCCAAGAGCTGACCAACAAACGTGTTATCGATTACGGCTGCGGTTCCGGCATTCTTGCCATCGCCGCCGCCCTGCTCGGCGCCTCGAGCGTGGTGGCCGTGGATAACGACCCACAGGCAGTGACCGCCAGTGGCAACAACCGTGACATGAATGGCGTCTCGCCCGAGCTGATGACTGTGCATCTGCCGGGTGAATCACATGAACCGGCCGACGTGGTCGTGGCCAATATCCTGTCTGGCCCGCTAGCGGAATTAACGCCAGTGCTCGCCAGTCTGACGCTGCCAGGTGGCAAACTTATTCTGTCCGGCGTCCTCTCTGAGCAGACAGAAACCCTGATGGCATCCTATGCACCTTATTTTGCCATGCAGCCACCTGTCATCAGCGACGAATGGGTGCGAATCGAGGGCACCCGTCTGAACACGGTGGTCTGATTATGTGGACTGTGATTGACACAACAAAAGCCGCTGACAGGGGCAGCAGAACTGCCACAACGCTGGCATCCCAGTTGCCCGAACTGGAAGATGGCGACCAGATTATTGCTGGCACGGTTGCACATCGTCAGAAAACATCTGCCTGGCGCAGCGCCGGCTACGCGGTTCTGAGCCTGCTGTTGGCAGCAAGCCTGATTGCTCAGATCGGCTACCCGCATCTGGACCGACTCAGCCAGCATGAAACCCTGCGGCCATGGCTGTTGTCGTTTTGCCAAACCCTGCAATGCATATTGCCCATCCGCCAGGACAGCAGCCTGATCGCGAGCCGAGGCCTGTCCATTGGCCCGCATCCCGATTACCAGAACCTGTCGCTGATGACCCTCACATTTACCAACACGGCTGACTTTCCACAACCGCTACCCGCGATCGAGCTCAACTATTCTGATGTTGCGGGCCAGACCGTTGCCGCTCGACGCGTTTATCCGCGCCAGTACCTGAGTGAATCGTCTGCGGCGCAGGCGGCATTTGCGCTGTCACCCGGCGAGAACGTCAACGCACACCTTGAATTTGCCACGCCGACTGCCGATGCGGTGAATTATCAGGTACGATTTGTTTATGAGTAGTTTTACCCTCGGTCGACATACGCTGCGGCAGCCCCTGATCCTGGCCCCCATGGTCGGCGTCAGCGATCTGCCGTTCCGTGAAATCTGCCTGCAACAAGGGGCGACCCTGACGGTTGCGGAGATGGTTACGTCCAACCCCGAGCTCTGGCACAGTGAGAAAAACCGCCTGCGCCTGAAACGCTCGTCGACCTGCGGCCCCGACATCGTGCAGATTGCTGGCTTCGACCCGCAGATGATGGCGGACGCTGCCCGTATCAACGCAGATCAGGGCGCCGAAGTGATCGACATCAACATGGGATGCCCAGCCAAGAAAGTGTTGAAAAAAGCTGCCGGTTCCGCGCTGCTGAAAGATCCCGCACTTGTCGAGCGCATCCTGCTGGCTGTCACCGCCGCTGTTGACGTTCCCGTCACCTTAAAGATTCGCACGGGCTGGTGCCGCGACAACCGCAATGGCCTGGACATCGCCCGAATCGCAGAAGACTGCGGCATCGCCATGCTCAGCGTGCATGGTCGGACCCGGGAGTGCCGTTTTCTGGGCGACGCCGAATACGACACCATTGCCGAGATAAAACAACGCGTCTGCATTCCTGTTATTGCCAACGGCGACATTGATAGCCCCCGTAAAGCCCGCTACGTGCTCGATCACACACAGGCTGATGGCCTCATGATAGGGCGTGCGGCACAGGGCAGTCCCTGGATCTTCAGGCAGATCCGTCAATATCTGGATACCGGGTCGGTGTGTGACAAACCTTCAACGCAGGATATCTGCAACCTGATGCTGGATCATATTCGCGCCCTGCATGCATTCTATGGTGATTTTCGTGGCGCACTCTTTGCCCGTAAACACATAGGCTGGTACAGTAAGGACCTGCCGAGCGGCGAGTCACTCAAGCAGCAGTTCATGCAACTTGAGGATGCCAGATCGCAACTTGATTTGCTGACAGCGTACCTGAACGCGGGCATCGGCAATCAACCCGATACCAATGCCTGGCCGATGTCTGTGCCGCGCCCGACTGATAACCGGAGACCGCAGGTAATTGCCCGATGAAAAAAGAAGATCCGACTAACGGACTGCCCGCAGAGGTGCTGCTACCCCCTACCGAACCAACGGCATTCAGTCTTGAAAGCAGCCACTGCAGTTTGCGCGAAGCCGTGGAAAGAGCGATGGCAAATTACTTCGCGGACGTCGACGATGAAGGGATGATCAGTGACCTGTATGAGCTGGTATTGAGCGAAGTTGAAGCACCATTACTGCAGGCAGTTCTCAAGCACACCGACGGCAACCGCAGCCGGGCCTCTACCATGCTGGGCCTGAATCGTGGTACTCTACGCAAAAAATTGAAGCAGCACGGCCTGCTGGATTATAACCAGCGCCGATAGCATTGCTCCCAGCGTCAGCAGTCGCCGCTATTGTCAAATTGACTTAGAACTGCCCCACCCCACCTTTTTAACACTGCATTCAAGTAAAGATTACGTTATGTCTACAGATAACCCTGCTGTCATCCGACGCGCCCTGATCAGCGTCTCGGACAAAACCGGTATTGCCGACTTCGCTCGCTCCCTGCATCAGGCGGGCGTGGAAATTCTGTCAACCGGAGGTACCTTCCGTCTGTTACAGGAAGAAAAAATCCCCGCCATCGAGATTGCTGACCACACCGGCTTCCCGGAAATGATGGACGGTCGGGTCAAGACCCTGCACCCAAAAGTACATGGCGGTATACTGGCGCGCCGCGACATTGATGGTGATGTGATGCAGGAACACGACATTCCGCCCATCGACCTGGTTGTGGTCAACCTGTACCCGTTTGAAGCCACCGTCGCCCGGCCTGACTGTGATCTGCCCACAGCCATAGAGAACATCGACATTGGCGGCCCTACCATGCTGCGCGCAGCGGCCAAGAACCACGCCTGGGTTGCCGTGGTCACCAACCCGGAAGACTACGTCTGTATTATCGCCGAAATGAAACTGAACAATGGCGGCCTGAATCAGGCAACCCGGTTCAACCTGGCCGTGAAAACCTTCGAGCATACCGCCGCGTACGATGGCGCGATCGCCAATTATCTCGGACGCATCGTCTCCGGCAGCGACTACCCGCGCACCTTCAGCACGCAATTCCATAAGCGGCAGGAGCTGCGTTACGGCGAGAATCCACACCAAAGCGCCGCCTTCTACAGCGAAGCATCGCCACAGGAAGCCAGTGTCAGCACTGCCTCACAATTGCAGGGCAAAGAACTGTCCTACAACAATATTGCCGACACTGACGCCGCCCTGGAGTGCGTCAAGAGCTTCTCCCAGCCGGCCTGCGTTATTGTCAAACACGCAAACCCCTGCGGTGTTGCGCTAGCCGACAACATTGAAGCAGCTTATCAGCTCGCCTTCCAGACCGACCCAACGTCAGCATTCGGCGGTATTATCGCGTTCAATCGCGAGCTTGATGCAGCAACGGCAAAGGCCATCATTGATCAACAGTTCAGTGAAGTGATCATTGCCCCTAACGTAGCCGATGACGCACTGACCGTGCTTGCAGCCAAACCCAATGTCCGCGTTCTGAGTTGCGGTGAGTGGGCGGCACAGGCATTGCCAGCCTGGGACTTCAAACGTGTTAATGGTGGTTTGCTGGTGCAGGATCGTGACACCCATCAGATCAGTCGGGACGACCTGACCGTGGTCAGTAAGCGCCAGCCCAGCGAACAGGAGTTGAATGACCTGATGTTTGCCTGGACGGTGGCGCAGTTTGTTAAATCCAATGCCATCGTCTATTGCAAGAACCAGCAGACCATTGGCGTCGGCGCCGGCCAGATGAGCCGGGTGTACAGTGCCAAAATTGCCGGCATCAAGGCCGCCGATGAGAATCTGACCGTGGCGGGTTCAGTGATGGCGTCAGACGCCTTCTTCCCGTTCCGTGACGGTATTGATGCTGCTGCAGCGGCCGGCATTACTGCGGTCATCCAGCCCGGCGGCTCAATGCGTGATGCCGAAGTCATCGCAGCGGCTGATGAAGCTGACATGGCGATGGTTTTCACGGGTATAAGACACTTCAGACACTAAAACGAAGCGGACTGGGTTTATGAATATTCTGGTACTTGGCAATGGCGGGCGTGAACATGCGCTGGCCTGGAAAATGGCGCAGTCGTCCAATATAGAGACGGTGTTTGTTGCCCCGGGCAATGCCGGTACGGCTACCGAAACCGGCATTGAGAATGTCGCCATCGATCCGCTGGATTTTCCGGCCCTGGCTGATTTTGCCAGGAACAACAACGTCGGGTTGACGGTTGTGGGTCCCGAAGCGCCTCTGGTGGCCGGTGTCGTCGATTATTTCACGGAGCAGGGCCTGCGTTGTTTTGGCCCCAGCAAAGGCGCAGCGCAACTGGAAGGATCCAAAGCCTTTACCAAGGATTTCCTGGCACGACACAAGATTCCCACCGCCAGCTACCAGAACTTCACCGACGCCGACGCTGCCATCGCCTATGTCAAGGCTCAGGGCACCCCCATTGTGATCAAAGCCGATGGCCTGGCAGCGGGCAAAGGCGTCATCATTGCAGAGAATCAGGACGACGCCGAAGTCACCATTCGCGATATGCTGTCTGGCAACAGTTTTGGCGATGCCGGCAGCCGTGTGGTCATAGAGACATTTCTGCAGGGCGAAGAAGCCAGCTTTATTGTCATGGTTGACGGTGAACATGTGCTGCCGCTGGCAACATCACAGGACCATAAACGCCGCGACGAAGGCGACAAAGGACCCAACACGGGCGGCATGGGTGCATACTCTCCAGCGCCGGTTGTCACACAGGATACCCACGACCGGATCATGGCCGAAGTCATTATGCCCACGGTGCAGGGCATGGCCGCGGAAGGCAACCCCTATACCGGTTTCCTGTATGCCGGGGTGATGATCTCCGATCAGGGTGCCGTCAATGTCATCGAATTTAACTGCCGCTTTGGTGACCCCGAAGCACAACCAGTGATGATGCGCCTGCAATCAGACCTCAGCGACCTGTGCGAGGCAGCGCTGGACCAGCGTCTGCATCAGGTTCAGGCACACTGGGATGATCGCGCCAGTATTGGAGTGGTACTGGCCAGCGGCGGTTACCCCGAAGCGTACGAGAAAGGTGCGGTCATCAACGGCCTGCAGAATACCGTCGGTGATGAAAGCAACGCCAAAGTGTTCCATGCCGGTACCACGCTGAAAGATGGTAAGGTAGTCACTAACGGTGGGCGCGTGCTGTGCGCCGTGGCGCTTGGCGACACCGTGACCCAGGCACAGCAGGCCGCCTATGCGCTGGCTGACCGAATCAGCTGGGACAAAATGATGTGCCGGCGTGACATTGGTCACCGCGCCATCACCCGGGAAATGCAACGGGCCACGCCCGCCTGACGACTCGAAAAGCAACAGATCCAACTGTCAGGCAGGTGTGTGTAATCAGAGCAGGCTTGAACTGGCTTTAACTGGCTTTAACTGGCTTTAACTGGCTTTAACTGGCTGACAAGGACACAGGGGAAGGAGGCATACCATGGATACGAAACAGGATTTATTGTCATTCGATCTGGCTGACCGACTGGTTCTGCAGCTCGACCAGGCCCTGCACACACTGATTCCTGGCAGCAGCACCGCCAATCGGCATTCACCGGCGCTCGCTGCCGACGATGCTGAACTGTCCGATAGCGAGCGCCAGCAGGCCGCTGCATTAATGCGCATCAACCATACCGGAGAGGTGTGTGCCCAGGCACTGTATCAGGGACAGTCCCTGACTGCCCGGCTGCCCGATGTGCGTGCCAGCATGGATCATGCTGCGCGGGAAGAAGTTGACCACCTGGCCTGGTGCGAAAGCCGCCTGCAGGATCTGGACAGTCGCACCAGCCTGCTTAATCCGGTCTGGTATGCCATGTCTTTTGGCATGGGCGCCGCCGCAGGACTGGTTGGCGACAAATGGAGCCTGGGCTTTGTTGGCGAAACCGAACGTCAGGTATGTGACCACCTGGAAGATCACCTCGACCGATTGCCGGCCAACGATCAGAAAAGTCGTGCGGTGCTGACGCAGATGATTGTTGATGAGCGCACTCACGGTGACGCGGCCATGGCCGCCGGCGGCGCTGAACTGCCCTTACCCGTCAAGGCGGGTATGAAACTGATGGCAGGGGTCATGAAAACATTGACCTACCGGATCTGAGACCATAGCGGTGTCCCATCTCCCCCGTCTATTAAAGATTTTTGCGGTTGCCGCCAAGTACCGCCTGCATACACTCAGCCCGTTGACGGCGCGCTCATGGCTGGTACGTCTGTTTATGGCCATTATCGGCCTGCCCTGGACAGGCAGCGCCGCGCGTCGGTTGTCACCGGAACAGCGCCTGCGCAGGGCACTGGAAGAGCTGGGTCCGATTTACATCAAATTTGGTCAACTGCTGTCGACGCGGCGTGACTTTTTGCCGCATGCGCTCGCTGATGAACTGCAGAGCCTTCAGGACCGGGTGCCCGGTTTCACCTCACCCAGCATCACCACGATTGTTGAGGCCGCGCTGGAGAGCCCCTGGCAGAACCATTTCAGTCATATCAATAATAATGCACTGGCATCCGCATCCATTGCCCAGGTGCACGAAGCGACGCTGCTGAACGGTGATCAGGTCGTCATCAAAGTGCTTCGACCCGGCATCAGTGAAACCATCCGCCAGGACATTGTTGTACTCAAGTGGCTGGCCCGGCTGATCGAGAGACATGTTCCAGATGGCCGCCGTTTGCGCCCGCGGGAAGTAATCGCAGACTATGAGCACGTCATTCTGGGCGAACTCAACCTGATGTCAGAGGGCGCCAACACCACCCTGCTGCGCCGCAACTTTGAACACTCATCCCTGCTTTATGTGCCTCAGGTTTACTGGGATGTCAGCCGTGATGGCATGCTGGTGACCGAACGCATCAATGGCATTCCGGTGTCTGACGTCACACAACTGACTGCGCGCCAGGTCGATCTGAAAAAGCTGGCAGAAACCGGTGTCGAGATTTTTTTCACCCAGGTATTTGAGCACAGCTTTTTCCATGCCGACATGCATCCCGGCAATATCTTTGTTGATGCTACGGACCCACAAAACCCGCGCTACATTGCCATCGACTGTGCCATCATTGGTTCACTGAGTCGCGAAGATCAGCAATACCTGGCGCGCAACCTGTTGGCCATTTTCAAGCGCGATTATCGTAAAGTGGCTGAACTTCACGTCGAATGTGGCTGGGTGCCCAAAACCACCAAAGTCGTTGAGTTCGAAGCGGCCATGCGCACCGTGTGTGAACCCATTTTTGAAAAACCGCTCAAGGACATATCGTTTGGCTACCTGCTGGTACAACTGTTCCGCACCGCCGGGCGTTTCAATATGGAGGTTCAGCCGTCCCTGGTGTTGCTGCAAAAAACGCTGCTCAACGTTGAAGGACTGGGTCGCCAGTTGTACCCGGAGCTGGATCTGTGGCAGACTGCGCTACCGTTTCTGGAGAGCTGGAACCGTCGCCGCATGAAACCCTCGTTCCTGTGGCGCGAGTTGAAAAATCATGTGCCCGACTGGGTCGAGCAATTCCCGCACCTGCCGCAACTGGTACTGAACAGCCTGCATCAGCAGGACAAACTGCAGGCGCTTAATGACACCCTGCAAACCGTTATCGGGCAACAGCGGCAACAGGAAAAGCGACGGCGACGGAACACAAAACGCCTTGTCACGGCGACTGTGGTGATCGTATTGCTGGCCGCATTTTTGTATTTTACGCAGTGAAAGAGCATACTGGTAACATGATTCATACAGCCTGGCTGGATCAGATCAAGTGGAATGACGATGGTCTGGTCCCTGTTGTAACACAGGACCGCCAATCCCGTCGTCTGCTTACCCATGCCTGGATAAATCGTGAAGCGCTGGCACTGACGCTGGCGGAAGGCCGCGCCGTGTATTGGTCGCGCTCGCGCCAGAAAATCTGGCGCAAAGGCGAAGAATCCGGCAATGTGCAGCGTATTCATGACATTCTGCTGGATTGTGATGGCGACACCGTCTGTTACCTGGTTGAACAGATTGGCGGTATTGCCTGCCATACCGGGCGTGAAAGCTGTTTTTACCGGACATTGACGACGGTTGACGGCGAGCCGGGCTGGCAGATCAGCGATCCCGTGTTAAAAGAGCCATCGGCCATGTATACAAAACCCGGCCACTGACATCAGCCCCGGATTTGAGTTAACAGAAACGTCATAAAGCAATCGACTATGATTACAACCAAGAATACATCAGAGGGCACACCCACCAACACATCAGGGGCCGATGTGCTGGCACAACTGGCCACCGTCCTGGCTGAACGCAAGCAGGCTTCTGCCGATGCGTCATACGTCGCCAGCCTGCACCAGAAAGGCCTGAACAAGATACTGGAAAAAGTCGGCGAAGAGGCCGTAGAGACCATTCTGGCAGCGCGCGATGCGGAGGCCGGCGGCGATGCTGCCGCATTGATCAGCGAAACCGCCGATCTGTGGTTTCACAGCATGGTCATGCTGAGTCACCTGAACCTGAGCCATGAGCAGGTATTGGAAGAACTGGCAAAGCGATTTAACATGTCTGGCCTGGTGGAAAAAGCATCCAGGGCCGGTTAGATAACAGCAACATCATATTCAGCGTCACTCAGGTGACAACTTTTAGGGTATATCGGAGGAAACATGGGTATCGGCGGCATCAGTATCTGGCAATTGCTAATCATCGCACTGATCATAGTGCTGTTGTTTGGCACCAAGAAGCTGCGCACATTGGGCTCCGACCTGGGCGGTGCGCTCAAGGGCTTTAAGCAGGCAGTTAAAGACAAGGACGACGACAGTGAAGAAGACGAGCCCGGGCAGCTGAACTCCGAGGCCATGCACAACGAGGCGCACACTGACGCCCAGGCCGACAAAACGAAAGACAAGTAAGCGCAACGATGCCGGAAGCCACAATGGCGCTTTCGGTTAATTGCGCCTCTCGACGCGACAACTGCTTCATCCTGGCAAAGGTTTTCAAGGCCCGGCTCCGGATTAAGAGATCTGCTTCGTGAGTTCATCTTCATGGTAACAGCACGTGGAACGCAGCAATGTTTGATATAGGCTTTATGGAGCTGCTGCTCATCGGCATCGTAGCGCTGCTGGTACTGGGCCCTGACAAACTGCCTGGCGCCATCCGCACTGGCGCTCTGTGGTTTGGTCGCGCCAAACGCAGCTTCAATAACGTCAAAGCCGAGATCGAGCAACAGATCAACACCGATGAGATTCGACGTCAATTACATAACGAATCCATTCTGGGCGATATCGAAAAGGCCCGAAAGAACGCCGATAAACTGATCAAAGACACACAAGCAGATATCAAGAGCACTGAAGAAAGTGTCAAGCGCTCAATCAATCCGGACAGTAACAACAAGGTAGCTGGTAAAACCACATCCAGCGCCGACGAAGGCGTACCCACGCCGCCCCCCGAAGGCTATCAGGTGCCGGAGAAGGCAAAAACCGCGCCGCCAAAAACTGCCAATACGGAACCGGAAACACCTGAAGAACCCGCACCCGCTATTGACGATGAGCAGGCAAATCCCAGCGAAGACTCTGACGACACAACATCGCAGGATATCTATAGCACCCCACCAACCGGCATCGTTAGTATGCAAAACGGGAAGTTTTCCGCCACTGATGATAAACCGAAGAACTCGGACTCATCTTCCGGCGAGAAATGAGAGACTGACATGACGCAAGAGCCTTCAGCGGATAAAGAGCCTTCAGCGGGCAAAGAGCCTTCAGCTGGCAAAGAGCCTTCAGCGGGCAAAGAGCCTTCAGCCGGTAAAAGTAAACACCACTCCGAGGTAACGGGCGACCTGACCCTCGTTGGCCACCTGGTCGAGCTTCGCGATCGCCTCCTGCGCTGCATTGCCGCCTTGCTCGTGATTTTTCTCGGCCTGATCTATTTTGCCAACGACATTTACACCTTCGTTGCCTCGCCACTGGTCTCCGTGTTGCCCCCAGACACCAGCATGATCGCGATTGATCCGACGTCACCCTTTTTTACGCCTTTCAAACTGACGTTCTATGCGTCGCTGTTTATCTGCGCACCCTACCTTCTGTTTCAGATCTGGGCATTCATCGCACCCGGCCTGTACAGAAATGAAAAATCACTGGCCATCCCGCTGTTTGTTTCCAGCGTCCTGCTGTTTTATGCCGGCATGGCCTTCGCCTACTACGTTCTGTTTGGCGTTGTGTTCAGCTTTTTTGTTTCCGTGGCTCCCGAAGACATTGCCGTCGCCCCCGACATTGCCAGTTACCTGAGCTTCGTATTAAAAATATTCTTTGCCTTCGGCTTTGCCTTTGAAATTCCCATCGCCGTTTTCCTGTTTATGTGGGCAGGCCTGATTGAGCCGGAAAGCCTCAAGAAAAAGCGTCCCTACGTCGTGGTCGGATGTTTTGTTGTGGCCATGCTGCTAACGCCGCCTGACCCGTTCACGCAATCCCTGCTGGCACTTCCCATGTGGATGCTGTTCGAACTCGGTGTGTTTTTTGGTACCGCCTTCCTGAAGAAGAAAGCAACGGAAGAGGCACAGAATCCCGACGCCTGACCTGCGTCGATAGAGAACTTATTGCCGCAGAAGAAACGTGACCGGCCCGTCATTCTCCAGCAGGACTTTCATATCCGCACCGAACACGCCTGTCACCGTATCAGTGTGCTGTAGCCGCAACCACTCAACCAGGTCATCATACAGGGCTTCAGCCTCTGCAGGCGGCATTGCTGAAGAGAACCCCGGCCGCAATCCTTTGTCGGTTGACGCAGCCAGCGTGAACTGCGACACCAGCATCACCTCAGCAGCAACGTCTGTGGCACTGCAATTCATGCGTCCTTCAGCATCCGCAAACACCCGGTAGTTGAGCACCTTGCTTAGCAACTTCTCGCCGGTTGCAAACGAATCGGTTTTTTCGATACCCAGAAAAACAACAAGCCCCCGACCGATGGCGCAATGTTCAGCGCCATCAATACGGAGGCTTGCATGATTAACCCGCTGTATCAAAGCTATCATGGAATACACCAATGTCAGTTATCTGCGCACGATGCCCAGTAGTGAGGGGTTGTGAGCGAGGGTGTACCCGAGGAACCTCCCCTTGCTGCTGGGCAGCGTACGCCACCACTGCCAGGAGACTCCTCGTGGAGCGCTCACTTAACCCCGAGCCAGCCCACCACGGCTGGCACGCTTGCGATCACTCTCCGTCAGATGCTTTTTACGGATGCGAACACTTGCCGGGGTAATTTCGACCAGCTCATCCTCATCAATAAACTCCATCGCCTGCTCCAGCGTGTGCCTGACCGGTGGCGTCAAGGTGATGTTTTCGTCGGTACCCGAGGCGCGAACGTTAGTCAGCTGCTTGCCTTTGATGGGGTTGACCACCAGGTCATTGTCACGGCTGTGCAGGCCGATGATCATGCCTTCGTACACTTCCACGTTTGGCTCAATGAACAGACGACCACGCTCCTGCAACGCCCACAGCGAATAACCCAGCGCCTTGCCAGTGACCATCGAGACCAGCACGCCATTTTTGCGCGCCGCCAGATCGCCGGGTTTGGCCGGACCATAATGATCAAACACGTGGTTCATCATGCCAGTGCCCGACGTCATGCTCAGGAACATGGAGCGGAAACCTATCAGACCGCGCGTGGGCACGGTAAAGGTCAGACGCACACGGCCTTTGCCATCCGGCAACATGTCGGTCATCTCCGCGCGGCGCAGGCCCAGCTCTTCGATGATGGAACCCTGATGCTCGTCGTTACAGTCGATCATCAGAACCTCGAATGGCTCGCTGACAACACCATCGATTTCTTTCATGATTACCTGCGGACGAGAAACCGCCAGCTCAAAACCTTCTCGACGCATGGTTTCGATCAATACCGACAGGTGCAATTCACCACGACCAGACACTTTGTACTTATCAGGTGTTTCACCCTGTTCAACGCGCAGCGCTACGTTGTGAATCAGCTCGCGATCCAGGCGCTCCCTGATATTACGCGTGGTGACAAATTTGCCCTCACGGCCGGCAAACGGTGAATCGTTGACCTGAAAGGTCATGGTAATGGTGGGCTGATCCACGGTCAGTGGTGTCATCGCCTCAACATGGTCCGGGTCACACAGGGTGTCGGAAATGTTCAGCCTGTCCAGACCGGTAATGCAGATAATCTCGCCCGCGCTCGCCTCGGTCACATCCACCCGATCCAGGCCGAGGTGGCTTTTTACCTGTAAAATCTTGCCTTTACGGGTTTCACCGTCCTTATCAATCACAGTCACCTGCATATTGGGTTTTGCAACACCGCCGGTGATTCGACCGATACCGATAACACCGACATAGCTGTTGTAGTCCAGGGCACTGATCTGCATCTGAAAAGGTGCATCGGCATTTACCGGGGGTGGTGGCACTTTATCAATGATGGTCTGGAACAACGGATTCATGTCATCGGCCAGATCATCAGCTTCCATACCGGCAATGCCGTTCAAGGCTGAGGCGTAGATCACCGGGAAGTCCAGTTGCTCATCGGTGGCACCGAGTCGATCGAACAGGTCGAATACTTCGTTCAGCACCCAGTCAGGGCGTGCGCCGGGGCGATCCACCTTGTTGATAACAACAATCGGGTGCAGGCCCTGGGCAAAGGCTTTCATGGTCACAAAACGGGTCTGGGGCATGGGTCCGTCCACGGCGTCCACCAGCAGCAACACGCTATCCACCATGGACATCACGCGCTCGACTTCACCGCCAAAATCAGCGTGTCCGGGAGTGTCCACGATGTTGATATGGTAGCCATTCCAGTTAATCGCGGTGTTTTTGGCGAGAATGGTGATGCCGCGCTCTTTTTCCTGGTCGTTTGAGTCCATAACCCGCTCTACGGAACCACCGCGATCTCCCAGCGTACCGGACTGTTGCAGGAGTTTGTCGACCAACGTGGTTTTACCGTGGTCAACGTGGGCGATAATGGCGATATTGCGGATCTTCTCAATCACTGGGGACACCTATTACAAAAAGGGGGGCACTGCCGAAAAAAAGGTGGGCGATTATACATCAGCTATCTTGACAATTCCATTACATGGGCTGCATTCACTCAGAAATTCGACCTACCAATGATTATCACTGACAGTGATCTCCGAAGACCCTGAAGCCACGATCGGCCGTTGCAACACCCCTGAATGCCACACCTGACCGCTTCGAGCTCCCTGACGACAACCTTTCAGACTGTGACGCAACGCACATTGTATTTTCCTATTCTGCGGGGTCCATCACAGTTTCTCCAACAAACGACCAATTCGTTCAAATATAACGATCCAAAGACAAACCGCCGCCCGTAACAGAACTGACGACAAATTTCACAGCCATAAAGGAGGAAAACACTGGTGTGTTTTTCAGGCGCTGTGAGGAAATGAACACCACGTCACATGGAGTTAAATATGAAAGCGAACAAGATCAATCGATCGAAATGGACACGTTATGCACTGGCGGCAGCCATCACCAGTGCCTCCGCACTGGGCTACGCCTCAAGTCACCGCGAAGCACCGATGATCGCAGGCATGCCACGACTGGATGCAACCGATCTGTATATGTTTCGCAGTTATGAAGAGGGTCGGGAAGACTACGTCACCATCATTGCCAACTACTTTCCACTGCAGGCTGCCTATGGCGGTCCCAACTATTTTGACCTGGAAACGGCTGGCCTGTATGAAATTCATATCGACAACGATGGCGACTCAATTGAAGATCTGACTTTCAGCTTCGATTTCTCCACGATCCTGGCGGGTGTTTCAGTACCCGTCAATGGTGTTGATATCCCGATTCCATTGATCAATGCTGGCGGCATCGGCCCGGATGCAACCGACACCGCCAATGTCAATTCACGACAGGAGTATCAGCTCAGCGTGATTCGTGGTCCCAGCCGTGCCGGCGCCAAAGAGATTGCGGTAAACGCCAATACTAGCGACACAATGTTCCGTAAACCGGTAGATAACATTGGCACCAAGTCAATTCCGGAGTATGCGCAGTACGCCAACTCTCACATCTACCCGGTCAGCATCCCGAACTGCAGCACGGCTGGCAGAGTTTTTGTGGGGCAGCGTAATGAGGGTTTCGCGGTTAATCTGGGACAGGTTTTCGACCTGGTCAATCTGAACCCGCTGGGCTCTGAGGATGCGGTTGCCAATCCCATTGGCGCTGCCAGTGTTACCTCGCTGGCACTGGAAGTACCAATCTCCTGCCTGACCGAAGAAGATCCGGTTATTGGCGCATGGACGACGTCGAGTCTTAATATGGGCGACCAGGAACCAATGCAGGTTTCACGACTGGGCTTCCCACTGGTTAACGAAGTGATTATCGGCCTGCCTGACAAGGACAAGTTCAACAGCAGCCATCCGCATGATGATGCTCAGTTTGTTCATTATGTGGAGAACCCATCACTGCCGTTCCTGCTGGAACTGCTGTTCTCGGACGCGGGCGCTGTTGCTCCCAAGAACTTCCCCCGCGCTGACGTGATTGCTGCGGTAACGGGCGTGCCCGGTCTTAACCTGCCGGCCAATATTGCCAGCGACATGTTCCCGCGCAGTGAGATGCTGCGATTGAACACCAGCATTGCGCCCAAGCCTGCTGCTGAGCAGTTGAACATGGGTGTGCTTGCCAACGACACTGCCGGCTTCCCCAACGGTCGCCGTCCCGGTGATGACGTTGTCGACATTGCTCTGCGTGTCATGATGGGCGCACTGGTTGACGATGCCGAAGTGGCACCGAACAACAAAGCCCCCTTTACTGACCAGACTACGGTCAGCGCGGCAGACTTTAAAACCACGTTCCCCTACCTCAACGAACCGCTGCCCGGCTCGGCAGTGCAGTGAGTTGTTGAACCCCCTCTGAAATAAATTTTTTGGAGACTATGCACGGTGCGGAGCAGGGAAGCTCCGCACCATGTTTCTAAATCAAACTACCCAAACACAGGTCAAACTGATTATGTCCGCGAACATCAACGGTCTCGCATGTATCCTTTTTGCGCGTCGCATACTGCTGACCGCGGGAGCGATAGCGTGTGCGATATTGCCTCTGACCGGGAACACACAACCTTACACGCCCGATAGCGCTGACAGAATTGTGGAAACCCTGCCAACGGCTATTGTTGAACTGGCGGCAGACATCCGCCGCACACAGAGATCGCCATCAAATTCGACCACAGAAAATAACGCCGACATCATGCAACGCGCCATGGACTCGTATCAGGTAGCATTGGCGACAGGCGAGGCGCGCGCCTACGGCCGCACCCTTTCAATTCTGCATAGTTGGCCTGAACGTGAAAACAAGCCTGTCATGTACCATATCCTGTTGGCGGCGGTACTCCAGCACAACCATGAGTTTGACGCTGCTCTTGAGCAGCTACAGCCTGTTCTGGCCGCAGAGACCAACGGCACCGACCGCTTGTCGCCATCACAGGCCCAGGCACAGACCCAGGCACTGATGATGCAGTCACAGATTGGCCTGGTCACGGCAGACTATGCGCTTGTTAAGCAAAGCTGCAACAGATTGCAGGACTCGGCCCGACGCCCGGTTTTTGTCAACTGCCAGGCCCAGTTGGATGGTGTTACCGGTAATACCGGCGCCGCGCTGACCCTGATAGCTGACACGTTTAGGACCGGCACAGATCTCAACACCCTCGATTACCAGGAGTTGCTGACCACAGCAGCCGTTGTCGCCCATCGCACAGGCGAGCAGTCACAGGCAGAGGCTTATTATCAGGGCGCCATGCGTTTTGCGCCTGACAATAACTACCTGAACGTCAACTACAGCAACCTGCTGCTGGAACAAAACCGGTTAGACGAACTGATTGCGTTACTGTCACCAGATGCCGATAGCACAATGAACGCCGAACTTCGCATTTTGCTCGCCAGAGCACTACGCGCGCGCGGAGCTGAGCCCGATCGCGAACAGGCGGCTGAAATCATCGACGTGCTGACGCAGGAATTCGAACTGGCCTTGATGCGCAACGAAGCCATTCCGCATAAAGAGTTTGCCCAACACTCGCTTTACCTGGTTGATTCACCCGTAGCCGCCCTCAGCGCCGCCAGAGAAAACTGGATGTTACAGAAAGAGCCTTCCGACACTCGCCTGCTCGCGCAGGCTGCCGTTGCCAACGATGACCAGGAAACGCTGTCGGAGATCGAACAGTGGATCAATGACGTTGGCACGCAAGATGTCAGATTGCAGGCTATCCTGACGGCCAACCGGGAGCCACGCTCATGATAAAAAGAATTCTTCTGGCAGCCCTGCTGATATGGCCCGCGCTGGCATCCGGCCACAGCCTGAGCGACAGCTTTATCGACCTTTCAGTTGAGAACCAACAGGTTTCAGGTCACTGGCTCATCGCCGTGCGCGATCTGGAACTCGCCGTGGGCGTTGACCAGAACATGGATCGCCAGGTTACCTGGGGCGAGATACTGCAACAACGTGATGCGATCAATGAGTATGCACTCGCACGCCTTCAGCTGACCATGGCCGGCGCTGAGTGCCCGTTGCAAACAGGTGAGTTTCAACTGGAGCAACGCAATTCAGGTGTATTTTTGTATCTTCCGCTCAGTGGCAGCTGCAGCAGCCCTGGTGAGCTCGCCATAGACTACAACCTGTTGTTTGACATAGATGCCTCGCATCGCGGCATCCTCAACATCGCCTACAATTCCGAATCCTATCTGCGCCTGTTTTCACCGTCAGAGCCCACACACCAGCTTGAGCAAACTGGCTCAGCGGCGGCACTGGCAAATCTGTGGACCTTTCTGATCGAAGGTGTCTGGCACATCTGGATAGGCCTGGATCACATTCTGTTCCTGTGTGCGCTGATCATTCCCATCATGCTGGGCAGAAGCCGCGCAGAACGCCCCGGTGAGCCCTCCGCTGCAGCGTCATCATCAGCAATATTTGTTGATATTTTTAAAGTCGTAACCGCATTTACGGTAGCCCACTCCATAACCCTGATTCTGGCAACGTTGCAGATAGTGGTGCTGCCAGCGCGACTGGTGGAATCGGTAATCGCCCTGTCAGTGGCGGTGACCGGCCTCAACATCATTTTCCCGATCTTCCGTGGCCGCAGCTGGCAGATAGCGTTTGGCTTTGGCCTTATTCACGGCTTCGGATTTGCTGGCGTGCTCGGAGACCTGGCACTGCCAACGCACCTGTTTATCAGCAGCCTGTTAAGTTTCAATGTGGGCGTCGAAATCGGGCAACTGGTCATTGTTGCCGTGCTGGTGCCAGTGCTGTGGTTGCTGGACAAAACCGCACTCACACGCCGCCTGACAACGATCGCCAGCGGCATCGTGATTACCGGGTTTGGATTGTTGTGGCTGGTCGAGCGCTCTCTGCCAATGCTGTTAAGCTGAGGGCCGGTAGACGCCGACGTTCTGGTAGCCGGCGTCTTTCAGGTGAGAGGCATGCAGGCGACTCATCATGCCTTTGTCGCAGTACAACAGATATTGTCGGGACGCATCCATCATCGCAAATTGTGTGCTCAGCTGATAGAAAGGAACCACCGCTACCTCGTAGTGCTCATCGCTCAATGGCGCCCGTTCCTGCTCTTGCGGGTGACGTATATCAATCACCATCGCTCCGGCAGGCACGTCTGTGACCTGCTCGGGCTCAACGTCACGGTGCTCGAGCACTTCGACCACCCGGTCAATCATCTGAACTTCACGCTCAGCCACTGCTGCGCTTATCAGTTCAATATCCAGTTTCGCCTCTTCCTCAAGCACTCGCTGAAGCTTCGCATTTGTGGTCGGTTTTACTGATACCACACCACAATACTCTGGCACCTGAGCCGAGAACTCCTCAGTACCAATGCGCCGCGCCATGTCAATAATGTCCTGTTTGTCGGTCACAATCAGGGGTCGCAATACAAGCATATCCGTTACCTGATCGATCACATTCAGATTGGGCAGGGTCTGACTGGCAACCTGCGCTACGCACTCGCCGGTTACCAGTGCCGACAGCTTCATTTCGCGGGCGATCTGATCAGCCGCACGAATCATCATGCGCTTTAGCACAACAGCCATGTGGCCGCTGTCTACCCGGGTCAGTATCTCGCCCAACAACGGCTCAAACGGTACACTGATGAATTTGACACGATGGGAGGCTCCGAACCGCATCCACAGATACAATGCGACCTCCTTTACCGCCAGTTCATGCTCCTTGCCACCCAGGTTAAAAAACAGAAAATGAGTCTGTACGCCACGACGCATGAACAGATAACTCGACACCGCCGAATCAAAGCCGCCTGAAATCAGCGACAACACCGGCTCCTGCGTCCCCATGGGGTATCCGCCCAACCCGCGCCATTGCTGCGTTACCACATACAGGGTCTGTTGACGGATTTCCAGACGCACGGTGACGTCCGGCTGCCTCAGATCGACCCCGGACGCGCCGGTCTCGCGCAACAGAGCCGCGCCCAGGTAACGCTCCAGCTCCATGGAGCTGAAGTCATGATTGCCTTGACGTTTACTGCGTACAGCAAAGCTGCGGCCCTGCAATTGATCGCGATAATGAGGCAAAATTTCTGTCAATATGCCGTCAAAATCCGGCAACGGCTGTTTACTCACCTGACTGATCAGCGAAATTCCCGGCGTATTGCGTAACACGTCGACGACCTGGGCCAGAAGAGTTTCATCTGCAGTGTTGGTTTCCACTTCCAGAATGTCCCAGTCACCGGTTACACTGATCCGCGAATCGATCCGGCCCATCAGTATCCGCAGATTACGCCGCAGTGTCTTGATCAGTCGTTGACGCACCGAACGCGTCTTGATGGTAATTTCAGGGAAAAAGCGGATAACATAAAGCATGGTACTGACCTTGTGTTCGAAATGGACGACAACCGGTGACAGCTGACGGAATTAATTCGGTTGTAATAGTGAGACGGACGCATCAAAAAAGGGCATTATGCACCAAAAAGGCGCCAACTCGAATTTGGCGCACTTTTTTGGTGCGCTTTTGCGCATTAGCCTGACACGGGTTATCAGCAAGCACCGCGTATACAGGGGCTCTGGGCAGCAACAGGAATGGCATATATCTTGCTCATTCACTGCTACTCGGGCATGGTATGCGAGCGCCATTATAATGCCGAATGCCCGGTTTGTTGAGTGCTGAACCAGCACACGACCGGCATATAAGAAAATAAACACTGAGCAACGGCAGCAATCAGCGGCTGTGTCAGATTTTAAAACTGTGACTTTAAACCGTCACCCAATTCTCGATCACACGGAGGATCAGGAATGTCTGAGAAGACTTTAAATTTAATCAAAGAGAACGACGTCAAGTGGGTAGATCTTCGCTTCACCGACACCAAGGGTAAGGAGCAGCACGTTACTTTCCCGGCGGCGGTTGTAGATGAAGGCTTCATGGACGGCGTTATGTTTGACGGCTCCTCAGTCGCTGGCTGGAAGGGCATCAACGAATCAGACATGATCCTGAAGCCGGACGACACCACAGCGGTGCTGGATCCGTTTGCTGACGAGATACAGGTTAACCTGCGCTGCGACATCATCGAGCCGCGCACCATGCAGGGTTACAACCGTGACCCGCGCTCCGTGGCACGTCGCGCTGAAGAATACCTGAAATCAACCGGCATCGGTGATCAGGCGTTTTTTGGACCGGAGCCCGAGTTCTTTGTCTTTGACGAAGTCAAATGGAACGTGGCAATGGACGGCGCTTTCTTCAAGATTGGCAGCGAAGAAGCAGCCTGGTCGTCAGGCAAGAGCATTGACGGCGGCAACATGGGTCACCGCCCTAAAGTGAAAGGCGGCTATTTCCCCGTGCCTCCGGTTGACTCGCTGAGCGACCTGCGCGGCGCAATGTGCGACACAATGGAATCCATGGGTCTGGAAATTGAACTGCATCACCACGAAGTGGGCAACGCAGGTCAGTGCGAAATCGGCACCAAATTCAACTCACTGGTCTACAAGGCAGATGAAGTTCAGATCCTGAAATACTGCGTGCTGAATACAGCTCACGCGTTTGGCAAGACTGCCACCTTCATGCCCAAGCCACTGGTTGGCGACAACGGCTCAGGCATGCATGTTCACATGTCCATCTCCAAAGATGGCAAGAACATGTTTGCTGGCGACGGTTATGCAGGCCTGTCCGAAACCGCCCTGTTCTACATCGGCGGTATCATCAAGCACGCCCAGGCACTGAATGCCTTCGGCAATGCCTCTACCAACAGCTACAAGCGTCTGGTTAAAGGTTTTGAGGCACCCACACTGCTGGCGTACTCATCGCGTAACCGTTCAGCTTCCATCCGTATTCCGTACGTGCTTGGCGGCAACCCGAAAGCCATCCGTATCGAAGTGCGTTTCGGTGACTGCACAGCCAACCCTTACCTGTACTTCGCCGCGCTGCTGATGGCCGGCCTGGACGGCATCAAGAACAAGATCCACCCTGGCGACCCCGCCAGCAAGGACCTGTACGACCTGGAGCCGGAAGAAGAAGCGGAAATTCCAAAGGTTTGTTACTCACTGGATCAGGCACTGGAATCACTGGACAAGGATCGCGAATTCCTCAAGCAGGGCGGCGTATTCTGCGACGACCTGATTGATGGCTACATCGCGCTGAAGCAGCAAGACTGCACTCGCCTGAACATGTCAGCCCACCCGGTTGAGTTTGATATGTACTACAGCTGCTAAGTAAGAACGCCCACGCCACGCCGGCAAATACGATCACCGGTGTACGTGGATAAAAAAGCGCCTGTCGGAATATCCGATGGGCGTTTTTTTTGCTTTGCCAAAGAGCACGCATGCCTGCAAAATTGCGCGACGCACCAACATAGTGCATAGTTCGATGTATCACGCGCGCCCTGAGATCACCATCAATACCGGTAAACGCTAAAAAACGCGCCATAAATGTTCATTCACTGCACAACGCTCCGGAATGAACCAATTTACTGAAAGTGGTTTGTTTATTGCATGACCTTGCCCCATATAACGAGGTATTCCGACATATCATGCAATCCAGTAGTAATTCTTACAGACGATTATTGGACACTCTGGCAAGCTCCATTCTGGTGCTGGACCAGGATCTGCGCCTGCAATATATCAATCTTGCAGCAGAGAGCCTGCTGGCTATCAGCGGCCGACAGGTCAACAATGCCTTTGTCGGCGATATTTTCCTGAACGCGGATGATGATGTTGCCGATATCCGACAGGCAATTGTTGGACACCACAGCTTTACCAAGCGCAAAACCCAGTTGCACCTGGCGAATGGCAAGAGCCTGCAGGTGGACTATACCGTGACGCCACTGACCGACTTTCCGGACGCGGCAGTGGTCATAGAAATTCAGAGCATGAACTATGCTGAGCGAATCAGCCGCGATGAAACCCTGATTTCAACTCATGAAACGACCCGCGAGCTTGTGCGCGGCCTTGCGCATGAAATCAAAAATCCGCTTGGCGGCATCCGGGGTGCGGCGCAATTGCTCGCCAGTGAGCTGCCCAACTCCGAGCTGGCTGACTATACCAATGTCATCATTGAAGAGGCGGATCGCCTTCACAAACTGGTGGACCGCCTGGTTGGCTCGCGCAAACCCATGGAGTACAGCTCACTCAACGTTCATGAAGTGCTGGAACGTGTCCGCAATCTGGTTGATGCTGAAGTCAGTGACAGAGACATTACCCTGGTGCGTGACTACGATCCCAGTATTCCGGAGTTGCAAGGAGACTTCGAACAACTTATTCAGGCAGTGCTCAACATCGTGCGCAATGCGGTGCAGGCACTGGACAGCCCGCACGTCAGACATCGCTCGGGATTGATCGAACTGAAGACCCGGGTTATGCGCAACGTTACCATCGGCACCGTGTTTCATCGCCTGGTAGCACGACTTGAAATCGTGGATAACGGGCCCGGTGTACCACCGGAATTGATCGACAATATCTTTTTTCCGATGATCAGTGGCCGCGCCGAGGGCACCGGCCTGGGCCTGTCCATTGCTCACTCCATCGTGAACCAGCACAAAGGCATTATCGAGTGCAGCAGCGAGCCTGGCCGCACACGTTTTTCCATGTACCTGCCAGTCATTACGCAGGCACAGGCAACGTCGGACCATCACGGCAATGGCTCGGGCAAACAGAGCGCAGGTGTATTTAGTGGCCAGTTTGGCAAGTAGTTTAAATGGGGTATTGATACCATGAGCAAACATAATACGGTCTGGGTACTGGATGACGATAAATCCATCCGCTGGGTATTGGAAAAGTCCCTCACCCGTTCTGGCCTGAGCACTCATTGTTTTGACAATGGTGATGACCTTCTACACCGCCTGGAAAAGGATAGACCTGACGCTATCATCAGTGACATCCGCATGCCCGGTATTAACGGCCTGGACCTGCTATCAACAGTTCATGAGCGCTTCCCCCAGCTTCCGGTCATCATCATGACTGCGCATTCGGACCTGGACAGTGCCGTATCATCCTACAGCCGTGGCGCTTTTGAATATCTGCCCAAACCGTTCGACATTGATGAAGCAGTGGCGATGACACAACGGGCACTGGAGCATGCGCGCGAACAGGACATCGACATACCCGCGCCAATACTGGAGAACAGCAAGGAAATTATTGGCGAAGCGCCGGCCATGCAGGAAGTATTTCGTGCCATCGGCCGCCTGTCGCAATCCAATATCACCGTTCTGATCAATGGCGAATCCGGAACCGGTAAAGAACTGGTGGCGCACGCGCTACACAAACACAGCCCACGGCGCGAGAAGCTTTTCGTCGCGCTGAACGTGGCAGCAATTCCAAAGGAGCTGATCGAGTCGGAGCTGTTCGGCCATGAAAAAGGCTCCTTCACCGGCGCGACAGCACATCGAACCGGCCGCTTCGAACAGGCCAATGGCGGCACGCTGTTCCTCGACGAAATCGGTGACATGCCGGCCGATACCCAGACCCGCCTGTTACGCGTGTTGTCTGACGGCGAATTCTATCGGGTTGGCGGCACCACACCAATCAAGGTCGATGTGCGCATCATCGCAGCAACGCACCAGAATCTGGAAAAGCTGGTGGCTCAGCATTTATTTCGTGAGGACCTGTTTCACCGTCTCAACGTTATCCGCATCCATATCCCTCGCCTTCGCGACCGCCGCGAAGATATTCCTACGCTGGGTCGCCACTTTCTGGCCCGAGCCGCTGAGGAACTGGATGTGGAGGCAAAGGTCCTGCGCCCTGAAACCGAAAAATACATCACCGGCCTGAACTGGCCAGGCAACGTGCGGCAGCTGGAGAACTTCTGTCGCTGGGTCACGGTGATGGCTTCCAGCCGCGAAGTTCGAATCGATGATCTGCCTCCGGAACTGATGGAACATCAGGCGCAGAACAGTAGCGCTCGCGACTGGACTCAGCTGCTGGAGGAATGGGCTGACCAGGAATTGAATCTGGGCCACAAGGGTATTCTGGAGCAGGCCACGCCTGAGTTCGAACGCACCATGATCCAGGTTGCGCTTAAACATACATTGGGACGCCGTCGCGATGCAGCCTTGCTGCTGGGCTGGGGTCGCAACACCCTGACCCGGAAAATCAAGGAACTCAACATCGAGGATGCGGGCAGCGACGACGACTGATCAACGCCCAATTGTCACGATCTGTGGGGGCAGGTTGAAAAATCACCCCCATGCACCTATATTTGCCCCTCAGCTATTGCCCTGCACCTGTATCATGCACTTCTGCCAGGCACTTTTTGACAGTCTCTCTTTGACAGGCAAATAACAATATGATTGAAATCAGTCACCTGACTCGAAAGTTCGAGCATTTCACCGCCGTTGACGACCTCAGCTTTACGGTTGCAGAGGGCGAAGTTCTTGGATTTCTTGGCCCCAATGGCGCTGGCAAGTCGACAACCATGAAAATCATCACTGGTTTTCTTGCACCCAGCGCCGGTACCGTCAAGGTTGACGGCCATGACATCAACGAAAACCCAATCGCCGTCAAAGCGTTGGTGGGCTACCTGCCTGAAGGCGCTCCCAGCTACCCCGATATGACCGTCCGGGATTTTCTGGACTTTATCGCCGAGATTCGTGGCTTCAGCGGCCAGGAGAAGACCCAACGAATCGCACAGGTAATCGCTGATGTTGCGCTGGACAGCGTTTGCGACCAGACCATTGATACACTGTCGAAAGGCTTTAAACGCCGCGTAGGGCTTGCCCAGGCCATCCTGCATGATCCCAAAGTGCTGATCCTGGACGAACCCACCGATGGCCTGGACCCAAACCAGAAGCATCAGGTGAGGCAACTGATCCGCAATCTGGCAAAAGACAAAATTGTTATTGTGTCCACGCATATCCTGGAAGAAGTCAGCGCTGTCTGCACTCGCGCCATCATCATTGCCAATGGCCGCATCGTGGCAGATGGCTCGCCGCAGGAACTGGAGGCGCGCGCACCGGCAGATACCGCCCTGATGGAGATGCCATCTGCGCCAGGCCGACTGGAAGCCTTCTTCCGCAGCGTCACTGAACAGGGAGCACTGTGATGGGAACCACCGGTATTATTTTCAAGCGCGAGCTGGCTGCGTATTTCAGCACCCCTCTGGCCTATGTGTTTATTGTTATCTTTCTGATCATGAACGGCATTGCCACGTTCGACCTGGGCGGCTTCTATCAGCGTGGCCAGGCCGACTTGCAGCCATTCTTCAACTTTCACCCCTGGCTGTACCTGTTCATGATCCCGGCCCTGGCAATGGGGCTGTGGGCCGACGAGCGCAAAACCGGCACCATCGAGTTGCTGTTGACGTTACCGATTCAGTTACATGAAGCCGTCATTGGCAAATTCCTCGCCGCCTGGGCTTTGAGCGGCAGCGCACTGCTGCTGACCTTCCCACTCTGGCTCACTGTTAACTATCTGGGCGAACCCGATAATGGCGTCATTCTCGCCGCCTATATTGGCAGCTGGCTTATGGCCGGCGGGTTTCTGGCTATTGGCTCCTGCATGTCGGCACTGACGCGCAACGCCGTCATCGCCTTTATCCTGACCGCAGCCATCTGTTTCCTGTTTGTTGTTTCCGGCTCTCCCATCGTCATGAACGCCTTTACCGGCTGGGCACCGCAAACCCTGATAGACGCCGTCGCCACGCTCAGCTTTCTGACCCACTTCGAAGCGATCAGCAAGGGGGTGCTGGATATCCGGGACCTGCTGTTCTTTGCTGCTGCCATTGTCGCCTGGCTGCTGGCCAGCGCGGTTGTTATCGAAATCAAGAAAGCGAACTAGGAGCTGGTCATGAAGAACAAAGCATTATTTTCACCCGCCGGCCTCGCATTGATTGGTATTGCCCTGCTCATTAGCGTTGTTGTCATCAGCAGCCTGCCACGGCTGCGTATCGACCTGACGCAGGATGATCTCTATACCCTTAGCGATGGTACCCGTGAGGTGCTGGACAATCTTGAACGCCCTATCGAACTGACGTTTTTCTATTCGGAAGAAGCCATCGGCCAGATGCCGCAGGTCAGGGCTTATGGCAATCGCGTGCAGGAATTGTTGCGGGAAATGGTCATTGCCAGCAATGGCAACCTGACTCTGGAAGTCATCGATCCTGAAGCGTTTTCGGCGCAGGAAGATCTGGCAACCAGCTACGGCATTCAGGCCGTCCCCCTGGCGGCTGGCCGCGAAGAAGTCTATTTCGGCGTAGTAGCGGCTGACCCGGGCACCCGGGTTGACGGCGAAACCGAGGTTTATGAAGCCATCCCGCTGGTGCGTCCGGATCAGGAAGAGTTTCTGGAGTACGAATTTTCACGCCTGATAAACCGGGTTCTGGACCCGGAGCCGACCGTGGTCGGGCTTATTACCTCACTCGACATTGATGGCGGTTTTAATCCGGCGACCGAACAGGCCACCGGGGCCTGGGCAATCATGGACACCGTACGTTACATGTACGACGTGCGCCGCCTTCAGAACGACGTCAGCAGCATTGATGAGGAAATCGATATCCTGATGCTGGTGCACCCGCAGGAGCTGTCGGAAACGACGCTGTACGCCATTGACCAGTTTGTCATGCGGGGTGGCCGCGCGCTGGTATTTGTCGACCCAAACTCTGATACCCAGACCCAGATCATGGTAGGTGGTGGTGGTTACCGCGACAACCTGGGCTCCGAACTGCCCGGTCTGCTGAGCGCCTGGGGCATCGACTATGATGCGACGCAGGTCGTCACTGACCAGGACCTGGCGCTGTTTGTGACCCTGGCTCAGGGCCAGCGTCCTACTGCACACTATGGCATGCTGGGTGTACCGCGCGAACATTTTGCCAACGACATTGTCAGCGGCCAGCTGCAGGTGATGAACTTATCGTCTGCAGGTTCACTCAACCCCGCAGATGCCTCACAAACCAACTTTGAACCGCTGATTCAGACCAGCGAACAGACCATGATGATGGGCACCGACTTTTTCCGTGAAATGGGTGATCCGACACTGCTGATCGATGACTTTGTGTCTGAAGAACAGAATCGCACGCTTGCGGCCCGGGTCTCGGGTCCAGCATCCAGCGCCTTCCCTGACGGTCCACCATCAACGGAGACAGCAGCCACTGATGCTGATGCTGATGCCAGCGAGACAGAACAGGCCGCAGCAGACAGCGACAGCAGTGAAACCGCATCGCAGGAGCACCTGAGCGCCTCTGTCAGCGATATTGGCGTAATTGTAGTGGCAGACTCTGATGTACTGGCTGATCGCATGTGGGCACAGTCACGGCAGGTTGCCGGACAACGCGTGATCAACGCCTTCGCCAGCAATGGCGACTTTGTCATCAATGCTCTGGACAACCTCAGCGGTAGCACGGAGCTGATCAACATTCGCAGCCGGGGTCGCTATGCACGTCCCTTCACACGAGTATTGGCCTTGCAGCGCGAAGCCGATGAACGCCTGCGCGAACGCGAAACCAACCTGCTGGAAAGGCTGTCCGAAACCGAGGAGCAACTCCAGGCACTCAACCAAGGCAGTGGCACCATTTCGCCGGAACAGGAAGCCGAGATCGAACGTTTTATTCAGTTACAGCTCGATACCCGTCGCGATCTGCGAGAAGTGCAGTTTGAGCTTAACAACGAGATCGACAGACTGGGTGCGGTGCTGAAAGCCATCAATACCGCCCTGATCCCTGCGCTGATCATCATCGCAGTGCTGATCGCCACATTGCTGCGCAATCGTCGTCGGAAGCAAACCCGCTAGGTTATGGGGATGGAAACAGTCACCCGGGTACCCCGCTCGGGCTGACTGTCTATCTTCAGGGTGCCGCCATGGGCATCAACGATCAGGTTACACAGATACAGCCCCAGACCAAAACCACCCGTATTACGCTGACGCGCACTGTCGACCCGATAGAAGGGCTCGGTGATATGACGCAGATGCTCTGCAGCAATACCTTCCCCCTGATCAATGATCTGCAGCACGGCCCGCTGCTCACCCTCGAAAGCCACCTTTATCGTGACGGGCTGGCCCCGGCCATGACGAATCGCATTATTGACGATATTGGCCATCAACAGGCGAATGCGCAGTTTGTCGAGACGCATGGAATAATCGGTGTCGGGCAGGTCCACTTCCAGGCCGCCTTCGTAATGCTGAAACTGCTCTGCCAGCATGCGGATGTAGTCAGCAAAGTCGACATCATCCAGAATCAGGGCTGAGTGCTGTGTGCTCAGTCGCTCAGCCTCAATCAGGTCGCTGATCAACAGATCAATTTCATTGATATCGTCACTCAGATTTTCACGCAGATCACCGTCTTCCATGAACTCAAGCTGCAACTTGGCGCGCGTGACCGGGGTCCGCAACTCATGGCTGATAGCCAGCAGCAACTGTCGCTTGGCTTCCAGCATGGACTGCAGGGAATCGGCCATGTGGTTGATACTTTCGGTCAGCTCACCCAACTCATCTTCGCGGGTTACTTCAACCCGGTAGCCCAAATCGCCGGCGCAGATTTTTTCAGCCCCTTCACGCAGTTTTGCAACCGGCTCCATCAGGCGACGGACCAGCCAGTAGTTGGAGAACAGGATAAATAACGCAAAACCAAGTCCGAGATAAACAACAATGTAGTCGTAGTCACTGAGCGACGGTGCCTTGCGGTTCAGGAAGTACTCATAGCCGCCGCGAGCAACACGAATCACCTGCTCGTTGCCGGCAGCAAGCATCTGCGAGTCATCGGACAGCGTGCGCACAAACACGGTACTGGAGATATCCAGATCCGACTCGTCATCGGATTGCCAGTTGATATGGGGACTGCGGATGATGATGGTCAGTGACAGGTCGCGCGCCAGTTCCGCCGCGCGCTGCAGATCCGGCGGAATGCCGATGGCATCAACCAGCAAACGCACATTGTCCAGATAGAACACCGGCAACGGATTCAGTCGCTCCCGGCGCCAGTTCTCATCAATCTGGCGAATGGAAAAGGTAATAACAAAAAAGAAAAGAATAACGGTCGCACTGAAAATCAGAAAGAGCCGGAAGAACAGAGATCCGGTCACTTTCGGCAGCAGGGATTTCATTGCAATTGACCGACAAAAGTATAGCCGCGCCCCCACACAGTCTTGATGAATCGCGGCGTTTTGGAGGTGTCTTTAAGTTTGTGACGCAAGCGGCTGACCAGGGTATCCACGGCCCGTGAGAACAGTTCAGCATCGATGCCGCGCAGGCGGTTCATCAACTCGTCCCGGGTAAACGTCTTGTTGGGAGACTGGATGAACAGCACCAGCAACTCGTACTCCATAGTCGTCAGCTCAACCAGTTCACTGTCCAGATGGACGGTACGGCGGCTGGTATCAACGTCCAGCCCCTCAATACGAGGCAGATCATTGTCCGCCCGGATTTCGTCGCCAGCGCGGCGCAGAATATTGGTGATGCGGGCCACCAGCTCTCTTGGCTCAAAAGGCTTGGGCAGATAATCGTCCGCGCCCAGTTCCAGGCCCACAATACGATCAGTGACTTCGCCATGGGCGGTCAGCATCATGATCGGCAAATGGCCATACACTGAGGTTTTAGCGCGGATTTCGCGGCAGATTTCAAAGCCGTCTTTTTCAGGTAACATGACGTCCAGAATCAGCAGATCAGGCTTGGAACGCTTGAGCAGCTCAAATCCCTTGCTCGGCGTGTGGGCAACCGTGACCTTCATGTCATAACGGTCCAGATACTGCGTCAGCAATTGGCCCAGTTTTTCGTCATCATCTATTATTAGTATCTGCTTCATAGGGCAGGAGTTTACGAATTTGCCGGACATAAATCAATCTGTGATGGCGCTCTGGCGTATAATGCCCGTTTTCAAACATACACCCACTGGTACAAACCTCGGTTGACGCATGATCAGTCTTAACAACGCCCGCCTGATGCGCGGTGAGCACACGCTGCTCGACAGCGCCAGCATCACCATCCACAAAGGCCAGAAAACCGGTGTCATCGGCCGCAATGGCAGCGGCAAATCCAGCCTTTTCGCCTGCCTGACCGGGCAGATTGCACTGGACGCCGGTGATCTGTTCATTCCGGATGGCCTGCGCTGCGCCTGGATGAAACAGGAGACCGCGGGGGCCAGGCGATCGGCGCTGGATTATGTAATCGACGGCGATGAACGCTACCGCCAGATCGAAGACCAGTTAGCTCGCGCTGAAGACAACAATGACGGTCATGCCATTGCCAATCTGCATAACGAACTGGACAAGATAGACGGTTATGATGTGCAGGTACGTGCTGAGCAGCTGTTGTCCGGCCTGGGTTTTGCCATCGACAGCTTTCAGCAGCCGGTTTCTGCCTTCTCCGGTGGCTGGCGGGTGCGCCTGAACCTGGCCGCTGCCTTGATGGCGCCCTCGGATTTATTGCTGCTCGACGAGCCCACCAACCACCTGGACCTGGAAGCAACCATCTGGCTGGAGCAATGGCTTAATCGTTATCAGGGCACACTGTTGTTGATTTCGCATGACCGCAGCTTCCTCGACAAGGTCATCGACCACGTCGTCAGTTTCGAGCAGAACAACCTGTTCATGTACAAAGGCAATTTCACTGCTTACGAAATTCAGCGCGCCGAACGTCTGGCTCAACTGCAGGCGGCGGCCGAGAAACAGATGCGGCGTAAAGCCGAGATCGAAGACTTTGTGCGCCGCTTCCGGGCCAAGGCCAGTAAAGCCAAACAGGCACAAAGTCGCCTCAAGGAACTGTCGCGTATGGAAGCGATTGCACCAGCGCACATCGATTCACCTTTCAGGTTCGAATTTCTGACACCTGAAAAAACCGCCAGTGATCTGCTCAATTTCAAGAAAGTCAGCATCGGTTTTGATCAGCCATTGGTGCAGGGCATCAACCTGAAACTGCACGACACCACCCGTATCGGGCTGCTGGGGTTTAACGGCGCAGGCAAATCAACGCTACTGAAAACGCTGGCCGAGCAGCTGCCGGTACTGGAAGGCGAGGTAGTCGCATCCAAACACCTGCGTGTTGGTTACTTTGCCCAACATCAGGTTGATGTCATCGACATGAAAGCCAGCCCGACCACTCTGATTCAACGCGCCGACCCCGGCGCACGCGAACAGGAGATACGTAACTTTCTGGGCGGTTTCGACTTCCGCGGTGATCGGGTGTCCGAGCCTATCGTCAATTTCTCCGGCGGTGAAAAAGCACGTCTGGCACTGGCACTGATTGTCTGGCAAAAGCCCAATGTGCTGTTACTGGATGAGCCCACCAACCACCTGGACCTGGAGATGCGGCATGCGCTGACGGTGGCCCTGCAGGGTTTCGAAGGCGCACTGGTGCTGGTTTCACACGATCGCCACTTGATGAACAACACCGTTGACGAATTCTTTACCGTTCACCAGGGCCGGGTCACCCCGTTTGCTGGCGACCTTGATGACTATGCCCGCTGGATGCAGGAACAAGGCAAAGGCGCCACAGCTGATTTTCAGCCGGGCACCAAAAAAAGCACGGATACAACCAGCTCTACTACTGGCAAATCTGCCGCCCGACAACCTGCTCCTCCGCCCGTGGTCGATAAAAAGGAAGCACGAAAACAGGCCGCCATCCAGCGCGAGCAACTGGCACCGCTGAGACGTGAAGTGCGCACGCTGGAAAAAACCATGGAGAAACTCAGCGCCGAACTGAGCGTACTGGAAGACAGACTCGGTGACGCCTCTCTTTATGAAGACAGCCGGCGCGATGAACTGACTGAATTGGTGCGCCAGCAGGGTTACTGCAAGGCCGAACTCAGCCAGGCCGAAGAAAACTGGCTGGAAAAAAGTACCGAGCTGGAGGAGCTGCTCGCGGAATAGTCTTATTCGCGAGTGGCCTGCAACTCTATCTGGTAAATAACGCGAGCATTATCCCGCAATGTAACCACCTCGACGGTATCGCCCGCTTCCCTGGCTTCCAGCACCGTAAGCAGATCATCCTCATTCGTCACCACGCTACCATCGACTTCGACAATGACATCGCCGAGCACGATGCCCTGCCGCGTCTCAGTCAGTCCGCGCATGCCCTCACGTTCCGGGCTGCTGCCCTGCAACACATCCAGCACAATCACGCCCTCAATGCGCCAGCGATTACGGTAATAATCGGCGTACTGCGGCGGGAACAGGCTGATGCCCAGTGTCGGTGTTTGCACACGGCCAAATTCAATCAGCTCCGGCACAATTTTTTTCACCGTATTCACCGGTATGGCAAAACTGATACCGGAGCTGGCACCACTGGGACTGTAGATAGCAGTGTTGACGCCAACCAGCTGCCCCAGCGAATTAAGAAGCGGGCCACCCGAATTACCGGGGTTGATGGCAGCATCGGTCTGTATCACATCACGAATCTGGCGCCGCGTAACCGAGTTGATCTCACGCCCCAGCGCGCTGATTACGCCTACCGTTAATGTGGTATCCAGACCAAACGGATTGCCAATGGCCAGTACCTTGCGCCCTACTTCCAGCAATCCCGAATCACCCAGTGCGACCGGCGTCAATTGCTCGGCCGGTGCATCAATGCGCAACACAGCCAGGTCCTTGTCCGGCTCTGCCCCGACGACCTGTGCCTGCCAGGCTGTGCCATCCTGCAGTGTCACGGTGACCCGGGAAGCATTTTGAATAACGTGGAAATTGGTGACGATATATCCGCGTTTGTCCCAGACAAACCCCGACCCACTGCCTTGCGGTATTTCTTCCGGATTAAGGTTAAATACGGAACGTCGCACCATGCGTGAGTTGGTAATGTACACCACAGACGGACTGGCACTTTTGAAGACGTCAATGTTGTTTTCTTCGTCGTTGGTGCGGAAACTGTCGTAGTCGGCGGCAAGCGCTGTGGTGGAGGCGGTGATAGCGGTAAAACCGAAAAGCAGCAGGGCAAGGAGGCGTTTCATAGGGTACTCCAGTATCTCTATCGACGTTTAGGGATGATGGCGGCGCCTAAAAGCAAATTCAAGGACTGATGTCAGTGGCATGGAGCCATGAGGCAGATGTGGGCGGGGCCACATCAACCCCATGACTCCTGTCAGGGCCAGTGGCTCGGCGTCAATCAACGGCCGTCAGGGTGGTGTCGGGCCGTTGTAAATTTCCTGCCAGTGGATCACCCGGTCATGGCTGCGGAATTGACCAAACTCCAGCTGCGCACGCGGGTTTTCATCATAATCCGCATCAATTTCCGGCCAGCGGAATTGCAGGAACGGCAGCCCCAACTCATCCAGGTCAAGCTCGACGTCTACCGTGCCACTGTTGCCTTCACCTGCCGCTGTTGCGGTAAAGGTTTCATCACTGGGGTTGGTGCCACTTTCAACGCCCTGTACCTGGCCGTTATGGAATTCAGTGGTCTGCGGCGTCACAATTTCAGTCTCGCCGTCATCCAGATTGCCAGTATACGTACCAGGCACCAGCGTCAATTCGTCCGCATCAATGATGGTACAACTGTCATCCGTATTCACCACAAAGCGCTCACCATCGAAGTATTCGACCCGGAAGGTGATAGCCAGATCTTCCGTTTCCGGCCCAAAGGCATTGTTGATAAGCAGGCGTCCGTAACGGAAATCATGCTCGGCAATCAGATTGTACTCCGGCGTTGCCTCGGTGATTTCAGTATCCAGATCACCCGGATCCAGCGTCACACCGTCACTGTCGATAGGCACAAAGGCAATCAGCGTATCCTCGAAGGGGCCATCGGGCACGGCCGGATCGGCTCGACTGAACGCCAGATTACCTTCCAGTGCCAGTTCGCCGCCCTGAACGCTGGACCAGGTCGCCTGATAATTTGCAGGTATTGAGATATTGTCCAGACGCGCACTCAAGTCGTTGTTGTCCGCGCTTGCGACCTCTTCAATGGCCCGGAAATTGAGCTGAGCGTAGGTGGCCAGTTTGGCAAAACCACCGCGATAATTCACTGTCGTTGCGCCCTGAATATTACGCGCCACCAGATCCAGCTCTATGCCAAAAGGTTCGTCCATATACGTGAACAGAGACGGCGGCACGCAACTGGCTGCGACTCGCGGCAACAGCGCCGTGGTCACTACGTCAAAGCGGCGCGGATAGAAGCGCCCAACATCGTTGACCACCCCCCGTATGACATCGGTGCCAAGATAGGCCAGCGCATTGTTGCCGCTATCCACCAGTTCTGCCTGCATGTCGATAATGCCCACTTCGTTGTAACTGATACTGGCACTACCGGTGCCTTCAATGGCACTGTAATTGTCGAAGTTGTTAAAGGTCAGCGTATCGCTGGTCAGGGAACCCCGCACACCGCCAAGCGCTTCGGCCTGATTCTCCAGCACCGTCAATCGGACTCTATAGTCATCTGCCTGTCCATCGGAGTCATAATAGAAATTGGGTGTTGGCCGGTTGTCATAAAGATTTGCACCGACGTCGGGCTGGCCATCCTGATCGGCATCATCATCGACTGCCTGCCAAGCCATGGCGGTCACCAGCGTATCAAAACCTTCACCGGCGTAAACAAACACATTCCCGTCCGAATCAGTCGCCAGAGAATCAGCGGTATTGCCGGCACGATCCGGGAAGTTGTCCGCCGGCTGACTGTCGGCACGATCCAGCCCTTCGTCACCCGGGAAGTCGATGGCAAAACCGAAAGGCCGAACCACAAACAGGTTACTGATGCCGGTCATGTAGTCGTTGGAAACGCCCGGTGGGTTCAGCGGGTCATCAGGCAAGGTGTCACCAAAGAAACCAAAGGGAATATTGTAACGGCTGTGCAGCTGCATGCGGCCCACATCAGAATAATTCAACTCAATGGTGGCTCCGATATCACCAGATGGCTGCGTGATGAAATCCAGTTCAACCTCAGTATAGGCCGAGGCACCAGCGCCGCCGTTGTCATCCACCAGTGCGACCGCCTCTCCGTTAACAGTGAAGCTCTCTCCACTGACGCAACTGTCATTGTCATTACACTCTGCAGCAATTTCGATCGGCAAGGTCTGTCCCGCGTCAAACAGCGGCACACACTGCATCGGGTCCTGATCCGAGCTTCTGACACCCTGCACGGTCAACAGATGCCCCAGCGGTGCAACATTGGAAGGCTTGCCGGCAATCTGTGTGCCGATAGTGTAGTTGTCCTGGGTTTCGTTGTAGAACACCAGGCCGGCTTCGGCTATCTGCAAGGTCGGGTCTTCACTCGAGTCCTCCGTTGCCGTGCTGGTCTGGCCCTGAACACTGATATTGACCGGTGTCATGGCGCCAGCCGGCACGGTGTAATTCAACAACAGGCTGACTGATTCTTCGCCTTGCGGGAAGGCATAAGTGGCAACACCATTGTCGGTCTGGCTGGCTATCGGTGTCAGTGTACCGCCACCGTTAAGCACCCGGGCCCAGACCCCTTTGGCCGGTGAAACACTGATATTAATGGTCTCACCGTTGGCGCTGATGTCGCCGTCGGCTGCGTCATGCGCGGTAATGGTAATGGGGGTTCCGACGCAGGAAATACCAAAGCCGCTGTGCGAGATGGCATAGTGATTCAGCGAACCCGAGCCAGTGTAGCCACACTCATCCGTGGCAGTCGCTATTTTCACGTTGTCGATAAAGAAACGACCGGTGACTGCATACCCATTGGCAATCCGGAACCGGATCTGAGACGTTGTGCTCAGATTGGGATTGCCGCCCAATGCCGTGGTCAGGTTCAACGATGCCATACCACTACCGCTTGCACTGGCGCTGGTGTACGACGCCAGTTGCGTCCACGCCGGGTTCCCAGTGCTGGTGCCTCGCGCCTCAACAACCACCTGGTCTGTCGGGGCAACACCGGTAAAATTGTAGTTAAAGCTCAGCACGACAGCTTCCGTGGCCGGCACTGACGCCAGGTTAAAGGTACGCATCAACGAAGGCTCAATGCTGTTATTAATGGCGTA
Source organism: Pseudohongiella acticola (assembly GCF_001758195.1). Taxonomy (NCBI): domain Bacteria; kingdom Pseudomonadati; phylum Pseudomonadota; class Gammaproteobacteria; order Pseudomonadales; family Pseudohongiellaceae; genus Pseudohongiella; species Pseudohongiella acticola. Next base: position 1,619,056 of record NZ_MASR01000001.1, read on the forward strand.
ATTATTCGAGCGCAGGCGCAACTTCTGATGCCCCGGAATGTTGTTGACATCATTGATTACCCTGACATTGCCAGTTGCGGGACTGGCAACAATTGCCGCACTTTCGCCGTCGACTTCAGTCCAGTCACCAGTCCAGTTACGGGTACCGTCATTACGGCTGTAGGACACCGTGTTGAACAGGTCTTCCCAGGTGATTTCAGTCAACTCGTCGTTAAAGACAAAGTTGGGACTTTCACTGGCCAGCACACTGGCGATGCCGTTAGTGGCGGTAATTTTGATAGTCGCCGTCTCATCATAACTCAGCCGCAAGACTACGGTGCCGTTATCATCCGGGTCGAAACGATAGACTGCCGCGCCATCATCCAGCGTGCCATTGTTGAGTGAGCCCATGACCCCTGTGTGTTCAGACCAGTTGCCCACGCCGGTACTGGTGGCAAGTCGCACAGAACCGTAGTAATCGGTGTCACGGTCGTGTGTCAGTCCGTCATGTTTGCTGATCCGCACCAGAGCAAAAGCGCATACACTGCCCGCCTGTACTACTCTGACACTGAAGTGACCATGATAGCCGTCTTCCACAAGGTGCAGGGCATCAAGGCGCCGCTCAGCGGCAGTCGGTTGAGCCAACACGTCTGGCGTAAATACGCCCAGCTCCTGGTCACCCAGGAACAGATTCTCGGTAGTATTGTCGGTACGATTCAACTGGGTAACGTCATCACGGGTGACAACGGTGCCATCCACCGGGTCCATGGCCGGATCATCACCGATGATCGCGGTTTCGTTGTCCACAGACAGCGCCAGCGTATCTATGGTTGCTGTCGGGTCATTGGGATCTACGCGTACGTAGAAGGCATCCAGATCGACATTGCCGTTGCCCTCTGTGGCACCAAAGACATCGTCGTCACTGCCCTCCAGATAAACAGACGCGGTCACATTGGCGCCGCTGCGGTCCAGCGCAATGATGTCTGACGACGTAAACGACAGGCTGTCGAAACTCGTGGTTGCCCCGCCGGTCGTGGACAGCAACACGGTGCATTCAGAATGGTTCGCACTGGCTGGACAATCATCATTGATGTAGACGCCATTGATGTTAACGGAGGCGAAATTATCAAACACCGTTGAACCCTGCAGGAACATGAACGCCTCGCCGGTAATCGGGTCGTAGCGCACCAGGTCCCAGGGTTCAAACGCCAGATTGTTGGTACCAATGACACTGCTGCCATTCGCGGACAAAATGATGTGACCATTCTTCAGCAAGTGCACCGCATTGATATCATCGATGCGGCTGCCATTGCTCACGCTGTCATCGAAGAACATCACCGCCTCATCGGTCTGTGGGTCATAGATGATCAGGTCATGGTTTTCAAAATTGTTCAGGCCGCCAATTGATGTATCGTTGCCGGGCGTTGATACCGACAACAGGAACCGTTCCTGACCCGCAACTGGCGGGCCAACAATCGTGCTACTGTTGGTAGACGTATTGTTGCTCTGGAAATTATCGAAGTTGCCGTCACCAGCAACCACCTGCGCCGTGTTGACCACATTGGTCCGGGCACTGCCAGTGACCAATACATCAAGCAGCAATGTCGTGCTTTCATTGAGCGCCAGTTCGCCGTCAAATTCACAATTCAGTGTCGGTGTCAGTGTGCTGCAACTCCACTCCGTGTCAGTGCTGCTGAAACCGGTAAAGGTAACGCCCGACGGCTGGACATCAGACAGGGTAAAGGGCACGGTGGTGTCATCAGGCCCCAGATTGGTCACCACCAATTGGTACTGACCGGGCTGATCAACTTCAAGTGAATCAACCAGAGTCTTGACGATACGCAGATCGGTACGAATACCCTGCACGGTGGAGATCACACTGGCGACATTGTTATTGCTGTCAGTTTTCGCAGTTACCGTGTTCGGGTTTATGGCGCCGCCCTGTAAGTCGTATTTGTTATCAAACTGCGGTGAGCGATCACAGGTACTTTCCAGTGGCACCAGACCGGTTGTGGTGGGCGTGCAGTTGCCTCCGGTATGGACGCCACGGGCTGTCACCGTGCGATTGTTCTGGTTCAACGTGAACACATCAGGACCACTCAGGTCCACATCGATATCAATCACAGGCAAGTCTGCGCCCGATGCCAGCGGGGTCACGTTGCCAATATCATAGGTGCAGGTAAATGCACCATCGGACGGCGCCAGCGTGACATTACAGGACCAGCCGGTACCCACGACCTGACCGGCATTGGCAAATGTCATACCTGCCGGCAGTTGCATCGCCACTGTGACCACGCCAGTGGCATCTCCGCCAGTCGACGTGCCGTTACCGTTATTGGTCACCGTTATCTGGTAGCTGCCGTCGCCGTTGACTTTGAAGTCACCGCTTTGACTGAGGAAAACTTCAATGTCGGCAATCGGGAAATTGGTAACACTGATAATTTCCGATACCAGCATCACCAGATCCTGACCGGAGCTGTAGCGCGTAGTGATGCGCTCAGCCTCATTATTGGGCTGGGAAAAATCAAACAGTGTTTCGTTACCCAGATAATGGGTATCGATGTCGACACCGTAACTGCTGCCGATTCGATCGCCGCTACGACCCGAGAGCTGTGCATCCGGGCCAGGAAAGTCAATTTCATAACCATCGTCATTCTGGCTATTTGTAATTATTCCCGGCGGCTCATTTTTTCCAATCCAGGAATAGAAGGGTGGATCAACGCCATTGTCATACAGCTCAAAGATGGGGCGCGTGATGGTACCGTTAAATTCATTGTTGATGGGGTTATAGCTGTTGGTGTGTTCCTGCGACATATTGTTGAACACGACCGAATCCGGCGCATCCTGAATGCCCAGAGACTCGTCGCCATTGTTCAGCGTCTCATCGCCTTCAAGCGTAAAGTGGGTGACCTGGCCATTAGGAAGGTATCGATCTTCGTCATAGGTCGCCATTCTGAAATTCCGTGGCACCAAGGTGAACGAAGCCCACTGGAAGGGTTGAAAGCCATGGAACAGGTTAACCACCCGCAATTGTTCATCATCATTGTCGTAAACAACAACCAGAGACCAACCGGCCGCGCAGGTCGCGTTATTATCCCAGTCACCGGTATTGGACACGGCAAAATCACTCACCCGGTAGTCACCGTTTTGGGTAACCAGCTCTGTGACATCAGCATAGCCGGCAAAAAAGTCCACTTCTGCCGTTGATGTACCAATAATATTAAAAATTTCGTCAGCAACAATCTGAAACTCGGGATCACCGTCACGGCCGAATGTCACGGTATCGTCCACCTGTGCCGGACTGCCCTGGCCCGCCCAATACAAGTACGCGGCCCGGACACTGGAACTGGGCGGCATATCCAGTTCCGCTTCGGTACCGACTGAGAAATCGACGAATGAACAGTCTACAGCACCATTAACAGCCGGATTGGAAGCCTGGTTGCGCAGAGAAGCACCAATCGCCCTGTAACTGATAGCGCCGGAATAGGTTTTGTAAAGAATCACCGGCTCAAAATCTTCCGCCAGCGGCACGCCTTCTACTCGCGGCTTGAATGCCGCAACGATATGCGCATTGATCGTTGGATCAACGTTTGTATCGATGTTACCGCCGGCGTTAAATGGCTCCACGACCGTAATAACGCCCAACGAACTTAACACACCAGCGGATCCACCCGAGTACCCATTGGCCGGTCTCGACTGTAATTCTGCTACTCTTGGCGGCGGGTTTGTTTGCCCGGTGTCATAACCGCCCCACACGCCCACCAAAGGTGACGGTTGCGCTGCAAGATAGTGATACAAAGAGTTAGCCGGATTACCATAGGTGTCGTTGGCGGTGGCGCTAAAAATGAAAGAATTATTAGCCTGTGTCGTAATTGTTGTGGTCGCGTCATGCCTGAAAGTGGTGCCATTCACAGCTTCACTGTAATTCGTTCCATTGAGCGGGCCGGTCGCAGGGTTAGCTGCTTCCACAGGGATTTCCTGAGCCACACCAATGACACTGGTCAGACAGATTGTGGTACTGGTACCAGCAGCGCCGCCGTTGAAGACACCGTCAAATGTTCCGGCACCCGTCGGCAGGTCGTCACCAAAAATTGCCCACATTTCCACGGCGACATCGAGTGAATACGGACCTTCATTATTGAACTGACGCTTGATCACCGCCATTGCGTCACCATCGAATGTCGCTGACGTGCCGGTGTTGACACTGGCACGATTCTCGATCTGGTGCGTGGTCATCAACACCATACGGGAGTCTGTCCCCGCTATCGGGCTGGCAGCCGGGATGGCAATACTTGCCTCATTGGTCGGCAGTCCACTGTTACCCTGACCACCCTGGTCTGTGCAAACCGGCCCGGCGAATATCTCCGGGAAACAGCCAGTATAAAACAGGGTTGGATCCGCGGATGTTGCCTCAACGATGAGCCCTTCATCATCCACCACATCAAAATTGTACTGTGCCGGCGACGCACTGCTGAACACCAGCGTTACCTGCCCGCTACCAGAGAAGGTATAGTCCGCGACACCGGCATCGGCACCCGAAGGCGCCGGCAACGCATCATAACTGCCGCCGTTTTCATACCAGTCACCGCGACCAACGTTGTTGGTGATGCGCATGACGCCTTCAAAGTCCGATGCGATTTGGGCGTCACGGTCACGAACGGTAAACTGCACCTGTGTGATGCTACAGGCGTTGCTTTCCGCTTCCGGCAAAATAATCTCGAAAGTACACAGCTCTATTTCAAGATTCTGGTCATACATGTTTGCACTGTTGCCTGCATCCTGATTGACATCGTCCGTGATGTTTATATTTACCGGGCCACTGCCACGACGATGCCGGAAACCGAGAGAAATCGTACCGTCATCGGTGTCCTCGAATTCATAGGTGGCAAAACCATCTTCGGCAAACGCATCGCTCAGCGTACCGTCAGACAGACTGATATCTTCCCAGCTGCCAAATCCGGTTGATGTGCTCAGTTCTACCTGTCCTTCATAATCGTCAACAGCATCGCCATCACGATCAACAATGGTGATATCAACCTGGGCTATCGAACATACATCCGAGTCGTTACCATCAGGGAATTCAATTCTGAATACGCAATTTTCGTAGTCAATGGTCGGATCAAAGTTGCCTGAGGGCTGTGCAACGTTAGCCGCGACAATATTAAAATTGATGGTCGCATCCGTCTCGACAGCAAAATCCAGGGTAATTTCACCTTCGTCTGTCAACTGGAAGGAATAAGAGGCACTACCATCTCCCGGACCCGAAGTCAGGGCGCCAAATGCATCCGCAGCGACACCTGTCTTACTCCAGTCGCCTGTGGTAATGCCCACCGTACTCAGGTTGATGGTGCCGGTATAGGGAATGACCGTTGCAGACGCATTGACCACACGAATACGAACTTCTTCCACGCGACACACACTGGAGTCCAGCGCAGTGACATCACCCGGCAGGAAGATACGGAACGAACAGGCACTCACGGTCAGCTGACCATCATCGTCGCTGATGGTGGCCACATCACCGTCTTCAGACGTGATATTGAATGTGTAATTGCCGGCGACATTGGTATAACCCAGTGTCACCTCACCGTCATCGTCCTCATCAAAGGTGTAGGTCGCGATGCCATCGCCCACGGCGCCGTTACTGAACTGCCCTTGTGCGCCAAAGGTATTGCTCCAGTTACCTGTTCCGGGCGAGCTGCTGATGGTGACTTCACCAACGTAATCGAGCAAGGGCTGATCGTCTGCGCCAAGCACGGCAAACGTGATCGGTGACGCAGCACAGACACCACCCTGAATATTGTGAGATACAGTGAAGGAACACTGCCCGATCTCCAGCGGTGGACCATAGTTCTCCGTTTCAATGGAACCGGAGTTAGCATCAAACGACAGACTCGCGTTGGCAGTGGTTGTATAAAACTCCAGATCTACGGTACCGGTGTCAGTGCTGATGAACTCATAGGTCGCCGAGCCATTGCCCAGGTTGGTGAAATTGCCCGGGAAACCCGATACCACATCATAATCACCATTATTGGCATCATTGGTGATGGTCACTGTGCCTTCAAAGTCCGTTACCGGGTCACCGGATGAGTCCACAACATTGATCGTGATTACGGTAAATGGCGAACAGGTGCTGCTGAGGGCGGCATGCTCGATTTCAAAATGTGGCCCGGCTATGATCTCAATATTGTTGGAGACCACAGAGCCTGTGGTGCCATTGACGGTGAAACTGAGCGTCCGGTTGCCGGTTGTACCGGTAATGCTGAGGCCGTTAAAAATCGCCTGGCCACTGGCATTGGTCTGAACGGCTGTTGTACCACCCAGGGTGCCGCCACCGCTGGCGATGGCAACATTGACTGTCGCATTCTGTACCGGGTTGTTGCTGGCGTCTCTCAGCACAACTCTTGGCGCCGTGGCAAATGCCTCGCCACTCTGCGCTGTCGTTGACGGCTGCACGTCCATGGTCAACCTGGGCGGGGCATAACGAACGATAACAATACCCGAGCCACCCGCAGCACCGTTGATCGAGTTATTACCGCCACCACCACCGCCGCCCCTGTTGGCGGTACCTGCAGTAGCAGGTGTGTCGTTACGACCACCGGCACCGCCACCGCCCTGACCACCGGCACCCGGATTGGACGAGTTCTGTGAAGCACCACCGCCACCACCACCGGCATAAAAAGTCGGTGTGCCGCTGATACTGTATTGCAGACCAACACCACCCTGGCCGCCATTTTCATTGGCATTGCCCGGGATATCCTGACCGGCGCCGCCAGCGCCACCGCCCCCGGTTGCAGGTGCGCCACCAGGTGAGCCGGGCATGTTGCCGCCACGAAAACCGAAACCGGTCGTTGCTGCCCCCGGTTGTGTTGCAACACCACCATTATTGCCGCGTGAACCGCCACCAGAACCGCCGCTGCTACCCTGCGCATTGCCACCGGCGCCGCCGCCGCCGCCCAGTGCAGTCAAACTGCCAAACACGGAATTGCCGCCATTAATACCATTGGCATGCCCGGTCCCCGGACCGCCAGCACCGCCGGCACCTACAGTGACCGCAACCGAACTGCCGACGGCAAAACCGGTCCTGTACACCAGGCCGCCTGCACCGCCGCCGCCCGCGCCCGCTGTCGAGAACGCACGGGAAGTACCACCACCCCCGCCACCGGCGACCACCAGCACATCCACCTGAGAGACACCTGGCGGACGGTTGAACGTACCCGAAGACGTAAAAGTATGGGTGATAAAGGTTTGCGTTGGGGCGATATAACGCACGATCACGATGCCGCTGCCACCGTTGGCGCCTGGGGTGCCGCCGTTATTACCGGAACCGCCACCGCCGCCACCGGTATTGGCCTGGCCCGCAGTTGCGGTGCCGGGTGATGAAGGCGGACCGCCAGCGCCACCGCCGCCCTGGCCTCCCGTGCCGGCGGTGCCACCACCATTACGCTTACCGCCACCGCCACCGCCACCGAACCAGCCAGCCTGACCGACACCGGTGCCAACGACTGCGCTAAAATCAAGGCCCGCACCACCGTTACCACCGGCATTGTCAGTACCCGCACTACCCGCCGCACCGGCACCACCGCCGCCACCGCCAGCACGGTTGGCGGCGGTTGTAGACGAACTGCCCGCACCACCATTGGATCCCTGCCCTGCAGTGCCGTTACCCGCTGGCCTTGGAGCATTTGCTGTCGTGCCGCCACCACCACCACCAGAGCCGCCATTGCCACCGCCCGCCGTGCTTTGAGCCCCACCCTGACCATAGCCGCCACCCAGTGATACTTCGGCACCAAAGGAGGAATTGCCACCATTTTGACCATTGCCAGAAGTGTCATTAGTCGTAGAAATGGCGGCACCGCCTGCACCGCCTGCGCCAACGACAACGGCATAGGAAGGCTGATTGACAGTAACGTTAGTCAACGCACGCACCCCGCCGCCACCGCCGCCGCCGCCATAGGTGCTGCCGCCACCGCCACCGCCACCCACAATGAGCACGTCCAGACTGCTCAACCCGGACGGAGGAGTAAAAGTCCCGTTGCTGTTGAATACGTGTACCGTGTAGGCACCCTGGGTGCTGATGGTGCCCCCAGTCCCGATCAATGGCGTGCTAACCTGCCCGATGGTGCCGCCAGTGCCCCTGACATTCACCGGACCCGGCACCTGCGCAATGACCAGACCCGCTGCCACCAGAACGCCTGCCAAAGCCCAAACGCCGCGCACGCACCAGCGCCACAAACTGGCTTCGTGGTCAGCGGTCGTTTTTTGAACTCGGGTGGCCTTTCGCCGTTCTTGGCGCATAGTCAAACGTTACCAACAAATTAACGATTTATTATTCACTTAGGGCATTATATCGGGTAAGGACTGCTTAATTGGTTCACAGTAGCAATATGCCCACTAATTGTCCCCATATTTACCCGATGCGAGGACAGTTTAGATTGCAAAATTGTGCACCCGAACACAAAATACAAAAAGAAATCAGACAGAATCAGCCAACCACACGGGGTCTACCATGGAACTGGAATACAAAATCGTGCAATCCACCACACCACACTTTGCCAAAGCCGCCAATCTCAAGGCCATTCTGGATGAGGAAGCGCAGGCAGGCTGGCAACTGGTGGAGAAGTTCGATAACTACAAACTTCGCCTTCAGCGCGACATCAGTCATCGTGCTGGCGACGCTGCACGCAATGTTGATGCCTATCGCACCCAGGTTGGTTTGAGCAATTTTGTCACGTATGGTTCAGCCACATTACTGACGCTGGCCGTGGTATACGCGATTTTCCGACTGGTCGGGACATTCTAGGATACCCTGGCCAGGCTCAGCCCTCCGCCGCCGATGAGCGCCTCACTCGGCAAACGTGGTTCTCACCTGAACCGTACGGCTGACATCACCACAGATACCTGTGCTGGTAATGGTGTAGTAGTTGAGACTGTCAATGGTTGTGTCCAGTTCGCAGGTCACTTCCGCCGAACACTGGGTCAGCCCTTCAGCGGCAAACTCGTAAATGCGGGGGCTGCCTGCGTTATCAGGGCAGATCGCGTTGGTATCATATTGCGGAAACTCATCCGGCGGAAACAGCGCATTCATGGCAAAGCCTGCGCCTGATTCCGCCGCGTAGAAAGCGCGTGTCAGACGCAACTCCTCTTCAAAGGTTTCCGCATTTTGCGAGACCAGCAAATTGATGGCGACAGCAATACTGGCCATCAGCGTAATGACAAAAATCGCCGCTGGAAGCCCCACTCCCCGTTGTCGCGCAGGCATGTTTGTCTTTAAGGCAGAGTATTCAGGGCACATTGCGCATCAAGACCTCATGCTTCAGATTGACCACGTCTCCCTCGCTGGTAAAGCTCAGGTCCATGGCTATGATGGCGTTTCGCCTCAGTGTTGGTTCCAACACGTTGAAGGCAGTTCGTCCGCTATTATCCAGGCTGTCACTGATCAAAATCCGGTCAGGCGCCGTCGCCTCCAGGCAGCTCGGGGTGGATGGTGTGCACTGGATTTCCTGCATACCATAATCCTGGTAACGAAACAGACGATCGCCGACCAGGCAGAAACTGACCGGAGACCGGGCGACATAAAAGCGGTCGACCGGTGAGCGCCGGGTAAAGCGATGCGTTGCATCAAGCCGCACGGTGACAACACCATCGGCACCACCGGTATCTTCCAGCTCATCAATCAGCGCCATCGGGCCAGGATTGTCAAACTCATACAGGGCTTCCGTGCTGATCGGATAAATGACGGCATAAACCTCAGCCGGTGACGTGTAAGTGAGCGTCGGATTAAAATCAACGGCTTCAAAGGTGTCATCACCGGAGCCGGTAAACGGTGCATCGCGATAACTGCTGGCGCCGGTAAATGGCATGAACTCCAGGCACTGATCGCCGCCCGGCTGTGCCGTGGTCACCCGGATACTGTTAGGCACGGCGTTATGTAACTCCAGGGCTATTCTGTCTACAACGGTTCTGCCCGATGATGCCAGCTTGTTGCGGTTGCCACTGGCCGCGAACCCTTCCACCGAGTCGCCAATGTAATTGACGATGCCGATCGCTATAATCGATGACACCACAATCGTGATGACCACCTCGATTATCGTAAAACCGCGCTGGCGGCCAGTTTCAATAGTTGGCTTTGTAGACACTGAAACTCCACTCGCTGAACATTGAGGCATGATTAACAGTGACGGTAATCAGCTTGGCATCCTGTACATCGGTCAGATCATTGGGCTCTGAGGCCAGCTCTTCTTCTGGTTGACCGACCCCCAGTTGCAAATAACGGACTGTTACGCGGACACGAAAATTGTCGTAGCCCAGCCGATCCATGCCTTCTGCGTCCTGCAGGGGCGTGGCCTGATCCAGGCCCTCGTCCAGACCATGATAATCATCAACATCATCATAATCTTCGCGATCTGTTTCGCCACCATCAAGCCCAAAATCGACTTCGTCGGTGCAATTGCTGCGACAGGGGGGAATACCGCGCGGTGCCGTGCGCTCATCAAAGCGTTTGGCCAGAATCTCGTCCAGATAGCTCTGCGCCAGTGCCACCGCTCTTGTTTCCAGCAGCACATCGGAGCTGCGGGAGACGGCGCCAGAAATGGCCGCAGACACACCGACCAGGGCAACAGCCAGAATAATGATGACGGCTACCAGTTCAATCAGCGTCAGACCGCGCTGCCGACCCGGTAATGTTTGATGTGGTTTATTCAACGCAAGCCCCTACATAAGCGAATCCGGACGGAGAAAAACACACCGACATGGCCGGGTCATTGTTGATGCACAGACGCGCGCCAGTGCTGACATCCTCAGGAAACCCGGGGGCGCCGGTGACGCCGCCATCAAGCAAGTCACCCAGTTCATTGTAATTAAGCACCATCGGCGTTGCCAGTGACACCACCGATCCGCCACCCACCACATCGCAGCTTGCCAGCTGATTCACATCACCGGAAGGAATGACTTCCGCCAAATCGGTATTGATGGTTTCCACGACGCCGGTTTCGTCTTCAATGCGGAATTGCAGGCTGTTGCCGATTGGCTGTATATGCAGGCTGACATCAGTTCGCCCGATGGCTTTCTGCTGGGCGGAGCGTGCAATCGACACAAGTTGATCACGCGCGATAATGGCATTGTAGGTGTCGCTGCGCAGAGTTCGAGTCATGGCAACAGCGGCGACAATGCCGATGACAAAGATCACAATGACCAACTCAATAACGGAAAAGCCGTCAGACTGTGTTTTATGATTGGGCATCAACAAGCTCCTGCCTGAGATTGCGATAACAGCACAATTACCGGGCTATTTGCAATCTGTAGCAAAAAAAACGGGCGCCTTATGACGCCCGTTTTTTTATTTCCGTAGTCATACCAGTTTAACTGACATGATCTTGTACGCTATGTCCAGACTTACGGAACCGCAGGGCCGTCGAAAGTAGTCATGGCTGTGTACAGGTCAGCAGCACTGGTGTAGCTCGCTACACGACCGTTCCACGGAGAGTACAGGATGAAGCGGTTGTTGTTTTCCGATTCCGCTGAGTACGCATATATGCAGGCAGGCGCGTTTTGCTGGTGGTTACGGGCTGCGCCAGATGCATTCGCGGCGACACCAACGTCAGAGTTATTCTGAAAGCCAGTGTTTACCTGAACGTTGGTACGAACGAAAGCCTGGAAGTCTGCAGCGCTAGCTGTTTGGGCCGTTTCTACGGCAGTTCTGACCGCTGCTGCATCGCCTGAAGCATCCAGAGTAGCTGTAGCAGCTGCAATCGTGGGAGCACCTGTCTGCAAAATACCGCTGAACACAGCTACACAGTCATCTGAATCGTAAGCCGCCAGCGTGGCAACCGTTTCAGTTGCATACGGGTAACCGCTCGCACGGCCTGAAAATGCGGTTTGCTGTACATATACAGAAGCGGTAGGGGCCGCAGTGGCTGCTGTATAGTTAGCAGAGTCCGCTGCAAATCCTGGCGCTACCAGCAGGCCATCGTATGAAGCCAGTGACGTATCAGTTGACGGCTGGCCGCGGGCAACCCACTCAGCACGATACAAAGCCGTACCCGTGGTGAAACCACCGGCCGTTGCTTCAAACGCAGAATCGTGCGCCTGGGTTGTTACATCAATAAATCGTGGCAGTGCTGTGGCTGCCAGGATGCCCAACAGCAGAATCACGACCACCAGCTCGATGATAGTGAAACCCTGTTGCTTGTTCACTCGTTGCATTTGCATGTTGTTGCTCCTTTGATCGTAGATCCCGTCTTAGCCGGGCATTCGATACTTCTATCACTACTTCGTTAATACGCCGGCAGATGCCGACAGATTTGGTTTAGAGAACCCGAGCTAATCTTTGCTCGTCATCAACTTAACAATCGTACTTAAACCAGGTTTGCTCTAGCTGGCGATCATGCTAACAGCAGTCCTGGTGCATCGCTATGCTGAAACCGCCTAATCATCCCTAAATTGGCCATATCAGGGTGTTTTTGCCTCGTTTTGCCCCAAATTCGCTGACAAAGCACATTTTTATCCATATTTTATATTTATATTTCAATGACCTATGTCGCTTTGTGCCCGGTTTTTACCCACCCCTACTGGGTACTTGTCAGACCTTCCAGAGACTGCGGGATCTCTGCTTGCGACTGCGCATCAGCCCGTGTTTCTGCTATTGCATCCATATCCAGCGGTACCCGGCGCCACTGGTAGGGCACTACAGGTGCCAGTGTCAGGCCCTGCCAGCCTTCGCCGGGCGCCGCATCTTCAGCCCGCAGACTACTGATCCGGAAGCGTATCTGGTCGCTTGGCTGGTTGCCATTGTCACCGACGGCGTAAAGATTCTGTGTGTTTTCAGCCAGATAAACCAGTTCTCCACGGCCAGTATCAAAATACCAGACGCGCCGGGGCATGGTGCGTGGCTCCACAATGGCAAACTCACCGACATAGTTGCTGGGCGCTTCCAGCATCAGGTCCATCGGATTGCTGCCTTCCAGCGAATCGGTACGTCCACTCCAGTTGCCACGGGCAATCATGTCAATCATCTGCAGGTTCACACCGGCTTTCAGTTGCGCCAACACCGCAGTAAAATTGGCGCGTTCCGCCTCACCGGGGAAGTCCCGGTAGCGGTTGATGACCGTGGCAAACAGGATGGAGGACACCAGCAGGTATACCACCAGCTCAAACAGTGAGAATCCTGTCTGCCGTGCATTACCTGGCCCTTTGCTGCCATTGCTCTTGTTCATAAATCCGCCTTGACCGTGTCAGTTGTTTACCGCGCTGCTGAGATCCCAGATGGGCAGGAACACACCCAGCGCCAGAACCAGTACCATGCCGGCAATAAACATGATCAGTATGGGTTCGATAACTTCACCAAGACGCTTGAGATCATACTCAACCTCGGCGTCATAAAAATCTGCCACTTCTTCCAATAGCTGGTCAATTGTGCCGCTTTCCTCGCCAACCGCAATCATCTGCAGCACCAGCGGCGAAAACATGTCTGCCGCTACGGCTGTGTTGTACAACGATTCACCGCGCGAGATACCATCGCGCATTCTCAGCACCCGACCGGCGACGAACTTGTTGCCCACAGCCCCCGCAACAACGCCCATACCATGCACAATCGGCACACCGGCTTTCATGATCATTGAGAATGTACGTGAAAAGCGTGCCAACGCGATGCGTTTAAACACAGGCCCTGCCAGCGGAAGTTTCATTTTCTGATGATCCCAGATCAGGCGTCCGCGCCGACTTCGCACCCACACCTTGAAACCAACGATGATGGCCACCGTTGCGCCCAGCAGAAATTGCCACCACTGCACGACAAAATCCGATATTCCTATCAGGATTCGCGTTTCCAGCGGCAATTCAGCCCCCAGACGGGCAAAGGTTTCCGAAAACGCCGGAATCACAAAGTAGGTGATGATGGCCAGCGCCACCGCAATGGTTATCACCACAAAGGTCGGGTAACGGGTAGCGCTCTTGACCTGTTTGCGCGTGTTCTTTTCCAGTTCCAGGTAGCGACTGATCTGCTCAAAGGCCAGATCGAGCCGACCGGTGTTCTCGCCGACATCTACCAGTGACAGGAACAGTGGCGAAAATACCTTGGGGTGATGTCCAAGCGCCGTGGACAAACTCTGGCCGGATTCCAGGCTGGCCAGCACTTCCGTCATCAACTGTTTGAAGCGGGGGTTTTTCATGGAGCCCATCAGCCCCGTCAGGGCACGGTCCAGAGGCAGACCGGCTTTGGTCAGGCTTTGCATCTGGCGACTGAAAATGATCAGTTCGGTAATATCGATTTTTTTTCGCAGCAACACTTCATTGATCTGCTGCATTGCGCTCTGTTCGGGTTGATTGCCTGGCCGTTTGCGTGTTGCAGGCCTCGGGCCTGCCGCCTCCGGAGGCGTGACAATGCGACCACGACTCGCCCGACCCGCTTTGATATCAATGGGTGTCATGCCCTGACCCAGCAGTTCGCCCGCCGCGTCATCCAGCGTTGCAGCATCAACTGCGCCAGAAATCAGCGCACCGCTGGCGTTTCTGGCTTTGTACTGGAACATGGGCATGAATTAATTCGCTCCGGGCTGTTCGCCTGTGCCCGGTTCATTCACCGTCTGCACAGGCTGACTTTCTTCAAGTTTGAAATCACCCTCTTCATCAATCTGTTCAGCTACCCGGTAGACTTCCTCCAGGCTGGTTACGCCATTCATGGCTTCCGCCAGCGCACTGACCACCAGCGGCCGATAACCTTTACTTTTGCGCGCCGCTTTTACGAACGCTGAAGAATCAGACCGGCGTAACGCATCAGCCATGTCATCATTCAATACCAGTAATTCGAAGACACCAATACGACCCCGGTAACCCGTGTTGTTGCAGCGGTGGCAGCCACTGGCTGCTTTCAGGGCTATATCACTGGTCTGTCCCGACCCCATGACATGGGCGATCCAGCTTCGCTCGCGGTTGTCCGGCGTGTAATCCACATAACAGTTATCACAGAGCCGTCGCACCAGTCGCTGCGCCAGTACTGCACGAATCGCGGTGGCCGCCAGGAACCCTTCGGCACCCATATCCACCAGACGCATGGCGCTGGATACTGCGTCATTGGTGTGCAGCGTCGACAACACCAGGTGACCGGTCATGGCGGCACGCAGCGCAATCTCGGCGGTTTCCTGGTCCCGGATCTCACCGACAAGCAGAATGTCCGGATCCTGACGCAGAGCAGCGCGCAGAACCTTGGCAAAACTCAAGCCGATCTTGGGGTTGATTTGAACCTGATTGATCCGACTGAGGCGATATTCCACCGGATCCTCGACGGTAATGATCTTTTTGCCAACATCATTGAGCTCCTGCAGAGCGCCATACAATGTCGTGGTTTTACCAGAGCCCGTAGGACCGGTGACCAGAATCAGGCCATGCGGCATGTGCACAAGTTTGCGGAACTGCTCCAGCATTTCGCCGTGCATGCCCACGTTATCCAGATCAGCAGCACCATCCGTCTGATCCAGCAGACGCATTACCACCGACTCGCCATGCTCCACTGGCATGGTCGACAGACGCACATCAATGCGGCGCTCCTTCACCTTCAGGCTGAAACGGCCATCCTGAGGCAGGCGTTTTTCGGAAATATCCAGCCCTGACATCAACTTCAGACGCAGAACCAGCGCGGGTGCAATGCGTCGCTCCTTCACCACCTGCTCCTGCAGCACCCCGTCTATGCGTTGCCGGATGCGCAAAACCTGCTCATCGGGTTCGATATGAATATCGGAGGCCCGGATCTGCACGGCATCCTGAAACAGTGATTGCAGGAGTTTTACCACCGGTGCATCACTGTCGTCGGACGAAGGTGCCAGCGACGCCAGGTCGAATTGGCCGTCAGTCAGTTCATCATCAAGCTGTTCGGCAAATCCGGCAATTTCGTCGGTCCGCCGATAGACCAGGTCCAACGTGGCAAGTAATTCACTTTCACGCACAACAGCCTGATCGATGGGCTGCTGCAACATGCGCTCAAGCGCATCAAACGCGTAGATGTCGGTCGGATCGGCCATGCCCACCAGCAGCGCACCGCCTTTCTCCGACAGGACAATGGCGCGAAAGCGGCGGGCGTGGGTTTCAGATAGTTTTTGCACCGCCAGTGCATCAAAGCGGTAACGGCGAAGATCAACAAACGGGATGTTCAATTGTTCGGACAGGAAACCCAGAAAGTTGTCTTCCTGCACAAATCCCAGGTTGATAAGCGTCCGCCCCAGGCGCAGCCCGGTTGATTTCTGCTTGACCAGCGCCTGCTGCAGCTGATCCTCACTGATCACACCGTTTTGCACCAACAGGTCGCCAATGCGGATTTTCTGTTTGATCGCCATGTGTGGCTCCGTTCAGTTCAGGCCGGCGGCCTGGCGCAAGGCCTGCAGTCTCTGCTGGCTGTTCTGCCGCAGGTTGGCACTCAGCTCGCCAGAGCGCAGCGCGCGTTCGTAAGCGTTCGCCGCCTCCGAGGTGCGCCCCTGTGCATCCATGGAAGCGCCCAGACCGTACCACCAGCGCCCTACCGTCTCGTCATGCTGCAGCAGCATCTGATAGCTGACAACGGCACTGTCAAATCGTTGCGATGACAGATTGGCTGTCGCCAGCAGGTCGTGATATTCCGGGTCGGCACTGACCGACGGTGCGCTGTTATTCAGCAGTGCCAAAGCGTCTTCGGCACTGCCCTGACCCAGTAACAACCGTGCTTTGATCTTGCGATAACCGTGAAAACGGGGCGCAATCGCCAGACCCATATCCACAACCTGCAGTGCCCGTTCATTTTCACCCTGCTGGATCAACAGTTTCGCCAGCGTTTCTCGCGATCGATGTGCCTCGGCGTTTTCGAAAGTGAAGCTGTCCAGTGTCTGCAACGCGCTCAGACGCTGACCACTGCTCCACTGTTCCAATGCCAGTTGTACCTGTTGCCGGTCGCTGTCTTCGAAACTCATGGCGCGCGGACTCCGCGAACTGCTGCCGCCCGCCGTCAATGGTGCGGCTGTCGATGATGTCACGTCCGGCTGCAGGGACACAGGTGCCGCCTGCGTGTCCTGCGAGAGCGTGCGTGTTGCCGTCTGAGCTGTCGCCGGTGCGGTGTCAACTGACCAGTCCTGAGGCTGCCAGTCGGTTTCAACCGGCGCAGAAGGGATTGATTGCGCTTGAGCCTGCTCGCGCAGCGCCTGATTCTGCTGTTCCAGTCGCGCCAATCTCGCTTCCAGTTCAGACAGCGCCGCTGTGTCCTGAACAGCGACGGCAGCTGTTGTAGCTGTTGGACGTGCCTGGGACTCGCCCGGGGTCAATGCTACCGCTGCGGTGCTGTCAGGCGCCGGGGCTGTTGTGGTAGTTGCTGTACGGGCAGGTGCTGTGCTGGCAGTTGCAGTTCTGTCGGCCGCAACCATCGTTTCGGTCGCTTCCTCGTTAGGCGTGATTTGCACGGGTGCCAGCGAACCACTACTGCCGTCCTGCGTTACCATCAGGAAAACAATCACTGCCAGTGTCAACACGCCCACTGATGCCACCAGCGCAACAATCTTAGCGCGCGAGCTGCGTATCGACGCCCCCTCTGTGGCAGGCACCAGTTTTTCCGAGCCGAGACCTCGGGTCGGCGCTTCACGTCGGCGCACATCCAGGTCCCGCAACATGTCATTAACCAGGCTCATAGATATCCAATTTCCTGTTCGCTATGGTAACCACAGCGAAAACTCATCGCAGGTAATAACCCACCAGATAAACAATTAATGCAACACAACCTGCGGCCATCACGGCGCTGGCGGCGGCATATTGCCTGACACCGCCCTGAGGCAGGCTGACTCCTTCGGTGTCTTCAATCGCTTTACGCATGTGTTCGCGATCGACCACGCGCTCACCTCGACCAAACGCAACCATCAGGGCCTTGTGACAAAGAATATTGACGATTCGTGGTGTGCCGTTGCTGGCATTAAACACGTCATCGAGGGCCTTGCCAGTAAATACCGAAGGCCCGTTGTATCCCGCAGTGGCAAGCCGGTGCGAAACATACCGCTCAAGCCCTTCCCGGTCGAGCGATTCCAGACGGTAGGAGAACGTGATCCGCTGCAGCAATTGTCGCAGTGATTTCTCTCGCAACATCTCGTCCAGTTCTGGTTGCGCAAACAGCACCACCTGAAAAAGCTTGGTCTGTTCCGTTTCCAGATTGGTCAGCAGCCGCAATGCCTCCAGCGTCTTTTCTGGCATGGCGTGGGCTTCATCAATAAAAAGAATCACCTGACGCCCTTCTGCTGAGTAGTTCATCAGGACTTTGGTAATTTTCTTGAGCAGACTGTGATGCCCGATATCGGAATCCGCTTCCAGTCCCAGCTCTTCGGCGAATGCAAGGAACAGCCCTTTGGGGCTAAGCACTGGATTTGCTATATAGGCAGTGACATAGGTGTCCGGATTCTCTTCCAGCGTATTTAGCACTTTGCGGCACAACATGGTTTTGCCCGTACCGACTTCGCCCACAACCTTGATAAATCCTTCCCGGTTGGACACGGAAACCATAAGCATATTGTATGCCTTATGGTAGCTGGCCATGTTCAGAAAGAACTCGGTATTCGGCGTCAGCGAAAACGGCAGTTCCTTGATGGCAAAGTGCTCTAGATACATCGCACTGTCCTGTGCTGGTTAGTTGGCAAACGGATTGATGTCATTTCGCAAACGCTGCAGGCGTTCATTGCCCTCACGAAGCAGGCGTTGCTCAGACAGATCATTGGCGATTAACGGTCGCAGCAAAATAATAAACTCACTTTTGACTGTGGTCCGACGGCGCTGATCAAAAACGCCGCCTACCAGCGGGATATCATTGGCAACTGGAACACCCGCTGCGTCATCCAGGCTGCGCTCGTAGGCCAGACCACCCAGGACCACTATACGTCCATCGTGCGCGCGAATAATACTGTCCAGTTCACGAACCGAAGGCCGGGCCAGCGGCACCTGTTCCCCAGCAATCTGCTTGGTCTGCTCGGTCACCGTGGTGATGGTCGGGTGCACGTGCAGAGTGATGATGCCGTTGTCACTGATCTGCGGCGTGATGTCCATGGAAATGCCGGAGAAAAACGACTGCAGGTTGTTGCCTGAGGTCTGCGTTGTTGAGGTTCCGGTACTGATCACACTGGAGCCGACACCGGTCTGGAAAAATTCGGAATCACCGTCCTGAAACACTGCTTTCTGATTGTTCATGACCTTCAGACTGGGGCTGGACAATACCTGCGTGGTACCGCGCGACTCCAGTATTCTGAAGACAGCATCAAAATCAGTAAAATTGGTGACGACTGCCAGCGGATTGGAAATGGCGTCAATACTGGAGCCGTTATTGCCGCCACCGAATGCGGCGTTGACTTCGTTGTCACTGGCAGCCAGACCAGCCGGACCAAAGGTGTCAAAATCGATGGCAGTCTGGAAGCCCTTGTTGAGCACCACCTCCAGAAACTGCACCTGAATGGTGACTTCGCGTGACAGTATATCCTGTGTACGCTCCAGATACTCGGCCACTCGATCGAGATCGCGCGGGTCCGCTGTGACCATGATCAGGCCCACCTGCGGCTGCACAATCACTCGTGAAGTATTTACAGCAGCACCTGCGCCTCCTTCCAGGCCTGCCAGCACACCGCTGCCGCCAGATGACTGTGCCACTGTGTTCTGTAACATTTCCTCCAGGGTCTCCTGAATACTGTCCCAGAAATCGGTTTCAGTGTCCGTGGATACCTGGCCGCCACCGCCAGCGCCACCGCCGCCGCCAGCACCACCGCCGCCGAGACCACCTCCGCCGCCGCCAAGTCCGCCGCCGCCGCCGCTGATCCCACCGCCACCGCCACCAATGCCGCCGGATGACCCACCACCGCTGCCCGATGCACCACTGGTGACCTGAACACTCGACGACCCCGACCGAGCGACATCAAGGTAGTCGATATTAAAAATGCGCGTCTGCATGCCGGGTGGACGAATCTGGTAGATGTTGTCACGGCGACTGATCTGGTAACCGTAGGTTTCCTGGACAGCCTGCATCACTTCATCAATGGTGACATTGGGCAGGTTGATACTGATTTCCCCGCCAACCTGCGGGTTAACCAGAACTCCGTAATCGGTACCAGCCACCAGATTGTCAAAAAAGTTCTGGGCACTTTCGCGTGACGCAACCACATTAAAACGTTCGGCCACCGGCGTCAGCAAATCATCACTCAACGCCATATCCGGCATCAGATCATTCACCACCGCCTGACTGGGCGCATCGGCCGTGACTTCGACATAGGATTGCTCCGCATCTTCCAGAATCACCTGCATGTCATCCAGCATGCTGACGTCCGGCGGCTGCCTGGCGCCCATGGCTTCGCAGGCAACCAGAAACACGCAGACGGACAACGTCAATCCGACTCTGATTCTGGCTGCCAGCCCGAATTGGTTTATATCTTCTGCCATCTCAACCATTCCCACTCCGTCGATGTGCCCGCAGGGGCACCTCCACTTATATCAATTCTCGACTGGTGTTCTGACCGGGCGCAAAAACCGCGTCAGCACCTGCTCCTCGCCATCAATCAACAACACGACTTCACCTGGCCGTATTTCAACAACCGGGGCTCCCTCAATTTCATCGCCCACCGTCACCTGGGTATCATTGATCACAGCAACGGGACTCAGGCCTCCGGCACGCACAAAACTCAAGCTCAGCTCGCTCAGGCGTGGCCCTGATGCCGCTGCTGACTCCGTTATCCTGATGTCCGTCACCGCCCAGGGTGGCTGCATGGGGTCGCGGAAGGTTTCCCCATCTATGGTCACGCTGCGGCCCTGCGCCAGAGCCAGCCCCGAGACAAAAAACAGCGAAAGCAGCATCAACCTATACACCAACAAAGCCCTCCTCTGTGCTCAAGGTGTGAATTTCAAGTCGAATAGTGCCCACCGGCCATTCAGTCCTGGCAAAGGTAATCTGATCCCAGAAAAATCGCTCGCTGAAGCCTTCTATACGCTGCAGATACAGAATCAGGCTCAGATAGTCACCCTCAAGGTCAAGCATCAAACTGTGCTTGAAAACCTGCTGACCAGTTGCCAGGCCATCAACTTCCTCAGAAATATCTCGATTCTGGTCTGTAGCAGCCCCGGGCGATGTTTGTCGCATTGGCTGCGGATCGCGATTTTCAACTTTGACCAACTCAAGGCCAGACTGGCTTTCCAGAATCGAGGTCAACAACCGCGTCATCGATTGCGGCGTCACCAGATTGCCGGCGAGTTGCTCAATGTCGCCCTGTAATTCCGCCTGCGCTGCGATGGCCCGTTCTATTCGCTGCCTGGCCGCCTGATTGGGGTCCTGAGTGGCTGATATTTCTGCCTGCCGTTCACGCTGCTGCATCACTGCCAATTGCGATCCGGCGGCAGTGATCTGCCGCGACAGGGCCGTATTTGCGTCCCGGCGCGGTGTCAGGTACAAAGCATTGAATGCCCAGACGACCAGCACGACCAGCAGGAGCCCGATCAGGCATTTTTCTGCCATTGAGCGACTGTCGAAGCTGTCTTCAATACGACGTATCTGGTCTTTTGGGCTCATCAGTTGGTCTCCAGCACAAAATCGTACACAGGCTCGTCAGTGCCTGCCCGTGTTCGTGTTGATGTCAGACGACTGAAACGCTGGTTGCGGATTTCGCTGTCTCCCATGCTTAAGCGACCGACAAAGTCAGGCAACATAGCGGCCTGTTGCGCACTGCCTTGCAGAAGCACGTGCGACGCGTCACCGCTGATGCTGAATTGCCGCAACCAGAGCCCGGGAAACGACGCCCGGGACAGATCCTTCAGGTGCTCAGAGTAACCGCTCAGATTGCCCAGTGTTGTTGTACTCATGAAATCATACAATTCACGCGATTGCGCCAGTCGCTGCTCCCGGCTTTCCATTTCACGAATCAGCGCCTGATCGGTGGCGCGGCCCGCGACATCGCGCTCAATCTCTTCTGTGCGTTCGGTCTGCGCATTCAAGGCCGCCTGCGCCACTTCCAACTGATCGGCTAGCCGCCCTGACTGCCAGGCAGTCCAGCCGGCATTCAACAACAACACGGTCACAATGGCGACCAACACCAGTGACAAACGCGCAGCGTTCAGCCAGTCACGGCGTGGTCGCAACTCCGGCAGCAGCAGGTTGATCTGTTGCGTGGTTGCTGCCATTACTGACCTCCCCCAACCAAATCTGTGCGCAAGCCCGCACCTATTGCCATCATGCATGCACCTTTCATTTCTGCAGTCACTGAATCGGGAGACGCCAGCTCATGGATGTAATCAAGCACCCCGACTGGCGCCGCCAGTGCTTCGCCCAGGCTGTTCATCATCGACTCGGTATCCTTGAGTCGGGGCGCAATCATGATCTGGTTGATGGGATTTTGCCCCATCTGACTTTCGTAATAGTCCAGAGACCGCTGAATCTCCAGCGCCAGCCGGTCTCGCACCATTTCCCAGTCATCCTGCATGAGCGCGTCGGGCCCTACTTGCGTGTTGATCTTGCGCGTCAGGTAAAGCTCACCGTTGCGGCTGACATTCATGGTGCTGCCGCTTTCTTTCAGTGAAATGAATGCCAGGCCATTGCGATCATCCATCACCTGAGTGCTGATATTGCGCATCGCCAGTTCCGGAATATCGATGGACTGAAGCTGGAGACCGGCGCGATCGACGGTATCAATCAGCTCTGCCACCGCGGTTCGCGAGGCAGCCACGGCATATACCATTTTGCTGCGGCCCTGAAACGCCTGCTCGGGCAAGGCAAAAACATCAACCACCGCCTGATCGACAGGCATGTCCAGCAAGTCCTTGATCTTCCAGCGCACGGCAGCACTGACTTCGTCTTCTGCAACCTGTGGCGACTCAACCAGGTAAATATTGTAATCCCGCGGCCCCAGCACACAGCTGCATTCGGCACCGACAAGGCCTGCCTCAGCCACTATATCGGCCAATTGCTGGTGACGTGAAGTCGTGGCAGTGATATCCCGCCTGACGCAGTTCTCCAGAAACACATCGTCTCGCGTGCGCGTGATATGAGCCAGCGCGATACGCTGGTCATTGATCGACAAGCCGACCAGACCTTCCGCGCGCTTTTTCTTACCAAACAATGCCAGCAAAAACCGTCTCCTTTCCCCAGCGCCTAAAATTGTTGAATTATAAAGCTTAAGTAGCCAGATTCTATAGCAAAAAGCCGGCTTCAGGGGTATATTTGGGGTCTATTTGACAGAATAAATTGAATAACGACTTGATACATATCGTTTTGTACCAACCCGAGATCCCGCCCAATACCGGCAACATCATCCGTCTGGCGGCCAATACC
Source organism: Pseudohongiella acticola (assembly GCF_001758195.1). Classification (NCBI taxonomy): domain Bacteria; kingdom Pseudomonadati; phylum Pseudomonadota; class Gammaproteobacteria; order Pseudomonadales; family Pseudohongiellaceae; genus Pseudohongiella; species Pseudohongiella acticola. The sequence continues at coordinate 1,642,319 of NZ_MASR01000001.1, forward strand.
GGCGCCTGCCTGCATCTGATCGAACCACTGGGTTTTGATTTAAGTGAAAAGAGCGTGCGGCGCGCCGGACTTGATTACCATGCGCTAAGCAACGTAAAGCGCTGGCAAAACTGGACGCAATTCCTTGAAGGGTCTGCAGTGCAGCGGTTGTTAGCGTTTACTACCAAAACTACGCAGAGCTACAGTAGCGTGCTGTACCAGGCTGGAGACGGATTATTGTTCGGACCGGAAACCCGAGGGTTGCCCGCTGATATTCGGGAAGCACTGCCAGCGTCGCAACTCGTGCGAATCCCCATGCAGGCTGACAGCCGTAGCCTGAATTTATCCAATTCAGTGGCAATTGGCCTGTATGAGGCGTTGCGTCAGACCGGATTCTCCGGCCTCACCTAGCAGCGGCCTGTTGAAAACGTTTTACAACAGGCCGCTCAAGTGCAGATCAGGCTTGCGGAGCGGCCTGGCCCTGCTGCTCTTTCTGTGCTTTTGATTGCGCGTAAACGGCATCAAAATTGACCGGTGCCAGCATGACAGGCGGGAAGCTGCCGCGCACAACCAGTGCGTCGATAGTTTCACGTGCATACGGGAACAGGATGTTCGGGCATACAGTGGCCAGTGCGCGCTCAAGGTCGCCTTCGTTGAAACGGTCCAGCGTGAAAATGCCCGCTTGCTGAACCTCCACCAGGAACGCAATTGCATCTTCCTGTTTGGCTTCGATTGTCAGACGCAGGACAACGTTGTAAACGCCCTCGTCCAGCTTCTCGTTGCTGGTGTTCAGGTTAAACGTGATCTTCGGCGCCCACTGACCCTTGAATACATCCGGGCTTTTGGGGGATTCGAAAGAGGTGTCCTTCAAGTAGATGCGCTGCAGTGCAAACATCGGACCCTGTTGCTGGTCGCCCTGTGCGGCGGCCGCGTTACCATTCTGGTTGTTTTCGTTCTCTGCCATGATAAAACAGTCTCTCTTGCTTTCAGTCGTTTATGAAAAATTCAAACCTTACTACGGTGTTACCTGTTGTCTTGCCTGACCTCTTCCTGCCCGGCCGGCGCTTCCGCGGTCCTGCCGTCTTCGGGCTGCGACGCTTCCGGGGCTACTGATCCGGCCTCATCACTGGCACTGACTGCCGGGCCCGCTAGCGGGTCGGCCACCGGGGCCAACTCAGGCGCTGAGTTTGCGGTAGCTTTGTCACCTTTACGGGGCCGGGGTTTAGCAGCTTTTTTGCCTGCCTTCTTATCAGCCCCTTTTTTATCAGCGCCCTTGGACTTCTCAGCCTTCTGTATCAAAGGCAGATTCTGCGCCCGCCACTCGGCCATTCCGCCGCGTAGCTTTACAACCTGATCAAAACCCGCACTGCGCAGAATCTTGCAGGCATCTCCCGAATGCTGTCCCATTTTGCATACAACAATAATGGGGCGGGATTTCATTTTTTCCAGCTCTTTATCCGGACCCGCAACCTGAGCACCGAGTTTTGTGTGCGGGATGTGCACCGAATCAACAATGTGCCCGGTGTCATAATCCTTTTTTTCGCGGATATCGAGCACCACAGCATCGTTGCGGTTGATCATCATCACCGCCTGCTGCGGACCCACAGCCTGCGCACCAGTCTTGCTGCGATGAAAAATCAGCGCCAAAGCCAGTGCAATCCAGATACCCACAAGTACCAGATTATTACCGATAAATTCTAAATACTGCTCCATGACGTCTAAAGCCCTGAAATATCCTGATGTGGTATCAATGCGGTGTTACGCCGTTGCAAGGCTGCGAAGTATACACGGCTGTGGCCGGCAATGGTACTTTGCCACCGTTTCCGCGATAATAATGACCAGAAATCCCACAACGCATAGAGGCCATTCATGACCGCCAACACGCCGCGCCGCACTGCCCTGCTACTGATTCTTGATGGCTGGGGCCACCGCGAAGAAACCGACTCCAATGCCATCGCTGCTGCCAACACGCCGGTATGGGACCAACTCTGGCGCGAATGCCCCCATACACTGATTACGACATCGGGTATTGATGTGGGACTGCCCAGTGGCCAGATGGGTAATTCCGAAGTCGGTCACATGAACCTGGGCGCAGGGCGCGTGGTGTATCAAAGCCTGACCATGATCGACAAGGCGATTGAGACCGGTGATTTTTTTGACAACAAGGTACTGGCCGACGCCGCCAGCACGGCTGCCGCCAACAAAAAATCACTGCATATCATGGGCCTGCTGTCACCCGGCGGCATCCACAGTCACGAAAACCATATTCTGGCAATGATCAAACTGGCAAAAGACAAGGGCGTGAAACAGGTTTACCTGCACGCCTTTCTGGACGGCCGGGACATGCCTCCGCGAAGCGCCATGGCGTCACTGCAGAAGGTGGAAAAAGCACTGAACGATGCCGGCATCGGACGCATTGTGTCTATTGTCGGGCGTTATTTTGCCATGGATCGTGACCAGCGCTGGGATCGCATGCAGAGCGCTTATGACCTGATCACGCTGGGCGAGGCCGACTATCACTCCGATTCAGTTGATGCTGCACTGAATGCTGCCTATGCGCGCGAGGAAGATGATGAGTTCGTCAAAGCGACCCGCATTGGCGACGCCGTCCCCATGACCGATGGCGACAGCGTGGTGTTCATGAATTTCCGTGCCGATCGCGCCCGCCAGCTCGCCAATGCCTTCGTGAATCCAGAGTTCGACGGTTTCGAGCGCAAATCTGCGCCCAGGCTCGCCGAGTTTGTCACACTGACGGAATACTCGGCCGATCTGAAGTCATTCACACATTGTGCTTACCCGCCCCAATCCCTGCACAACACGCTGGGCGAATACCTGGCCAGCCAGGGCCGTACCCAGTTGCGCATTGCTGAAACCGAAAAATATGCCCATGTCACATTTTTCTTCAGCGGCGGACGCGAGCAGCCTTACGAGGGCGAAGACCGTATTCTGGTGCCTTCACCCGATGTTGCCACCTATGACCTGAAGCCGGAAATGAGCGCACCGGAAGTCACCGACAAACTCGACGCCGCCATTCGTTCTGGCGAATACGACGCCATCATCTGTAATTATGCCAATGGCGACATGGTGGGCCACACCGGCAGTTTTGAAGCAGCGGTAAAGGCGGTGGAAACACTTGATAAGTGTCTGGGGCAGTTGATGAAGGCGATTCGCGATAGTGGCGGCCAGTGTCTGATCACTGCCGATCACGGCAACGTGGAGCAGATGCTGGATGCCGAATCAGGTCAGGCGCTGACCTCGCATACCAGCGGCCCGGTGCCTCTGGTTTATGTCGGCGAACGCACCTGGCGCTTCACGCAGGAGGGAGCGCTGTCTGACATTGCACCGACACTGCTCAAACTGATGGACATGGAGGTGCCGGCCGAGATGACCGGCCATGTGCTGATGGCACCATGACGGCGACTGCGGCAGACACGCGCGACAGACGCATGATGCCCGCCGTTGCGCTGGTTTTCGGGCTGGGGCTGGCAGCGCTCAGTATCGCCTGGCCCGCCCATGCGCAGCAGGAAGCAACGGAGGCGCAACTGGCCGCGCTGGATGACAGCATCGGGCAGATCGAGAACTGGCTGCAACAGGCGCGCAGCCAGCGCTCAGAAGAGGAAGCGGCGCTCAGTGAGCTGAACCAGCGTATTGACGACATCAATCAGGACATCGCCAGCAATCAGCAGGATATCGCGCGCCTGGATGCGGAACTGGGCGAGCTGAATCAGCAGCAGGACCGGCTGCTGGCCGACAGCGAAACCCAGCGCACCATTGTTGCCCGCGCCCTGCGCGCCAGCTACATCAGTGGCGGTGACAGCCAGTTGCAACTGTTATTGACGCAACAGGATCCGACGACCGCTCAACGTATGATGGTTTATTTTAGTGCTTTCAACGAAGACCGTTTGCAGCAGATTCGTCAGTTTCAGCAAACGCTGGAGGCACTGGCGCAGACACGCGCCGACATTGATCAGACCCAGACCACGCTGGCCACAAGCAATGCCGCGCTGGCAATCCAGCGCGAAAACCTGGAGAACAGCCAGCGCGAGCGCACCCGCCTGATTGCCAGCCTCAATGCCGACATGGCCCTGCGCCGCAATGAACTTGAGCAACTGCTGCAGGATCGTGAGCATCTGCAGGAACTGATTGACGAGATCAATCGTATTATCGTTGATATCCCCGCGCCGGAAGACGCAACGCCGTTTGCTGAGGCCCGTGGCGAGCTGCCCTGGCCAGTCAGCGGCGACATACTGGCCCGCTTTGGCCAGACCTATGGCGGCAGCCTGCAGCGCCAGGGCATTATCATCGGCACCGAATCCGGCACCACGGTCAGAGCCGTGCACAATGGACGGGTGGTGTTCGCAGACTGGCTGCGAGGATCCGGCAACCTGATTGTAGTCGACCATGGCAACAGCTATATCAGCCTGTATGCCCACATGCAGAATTTCACCAAAGGGACCGGGGACTGGGTCAATCGGGGTGAGGCGCTGGCCGTGTCGGGAAGCGATGCTGGCAATGGCGCGCCGGGTGTGTATTTCGAAATCCGGCAGAACAGCCGGACACTGAATCCGCAGGACTGGCTGACCGCCGCTGACTGAATGGCTACCCAGCGAAGCCGCAAGCGCATAGAATGCAAATCAGTACGGTCTTAACAGCTAATCACAGGATCGCAGGAGCAGACATGTTGTCAAGTATCACCGCCTTTGTCACAGGCAGCACGAATCACACAATCGCAACCGCCGGCAGACATCACAGTGTCGCCCGCGTGCGCGGCGTTTGTCAGCGTGCACTGCTGCTGGCAATGTTCGCCACCGGTATGGGAGCTGCCTTCAGCGCTGCTGCCCAGCCAGTGGTCGAACCCGAAGCAGGCATCATTGACCTGGATGCGAGCGACGCGCCCCCGGAAGTCACCGGCGTTGATAGCACCAACAACATCAGTTCTGACAGCCGTGTCCGACCCTTGCCTATCGAAGAGGTCCGCCTGTTCGCTGAAGCCCTGGAGGCGATTCGTACCGCCTATGTGTCAGATATCGACGACCGGACCCTGATTGATTATGCCATCCGCGGCATGCTGGCCGGACTCGATCCACACTCTGCTTACCTGAGCGCAGACGATTACGACAACCTGCAGGAAAGCACCGAAGGCGAGTTTGGTGGCCTGGGCATTGAGGTCGGCGAAGAAGACGGTTACATCAAGGTCATCACACCGGTTGATGATACGCCAGCGGCACGCGCAGGCGTGATGCCAGGCGACCTGATTGTGGAAATCAACGGCCGCCCGGTTCGCGACATGCTGATCAATGATGCAGTAGAAATGCTGCGTGGCGAGCCCGGCAGTGATGTCGACATTACCCTGATGCGCAATACCGAATCCGAACCCATTGACGTCACCCTGACCCGCGAAGTGATCTCTGCTACCAGCGTGCGTCATCGCATGCTCGAGCCGGGCTTTGGCTATCTTCGCATCGCTCAGTTCCGGACCAACACCGGACGCGACGTTGTTGATGCTCTCAATGAAATGAAAGAGTCAAATGGCACACTCAATGGTCTGGTTCTGGACCTGCGCAACAACCCGGGTGGCATTCTGCAGTCATCGGTCCAGGTGGTTGATGCCTTTATCTCCAGCGGCCAGATCGTTTACACCGAAGGTCGCTTTGACGATTCCGATGGCAATTTCTTTGCCACCAGCGCTGACCCCAGCGACGGCGTACCGCTGGTGGTGCTGATTAACACCGGCTCAGCCTCGGCTGCCGAAATTGTTGCCGGCGCACTACAGGATCAAGGCCGTGCCGTTATCATGGGCACACGCAGTTTTGGCAAAGGTTCGGTTCAGTCGGTGTTGCCACTTAACAACGAACGCGCCCTTAAGCTAACCACGTCGCTTTACTTTACTCCGTCCGGCCGTTCAATTCAGGCGCAGGGAATCGAGCCCGATATCGTTGTTGATGAAGCGCTGGTGACACGCCAGATGCCACGACGCGGCATCTACTCTGAACGCGACCTGGAGGGTCACCTGCCTGGCGCCGACGAGTCAGAGCCAGGCAACAACGCACCGACCCCAATTACCAGTTCGGAACAGATTGTGGTCAGTGACTACCAGTTAAACGAAGCCCTGACGCTGCTCAAAGGCTGGCACATCATGGAGAGCGGGCGGCAACGTCGCCAGAGCGAGGAATGAACAAACACGTCGACAGCTTCATCAAGCGCTGGCGAAGCTTCGCGGCACAACCGGGTAATACCCATATCGCGTTGGCGGCTGCGTTGTTGTCTGGACTGATTCTGATGGTAGCGCTGGCTGACAGCGATCCTGACGGCACCGAACAGGCGGCTTTCGATACACCTGATGAAGCCACCGGCAGCATGATCAGTGACACCGCTAGTGATAGCAATAATAACGGAGTCAGCGATACAAGCACACTGGATTTCACTGAGACGCCTGCCACCGACACAGCTGGAATTGACGCACCAGCGCCGGAACACACGATAGCTGCCAACGCCGACGAGCCTGTCGTCGACACTACGGTGATTGCCGTCAACCGACTGGCCATCATACTGGATGACATCGGCTACAACGCCGAGGCTGGTGAACGAGCGGTCAACCTTCCGGGCGCTATCACCTACGCCGTATTGCCGTTCACACCACACGGCAAAATGCTGGCACAGATGGCCCATGACGCCGGCAAGGAAGTCATGCTGCACGCACCGATGAGTAATCTGGCAGGCATGGCACTGGGAGAAGGCGGACTGACTCTGACCCTGACCGAGGCAGAATTCACGCAGACCCTGCGCGCAGCAATTGCTGACATCCCTCACATCGCCGGCGTCAACAATCACACGGGCAGTGAGCTGACCGCCGTCGAACAGCCCATGCAATGGGTCATGCGGGAACTGAAAGCGCAGGACCTGTTTTTTGTCGACAGCATGACCACCGGTAAAAGTGTGGCGGCAAGAGTCGCTCTTGAGAATCAGGTGCCTACGATGAAACGGCACGTCTTCCTGGACAACGAAGCCTCACACGAAGCAATCGATCGCGAGTTTAAGCGCGCACTGGACATCGCGCGCAGCCAGGGTTTTGCCGTGGCGATAGGACACCCCTATCCGGAGACACTTGAGTATCTGGAGCAGGCACTGGACGACCTGCCCGCACTTGAAATTACGCTGGTGCCTGCCTCAGCGCTGCTCACGTTTCCCTGACCGGTTTTAATCATCGGCTTACAGGCTCGCGATGGTGCCAGCGGTCAACTGCTGTGGCGCAACGTGAGTCTCCACAAGCAAAGCCAGAAACCCAGCCTTCGCGTCAGCTAATATCCAGCCGCATGGTAATGCCCTGATCGGCCATGAACTGCTTGGCCTCGGGGATACTGTGTTCGCCAAAGTGGAAAATGCTGGCCGCCAGTACCGCGTCCGCACCGCCTTGGGTCACGCCATCGGCCAGGTGCTGCAGATTGCCAACGCCACCGGATGCGATCACGGGAACATCAACCGCATCGCTGACCGCCCTGTTCAATTCCAGATCAAAGCCAATTTTGGTGCCGTCACGATCCATGCTGGTGAGCAGGATTTCACCGGCGCCATAACTGACCATGCGCTTGACCCAGTCAATGACATCCAGGCCCGTCGGCTTACGACCACCGTGAGTGAAGATCTCCCATCGGCCAGGTTCGTCTACTGCGCTGACTCTTTTAGCGTCGACGGCAACAACAATGCACTGCGAACCAAATCGCTGCGCTGCCGCACGCACAAATTCAGGACTGGTCACCGCGGCAGTATTGATCGCTATCTTGTCTGCACCCGCGTTCAGCATGGTACGAATGTCTTCCAGAGTCCGAATACCGCCGCCCACGGTCAGCGGAATGAACACCTGACTGGCGATGGCTTCAACGGTCTTGACCGTAGTTTCCCGGCCTTCGCTGGAGGCCGTGATATCAAGAAAGGTTATTTCGTCGGCGCCGGCGTCACTGTAACGTTTTGCGATCTCGACCGGGTCACCTGCGTCACGGATATCAAGAAACTTGACGCCTTTGACAACACGACCCTTGTCGCAGTCCAGGCAGGGAATGATGCGCTTAGCCAGTGCCATATTACGCTCCCGCCCCGGTGTTCTCTGCGCCGCCGGCAAAGCGGTCGCAGTATGCCTGCGCCTGCGCCAGGTCCAGCGCACCTTCATAGATCGCGCGACCGGTAATGGCACCCATGATACCCGCGCCGACCTCAGTTCTAGCAACCTGACACAAGCCTTCTATGTCATCCATTCGACTGACACCACCAGAGGCAATGACCGGTATTGTGGATGCGCGCGCCAGCCGCAGGGTGGCTTCGACATTGACACCCTGCATCATGCCATCACGGGCAATGTCGGTATAAATAATTGCTTCAACGCCATTGTCGGCAAACTGACGGGCGAGATCGACGACATTGACCGTAGACACTTCCGCCCACCCGTCGGTCGCTACCCAGCCATCTTTGGCGTCGAGCCCGACAATGATACGACCCGGAAACGCTTTGCAGGCTTCGGCCACAAACGGCGGATGCCTGACCGCCTGGGTGCCGATGATCACATGTTTAACACCGACATTGAGATAATATTCAATGGTCTCAAGATCGCGGATACCGCCGCCGATCTGCAATGGCAGGTCCGGATAGGCTCTGGCGATGGCCTCCACAATTGCGCCGTTGACCGGCTCCCCGGCAAACGCGCCGTTCAGGTCGACCAGGTGAAGTCGACGCGCCCCCTGATCTCTCCAGTGACCTGCGGTTTTGACCGGGTCGTCGGAAAAAACCGTGGAATCTTCCATGCGGCCCTGCCGCAGCCGCACGCACTGGCCGTCTTTAAGATCGATTGCAGGGATTACCAACATTGTTCACACCTTGACATAAAATTTTGAAACTCTGACTCGCGACTGTTGTTCAGACGCGCCCGTCCCAGTGCAGGAAATTGTTCAGCAACTGCAGACCGCAGTGCTGACTCTTTTCCGGATGGAATTGCACAGCAAATAAAGAGTCCTTGCTCAACGCCGCCGCGAACACTTGACCGTATTCAGTGACACCTGATACTTGATCATCATTATCCGGCGCGACAAAATAGCTGTGCACAAAATAGAACCGGCTATCATCTGCAATGTTATGCCACAGGGGATGTTCGCCACGTTGCTGAACACAGTTCCATCCCATGTGTGGGACTTTTAAGCGCTGACCGTCCACATCAAGCAGGCTGTTGCCGCCACCAAATCGCTTCACTGAGCCGGGCAGCAGCCCCAGACAGTCAACGCGACCATTTTCTTCACTGCTGTTCATCAATGCCTGCATACCAACACAGATAGCCAGCACCGGTTTGCCTTGCGCCAGCGCCTCAGTGACGATGGCATCAACACCCAGTCGACGTATTTCTGCCATGCAGTCGCGGATGGCGCCAACGCCTGGGAAAATAATGCGGTCGGCGGCCAGAATACGCTCTGCATCACCGGTAACATCGACGCGGACGTCTTTGCCCAGACTTTCCATTGCTTTGGCAACAGAATGGAGATTGCCCATGCCATAGTCTATGACGGCTACGTTGTTCATAATTCAGAGGGTCCGGATTTTTTCAAACTGGCTTTAACCAACTGGCTGCTTACAAACTGCCTTTGGTCGACGGAATCACGTCCGCGCTGCGCGGATCAATTTCCATCGCCATACGCAGAGCACGGCCGAAGGCCTTGAACACGGTCTCAACCTGATGGTGGCTGTTCTGGCCGCGCAGATTGTCGATGTGCAGCGTCACCAGCGCGTGATTGACAAAACCCTGGAAGAACTCATAAAACAGATCGACATCAAAGCCACCCACCGAGGCTCGGGTAAACGGCACATTGAACTCAAGACCCGGGCGGCCGGAAAAATCGACCACGACACGGGACAGGGCTTCATCAAGCGGCACATACGCGTGCCCATAGCGGCGGATACCTTTGCGATCCAGCGCCTTGTAAAACGCCTGACCCAGGGTGATACCCAGATCTTCCACTGTGTGGTGAGCATCTATGTCCAGATCGCCTACGGCATGAATGTCCAGATCGATCAAACCATGACGCGCTACCTGATCCAGCATGTGATCAAGAAATGGCAGGCCGGTCTGGCACTTAAGTTCGCCGCTACCATCCAGGTTCACGCTCACGCGAATCTGTGTCTCTTTGGTATTGCGCTCTACACTGGCCTGACGATCGGGCTTTTCTGTGGTCATGGGTGTGCTCATGGATAAATCCCGGGCTGATTCGCTCATTCGAATAAGAAACGTGAAAATGCGCGCGCATTATACGCCTTTGCGAGCCCCAGGGGCCAGCTTTGCTGACCCGCGCTTTGTTTGTGAATGCTGCCAACGCCACCAACACCAGCGATGACGTGCTACTGCAAGCACTGGGACTGTGAGCTGCTGCCCATACCCGGGACAGTCAACTGGACACAGCTCGTCCCAGCTAGTATGGTCTGTAACGATTCACAAGTATGTGTATTGACACGCAAGGTGCCAGCCCTGACAGGCTCAGCCGCAGACTGCACTCTGGTGCTCGCGCTGTAACGGCATACCATCAATAAGTCACGCGCTGTTGTTTAGTCGCGCTACATCTTTGTATTTAAAATACATTTTTAGGTTTCAGCAGTATCATGCTAACCGCGATTGCAGCAACTCCGGTGACGTTGTAAAGGAGTTAACCATGATTAAGAAATTACTCGGCCTGCACGCCCTGTTTGCGCTCATTTTTACTGCCAGCGTTGCGCATGCCCAGCAGGCCGCACCGACTGAACCTGCTGCCGATGTGCCACAAAGCGCTGCTGACATTGACGCCGACCTGAAAGCAAAGTTTGTTGATGCCTATGGTGACATCATGTCTATTCAGATGCGCTATGCCGAACAACTCCAGGCTGTCACTGACGAGAATCAGGCCAGCACCCTGCAACAGCAGGCTCAGGCGGAGATGCAGGAAGCAGTAACTGACAACGACATTTCCATTCAGCAGTATAACCAGATCATCCAGCTGGCGGCCGCCGACGAGGAGTTGATGGCTGAACTGGAGACTGCGATAGCTGAAGAGATGGAGTCCTGAGACTTCATTCCGGACTCAGGGAGTGAGCCAGCCGAAGGCCCGCGAGTACTGCTCGCGGGCCTTTCTGTATCTGCACTCTTTGCTACGCTACAGCCACCTGAACCGCCTCGGCGAATCGTGCATTGGCCGCACTAATCCGTTAAACTTTTAAGTCCTTCCCCCACATTGCGGTACGGGACGCCAGAATCTATGTCGAAACTATTCAAGTATCTGATTTTCCTGCTGGCCGGCCTGGCAGTATTTGCTGTCGTGCTGGCGTTCATTCTGTTCTCTGTCATCGACCCCAATCGCTACAAACCCGCGATTGAAACAGCTGTCTCGCAACAGGCGGACATGCAACTGCGCATCAACGGGGACATCGACTGGACATTCCGCCCAGTGTTTGGCCTGAGCATAACTGATGTCAGTCTGCGCAACGGCGTCACGCCGCAGGAACTGGCCGCCTTCTCCAATATTGCACTGAAGCTTGATATCGGCAGCCTGCTGTACGGAAACCTGGCCGTACAGGAACTGGTAGCCGAAAACCTGCATATCAACTGGTTTGTTGATGCTCAGGGTCAGGCCAACTGGCTGGTTAACACTGACAGCAGCCCGGCGGCGCCGGAACAGCCCGGCGCCAGCAGTACTGACCTTCCCATAGACATTAACATTGCCGAAATACGCGTCATTAATGCCAGTATCGCCGTCCGCGACCTGAGCAATAATATTGACACACGCCTGCAGAATATAAACCTGAGCAGCCAGAACACCAACCTGGAGAACCGCCCCTTCCCACTCGAACTCAGTATGCGCCTGATCAATGAAGTCAGCGGTCAGGATCTGACCATGGAACTGGCCTCCACCGCGCAGGTCGATTTCAACGGCGGCAATATCAATCTTGATGACCTGCGGCTTAATGTCAGCCCGCTGGTACTCAGCGGCGACCTCAGTGTCAGCGATTTTCGTAATGCCATGCGCTGGCAGACCAGTCTGTCCAGCAATACCTTTAACCTGAGTCATCTGCTGGCGAACTTTATGGCCATTGATGAAGACAGCATGCCTGCGCACAATGAACAGCAATTCAGCATTCAGAACCTGCAGGCCAATGGCGATAGCACCGGCGCTACGCTTGGCGGACTGACCATTGCGCTGGACGGGACCACAGCGGAGTTACGCGGCGACTACCTGTTTGCCACTGACACCCGGCAGGCATTACTGGCTTACAACCTGACAGCAGATGCAATCGACCTGGATGCCCTGCTGCCGGCAACTGCGAACACCGAAACCGCTGCTGCCACCGATGCTTCAGACTCGCAACCAGGCTCGGCGACCGTGACCAGCAGCGCCGACACCGCACTGCCCATTGATTTCCTGCGCAGCATGAATATCCGCGGCGAACATCGACTTGAATCACTGGCTATGTCTGGCCTGCAATTCGCGCCGGTGGCGTTCGGCCTGCAACTGCAGGACGGTGTGCTTAATATCGACACCCAGCCAGTCGGATTCTATGACGGCGAGCTGGACGCCACCATCAATCTTGATGCCAGTGCATCGCCGGCACAGCTGGCCGTCGAGACCGGGCTCAATAATATCAGTGCCAGCGCCCTGACCGCCGATATGCCAAGACTGGATTTTTTCACCGGCCGCTTTAATGCCAGCACCACCCATATGATGCAGGGCGACACGGTAAACGCGCTGTTCGACAGTATAGATGGCGCCAGCACACTGCAGGTCAATGACAGCTCGGTCAACATCACCATGCTCAAACGCGTGTTCTCGGCCATTTCTGTGCTCAGCCCAAGCGGCAATATCGCGGCGCAGTGGCCCGACGTTGTCCGTTTCAACAATGCCGAGGCATTCCTGATTTTTGTTGATGGCATTGATGACAATCAGGAGCTGAATGTCCGCCTGGACAACTTTGACATCAGCGGTACCGGTGGCATTGACCTGGCGGCGGGTGAGTTCGATTACCGTCTTGATTTCTCCATTCTTGGGGAACCGGCATTACAGACCATACGCGTTAATGAAGATTTCCAGAATGTTGCCTGGCCGGTGCGTTGCGATGCCGCTTTCGACGATGCGGCGCTGCAATACTGCAGCCCGGATCTGCAACGTGTACGCGAGGTGTTTGCAGCCATCGCCAGGGACGAAATTCAGCAACGTGCCAGCGAGGCACTGGGTGAACAGGTTGACCGGCTGCGCAACCGGATTCAGGATCTGTTCCAGAACCAATAACATGCTGACAGTCTTTGGCGGAACACCACGTTGACTAATCTGATCGATACCGAGGCCGTGCTGGAGTGGTTTTACCAGCACGGCCGTCATGACCTGCCCTGGCAACAGTCCACGACGGCCTACCGGGTCTGGGTGTCGGAGATCATGCTGCAGCAGACGCAGGTGAGCACGGTCATTGCTTATTATCAGCGATTCATGGCGCGCTTTCCTGATGTGCAATCACTGGCCTCGGCACCGCAGGATGAAGTGCTGCATTTATGGACCGGCCTGGGCTACTACGCCCGTGCGCGTAATCTGCATAGAACCGCCCAGATGATTTGCGAGCAATACCAGGGGGAGTTCCCGCCCGACATTGAGGCATTGACCGCATTGCCCGGTATCGGCCGCTCTACCGCCGGGGCCATCCTGGCGCTGGCGATGGGACAGCGCGGCGTCATCCTGGATGGCAACGTAAAGCGTGTTCTGTGCCGGTACCACGCGATTCAAAGCTGGTCCGGAGAAACCCGAACACTGGCGCGGCTCTGGCAGATTGCCGAGGACACGACGCCGCAGAAGGAGATTGCGGCCTATACACAAGCAATGATGGATCTCGGCGCCACCGTGTGCACTCGCAGCAAACCTGCCTGCTCAAACTGTCCGCTGCAGTCCGGATGCGAGGCCTACAACCAGGGCATCACCTCGCAATTGCCAGTCAGCAAACCGAAAAAAACCTTGCCGCAGAAACAGACATACATGATTCTGTGTTATCACGACGATGCCACGGTCATGTTGCAACAGCGTCAGTCCAGCGGTTTATGGGGCGGCCTGTGGAGCCTGCCGGAGTGTGCTGACGATCAGGCACTGGCAGACTGGTTGCAAAGCCATGGCAGCGAACAGGATGAGCGGTGGCCCGCGCTGCGCCATACGTTCAGCCACTTTCATCTGCACATTACACCCGTGCTGGTGCGTGCTGCAGCATCGCCGCAGGTAAAGGATTCTGCCGGTTACCTTTGGTATCCACTGGACCATTCTCTCAAGCTCGGCCTCGCTGCTCCGGTCAAAAAATTGCTGGACCGGCTGGCTGGACACCACACACTAAACACAGACCAATCTTAGAGGGACACCATGAGTCGCACCGTATTCTGCAAGAAATACCAGAAACAACTGCCGGGCCTGCCCATGCCGCCGTATCCGGGAGCGAAAGGCCAGGAGCTGTTCGACAATGTCTCCGCTCAGGCGTGGCAGGACTGGCAGAAACAGCAGGTCATGCTGATTAACGAAAAGCACCTGAGCATGGCCTCGGCTGACGACAGGCGCTATCTGCAGGAGCAGATGGACCGTTTCTTTGCCAATGAGTCGTTTGACAGCGCCAGCGGCTATGTCGCCCCTGAGGCTGACCCGGACTCAAAGCCGGACGGCGAGTAAATCACGCCAGGCTTTTGTGCCCCGAAGACTTGACTAAGGCCGCCGCAACGGTTTTAATACGCGCCTTGTTGTGGCCGCAGCCTCAAACGCAGCCCCTCAACAAGGCAAGAAAAGATATGCCCAGATAGCTCAGTTGGTAGAGCAGAGGATTGAAAATCCTCGTGTCGGTGGTTCGATTCCGCCTCTGGGCACCATATACAAAAAGCCTCGCAATAGCGGGGCTTTTTTGTATGTGGAGCGTAGAGGCCGGATGAGAGCCACCGACCTGGTTCGAAAAACTGCGGCAGCAGTTTTCAACGAGTGCGACAGCACGAAGCCCGCAGGGGCCAAACAGCCCAAAGCTGTTTGGATTATTCCGCCTCTGGGCACCATATACAAAAAGCCTCGCAATAGCGGGGCTTTTTTGTATGTGAGGCCTTTCTGTCAGCTCCTAGCAGAGGCCAATCGGCCTGACGCAGTTCGGCTTCTTCCGCCTCTGGGCACCATTTAATCATTGATATTCAAACGATTCCCAAATACCCTCCTTTAGCTACGCCATAGCGCACCAAAAGCACCCTATAGTATTCTCAGCAATCACAACACCGAACAAAGCTTAATTTAGAGGCAACGTGTAAAAAAACCACTAGAGAGATCCGTGATGGAAAAACATCGGATACATTTTTGGGATCGCTGCTTCTTCAGGCGAGATATATCATTTCCTGAAAATAGTATGAGTTCTTCGATCCGCCGCCTGTCTATTGCTGTTGTCATCGCCGCAAACGAACCCTTTTTGTTTCGAGACGACAAGAATCGGGAAGAAAGTTTTCAAGGTATTATTCTCGGCCCGACTGTAAATGACGCCAGCATTCGCGCAATCGATTCCCATATCACCACCTTCGATGCATTTATTACGACGCCAACGTATAGGGATTTGCTTCATGCCCTGGATGGAAGATCTTCAAGGCCACTCACCGTTGCAGAACTACGCTCTACTCAACAAATTTGTAGAGAAAATTTTAACAAAACACTAAACCAGGCAGAGATTTCCCGGCTCTTCGACTCGGTTATGTACACGCTGTGTGACAAAAATTCGGCCCGTGCTCTCGACCCCAGGATCAGCAAAGTATGTGCTCTTGTGGAAAAACATCCTGCCAATGAAATAACAATCAAGTCACTCGCCGATCACGTACATCTTTCAGATTCCAGATTGCGGGCACTCTTTAAACAAGAGATGCAATGCACGCTCTCTTTGTATATTCGCAATGTATCTGCCTGGAAAACCGTACCAATGCTGGCCAGGGGCATGAACTTCACTGAGGCAGCGCAGGAAGCAGGGTTCCATGACTTGTCTCACTACCATCGAGCTGTGTCCGAAATTACAGGAGGCCCGCCGAGCAACATAAAGGATAAAAAATTCAGCGTGTCTTTCGGGTTCGATTCCAACTAGCCAGGCAGGGGCTAAAAGTCAGTCGATTGGTACAAGCGAAACATTCGCCCGCATCCTATACTCTTCTCCAATTGTCATATCTATGTGACATCCCGGAATCTTTTGGAGAAGAGACCAATCATGACACCCAAAGATCTTAAGACATTGAAATTATTAAAAATAAAACCTGCTGTCAGACGCGGCATAGCGGCGACACTGCTCGCCGGACCGATGGTTCTGTTTTTTGGTAGTGCTTCCTCAAATGAAGAGGAATTTTCCCTTTCTTTCTTTGGTTTCGAAGAAAGCGCTTACACGGACGAAGGTGCAGCCGGCCTGAACCAGATCCTTTCCGGAACGATGTTTGATTTGGCAATACCTTTAAGCGCTCTGCAGTTTCAGCAGGTGGTTGCTGCCAACCAGGCAGACGCACTAGGATATGATGCCTCTTCACTGGCAGGTAAGTATTACAGTGAAGGCTCCCTTCCTTCAGTGACGGAAGAAGCCGGATCTCCCCTGGATCTTGGTCTTTCACCATTCGAACGCGACGGCAAGCAGTACGCAAGCCTGAATTGCTTTGCCTGTCATGCTGGCGTCGTTAATGGCGTGGTTGTTGCTGGACTTGCCAGTAACAGCATCTTGCAGGAAGCAACTGCTCTAACCGATGTTCGGGGAGAGGTCGTACGAGGCGATAACTATGGCCAGTATGCCGTCTGGAACCTGGCGGCAAGCCTTGCCGATCCTGCAAAAACTGGCCTGTTAACGTCAGACGAAGAGACAGAGCTCACGGAACTCATGCAGAACACAACACGACCGCCAGTACAGGCAATGCCCTGGTGGACCATGAAGTACAAAGTTCGTGATTACTGGTATGGCGATGGTGGCCCTTACGATGCGGCTCATTTTTCGCTGAATTTTAGTATCGGAAACGAGCGCATTAACGACCGCCATGCAGAGCATGTTGAAATGACGGCTCGAGCTCTGGCATTTGCCAGGGAAACAGTATCACCGGTCTATCCTGAGCAGCTGGACGCCTCACTTGTAGAGATGGGAGCTCAAATTTTCCATGGGGAACTGGAGCCGGCAGACAGGTCTACATTTGCTGCATGCTTTCAATGCCACGGCGAATACACCAAAAACCCTTCTGCCCCAGACTATAGTTCGCCAGGGTCCTGGATTGTGAACTACAGCGGTTCGGAAATACTAAGAAACGTCGGAACGGATCCCAGCTATAGCGAAGTTATTGCAGAGTTCGGGCCCGTTATCGAACACCTTGATAAACTCGCCACTTACTATGAGGCACAAGGAACGCCTGAACTAACGCCGGTGGATAAACCATTGGAAGGGATCGGATATATTCCACCACCTCTCGTTGGCGTGTGGACGACAGCCCCCTATTTTCACAACGGCTCTGTTCCCACGATTGAAGCCGTGTTGAATTCAAAACTACGTCCTGAAATCTGGGTGAGGGATCAAAGCCCCTATGCCTATAATTTTGAAAGTGTGGGAATGGAGTACACGACACTATCCCAAGGACAATACGATGACCTGGCCGCCACCGCTGCCGCCGCCCCGGAGAAGAGTCGAGCTAGAATCGATATGACCTATATTTACAATACCAATAACTTTGCTAGAGGAAAGATGGGGCACACCTGGGGGGACTCCTTAAGCAATGAGGAGCGCATGGCCGTTATCGAGTTTTTGAAGAGTCTGTCAGGGCCAGATATGCCGCCAGCGTCACCAGGACAACAACAGGCCAATCTGTAACTTACGGATTTTAGCGCCCAACACAAAAAAGCCTCGCGGTAGCGGGGCTTTTTTGTGTTGGGCTGATTTGCATGTGGCTCGCAGAGACTCGGGGATCGCTGGTTCCGGGCAGCAGCCCGAAGTTTCAGGATCCACGCACTCCTAGTGCTTAAAGATCACGTAAAACGCATGAATAACGCCTGGAATAAATCCCAGCATGGTCAATAAGATATTGAGCCAGAACGGAAATTTTATGCCTACCTCAAAAAAGACACCCAGCGGTGGCAACAGTACAGCAAAAATCATTTTAATCGGATCTGTCGGTGTAAATGCCATGATATTCCCTCTCCATGATTGCTAACCAAGAGTCTCCACCATAACATACACCGGCAGGCGTGCGCTCACGCCCCATTCGCACGGCCACCGGGAGTGCTTACATCATGATTGTCGAAACGCCTCGCCAGGACCAGCTTGTTGATCAACCCCACCGAATTGAAAAAGACCTGCTAGGCCCTCTGGCCGTGCCGGCGGAAGCTTACTACGGTGTCCAGACTCAGCGTGCGCTGGAGAACTTTGTGTTGTCTGGCGTACCACTGGCACACTTCCCAAAGCTGATTCTGGGCCTGGCCATGGTAAAAAAGGCTGCTGCCGCCGCCAACCGCGACATCGGTGAACTCAGTGCAGCCAAGTACGACGCTATCGCCCATGCCTGCGATCGCCTGATCGACGGCGAATTTCACGAGCAGTTTGTTGTGGACATGATTCAGGGCGGCGCCGGCACCTCCACCAATATGAACGCCAATGAAGTCATCGCCAATGTGGCTCTGGAATACATGGGGCACGCCAAGGGTGAGTACAAACATTTGCACCCAAATAACGACGTCAATATGTCTCAGTCCACCAATGACGCCTACCCGACCGCCATCAGGGTCGGACTGCAGTTATCACATGCGGAACTGGTCGACAGCCTCGCGCTGCTGCAACAGGCTTTTGCGGTAAAGCGGGACGAGTTTCATGATGTCATCAAGATGGGTCGCACCCAGCTGCAGGATGCCGTGCCGATGACGCTGGGCCAGGAATTTGGCGCCTATGCCACCACACTGGGCGAAGACATTGAACGTATCGCTGGTCTTTATGATCTGCTGCGCGAGGTTAATCTGGGCGGCACTGCCATTGGCACCGGCATCAATGCCGACCCCCGCTACGCGGTGCTGGCGGTGTCCCACCTCAGTGAAGTGTGCGGTCATCCGATGCGACTGGCAAGCGACCTGATTGAAGCAACATCCGACATGGGGGCATTTGTCCTTTTTTCCGGCATGACCAAGCGCCTGGCCATCAAACTGTCAAAAATATGTAACGACCTGCGCCTGTTGTCGAGTGGACCGCGAACCGGATTCAACGAAATCAACCTGCCTCCCCAGCAGCCCGGCTCATCGATAATGCCCGGCAAAGTAAACCCGGTAATTCCGGAGGCGGTTAATCAGGTAGCCTATCAGGTCATCGGCAATGACCTGGCCATCACCATGGCAGCGGAGAACGGCCAGTTACAGCTCAACGTCATGGAGCCTTTGATTGCCTACAAGATCATGGAATCGATGCGCCTGTTGCGTCGCGCCATGGATATGTTGCGTGAACGCTGTATTGTTGGCATTACCGCCAACCGCGAGCGCTGTCTTGAACTGGTGAATAACTCCATTGGCCTGATTACGGCACTGAATCCGTATATCGGTTACGAAGATGCGACACGTATTGCCCGCGTCGCGCAGGAGACTGGACGCAGTGTGCTGGATCTGGTGAGAGAAGAGAATCTGCTCGACGAGGCCATGCTGGTCGAAATCCTGAAACCAGAGAACATGGTCAATCCACGCGCCATCAAACGCAAATAGACACAAAAAGCGAGGGGCGACAATGGAGACGGAGGGATTTGCGCAGCAAATCTAACCTCCGTCTCCATTGTCGCCCCTTTCTTCAACGTTTTACTCTGTCCGCCTTAGAACGTCTTGCGGATACCCACTTCGAACACACGTCCCAGCGGGTTGCCGATACGTGGATCGTAGCCGAATTCCTGACGTGAAGCCGGCGGTGCTTCATCCGTGATGTTGGTCACTGAAGCACTGAACGTTGCGAACGAATGATCCCAAATCCAGTGGAGATCACCTGACAACCAGCCGCCTGGGTCAACACCATAGAACGAAGGTCCGAACGGCGTAGTGGTACCCGGCTGGAAACCACTGGGAACCAGACCCGCTTCGTTTATTGAGCCATCGTCATTGTAGTAGCGCTCATCTTTAACGCCATCAATGTAGCTCAGCACAAAACGGAAATTGTGATCGCCCTGCCCGTAGTTCACGTTCAGGTTTGCGCGCCACTCCGGAGCCGCCTGCGCAATAGTGGCGAAGTTCAATGTTCCCAGGCGCTCATCACCCGGATCCAACTGGAAACCATCAAGCACGGTTTCGCCAAACGTGAACTCTTCTACCTTGGTCAGGGTCAGGCCCAGACGCATGTCACCGGCAAACGCCGGAAAGCTGTAACGCGCCTGAATATCAAAACCATTGGTAGTCTGGCCGGGACCATTACCGAACTCAGTCGTGATACTGGCAAAGTCATTGGCCGTCGTGACACCCTGATTACACGCACCGCCGTTGAATTGCACACGCCCAATCAGTGGGTGTGAACAATCTGCCAGCGCAGTGCGGTTGGTGGGCACACTGGTGGAACCGGGCGGTGGAATGCTGAATACCGAGTCAGCAATCGTATTCGCTGATGCCAACAAACCCAGCTCGTCTTCCGTTTCAATGCTGAAGTAATCAACAATAAACTGGAAGTCGTGTGAGGCATCAAATCCTTCTGACTGCCAAATTGCCCCAGTGCTCCACACTGTCGCCGTTTCCGGCTCAATGCCTGTCGCGGTAATGGTTGTAGCACCGCGCCAGTCACCACCAGCGATGGTATAGCTGTTAACACCCGTATTGACCTCACCCGGCACCAGGTCAGCCCCCGGCGCCTGATAGTTGGTGCCATAGGAGCCGCGGAATGACAGGTTGTCGGTCATATCATACTTGCCTGACACCTTGTACACCGTGGCACTCAGGTCCCCACTGAAAGCTTCGTGACGCACCGCTGCAGTCATTTGCAGTGAGTCGAGTAACGGCAGATTGAATTCGGCGAATGCCGAACGCTGATCCTGCGTGGTAGAGTCGGGCTCATTGATGCCAAAGAAGAAGAACGGGCCCGGGCCATCAGGCGTACAGCCATTGTACTCTGGATGATTCGGATCCAGCGGACGCTGCTCCGGCCAGAAACACGGTGTCGCACCATTGTAGATCGGGTCCGGCACGGTCTGTCGGTTCTTGGTATCACGGTACTGAACACCAGCACCCCAGGCGATGTTGCCACCGGGCAGTTCAATGCCGGTCTGGCCACTGAACACCAGGTCTACTGTGGCATTCCAGGAGGTGGTTTCGCCGTATCGCTCGTTGAAAATCCACTCGCGAAGCTCTTGTGGGTTCTGCAGGCTGGGATCATAGCTCGGGTTTGCCAGCCCAAGTTCCGGCTGACTGGCAAAGTTGGAGGCAAACGGGTTCCAGTACATACAGTCACCCACGCCGGCGAGGGCGGGGTTCTGTGTGCCCAGACGATCCGGGTTCTGGTCCTGAACATTACAGTTGGGCCCACCAAAACCGTACAGAGCATTCTGCAGTCTCGCGCCCATGATGTCAGGCGCTGACGCACGGCCATCAAACTGGTTATAGGTAATGGCAAAATCGTAGGCAATCTGGTTTTCGAACTCGCCGGTCAGACCGGTAGAGATGTGCCAGTATCGCGCCTCGTTCTCGTTGGGCGTACTGTGCAGACCATCGCTGGCGAATGTGTCATTACCACCGTGAGCAAAGGCCCGGTAGGTGATGGGCGTGAACCCCTGCGTAATGGCTGACAGCGGGTTATTGGCCCAGCCGGAGCGCTGCACGAATTCATCAACATACGGGTTGGTCACTGGCGCATAAAGCTGGTAGGTCAGACCTGATGTCTGCGCCGGCCCACGTACCACTGGCTGAGAGGGCGATCCATAAGCCTCGGGAGTATGGACACGGCTGTAAGCGGCACGTGCGTAAAACTCCATGCTATCTGACATCTGCGTGGTGATCTGACCAAACAGTCGATAAATCTCGTTTTCTTCAACGATGTTGTAGAACGGGATATAGCCGTAGTTACAGGTAAAGGCACCTACAAATACGCCGCCAACCGCTTCACAGGAAGACTGGGTAAAGTCGGAAACCAGGCCCAGAGGCGTACCCCATTCCGAGTTCGCGGTATTACCTGGCGTTGCAGGCAAGCCTGCTCGCGGCACCCAGCCTGCCAGGTTGGTCAGACCGGACCACGGCGCAGGGTTGACGCCATAAGGCAGACTGGCAAAGTCTCGTTCGCCGGACTGCAGGCGTGAACGGTGATCCCACTCGGCAGCCACCATCAGGTTGCTGTCGCCCACATCCCAGCCAGCTTTGGCGGATACGCTCCAGTCACCGTCCGAATCAAAACCGCCTTTGTAGGAGGAACTGAGCTCGAAGCCCTCGAAGTTGTCTTCGGTGATGAAGTTGACAACACCACCGGTCGCATCAGCACCGTAGGTTACTGCAGCGCCATCCTTGAGGATTTCGATACGACTGGTGACTGATGATGGGAATACTGAAGAGTTCTGCGGTGTACGGCGTCCGTTGAACAACGTCAGGGTTTTGTCCGAACCAATACCGCGCAGGTTGAAACTGACGTTACCGGTATTGCCGGACCCGCCAAAGTAATAGGCTTCCCCGGTGACGGGACCGCCTGCGGTCAGGGTTTTGACGAAATCAAGTGCGGTCGGGCTGCCAGTTTCCTGCAGCTCGGCTGCGGAGAAAACTTCAACCGGCAGGGCGGCGTCAAGCGGGGTACCACGAATCAGGGAACCGGTTACAACAACCTCTTCAATTTCAGGTTCCTGCGCGGCGACGGGAAGTGCGGTACCGGCCATCATGATCGCCAATACCAGGGACTTGCGTTTGCCTGGATAGACATTTCGCATGGGTCGCTCTCCTATAGTTTTTGTTCTTATTTTGCTGTTGTTTGTTTTTGTTTTCGGAAAAAAACACCACAACTACAACTACGTGGAATAGCCGACATCCTGGTATTGCCCAGGATCAAAACGGAGTCTATATCCGTCAAACGATCGTTTCAATATGTTTGTGACCAATTGTAGCGATTTATGACGCGCGCCTTATGTACCCCCGTTACACTTGTATATCAGTAGCACCTGACATCTAATAAATGGCTGCCGAACGTTCCCGGCATTTTCAGTAATCAGGAGTCCATGATGACAAACATGAAAAAAGCACTGGCTGTTGCTGCGGCCGCCATTTCTGCTCTGGGCCTTGCCGCCACTCTGGCTGCCCAGCCTTCAACGGCACCCGAGGGTGCAAAGGTCTATATTGTGTCGCCCCAGCACGGGGATACCGTAGGCACCAATGTTACCGTGGTGTTCGGGCTTTCAAACATGGGCGTGGCGCCAGCCGGAATTGCCATGCCCAACACCGGTCATCATCATCTGTTGATCAACAAGGAAGAGCTGCCGGCAGCGGGCCAGCCCATGGGCGCGGATGTCACGCACTTCGGCCTGGGCCAGACGCAGACGTCGGTCACGCTGGAACCAGGTCAACACACCCTGCAGCTGGTACTGGGTGATCACCTTCACATCCCGCACAGCCCGCCGGTGATGTCCGAAAAAATTACCATCACAGTGGAATAAAGCCGCCGCCACCGATGCCTTGTTCCACTGGCGTGGTGGCGGCATAATACGCACCATGAGTTACGCATTCCTGCCAACGACCAACAAGGCTGCGCCGACATGCTGAACTGGACAGATATCGACACTGTCATGTTCGATATGGACGGCACCTTGCTGGACCTGCATTTTGACAATTATTTCTGGGAAACGCTGGTGCCCGCCACCTATGGTGAGCGCATCGGCATGGATGCAGAAGCTGCCTGGTCGCAACTGCAGCAACAATATCGCGCCTTGCATGGCACACTGAACTGGTATTGCATCGATTTCTGGTCGGATAAACTGCAGCTAGATATTCAGGCCATGAAGGATGCAACACGCGACAAAATCTCCCTCCGCCCCAACGTGCTGCCTTTGCTGACCCGTTTACAGACGCACAACAAGAATGTGCTGCTGGTCACCAATGCCCACCCTGGCAGCCTCAAACTGAAAATGCAGCATACCGGCCTGCAGACGCATTTTCAGCAGACCATCAGCTCGCATGATCTGGGCCTGGCCAAAGAAAACCCGGGTTTCTGGCGTGCATTGCATCAGGTGGCCCCCTACGATCCGGCGCGAACCGTGCTGTTTGATGACAATTTTAATGTGCTGCAGCGCGCCCGCTCGGAAGGCATTCGCCACCTGTTCGGCATTACCTTGCCTGACAGTCAGC
Organism: Pseudohongiella acticola; assembly: GCF_001758195.1. Taxonomy (NCBI): domain Bacteria; kingdom Pseudomonadati; phylum Pseudomonadota; class Gammaproteobacteria; order Pseudomonadales; family Pseudohongiellaceae; genus Pseudohongiella; species Pseudohongiella acticola. The sequence continues at coordinate 1,666,600 of NZ_MASR01000001.1, forward strand.
GCCCACCGGTACAGCACGATGATTTTGTTTGTCTGCATGACTTTGAGCAGATAATGCCCCCACTGCTTCAGGCAACCGGCACCAGCAATGATGGCCGCTGATAAAGGTCGCAATACAGATCAATCTGATACAACCCGGGTTCGCCTGGATAAATGGCTGTGGGCAGCCCGTCTGTTCAAGACCCGGGCGCTGGCAAAAGCAGCCATTGAAGGCGGTAAAGTTCAGATTGGCGGCAACAAGGCCAAGGCTGGCAAGGAGATCGGACTGGGCACAGAGATGACTGTCCGCCAGGGCTGGGACGAAAAAACTCTGACCGTCACCGGCTTGTCTGAACAGCGGCGTGGCGCGCCGGAAGCCCGGCAGCTGTATTGCGAGACCGACGCCAGCATCCGGCAACGTGAGGCTCTGGCGGAGCAACGCAAGCTGCAGGCAGCAGGGCAACACGCCCATGAAAAACCCAACAAAAAAGACCGCCGCCTGCGCCAAGCCATGAAGGGCCGCCGCGAGTAGCCTGGATGCCGTCCGCGGGCGTGTCTATCAGGTATTCACTTCCGGCTTTTTTTGCCATAATGCCGACACTAACAGACAAGGTGACGACAGGCATGACAATAACAGCTCAGGAAGCACGCCAGGACAATAACCGCACCATCTATCGCAACCTCACCCCCAGCCAGCTCGTTGAATTGGCCCTGCAGCGTCAGGAAGGCAAACTTGCCGACAATGGCGCTTTGGTCGTGGAAACGGGCCATCGCACCGGCCGCAGCCCAAAAGACCGTTTTGTAGTCCAGGAGCCCGGCACCAGCGACTTGATTGACTGGGGCGCTGTCAATCAGCCGTTACCTGCAGATCGGTTCGATGCCCTGTGGCAGCGAGTGAGTGATTATCTGGGCGATAAGGATCTGTTTACCGCCGACCTGCATGTGGGCGCGGATCCCGCACACTACATACCGGTACACGTGACTGCCCAGTACGCCTGGCATTGCCTTTTTGGCAGCACCCTGTTTATCAAGGCGGCCAACAACTACAACCCGGATAACAAAGATGTCTGGCAGATCATGAGTGCGCCCGACTTTGTCTGCGAGCCGGAGCGTGATGGCACGCATTCCGATGGCGCGGTCATCATCAATTTCGCACAGCGCAAAGTCCTGCTGGCCGGCATGCGTTATGCCGGTGAAATGAAAAAATCCATGTTCTCGGTTCAGAACTTCCTGCTGCCAGCCAAAGACGTGCTGCCCATGCATTGCTCTGCCAATGTCGGCGAAGAAGGTGACGTCTGCCTGTTCTTTGGCCTGTCCGGCACCGGCAAGACCACGTTGTCTGCCGATGAAGACCGTTACCTTATTGGCGACGATGAACACGGCTGGGGCAAAGGCACTGTGTTCAATCTGGAAGGCGGCTGTTATGCCAAGTGCATCGACCTGAGCCAGAAGAACGAACCGGTCATCTGGGATGCAATCAAATTCGGCTCAGTGATTGAGAATGTCAGCATCGACGAACACACGCGAGTGGCTGATTACAGCGATACCCGACTGACCCAGAACAGCCGTGCCTGCTATCCGCTGACGCATATCAGGAATCGTATTGAGGCCAATCGCGCCGGTGAACCCAAGGCCATCGTCTTCCTGACCTGCGACCTGACCGGCGTTTTGCCACCCGTATCGATTCTGTCACCTGAGGCAGCGGCGTATCATTTCCTCAGCGGTTATACCGCGCTGGTCGGCTCTACCGAAGTAGGCGCCGGCGATGGCATCAAGTCTACGTTCTCGACCTGCTTTGGCGCACCGTTCTTCCCGCGCCCGGCAGGCGTATACGCTGACCTGCTGATCAAGCGTATCGCTGAATTCAACAGTCAGGTTTATCTGGTTAACACCGGCTGGACCGGCGGCCCGCATGGTGTCGGCAAGCGCTTCAGCATTCCGGTCACCCGTTCCGTGCTGCACGCAATCCAGAGCGGCGCGCTGCGTGATGTCGACACCGAACATCTGGCCGGAATCAATCTGACCATTCCGATGCAGGTTCCGGGTGTCGACACGGCATTGCTTAATCCGCGCAACACCTGGGCAGACCCGGCAAAATACGACGCCAAGGCAGCTGACCTGATCGGGCAGTTCAACAATAACTTCAAGCGCTTTGAAGTATCGGACGCAATCGTGGCCGCGGGTCCGCAGCCGGTGTAACCGGCCACTCTTTTATAACCGGCCGCCATTGCAAACGGACCAAGGCGCCCCCAGAGAACAATGACAGCATCAAGGCTGTCATTGTTACCGCCTGTCGCAGGCAACAGATCATCAGAGGCCGACATCTTGACCAGATCATTTAACGCATCACTTGAGCGGTTTCAACTATCAGAGTTCAAACCAGCCTGGGCAAAGATTCAACGTGGTATCGAAAAGGAAAGCCTGCGTGTAACCCCCGAGGGCCGGCTGGCGCAGACACCGCACCCGGTGGGCATGGGCTCCGCATTGACGCATCCTTATGTCACCACTGATTATTCCGAGGCGCTGGTGGAAATGATTACACCGGTGTCAGACTCGATCGATGACTGCCTGTCCTTTCTGGATGATCTGCACAAGTTTGTTTATCAGAATCTGCCTGAAGGCGAGCGCCTCTGGGTCTCCAGCATGCCCTGCCTGCTGGAAAGTGAAGCACAGATTCCATTGGCGCAGTATGGCAAATCCAACATGGGCCGTCTCAAGACGCTGTACCGCGAAGGTCTGGGCCATCGCTACGGCCGACTGATGCAGACCATTGCCGGCATTCACTATAATTTTTCCATGCCCGATACGTTCTGGGATGATTTTCATTCCTTGTCGGGCTCTAACGAAACCATGCAGGCATTTCGGACCCGCAAATACCTGCACCTGATCCGCAACTTTCACCGCTACTCATGGTTGCTGGTCTATCTGTTCGGTGCCTCGCCTGCGGTGTGTCGCTGTTTTACCGACGATCGTAATCACGACCTGCAAGCGCTGGATGCGGCAACGCTGTACAAACCCGATGCAACCTGCCTGCGCATGGGAGACCTGGGTTACAAGAGTGACGCCCAGCGTTCAATTTTTGTGTGTTATAACGACCTGAACAATTACATCGACAGCCTGTATTCGGCGCTGTCGACACCCTATGCGCCTTACCAGCGCATCGGCATGAAACGTGATGACCACCACCTGCAGATCAACACCAACCTGCTGCAACTGGAAAACGAATTCTACGCCACCATCCGGCCCAAACGCGTCGGCGATGGCAAGCGCCCACTGCAGCTACTCAAGGAAAGTGGCATTCAATATATCGAAGTGCGGGCTCTGGACCTGAACCCCTTTCTCCCGCTGGGTATCGATGCGGAGCAAATTCGCTTTCTGGATGCATTCCTGGTTTATTGTCTGTTATCCGACAGTCCAGCATGCGTGGAAACCGAGAATCATGAAATTGAACAGAACCTGGCGCTGACTGTGAATCGTGGTCGCGAAGCGGGACTGGAACTGCAGCGCAAAGGCAAGCCGGTGACATTAAAAGACTGGTCCACCGAATTGCTGCAGGATATCGGCCACAGCGCCAGCCTGCTGGACCACGCGCACGAAACCGGCGCTTATTCGCAGGCCCTGGCAGCGCAACAGACCAAGGTTGATGATCCAACACAAACACCCTCGGCCAAAATCCTGCAGGCACTACAGGACAATAACCAGCCATTCTGTAAATTCGGCATGCAACACTCGGAAGGCGTACAACAGGGCTTTCTCTCCAGCCCCCTGCTGCCAGCACGTCAGGACCACTTCACGGCCACCAGCGCTGAATCACTGACCGCGCAGGCGCAGGCGGAAGCCAGTGATGAACTTGACTTCGAAAGCTTCCTGACGCAATGGAACGATTATCGGCTGTGACTCAGCCTTCTCGTCGAAAGGCCTGAAACAGGCACAGACTGAACAGCGCCACGAATCCCATTAACGCCAGCTCGGGAATTGAAAATATTCCCAGAAAGCGCCAGTTCACTTCTGCGCAGTTGCCATCACCGACCAGCAGGAAGCTCAGCGTATCCATGAGCGGAAAATTGTCCAGCATGTAACTGAAGCCCGGGCCGCACGCTGGCACCTGATCTTCCGGCAAGTAAGTCAGCCAGATCTGGCGAATGGCGAAATAGGCGCCCGCCACACACATTGTAGCGGCCAGCATGCCGTAATTGCGACGACCGGTGGCACCGGGGTTGTGCAGCGCCGCCAACAGACAGACCAGACCCGCTGCTACCACAAATACACGCTGGGTAATGCATAAACCGCAGGGTTCAAGCAGCATCACATGCTCCATGTAGAGCGCGGCACCGATAATCAACGCAGTGGCCAGAAAAATCAGCAGATTCAATAGTCGTGAGTTCGGCATCAACGCCATTAATTGAGCAATCATGTGGTTTTATCCTGCCTGGTTGATTCGTTTTTGTTCCGGTCGGGTTCTTTATTTGTACTCGTGTCCGCGCTTCTTTTCGTGCTTTTTTCCGTTTCTTTATCCGTGCTTGTGTCTGCATTCTCGCCTGGATTTGTGTCCGTGTCAGGCTCTTCATCGCCCGATTCATCCTTGCCGCCGTGCGATTCAGAATCCTCGTCGCCCGGCTCTCCTTCAGGCGTATTTTTTAAACTGCGTTCGTTGGCAGTGTCGTCATTATCGGGCGACGAATACGGGGTGGCAATTGATCGCATGTCGTAACCACTGGGTTGCTGGAACACCTGCAGCCCGAACTCCGGCAATATTGCCAGAATGTGATCGAAAATATCAGACTGGATACCCTCATAATCCACCCACTCCACGGTATTGGTAAAGCAGTAAATTTCGATAGGCAGCCCCTCTGGCCCAGGCCCCTGATGACGCACAATCAGGGTCAGATCCTGACGCACGCGGTCGCTGGCGCGCAGGTAATTGACCATGTACGCCCGGAAGGTACCGAGATTGGTCATTCTGCGGGTATTAACTGGCTCTTTGCCACGCTCTTCCAGCTTGGTGTTCCAGGAATCCAGCTCTTCCTGCTTATCCGTAAGATAGTCCTGCAACAGCGAGAAGCGACCCAGCCGCTCAATTTCTTCCGTACTCATAAAGTGCACGCTGTTCTGGTCCAGATACACCGAGCGCTTGATACGACGGCCACCGGTTTCCTTCATGCCGCGCCAGTTCTTGAAAGATCCGCTGATAAAGCGTCGGGTGGGAATGGTGGTAATGGTTTTGTCCCAGTTCTGCACCTTGACGATATGCAAGGCGATATCAATGACATCGCCATCGGCATTCAGGTCAGGCATCTCGATCCAGTCGCCCACGCGCACCATATCATTGGACGTAATCTGGACACTGGCTACCAAAGACAGCAGTGTGTCCTGAAAGACCAATAGCAGAACCGCCGCAAGGGCACCCAGACCTGACAGCAGTATCACCGGTGAGCGATCAAGCAGCGTTGCAATCATCAACAGGACAGCAATGGCATACAGAACAATCTTGATGACCTGCAGATAGCCTTTGATCGGCCTGTCTTTGGCATCCGGGCGACGCTGATACAGATCATTGATCAGGTCCATGACTGACCCCAGCGCGAGCGCAATGGTCAACACAATAAAGGCATTGGCAACGTTGTTTACCACTGTCACAACAACAGCGGGCAGGTCCGGCACCAACCGGATACCAAAGGTGATCACCAGAGCCGGAATAACATTGGCCAGACGACTGATGAAGCCGAAACGGTAATAAATACTTTTATCCCGTTTAACACGCTTCCCGTTTTCATCAGTCTTTGGCGGGCCTTCGATCAACGAGAATACGCCGCGCACCAGCCAGCGTTTGGTGATAAAATTGGACAACCAGGCTGCCACTAACAGAATCACAATCGAACTGACCACAGAGACCCATTCGTAGGTTTCCAGCAAGGCAGTGATCTGTTCAGGCAATTGGTTCGTTATAAAGTCAGGCATGCAAACAATTTCTCTGGCGTGATATTCTGGCTTTGATGCTGGCAATCGCCAACGCCGGCAGGGCTGTTGATGTTTACTGACGCCTTCGCGCAGCGAGGCGGCCGCCAAATTAAGCGCCCATGCTATCAAAGAAGGCTTCAGTGGCGCCACGGTCAGCCGATAATGCTTTTACGGACCCATTGCCAGGACCTTAAGAAATCACAATCCAAAACCGGATAACATCTTGATTTATATGATCAAAAAACTTTTGCGCAGCAAAACCTGGCTTATCGCAGCCAGCTTGACGGCGACAGTGTGTCTGACGCCGGCGCTGTTTGCGGCAGCCCCGGCGCCCGCTGATGGCGAGGCCGGCAGCGGCATGGCAGATCTGATCTACTACAATCTGGGGCCCAGTTTCATTACTAATTATGATGGCGCCGGTCGTCTGAAATATCTCAAAACCGACGTCACCGTGCGCATCCAACCCGGCTCAGCGGCCACACTGGATCGCCATCTGCCCTATATACGCAATCGTCTGGTGACGCTGTTTTCGACACAACTGGAAGAAAACCTGACGTCGATACGAGGCAAAGAGCAATTGCGGGCCGAGGCAATCAACGAGATCAAGCAGGCCCTGGATCTGGTGGAAGGCCCCGGCACCTCCAGCCAGGTCATCAATCTGTACTTCACATCCTTTGTGATACAGCGCTAGAGTCGGGAACGGAAGTACCGCTCGGCCCACGGCATAAGTCTGGCCGGCACCCGCGCGCTGCGCCAGGCATTGGCAGCAAAGCGGTTGGCCTCCAGCATGGTCGGGTAAATATGAGTGGTGCCCGCGATCTTTTTTAATCCCATCTTGTGGGTCATAGCAAACACAAAGCTACCGATCAGCTCGCCGGCATGCGGGCCTACGATACTGGCACCCAGGATTCGGTCACTACCAGGCGCGGTCAGTACTTTGACAAATCCGCGAGCATTACCCTCAGCCAATGCCCGGTCCAGATGATCGAGCTCATAGCAGGTCAGTTCATATTCAATGTCCTGTGCCTTCGCTTCTTTTTCGTTTATACCTACCCGGGCCACCTCAGGGTCAGTAAAGGTGGCGTGCGGCACGACCCCGTAGTTTGCCCGGAAAGTTTTTAACATGCCAGCCAGCGCATTCAGGGTTGCGTACCAGGCCTGAAAAGACGCCATGTGAGTGAATTGATACGGGCCGGCGACATCACCACAAGCCAGAATGCTGGGGTATGCCGTACGCATGGCACTGTCGACGCTAATCGCTCCCCGGTCGGTCAGTGGCATCTGCAATTCTTCCAGACCGAAACCTTCGACGTTGGGTTTTCGACCCAAAGCAACCAGTACCTTGTCAAACCCTACTTCCTTTTCAGAACCGTCGGGCGCAGACACGGTCAGGCAATCACCCGAGGCACCAGAGCGGAATGCCTGCATTTCATGCCCCAGCAGCATGGTGATGCCCTGCTCACGGAAAGCCTGCTCAACCAACGCCGAAGCATCATCATCTTCACGCGACATCAAATGTTCGGCACGGTCGAGTATGGTCACATCTGAGCCCAGACGGGCAAAGGCCTGCGCCAGCTCACAACCAATCGGGCCGCCCCCCAACACCAGCAACTTCCGGGGCAGTTCGCGCAAGCCCCAGACATTGTCTGAGTGCAGATAGTCGATATCCGACAGGCCGGGCACTTCCGGGATCAGCGGTCGGGCGCCGGTGGCGACGATAATCGCTCGGGTGTTGATGGTGCGACCGTCAACTTCAACCGTCCACGGAGAACGAATAAACGCTTCCCCCTGCACACAATCCACACCCAGCGACGTGAAGCGTTCCACCGAATCGTGAGGCTCTATGGCCTTGATGACCCCCTGTACCCGCTCCATCACCGCGGCAAAGTCCACTTCGCCGCTGGCACCTTTGATACCAAATGCTTCCGCCTGACGAATGGTTTCCGCGACCTTGGCGCTGGCAATCAATGACTTGCTGGGAACACATCCGGTATTAAGACAATCCCCGCCCATTTTGTGTTTCTCAATCAGCGTAACACTGGCTTTGGCGCCGGCAGCAACGATGGACGCCACCAGACCGCCAGAGCCGGCACCAATCACCACCAGGTTGGTATCGAATTTTGAAGGTTTTTTGTAGGCTTTAGCCAGACGGTTACGCTGGATCAGTGCGATGATCGCCTTACCCAGCCACGGCATTGCCGCCAGTAACACAAACGACAGAATCAGCGATCCGCTCAGCAGTCCTGCCAACGAGCTGAGCTGCCCCAGCTCAACGCCGGCATTAACAAACACGGCGGTGCCCAGCAGCATGCCCACCTGACTGACCCAGTAGAAGGTGACGGTTTTGATGGGCGTCAGGCCCATCACCAGATTGATCAGAAAGAACGGAAACACCGGCACCAGACGCAGGGTAAACAGATAAAAGGCGCCATCACGCTCGACCCCTTTGTTGATCGCCTTTAATGACCGCCCAAAACGGCTCTGCACCCAGTCTCGCAACAACAGACGTGATGCCAGAAACGCCAGTGTGGCGCCAATACTGCTGGCAAATGACACCAGCAACAAACCCCAGCCCAGACCAAAAATTGCACCGCCCAGCAAGGTCATGATAGCAGCGCCGGGCAAAGACAGGGCCGTCACCACAATATAGATGGCAAAAAATGCACCTGCCGTCAGCACAAAATTGTTTTCACTAAAGTCACGCAGCGTGTCGAGCTGCGACTGGGCATAACTCAGGGTCAGATACTGTCCGAGGTCGAGACTGAAATACGCAATGGCGGCGGCTGCAATGACAGCGACAACAGCCCATCTGGATTTACTCATAATTCTCCCGCTAATGTAATTTGCCAGCGCTGCCTGCAGTTTTTTGATCCGGCAGGACGCTGTGCTATAGTTTTTGTTACCAACTGGCCCCTGAACAATGAACCGAGAGCAACAAATCTGTGACCGATCATACCTCACGTAGCAGCACCAAGCGCCAATTTCCTTTGACACGACTACGCCGTATGCGCCGCGATGAATTCAGCCGTCGCCTGATGCGGGAAACACGACTGACCACAGATGACCTGATCTTCCCGATCTTCATCGTTGAAGGCAGCGGCCAGCGGCAGGAAATCCCGTCCATGCCGGACATCTTTCGACTCAGCATCGACGAATTGCTGAAAGAGGCGGCGGAACTGTGCCAGCTCGGCATTCCGGCCATCGCTCTGTTTCCCTCACCCAATCAGGACACCAAATCGCTGGACGGGCACGAAGCCTGGAACCCGGACGGCCTGGTGCAGCGTGCCGTCAAAGCGTTAAAAACCGACTTCCCGGACCTGGGTATTATCACCGACATCGCACTTGATCCGTATACGACCCATGGCCAGGACGGGATCATTGATGACAACGGTTATGTGTTAAATGAAGAGACGGTTACAGCCCTGGTCAAACAGGCGCTGTCGCATGCGGCCGCCGGCGCAGACATCGTAGCCCCCTCCGACATGATGGACGGTCGCATCGGTGCCATTCGTCATGCGCTGGAAGACAACAACCATATCTACACCCGTATCCTGGCCTATTCAGCCAAGTATGCGTCCAGCTATTATGGCCCATTCCGCGATGCCGTTGGCTCCAGTGGCAATCTCGGCAAAGGCAACAAGCATACCTACCAGATGGATATTGCCAACAGCGATGAGGCCCTGCATGAAGTCGGCATGGACCTGGCCGAAGGTGCTGACATGGTCATGATCAAACCGGGCATGCCTTACCTTGACATCGTACGCCGGGTTAAAGATGAATTTGGCGCCCCCACCATGGTCTATCAGGTCAGTGGTGAATACGCCATGCACATGGCTGCAGCCCGCAACGGTTGGCTGGATGAGGAAGCCGTTGCCATCGAATCTCTGGTCAGTATCAAGCGCGCAGGGGCGGATGCGATTCTGACCTATTTCGCCAAAAAGGCAGCGCGCTTGCTGCAAAGCACTTGAAACCATATTTTTTGGCCTTATGATAGAGAGTATAAACCTAGCCCGTCATTAAGCCGCTCAAGCCTCTCTTCGTTAGCCCGATGCCTGATGCTTACCCTGACCCAACATTGAAGGAATGTCCTATGAGCGACAAAATCGTTCACATTACTGACGCGAGTTTCGAACAAGATGTACTGAAAGCAGACGGCCCTGTCATGGTCGACTTCTGGGCAGAATGGTGCGGTCCCTGCAAAATGATCGCTCCCGTGCTGGATGAACTTTCAGACGAATACGCAGGCCGGTTGAAGATCTGCAAACTGAATATCGATTCAAACGCCGAAACTGCACCCCGGTTTGGTGTACGTGGCATTCCAACGCTGATCATTTTCAAGAATGGCCAGGTTGAAGCCACCAAGGTTGGCGCATTGTCAAAATCCCAGCTGGCTGCCTTTATCGACAGCGTAATCTGATTGCCTTTGGCCCCTGGTGCCGCCTCGCTTTTTCGCGACTGCACCAGGGGAAAAATAATGCAGATTTTTGTAGACAGCGGCGCTTGAAGCATTTATATTCAGCCGCATCCCCGTTTCGACGGCGCGGATTCCAGTCTCTTACCCGATCCAAACCAAGCCAGAATCTTGAGCTGAATCCGACTTTACCTTAGCCCGATTTTAAATCCGATTATTTTGAAATCCGACTTTTTAAACCCAACTGGCACCCAGCCCGTATTCATACCTTCGTTATATGTGCTCCGGCTGCGCTGCCCGTTACAGACTTCCTGTATCCCAAAAGAACTTAAAAAACCTAGCCTATGAATCTTACCGATCTTAAAAAGCAACCCATTGCCCAGCTTCTTGAAACCGCCGTGGAAATGGGACTCGAAAACCTCTCCCGCACACGCAAGCAAGACATCATCTTCGCAATACTGAAGAAACACGCCAAAAACGGCGAAGACATCAGTGGCGATGGTGTGCTGGAAATTCTGGCTGATGGCTTTGGCTTTCTGCGTTCGTCGGATTCATCATACCTGGCAGGTCCTGATGACATTTACGTCTCACCCAGCCAGATTCGACGCTTTAACCTGCGCACGGGCGACACCATCGAAGGCAAGATCAGGCCACCCAAAGACGGCGAACGTTATTTTGCTCTACTGAAGATCGCTGAGGTCAACTTCGCTAAACCCGAAAACTCCAAGCACAAAATCCTGTTTGAAAACCTGACCCCTCTGTTCCCCACCGAACGCCTTAAACTGGAACTGGGCAACGGCAGCACGGAAGACCTCAGCGCTCGCATTATCGATCTCACTGCCCCTATCGGCAAAGGCCAGCGCGGCCTGATCGTATCTCCACCCAAGGCTGGTAAAACCCTGTTACTTCAGAACATCGCTCAATCCATTACCCGTAACAACCCTGAGTGCCGCCTCATCGTGCTGCTGATTGACGAGCGGCCCGAAGAAGTTACCGACATGCAACGTTCGGTGCGTGGCGAAGTGGTTGCCAGCACATTTGATGAGCCCCCGGCGCGCCACGTTCAGGTTGCCGAGATGGTTATCGAAAAAGCCAAGCGCCTGGTCGAACACAAAGAGGACGTGGTTATCCTGCTCGACTCCATCACCCGTCTGGCGCGAGCCTACAACACAATCGTACCGTCCTCCGGCAAGGTACTGACCGGTGGTGTTGATGCGCATGCACTTGAGCGTCCAAAACGTTTCTTTGGCGCCGCACGAAATCTGGAAGAAGGCGGCAGCCTGACCATCATCGCCACCGCACTGGTTGAGACCGGTTCGAAAATGGACGAAGTAATCTACGAGGAATTCAAAGGCACCGGCAACATGGAAATCCATCTTGACCGGAAAATTGCCGAGAAGCGCATCTACCCTGCGATCAATGTTCGTCGCTCCGGCACGCGCCGAGAGGAACTGCTGACATCAGAGGAAGAGCTGCAGCGCATGTGGATTCTGCGCAAGATCCTGAGCACCATGGAAGACGTGCAGGCTGCCGAGTTTATCCTCGACAAGCTGAAGGACAGCAAGACCAACGACGAATTCTTCAACATGATGAAGCGCAAGTAATTTAAGCTGTCTGCGTTGCATTAACGTCGTTAAAAAAGGCCGGTCGTCAGGCGGAGGGCGAACTCGAGCGGGGCATCAAGGGCCTGTGCGGAGCCGCCTGACCAAGGGGTGGGGTCGGCAAGCGACCGCACTCCCTTGCCCAGACAGCTCTCCGGGCCTGTGCAAGACTTCAGCCGGATTCAGATCAGAGTTAACAGGAAGAGAACATGTCGTTCAAAGACCTCAGAGAATTCATCACCCTGCTGGAATCTGAAGGCGAACTCAAACGCATCACCGTCCCTGTCGACCCCAACCTTGAAATCACCGAGATTTGTGACCGCACTCTGCGTGCCGGCGGTCCGGCGCTGCTGTTTGAAAACCCCATCGGATCCGACATTCCTCTGCTGGGCAATCTGTTTGGCAATACCCGCCGCATCGCGCTGGCCATGGGGCAACAGGACCTGCAGGGATTGCGTGACGTCGGCACACTGCTGGCGTTCCTGAAGGAACCAACACCGCCCAAAGGCTGGAAGGATATCTGGCAGAACCTGCCGACCTACAAACAGGTACTGAATATTGCCCCTTCCGTGCGCAAAAAGGCGCCGTGTCAGGATGTGGTGATCAATGAAGCGGATGTTGATCTGGGCAAGTTGCCGGTGCAGACCTGCTGGCCTGGTGACGCCGGCCCTCTGGTCACCTGGCCGTTGGTGATTACCCGCGGACCCGAGAAAGAGCGGCAGAACCTGGGCATCTATCGCATGCAGGTCATCGGCAAGAACCGCCTGATCATGCGCTGGCTGTCACATCGCGGCGGTGCTCTGGATTTCCGTGAATGGCAGCTTAAACACCCTGGTGAGGGTTTCCCGGTATCGATTGCCATCGGCGCCGATCCGGCTACCATCCTGGCCACAGTAACGCCCATTCCCGACACACTGTCCGAATATGCCTTTGCCGGACTCTTGCGTGGCAGTAAAACCGAGGTCATCAAATGCCTCAGCAACGACCTGCAGGTGCCGGCCAGTGCCGAATTTGTGCTGGAAGGCGTGATCGAACCGGACGACATGGCAGACGAAGGTCCGTTCGGAGATCACACCGGTTACTACAATGAGGTAGACAGCTTTCCGGTCTTTACCGTGAAAAAGATCACCCATCGCAAAGACCCGATTTATCACAGCACCTATACCGGCCGGCCACCGGATGAACCGGCCATGCTGGGCGTGGCGTTAAATGAAGTATTTGTGCCATTGTTGCAGAAGCAGTATCCGGAGATTGTGGATTTTTATCTGCCCCCGGAAGGCTGCTCCTATCGCCTGGCGGTTATCAGCATCCGCAAACAGTACCCCGGCCACGCCAAACGAGTGATGATGGGCGCATGGTCATTCCTGCGGCAGTTCATGTACACCAAGTTTGTCATTGTCACCGATGACGATGTTGATATTCGCAACTGGCATGATGTCATCTGGGCAATGACAACACGAATGGACCCGGCGCGAGATACCGTCATGATCGAGAACACTCCGATTGATTACCTGGACTTCGCATCGCCCGTGTCCGGGCTGGGCTCAAAAATCGGTATGGATGCAACCAACAAATGGCCAGGTGAAAGCACCCGCGAGTGGGGCACACCCATAACCATGGATGCTGACGTAAAGAAAAAAGTCGACGATCTGTGGGATAAGCTGGGCATCTGAAGATTATTGTGCCAGCCCAGTCAATACTTCCGGGGCTTGCACCAAACCTGAGATCTGCCTGGAGGACAAGGGCGTGCGGCCACCGGCCGGCCCCACCCCTTGTTCAGGCAGCTCCGCACCACCCGATAAAATTCAGGTCAGGATTTTACCCGCTTTGACGAACGCCAGCGGAATGGGTTGAGCCAACCCAGAAGACTCAATACCAGCTTGATAATGGCCAGCAACAATAACAGCACCATCAGCAGGGCAAACAGGCTGGTCTCAAACGTGTAATTGCCGTAAGCGACCAGGATGTATCCCGGATCGCGCGCCAACTGAACGGCCAGTAAAACACTGGCGACCAGCGCGAGCAGAATCAATATAAACAACTTTCTCATGTTGGTTCTCCGAACCCCGCTTATCAGTTCAGGGGCTGGCCGTTGACCGCCGGCACAGAGCTGCTGTCAGGAACTGAGGTATTTTCAGGTACTCGCGGCGTTGCGGGAGCCACCGGCGTTGTCGGAGCAGCGCTGCTCGCCAGCTGCCGAATCAGCGCGGCCGTGCCTGACAGGTCCGGCAGCGCCATGTGTATTTCAATGGCCTGCAATTGCTCAAGTTCAGCCAGCAACTGACGGCCTCGTTCATTGTCTGATCCAACATAGCGCTGAATATTGTTGCTGACCTGCGCCAGTATTTGCCGGTAAAGCGACTCATCATCCTGCAGCATCGCCAGTTGTGCCTGCTCCAGTTGCAACTGCAACTGCTGCTTCAAAAGGTCCTCTTGCTGAAGCGGCAAACTTTCCACCGGCGTCTCGTCCCACTCACGCCAGACAAAGATACTGCGCAGTAGGTCAAGGCCGGCCTCCACCCAACCGACCTCTGACACCGCCTGTGCTGTTTCCTGCAACTGGCCCTGAACGCCTTCCTGATAACTGTCCTGACGGGATCCGGCGAGCGACATCTGGTCGAGATTATTGCCCAGCCTGACCAGGCGTTGTGACACCATGGCGCGATCGGGTAACTGCGTGTTACGGATCGCCTGCAGGTCATCGGCGAGGTTCTGACGCGTGGTGGCGACCAGAGGGCCGCTCTGGCCGGCCAGCAAGGTATCAATCATGCCCAGCAATAATTCCGCAGAAGCCAGATCGGATTCCAGCTGCAACTTTTGCTGGGCCAGTCGCATAAGATAATTGGCTTCGGCATTCAACCAGCGTGTATCGCGTTGCTGGAGAATCGCTACTTGCCGCTGCAGTGCGGCTACCAGACTCTGTGTGTCCGACATGTCACGGGCAACCTGTTGTTGCACTCGCTCCAGGCGTTGCTGGCCGGACTGCTCCTGCGTGTCTATTTCAGTCAGCGCTGTCTGCACGGCACTGTTGCTTTGCCGCAGCAATGCGGCCTGTTCTGTCATGTCTGACTGCAGTTGTTCACGCTGTGCTGTCAGCTCGGCCCGCATGTCGTTCACCTGTTGCTGCCAGCGAGCACTTTCGCTCTGCACATCGGTTACCGCCCGGGTCACCCGGTCCTGAGACAACCATTGCTGGTATCCCAGCCAGCCAGTTGCTGCCGCAAGCAACAATATCAACACAAACATGAATGCAAAAGCAGTCCGGCCGGCTGTGTTACTGCGCCTGGGGGCAGCGTGATTTTTTCGACCTATTTCGTCGAGCACGCTGGAGGTGTCCAGTTTTTTTCTGCTCTGAAACGGATCGTCATTCATCGAAGGCTGTTCTGTATCGACCATTATCTATTACCCCAGCGGCACAGCAACAGTGGCCAGTGCCTCCAATACGGTTTCGTCATTCGCGCCACCGGCATTAATCACGCGCACCACGCCGGCATTGATTGCATGCTGGCGTATACGTTCCGACGGAACGATCACCGGAATCGACGTTATGGTGGTCGGGTCATTCTGCAGGAAGTGCAATAGTACATCGAGAATCTGGGCACTGGTGACCACAATGGCATTGATCTGCTGTTGCCGGATCATCGTCAGCAACATATCAGTGCCGTAGTCTGGTGTGCGTCGATGATACAATTCCAGGTAGTCTACCGTGGCGCCGCGTTCGCGTAGCGTTTCAGCAATCAGCTCACGACCGCCAACGCCGCGAACCAGTGCGATTCGCTGGCCGCTGATATTCTGCAGCCCAGGCAGGGCCAGCAGGTCTTCGCTGGTGACGCCTTTGTCAGAACAGTTCACCGGCCAATCAAGAGCCCGAAGCACTTGCGCCGTGCCCGGCCCAACAGCATAGGCTGCCAGACCGTCAGGTACCTGCGGCCACCAGGCATCAATCCACTCCAGCGCAATGCGCGCGGCATTGGTACTGATGAATATCGCTGCGTCATATTGATCCAGACTCAGAATCCGCGCCTTGATTGCCTCGCAGGCATCAGGGTCATCAACCGGATCGATTTCGATCAGTGGCAACTCGCATACCTGGCCGCCATGGCTGTTGATGGCCTTAACCAGACTGGCCGATTGCATTTGCGGTCGTGTCAATAATACCGATAAGCCTGAAAGTTGCATCCGATTACCCGATCAGCTATTCCTCTGTAGTTTCATACAGCGCCGCCAGAATATCACCGGCGCCCTGGGCTAACAGATCTTCCGCTGCCGCGATCCCGATAGCCTCTGCATCGCTGCGGTGGCCACTGCGTTCAGTGCGCAGAATGCGACTGCCGTCCACATCCCCGACCAGACCGCGCAACAGCAATTGATCACCGTCCAGCTCAGCATAACAGGCTATGGGAACCTGGCAACCGCCCTGCAGACGACGATTCATCGCACGCTCTGCAATGACCCTGTCGGCGGTGTCCGGATGATGCATGACACTCAGCATGGCAATCAGTTCAGCTGCATCCTCCCGGCACTCAATGCCGACAGCGCCCTGGCCACCGGCCGGCAACGACACCGCTTCCGGGATAAACTGGGCAATGCGCTCGTCAAGTTTCAGTCGCAACAGACCGGCAGCGGCCAGCACGATGGCATCAAACTCGCCACTATCAAGCTTGCCCAGCCGGGTACCGACATTGCCGCGCAAGGTGCCCACTTTAAGGTCCGGACGCAGACTCAGCAGCTGACATTGCCGACGCAGGCTGGCGGTACCGACCCGGGCCCCCTGCGGCAAGGCATCAATGTTCGCGAAGTGATTGGAAACAAACGCGTCGCGCGGATCTTCACGCTCGCAGATGACCGGCAGGAACAAACCTGGCGGGAACTCCATGGGCACATCTTTCATGGAATGCACCGCAATATCCGCCTCTCCTGACAGCATGGCCGTCTCCAGCTCTTTGACAAACAACGCTTTACCACCAATTTTAGCCAGCGGTGTGTCGAGTATTTTGTCGCCCCGGGTAGAGATAGTCACCAGCTCTACCCGCAAACCAGCGTTATTCGCCATCAGGGCATCACGCACAAATTCGGCCTGCCACAAAGCCAGTGGACTGCGGCGGGTTGCGATGCGGATAAGGTCTAAAGCCATAGTTCTTCCATTGCCAATTGCTTGGGTTACTTAAATTAGTTACTCAGCATTCTACGCCAAATCCAGCCGGAATGCGCCCCGCCACGCACCTGCCCTCGTTGCACACCCGCGTGGTATACTCCGCCGCAATCGATAATGCAGGTATCCACTATGAGCGAATCCAGTAAACCAGCGAACATCCAATGGGGCGGCCGTTTCTCCGAAGCCACCGATGCCTTTGTGCAACGATTCACCGCCTCGGTCAGTTTTGATCAGCGCATGTACCGTCAGGACATCGCCGGCTCCGTTGCCCATGCGCGCATGCTCAAAACCGCCGGCATTCTCAGTGCCGACGAATGCGATGCCATTCTGCAGGGTCTGGAAGACATCAGGGCCGACATCGAAGCCGGTACCTTCGAGTGGTCGGTTGAGCTGGAAGATGTGCATATGAACATCGAATCCGCCCTGACCAAACGTATCGGCCTGACCGGGAAAAAATTGCATACCGGCCGCTCCCGCAACGATCAGGTGGCCACGGATATCCGTCTGTATGTGCGCGACGAAATTGACGTCATCGCCAGCGAACTGACGCGTCTGCAAACGGCGTTGCTGGCACTGGCAGAACGCGAGGCCGACACCATCATGCCCGGTTTCACGCATCTGCAGACAGCACAGCCGATCACGCTGGGTCACCACCTGCTGGCCTGGTACGAGATGCTGGATCGTGACTACAGCCGGCTGCAGGACTGCCGCAAACGCATGAATATTTCTCCGCTCGGGTCCGCTGCACTCGCCGGCACCAGCTTCCCGATTGACCGGCACTTCACCGCCGAGCAACTGGGTTTTGATGCGCCCAGCCGGAACTCACTGGACTCGGTCAGCGACCGCGATTTTGCCATCGAGCTGGCCGCCTGTGGCAGCCTGATCATGACGCACCTGTCGCGATTCTCGGAAGAGCTGGTACTGTGGACCTCAGCGCAGTTTGATTTCATTGACCTGCCGGACCGTTTCTGCACTGGCTCATCAATCATGCCGCAGAAAAAGAACCCGGACGTACCCGAGCTTGTACGCGGCAAAACCGGCCGCGTACACGGCCACCTTGTCTCTCTGCTGACATTGATGAAGTCGCAGCCGCTGGCGTACAACAAAGACAACCAGGAAGACAAAGAGCCGCTGTTTGACCTGACGGATACGCTGCGCGACTGCCTGAAAGCCTACGCCGACATGATTCCGGCACTGCAGGCAAAGAAGGACAACATGTATCTGGCCGCCAAAAAAGGCTATGCCACTGCAACTGACCTGGCGGATTACCTGGTCAAGAAAGGCCTGGCCTTCCGGGATGCCCACGAAATTGTCGGCAAGTCGGTGGCATATGGTCTGCAGCAGAAAAAGGACCTCAGCGAAATGAGCCTGGACGAGCTGCAGCAATTCTCCGATATCATTACTGACGACGTGTTTGCTGTGCTCAGCCTGGAAGGTTCGGTGCAGGCCCGGGACCATATCGGCGGCACCGCACCCAATCAGGTGCGAAGTGCCGTGGCGACCTGCCGGGAACTGCTCGAGCAACGCTAGTCGGGCTGGGCGCGATGCCATTAGCCGCTCCCGCCCTAACACGTTATAATCCCGGCACTATTAACAGTCAGACCGGTTCAGGTCTGCCAATCACGCCATCAACAGTCAGGCCAGACCTTTGAGCCCGGGATTCATAACGTGCAACGATCAGCCATTATTGTCATGACAGCCATCCTGATGAGCGGCCTGGGTGCGTGTGGCCAGAAAGGGCCTTTGCAACGCCCTGAAGCCCCGACGCTCAATGGTCAGCAGAATGCCGCCATTTCCATACCATCAGGACAATATGAATCCATTTTATTATCAGAACAACGAACTGTTTGCTGAACAGGTAGCCTTGCGCAACATCGCTGCCGAATACGGCACGCCATGTTATGTCTATTCCAGAGCTGCGCTTGAGCACAACCTGCTGGCTTACGAAAATGCGCTGGGTGACACCCCTCACCTGACCTGCTACGCCGTCAAGGCAAACTCCAATCTTGCCGTGCTCGATGTGCTGGCGCGCAAGGGTGCCGGTTTTGACATCGTGTCCGGTGGTGAACTGACACGCGTACTGGCCGCCGGCGGCAAAGCAGAAAAAATCATTTTTTCGGGCCTGGGCAAAACTGAAGCTGAAATAGAACAGGCGCTACAGGCAGAGATTCTGTGCTTCAACATCGAATCGGAACCGGAGCTGGATCGCATCAACGCCGTTGCCGCAGGCCTGGGTGTCAGGGCGCCGGTGTCTGTCCGGGTCAACCCCGATGTGGACGCGGGCACTCACCCCTACATTTCCACCGGCCTGAAAGAGAACAAGTTCGGCATCGACATCAACCGGGCATTTGCTGTTTACGAACGCGCGGCGGCGCTGGACAACATCCGTGTCACCGGTATCGATTGCCATATCGGTTCACAGCTCACTGCCATTGACCCCTACCTGGATGCGATCGACCGCGTTCTGAGCCTGGTCGACCAGCTGTCCGCTGCCGGCATCCAGCTTGAGCATTTTGATATGGGCGGTGGCCTTGGTGTTGTTTATCATAAGGAAACGCCACCTTCACCGCAGCTGCTGATAGAGGCGGTAAAGCGCAAAATGGAAGGCAGAAATCTGGTGTTAATGCTGGAACCTGGTCGCTCAATTGCCGCCAATGCAGGCATCTTCATCACCCGGATCGAGTTCCTGAAACACACGGAGCATAAGCATTTTGCCATTATCGACGGCGCCATGAATGATTTGCTGCGGCCGGCGCTGTATGGCGCCTGGCAGGAGATCGTGCCAGTTTCGACGGCACCGTCAGACTTGCGCAGCGAATACGTATATGATGTTGTGGGTCCGGTCTGCGAGTCTGGCGACTTCCTGGGCAAGGACCGTGAACTGAAAATTGCCGCAGGCGATCTACTGGCGGTGCGTTCGGCAGGTGCTTATGGATTTGTCATGAGCTCAAATTACAACACCCGCAACCGGGCAGCAGAAGTCATGGTTGACGGTGACAACGCCTCGCTGGTTCGTCAGCGGGAAACCATTGATTACCAGCTCAGCCTGGAAAACGTATTGGCAGAGTAATGCGCAGAAGTCCGATAACAACAGAACCCGGCCACAACCAGGATCTGGCCCGAACTCAGAATCGGGCCCCGGAGCAAGCGCTGCGCGTCAATTTTACCAAGATGCATGGTCTGGGTAACGACTTCATGGTGATTGACCAGATTTCCCATCCGGTCGAACTCAGTGCCGAACAGATTCGGTCGCTGGGTGACCGCCACCGCGGCGTGGGTTTCGACCAGCTATTGATTATTGCCCCGCCCACTCGCCCGGACGCCGATTTCAGTTACCGCATTTTTAATGCCGATGGCAGTGAAGTTGAGCATTGCGGAAATGGTGCGCGCTGCTTCGCACGCTATGTTCTCATGCGCGGTCTTGCCGCGCGCAGCCCGATTCGGGTGCAGACGCGCAATCGCCTGCTGGAACTGCACACTGACGACAATGCTCGGGTCAGCGTTGATATGGGCGAACCCGACTTCGCCCCTGCCTCCCTGCCCTTTGTTGCCGACACGCGTCAGCCGGGCTATCAGCTCAACGTTGAATCTTATGGGACGGTCGACTTCCAGGCGGTTTCCATGGGCAATCCCCATATCGTGTTGACGGTCGCCGACGCAAATACTGCGCCTGTCGGCTCGCTCGGGCCGGAACTGTACAGCCACGCCGCATTTCCTCAAGGTGTCAACGTGGGTTTCATGCAGATCGTTGACCGGGACACCATACGCCTGCGTGTATTCGAACGTGGCGCGGGTGAAACCGAAGCCTGTGGCACCGGCGCTTGCGCCGCCGTGGCATGTGGTATTCAGGCAGGTCTCCTGAACACCCGCGTGCGTGCGGTGCTGACCGGCGGGGATTTGACAATAGAGTGGGCCGGGGCCGGCCAACCCGTTATCATGACCGGGCCCGCAACAACCGTATTTGAAGGCAGCGTGCTGATATGAATATCAGACAGCAACAGCATCAAGCATTATCAACGAGGCATAACGAATGAGCAGCGACATTTCTTCAGCAAAAAAGACAGCCGTAACATCACGTTCAGAAGCGCTGTCGGCAGACGAAGTTGCCAGCTACCTGACTGAGCACCCGGACTTTTTTGTCGATCGCGACAACCTGCTTGCCGATATGACTGTGCCACATGAAAGCGGCGGGGCCATCTCACTGCTCGAACGACAGGTCAAAATTCTACGTGACCGCAGCATTGAATCCCGACACACGTTGAACGGCCTGTTGGAAAATGCCCGTTACAATGATCAACTGTTCAGTGTCACCCGCAACCTGATTCTGACACTGCTGGAAGAAGACAAACTTGATCAACTGTCGGTCGTCACCGAGTCCAGCCTGTCAACCCAGCCCGGGATTGATGCCTGCCGCCTTATTCTTGTTGATACCAGCGACGCTGCCACTGAATTGCAAAAACGCTTCCCTTCGCTGTTACGCAGCCGCCAGGTTCTGACGCAGGCGCTGGACAAAGACACATCCTGGCTTCTGTTTCCGGGCACAACCCCGGTATTGCGCTCGGCAGCCCTATGCCCGGTAACGCACCGAAACAGCCTGTTGGCGGTACTGGTTATCGGCAACCACGCACAGGACTATTTTACCGAAGAGCTCGACACCCTGTTCCTGGATTTTATTGCCGAGGTTCTGGGCGTACTGATCAGCAGGCTGACATCACCCGGAGAATAACGGCCACCACGCTGCCGACAATCATCGGACACCGGCCACGGAAGAACAACAGGCGGATTTTATGCTGTTTCGCACTCGCTCAATCCTGCAACTGACTGTACTGGGTTTTCTGGCGGTGACAGCATTGCTGATATCGGCGCTGGTCATCAGTGTCCGTCAGCTTGATACGCTGACAACTTCCGGACAACTGACCGTCAATCAATCCGCTTTTGCCATGCGCGCCAGCCGCGAATTAATTGAACACAGCGGCGCTCTTGAACGCAGCGCCCGGCAGTTTCTTATTTTGCGTGACCCGGCACTCCTTGAAGTCTACGACGACCGTCGCGAATCACTTCACGAGACGCTGGCACAACTGCTATCACTGAACAACGACGACGCCATTTCGGCCCAGGCCGAGGAACTGCAGGGCATGGAGATGCAGGCTTATAGCGAACTTAATGCCGCCACCTCACAGACCGATTTTGAATACCCGCGGTTGCTGGAAACCGCTTATGAGCTGACCCGACTGACATCCACCTGGGTCGATACCAGAGCCGCACTACTTCGGGAGCAGACCGCCAACAGCCAGCGCGCACTCAATATTCGCACCCTGCTGCTGGTCTGCACCGCACTGCTGCTGGCGGTCCTGTTTGTGACCCTGATTACCCGGCCATTGCGACAACTGGACATCGCCATCCGGGACCTGGGCAAAGGCGCCTATGAACAGAGAATCAGGATCGGCGGCCCCACCGACCTGCGTTTACTGGGCGCCCGACTGGACTGGTTGCGCGATCGCCTGCAGCAACTGGAACAGCAGCGCAGCGAGTTTCTGCGCCATATCTCTCACGAACTAAAAACACCACTGGCCGCGATGCAGGAAAGTGCCGCCTTGATGGGCGATGGGATCGCCGGCCCGGTCAATGCAGAGCAGAAAACCCTGATCGGCATTCTCAGCAATAACTGCCAGCGCCTGCTCGGTCTGATCGAAGGCCTGTTGCGTCATAATGCTGAGAGCTTTGCTATTGTTGATGCACCGCCGGAAGCCATCAAGCTGACAGCCATGGTGAAAGGCATCGTGTCCAGCCATCAGGCGTCGACACAAAACACCCAACTTAAATGGCATACGCGCCTGGACAAAGTAGCAATCAGTGGTGACCGCGAACGAATTCGCGTGATTGTTGACAACCTGCTCAGTAACGCGGTCAAATTCTCTCCACGAAATGGCAAAATAGCCATTACAATGGTGCGGGACAAAGAATTTATTGATATTGACGTTGCCGATGAAGGCCCCGGCGTGCCGGAGGAAGAGCAAGAGAAAATATTCTCAGCGTTTTTCCAGGGCACTGCCCGGCCTCGTGAGCATTACCATAGCACCGGTCTTGGCCTCGCCATCGCCCGCGAATATGCAGAACAGATGGGTGGCAAACTGATTATCATCAATAACAAGGCAGGACAGGGCGCCTGTTTCAGGCTGTCGCTGCCGAGACGCTGGCAAAGGAAAACCAAAGCATGATGCGTTTACTCTGTATTACCGCGCTGACAAGTGTGCTGGCCTCATGCCAGTCCTTGCCATCAGGCCTGGGCGGCAACAACGAGCTCTCTTCTTTACTCTACTTTCAACAGTCACTGGACAGCCGCGAACAGGCGGACCTGGTCACAGAAGCGGAACAGATCAGATCGTCGCTGAGCCAGGACTCTGACACATCCGCAGCCTCTCACCTGCGTCTGCGCATGCTCGAACTGCAGATACAATTGCGCGAACTTCAGCAGGTGCATGAAGTACAGCTACAGCAGATTCAGTCCCTTGAGAACCAGATCGAGGCACTGACGGCAATCGAGCAGCAGATTAACCGCCGCGGCCAGTTGCAGGAGACGGTCAATGAGTGACAAGCCCCGTATTCTGCTGGTCGACGATGACGAAGATTTGTTGCACCTGATCCGTATGCGCCTGCAGGCCAACAACCTGGATGTGAGTGCTGTCGACTCGGCAGAGAAAGCCATTACCGAACTCGGTCGTTACCGCCCGCACGTGGTCATTACCGACCTGCGCATGCCTGGCATGGATGGCATGGCCTTATTTGAATCTATCCAGGAACGCTTTCTGCAGCTGCCGGTCATCATTCTCACTGCCCACGGCACCATTCCTGATGCCGTTGCGGCCGTGCAACGTGGCGTCTTCAGCTATCTGGTCAAACCGGTAGACGCCGACATATTAATGGACAAAATTACGCAGGCGTTGAGCCAGAGCAGTCCGCAGGACGATGAAAACGGTGACGACAGCGACAGCTGGCGCCAGGGAATTGTGTCCTGCAGCCAGGCCATGGAAACACTGTTGCAGCAGGCCAAGGCCGCCGCACGAACAGATGTCAGCGTGTTAATCCAGAGTGAAACCGGCACCGGTAAAGAGCTGCTGGCAAAAGCGGTACATCGTGCCAGTAATCGCCACGATGCAGCCTTCATGACGCTGAACTGTGCCGCGATACCCGAAACACTGCTGGAGTCCGAGCTGTTCGGCCACACGGCTGGTGCCTACACCGGTGCCGGCAAGGCGACCGACGGGTTGTTCAAGGCAGCCGATAAAGGCACTGTTTTTCTGGACGAAATCGGTGATATGCCGCTGAGCGCGCAGGCCAAATTATTGCGGGTATTGGAACAGGGCGAAGTCAGACCCGTTGGCTCCACCGAAACCATCAAAGTTGATGTACGTATCCTGTCGGCAACACACCATGACCTGCACGAGAAAGTGCGTGCGGGAACGTTTCGCGAGGATCTGTTTTATCGGCTGAATGTGATCACCCTGGAACAGCCTCGGTTGGCAGACCGGCGAGAGGACATACCCCTGCTGGCCAACCACTTTGCACAACAGTTAAGCGATCGACACGGCCGGGAGGAAGGCATGCGGTTTGCACCCGATGCCATGGAAGTGATGGTCAGTGCCCCATGGCCCGGCAATGTCCGACAATTGCTCAATGTGGTCGAACAGTGTGTGGTGCTCAGCCCGCAAAACCTGATCCCGCGACAACTGGTAGAGCGGGCCCTGCGCTTCAAGGCAGAAAAGCTGTTGAACATGAACGATGCCCGCAATCAGTTCGAGCATGATTACCTGATTCGACTACTCAATCTGGCCGAAGGCAATATTGCACTGGCCGCCCGACTGGCCGAACGCAATCGCAGTGAATTCTATAATCTGCTCAAACGCCACGACCTGGATCCGGACCAGTTCCGCAAACCAGCAGAATAAGGCCCAGCCATCGGTGTCGGGCCAACCCGACACCGTTAACACTGTAAAATCAGACACTTAACAAAATCCCATCAAAAGTGTCTGCCACCCCCGACAGCAGTTTAGCCCTCCCCAACAAACGAATATCACAAGTCGCTGATTTATAAGCTTTTATATTTCTGGCACGGAACCTGCTATCTCCATAGTGACGGAGCAATCCCCGATTGTTTTCCCGCCTTTAACCCGCAAGGAGTCTGCTAAGGCTCACAGCCAAGGATGCATTGGAACGGACCTGTACCTACACCTTCCTTATAAGTCCGGCTGTTTTAACCCCCAGGAAACTGGGGGTTTTTTTTGCCTGCAGGAAACACCTGAGCCCATGACTTCACGTTGATGGTCAATACTCGGTACAATGCGTCTTCTGACCAAGCAGAGCAGATTGCCTGACTGCAGCAAATACAGCAGCAAACTCAGCAAAGGATGACCACCATCAACAACATAGACTCGTCGCCGCTGGTTTCAATAATCTGCCGCACCGTCGACCGGCCCAGCCTGACGCAGGCCCTTGATTCCGTGTTCAGCCAGACCTGGCCCAACATTGAGTTGGTGGTAGTCGACGCCCGCGGTCAGGGTTTGCAATCACCGGCTACGCCAGTACGGGATATCACGGTGAAAGTGGTCAGCACGGGTAAGCCCCTGAACCGGCCGGCCGCCGCCAATGCCGGCCTTGACCACGCCAGCGGAGACTGGTTGTTATTTCTGGATGACGACGACTGGATAGCACCCGAGCATATCCAGATCCTGATGAGTGCCTTGCAAGACAGGCCAGGCCTGGTGGCATACAGCGATACTCAGGTTACCGACCCAGACGGACACGCCACCGACAAAGTATTTGCACACGCATTCGATCCGGTCCTGCTCAAGCGGGACAACTACCTCCCGATTCATTCCGTCCTGTTCTCCAGATCCCTGATCGATAGCGGCTGTCGTTTTGACGAAACGTTGGCTATCTACGAAGACTGGGACTTCTGGCAGCAGTGCGCCCGTCATGGCGATTTCCTGCATGTCGAGTCCGTCACCGCGTTCTATCGACAGGGCGGTGACTCAGCGACAGCACTGGAGCAGGAACAGGAACAGGACAAATACAAAAGCGGGACACCGCAGGCACGCGCCAGAATTGACGTGCTCAACAAGTGGTTGCCATACTGGCGCGGCGAAGAACTTAACAGCCTGCTGGTCAGTTCAGCCGACTACAGCAACATCAAAGCGGAGCTTGCCGCGTGCGTCCAACACATCAGAAATCTCGAACAGGAAAACACTAACGTCGCCGGGCAATTACATCAGGCCAGGGTCCAGCAACAGAGTGCTGATGCCGAGTATCATAAAGTACTCGAACAATTGCAGACCGCGCAGAATCAGTTCGCGCAACTGCAGGCTCAGCACACTGAGTTGCAGGCCCACCATGAAGAACTGCAAGCCCACTACACAGAACTGAACAGACAACTGACCTACGTCAAAAATTCGCTGTCCTGGCGCGCAACCCGACCTTTCCGCTGGCTTGGCAGACACCTCAAACGCATAGGCGGACATCGCACCGATGAATGAAACTGAACCAATGACCGTAGCCGAACTCCCCAGCTGTAGCATCATCATTCCAACACGCGACAAACTGGAATTACTCAAGCCCTGTGTGGACAGCATTCTTGCATCCCCCTATGCCGGCGATCTGCAGGTATTGATCGTCGACAACGGCAGTACTGATCAGAAAACCCTGAGCTACCTTGACAGCATCCTGGCCGATGCCCGGGTAAAAGTGCTGAGCTGGAACAGACCATTCAATTTTTCCGAGATCAACAACATGGCCGCAAATCAGGCCACCGGCGATGTGTTGTGTTTTCTGAATAATGATATTGAAGTCAAATCCAGTGACTGGCTGGAGCGTCTGCTGCCCGTGGCCAACCTGCCAGACGTTGGCGCGGTTGGCGCCCTGCTGCTCTACCCTGACAATACCATTCAGCATGCCGGCGTTGCCCTGGACAGCAGCTGGGTCGGGCTCCACATTGCTCACGGCATGGCCATGGATGATCTTGCACAGCGTTTCGAAATCGACCACTGGTACGCCGTCGATGCAGTCACCGCCGCATGCCTGTTTACGCGCAAAGACCGCTTCCTGGAGTTTGGCGGGTTTGACGAAAAATCACTGGCGGTTTCCTTTAATGATCTGGATTATTGCCTGCGCTTACGTAAAGCCAGACTGCCCTGCCTGATCAACCCGTCTGTGCAGTTGGTCCATCACGAATCGCAAACCCGCAAAAGTGACAACCTGCCCGAGAATCAGCCACGGGCGATGCAGGAAAAACGTCTTATGCTGTCGCGCTGGCATAACTGGCTGGCCGCCGCCAGTTATCAGGGCACAGTGCCCTGGCAGGCGCTGGGCGAGAAGAAAAACAGTGCATCCATGGACAGTGTCATCGCCGCGATTGCCGATATCCGTGACTCACTGGCGATACCTGGCGCAGTAACCGCTAACGGACACAGGCCGGACTCGGTCGAGGAGCGTTATCGACTGCTCGAAATCGATTACCGGGCATTGGAAGTTCACGCCAGAAATCTGCAGTCTGAACTGACACTGATCACCGGGAGTCGGTTCTGGCGACTGACCGCCCCACTGCGTCGATTGCTTGGTGCGTTGATACGATTAAAACAACGGGCAGGCCGGGCACTGGTGTCTACCGCACTGGGTCGCCGGATATATGGTCTGAAACAGACAGTCGAACTGTCAAAACCTGTACCTGATGCTGTCATTGATGCCGACGACGTAAAAAAACAACATTCGCAGAATGCCAGCGCCGCGCTGGACGAATTCATTGATGACGCCCAGGCCCTGGTGTTGCCGCACTCGGACAAGCCCGTTGTCTCCATTATTCTTGTCCTGTTCAATCAGGCACCTTTAACCTTGATGTGCCTGAAATCGCTGATTGCCCATTGCGACGTCGACGTTGAAATTATTATCGTGGATAACAACTCCACGGACCGCACAGCAGAAATGATGGCATTGGTGGAGAACGCCACTACCTTGCATAACCAGGACAATGTCGGATTTGTCCATGCCGTCAATCAGGGCGCTGAAGCAGCCCGAGGTGACTTCCTGCTGTTCTTGAATAACGATGCATTGTTGCAGCCCGGTTCTCTGCGTGCGGCGCTCAACGTGTTTGGCCAGGAATCCAATGCCGGCGCCGTCGGTGGAAAAATTCGCTTGCTGGACGGCAGCCTGCAGGAGGCCGGCAGCATCATCTGGCAGGATGGCAGTTGCCTGGGTTATGGCCGCGGCATGCAACCGGACAACCCCGAGTTTATGTTTCGACGCGATGTTGATTATTGCTCCGGCGCATTCCTGCTGACACCACGCGCGTTGTTCGCAGAGCTGGGTGGTTTTGATATTGACTACGCACCCGCGTATTACGAAGAATCCGATTACTGCATCCGCCTGAACAAAGCCGGTTATCGAATCATTTATGAGCCGGCCGCCGACATTATCCATTACGAGTTTGCCAGTTCCGGCGGTTATGAAGGCGCCAGCAAATTGCAGCAGGAGCATCGCGAAATCCTGTGCCAGAAACACCAGGATTATCTGGCTAAGCAATACCCCGCCGCCGAGTCCAATATTCTAAAAGCCAGAACGGCTTCGCGACGCCAGAACGTGTTATTGATTGATGACAGGGTGCCACATGCCGCTCTCGGTGCCGGTTATCCGCGTTGCCGGGAAATCCTGCATGAACTGGTCGCTGCCAACTACAATGTAACGCTGTTTCCGTTACGGACTTCCTATGATGAGTGGCCCGATACCTACGCCACCCTGCCACCCTCCGTCGAAGTCATGCTGTATCTGGGCAAAGACCGGCTGGGTGAGTTTCTGACCCAGCGCCGCGATGTCTACGACACCATTATCGTCAGTCGCAGCCACAACATGGAATGGCTGAAGGACCTGCAACACAAACACCAGGCGATCACTGGCAACGCCCGCATCGTCTATGATGCCGAAGCCTTGATCGCACCGCGCGAGGCCGCCCGAATGCGCCTTCAGGGTGAATCAGTCTCAGCCCAGCGCGAAGCACGCATGGTCAAAGATGAACTGGAACTTGCCCGTGATGCTGACTGCGTGTTGGCCGTCTCTCAGGCCGAAGCCGATATTTACCAGCAGGCTGGTTTCGAAAACGTTCTGGTTCTTGGACACAAGACTGTGGCGACACCGACCCCGAGAAACTTTAAACAGCGCCAGGACTTTCTTTTTGTCGGGGCACTGCGTGATGACAATTCACCCAATGTGGATTCGCTGCTGTGGTTTACCGAAAAAGTTTTGCCCCTGATCAAAAAGCAACTGGGCAGTGACTTCAGAGTCCTGGTGGTGGGCGACAATATTGCCCCCTCCCTGAAGCGCATTCAGGCTGACGGTATTAAATTCATGGGCCGACAGCCTGACATTACCCCGCTGTATGATCATTGCCGGGTGTTTATCGCGCCGACGCGTTTTGCCGCGGGCATCCCCCATAAAATTCATGAGGCGGCGGCCTTTGGCATACCGGTGGTCGCCACTGAACTGCTCGCCGGTCAGCTGTCATGGACAGATTGTGACGAGCTGTTGGTAGGAGACAGTGCTGAGGCATTTGCCGATCAGTGTGTACGCCTGTACCAGGACGAGACACTCTGGGACCATGTCCGGGGTAAAGCCCTGGACGCGCTCGCCAGAGACTGCTCCCCGGAACAGTTTACCGCCGTCGTGCAATCACTGACGCAGGCTGCTTCCACACAGTCTCAGCAAACGTCGCCGGAGCTGGCAGCTACAGGCGCCTGAGCAAACGAAAGCTCAGCCGCCGAACCAGTGCACTGGCATGCTTCAGCGCAGCGACACGACGTAGCGCCCAACGCCTGGTCGGCCCGACTTCCGCCCCGTAACGCTGGTCGAAACACACGGCCTGCACTGCCAGTGTCCTGAACAGCTCACTGGCGTCCTGGGTGTCATTGTTGGCGAGCAGCGTCTGCAGACGTCTGAACCTGAAACCGGAGCGTGACGCAGCCCGCGCGCCCAGGGTATTGCCGCCATGCTGGCGATAGTCAACCAGCGCCGACGGTTCAAAGTATCGGTGCCCAAAGGCACTGGCGACCAGCGACAGCCACCAGTCGTGCATGACCGCCTCTGCAGGAATGGGCAGGGCTTTACGTACCAGCGCTGTATTCATCAAAGCAGTGCAGCCGGTCAATGTGTTACTGACCAGTTGCGCGACAAACCCCGTGTGTTGCACCCGCAGCATCTGATACGCGGCCAATGACGGCGCCAGTAACTGACCTGCTTTGTCTACCACGCGCAGGTCACTGTGCACCAACGCCGGGATGGTTGCCGACGTCGCTTCCAGTTGTTTCATTCGCTGCAGACAACACGCCAGTTTGTCCGCATGCCACCAGTCGTCCTGGTCGGCCAGTGCTACATAACACGGTGGAGACGCTGGTCTGTTATCGATCAGGGTCAGGGCGTGCTGCAGCAGCAGACCAAAACTTGCGGAAGCTCCCAGGTTACCCAGACTGTCATGAATCAACGATATCCGATCGGGAAATTTCCCGGCGTAGGCCTGCAGAATCTGTACCGAATGATCTGATGAACCATCGTCCCGGGCCAGCAACAGGAAATTCCGGTGGCTCTGGCCAAGAATCGAATCCAGCTGCTCCGCGAGAAATGCAGCGCCGTTGTAGACCGGCATCAATACCAGAATATCAGGCAAGCCATGCTGATCAGTCATTGAGTGACCCGGCATCCTTGATGCCCCGGCGAATCTGCGCAGCGTATTCACCTCGTTGAGGGGAAAACAGCACCAGCCAGGCCGTCTTTAGTACAAAACGGAAACAGTCGCGCAGCTTCCAGGCCACAGGGGCATAGCTCTGCCGGTACAGGTGCAGGCGATTGCGGGTGGAATAATAACTGCGGGCGGGACTATGCCGAACCATTACGCCGGCACGAACCAGCGGATTACGACTGGGTTCGCCGATACTGTGCAACAGAATGGCAGCGTCAGTGCCAACAAGCGCATAGCCTTTGGCTTTGGCCCGGAAGCACCATTCCAGGTCGATATTATCGATGAAATAGTCATCCTTCATGGGGCCAATCGCGGCAACAGCGGACAGCGACATCAGGCTGCCGGAGGAAATCAGAAAATCGGCTTCGAACAGGTCATCGGCAGTGGCCATCGCACAATCCGAACGTCGACCTAACCGGAACAACCTGAACGGTGTGCGACGGCCCGTGCCCGGGTCCTGCAGGCGGGGCCCGACGGCGCCGACGGGCTGTGAACTGACATCGCACGCACGATACCAGGCCTGCAACATGGACTCACAGAACCCGTCGGTAAGACGACTGTCCTGATCAAACAAAAATACAAATTCGTACTGGTTCTCGCGCAGATACTGCAGTCCGGCATTCATCGCGACGGACAGACCCCGGTTCTGTTGCCACGGGATCATGCTTGCTTCAGGCGCCAGCGAATCTACCAGGGCTTTGACCTGCGCCGCGTTGTCGGATCCGTTATCCACCACCACAACATCACATCCCTGCGCCGTCAGATCCGTCAGCAAGGCAGCCAGCGTCTCGATATCGGGCTGCCAGGTTACCACCACGGCACCACATTGATTGATGCAGGTGTTATGAGCTTTCACAGACTCCATCAAGTAACCCCGGCTAACCGAATTCTGCGTAGCGAACTGTTGTCAATCGCTGAGCGCTCAGACCTGACCTTCTATCGTCGCTGCCAGAGGCACATCGGTCGCCACTGGCAGGCTGCCCGGACCATTCTGCCGAAGTTGCACCAAATAGAACAGAATCGACGCAACACCAACGACCAGACCGGCAACCACGCCAACATCAACCATACTGCGCCATGGTTGCGGCAGCAGCCTGACCATAAAAACAAAGGTCAGAATCATGCTAGTCAGCGCAATCGACAGAATTCTGCGACGGGTGGTGGCATGGATGTATCCCATGCAATACAGAGGTGCCAGCAGTACATGGACAGGCCTGGGGTTATTGGCAAGATAGTTGGCTCGAACCACTACCCGAGGTGCAAACGCCAGATGAAAACCTTTGTAGCCTTCTGCCCAGACCATATAGACCAGCCACACCAACACCAGTCCCCATTGCCAGACCGTCAACGGATAGCCGCCCAGCTCCAGTGCCACGCCACCCAGGCGCACAATGGCAAAGCTCAGCAGTAACAGAATGCCTCCAACTCCCCAGACAAATCCAAATGTTCTCACAGACCACAGCTCTCGCGTAAACGGTAAGCGCTCTGGCAGAAAGCTGCTTACGATGACTAAAGCCGCCATTATAGCCGCTTTAGGCGGCTCACTCCTAGCGCGCTGCTGTCAGACCCTGATGCGTATGCGACGGGCGTCGCCAGCAGGTCTTCCTGACTACGCAGCAGTTCCTGCATCAGCACCCGAACGCTGTCCAGATCGTGACATTGCCTGAGTATTTTCCGCAACCGCCAGTTGATATTCAGACTCTGTTGCCGGCTATCGTGACCATGTGTGTGTTCGCGCACAGCGTCGTGCCGTCCTGGACGCGAACTGTCTCCGTCCAGGCTGGCATAAAGGCTGTTTATCATGCGCCTGGCATTACCAGGTGTCTGCCAGGCCGCTGCCTGGTCCAGCATCCGGCAAAGACTGCGATGGGCACGCCGCATCACTGCCACCGGTGGGCGCTGCTGCACCTGACAGGCGTCAATCATGACCCAAACCAGCGACTCTATGGTCTGGATCCTCAGGACACGAGCGCCCTTTAACAGTAAGCGCAGTTCATTCAGCATTTCCGGTTGCACCTCTGCCGCCCAGTTGGGTGCAACAGACATAGACGGCAGCAGCCGCAATCCCGAGGCGAGGGCGTGGTGTACAGACAGACCGTTAAAGTCATCCTGCTCCGTATCCAGCTCCAGTACCGCTGCCTGCCAGCAGCGCCCGGCTGTCAAAGCCAGGCGTGACTCAAGCATCAGGATTTGCCGCAGACAACCCGCCGCATCAGGATGACCTGCAGCCCATGCAGACATTGCATCCAGCATAAACCTTAGCGTTTGCTGTTCGACAGCCGTCTGCACAGGTAACTGATGGCAATAGCCGATACAGCGATAGACGCTGCCAACCAGCACCAGCCAGACGTCCAACGCCTTGTCACCAACCTGTCCCGGGCTGTCTGCGCCTTGACTGGCCGCCGAATTCAGATAACCGCCAACCAGCATACGCAGGTGCACCAGCAGGCGGTAACAGTCGATACCAAGATCACGCCAGATCATGGTGGTCGAAGGCATTTTCTGGCTGGCTTGCACCAACGTCGCTAACGTGTGGGCAAGTTCGTCAGACAACGCAGGCACAGCCAGTGACAATGCCGGCTCAAGAAGTGGATCCAGCCCCTTGGTGCCGGGCTCGCCCAGCAGTGTCCACTTCATCAGCAACACCCGCTTCAATACCCGCTTCAAGCTTGCTGGTGTTGCTGCACTCTCCTCTGCCTGAAGATGAAGAATGACGCCACAATCATTGATAATGGCGTCAGCCAGCTCAGCGATGAGATCCGGTTTATTGTGTCTCTTGTCGCCGATAGCCAGTACAGCTCTGACCGAACGGCTCAGCTGTATTGCCCGCCAGATAAATTTGCGAATAGCGAGGACCTGCTCCTCAGACTCCGGCTCGTCGCCCGTATTGGCTGTGCGCGGGTAAGTTCGCAGATGCCGGTCCAGCTCCAGCCCGATAACCTGTTTCCAGTCCCGACAATCACACGTCCCGAAGGCACTGGCGTGACCTGCCTGCGCCAGGCTGGACTGCAAATGCAGTACGGCCTTGAGCAGTTCAATAGCTGTCAGGTCCTGCGGCGGAGAATTTCGATCGGCGATACGCAGGCCACACCTGGGTAATGATTCCGGCAAAAAACTGCTGGCGCGCTGAACATCCACATACAGCGGCCAGGCTTGTCTGAGCCAGGTTACCGGGTGCTGTGTGGCGGGGCCATCCGGGCTGTCTGCTGCTTCCCCGGAGACTGGTGCCGTGGCGCTCGCTGCGGCCGTGCACTGCTGCAGCGATACCAGCAAAACCTGCCGTAAATATTCGCTTGCCAGTGGCCGGTTCAACAACTCGCGGCACTGAAGTACTTTACGCAGTAGACGTTTCAGCACCGCCGATGGCTGGCTGGCGTGACCATCGGCCAGGCGTATGTAACGCCCCACATGACGGCAATACCGCGACAATGCGCTGTCGGCGACAAAACATGCCACTGCCTCGATTCGACCAGATCCGGCCAATAACGCCTGCCACGCACGCTCCTCCGACGACCCGGTCAGTGCTGACTGACCACAACGTTGCATTGCAGCAAGCTCCACATCCATGACCCCTTGAAGCGCAGCCTCCGCTGCATCAGGCGCAAGCATTGTCACCTGCCGTTGCGTGCAGAATCCGCGCCAGATGTGCAGTGAAATCCGCCGCACTGAGTCTGCGGGAGAGTGTCCATTCGATGCCCCGGGAACGGGCCCACAGACTGTCTGCCAGTTCCCCGCGATCACTGAGCAGCACTGACCTGCCCAGGCCTCTGGACTGCAGCCAGACAGCAAGACTGAAGCCGTTCCCCTGCTCTCTCACCAACTCAACAAGACACAATGCCGGCTTCAACGAGTCAGCACCACGTCTGTGCGCCGACATCGACAACGCCTCACGAACCTCGGCCAGGTCTCTCGCCTGCCATGTCCGGTAGCCCTGACAACGCAAAAAATCACAGAGCGCCTGACGTTGCCAGTCATTCTCGTCAACAACAAGGATCAATGTCATCAGGCCGCTGTCTCGTTTCGCTGCGCTGGGTTCTGCGACATCACCGACAGTGCCTGCCTGAACTCATCCATACGGAAGGGCAATGGCAGACAGCCATTGGCGCCGGCCATGTCTGCTTGTGCCTGGTCCAGCAGCGAATGCTCCTTCCCCATCAGAATGACCGGCAGTGAACTGAAGTCCGGGCACTGTCGAATCAGACTGCAGACCTGGGTTCCGCTCAGCCTTGGCAGCTCAGAAGCAATCAACAACAGGTCAGGCCGCCATTCAGGCAGACGACACAGGACCTCAAAGCCGTCGTCTGCGTTGACCACCTCAAAGTCCTGCGCCTGCAACATTTCTTCCATACATTCACGTACATGTGCACCGGCTTCTGCCAATAGCACCCGGAATGGCCTCGCCGTCTCGTCCCGCGGAATTGCATCAATCACAACAAATCCTCCCTGATCTCCGTTTTAACAATCACCTGCAAACGTTGTAGCACAGGGCCAGCGCTGCTGCCCGGAGCAAACATGCTATGATACTGATAATCGTATTGACCCCTGGGCAAGAGGCTGAACCATGCACCTGAAAGTCGGCATCGTGATGGATCCCATCGCAGATATTACCTACAAAAAAGACACCAGCCTGGCGATGCTGGTCGCCGCTCAGGAGCGCGGCTGGGAGCTGCATTACATGGAGCAGGGAGACCTGTACCTGAATGGGGAAACTGCCATGGGGTCAATGCGGCCGCTGTCAGTGGCCTATGATCCGGACCACTGGCATACCCTGGGTGAGGCCAGCGACCGGCCCCTGGCCGATCTCGACGTGATCCTGATGCGAAAAGATCCGCCGTTCGACAGCAACTATATCTACTCAACCTATCTGTTGGAACGCGCCGAACAGGCGGGTACGCTGATCGTCAACAAACCGCAGTCCCTGCGCGACTGCAATGAAAAGATGTATGCCACCCAGTTTCCGCAATGCTGCCCACCGCTGCTGGTCAGCAGCCGCGCGGACAAACTGAAGGCGTTTCACAAAGAACACGGCGATGTCATCTTCAAACCGCTGGATGGCATGGGCGGCAGTTCGATTTTCCGGATCCGGGCTGACGATACCAATATCAGTGTCATCATTGAAATGCTGACCGGTCACGGACGCAACCCGATCATGGCCCAGCGCTACATCCCCGAGATCGTCAAAGGTGACAAACGCATTCTGCTGATTGACGGTGAGCCCGTACCATACGCCCTGGCAAGAGTGCCCGCCATCGGCGAAAGCCGCGGCAATCTGGCGGCCGGCGGCAGCGGTATCGCCCAGCCCCTGTCTGATCGCGACAAATGGATTTGCGCTCAGGTGAGAGAAAGTGTCCGCGCCAAAGGTCTCATGTTTGTCGGGCTGGATGTGATCGGTGACTACCTGACCGAAATCAACGTCACCAGCCCAACCTGTATCCGCGAAATCGACGCGGCATACGATCTTGATATAGCCGGCCAGCTCATGGACTGCATCGCGGCTAAATTGGCAACAGACAAGAAGTAGATAACCGGAACTCTCTGGCGCAATGACAAACGACAGCAACGTACAGAACACAAAGCAGATCAAGTCAGCTCCGGGCAGTTCAGGGCAGAGCAGCGGACTGGCACAGGAACGCTTTGGTTTCACCATATTTCTGTCCGCCTGCCTGCATGTCATCATCATCGCTGGCGTGGGTTTCAGCTTCCTAAGCGAAAGTCGCAGCGTACCGGCCATTGAAATTACGCTGGCGCAATATCGCAGCGAACGACCGCCAGAACTGGCGGATTTTATTGCCCAGGAAAATCAGCTCGGCAGCGGCTCCGTTGACGAAAATGTAGCGCCAGCAACACCAGTGGAGTCGCAGTTCCATGATGAAATCATACAGGAAGTGCAACCCATTCCCTCGCCCGCGGCATCGGCTCAACAGATGCAGGACAATCGCATTCTGACCAGCACCGACGCCGACGACCAGTTGCGTCAGCAAACCGAATCACAGCAGCCCAGCGACAGCAGCGTGCTCTCGGAGCACTCCACACCACAGGACATTTCACTGGCCATCGCCAGCCTGCAGGCGCAGCTGGATGTGCAGCAACAGGAATACGCCAGGCGACCACGGCGCTACACCATTTCATCTGCTTCTACCCAGCAACGCCACGACGCCCTGTATCTGGACAACTGGCGTAAACGTATTGAGCTGGTCGGCAACGAACATTACCCGCAACAGGCGCGGCAGGATGGCATCTTCGGCAGCCTGCGCATGCTGGTGTCGATCCGCCCTGACGGCAGCGTGCAGGAGATCCGGGTGCTGCAGGGGTCAGGCGAACAGGTGCTGGACCAGGCCGCCGTTGATATTGTGCGACTGGCCGCGCCCTTTGACGAATTTCCGGCCGAGTTGCGCGGTGAAGTCGACCTGCTGGAAATCATTCGTACCTGGCGCTTTCGTCCTGGCAATGCATTCAGCAGCAATTGAACTACAGCAGCCAGTAATACCTTCGCCGGGTAACATACACCTGACAGTAACGGGAGTCCGTAAGTAATGAGCCATGATTCTGATGCTGATAATACACGTCCAGACGATGCCAGCGAAAACGCTGCCAGTACCGGCAACGCCAGCTGTTTTGAGAACCACTTCCTGATCGCGATGCCGCACCTGAAAGACCCGAACTTTAACGGCTCGGTCACCTACTTGTGGAAACATGACAATGAGGGCGCGCTGGGCCTGGTGATCAACAGACCGTCCAAACTGATGATACCCGACCTGATGGATGAACTGGGTATCACCATCAAAGAGGACTTCCTGGCCCGTCTTCAGGACAGCAGTATTCTTACTGGCGGACCGGTGGAGCGCAACAAGGGCTTTATTCTGCACGAAGCCGGCACGGAGTGGGACTACACGCTGGCGGTAAACGACGACATCAGCCTGTCCATGTCGCGGGATATTCTGCAGGAAATCGCCGATGGCGGTGGTCCGTCGCGCTACCTGGTAACACTGGGCTGCGCCGGCTGGGACGCCGGACAGCTGGAACAGGAAGTCAGTGACAATGTCTGGTTGACCGTGCCTGCCAACAACGAGCTGTTATTCTCCACGGACTATGACAACAAGGCGGCAGAAGCAGCTGCCATTCTTGGTGTAAGCCTGAGTCAACTGGCATCCTTGGCCGGGCATTCCTGAACCTGAAGGCACACACCATGGAGCGTTACCCGCAGAAATACACCAAAGCACTGAAGGTGCTTGCGTTTGATTTTGGCACCAAGCGAATCGGAGTTGCCTACGGCCAGAGCCTGACCGGCACCGCCCAGGCGGTGGGAGTTATCAGGGCAAACGATGGCATTCCTGACTGGAACGAACTGGAAGCGCTGGTAAACAACTGGCAACCAGACGTTTTTGTTGTTGGTCTGCCGTTTAATATGGACGACAGCGAAAGCGAGTTGCTGTTACGCGCCCAAAAATTTGGCAAGCGCCTGAATGGCCGTCTGCACAAACCCTGTTTTGGTGTTGATGAACGCCTGACCTCATTTGAGGCACGAGGCGAGATGCTGCGCGGCGAATCCAGCGGAGAAGTGGACGCACTGGCCGCGCGTCTGATCCTGGAAGCATGGCTGGATGGATTGCCTCCGCTGGCGGCAACTGCGGATTGATCAGATCATCCTGAAGGCCAGTTGACCCACGCCTTCGATTGTTGCCTCCACCGCATCACCTCTGTCCACTGCCCCGACACCGGCAGGCGTGCCGGTAAAAATGATGTCGCCAGGCTGCAACGTATAGTAGGTCGACAGCTCGGCAATAATCTCATCCACTTTCCAGATCATATCGGACAGATCACCCTGCTGCCTGGCCTGCCCATTCAATGTGAGCGTGATGGCGCCTTTTTCAAGCCAGCCGCAATCTTCCAATGCTACCAATTCGGAAACTGGCCCCGATGCATCAAAACCTTTTGCCGTGTCCCAGGGTCGCCCCTGTTTCTTGGCCTCCGCCTGCAGATCCCGTCGGGTAAAATCGATACCAACGCCGTAGGCAAACACACAGGCACGCGCAGCCGCCAGTGTCAGCGACGCGCCACCTTGATGCAGTGCCACCACCAACTCGGCTTCATGATGCAGATCCTGAGTTCGCGGCGGGTAGGGAACCGTTCCATCAGGCCTCCATACCGCCGCGGCCGGTTTACTAAAAAAGAAAGGCGCCTCGCGGCTGGGATCAGCGCCCATTTCTTTGGCATGCTCTGCGTAGTTGCGACCCACACAGAAAACCCGACCGACCGGAAAGCGTGTCTCACGCCCCCGAATCGGCAGACTGGCAACAGCTAAATCAAATTCAGTTTTCAATCGCTTACCTCGACACATATTTAAAGAACTCAAATCGGGGCGCCGGGCGGCATGGCCAGCGGCGCCGACAGCAGACTATCCTGACTGGCATTATCAGACCAGTTCTCCAGCTCGGCAAGCGCCATGCGGTAATGTGCGCGCCAACTGTTGTCCGTGGTCTCGTCTACAGCCGAATCAAGCCAGTCTTCCAGATCCTGCAGCGTCGAATTCACCGCCGCCTTCACCTGATTGTCAGTTTCGTCTGAACGCAGCAGCGCCAGCAAACGGTAAAGCGTGACATTGTTGACGGCCTGTTGCACACGTCCCGACTGCCCCGCCGACTTTTCAGCGAACCAGCTGTTGTTCATGACGCGGTCAAAGACATCGTGGATGGACGGCAGGGTTGGGTCCAGGCTGTTCAGATTGACCAGCCGTGCCAGTCGTTCGGCCTGCAGTATCCCGCTCAGTGTATGATCCGCTGCCGTTTCGGCAATGGCAGCAAAATCCAGTCCCAGAGAGGTTCGCAAGGGAAAACTTTCCCGGTTGCGCGAATAGCCCAGCGGTTTGGGCGGAATCGCTGCCAGAGTCTCTGGTGACAGCGCCAGCGCACTCGGTGTCAGTGTGTTCATCAGGGCATCCAATGCCCGCATCTGATCCTCAGCACTGATCGGCGTGATCTGCTCTGGCTGGGCATTTTCACCGTCGTAGATACTGTATTCGTAGTAGATGCCGCCAATCAGTCGGTGAACCGCTTCCACCTGGTATCGGTGCAGAAAGTAGAGCGGCACCAGAATTTCTTCCAGCTCCGCGTAGGGTTGCCCAGCACGCAGGTTCTGCGCGCCAAAACGTTCAAGCGCAGAGCCGCGCACAGCCAGCAGGCGCTCCAGCTCCGTCACCGGGTCGGCGCCGTTGTCCCACATATGAGCCAGCGGGTGGGCACCGCCGGGAGCACGGCTGTCAGCGTCGGAGATAAAATGCAGCCCGGCATCGCGGTTTTCCTGCAGTGTTGTGGACAGACCAACGGATTCTTCCAGCGCGGTAGCGTAGTCAGCATAACCATATTTTATGGTCTGGAAATCCCACTGTCCCAGTCCGATATCGTAGGCATTAAGCGCATCGAGAACACCGTTGTCACTGATTTCCAGTGCCGGGTGCGGATAGTCCATCACCGACGCGCGCGCATTAACACTGGCCGCGAAATTGTGGGCAATACCCAGTGTATGCCCGACCTCATGCGCAGACAACTGACGGATACGCGACAACGCCAGCTCCTGGATGGCTTCATCGGAGCCTTCCTGCGCCAGTCCGATCAGCGATTGTGCGATACGATAGTCCTGTCGCACCCGCAACGAGCCCAGCGTGACTTTGCCCTTGATGATCTCCCCGGTTCTGGGATCAGTGACACTCGACCCGTACGACCAGCCACGGGTCGAACGATGCACCCATTGAATCACGTTATAACGAATATCCATGGGATCGGCGTCCTCCGGCAGCATCTCCACCTGAAAGGCATTGTCATAACCAATCGCCTCGAAAGCTTCGTTCCACCAGCGTGCGCCATCCAGCAAAGCGC
Organism: Pseudohongiella acticola; assembly: GCF_001758195.1. NCBI lineage: Bacteria > Pseudomonadati > Pseudomonadota > Gammaproteobacteria > Pseudomonadales > Pseudohongiellaceae > Pseudohongiella > Pseudohongiella acticola. Next base: position 1,707,346 of record NZ_MASR01000001.1, read on the forward strand.
TACGCACCGGCTCCGGCACACCCGCGTCCAGGTAATACACAATCGGCTCAACCGCTTCGCTGCGTGCTGCTTCCGGGTTTCGTTTTTCCAGGCGATGCCGGGAAATGAAGCGCCGGGTCATGTCCTCGTTAATGGGTGCGGCAAAGTCCTCATAGCTGCGCGACCAGAAACCGGACTCGGGATGAAACGCCCGCGCCCGATAACCGGCTTCAGGCAACTGCACAAAGGAATGGTGCTGACGCACGGTGATGCTGCCTGGCGAGGGTGCCACCGAGCGCACCAGCGCTCCTGGCTGGCTGCCGGCAAACGTAAGCTGTGCCTCAAACTCGGAGTTCAGCGGAAAGTTACGCGTCCGCTCCAGATAAACCGCAGAACGCTGTTTGTCCAGGCTATAGCTGCCCTGCTGGCTCCGTGCCAGTGTGGTGGCGACACCGTGGACATCATTGAGCAGAAAGTCGGTCAGGTCGATCAACACGCGATTGCCTTCAACCGCTTCCACCGCAAATCCGGCCAGAATTGATTCGGCGAAGGCTTCCTGCACAGACAAGCGTTCAGCAGCGCTGTCCGACACCGCCCGGTAATCCAGGTTGATATGTTTCAGAAATACCTTGTTGCCATGGCGCTCAAACTTCACCACACGACCGCCACCAAGTTGACCACGATCCAGGCCAATATCATTGGAGCCGATGCCGGTTGCCAGTGCGCTGGCGTACAGGAATTCTTCATTCCATCGCTCCACCTCCAGCAGAATCTGTCCCGTATTGGGCTGATAATAGAAGTCGAAGTAACCCTCCTGCCGATCTGCCCCCGCAACCACATCCGCGATCGCAGGCGGTGCATCCGCAGCCTGCGCCACACCGGCAAGCATCAGAAACGGCAACAGCAGCACAAAACCCAATTGAGGCAGCATTTTCATTATTGGTTTCCTTTCATGACATCAAAGATTCAAAACAGTGTACCCACACCGAACCACAACGACCATACGTCTTTCAGCCGCTGAACCCTGAATGAGTATTTTTCTCCCCTCTACTCTGGAAATTGGCAGCATTCAGAAACATTCTCAGGGCTCACTCTACTCTAAGAATCGTTCTCAGGACCGGTCAGGCGAGGCAAAGTCTGACGACAGAAGCGGAGTTTACTTATAGTAAATGAGCATTCTGGCGTCTGACTTTAACGAAGCATCACCGGCCCTGAGGACGTTTCACGCGAGATAGCTGCGCAGGCGTGGATTCATGTCGTTTCGGCGGACAAGCTGTTCCAGCGCCCACTGATACTGACGGGGCACCTCGCGCAAAAAGCGCACTGCATCCCCGTCCAGCACCGCCAACGGTATGCCGTCACGGTACAACACCCGGTTACGATTGTTGCGCGCCAGCTTTACATCGGGCAGAAACAGCGGCAAATGGTTAACCGGGTCGGTCGCGGCCAGGCTGCAGTATTGCGAGTCATCGAAGTCAGTGCCCGCTTCGGTCTTACTTTTGGCGCGCAATGGCGCAATGGTTTCTGGCAAGGCAAACTGTTCGCCGCCCAGACCTTCAATAAAGCGGCCGCCGCGCAAGGTGCCACGTAACTCGAAACGCCGCAGCACCGGCAGCAGGTCGCGCCAGGCAGGTGCGCAGGATTCGCGCGACAGAATCTGACGACTGACCACACCCCAGCGCCGCAGATAAATCATGACCAGCTCCTCCAGTGCCTCGGTGTCCAACGCCGTGGTTGGGTCCGGCTCCGGGATCAGGGACCAGCGTCCCGCCTCTTCGATGCCGAAACCGCCGCGCCGACCCCGTTGACGACTGCTGCCCCGATTGGAAGGCTTGCGTGACTCCGGTGTCAGCAGGGCCCGCAGTCCAGTAAAGCTGTCACTGGTCAGCAGACCGTTGGCCACCAGCTCTGCCAGTGCCTGTTCCAGCTGTGCTGGCAACAGGCCGCTGTGCTGTTTGATGTCAGTAAAAAAACTGGCGCCGCGCTGGCGCAGTGTGTCCAGCGCCTGTTTTGCTGGCGCAGAAAGCTGGGGCTGGTGCGCCACCGCCGGCGCCGACAGACTCTGCCAGATAGCCATGTTCTGGCGTGAGCAAAGGGTCATCGGCGTCGCCTTGATGGGCCCGGCGCTGCGCCGGCTGCCTGAACGTACTGCCGTTAATTGCGCTGGCGGTGTGTAGCGACCCCATACCACGCGCCCGCTGATACACATCATGTCCAGCCAGGATGGGTCATACATGCCCAGTCGGGCCGGAATGATTTCGCCTTCCCACGCAGCGGCAGGTGCGGCCATGCCATCGAGCCGCTCCAGCGTTCGTTCCAGCACGGCCTGGCCCTCGGCCATGGAGGGTAGCGGCACCGGTCGCGGCGTCAGGGTCTGCAACCTGATTTCATGGTGTTCAAACAGGAAGCGGGTATAGGCCTGCAGTGACACCGGTTTGATGGCATCACGATGGCTGTCGAGCGTATAGCGATGAATTCGCTGCAGCAGACGGCGCTCACACCATTGCAGCGACTCATCGTCCGTATGTCCAATACTGTCTGCACTGAAGCGGCCGCGGAAAGCAAAACCTTCTGCTTCCAGCTTTAACAATGCCTGATCAAGCTGACTGCGCGCCAGTCCGGTCTGCTGTTGCAGATCGGCAACCGTGACCGGGCCCAATACATCCAGCCGGCGCCGCACCAGTATCTGTGCCGCTTCGCCCGGATCCGGACGGGTTGCTGTCATCTCGGCGGGTAGCTCAATGACCGGCTCAAACATCTGGTCAGGCTGCAGGGCGCTGAATATCGGCATCATCTCGGCACTGATGACGTGGCCGCTGGTTTTCACCCGGCACGCCCTGCCCTGGGCAACCAGCTTATCAAATAGTTCGATATGGCGCTTACTGGACAACTCAGCACCGGTAAAGAAACCGGCGCAGTAAAGCGCATCATGCATTTCTTCAACATCGCGCATCAGCGGCCAGGCCTCTTCGCGCACCCGGGCAATGGCTGCCTCATCAAGGCGACTGTAGGCATCCGTTTCCGCCGGGTCAGTCCAGCTGCGATTGCGAATCGCGTTGGTGCGGCGCTCTTCAAACGGTGCATCGTCGAGGAAGGCATAGGGCCGGGCGTTGATAATTTCCTGCGCAAACGGCGACGGTTCGCGCAGGTCCAGCGCCACCAGGTTCAGGGTTTTGTTTTCAATCGCCCGCAGCAGTTCCAGCAAGCCGTCGATATCCATGGCTTCGGTAAGACAGTCATGAATGGTCTGCTGCACCAGTGGATGACCGGGAATTTCACGCTTACCGGTAATATTTTCCTGACAGGCAAGCTGATCCGGAAACACCTGCGCCACCAGGTCTTCTGCATCCATACGCTGGAATTGCGGCGGCACCCGTTTACCGGAACGGTTACGCTGGATGGCCAGCGAACGGGTCGCGTTCCAGCGCCAGCGCACCTCAAACATCGGCGAGTCCAGCAAGGCCTGTGTCAGCACGTCTGTTACCGTGTTGCTGTGCAGATAGGCAAACACTTCCTCCAGGGCAAAGCTGTGCACTGAGCCCAGCGAGATGACAATGCTGTCCTCATTGGCAGCAGCCTGCAGTTCAAAGTTGAAGGTTTTACAGAAGCGTTTGCGTAGCGCCAGACCCCAGGCCTTATTGAGCCGGCTGCCAAAAGGCGCATGTATCACCAGATGCATGTCGCCGACTTCGTCAAAAAAACGTTCCATGACAATATTGTGTTGCGTCGGCATCACCTGCAGGGCGTTGCGGCCCGCGTGCAGGTAGTCAACCAGTTGACTGGCCGCCCCCTGCGGCAGACCCAGTTCACCGGTCAGCCATAGCACAGCCTGCGCCGGGCCTTCATCAGTCAGGTAGTGATCAATGGTTTCCCGCAGCCGCGCGACCGACGATGACAGCTCAAGGGTGCGCCCCGCCGCTTCACCAAACCAGAATGGCACGGTCGGTTTCTGCCCATGCGCGTCACGTACGCGTACTTTAAGACCATCCACTGCCATCATCTGCCAGCTGTGCGAGCCCAATGTAAAAATGTCACCAGGCAGGGTCTCAAGTGCAAAATCTTCGTTGAGATTACCCACCACAATATCATCCGGATCCAGCACCACCTGATAGTCAAACATGTCAGGAATGGCGCCGCCGTTGGTCAGGGCGGTCAGTCGTGCACCGCGCCGGGCGCTGGCACGCTGATTGATACGATCCAGGTGCAGCCAGGCACCACGGCGGCCCAGACGTGTTGAATAACCATCTGCCAGCATTTGCACCAGTCCATCAAAAACGCTGCGCTCCAGCGAACGATACGGCCAGGCGCGTGTCATCAGTGCAAACAGTTCATCCAGTGCCTGCGGCGCCGGGTCTTCATCCTGTCGCGCGGCCAGTTCCGCCACCAGTTGTTGCGACAGAATATCCAGCGGTGCATCCGGCATCAGGATCTTGTCGAGTTCGCCGCGATGGATACTGTCCACCAGCGCAGTGCATTCAGCCAGGTCGTCGCGCGTCAGCGGGAACAGGATACCTTTGGGCGTGCCACCGACTGAGTGGCCGCTTCGGCCAACACGCTGCAGGAAAGTGGCAATGCTTTTGGGTGAGGCAAACTGCACCACCAGATCGACGGCGCCGATGTCGATACCCAGCTCCATGGACGCCGTGGCCACCAGTACTTTCAACTTGCCCGCTTTCAGTTGCTGCTCCGCGCGCAGACGGTGTTCTTTGCTCATGCTGCCATGATGAGAGCTGACCAACTTCACCGCGCCATCACCGGCGATGTTGTCTGCTTCCAGGCGCTCTGCCAGCGCCAACGCCAATCGCTCGGATAAGCGCCGGGTATTCACAAACACCAGCGTGGTCTGGTGGCTGTTGATCAGCTCTACCAGGCGCTCATAAAGTTCCGCCCAGACGTCATTGCTCATTAGTGCCGACAACGGCGATGATGGTACTTCAATACGGATATCGCGCTTGCGATTGTGGCCACTGTCAACAATGACACAGTCATTGGCGCCTGCGGCGAGTGACGATGCACCGACCAGATAGGACGCCACCAGATCAATCGGTTTCTGGGTCGCAGACAGGCCAATGCGCTGCAGCGGGTTGCCCGTCAGCGACTGCAGCCGCTCCAGCGACAACGCCAGATGCGAACCGCGTTTGTCGCCCAGCATGGCGTGAATTTCGTCAATAATGACCGAGGTGACACCGCGCAGCATGTTGCGTCCATGGACGCTGGTCAGCAACAGGTACAGGGATTCCGGTGTGGTCACCAGAATATGCGGGGGGTTCTTCAACATCTTCTGCCGCTCAGCCTGCGGCGTGTCACCGGATCGCACCGCCACCCGAATCCCGGCCGGATGGCAGCCCTGCAGAAACAGTTCATCTTCGATACCGGCCAACGGCACCTGTAGGTTACGTTCGATATCGTTGCTCAGGGCTTTGAGTGGAGACACATACAGAATCCGGGTCTGTGCTGGCAGCGGCGCGCGCTGTGCCTCCTGCACCAGCGTATCAATGGCCGCGTAAAAAGCGGCCAGCGTTTTACCGCTGCCCGTGGGCGCTGCCACCAGGGTATGACGGCCCGCCCGGATTGCCGGCCACGCCTCGGCCTGCGCCGGGGTGGGGACGCCCAGGTTATGCTCAAACCAGGCCCGGCAAGCGGGATGAAAAGACTGCAGCGGCATGGATTAGTCCGGTCTCGTCAGCGTGTTGGCAGGGTAATTGGGAACTACATCGCAAAATATACGTTATTTATCGCATCAGTACAGCCTCGTTGGCCCGGCGCCGTTGACCGGCGCCAGCGATCCGGCTAACGTTAGGTCTGTTTATGCCGTTAAACCCGTCAGCAAAGGTCAGAAACATCAACCGAGGTGGAACTTTTGAGTCCGATAAAATCGTATCTTGTTTCGTTCTGGCGTGAAAACCGGAAATTCCTGCTGATTCTGGCCAGTATCGTCTGTTTCAAAAGCGCCGTCGCTGATCTCAATTCGATTTCCGGCCGCTCCATGCAGCCAACCCTGCTGGATGGCGACAAGGTCTGGGTCAATAAACTCGCCTACGACGTCAAACTGCCCTTTACCGGCATCTCCGTGCTGGCGCTGGCTGAACCTACCCGAGGCGACATTGTCATTATCGACTCCGAAGTTGCCGGCAAACGGCTGGTAAAGCGAATTATCGGGCGACCCGGTGATACCGTTTACATGCGCAACAACCTGCTCGTGGTCAACGACGAAGTGGTCGATTACGAAGTGGTGACCGAGAGCCGCGAAGGTACCATCATCATCGAACATCTGTTTGACGAAACCTACCAGGCCCTGCTCTCCACCCAGGGGGCAAACCGTTCAACCCGCAGCTACGGGCCCGCGCAGGTCCCCGATGATCATTTTTTTGTGCTCGGTGACAACCGCGACAACAGTGCCGACAGCCGACTGTACAACTTCATCCCCCGTGACCAGATAGTGGGTCGCTCCAGCTCGGTCGTGTTTTCCATGGACAGCGACCATGCCTTCCGGCCACGCAGCGGTCGCTTCCTGACAACGCTGGACTGAAGACCCGGCACCCGGCCAAAAACGCACAACAGGGACAAAAAGTACCAAAAGCGACCACGCTCGCCTGTTAAATCCGCCTGCCAGACAGTAAACTACCCGTCTTTTCCAAAGCTGCCATCACACGTCGATATCGCGTCGGGGGAACTTTACCTGTGGGACAACAGACTGCACTGTACGCCAAGCACCTGGAAGCCGGGGCCCGGATCGTTGACTTCGGCGGCTGGGACATGCCCATCCAGTACCAGTCACTGATCGAAGAGCATACTGCAGTGCGCCAGCAGGCGGGCGTTTTCGACGTTTCCCACATGACCATCGTCGACATTGAAGGTGCCGATGCGGAGCCGTGGCTACGCCATCTGCTGGCCAATGATGTGGCGCGGCTCAAGGCAACCGGCGATGCACTTTACACCGGCATGCTGAATGACGCCGGCGGCGTCATCGACGACCTGATTGTCTATCGCATGAACGCCGGCTTCCGCCTGGTGGTCAACTGCGCCACGCGCAAGAAGGACCTGGCCTGGATGCAGAGCCAGCAGGCAGGTTATACGGTGACGCTGACCGAACGCCCGGCGCTGGCCATTTTGGCGGTACAGGGCCCCAAAGCCATAGACATTGTGGCGCAGATCATCAACCAGCGTTTTTCAGATGAAGATTCCAGCCGGGTCAGTGGTCTGAAAAATTTTGCCGGCGTAGAACTGGAACAATGGTTTGTCGCCCGCACTGGTTATACCGGCGAAAACGGCGTCGAAATCATGCTGCCCAACCTTGAAGCACCGCAGATCTGGGATCAGCTGCTGGCGGCAGGGGTCAAACCCATCGGCCTGGGGGCGCGCGATACGCTGCGCCTGGAGGCCGGCATGAATCTGTACGGCCATGACATGGACGAAAATATTTCACCGTTGTCCGCCAATATGGCCTGGACCATTGCCTGGGAGCCCGCCGAGCGCGATTTTATCGGCCGACAGGCCCTGACAGAGCAGCGGAATGCCGCCGACGCCCTTCCCGTGCTGAAGGGGCTGGTGATGGAGGAACGCGGCGTTCTGCGCGAAGGCCTTCGCGTGGAATGCACGATGAGTGACGGCTCCACGCAGGACGGCGTGATTACCAGTGGCACGTTTTCACCCACATTGAAGCATGGCATCGCATTGGCTAGAATTCCGGCTGACACTGAACAGTGTGCTGTCGATATTCGCGGCAAGCTGGTGCCTGTGCGAGTGGTCAAACCCGGCTTTGTTCGTCACGGCAAAAAAATTTTTAGTTAGCCCCAAGTCTTCAGCCCATTTTTACAGCCCGTAATTTGTGCCCGTAATTTTAGAAAGACCCGTAATAACATTTACCATCCAAGCAAGGCCATTACCCGGCCGTTAAGCGATCAACATGAGGAACATCCCGTGAGCGAATTCCCCGATGACCTGAGATATGCCGCCACCCACGAGTGGGTACGCGTTGAAGAAGACGGTAGCGTCACCATTGGTATTTCCGACCATGCACAGGAGTTGCTGGGTGATATCGTTTTTATCGAACTGCCGGAAGAAGGCGCCGTGGTCAGCGCCAAAGACGAAATGAGCGTGGTGGAATCGGTCAAGGCTGCGTCAGACATCTACGCACCGGTCTCGGGTGAAATCATTGCCGTCAATGAAGATCTCACTGACGCGCCTGAAACCATGAACTCTTCGCCCTACAGCGACGGCTGGTTGTGCCGTATTCTGCCCAGCAACCCGGATGAACTGGAAGAACTGCTGGACGCCGACACCTATGCCGGAATGTGTGAATGAACATCAATACGCCCCTGCGATCCCTGCAAGACAACGATACCTTTATCGGTCGTCACATTGGCCCCGATGAAGAACAGATCCAGACCATGTTGGCCGCACTCGGTTACAGCTCCCTGAGCGAACTGACGCGCGCCACGGTACCTGGCAGCATTGCGTTGAACCGTCCGCTGGCACTCGACGAGCCGCACAGCGAACAACAGGCATTGGGTCGCCTCAAGCAATTGGCGCAAAAAAACGTACTCCATCGCTCGTTTATCGGCCTGGGCTACTATGACACGGTGACCCCACCCGTCATTCTGCGTAATGTGCTTGAGAATCCGGGCTGGTACACGGCGTATACGCCCTACCAGCCAGAGATTTCCCAGGGGCGTCTGGAAACACTGCTTGCGTATCAGCAAATGGTACTCGACCTGACCGGCATGGAACTGGCGAATGCGTCATTGCTGGACGAAGCCACGGCCGCAGCAGAAGCCATGGCGTTGGCCAAACGGGTCAGCAAGGCGCGCAGCGCCAATGCATTTTTTGTTGACCAGCGCTGCCTGCCCCAGACCATTGACGTGATCCGCACCCGTGCCGACAGTTTTGGTTTTGAGCTGATCATTGGCCCTGCACAGGATGCCGCCTCGCACAACGTCTTCGGCGCCATTCTGCAATACCCGGATGCTGATGGTCATATCGAGGATATCAGCGACGTCATCAAGGCACTGCAGGCCAACCAGGCCGTCGCCTGTGTCGCCGCGGACCTGATGAGCCTGGCGCTGTTGACCGCACCCGGTGAGATGGGCGCAGATGTTGTGGTTGGCAACACCCAGCGCTTTGGCGTGCCGATGGGTTTTGGCGGTCCGCATGCAGCCTATTTCGCCACCAAGGATGAATACAAACGTGCCGTGCCCGGCCGCATTATCGGTGTATCCATTGATGCCCGCGGCAAGCAGGCGTTTCGCATGTCATTGCAGACCCGCGAGCAGCATATCCGCCGCGAAAAAGCCAACAGCAATATCTGCACAGCGCAGGTGCTGCTGGCCAACATTGCCGCCATGTACGCCATGTATCATGGCCCTGAAGGTGTGCGCCGCATTGCGCTGCGCATTCACCGACTAACCCGGGTGCTGGCCAGCGGCCTGTACAAAAAAGGTATCAAGGGCAACAACAGCTTCTTTGATACGCTGACGCTGGAACTGTCCGCCGAGCAACGCAGCGCCGTGCTGGCGCGCGCCGCTCAACAGGGCATCAACCTGCGCACGCAGACCAGCGACACCAGCGTTGGTATCAGCCTGGACGAATGCAGCACGGTGCAGGACATTGAAACCCTGTGGCAGGTGCTGCTGGGGTCCGATGCCACCGACCTGAGCGTGACCGGTGTCGATGCCGACCTGAGCGACAATGACAGACTCGGTATTCCGGCGACGCTGCAACGACAGTCAGCGTACCTGCAGCATCCGATGTTCAATCGTTACCACAACGAAACCGACATGCTGCGTTATCTCAAGCGTATGGAGAACCGCGACCTGTCGCTGGCTCACGCCATGATTCCGCTCGGCTCTTGCACCATGAAACTCAATGCGACAGCAGAAATGCTGCCCATCACCTGGCCTGAATTCAGCAAGCCGCACCCATTTGTGCCGCGCGATCAGGTCAGTGGTTATATCCAGATGATTGAAGAGCTGGAAGCCATGCTGGCCGAGATCTGCGGCTTTGATGCCGTCAGCATGCAGCCAAACTCCGGCGCCCAGGGCGAATACGCCGGCCTGCTGGCTATCCGCAAATATCTGGACAGTAAAGACCAGCAGCAACGCAATGTGTGCCTGATCCCCAGCTCGGCGCACGGCACCAACCCTGCCAGCGCTCAGATGCTGAGCATGAAAGTGGTGGTGGTCGCCTGCGACAACAAAGGCAACATTGATGTTGAGGATCTGCGCGCCAAGGCAGAGAAACATCGCGACACGCTGGCGGCGCTGATGATCACATACCCGTCCACCCACGGTGTGTTTGAAGAAGCCGTGCGTGAAATCTGCAAGATTGTGCATGATCACGGCGGCCAGGTTTACATGGACGGCGCCAACCTCAATGCCCAGGTCGGGGTTTCACGTCCGGGCGACATTGGTGCCGACGTTTCCCACGTTAACCTGCACAAGACTTTCTGTATTCCCCACGGTGGTGGCGGCCCTGGCATGGGGCCCATTGGCATAAAACAACACCTGGCACCCTTTGTGTCAAACCATGCGGTTGTCAAACTGGACGGCCCGCAGGCAGGTAACAGCGCGGTCTCGGCAGCGCCCTGGGGCAGTGCCAGCATTCTGCCCATTTCCTGGATGTACATCAGCATGATGGGCGCCGCCGGTCTGCTGAAAGCAACCCAGGTGGCCATCCTCAGTGCCAACTACATTGCGCGCCAGCTTGATGGGCATTACCCGGTGCTGTACACCGGCCAGAATGGCCGTGTCGCGCATGAATGCATCATTGACCTGCGCCCCCTGAAGGCAAGCTCGGGCATCACCGAGGAAGACATCGCCAAGCGTCTGATGGATTATGGTTTCCATGCACCGACGATGTCATTCCCGGTTCCCGGCACCCTGATGATTGAACCCACCGAAAGCGAACCACTGGAAGAGATCGATCGCTTCATCGAAGCCATGATCTGCATTCGCCAGGAAATCGCACGAGTTGAATCGGGTGCGCTGGACGCTGACAACAACATGCTCAAACATGCGCCACATACGCTGGCAGACATCATGGATGAGGGCTGGGAGCGTTCGTACAGCAAAGTGGAAGCCGCGTTTCCGGTTGACTCACTGCGCGACAACAAGTTCTGGCCGGCCGTCAATCGCATCGACAATGTCTACGGCGACCGTAACCTGTTCTGTGCCTGCCCCGCCATGGACTCTTATACCTGAGTGTCCGCAACAGCGTGGCAGGTGATTTTTTGAGGCAGCAGGTGATTTCTTGAGAAGGTACAGATGAGCCAGACTTTGAGGCAACGGATTGCGGAATGGATTGAGAGCCCGATGGTGCAGAACTTCATCATCGGCGTCATCATTTTTAACGCCATCACGCTGGGCCTGGAAACGTCCACTGCCATCATGCGAACCGCCGGTGGCCTGTTGCGCGCCATCGAGCAGATTGTATTGGTGATCTTTGTCATCGAGATTCTGCTCAAGCTGTTTGCGCATGGCCCACGCTTTTTCCGCAGCGGCTGGAACGTATTCGATTTTATTATTGTGGGTATTGCGCTGGTGCCATCATCAGGCCCATTCGCGATTCTGCGGGCATTGCGTATTCTGCGAGTGCTGCGCCTGCTCACCAAAATTAAACGCCTGCGCATGATCATCGAATCACTGCTGGCTGCCTTGCCCAGTATCGGCTGGATCGTGTTTCTTTTGGGTATGGTGTTCTACATATTTGCCGTCATGGGAACACAGCTCTTCGCCTCCGCGTTCCCGGATGACTTTGGCACTCTGGGGCGCACGCTGTACACGTTGTTTCAGGTGATGACGCTGGAGAGCTGGTCGGAAGGTGTGTCACGGCCAGTGATGGCGGTTTACCCCTACGCCTGGATCTACTTCATCAGCTTTGTTTTGGTCACCGCCTTCGTGGTACTGAACCTGTTTATCGGTATCATCGTCAGCACCATGCAGGAGCGTCACTTCGAGGATGAGTCACAGCGTCAGGCCGAACAGGACGAACGTGCCCATGTCGAACGCGAGGAAATGCTGCGCCTGATTCGGGAGCTCAATGAAAAGATGGATCGCTTGCAGCGCTGACCCGGCCAACGCTGCAGACTGACTGTTCTATCTCGCCAACTTAAATGCCAGTATTACATAAATGCGTCAGGCGACTTGGCTTTCATACGGGCGTCTTCCTTGCTGACCACACCGGCCTGAACCAGCTCTTTCAAATGCTGGTCCAGCGTTTTCATGCCAGCATTGGAGCCAGTCTGAATCGCTGAATACATCTGCGCTACCTTGTCTTCACGAATCAGGTTGCGGATCGCCGGTGTACCCATCATGATTTCATGCGCGGCCACCCGGCCACCACCCACCTTTTTCAGCAGCGTCTGTGAAATGACAGCCTGCAGTGACTCCGACAGCATGGAACGGACCATGCTTTTTTCCGCCGCCGGAAACACATCGATAATACGGTCAATGGTTTTAGCCGCCGATGTGGTGTGCAGCGTCGCAAACACCAGGTGACCGGTTTCTGCCGCCGTCAACGCCAGTCGAATCGTTTCCAGATCACGCAGCTCACCAACCAGGATGATATCCGGATCCTCTCGCAGCGCCGACCGCAATGCATGACTGAATCCTTTGGTGTCGCGGTGTACTTCACGCTGGTTCACCAGACATTTTTTGCTCTGGTGAACAAATTCGATGGGGTCCTCAATGGTCAGGATGTGCTCATAACGGGTGTCATTGATGTAGTCCATCATCGCCGCCAGTGTTGTACTTTTACCTGAACCGGTGGGCCCGGTGACCACCACCAGCCCGCGCGCCAGGTTGGCGATCTGCTCAAATATTTTGCCCATGGACAATTGCGACATGGTCAGGACTTCAGACGGGACGGTGCGGAATACCGCCGCAGCCCCACGGTTCTGATTAAACGCGTTTACCCGGAAACGTGCCAGCCCGGGGATTTCGAAGGAAAAGTCGGTTTCCAGAAACTCTTCATAATCCTTGCGCTGCTTGTCCGTCATGATTTCGTAGATCAGCCCGTGCACCGTTTTGTGATCCATTTCCGCAGCATCAATACGTCTGATGTCGCCGTCTACGCGGATGACAGGTGGCATACCTGCCGTCAGGTGAAGGTCGGAAGCACCGTTCTGCACGGCAAAGGTCAGTAATTTGGTGATATCCATAAAATCTCTCTGTCTCTTTATGTTTCTCTGATCCGCTTTCGTGGTTTTATCGCTAACTGTTGTTTTATCACTAACTATAGCATCCCTGCCTCGGCTGATTTCACTGAAAACATGAAACTGACAATTTTTTTCCCATTCTCGGGAATAAACACTGAGGTGTCGCCGTTGAAGGACTGACAGCCAATCAAAAAGGAGATTTTGACAATGAACAAGATCACAATGACACAGATATTCAAACCATCCATGCTGGCACTGGCTTGCGCCATGGCAATCTCGCCCCTGTCGCTGGCTCAGCAGCAGTCTTCCGGTGATGCCGATGTTCAGGCTCAGAGCCGTGTTTCAGCCAATGTTGAAACCAATGCGTCTGTCGACTCACAGGCTCGTGCCGGTGACAATACAGAGGTGTCCATGCAGGAAGATGCCAACATGGAAGCCAACGTGGATCAGCAGACAGATCTGAGTGTGTCTGTATCAAGCGCCGTTGCTGAAGCCCGTGAGAACGGTGAGTCAGTTTCCAATGCAGCCATCAGTGCCGCAGCACAAGCTGGTGCCGAAGCTGAGGCAGCGATGACACAGGCAATGGAACAGGCACGCGCCAACGGTGAGTCGATGGCCGATGCAGCCATAACCGCCAGCGCCGAGATTTCAGCACAGGCACGTGCTGAAGCCCGTGACAATGCCGCCGAAGCTCAGGCCACGGCACGCCTGGCCGGGCAGGCAGCGACAAATGCGGCGACCAATGCCGCCAATGAAGCACGCAATGCCAGTCAGCGGGCTGCTGCTGAAGTATCCTCAACCGTCGATGTGACCGGCCGTGCTGCCGCTGATGCCGCACGTGAAGCGCGTGACTCGGTACAGGAAAGTGCCCAGCAATCGGTTGGCGCTGAAGCGCGTCAGGAAGTTCGCGGTGACATCAGTGCCACCATCAACGAAGAAGTGTCATCGGAAACCGCTAGCAGCGTCCGCGACAGCGTTCGCGCTGACGTCCAGGGTGATGTCAGCCAGGAAGTGCGCAGCGATGTCACGGGTAACATTCAGGGAAGCGCGCAGGAAAGCGTTCGCGAGAATGTCCGTAACACTGTTCGCGACGATGTACGCGGTAACGTAAACTCCGAGGTAAGCGCAGAAGTCGCTGGCGAGGTCACCAGCTCAGTGCGCGATAATGTGCGCAACAGCATCACTGGCCAGTAAACGCTGCCAAACCATACGGTTTGTTATCTCGATGCTCAAGGACGAAGGTCGGCTCTGCGGAGACTGGCCTTCGTCGCTTGCTAGACGATGGACACAGCAGGGAACTATTCTAACGCTCATGGCGTAATCACACACATATCAGGGGAAGGATATGACAAGCAAATACCGGCATTTCAAAACCTCAGGCCGTTGCCACTGCGCTACCGGACTGCTACTTCTGGCCGCTGGCATTGGTTCCGGCATAACCTGGGCTCAGTCCGATGACGCTCTCACCTGGTCCGGCTCGCTGGAAGCCGGGGCCGAATACAACAGCAATGTCAGTGTCAGCGAACTGGAAAGCGCCACCGGCGAGGCCGACTCATCCGCCAACGTGGACGCAGGCATAAATGCCAACTGGCAGGCTTCCGAACGATTGTCCGTTGACGCCGGCTACAGTTTCAGTGGCCAGCGTTATCAGGACTTTGACGCCTTCGATCTCGACCTGCATCTGCTGTACGGCGACGTCAGTTACGAGTTCGATCAGTTCAGTGTCGGCACCAATTATTATCATGCGGATGCCAAACTGGGTGGCGATGATTTTCTGACCCTGAAACAGTATTCTTTCTATGCTGGCAAGCTGTTCGCAGACCAGTGGTTTGTGCGCGGCGCACTGAATTTTGCCGACAAGACATTCGACGATTTTGCACAACGGGATGCCGACACTGAAGGCCTGAGCCTGGACCTGTTCTGGTTCTTTAATGAGGGCAACAGCAATCTGGTACTGGGTTATGCCTTTGATGACGAGCAGGCACGTGAGCCCGCATTTTCATACGAAGCCGATACCGTACGACTGCGCTACACCCATGACTTTGTTTTGTTTGATAAGGAGACAGAGTTTGGTGTGGGCACACGCTTTCAGGACAGAAATTATCAGGCGGTGACACCCGGACTGGGAGCTCGTCGCGATGACCGTCAGCAGATTACTGATGCTCGACTGGAAATGTCATTGAACGAAGCTTTGGCAGCTGCCATTCAAGTTGAACGCGGCAATTATCAGTCGAACCTGGCGAGCGCCGACTACACGGAAAACCGGGTATCGGCAACCCTGATACTGAGTTTCTGACTCTCCTGAGCCACTTCAAGGATGCAACAGGCCGTGACCAAAAACAGGGTCATGGCCTGTTGTCCCCAGGTCCATCGCTGTTGCCATCAGTCGACGCCGGGCCTGTTCAGGACTGGACCCTGACGCCAGTTCACAGGCAAAAAAAGCACTGACAACCGGTGCAGCCATCGACGTCCCGGATTCACGCCCGAAACTGCCATCTCCCCGCGCTGTGGGCACCGAAACACCCAACGCAGCAAAATCCACATGATCGCCTTGCGCCGCCCAACGGTAAGCAGAGCGATCATCCGCCACGGCCGTTCCCGTCACCACGCCACTGTATGCTGCGGGGTACAACAGGGCCGCATGCGGCCCGGCATTGCCAGCGGCAGCCACCACGATTCTGTTCTGTGCCTGTGCTGCCATGATCACCTGCTCCAGCAGTCGGTTGGCGGGCCCGGCCAGACTCATGTTGATCACCCGTACCTGCTCCTGCCCCAGCATCCAGTTGATGGCCTCCAGCAAATGCACAACGGTAGCGCCCTGATGATAGACATCCTGTGAATAAACAACACTGGCATTGTAAATGGTTGCACCTGGCAACAAAGGCGCCAGGTCACCTCCATGGGCTCTACCATCACCTACCAGTACACCGGCGACGGCAGTGCCATGACCCGAACTCATATCAACCTTGTCCTGCAGAAATTGCCGACTGACAAACACAGACGCAGCATCGGAGGGCCTGGAGAATGCAGCATGATCGGTGTTGATCATCGAATCAATGACGCCAACCGACACCGGGTCTTCACACACCGCACGCATAGGCGTCGATAAACGATCGGCATTATCATCAACCCCATCATCCGCATGAGTATTGTCTGGCGGCTGGACAGACTGGGCAGAGTAAACGTGATTGCGATCAATGAGCTCACGCATCGTTTCAGGCACCAGCGCCAGCAATTGGTCATTGGTATCCAGATCCGGCGGCACCCGGAACCTCAGCACCACGCTGTCCAATGCATCCAGATCACTGGTTTGTGTCAGATAACGCATCAGCTCCGGCGCTTCGTCAATAAGCTGGTCACGCTGTGCCTCGCTCAGCATCATCACCCACTCGCGCTCAAGCGCGCGGATGTCTGGCGCGATCGCAACTTCGACAAACATTTCGCTGCCATCTGCACCTATAATGGGAAGACGGTCGGGTAAAGAGGCCATCGGGCTGGGTCCGGGAATGCGTTCGCGCACCAGCTGTGTTGCCTGTTGCGCTATCTCAGCGCCCGACTGGGTCACCGCTGGCAGCAGGCGTCCAGTGGCGACGTCGGATGCCCGTCCTGTCACGCTCTCGAGTTCCTGCTGAGTCCGCTCAAGTTGCTGCCCGGCGCGCTCAAGCTGCTGTGATGTGCGCTCAAGCTGTTGCTCCGTGCGCTCAAGCAGCTGTTCCTGCACACGCGATGTCTGTCCACCCTGCACCCGATCCAGCACCTGGTCCTGAACCTGCTCCTGCAACTGGTCTTGCGCAGCCTGCGCCTGGCCCTGAACGCGATCAATGGTCTGACTCTGCACGCGATCAATCGCCTGTTCCTGCGTTCTCTCGGCGGTCTGCTGCTGGGTCCTTTCCGCGGCCTGCTGCTGAGCTCTATCAGTCGCCTGCTCCTGGGCACGCTCTGCTGTACGTTCCAGCACCTGTTCCGTAGTCTGCGTCTGCACGCGATCCTCTGCCTGCTGCTGCACACGCTCACGCGCCTGTTCCAGTGCGCGGTCGGCGGCCTGTTGCTGTGCCTGCTCAGTCTGGCGATCAACAACATCCTGCACCGCATCGGGCACCAGCTGGGCCTTAGTCGCCATGGAAAGCAGCAACATAGCACTGCATAAACTTGTCAATCGCCGGTTAAATCTCATCAGAGTCCTGAAAATCAAAGGGTTACAGTCATTCTAACGGCTCAGGTCGAAAAAATATTCCACCTTCATGGAATATTTTAAATTACCATCCGTCAATGAGCTAAGGAAGGGGAAAAACAGGAAACCTATGACAGACCAGTTGATGGACATATTACCGGGCCTCAGACGATTTGCCTGGTCACTGACGCAGTCAGTACATGATGCCGACGACCTGTTGCAGGCAACCGTCGAGCGTTTATTGAAAAAAGGTGTCCCTGAAGGCGTGGAAGTTGCCCGATGGGCCTACACCGTGTGCCGAAACCTGTGGATCGATGAATATCGGTCGCGCCGCGTACGCAAGAGTGTCGATGTCGACACAGACCTGGCCGATGCAGGGCAGATTGACGGCGAAAACGATGTGCAGGCGCAGATGGAATTGAAGCAGGTCATGCAGATAATGCAGCAACTGCCGGAAGAACAGCGACTGACGTTGACCATGGTAACCGTTCAGGGGATGTCGTATCTGGATGTGGCAGAGGCACTGGAAATTCCTGTCGGCACGGTCATGAGCCGGCTGGCACGGGCACGCAGCAAGCTTGTAGAACTGGTAAATGCATAGCAATAGAAGTTTTGGAGCCTACGGGATGGTGGAGCATCAACATGAATATTAGCGACGAAAAACTGGGCGCATTTCTTGATCGGGAATTGCCCGACCACGAGATGAATGCAATCAATATTGCGGTTGCCAACGACAACACTCTGGCTGCACGCCTGGCTGCTCTGGCCAGTGCCGATGCTCTGCTTAAGCGCCACGCGTCAGCACTGGATTCACGGCCCATGCCGGACGGCGTGCTGACTCTGCTGCAGGCTGAGGCTGATGAAAGCGCATTATCTGCCACTGCAGCCCAGACACATAAGGATTCGGCAACAACCGACAACGTCGTGCCGATGTCACGCTGGCAGGAAAAACGCCAGTCAGCCGGACAATGGTTCAATCGGCACGTGGCACTGGCGGCCGGCATTGCACTGGTTGTAGGTTTCACCGGCGGTCAGTTCCTTGACGATGCCGATCGTGACGCTACAGGTTCAATGATGGCGATGACGCTGGACTCCGATGTAAGCAATGCATTGGACACTCAAGTCAGCGGCGAAGCCCTGATCATTGACGATGCCACGCGAATTCAGAGTCGCTTCAGTTTTGTTGATACCAATGCAAGACGTTGTCGTCAGTTCGTTCTGCAGCAAAATGGACATAGCAGCGAGAACATTGCCTGTCATACCCAGCAAGGCTGGGAACTGATCGCCAGTGTGGTTGCTACCGGAGCCAATGCCGGTGAGTACCAGACTGCCAGTGGCAACTCCATGCTCGACAGTGCGCTCGATGCCATGATGACCGGCAACGCATTGAGCCTGGACAAGGAAAATGAACTGATCTCACGTCAATGGCAGTAAGCGATTGCGCTATCTTTGACGCCACTTTTTGATACACCGCCAACAGGAGATACAGCATGAACAGGTTTAACCAACATGGATTCACGTCTGACAATCATCATACCCGCGGCATGATGGCACTGGTCGCCGTCGTGCTGTTCAGTGTTTTGACTGCGTGCGCCTCCCAGCCGGAGTATCGCGCGGCTGACGGACGCGGCTACGGCTACACCGAGCAACAACTGAGCAGCGATCAATACCGCGTCAATTTCAAGGCCCGTGGTGACGATACCGGTCTGGCGATGGACTACGCCATGCTGCGCGCCAGCGAACTGACCATGGAAAAAGGCTACGACTGGTTTGATGTGGCTTCGCGCGACACTCTGGTGGATCGCGAACGTGTCAATTCGGGTGTCGCAGTCGGCACCGGTGTTACCTACACCACGGTGCAGGACTGTGGCCTGCTCACCTGTCGCACCTACCAGCGCCCGAGCCAGTCTTACCATACCGGTATGCACCTGGGCGATGAACGCAGCGATGTAGAAGTCATCATGGAGATTCGTATGGGCAACGGCATTCGTCCCAGCGGTGAACAGAACTACGATGCACGTGAAGTGTATGAAAACCTGAAGCCGGAAACCGAATAAACGCACAAAGGGCGGACCCTGGTTTGCCCGACTAAAGCAATTTCCCGGTTTGCCTCTGGCGGACGGTGTCGGTACCTCGCGGGCCGACACCTCCTCCCCTTCCTTCTGCCGCCAGAGGTATTTATTCACATTGCAACCACGGCTTGCCAGCGAACCCCGTGTCCGCAAACGGAACCCCTGCCCACAAAAAAAACCAAAGTCCCAGCCATGATATGATGGTCTCAGATTTCCATCAGGTCCGGCTCACCATGACCCAGAAGCAACCACACCACAGTATCGCGGACAACTACCAGCAGGTACTCGCCAGCATCCGGTCTCAGGAAGATCGATTCCATCGCCCTGCTGACAGCGTCCACTTGCTGACTGTCAGCAAAACCCACGATGCCGACAAAGTGCGGCAGGCATATGTCGCCGGTGCGCGGGACTTCGGTGAAAATTATGTGCAGGAGGCGCTGGACAAGATTACGGCACTGGCACAATCACCCCAGCCCCTGAACGACGCCACCTGGCACTTTATTGGCCCGATTCAGTCCAACAAAACGCGGGACATTGCCGGAGAGTTTGCCTGGGTACACAGTGTCGACAGACTAAAAATCGCGCAACGCCTGAATGATCAACGCCCTGACAACCTTCCACCACTGAATGTCTGCGTCCAGGTCAATCTCTCCAACGAAGACAGTAAATCAGGCGTTCCATTGGATGCAGCGGAGTCACTCTGCGCCAGCATCGCTGCGATGCCCCGCTTGCAACTCCGAGGTCTGATGGCCATACCTGCCCCCTGCGCTGAGCATGAACAGCAACGTAAAGCGTTTCAGCCACTGCATGCAGCGTTTAAAGAATTGCAGCAACGCCACCCAACCATGGACACATTATCGATTGGCATGAGCAATGATTTTGCTGCCGCGATTGCAGAAGGTTCCACCATGATCCGGGTCGGCACCGCCATTTTTGGCGCCCGCAGCTAATTTGGCGCCCGCAGCTAATTTGGAGCCCGCGCCTAAGCCGCCTTCGACACGCGCACCAGATCAATCAGGTCATTCACAGTGTCCACCTGAAACAATGCGTGCTCGGGTATCTCGACACCAAAATGCACTTCAATTTCGAACACAATCTGGATCATTTTCAGAGAATCGATCATCAGCGAACTGACCGTGGTGTCTGCCTCAATGGCGTGAACCTCGGCGGCCGGCTCAATGCAGTCACGAATGATTGTTACGATTCTGTTTTCCATCTCTGGTCTCTCCTTTGGGTAACGCTTCCTTCCGTTTCTGTGGATCACCGCCTGTCGCGCGCACTCGCACGCTACTTTCCCCGTACCGGCAACAGTCGCAACAACATTGAGCCATCCAGCAAAGCATCTGCGCAGCTCTGTCTGTGTACGATACCGCTGACGGCAGAGAACAGACTTCCCGGGCGCAGTATGATGACCCGGTCAAGCCGGCACCCGGTATGACGCTGCACTTGTTCTATCATCGTCGGCACCACGCCCTGCCAATGCTCGGCAAGTTGTTTGCTGGCACACTCTGCCAGCAGAACCGTCTGCTCTATTTCGTCAATACGAAGTGCCACGCAACGACTCAGACCCCGCTCACCAAACACCTGCAATATGAACGCTTCAATATCTTCAGCCTGAAAGGTACGGCCCGAGACTGTAAAGCGATGATTGATACGGCCGGTGCAGCACAACTCATTATCGATGTGAATCCAGCGACTTCCCGTCATCGTTGCCCGCAGACCCCGCGTATCAGACACACCCAGCGCAAGATAGGCAATGTCGTTCTTTACCAGCGTTTTGAAACCCAGGCGGCCAGCCAGATAGCTGCCAGCGCCGGACAAACCGAGACAGCAGAATAGTTTGTCGGCGGAAATACCGTTATTGCCGTACTGGTCAATAAAATGGGAAATCAAAGCAGGCGTAATAGACCGCTCACCGCTGACGCAGATCATGCGTATTGCTGACAGGTCAGGTTGTACATTTCCGGTAAGCTCGCCATTTCTTGCCGCAAGAGTCAGGACAGCCACCGGCGCACTGACAATGGTGCAGGAAAACGTCGATGCTGCCATCACCCAACTGGCGGCATCAGCCAAGGCCAGTTCGATCGGCAACAACAACGACGGCAACCGAGCCTGCAGCGGCACCAGTATGTGCAATGCCAGGGCAAGCCCGTCAGCCAGATCCAGGCAGGTCAACAACCGGTCATCCGTGTTTAGTGACAACGCCTGTACCAGGCCTTCGGCGCTACGCAGCATGTCCGCGTGTGACAGGGAGACCAGCGGTAGCTCCTCGTCACTGGCAACGCCGGGATAAAGCACTGCGACTTCCGTGTCGGATATAGTCGGTAGCTCGCCCTGTATATGTTGCAGCGTATCCGTGGCCAGGTATTCCAGCTGATGCCGGGCATCAATGAAGCGGGGGTTTGTTCGGCAGCGCCCGGCCCTAAACTGCGTGAGCACGTCCTGATTACCGACCACGATCCGCAAACCGGTTCTGGCAATGATGCTGGAAATATTGGCCATGCCCAGCCGGGCGTGAAACGTCACCGGTACACATGGGCAACCGGCCAGCATGGCACCAAACACCGTTTCCAGAAAGGCCGGCCCATAGGAATTCAGGACCATCACCGGCTCACCCGACAGATTGCGTGCACACAGATTGCCCGCGATCTTTTGCGCCGCAAGCAACAGCTGCCGGCAAGTCAGCACATCGGTTTTATCCTGGCCAGAAAGCAGAAATGTGTACAGTGGCAGATCCGGCTGTTCCCGGGCCAACGTAACCAGCAATGACACAATGCTGTCGCGGTGGTGCGTCAAACTCATGCCAACTCCCTGGCGTTGAAATTTGTTTTGTCGCTGTGCTAGTGATTTTGCAACAGTGTTAAAAGTCTAGTTCACGATTCTGCCGTGTTCCACTTTTTATGACATACTGCCTGTCAACGCATCCGACCATACCCAGGCAGCCAAGCACAGACAAACGGAGCCATATGAAAAAAATAATTGCCACCGCCATCATCGTGTTCATTCTGGCGATTGCTTTCGCCAATGGCGTCACGCCGTCTTATGTTGTCAATGCCCCGGGTGTTGCCACCGGCATCGGCGCAAAGCTGTTGTGCAGTTCACGATTTGTCAGTGGGCTGTCGCCGGAACAGTCATTTGACGACCTGGTTCAGTACTCATCGATTCTGCAATACCTGGACGTAAGTTATGACGATGCCAACCAGGAGGTCACTACCTCACTGTTTGGCATGGCAACAAAAACCGCCAGTTATCAGCCCGGCCTGGGCTGTTACACCGAACACGACGGCTTTGATGAACGCAGCACCGCTGACATCCAGCCCATGCCAGTATTCAACAGCCGCTGGCCGCATGGGACGCGCGTGGAAACCATTGATGCGCAGATGCAGCGCACACTGGATGCCATGGTGGCGGAAGATAATAACAACGGACTCGATACCCGGGCACTGCTGGTCGTCAAAGACGGCGATATCGTTGCCGAAAGTTACGCCCAGGGCGCGGGTCCGGACACTCCCCTGCTGGGCTGGTCCATGGCCAAAAGCCTGACCTCGGTCATGCTGGGCAACCTCGCCTACCAGGACCAGCTTGATGTTGATGAACAGCTGGATTTTGCCAGCTGGAGCGAAGACAAGCGCGCCGACATCCGCATTCGCGATCTGTTGACGATGACCGATGGCCTGGATTTTTCCGAACAATATAACCCTGGCGATGACGCCACCGCGATGCTGTTTACCGAGCCTTCTGCATCCGGCTATGCCATTGCCAGGCCTGCTCTGCATGCGCCGGGCACACGCTTCAACTACAGTTCCGGCACAGCCAATATTCTGTCCCGAATCTACTTTAATCGCACCGGTGGCACCCTCGCGTCCAGCCTGGCAGAATACCGGGCGCATATTGCTGGTCCACTCAGTTTCCAGCACGCCGTGTTTGAGCCGGATGCGCGCGGCGTTCTGGTCGGCAGTTCGTATCTGTACGCGTCAGCGCGAGACTGGGCGCGACTGGGACAAATGATGCTGCAGGGGGGCGTTCTTAATGGTCAGCGTATTGTCAGTGAGGACTGGGTTGAGCAATCGACGCGGCCGAACAATTCGGGCAATCACAAGGCATACGGCTATCAGTGGTGGCTGAACACCGGTGACGCGGCGCCACGCTGGCCGGACCTGCCCGCAGACGCATACGCTGCACAAGGCAACCGGCAGCAGAGCCTGACTGTCATTCCATCAGAAAACGTGGTGATTGTGCGGCTGGGGTGGACATCCGGTCGTTACCCGGCGAATGAACGTTTTGCGGAAATCGTCGGGGCGCTGCGGTAGCGCCCCGACCGGGAGCGAGATTACTTGGTCAGGCAGAACACGGTGAGTTTGTTACCGTCCAGATCCCTGAAATAACCGGCATAGAAGCCGTCATCACCGCGGGGGCCAGCAGCGCCCTCGTCCTGCGCGTTCAGTTCCAGCGCCTTTTTGTAAACGCGATCGACTGTCTCCGCACTGTCGGCGGCCAGCGCCACCATGACGCCGTTACCGACAGTTGCCGGCTCGCCGTCATAGGGTTTGATGATTGCCATCATCGGCTGCCCGGGATTGTTACCCCAGGCAATAAAGGTCTCCATTTCCATAAAACGTTTGCCACCCAGCTCTGCCAGAAGAGCATCGTAGAATGCGGCCGCACGCGGCATGTCGTTAGTCCCTACACACACATATCCAATCATGGTTTACCCCAAAAGGTGTTATAAAAAATCAGTGCTTGTACGACAATCCACAATGCGCGCAGGTGCGGCGAAGCGGATTGAGGAAGTACTTTTTCACAAAAAACGCCTGGTGGCAACGCGGGCAGCGACGCACCGACATGTTAATGCCAAAACCGGCATACAGCGCCATGTAGGCAAGCATCAGCCAGGTAATATCCTGGCCCTGACCGACCAGACGGGCGACGGTATACACATAAATCGGAAAGGTCAGAAAACACACCATCAGGCGATTTCTGGATATGCGGATTTTATTCAGCGTTTCGTTAAACGCATCCTCGGACGGGGCTGTCATAAACCATGCTCTCGACAGTGAATCATGGCCGATACACTACCATGAAGCCGGTACTCATGCATTGTCAGCGGTAAAACTGATGACCTCCCCGATGTGAGCTGCGCCCGCGGCCAGCATCACCAGACGGTCGAAACCCAGCGCCACGCCAGCACATTCAGGCAGGCCATGCTGCAGCGCCGCCAGTAGACGCGCATCCACACCCCTGGCAGACAAACCCGCCGCTTGCCGCTGCCGATTATCGCTTGCAAAGCGACGGGCCTGCTCGACACTGTCAGTCAGTTCCAGATAACCATTGGCCAACTCCATGCCGCTAACAAAGAGCTCAAAGCGACGGGCGACAGCATTGCCGTCGGCATCGCAGGTCACCTGCGCCAGCGCTGCCTGACTGGCGGGAAAATCAACTACAAAAACAGCCTGCCGCAACTGCGGCTCAATAACACAGGACATCAACAGGTGCAGGCAATCGTCCCGATCAAGCGCCATATCACCCAGGTCGGTGTGCTGGCGAGCACACGCGAACAACTCATCGTCACTGGCAGTGAAAGGATCCAGCGCCAGCATGTCCTGAAACAACGTGCGGTAGCGAATGCGGGGAATATCAGCATCCGTAGCTGGCAGACAGACTGCCAGCAGGTCGGCGATTTCTGTCATCAACTGGTGATCATCGAAACCCGGTCGGTACCATTCCAGCATGGTGAATTCGGGATTGTGACGCTGACCGGTTTCATCACGTCGAAATGCCTTGCCCAACTGATAAATGGAACCGCTGCCGGCGGCCAGCAGTCGCTTCATGGCAAACTCGGGGGACGTCTGCAGATAACGCCACTGACCCGGCGCCAGTTCCAGCGTCAGCGCCTCAAGATGCGGATCGGTGCCGGTGGCGTGGCACATCAGCGGCGTTTCCACTTCAAGCACGTCACGCCCGGCAAAGAACTGACGGGTACGCGCCAGCAGCTCAGCACGCAGACGCAGGTTGGCAAGCGTGGCATCAGGCCGCCATGGCAGGACATCGGACATAAGCAGCTTCCTGGCTGGCATCGCGCGAATGCCGGAGCGGGTTTTATCTGACCCGGTTCTGGTATTCGCCGGTGCGCGTATCCACCTTCAGCACATCACCAATATTGACAAACAGAGGCACTTTAACCACGGCGCCTGATGCCAGTGTTGCGGGTTTGCTGCCGCCCTGAGCCGTATCGCCTTTGAGGCCGGGGTCAGTTTCCACCACTTCAATTTCAACAAAATTGGGCGGGCTGACGTTGATCGGGTTGCCGTTATAAAGCGTGACCAGATACACGTCTTCTTCTTTCAGCCAGTTCAGCGCATCGGCAATGGCGGCCTTGTCCGCACCGAACTGTTCAAAGCTGCCATCAGTCTTCATGAAATGCCAGAACTGGCCATCGGTATACAGATAGGACATATCCGTTTCCATGACATCGGCCGCTTCCAGTGATTCACCGGATTTAAACGTACGCTCCCACACCCGGCCATTGAGCAGATTTCGCAATTTCACGCGATTAAAGGCCTGGCCTTTGCCGGGTTTAACAAACTCGTTGTCCAGAATGCTGCAGGGATCTCCCTCCAGTAGTACCTTGAGGCCAGGTTTGAACTCATTGGTAGAAAATGTCGCCATTGTTCCCTCTCAATTTTAGCCATTCGGTTTTGCGGCTTTTGGTTTAATGCCTTTTAGTTTAGGCCTTGGTAATGCCTGACAGGCGGTTTAACATGGCCAGCATGTTATATGCCTGTGTGTACCTTCAAGCGGATAAATGTATTCGATGTCTTCTCTAGTGCTGGCCCAGCGCCACCCTGATGGCAGCGCGCGGCGCTGGCAACAGGAACTGTCCAACCTGATCACAGAACCGGAGGAACTGCTGCAACTGCTGGGGCTCAGCCCCGATGATGTCAGCATTCCGGCTGACGTCCTGCACGCATTCCCACTCAAGGTGCCCCGGCCGTTTGTCGCCAGGATGCGGCCCGGGGATCCGCGAGATCCGCTGTTACTGCAGATACTGCCAACGGCCCAGGAAAGTGATGATACCCCCGGATACGGCTTCGATCCACTTTCGGAGGCCGATTTTAACCCGCAACCGGGCATTCTGCACAAATACCAGGGCCGCATCCTGATGCTCGCCGCCCCGCACTGCGCGGTACACTGCCGTTATTGTTTCCGTCGACACTTCCCCTATCAGGACAAAGTCCCCGCACGCCAGGTGTGGGAGCAGAGCCTGCAATGGCTGGCGGAGCAGCCGCAGATCAGCGAAGTCATCTACAGTGGCGGTGATCCACTGGCTGCCAGCGACAAACATCTGGCCTGGCTGACAAATCGTATTTCAGAAATCCCACACATCGGCCGATTACGTATACATACGCGCACACCCGTGCTGGTACCTGCGCGCGTGGACGAACAGTTGACGGCATGGCTAAGTGGCAGTCGCTTGCAGAAAGTCATGGTCATTCACTGCAATCATGCCAATGAAATCGATGCTGATGTGATTGCGGCCATGCAGCGGCTGCGTGCGGCCGGTGTCACATTGCTGAACCAGAGTGTGCTGCTGAAAGGGATCAATGATTCTGTGCAGGACCTGGCGGATCTGAGTGAAGCCCTGTTTGCTGCCGGAGTGCTGCCGTATTACCTGCATGCACTGGACAAAGTACAGGGCGTCGCACATTTTGACGTCAATGAAGATAAGGCCATGAATTTGATAATGGAATTAAAACAGCGCCTTCCCGGTTACCTGGTCCCCAGGCTGGTGAGGGAAATACCCGGCGAATCGTCTAAAACCGGACTACTATAAAGCTATGGATCTTACGGTTACGCATAACATTCTGGTCAATCATTGCCCATCCGGCAAAGCCGACAAGATCATTGGCCTGCTGCGCCGTGCCGGACTGGGTGTGCGGGTGCGCGAATTTGAAGGCAACCATCTGCCAGACTGTGTTCCGGGCTGTGACAGCCATGACCTGATCCTGTTATTCGCCGATGTTCCAGGCCAGGCCAATGAAACCCTGCTACGCCAGTTGCAGTCATCACGCCGCGACATACCCTGCCTGCTGATCTGCCGCGCCCCGGCCCGCTGGCTGCCGCTGCTGAATCTGGGGGCTGCCGGCCTGATCAATGACACGTTGCTGGATTCGGCTGCCGGTCAGGTTGAATTTGTCTATCGCATCAAGCGGGAGCTGGAACAACTGAAACTGCGACGCGAAGCCAGGCGCGCCAACAGCAGCCTCCGCGAACTGCATCAGCGACTGCAGAGTTTCATGGACGCCACCTCCGAGGCCATCGCCTGCCTGCAGGACGGCCTGCATCAATATGCCAATCAGGGCTGGCTGACGTTTTTTGGCTTTCCCAGTCAAGCAGCCCTGCACGCCGTACCCTTCATGGACCTGGTTGCTGACGAAGATTTGGAAAAAGTACGCGATTTCCTGCGCCACCGTCTGGATGCCGGACAACAGCGCTGCGAATTTACCGCCCTGCGCCGCGACGGTAGTGAAATACGCGCCACGCTGGACAGCTCCGCCATCACCATCAATGGCGACAACAGCCTGCAGGTGCTGATCCAGCCGGCCAAAGGCAATTCCGTTCACCACAACGCCATCAGTGCCGCGCGCAGCAAAGACCTGCAAAGCGGGCTGCTTAACGAATCCGGCCTGGAACGGCTGCTGAACCAGGCCATCAGCAGCGCGGTATACCAGGGCCGCTTCAGCGCCGTGATTATGCTGAGTGCCGCCAATCTGTCCGACATCGCCGTGGTCCTGGGCAGAACCGATATGTATCTGCTGCTGAGCGAAATAGCGTCACTGCTGGCATCGGCCTGTCCGACACAGGCAGTCCTGGGTCGGCTTGATGCCGGTGATTTTATTGTGCTGATGCCGGATGCCGATACCGAAAGCTGCCAGCAGCTGCTTGCCCGACTGGACAACCAGCGTAATCTGCTGGCGGGTCTGGCGCCCGATGGCACCGAATTACAGTTCAGCATCGGCGCCGCCATGATCACGGATGAAGCCCCGGATGTTGATACGCTGCTGATCCGCGCCCGCCAGCACCAGACGCTGCGGCAGTATCAACACGCCAATGCATCCTCCGCCGGAGAAACCGGCGCCACGATGACGCTGTTGCGCCAGGCGCTGAGTGAAGACTCACTGCTGCTGGTATATCAACCCACAGTCAGCCTGAAAGTCGATGCCAGCGAATACTATGAGGTCAGAGTAAGATTGCCGATGGCAGACCGCATCATTTACCCGGGTGAGTTCCTGGATGCCGCCAACCAGCACGGCTATGGCGAACGCATCGATCGTTATGTCATCAGCCATGCGCTGCGTGCGATTGCCGGGCACAACAACGCGAAGCTACGTCTGACCATCAACCTGACCCCTAATTCACTGCTTAGCCAGACACTGCTGGTCTGGTTGACGCAGGAGCTGCGACGACACAAACAAAGCCCTCGCCAGCTTATTCTGCAGATCAGTGAGATGGATGTAGTCAGTGCGCCGGTCGAAGCACGACGATTCTGTCTGCAGGTGCGCGAGCTTGGCTTCGAACTGGCGCTGACGCACTTTGGCTGCAGCCTGGACCCATTCCGGGTTCTGGGACAGGTGCAGGCCGACTATGTGAAACTGGATCGCTCACTGTTGCATCAGGTTGAGCTGGATGCCGATCAGCGCGAACGATTACACGACGTGGTCAGCACCCTGCATGCGCAGGGCGTCAGGGTGATTGCACCGATGGTTGAAGATATCGAAGTGTTGCCGTTGCTGTGGCAGTGCAATGTCAATTTTGTGCAGGGCAACTGTCTGCAGCAACCTGAGCAGAGCATGGAGTTTGGCCTGTTCAAGACAGAAGAGATCAGCCTCGACTCGGTAGGCTGATCTCTTAAACCGGATTAACCGGCAACGTCTACCCGGTCAACATTCTGGAAACCACGTGGCAGTTTATTACCCCGGCGGCCACGCTCTCCGTGATAATGAGCCAGGTCTGCCGCTTTCAGGGTCAGGTGCCGCCTTCCGGCAAACACGGTGACCGCGCCCTCGGCCGGCAACACAGTCATCGACACCACAAACTCCAGCCGATCGGCCACCCGGCCAGACGGAATGCCAATAATCTTGTTGCCCTTGCCGCGCGCCAGCACCGGCAATTCGGCAACCGGGAAGCACAACATACGCCCCTCATTGGTCACGGCCACCAGCAAATCTGTTTCCGGATTCTGAATCAGTGTCGGCGTCAATACCCGCGCCCCCTTGGGCAGGCTCAATACTGATTTACCCGCCTTGTTCTTGCTCTGCAGATCACCGACATTGGCAACAAAGCCATAACCGGCGTCACTGGCCATCAGCACCGGCTGCTTGTCATCCGCCAGCAACACACCTTCAAACGATGCACCCGACGGAGGCGCCAGGCGTCCCGTTAAAGGTTCACCCTGCCCGCGCGCCGACGGCAGCGTATGCGTCTGCACACTGTACGCTCGCCCAGTCGAATCCAGGAATACGGCGGACTGGTTGCTCTTGCCTTTGGCAGCAATTTTGAAGCTGTCACCGGACTTGTACTGCAGCGCTTCAGGGTCAACCTCGTGACCTTTGGCCGAGCGCACCCAGCCACTTTTCGACAACACAACTGTCACCGGTTCCGAGGAAATCAGTTCAACTTCGCTGAAGGCCTGTGCTTCCGAGCGCTGCACCAGTGGCGAGCGCCGGTCATCACCATACTGCTCCGCATCGGCGATCAGTTCTTTCTTGATCAGCGTTTTCAGTTTGCGCTCGGAACCCAGCAACGCTTCCAGTGAGGCGCGTTCCTTGGCCAGCTCATCCTGCTCGCCGCGAATCTTCATTTCTTCCAGCTTGGCCAGATGACGCAGTTTCAGCTCCAGGATGGACTCGGCCTGCACGTCGTCGATGCCGAAACGCTCCATCAGCACCGGCTTGGGTTTGTCTTCCGTGCGGATGATGTGAATCACTTCGTCAATGTTCAGGAACGCCACCAGCAGGCCTTCCAGAATATGCAGACGGTCGAGCACTTTCTGCAGGCGATACTGCAGGCGACGGCGTACGGTTTCGGTCCGGAACGACAACCACTCACTCAGAATGACACGCAGGTCTTTCACCTGTGGTCGGCCATTGGTGCCAATCATGTTGAAATTGACGCGGTAACTTTTTTCCAGATCTGTGGTGGCAAACAGATGCAGCATGGTTTCATCGGCATCAATCCGATTCGAACGCGGCACGATGACAATGCGGGTGGGGTTTT
The DNA here is from genome assembly GCF_001758195.1 of Pseudohongiella acticola. NCBI lineage: Bacteria > Pseudomonadati > Pseudomonadota > Gammaproteobacteria > Pseudomonadales > Pseudohongiellaceae > Pseudohongiella > Pseudohongiella acticola. The sequence goes on from NZ_MASR01000001.1 coordinate 1,737,995, forward strand.
CGTGATCAGACTCGTCACGTAGATCCACCACCATAGGTAGTTTCTTTTTCTGCATCTGCGCGGCAATCTGCTCCAGCACTTTGGCGCCGGACACCTGATAAGGCAACGCAGTGATGACAATATCACCGTCTTCCACTTTATAGACAGCCCGTGCCTTAACCGAACCGCGACCGGTTTCATACATAGTGCGCAGATCGGCAGCCGGCGTGATGATTTCCGCTTCAGTGGGATAGTCCGGGCCTTTGACGTGCATCAGCAGATCGGCCAACACGGCCTTGGGCTCGTCCAGAAGATGCACGCAGGCACTGACCACTTCGCGCATGTTGTGTGGCGGAATATCGGTGGCCATACCTACCGCGATGCCACTGCCGCCATTAAGCAGCACGTTGGGCACGCGCGCAGGCAACAGCGCCGGTTCATCCATGGTGCCGTCAAAATTGGGTTTCCACTCCACTGTGCCCTGACCCAGTTCGGACAGCAACAGCTCGGCGTATTTCTGCAATTTGGACTCGGTGTAACGCATGGCAGCGAAGGACTTGGGATCATCCGGCGAACCCCAGTTGCCCTGTCCATCGACCAGCGGATAGCGATAGCTGAACGGCTGCGCCATCAATACCATGGCCTCGTAACAGGCAGAATCACCGTGCGGATGAAACTTACCGATGACATCACCGATGGTCCGCGCTGACTTCTTGAACTTGGACGAGGCTTTTAAGCCCAGCTCCGACATGGCATAAACAATGCGCCGTTGCACCGGCTTGAGGCCGTCGCCAATATAGGGCAGCGCGCGATCGTTGATCACGTACATGGAGTAGTTCAGGTAGGCCTGACGGGTATAGCTGCTGAGCGCAATCTGCTCAGTGCCGTCGGCGTTTATGGTGATGTTCATGGTCATACGCTAAAGTATATCTCTGACTAAGGGAAACGGATGTGGTGTTATAGCACATTCGGCCGGGGCATCTGTAGTGTCCCGGCGCCGGACAGGCTTGCGTATCCCCGTCTACAGCCGTACACTACTGTTTATTTATACAGTATTGGTAATGCCTTGTCTTCTTTTTCTGATCCAGAATCGCCCGCCGCCTCTCGTGCCATCAAAGGACGTGGCGCCCTTAGCAATCTGCAAGGCCGCTTCGAGCACCAGTTGCGCGAGGACTTCCATGATGGTTGGAGTGATGGTTGGAGTGATGGCTGGAGTGATGGCAGGAACGGCGCGGAAAATGAGGCTAGTGCACCTCGCACCCAAATCACCGAAGAAATCGCGCACAGCATCCTGACCCGCAACCAGTCACCGGACATTCCGTTTAACGTGTCGCTGAACCCTTATCGCGGCTGCGAGCATGGCTGTGTTTACTGTTTTGCCCGGCCGACACACAGTTATCTGGAACTGTCGCCGGGGCTGGATTTCGAAACACGACTGTTCGCCAAGATCAATGCTGCCGAGCTGCTGCGACGCGAACTGGCAAGCCCTTCCTGGCGTCCGGAGGGCATTGCCCTGGGCGTTAACACCGACGCTTATCAACCCTGTGAACGCAAACTGGGCATCACCCGCCAGGTTCTGGAAGTCATGCAGGAATGCGGGCAGCCGGTGGGCCTGATCACCAAATCGGCACTGATTGAACGTGACATTGACATCCTGGCGGCGATGGCCAAAAAACGCCAGGTGACCGTGACCATCACCATTACCTCCCTGGACCATGCGCTGTCACGCAAACTGGAACCGCGCGCAGCCTCGCCGACCCGGCGCATCAAAACCGTGGCCCGGCTGGCCGAAGCCGGTATCCCGGTAGGTGTAAACGTAGCGCCCATCATACCGTTTATCACCGACCAGGATTTTGAACAGGTGCTGTATGCCGCGGCGGACGCCGGCGCCACGTCCGCCGGCTATATTGTGCTGCGCCTGCCCTGGGAGGTGAACCCGCTGTTTCAGCAATGGCTGCACATGCATTTCCCGGATCGCCTGGAACGGGTCATGGGGCGGCTGCGCGATATGCGCGGTGGCAAGGACTACGATGCCAGTTACGGCACGCGAATGCGTGGCGAAGGCGTCTGGGCGGAACTGATCCGACAGCGGTATGATGTCGCCATGCGTCGAAGTGGCCTGGCAAGCCGGCGACAGGACTATGCCGAGCTGGACGCCAGCGGATTTACCCGCCCGCGCTACATTCCCGCTGCTGCCGCCAAAACCGATGGTTCGCCGCACCAACAGGATATGTTTTAATGCCCGAACAGAGACTCAAGGACCCACACTCATGCGACTTATTTCCTGGAATGTAAATGGCATTCGCGCTGCCATCAAAAAAGATTTTCTTAGCAAGCTGCCAGAATTGAATCCAGACGTGTTGTGCCTGCAGGAAACCAAGGCGCAGGATGATCAGGTGATGACCGCGCTGGGCGATGACCACGGCTACCAGGCGCTACCGCATTCGGCGGTTAGGCCGGGCTATTCCGGTACAGCCATACTAAGCCGGCAGAAACCGTTATCAGTCGACTTTGGCCTGGATATCGAGCAGCACGACCAGGAAGGCCGGGTGATTACTGCCGAATTTGATGACTTTTACCTGGTGACGGTTTACACACCCAATTCCGGCAGCGAACTGAAACGCCTGGCGTACCGCGAACAGTGGGACCGGGATTTCCAGAAACATGTTGAACAGCTGGAGATAAAAAAACCAGTCATCATCTGCGGCGACTTGAACGTCTGTCACCAGCCCATCGACATCGCCAGGCCAGATGCAAATTACAACAAAAGTGCCGGGTATACCCAAATAGAAATTGATGGCATCAGCAACCTGCTCAAGGCCGGTTACATCGACAGTTTCCGTCATCTTTATCCGGATACCGTGAAGTACAGCTGGTGGAGTATGCGCGGTGGTGCCCGTGCCCGGAACGTGGGCTGGCGGCTGGATTACTTTCTGGTGTCGGAAAAACTGGCGAGCAGAATCAAAAGCGCCGAGATCCTCAATGACGTGTTTGGCTCGGATCACTGCCCAGTGGTGCTGGAGATCGACTGATCTGTTGCCAAAAATCAGTAGCCCAGTTAGTCGCCCAGCGTCACGCGGGCTTCCTTGATAACCAGGACAACCGCCTGTTCTGATCGGTTCACCAGGGTGAAATGCTGTCCCTCGGTCAGCGCCGACCAGTGACCAGCCGCCTGCAACTCTGCGGTGATACCATCGCTACGCAGCAACTGAATTTCGCCTGCGGATGCCTGCACCACAAACGCCGGGTGTTGATGCTGAATCATGTCGGTGGTTGCACCCGGCGGCAGCGTCAGCCGCCAGGCACGGAACCAGCCATTGTTGATATCCGGCGCTTGCGCCAGACCGGTCGGCAAATCAGCAGCAGACTCAGCATCCGTCACCGGCTCAGCGTAGCTGGTCAGAGCAATGATACGGAACAGGCCCGGACCCGGGTTACTGACACGATGGGTGTACTGCTCATCGATATAGCGTGTGACGCTGGACAGACGGCCGTTTAACGGGCCTTCGCCATTGCTGATAAAGGTATACAGAATGGCGGCATCATGGGTATGCGGCAGTGTCATGTCGCCGGGATTGATCTGCACGTCCAATAACCGCACGTCTGCCCCCGCGTCAGTTTCCAGTCGATGAACCGTACGATGACGCGGTTCCTGCACAATCGGCACCACGCGTACCGGGTCCGTCAGACCAGCAAAATCTTCAGGTGCGCCTTCTGTCAGGGTCTCTGGCTGGGCATGAACGTCCATACCCAGCAGTGCTGTGCAAAAGGCCGTGGCGAACATTGATTTTTTAATGAAAACTCTCATCACTGAATTAAACCGCCCCTTGCTGTAATAAGCAAACTGAAAATGACAGGAAAATCAAAAACGAAGAAGACCCTGATTGCGCTGGCTCAGCCGGAGTATGTCACCACCGAACTGGAGATTGATGTTGAGCGTCCCGCCGACCAGGCCGCCAAAGACACCGACACTCAGCGCCCGCCACCACCTCCGCCACCACCACCGCCCCCGGAAAATCCACCGCCGCCTGCACCCGAGCCACTGCCCGGTGGATGCGAGGCAGACGAAATCGCGGAGGAAAAGCCGCCACTCACTGCCGTCGAGAACTCTCCCATCCGTGTGGCATTAAAACTGCCGTAGTACCACGCAGGATGGTAAGGCGTGCCTCGCTCCTGCTGCAGGCTGGCAAATACACGGCTAAACTTTTCAGCCCACGCCTGCTCAACACCGAGCGCGATGGCAAAAGGCATGTAGCGTTCAAATAACGCCGGTGTCAGCTGGGGCGGATGGCGCAGGTTGAGCTCATCTTTCTCCGCGACTTCCAGATACAGTTTGAAACCGTCTACCCGATCCAGCAATTTGCGACCCGCCTCGGTTGGCGCATGCATCAACCAGAAAAATAACAACAGCAACGGGATATTAACCACAAAGGCAATCACCGACAGGGGTGTAATACCGCCGATTAGAAGCACCACCAGAAACATGATCACGATGCCAGCAATCGGCGGCAACAGGGTGCGGGCGTTGCTAACAAAATACTTGTTGCGGTAATCGGCCGCCAACGACTTTTTATGCACGCTGATGGCACGCGAGACTTCACTGTGGTTTTCCTGCTCCAGTTTCAGGCTATCGCCGCTACGAAAAAGCCGGGTCAGCAGCGCCTGTTCACCCGCGGCCAGCGGCTGGGTCGAATCGGTTTTACTCAGGGTGTACTCCTTGCCGCTTTGGTTGATCGTCAGATACCCCTTCACTGCCAGATTGACAATGGCCGCCGTCAGCGTGGTGTGGTCATAGCTCATGCGTTTAATGTAGCGCAAAGACGCTGGCGAGTAGCCGGCCGGCGGCTCATAGCGGGGAAAGACCACGCCGGCTTCCGGATCGCGCCCGACCCGCACCCAGCTCGAGAACAGGTAGGCGATACTGGCGATCAGCGTCAGCAGTGCCAGCAACAAGCCGCGATTGTCGACTAACAGATACTGAAAGCGCTGCCAGCTGGTTGGCTCTGCCACGACGCCTTTGGGCCAGCTGAACACCAATGTCAGCCCGTTCTGCGGTGGCAATGCCTGTGTGGTTTGCACGCTGGCCGAGCCTGCTGTGGTCTCCGCCTCGTATGCCTGGCCCTGATCGCCACTGACGCCTGTATACGCTTCCACGGCCAGTTCACCTGACGCAACTGCCTGCGGTAAGGTCACTGTTGCGCTGGCCTGCTCAATGGCAAAATCCCAACCATTGCCGGTGACATTCCAGTACAGTTCGTCATGGTCATCGTAATAACCAAGCTGCCGGTTGGTACGATAACGAATGCTGTATTCATACTCCGCCGGCACAGCCAGAAAATCATCGCCACCAAAGTCGACACGCACACCATTGGCACGACGGGTCGCCTGCCAGATCTCCGGCTCACCATCACGGGTGACCTCCAATACCTCAAAACCAACCCGATAGCGGTTGCCGAGCCGGTCACGATAACGGGTGGGGAATTCCCGGTAGATGCCACGGCGAATATTGTTGCCTTCAGCCCTGACCCGAATGGTTTCGGTGACCTCCATGGACGCATCCGCGGCAATGTCGATATCACTGTGGTAAGAAAGAATCCGCTCCTGCGCCGCCACCGGCGTGATCAGCAGACTTAGCAGCAGGGCCGTTAATACAGACGTCAGTTTTTTCATGATGACAGCTCCACGCTAACAAGCTCACGCGCCTGCGCCTCATCCACCGCAAAAAATTCGGCAGGCCTGAATTGCAACGGTCTGGCCAGCAGCAAATGAGGAAAGGACTGGATACGGGTATTCAAAATGCGCACCGCGCCGTTATAGAAGCGCCGGGCATACTGTATATGATCTTCGATGCTGGTCAGCTCGGTCTGTAGCTGCCGGAAATTGTGATCGGCCTTCAGGTCCGGATAGTCCTCTGCCACCACGGTAATCCGGGTCAGCGCACTGACAAGCTGCTCTTCTATCGCCGCCTTGTCCGGCAGATGATTGGCTGCCTCACTACGCGAGCGCAGTTCTGTCACTGCCGCCAGTGTGGCTTTTTCGTAAGCGGCATAGGCTTTTACGGTTTCCACCAGCTGCGGCACCAGCTGATGCCTGCGCATCAACTGCACATCAATGTCACTCCAGGCGGCCTGTACCTGATTGCGATCCGCGACCAAACGGTTATATATCCAGATGCCCGGCACCACCAAGAACGCCAGCGACACCAGCAAAACAAGCAGAAAATCAAGCATGTCACACCCTTTCTTAGCGAAGCATTTCCCATCAGCGGCCGGATCACCACCCTGCCCGCCCGGGCGTGTTTTAGACCGTGCTCGGGCATGTTTTAAATCCATGTTTTGAACCATGGTATGATCAAAAACGGTTGAATTGCCAATTTTATCAGGAGAATCTTATGTTCAGGGACCCGCGGCGTTTAATAACTGACTTTCGTGATCGCACGGTTGTGCGAGGACTGGTGACTGCATTCGCACTGCTCTGTAGCGGCGGCGCAATTCAGGCACAACCCGATGAAGTGACTGGCACCTTGCCCATTGAGGCGGTGACGGTTTATGTCAATTCAGCCAGCATCACGCGCTCTGGCGAGGTTGCTATTCCAGCGGGGACCAGCACGCTGATAATTGACGATTTGCCCAGCAGTCTGAACCCTGCCCTGCTGCAACTGGACATCAACAACGCTGGCGTCCAGTTCAGCAACATGCAGATTCAGGAAAGTCTGCTTTCCAGCGCTGGCAGCGGTCGCGAAAACGAACTGCGTGAACAGCTTCAGGCGCGCCGTGATGATCGCCAGGTTATCGTCGACCGCATCGCTACTGCCGAATCCGAACTGAGATTGCTGGAAAATCTGACCGGCGGCACCGGTTCAACGCCATCAATCAGTGGCGATGAACTGGCCACCTTGATCACGGTGATGTCAGAAAATTCTGCACAGGCACGTGAACGGATTCGCAGCGCCAACATTGAATTGCGCACACTGGACCAGCAGATTGCGGCGTTGCAATTCCAACTTGACCAGGTTGCCAGTAACCGTCCTGCCAGCAGCCAGTTGCGCATCAGCCTGCAAAGCAATAACGCGGTTAGCACCGAGGTTTCACTGACTTATCCGCAAGGCGGTGTTTCCTGGAGCTGGCTGTACGAAGCCCGGTTGGACACAGCTTCCCGCAACCTGCGCCTGTTCCGACAGGTCGCCATTACGCAGGGCACCGGCGAGAACTGGGACGATGTTTCCCTGACACTGAGTACCGCCACGCCTTCCAGCAACCCCACCACGCCCGAACTGCAGCCGCTGTTTGTCGATAATCAGCGTCGTCGGCCTGTCGCCAGAAGTCGCAGCGACAGCGTAGAAGAAGTTGTCGTCACCGGATCGCTCATCGGCGGCGCTGGCATGACTTTCGCGCCGGCCACCCCTGTCGACACCCGTTATCAGGTGGATTATGTCATTCCCGGACGCGTCAGCCTGGCCGCCGATCGTCAGCAACAGATATTCCCGGTCGACCGTCGCGATATCGAGGTTGATCTGGTTTCGCGCGCCGTGCCATCGCGTGTCGCACAAGCGTACCTGGAAGCACGTTTTGACTACAGCGGGGAAACTCCTGTGCAGAATGCCCGTCTGCAGCTTTATCGGGACGGCGCACTGGTCGGCAGCACACGTGTAGCAGAAATGCTGCCCGGCCAGTCCGTTCGACTTGCGTTTGGTGTGGACCAGCGTATCGAGGTGGTTCGCTTTGATGAGCAACAGGAATCCGGCACCACCGGCCTGCTGCGTCGCGCCGATGTACGCGAAGAGCGCATTCGTTACGAGATCACCAGCCGCCACCCGGAGCCAGTACAGGTCGAGGTGCTGGACCAGGTGCCGGTAACGCGCAATGAAGACATCAGTGTGCAGATACCCCGGCAGGCAACCACCGCAGACGAGACCGATGTCGGTGGCCAGTCCGGCCTGATGTTGTGGCAATTTGAACTGGCGCCACAGGAAACCGAGAGCATTCGTCACTATTACGATATCCGGTACCCGCAGGACAGCGATATTTATATATCGCCATGAATCTAACACTTTTTTAGACTAGCTAGCATGTCTATGTGCCACCTACTCAGCTCAGCATTTTTATACCTGAAAACCATAGCTTTTGGGGCTTGTTAATAAAGTATTTTGGACTACAATCAGAAATATACGGTTTTTTACCTGAATCGAATGGGTTACGTGCCTTTTATAAGTGAGCGATATTATCAAACCAACGGAACCTCGTCAGTTAAGTGTAATTGAACGAGACTCAATATCTGCCTTATACGAAAATAGCATGGGCGGCCTGTTTGTGACCATAGCTTGTGCGTTAGCACTTGTCTTCGGTTTTCCTGACCCTGATTTAAACGGTCCCAAATACCTGTGGGGCGTGATATTCCTTTGTCTCATGTTGTTTCGTTTACTCGATACACTTTATTGGCATCGGAATTTACGGCACACCAACTTTCAGACCTCAGGTCCCAAGAGTCGATTTGTCGTATCGGTGCTGATTACATCGATATTATGGATGACATATGCCTTGGTTCTCATACAGTCGGTTGATTTGTTGGAATTGACCACGCTCATCATTGTTTTATCTTCCCTGGCTGGCGGCGGAGCCACTGTTCTATCTGGCAATATGATGCTATCAGTAACCTATTCGGTTCTGATGATAGCGCCACTCTCGGTCATGATGGTGTTAAGTGACGATAGAAATCAAAATATTCTAGGAGTGCTGGGCTTATTCTTCGCTGTAGTGCTTGCGCTTGGCAGTATCAGAGCTGCAAATTTCACACGCAATGCGATTATGCTGAAAAACCAAAACGCCGATTTGGTTGAATCGATGGAAGAGAAAAACAAAGAAATCTCTGAAGCGAATTCAGCGCTCGAAAGCAAAGTACAAGACAGAACAAGAGAGATTTTTGCGCTATCAAATATAGACCCGCTGACCGGCTTGTTTAATCGTACTGCGTTTTCCACTAGCTTGTCTAAAATCCTCGCGAATTGTGAAGCTCAAGGGGGCTCATTCGCGTTGTTGTTTATTGATCTCGATGGCTTTAAAGCAATTAACGACACTCAAGGGCATGGCGTCGGAGATAAGGTACTGTTTGCTATTGCTCAACGACTCATCTTGTTTTCAAAAGGGCCAGACCATATCTGTCGCTGGGGTGGAGATGAATTTATAATTGTCATTGAGGATATTGACAGTGATGGTGCCATTCTTTTTGGCAGAGACCTCATTAAATCTTTATCCCAAAGTATCCAAATTGATTTAAACAAGCTCACGGTTGGCGCAACCATTGGCGTCGCGATGTATCCTGAACATGGTAACGACGAATCTGAGCTCATTTCGCTTGCAGATACCGCAATGTATATACAAAAAGAGGAGGAAAAATCAGACGTTCGTGTCTTTTCTGTCGACATGCGAAAATCACAGCTGCGCGAACAGCAACTAAAAGAAGGCTTGGCACTAGCATTGCAAAACCATGAATTTCATCTCGTGTATCAGTCTGTTATCGACAACCAAACAAATGAAGTGTCATTTTGTGAAGTGTTGCTCCGCTGGGAGCTCAATGGTGAACTGGTGCCGCCCCACGAGTTCATTCCAATTGCCGAGCAATATGGGCTTATCCACGAAATCGGTGAATGGGTGCTGATGACGGCCTGCGCAGAGTCAAAAAATTGGTGTTTTGGAGACAAGGTTGATATTTCAGTCAACGTGTCAGTACCTCAGTTATTGCGCAATGACTTCATCGGAATTGTAAGGGAAGCACTCTTCAGCTCTGGATTTCCTGCTACCAGGTTACATTTGGAAATTACGGAATCTGTTTTTGCAAATAACACAGAGGTCATGTTTGCGAGAATTAAGGAATTACGAAGTTTGGGCATCAAAGTCTCTGTAGATGATTTCGGTACTGGATTTTCTTCTCTGTCACAACTTCAAAAGATGTCCGCCGATATTGTCAAAATCGATCGCTCTTTCATCGCATCCATGAACGAGGGCGGTCAAGCTATTATTCAAGCTACTCAATATATGGCAAAGCAGCTCGGCTATTCGGTGGTCGCAGAGGGTGTTGAAACCAAACAGCAAGCAGATGAGCTATCTGACATCGGCATTGGCTGCTCACAAGGCTATTATTTCAGTTACCCTATGACTATCGACAAGCTAGCTCAGTGGCATCAAGACTATAAACAGGGCAAGCGGAATGACCTGACATAAGGTGACCGCACTATATTGGATTGTATCTTGCCAATTAAGATCTTTATCTTTGCGATACTTTGCTGGTCTTCTGACTATTGATGGCGCTCTTCAACCTTCCTGCCATGGGAAGGTGTAGAATGCCCGCCCATGACAGTAGAAACTTCAACAGATCGACAATTTGACGTTGTGATCATCGGCGCCGGTGCCGCCGGGCTGATGTGCGCGGCGGTGGCGGGCGCGCGTGGTCGGCGCGTGCTGGTGCTGGACAGCGCCAACAAAGTGGGCAAGAAGATCCTGATGTCGGGTGGCGGTCGCTGTAACTTCACCAACATGCATTCGACGCCGGATAATTTTATTTGCAGTAATCCCCATTTCGCGAAATCCGCCCTCAGTCGCTACACGCCCTGGGACTTTATTGCGCTGGTGGAAAAGCACGGCGTGCCCTATCACGAAAAGAAGCTGGGTCAGTTGTTCTGCGATCACTCTTCAAAAGACATCGTGCGTTTGTTGCTGGACGAGTGCGAAGCGGTGGGCGTGAAGGTGCTGACCCAGTCGCCCGCGAGTAATATCACCCTGGGTTCTCCACATCGCCTGCAAACACCGAAGTTCTCGGTCAGTTGCGAATCCCTGGTGATTGCCAGCGGTGGCTATTCCATCCCTACCCTCGGGTCGACCGGTTTTGGGTTTGATTTTGCCCGCTCGCTCGATATCCCCGTGCTGCCGACACGGGCGGGTCTGGTGCCATTCACACTGGAGCCGCGGCAACTCAAGAATTTCCAGGATTTTGCCGGTGTATCTGTCGACACCGTTACCACCGCCCAGGGAACCGCGTTCCGCGAGAACATTTTATTTACTCACAAAGGGCTCAGTGGTCCCGCCATTTTGCAGGCTTCTTCCTACTGGCAGCTTGGCGAGGCAATTGAAATCGACCTTTTTCCTGATCTGGATCTGGCAGAGCACATTCAACAAATGCAGCAGCAGCGCCCAAAACTGGAACTGAAGAACCTGCTTGGCGAGCAGCTTACCAAACGCGTCGCCCAGCGTTGGTGTGACCTGTGGTTGGAAAACAAACCACTCGATCAACTAACTGCAAACGATATTCAACGCATTACCTCTGCCTGCCAGCCCTGGACAGTCTGGCCCGCTGGGACTGAGGGATACCGAACCGCCGAAGTGACACTGGGCGGTGTCGACACAAATGCGCTGTCCTCAAAAACCATGGAAGCGCGCAATCACCCCGGGCTGTATTTCATCGGCGAAGTGGTCGATGTAACTGGTCACCTTGGCGGCCACAATTTTCAGTGGGCCTGGGCGTCGGGACATGCTGCAGGCGAATACGCTTGATGGCAGTTGCCGGGGACAACCGAAACACCGGTTATTGAATAGAACCCAATCAGAGATACACGACTATGAGCGAAAACACCGAACCAACAAACGCCGATATCGAAGCCCAGATGCGCGCATGGATTGCCAGCTTTGTGGTGGGCATGAACCTGTGCCCCTTTGCCCGGCAGCCCGTCGAAGGTGGACGGGTGAAAATCGTGGTCAGCGAGGCACGCGATAACGAGGCGCTGTTGGAAGCGTTACAGAGCCAACTGGAGTGGCTTGATGCACAACCGCCCACCTCTACTGAAACCACATTGGTTGTGATTCCACAAATGCTCGGTGATTTTCTCGACTTCAATGATTTCCTGGATTTGGCCGATGCCCTGTTGGAAGAGTTCGGCTGGGTCGGTCAGTTTCAGTTCGCCACCTTCCACCCCAACTATCAATTCGCTGGCACTCTGCCCGGCGATGCGGAAAATTTCACCAATCGCGCACCCTGGCCAACCCTGCAACTGCTGCGCGAAGACAGCCTGGAAGCAGTGCTCGCGAACTACCCGGACCCGGAACAAATCCCGGAACGCAATATCGACGCGATGGAGGAACTGGGGTCCGCGAAGCTGGCGGATTTGCTACAGGAATGCCGCGACAAATCTTCTGTGAGATCGTAGAACCCGCGTCAACCGCCAGGTTCTACCTTTCGGTAAACGGACTCCAATACGCTATACATGCCAAACGCGAACAGCCCCACCGCCACGAATGCAAGCACCCATGGGCCAAAGGGTTGATCGCGAACGGTATTGAATACGTCGGCGATGCCACCCGCGTCGTCCGGATCAACGTTGTAGGCCGCTAGCAGATAAAAGCCGCCGACCATGGCAAATACCAGCCCACGCATGGCCAGACCAAAACGGCACAAGGGATAAGCCCAGGTTTGGGTCGCGGTCTTCATGTCAAAATAGCAGTCGAATTTGGCTTTCCAGCCCTTGGAGACCAGAGCCAACCCGACGCCGATCAAGACCAGCCCGGCGCACCCCACGAGCCAACGTCCAAAAGGTTGGCCCATCAACCAGCCGGCGAAACTTTGTGAGCCGCCATCCTCGCCAGAAGAGCCACCCAGGGTAACTATCAGGCTCACTGCAAAAAATGCCAATAAAGTATGCGTGACGGCGCTCACCAGCATACTGATTCGGATGACCGCGCCTGATGCACTCATGCCGTGACCGTCAGGATCCTTGATTGCCTGAATGCTGCGCCAGGTAGCATAGCCCAGCAATCCAGCCGCGATAATGCTGAGTAGCACATCTCCCAGAGGCACTCCCAATACCCACTGCAGAGCACCTCGGCTGCCTTCGGTCTGGCCGCCCCGCCCGATCACCGCCAGCGTTGCCAGCCCGCCAACCAACAGGTAAACGATTCCGCGCGCGGCGTAACCAAGCCGAGCAAAGTATACAAGCGCCTGCTTTTGATCGGACTGTGAGGGGCCGTTAACCATCGCGTGTTCCTTGTGATTCAGATATAGGAAAATGACCGTGTCACACTTTTACCAAGATGTGAAACATTCTCAACCGATTTCACGAATTTTAGCGATATTGAGGGTTTTTAGCCACTTCATTAAAGGCGGGGACTTGAAATCCCAGTCAGGAAAAGATACAAACTTATTACCAATCAAGATCGCACAAGCGCAGGTATTTAGCCTGCCCGGGAGGGCAATCCATTGAACCACACCTCTGCGGCCTCTGAATCTACTCCGATAGATTATCAGGAGGCCCTTGAAAGAACGCTCGGCGTTCCCTTCACCGCGGGCAACCAGGTTAAGATTCTGCGCAACGGGATTGAAATCTTCCCGTCCATGCTCGAGGCGATTCGTCAGGCCCACTCCACGATTGAGTTCCTCACCTTTATTTACTGGACCGGGGATATTGCCCAAGAATTTGCCGAGGCCCTGTCCGAACGTGCACGCGCCGGGGTTCAGGTGCGGGTAATCCTGGACGCAGTGGGCGCTGCAAAAATGTCCAATGAATGGCTTGATTCCATGAATGCCGCAGGCGTAGACATCGCCTGGTTCAGACCCCCGGTTCGCTGGAAAATATGGGAAGTCGACAATCGTACGCATCGCAAAGTCCTGGTGTGCGACGACAAGGTCGCCTTCACCGGGGGCGTGGGCATCTCCAAAGAGTGGGAAGGTGACACCCGAAACTCCGATGAGTGGCGCGACACTCACTTTCGCATTGAGGGCCCAGCCGTTAACGGTGTGCGAGCGGCCTTTACTGATAACTGGGTAGAAACAGACCGATCAGTTCGCGATGAGGTCGAGCAAATGCTGCACGCGAAACCACGGGACACGGTGGGCAGCTGCAGGATACAGGCGATCAAGACGTCCGCTGCCGTTAACTGGAGTCCCATCGCCACCATGTTCCATGTACTGCTTACTCTGGCCCGCCGCAAAGTACGCATTGCCACCGCCTATTTTGTGCCAGACCCCGGCATGGTAAGACTACTCAAAGAAACAGCGGAGCGCGGCGTCGACATCGAAATTCTGATTCCCGGCCCCCACCACGACGAGCGAGTGGCGCAACTGGCCCAGGAAGATGAGTATATTCCGCTGTTGCAGGCAGGCGTGCGGATGTGGGCATATCAACCCTCCATGATGCACACCAAAACAGTCATCATCGATGACGCCGTTGCGTGCATCGGCTCTGCCAACTTTAATCAACGCTCCATGAGTAAAGACGACGAGCTGGCACTTCTCCTCATTGACGACACCACGGTGCGAGAGCTCGACGGCCACTTCGACGAAGACTGTGCCCGCGCCACTGAATTGACGACCGAACACCTGCACCGGCGCGGGCCACTGAGAAAATTGCTGGCGAAATTTGTCGGCCTGTTTCGGCAGCAGATGTAAGCCGCTGTCAGTCGGGAGGGCGGCGATAGGCACATGCCTGGCACTGCTGCTGGTAAGCCAGTTGCAGCGCCGCTTCGTCACCAGCCAGCAGATCCGGCACGGTGCCGGTCATCGTCATCAGCCGCTGCTCGAGCGCCGACTGCGTTTCCAGTGAACCGTCGTGGGTGATGTGCTGCAACTCGACGTTGTACTGGTGCTTGAGTGACCAGCCTATCAGAAGACTGCGGTGGCAGATTGCCGGATCCTTGCAGGCGCAGGTCATGGCGATGCTGAACCCTTTGTCCACGCCATCGAATAACCTCTGCACCCCCGATTGATACAGCGTCGATGCCATCAGTCGGTCAAACTGCACCTGACTGCTGTCATCATAATGTGCGCGATCTTTTGAGCGCGGCCCCAGCTCCTCACCCAGATAGACATAACGCAACCCGGCCTGCTGCAGATGCTGCCGCAGCGCTTCCTGATGGTAGTCGTGAAATACTTTGCTATACGGCACCGAGCGCACGTCGGCCACCACGTTAACACCGTGGTGCAGCAGCTGTTCAATATAGCGATCAATGGGTTTGGTGGCGTAGCCGATTGTGAACATAAGGGTCGGTCCCGGCGGCACTGTGGTCGTTTATAGTTTAAAAATTTGGCCAAAGGGTAGCAGCATGCCACGCGAAGAAAAAGCAGCCAAGGGCTCCTATAAAAATCTTCTCGGTTGACTATTTCGAGAATATAAGTAAGCTACTTATCAATTAAGTTACTTAGCTATTATCCTGAGCTTCTTTCTGGCAGATCAAACCATGCCCAGCCGCAAACAAACCATCGCCACGATTCTCGGCAGTTTTCAGATCATTCGTCGCGCCCTGCTGCAACAGGTGGCCGAGCGCCCGGCCTGCGAGCAGGGTGAGAGCAACGTCAGTCTGGCCGAGCAAATGACGCTGCTGACAGTCGCTGCGCGTGGCGCCGTGAGCGTGAAAGACATTGCCAGCGCCCGCATGATCAGCAGCAGCGCCGCCACACAAGTTGTCAATTCGCTGGTAAAGAAGGGCTATCTGATCCGCAGCCAGGACGAAGCCGACCGGCGCGCCACGGTGGTCACACTGGGCGCGGCATATCAGAAGCTGGTCGCATCACGCACAGATAACGCCGCCAGCTACCTGACACCTGTCTTTGCAGCTCTCACCCAGAAAGAGCTTGAAGAATATGACCGGCTCAACAGAAAGCTGGTCGATTCATTGCGCGACAACGCCTCACCCGAATAACCGCAGCCCCCAGGAAAATCTCTCTCATGAACATCCCCCAGATCGATATTACGGATCAGCAGAGACGACTCTCACTGATTGCCATTCTTGTTGTTTTTATGCTCGGCGCCCTCGACATGACGATCCTGTCAACGGCCACGCCCACCATTGTGGCTGATCTGGATGGTCTTGAACTGTATGCCTGGGTGACAACAGCCTACATGCTGTCATCAACGGTGCTGGTGCCGATCTTCGGCAAACTCGGCGACATGTATGGCCGCAAACGCATTCTGGTCTGGGGCATCAGCATTTTTCTGCTCGGTTCGGTCTTGTGCGGCCTGAGCGGAGAGTTTGGTGACCTGCCCATTCTCGGCGATGGCATGCAGCAACTGATTGTGTTTAGAGCCGTCAAGGGCATTGGCGGTGCAGCGCTTTTCACCAGCGCCATCGGCATCGTTGCCGACCTCTATCCTCCTTTGCAGCGGGCCAAGTTCATGGGTCTGTTTGGCGCCGTGTTTGCGCTGGCCAGCTTGATCGGTCCGACCATCGGCGGGTTATTGACCGACCATGCCAGCGCCACCTGGTTTGGACACTACGTTGCCGGCTGGCGCTGGGTGTTTTATGCCAACCTGCCACTGGGCCTGATCGCCCTGTACATGGTGTCCAACAAGATGCCGACGCTGAATACACATCAGGGTGGCAAGATCGACTATCTGGGCGCGATGATCCTGTTGATTGTGTTTATCCCCTTCCTGCTGGCACTGACCTGGGGCGGCAACCGCTACGCCTGGAATTCACCGCAGCTGCTCAGCATGTTTGCGCTGAGCGCAGTCGCTTTTGTAGCGTTTATCCGGGTGGAGTCGCGTGCGTCTGACGCGGTCATGCCGCTGGACCTGTTCCAAAGCCGGATATTCGTTTTTGCCAACTTATCGTCGTTTGTGCTTGGCATGGCGTTTATGGGCGCGGTGATGTTTATGCCGCTGTACATGCAGGTCGTGTTGGGCGTGGACGCGACCGGCAGCGGTTTTGCCATGTTGCCGCTGATGGGCGGCCTGATGTTAACCAGTATTTTGAGCGGCCGCCTGGTATCACGATCAGGTCGCTATAAAGCCTACATGGTCGGCGGTGTTGTCATTCTGGTCTGCGGCATGTATCTGCTTACAAACCTGGATGTGGATTCAAGCCTGATGCAGCTCAACATCGCCATGGCGGTAGTAGGCCTGGGACTGGGTCCGTCGCAAAGCCTGACCAACCTGATCGTGCAAAGCGCGTTTCCGGTATCCAAAATCGGTGTCGCCACCAGTACCACCCAGTTTTTCCGACAGGTGGGCAATACCGTTGGTGTCGCAATATTCGGCGCGGTTCTGGTGACCAGTCTGGCGGAGGAGCTGCCTAAACAGTTACCCCAGATGGCAGGATCAGCTACTGAGTTCAATATGAACCAGGCGCAGTCCATGGCCATGAACCCGCAGTCGATGCAGGCAACGGTGCAGGCCCAATTTGACGCATATACACCGCTGGTAGAACGTGCATTTGCCGGTGAGCGCGCGGCGGCGGCAGAGTTGATCGCCAACCCTCTGCTACCTGATGAATTAAAGGCGCCTCTGGAGAATTATCTGGCACGAGATGACGTCACCGAAGTACCGAATGCCGAGCGCTACCTGACGGCCTACAAGGCTGGAATCGAACAGCAGGTGTCTGCAGCGGTGGTAACGATCAAGCGAGGCACACGGACTGCGTTTGCCAATTCGATTAATTCGATGTTTTTCACCAGCCTGTGGATCTGTCTGTTGGGGCTGATCGTCACGGTATTTATCCCGGTCATACCGCTGGGAACGCGCGACCAGGAGAACAACGCCACTTCAGCAGACGTCAGCTGACTACCACGGACCTCTGCTTAATAGACTGTATGGCTAAAAACAGCAGCAACCCCAACGGCCCATATAAAAACGTCAACGCCAGACAAGGCAACAAGAGCAGGTGAGGCAGTCCAACCTTCCTCCCTTTCTCTACCTGCCATGCGCCAATAAAAAGATCCAGCGCAAGAAAATGTATCCAACCGGTGAGCAGGTTGCCCATATTTGAGAATCCCGCTGCAACGCCGGCAAGAGAGGAAAAATTGCCTTCGGGCTCGACACCCCACAGGGAGATCAGAAAGGTTGTATAGATGATTGCCAACACGACACTGACTGCGCGCGCGGCAAGAATCAGGAACGCAGGCCTGAGCGGGGAAAACGCTAACGCGCCCCAGCCAACAAACGCCAACACCCCAACAATAGAAAACAGGGTTTCGTAGTCAGTATTAAACATAGTTTATTCCACCGATAAATTTGGTTGTCCGTGTGCAAATCAAGAGCGCGTTTGCCACAAAGCTCATTGCATGCGCTATCATTGATTACTGCTTGTGTGCGCAAGTATTAGTCAAACAACATCCCTTGTCAACCACTGTGGTACGAACTTATCGTTTATCTATCACAACGGGCGCTCAGCCTATCGAAACCGGTTTCTCCAGCTCAAGCAACAGATCTGAAATCTCGGACACCTTTCCGGAGATCAGCGTTTCTGCATCATACAAATGATCACTCACAGCAACACATGCACATTGATTTGAGTTTTTAGCGACGGATTATCCCTAATGCCCCGTATAGGTCCGTGACCAAGCAACATGATTGGATGAATTCACTAAAACGGGGTAGAAACAACGAATGAACAACAGTGGCCGGCCTGGCAGTAATAAAGGTAAACGTAATTTATGGTTACTGACATGCGCAGTTGTCATGGTTGTACTGATTCTGCTTCGCACTCAGCAAGGAAGCAGTGAGGAAGTACAGGACCAGGCACTTCTGGCAACGGTTAATATCGGTTCTATCGAAAATACCATTGCTGCCGCCGGCAGTCTGCAGCCCAGCGACTACGTCGATGTCGGCGCGCAGGTGTCCGGGCAGTTGCAGCGACTGTATGTGGAGATTGGCGATATTGTCAGCGAGGGGCAATTGCTGGCGGAAATTGATGCCCGCGTGCAAGAGGCGCGCGTGGAAGCAAGCCGGGCCAGTATTGAATCCCTGGAGTCCCAGATTGCTTCGCGCCAGGCCACGCTGGAACTGGCGCGTTCAAATGCAAAGCGGCAGGCACGGTTGAACACCCAGAATGCAACCAGCCAACTGGATTACGACAATGCCATGGTGGCGCTGGCAACGGCTGAATCCAACGTAATTCAACTGCAGAAACAGATCGAACAGAGCCAGGCCAGCCTTGAGTCAGAGGCGACCGAACTGGAGTTTACCCGTATCTACGCGCCCATGGCGGGCACCGTCGTGTCCATCGCCATGGAGGAAGGACGAACCCTGAATGCA
Organism: Pseudohongiella acticola; assembly: GCF_001758195.1. Taxonomy (NCBI): domain Bacteria; kingdom Pseudomonadati; phylum Pseudomonadota; class Gammaproteobacteria; order Pseudomonadales; family Pseudohongiellaceae; genus Pseudohongiella; species Pseudohongiella acticola. The sequence goes on from NZ_MASR01000001.1 coordinate 1,756,983, forward strand.
TCGCAGTCGGCGCCTACCATCCTGCGCATTGCCGACCTGGGCACAATGACAGTGGAGGCTGATATCAGTGAAGCCGACATCGGTGACATCAAACCCGGCATGGAAGTGTATTTCACCACCCTGGGCGGCGGGCAGCGCCGCTGGTACGGCAGCGTGCGGCAGATCCTGCCGACACCGACCATTGAGAGCAACGTGGTACTTTATACCGGCTTGTTCGACGTCGAAAATACCGATGGCTCCCTGTTGCCCGAAATGACCGCCCAGGTTTTTTTTATCACCGCATCTGCCCGGGATGTTCTGACCGTGCCGCTGGGCGCGATCACGCTGCTTGACGCACCGCGACGCAGAACTCCCGCCGAACGCGACTCTGCAGCATCCGGCGACTCGCCTCCTGCAACCGAAAACGCCCTGCCCCGCGAAGTCATGGCCAGCATCATGACGGCCGCGCGGGAACGAGGCATCACGCCACGACCAGCACTGGCCACGGTTATTGACGCCAACGGCACCGAAGTCCAGAAACAGCTCATGATCGGGGTCAGCAGTCGCGTGTCAGCCGAAGTATTGGCAGGACTGGAGGCCGGCGATCAGGTGGTTGCCGGTATTATCCAGAGACAGCAGGCCAGCCAGGCGGCAAGGCAGAACTCCCCTACCGGCGGCTTCCGCCCTGGGGGGTTCTGAGTCCATGACCAACTCAACACGCGACAACGAAGTCACTTCGGATACGCCGTTTATCGAGCTTCAGGGGATTCACCGCACCTTTACCACCGACGGTGGCGTGCAGGTTCATGCCCTCAGAGGCATTGACCTGAAGATCTATCCGGGCGAGTTCCTGGCGATCATAGGACAATCCGGCTCAGGCAAATCCACGCTGATGAACATCCTCGGGTGTCTCGACCGCCCCAGCGAAGGAAGCTATCTCTTCGGCGGGCGCGACATACGCAGTTTTGACGCTGACGGCCTTGCCTGGTTGCGGCGGGAAGCGTTCGGGTTTGTGTTTCAGAGCTACAACCTGCTGGCCAATGCCACCGCCGAAGAGAACGTGGAAATACCCGCCATCTATGCCGGCACCGGACACAGCGAGCGACGCCAGCGGGCGGAAACCCTATTGACGTCACTGGGCCTGGGCGAGCGCATGGACCACCGACCCAGTCAGCTTTCGGGTGGTCAGCAGCAGCGTGTGTCGATGGCGCGGGCACTGATGAACGGCGGCAAGATCATCCTCGCAGATGAACCCACTGGCGCACTGGATTCGCAGAGCAGCATTGAAGTCATGAAGCTTCTCACTGACCTGGCACGTCAGGGTCATACGGTCATCATCATTACTCACGAACCAGAGGTCGCGGCACACGCAGACCGCGTGGTTGAATTCAGGGACGGCGCCATCATCAGTGATTCCGGCACGGTACGCCCGACTGACGGCGAGCAAACCGGCAGCGCCATTGAAACCCTGTTCGGGGAACGCAAACCAGTGTCACCTCTGGGCAGCCTTCTGGAAGCCGTCCGCATGGCAATGCGCTCACTGCGCTCCAACCTGTTCAGAACCATCCTGACTTTGCTCGGCGTTGTTATTGGTGTTGCCTCGGTGGTGGCGATGCTGGCGATTGGCGAAGGCGCGCAGCAGGAAATTGTGGATCGAATCAGTTCCATTGGTACCAATCGACTGTCATTACAACCCGCTCGAATGGAAGGCCAGCGCCGTAACCTGCCCTCCACACTGACCTTTGAAGATGCCGATGCCATCTCCGCCGACCTGAGCAATATTCTCGGGGCCATGCCCCAGATCAATGGCAGCAGTACCGTGCGATATGGCCGGCAGGACTCGGACACATCAATCACCGCAACCAGCGAGAATATGCCCGATCTGCAGAACTGGCCTCTCGCCAGTGGCGTATTTTTTACGCGCGACGACAGTGAAAGTTACACCGCGGTTGCAGTACTGGGCGCCACCGTTGCCAGCGAACTGTTCCCCGACGGCAATGATCCGCTGGGCAAATACATTCTGATTCGCAACATTCCGTTTCAGATTATCGGCGTGCTCACCAGTAAAGGTGCTGCCGCTGGACCCGGCGGCGGTGACCAGGACGATGTGGTTTATGTGCCACTGAAAACCGGCGCCTTGAGACTGTTCGGAGAGACCCGGGTCAATTCGATCTCGGTCATGGTGGACGACATCGAACAGATCGACACCACCGAAAAACAGCTGCGTGAACTGATGGTGGCTCGACACGGGAGTGAGGATTTCCGGATCTTCAACAGTGCCGAATTACTGGCGACAGTCTCGTCATCACAACAGACCTTCACACTTTTGCTGGGATCGGTCGCGGCAATATCCCTGCTTGTTGGCGGCATTGGTGTCATGAACATCATGCTGGTCTCGGTCACTGAACGCACGCGCGAAATCGGTATCAGGATGGCGACTGGCGCCCGTCAACTCGACATCATGTGGCAGTTCCTGTCTGAAGCCATTGTGGTCTCAGGTCTTGGCGGAGTGATCGGTGTGCTCGGCGGCCTTGGTGTTGGTTTCATTCTGTTGCAGTCCGGTGTCGCCATCAAATTCACAGCATTGCCTGCCATCGTCGCATTCTGCTGCGCCACTGCCACAGGATTGATCTTTGGCTTCACACCCGCGCGCAAAGCATCGCGTCTGGACCCGGTCACTGCACTGGCTAACGAGTAATTACCAACATGAAAAATGATTTTCTTAAACCTTTGTTCATAGCGCTATTTTTTACCGGCTGTTCGACAACGGATCTTCCGGAACTGGCGCCAGGTGATCTACCAACACAGTGGCAGGCTGCCGCTGCGTCAACCGCACGGGAGTGGCCCGATCAGAACTGGTGGACAGAATTTGATAACGAGGAATTGAGCAGCTACCTGGAACAGGTTAAATCCAACAATTTTGATCTGGCAATAAACGATCGCAACCTGACATCGGCGCAAATTCTGTTACGCGATGCGGGTTTCGATCTGCTTCCCAACCCGGTGGTCTCGATCAGCACGCAACCCTCATACAGTGAGGTCAGGGTTGACGGCGAAACCCAGCGCGGCTCATCCGGGTCCGATCTGGTGCTGGGGGTCGCTGCCAGCTATACCAACATCCTCAGCAAACCTGCAATCTATGACGAGGAGTTGGCTGACTATGACTATCGGGTGGCACAAGCCGCCGACGTGTCACTGAATACATTCTCCACTGCCGCATCCGTGTATTTTCAGCTGCTGCTGACGCGTGATCGGATCGAATTTACCGAACAGAACGTGGAGAACGCCCAGACCATTTATGAAATCGCACAGGCACGGGTCGACTCTGGTGTTGCGGTGCCCATCGAAGCATTGCAACAGCAGATCTCGCTGGAACAACAGCGCATCAGCCTGCAGAACCTGAGACAGGATGAGATCTCACTGCGAGGGTCACTGGCCCTGCTCAGCGGGCAATCCATGCAAGGGTTTAATCTTGACGGCACCACACTGGACGCCATTGCGATTCCAGACATTCAACCCGGTTTGCCGTCGGAATTACTAAGCCGAAGGCCCGACCTGGTATTGGCTGAGGCAGACCTGCGCAGTGCTCGCGCAAACGTTGACGTGGTTAAAACCAGCTTCCTGCCACAAATATCCCTGACCGCCAGTGGCAGTACTTCGAGTAGCTCACTCAGTGCGCTGGTAGCAAATCCGGACAGCGTGATTGCACTTAGCAGCAGCATTGCCCAGGTGCTGCTGGACAACGGCCAGCGTGGACGCAATATCGATCTGGCAACACTGACTCTGGAAAACAGTTTGAGCCGTTATCGCGCGGCCGTTATCAATGCCTTCAACGAAATAGAAATTATTCTGGGTAATGTGGCGTTTCTGGCAGCACAGAGTGAGGTGGCGATACGCAATCTTGACGCTGCCGAAGAATCGTTTCGTATTGCCGAATTGCGCTACCAGGAAGGCGTCGTCGACTTTGAAACGGTATTGAATACCCAGAATGTTCTGTTTCAGACGCGTTCCAGCTACCTGGATAGCAAACTGGCGCAATTGAATGTTGCTGTTGCACTGTATCAGGCACTCGGTGGCGGCTGGGAGGTTGCAGAGCGGTCTGCCATCTGACTCTGAGTCAGAACAGCCGATATCCTGAATCGGTTTCCGCCGGATTTGTCCTGCCTGGAATCTAGCCACGCTCACCACTGGTTAGCGCCTGCAACTCCAGCAGCGAGTACTTCAGCGCATCCCGGGTTTCAGCTGGCAAATTTTTCTTGTCCTTGATTGCCGCCAGCACGAAGTAGCCGGTACGGGCGACCTGTCGCCAGCGTGGGCGCTTGGGAAAACTTTCCTCGCTCAGATAGCGATCAAGTGTCCGTGTGCGCAGCCGGCCATTGTCGATGACGATAGCCCACAGCTTGCTCTGCTGGGCGAGCTCTACCTTGGTATTGCCGGTATACATCTCCCAGCACTCCACGGCCAGGCACATTGTCTCGATCAGGCGCGCCTTCAGGGAGCTACTGGGCTGGGCATCTGTCGGATGACCGGTCAGTTCGCTTAATTTGTCATAAACATCCTGCAATTGCTGACGGGCTGCCGGTGCCGCATCGATCAGCAGGGGTTCCAGCGATTGCAGCTGTTTGGACATGGAACCCAGTCGGTCTCTGGCTTTGGCCATCATACGGAAGGCCTGCAATGGATCCTGCAAACTGTCGTCAGTAGCCGGATCGTTTAACACCAGCAGATAAAAAGCATCGTCCACACCAATCTGTGCCAACCGACCTCGGGTCAAAATCTCCCTGCCGCTGGCTTTCAGGCAAAGATCTTCAACGCTAACAGCGTGATCTTCGTCATCTTCGTGGCTGGCCAGGCGGTTGAGCGCGAAAGGCGTTTCTCCCCGTGCGTGCGACACCAGTTTGTTGAAATCGATATCCTGCAACTCGACTTTGCTGAAACCCAGCATATTGCAGAAACCTTCGGAGGCAAAGGTGATATAGCCGGCCTCGTTCAGGGCGACCAGCCTGAGATCACTGTGCTCGAGAATCTGTTGCAGGCGGGTCTGGGACAGCTTCAGCTGCTGCTCTGCCTGCTGGAACTGCTGAATCTCGGATTCCAGGCGCGCAGTCTCCTGCAGGGCCTTATCCTTTTCACCTTCCAGCAACTTGAAACGCCAGGCCAGGGCGAAGGAGAACAGCACGGTTTCTGCCATCAGACCAATGAACGTGGCATTATCATTGAACCAGTTGTGCGGAAACCAGCCCAGCACCAGCGTACCAAAGCCAATAATCAGTCCAATCTCACCGGCCAGCGTCACCAGCAGATAGAGTTTGGCCAGCGCATGTCCCCGCGCAACGCCATCCACCATGGCATAGATAGTTGCCGAAAACGCAAAAAAGCTGAAGATCACTGAGCTGACCTGAAACAGACCAAAATCCTGCGGCACTATGGCCAGCAACAGCAATATGACCGCGCCGGCAATCAGCAGGTCAAAGACCCTGGCAAGCACCCGGTGGTAGGTATTGATACCCAGGAAGGAGCGCGTGAACAGTAGCCGGGTGAGACTCATCAATGCCACTGACGCACCACTAAGATGACGCATGAAATAGTTGTCATTCAGATCCAGAAACACCATGTGGCCATTGACGCCCAGATATACCAGCAAAACGGCGGTCGCATAGGCTACATAGTAGAGGTAGTTGCGGTCCCTCACGGTCAGAAACAGGAACAGGTTGTAGAGAATCATGATGCTGATGGTGCCGTAGAACAGGCCCATGATCAGGATTCCCCAGGCTTCGTCGCGCTTGAAAGCGGATTCCGACCACAGCGTCAACGGGACATGGAAGTTGCGAAACGATGTAGCCCGTACATAAACAGTACTGTCGGTATCCGGAAACAGGCGAACCACGAAGCCACCTGGCAGCGTCCGCACCTCCCTGGCATGAAACCGGGTCTGGTTATTGTGCATGTGCAGACTTTCCAGCACGTCACCATCGCCATCGAGTACCCAGACAAATACATCATTGGTCGGTTTGGGCGGCCCTATTTCCAGCAAAAAGGGCAGGCCGGCGTCCCGCAAATCAGGCGCCCAGTCCAGATCCAGCCTGAACCACAGCGCAGAATCGGTATATCCAAAATCCAGATCAAAGGGGACATTGCTGCCGAAATCGGCAATCGACAGAGACCCGGATACCTCCTCAAATGTCAGCATGGCGGACGTGTCTTCCAGCAGCTGCACATGGTCTGCCAACGACAGCGAGTCGACCCCTGCATCAATTCTGATTGATTCGGACCAGGAATTTGAAAATGCGATTGTCAGCAGAAGACTGGCAATCCAGGCAATGGGACGTACGCACGAGCTTGAGGGAGGGGTCAACAATGGATCCTGTTTCTTTATTAAATACATATTGTTATTGCTTCTTTGGCCCAATATTAGCCCCATTTATTCAGCTTGGCCAGACAACTTGCACATGGATTGCTGACATACTCCGATCAATACAAAACTATCACCAGCGTTAACAGGAAAAATCCGTGCCCCCAAAGCAATTCAAACGTCTTGAATTGGCTGTCGCCATTTGCGCCGCCAGCCTGACCATGCACGCCAGCCGCGCTCAGGACCTGCCCCAGGGCGCCGATGTCGGCCACGGCAAGGTCAGCATCGATGTGCAGGGGCAGCACATGGCTATCCAACAGGACAGCCAATACGGTATCGTCAACTGGGACAGCTTCAGTATAGGTGCCGGTTATCACGTCAATTTCGACAATGGCAGCGGGGCCACGCTTAACCGCGTCACAGGCACCGACGTTTCCAGCATTTACGGCGAGCTCACCGCCAGCGGCAGTGTCTTTCTGTTAAACAGCAACGGCATCGTCATCGGTAAAGGTGGACGTGTGCTCACCGGTGGTCATTTCATTGGCTCTACCCTCGACATCACCGACACCGACTTCCTGGACGGTGGTGGCTTCACGCTGTCTGGTGAATCCCTGGGTGGCGTCACCAATCTGGGCAGGATTTCATCCTCCGGCGGCAATGTCCTGCTGGCGGGCTACACCGTGGACAATCGCGGCGATATTAATGCTTCGCAGGGCCATGCAGGACTTGCTGCCGGCACCCGCGTGGATGTGCTGACTGACACCAGCTGGGCGCGCGGCGCCTTTGCCGTAAAACTTGGCGAACGTGACAATTCGGTCAGCAACGAAGGTCGCATTAACGCCATGGTGGCCGAACTGCGCACCCATAACGGCAATATTTATGCCCTGGCCGGCAACAACAGCGGCCTGATCCAGGCCACCGGTGTGCGCAGCGAGGGTGGAAAAGTCTTCCTGACCGCCGGCGACGGTACTGTGCAAAGCAGCGGTACCATTGCCGCCATCAACGCCGATGGCAGCGGCGGCGACATCGAGATCAACGCCCAGGCCATTGAGAACTTCGGCGGTGTGCAGGACGTCAGTGGCAGCTCAGGCGGTCGTATCGAGCTGACCGCAGAGTCGATCATCACCGATACCCTGATGCATGCCGACGGACTTGACGGCAATGGCGGTCTGATTACGCTGGAAGCAGAGCACGAGGCACTGCTGACATCAGCTGGCACAATCAGTGCCCGGGGCACCATTGCCGGCGGTGAAGTGGTGGTGGACGCCGGCACGGGCAAGACCCTGTTATCCGGGACTATCAACGTTTCCGGGCGTCTGCAGGGCGGTCGCGCCAGCCTGTGGGGCAACAGTGTGTCGATGTTCGGGGGCAACATTGCCGCCGAGGGCAGTGCGCTGGGCGGCGAGGTCTACCTGGGCGGTGGCTGGCAGGGTGACAGCATCTGGCAGAACACACCGCTACTGGCGGTCGCCAATTCCCGGTCCACTTATATCAGCGACACCAGCCATATCAGCGTCGACGCAGGCTTGCTCGGCAAGGGCGGTACAGTAGTCGCCTGGTCCGATGGCGTCACACAGTTCGCCGGCACCATCACCGCCCGTGGCGGCCTGCGCGGCGGCAATGGCGGTCGCGTGGAGACCTCAGGGCTGCAGGGCCTGGGCGTTGATGGCAATGTGGATGCCAGTGCCCGCGCCGCCTATGGAATCAATGGCGCATGGCTGCTGGATCCCAAAAATATCACCATTATCGAATCCGCCGCACCGCTGGAAGAATTCCAGCGGGTACTCAGCGAACCGGGCTTCATCCCAACATCGACGTCGAGCTGGAATTTTGGCCAGGACGTGGATATCAGTGGCAATACGTTTATCGTGTCGACGGACGATCGCACTTCAGGAGGCCGGTCCTCCGGGGGTGTTTATGTATTCGAAGACGGTATGTTTAAAGCCACACTGACCAGTGGTCTTTCCAGCGCAGTCAGATTTGGCAAGACGATTGCCATTGCGGGCGACTTTGTTGCCGTATCCGCGCCCGGCGATAATCAGACGGTGCAAAACACGGCCAACCAACAGCGAGGCTCGATCTCCTTTTTTCACCGGGGCAATGGCTGGAAAAACGGCACACAAAGCCTGGTAAGCAAGCAATACAACCCCTACTCCAAACAATCCAACGATTTTTCCAGTGACGACTGGGGCGCTGCGCTGGTCGGTGCCAAGTTTTCCGGCACTGCGTATTTCTACATCAGCAACCCGCTGGCTGATCCGAATTCAGTGAATGGCCAGGACGCCGGCACGGTGCACGTTTATGGCTGCTACTCATCAACCAACTGCGGAGCGGCCGGTGAGTTTACCGCTGTCGAGAGGGTTGCCGATCAACGTTATGGCACGACCCTGGCAGCCGATGGCGACGTGGTCGTGATCGGCAGCACCAAGTCTTACCACCCCACGATTCCGGCCAATCAGCTGGATGTGTTTGTCGGATTTAATCGCTTGAATCTGACGGTAACTGATTTTTCCAACATAACCAGTTTCGACGTTGATGACAGGACCCTGGTGGTAAACGCAGGCAACAACTTCCGACAATTTGATCTGTCTGTTGGCGACAGCGGCACGCAGGCTCAGCAAAGCGCTGCGTGGACCATTGCCAATCCCGGCACCGGCAACTGGTCTGGCAACCACATTGCTGTATCAGGCGATTCACTGCTGGTTGAGAACGCTTTTACCAGCGGCGGTTTATCGCACGCAATCTATCAGCGACCAACTGCCGGTTGGGGCGCCTGCGCCGAGACCGGTTGCACGCAGGGTTTGGCCGTCAACCTCAGTGGCTTACATCCCTATGCCATTGCCCTGGACGGCGATCTCTCCATCATCGGACAGAAAGACTGGGCCTCCCCGGTGGTGCAGGCTGGCCGCATCAATACCTTTACGCGTCATAACGGAAACTGGGCCTATGGCGATACTTACGGTACCACCCGACTTAATTACTCAACGGAGTTTGGCCAGTCTGTTGCCATCGATGGTGATACCTGGGTAGTGGGCGATCCAGGCGTCGCGCACAACGTTACTTTTGAGGGCGCTGCCTACATTTTTGAAAACGGCAGCCTCGCTGCCAGGCTTGGTCGACGTTATCAGCGCATTATCAGCGGGAGTTCGTATAACTTCGGCCTGGACGTCGGCATCAATGGCTCGACGGTGGCGGTCATCAGCCCGGGCGACGCCTACATTTTTGAAAAAGGCGCTGGCTGGAAGAATGGCAACACCAACCTGACCGGTTATAAATTCTTTGGCAGCAACACAGTGAACAGTCTGTCGCTGGACAACAACCTCATGGCCGTTGGTTTTACCCACCAGAGCAAATCCACACCGGGTCAGGTAAAACTGTTTCAGAACAGTGGCGCGGGATGGCAGAGCGCCCTCGACAATGCCATTGCCAGCCTGACGCCCAGCACCTCCCAGAACAGCGATGGGTTTGGCATCGACGTGGCACTGGACGGCAATACGCTGCTGGTCGGACAGGCTTCGACTGACAACAGTATCACCCAGCGCGGCTTTATCTTTGAAAACAACTCCAATGACTGGTCCACTGCGGCAGAGACCATTTTGAACCGCGGCCTCGGCGCTTCCAATGACCTCGCGTCAGGCCTGTTTGGTGGCTCCGTCGCGCTGGACGGCAACCTCGCGGTGGTCGGCTTTGGTACGCAATTCGGCAATATACAACAGTCCAGTACCACCGGCGCCTATGTGTTCGACAAACAAGGCAGCTGGGCAGCCTCCAGCCAGCCGGCGGCGCGTCTGCAGGTTAATCATAGCGGATTCGGTGCTGCGGTCGCCGTTGACAATGGCCTGGTGGGCGTCAGCGCCTTCCCGGGCAGCAGCAGCGTCGGTGGCGCGGTTTATCTGTTTGACAAACAGGGCGGCTGGCAGGACGGCAGCAACAACATGATCGCAACCCTGGCTGCGGCCAACGGCGGTGGCAGCGACAGTTCCAGCATTGGTTTCAGCCTGGCTATTTCTGGTGACAGAGTCGTCTCCGGTGGCACACCAGCGTCAATCTCCAGCAGCACGCCCTGGCGAGCCGCCTACCGGTATCAAGGCCCGTTCCAGTTCGGCCGCCGGTTCGCCTTCGGCAACCAGCCCGGCGACACCCTCAGCCTGAAGGCCAGTTCGCTGGCCGGTGCCTTGTCGCTGGGGACCGACGTCAGGTTGCAGGCCAACAATGATATCAATGTCGTTGACGCCATCACCGTGAACAACCCCGGCGGCGATGGCGGCAAATTGACACTGGAAGCCGGCCGCTCCATTCTGGTCAACGCATCTATCACCACTGACAATGGCGACCTGCATTTGCTGGCCGGCTCGCCCAGTGCCAACGCCACCTACCGGGACAGCGGGGAAGCACGGGTGCTGGTGGGCACGGATTCCAGTAACAACTCGGCGACGCTGAACCTGGGCACCGGCAGTGTGCTCATCAATGCCCCTGACCGCTTCGAAAACCGCGCACTGACCAATAATATTTTCCGTTTCGATGCAACCAACCCAGGCGTATTCCGTGTGTTTTCTAAAACACCAGAGAACACTGGTGCCATCTCACCCAGTAACCTGCGCAATGATCTGGACATCACCGGCCGCGACTTTGTGCATTACAATCGCGCCTTCGATGTCAGCAACCCGATTCCTGATAACCTGCCCGCAGGCAGCGGCTTTTTCTACACGGTGCGGCCTTCCGTGCAGGTCTCGGTGGGCGATGCCACCATCACTTTCGGTGATGAGGCCGACACCACGCTAAAGCTGGATTCGGCCACGCTGGATGGCAACGACATCGACGCTGCCGCCTGGGGTATTACGCCAACCAGCCTGACCAGTGTGGTACTGGCCGGTCCGGCCGACAGCGTCGGCACCACGGCTGGCGGTTTTGCCGAAGTGGGCAGCTACACCAACGGCCTGGTGGCCACAGTCAGGCAAAATGCCACTACCGGCAGCCTGTTTGGCTTAGACGTGACGGCTGGTGAGGCCGGCGACCTGACCGTCACCAAGAAACCCATCCGCGCCATTATCGACAACGTCACCCGCGAATATGGCACCGCCAACCCGGCCTTCACGTTCACCTTTATGAATTTGCTGGATGATGGCGACGGCCTTGTGGCTGGAGACACGGCAACCGTCTTCGACACGCCGCTCAGTGTCACCACCGACGCCGTGTTGAATACGGACGTGCGTGCCCAGCCCTTTGACCTGGTGGCTGCCGGTGGTCTGGACAACAACTATGACGTTACGCTGGTCGATGGTTTATTGACAATCGTACAGAAACAATTGCAGGTGGGCGGGCTCAGTATTGCAGACAGAGTTTATGACGCCACCATCAACGCCTCACTGGTCGGCAATGCCAGTATTTCACCCCTTGCCGGTGACGACATATCACTCGGGGGCACACTCACGGCCACTGCCAGCTTTGCCGACAAACAGGCCGGCAACAACAAGCCGGTGTCGATCAGCGGTCTGCAGCTCAATGGTGCTGACGCAGCCAACTATACATTGGTGCTTCCCGGTCTGACTGCCAATATTACCGCTTTGGCGCTAAACCCGATGGGGCTTACCGCAGCGGATCGCATTTATGATGGCACTACGCAGGTCGATCTTAGCGGTGCTGCCACTATTGAAGGCCTGGATGGCGATGACCTCAGCCTGAACGGAACGCTCAGCGGCAGTTTCAGCGACAAACATGCGGGCTCCAACAAACCAGTCATGCTTGCCGGGTTGTCGCTCGCCGGCACTGATGCCTCCAACTACACCTTGAATCTGAACGGATCAGTGTTCGCTACCATCAGTCGCCGCGACCTGCAGGTAACCGGGCTCACTGGCCAGAATAAAATCTATGACGGCACGCTTGCTGCAATAACCAATGGCACTGCCTCTATCGCCGCACTGGGCGGCGACACAGTGACTCTGGGCGGCTCTGGCCTGTTCCAGTTTGCCGACCGCCACGTGGGTGCGGACAAAACCATTTCAGCAAGTGGTTTTACACTGTCAGGCATCGATGCGGGCAATTACACGCTGTTACAGCCAACTGGTCTGAGCGCCAATATCACCGCAAGAGACCTGGTCATCACGGGTCTAAGCGTGCTTGACCGAATCTATGACGGCACTGCCACGGCGCAGCTTAATGGCACGGCCCTGATCAGCGCACTGGGAGGTGATGATATCAATCTGCAGGGTGACGGATCAGCCCTGTTCATCGACAAACACGCCGGCACAGACAAAACTGTCAGCATCAGTGGCTTTACCCTGTCCGGCGCCCAAGCCAACAACTACACCCTGCTTCAGCCCACCGGACTCAATGCTGACATTCTGGCACGGCCGCTGACCGTCTCCGGCCTTAGCGTGAGTAACCGGGTATATGACGGCACTACAACAGTCTCAGCCAGCGGCGATGCCGTATTTGGCGGCACCGTGGATGGGGACGACATGATCCTCGACAGCAGTGCCTATTCCCTGAGTTTTCTCGACAAGCACGCAGGCACCAACAAGAAAGTACGTATCGACGGCATTACTCTCAGCGGCTCTGATGCTGGCAATTATGACGCCACCGATGCCGGCCTGATGGCCTCCGTCAGTCAGCGTCAGTTGGATCTGCGGGACGTCAATGTGGCGGACAAGGTGTATGACAGCACGACAACCGCTTCGCTTACCGGTGGATATATCTTTGGCGTGCTGGACGGCGACGCAGTCGATCTCGATACCAACGTGCGCTTTGGCAGCTTCGCCGACAAACATACAGGGCAAAACAAGACCGTTGCTGTCGGGGGCTACTCACTGACCGGTGCCGATGCCGCCAACTATGGCATCAATCCGCTGAGCCTTAGTGCCAGTATCACGCCCTTTACACTCAATATTGCCGGGCTTACCGGTGATAAAGTCTACGATGGCAACGTCGCAACCACGTTGCAACACAGCGGTCTGGATGCCGCTTTTGTCGGTGATGATGTCGAGCTGGATGATTCAGCTGTGTCTGCCAGTTATGCTGACAAGCATGCCGGTACCGACAAGGCAGTCACGCTAAGCGGCAGCTTCAGTCTCAATGGTAACGACGCTGGCAACTACACGCTAAACCTGCCGAACGCTCTGACCGGCAGCGTTAGCAAACGTAATATTACGGTAGACGGACTGACCATCGCCGACAAAGTCTATGATGGTACAAGCGTGGCACAAATCTCCGGCACGGGTACATTCGGTGGCACCATCGCCGGTGATGACCTGGCCATCGACGTCGGCGAAGTGGAGCTCGAATTTGCAGACAAGAACGCCGGCAACAACAAACCGGTAGCCATGTCGGGTGTTACATTCAGCGGCGCCGATGCCGACAACTACTCGGCAGCGACGCCTACCGGGCTGACCGCGTCCATTACCCCCAAGGCACTCACTGTCGCTGGCATCAGCGCCAGCGACAAAGTCTATGATCTGACGACATCGGTGGTATTGACTGGCAATGGTGTGCTGGACGGCCAGATCAGTGGTGATCAGGTAACGCTTGACGAATCCGCCCGCAGTGGCAATTTTGCCGACCGTCACGCCGGTGAAGACAAGACCGTCAGCGTCTCCGGCCTGGCGCTTGCAGGCACAGACAGTGGCAATTATCGCATTTCACCAATCAGTGGCATTACCGCGAACATTACCCCGGCCAATGTGTTGCTTACCGGCCTCGCCGGCGAGGCCCGCGTTTATGACGCTACAACGCTGGTCAGCCTCACTGGCCAGGGCACTCTTGATTTCGGCACATTGGGCACGCTGAAGAACATTCAGGATGACCTGGCACTGTCAGGAACAGCAATTGCCAATATGAAAGACAAACACGTAGGCGACGACAAGGTCCTGACAGTGAGCGGCATCAGCCTGGGCGGACTGGATGCCGGCAACTTCAATCTGATACTGCCCACTGGCCTGACTGCCAGTATTACCCCGCTTACCGTCAAAGTCACGGGCATTGCGGCACAGAACAAAATCTATGATGCAAACAACCGGGCAAGCCTGTCCGGCACCCCTGCCGCAGCTTTCAAGGTGGGAGACAATGTCTCCATCGCCGGTTCGCCTGCAATCACCTTTAGCAGTCAGAATGTTGGCACCCACAATGTCATCGCCCGTGGCTTCGCGTTGTCCGGAGTTGACGCCAGTAATTATATTCTGCAACAGCCCGATCCGCTTAGCGCGTCGATCTCACCATTTGAACTGGCACTTAACGGCGTGATTGCCAACGACAAGGTTTACGACGGCACCACACTAGCGCCGCTGAGCGGTAGCCTTTCTGTCACCGCGCTGGGTAGCGATACGTTGTCGGTCAGCGGGCAGCCAGTTGCCAGCTTTGCCAGCAAAAACGTCGGCGACTCCCTGCCTGTGACCATCACCGGGATCAGCCTTGCCGGCACAAACAGCGGCAACTACCGACTCAGAGTTCCCGAGCTGCAGGCCTCCATCACGCCCCGCACCGTGTCGGTAACGGGTATTGTCGCAGAGGATAAAATCTATGACGGCAATGTCACCGCTACCTTCAGTGGCAGCGCATCGCTGGCCAATAGGGTGGGCGGGGATGACGTGGGCTTTGATGCTAGCTTGCTCAGCGGCAGCTTCCGAAACAAGAATGTCGGCAACGGCAAACTGGTCAGTGTCGAGGGTGGCGGCCTCAGCGGCGCCGATGCCGGCAACTATCGGTTGCAACTGCCTGGCAGTCTGACTGCCGCCATCACGCCCAAGTCGCTCAGTATCAGCGGCGTCGCTGCCGAGGATCGGGAATACAATGGCGACACCTCAGTAGCCGTCTCCGGTGGCGTCCTTGCTGGCCTCATTGCCGGTGACAACGTGCAGCTATCCTCCGCAGGTGTCAGCGGTGCGTTAGCCGACCCTGATGCCGGCAGCAACAAACCGGTCACGGTTTCCGGCTTTTTGCTGTCGGGTGCCGATTTCACCAACTATACATTGGCACCGCTACAAGACGTGACGGTCGACATCCGTCAGCGCCTGTTACAGATTGCCGGCGTCCAGGTAGCTGACAAGTTCTTTGACGGCAACACCAGTGCCACGGTCAGTGGCGGCAATCTTCAGGGCGTTCTCAGCGGTGACGATGTCGGCCTGATCGGATCACAGATCAGTGGTCAGTTCGCAGACCCCGGCGTCGGCGACGGAAAACCGGTCATTCTTGAAGGCTTTCAGCTGACCGGTGGTGACTCGGCGAACTACACTCTGGGTGGGACACCTACCGCTTCCGGTAACATCAAGCGCGAACTGCAATTGATTACCGACGTAGTACCACCGGAGGTGCTGCGCGCCCAGGCCAACAACGATCTGGAGACACAACGTGCAACCCTCACCGCCATGGCAAACTCCCAGGCGGATGCGGTTACGGTGGTCGAATATGAAGCAGCGGCAGCTAGTACTTTCCAGAGCGTGACAACTGCCCCGGTTAACAACCTCATCCTGTCCACGCCACCAACGCAGCGCGACAGTTTCACCCAGGCCTATACTGCCGCTGCCCAGGCCATGCAGCAGCGACAACAGGAGTATGTGCAACTGGAAGCTGGCTATCGCAGCGAAGCGCGCTATTTGAAGTCTCTGACCCAGAACTTTAACCAGGCGCAGCGTGACATTCAGGTAGCCAGCGCCCTGATACCCACTATCGAGTCTTCGCTCGCCAGCGCCAGCGCCGTGCTGACGGATATCGACGCCAACCTGGCGGAAATCCAGGAAGCCAGAGAACGACTGGATGAGTACACCCGCCTGGAGCAGGAGGCGCTGAACACCGGCCGCGGCGCTGAGGCTGCGCAGTACCGCGAGCTTCAGGCTGGCCTGCAGGAATTGATCGACCAGGAAGACGAGATCTTGCAGCAACGCGAGGAAACCGAACAGCTAATCGCGGCGCAGCAACAGGAACTTGAAACTACCCAACTTAGCATTGCCGAGCTGCAAGCCCAAAGTGACATCCTCAGTCAGGAAATGAACGACACTGAGATAGAAGTACAACTGGCAGCCGAGCGCGCCAGCGCCTTACGAAACGGCATCGCCGAAGCCAGCGAGGAAATGGAATCGGCCCGCGTTGCTGGTGCTGCCGCGTACGAGCAGCGGGCCGCAAACCTGGCGCAATCGCGGCAGGAGGCCGAGAGTAAACTCAACAGTCTGCAGGCCGTGGTGTCATCTGATCTGGCTCAACGCACCGCCGCCAGCCTGGTCGATACCGATCCGGTGGTGGTTGCCACGCTGGCCGGGCGCGAGCAGGCGACTGCCGCCAAAAACGCCGTGGGCGATACCATTTCGCAAACGCTGGGCGCCGGCGCACTGAACTATGCCGAGCAACTGGCGCAGCAGGCCAGCTCCGGACAGGGACTGGACGTAAACCCGCAACAATTGCGCGATGGCCTGGTCAGCAGCGTGCCCGAACTCAACCAGCTGCAAACCCAGTATCAAAACGCGATGGCGTCACAGCAATCTGCGCTGAGCAGCATTGAAGACCTGTTTGTTGCTGGCCCCCTTGCCGCAGTACAGATCTTTGGCACAGGCACCGGCCAGGCAGATAGCGCGCCCATGGTCGTCGCCGCCCGGCAGCGCATGAACAACCGCATCGCCCAGCTGGCCGGCGTCGATCTCAGTACCGTACCTGAGGTGGATGCCAGCGGCAATGTGCTGCCATTGGTAGAGCGCATTGCGTTGGGCATGCTGGCTACCCAGGGTGCGACCAATCTTGCTGCCGCTGCGAATCCGGGCTCGGCGGCGGCAGGTTACCAGGCGCGTATTGATGCCGCCGTTGGACGGGAATTCGGGATCACGCCAACCCAGGCACTGAATGATCCCAACGCCGCGATCGGCACCGCGGTAGACCTGGTCCCTACCGATCGCGGCAGCGCCATCGATCTTGCCGAGCAGATGGCTGTGGCCCGGGTCCGACTGGACGGTGCGCTGCAGGATGCCGCCATGCAGGAAGCGGCTGCGCAAGACCCAACCGGCACGCTGGTGGAAGTGAATAACATTGAGGTGGCTGCCGAACAGGCCTTCGCCGACACCTATGGTCAGACGCCGGAAGAGATGCTGATCAGCTACATCAATGGCCAGGCAGATGCCGCCCGCGCCGCAGATACTCCCGAAGAGATGCTGGAACTCTACCTGCAGAACAATATGCCTCAGGCGGCGATGGCTCGTGATGTCATTACCGGCATGCAGGAAGGTCGCTCGCCGGAAGAACTGCTGGCCATGGTGGCGAGTGGTTCCACCGGCGGTCGCAACAGCCCATTGTCCATCAACAACACAGGCGATGCCGCGACGGCAGGCCGAACAGGACTGGCCATGCAGGATGCGGCCATTACCCAGGCCGAAGTGGCGGACCGAACCGGCACCCTGCGCGCGGTCAATGACGTGCGTGGCGCCGTGGATGCAGAGTTCGCAGCTGTGTTCGGGGGCAGCCCGGAGGAGCTGGCACTCAATGCCCTGGAAGATCCGGAAGCGGCGGCAGGCCAGTTGCTGGCACTGGGTGAAGACCTGTTCTCCAATCCGGAAGGTGCCACCCTGGAGGCCGTTAACATAGTCGGCACTGGTGCCGTCAGCGCCGCCAACAGTGCCCTCAGCACGGCGCGCAATCAGCTGGAAGTCCTGGCCGGACCGCTGGGCGGTGTCGGTGAGGCCATGACCACCATCGCTGACTGGGGCGGCGATATCGTCGGCGGCGCCATCGACTTTGCCGGCGACCTGTTCGGGTTTGGCGGAGGCGGTCCCTCCGACGCAGAAATCGCGGCAGCGCAGGCCTTCGTCGCACAGCAGGCCCAGGTTGCGGCCATGGAACAACAACAGGCCGAAGACCAGGCCATCATGGCCTACCTGCAGCAGGCACAGGCAGTGGCGGAATCCAAATATCGCCTGGCTGTGGGCGTGGAGAAGGCCAAGGATCAGGTCAGCCAGTACGTGCTCAACGCCAAGGTGGAATCAAATCGTCAGCAGGAATATGAAGTAACCCGACAGGCCAGTAACGAAGTGATACGCGAGTACGTACAGAACAACCTGGAGCAGGAGGCCGGTGCCGCCCAGCGTCAGGTGCAAGCACTGTCCGGCGGACCGGAAGAACTGGCCGCACGCGCCGACGCCTGGAGGGCGGGAACATGAACAGGTTAATTTGCCCGGCCGCTGGCCTTGTATTACTGATGGCCGCCATACCGGCATTCGCCCAGTCCCAGCCTCAGGCCCAGACGCAGGAGCAGTCGCCCGGCGTGCAGGTCATCGGCCCACAACCCACCGTGGAAAGTTATAACGCCCCCGTGCTGCCGGCAGGTTCCGCAGAGGGCATGATCGACTTCCCTTCGCTGATCAGTGCCCCCGGCGCCGACGACGGCATCCAGATCATACCGGCTTTCGACGCCATGACCATCGAGCTGCTGGACACCGGGGACGAGCGCAATGACGGCGAATTCGTAGACTTTGTCGGCCGCAGTCGGGTAGACGGAACCGAGCGTGACGCCCTGTACATCGCCATTCGTGATGCGCTGTCAGTCTACCGGGGGTTGCCACTGACCCTGGGCGATGTCCGCTTCATTCAGCGGGACATTACTGATGCCTACCGCGCCAATGGTTATCCGCTGCTTTCAGTTATCGTGCCGCCCCAGGAAATTGCCGATAACCGCCTGCTTGTGCAGGTCAATGAGTTCCGCCTGGCCGATGTTCGCATCAGTTTCGGACGCGGTGATGGCAGCTACCGTGCAGACGACCCATGGTGGACTGATCCCGACAGTATCAACGCGCGCTTTCAGCCGATTCTTGAAGAACCGATCCTGCGCCAACAGTCACTGGATGACGCGGTGGAACAACTGAACCGCAGCCCATTCCGCAGCGCCCGCGTGGTGTTTGAGCCGGGGGCACAACTGGGACAGAGTGTTGCCAATGTCCAGATTGACGAGCAGCGCCCATGGGGCATTCAGGCGGGCTACAACAACCACGCCACCGAAAGTTCCGGCACCGACCGTTACTCGCTCAGCGGCAATCTTGGCAATGTCCTGGGCGAGAACAACCAGTTGTCACTGAACGCCACCGTCGGCAATCGTATTGATGAATTCAGCAACTATTCCGCCGTGCTGACCATGCCTAATCGCTGGGGTCACACGCTCACGCTCAATGCCAATTACTCGGATACTTCATCCAGCACCATTCCCGGCATTGATTCGGCCAGCACTTCTCTGCAGCTCACCACCGACTATCGGCTACCGTTGCGCAGCGGTGACAGCTGGGAGTTGCTGGGCAACGTGGCACTGTCTCTCAAGCAATTCGAACGGGCGAGCCTGTTTGGTGGTACCGAGGTGGGGGGCGCCGCCTACGATGGTGTCCAGTTGTCCACCGGGCTGACACTGAATCTGCAGCGCGACCTGAGTTCCAACCAGATTACCGCTACCGTGTTCAACAGCCTGGCGGGCCTGACAGACCTCAATGATACAGAGAACTTCCGGCGCTTTTACAACAGTGTCTCTGGAGAGCCGGAATACTCACACCTGAGTCTGAGTTTTGCCCACATGCAGCAACTGGCCATTTTCGGCGAACGCTGGCAGAACTGGCGCACCGAAACCCAGTTCTCCGCGCAATACGCCGCCACCGAACTGGCCGGCAGTGACAATTTCGCGCTGGGCGGACCGGGCATTTTGCGCGCCTACCAGTCCAGCGAGGGCGCCGGCGACCGAGGCTGGTTCGTCAATCAGACCCTGCATCTGCCGCCCCTGAACCGGCCAATACTGTATGGCCTGGTCCAGAACATCCAGTGGTCAACATTTGTGGAGACCGGCACTGCCTACTACGACAACGGCGGCAGCGAGTCCCTATGGGATGCGGGCCTGGGCTTCAGTCTGCAAATGATGGGCAACTCGCGCTGCAGCTTCACCCTGGCTGTCGCAGGTAAAGACACACTGCAGACGGCATCGGGAAACACCCGCTTTTTTGCTGGCTGCAATTACTCGTACTAGGGCGTGAAAGCCAATTACCAGCGAGCAAACAGCACTTCAGCTTGCCGGGGCTTTGTTGGTTTTTACCGCTTGTTCACGTGCATGGCACCATCCACCTCATGCAGCATGTCATGGTCATCCTGCACAAAATCGCGAGGCTCTGTAGCTATGATACACCGTGTGCCCATGGGCTGGCCGCTCATCGTGCGTAATGGATAGCCTGGCCACATAATGAGATATCGCGGTCAGGAACTCGACGCCCCGGCGGCAACTTCATGCTACCATTGCCTGCCTCCGAACAGTGGTCAAGGTCTGGTTGAAGCCATACCCTGACCCGCACAACAGGCTCCCGGGTAAAAAGATGGCAAGCAAAAACACCAGCACTGACCAGCATCTGCGCCAGGCACGCAATGTGGTGCTGGTCGCGTTACTGGTGGGATTCTCCGGCGCCCTGCTGGGCGTGATCTTTGGCATCCTGTCGGGCTCTGTCACCGGACCTGAAGCCTGGCTTATTGCTGTGCTGGGCGTAGTAACGGGCAGCCTGATTTTGCTGGAGCTGGTGAAACCGGCGATGGCGACCAGTGTCGTCACCGGGGTGCTAACCGTCTATTTTGCCGTTCACCTCAATGCCGGCGCCATCATTGTCTACCAGGCAACCGGCGAGATGCTGCGGACGCTGCCCTATCTGATCTGGTTCTTCCCACTGATGGTGTTTCACCAGTTCACCAATTTTGGTTTTCATAAACGCAAGATCGGCATTCTGGTCAGCCTGAGCCCGATCCCGATGTCCGCGTTTGTGCTTGCCCATCCGACTCATGCCGTGGCCATCCCAACGCTGGACGCGGTAGTGACATTGCTGTTCAGTTTTTTCATCTTTGTGCTGTGTTTCGGCTTTTTTACCCGTCATCGTGACCAGGAGGTGCAGCGCGCCGCCAGGGCGGAAGAGGCAGATCGCAGCGCGGCCCTGCTACGGGTGAGCGAAGAGCGCTTCAGGCTGCTGGGCCTGGCCACTAATGACCTGATCTGGGACGCTGACCTGACCACCGGCAAGGTCTGGTGGAGCGACTCACTGCTCACCACCTTCGGCTATGACCCTGAAGGCCCAGGCACTGACTGGGAGTCATGTCGACGCTGGGCACACGCCGATGATCGCGAACGGGTGGTCAGTAGCCTGAATCGGGTGATCGAAAACCGCGAGCACGACTGGACCTGTGAATACCGCTTCGTATGCGCGGACGGTCGCACGCTGGAGGTAGTATCCCGTGGCATCGTCCTCAATGATGACGCTGGAAAACCTATCCGGGTGATCGGCAATACAACAGATGTCACGGAGCTGCGGGCACTGGAGCAGAAGTTACGCCAGTCGCAGAAAATGGAGGCCGTGGGTCAGCTGACCGGCGGTATTGCCCACGATTTTAATAATCTTTTGACCGTCATTCTGGGCAGTGCCGATGCACTTGTCGATATTCACACCAACAACCCGATTGCGCGCGAGCTGGCAACCAACACCATGCAGGCCGCAGAGCGAGGTGCAACCCTGACCGCCCGCCTGTTGTCCTTTGCGCGGCTGCAGGCGCTGACGCCAGAGCACCTCAACCCGAGGGACCTGCTCAATGGCATCGGCGGCCTGATCCGGCGCACCATCGATGAGGACATCGAGATAGATACCAGGATTGCGGTCGATGTGTTGCCTATCGATGTGGATCGGGGCCAGCTGGAAAACGCCGTACTGAACCTGGTGATCAACGCCCGCGACGCCATGCCTGAGGGCGGGCGACTGACCATCGAGGCAGCCAACGTCACGTTCGCAGACGATGACCTGCTGCACGCCGACGGCGACGGCATGAAGGCGGGTCGCTATGTCGTTATTGCCGTGTCCGACAACGGCTGCGGTATGTCTCCTGACACTCTGGAGCGGGCGTTTGAACCGTTTTTCACCAGCAAGGAGGCCGGCAAAGGCTCAGGACTTGGCCTGTCCATGGTCTGGGGGTTCGTGCAGCAGTCCAATGGTCATGCCCAGATCTACTCGGAACCTGGCGAGGGCACCACGGTCAGGCTCTACTTCCCGGCGGCGGAGAAACTGTCTGTGCCCGCGGCCACCCCGGTCACGTCAAGTGCACTGGTGGGCGGTCACGAGAACATACTCCTGGTCGAGGACAACGAACACGTGCGCGAGCATGTTGCGGCGCAACTTGGCAGCCTCGGCTACCAGATCAAGGAAGCGGCGTCTGCCACTGAAGCACTTGCCATCATGGACACTGGCTGGCCAATTGACCTGCTGTTTACCGACGTGGTGATGCCCGGCGGCATGAATGGCAAGCAGCTTGCCGATGCTGCCCGCCAGCGCCAGCCAGCGCTCAGGGTACTGTTCACGTCAGGCTACACCGAAGATGCGATTGTGCATCAGGGCCGGCTTGACCCTGGCGTGGTTCTGCTGGGCAAACCCTACCGCCGCGCCGAACTTGTCGCCAAAGTGCGGCAGGTGCTGGACGAGGAGCTGTCAGCCTGACGGCAATGCCTGAATTCTGCGCAGCGCGCTCAACTCAGGGAAACCGGCTTCTCCAGCTCCAGCAACTGATCGGATATCTCGGAGACTTTTTCGGTGATCAGGGTCTCGGCATCATAGAGGCCCCGATTGTAGAAAAAGCCACCCATTTCCCGGGCAAAGAAATCGACCAGGAACTCAGCATCAAAGCCGCCGATGTCCTGATTCAGCTCATCGCGAAAGTACACCTTGACCTTCTGGGCCATCAGCTCTTTTTCCTGGCGGGTAAATTCTATCTTGTCCATCGTGGAGTCCTTGAAATCATTAGGCATTCTTATAATTTTGCAGTCGCGTCGGTGGCGAGGATCACCCCGCCCTGCTCTCTTTCCGGTACTGATTGGGCGTAATCCCCGTGTCTTTTTTGAAAGCAGTATAGAACGAAGACTTGGCATTAAAACCAACGTCCATCGCGATATCCAGCACCGTATTGTCAGTGTTTTGTAGTTGTTCTTTGGCGGCATTGACCCGGTAGCGATTCACGTAATCAAAGAAGTTCACTCCCAAGGTTTCGTTCAAGGTTTGCGATATGTGGTACGCCGACCGCGAAATATGCTTTGCAAGCCTGGGCAAGGAAAGAGAAGCCTCCAGAAAGAGACGGTCGTGTTCCATGGCATGGTTCAGTTTGCTGACAATACTGTCGGTCAATTGTTCGTTTAAAGCAGAGCGCTGATATTTATTGTCGGTAATCGATTTGAGTACCTCTTGTGTCCCATGATTACTTTGATACAGCTCTTCAAAGCCTGGTTTTTGACGCAATCCCCATATGGCAACGCTCCAGATCATGATCAGCACCACCAGATTGCTGATCACAGCCTCTGTTGGCACAGAGGCAACCAGGTTGTCGTACAGGAGGGTGCCCGCGGTAAACAGCCAGACACCGCCTACCGCGAGTAACAGCCACAGGATCCAGCGCCCTTCCTGCGCCTCGGTGCTGGCGAACAATTCTCGCAATTGAGCGCGATAGTCATGCAGGCGACGAAATACTGCATGCACATAGAACCCTGCCTGCAGGACCCAGCCCAATACCATCAAGAAGGTGATAATCACCAGGCCATAAACAATAAAACGCACCAGACCCGATGTGGCTGTCAGCGCAGTGTCGTCCCCTTCTACCAGGATCGCATGGCGTAACTCGCCGGGCAGCAATAATGCAGAAATAACAATGACCAGCCCGATGCCACTCAGCACAAAGTGTTTAAGATGGGCACGCCCCGGACGCCACCTTGTACTGCTGGTGATCCCTTGTACATAAAACCAGAAGCAAGGCGGGATGAGGTATAGCGCGGGTAACGCAAGCAGCAGAAACAACACTTGCAGACCGGGTGCGAGCGCTTTGACTACCGGTTGACCAATCAACACGGCAATTGCCGCCAGGCAGCCTGCCAACGGCAAATACACCGGCTGTTTCGTCGATCGCAACAGCAGCAAATGAATGCTAAACCCGATGATAGCCAAGGAAATACACGTCAAAAAGTAAGCAACAGCGCTAACAGACACGGCGACCTTCCACTTAAAAAATAGGTACGAGCCCTTGGATCCGGACGACGATTTCCACGGCCTGGCGCAACATGTGAAGCATCTTAACCAATCAGCAAAGTAGGAACAAACAGATGACTTTCACCAGTACCCATAAATTCGACAATCCAGCTGCTACCACAACACATAATTGGCCACTGGTAAGCACGTTATTTGTGTTATTTGCCATTCCCGGGATTCCGGCCATTTTTATTGTACTGGGCGTATTAGCGGGGCCAACGGACTCCCCGCTTCTAGTGTCCCTTGTCAATGCACGCTACTTTGAATCGCCACTGGCAGTATTGGTTCACGGCGCCAGTGGTATCGCCCTGTTTCTGACGATCCCATTGCAGTTCTCGTCGGCATTTCGGCTTAAACATACCCAATGGCATCGCGTCAGCGGACGAATTGCACTACTCAGCGCCTATATCCTGGCTGTTTCAGCGGTGTGGATGCACCACGTTCTAACACCTGAAGAGCTTGGTACGCGCTACATTGGCCTGATTATCGTGAGCCTGGGATTGGTCATGGCCTTTACCCTGGCGTTCTACCATGTGCTCAACGGCGAGATCGCAGCGCATAGACGATGGATGGTCAGGGCGGTTGCGATCACGCTGGCAGTGGTCACACCTTTGTTTGTCGAAGTCCTTGCCGTGTTCACGCTTGGACAGGTTGAAACATTAAGGCCATTTCTGGCGCAACTGCTTCATGACTACGACAGACTCATTGGCTTGGTTATCAATCTTGTTATCGCCGAGTGGTTGATACGAAGCAAGCCATAGCCAGCGATGGATCATCGGCTGTCGGTGTGCTACCGCACTGTACATCGCGCTGCCCGGCGGCAATATCGGTGTTTTCCGGGGATTGCTCAATGTCGCCGAAAATCAACCCCAGCTCGCCACCGTTATCGGCCATGAGATTGCCCACGTCACCGCCAGGCACTCCGCGGCCCGTGTTTCCACTCAGCTGGCAACACAGATGGGCGTCTCGGTACTCGCCCAGACCACGGGCATGGACCCGGGACTGATTGGCATGGGGGCGAGAGCTTGCCTGCCGGCCCTGATACTTTTGTCACTCGCGACCTGGCGCTGTTAACTCTTGGGTATCGTTTCAGGACGTATGAACGGAAACAAATGCGCCACGTAATCGGCTTTGCCAAGTTCAACCTTCTCGCTGCGCAGTATCGAATAGGCTGTCATCAGGTGAAAGTAGAACTGGGACAGTGACCAGTCGCGCGCATACTGCTCCGCGGTCAGATCCAGAATCATGCCGTTGGGCAGTTCGTGCACGAGTGGTTTTTCTGCATTTACATCCAGCGCGTCGAGGGCCAGGCCATTCAGCAACGCCATGGTTTCGTCAATTCTGGCCTGAGCCTCCGCCAGCGTTCCAGGTTGTTCGCCAGCGTTACGCCCTTCCTCCAGTAACACGCCGATAGCTGCCGGGAAGGCCTCACCCTTAAGCCGACAGATGGCCTCTTGTGCCTGAACGCAGGCAAAGCGAATCTGGGTCGAGAGCGGAAACATGTCCGGTGCCAGTCGCGCCGATAGCAACGCTTCCGCTTCTGCGGCTGACAATTGTGTCTGCGCTTTTTTCAGCCAGCCCGACAGCGAGCCGAGCATTTGTGTGTAGGTTGGCACGAGCAGTGAGGTGAGTGACATAATTTTCCTTTGATTATTCCCTATTTGTGTACAACATATCAGTATTGCATCATCTGGACTTCCCCAGCCGGAACTCCTATGCTTCAGCCACGCATTCTATAAAAAAAGAGAGCCGGTATGCCTGCACAACCGATACTTCGCTTGCTGTTCGTCGCATTGCTGACGCTTTGTCTGCCCATCGCAGCGTTCGCTCAGAATCCGCCGACAGAACATACCATCACCTCAGACGGACATCCACTGGCCCTCTGGGAAAAGTCCGTCGAAGACCCCAAAGGTCACATACTTCTGCACCATGGTCGCACCTGGAGCGCCCTGCCTGATTTTGATCTGCAGGTTCCCGGCGAAGATCTGTCGCTGATGGAAGGTTTTAATGCCCTTGGCTACAGTGTCTGGGCACTGGACGCACGGGGTTATGGCGGCACGCCACGCGATGCCAGTGACTGGCATACACCCGACAAGGCAGCCAAAGACCTCGCCGTGGTACTGGACTGGTTACAGGCGCGCACCGGACAACAGATCAACGTGTGGGGCTGGTCATATGGCTCCATGGTGGCGCAGCTGACGGCCCAGCGTTTTCCTCAGGCGATTCGCAGTGTCACGTTGTTTGGTTACCCAACTGACCCGGATGCAGAAGTGCCGGTTGCCTCTGGTGAAAGTGAACCTGAGCGTCGGACCAATACCGCAGAAGCGGCGGCCTCTGACTTTATTGTGCCTGGCTCAATCAGCGAGGCTGCCATCGCCGCCTATGTTGATGCGGCACTGGCTGCTGACCCGGTCAGGGCTGACTGGAATCAGCTGCATCAGTGGAATGCGCTGGATGGTGAAGCACTGGATGTGCCTGTGCTGCTGTTACAGGCCGAGTTCGACCCACTGGCAAACACCGATGCACATGCCCGCTTCTTTGTGAAAATCGCCAACCCCAATAAGCAGTGGGTCGTGCTGGCCGGCGGTGATCATGCCGCGCTGCTGGAAACGCCTCGAGCACGATTGATCAAGGCATCGGTGGATTTTATCGAGTGGCTGAATCTGTAAACACTACGATGAGTTCTCTTGAATGGGTTTATCAGGGATTTTATGTATACCGTAGCCCAAAATACGTTCAGACCCACAGTGCCTACAATTCATGGGTAAATCGGCCGCTCAACGCCCGTATTAACGCGCCAGCGGAGCTGGTCGCGGGCAATTGATGGTTATGCGGCCCTTCACGGTCACCGGAATGTAGGCAGGTGCAGATTCCAGCGCAGCGCACCCAGTCGCAACGCCACTACTACTATCACTCCTCCTACGAAGGCCACGGGCTGAGGCAATCCTAATGCCTGCATCAGCAGATAAGCAGCTACGCCCGCGATGGCCGCCGACGCATAGATTTCTCGCTGCATGATCAGCGGCACTCTTGCCGTCACGATATCCCGCAACACCCCGCCAGTAACGCCGGTCATGGTACCCATCAATATGACGATAAGCGCCGGCGCCTGTGCCGCCTCAGCATAGCTGGCACCCAGCAGGGCAAACAATGCCAGTCCAAAAGCATCTGCCACACGCAAACTAAACAGGGGTGCCGGCCGGTAGCGCACATAGACGATGGTCGCCAATGCCGCCACGATGATAACAACAAGATAAGTGGTATCAGTGAGCCAGAAAATAGGGTGGCGATCGAGCAATAGGTCTCTCAGTGTTCCGCCGCCGATAGCCGTCATAGCGGCCACCACGATCACGCCCAGTACATCCAGCTCACGGTCCCGCGCCGCCAATACGCCACTGATCGCGAAAACGGCCACGCCAACAAGATCGAGAATGTACAACAACATTAAAAGCGCCTCATACAGTAGCTGGCGATGACAGTGGCTCGAACTTTCGCCATATCCTTATGGTAGCACTATCGATAACTGTCGGTAGCTGGTGAGTTCCTATAGACTCAATAACAAACAAGAACCTGGAATCAGGAGAACCCCGTGCCCCAACATCCCCAAGCCCGACTGTTAATCAACAAAAATGCGCTGTCGCAGACGCACATCGAGGCGCTGTCACCGCCAGCTGCACCCGCGCCGGGTGAAGTACTGCTGGCTCCGGACCTGTTTTCGCTGACCACCAATAATGTCACCTATGCCGCCTACGGTGAGGCCATGCGTTACTGGGACTTCTTCCCTACCGACGATGCCGCCTGGGGACAGGTGCCGGTGTGGGGTTTTGCCAATGTGGTGGCCTCGGCGGTTGAGGGTATCAGTGAGGGTGAGCGCTTCTACGGGTATTTTCCGCCGGTGAGTGTGTTGCGTGTGCAGGCCGGGAATGTGGGCAAGCGTGGTTTTCGCGACACAACGGCGCATCGTCAGGCCCTGCCGGCTGCCTACAATCAGTACCTGCGCTGCCAGGTTGATCCGCTGTACACCGCAGACAGCGAGGCATTTCAGGTGATTTACCGGCCGCTGTTTATCACCTCATTTACGCTGGCCGACTTTCTCGCCGACAACAACTGGTTTGGCGCCGAGCGGGTGGTGATCTCCAGCGCATCCAGCAAGACCGCTTATGGGTCGGGTTTTTGTATTGGCGATGCCGTGGAAACCATAGGGCTGACCTCGGCACGTAATCGTGACTTCGTGGCCAGCTCCGGCTGTTACCGACACACCCTGACCTACTCGGAACTGGACACGCTGGATACTCAGGTGCCCACACTGTATGTGGATTTCTCCGGTGATCGCGAGCTGCGCAGCGCCATTCATCATCACTGCCGTGAACTGAAGTACAGCTGCGTGGTGGGATCGGCGCAGACCGTGGCGATGCCGACAAAACAGACGCTTCCGGGACCTGCGCCGACGTTTTTCTTTGCCCCTGATCAGATTATCAAACGCACGGCCGAGTGGGGTGCGCAGACCTTCGGTGAGCAGCTGGGCAATGCCTGGTCGCGCTTTGGTGATCACGTTAATGATCCACAACGTAAGTTGCTCAGGATCGTTGAAGGCCACGGCCTTGACGCGGCGCAGCAGGTCTTTGCACAGTTGCTGGCCGGTAGTGTGACGCCGCAGGAAGGACACGTGATACGCCTGTAGTACAAATTTGGAGTGTAAAGGGAGTTGCTTATGAAACTGCTGCGCAGCCTTCGCGTTGTGATGGCCGCGATCCTGCTGAGCCTCAACTCGATCATTCACGTCACGCCACTGTTGCTGGTGGCGCTGATCAAAGCCGTCACTCGTGTGCGACCTGTACAGTCGGTGTGTGACCGGGTGCTGATGGCCATTGCCGCGAGCTGGATCGATGTAAACAGCTGGATGTTTGATCACCTGACCGATGCAGAGGTTGTGGTGACCGGATTGCCCGACGCCATGCCCGAGGGCCATTTTCTGCTGCTCTGCAATCACCAGTCCTGGGTGGATATTCCCGTCCTGCAGAAACTGTTTAACCGGCGCCTGCCCATGTTGCGCTTCTTCCTGAAAAGCCAGTTGATCTGGGTGCCGGTATTGGGATTGGCCTGGTGGGCGTTGGACTTTCCGTTCATGAAACGTTATTCGCGTCAGCAGATTGAAAAGCGTCCGGACCTGGCCGGCAAAGACGTTGCGGCAACACGACAGGCCTGTGAAAAATTCCGCCGCATACCGGTGTCCGTCGTCAATTTTGCCGAGGGTACGCGTTTTCGCCCCGGCAAACATGCACAACAACAATCGCCGTTTCGGCATCTGCTCAAACCCAAGGCTGGCGGTACTGCGCTGGTGCTCGATGCCATGAGTGAATCGCTGGATACCCTGGTGGATGTCACCATCACCTACCCTGACGGAGTAGGTGAACTCGGCGACCTGTTTGCCAACCGCATCGGGCGTATCGTGGTCGACATCCAGACCTTGCCCATACCGGCCGAGCTGCGTGGAGGCGACTACCAGAACGATGAGGCGCATCGCGCGCGCATACAGGCGTGGGTCAATGAGCGCTGGCAGGCCAAGGACAATACCATCGATCGTTTGCTGGACGAGGGGTTAAAAGCCAGGGCTTAAGGGTCAGGAGTTAAAAGATAGAGACGCTGAGTTTTTCGCGATCACCCTAACTAGTTGGGATATTTCACCATGCCCTCTTTAGCCTCCCCGAAGAAATAGCTTAAAAAACAGATGATTATTGAGTGGTATGGTTTTTGCTGAGTTCTAAGACAAGTACAAATCAACAATCATCACATCAGAATTTTCGGAAGAACGCATGCGCACCATCGGCAATATCATCTGGTTACTCTGCGGGGGTCTGGTCATGGGGCTGTTATGTTCTTATTTCGTCAATCAGAGATCATTATGAAAAACTCTAAAGATACAACGTTAACTCTAGCGACTTTTTTTATATTGGTTGTAGCTTTTTATGTTTTAGGGTACTGGTTAATTTATCGAATGGGCCAAGCGACACCATTAATGTTGTCAGTTGGCGCGGCTACATTGCTTACTTGCCTTTTAAGAAAGCGAGAATTATCGAGCCTGGGTTGGCAATGGGGCAAGTGGAAGCATCAACGTACAAGCTATCTTTTACCACTTATTATAGCGCTTATCTCCTATCTGATTATATGGGCGTGTGGTTTCGGTGAATTTTATAATGCTGAGTTTCTGTCCAATCAAAAAGAAAGCTATAACTTAGGAAACTGGAATGATTTTTCTATACTTCTTTTTCATTTCGGATTGATTGCGACTGTTAGTTTTTTTGTCTCATTACCGTCTATTTTGGGCGAAGAGATTGGTTGGCGAGGCTTTCTGGTACCCGAGCTTGCTAAAACGATGTCTTTTACTGGTGTTGGACTGGTAAGTGGATTTGTTTGGGCATTATTTCACTGGCCTCTAATTATTTTAGGGTTATATGGTAATGACGTAACACCATTATATTATCAGCTGTTTGTGTTCTCAGTTTTTATAACTGCGACAGGGATAATTATGGCTTACTTTCGTATCAAAACTAATAGCCTTTGGCCTGCGGTTATTTATCATGCTAGTTCGAATATATTTATCCAAAAGTTATTCACACCTATCACAGTAACAAACACAAACTCTGCTTGGTATATAGATGAGTTTGGAGCTGTCATAGCAATTGTAGCAACTTGTGTGGCTATATATTTTTTAAGAAAAGGTAAAGCTGAATTCAAGCTTGTCAGAACATAACAAGCGCCTCAACAAAGGACGCAAAAAGCTTGGCTTGCGTCGCTTCTTTCCTAATGTTAGCCAAGCCTTTTTCGCCTGTTAGGCAGGCGTTGTCGATCAGGCAAATTCTGGTGCACAAAATAGCCCTGGCGCGGGAGATGACGTGGCTATTCAAGCGGCAATTCCAACAATGCCGACAGCTCCTCGAGAACCAGATCAGGCTCATCCTGATGCACCATGTGCCCACTGCCTTCAGTGACTACAGCACGGCCCCGAGGAAACTCACTGACCCACTCACTGTGAAACTGGCCCCATAGTGCACGCGCCGCGTCGATTTCGAAAACCATGGATGGCTCTTCGACCTTCCTGACACCGGAAATGACCGTTATTGGTATATCACCGATCTCCGCAAAACCCAGATCGCCATCCTTGAGCCAGGAATCGTGCAGAAAACACCAATTACCCTCGCCCACGGCAAAGTCATTGGCCTTGATCGCTTCGATTTCTCCAGGGCCATTCACCGGATCAAGTGTTGTAATAATCTCAACATCCCGGTCCGTGCTTGGATCAACGAGCAGCATCGAGCGAACGGCATTCGGGTTGCGGGATGCAAAATCACGGGCGACGTCGCCACCGTAGGAATGCGCAACGTAGATGATGGGCGAGGATATCTCCAGCTTTGCCAGTAACTCAGCGGCGTCATCTGCATAATCGGCCGCCGACATCTGCCCCGTACAAGCGCCGGAGCCGCCCTCGCCTCTGCGGGAGTATCTAATCGCAGTGATACCGTCAGGCAGGTTGTACCAGATAGAATCCCAATCAACCATGCCCGGCGTAGCGCCGGCTTCGAACAGAACGACCTGGGGGCCGTTGCCTTTGACTTCGTATTCAACGAAGGAGTTGTCGATGGTGGTTTCTGCTGCTGACGCTGTGGTGACTGCGCAGATAGGGACAATGCATTGCAGGAAAAATCGGAGAGTGGACAGGGTGTGCTCCTTCATTTCTCAGAATATGAATATGGCAAGAATATACATCATCGGCAGCCTTCTGGCTTACGACTTCAGCGCATCTCGTTCACTGATCGCACTCACGAAGATTCTTCAACCATGACGAGCTTGGTGCGGCCGGATGCGCCGGCCTTGATAGTCACGGCTGTCTTTGGGCATTGAAACTTCTGCGCCACAAGACCCACCAGTTCCGTATTGGCTTTACCGTCCACAGGCGGTGCCTTTAGTGTTGCAACCCACGTACCATCTGCTGCCTGGGCGAGCCCTGACACGCGGGCTCGCGGTTTCACTTTTACCTGTAAGATTGTCGCAGCCATGCTGAGTCTACTGTCCAAATGGAACTGGTTATGAGCCTACCGTTCTTAAGTTCAAAGTGCAGGACGGCTTTCGGCGTTACCATTAAGCGGTTTATTCGCAGCTTCAGCTTGCAAACGCTCAACCAGCCAAACTTTTATGATCGACTGCCGTGTGACGCCAATACGAGCCGCTTCACGATCCAGTGACTCGACTACCCAGGATGGGAAGTCGACATTTATTCGTTTCTGGTCCTGATTGGCGCGCCGCGCCGTGGACAAATCAAGATCATCAACGATGTCTTTTTTCCCCTGATCAAATTTCTTGTCAAAATCTTTAGCTTTCATACAGCTCTACCTCTCGTTTACGAGAACGTCTCGTCGTACTCGAAATGGCTCATGAGTATAAATTAACCCTTTTCTACTCAGCTGGCAAGAAAGGTGGTTCTTGGGCGGCTGCCGTCGGCCTTGTCAGTGGCAGTTGTCAACCAATGGTTGACAACTGAATCCTCAACTCGCCCTCGGAGAAGATTGCCTTGAGGTGTTTGGCAACACTCTGCCTGGTCGCGCGCAATTGATTGTTGCATCAGGACTTAATTGAGTTTACTGGAGACGAGCCGGTTCAGACTTACCCCTGACTCAGCAGCCTCAATGGCAAGCATGCGATGTGTCTCTGGCGGAACACGAACCATGAACTTACCGCTATAGTTTTTTGCTGATAGTGGCTCGGGAATTTCCTCCCCGCTTTCATTCATGTCATTAACGCACTCACGGACCAATTGTCGAATGCCTTTGAGTGCCTTCTCGGGATTCTCTGCAAGCCAGCTAAGGCTGGAGAACTCGATACACATCCCTATATGTTCCTGATCTTCTTCAGACCAGGTAACCCGGTAAGTATAGCGATCAATATCTTTTGCCACTTTGCACCCTTGTACTTTTCGCCATATCCTTATGGTATCACTATTGATGGACGGGCCATTCAATCTCCGGAAAAACGTTTCCGCGGAAACGCTTCTGAGGTAGCTCTAGTCGCTAATCACCGAGTCTACATCAACCAGATCAAACGCGCCGGACTCCTGTGCAAATTGCCTCAGCAAGTAGGCATGGCCTTGCCCATAGATGACCAACACCCGGTCTGTCGAACTTTCAGTCAGCTTTACCAATCGGGAAAATATCTTCAGGTTTCGTGCATACCAGGTGCCTACCCAGTTGGCCCCCAGCAATTCCTCACCGCGTCCAATCGCTGCGATGTCAAAGTAGACCCTGTGCGAAGCTGCCAGCGCCTCCGGGGCATTCAATTGCTTTATCCACTCACTCACCGTTTGGGAGCCCAACTCGATGTAGTACTCCTTCGCGGCTTCTGGATCTGTAATTCGTTCGATTTCTTCGTCGAATCCATTCGCCAAACCAAAGCTATGCCAATCATAGTCGGTCGCAATATCTCCCGGAGGATTGTCATTCCAGTCCACTGCATAGACCTGCTCATGTCCCAACATCGCGGCCAGTCTGAGGCCAATCTGATCGGACTCATCCCGCCCAAGTTCATAGTCACCTTCACGATACCGAGCATAGCGTTCATTCAGGTCATCCTGGTTACGACTCAGCACTTCCAACGCAATGTGGGTAGGCTTGAATTCAGCAAGCTCGTCTACAAGCGCTTCAATTTCAACCTGCCTCTGCGCATTGAGCACGTCGTCTACTTCGAAGTTAATCGAGTCGCGGCTTGGGTTGTTGAAATGAGCTACGCCAAGAACCAGCAAATCCGGTCGGTCCTGACCGTAGGTTGCGGACGGGGACAAAGTGCTCGATACTGCCCAGAACAATAACAAAAATAAGCGCGATCGCACTTTCATTACCCCGCCAAATATTTATTTATGCTAATTGAGATCTCCCAACGCCGTATTGTGCAGCGGCTGGCAAGCAATGAAGGCATTCCCTGCCAGCTTTCTGGCGACATAAATCCATCGCTGTGCCTTTTGATCATCAGATACAACTAAATGTAAGCTCTACTCTAGGATATTTTCCAAGAACGTATGGCCCTTCATTTTCATCAAGCTGGATAATATTTAGTCTCTTACTTTGGGTCTGACAAAAACTTGTAGCCTCCCCAAGGGCATCGTCCTTAATTCCGCCAGTTCCAGGAAAACCTGTTGCCGCCTGTTTGGCTATAAAATATTCATTTTCGCCAGAATTAATAATCCCACTGTCTGATGCACATGATGCCATCAGAAGTAGAGTAAGAAATAGAGTACGTTTGGGCATTTTGGGTGCCTATAAGTATGAGCGGATAATGGTTAGCTAAGGTTTCGGCCAGACAAATTTTGCTAGCTTAACACCCTTTGATATTTCGGTCCCATACGATTCCTGAAGCCCCGCTGAAACCGCAAGCTGCTTCATAGAAGCATCGCAGGCTTTTATTTCTTTGGCATACTTGATACCAAACAAATGGATCATTACTACCGCCTCACCTTCCTCTGAATTAAAGTACATATCATTAAGAATGGCTGTTAGTGTCTCAAATTTCATCGCTGCTCCTCCCCTTCAGAAACGAATGACGCCGCATTCGGCGGCTTGTTCTCTGCAATACTTTGCTAAGTATCTAAATGGTTGGGCCTCAACGAATATCCAGACATGAGCCTATGAGCGAGAAGCATGCTCGACAGGACAGCAATTCCGAATACATACAGACCAAAGTGGACCGTAATACTAGCAAACATGCCTAATTTAACAGTCGCGGCTATAATGGAAACTACAAATACATCAGCCATCGACCACTTTCCTACTATAGCCAATCTTTGGATTAACAACATTCTTCTTTCGCTATTATTCAAGCTTCCGTCGATAACACATTTGATGAGATAAAGCTTGTATAATGGCAAAACTATACTAAAGGAAAATACCGCTACGAAGAGAAGTATCTCACCCTCGATGAGAAGATATAGAACCCCGCTGAACAATGAATATGTATCGCTAAATATAAGAAATTTATTGAACGTAAACATTGGCAGCATGGCGCCAGTTAGGAAAAGCGCTGCCGATGCCAGCCAGAGTTGCCTGTCGCTTATTTTCGTAACGTATCTCATCGATTCCTTAGGTACTCAACGCACTGCACAACGGCACACTCGTAAGGCGATGCCGAAGACGCGCACTTCATGTAATTGTCAGGACGGGCTCAAATGCTTCTCGAATAGAGCCCAGTTATCTTCAAAAGGCTCAAGATCTGTAACGTAGTACCTATTGTCTAGAGAGCGGAAGTTCTTGGGCCTCTTCCAATCGTGCTTGGACATCCAAGCCCGATAATTTCTAGCACATATAACCTGAATGTCTCGCTTCAGCAATATGAAATAGCGATCAACTTGATCTGCCTCGGGGCCCGCTAGCAAAACGCATACATAAATGAGATCAGGATGCGAAATATCAGAGTCACCGTGATCAATCTGCTTTTCCCCCGCCTCATCGATAGTGACGTCGATCCACCGACTGGCAGTCGTTGGCCAGCTATAACCTCGGGAAGTCTTGACTTGTACAGGTAACGTCTTGAGTGAGCCATCGGCAACGATTAGGTCAAACTCCGGGACGTTACCTGTGAATGACGTGGCGATGAGCCCCCGACGGCCGAGCTCTGCACAGACAAGAAACTCACCAACTTGGCCGGCTAGCTTGCTACTTAAACCCTTGCTCATATTGAGTCCTAACGCCTCAATAATAAGTGAACCATGTGCTGGCGGGCGATTTACTCAGCAAATGGCATGACAGCCTTGGTGAATCTTAATTTATTGACTTGTTAACTTTTTTCTATCAATTATTTTCTAATATTCCAATACTATTATAATAAGGTGAGGCAGTTTTTCGTTTACTAAAGTCGGAACTATTTTTTGGCGTTATCTGCTTTCTTCATAGACAGCAACTGCATCATATTTGAAAGAATCTGGCTGAATTTGCTAAGCATTGATACATTACTTTTTTCCAATGATTAGAAAACTGCCCTGAATTTATAACTGGTTGCAAGTTAGCATTAACAAACGCATCTTTGATTTCTCCAGTAGTAGCTTGGGGGTCAAATCCAAGAATAACGTCTACAAAAGCATTTTTTTGGTCAATAACTTCACTCAAATGTTTACCAGATTCTAAGCTGTACCTATTAGCCAAATCTAAACTATTGAAGTGGTTTTCAGCTCTGTTCTTTTCCTCTTGGCTCCAAGCGGCTGGGCATTCAACGTAATAAACTAAAGCACCGTCATCCTCATCAATGTACTCTGCATATACCCATTGCTCCTGATAAAAAATATCTTTATCAACATAAGGATGAATAGCTTGGTCGTCTTCTACAGTGGCATAATCTTGACCTTTCTCACCCATGTTGCAATCACGACATGACGGAACTAAGTTAAGCGGCATCACTGAAAACTCTGGAAAATGAGCTTTTGGTAAAAAGTGATCCAAATTCTTGGTTTGTCCTATGTCACCACAAAATGGGCAACGTTCCCCAGAAGAAACCAATAAAGCATCATAATAATCTCTAGCAGGTTTATCTTTATCACGTAAATTATTTTCATATAGATTAACTAATTTTCTTTTTGTCAGGTGCCCAACAACTCTAGTTGTATTAGTTAAAGGGTTAACTTTAGGGTACGCGTATAAATTACCTGCCAGACTTAATTCTTGATATTGTTGTTCTTTAGCGTAGAAGGCTGGGAAAACCGAAATAAAGCTATTACGCACATTAACTTGCTCCATTCCTTCTGAGCATTTTACTAACATGCCATTGAACGAAATATTAGGTAGGGCTAGTCTTTTCATTGTACTTTATTCGCATCTCTACTTAGAACCATTGCTTTTAGAACGGTTCTGCCTTCCAAGCCTATTTGATTTTTATATTCTGACAATATTCCATCATAGGATGCTCCAGACTCAACAGACTTAGTTAAAAGTGAGTGATATCCTGAATTTGCTACTTCAAGAATAAACACCTCACGAGTTAAAACGCCAAGGTTTTCTCCAAAGGTTTCTATTTCTGGCCTTTCAACAGTAATCGCTTCTCTAGAACGAATGACTTTCCATACACAGGATTTAGGTATTTCCTGAAGAACTACTGGAGAATGAGTCGCGATTATTGCAACTCCATTTTTGATATACAATAAATCGCTTAGAACACGCAAAAATGCAGATAGAAGAGGTGGGTGAAGATGCCCCTCTGGTTCATCTAATAATACTAGAGATTTTTCACCAACGTTGTTAACTAGTCTCGTGATAGTAAACAACACTATTGCGTGACCTGAGCTCATGCGTTGTAAGTAATTAGTTATGTCTTGGTGAAATAGGTCTTCAAATTTATCATTATCAACTTGAAGATTTTTGTGCTTTTCTTTAAGGCTGACATATCTAGCGTTGAGAATGCTTAACCCCATATTCTCGAAGTTCTGATCACTACTCAAACTATTAATAGCATCTAACCATAGATTTTTTTTACCTTCGCTACTTAAACAACCTACTAATGCTGAAACAAAGTCTTTTCGAAGATCTCCCAAAGAACTTAATGCTTCGCTATTTTCTCTGTTTTTTAAGCCGATATAAAAATACTTTGTTCCTTTAGCCGGATCCGGTTGTTCTTGAGGTGGAGTAAATGGATCAAATGCACTAAAAGATACAGAAACTAAGGAGCGAAAATAGCCTGTAGGAATACGAGATTCACTAAATGGGCTACTTTCTGTAAAAAGACATGATTCATGTTCAGGGTTGGTAATGGCATCAATCATACCGTTTAAAAGAGTAGTTTTTCCACAACCATTACGCCCGATAAACGCATGAATGTTTGTACTTGGAACTGAGCCGACTTTTACTTTAAATGGTATTTTTACGTTGCAAAAGCCATTTAACCCATGTCTTACAAAGTTAAAATCAAAATCTGATAACTCAGCAAGACCGCTTAATACTCTTGAGAATTGACCATGCACATCGGATAATGTTACCCCACGAAAGAGAGATGTATTTAATACTTCTTCATCTTCAATATCTTTTAATTTTTCAGGTTTATAAACAATATCTTCTAATGCATTTAGGATGTGCCGTTTTAACTCAGGGGGCAACTTATTTAAATTTTTATAGTATTCTGTATTAGTCCCTAATGAAAAATACTGTTCATTTAAAAACGGAAAGTTTTTACCCAGTGTTTTATATGTGCTTTTTTCAATAGTTTGACCTTTAAAAGCA
Organism: Pseudohongiella acticola; assembly: GCF_001758195.1. NCBI lineage: Bacteria > Pseudomonadati > Pseudomonadota > Gammaproteobacteria > Pseudomonadales > Pseudohongiellaceae > Pseudohongiella > Pseudohongiella acticola. Next base: position 1,795,577 of record NZ_MASR01000001.1, read on the forward strand.
ATTTTTACATTACCGATCTCATGCTCTACTCCTCCTTCATCAAAAATGGTTAGATAGAACATGGTGACAAAGGAGTAATCATTCCAATTATCTACACTTAAATATGCTGTATTTACAGAGGCAGGGTGTTTTCGACCATAATTATCTGTAACTACAAAATTCATCTCTACATACCCCATAAAACATCTTAAAAAAGCCTTTCGCTTTTCAGTTCGAATTTTTATATAGTCGAAGCTATTCGCTAGATACGGACATTTAACGCCGCGCACTGCGGCAAATTTGGAGCGAAGCGTAAAATTTGTCCGACAGCAGCGATTTGTTAAATACTACTTTTTAGGTTCTTCAAATGAATCAAGGCCATTTACAACGCTGCCTACATATCGTATTCGTTTATTTCTTAATGCCCCATATGCGAAATCTAGAAAATCTAAAAATTCGTAGATTCTATTACCAAATTCATATTCAGGTGTATTCTCTTTAATCACGGACTTACCAAGGAGAGTGCTAGCCTCATCTGAATCAATTACAAAGCCGTGATCCTTATAATGATTGGTAAGGTGGTGTGCTAATCGCTCTTCATCCCAACTGTCAGGTAATTTCTTCCCTCGCAACAAACGCTCTGCATATTGCACCGCAGACTCGTTAATACGTTCAAAATATCCTAAATCTTTAATATCAAGGTTGTCTGTTAGATATTTAGCAAACATGTCTGATGCTTTCGGAAACTTACTAGACATCTCGGCAATTTTTTCCATTGCATTGGCTAGGCCAGACGCAGGGAACCCCCCAAACTGCGGATCAATAGGGCCTAACTCGCTTAAAAGCCCCATATGTAGCTCTGATGCACCTAGAGAAAGAAGTGTCGCAGCAGATTTAGCGCGCCTCGGTATGGCAACTACAAACTTGCTCTTGCATAGCCTTTTGCACGATTTGCTAACAAGGTAAGCCGGTTCGATTTTTCCTCCCCCACTTTGCAAAACGAGCAGAATATCCGATTTCTTATTAAGATCGGATACCGCTTTGTAAATTTGATTCGAATGGTACGGAGAAATTGAGTGCCAATCATCAAAGAGGAACACCACCCGGTATTTATCCATTTTTGAATCGGATATTAGGCTCTCAATATGCTTGGCGACATGAGACTTTATCTGCTCGTCATTCAATTCATCTCTAAATAACGCAACAACATCACCCCAGTCGTGAAGATTATAGGTCTTTTCTTCCTCTATCGCTGCTTCTTCTTGTTCAATCTCTTCGTTATTCTCGTCTGCCATTTTCCCTCCGATGTTGGTTAGTATTTAACATTTATATGGTGCGCGCGCAGGTTAGCCCGTGCTACTTGCTCGCTATCTCAATTCAGCAAAACAATAACTGTGTCAGTTGAACTAATAAGCTAGTTCAACATCGCAAAAGCTGCAGACTCTGGAGCCTCAATATTCGAGCGCATGCTTATTCGATTATGGGTGCCTACTCACTATCCCTGTCATTGTGCCCGCATGGGAATGGCTTCTCAGCCACGCTACCGCCGACTAGCGCAGTTGCATGTTTGGCGACCGCAGATGCCAGGCCAGTGATCGATATCAGCAGATTCAAGGGGATAGCACAAGTAGCCAATGGGCTAATATGGGGCTAATTGCGACGAAGGGGAGTTTTGCGGGGACGATCAGGCGCCCTGGCGGGCGCCCTTTTCTGACTAATCAGTCGACTTCGGCGAGATTACCGTATTCTTCAAGCCAACTCTTCCGATCCCCCGCCCGCTTCTTCGCCAGCAACATATCCAGCGCCTCATCCGTAGCACTGTTGCCAGCAACCACATCATCATCCGGCAAGGTCAGCTGTACCAGCCGGCGTGTATCACGGCTCATCGTCGTCTCACGCAGCTGCAGTGGGTTCATCTCACCCAGCCCCTTGAAGCGCTGGACGTTGGCTTTGGCGTTTTTCTTCTCCGCAGCTATTCGGTCAAGGATGCCGATGCGTTCGTCTTCGTCCAGGGCGTAGTAGACGTCCTTGCCGGCGTCGATGCGGTACAGAGGGGGCATGGCGACGTAGATGCGGCCTGCGGCGACCAGGGGTTTGAAGTGGCGCACGAACAGCGCGCACAGCAGCGTGGCGATGTGCAGGCCGTCGGAGTCGGCGTCGGCGAGGACGCAGATTTTGCCGTAGCGCAGGCCGGTGATGTCGTTGGAACCGGGGTCGACGCCGAGGGCGACGGAGATGTCGTGCACTTCCTGGGAGGCGAGGATTTCGTTGGAGTCGACTTCCCAGGTGTTCAGGATCTTGCCGCGCAGGGGCATGATGGCCTGGGTTTCGCGGTCGCGGGCCTGTTTGGCGGAACCGCCGGCGGAGTCACCTTCCACCAGGAACAGTTCGCCGGCCATGACGTCCTGGGTGGCGCAGTCGGCGAGTTTGCCGGGCAGTGCCGGGCCGCTGGTCACCTTTTTACGCGCCACCTTCTTGCTGGCCTTCATGCGGCTTTGGGCATTGTTGATGCACATCTCCGCCAGTTGTTCGGCGTCGGCGGTGTGCTGGTTCAGCCACAGGCTGAAGGCGTCTTTGACCACGCCGGCGACAAACACCGCGCACTGGCGTGAGGACAGGCGTTCTTTGGTCTGGCCGGAGAACTGCGGGTCTTTCATCTTGGTGGAGACCACGTAGCTGCAGCGGTCCCAGATGTCTTCCGGGGTCAGTTTGACGCCACGCGGCAGCAGGTTGCGGAACTCGCAGAACTCGCGCATGGCATCGAGCAGGCCGGTGCGCAGGCCGTTGACGTGGGTGCCGCCCTGGGCGGTGGGGATCAGGTTAACGTAGCTCTCTTGCAATAACTCCCCGCCTTCGGGCAGCCACAGCACGGCCCAGTCCACGCCTTCGTCATTGCCTTTCATCTCGCCATTAAAGGGCTCTACCGGCAACGTGATGGAATCACCGGTGCCCTGCAGCAGGTAGTCGATCAGGCCGTCCTGGTACAGCCATTCTTCGCTTTGTGACTTGTCTTCATCGACGGTGTTGTCGATAAACACCACGCGCAGGCCGGAACACAGCACGGCTTTGGCGCGCAGCACGTGTTTCAGGCGGACAATGGAAACCTTGGATGAGTCGAAGTATTTTTCATCAGGCAGGAAGCGCAGGATGGTACCGGTCTGGCGCTTGGCGACGGTGCCGATCTCTTTCAGTTCGGTGGCTTTGTCACCGTTCTCAAAACGCATCTGGTGAACCAGGCCGTTACGGCGCACGCTGACTTCCACGTAATGCGACAGCGCGTTGACCACGGACACACCGACACCGTGCAGACCGCCGGAGAAGTTGTAGTTCTTGTCGGAGAATTTGCCACCGGCATGCAGGCGGGTCAGGATCAGTTCAACACCGGAGACTTTTTCTTCCGGGTGGATGTCCACCGGCATGCCACGGCCGTCGTCTTCCACTTCAATGGAGCCGTCCTTGTGCATGGTCAGGGTGATGGTCTTGGCGTGGCCGGCCAGCGCTTCGTCGACGCTGTTGTCGAGGACTTCCTGCACCAGGTGGTTGGGGCGGCTGGTGTCGGTGTACATGCCCGGACGCTTGCGCACCGGATCAAGACCGGTGAGGACTTCAATGGCGTCTGAGTTATAGCTGCTGCTCATAGTGTTATGGAACCTTCTGTCTTAAATCTAATTTTTTATTGGCTTTTATCAGCCGCGGGCGCTTTTTGTAGCCGCGAGCTCTTTTTAGCCGCAGGCGCTTTTTTAGCCGCAGGCGCTCAGTACCCGCCCGCGCTCTGATCCACGTCCATGGTATAGGCCTGCAGGCGCTCCACCTGCGAATCGATGCGACCGTCGGCGTGCAGATCGAACCAGCGGTAGGCCGGGTTACGCAAGTCCAGCGCAAAGTCTTCCACGCCGGGTTTAAACTGAATGCAGGTGGAGGGCGTGCAGAAAAAACGCAGGTTGTGTGCTTCAAAATCCAGTGTCTGGTGAATATGGCCATAGACCACACCACGCACACTGTCGTAGCGGGCCAGAATATCCAGCAATGCCTGGGCGTTGTGCAGACCGATGTCCTGCATCCAGCCGGCTGTGCCGGGTATCGGATTGTGGTGCAGGCAGACCAGCGAGTGCTGCAGGCTGTCGTCAGTGGCAACGCTGGCCAGACTTTTTTCCAGATGCGCCAGCTCATGTTCGGATAACAGGCCGTGTACTTCGCCCGGCACACTGGTGTCGAGCATGATGATCTGCCAATTGCCCAGTTGCACACGTTCTAAAAAGGCGGCTTTGAAGGCAGGCGTGCTGACCATGGTCTCACGGTTGTCATGATTGCCGGGTATCCAGCAGAACGGGGCGGGTAACCGCGCCATGGTGTCGGCGAAATGCTGGTAGGCCTGCGGCGTTGAATCCTGCGTGATATCACCGGTGGCGATAATCCAGTCGGGATCCGGTTGCTGACTGGCAATCAGGTCGACTACTTTGGCAAAACTGTCCTGTGTTTTCAGGCCCAGCAGGGCTCCCGCAGGGTCCCGGTACAGATGTGTGTCCGTAATCTGTATCAGTCGCAGCGGCCGTGCCTGATTATCCCTTTTCTGTGTCTGCATACTTTTTTGGGCTCTGGCTCTGACTCTTGCTCAGGCTCTGGTTTGGCTTTGGCCGGTTGTTTTCGGCCATGGCTATTGTTTTCGCTACTCGGTGCATAGAAAGTCTGCTGTTCGTGCACTGATGCCTGAACTCAGACACAGACGCAGCCACTCTGCCAGAAATTCGTTGATCTGCCGCTTTTCGTCCTGGTGGTACATGCCCACATTGGGAACGGCACACCGGGCGGGTATTTGTCGGTGGCCCTGAAAGCTGATCGGCTCGGCGGTATTGGCATCATGATACATTCTGACCACAATCACCGGCGCCGGACTCCAGGCCGGAAAGCCGCTCTGCACCTGAATTTCCAGGGTACTGGTGTAGGCAAATGCTTCCAGCCGACTGACCTTGACCCGGATCGGCGGGCGACCCGTGTTTTCCTGGTTTTTTCGACCCCCGGATCCTATCAGGAATTCCCATTCTTTAATGTCGTCCAGGTCACAGTTCTGCTGATTGACAGCGAGCTTTCCGCTGCCGCCAGCTCTTTCAGATTCTAGTGCAGGGATCAGGGTTAGTAAACGAATATAGTTGGCATCACAGGTCGCCATGTAATCGGCAAGGTTGACCCGGTAGCGTGAGCGCTCGCTGACTTTGTCGATTATCTCGCTCATGGCAGACTCTTGCTCATGGCTGTCGCCCGCTCATGGCTGCTCATGGTAGCGTCGATGCCGGCGCGGCGAAGACGCAGCCACTGCAGGGCAATGATCGCCATGGCATTATTGATGTGCCCGGACACAAACGCATCCCACACATCATCAAAGCTCATGACCACAACGCGGATATCTTCGTTTTCCTCAACCAGGCCATGGATGCCGTCAGCCTGGTCGGCGTCCACTTCAGCGTAGAACAGTTTGATTCGCTCAGTACTGCCGCCCGGGCTGTTGAAATAGTCGCAGATGAATAACGGGGATCCGATCTCAAGACCGGCCTCTTCATGGACTTCACGGCGCGCCATGTCGGCAGCGGACTCGCCCTCGTCGACAATGCCAGCGACCAGCTCCAGCGCCCACGGGCTCTGGTCCATGGCATCGAGCATGCCCACGCGGAATTGCTCAACCAGCACCAGTTGGTCGGACTTGGGGTCGTATAACAGCACACCGGCGGCCGGGTCACGACGAAACAACTCGCGGCTGAAGTCGTTGCTCCAGCCACCGGCAAAGAGGCGGTGACGCAAGACGATGCGGTCGATGGCAAAAAAGCCCTGGAAAGCGGTATCGCGGCTTACAATCGTCACATCCTGACGATCATAGACCGGTCGGTAAGCGGACATCGGGATTCCTGTTACTGCTGCGACAGTCAATACTGGGTAACTTGTCTTCAACGTTTCCCAGCATTATGCCGCAGCAATCGGTCAGCGGCTAGTTGCAGACCGGGTTGCCGCAGCAAAAAACGGCCTAATTGCTCAGGCCGGACAGGCGGTACTGGACCAGGGGCTCGAGCAGGCGGTACCAGACCGAGCTGGGCTTGACTGGCTGCTCCAGACTGACCAGACAAATGCAGTCCGTGTCCAACGTTGCGGTGGGCTGGTGACGCTCACCGGCGTGGCGCACAACAAAATCGCCTTTGACGTATTTGCCCTCGGCATCGGAGAAGCTGCCTTTGAGCAGGACCGTGATTTCCTCACCCCGGTGTTCATGCTCCGGCATCTGACCACCGGCTTTAATGTCATAAAGGGCGGTTTCGCGTGATTCGCTGTCAATCCTGATTGGCGCAATGCGCAGAGACTTGCCGAACTGCCCCCACTTCAGGCTCTGCACACCTTCGCTGGCCAGCTTCTGCACCACACGTGGCAGACCCAGCGGATTGGCTGAACTGACACGCGCTGTCGCCGCCGGCGCCGGTGCCGGTGAAATCGACATGCCGGTGTCACCGGCATCAATGCGCTGCATCAGGGCATCAAAACCGTCATCGCCTGCATCCTGTTCATCAACAGGCATTGGCTCTACTTCCAGGCGGCTCATCAACTGAGCCCCCAGATCGCTAAGCTGTTGCACATGGCTGCGACATTTTGAGCAGAACTCAAGGTGGGCAGCGACACATATCGCCTCTGACAAAGCCAGATTGCCTGCGGCAAAATCAGTCAGAAATTTAGCGTCCGGATGAAAAGAAACCATAGTGATACCTGAAAAATGAACCCCGTCCAGGGTGGCTCTGTTTACGTAAAAAATACTGTTGTTTCAATCGTGTCTGTCATCAGCGATCGCCTTTCAGCGACCCCTTTTTAACGGTCAATCAGAATCTGCATCTTGTTCAGTGCCAGCCGGATCCGCGATTTCACGGTTCCCAGCGGCAGGCCCAGTTCCTCGGCCACTTCGTTGTGCGACTTGCCTTCCATGAACGCCTTGTGCAGCACCTGTACCTGCTCATCCGGCAGCGTTGCCATGGCCTGCTTGATCACCTGTTCTGCGCGACGCTGCTGCAGGTCGACCAGCGGTTCCGGTGACTCGGGCTCATGCCAGATGTCTTCAATAGCGATTTTTCGCTCATTACGTTCGTTACGGCGAATGAAATCAATTCGGGTGTTTCGGGCGATGGTGAATATCCAGGTGTTCACACTCGCTTTACTGCTGTTAAACGACGCTGCTTTGTTCCAGACCTTGATCAGCGCTTCCTGCGTGATCTCTTCGGCTTCCGAGCGGTTGGCTCCCGCCCCCATGCTTTTTAGCAGGAACGCCCGGATCATGGGCGTAAAATGGTGGTAAAGCTCCTGAAACGCAGCACGGTCACGGTCGGCTGCCACGCGCCTGACGGACTCTGCCCACGGATCCGGGAGCGGGCTACGACCCTTATGCACGCTTGCTGTGTTTTCCATATCGTCTTTATTATCCACTGATAACCCGGTCTACCTGGATGAATTACCGTAACAAATGCGTTTTATTCGGACCTATTACGCGGCAGTTTGCGACGCGGATCACAAAACAGCAAAGAAACAGACATAAATGTTGCATGTCGGTTCAGGCTGATCCAGCCAATTCACCGGCGCGTATCAACACTCACTATCAGAGGCGCCTTCTGCGCATGACGACAGACAGAAAGAGACCCAACCATGGCTAGTGAAATGAGTTCCGTCAGTGCAAACCTGCGGATGGCACTGATCAATGACTTCAAGGACTTCTACCGCAGCCCGGGCATCGCCGGTCTTGAAGACATTGATCGGATCTATACCCAGGACGTTGAGTTTCACGATCCGGTACACACGGTCAATGGCCGCCTGGCGCTGAAAAACTATCTGCGCGGCCAGTACCAGAGTGCCCGTGGCATGAGTTTCACCTATCAGGACGAACAGATTTCGGATCACACGGCCACGATTACCTGGGTGATGCGCTTCAGTCACGGGCGCCTCAACAAAGGCAAGCCCATTGACGTCAAAGGCATGACGCTGATTCACTTTACCGACCGGGTATATTACCACGAAGACTTTTACGATCTGGGTGCCATGCTCTATCGCCACATTCCGGTGCTGGGTTCGCTGGTCCGGTTCATCAACAGACGACTGGCAGCCTGAGCCCGGAGCAGCTTGAGCCAAGAGCAGCTTGAGCCAAAAGCAGCATCGCCGGCGCAGTGCAGCACAGGCAGCGCGAGGCAGGCGACAGCACAACACATGACAGGGAGAAGCACTATGCAGATATGGATAACCGGGGCCGGCTCGGGCATCGGCAAATCACTGGCACTGGGCTACGCTGCCGGCGGCCACACTGTCATCATCAGCGGTCGCACGCTGGATAAACTGGAAGCTGTGCGCGATGAAGCTGACAAGCTGAGCGGACAGATCATTCCGATGACCTTTGACGTTACCGACGATGACACCACGGACAGCAGCCAACAACTGGCCGCATTGGCGCCGCATCTGGATCTGGTCATCATGAACGCCGGTGCCTGCGAGTACATAAAAGGACAGACACTGGACCCGGCCATGTTCAGACGGGTCATGGACGCCAACTTCTTTGGCATGATCAACACCACCAATGCAGCGTTACCGCTGTTGCGCCAGGCACCCTCCCGGCCCTTGCTGGCCGGCGTCTGCAGCCTGGCCGGGTTTATCGGGTTTCCGCGCGCGGAAGCATACGCTGCCTCCAAGGCGGCCAGCCGCTACCTGATGCATTCGCTGCGCATCGATTTCAGCGACTTTGTTGACGTCTGCGCCATCAACCCGGGCTTTGTTAAAACCCCGATGACCGAGCAGAACGACTTTCCGATGCCCTTCCTGATGGACGCCGAAGAGGCGGCTGAGCGGATCCGCAAGGGCCTGCAAAAACGCCCGCGCGAGCTCAACTTCCCGCGTCGGCTAACCTTTGTGCTGCGGCTGGCGCAGTTTTCCGGCGGGCTCTGGTATGCTCTGATGTCCCGACAACGCCAGCAACAACTGCGGAAAACCTCAGCATGAGCAAACGCTTTCCCGCCGAGCACAGCGCCATCTATACCGGCACTGTACGGCACCGCCGGCTGGGCCGGGTGCTGCATCATTTCCGTTACCGGGTCTTCATGATGTACCTGGACCTGGATGAATTACAGGATGTGGTATCGCGCAGTCCTCTGTGGTCGGCCTCGGGTCCGGCGCTGGCATGGTTCCGGCGTCGCGACTACCTGGACCCGGAAACACCGTCACTCGACGAGGCAGTGCGCCAGCGTGTGTTTGCCGCCAGCGGCGAGAGACCAACCGGGCCGATTCGCGTGCTTACCAACCTGCGTTATTTCGGTTATTTAATCAATCCGATTACTTGCTACTACGTGTTTGATGATCAGGAACACTTGCGTTTTATTGTCGCCGAAGTCACCAACACACCCTGGGATGAGAGCACGCCTTATGTGATCCCGTGCTCACCGGGCCGCGATGTCTGCCATCACCGCTTTGCCAAACAGCTGCATGTCTCACCTTTCATGCCCATGGATATGGAATATCGCTGGCACAGCACCACGCCGGCAGAGACCCTGAACCTGAACCTGCAGAATTGGCGACTGGGACGTCAGGCCTTCAACGCCAGCCTGTCATTGCAGCGTCAGGAAGCCACCGCAAGCAATCTGAACCGGGTACTGCTGACGTATCCCCTGATGACAGCAAAAGTTGGTTTGGGCATTTACTGGCAGGCAATGCGCCTGTGGCTAAAACGCATCCCGATTCAGCCACACCAGCGCCCGACTCACGCAACCATCAAACACACGAATCAGACAGACAAGAAGTCCGATGCAGGCATGCAACGACAGGAATGAGAAAGGAGACAGACATCACCATGAAATCACCAGGCAACCGCCAGACCGGCTCAGTACACACAGGCGCACTCGGGCAGAAATTTGACTTTGCCGCAACGCTTGGCAGCAACAGGCCGGCTGGCAGCCACGCCATGACGCTGGCCGGCAGTCAGCAGAAAATTGCGCGCAGCCTGTTGTTCCGCCAACTGGGCAAAATCAGCAAAGGCCGTATTGTCATCGACGAAGGCCATGAGGTGCATGAGTTCGGTGAGCAGGGCGACGATGTCGTCACTGCGCATCTGGTGGTAACCGACCCGGCCTTCTATCAGGCGGTGGTGTTCAACGGCAGCATTGGTGGCGGTGAGTCCTACATGAAACAGCAGTGGCACACCAACGACCTGGTGCCGCTGGTGCGCATCATGGTGCTTAACATGTCGGTACTCAAAGGCCTGGATCGAGGCAAGTCCCGCATCGCGCGTTTCATGAACGGGCTGCTGCATCGCCGCAATCGTAATTCACTGGAGGGCTCACGCAAAAACATTTCCGCACATTACGACCTGAGCAATGACTTTTTTGCCACCTTTCTTGATCCCAGCATGATGTATTCGTCGGCCATTTTTCGTGACGAATCACAAAGCCTGCACGAGGCCTCGTTAAACAAACTCAGCCATATCTGCGAACGCCTGCAGTTGAGCCCTGACGATCATCTGCTGGAAATTGGCACCGGCTGGGGCTCGATGGCGATTCACGCGGCCAAACACTACGGTTGTCGTGTCACCACCACCACGATTTCCCAGGAGCAGTACAATCACGCCAGTCAGCGGGTGAGAGAGGAAGGCCTGCAGGACCGTGTAGAACTGCTGCTAAAAGACTATCGCGACCTGGACGGACAGTATGACAAGCTGGTTTCCATTGAAATGATTGAGGCGGTGGGGCATGAGTACTTCGCTACCTATTTTGCCAAATGCTCATCTCTGCTCAAGGCTTCGGGACTGATGCTGATTCAGGCCATCACCATTTCCGATCAGCGTTATGAAGACGCCAAGCGCACCGTGGATTTTATTCAACGCTACATTTTCCCGGGTGGTTGCCTGCCCAGCAACAGTGCCATTGCGCATCACGTGGCGCGTGACACCGATCTGCAGATTGTCGGCCTGGAAGACATCACCCGTGATTACGCCATGACCCTGGAGCGCTGGCGTAAAGCATTTCTGGCACACATGCCGGAAATTCAGGCGCAGGGTTTTGGCACTGATTTCATTCGCATGTGGGACTATTACCTGGCGTATTGTCAGGGAGGGTTCATGGAGCGGGTCATTCACACCGCACAGATTGTCATGGCCAAACCCGACTACCGCCTGGCACCATTGCACGCGCGTATTCAGTCGCAGCAGACAGGCCCGGTACACGCACAGGACCACCGGTGACGGCATTGACCAGTCATCGTCCGGTCGTGTTGTTGGGCGCCCTACATCTGTCACAGCGCCAGCACACTATTCCGAACGCAGTTGCCTTTCAGCTTGGCTGGTGGGCGTGCGTGCTGGGTGGCTCCTGGCTCGCGATGGCAGTGATGCCGGCGGTGGTTGCGTTACACCTGAACGCAGTGCCAGACAAACGCACCGAGTTTTTATTCCTGCTGCAGTGCACTGCCCTCGGTTTCATCTGTGACATGGCGCTCATTTCGGCGGGCATACTGGAGACCGGGTATTTTCTGCCACCGCTCTGGCTCACCAGTCTCTGGATCCTGTTCGGTACTACGGTGGGTTATGCGTTACGCTTTTTCCATGACCGCCTCGCGCTTTGTATCGCCGGCGGCGCCGTGTTTGCACCTACGTCGTACTTTGGCGGGGCGAAACTGGCCGACGTTACCCTGCTGGAACCGATCTGGCTGGCCCTGCTGATCATCAGTTTGATGTGGGCCATGATGTTCCCTTTGTTGATCAGACTGCATGCCCTGAACAAAAAACGGTTTAGCAAAAAAGCACTGACCCATTAACTCGAACGTCGAATTCAGATGGAGGACCGCATGACCAAACACCTGCTCTGCCTGGCGCTGTTAAGCGCACTCGCGGCTTCCCAAGCGCTGGCCCAAGCTTCTTCACAAGAGCCTTTAGCGAACTCAGGAAAAGAGCCTTCAGCGAACTCAGGAAAAGAGCCTTTAGCGAACTCAAAAAAAGAGCCTTTAGCGAACTCAGGAAAAGAGCCCTCAGCGGAGCCCTGGGCCATCGGCACGGCCTGGTCCACCGATAAATCGGAAGTACTGTACCGGGAGATTCATTTTGCCAACGACCCCGATCTTGATCTGACCACGCGCGTTGAGTACCGAACTCCGGATGGCGAACTGTTCGGCGAAAAGGACATCGATTATTCGGTGTCCACCACCGCGCCAGCAATTTCCCAGGCGGACCACCGCAATGACGCCCGCATCACCACGCGCCATCCCAATGCCGAGCCGGGCCCCTACGTGGAGCTTGAGGTACGCCCACACGACAGCGATGAGATTCAGCGCGAGCAGTTTGATTATGAAGAAGGCCTGATCATAGACGCCGGCTTTGATCCGTTTGTGCGCGAGCACTGGGACCGCCTGGTCGATGGCCGCCGCATTACCACCGATTTCCTGGTACCTGCGCGCATGGATACGGTGCACATCAGTATCCGCAAGACTGACAACGACGAGTGCAACTTCCCGTCACAGAACATGCACTGCTTTATCATCAACCCGGCCGGACTGTTGCGCATGGTGAGCTGGTTTGTTGACCCCATACTGATTGGCTATGATGCTGATTCGCGCCGTTTGCTGATGTTCGAAGGCGTCAGCAATTTCCGCGATGATGCCGGCGAACCACGCAACACGCTGATACACTTCGAGTATTTCTGAACCCCTGGTCACAGAGCGGGCGTCCGGTTTTTGCGGTATAATCCTCCGCCCTGAGCGGAGGAAAGATTAATGGCATTGACACAGGCAGTAGCGCGCGAACATATCCATACGCGCCAGATCAACTTCACCGGCTATGAACGTGAGGATGGCTGGTTTGACATCGAAGCTCATCTGACTGACACCAAGACCTATGCCTTTAGCAACAACTGGCGTGGCACCATTGAGCCGGGTGAAGCGCTGCATGAGATGCTGCTGCGCGTCACCATCAATGACAAATTCCAGATTCAGGATATTGAAGCCGCCACCGAGCACAGTCCGTTCTCCATCTGCCCGGATATCACCCCGGTCTACAAGGCGCTGATTGGCGTCACCATGGGGCCGGGCTGGCGTCGTGTCATCCGCGAACGCGTGGGCGGCATGCAGGGCTGCACCCATCTGACCGAACTGCTTTATCCGATGGCAACCGTGGCCATTCAGACCATCAAGCCGCTGCAGAACCACCGCCGCAAACTCGCCGACTCCGACAGCAAGCAGCATGTGGGTCGCCCGTTTGTGCTCAATACCTGTCATGCCTGGGCCGAGCACTCGCCGGTAGTGAAAGAGAATGCCCCGGACTACTATGTTCCACGCGCCAAGGAATCTGAAGACAATGCGGCATCCGGAAACAACGACAGCATTTCGTTAACGTCGCTTAGCGATGCGGATCCGGCAACAGAGGAATCAACAGGGTAATTGCCACGCCTTCAAATTCGGCGATGTTCTCGGCGCGAATCTGACCCTGATGAAACTCGGAAACCAGTCGTGCAATGTGCAGCCCCATACCCAGATGGGGTTCGCGCTGCTTCTCCTGCGGCCGCACTGAAATCATGGAATCAAACAGACGTCCCTTCATTTCTTCCGGAAGATAGGGGCCGTAGTTTGTCACCCGCAGCACCGCCCTGCCCTTGATGGCACGACAGAAAACGGTAATCGGTTTTTGCGGGTAGGTGAACTCAACTGCATTGGCGATCAGCTTGTCCATTAACTGCGCGATATATTCGGGCACACCATTGATCATCACCGGCCCCTGCAGGTCCGCCTTGATCACCGCATCCGGGTACGCCAGCCGATAGCCTTCAACACAGCCAGCCAATACCTTCTCCAGGTCAATCACTTCTTTCTCTGAGGTTTGCAGCATCTGCTCGAGTCGCGTGGCTTCGCTCATGTTGGTCAGAATCAGGTTGAGTCGACTGATGCCTTCTTCCGCGCGCTGAATATAAACCGAGGACTCTTTGTCTTGCGCCGTCATGCCCAGATTCTCCAGTGACGAGCGCACCACAGTGACCGGTGTGCGCAGCTCGTGCGACAGGCGTGATGACATGTTCTCCAGATAATTGGTGTATTGCCCCAGCCGTTCCACAATATTGTAGAAACTGCGTGACAGGTCACCGATCTCATCCGAGTTGCCGCTGGCGACGATGGTGTTTTTCAGGCGCCCATTGTCATCGATGATATTCTCCGCCTGGTTACGCAGCGCCCGGATCCGCGCCGATATACGCGACGCAAAAAAGAACAGACCGAATACCACCAACAGCATCACGCCCAGAATGGTATTGAACAAAGTTTCCAGGGCCTGGTTACGGAATGTGCGTATGCCATTCATGTTCTGATCCACCGCCACCGCACCCATGATTTCACCATCGGCATAAATGGGGTAAGCCGCTTCCAGAATACGTGTGCGGTTGTCGTCAATGGAGCGGAACTGAGTGCGCGGCTGACCATCGAGCGCGGCGCTCAGGTGCGCGCCCGCCAGCGTACTGCCGGTATAAAGCTCGTCAATAAAGTCATTGGAGGGTTTGGTCAGAACCCGGTAATACATCGGGTGCAGAATATTGTTTTCAATATAGCGCCAGTACCGGTTGTCCGATTCCTCCGGGGATTCCGGCGCAATGCTGAGACCGCTGGCTGACTGGATATCGCCGACACTGAGCAATACACGACTGCCCCGGTCCACCACCTGAATGCGCGAGTTGGTGTGCCCCATGCCTTCAACAATCTTGTCGATCTCCGGTGTCGGGCGCAGTAGTGAGCCCAGTCGCTGTGGATTATTGACACTGGATGTCGCCACCACCGCGTTGACATTCCTGGCCTCGGCGCTGTCGACGTCATAGATGGCCAGACCAAAATTGTCGCCCAGCATGTTCAGCGGCATGCGCATTTCAACAATATAACCGTCTTCGGTTTCATACCATTGCCCGCTGATACGCTCCTCATGCTCCAATGCGCCAATGTCGCGCAGATCGTCGCCTATTTCATAGGCGTAGATGAATTCGGGGCCGCGCGGCGAGATGACAAAACGCTGCAACTGGTTGTCTCGCGACACCATGGACACCTGCAGAAAGTCACTGCGATGAATGCTGAGACTGTCCGGTGCGCGGTAGACAATGTTGTTATCTACCACTTTGACGTAGGCGTACAGGTAGCGGTTGTGTTCGCCCAGCAGCAGTTTGAAGTTCAGCGATTCGTCATTGTGGTAATAACGCGAGAACTCGCTTTGCGGGTTCAGCGGTGTGGCAATGGTGTTGGCACGGCCGTAGGACAGCTCATAACGCTGATAGTCGCGCCAGTCGACCAGGGTGAGGTCATCCAGCGACAAGGGTGAATAGATTGGATACACGTACAGGTTTTCGCTGCGACGGGCCGGACTGAAGGTGCCTTCGTCAAACAGCTCGGGCCGTTCGTTCAGAGCTGTCGCCAGCGCCTGGGCGGTGCCCAGCACGACCTGTTCCTGGCCGCGGCGCAGGTATTCTTCCATCTCCAGAATATACTGATACCCAAGCCAGGGAATGACCAGCAGAAAGCTGGACAGAAACACCAGCTTCGAGCGAATTCCAAATGGGTTTTTCAGTGCCCCGGGCATGCGTTTTCCTATGGTTACCTGACGTTCAGGACTGGCCCTGGCTGTCAGCGCTGGCGCCGGTCACGGTTGTGTTCCAGCGATAGCCCATGCCGTACACGGTTTCGATACAGTCAAAGTCGGCGTCAACCTGAATAAATTTGCGGCGGATGCGTTTAACGTGCGAGGTGATGGTGCTGCCATCAACAAAAATTTTCGACTCCTGCATTAACACCTGCCGGCTTTTGACATGACCGGGAAACTTCACCAGTGCGTGCACCATCCAGAATTCGGTTACCGTCAGTGGCACCGGAATACCGTCCCACTGCACGGTCAGGCGCCCGATATCCAGCACCAGCTTGTCGCGCTGCAACAGATTCTCCGGGGAAGTGGGCAGGTTGAGCGCGTCCTGGCGACGGAACAGCGCCGCAATGCGGGCTGACAGGTGCGGCAGGCTGATATCCTTGGTCAGGTAGTCATCTGCGCCCATGCGCAGACCGCTGACGGTGTCGAAGTCATTGTCACGTGCGGTCAGGAAGATGATGGGCAGGGTCTCTGACATTGAGCGCAGGCTCTGGCACAGGGTAAAACCACCGTCGATCTCGTTCTCCAGACCGATATCGATGATAGCCAGGTTGGGCAAACGCAGATCAAACGCCTTCATCGCCTCGCGGCGATTGGCAAAGGTCTGGACTTCGTAACCCTGCTTGCGCAACACATCCGCGTAATTCTCGCGAATCGCCGCTTCATCTTCCACAATTGCAATTCTTCGCGCCATAACCCACCTTTTCTTTCATTCCGGTTAGCCCGGTCGTTAGCCGTCTAGCCCGGCACCACATCAGCGGCAAATATACGCTAATTATCGGGCGTTTAAAGCCTGCTGCCAGCGCTTCACGGCGGTTGCCATGATTTTGCCATATTTATTCAGGACAAAGCCCTTGTTGAGAACTGACACAGCAACAAAGCTGGTGTCTAATCCTTCAAACAGACAAAAACGGCAAAAACCAGACAACACACCTATTGCGGAGTCATTTTAAATGAGCAGCACCCGATTGGTCATTGGCAACAAAAACTTCTCCTCGTGGTCGATGCGGCCCTGGCTGCTGCTGAAGCACTTCGAGATACCGTTTGAGGAGGTCAATGTCGCCCTGTATCAGCGCAATACGGCCGAAAAGCTGGGTCCGTTGTCGCCGTCGCTGAAGGTGCCTGCCCTGCTGCATCATGAAACCACGGTCTGGGACTCAATGGCGATTTGTGAGTATGTTTCCGAGGCCCTGCTTGACGGTAAAGGCTGGCCTGCCAGCCCGCGCAAACGCGCCACCGCCCGATCAGTGTGCGCGGAGATTCATGCCGAATTTGCCAATCTCAAGAAAGACTGGCCGATGAACTGCAAAGCCAGTGTCGACCTGTCTGTGTCCGAGCCTATAGCAGAGGAAATTGCCCGTATTGATGCGATCTGGAGCTGCTGCCGCCGCAAGCATGGCCTGGGCGGTGAATATCTGTATGGCCGCTTCTCCATAGCCGACTGCATGTCCGCGCCCATTGCCCTGGTCTTACGCAGTTACGGTGCCGAGCTCAGTGCCGGGGCACAGCGTTATGCCGATACCCTGCTGGCACATCCGGCCGTGCAGGAGTGGATCAGCCAGGGTCAGGCCGAGGAAGATCCCGATACCGCAATGCCGTTCGCCAGCAGTATGTGATGGTCAAGGCTATAGTAAACGTGCGCGCCACCCGGTAAAGCACTCAGGACCAGGACGACGCCGCTGGCGCCTTTATTGTCCTTCGTATTTTACCGACCGCTACACACGCTCAATGCCAGTAAATTCGCGGTGCGGCTATCAGGCTTTGCGGGCCGGCAACACGTCTTTCAGTTTGGCGGCCATTTCCCGGATTGTGCGCTCGGTTTCACTCCAGTCGATACAGGCATCGGTCACTGACACACCGTATTCCAGATCATTAAGATCCTTGGGGATCTTCTGGTTGCCAAAATTGATGTTGCTTTCCAGCATCACACCAATAATGGACTGGTTGCCTTCCAGGATCTGGTTGGTGACATCCTTTAATACCAGCGACTGAATCGACGGATCCTTGTTGGAATTGGCGTGGCTGCAGTCAATCATGATGTTGGTGTTTACACCGCCTTTTTCCAGCGCGGCTTCTGCCTGCGCAACATGCACCGAGTCGTAATTGGGGCCGGCATTACCGCCCCGCAGCACAACGTGTGCGTAGGGATTGCCTTTGGTCTTGACCACGGCGACCTGACCTTCCTTGCTGATGCCCAGGAAACGGTGCGGGTGACTGACCGACTGCATGGCATTGACCGCCACGGTCAGGCCACCGTCAGTGCCGTTCTTGAAGCCAACTGCTGACGATAGGCCACTGGACATCTCACGGTGAGTCTGCGACTCCGTGGTGCGGGCGCCAATGGCTGACCATGAAATCAGATCCTGAAGGTACTGGGGCGAAATCGGATCCAGTGCTTCGGTTGATGCTGGCAGGCCCATGCCCACAATATCCAGCAACAGCTTGCGCCCGATGCGCAGGCCTTCTTCTATCTGGAATGTGTCATCCATAAACGGGTCATTGATCAGACCTTTCCAGCCCACCGATGTCCGGGGTTTCTCAAAATACACACGCATGACCAGGCACAGCGTATCCTTGACCTCGTCAGCCAACTTCTGCAGGCGACGGGCGTAATCCAGCGCAGCTTCCGTATCGTGAATCGAACACGGCCCCACCACCACAAACAGGCGCGGGTCTTTTCGATCCAGGATATTAAAAATGCTCTGCCGGGCATCGCGCACTGACGCCAGTGCGGCACCTTCCAGTGGCAGGTCAGCCTTAAGCTGTTGCGGGGTCATCAAGGCCTCGATGGACTCAATGTTCAAATCGTCTGCTTTTATGTCAGTCATGCGTCAAAACTCTTTTCTAATGTTATCTGGTTCAGGGTGAATAACAGCGGTATCGCTTACACCTTGTGATACAACTGGCGCCCGGTCTTGTTGTACTCTTCAGCCATCTGTTCCATACCGGCGTCAACATCCACTATACCAACGCCATCGGCAGCTTCCTGCGCTGCAGCAAAGTCACGCACTTCCTGACTGATTTTCATGGAACAGAACTTGGGTCCACACATGGAGCAGAAGTGGGCCACTTTGCCTGATTCCTTGGGCAGCGTCTCGTCGTGATAGGCACGCGCTGTATCCGGATCCAGCCCCAGATTGAACTGATCTTCCCAACGGAATTCAAAGCGCGCCTTGGACAGAGCATTGTCACGCAACTGCGCACCCGGATGGCCTTTGGCCAGATCCGCGGCATGCGCCGCGATCTTGTAAGCCATCAGACCTTCTTTCACGTCCTGCTTGTCCGGCAACCCCAGATGCTCCTTAGGGGTCACGTAGCACAACATGGCGCAGCCGAACCAGCCGATCATGGCGGCGCCGATACCGGAGGTAATATGGTCGTAGCCTGGTGCGATGTCGGTGGTCAACGGTCCGAGTGTGTAGAACGGAGCCTCGGCGCAAACTTCCAACTGCTTGTCCATGTTCTCTTTGATCATGTGCATGGGCACGTGACCGGGCCCTTCGATCATGCACTGCACATCATGTTTCCAGGCGATCTTGGTGAGTTCGCCCAGTGTTTCCAGTTCGGCAAACTGTGCCTCGTCGTTGGCATCGGCAATCGAGCCCGGACGCAGACCGTCACCCAGCGAGAAAGAGACATCGTATGCTTTCATGATCTCGCAGATATCTTCGAAGTGCGTGTACAGGAAACTTTCCTTGTGATGCGACAGGCACCACTTGGCCATGATGGAACCACCACGGGAAACAATGCCGGTAACGCGCTTGGCAGTCATGGGCACATAACGCAGCAGCACCCCGGCATGGATGGTGAAATAGTCCACGCCCTGCTCGGCCTGTTCAATCAATGTGTCACGGAAAATTTCCCAGGTCAGGTCTTCGGCAACGCCGCCGACTTTTTCCAGTGCCTGGTAAATCGGCACCGTACCAATCGGCAGCATTGAATTACGAATGATCCATTCACGGGTTTCGTGAATGTTCTTGCCGGTCGACAGATCCATGACCGTGTCCGCGCCCCAGCGCGCCGACCAGGCCAGCTTCTCGACTTCCTCTTCGATGGAAGAGGTCACCGCCGAGTTGCCGATGTTGGCATTAACCTTGGTCAGGAAGTTGCGACCGATGATCATCGGTTCAATTTCCGGGTGGTTGATGTTCATCGGGATGATGGCACGACCACGGGCCACTTCATCGCGCACAAACTCCGGCGTAATTTCTTTGGGGATGGCAGCGCCAAAGGACTGGCCCGGATGCTGGAAACCCAGATCGGTGACATCACCTTTGCCGGTCAGTTGCTGCTGTTGCATCTGGGCAATGCTCATGTTCTCGCGAATGGCGATGAATTCCATTTCCGGCGTGATGATGCCCTGGCGTGCATAGTGCAGCTGGGTAACGTTGGCGCCGGCTTTGGCACGGCGCGGCTTGTGCAGGTGCTCAAAGCGCAGGTGAGCGGTCTGCACATCGTTCTGGCGTTGACGGCCGAACTCGGAGCTGACCCCGGTCAATAGCTCGGTATCATCACGCTCGTCGATCCAGGGCGCGCGAATGGCCGGCAGACCGGTGCGCAGGTCAACGTGGGCCGAGGGATCGGAATACAGGCCGGAGGTGTCATAGACACGAATTGCCGGATTTGACTCGTTGCCTTTTTCAGTCAGGGTGTCGGACTGGCGGATTTCACGCATCGGCACCTGAATGTCAGTACGGCTTCCCTGCACGTATACTTTACCGGAACTGCTGAACTCGTAACGGGTTCTGTCGTCCAGTTCGGTAATTCTGTCGAGAAAGTGTTCTGGCTTGGCACTCATTGCTCTATCCTAAGTCGAGCCCGGGTCACAGGTGGGGGCCACGGTGGCGCCACGGTGTGAATGCAGGCGTGAATAACAACGCCGTATTATGCCTTAAACCCGGGCAAAGTGTTACCGCTGGCATCAATCCTGACCGTGCGACAGCGGCGAATAACGATATGATGCGATGGTCGGTTGGTTTTTACAGCCGCAGTTTATTGGCTCCTTTGGTAACACTGTGTAGAATGCCGACTGTACCAGCCGGACTGTTCCTTGCCTGTCAGCCGTCAGCGGCAAGTGTCTGCGCTCCCTGATCCGAAACATGATCGACAGAATAATAAAAAAGCACCGTATAACAATAGCCTGTACAGTAATCGAGCATTGCAGAACTCGGCTACTGGCGTTAATTGCAGACATATTGAGATAAAAATACGATACGTGGACCCACAACCAGGCCGACAGCAGGCCTGTATAACAGGTCCGACTAAAAAGATAGATGGTTTTCAGTCAACGATTGAACTGACAGGATTTCTGATTATGCGATGTTTCCCCCGCACGCTGGCTCTTGCAGCCGGGCTGCTTATTTCTGCACAACCCGTCCTGGCGGACGATCTGGTAAGTATTCTGGAATTGGCCATGCGCAACGACCCGACCCTGCGTCAGGCGCAGGCGCAATTGCGCTCCGGCCAGCAACAGGTAACGCTGGCCCGCTCCAGCCTGCTGCCTCAGGCCAGTGCCAACTTCTCAGAACAACGCCAGGCGGCCGGCCCCGAAGATGTCGTCGACCTGACTGACCTCAACTCCGAATCAACGCGCTACGGTCTCAACGTCAGCCAGGCGCTGCTGAACATGCCCAACTGGTATAGCTACCAGGGAGCAAAAGAAGCCGACCAGGCGCGCATGTTCAACTTTGCCGCGCAGGAACAGGCACTGATCATCCGGGTTGCCACCGCGTATTTTAATGTCCTGCGCAACATCGATCAGCTCGACACGCGCCGACAGGAAGAAGAAGCCTCACAACGCGAATTCGAGCGCACACAGCAACGTGAAGAAGTCGGCCTGGTTGCCATCACCGAAGTCTATGAAGCACAGGCCGTCTACGATCTGGGCCGCAACAATACCCTGCTGGCCGAAGACGCGCTGGCAAGCAGTTATGAAGCGCTGGAAGCGATTACCGGTCAGCCGCATCCGAACATTGATGTGCTGAGCGAGGAGTTCCCCGTTGTTGAGGCCGATGGCAGCATGGCGGACTGGGTCAATGAGGCACTCAACAGCAACCCCCAATTACTGGCGGCACGCTACAACGTGGAAGCCCAGTCCCAGATCGCCAAGGCCCGCAGCACAGAACGCTGGCCCACGGTAAGCCTGCAGGGCGGTTACTCCAACAGCGAGACCAACAGCGGTCAGGGTACGGATGGCAGCCAGCGTGCGGTGGGTGCGATTGAAGGCGTGAGCATTGCACTGTCGGTCAGCATTCCGCTGTACACCGGGCATGCCCTGACGGCACGTCGACAGCAGGCCGAGTACGACCTCGTGGCGCAACAGGAACAGGCCAACCTGATCCGCCGCACCACCACGCAAGATATCCGTAACGCCTACCGTCGCGTCAACACCGACTCCATGGTCATCGCGCAACGCCAGCAGGCAATCATTTCAGCGCGCTCGGCGCTGAATGCGATTGAAGCCGGTTATGAAGTGGGTACGCGCAATATTGTTGACGTGCTGCAGGCCCGCCAGCAGTTGTTCGGCGCGCTGCGTAACTATTCCGATGCCCGCTACAACTACATCATTGATACCCTGGAGCTGAAACGCACCGCTGGCGTGTTGACGCCACAGGATATCATTGACCTGAACCAGTGGCTGGTCGACGAACCCGCCACTGCGCCCTAACAGTTCCGTTGTTATTCGGAGGCGCCCTGAGCGCGGGCACGAGCCTGACGCTCCGGGTCTGCCTCCGGCGCCTGCCATCCGGACAGATGTAACTGCACCAGGTCAGCCAGCGCGCTGATGTGTTCGGGCCTGTCGTTCAGGGCGCTGATATATTCATAGCGCTCCCCGCCCGCCTGTTCAAAATACTCCCGATTCTCCTCGCCAATTTCTTCGATGGTCTCCAGGCAGTCAGCCGAAAACCCCGGACAGAAAATCTGTACCGATTTGACGCCCTGTGCCGGCAGTGATTTCAGGGTTTCATCGGTGTACGGGTTCAACCATTCTTCACGACCAAAACGCGACTGGAAGGTGGTCATCCATTCATCGTCACCCAGCTCCAGTGCCTGCGCCAGCAGGCGCGAGGTCTTGTGGCATTCACAGAAATACGGATCACCGTTGAGCAGGTATTTTTTGGGCACGCCGTGATAGGAAAACATCAGTTTGTCGGCGCGGCCATGCTCTGCCCAGTGCGCCTGAATACGCTGCGCGGCGGCAGCGATAAACGGCTCAAAATCATGATAGTGATTGACGAATCTCAGCTCCGGCAGCAAGCGGCGCCGCTTGAAATCATCACTGACAGCATCGAAAGTCGACGCCGTGGTGGAGGCTGAATACTGCGGATACAGGGGTACCACCAGCAGTCTGCGCACACCCTGCTGCATCATGTTTTCCAGTACTGAGGGAATCGAGGGATTGCCGTAGCGCATGGCAAAGTCCACCACCAGATCCTCGTGACCACGGGATTGCAGCATCGTTGACAGTGCATTGGCCTGATTGCGGGTATGGAATAACAGGGGCGAACCTTCATCGGTAAACACGGTGGCGTAGGATTTCGCGGAGCGGCGCGGACGAATATTGAGAATGACGCCGTTCAGAACCAGCCACCATAATGGCCTGGGCAACTCCACCACACGCGGGTCCCACAGGAATTGTTTGAGATAGCGATACAGCGCCGATGGCGTAGGTGCATCGGGTGTTCCCAGATTGGTGACCAGCACGCCGATGCGATCGCGCTGCGCGTGAGTGAAACCCGGACTGCCTTGGAATTTCATAACTTATCCTGTGAAGATGTGTCGTCGTTGCCAGTGCTGTGCTCTGGATTACCGTGCTGCGCCTGCCGGGCTTTGCCGGCGCGGGCCCCAAACGCACCGGCAACAAACTGTGGTATTGAAAGCAGGGTCACAAACAGCATCGCCTGCAATATAAAATTGGCATTGCCAAAGAATATTGATGAAAACACCTGGCCCAGCATCATACTCAGCGTCCAGCGCCAGTTGTTGTGCGGATACGCTCGGGCCAGAAAATAGATCACTGCACACATCAATGGCCAGCCCAGCACAAAGTACACCGGTGTCCCCCAGGCCACTGGCGTGCCACCCATAAACGCCACGGCACTGGCAATAATGAAGCCTGCTGCTGCCGCGGTCAGGTGCACTTTGCGGTCACGCAACAGCCGTTTTTTTACTGGCGGCGACTGCTGTTCTGGCTCTTGCTCTTGCTCTTGCTCTTGCTGTTCTGGCTGTGTCGGCTCAGTCATGACTCAGACCGATACTTTATCAAGTGCCTGATTGATATCTGCCAGGATATCGTCAATATGCTCGATGCCGACGGAAATCCGCACCAGGTCTTCACTGACACCGGCGCGAGCCAGTTCCGCCGGGTTAAGCTGGCGGTGCGTGGTGCTGGCCGGATGACAGGCCAATGACTTGGCATCACCAATATTGACCAGGCGCAGAATCATCTGCAGGGCATCAATAAATTGTGCACCGGCCGAAAGGCCGCCGTTAATGCCAAAACTCAAAATACCTGAGGCCTGGCCACCGCAGATCTTCTGGCACACCGGATAATACGGGCTGTCTTCCAGACCGGCATAATTGACCCAGGCTACTTTTGGGTGTTTCTGCAAATGTCTGGCCACTGCCAGGGCGTTTTCGCAATGCCGTTCTATACGCAGACCAAGCGTTTCCAGACCCTGCAGAATCAGGAAAGTGCTGTGCGCTGACAACGCAGCGCCCGTGTTGCGCAACGGCACTACACGGCATCGTCCAATATACGCGGCTTCGCCCAGCGCCTCTGTGTAGACCACACCATGGTAGGACGGATCCGGTTCGTTCAGCATGGGGAAGCGTTTTTTGTTGGCAACCCAGTCAAATTTGCCGGAGTCGATGATGATGCCACCCACGGTGGTGCCATGGCCTGCGATATATTTGGTAAGCGAGTGCACAACAATATCAGCACCATGATCAAACACGCGACACAGGTACGGAGTCGCCACGGTATTGTCGACGATCAGCGGCACGCCATGGCGATGCGCAATGTCTGCCAGGCGCTGAATGTCCACAACATTACCCGCGGGATTACCGATCGATTCGCAGAACACCGCTTTGGTGTTTTCATCGATCTGTTTTTCCAGCCCTTCGTAATCGTCGAAGGAGGCCATACGCACTTCTACACCCTGCGTAGGCAAGGTATGGGCAAACAGGTTATACGTGCCCCCATACAATTGACTGGTGCTGACAATATTGTCACCGGCACGGGTGATACATTGAATGGCATAGGTAATTGCGGCCATGCCTGAGGCCAGCGCCAGAGCACCGATGCCGCCCTCCATTTCCGCTAGTCGCTGCTCGAGCACGGCATTGGTCGGGTTCATGATACGACTGTAAATATTGCCCGGTACTTTCAGGTCGAACAGATCCGCACCATGCTGGGTGTTGTCGAAGGTATACGACGTGGTCTGATAAATCGGTACGGCGGCGGCCTTGGTAGTCGCTTCCGATTCGTAGCCATGGTGCAATGCCAGTGATTCAAGTTTCATGTCAGTTCCCCGTTATGTAGACAGAGGCCCCGGTTTGTCGAAGCACCCTGAATGACGATTGCTTTAATTTGTATGTTTAATGGGTGATTGTATTTTTTCTGCCAGCAGTTCGCTCAGTTCGTCTACCGCGTTCTGGCGACGATCTTCAAAATCGAAGTTGGGTCTGGCCGTTATCCACTCCGGATTGGAGCGCGCCTGACGCAGTGGCGACGGCAGACGCTGGCCTTCGAATACCGGTTCCGCCGCCTCCGCGGTGATGATTTTATGCTGCGCGGCGTGGCCACGTGTTTCCAGCGCCTTCAGTAACTGGCATTGCCTGGCCGCCAGTGCTCGCAGAATATTGTCATCCACGCGCAGAATCTTTTCGCCCGAGATCAGCGCTTTCAGACTGCTGCCATAGTGCCGCAGGGTCTGCAGACCACCGCCCAGCAGCGCACCGGTGGCGGCGGCAACCCCGAGGGTAATACCACCCACCATCAAATCCACACCGACGCCGGCGGCAGCACCCGCGGCCGCCCCACTGCCCACCTTCAAGCCCATCGCCTGTAGCGTATAGGGATCAAACAGGTCCTGCTGCCAGCGGCCTTCCACCAGCGGCAGCGCCGCACTTTCAATGTCATCCGGATAGAACCGATACAGGCTCAGCAGCCGCTCTACGCAGGCCTGCTCGCGTTTACGCACGCGGTCGTTGAGCGCGCCCGACGCCTTGCCCAGCACACTGGCGTCAATTGAAGACACCCGGTGTTGCAGGGCTGCCACGTCGATCAGCAATTCCGCGATCAGCGTCAGCGCCGACTGGTGACGCTGCACGGCATCGTCGGCATGGCTGGCGATCAATGCATTCAGAATATCGCTGTGGGCATCCAGCAAACTGGCGAGCTTGCTGTACAGTAAACGCTCACCATCCTGTGTTGGTGTCACCGTGTCGAAGCGCACGATGGCGTGCAGACCCAGACCGGCCAGCGCATCCCGCCATTCATCCTCGCGCGCCTCAGGGTCGGCAACAAAATTCAGCAAGGGCAATAGCGGCACCCCGCAAAGGCGCAGAATTTCCAGTTCATCACGATGTTTGGCGAGCACCGGGTCTCTGGCATCGAGCACATAAAAAGCCGCATCGCTTTTCATCAGTTGCCGCAGCACTTTGGCTTCCTGCTCATAACGACTTTGCGCAGGCTCGGACGCGAGAAACCGACGAATGCGTTCACGGCCATCTTCGTTGCCAGCCTTGCCAGCCTGCTCTGTTAACAGCGCCAGCAGATCAATAGGCTCTTCAATCCCCGGGGTGTCAAACAACTCCAGCAGCACCTTGCCATTAACCAGCAGTCGGGCAGCTTCAACATGCCGGGTGGTACTGGGCCGGCCCGACACCTCGCCAAAACGGGCGTCCCGCGTCAGCGTGCGAAGCAGCGAGGTTTTACCGGTATTGGTATGGCCAGCCACGGTCACGCGCAGCGGCTCGCCGACCGCATTCAATAATTGCTCGTCAATCGACATCAGGGTGCGTCTCCCAGCCAGGCCAGAGCCTTGTCAGTGGCGTCAAATATGGCCTGATCGGCGATGCCCATGTCCTGCAGATACTGGCGCCAGATAGCCATTCGTTCTGCCGTTGCGCGATCGGCGCCCATCAACCAGACCGCGACGTCTGATGTCTGGCTGGCAGCATCGGACAGCCAGTGCAGGCTGCCGCGATCAGGTGACTGGGCCGCAGCGCAGGCCAGCAATAATTTTTGCGGCGGATCGTCGCTCAACTGTTCCAGTACATATTCCCGCTGCTGCCGGCTGTCGACCAGATGCGTCTGCACCCGGTCAGCCAGGTCGGCTGGGGGCCAGTTCAGGTTGCCGGGGATTTCCAGCCCGACCAGGAGCCTGGCTTCTCCAGTCTGACCTTTGCGCGCACGACGTTTGAATGTCGGGGATGGCGCAGTGACCGCCGGGTCTGTGACGCCACCCTGCTCGCTGTCCGGTACCAGCCGTGATGACAACGACACCCAGGCCAGGGAATTTGTTGGCAGTCGGACATTGCGCGCACCGATTGCCAATCGAAACCCGCACAATACGCTCAGCAACAGGCGTGGCAGAATGCCGTAAACCAGGACGCAGCCGCTCAGCCAGGAAGCCCATGCGCGGCGAGCCATGTCATCCTGCCCGGCCAGGGTGACACCTGCCTGGGAACTGCTGCCGGTAATGGCATCCGCTGCCGGCGTGGCAAAGCCGAGCAATCCAGGCAACGCGCCAAGCGACTCTACCAGCGTCACAAAAACCGATGCCGGTAAAATCGTGGTCTCCCAGACAAATACATAACTGCGCAGGGCCAATGCCAGCATCAGGCCCGCCAACACCCCCAGCATGATGCACAGCCAGCTCAGATGGCTGACCACACTGAGCCACCATCGACTCAGGCCTGCCTGCGCAGTGAGCGAGTTGAAAGCCTGCGTGATGGCCGCAGCATGGCCGTTATTCTGAAATCGTTTCTGAAAGGCAACCGTGATGACATACCAGAGGCGCCCCAGCGAACCACCCTGAGCGTTGACACTGAAGCTCAGGAACCAGATGACCAGCAGCAACAGGTTGATACCGAGCAGACTGCCCAATGCCCAGATGACATTGACCGGCGCCTGGCTGTTGCCCAGTACCGCAAGGGCGGCGGTGAAACCGCTCAACAGACCGAGCACCAGCAGGCCAGACAGTGCCAGCAGGGCACTTTGCCGCCAGCGCTGCAGGCTTTCACCCACACCATCGCGCTCAGCAATAAACTCCGCCCACGCCAGAATACGCTGTTCAGCGTTCCCGTCGCAGCGACGGGCATACCTTTCCGCTGCCTCGTCCCGTGCTTCTGCCCTGCCCCGCCTGACGGCCTCAGCGAGCCAGCGCCTGTTGAATTCCGACATCTATTAGTCTTTGTAGTCTTTGTCTGTTATTAGACTGTCTGTTATGAGTCTGTCTATTATGAATGCTTGTCTACGCGTCTTTTACTGGATCATTGACCGACATTCTATCCGATACGCGCCAGACACTGTAACTTTGTTAACATGGCTTGTCAGCATCAGGCTGAACATCACGGCAAAGGGAGTTATTGTGGCGAGACCGGCATCCAGAATACAGCACTTGTCTACTGCGACGGTACTGACTGTCATCTATGCCGGACTGTGGCTGCTGCTGAGCAACAATCAGGGCTGGGGCTTTGGTGTCGTGTTTATTGCGCTGGCGGTGCTGTGCGCACTGTCGGCTGGCCTGAGCCTGCCCCGCGTGGCCTGGCGCTTTCTGCCTGGGTTCCTGGCTTTTTTTGGCGGTCGAATGGTACTCGGCGGCATTGATGTTGCGCGTCGCACGCTGGGGCGCCGCACCGATGTTAAACCCGGCTGGGTGCAACATAAACTCAGCACCTCCTCTGACTCCGCCCGCCTGCTGCTGTCGGCGATCTGCGGCCTGCTACCCGGCACGCTGGCTGCCCGCATTGACGGCGATATCATGCAAGTGCATACGCTGGATACCCGGCGCGACTGGCAAAGTGACCTGACCAGCCTGGAATCCTACCTGGCAAGGCTGTTTCCCGTCTCAAAGGAGGCCTCATGATCTGGCTTGGCAGTGTCATTCTGCTGACCTCAATGGCCGGCCTCTGGCGCGCAACACATGCTGCCAGTATCGCTGACCGGCTGCTGGGGCTGCAGATGATCAGCAACACCGGCATCGCCTTCCTGCTGTTGCTGGCGCAATGGCAGGACGATGCGATCTGGCGAGACGTGGCGCTGGTACTGGCATTGCTGGCGGCGGTGATCACCGTGGCTCTGGTGCAGATGCTGCGGAGGCAGATATGATGGATATGGCGACTTTTTTATCTGATGCTGTGTTTTATCTAGGCTGGGGCTTCATGCTCGCTGGCACCGCATTCTTTGTCACCGCCGCCCTGGGTCTGTTGCGTTTCCCCGACCTGTACAGTCGCCTGCATGCCATCACCAAAACCGACACACTCGGGCTTGGCTTACTGGCACTTGGCCTGGCCTTGCTCGACCCGTCCTGGCGCACCTGTCTGATTCTACTGTTGGTCTGGTTGCTGGTCATGGCCTCCGGCTCTGTCAACTGCCAGTTACTGGCGCGATTCAATCTGGCTCAGGATGAAGCTGGATCCGATGTTCCGAACAAGGATTTGACCGAGGGAGACAACAGCGATGTCTCCTGAACTGCTGCCCGACCTGACCCTGACCCTGTTGCTGCTCATCATGGCATGGGGTGCCCTGTATGCGCCTCAGCGCTCCGATGCGATGACGCTGTTCATCGCCTTTGGTGTGGTGGTTGCCCTGATCTGGGCACGACTGGACGCGCCCGACCTGGCGCTGGCAGAGGCGGCCATTGGCGCAGGCCTCACCGGGGTGCTGCTGATGCATGCCGCCAGAGCTCTGCCTGATGAACTGCATACAACGAACAAAAGCGCCAGCTACTGGGGCGCGCTGGCGTTCGCGGTGATCGCCAGTCTGATGTTCCTGGCGCACCTGCTCTACGACGACTCACTGATACAGACGGGGCTGCTTGAGGCGGAGCGCGACCTGACACCACGCCTGCGGACGCTGGCTGATGCCGCCGTGCCAGAGAGCGGCGTAAAACATCCGGTCACGGCAGTGCTACTGAACTTCCGCGCCTGGGATACCTTACTGGAACTGTTGGTGTTGCTGTTTGCACTCAGTGGCCTGCGACAATTATTTCACAGCCACCCCACGGAAGAGGATCATGCGCGCCCAAGTTGGCCCCAAAGCCTGACACTGATGTCTGCGTGGGCTCGCGTGCTGGCGCCGCTGTTAGTGCTCACCGGCGGCTACCTGCTTTGGCGAGGCTCCAGCGGGCCCGGCGGGGCATTCCAGGCCGGTTCGCTGCTGGCTGCCGCCGCCGTTATCCTGCGCCTCACCGGTCTGTTGCCACCGATACGCTGGGCCTCGGCATGGCTGCGTCTGTCGGTGGTTGCCGGCGCCCTGTTTTTTCTCATTGTTGCTGCCGCGACCGCGATCTGGGGCGACGGCTGGCTGACCTATCCCGCCGACTACAGTGGCGTATTGATTGTCAGCATCGAAATCCTGGCGACGCTGTCAATCGCCATCACACTGAGCCTTCTGGTGATCGGTGAACGCGAGGACCTGCGCTCATGACTGCCATAGAGTTATACCTGACACTTGGTGTGGCCGTGTTTTTGTTGTCACTGCATGGCCTGATGACCCTGCATGATCCAATACGGCGCCTGATCGCTGTCAATCTGATGGGGGCCGCGACCTTCCTGGTGATGGTCAGCCTGGCCACACGCAGCGCCGTACCCGATCCGGTACTGCATGCGCTGGTGGTCACCGGACTGGTGGTGGCGATCAGCGCCACAGCGTTTGCCCTGCGTCTTATCATCGCTGCAAGCCAGCAGGACCGTACCGACAGCGGGGGCAAAGACCCGGAATGAACTTCGCCCTCATCAGCCTTGCCACCCCACTGTTTGCCGGCCTGCTACTGCTGTTGTGTGGCCGCACGATTAAAACCCGGACCACTGGTTTTGTTGCCATTGCCAGCACCCTGGCCAGCCTGATTGCCGCTTGGTTTGCGTTGCTGCACGTGGCGACAGTGGAGACCGAGATACTGTTAAACATTGGTGGCTGGGAAACCGGGCTGGCCATTCGTCTGCGACTGAGCTCGCTGAGCGCACTGTTGCTTGTGTTCACTGCGCTAATGCACCTGCTGGTCGGGCTTTATGCCGGCCTCAGCCGGCAGGGCATCAATCGTGACTTCTGGCCATTGAGCTGTTTTCTGCACGGGTCGCTGGCAGCACTGTGGTTGTCAGCTGATCTGTTTAACCTGTACATCACCCTGGAGCTGCTCGGACTGACAGCGGTCGCCATGGTGGCGCTGTCCGGAAAAAAAGCCTATCGACCCGCAGCCAACTACCTGATCCTGTCACTCGCCGCGTCGATGTTTTACCTGTTAGGCGTGGCGCTGCTCTATGGCCGCTACGGCGAACTGGATGTGCTGTTGCTGGCACCACGCACGCAGGCGGATGTGATTACCCGACTGGCATTATTGCTGATGACCACCGGGCTGATGCTGAAGTCGGCGCTCTGGCCACTGCACCTGTGGCTGCCGCCGGCTCACACCAGCGCGCCGACCGCGGTCAGTGCCTTGCTGTCCGGGCTGGTGGTCAAAGGTCCGCTGTTCATTCTCTGGCTGTTATGGAGCGAGGTGGCTCCTCCGGAGCTGGCGCAACAGATTGGACCGGTATTGGCCGTGGCCGGCATGATCGCGCTGACGGCCGGCGGCCTGTCTGCCATTCGCAGTCCGCATATCAAAACCGTGGTCGCTTACTCCACTGTCGCGCAATTGGGTTATGCCCTGATGGCGCTGGGATTGCTGCTGACCTGGCAGTTGCCGCAAATGCACATCGCACTATGGTTGTTTGTGATTGCTCACGGACTGGCCAAGGCTTCGCTGTTCCTGGCTGCCGGCGAGATGCAATCCAGTCTGGGCACCCGCCGCGTTGAGGGGTTGCGCGGCGCAACCCAGACCGTACCCATCGCCATGTTTGCTTTTGCCGTCGCCGGTGGCAGTCTCATCGGCCTGCCGCCCAGTGGTGGTTTCCTGGCCAAATGGCTGCTGCTTGAACCCACACTGAGTCAACCCGAGAACTGGCCGTGGGCAGTGGGTGTGCTGTTAGGCACACTGGTGTCGGCCGCTTATATCTTCCGTATTGTGGCAATCGCGTTCGACCGCGCTCGCATCAACCCACCGGACATCAATCCGGATCGGCTCGGCCACTGGCTGGCGCTGCTGCCAGCGTTGATGGTGTGGGGTATGGCGCTGTCCGGTGAATGGCTGATTCAACTGCTGGCCGGAGGTGGCGTATGACACTGACCTGGAGCACCATGCTGCCGGTACTGATCATCTTCAGTTCCCTGATACCGGGCCTGTTGATTTTTGCTACCCCGGAAGCCGCAGCGCGCCGACGTGTCTTTCTGAACCTGTCAGGTGTCTTTCTAAAACTGGTGCTGGTCGCATTGATGCTGGCCGGTGTCAGTCAGGGTCTGGAGTTCCGTTTCAGTATTGCCTTTCTGCCCGGTGCCGCGCTGGTCCTGCATGGTGATGCGCTGGCGCTGCAGTTTGTTGCTTTGTCCTCCGTACTCTGGCTGATGACCACCGTTTACGCAATCGCCTACCTGGAAAATTCACCGCTGCGCTCACGCTTCTTTGGTTATTTCAGTCTGTGTGTCAGTGCCACCGTGGGCATTGCGCTGGCCGGAAACATGATCACCTTCCTGCTGTTCTACGAACTGCTGACACTGGCAACCTTTCCGCTGGTTGTGCATCGCGGCACGCCGGAAGCACTGCGCGCGGGCCGGATCTATCTGGCCTACACCCTGGGTGGCGGCACTGTGTTACTGATGGGCATTGCCCTGCTCCACTCCATTGCAGAGACGCCTGACTTTGTGCCTGGCGGTTATGTCACCAGCCTGGTTGACGGCAACAGCCTGAGCCTGCGCATCGCCTTTGGTCTGATGATTATCGGGCTCGGCGTGAAGGCGGCGCTGGTGCCATTGCATGGCTGGCTGCCACGCGCCATGGTGGCACCGGCACCGGTCAGTGCCCTGCTGCACGCCGTGGCCGTGGTCAAGGCGGGCGCCTTCGGTATTATCCGTGTGGTCTATGATGTTTATGGCATTGAGGCGACCACGTTGCTGTCACTGACCCAGCCTTTGATGTGGCTATCGGCAGTCACGATTCTGTTCGCGTCGATACGCGCGTTGCAACAACAGGACATCAAAAAGCGGCTGGCGTATTCCACCGTCAGCCAGGTGTCCTACATTGCGCTGGGGGTATCGCTGGTCGGCCCCATTGCTGCCGTTGGCGCCATCGTGCATCTGGTGCATCAGGGTCTGATGAAAGTCACGCTGTTCTTTTGCGCCGGCAATTTTGCCGAGACCTTGGGCATTCACAAAGTTCAGGAAATGGACGGTCTGGGCCGGCGCATGCCCTGGTCCATGACGGCCTTTACCGTTGGCGCACTGGGCATGACAGGCATCCCGCCCATCGCCGGTTTTATCAGCAAATGGTACCTGCTGACGGGCGCTCTGGAAGTCAATCAGCGCTGGGTGGTGCTGGTGCTGATTGGTTCCTCGCTGCTGAACGCCGCCTACTTTTTGCCGCTAGTTTATCGCGGCTGGTTCCGCGCGCCACCTGCCGGTGGCTGGCATGAAAATAATTTTGCCGGGCAGCGCCTGGAGACGCACTGGATGTTGCTGCTGCCGCCCCTGGTAACAGCGCTGATATCAATTCTTGTGGGTATCTTTGCCGGTAGCATCTTCAGCCCCCTGGGTTGGAGCCAGTTCATTGTTAATCGGGAGTTTGGCCTGTGAGCGCCTGGATCTGGTTAAGCGTGCCAGTGGCGCCGCTGCTGGCGGCACTGTTGCTGTTTGTGTGCCGCAACCGGCTGCAGACGCTCGCCCCCTGGATGTGCCTGAGTCTGCTGCCTGCAATACTGGCGAGCGTTGGCAACAGTCCTGCTTTTGCGCTTGATGTGCTGTGGCAAGGCGCGCGCTGGGCCGCAGACGATACGGTCACCCGACCCTGGCTGATGTTCACCGCGACGTTGTGGGCCATTGCCAGTTTTTATGCGGCTTACAGCCAGCGCAAGGATGAAGGCCTGCTGCGTTTCTGGCTATTCTGGCTGACCGCGCTTAGCGGCAATCTGCTGCTGATCATCGCCCAGGATGCGCTCAGTTTTTATGTCGGTTTTTCCATGATGAGTCTGTGTGCCTATGGCCTGGTGGTACACAGTGGCAAACCCCGTGCCCGCCGGGCGGGTCGCTTGTATCTTCAGCTGGCCGTGTGTGGCGAAATGTTATTGCTGGCAGGGCTGGCGTTGCGGGTGCAGGCGGCTGACGGCTCGATGTTGTTTGCCGACTGGATAAGCACGCCGGCAACGCCGTTAAGCACCGCCGCACTGCTGGTTGGCCTGGGCCTGAAAGCCGGCTTCTGGCCGCTGCACGTATGGCTGCCGCAAGCGCATCCGGTGGCACCGGCACCCGCCAGTGCCGTGCTGTCGGGCGCCATGTTAAAAGCCGGCATTCTGGGCCTGTGGCAATTTCTGCCGGGCGAACTGCCCGACGTTGGTACTGGCCTGCTGCAGTCCTGGGCGCAGCCGGTCATGATCATTGCTCTGACCAGCATCATTCTGGCCGCGTTGCTGGGACTGAGCCGGCGCGAAGCAAAACAGGTGCTGGCATATTCCTCTGTCAGCCAGATGGGTTTTTTGCTGTTCCTGATTGCGCTGAGCTGGCAGCTGCCCGAGCAGCGCGCAGCGATAGGCGTGGCATTAACGTTATATGCAGTGCATCACGGCTTTGCCAAGGGCGCGCTGTTCATGGCCGCCGATGTGGTCAAGGTTCACGGCGGCAGGCATCTGCGCTGGCTGTTGCTCGCCACTGCGTTGCCCGCCCTGGCGCTTGCTGGTCTGCCGTTGAGCAGTGGCGCTGCCGCCAAGACGGCCCTGAAAGCGTTTCTGGATGACCCGGCACTGGCACACTGGCTGATCTGGCTGCAAATCGGCGCGCTGGGTACAACCGTGATTGTGGCTCGCGGCCTCTATCTGCTCTGGCGTCTGCGCCAGCAGGCACTGGCCGACGACACAACTCATGCCATGCCCGTCGCGCCGCTGGCTGGCTGGCTGTTGTTGTGCCTGCTTGGATTGATACTGCCCTGGTTGTGGCCATTGATGCAGCCGGCCGCCCAGGACAGCCTGCCGCTGTACAAATGGTTTGAGCTGGGCTGGCCAATCGGCGCCGGTCTGCTGATTGCAGCCGCTGGTCTGAGCCTCAAATGGCAACCGCCGGAAACATTGCAGACCTCGCATACCCCCTTTGTCACGCTGTCATTGCGCCTGAAACGTCGCCTGAACAAGTCGCTATTGCCTTCCTTTGATCTGCGCTGGCTGGATCAGGACTGGCGGCGCTACGAGCGGCGCTGGAGCCGATTCTGGCAGGGCCACACCGTCAACAAAAGCGCGGCCCTGCTACTGGGTTTTATTATCGTTGCGGCGCTGGTTATATTCCGTACCCCGATCGGGTGATTCAGCCTCCGATTCGGCGCCAGGTCAGGGTACCGGTGGTGCGGCCATCATCGTCGCGAATGGACAACTTCAGCAGGCCGTCATCGGTGAATTCGTAGTAGCGCACATTGTCTTCGCCAACCCAGCTGCCTCGCGTGGGCGAACCTTCAACGTGGTGCGTCACTCTGCTATTGGCAACATCCCAGGTCACCGGTCCCCAGTAGGCGAAGCCACCACGCACCAATTCAGTGGTCTGAGCGGCCCGCGCTGGCAGGTCTTTGGGCATACCCTGTGCCGACATGTGGCCATGCTCGTCATACATGATGCGACCAATGTAGTTGGCGTCCACTTCCCCGCCTGAGGCCGGGTACTGGATAAAACTCACCAGCTCGTAGTGACCGATAAACTGTTGCTTGACGGTTTCTTCGCTTTCCGCAGCTGTGGCGGGCGTCATTTGCATCCAGGTGGTCGCTGCGGCAATCGCTACCACGGCGGCAAGAGTCAGGGTCTGGTGTCGCATATAAGTCTCCTGTGAGAGATCAGTTGTTGTTATTTTTTCCGTGCTCTGATCATACGCCGGGCATCTGAAGCGGTAAAGACTGCCAACGCCCTCCCACTATTCAGTGTCGGCAACTCCCGGGAGGGCGCCGGCAGCGCCCGCAGGCTCGGAGAAATCAGGGATAACTGCTAAACTTCCACCCAATACACACAGACGCTGCTTCACCACCCAGCTTTACACTAAGGTAACCACGCCCATGGCAGTCACACCCGACGCACAGGAAAACCAGCAATTACAACAACTTTTTGATCATCTGGAGCTGGAAAAGCTCGATGAAAATCTGTATCGCAGCGCCCACAAAAACGAGGGCTGGTTTCGCGTTTATGGTGGCCAGGTGCTGGCGCAGGCCCTGCTCAGTGCCAGTCACACGGTACCGGATGATCGACATGTGCATTCCCTGCACGCCTACTTTCTGCGCCCGGGCGACCTCAAGCAACCCATCATCTTCCAGGTGGATCGAATCCGCGACGGCCGCAGTTTCACCACCCGCCGCGTCGTCGCCATGCAACACGGCAAGGCGATTCTCAACATGGCAGCGTCATTTCAGATACCGGAAGAAGGACTGTCGCACCAGGCACAGATGCCCGACGTTCCGCCACCCGAGGAATGCGCCAACCGCAAGGAAATGGCGGAGCAGTTTCGCGGCAAGGTCAGCGACGATCTGCTGGATCGCTTTTCCCGCCAGTTCGCAGTGGATCTTCGCCACGTCGACATCAACAGCCTGTTCGACAACACGCCGAAAGAGCCGGTTACCAGTGTCTGGTTTCGCGTCAACACCGAACTGCCTGCCGACTACGACCGCCACGCCCACATGCTGGCCTACGCCTCTGACATGACGCTGCTGCAGACCAGTCTGCGCCCACACGGTCAGAGCCTGTTCGATCCTAAACTGCAGATTGCCAGCCTTGACCACGCCATGTGGTTTCATCGCCCGTTCCGCACCGACGACTGGTTGCTGTATGCCCAGGACAGCCCGTCATCGTCGCAGGCACGCGGCTTCAATCGCGGCAACATCTTTACCCGCGACGGTGTTCTGGTGGCGTCCGTGTGTCAGGAAGGCCTGATGCGGGTACGGGGCTGACACGGGCCATTGTCATAACTCCAGTGGAAGCGCCAGTTGATCTGAGGCGCGCTCATCCCTGGGTTCCAGCCTGACGCCAACGCCGATCAGCCTGACCGGCCGCTGGTGCCGGGCCCATGCCTGCACCATCAGCCCCGGAAACAGCTCCAGCTCACACGACTCTGCACTTTGTTCCGCGGTGGTGGAGACAAAATTGTCGAACTTCAGCTTCACAAAAGTGCCACCAACCTGATACCGCGACTGCAGGGGCTGCCAGCGTTTCAGCATCTGCGCATGCAGCTCCTGAAGGCGCTCAATGCAAGCGGGCAGGTCCGCCAGATCCTGAGCAAAGGTATTCTCCACACTCAGCGATTTGCGCTGACGCTCAACCTTCACCTCGCGCTCGTCGATGCCCCGGCTAAGCTGGAACAGACGCGCACCAAAGCTGCCAAACTGAGCCGTCAACGCCTCTTCACTGAAACCACGCAGATCGGCGCAGGTCTGCACACCAATGGCATGCAGGCGAGCAGCCGTGACCTTGCCCACACCAAACAGTTTTTTCACCGGCAACTGCAGCACAAAGCCATCGATCTGTTCTGGCCGGATAACAAACTGGCCATCCGGTTTTTCCCAGTCACTGGCGATTTTGGCGAGAAACTTGTTAGGGGCAATGCCAGCGGACAGGGTAATACCCAGCGTCTCCCGCGCGCGCTGGCGAATATCCTGTGCGATCAGTGTCGCACTGCCCTGAAAGGCGGAGGCGTCACTGACATCCAGGTAGGCCTCATCCAGTGACAGCGGCTCAATCAGGTCCGTATAGTCTGTAAAAATCTGCTGTACCTGACGGGAAACGCCGCGATACACATCCATGCGCGGAGGCACCACTATCAGATCCGGGCAGCGCCGCAGTGCGCTTGCTGTCGGCATCGCCGAATGGATACCAAATCGCCGCGCCTCATAATTGCAGGTCGCCACCACCCCTCGCCGCTCGCTGGCACCGCCCACGGCCAAAGGCTTGCCGCGCAGTGACGGGTCATCGCGCATTTCGATAGCGGCATAGAAACAGTCGCAATCACAATGAATGATCTTGCGCTGACGGGGCGGGGCCTGTTTATCTGCAGTCGTCATCGGGCGACAGAATTTCCTCAGCCAGGCGATGTGTGGATGGCTATTTTCGCGTATTATCCCACAGCATGGATACCCAGACGCTATTTCAGCAACATATCGACGCACTTCAGCAACGCTGGAGCGACGCCCTGCACAACACGCTGCCCGACTGTGACGCCATTCTTGTGCACAGCGGTGGCAGCCACAACTATTATGCCGATGATCACGCGCCGCCTTTCAAGGCCTGGGGACACTTTCTGCGCTGGCTGCCGCTGGACCGACCGGATCAGTTTGTGTTGTTCACGCCCGGCAACAAACCCCGCCTGCTGGCGTGGGTGCCGAGCGACTTCTGGCATGACCAGACGCTGAACACAGAAAGCTGGTGGGCGGACAGTATCGATATCACCGTGATGGAAAACCTGTCTGAACTGGCGGCACAACTACCCCGTGGTCAGACCCTGGCGTTCCTGGGCGAAAATGCGGGCTTAGCGGCCGAACTGGGCATCGCCGCCGACCGCATCAATCCGGCCGCGCTGCTGTCATGGCTGGACTTCGACCGCGCCGTAAAAACCGATTACGAAATCAGTCGCCTGCGCGAGGCCAATGTGCACGCGCTGCGCGGTCATGCGGCTGCGGAACAGGCTTTCCGCGCCGGCGGCGACGAATACGACATCCACCAGGCTTACCTGGCCGCTTGCCGTGTGCTTGATCAGGAACTGCCGTACTCCAACATTATTGCGCTCAACGAAAAAGCGGCGATTCTGCATTATCAGAATAAACGCCGCTATGCCGATCGCGCCAGCCAGCCAGAGAACCAGGTGCTGTTGATTGACGCCGGTTGCCGCGCCCACGGTTATTGTTCGGATATTACACGAACCTGGGCCGCTGCGGATGCGCACCCGGTATTCCACGACCTGCTGCTTGGCATGCAGACCCTGCAGGAAGAACTGGTGCAACGCGTCAAACCAGGGACTTCCTTCGTCAGTCTGCACCGGCAGGCGCATGTCGCCATCGCGCAGTTGCTGGTGGACAATGATATCTGCCACGGCAACGCCGAAACCCTGGTCGACAATGGCACCAGTACGGTCTTTTTCCCGCACGGTCTGGGGCATCTGCTTGGCCTGCAGGTTCATGATGTTGGCGGTCGGCTCGCCAGCCGCAAGGGTGACATCGCGGCACCACCTGAGGCATGGCCTGGACTGCGCAATACCCGTACGCTGGATGCCGGCGCTGTGGTGACGATTGAGCCAGGCCTGTATTTTATTCCGGCGTTGCTGGAGAAAGCACGTGGATCGTCACTGGGCAAGTCAATCAATTGGACGTTGGCGGAAGAACTGATGCCGTTTGGCGGCATTCGTATTGAAGACAATGTGCTGGCCACCAGCGACGGTGCCGTCAACCTGACCCGCGGCGCCTGATTCTCAGGAGCCGCTCATGCCATCGGCAGGTACTGTACCGTCAGATCATAAATGCGATCCAGGGCCCCTTTATTCGCGGCCACGCTGCGCTTGCCGTGCTCTCCCATGGCGCGACGAGCCGTGTCATCGCGCAACAGCCTGACCAACTCGCGGGCAAGTTCGTTTTCATCTGCCACCGTGCGCAGCGCGCCCTCATCAGTCAGCTGTTCGCAGATGGTCTGAAAATTGAACTGGGATGGTCCGACCAGCACGGGCAACCCCAGAGCAGCCGGTTCAAGCACGTTCTGGCAACCCGTGTTGACCAGGCTGCCACCGACGAAGGCCAATTGTGCCAGCCCATAATAAACCAGCATTTCGCCCATGCTGTCACCGAGGAAGATATCGGTGAGCACATCAACAGCTTCCTCGCTGCTACGTCTGACCACACGCAAGGATTGTTTATGGCACAGCCGCTCCACCGGTACGAATCTTTCCGGGTGACGTGGCACCAGAATCAGAAGCGCATCAGGAATCTCACGCTTGACAAGCTTGAAGGCTGCCAACACCTTCTCTTCCTCGCCGTCTCGGGTACTGGCGGCAATCCAGACTGGCCTGTCGCCTTCTATTCGCTGTTTCATGACGGCGGTCTGAGTCACCAGATTGTCTGGCAGACTGACATCGAACTTCATGCTACCGGTAATATGCAATGCCTGCCCTGACACGCCGAGTCGCTGAAAGCGATCGGCATCTTTCTGTGCCTGCGCGGCAATGCAGTCGATTTTCTGCAACATGGGTTTACCCAGTGCGGAGAATTTCTGATAACCACGATAGGATTTTTCCGACAGGCGCGCATTGGCCACCATGATGCGGGCGCCGCTTTTCTTGCTGTAGTGCACCAGGTTGGGCCAGAGTTCAGTTTCCACCAGCACCACCAGCGCCGGCCTGAAGGTTTTCAGGAAACGCTTTACCGCACCGGCATAATCATAAGGTGCGTAAACATGACAGACATCGTTGCCAAACAGTTCTTCGATTCGCTCCGAACCTGTCGGCGTCATGGTGGTGACCACAATGCCCCATTCCGGACGCTGCCGACGCAGACGGGTCACCAGCGGCGAGATTGCTACCGACTCGCCAACAGAGGCGGCGTGCACCCATATCCAGCGCGTTTCAGTGCGCTCAGCGCGTGCAACATCAACAAACCCCAGTCGTTCGCCCCAGCGTTTGGCATACGCCGGTGCTGGCAATACCAGCGCACGCCACAGCAGGCGCAGCACAATAATGGGCAACAGCAAATAAAATGCGAAATTGTAGATTGTTCTGTTCACGCGGATTCCCTTCAATGCCATGCGCAGTCATGCGCCAGCGTGCTACCATTGACGCCGTAAAACGAAGATGATTGCAGGAATTGACATCCAGCGCAAATCCCCAACCCAAGGGGCAGACATTCAGGTGAGTATGAGCACTGAACTCAAGGTACAGGTCGCCATCATCGGTGGCGGCGTCGCCGGCTTATGGTTGCTCAACCGGCTCAACCAGGCCGGTTATGACACCATTCTGCTGGAGAAAAACGCGCTGGGCGGCGGACAGACACTGGCCTCTCAGGGCATCATCCACGGCGGCCTGAAATATGCGCTGGATGGTAATCTCAGCCCCGCCAGCAGCGCCATTGCCGCCATGCCGGATCGATGGCGCGCGTGTCTGCAGGGAGACGGTGAGCTGGATCTGCAGGGCTGCAAGGTGTTGTCGTCACATTATTACATGTGGTCCAGCGGCAGCTTCCGTTCCCGCCTGAAGGCGTTTCTGGGCAGCAAGGCCTTGCGCGGGCGCATTGATGCACTGAAGCCAGTGCAGTATCCGGATTTTTTCCAGAACACGGGCCAACACAAGGTAGAGGGCACGGTGTATCAATTGACCGATTTTGTGGTTGATACCCCTTCATTGCTGGAGACACTGGCAGCGCCGTGGCGCGACCGCCTGTTCCAGTGCCGGGACCTGCAACTGACCCACAACGACAGTGGTACCGAACTGACACTGGACACCGGCGACGCCTATGTCACCCTGCAGGCAACGCGAGTCATTCTTTGTGCTGGCGAGGGTAACGAGGCGTTGTTAAATGGCTGGGAACATCCGCACACCGTCAACCCACCTGCCATGCAGCGCCGCCCATTGCACATGGTCACTGTTAAAGTGCCACACCCGGCGCCACCCTACCTGCACTGCATTGGCGACAGCTTTGGCATGACACCCCGCCTGACACTGACCGCACACCCCTGCAAGGAAAGCAGCGACGCACAATGGATCTGGTACCTGGGCGGTGAGCTGGCCGAATCCGGCATGAAGCGCGACGAACAGTCACAACAGGCGTTTGCCCGTCAGGAACTGCAAACCCTGTTCCCGTGGATTGATTTCAGCCAGGCAGTGTGGAGCAGTTTCTTAATCAATCGGGCAGAACCGCAAGTCAGCGACCAGCAGCGCCCAGACAATGCTTATGTCGAAGCCTGTGGGCCACTGCTGATCTGCTGGCCCACCAAACTGACGTTGTGCCCAAACCTGGGAGACTCGGTAATCGACATGCTGGATGCACAGTCCCTGATTGGCCATGACGATTCCCGGAACACGCTTCAAACACTCAGTGAATTGTTGCCCACTCCCGACGTGGCGCCATCACCCTGGGAGGCGCTGCGCTGATGTCGACACTGCCGTACCGCACGCTGGGCTGCACCGGCATCGACGTATCGTGCCTGGGACTGGGCACCGTTAAAATCGGGCGCAGCGAAGGCGTCAAGTATCCCGATAAATTTGTCATTCCCGATGACGCCGCGGTTCGCGCCTTACTGCAGCAGGCACATGAACTTGGCATCAATCTGATTGACACTGCACCGGCCTATGGCAACAGTGAAGAACGCCTGGGCAAGCTCATGCAGCGACGCCAGGACTGGGTCATCTGCAGTAAAACCGGGGAAGAGTTTGTTGATGGAAGATCGGTTTTTGATTTCAGCGCAAAACACACGCGCCACAGCATTGAACGCAGCCTGAAACGCCTGGGCACCGACTATCTGGATCTGGTACTGGTGCATTCCGACGGCAACGACAGACAGATCATTGAACAAAGCGACTGCTTTGAAACATTGTCACGCTGTCGGGAACAGGGCCTTATTCGGGCATTCGGACTGTCAGGAAAGACAGTTGCAGGTGGCCTGCTGGCTGCGCCACTGTGTGATGCCGTGATGGTCAGTTACAACCCCGATCATACCGCCGAAACCGAAGTCATTGATCAGGCCAGCACACTGAACAAAGGTGTCCTGATCAAAAAGGCTTTCGCCAGCGGGCACGCACTGGCCGGGTCGCATCAGGGCGCCGACGCCGTTGACACCAATATGCGGTTTATCTTCGGTCGACCCGGTGTCACCGCTATTATCGCCGGCACCATCAATCCAGCCCACCTGCAACACAATGTGGCGACCGCTTCGCGAGTGCTGGCGGACCTGTCGTAGAGTGTCAGGGCGACGGCGGCCGCTGCGGAAATGCATCACGATTGATGTTAAAGCGCCGCTGCTGAATCATTTCCAGATCGGCAAACACCTGCCGCGCCATGCT
Source organism: Pseudohongiella acticola (assembly GCF_001758195.1). Lineage (NCBI taxonomy): Bacteria > Pseudomonadati > Pseudomonadota > Gammaproteobacteria > Pseudomonadales > Pseudohongiellaceae > Pseudohongiella > Pseudohongiella acticola. The sequence continues at coordinate 1,838,503 of NZ_MASR01000001.1, forward strand.
GGCATAGGCATCCTTTAGTGCTGTTTTCATCGCCGCCTCGTCGCTGGCAAGCACAGCCATCATGTCCGCGCGCATCTGTTCACGATTCAGCGATTCGTCGACTTCGTTGATCAACAGATCAGTACCGATCCAGGTAGCTGCCGCCAACGCCGGTGCACACAGAATGACCAGTGGACCGCACAAGGCACCGGCGCCTCCCGCTGCAGCACTGCTCGCCACCCTGCCGCTGAGCCGGGCAAAGCCACCGGAAATCACCCGTTTGGTCGCGCTGCGACTGATCACCCGAGAACCCATTCGCATGCTGGCCCGCGCGGCCAGAATTCCTGCCCCGGAGCCCGCCCCCACCATGGATTTACTCAGGTGTTCCTCAAGTGCCAACGTCGGTGGTGGCAGCGTAATGCAGTCAGCACTCGCCAGCAATTGCGCCATCAGTGAGTCCTGTGCCTGAGCGACCTGTTGTATCCGGTCATTAAAGTTTTGTGTCAGTGACTCATCTACATCTGCAATACCTTCTGCAACGACGCTGCCGACAAAGCTGTCGATCTGGCCACCTATGTAATCGGTGAATGTGGTTTCGGTCACGGCAGAACGCCCCATAAAGGCCAACTGGGTATATTGGCCTCTCAAGCTGAAATTCCAGTCCAGAAACTTCTCAACGCCTGCTGCCGCTGGCGCAAACGCCTGTTCAACACGCCTGTCGATTTCGCTATTGACCTGAGTAAGCATGGCCTGTTGTTGCGCGGTTAAAGCCTGTTGGGCGCGGTTCGCCAACGCCTGCCGCTGCTGTTGCTGCTGCCCTGCGCTGACATTGACACACGGATTCAATGGACCGGTGGTTATCGGTGCATTGGCGGCGGAATCGGGCATGGCGTTCGGGGCAAAATAGGACCCGATGTTGAGTTGCGTCATCGCCAGGTAGAACAGTAACAGCACAATCATTGTAATACTGAAATAACGACTGAAGGGCGAGGCGCCTAATGCCGTAGAATCCAGCGCGACCGAACCGGCCATTTGCCTGCCGGCAACCAGCGTGGTTAAACCCAGCAGTATCACCCAGATTGCGCCCAGTTTCACTGCGTTCACCAGCAAAAAGACCAACCACACGCCCAGCTTCACAGGAGTCAATAATGCATTGTTATCCGAAGCAATCTGCATCAGGTGCCACATGCCATCATTTATCGCTGCATTCACACCCAGCAGCACACCAACGGGCGCCAGAGCTGCCTGCCCGACCTGCTGTTGATAGCCAGACTGCAGCACCGAGATCAGATCAAGGTGTCGAGTGTCGGGCACGTCGGCGACATAGAATTGCAGCCCGGCCAGAATCAGAGCACTCACCGTCAGTGTGCATCGATGGCTGAACCTGAGTAGCACGGGCAAACGATACTGTGGTGCCAGTTCGCTGGCAAAGAGCCGGAAACAAAGCCGGTAGAAAATCAGAAACAGGGGCAGACTGCCAACAATGACCCACCACTCCAGGTCTGTCAGTTCGCTGCTCATGATTAACGCGATGATGGCACTGACCAGTGCAAGGCATACCCATAACGCGCGCAGCAGCAGACTGTCCCAGAACATGCGCCGTAGTCGGCCGCCCTCACTGGTAACATGGCTGAGAAAGGCGTGGCGGCGCATCAGATTGATCTGCGACAGATACTGGAACGCCAGCCATGAGAACACCAGCACCACGACCAGCAGACCCGACACATTCATCGCCGCCAACGGGTAATGACGGATCACGCCCAATATCAATAATGCACCGGCCAGGGTGTAAAGGCCGGTTCTCATGACCCAGCTTTGTGTACTCTTTATACTTCGCGTTCCTGACATACCGCCTCCAGCGACGGCTACCTGAAGAATCCTGCGTCAGTCAGCGCCGTGCCAGCAGATGCTAAGGCGTCAATGCGCAGATATCGCATACCATCAAGGTACGAAGGCGTTGCGCAGGATAGTTGCCCGGCAGCACCAGATCCATCATGGCCTGCCAGCGGCGCACTTCATGTGCCGGCAAACCGGCCAGCACCCTCGACATGTCCAGAGACTGGCCCGCAACAACAGCCGGGACATTGCCAATCAGGGCGCCAGCCCACTGACTCAACACCTGCGCGCCACCCATGCTGTCCATCATCTGTATCAGCATCTGCTCGCCAAAACTTAATGGCCGTTCCATATAAACGTTCTGCCAGGTTTGCAGACCGGCCAGATCAGCGGCCGAGGCAATAGCCTGTTCAAGATCACCCAGTTCGTCTACCAGGCCCAGCTCCAGCGCCTGCGCACCGGTCCACACCCGTCCTTGCGCCAGTGCATCGACCTCGGCCAGTGGGATATCGCGACCATCGGAGACCAGCTGAATGAAGCGCTGGTAAGCGTCGTCAATCGTGCTTTGATAGATAGTGCTGACCACGTCATCCATACCGGTTAATGGATCACCCACACGAGAAAGTTCCGTAGTGCTGACACCGTCGACACCAATGCCCAGGCTGTCCAGGGCTTCTTCGAATGTCGGGATCATGCCAATCACGCCAATGGAGCCTGTGATTGTTGTCGAGGACGCCAGTATCCGGTCTGCTGTTGCCGCAATCCAATATCCACCCGAGGCTGCGGTGCTGCCCATGGATACCACCACCGGGCGACCGGACTGCTGAAACTGGGTCAGGGCGACCCGGATTTCTTCCGACGCCAGCGCGGCACCGCCGGGTGAATCAATGCGCAGCACCAGCGCTTTGACGGCACCGTCCTGCTGCGCCATCCGCACCAGTTCGGATACGGTGTCAGCACCGATCACACCCTGGGGCTGATCACCGGGCACAATCGTGCCTTGTGCCACAATCACCGCGACCTGGTCATTCATTGGCGGCATCAGCCGGTCAGTGGCATTGAGGTAGTCTTCAAAATGGATTTGCCGGAAGCTGCCATTGTCAGTACCCACGCTGGCAGCTACCTGTCGCCGGAAACTGTCGACACCGGCAATATTGTCAACCAGACCCTGTTCAAAGGCGACCCGGGACATATCACCGCCGGCGGCTGTCAGGAGCTCGGGGAACCGGTTGGCGTATTCCTGCAACTCGCCCGGACTGCGCTCGCGGTTGGGCGCGACGCGTGTCAGAAAACCGGACCACAGTTCACCGAGCAGATTCTGTGCATCGGCGCGTGCTTCATCAGACATATCCATGCGTGTAAAAGGCTCGGCGGCAGACTTGAACTCACCCACCCGAAACACGTGAACATTGATGTTGAGCTTGTCCAGTAGGTCGCGAACGAACAATTGATTGCCACCGTAACCGGTGATCATGACGCTGCCCATCGGGTGCAGGGTAATGGTGTCAGCATACGAAGCCAGCGCGTATTGGCCCTGCGAAAAGTAATCGCCATAGGCATAGATCAGTTTGCCGCTGGCTTTGAAGTCCGCCAGTGCGTCGCCCAGAATCTCGATATGCGCCGGGCTGACGCCGAGCAGATTCTCCAGATCCATGACCAGTGCCGTGATGCGCTCATCGGTTCTGGCCCGTGTCAGGGAATCCACCAGATCCTGTAGCACAGAGTTTTGCGGCAACGCAGGGCCCACCAGCAGATCGGCCGGATTGACCCGGCTGCGCTGCTCGGTAATGGTGCCCGATGGTGCCCACACCAGTGCCGATTGCTCCGGCACTGTCAGCGGCTCCGGACCGGAAAAGATAAGAAATAAAACAACGCCGACAATCAGCAGAAAAATCAGACGGCCCAGCACCACGCGCACAGCATCAATCATTCGTCCCAGAAATGACAAAAGTTTTTTCATACCTGCTTTATCTCCCAGTATCCGTGGTGTTGCATCCATTCATCGGAATTGTCGATACGTATGCGCCATTAATTGCGCCATTCATCGGATGTTTTTCCATTAATCTATGTTCATTCATTCTAGCAGGAGGAATCATCCATGACTCGAGTACTAGTGCTATACCATTCCATGTACGGCCATATTGAAACCATGGCAAAGGCGGTTGCTGAAGGCGCTGCCCGCGTCGAAGGCGCCGAGGTTACCATCAAACGTGTGCCGGAAACCATGCCAGCAGAGGCCTTCAAGGCCGCCGGTGGCAAGACCGAACAGGCCGCAGACATCGCCAGCCCGGCCGAGTTGGCCGAATATGATGCCATTATCTTTGGCGTGCCAACCCGCTTTGGCAATATGTCCGGCCAGATGCGCAACTTTCTCGACCAGACTGGCGGTCTTTGGGCCAAGGGCGCGCTCGCGGGCAAAGTCGCCAGCGTATTTGCATCCACCGGTACCGGCGGTGGTCAGGAAATGACCATCACCTCAACCTGGACCACGCTGGCGCATCACGGCATGGTTATTGTGCCGCTGGGCTATACCGCACCGGAGCTGTTTGACATTTCGCAGGTCAGTGGCGGTACGCCTTACGGCGCAACCACGATCGCCGGAGGTGACGGTTCACGTCAGCCGGACCCGCGCGAACTGGCCATCGCTCGTCATCAGGGCGAACACGCTACCCGCATTGCCGCGAAATTGTCGGTGTAAGCTTTCTGCGGTGGTTGCTGCAAGCGCTCAGCGCACGTCCAGCACCCGCCGCAACGCCAGATAGTCAGCGTGGAATTTACGGATGCCTTCGGCCAGCTTCTCGGTGGCCATGGCATCTTCGTTCATCTGCCAGCGGAAATTGGCTTCCGGCAGGCTCAAGCGTGTTTCCTCGCTCACCTGCGTCGGGTCCAGTGCCCGTGGCAATTCACCGGTGTCGGCAGCGAGCTGCTCCAGCAGCGCGGGTGAGATGGTCAAACGGTCACACCCGGCCAGAGCTTCAATTTCACCGGTATTACGAAAACTCGCTCCCATCACGATAGTGCCGTAACCATGCGTTTTGTAATAACGATAAATACGCTGCACCGATAACACACCGGGATCATCGGCAGCCGTGTAGTCGTTGCCAGTGCTGGCCTTGTACCAGTCCAGAATGCGACCGACAAAGGGTGAAATCAGGTAAGCACCGGCCTCGGCACAGGCAATGGCCTGATTAAAGCTGAACAACAAGGTCAGATTACACTTGATGCCCTCCTTTTCCAGCCGGCGCGCGGCCTGAATGCCTTCCCAGGTGGAGGCAATCTTGATCAGTATCCGCGATGTGTCGACACCGGCCTGGGTATACAGCTCCAGCAGGCGATTGGCCTTGCGGATAGTGCCTTCAGTGTCAAACGACAGGCCGGCATCAACTTCCGTGGACACGTAACCAGGCACCGTCGCGGCAATACGCTGGCCAAAGTTCACCGCCAGCTTGTCGATGGCGGCATCGGTGCGTGACTCGGTGGAGCTGCCCATGCGTTGCCCGAACGCAATGGCGTCCTCGACCAGTTCGGCATACTGCGCCTGTTTCGCAGCGTTCAGCAGCAGTGACGGATTGGTGGTTGCATCCTGCGGCGTGAAGCGTCTGATTGCCTCGAAATCGCCCGTATCGGCCACCACCGTGGTCATTTGCTTAAGGGCGTCCAGTTTGTTCATAACGATATCCTGTTGAATCCGGTAAATTTTCCATTCAATTAAGCCAATCTGTGAATATCCTGCATATCAGCCCCCAGCGTCAATGTAATAAATCTGCAAGAACCGGAAGCAATGCTGTTGGCGTCGGCGACCGCGTTAACGACGAGTCCCTGTATTGGCTCAGTAATGCTGACAGACAGCGACAGCTGAGGTATTGTTTCGATCATGTTAACGCTGGTATAACTTACCTTTGGTATCCCTTATGAGAACCTTGATTGTCGCCCTGCTTATGACCCTTATCAGTTCTGCCCTGCATGCACAGACCAACCGAATCGACCTGATCCGTCCTGATGCCCCCGAACTGGCACACTTCGGCGAATTCGATATTGGCGTAAGAACCGTCGATGTTACCGACGGTGAGCGCGCCGATGTGCTCAATATGCAACGCGATGAAGAGACACCACTATACGATCGCACACTGACACTGGAGATCTGGTACCCGGCACAATTGAGCGCGGACCAGACACCCGGTACACAGTATCAGGCGCGCACGCGTAATGTGGACCTGACGGCCACCCTGCATGGTCGCGCTGTCCGTGATGCCGATCCGCTACGCGGCGAGTCCCGCTACCCCCTGATCATCATTTCCCACGGCTACCCGGGCAATCGTTACCTGCTCAGCCACCTGGGCGAAAATCTGGCCAGCAAAGGGTATGTGGTGGCGTCCATCGATCATCGCGACAGCACCTATGAAGACCAGCAGAACATCAATAGCACGCTCTATAACCGTGCCATGGATCAGCGCTTTGTGCTATCAGCCATCGCTGACTTCGGTGCTGACGATGACCACTTTCTGGGCGGCGTGGTTGACGCTGACAACACCGGCCTGATTGGTTACTCCATGGGCGGTTATGGCGCCGTTAACAACCTGGGCGCCGGTTACAGCGATGGCGGCGTGGGTTTTATTGCGGCCCCGCCCAATCGCCTGCTGGATGAACTGGCTGCCTCGAATCCGGATTTCAGCGCCAGCCTCGATCCGCGCATCAAGGCCGGTGTGCCAATCGCGCCCTGGGGCATGAATACCGGTTTCTGGGATGCTGAGGGTCTCGCCGGTATTCAGGTACCGACGCTGTTTGTCGCCGGTGATGCCGACACCACGTCCGGCTATGAAAATGGCATCAAGGCGATCTATGACGGCGCCGTCAACAGTGATCGCTACATGCTGGTGTTCAAGAACGCCGGTCACAGCGCGGCGGCACCGATTCCGTTGCCGGTCGAGTTTCTGGATCGCGAAGACACCAGCGGCGCCGGCCATTACACGGATGCGGTGTGGGACACGCTGCGCATGAACAATATCCTGCAGCATTTTGTCACCGCGTTTCTGGATCTGCACTTGAAAGGTGATACTGATAAGGCCGCTTACCTGGACGTCGTCGAAGATGGCGCCGACGGTGTTTATGCCATGAACCCGAACGGGCAGGCTCGCGGCGACCATACTTACTGGCGTGGTTTTGGCCAGGGCTCGGCGGTAGGTTTGAAGCTGTACCGCAACTGATCGTTGTTGTCAGACCACAGGCCCGGCAACAACGCCGGGCCTCAGCCTTTCAGTTTTGCTACCAGGCGCCGAAGCCCACTGCGCACGCCCGTGTTCAGCCGACCACCAGTATAGCGTCCCTTGGCCATATGCCGTATCCGGTACACGCCGGGCACCTCGATGGGTTCGCCCTGGGTCCGCAACAACCAGCGAAACGCACGATCTTCGTAAGCCTTGCACCAGGTCTCTGACGGTTGCTGATAGTAGGACAGGCTCTCGCAATAGCCCACCGCACGGGCGACATCGCCCTGAGTAATCTGGAGCGGGCCGGTAGCACGGTCACGCGGAAAGTGTGAAAACAGCCCGGGGTCAACATCCAGTACCTGCAAAGGTGTCATCACTGGCGACAGCAGTGGCGAGTCCGGCGGCAACAATCCGGTGCATTGTTCGGCGGACGGAAACACCAGCGCATCACGCCGCCCCTGCAGCGCCTGAGCCAGGCCATCAAGGCAATCCTCGCGGAACAACAGGTCGCAATCGGTAAACCAGACCCAGTCGGCAACACTGTTTTTGGCGGCCTGGTTGCGGCCAATGGCCCGGCGGAATAACGCCTGGCGTGGCAGCTTCTGCCAATTCCAGCGCACCCCCGGTACATCCACGCCAGCGAAATATTTTAGCAGCGCCACGGTCTTCTCATCCTCGTCTCCGTAATAGACGGTCATCGTGACATCCATCTGTCTGGGCGGGAACAACACCAGTGAACTGAGCTGGTAAACCAGCATGTGAGCATAATTCCAGCAATGGCTGACGATTTCGATATGCAAGCGGCCTGCACGGGCCTCACGCTGTTCAGGGCCGGGCAGGTCTGGCAAAAACCAGCTGGCCGGCGCCAGGCCACTGGCGGCCAGGCGCAACAGCCGACCCTGCATGGCATCGCTCCAACGTGGCTCTGGCACTTTGAATTCATTCATGTTGTCTGGCTTTTTGTTTGGCTAGAGGCAAAAAAGAACTATCTTAGCGGAAAAATGCGGGTTAATCTCTCTGCTGCACCCACTCAAATAAAACAGACATAACAATAATTAAGACATTTGGTTGTCACTTTGCTGACAAACTCAACCTGTTAAAGTGAAATGATGCGATATACCCAATATAAAAGCCGTAACCAATACGTGCTCTTCAATCAGAATGTGCTGAACGCTTTCTGCGACTCCATTTTCACGATCAAACCCGAGCGCCTGACACCTGTCTGCAGCGATGAACAGGGGCGCGGAACCGTTGTGTTTTTTGAACATGAAGAACGTGAGCTGGTGCTCAAACGCTATCACCGGGGCGGCTTGATTGGCCGGTTTGTCAGTTCTACCTATTTTTTCCGCAGCCTGAAGAAGGCCCGTATGTGGCAGGAATTCGAACTGCTGGCGCAAATGCGGGACATGGGGCTGCCCGTGCCGCGGCCGGTTGCCGCGCGCTGCACCAAAACCTCACCTTGTACCTATCAGGGCGAAGTCATCGTCGAACGAATCTGCAACGCTCAGACATTGGCGGAGCTGCTATGCAACGAAGCCCTGGCCGAGAAAACCTGGGAAGCACTGGGTCTGGTGATTCGTCGCTTCCATCAGCATCAGGTCGATCATGCTGACCTGAATGCCTGCAACATCCTGATCAATGCCACCGGTCAGATCTATCTGATCGACTTTGACAAGAGCCATATCCGTGCGCGCCACGACCATGGCTGGTGCCAGAGTAATCTGAGCCGCCTGCGCCGCTCACTGCAAAAGTGGAAAAACCGGCAACCGACTTTCCATTTTGAAGCGAAGCACTGGCGAGCGCTGGAACGCGGTTACCAGGGAGCTCAGGTATCGCCCGTCCGGTCTACGCACGCCGTGCCGGTCGCCAGCCGCTAGCATTTCCTAGCGAAAACTCAACACACCGTCTTCAAGCGCACCGTGCCTCAGCAGTTTGCGATCGCGTTTGTAGTACTGGGTATTCACCCACGGCTCACGATCTCCCTGTTTGGGAAAGCGATGCATCATGCGTTGCATATAACCAGCAGAAAAATCATCAATGAAAGGTCGCGGCGTCATGGCTTTATCGGTTTCCCGCAACCGGGGCCGGCAACTGTGGGTGCCGGTCTCATCCAGATGATTGACCAGACGGCAGAAGAACTCGGCAGTCAGGTCGGCGCGTAGCGTCCATGACGCATTGATATAACCAAAGGTGAACACCAAGTTGGGCACACCAGAATACATCAGGCCTTTGTAGGACCAGGTGTCAGCAAAATCCAGCGGTTTTCCATCCAGACTGAAGCTGACTCCGCCCAGCACTTTCAGATTGAGCCCGGTCGCGGTGACGATGATATCGGCCGGCAGCGTCTGGCCACTTTTTAGTTGAATACCTTGCTCGGTAAAACGCTCGATATGATCAGTGACCATCTCCGTCTGGCCGGTCCTGATGGACTTGAACAGGTCCGCGTTGGGCACCAGGCACAGACGCTGATCCCAGGGGTTGTAGCTGGGTGTGAAGTGCGTGGCAACATCGTAGTCCGGCCCCAGCTCTTTACTCACCATGTGCAGCAGCTTCGCCTTCAGTTGTTCTGGCCGGGTGCGTGAGCGCCGGTAGATAAACTGCTGCAGCAACACATTCTTCCAGCGCGTGATGGCGTAGGCCCAGGTCTCCGGCAGCACACTGCGCATGGCATTGGCAAGCGTGTCTTTGTCCGGACGCGATACCACGTAAGTCGGCGAGCGCTGCAGTACCGTGACCTGCGCCGCCTGTTCTGCCATCGCCGGCGCCAGTGTCATGGCGGTGGCACCCGACCCGATAATGACCACACGTTTATTGCGGTAATCCAGATCCTGTGGCCAGTGCTGGGGGTGCACCACCGGCCCGGTGAAGTCTTCGCGGCCAGCAAAATCCGGCGTATATCCCTGCTCATAACTGTAGTAGCCGGAGCACATCAACAGCATGCGGCAGCGCAGCGTAGTCGTCTGGTTCTCGCCCACGTCAATGCTCAGCGTCCACAGCGCGTCCGTTTCTGACCAGTCTGCTTTTAGCAGTTTGTGCTGATAGCGAATATGCGGATTGATGCCACGCTCGTCGGCGGTCTCCTTTACGTAGTTCAGGATTGCCGGACCATCGGCGATAGCCTTGGCCGCGCGCCAGGGTTTGAAACGGTAGCCCAGGGTATGCATGTCGCTGTCGGAACGAATGCCTGGATAACGGAACAGATCCCAGGTACCGCCCATGTCGGCACGGGCTTCCAGAATCAGGTAGGACTTGCCGGGGCAATTCTCCTGCAGATGCGCGGCGGCGCCGATACCTGACAGGCCGGCGCCTATGATGATCACGTCCAGTGTTTCGCGACCGGCTGCGGAAGCTGTTTGATCGGTTGCTGTCGCCACTTCGTTTACCTCTGTTTTTTTGACGAGCCGGAAGTATACCTAATAAAACCCGACAGAAGCTCCGTAGGGTGAGTTGAGTCGCCATTTTTCACCTCGACACCCCAGGCGTACACGTTTATTCTTGCCAGTCCTTTTTGGTAATGTCAGCAGCGGGGAAGTAGTGTTCCGGTTTTTCCTGATTTCGGCGATCAATGTCGAAACCCAAGAGTCGTCATCATGAGTTGCGGGAGACTCGTGCAAAAAATTGGTGCCGCGCTGGCCGTATTGCTGCTGAGCACCCTGTGCCTGGCTCAGGAACGGGATGCGCTACTGCAACTCACCCCTTCGACAGATCACTATCAACTGACGCCCTACCTGCACGTACTTGAAGACGTGCAGGGGCGCTGGGGCCTGCAACAGGCCATCGCTGAATTTGAGGCAACACCAACGCCTGCGTTAATGCGGGGCATCGACAATTTTGGTCTCAGTGACTCCGTGTACTGGATAAAAGCCGATGTTCAGCTTCAGGGTGAATCCGACGGCTGGTTGTTGGAGATGTCCTACCCGGCACTTGATCGCATCGACCTGTTCTATCGGGACGGCTCTGGCGAGTTGATTCAAAAAACCGGCGGCGACACCCTGCCATTCAGCTCCCGCGACCTGCAATATCCTACGGTTGTGTTCAGCCTGGATCTTAGCTCCGATCGCGTATCGTCGCTGTATTTCAGAGTCGCCAGCCAGGGCTCGGTGCAGTTCCCGATGAGCATCTGGCAGGGTGATGCTTTCCGCAATAGTCAGGTCAGGAACCTGCTGGGGCTGGGCCTCTATTACGGCATCATGTTCGCCATGGTCTTCTACAATCTGTTCATTCTGTTGTCGATACGCGACCGCAGCTATCTTTACTACATTCTTTACGTGCTGGGCATCATTGGTTATCAGATGGCCAACGACGGTCTCGCGCATCAGTTCCTGTGGCCTGAATTCCCGCAATTCGGCACCTACAGCCTGACCTCTTCCGCCTGCCTGGCGCTGGTATTTGGCCTGTTGTTCTGCACATCCTTTTTGCAGGTTAAGCAGCACAGTCCGCTGTTACACAAAGGCCTGCTGGGGCTGGCCGTGTTGACGGCGCTGGCCGGAGTTGCGCCCGTCCTGCTGGACTCCTACACACTTGCTGCCATCGCCACACCGGCGCTGGGGATTTTTGTCGCGCTGGTGATTATGCTGACCGGCTCCTGGATCATGTTAAAAGGCTTCCGGGCAGCGCGGTTTTTCATGCTGGCCTGGGTCGTGTTCCTCATTGCCACGATCGAAGTGTCAATGCAGCGTTACGGTTTGCTGGGCAGCAACTTCCTTACCGAAAACGGGATGTATATCGGCACTGCAATGGAAATGTTGCTGTTGTCGCTGGCACTGGCGGACCGCATCAACACGCTGACCAGAGACCGCGAGCTGGCCGTGACGCGCCTGCTGGAGAACAATGCGCTGACCATCCAGACGCTGGAGCGGGCTGATTCGATGAAAAACGAATTCATCGCCAATGTCTCTCACGAGCTGCGCACACCGCTGACCGGCATGGTGGGACTGCTCGATATCGTGATCCCGAAAGTGGAAGGTCGAATCGAGACGAAAGACATGGAGAATCTGGCGATGATACGCAGCAGTGGCTGGCGCCTGACCTCCCTGGTCAATGACATTGTTGATATTTCTGCCATCAACCGGGATTACCTGCGGCTCGAACGTAAACCGGTTGATATCAACACCATTGTCAACCTGGTGCTGGCAATGTGCCAGCCTCTGGTCGGCAACAAGGATCTGACGCTGAAATCGGAGGTGCCCGCTGATCTGCCGCTGGCGTTTGCAGACGAGGACCGGATTCAGCAGATCATTTTTAACCTGGTCTCCAATGCTGTGAAATTCACTTTTTCCGGAAGCATCACAGTCAGCGCCGAAGTCCAGGGATCAACGCTTCTGGTCAGCGTCCGGGACACCGGCATGGGCATCGCGAAGGAACGTCAGGAAGCCATATTCGAGGCGTTCGAGCACGAAGACAGCACCATTCAGCGTGAGTTCGGTGGTAGCGGACTGGGCCTGTCCATCGCCAATAAACTGTTGCATCTGCACGGCAGTCATTTCGACGTGGACAGTGCACCCGGCGCGGGCGCCTGTTTCCGCTTCGGCCTGCCCCTGGCGGGGGAGGCTGATTTGGCGACCGAGCAGAGCAGCGACACATCCCGACTGCTGACGTTGACACCCAGACCGGTGCTATTGCCATTGGCAGCGCCAGAATCACACACGTCGGAAAGTCCGGCAGTGAGCACTGGCAAGTCAATCCTGATTGTCGACGATGAGGCCATCAACCTGCATGTGCTGCAGGAATATCTCAAGGACCACTACCGGCTTCTGCTGGCTCAGGACGGCTTTGAAGCGCTGGCCATTCTCGAGCAAGAACAACCCGAGCTGGTGTTGCTGGACCTGATGATGCCACGCATGAGCGGTTATGAACTTTGCCGGAAGATTCGGGAAATACACTCACCAGGTGATTTGCCCGTTCTTATTCTGACCGCGAAGAATCAGGTCGAGGACATGGTCGCCAGTCTCCGGGCAGGGGCCAACGACTACCTGTCCAAGCCTTTCCTGAAAGACGAATTGCTGGCGCGTATCGACAAACAGCTTCAGTTGCACGACCTGATCCTGATGCGGGATGAGAACATCCGCCTGCAGGAACAGATCAGGCGATACCGCGACGCCGAGCTCAGGCTGCATGCGTCCAGACAGCGTCTGGCGTCAATGCTGGATGTTGGCAGCGATGCCTTGCTGGCTGTTGATGAAGGCGGAGATATTGTCTTTATGAATCGCCTGGCAGCTACTTTGCTGGGCGGCAACAATGCTGAACTGACTGGCAGGCCGGTTGAAATACTGGCCGGCAATCAGGATCAGCATCCATTCAATTTTCCATTTCAGCAGACCTATATTTCTGAGGACACGGAGGCACCGCGTTACTTCAGTTGTGAGTTACTTTGCTGCGCAGAGGAGACCGGTGCCAGCGAATCAGTAAAGACGCTGCAGGCCTGCATTCTGCCGCTAGACCTGGAGCAGGAATTTTACGTGATCGTACTTGAGCAGTTGACTGCCAGACCCGAACTGGCACCTGTGCCAGTAGCGTCAGGGGAACCGCCGCAAATGCCCAGACTGATCGAAGAAGTCACGCGTAATACCCAACGTGTACAACTGTTGAGCGAATTGTTATTACATATTTCCACCGACACCCTACAACAGCAAAGTCAGTTGCTGGACAAACTCGCGGCGCTGGATGTGTGGATGGAAGACCTTGCTCGCGTTGTGAACTTGAACGTTGACCAGGGCGAACTGGAATTCCGGCAGGCACTGGTGACATTAATGCAACAATGCGTAGACGTCTGGCAACGGACCACCCAGCGCAGCGTGCTCGACCTGGCCGAACAAAGTCGCATCTGGCGTGTCAGCATCGATAACGGTCGATTGCGGGCCCGTTCCATGGAGCGCTATCTCAACCTGAGCAAACTGCCGCGCAACCCTCGTTGGCGCGAAGTCAGCCGCACGGCCTATTACCTGCTGGGTAATCTGGCGTTGCGCCAGGACGACAAAGAGTCACTCGAGACCTCTCTGCAACGCATGCAGGACCTATTACGCAACCAGCGTTAGATTTCCCAAGCCTCTAAAAAATAAATAAAAATCCTGTATTTTTCCCGATTTCTCCCCGCCCTGCCTAACTTGTCCTTCGGTTTTACCGCACCCCGGCTGCTTCCTGTGTGAAGCTTAGCTCCCGTCATTCAGGCCAGCCGTGTGCCGTAGGTTAATCCCTGCCAGCCGGCCCCAAGTGCACTGGACACGTTTATGTTGATGAGAAAAATGGAACTGCCACAACGCTACAACGAACGCACCTTATCCGAGATGCGGGATGTCTTCCCACAATGCGCTGAGCGAGAGCTGCAACGCTGGGCACGGGCGCGAATTTATTTCCTGCTGGGCCGACAACCGGGCGACTGCCTCAACGAGCTGAGAGACATCGCCTGCTGGATACGGGATGAGCACAGCCACTGGTTGCTGCATGACTGGTTCTGGGATGAGTACGTCAGGATCAATTGCCGCGCCGATGCATGACCGGAGTATCAGCGTCAGTGACATCCGGATCACACAATACAGATAAACGATTGTTATAACAGAAGAGATTTTTATTATGGGAAAAGCATTAATACAGTCAGTCATCGGGCGCGCGGTCAGTATTCTTTTGGCGATAGCTGCCCCGGCTGCTCTGTATGCGGCGGACCCCATCGAGCAAAACGTGTCTCATGAAACAGCACCGTTTTGGCAAGGGTCCCTCTTTCTTGGACAATCGTTTACTGCGAATGCCACCGGTGATCTGGTAACGGTATCAATTCGCTCCAATGAGGCACAAACCGGTACGCTGACAGTTCTCGAAGGAGAGGGCATGTCCGGAACGGTCCTGCACACTCAGAATATAACCTACGTGGAATCATCCAGCGGATCGCTCGACACTATTACATTGAATACCCCTGTGGCGGTAACCCAAGATGCCGTCTATACACTCAAATTCAAGGGCCATTTCAACGGCCATGCTTTGCATATTGCCAGAGGCAATAGGTATAGCGGTGGGGTACTCTATATCGGATCTGATATATTTAGCACTATCGACATGACCTTCGCGGTACAAATCGCCGACAATCCTAAAGTCTCCAGCGCAACCTACGATCGTCAAACCGGGCAATTGGCCGTAACCGGCGTTAACTTTGTCGCCAACGGCGCCGGTGACGACGTCGATACAACCAAGCTCACAATCACCGGACAGGGTGGCAGCACTCATACGTTAAGCAATATTGCGGGAGTGGAAATCACCAATGCCACTTCATTTACGGTGACACTGAGCGGCGCCGACAAAGTAGCCGCCGACACACTGCTGAGCAGGAGCGGGACGAGCGCCACGGACAGTACGAATTACAACCTGGCGTTTGCCGATGATTTCATCACGGCCGTTACCGACGAAGATACCTCCGATGCCAGCAACACCATCACGGTCGCTAACCCTGTCGTCACACTGAGCACCGGATCGGCTACGGTCGCCGAAAATTCTGGCACATCGAGCATTACCGCCACGCTGAACCTCCCCAGCGCCAGCCCGGTGACAGTCAACCTGGCGTACAGCGGCACGGCCACCAGCGGCACCGACTATGGCGCTCCGTCCACGTCCATTACCGTGCCGGCCGGTCAGACCTCCGCCAACGCCGCCACTGGCATCACCGCCACGGGGGATAGCGTGTACGAAGGTGATGAGACCATTATTGTCGATATCAGTGCCGTTAGCGGCGCAACGGAGGATGGCACACAGCAGCAGACGATAACGCTTACTGATGCGCAAACCCAGCCAGTTGTCACGCTTGGCACTGGCGCCTCAAGCATCAGCGAGAATGGGGGTTCTACCACGCTCACGGCGACGCTGAGTCATGCCAGTGTGAATAATGTCATTGTCAACCTGGCGTACAGTGGCACGGCCACCAGCGGCACTGATTACGCGACACCCTCGTCGTCGATCACTGTGTCTGCCGGCCAGACTGTCGCCAACGCCGCCACCAACATCGCCACCATTAACGATACCGGTTATGAAGGGGATGAAACCATCATTGTTGATATCAGCTCGGTCAGTGGTGGCAGTGAGAGCGGTAGCCAGAGACAAACCATCACCATCACCGACGACGACAACGCGCCGCCGGTTTTTAATTCTTTCAGCGGATCGCTGGGCAGCGGGCTGGAAGACCAGGCAATCACTGTCAGTTTTGCCGCGCTGACCGCAGCCGGGGACGAGAGCGACCAGAATGGCAGCGTGCTGGCTTTTATTGTCAAGACGGTCGCCTCCGGCAGCCTACAGATCGGCGGTAACCCCTGGTCAGCGATCGGCAACAGCGTCATCCATAGTGCCGCCGATGCCATCTGGACGCCTGCTCAAAATGCTAACGGCACACTGAATGGTTTTACCGTGGTGGCGGTCGACAATCAGGAGGCACAAAGCAGCACGCCGGTGATGGCGCAGTTTGCCGTCACGTCGGTCAATGACAGCCCCGTCGTGACAACAAACACTACGCTGACGGTCAACGAAGGCGCGACCGCCACCATCACCAATGCAGCGCTGAACGCCACCGATGCGGACGACAACAGCGCCGACCTGAGCTATTCCGTCACCACCGCATCAACTAACGGACGCCTGGAGCTGAGCACGGATGCAGGCGTTACCATCAACAACTTCACTCAGGCTGACATCGACGCCAACCGGTTGCGCTATGTCCATGATGGTGGCGAGACCACTGCCGACAGCTTTGCCTTCTCGCTCGCTGACGGTGGTGAAGATGGCGCCCAGGCCGCGACCGGCGTCTTTACTGTCACCGTCAATGCGGTCAACGACGACCCTGCCCTCAGTGGCCTGCCCACGTCCATAACCGTGACCGAAGACCTGGCTGGCAATGTTGATTTGTCCGCTGCCACGTTTACCGATGTCGATGCCGGTGCCAACAGCATCAGTCTGTCTCTCACGGTAGCGGCCGGGAGCCTGAGCGCCAGCAATGCGGGCGGGGTAACGGTGTCCGGTTCCGGCACCACAAGCCTGACGCTGAACGGGTCTGCTGCCAATATTGATAGCTTTCTGAACTCGGTCAGCAGCATTCAATATACCGGGGCTGCCAATGCCAACGGTAACAATGCCACGACCCTGAGTGTCACCGCCAATGATGCCGGCAATGCCGGTGCCGGTGGCGGCACTAATGTGGCCCTGGGCAGCGTTGCCATCCATATTACCGCCGTCAACGACGGACCCAGTGTGGCGGCTAACACCGCGCTGCCGGTCAACGAGGGCGCGACAGCCACCATCACCAACGCAGCCCTGAACATCACGGATGTGGACGACAACAGCGCAGGACTGACCTTCTCCGTCACCTCCGTACCGGCAAACGGGCGCCTGGAACTGAGCACGAATGCGGGCGTGACCATCAACAGCTTCAGCCAGGCTGACATCGATGCCAATCGGCTGCGTTATGTTCATGATGGTAGCGAAACAGTCAGCGACAGCTTTGGCTTCTCCGTTGCTGATGGCGGTGAGGATGGAACTCAGGCGGCGACTGGCAATTTCTCGCTCACTGTCAACCCGGTGAATGACACACCCGCCATCAGCGGCGACCCGGTTCTGATGGTGGTTGTCGATACACGCTACAGTTTTACGCCGTCGGCAACCGATGCGGAGCGGGATACGTTGAGCTTCAGCATCGCCAACAAACCTTCATGGGCGACCTTTGATGGCAACACTGGCACATTACACGGCATGCCGAAAAGCGGCGATGCAGAGACCATCCGGAACATCACAATCAGCGTCAGTGATGGCACTGCAACTGTGTCCCTGCCAGCTTTCGATTTGCTAGTGATAGAACTGGAGGATGATGAATCAGGCACGACCGTTAATGAGGTGGTCTCCGGCAACCGCGTGTTTACCAACCCCAATGTCACACCTTCAGGTGTGATCGACGGTGGCTTTCTGGCCGGGCAGGTGACTAACAACGGACTGATTCGCGATGTGACGCTGGTATCAGGCACCCGGATCGAAGGCGGGGCACTCAGCGGCACCATTATCGGTGGCGGCAGCACCCCGGCGCTTATCAGCAATGCCAATATTACGCCGGGCACCAAACTGGAAAATGTCGTGATCAGCGCCAACACCACGTTGGGGGCTGACGTCCAACTGGGAAGCAATGTCCGCTTTGAGTCGCTGGACAATATTCCATCGGGCGTGGAACTGACCGGCGCCATGGCCACACTCGACTGGAACAACGGTGACCTGCGTGTAGTGGTAGATCTGCAGAGTAGCATTCTCACCTCCGCGAACGGGAACCCGGACACAAGTCTGATTCACTCCATCCAGCTACCGGATGGCTACGCGCCAGATAGCTATTCGGTCGACCAGAATGCTGACAATGGCGAAATTGAGGTAGCCGCCAACAATATGCGCAGCACGCTGTTACCGGTGCGGGTAAGCATGGCGGACCCGGATGCAGAGGAAGGCACGTTTATTAACGACGACGGGGATATCGAATTCGTCACCGGCAGCCGCCGTGTGGTAGTCAGTTACCCGGTGCTGCAGGACAAGTCCGCTTTCACCGCGTTCCTCGCATCCTTTGGCCTGGATTCCAGCTACGACACACGTGCCAACCTGGTGGCCAGGCCCAGGGCGCCGGCAGAAACCGCACAACAACGTGGTAATGGTCAGGTTTCCGCGCTGAGTGCCAATTTCTATTACATGGCGCGTCCCGACGTGATGGCAGTGGCTGCCGAACCCGGCAAAGCACCAGGCACCTATTTCGAAGCCGTACCGGGACTGGCGGGCGCCACGCTGATCACCCTGGTCTTTGCAGATGACAACGGAAAGCTCATGCAACAGAATGTTGTGCCGGTCCCGGCGGACTGGATGCTGTTGAAAGAAGGCCTGACAGCAATGCCCGATACCAGTGCCATTCGCATCGACCCACTGGGTATCATCTCGGTCAGTTTTCCCGGACAGACGGTGCGGGGCCACAGCGGCTTCGACGTCGTCCGCGACGCCCAGCACCTGGCCCAGCCTGACCAGGTTGTGTTCCAGTCGGCCGGTGACCTCAATCAGGATGGCAACGACGATTACTGGGTGATTTATCCCACCGGCGACCGACAGGCCCTGCTGATCTTTCCGTGAGTCCCATTTTGACGAAACCGGCCCAAGCGCTCATTGCAGCCAATTGGCACTTGCAGATGTGGGCCGACAGGCATAATCTGCGGCATGTAACAAAAAACAAAAAAATGGGAGTTACACGATGCTAACAACTAACAGGACCGGCTCTGGCCTGCCTGGCGTAAAATTGCGCCTGGCCAGTGCCCTCGTTTTGACCTTCGGCCTCAGCGCCCCTGCCGCCCTGACAGCGCAGGAAAACGTCGAGTGGGTCACCCTGGGTGGTGACCACGCGCATACCCGCTACACGCCGGCAGATCAGATCAATGCCGACAACTTTACCGAACTGGAAACGGCCTGGGTCTGGGATGGCGCCAGCTTCAACTCGTCCAGTGGTCGCTCCACCCCCAGTTATGTCGATGGCATGCTGTTTACCGTGGCCGGTGAACGCCGTCACGTTGTTGCCATCGACCCTGAGTCTGGCGAAACCATCTGGTCCTATCGCGAACCGCATACGTTCCGCCATGAATACTCCATGCGCAAAGACTACGGCAAGGGCGTGGCCTACGGCGAAGTCGACGGCAGGGGTGTTATCTATATCATCAGCCCGGCCTTTTTCCTGACCGCGCTGGATGCCAAAACCGGCGCACCACTGGAAGGTTTTGGTGGCCCGGTCGGCCTCGATGGCTTCCCGGAAACCGGCGTTGTTGATATGCAGCGCATCATTGCCGAGTACATGGGCTACGATTTTGACCCTTATTTCGGCATCCCGATAGAAGAAGGTTATATCACCGCGTCATCGCCACCCATCGTGGTCAACAACACCGTGGTGGTAGGCAACTCGGCCGAGCAGGGCTACAACCAGACCCGTATTGAAAACATCCCGGGCGACATCCTTGCTTTTGACACCAAAACCGGCGATTTCAAGTGGAAATTCAACGCCATTCCTGAAGCTGGCGAGTTCGGCATCGAAACCTGGGAGGGCATCCCCAATCCGCGCGAGCTGACGGGCGAAGTATCGCCCTGGGCACCGCTGTCTGCCGATGTTGAGGCAAACATTGTTTATGCCGTCACCAACCCGCCTACCATTGACTACTACGGTGGCCATGCCCCGGGCGACAACCTGTTCGGCACCAGCATTATTGCCATGGACGCTGAAACCGGTGAGCGCGTGTGGCACTTCCAGTTTGTGCATCACGATGTCTGGAACTATGACACACCCACCGCCCCGGTGCTGCTGGATGTGGAGATCGACGGACGCACCGTGCCCGCCATTGCGCAGGCCACGAAACAGGCATTTGTGTATGCCTTTAACCGTCTGACCGGCGAGCCACTGTGGCCCATTGAAGAACGTCCCGTGCCGCAGTCGCGCATCCCCGGCGAGCAGCTTGCTGCTACCCAGCCTTTCCCGACCAAACCCGCGCCATTTGATATGCAGGGTCTGACCGAGGACAACCTGATCAATTTCACGCCAGAGCTGCGCGCGCAGGCGGTTGAAGCGATTGCCGATTATGAAATCGGTCCTTTGTTTAACCCGCCCCTGCACAGCGACAATGACATCGGTAAAGTGGCAGCACTGTGGTGCCCTGGTGATGGTGGCGGCGCCAACATTCCCGGCCCGGCCGTTGCCGACCCGGTTAAAGGCATTCTTTACGTTACGTCGCGTTCGGCCTGCTCATCACGCATGGTTTCGGCCGCACAGGAACGTGACTCAATGATCGAGCTGCCAACAGGTACAACTTTCTCGCGTTATGCCTCGTTGCGTGCCTTGCCGGTCCGTGGGCCACAGGGCCTGCCTTTGTACCAGCCACCGTATAGCCGCATCACGGCAATCGACATGAACACCGGTGAGCACCTGTGGATGATTCCGGTCGGTGATACCCCCGATCGCATCAAAAATCACCCGGCGCTGGCGGGCGTGAGCCTGGGCAACACTGGCACTGGCGCTCTGGCACCGATGACGGTGACGCCCAGCATGCTGCTGTACGCCGGCCAGGGTGAAGGCGATGTGCCCTATCTGTTTGCTGTCGACAAGATGACCGGCGAAGAAATAGGTCGTGTCGAAGTGCCCGAGAACAGCAATTTTGGCATGTCCAGTTACATGCATGATGGCAAGCAGTATGTGATTCTGCAGACGGGCAGTACATTAACGGCAGTTGCACTGCCGGACTGAGAAACCCAATTGCCTCGCACTGCCTGCCTCGAATACGTTTTCGGGATTTTTAGATCAGGGTGAGGTTTAAATAAGAACGGGCGGAAGGCCATGGCTTTCCGCCCGTTTTTTTATGGCAACTCTGTGGTAGCATTTCAGGCGCCGCTTCTGTTGATGAGGGAACACACATTGAAAATCAAAGTTTTAATTGTGCTGGTCGCTATCGTGAGTGTAGCAATCGCTGCCCTGATGCGCTCCCCTTCGGTTAACGACATTGCGATACCGTCAGGCAACGATGCCATAGAACGCGGCCGCTATCTGGTTCACGCAGGTGGTTGCATCAGTTGCCACGAAGATGACGCAGGCACACTGAGTGGCGGCATGGCCATTGAGTCTCCCTTTGGCACTTTCTACGCATCAAACATTACACCTGACCCCGTGACCGGTATTGGCAACTGGCAAGGCAGTGATTTTTTACTGGCTCTCAAGCACGGCCGCACACCCGAAGGAAGTTTCTACTTCCCTGCTTTTCCTTATCGGGCTTACGCCGATATCAGTGAAACGGACGTACTGGATATTGCCGCCTACCTGATGTCTCTGGACCCGGTCACTGCGTCCACACCCGAGCATGACCTGCCCGCCTGGACAGGCCGCTGGCAGATGGCTGGCTGGAACCTGCTCGCCGACATGGCAGAACCTGAACCGGCAAGCTATGACGACCCACAACTGGCACGCGGCGCCTATCTGGCACAGACCCTGGGCCATTGTGGTGAATGCCACACGCCGCGCAATGCGCTGGGCATTCCACAATACGACCAGGCCTTTGCCGGTGGCGAACTGCCGGACGGGCACGTCGAGGCCATCAATACGGAAGCACTGGCTAACTGGTCAGAAGATGACCTGGCACTGTTCCTGTTTATCGGACTGAAACCCGATGGCGACTATGTTGGTGGCAAAATGGAACCGGTGATTGAACACAACACCGGCCAATTGACGGATGAAGACCGCCAGGCAATGGCAGCCTTTCTGAAGCGCGGCGGCAGATAACGGGCAGGCAACAGAAACGTCCGCCTACCGCCCGGAAATGCACCGCTCAGGGTTAACCGCAGCTGGCAACTCCAACGGATCAGCAACCACCCTCCCCTCGTTCTCCAGTTGCTCAAACGCTGCCTGTTGCAGCATTCTCACTTCATGGCGGGACATGCCCAACTCGTAACCGGAACATTCGTTTTCGCCGAGCGAGCGTGGATCACGCCCGGTGAGGTTGCCGAACACCACCAGGGCTTCCAGATAATAGCCGTAAGTGCTGGCGTGGTAGTGATCCCAGGTCCACAAGTTGATCTTGTCTGGCTCGATACCGTCATAAGGATTTGGGTCAGCGATGCCAAGCTCCATAGCGCGGGTCCAGGCTTCACCGACCGGGTTGACAGCAACCACGCCCGGTGCGGCGGCAGCCAGATCGTAACCGGCGCGAACATCCAGTGCCATCTGTTCGATGGGTTTGCCACTCCAGGGACTCTCGGCTGGATAAATCTGGTCGGCACGGGACCAGGTTGCAGTCAGGTACACGTCTACATCCGGATTCTTGCTGCGCAGGAAGTCAGTCATCGCCGCGGTACTGGTCACCAGCCCGTCGGGGTTACCCGGATCACTGGCATCCAACGTGCTGTAACCGTGCATTACCACCTGGTCCCACGGCCGGCGGCCGATGACACCGAGCTTGTTTTGCAGATGAAAATCGATATTACTGCCACCGCGGGTCTCCAGATAAACATCATAGTCCAGACCCGCCTGGTCTGTGAAAGACTTAAACAGGGCCGGCACACCGCCGATACCTTCGTTGTTCAGATCGGTTACGGTATCAGCCCGATAAAAGCGTGAGGCGGAGCCGTAACCATAAGTGAAGCTGTTGCCAATGAACAGGACACTGGTGTCCGCCAGAGCGTTTACGGGGCTTGTCAGCAGCGCCAACATGGCAACCTTTTGTAGTGTGCGAATCATGGTTATTTACCTCATTAATCCTGTCCCGAGCCTGCGGCTCGTCATTCCGGCATAAGTGAACAGAACCAGGACTAATGCCAGATCCCGCGACCAATCTTGTAACAACATACACGTAATCGGGCTCTTTTTGTCAATCAAATGCAGACACTAGGTCATCGTCGTCCTGTCTCGCAATCCGTGTACCAACCGGTAGAGTGCTGGCAACACCACCAGTGTCAGCAGCGTTGAGGACATGATGCCACCAATCACCACCGTTGCCAGAGGTCGCTGAACCTCGGAACCAATTCCGGTATTCAGTGCCATTGGCACAAAGCCCAGTGAAGCCACCAAGGCTGTCATCAACACCGGACGCAGGCGGCCAAGTGCGCCTTCCATCACCGCAACATCCAGAGACCGACCCTGCTCGCGCAGATCGCGAATAAACGACAGCATGACCAGGCCGTTTAACACTGCGATACCGGATAGCGCGACAAAGCCGACGCCGGCGGTGATAGAGAAGGGAATGCCACGCAGGGTCAGCGCCAGCACACCGCCCGTCAGTGCCAACGGAACGCCGGTAAAAATAATGCCGGCGTCGCGGAACGAGCCCAGCGCCATCATCAGCAGAATGGCAATGATCAGCAGTGTCACTGGCACTACTAACAACAAGCGCTGAGACGCTGACTGCAACTGCTCAAATGTACCCCCGTATTCGATCCAGTAGCCGGGTGGCACATCAACCCCACGCGCAACCGCCTGTTGCACGTCACCCACAAAGGAGCCCAGATCACGGCCACGTACGTTCGCCGACACGACCATGCGGCGTTTACCGTTCTCCCGGTAGACCTGGTTGTAACCGCTGGCAATGCTGAACTCCGCCAATTCGCGTAACGGCACGTAACTGCCATCGTCCAGGGTGACGGGCAGGTCGCCATAACGATCCGGATTTGTGCGGATGGACTCGGGCAGACGCACCACAATATCGGAGCGTTGATCGCCTTCATAGAAGGTTCCTGCAACTGCACCACCCAAGGCCATGGCGACGGTATCCTGCAAGTGAGCGATGTCCACGCCGTACCGCGCCATGACGTCGCGTCGAGGTTGTACTGTCAGAACCGGTAAACCCGTAGCCTGCTCCATGGCAACATCGGCGGCTCCAGGCACAGTGCTGATGGCGGCTTCAATCTGTTCGCCTACCGCCAGTAATTGCTCAAAGTCATCACCAAATACCTGCACGGCAAGCTCGCTGCGCACACCGGCGAGCAATTCATTAAAACGCATCTGTATCGGTTGCAGGAATTCATAACGGTTGCCCGGCCACTGTTCCACTACCGCCTCCAGATCCGCCACCACAGCTGATTTAAGTTTGTCCGGATCCGGCCATTCATTCCGCTCTTTCAGAATAATGAAAGTGTCGGCCACACTGGGCGGCATGGGGTCTGTCGCGACTTCAGCGCTGCCGATTTTGGAGAATACGCGCTGTACTTCTGGCACCTTGCCAATCTCACGTTCCAGCACCTTTTGCAGTTCGACCGATTGTTGCAGCGATGTGCCCGGAATACGCAACGCGTGCATGGCGATATCGCCTTCATCCAGATTGGGAATGAATTCGCTGCCAAGACGACTCGCGAGCACAATACAGACACCAACGAATGCCAACGCCGCCAGCACCACAACCCAGCGAAAACGTAGTGCCATCTTCAGCAACGGTTCGTAAGCCCGTTTTGCCAACGACATCACCGGATTGTTTTTTTCCACCACCGGTTTACGGAACAGGATAGCAACACAGGCCGGCACAAAGGTGATCGACAACACCATGCCACTGAGCAGCGCAATGACCACCGTGATCGCCATCGGATGGAACATTTTGCCTTCGACGCCTTCCAGCGCAAAAATCGGAATGTAAACGGCGGTGATGATAAAAACGCCGAACAGTGCTGGTCGAATCACCTCGCGGGTTGCCGCTGACACCGTCTCCAGTCGCTGCCTGATGTCCAGCCGCCCGTTGGCACTGGCTTCACTCAATCGTCGCAGACAGTTCTCCACGATGATGACACTGCCATCAATTATCAGACCAAAATCGAGGGCGCCCAAACTCATCAGATTGGCACTGACCCGACTCTGCACCATGCCGGTGATGGTCATTAACATGGCGATCGGAATGACGGCAGCGGTCAGAATCGCCGCGCGGATGTTACCCAGCAGCAGAAACAGCACAGCAATCACCAGCAATGCACCTTCAAGAAGATTCTTCTCGACCGTTGCCAGTGTTTTTTCAACCAGTCGGGTTCGATCATAGACCGTGTTGATTTCAATACCGGGCGGCAACGTCTCTCTGATTTCATCCAGACGCGCGGCGGTATCGCTGGCAACGGTGCGGCTGTTTTCACCAATCAGCATAAACACGGTACCCAGAACGGCTTCCTGACCATTGTGGGTGGCAGCCCCTGATCGGAGCTCACGACCGACACTGACAGTGGCGACATCACCGACACGGATCGGCACACCCTCGTGTTGCGTAACCAAAACCTGACGCAGGTCATCCAGCGACTCTGCCTGCCCCGGCACACGCATCAATAGCTGTGAGCCGTTGCGTTCTATAAACCCGGTGCCACGGTTGTTGTTGTCACGCGCCAGAGCACGAAACACAGCTGCGCTGTCGAGTCCGACACTGAGCAGTTTCTCCGGGCTGGGCGCCACCAGTATTTCTTTTTTGAAACCACCAATGGGATTTATCTCGACCACGCCCGGGACGCGCAACAGTTGTGGCCGGATGATCCAGTCGTGCACAGATCGCAGGTCCGTTTCAGTCACAGGCGAGCCATCGGCGTTGGTGGCGCCGGGCACTGAATCCACGGTGAACATGAATATCTCACCCAGACCGCTGGCGATTGGACCAAGCCCTGGCTCGAGCGTTGTTGGCAATGATCCGCGCACTGACACCAGCCGTTCGCTGACCTGCTGGCGCGCAAAATAGATATCGGTGCCCTCTTCAAACACAACCGTCACCTGCGACAGACCGTAACGCGACAGGGAGCGGGTGTATGACAGATTGGGTATGCCGGTCATCGCTGTTTCCAGTGGAAATGACACCCGCTGTTCAACTTCCAGCGGCGTATATCCCGGAGCGGCCGTATTGACCACAACCTGGACATTGGTAATGTCGGGGACTGCATCAATCGGCAGGCGGTAAGAGTTCCACACGCCCAGCGCCATCAACATCCCCACGATAACAATCACCAGGCCACGTCGGGCCAGCGAAAAATTGATAATTGCAGCTAACATGGAAAATCCTCAGTGATTGTGGGAAGCGCCGGATTTTTCGAGGTCAGCTTTGACTATATAGCTGTTCTCCGTCACATAACGGGTGCCGGGGGCCAGCCCACTCAGGACTTCTGCCCAGTCACCCGACTGTCGCCCCAGCTCCAGCACACGCGCCTGGAAGTCGTCACCATCGCGGACATAGACCACTGTCGCGTCCCGGAAAGACTGCAGTGCTTCCCGCCTGACAGCCAGTGGCACCTCGTATTCACCGGTGCGAATGTCGGCGCTAACCCAGGTACCGGGAATCAGTCGTCCGTTACTGTTATCCAACACAACCCGCGCAATCACTGCCTGATTGCGTTGAGCCTGGGGCAGCATCATGGCAATAGTGCCAGTGTGGATTGTTGACATGTCGCCTGCACGAAGAGACACGGGCATACCTAGAGCAATCTGCTCACGGTCTGACGGAAATATTTCCAGGTCGACCCAGACCGAAGACAGGTCGGTGATGACCAGTAGCTCACCGCCATTGGTCTGCTCACCCACATTGGCATCGCGTTGTGTGACCAGCCCGCTCACCGAAGCCACCATCGTGTAACGATTCAGGCTTTCGTTGCTTTCAATATCCAGCAGAAGCTGACCTGTTTCAACCCGGTCACCCACGGCGACATGAACCTGCTTTATTTCGCCGTCAAACCGGGCGCTAATATGAGTCACCTGATCGGTATTGGTCCGGATGTGACCGTAGGCAGTCACCAGCTCCGCCATCACTACCGGCCCCGCCTGTTCAGTGACGATGCCCAATGCCTGTTGTGTTTCGGGTTCGATGTGCGTTCTGCCCTCAACCTCGGCGTGGCCTTCGTGACTGTCATCTTCATTGGCTTCGTGCGAACCTTGATGAGGTTCGTCCTGAGCGTCGACACGGGAATCAGACTCATGCTGAGCGTCACCACAGGCTGCCAGCGACAACACGAGCATCAGGATCATCATCAGTGTTTTTATTGAATACATGTTTTTAAACCTCATTCCGGAGTGCGGGTTGGCACAAGACGTATACCCGTCAGTCGTTCAATTTCGATCATGCGCAAGTGCGCCTGTATACTCGCCTCCGCCAGTTCACTACGCGAATCCAGTACATCGTTCTGAGCCTGTAACCATTCAAGGTAACTGTAGCGGCCCAGCTCATAGGCTCGCCGCGATTCCGACAGCGCTTTCTCGAAGCGGGGGATGACGTTGTCTCGCAACGCGTCGACGCGATGTATGCTGTGCTCGAGTTCCAGGTACAGCACTAACAGTGCCGTCTGTATCCGCACCCGGGCGGCGTCTTCGCTGGCGACACTGCGCTGCAGATTGGCGCGCGCTTCGGCGATACGGCCCTGATTGTTATTGCCTCGATTCAAGGGAATGGTGATACCGGCCACAAACCCGGTATCAGAAGTACTCTGCATGCGTTTGATGCCTGCGTTGAAACGCCACAACCCCTGACTTTGCGCCTGCGCCAGGCGAAGCTTTGCATCGTGTAATCGTTGTTCCGACAGATAACGCGACAGCTCCGGGTTCTGATCAATACGTGACACCAGTTCTGTAAACGGGGCAAGTGTCGGCAAATTCAGCGGATCACCTTCGACATGACTGAAGGCCGGCGACAGCTCGCCCCATTGCGCAGCCAACCGGTGATAGGCCGCTTCCAGTTCATGGTCAATATCTTCACGATAGAGCACACGCCTGGCCAACGCTGCCTGGGCACGAGACAACTCGGCGGTTAGCGTAGTGCCTGCATCAACCCGGGCCCGGATAGCGGCAACCGTCTGTTCTGCCAACGTCAGTGCCTGATCGGCGATGTCACGCCGCATCTGCTGTGCCAGGGCTTCCGTGTAGTGGCGTGCGGTTTCGGCAGCCGCGTCCAGACGCATGACATTGGCCTCGGCGGCCAGCACCTGCGACCCGGCCCGCGCCGTATCAATCCGCCTCTGGCGAAGCCCTCCCTCCAATACCCAGGCGATGCTCACGGTGGCTTCGACGCCAGACAGACCTCGTGCATTCCCCGTTCCGAGGACATTTTCGACGCTGACACCCAGTTCCGGCCTGGGAGACAGTCCTGCCTGCAAAATGCGCCCATCCTGGGCGTCCAGTGCATAGTTGAATGCGAGCAATTCCGGGCTGCGCGTTAGCGTGGAAACGATGGCATCGTCCAGCGAAATGCTGTCTGCCGCATAGGAATTGCTGACAAAAAGCAGCAACAGCGTGCACAGCAACGGCACAAGTGGCCAACGCCGGGTTCCGACGCGAGCCTGAATGGTTCTGTTCATTAATCTGGTTCCATTAAAAATGCATACGAACTGACTGTCCGACACCAAAACCGGCGACGGATGATCAGACTACTTAATGTGCAGGTTTAATGGTTGGGCGGAGGAACCGGGGGGGGTGTAGGAAACGGAGCCATAGGCTGGCTGGTGGGCGGCTATTTTATCGTTAACCGCATTATCAAGAATGACCGGGAGTGAGTACGGAAGACCCGCAGTCAGATGGATGTGTACGCCGTGATTATGGTGGTCATGTCCGGGGTGATCGTGGCCGGGATGATCGGGTAGAGTCTCAGGGCCCGCGTGTGCATGCGGTGCATCATGATCTCCCTGATGAAAAGCGTACCCCAACGGGTGATCATCGTCAGGAAGGTGGGCACCCTGAGCCGCTCCGAACAGCAGAGAGTGGTTGAGCAGCAGAATGAATGCAAGCGCGAGCTTTTTGTTCAAGGTTCGAGGCTCTTTATCTGTTCGGGCAAAACATAAGAATGCATTATTTCACGCTAACATTGCGCAATCTTCAGCGTCAAGGCTGCATCAGTTATGTCGCCGAGTACCGCGTCAGTCGACGCGGTACTGGTCGTGACAGTTGCCACAGGTGGCGCCGAAGGCACGGATAGCAGCAATAGTCGTATTGCGATCACCACCGGAGGCTACCGCAGCAAATGTGGTGGCGGCGTCCTGCAGGTCCATGGCTTTCTGCCGGAAGTCATCTGTGTTGTCCCAGATCACCGGCAGAGCTTCGGTATCAACATCAAATTCCCGGGTGTCGTAAACGCTGAACACGTCCGGAATCATCGGGGCCAGTGCAGCGATACGCAAGGCATTGCGTTCAGCCACGGCGGCGTCGAATTCGGCGCCACGAGCCATGGCACCAATGGGCGCCATATTGAACCCCAGCAGCTTGAACACTGCCTGTCGAGTTTCGGTGGCACCCACCGCCAGCTCTGCTGGGGACGGCGGCGTATTATTCTGCGCATAAGCGGATACAACAAGGGCTGAGGTCAGCGCCAGCGCGCCCACACTGAGAACTTTTTTCAACATACGATCTGCTCCAGTTTTTTATATTGTCGACTACAATCGATTTGCCAGCGCCCAAAGAATATACAGGATTGCTGTCATATGCCAGTCAATGCGCTCCGGCTGCTATCCTCAGTCTCTGCTGCGGCGCGTGTCAGCTCTCGCGCATTTTTTCCACAATGGCAGATGTTGAACAGTTATCAAGAAACGCCAGTACACGTACGTCGCCGCCATAGCTGGCAACAAATTCGCCACCGACCACGGTGTCGACTGAATAATCGCCACCCTTGACCAACACATCCGGGCGTAGCAACTGCAACAGGGTTTCGGGCGTGTCTTCGGCAAAACTCACCACCCAGTCCACTGCCGACAGCCCGGCGAGCACGGCCATGCGACGCTCTACCGGGTTGATGGGTCGACCACTGCCCTTGAGCCGTCGCACAGAAGCATCATCATTGATTGCCACAATCAAACGATCACCCTGTTTGCGGGCATCTTCCAGGTAGCCGACATGGCCAGCGTGGATGATGTCGAAACAACCATTGGTGAAAACGATCTTTTCGCCATGGGCGCGGGCATCCTCGATAACGGCGGCAAGCTGCTCTGCGCTCATCACACCACGACCTGTGCCTTCCTGCAGTTGAATCGCCCGGCGCAGTTCGGGGCCACTGATGGCGGCCGTGCCCAGTTTGGCGACGACCAGCCCTGCTGCCAGATTCGCCAGCGCCATACCAGTCTCCATGGTTTCACCGGCGGCCAACGCAGATGCCAGCACTGACACCACGGTATCGCCGGCACCGGTGACATCAAATACTTCGCGAGCCTGTGCGGGCAGGTGCAATACTGGTCGCGCCGCCTGAATCAGGGTCATGCCGTGTTCGCCACGGGTGATCAACAGCGCGTCCAGGTCCAGCTTTTCGCGCAAGGTCTGGCCCTTGTTGATCAGCTCTTCTTCCGTGCGGCAGGGCCCGACCACGGCCTCGAATTCACTCAAATTCGGCGTCATCACCGTGGCACCGCGATACTTGATGAAATCATGGCCTTTTGGGTCCACGACCACCGGAATGGCACGTTCGCGAGCAGCCTGAATCAGCAGTTGGGGCTGACCCAGCGAGCCTTTACCGTAGTCTGACAGAATCAGCACCTGGGACGTGGTCATGGCATCAATCGCCTGTTGTTGCAGGCTGGCAACGTCGGCGTCAGCGAACGGTTCTTCGAAATCGACGCGCAGCAGCTGCTGATGCTGGCTGGTGACCCGCAGCTTGGTAATGGTAGGCGCGCTGGCAGAGGCCTGAAAATGGCACAGTACGCCGGCAGCGGTCAGGCGACGGGCCAGTTCATCCCCGGCCTCATCCTGACCGGTAATGCCGGCCAGCGTGGCGGCCGCGCCCAGTGCGGCAATATTCAGGGCGACGTTGGCAGCCCCGCCGGGACGATCATCGTTACCATTGACTTTGACCACCGGCACGGGCGCTTCCGGCGAGATGCGCGACGCCCTGCCGTGCCAGTAGCGGTCGAGCATGACATCGCCCACAACCAGTACGGTTGCCTGCTGAAAAGGAGGCATCTCCAGTTTCATTGTGTTCCCCTGCAAAATCCTGCGTGGCCGGCCAGCGGCGGTTATGTGGGCATGATACCACCGGCCAGTGCCGCCATAAACCACGCCCACCACCACTGCCGTGAGTCTGCTACAATGCCATAGCTTTGTACGCAGTGGGCTGACTGGTAGCGGGTTAATGACAGCCTGTAGCGGACTAATAACAGCCTGTAGCGGATTAATAACAGCCTGCTCACGAATAAAAACAGGACAACGCGTGGCACGACCAGCAAAACATGACGCTAAACTGAGCGATTTCCTCGGCCCCCGCTACTGGCCGACCTGGCTGGGTTATGGCTTTATCTGGTGTATAGCCCGGCTGCCCTTTGCCTGGCAGATGGCCATTGGCCGTGCGCTGGGGCTGTTGAGCTACAAAATCGCACGCAGTCGGCGTCATATCTGCGAAGTTAATATTGCCTTATGTTTTCCCGAACTGTCTGCCAGCGAACAACAGAAACTGGTGCGGGACACCTTCATTTCCAATGGTATTGGTGTCATGGAGATTGGCCTGGCCTGGTGCCGGAATCCGGAAGATTTCCGTGACCGTGTCACCGCCACCGGCCTGGAAAACCTGGTCGCGGCGCAGGCACAGGGGCGCGGCGTGTTACTGGTCAGCGCGCATTTCTCCACCATTGAGTTTGTGGGTTGCCTGATGTCTTTGCTGCACCCTTTTGATGTCACCTATCGCTACCATAAGAATCCATTGTTCGACACATTGATGAAGCGTGGCCGTCAACGCCACTATGGCGCGGTCATAGAACGCAAGGAAGTCCGCCATGCGCTCCGCAGACTGAAAGAAGGGCACGTGGTCTGGTATGCAGCTGACCAGGACTATGGCGCCAAATATTCTGTCTTCGTGGATTTCTTTGGCATCAAGGCCGCGACCATCACCGCAACCCAGAAATTTGCCAGTTTCAATAATTCACCCGTGATATTTTTGTCGCACTATCGCAATCCGGACAATGCCAGCTATCACCTCTATTTCAGTGAACCTTTACCGAATTTCCCCACGGGCGACGAGCACGTGGATGCACGTCGTATAAATGAGTTAATCGAAGAAGCCATTGTCAGAGAGCCCGCGCAGTACATCTGGCTGCATCGTCGCTTCAAATCAAGGCCCCCGGGCATGCCCAACCTGTACCGACGCCAGCCTGTTGATCCGTCAAAGAGCGAGTCTCAGTGATGCACCAAGATGCCATGCCAACCATCAGCGGCATTGGTCGCATCCGCTGGATCACCGTTATCATCAGCCTGCTGCTGTCCTGGCTCGCCCTGACACTGAATGACCAACCCAACCATGATGCCTATCAGTACGTGCGGGCAGCCGAAATGGCACTGCAAAGCGGGATATCTGACGCCTACGCGCATTATCAGTGGGCGCACTACTCCCTGTTACTGGCTGGCACTCATGTGCTGACTGGCCTGGATATGTTCGCGGCAGCTCACCTGCTTAATGCCTTGCTGTTTGCCCTGCTCAGTGTCAGCTTTGTCAATCTGGTTGCAGCCGCCACACCTTCACGCCGGGTGGTCTGGCTGTCGGCACTGATCATCCTGATATACCCGGCGCTGAATGAAATCCGTCCTCTGATTGTTCGCGATACCGGGTTCCTTGCGTTCAGTCTGCTGGCCATGTTGCAACTACTTCGTTACTGGCAGACGTTCCGCCTGCGTCACGGCATCTTTTTTACTCTGGCCTGTCTAATGGCCGCCATGTTCCGGCCCGAAGCGATCGCGTTCTGGTTTGTGGCGCCACTGGCATTGCTGGCCAATCAGTCCCAGTCACCTGCGGCACGCTGGCAGGCACTGGGCCTGATCACCGGCATCAGCGTGCTGATTGCCGTCTCGGTGACTGCCATCGTCGCTGCACTGGGGCAAATCGACCTGACACAGTTGTTACGCAGTTTTGCCGGTATCTATCAGCCTTTTGCCAACAACATCGCCCAGCTGTTGGGAGACAACACTTATGAACTGAGCCGGGCTGTTTTCGGTGATTACGCAGCACAGTTTGTAGACCACAATACACATTTCTTTCTGCTTTTCGGCCTTCTTGGCTTGCTGCTGGTGTTTATCATGAACAGTCTGGGCCTGGCCGCTACACCGCTGTTGATATACGGCGTTGTGAAAAAACTGCATCGCCTGCCCACCGGCGCCGCGACTGTATTTCTTGGCTGGTCGCTGACCGCTCTGGTCATTCTGGTCGGCTTCATTCTGCTGACCCGTTTTACGACTGGCCGCTACACGCTTATGTTCTGTCTGACACTGCTGTTGTGGCTGCCGTTTGTTGTTGATCGCGCGTGGAACCTGGCAGCAGCCAATAACCGGCGCAATACGTTTCTTCGAATCGTGATTTTTCTGGCGCTGTTCTCCGCCATCGATGCACACGTTTCTTTCGGTTCATCGAAGGCGCATCTGGACACAGCGACCATCTGGCTGCAGCAGAATACCCGGGCAGAAGCACCATTGGTGACCAATGAGATTCGTGTTGCCTATAATAGTCAACGCGTCGCTGAATACGATACCGTTGAGCGTGAAATTGATACCTCGCAGATCACCGAGGCACAGCCCGGCAGTATTATTGCCGTGTCGTTGCGGCGCAGTTTTTCGGCACTGGTCGAGGAGCAACTGGAGAGTGGGGAACTGCGATTGTTGCAGCAGTTCCCGACGGAACGTGGCGGTGACTTTCTGATCATGGAGAAAGACTTCTGACGCCTCGCAAGCGGTTCCAGGCTATCAGGACTCCGGACGTTTGGTCACCAACACATCCTGCATGATCAGGTAATCCAGATCTGAACCAAAAAACATGGCCAATGCATCTTCCGGCGAACAGATCATGGCTTCACCCGGGCGGTTCAATGAGGTGTTCAGCACAACACCATACCCGGTGTGTTTTTCCATTGCCAACAGCAACGCATGGAAGCGCGCGTTGACAGCTTTGCGAACAATATGAGCGCGCGTGGTGCCATCTTTGTAAACCACTGCAGGAAACATGTCGCGCCATTTTTCCTTGACGTCAAAGGTCAGGGTCATGAAGTCCGCCGGATGTTCGCCTTCCAGCATGTCGGTGGCGACACTCTCCAGCATACTGGGTGAAAAGCAGCGCCAGGCTTCGCGGAATTTTACTTTCTTGTTGATCATTTCAACGCTGTCGTGGGAGCGCGGATTACCCAGGATGCTGCGGTTGCCCAGAGCCCTTGGACCAAACTCCATACGACCCTGGAACCAGCCCACCAGATGTCCTTCACCGAGCAGCGCTGCGGCTGTTTCGGCTGGATTCTCCACCACTTCCCACACCGGCTTATCGCGGTGCGATTCACACGCCCGTACACAACGATCACTGGTAAAACGAGGTCCCAGGAAGGTATGTCGAAGCTTGCTGACCGCTACGTTGCGTTTGGCAACGGCATAGGCGCCGGCACCAATGGCAGTGCCAGCATCGCCAGCAGCCGGCTGCACAAACAGTTCCTTGACACTGGGCAGTGCCAACAGGCGCTGATTCAGCTTGACGTTGAACGCACCCGTGCCGGCGAACACAAGACGCCCACTGTCCTTGATGACGTCGGACAAATAGTGCGTTGTCATCGCGGTGGCTATCTGCTCGTAAAGCCGTTGAATGGATGCAGCGTAATGCACATAGGGGTCCTGGAACATATCACCGGCACGACGCGGCCCCAGCTTTTCAATCAGCTTGGGGCTGAAGTAATGCCCAACATCGCGATGTTTGTACCGTCGCAGCCCGACTGTCCCGATCAGTTTGGTATTCATGCGGAAGTTTTTGCCGCTATAGTCAGCCAGAAAAGACAGGTCATATTTGTCCGGGTCACCATGCGTGGCAATGCCCATGACCTTGGCTTCGCCATCCAGCATATTAAATCCCAGGTAATCGCAGATCGCAGCGTACATACCGCTGAGTGAATCGGGCTCGTACAGCTCCTTGATTTTGTGGATCTGGCCGTTCTCGCCGTAACCAAAAAACGTGGTGGCATATTCACCTTTCAGGTCGATGCCCAGAATCGCGGTCTTTTCCCGGAAACCACTCAGGTGGTAAGCGCTGGAAGCATGCGCCAGCTGGTGTTCAACCGGAACGAAACGAATTTTGTCCCAGGGAATGGCCAGCTCGCCGAGCATCGCACGCACCTGCCGCACATAGCGGCGATAACGTCGATTACCATTGATCAATGCATCGAGGCCACGCTCAGGCGCGTACCATAACCGGCTGGCATAGTGCCAACGCGCCGGGCTGAACAGTGATATTGGCGCATAGGCGATGGCCACCTGCTCTATCTGTCGCGGTTTCAATTTGGCTGAACGCAGGCAATAGCGGACCGACTCCACGGGCATCATGCCTTTGGCGTGTTTGCTGCGGACCAGGCGTTCCTCCTCGACAGCCGCGATAAGCTCACCGTCAATGTAGAGTGCAGCAGCGGAGTCGTAGCCCAGTGCGCCAGATAGCCCGAGTGTGATCAATGACATTGGTATTCCTGCTAGTCCTTTTCTGTCTTTTTCTGAAATGTACGTTTTTAACTAAGAGTGATTCATGTGCCTGTTTCAGCGACATCATCTCCGGATTCGATCGCTGCCGCCGCGTCCCGCAAATCTGGCAACAGATCCGGGCGTTGCTGCCAGTTGGCAAGCCAGCGTCTGATATCACGCCTGAAGTAGCGACTGAATGCGGATGCACCCTGTACTTCGCGCATCGCATCCAGATCCAGCACCACCAGCGCGTCACGGGTTACAACAAAGTTGGTGGCTTTCATATCGCCGTGGACAAATCGATGTATTTTCATCGTGCGCAACAGGTCGCTGATCCGCTCCAGCGTTTGTTGCCAGCGGGCGCTGTTTATAGGCTCATCCCCCACGAATTGCAAGATATCAGGGCCCTCTGTCAGCGCGGTGACATAATAGGCCTGACGTCGCAGCGGCCCCCAGCGCCGCTCCAGCATTAGCACCGGCGTCGGCGTAGCCACGCCAAACGTCTGCAGCATGTGGGCGCTTGACCAACAGCGCCAGGCCCGCGTGGGCCGGAACAGGCGACGAATGCCGTACCAGACGTTGCGCAGGTTATAACGCTTGACCACGTAAGTCCTGCCATCCAGGGCGATCGCAGTTACCGTGGTGGAATCCCCATCCTTGAGCATGGTGCCCTGATAAAAAAAACTGTCCGGGTCCCGGATAAACGCATCAACCTCCGAAGACATCAATGCGCGCTGGCAGACCGCAAAGCGTCCCCATTCACGATAACAAACACGTTCTTTGCTGTCGCGGAACAAGGTTGGTTTTAGCGCTCGCCATTGCCGCGCACGTTCGCCTGGATGGTTAGCGCTGCTGCCCTCTTGTCTGATATCGCCGGCGGCCACCTTAGCTACCCCCATTATTGGCAGCAGGCGCGTCCGAGCGGGCACGCGCCAGTTTGCGCTGATCGCGTCGCCAGGTTTTGTTGGCACGGGCCTGGATTCGCCGAATAAACGGCGCATGCACGACCAGAGCTTCCCGCAGTGGCAACCCGGTATATAACGTCAGGAAACGCAAGAGATCGGTTTTCGTCAAACCAATACCGAAGCTGGAGAAGTACAGGCCGGCTATGTCTTTCTCAATCCAGCGCGGACTGAGTGTGTCGCGTATCATGGCGCGATGCAGATCAATGACCGACAATTTCGGTTCAGCGCCAGGGTCAGGCTCACCGCCGGGCGGGCAATGCAGCAGAAAATGGCACAAGTAAAAATCGCGATGGCAGACACCGTTACCATGCAGGCGGCGACTGATGTGTGCGACCTGCTCAAGCAAACGACGTTTGAACACAAAGTCAGGACGACCTTGCGGCCACCTTGCACACAAGGTCTCAAGACTCACGGTATCGGTGAGCTCATCAGTAATCAGGAAGGAGTCACGATGCGCCGGGTTCCAGCCACGCTCGCCAAAGCCGGCGACGCTCATGGTCGGCACACCCAGCTCGGTCAGCCGACCAATGGCCAGCCATTCCTGTCGGGCACTGACAACAGGCAGCCGTACACT
Organism: Pseudohongiella acticola; assembly: GCF_001758195.1. Lineage (NCBI taxonomy): Bacteria > Pseudomonadati > Pseudomonadota > Gammaproteobacteria > Pseudomonadales > Pseudohongiellaceae > Pseudohongiella > Pseudohongiella acticola. The sequence goes on from NZ_MASR01000001.1 coordinate 1,875,934, forward strand.
GATCAGGTTCTTGAAAATCTCGGACCAGCCGACGCCATGATGAATCTTGATAAAATAGGTTTTGCCGCCGGTCTCAAAACGCAATGTGCGACGAGTCTTTACCGATCGATAGACTTCGCCCTGCAACTGGTCAGCGACAACAAAGGGATCACGACCACGCCACTGAGCAGCAATATCTTCACGCAGATACACGGTCATAGCCACCCCCATGTTCATACCTGCTCTTGTTCTGCAGCGCCTCCTCTATAATAACCAGCGCCTGATCGGCCAGACCAAACAGATCAACCTTGCCGGCGTAAGCCAGGCCATTGCGCTTCCAGCTAGCGCGGTCTGAGGAAATCAGCATTTCGTGCAGGCGAGCATTGAGGTCAGACTGCGAGAACGGCGATGGACATACCTGACCGGCACCCGCGTCGGAGACATGGAAAGCATAACCACAGGTATCTGTCGTCAACACCGGCAGACCATTGATCACCGCTTCCAGCAAAGTATAACCTGCGCTTTCGCTAAGCGCCGGGTGTAACAATAAATCACAGCCCTGCAGAAACAGTGGCACATCATCACGACCGCCGAGAAAGTGACAGCGCACATCGATACCCAGCTTTCTCGCCAGACGCTGGTACTTCGCTGGTTTATCCTGACCAACAATAAAAAACCGGGTCTTGTTGCGAATAGCCACAGGCAATGCTGCCACCGCACGCAGAGCGCGGCTCAGCCCCTTGACGCGAAACCCTGAACCAATCTGCAGAACTGCATACTCATCGTCCTGCACAGCAAACTGCTGCCGGAACTGTTGCCTCATCGCAGACGTTTCCGGGGCGGGCAATCGATCCTGATCCAGGCCCGGTGGCAATCGGTGCAGACGATCCTCACAACCTGGGTAATGCTCACTGAAATCCTGATATTGCCGGGGTGACAACAACATCACCCGTGTCTCGCTAGCGGGCCCGAATACGGCCTGTTCGTTGCGCGCAAAATGCCGGTACCGTGGCAAATTGCGAGTAAAGAAACGGCGTTCGCGTTGCATACGTTCAGCAAAACACGGATCAGCGGCGAAGTATAGATCCAGACCCGGCATCTTGCTGAAGCCGACCACGGCGGCAACCGGGTTCTGCCGCAGCGCTGCACCGACCCATTCAGAATAACGCTGGTACATGACATGCCGCGACAGCGCACTGACCGGCACCCGGATCACCGTCACGCCATCAGGAATATCACCCTGCCACTTCAGGCAGTACACCCGAACTTGATAGCCTGCCGCCACACAGCGCAGCGCAATGCGCATAAAGTCGCGCTGTTGCCCGCCGTACGGAAAATATTGATAGATAAGGAACGCCAGCGTCATGGCCCAACCCCACGCGAAAAGCTGGCCTGAGCAATAATGCGTTGCAGATGCGACAACACGGCTTCCGGCGGCGCAGACCGATAACACGCGGGCGTTACCACAAAACTGCTGCCATCGCTCAGCGTGTCCGTCAGTGGCTGACCTTGATAATGACAATGTTTCTTCATACACGGTGCACAGGGAAGGTCGGATCTCAACTGCAGTTGATGATAGCCGAAAGTCCCTGATAAAAAAGGATTCGTGGCGCCATAAATAGAAACAGTCGGCCGGTTCAATGCCGCCGCCAAGTGACCCAGGCCGGTATCCACAGCCACCACACCAGTACTGGCGGACAGCTCGCCAGCCAGTGCGCTCAGCGACATTCTGGGCAGCACGGTAACCCCCGGCAGCCCCTGTGCCACATTGACCGCCCGCGCTTCTTCGTCAGCGGTCCCCCAGGGCAGTTTCACGTTATACCCGGCATCGCTGGCAAGCCGCGCCAGCTCGCGCCAATAAGGCTCGGGCCAGTGTTTACTGTCCCAGGTGGTGCCGTGCAGGAACATCAGCGTCGGGGGCGAATCGGGATCCGGTGCATGACTGTCTGCGCCTGGCAACGCAATGCCATAGTCCAGTGTATTGGTGTCAAACGCATACCCCATTGCCCGGGAGAATAACTGCCGCACCCGCTGCACTGCGTGCTCGGACCTGGGTACCGCATGGCGACGGTTATAGAGCCAGCTGGCGGCCGGCTCCTTAATACTGTTGCTGTCGAGACCGGCTATGGGGCCACGCGCCTGACGACTGATAAAGGCACTTTTTACCAGCCCCTGCGCATCAATGATGAGGTCGTACTGTGTGTGTTTCAACTGCTGCCGGAAACGACGCACTTCGGCACCAAACAGATCTCGCCACCAGTGCTTTCGCCAACGTCGTATCGCGACCGGAATCACGCGCTCTACTGACGGGTGCCAGCCCGGTATCTCCGCAAACGCCTCTTCCACCACCCAGTCAATCTTCAGACCCGGAATGGCACGCGCGGCGTCGGTCACTGCCGGCAGAGTATGAATAATGTCTCCCAGTGATGACGTCTTAACGATCAATATGTGCAAAGCAGTCTTTCCATGTGGTGCTCCGGGTTTGATCTGACATCAAGGCCGGTTTGCGCTGGAGGCTATCAATGGCTGCGACACTCGTCGCAGAGCTTCTATCACCTGTGCCGGCATTAGCTCGGTCAGACAACGTTTATGTCCCAGGGGGCAGATACGTTTGAAACAGGGTCGACATTCAATATCGATTGACATACATTCTACCCGATCTGTCAACGGCGGCGTAAATTCAGGCGAAGTTGAGCCATACACCGCCACCACAGGTCGATGCAGAGCGGCCGCAATATGCATCAGCCCCGAATCGTTGCTCACCACGGCACCGGCTACGGACAACAGGTCAATCGCCTGTGCCAGTGAGGTGCGCCCGGCCAGATTGTGGCACCTGCCCTGATCCGGGATGGTTAAACGGGCAATGATTGCCTCGGTCACAGCACGATCCTTGGCGGAACCGAACAACCATACCTGACCACCCGCATCCAAATGCGAACTGGCAACAGCAGCGTAGTGTTCGCTGGGCCATTGTTTGGCGTCACCGAACTCAGCGCCAGGACATAAGGCCAGAATATCCAACTCCGTCACCAGGGAAAACTCATTCATCGCCGCCAGCACCTGTTCCGGATCGGCGCGTAACTGCGGCACCGGAATCGGCTCTGGCAGTGCGCCCGGCAGTGCGGCATCTTTCGGCAACGCCAGCGCGAGAAAACGTTGCACCATCAACGGCAATTTCTCTGGCGCCAGTATACGGCAATCATTGAGTATCCAACTGCGCATTTCCCCACGCCAGCCAGTCCGCAGCGGAATCGCAGCGAACCACGGCACCAGTGCGGACTTGAATGAATTAGGCAATAGAATGGCCTGGTCATAGCGATGGGAACGCAGTTGCCGACCGAGCGCAAAACGGCGCGTCAGCCCCAGCTCACCGTGCGCAAACGGCAGGTCTATCGCACACGCCACCTGCGGCATGCGATCCAGCAGCGGTCGGCTCCAGGCCGGCGCCAGCACATCTATTTCAGCGTCAGGGTGTTGTACCTTTAACTCCATGAACAGCGATTGCGCCATCACCATGTCACCCACCCAGGAAGGGCCAACGACAAGAATGCGGCGAGGCGAGGTTGCGTTAGTTGTCATAGACAGAGAACACCTTTTGCCAAAGTTGAATCACATCTGCCTGAACTTTTTCCAGTGGTGCCAGCGCGCTGGCAATGGCTTCATCATTGGCCCGGGATTCGGGACCTGACTCCGTGTATTGCAGGGCAAACTCGTGCAGCGTCGCACGCAATGCCAGGTAGGCCGCGATCAGCCGCTCAATTTCCGCCTCCGAAAGCACGCCACAACCGGCTGCGGCTTCAAGAATTCGAATATTGTCGGAATAGGTCAATAGCGCCGGGCAGTCGACGGACTGGGACAACACAAAAAACTGTACCATAAATTCTATATCCACAATGCCGCCTTCGCCCTGTTTGATCACAAACGGTGGCTGTGAAGCGTTACGGCCGGCCTTGCGTGTCAGCTCCTCGCGCATGCGTTTGCGCATCTTGACGACGTCTTCAGCCAGCACCGCCCGATCACGAGGCTGAGACAGAATCTTTGCCCGCAACGCCTCATAATCAGCCGCCATCGCTGCGGAGCCAGCCACCGCCCTCGAACGCACGAGAGCCTGCTTCTCCCAGGTCCAGGCGTCTTTCTGCTGATACTGCTCAAACGCGGGCAAGGTACTGACCAGCAGCCCGGATTCACCTGAAGGCCGCAAACGCATGTCAACTTCATAGAGTTTGCCGGACACAGTATGCGTGCCCAGCATGGTGATCACACGCTGCGCCATGCGAGTGTAGAACTCACGACTGTTGATGCTCTTCTGCCCGTCGCTGGTCACAGTATCTTCATCCAGGGCGCCGTCGTGCAGAAATACCAGATCAAGGTCAGAGATGTAGCTCAACTCGATGCCGCCGAGCTTGCCATAGGCGATTGCAGCAAAATCCATGGTGCCGTGCTCGCCGCTCAGATTGACCGGGTAACCGTGCTTGTGAGTCAGATGCTGCCAGCACAAGGCCAGCACCTGCTCCAGCACGGCTTCGGCGGTGAACGTCAGATAGTCACTGACTTTCATCACCGTCATGGTGCCGGTAATTTGCGCCGCCGCCACTTGCAGCGTATGCGACATTTTAAAGTAACGCAGGTACTCCATCTGTTCTTCAAAGCTGTTTTCGCCAAGGCGCAGCAGACCCTGCGCCAACTCGGCCTGCAGCTCGGATTTTTCCGGAGGTTTCTCCATCACCGTCAGCAGTTCATCCAACAGTACCGGGTGCTGGCTCAGGAACTCGGCGACAAACGGACTGGCAGTGCACAGACGCACAAACTGTTTCATGGCACCGGGGTTCTCGGCCAGCAGAACAATATAGGCGGTCCGCCGTGCCACTGATTCCACCATTTTCATGACCCGGGAAAAACCCACGCTGGGCGTTTTCTCGGTTGCCAACGTTGCCAGCAGCAACGGCATGAATCGCGCAAAACGCGCCCTGCTCTCTGCCGGCAGTGTCTGGAAAACCTTGTCCCGGCGGAACGCCAGCAGTTGTTCACAGGTCTGTGCTGGCGCCTCATAACCAAGATCTGCCAGCAATTTTGTGGCTGCTTCCTCGCTCAGTTCCTGCTGCCAAAGGCCCTGCAACTCATCGTCATCGACATCATGCCGGCTGGCGTCATCGTCATCTTCGTCGGTATGAATGACATCGGTAAAATGCTGTCTGACTATGTCACGGTGCTGTTCCAGAACAGACATCAATGCCGACCAGTCAGCATGTCTGACATCAGGCACCGCCATGGCCAGTGCCACCCGCAGCTGTTCCTGCTCCGACGCTGGCAGCGACTGCGTCTGTTTGTTGGCAAAACCCTGCAACTTGTGCTCAAGGTCGCGCAGAAAGCTGTAAGAGTTCCGCAAGGCCTGCACGGTGTCGGCAGGCAGGTATTCGCCTTCGCGCAGCACGTCCATGGCGTTATACAAGGAGGTCTGCTGCAGGCGTTTGTCACGTCCGCCATGCACCATCTGTAATGCCTGCACCACAAACTCGACTTCCCGGATACCGCCGGCACCCAGCTTGATGTCCTGGCTCATGCCTTTTTTGCGAACCTGTTTGTTGATCTGCTGCTTCATGCTGCGCAGCGATTCGAAGGCGGAAAAATCGAGGTAGCGTCGGTAACTGAAAGGTCGCAGGCGCTGCATCAGCTCTGCACCCGCCTCCCGGTCGCCAGCAACGGTGCGTGCCTTGATCATGGCGTAACGCTCCCAGTCTCGTCCCTGGGACTGATAATAGTTTTCCATGGCATCAAAGCTGCAAACCAGCACGCCCTCGCTGCCGTACGGACGTAAGCGCATGTCAACACGAAACACAAAGCCGTCCGCTGTGACGGCGTCAAGTGCATCCACCAGCTGCTGGCCCAGACGCAGGAAGAATTGCTGACAACTGATGCCTTTGCTGGTTTCGCCGCTTTCGGGATAAGCAAAAATCAGATCGATATCGGACGACAGATTAAGTTCTGATGCACCCAGTTTGCCCATGCCCAACACAACCAGTTGCAGGGCCTTGCCCGAACGCGCTGCCACCGGTTCGCCGTGCGTCTGCACGGCCCAGCGGTGCAGTTGCGCCAGCGTCACGTCCAGACAGGCCTCGGCCAATGCAGACACTTCGGCAGCGGTTTCGCGCACTGAGGATAGTTTACAAACATCCCGCCAGATCAGCCGCAGCATCTGCCGTTGCTGAAACTGCCGCAACAGGGTTTTTAACCCGGCCTCGTCGGGCGTGTCTGTCAGATCCGCCAGGCTATCCTGCAGCTGGCCATGATAGTCATCCCTGATCAGATGTAGCAGCTCCTCACTTTTGACCAGCTCCAGCAACAGGGTCGGCTTTTCAATACAGAGGTTGGCGGCGTAATCACTCGCTGCCCACACCAGCGCCATCTGTTCGGCCAGCCGTCGCTGTTCCGCCAGCAGCTCAGGCAGCCCGGATGGCGCTTCCTGCTCACGTTCCAGCAGGCGCTGCCAGTAGCGCTCAATGATGGGCGTCAGTGCATCAGGCAGATGCTCGCAGGGTAATTGGTCAAGTGCGGATACGGCGTTGTCGGGCATGATTTCCTTGATTCGATCGGCCCCTGCCGGGCAAAGGGCGGTCTGTGTTCCGGGTTCCTGGGTTGACGGTCACCTGAGGATAACTGTCATACTGGCTTAACTGTCATAACCAGCCCGATAAGTTTATACTGCAGCGCCTCAAATACAAGCCGCACACGTCCGCGCGCGGCGCATTCAGGATTGTCATTGTTATGCTGCTGTTCCGACTCAACAACCTCTCTCTCGCCTTTGGCGACCAGCCCCTGCTGGACCAGGTCAACCTGACCATTCACAAAGGTGAGCGTATCGGTATCCTGGGGCAGAACGGTGCCGGCAAGTCCACCTTCATGAAGGTGTTGATGGGACAGATTGTGGCGGACAGCGGCGAGCTGTGGCGAGCCGAAAGCATCAAGGTTGCCTATCTTGATCAGAGCCTGCCCGCGCAGGATGAACAGACCATCTACGATTATATCGCCAATGGCCTGGAAGGCCTGGGCATCGTGCTGGCCCGCTATCACGCGCTGACCCACGATGAAGATCTGGATTGGGGCGACGAGAAGAACATGCACGAACTGGCGTCGCTGCAGAAGCAGATTGAAGAGCGCGACGGCTGGGCCTTTGAGCACAAGATTGAAGGCATGCTGGATATTCTTAATCTGCCCGCTGACGCCCGCATGAAAACCCTGTCGGGCGGCAGCCGCCGTCGCGCCGCATTGGGACGGGCCCTGATCAGCGATCCGGATCTGTTGATGCTGGACGAGCCCACCAACCATCTGGATATTCCCACGATTGAATGGCTGGAGAAGGCAATCAAGGATTTTCGCGGCGCCATACTGGTGATCACGCACGATCGACACTTTTTGCAGCAAATCAGTAACCGTATTATTGAGCTGGATCGCGGCCATGTCCGCAGCTGGGATTATGGCTATGAAAGCTTCCTGACTTTCCGCGATCAACAACTGGAAGCCGAAGACAAAGCCAATGCCGAGTTTGACAAAAAGCTGGCCGACGAAGAACGCTGGATTCGGCAAGGCGTCAAGGCCCGCCGCACCCGCAACGAAGGCCGCGTGCGGGCGCTCGAGGCCATGCGCAAGGAACGCAGCCAGCGCCGGGAACAGACCGGCAAGGCAAAATTCGGACTGGAACAGGGCGCCAGCTCCGGCAAAATTGTGGTGGAAGCGAACAAGCTCAGCCACGGTTATGACAAACCCATACTTAAGAACTTCTCCACCAAGATCCTGCGCGGCGACCGTGTTGGTTTTATCGGCGCCAACGGCAGCGGCAAAACCACCCTGCTGCGCATTCTGCTGGGCGAAACCCAGCCGGACGCTGGCGACGTAAAACTGGGCACCAACCTGGAAATTCTTTACTTCGATCAGTTACGCAATAAGCTTGACCCGGAAGCGACGGTGATTGACAACCTCGCTGAAGGCCGTGAGTTCATCGAAATCAATGGCAAGAACCGACACGTCATCAGCTACCTGCAGGACTTTCTGTTCCCGCCCAAGCGCACCCGGCAACCGGTCAAATCGCTGTCCGGCGGTGAACAGAACCGCTTGATTCTGGCCAAATTGTTCAGCAAACCTGCCAACCTGATCGTACTCGATGAGCCCACCAACGATCTGGACATGGAGACTCTCGAACTACTGGAAGAGCTGCTGCTGGAATTCACCGGCACGTTGCTGGTCGTGAGCCACGATCGGAAATTCCTGGACAACGTCATCACCAACTGCATCGTGTTTGAAGCACCTGGCGTCGTCAAAGAATATGTCGGCGGTTATCAGGACTGGCTGGATCAGGGCGGCAAAATGATGTCGTTTGAAGACGCGCCATCGGAAGCCAAAGCGGCAGCACAGAAAGTTGCGGAACCCGCCGAAGCAGCTCCATCTGCGCCAGCGCCCGCTCCTGCACCCAAAAAAGCGACAGCGACCAAAAAACTGTCCTTTAAACAACAGCGCGAACTGGAACAGGTCACTCAGCAGATCGAAAAAACCGAAACCGCCATTGCCGACATCACCGGCCAGATGGAGGACCCCGGCTTTTATGACAAGCCGGCCGCCGACGTCCAGGCCACCCTGCAACAAATGGCCGCCTTACAGGAAACGCTGGATGCGCTGTTTGAACGCTGGGCCGAGCTGGAAAGCGCCACCTGAGACAAACAACGGCAGGAAATAGAACTGTTTTGATTGTCCGTCCGTATCAACCACACCAGACGGACAGCCTCCTACTTCACTGGAGAGATCATGACAGGATCCGAAAATAAAAGTACCACCGCCCCGGCCAGCAACAGCAAACTGCTGATATTCATCATCCTGGCAATCGTATTTGCCGCGCTGATTGCCATCGCTGGCAGCGACGGCAGTGCCCGCATCAATGCCAGTGGCGTCGATATTCCGGTGTTTGCCCTCTGCGCCGTCATGGCTTTTGCCCTGAACTGGCTGATTTTTTTACCCTCCTATCTGGCTCAGACCGAACACTATTTTGACCTGACCGGCAGCCTTACCTTTGTCATGGTGATTCTGCTTGCGCTGGCACTGTCGCCGCCGCAGGATTGGCGCGCGGCAATCCTGGCGGTGCTGGTCTGCATCTGGGCCACGCGACTGGGAGGCTTTCTGTTCCTGCGCGTGCGCAAAGACGGGCGCGATGGCCGCTTTGACGCCATCAAGCCAGATTTTGTGCGCTTTCTGCTGACCTGGACATTGCAGGCGGTCTGGGTATTTGTCAGCAGCGCAGCCGCACTGGCAGCCATTACTAACACTGGCCGCGTCGATATTGGCATCTTTGCGCTTCTGGGTCTCGCCATCTGGCTGACGGGTTTTATCATTGAGGTAGTGGCAGACGCCCAGAAACGTGCATTCCGCGCTGATCCGGTCAATACCGGCGGCTTTATCAGCAGCGGCCTGTGGGCATGGAGCCGGCACCCGAACTATTTTGGTGAAATCATGTTGTGGATCGGCATCGCCATCATCGCCGTGCCGGCACTGAGCGGCTGGCAACTGGTGGCGCTGATATCACCGGTGTTCATTACCCTGTTGATCACTCGCGTCAGTGGCATACCCATGCTGGAGGCACGCGCCGAAAAACGCTGGGGCGACGACCCCACATATCAGGCATATAAAAACAGAACGGCACGGCTGATCCCGCGCCCGCCGCACTGATCAGACACTGAACCCTCAACAAGCGTCGCCGACTGCCGATACAGAGTCTGAATCTACCTATTTTTCCAGACCCTATCGGTACTCCATATCATGAACAGTATTCAAACCCGGCTGATGTCGGTTATCGTTGGCGGCATCGCCTTGTTGTTGGTCGTCAGTATCGCCGCTATCTGGTCCCTGACCGGCAAAGTCACAGAGTACCGTGACCTGATCGACACCCAGGTTCAACAGGAACGCGACATCCACAATCTCAACCTTAACTTCAAAATCCAGGTCCAGGAATGGAAGAATGTTCTGTTGCGCGGACAGGACCGCAACCGCCGCGATGAATACTGGGGCCGCTTCACCAATCTGCATGAAGAAATTCAGTCACGCGCCCTGTCACTGGTGAATGCCATGGCACCTGGCGCCGCCCGCAATTCGGTGCAGTCATTTCAGCGCAGTCACCAGCAACTGCTGGCGCAATACCAGAATGGTCTGAATGCCTTTAACGCCACCGGCATGAACCATAGCGCCGGCGATGAAGCCGTGTCCGGCATTGACCGCGAACCTACTGCGTTGCTACAACAAGCTGCCGACACCATTAGCACACAGAATGAAACCATTGCCACTGAATTGTCACGCAGCAGTCAGCAGGTGGCCGGCCTTGCACTCGTCGCGGTACTCTGTGTTGCCCTGATAATTTTGCTGGCCACATGGCAGACCATCAAACGCGGCTTTATTCGGCCGCTGCAGCAAATCATGGATATGATACACAAGTTGTCAGAAGGCAACTTCAGCCAGTCACTCGCCAGTTCACGCAAGGATGAACTGGGTAACCTCACCCGCGATCTGGCATTCATGCAATCACAGATCGCTGGCATCATCGGCTCAGTACAGTCGACCAGCGACGAACTCAACACTGCATCCGCTGATATCAACCAGTCTGCCAGCGAAATCTCCCGACACACGGGCGACACAGAAGTATGCACCGACCAGGTTGCCGCGGCTATTACTGAAATGACACAGACTGTGCAGGAAGTCGCCGGCAACGCCAACAATGTTGCCGCGTCCGCCGAGCAGGTCAGCAAGGCATCTGGCGAAGGCATGGCGATCATGGATCGCACCATTGCGGCCATGAATGAGCTGTCTGGCGAAGTTGATCACGTCTCGAATGCAATGGCCCGCCTGGAGGAAGACACCGCGGCAATTGGCACTGTGCTTGACGTGATCAAAGGCATCGCGGAACAGACCAACCTGCTGGCGCTGAACGCAGCGATTGAAGCGGCGCGGGCCGGAGAACAGGGTCGTGGCTTTGCCGTGGTCGCAGACGAAGTCCGCGCGCTGGCCAGCCGAACACAGGACTCCACAGCGGAGATCCAGCGCATGATTGAGACAGTTCAGAGCGGCGCCGCACAGGCATCATCGGCAATGCGCAAGGGCCAGGAAAGAACGCTGAGCACTGTCGATCTGGCGCACGCCTCTGGCAAATCACTGACCGAGGTGTCGCAAGCCATTACGCACATCAAGGACATGATTACGCAAATTGCCACGGCGGCGGAGGAGCAAACGTACGCGACCGAAGAGATCAATAAAAATGTCATCAATGTTGTAGATCTGGTTCAGGCTTCCCGACGATCCGCGCAGCATTCAACACAGACAGCCAATACGCTTGACGAAACCTCTGCGAAAATGACCCAACTGGTCCGCAAATTTGTGGTTTAGGTTAACAGTGTAAAGCTAAACGGGCGTCTGCACTGTTGTCTGGTGATGACGCCTCAGCATTAGTGCGCTATTCTTGCAGGGTTGCCGCGATTGACGCGAACAAAAAGGGCTTCAGACCCACAAGGATCCAATAATAACATGCACACGCAAGACGCTACGCCATCGTCCTCCTACTCCAAAGCACAGACCATCGGACTTGTATTGGGGCCACTGCTGTTTGCGCTTACTCTTCTGTTTTTTGCCCCCGAAGGCCTCAGTTTCGAGGCACGCGCGGTATTGGCAACAACGTTGTGGGTAGCGGCCTGGTGGATCACCGAAGCGGTTCCGATTCCGGCCACATCGTTGCTGCCCATTGTGCTGTTGCCAGTCACCGGTGCACTGGACGCCGGTACCGTTACGTCAGCCTACGGCAACGATATTATTTTTCTGTTTCTCGGCGGCTTTTTTATCGCCACGGCAATGGAGAAATGGAACCTGCACAAACGTATTGCCCTGGCCATCATTGCCTTTGTCGGCACCAGCACGCAGCGCATCCTGCTGGGTTTCATGATCGCCACTGCGTTTTTGTCAATGTGGGTTTCCAATACCGCCTCGGTGATGATGATGGTGCCGATGGCGCTGGCGATCACCGCCCAGGTAGCCAGCTCATTAAAAGGCAAACCCGAAGCCGGTGACATCCCGATTTTCGAAAAAGCGCTGATTTTTGGCGTGGGTTACGCCGGCACCGTTGGCGGTCTTGGCACGCTTATCGGCACACCACCCAATATTATTCTGGCGGCGCAGGCGCGGGAACTGTTTGATATCGATATTACTTTTGCCAGTTGGATGCTGGTTGGCGTGCCGGTTGTGGTGATCCTGCTTGCCATTGCCTGGCTCTATCTGGGCCGGATAGCCTTCAGGATGAGCATCAAGGGCCTACCCGGCGGCAAAGCCCTCATCCAGCAGGAGCGTGTAGCGCTTGGCCGTATTTCTTTTGAAGAAAAAGCAGTGGCAACGGTGTTCACCTTTGCCGCCTTCATGTGGATTACTCGCGGATTTATCTGGAGCGACCTGTTGCCGGAAATCACCGATGGCATGATTGCCGTGCTGGCGGCAGTACTGCTGTTTGTCATTCCAACGTCACCGGCAAAACCAGCACGAATCCTGGACTGGCAGGACTCGGTTAATATCCCCTGGGGTATTTTACTGCTGTTTGGCGGCGGACTGGCAATTGCAGCCGGCTTCCGTGGCACCGGTCTGTCCGAATGGATGGGCACCCAGTTGACCGTGCTGGACAGCTTCCATTTGATCGTCATCATTGCCAGTGCAACATTTCTGATTCTGTTCCTGACTGAAATCACTTCCAACACGGCCACCGCCACCATGATCATTCCCGTTGTGGCGGCGCTGGCGCTGGCGCTGGAGATCCACCCGTTTGCGCTGATGATTCCCTGTGCGATGGCGGCCAATTGTGCCTTCATGTTGCCGGTTGGCACCCCGCCCAACGCCATCATCTTCGCCACCAATAAACTGACCATTCTGGAAATGGTCAAAACAGGTTTTGCCATGAACGTGATCGCAGCACTCCTGATCGTGCTGGCTGTCTACTTTCTGGTTCCGGTGATCTGGGGTCTGGACTTAAGATCGGTCCCTGCAGCCTTCGGGCTGTGAACATGCCCACGCCATCGTATACTCCCCCGGTCGCTTTTCTTGACCTGCTGCTGGATGCCGTCTGCGTCGTCGACCCTGACGGTCGTTTCGTTTTTGTCTCGGCGGCCAGCGAACAGGTTTTTGGTTATCGGCCTGACGAAATGATTGGTCGCCTTATCTTCGATTTTGTTCATCCTGAAGACATCGCGTATACCAAAAAAACCGCCGAACAAGTAATGACGGCCGGTGAGATTCGCCAGGTGGAAAATCGCTACATCCGCAAGGATGGCACCACCGTTCACATCATGTGGACGGCACGCTGGCTGCCTGGTGAAAAACTCCGCATCGGGGTCGCCCGGGACATCTCTCAGCGTCGACGCAACGAAGCGGTCCAGGTTGCACTGTACGCCATCTCGGAAGCCTCACATACCGCCGTCGACCTGAGCGAACTGCGGAATCAGGTACACAGCATCATCAACACACTGGATATCCCGGGCTTTTACGACGAAGACAGTTTGAGCCAGCAGGACCAGGACCACTGGCAATTGCTGGCCAAACAGGTATCGGAAGCGCTCTCTCGCCGCGCGTTACTGGACAGGCTGCGCTACGCGGCACAGTACGATCCGCTGACTGGCCTGCCCAATCGCGAGCTGTTGTCCGACCGCATTCAAACTTCGCTGGCTCGCGCTCGTCGTCAACAGACCTCTTTTGCCCTGCTTTTTATCGACCTGAACGGTTTTAAATATGTCAACGATACGCTGGGGCATGCCGCCGGCGACCAGTTACTGCAGCGAGTGGCCCACCGCCTCAGTCAGACCGTGCGCGAGTCCGATACCGCTGCACGACTGGGCGGCGATGAGTTTGTCATTCTGATCGAACGCATTAACGAACGCAGCAGTGCTCAGGAAGTGGCTGACAAGCTGATCTCAGCCTTTGAGAAACCTTTTGTTATCAACAACACAGAACTGCCGGTCAGACCCAGCGTGGGTATTGCGGTCTACCCGTATGACGGTGAAGACGAACTGAGTCTGCTGAAATATGCCGACCAGGCCATGTACGCCGCCAAAGGCCAGCAAAAACTGGCCTGACGGCTGCACACCACGGGCAGTTCACATGAGCCAGGTCAGCGGGGCACGTACTGAGGCTGAATCAAATGCCTTGGGTCGGCACCTTCGCGGGGCACCAGCTTCTGCGGCCGGGCGTACTGATTGTCGGTGCCGTAGACGTTGCCATCAGCATCCACCGAGAAGGAATGCATTTCCAGCCAGGCAGTGGGGCCTTCACCCGGGAGCAGCCAGGTATAGACATGGTTACCCTGCAGATCGAACTGCATGATCTTGGGCGGCCGAATGTCCGTCACCCAGAAATAATCTTCACTGACAATAATATCCAGCGGAAAATTGGGCCCGGTCACCCGCATTTTTAATTCGTAGCGCGGATAGGGATCATTGCTGTCGCGATTGGTCTGGCGGAACACCTGAATATTCATATTGTTGCGATCGACAACATACACATCGTGCTCCGGCCCCATGGCCAAGCCATGCACACTGGCAAACTGGCCAGGCTCGCCGCCACGGCTGCCGAACTCGGACAGGTAGTCACCCTCCGGCCCCAGAATGACCACACGCGCGTTTTCCAGGCCATCGGCCACCAGCACGGTGCCATCGGGCAGAAAAGCTACGTCCTGCGGTAAGCCAAAATGGTTTTCATCGTCACCGGACACGCCTTTTTCGCCCAGTGTCATCAGCAACTCCTGCCCGTCCTGCGAAAACACATAAATGACGTGATTGGTTTCATCCACTACCCAGATGCGACGCTCCGGGTCGTAGGGACTGACTCGCAGACGGTGAGGGCCCGGGCCATCGGTACCGGCAAACAGGTAATCCCAGTGATCCCAGACCTCCAGCACATCGCCTTCGCTGTTGATCACATACATGACGTTCTGCCAGGTACGTCCCTGCCCCTGAATCACGTTCCAGCCCATGGAACCGGGGAAATTGGTGTACTCGGGCGGAATCGGATCCGGCAGCTCGGTCTCCCCTCGCTGCAGCACGATGATGCGATCTTTGGATTCTACGTGGACACCTGAATTACCACCCCAGGAGTAGCCCTGGCGAGCAAAAGGCTCAATCCAGTCAACGGGAATGTCGTAAGGCATGGGGCCAACAGGCTCCAGGTCTTGCGCCAGGGTCTGGCCGCCCCATGTGGAGAGCACCATTGCGGCTGCACTGAACACAAACGCTTTCAGCGTAGTGATGGTCGTAATATCTCGCCCGCTTGTCATAAAGCCACCTTCATTGTTTTTGTGTAGGCATTTTCTTCGAGACTAGCACAGCGAGCACCTGACCCCTAGTTTTTTACACGATTGATAAAATCCTGGCTTGTCGATAAGCTCAACGCATGACCCTGATTGAAATGGCATTTGCATCGGAAGCTTACGAGCGCTGCTGGCTGCTGCGCCAGGCGGTGCTGCGCACACCGCTGGGCCTGACGCTGGATATTCGGGAACGTACCGCCGAAGTCGGGCACCGGCATTTCGCCCTGATTACCGAGTCCAATGACCTGGCCGCCTGCATCAGCGTTGTGCCGATGACAGAGGGTCACGCCAAACTGCGGCAGATGGCGGTTAATGAAAATATGCAGGGGGCCGGGCTGGGGCGGGAGCTGATCACGCGGGTCGAAAGCTTACTGGCCCGTCAGGGAATCTGCCATCTGCATATGCACGCCAGAGACACTGCCATCGGCTTTTACACCAGACTTGGCTACCAGGTGGAAGGTGACCCCTTCGTCGAGGTCACCATCCCACACGTTAAAATGACAAAAACGCTGCCAACTCAGCTTTCTGGTTGACGGCTTATTGCGCAGCCGCCAGTCGTTGCACTATTTCGTAGTGCGCACGAACAAAGCGGTAAAACTCTTCTTCGATAATGCGCTCCTGATCACTGTGCGCGCCAAACCCAAGCGGGCCGTCCTCGGCATCGATGGCCGGCCCAACGCCATAACACTGGATGCCGCGCGCCCGCAGGTAGGCCATGTCGGTAGCACCGGTACTCATGGTGGGGATCACGGTAGTGTCATAGTGCGCCTGCATGACTTCCTCAATGACCCGGAAAGCCTCCGTGTCCAGTCGGCTTGAGGCACCAGGTCGCACATCACGCGCTGCCCAGTTGACGTTAACGCTGGCATCATTAACGACGTCTCGCAGTGCCACCAGAAATGCTTCCGGGTCTTCCTGCGGGAGCAGACGTACATCAAGCGTTGCCGTGGCATCGGAGGGGATCACATTGACGCGATAACCACCGTCGACAATGGTGGGCGAAATGGTGCTGAACAATACTGCCGCATTGCGCGGTTCATTCTGTTTTAGATAGGACAGCGCCCGATCGAAGTCAGCGGTGCCGGGACTCAGCAGCGCACGGTAACGGGCCGCCGCCTCAGGCTCGGAAACTGCTGCCAGGCGAGAGAAGTAGGTGCTGATGGTGTCGCTGAAACGCACCGGCGGTTGCCAGTCGGCGGCTGCGGTGATGGCTCGCGACAACGCCACAATGGCATTGCTTTGCAGCGGCACGGAGCCGTGACCGGCGACACCGGTGCTGCTTAGCTCAATGGCCCGTGGCAACTTCTCGCCAGTTTGCACGCCAGCGTAATGTACCCGTCCGCCCTGGCGCACCACACTGCCGCCTTCGGCGATACAATGCTCGGCGTCGATCCGGTGAAAGTGTTCGTTGACCATGTATTCAATGCCAATGCGGGTGGCGCCCTCTTCGCCCGACTCGGCCAGGAAAATGACGTCGCGGTCCAGTTCGACGTTCTGTCGTTTCAGCAGCAGCATGGTCATCAGCGCCGCCGCGACGTTGTCCTTGTCATCGACGGTGCCGCGTCCGTAGATCCAGCCGCCATCACGTTCGGCACTGAACGGCGGAAACACCCATTTGTCCGGGTCTACATTCACCGTGTCCAGATGCGCCATCAGCAACAGCGGGCGTTTGCTGCCGTTACCGCGCAAACGTGCCACCACATTGGGCCGATGCTCTTCCAGGGCATGGATATCAACCTCGATGCCTTCGCTTTGCAGCACTGACACCAGGTAGTCGCTCAGTTCGATTTCACGCCCGGGTGGATCGGTGGTGTCCATGCGCACCATGGTGCGGAAATGTTCCAGTACTTCTTCATCAACCTGGGTCCAATCCAACCCTTGGTCCTGGGCCAGGCCCTGGCTGGCAACAAACCCCATCAACACGGCACTGGCGGCCATGGTCAATCGCTTGAATACGCTCACGTGGCGCTTCCTCCAGGTCAAGCCGGTCATCGGCAAGACCTGAAGCGTACACCGCATCCGGCAGGCTGTCTACGCACCGCCGGCCGCCACCCTGGTTATTGCTCAGAAGGTTTTGCGCAGCCGCATTTGTATGAAGTTACGCGGATTCACCCGTTCCTGTTCGGAGAAGGCAATGGTCTGCATTACTCGATCTGACCAGCTTTGCCGGTTGATGCGGAAATCATCCCATACCGTATATTCCACTCGAGCAGTAAAGCTGTCACTGAACGTGTATTCGCCAAACGCGGTCAGGTAGTGACGCAATTCTACGTCGCGTCGCTGATCCGGATTAAATGTTGTTTCACGAAAATACGGGGTGTAGTCCAGACCCCACACCAGATTCCAGGTGGGCAGATCCTGTTCGAAATTTGCCGATCCGGTGAATGGCCTGACATCCGATATCTGACGCTCGCGCCCGGTGGTCGGGTCGTTTACCCGGGCATGGTCATACCGTGCATTCAGCGTCAGGCGGCCCCCGCTTAGCCCGATACGGTCCAACGGCAGTCGCAGGTCAAGCTCTACCCGGTCCAGTGACCCATCGCCAATATTACCAATTGCCGTCAGACCGTCTTCCAGCGGCAACACGTCGACCACATGACTTATCTCGTCATGGCGGAGTGTCAGTGACAGCACGGCATCGGCGCTTAAACGACGCTCAAGTACGGCCTCGGATACCCAGCGCTGTTCCGGACGCAGATCCAGGTTACCGCCCAGCACTTCATTGTTGGTCAGTGACGACGAGGCGGCAAAATCATTAAAATTTAACTGCCCCAGTTCGCGCTCCAGGCGTAAACGCAGCTGATGGTTTTCAATAAAATCCCAGGTCATTGCCAGGCGTGGCTTCGGGTAAAAAAAGCTGCGCTCGGCGGAGGCAGTGCCGATCTGCCGGATCCTTGACCGCTCAAGGCGAGCACCCGCCTCCAGCGTCAGTGAGTCGCTGCGTTGCCAGGTGGCAATGGCGGCTATCTCGGTACGCAGTTCGTTAACTTTCGTGGTGGACTGCGGAAGGGGTACGTTCTGACCATCAACAGTAAAACTTTGCTCGGTATCCAGCACGTTGTAAGCCAGTTCAGCACTGCTCTCCACTTTCATCCGGTCAGTGGGCTGCCAACGCAACACACTGCGCACAATGGACTCTCCGGTTTCACGCTCGGTGTTAAACCGTTGCAAGGTTGTGCCCATCAACGCAGAACTGACGCTTTCAATACGGCGTTGATTCTGAATCAAGCGAGCTTCCAGCGTCATGGTCTCCGACAGATTCTGCTCGGCCCTGACCCCCAGGTCGGCATCGCGGTTTTCCTGGGCAAAATCAAAGTGGCGCTGTGACGTCGGTGCGACATACTGCGTCCACTCTTCAAAGTCATTGATGCTGGCGCCGCCGGTAATTTCCAGCCGGCCTGCTGCCACGGGCGCGGCCCAGTCCGCACGACCACTCCAACCACCACCGTCAAACTTGTTTTCCCGTTGCTCGATATCCGTGACCTGGCCGCTACCATCGCGCCGCACCAACGTGCCGGTTCCGGTTGAATCGTTGATGGAAAGGCTGCGGCCGATATTAAACCCCCAGTTTGTGCCGCTGTCGCTGCTGCTGAACTCGTAGCGCCCGCTCGGAAGAGTGGGACCTCCTTCAAAGAAGTAAGTGCGCGCCAACAGGGATTGCTGCCGTGTCGCTTCATCGCTGAGTATCACATTGGCGACAACACTGTGACCCTGCATGTCGATGCCCGGCGCGCCGCCACGTATCAGTTCAACATGTGATACCCGACCCGCCTGAATGCGACCGAGCACAGATGAGACATTGTCAGTTTTGGACGCCGGCCGTGCGCCATCGATCAACACATTACCGCCGGCGCCAGCAAAACCACGGACATTATCACCGTTGTCGAGCTGAAAGCCTGGCAGGCGCTCGACCATGTCTTCCGCCGTCGCGGGGCTGGAGGCGGCAAAGAAATCCGGGTTGTAGACCAGCACCGCATCACGTGCGACACCTTGTTGTTTTTCTGGTTCCTGTGCCTGCACGGTCAGGCCTGGCAGGACAGCTAACAAAACAAGTAAAACTAAGTGTAATTTCATTGGTTTTTTCCTTCGTTAATTTTCAACTGCGGTAGTTGCTATCACCAAATCCGGGGCGCAGGAATCCGCATCGCAGCATCGCTGCGATCGGCATGGTTGAGTTCAGGGTTAAAGGGTGCGGGCTTCCCTGCCCGCAGAGGAGGGATCAGTTGGCGTGTAACTCCAGACGGCCGCTGACCGAGCTCATCTCGACAATGCCGGTTCCCTGTCCGGTGGAGAAATCGAGGCTGCGTGCCGGCCCGAATCGGGCGCGAGCGACTTCATCATCTGTAATATTGTTAATGATATTGCCACCGGCATGGCTTTCCAGATTGAATTGTGCATCGATATTACCGGGCAAATTCAGGATTATCTCACCACTGACAGTGCTGCCGATGATGACGGGTGAGATTGCTTCAGTCAGCATGACTTCGATGTCACCGTTGACGCTGCGCAGGGTGAGCTCACGGGTTCGTCTCAGCTGTGCCTCCACCGAACCATTAACCACGGTCACTTCCACTTCTTCGGCAGCGCTGGTGATGTCCAGCCCGCCATTAACGGCTTCATAGTAGGCGCGACCTTCTGAACCGGTATCGCGTATATCACCATTGACGGTCTGCAGATCTATGCGACCGCTATTGTCAGTGCTTCTGATATTGCCATTGACGGTGCGCAGATCAACGCGATCGGACAGGCCGGTCGCGGTGATATTACCATTCACCGTGTTCACCTCACTGCCACCCGCGACACCCGAGATATCAATGTCAACGTTGACCCCGATAAAACTGACGCGACTGCCCACGGGCACTACCATCTCCAGGTCTGACTCTTCCGCCCGGCGAGCCCTGCTGCCATTGATGTTTCGGGGCATCAGCACTTCAAAGTAAGTGAAGCCACTGTTTGAACGCAGCTCATAACCTTCTGCAAGTTCGTCCAGGGTACCGGAAACCCGGAAGCTGTTATCGTCTCCAACACGAATAACAACATCACCCCGCATGACCTCTATTTCAAAACTTTCGTTGGCACCAACCTGCCGGACCTCATCAATGGCAACTGGCGCCTCTGCTGCTGACAACATCTGCATGGTGATTACTGAAAATGTCAGCGCTGCTGCCCTGATCCATGACTTTGCTGAATTCATAATTCGTCTCCTGAAAAATAATCGTTGGCATCGACGCGACCGATCAGCCGCAGATAGTCAATTTGCTGAGCGTAAAGGCGCTGCATCTGCGCAAGCAGTTGTGGGTCGTCCGGATAATATTCCAGTGCGGTACTGACCTGACCAATCGCACTGTCCCAGGCGGCCATCTGATATTGCCAGTCACCAAAATTTCTGCTGCCTGGCATCAATTGACTTAACTGTTCAGCTTTGATGGGCTCAAACTGCTGCGCGATAACTACCTGTGCTGCGACTGCCTCTTCTTCCACTACATCATCACCGCCGGCTATTGCCGGTCCGGTGTTTTCCGGCACCAGTACAGCACGCCATCCCATGACCAGCATCAGGGTCAGTGCGCCCGCCACAGCCATTGGCTGAATTAACGCGGACAATCGGCGCTTTCTGACAGGCTCCCGTGCTGGCAGCTGGTCCGCGAGTGATGACCATAGATCGCGCTCCGGCTGAAGGTCGCTCGGCAGTGCATCTATCAATTGATCCAGTTCTTGTTCAGTCTTCACTCAGGAAACCTCTTAATAACTGCCTGGCACGGTGGTACTGGGACTTGCTCGAACCTTCGGCAATGTTCAGCAGCGTTGCAATTTCATTGTGCTGATGGCCTTCCAGTGCAAACAATACAAACACTGCTTTCGCCTGAGCTGGCAGACGCTGTATGGCCTGCTCAAGATCCCGAGCCCCGCCCACACTGCCACCGTCAGTGGCAGCGCCAGCATGTTCCACCCACGCATCCATCTGATCCGGGGCTACAAACGTCAGCCGTCGGTCCCTTCGCCAACAATCAACCGCCGTGCGTGTCGCTATCGTATGCACCCAGGTGGCAAAACTGCTGTCACCTTTAAAATCGGGCAGGCGTTGCCAGACCTTAACAAATATTTCCTGACTGGCGTCTTCAGCTTTCTGTCGATCACCGAGCAGACGCCAGCACACCGCATACACGCGCCCGATGTGTTGCTGATACAGCCAGTGAAAAGACTGACGGTCTCCCCCCTGTGCCAACTGTATGGCTTTGGTAACGTGTGCTGACATGAACCGATTGTATTCCCTGTTTGCTTAGTTAGACGACAACAGACGCCATAGGGTTTGAATCGGCGGAAATTATTTTACCCGGGAAGGTGAGATGCCGGAACTTAACCTGGGGTATAGCGATTCCCGGGCCAGAGATGGCGTAGCATCAACGTCAATGGCGTCCAGCTCAAGCCTCACGCCGGCGGGGTAACGACCCGGCTGAATATCCCCGAGCGCAGACCAGGCCAGAGCATTATTGCCCCTCCTGAAGCCAAAAACAGATTAACGATCAGTGCGGCGCCTCGCAGCGCCATGTGCTGGTAGATCAGCGTATGCACAAGCACCAGCATCAACAACAGAATGCCAGCCAGTAACTGCAGCAGCGACGTGCCGCGCAAGTCATTGTTGACCGATTGCGACAGCACAATGCAGGCCACCAGCACCAGCCACAACGTCGTCGTAGCGGCCAGGCCAGTCAATACAACCAGCAACGCACTGCCAGCAATGGCGACCGGCGTGCCCCAGACCAGCCCGATCCAGAGATTGTTGAGTGCGTCCCGGGTTTTCCGCCGTGCCAGCCAGATATTGATACCACTGACACACACCACAGACAACGCCAGTCCAAACACGCCATACAGAAACAGTATCGGCAAGCCACCAAATTCACCAAAGTGCAGCCGGAATACCGAAAATATCGCTTGCCGCCCAACAGAACCGTCGGTGTATCCGGCTTTGCCAAGATACTGCCCAGCGTGATCAAAACGATACTGCTCGGCATAGATCAGGCGGCCTTCGTGTTCGGCGCCTATGATCATGTATTGCTGCGGCGTATTGGCTTCCTCAATCGTGACGTAAAATGGTTTCGCGTCAGGCGCAACAATGGCCAGTTCATTCAGAGCCGCCTCCAGGTCCATCACCGCGACTTCCTGTTGCAGTGCCGGCGCTGCCCCATACACTTCATCCACAACACGGCCAGCATTGCCTTCGAACAAGGCGCTGGCAAAAAGCATGTTCATCAGCACGGCGATGCCAAAGTACGCCCCGGTGACGGCAATCACCAGATGGAAAGGCGCGCCCCAGACACTGAGCCGATTGTGCAAGTCGGTCTGCTGCAGGCGCCGGGAGCTCCCCCAGCGCAGACTGAACGCATCGCGGATGATATTGGGGTGGGAAAACAGACCGGAGATAATAAGGCCACAAAGCATGGCACCGAGTATGGAGACCACCACCATGCCAAAACTGCTCGGCAAATGCAGGTAGACGTGAAGATCTGCCAGCATCGTTGTCCACTGATGGCTGAGATCGTCACCGCGACTGCCGTCTTCGTTCAGATACCAGGCGCCTTCGCTGGAGAACAGCGACGCGCGCGGCTCATCAGGGCGCGGCAACATCAACAGAATGTCGCCGCCGACGTCGGGGGCAATCTCATGCAACTGATTGTAGACCAGCCCGGCGGTTTCAGCTGACATGGACTGGAACTCGGCTACGTCGGGTTGCTCCCAGCGCTCAAGGTATTTGGTAAACACCACAATCGTGCCAGATACGCAGATCAGATACATCAGGGCCCCGGTCAGCAGGCCCAACCAGGAATGGCTGCTGATGGAGTTCTTGACCAGCGAGGAAGGCAACGAAAGCTTCATTGTCGATTATCCGTATAAAACCAGGAAACTGACCAGCATTGCCAGCGTGAACGTCAAAGCCGGCCAGTACGATTTCGGCACTGCGCATGCCCACCAACAGGCCACACCCCAGACAGCAGGCATGGCATAGAGTGTCAGCACCAGCCTGTCGCCCTGCTGCCACGGCAACAGCTGTGCCAGTGCTGTTGTGGCCAACGCCGAAGCAGCACCTGCCAGTGGCACAACCACAATAAACAGCCAGCATTGGCGGGCAAATGCACTGGCATTCGGAAGCGCCAGGCCTGCACTGGAGGCTATTGCCGGCCGATCGGAAAGCTCGCGACGGGCCGCTCTGTCCGGCGATCGTTTACGGGCGTTAAACAACACCAGCAACCACGCCAGCACGGCGCTGACCAGAAAAACCTGAACAACACCAAACTCGACACCACTGGCAAGCGTCCATACCCACATTGCCAGCGCCAACAAGGCCCAGGCTGCCGGCACACGCCATTTTTTTGAATCAGCGCGGTCGCGCCAGGACAGGTAAAGGAGGCCAACTCCGGCGCCGTTTAATAACAATGCAATAGCTGCCACTGTCAGCATTTGACGTGGAGCTCGCGGCGGCACAGTGAAATAAAAGCAGGCAAAACGGTGCCGAGCTTGTACAACATGTCATAACCTGAGGAGGTGCGGATTTATTGCCCGGCATGAGCAGGGACGTATATACGCCAATAATAATGATATTAATTCTTATTTGCAACAAGCCCGACAACAGAGACAACAATTGAGTTGGTGAATTTGCGGTATCATGCCCACCTCACTTCCCAGACAGGCAAGCTTCACACATGGCCGCCAAATCAACCATATTTAAGGCAACGTTGCAGATATCCGACATGGATCGGCACTATTATCAGGAGCACAGCCTGACCATTGCGCGACATCCGTCCGAAACTGATGAGCGCATGATGGTCCGCCTGCTGGCGTTTTCGCTTAACGCCCATGAGCGCCTGGAGTTTGGCCGGGGGCTGAGTACGGAGGATGAAGCGGATCTTTGGCAGAAGGACCTGACCGGTGACATCGAACACTGGATAGATGTCGGCATGCCCGACGAACGCCTGGTGCGTAAAGCCTGCGGACGCTCACAACAGGTCACGGTCTATTGTTATGGTGGGCGCATTGCCGAGATGTGGCATGAGCAGCACAGTGCGCAGTTTAACCGTCAGGGCAATCTGCGTATCGTCAACCTGCCACTGGAGCAGACACAGACGCTGGCGCTACTGGCGCAGCGCACGATGAACCTGCACTGTCTGGTCCAGGACGGGTTGGTGTCATTCAGCGATGATAATAGCGCCGTCGATCTGGAACCGGTGTTGTTGTACCCGGCTCAGTAACCGAACCAGACCGCCCCGATCAGGATGACAGAGCTGGCCAGGAACAACTTCAGCATCAATGGCATCAGAAAGCGAAACCAGCGATCGTAGGGAATACCGGCAATGCCCAGAATCCCCATCAAAATGCCGTTGGTGGGAATGATCATATTGGTGAAACCATCCCCGAACTGATAGGCGAGCACCGCTGTCTGCCTTGAGATATTTAACAGATCCGACATTGGCGCCATCAACGGCATGGTCACGTAGGCCTGGCCGCTGCCAGAGGGAATAAAGAAGTTCAGCAGACTCTGCATCAGCAGCATGCCAACCACCGCCAGTTCGGCGCCGACCATGGTCAATGGGACGGACAGACCATGCACGATGGTATACAACACTTCGCCGTCTTCCAGAATCAGGGCAATGCCTCGGGCCATACCAATCAACAGCGCCGTGGCCGCCAGATCGGTGACACCTTTGGAGAATGCAACCGCGGTATCGTCCGGGCTGATACGGGCCACTACCGCGGTGATGATGCCCAGCGCCACAAACAGGGCACTGAGCTCGGTAAGATACCAGCCGTAAAAAATGACACCCGCCACCAATGTCATGATACCCAGCATCATGACCAGCAACACCAGTTTGCGGGTCCGCGTCAGCGGTGGATATTGGTCGGCAGAGACATCTTCATGTTCGTTGCGCAGGTCATAAACCAGACTCGCACCCGGATCCGCCTTGACGCGCTGCGCGTAACGGTACACATGATGGAAACCCAGCAGTAACAGTGGCAGAAAAATTGCCAGCCGCAAGGCAATACCTGAGCCTGGGGGCAGATCGGCAACGTCCTGCGCCACCATCACAGTAAATGGATTCATCGCAGCAGCACCGTAGCCAATGCCGTAACCCACAACCAGAATGCCGACCGCGGTCATCGCATCCAGGCGCATGGCCAGACAGAACGTCATCAACAATGCCACCAGGGTTATAAACTCAACTGCCATACCGAAGGTGCTGGCTCCCACGGCAAACGCAAACATGGGAAAGAATATCAACAGCCCGGTGCGCGTACTGAAGCGCTGCAGAATTCGACCCAGTAGCGCTTCTATGGCGCCCGTGTGGCGTATCACCGCCAACACGCCACCCACAATCAGAACAAAGAAAATCACACCCTGCGAGTCGGCCATGCCCCGGGGCACGGCCGTGAGCAGATCCACCACGCTGAGCGAAGGACTGTCCTCGAGCAGGGTAAAGGTGCCGGGAACCACCAGTTCCCGGCCCGCTTCATTCAAGGTTGTCTCAAATTCCCCGGCCGGCAGTACCCAGGTGATGACCAGGGCCAACACCTGCATGGCAAACAGCAGTACCAGCGTATTGGGTACCTTGAAGCTTCTCACTGTGGCTGCAATCCGCGGCGGCGCAACATGTGCTCAATATCAGGCAGACGCCCGGCAAAGTCCTGATACAGTTGCATGGCATCGACGCTGCCACCGCGTGACAACAGGGTATTGCGGAAGCGGTCACCGTTCTCACGCGTCATGCCACCGTTCTCCCGGAACCATTCGACAGCGTCCGCATCCAGCACTTCACTCCAGATATAAGAGTAGTAGCCGGCAGAGTATCCGCCCATGATGTGGGAGAAATACGGTGTGCGATAGCGCGGTGGCACCGGATCATAGTTCAGGCCGGCCTGCGCCAGAGTATGCGCTTCGAATGCCATGACCGCGTCGGCATCCGGAATTTCGCCGGGGGGCAACTGATGCAGAGCCTGGTCGATAATGGACGCAGCCAGGTACTCGGTAGTGCCAAAGCCCTCGTTGAACTGCGCAGCCTCCAACACACGATCCAGCAGATCCTGCGGAATGCGTTCGCCGGTCTCGTAGTGCAGGGCGTAATTTTCCAACACGTCGGGCCATGTCGCCCACATTTCATTAACCTGCGACGGAAACTCTACAAAGTCGCGCGGCACAGAGGTGCCGGCAAAACGTGGATACTCAACATCAGAGAACAGCCCGTGCAGCACATGGCCGGTTTCGTGGAACAAGGTGGTGACTTCATCAAAGGTCATCAATGTCGGCTCACCCGCCGGTGGCTTGGTGATATTCAGATGATTGCCGATCACCTTGCTGCCACCGAGCAGGCCGCTTTGGGTGTTGTAGCTGTTCATCCAGGCGCCACCGCGTTTGCTGCCGCGCGCATAGAAGTCGCCCAGCATCAGCCCAAGCCCGGTGCCATCCGCATCAAACACTTCCCATACCTGAACGTCTGGGTGGTACGTGGGCAGATCATCGCGTCGCTCGAAACTCAGGCCGTAGACCTGTTCGGCTGCATAGAAGACGCCGTTGTCCAATACGTTATTGAGTTCAAAGTACGGGCGCACTTCCGACTCATCGAATGAGTACCGTGCCTGACGTACTTTTTCAGCATAGAACGCCCAGTCCCATGCCTGCAGTTCGAAGGGCTCT
Source organism: Pseudohongiella acticola (assembly GCF_001758195.1). Lineage (NCBI taxonomy): Bacteria > Pseudomonadati > Pseudomonadota > Gammaproteobacteria > Pseudomonadales > Pseudohongiellaceae > Pseudohongiella > Pseudohongiella acticola. The sequence goes on from NZ_MASR01000001.1 coordinate 1,902,954, forward strand.
TCGGCGGTTTCATCAATGACACGTTTTATTTCCTCGCCTTCCAGCCGGGCGTTGGCAACGGCCACGGGCGCCAGACCTCCCAGCATCTGGTTGACGACAACCTTGTTGCCGGCAGTCTGCTCGGACAGGATGTAATCGGCATGTGTCTCAAAGCCCAGCATCTGAGCACGTTCGGCGCGCAGCTTCAGGGTGTCCGAGACAATCCCGGTGGTATCAAACTCATTACCGCGACTGCCACGGGCCACCGACGTTTTCTGGATGCGTTCGCGCAGCGCACGATTTTCCAGCGACGTCAGTGGCGGCTGGCCGCTGGTGTTGCGCAGCGTGATTACGTACTTGCCATCTTCGCCACGACTTGCCGCTTCATCGGCGGCCGCCTGAATCTGGGCATCCGACAGACCAGCCAGTTCTTCGCGCGTGTCGACCACAACGGCCGAGGCGTTAACTTCTGCCAGCACGTTCTGGGAAAACTGTGTGCTCAGACTTGCCAGTTCGCTGTTGATTTCCCGCAGGCGTTCTTTCTGGGTTTCATCCAGCTGTGCGCCGGCACGAACAAAACCGGTGTGGTATCGTTCCAGCAATCGGTCAGACTCAGGGTCCAGTGCCAGCTCTTCGCGCTGTTGATACAGGGTGTCGACACGGGCAAACAGATCCGGGTTCAGCGAAATCGCATCACTGTGCGCGGCCAGTTTCGGCGACATTTCGCGTTGCACGGCCTGCATGTCCGGATTGGTGTTGGCACCGTTGATGTTATTAAAGATGCGGGCCACGCGCGTCAACTCCTGACCTGAACGCTCAAGAGCAACGATGGTGTTTTCAAAGCTGGCTGATTCGGGGTTGTTTGCAATTTCCTCGACCTCTGCCAGCTCCAGCTCCATTGCACGCTCGTAGGCCGGCAGAAAGTGCTCATTGCGGATCTGGTCAAAGGGCGGCATACCATAAGGCAGATCGCTGGGCGCCAAAAGCGGATTGGTGTCGGCTTCCATGGCAGCCGGGGGCGTGTTGTCCTGCATGTCCGTTTCTGTGACGGCGGTCTCATTGTCGCCACAGGCGCTCAACAGCAGGCTGAAACCCACAACAGGAAGTAGTGCGGGCTTGATAGCAGATTTAAGCGATGCTAATGAAGCAAGCGGCGCAAATGAGGACAGTCGACTGGTAATTCTGAGAACAGGTTTCAAATCAGGCTCCTGGGATAGTGGAGTGGGTTGACATCGAGGGCGCCTTGATGAGCGCCAGCGTTGTTGATGGCATTGATTGTTGATGGCATTGATTATAGCCATGCTAAAGGCTTCAGGCATAGTTAGGCCAGAGGCCGGACCCAAATGGGCCCGGCATCGAGTATAAAAGGCTTTAGCAGACACTACCACTCCAACATCATTCACCCAAAAGCTCTGGGTCGTGGCGCTGGCTCACGGCACCGTGACTGAGCGTCGGTACAGATGCCAGGTGGCATGACCAAGAATCGGCACAACAATGCCCAGGCCCACAAACAGTGGCAGCGAGCCGAGCAAGACCAGCCCTACGACAATGAGATACCAGGCGGCCATCGCCTTCCAGTTTGTCTGCACTGTACGCAGTGAGGTCATCAGTGCGGTTCCCAGACCTGTTTTTTGTTGCAGCATCATCGGCAGCGAGACAACTGTCGCCATGTAAACCACGACACTGTAGATAAAACCGATGAGCGTACCGGTTGCCAGCAATTGCCACCCGGCCGGCGTCATGAAGATCTGTTGAATCATGGCAACGACATCAGCCGGTGCCCGTTCAGCGAAAAACACGCTGTAGAGCAGCTCTGCCGTCATCAGCCAGGCGACGAACAGAGCGGCCAACAGCACCCCCATGATCGCAATCCCGCCGCGAGAGGGCGCTTTTGCCACATCGAACACGTGGTACCAGGAATAGTCCATGCCCAGTTCCCGGCGCCGGCTTAGTTCATACAGGCCGGCGGCCGCCAGTGGGCCTATTAACGCCAGTCCACCGACCAGCGGCAACAGCAGGGGCAGGAAATTCTCACCCAGGCCGATCATGGCAGCAAACAGTGCTATCAACAGGTAGATCAGGGTCAGAAAAACCCCGTGGGTGGGTTTGGCTTCAAAATCGGCCAACCCCTGACGTAGAACCGAGCGAAGTTCGGCGGGCTGGACAGTATGGATGACAGGCGTCTCACTACCTCGGGCGTCTGCAGATACATCGGTTCGCGCACTCATTGGCATTCTCCTCAGATCACAGCTTTCGGGTTGCTTGTTTGGCTCCTTTTTTTACTTGGCTCCTTCTTTGTTTACAAGGACACCATATCACAAGACCTGTTCGATGTAGCGAAAGTTGCAACGGCTGTAGGCCTGCCCGGAAGCCGCCGATGTACGCAACAGATCGATGCCACGGGTATCTCCCTGTGTTGTCCGGGTCTGGGACTCGGCAATGGTGAAGGTCAGGCTGTCACCATGATCAAAGGCGACACTGAGCTGAGTGCCCTCTGTCTGCCAGTTGCCGGCGAGGAAAACGGAGGTGTCACTGCCGGCAGCATCATCCCATTCGTAGATCTCGAGCATCGCCAGACCGTTCGCTGACAAACTGAGCTCGGCATCAATGCTTTCACATTCGCTCATGTAAACACGGGCCAGCTTTTCGATATTCAGATCAACGCTGCGGACTTCCGCCTGTCGCCGGGTCGCGATTTCCCGGCTGGTCAGGTACAGCCCGATGTTGTCGTCGGTATAGGAATGATTGTGCACGGAGTGGGACTCAACATGGACATCCGTCAGGCCGTGCCGCTGAAGCACATCCTCCAGGGCGTGAATGGTGGCCTGGTCGCGAACAACGCGCGGCATCACTATCGTAGGGTGCGTGATGCCGACGGGCACTTCGAGGTCCCGCAACTGCGGCGACAACCCCAGCCCGGCAATATCACCGGTCAGGGCCCTGAGCTCCGACTCAGTCAGGCTGTTATTGAACACATGCACTTTATTGGCAGCGCAGCCGGCAAGCAGCAACAGCAACAGCATCGACCTGATCATGACCATTCCGGCAAACCCTCACGTGCTAATTATTTAACATAATGCTAATATATTAACACCTGAAGGATGAGTCAATCACTTATGGGGACGGAGGGGATACTTTTTGATCAAAAAGTATCCCCTCCGTCCCCATAAGTGCCATAAGTGTCAGTGGTCAGTTTTCTTCCAGGACAACGGCGGTGCCGTAGACCAGAATCTCGGCAGCACCGGCCATGACGTGGCTGGTGGAGAAACGCACGTCAACGACCGCGTTTGCGCCCAGTTGCCTGGCCTCTGACGTCATGCGGTCAATCGACTGTTCGCGGGCTTCAGCCAGCATTTTGGTGTAGTCGCTGATTTCACCGCCGACCAGCATGCGCAGACTCGCCAGAATGTCGCGACCGACATGGCGGGCACGAATGGTATTGCCGCGGACCACGCCCAGGGTTTTGACTATTTTACTACCGGCAACGGCCGGTGACGTTGCAATCATCATCGTTCAATATCCTTGTAACGCTCGTGCTTGTGATGAAAAAGTGTTTCACGCAGGATGGATACAAACAGGATGGCGATGCCAATGACGGCAAAGACGCCACCCAGCTTCACCCACAAGGGCATGTCCGGACTTGTCAGCCATTCCCGGGCAAACTCCCAGCCGCCATAAAGCAGCAACATGATCAGGCCTACGGACATCAGCACCCAGCCCACACTGCGCTCCAGACGTCGGTAGACACCACTCCAGTAGCTTTGCCAGAGCGCCTTGTCAGGGTCCTGCGGTTGATTGTTCATGGTCAGCTCCTTCAGTGATACCAGTTCGTCAAATTCACGCCGCAATGCCGCATCAGCAGCCAGCAGCTCATCAAACCGTTGTCGTTGAATCGCATCGGCTTCGTCGTCGAGGACGGCCATCATCAGCGCTCGCGCTTCGGAATCAGTTGTGTTCATAACCATTTTCCTTCATCAATTGCCGAAATCGTTGCCGGGCTGCGTAGAGCCGCGACATCACGGTGCCGATCGGAATGCCAACAATGTCGGCCAACTCACGATAACTGTGGTCATGCATGTCCTTGAGACACAGTATTTCCCGGTCCTCAACACTCATCGCCTGCAGCACCCGATGCACCAGCACACTGTATTGCGCCGACTGACAATTTTGGCCGGGACCATCGGTCTCTGCAGGCTTGGCATCGATTTGCCCGACATCACCATCCTCGCGCCGACGTGAGTGGCTGCGCAGATGATTGAGAGCGATGCGTCGCAGAATTGTGTAATACCAGGGATAAAACGGCTGAGAAGGATCGAAACGGGAGATGTTCTGCCAGGCACGGGCAAATGCTTCCTGCGATACGTCGAGGGCATCATCGCTATGGCCGGTCAGTGACAGCGCATGGAAATACGCTGGCCGCTTAAGCAACTCAACCAGTTCCCTGAATGCCTTGCCGTTACCGTTCCGGCATTGCTGCAGTAAATCACTGTCTACGTGTATGTCGACTTTCATGGCTGGCATTCGCTTCCGTCGTCACCGTGTATCCATGACGCCGCGTTTGTGCAGCGTCTGAATATCATACACCGCCGGTCCCGGGTTTATTCGCCAGCCAATTACAAAACCTCTGTCGTCAGACCACAGACAGGATCAGGCCATACAACGTGAACTGCAGCGTGTGATAGCCACCATCAATGAGGAACAGTTTCAGACTACGCTGGGCAAACAGATAATTGATGCCAAAGGATGTCGCGACCCAGCCCGCCCCTGCGGCCACGCCCGCACCCAAGGCAAGTTGCAGGCTCGGATCGGGCCCCAGAAACATGGCAAACACAAAGGCGGCTATCAGGGACAGCAGCAATGCGCCGCCGAACACTTTAACCGGATTGACGTTGTCCGGGTTAACGCCGGTTTCACGTTGCCAGACCTTGCCGAACCCTATTGGGGAATACCATACCCCGCCAAGCGCAAAGGCCGAGAAGCCGGCAAGAAAAATCGCAATATAATTGATTTCCATACAGATTTCCTTTTTTTATTATTAAACCCGCATTTATGCCGTTATGGGGACGGAGGGAATACTTTTTGATCAAAAAGTATTCCCTCCGTCCCCATAAGTGGCCGTCATTCCGGCAGGATGCCGGTCTGTCTACCGTCCAGGCTCAGCGTATTCTTCTGCGCCCAGTAGTCCTGCACGCCTTCCCTACCGCGTTTTTCAGCCCATTTTTCCAGCGTTACCCGTTCACTTTTGTAGTCACAATGTGGCACCGCATAACCGCAGGAGGTCTGCACCATATCAATGGCCAGGCGGAAGATCTGACGCGCACCGTGATACTCAGGGAATTCACCGATGAGCTGATCCCAGTCAGCGTCACGTGGATGAATCACCTCAGCCTGACCATATAGACGCAGAATCAATGGCTGTTTGCCGAAGGAGCAGAACATGATGGTCATGCGCTGGTTTTCCATCACATGCGCCGCGGTTTCATTGCCACTGCCCGTCATGTTGAGCCAGATGGCTTCATTGGGTCCCAGAATACGCAGACTGTCCATGCCTTTGGGAGACACATTGACGCGGCCTTCGGCGCCGGCTGTGCCAACAAAGTAAATATGCTGCTCGCCGATAAAGTCGGTAAGCGTCGGTGATAATTCGCTGAATTTTTCTGACATGGCTGCTTCCTGTTGTCTCGTTTTACTGTTTCACTGATTCGCTGTTTCCCTGAACACCCGTTTAATCCCGCAGGCCCCTGCGCCATATTAACACCGGAAATCTGATTACAAAGCCTTCCTCAAATACTTGTCATTGTAATGTAGCGCACAGTTTTAAGGTCTGCTGTCGTGTTATGATATTTTTCAAATGTAAATCATCCAGCCGATCGACCCGGCTGCGTCAGGATCATTCGATGTTGACTGTGCACAGTCCTCGCAAATTCATCCGCGTCTGTCTGCCACTGGTGCTGGCCTGGACCGGTATGGTTGCAGGCGCAGTCAATGCAGCCGACGCCCCCACAGCCCCCGACCAACAGGCAACCGGCAGCGCGGGGAGAGCCTTCAGCGAAGAGAGAGCCTTCGGCGCGGAAAGAACCTTCAGCACAGAAAGAGCCCTTTTCCAGCGCGCCCGCGAAGCATTGGCACAGAATGACACCGCAACTTTTGCCGCGCTGCGCGAACAGCTCACGGGCTATCCGTTATTGCCCTATCTTGACTACGCCATGCTCAGCGAACGTCTGGCCTCACTGGCACAGGCAGACAGCGACGGCGAGCGTACCGACGGGCAATTCTTTGAGATAGACCAGTTCCTGCAACAGAACCAGAACTCCTACCTCGGTGACCGCCTCGAGCGCGAATGGGTCAGCGCGCTGGCGCGGGAAAATCGTGGTGCAGACCTGGTGCGTTACCATAACCCTGCCAATACCACGACGCGTCTTACCTGCCGTGCCATGCACGCAAATCTGGAACTTGGCGACTACACCACACTGGCCGACGCCGACCGTTTGTGGAACGTGTCTGTTTCCCAACCCAACGACTGCGACCCAGTGTTTGAAGCCTGGATGGAAGAAGGCTTTCTGACCCCGGATATCGCCTGGCAACGCTTCAGCAAAACGCTGCAGGCAGGACACCGCCGCCTGGCCAGCTACATCAGCACCCTGATGCCCGCGCGCGAGCGTGAACTGGCGGAGCTTTACCTGCGCATCGACCGGGAACCGGAGCGATTGCGCGACATGGACTCACTCAGCGCCCGCAACAGCGAAACCGAAGAAATCATCCTGCACGGCATCCGGCGCATGTTGACCATCGACGCGCCGCTGGCCATGTTGCTGCTGCAAAGTCATCACGACCGTCACGAATTCAATGCGGACATCTTTATCGAGCACCAGCGCATGATTGCACTGCGCCTGTTACTGCAGGGTTTTGTCAGTGAAACCGAAACGCTGCTGCGCAACACGCCCGAGCTGGTGACAGAAACACTGGTCAGCTGGATTCTGCGTGATGCGTTGCGCGGTCAGGACTGGGCACGTGTCGAAACCTGGCTGGCAAGACTGCCGGAGGATGCACGCGACAGCGAACGCTGGCGCTACTGGCAGGCGCGCATGCTGGAACAGAAAGGCACGCCGGAGGCCGATGCGCAGGCACAATCTCTGTACCGCCTCGTGGCCGCAACACGCAGTTATTATGGCTTCCTGGCAGCCGATTTACTGGGCCTGGATTATGAGCTGGCGGATACGCCTGTGGCCGTGGACGAGCCACAACTCAACGAGCTTTACGATATGCCCTCCATCGTGCGCGCCCACGAACTGTACTTACTCGGCGACGAGGTCAGTGCGCGCAATGAGTGGCAATATGCCGTGCAGCGCATGACACCACAGCAGGTTGCCGCCAGCGGCAAACTTGCAGACAACTGGGGCTGGCACCGTAACAGTATTCAGGCCATGATCCAGATCGGCTATTGGGATGATATGCAATTGCGTTTCCCGCTGGCCTATAGCGACCAGTTCGCCAGTGTCGCCTCTGAGCTCAATGTCCCCAAGCAACTTCTGTTTGCCATTGCGCGCCAGGAAAGCGCGTTCATGTACGATGTCAGGTCTCCCGCCGGTGCCCGCGGTCTGATGCAACTGATGCCCGGCACCGCCCGGGAAACTGCGCTTAGCGCGGGCATGCCGGTGAATACGGCGGACCTTTATCAGCCTGGCGTCAACATACGCCTGGGCAGCCGTTATCTGGCCGGCTTACTGGAAGAATTTGATGGCAACCGGGCGCTGGCTGCCGCCGCCTATAACGCTGGCCCCAACCGGGTAAAACAGTGGCTGCGTCGCAGCGCCGACAATCCGGTGCCGATGGATATCTGGATTGAAACCATTCCCTTCCTGGAAACCCGTGGCTATGTTCAGAACGTGCTGGCCTACTCGGTTATTTACGGTTACCGCATGGGAGAGCCGGCGCCGTTTCTGACAGAGGCGGAAGCCGGCGCTATTTTGTAGCCAGAATATCGTAGTGCGCGCCTGCGCCGATCTGCTGAAAATGCGAGAACCCGCAAGACGTCAGCAATTTCTGAATGTGCTGCGCAAAGACGCGGCACCACTGTGCCCAGGCTTTATCGCAATCTCTGCCATTCCGGCCGTGTCAGAAACGGCTGCGTTGATTGCCTGGACTTTTGCATGCGCCTGATTGATGCGCAGATTGTCCAGCAGATACTCAAAACTGCTGGCGACAGGCTCGAACGCGATAACGCCGGTGCAATGCGGGTTCCGCGCCGCAATGAGCGAGTACAAACCCTGATTGGCGCCGATATCTATAAAGCTGAATTCGGCGTCTAGACCGTCAAGATAATCTGAGAAAGCATTGCCATATCGCCCAAGACAGCAGAAATGAAACGTGGCGTCAGTCCATTTGGTTCGCAGATAAACGCCATAATGTGACTTGACGCAGGACACATTGTCGATCGTTATGGTTTGCAAAGAGTTCATCCGTAACACCCCGAACAGTACAACAGACGACTATGCTGCAAACGTTGTGACAAATTCTTAACACAGCACTGAACAGCACGCAGCGATTGAAGTTTTGCCCATTGCGCGTCACCATTACGCAGACCTGCAAGGACGCACACGCCTGCGCTTGCCCGCATTGGCCAAAAACGCTGCAAGGACCTCACTCATGACGCCACCCTCCTCGACCATTGAATCAACCCAACAGTCGCCCAGCACGCCAATAGAACGGACTCAGAAAACGCGAGCGCTGCTTATCGTCAATCCTAAAAGCAGGCAAGGTGCAGAAGCCGAGCTCGACCTGGGCCTGGAACGGCTGAAGCAGGTCGGCATGGAGGTCGAGTACCTGATTTCGCACAGCCCCGACGAAAGCTGCACGGCAGTGAAAGAACGTAAAGCGGACCTTAACCTGGTCATTGTTGGCGGCGGCGACGGCACCCTCAGCTCCATGATCAAGACCCTGTTGGAGTGCAAACTGCCGCTGGCCATTTTGCCACTGGGCACTGCCAATGACCTGGCCCGCTCGCTGTGTATTCCGGAAGAGCTTGAACTGGCGTTTGAGATCATCGCAGCCAACCATCGGCAAGCTGTCGATGTTGGCGAAGTTAATGGTCACTACTTCTTTAATGTTGCCAATATGGGTCTTGGCGTGCATGTAACTGAAGAGCTCAGCAGTGAAGACAAGAAACGCTGGGGGGTGTTCAGCTACGCTCATGCATTGATCGCCGCCATCATGCGCCACGACCAGTTCCATGCGCGTTTGACCCTGAATGACAAACACTATCGCGTGCGTTCGATGCATCTGGCAGTGGGCAATGGACGCTACTACGGCGGCGGTAATGTCATCAATGAGAACACCCATATCGACGACGGTAAACTCTCGCTATACAGCCTGCGGCCTTTGTCGACCTGGGAGTTCATCACACTGGCACCACTGCTGCGTAATGGCCAGCAGAGCCGTGACCGCCGTGTCTTCTGTGCGCAGGCTGAGGCAATAGATATTGATACTGGCAAACGGCGACTCGCCATCCATGCCGACGGCGAGCCGGTCTGCCACACTCCCGCCCGCTTTCGCGTGCTGCCAAAAGCACTGGAGGTTGTCGCGCCTGCAATTGACGAGCACAATCACATCAAAGATCATGCAACTGAATAACAGGGAGTTATAATCAGGTGAGTATATTACGCTCGGAACGGCAAGTGGCCTTGCAGGAACTGAACCGGATGCTGCTGGAGTCTATCGATCACTACCGGGACTCAGCCGAATTTGTTGATGATCAGCACGCGGCACAATTGTTTACGCGCATCGCCGACCAGCGTGAACCGTTGGCCGAGCAACTGGCACGTGCGATACGTGAAACCGGTGACCTTCCTTCGGCGCCGGACGCTGACGTAGAAACCGGCGAGCAGTTGCTTCACCGGCTGCATGCCTGGTTCACTGCTGATCAGGCGAGGGATGTCCTTGAGCAACGCCTGCAGGCGGAGTCAACGCTGGCTGAGACACTGGCGGAGAATCGGCATGAGACTCCCGATTCAACTTATCAGGCACTGCATCAGCGCTTTGTATCACTGGTGGAAAACGCCACTCAGGCCCTCAAAGAAGGCCTTTAGGGCAAAGCATTGCCGTCAAGGCCCTCCTCACGGCGTGGTGTGGGTCCCCAGCGGCAGGCCTTCTTCCATCACCGGCTCATCCAGCTCGTCCAGTTCATTAAAGCGGATCATGCTCTGCAATTCACGGATATAGGCCTGCCCGCGTTGCGAGTATCGCAGCAGACCTTCTGACAGCTCCAGCCCGGTGATCAACTCTTCATTCGCGCGTAGCCGCGAGCGCATCGCCCGCAAATCCCGATATGCATCATGACTGTTCAGATTGCGAATATAGCGCTCCACCGACTGTTCCGGTGAATCGAAAGCAGCCACTTCGTGGCGGGCACCGGCCGGACGTGATTCCGGGACCAGGCCACAACCCTCGACATAACACCAGTGGCCAAAGAAGTTGTTGCCTTCCTGGGCGAAACGCGACAGCCCCCAGCCGCTTTCTTTGGCCGCCTGTGCCAATGCCAGCGATGGCGGCACCACATCGACCCGGCGCAACAATGTGTCCCAATCACCCGGCTCATTGATATCAAACCCGGCTATCTCGTAGTCTTCTGCGAGCCGGTTGATCTGGCGTTGCTGCCGACCTGACAGCTCACTTATGTTGTCGCGCAAGCGCAGCAAGTCTGCGCGTAACTCCAGAATCTCTTCGTTGCGCATTTCCACCAGGGGCAGGAAATAACCAAAGAACGCGTCCTTGCGCGCATCGGTGTCTTCGAACAGCGCGAAGTCCGGCAATGGCTCTGGTTGCAGCGTCGGCCAGGCGCGCCAGCCGATCAAGAACAGACTCAGTGCGCCGATAGCCAGCATCACGTGTGCCGCCACTATCTGCGTGGAATTCCCCGCTGCGGCCGGCTGTTTCTGCTTTTCCGACAGTGTTTTATCAGACATGATTGAGTGCTTGTCCTCTCTGTACGTAGCCATGTTACTTTAACATGGGAGTCAACGTTGGCGATGCCATCTTGCTCATTTCGTTTGCTGATTCTGCGTCATACTCTGTTGTACCGGCATTGGCGAAAAACACCAGAGTCTTGTCAAATTCACCGATGCTTACGTAGCAGACCGATCAATGGTTCTGTGGCGAAATTCTTAATTGATATTTTTCAAACACTTAACTTTAGTATGTAAAATTGGCCCCGCTTTTGCAGAACTAACGATCAGGGCCGTGTTCTTTAGAAGCACGGTCACCACCATAGAGAGACTGACAGCAACATCAACCCAAAAGGACAATAATTGTGCGCATATTGCTAACTGGCATACTCCCCCTGGCGTTACTCTCCGGTACGGCACTTGCCGAGGAATGCAAAGACATCAATTTCACCCTGGACAGCGATGATATTCGCAGCCTGACGCTTGATGTCGGCGCCGGCTATCTGGGCATCATCGGATCTGCAGATGACAATGCCCCCATCGAGGTGCAGGCTCGGGCCTGTGCTGACTCTCGTCGCCGTCTCGACGACATGGAAATTCTGACTGAGCGACGCGGTGACACCTGGGAGCTGGAGACGGTGACACCAGACCAGAATTTTAATGTCTTCTCATTATTCTCCGGGTCCTTCAATGCCCACATCGACATCGACCTGACGGTGCCCGCGGGTCTGCTGCTTGATATCGATGACGGCAGCGGCAACATTGATGTCCGGAATTTTCACGGTGAACTGTTGATCGACGATGGCTCCGGTGATCTGCGTATTGTCGACTCCAGCGGCCCGGTCCGAATCGATGACGGCTCAGGCGATATCGACATCAGCGATGTTGAAGGCAGAATCGACGTTGACGACGGTTCAGGCTCCATGACAATCACAGGCACCCGGGATGTGCGCGTGCGCGATGGCTCCGGTGACATCCGGGTACGTGATACCGAAGGTGATGTTGTCATCGCGGATGATGGTTCAGGCGATATCCGCATCGAACGCGTCAGTGGCAACGTGCGTATTGACGATGATGGTTCGGGTGATATCACCGTGCGCGATGTACAGGGCGACTTTGGCGCCCGTGACACCGGGTCCGGTGGCATAGATTACCGCGACATTGGCGGACGCATCGACGTTCAGGATTAAGGCCTGCCCAGGCATCCTGCCCGTTCCATTGCATCGCGCAAGGGCGATGCCAGATGGTCCGGGCAGGTGCGGGTGAGCGAGACTGTCGAGCACTGCTGAAACTGGCAGAACGATGGCAGGGCCTCAACAAAAGAGGCAATCACTGACGATTCATCCGCTTCGCCGCTTTCAATGTGCAATGACTTGATTTCCAGTTCACCGGTTTTACGATGTGCCTTGCAGTCCATGCGCCCGATAAATTCATCACGGTAAAGCAACGGCAAACAGAAATAACCGAACTGGCGTTTGCCGGCCGGCACATAACATTCAATCTGATAGTCGTAGTCGAACAGCGTCTTCAGCCGGTCACGCTGGATCACGCTGTTGTCAAAAGGTGAAAGAATCTGTAATCGATCTGCTGCGCGAGGAAGACGGCGCTCCAACGCACCTGCAGGCAAAAAATAGACCTCGCCTCTGGTGTCGACCTGCTGCAAGCTCCCGTGTACCACTCGTTCTTCAATAAGCACTTTGACGGCGCCGCGAAGTGCCGCATTTCGCCGCAAATAGGTCAGACCTTTTAGTGACACCAGGCCATGGCACCTTAACTGTTGATCCACGATGTGATTGGCGAATTCCTCCAGCGTCGGCATCTGTGTATTCACATCTGCGGGCAACACCCGTTCAGCCAGGTCATACACTTTCTGGAAACCCTCACGATCACAGACCATCAGATCGCCCTGCATGTACAATTGTTCCAGCGCCTTCTTGGCCGGTTTCCAGTCCCACCAGCCAGCGCGCTTGCTGGCACCAGAGTCCACATCTCGCGAGCGCAACGGGCCGTCGCTCCGGATACGCGCCATCAGTTCGCCCATCAACTTTTCATCGCGGTTCCGGAACCAGTGGACCTGGCCACTTTTGATGGCGTGTTTGTACGGCAGAGAGAAACGAAAATCGGCCATTGGCAGGAACGCGGCCGCGTGGGACCAGTACTCAAAAATCTCACCTGCCGCCAACAACTGATTCAACATGGCAGGTTTGAATCCCGGCACCCGGGAATACAGCACATGGTGGTGTGCACGCTCAACCACGGAAATGGTGTCGATCTGCACGTAACCCAGATGCTTAATGGCATCGCGGGTGCCCGCCAGACCACGCCCGAAAGGCTGTGCCTGCGTCAGACCCTGAGCGGCCAGGGCAATGCGGCGCAGGCGTCCATGATGCCGGGAACCTGTCAGTTCAGTCACGGCGTTTCACAACCATTTTCGGCCAACCCCTGGTATTCGTCCCGATCAAACACAGATGTACCCGCAAAGGTTGCTTTGTACGCACAGCAACGATTCTGCGGATCGCTCCATTGTTCATCCATAAAGTCTGCCTTGATACCGTCCAGCGTCAATTCCTCGTTCATCATGCGGATACGCCGTTGGCGCCGGCTTCCAGAGACGCAAGGTCTGTCGGGGAGTCAGGCTCATCAGGCTTCTCCTGTTGTTGGTTAATTGATCCCGCTCGGGACAGCCTCGCCCCGGTATTCCGGCGTCTTTCTGACATCCCGGCATCTGACCGCGACATGACCCAATTATTTGTTACACTTCGGGTCCTGACAACACGACAGGGAGATGGGTCTTACAATGCCACAAACATACGCTTTTGCCGACCCCCTCATACTGTATGGTGTACCACATTCACTGTATACCGGTGTCGTGCGCTGCTATCTGCGCACCCAGGGCATTGCCTACATCGAGCGCCCCACCTCGCATCCGGACTTCGCACAACGCATCATGCCGACAATCGGGCGCAGCATCATTCCCGTTGTCATGCTTCCGGACGGCCGCATCATTCAGGACAGCGTCGACATCATTGACCACTTTGAGCAGTGTCGCGTGCCCTGGCCCGCGTATCCAGACGGTCCGCTGCACCGGATACTGGCCATCATCGTTCAATATTATGGCAGCCAGGCCATGCTGCGACATGCCATGCACTATCGCTGGTCCTACCTCGGGCAACAGGAAGCGTTTCTGCGTGACGCCTTCGCCGCTGGCTCCGGACACGACATGGCGGAAAAGATCATGACTCGCATGCAATCCTATCTGCCGCAACTGGGTATCACCGAGACCAGCATTCCCGTGATCGAACATTCATTTGAGTCGCTGCTGGATATTCTGGAACATCATTTCCGCGAGCACCCGTATCTGTTTGGCGGCCGGCCTTCGGTGGCTGACTATGGTCTGATCGGCCCCATGTTTGCACACCTGGGTCGCGACCCGGTGCCATCAGATCTGATGAAGCGCCGTGCGCCACGGGTATTTAGATGGGTTGAGCGGATGACCGCACCCAGACTGGATGCACCCGAATTTACGCAGTACGGCACTGACTACTATGCCAACGACTCGCTGCCGGAAACGCTGACGCCGCTGTTCGCACATATTGCGGAAGAGATATTCCCCGAACTCACCAGCAAACTGATGTTTATGGATGACCATGTAAATCAGTTAAAGCCCGCTGACGGGCAGCCGGTTTCCGACAAACCACATCAGCGTTATATCGGCGTGATCAATACACGGTTCCGCGATGTGCCGGTTAGCGCCGGTGTGCAGCCCTATCTGTTGTATATGCTGCGTCGCGCAGATGCCGTGATGGCAGGGCTGAATGAGTCAGAGCACTCACGCGTGCTGGCGGAACTTCAGCGCCACGGCCTGGATCAGGCCCTGCCCGGGCACCGGGGCTACAGTGTGGCAAGGCAAAACCATATAGAAGTCTGGGAGATAGCAAATTGATCGTTTATACGTTCTCGCCCATTTGCCTCCCCGTTAATTGGCAAACAGAACTGGTCACCGATGCCGAAGAAAAATGTCGGACACTTCAGGACCTGCTGGCAAAGTTCCCCGGTGTGGATATCCAACCTTGTCGCTGGCCCATGGGCTACGGCTCCCTTGCACACGATAGTCTGCCTGTGTTCTATCAGGCGGCGGCAGAAATCAGCTTACCTTCCATGATGCAGGAAGACGACGTACTTGGTGCGTCCCTGTTCTGCTACGACAATTGCCTGGCCGTGCTGGTCGTTGAGCTGCAAACATCCGTCGATCTGGACAATATTGACGACCTGGCGATCAGCCAGCGCATCGAGACACTGGCAACAGGCTATCTGCAACCGCTGCTGTGTTTTCTTTACGAGCAGGAAAGCCGCGGACGTCTTATCGCGCCAGCATCGTATAAAGTGTACGCTGATACAAAGACAACCCTGTGCGAAGGCAGACCGCTCTGGGTTGCCAGAATGCTGGTTCAGTCGCCGAGCCTCACAGCCGATCATTATCAGGCCTGGCTGCAAAACGTGGATGACGCTTCGGACCTGTTCTTGCTGGGATCCGGTAATTCATTGCTGTGCGACTATGCCCACCTGGCCGATATTCAGCGCGTGATGGTACTGTCGCAATTCCATGCCGCCTTGATGCTGCGCACGGAATCGCTGCTGGACAAAACCCTGACGCAGTTCAATGGCGCATACTTTGAACAAACCCATTCGCAACTGCATGACTCCGTCGACCTGCATCAATATCGCAATGATCATATTGAATTTATCAGTATTCAATATTCGGCGGCGCAGGCCGGCATGCAGGGCAAACGCCGCCAGTTGTTGGCGCAATTTGACAACGCATGGCAGGTACCGGAACAGGAGCAACGTCTGCAGCAGTTGGCGCAACTGGTACAGAAGCGGCTGGATCGTCTGGTTGATGCTTCGCGACGTGCACAAACCCGCAGCATTCAAACCATACTGACTTTCCTCGGTGGCCTTAGCCTGCTGGCACTTGTGGTCGATCTGGCAAGCCTGAGCAATGACATGGAGCACAACGAAACTGTCGGGATCCTTGATCTATTCACGTTGCTGTCCGCTGAAAACGTACTCAGTGTCACGGTGCTTATCGTGGTACTGTTGACTGCATATTTTTACAGGAACCACGAGTAACCCATGAAACGAATTCGGTATACCGTCACGCTTTCGGCACCTGTTTTCCCGTATCAGAATATCCTGGCGTACCTGACCCCGCATCTGGGTCAACATTTCGCAGGCGCCTGCTGTCGCCCCATCGACGGTATCTGGTCCACTGAGGGCCACCTATACCAGTCACACTACGATCACGTGGCGCAGGAACCGGGCATGCAGATTCTGATCAGCGTGCTGCCAGAACAAAAAGCAGCCGCCTATCAACAGATACAGATAATGCTGCAGGCATTGAAACGGGACCTGATGCTCGACCTTGACTGGGTGCATGTGGAGAGCGAAGAGGTTGAGGCCGGTCACTTTCAGCTCAGCCAGTTGACAGAATAAGTACGTTGGTTGAATAAGAGCCTTTCATGATCTCCATGCCTATGATCAGCCTCATCGACATCCTGCTTCGCATGATGGTGCTTGGCCAGTTGCTGTTACTGGGCGGGCTGCTGTTACGTGAACCCGCCACCACGCTCAGGCATTTGCTGCTCGCCGCTGGCATCAGCGTGGCTGGCCTGGTGATGTTGACAGCGCCAATCCCCGACCAGCACTACGGACTGCTGCGTAATCTTCTGCTACTCTTGACCGATGCTTTTGCATTCATCTTCTGGCTTCTGATTCGCTACCTGTTTGACGACGAATTTTGTCCCGGCAAATGGTCAAAGCCGACGCGGCTGGCATTTGCGCTGGCGGCTGCCGTGTACGTTTATGCGCTCGGCGTACAGGCAGGAAACTCGCCCCTGCACGATGTGATTCATGCGCTGGGACTGATGCTGACTGTGCATGCCGGTTATATCGCCTGGAGCGGATTTACCGATGACCTGCTGGATGCCCGCCGCCGCGCCCGAATCATGGTTGTGCTGGGCATCAGTGTGTACAGTGCAGTGCTGGTTTTGTTTGAACTGGCCGATGAGCATTTTCGCAACACCGCTGTATTCGGCCTGGCCAACGCCATAGTCCTGCTGTCGATTATCAGCTTCGCCATGAGTCGACTGTTTCGTCTACGCCACGATCCAGCCCAGCGCGAGCAACCAGATACGGATACCGGGATCAAGCCTTCCGAAACCGGCATGACCATCCCGGCTATGCCCCTCTCTACTACAACTTCGCTATCCTCCATTGATTCGGCACTGGCACAATCGCTGGATGCGTTCATTGCCCGACAGGGTTATCACCAGAACGGACTGACCATCTCGTCACTGGCCGGGCAGCTGGCGTGCCCCGAACATCGTCTGCGCCGCCTGATCAATCAGACCCGCGGGTATCGTAACTTCAACGGCCTGCTCAATGACCTGCGAATAGAAGATGCCAAAGCGCGACTGAGCGATCCGGCGTATGACAGCACACCAATTTTAAGCCTCGCGCTGGACCTGGGATACGATTCCATTGGCCCCTTCAATCGCGCCTTCAAAACTAAAACCGCACAGACACCCGGCGAATTCAGGCGCAGCATTCAGAATCGGCGCTAATTTTTGGGAATCGGCAAGACCTTGCTCGCATGCGCCGGGCAAACTCCAAAGCCTCAGTTCTGCTTTGGAGTTTGCTGTTATGTCTGTTCGCTCAATTATTGCCATCCTGGTGCTGGTTGTCTTTGCTGGCCTTATTTATCTGATCTGGCCAGCCTATGGGTTCATGGCCGAGACCAACCCCTCCCTGCGCAATCCCTGGCGCTGGCAAGATGTTCCTGTCGCAACGACCTGTCAGTCGTCGCCGATGGCGCCAGATTTGCAGTCGATTGCGGAGCAAGCCTGCGCGTTGCTATTGGCGCATCAGGCCCGTGTGCACGCACCTTCGCTTTCGGCGGCGGTCGCCATAGACGGCAGACTGGTCTGGAGTGGTGCGGTCGGATGGGCAGACCTGGGATCTCAGTCGCTGGCAACACCGCAAACCCTGTATCGTATTGGCTCCACCTCAAAACCCGTTACCGGTACGCTGCTCGCGCGCATGGTCGATGCCGGCATTGTTGAGCTGGACCAGCCCATTGGCCACTACGATGACGCACTGCCCAATTCTGACTGGCAACACCTGACACTAAGGCAACTGGCTTCGCACATGGCGGGCCTGCCGGAATACGAAACCAACCGGGACACATTGGGCCTGTATCACTCCATGGCACTGCGACGTGGACATTCAGATGTGCGCGAAGGTCTGGCTCTGTTTGATGGCAGCCCTCAACGCTATGCAGCCGGTAGTGCATTCGAGTATTCGTCCTTTGGCGCATTGCTGATTGCCTCGGTTTTACAGAGTGCCGGGGGACAGCCATACGCTGATCTGGTGCAGCAGTGGGTGCTGGAACCACTGGCACTAAACTCGCCTGTGGTTGACCAGGCTGTGACTGGCCGTGCCAGCTTCTATCAACTGGATGGCAGTCGTGTGCAGCCGTGGCGACGCGTTGATCTGAGCAATAAGTTACCCGGTGGCGGCTTTATGTCGCGCCCCGAGGACATGGTGCGATTGGGGGCGGCCTGGCTGGACCCGGGGTTTGTCAACGTTGACACACGCGAACGCTTCTGGACTCC
Source organism: Pseudohongiella acticola (assembly GCF_001758195.1). NCBI lineage: Bacteria > Pseudomonadati > Pseudomonadota > Gammaproteobacteria > Pseudomonadales > Pseudohongiellaceae > Pseudohongiella > Pseudohongiella acticola. Next base: position 1,921,546 of record NZ_MASR01000001.1, read on the forward strand.
ACAGACACTTAACAACGGCAACGTCAATGAGCAGTCGTACGCTCTGACCTGGCGCTGGAGCGACACCGGCAACTACGCACATCACGGCGGTGTGTCCAAAGGCGCCATGGCCTGGCTGGCCGTGCATCCGGAACAATCCATGGTGATTGCATTAACCACCAATGTGAAGCTGGCAGAGTTCGGCGATTTTTCCTCAGTACAGGATTCACTGGTCGCATTGTTTAGCAAAAACGATGATTCAACACAGATAGATGCAAGCGAATGACCAGGCCATCAAACAGCAACCGGCCAGACCGGGGCGGGTCCTTCGGGGTCATCGGGCTCGCGGCTGGTCAGCAGGTAGTCGAGAATGGCATCCCGGATCGCCGAGCCCTGCGCCAGCCCCTGGTTGCCAAACAGACGATTGAACTCGAGCACGTAGGGATGACCACCAACCAGCGCAATGTCGAATCCGGCGTGATCCACACCCAGGTCGAGCGCCAGCCGCAAAGCCAGGTCTGTCACTGCGGACGGCACCGGGCTGTAGTCAATCTGACCGCCCTGGGCAACGTTGTTGTAAAACCCGCGGTCAGACTGCGTACGCCAATAGGCAGTAATGACTTTTGCGCCGACCACGACCACCCGTACATCACGATCAATGGGCAGATATTCCTGCACATACAGCACAGGTGAGCGGTCGCAATAGCGCTGCCAATCCTGACGATTCTCTATCAACCAGACGCCGTCTCCCATGCTGGCTTTGGGCAGTTTTGCAACAAAAGGCAAGGACATCAGCTGCCATAATCGGTCCTGAGCCTCGGCAGTATTGGCGTCGATTTCAGTCCAGGGCGTATGCGCCGGTGCTACCACCTGAAATGCTCGAGTCATCTCGACCTTGTCATGGCCTATTCGGTAACTCGCTTCACTGGGGAATACCCGGCACCCAAGCCCATAAACCAGTGCATTAAGCTGCCAGTATTCGGGAAACAATACCCAGTCAGCCTGGCGCAACAGCTCTTTCTGACGGAACAGATCGTCCGGTTTGAGTACGGTTGTGCCCGGCAGGCCGAGGGTACGGAAAATATCGAACGAGACCAGGTTCATTTACAGGTTGGTACCATCAGAAAAAGGCGCATTCTATGCTTAATTCCGGCGTTGGCAAGCGCTATTTTAGCCTGCCCGCCTCACCCTGATCACCAGGCCATAACATCGTACGACAATCATCAGTCAAAAAGGCGCACCGCTGTAAGTGGGCGCATAGGGCTGGCCCTCTGCTTCCGCCCGCCGAGCCCCCGCGAGTATCCCCGGCATGGCGTAATTGCCCTCGTGACAGGCATATTCGTAAAGCCGGTCATCACTGCGGTTCATGGGCAGTTCACCGCGCCATGGCTGTGAGTAGTTCTCCGGGTCAGTGACCTTAAACTGATAAAGAATCACATCCTCACTGACGCGAGTGAAACGCTCCACCACATGCATGTCGGTAGATCCATAGAAACGATGGCGAAGCGACGACCGCAGTGTCTGTTGCGGATGAAAGTGACTGGTTTCCACCACCAGTGTATCGCCTTCATAGCGGCCCACCGAGTGGCCCAGCCAAGGGTTGGTGGGCGAGTTCGGCATGGCGCCCTCAAGCGGGATGATACGCGCGTCATGATTCATCTCGGCGAGCAACATGACATAGTCGCGGGTTTGAACTATCTGCGTGAGGTTGTTATAGGCCACGGGCAATTTGGGTGGACCGGCGGTAGAGCCAAAACCCACAACGCAGCGCTCGCCCATGGGACGCACTTCCGGCCCGTCGTAGGACTCCCGCATCTGCATTGCAGCAATATGGTTGGCTCGCCCCTGTTCGTTATAAGGCAGTTGCCCATCCGGTGGATCAATAATAATGGACGTTCGCACTTCGCCATCAATGACTGCGAGTCGATCGCCGGGATCCATCCAGAAGGCATTGTATCCGCCCACATTGACACCGGATGGCGGCGCGTCGCGCTCAGGGTCACCGGGTTGATCCGCGGCCCTGCTACGAGCCTGCACCTGTGCTTCGATCTCGCTGGCCTCTTCGGCAGTCAGCGACTGCCGGCCGGCAAAACGATCCGGGCGCTCAAGGGTAGTCTGCGTCGCGATGGACCAGTTGCCCTGTAAATCGGGAATATCATTGTCAGTCTGAATCAGGCGAGTCTGACTATTGTCGGCCTGCGGGCTGAAGTCGACGGGTAGCAGCAGAACGGTAAGACAACCCAGGCCCAGTGTTGCGCGAAGAACAAACGAGCGAGACACGTGCATAACACTATCCCCTTGCTTTTTTTATTGTTGGTTCTTCATTTCGCCACATTTGACCGATCCAGTCAAAATGTTTCTTACCCACAGGCAGGCGAACCGGCGTCAGGTCGATTCCAGCACCAGGGCTTGAGGCAGGTGTAAATGCAGACGAAAAGGCGCACAATTTTCGGCATCGGGCTGTTCTGACAGTAGTTCTATGGACACGCCGCCGCCCAGTGCTTCCAGACTGGCACGCACTGCATCCATTCCCACGCCACGACCCGATGTCATACTGACCTGCTCTGCAGTGCTGATACCGGCATGGAAAATCAGCTCCGCCAGTTCACCTGTTGTACTTTTGGCGGTGGCAATGCCTGCCTGTCTCGCTTTATCAGCCAGTCGCTTCAGGTTCAGACCACGGCCGTCATCGCCGACCTGCAATACAAATTCATCACCCAATATTGCACCATGCCACTGCAACTGACCGGCCTCAGGTTTTCCCAGAGATACACGCTGTTCCGCAGGCTCAATGCCATGATCCATACTGTTGCGCATTATGTGTGTCAGCGCGCCTGCCAGTGCTGGCAGGCAGCTAGCGTCTAGCCGGATCTGTGCAAGCGGCCCGGACAAACTGACAACTGGCGCCGGCTTGTCCAGCTCCCTGGCCAGACGCGGCAAATCGCCGCTGAGCTCCAGCAGCCAATCCCGAAGCGAAGGCACACCAACCTGACTCAACAAATTAGTCAGCGCAGTATTTTTCTGTTCCAGCGCCAGCGCTTCAAGCTGCGCCAGCAGCGACGCCTCGATCTGTGTGCCGGTTGCCTTCTCGGCTTCCAGGTACCCAGATAACCGTTCCCTGTGCACCCGCCGATAACACTCCAGTGCCTGCATGACCACTTTCAGTTCTGTATGCAGCAACGGCGCATTGCGCTCCAGCACAGCCTGCTCCGATGCGTGCAGACTGTCCGTCACTGACAACAACCCCAGTGTTCTGGCGTTACCTTTGATGGTGTGCAGGTCGCGATAGGCCGTCTGCCATTCACCTTCATGATTGGCATAAACCCAGCTACTGACCTGCAGCAATAGGGCCGCAACGCAGTCGCAGGACTGCTGTATAAAATCGACAAAGCGCGAAGGCGTCACCGCCAGGATTTCTTCCAGCAGTCGCATTTCACGCTGCTGCTCATCGGCCTTCAGCTGCAGCGCGCGTATCTGCGTGATGTCGCGCACCACCAGCATCAGCCTTTCGACACAGTCGTCATCATCCACTAACGGTCGCCAGTGCAATTCCAGCAATTTGCGCTCGCCATCAAAGTCCAGTGTGATCTCGGCGGGCAAGTGATGTGCGTTGCAATCATACAGCAGCACATCTTGTTCAAGCACCGCCATCAGTGCCGCAGCTACCTGCTGCCGTTGATCGGCTCCCAGCGTGCTACGGGTAAATAACAGGTCCATGACAGGCTTTCCGGCGAGGTCATCGAGGGCAAGAATGCTGGTTAGATGAGACGAATAATCCTGGTTTAGGGTCAGGTCTGACTGAATGATACAGATACCCTGGCGCATATTCTGCAGGACTGACTGAATTTCACGATTTCTGGCATCCAGCCTGGCTGTATGCTCGTTTACCACGGCCAGTTGCTGCTCGTGGGCCAGCTCCACCAGTGCTCGCGCGCGCAGGAATCCCACGTAGGACCCTTTCCAGGTGATGATGACACCTTCGGCGTCTGGTTGAATGTGAACCTTCATGAGCACATGCTCAGTAATGGCATCAAGTTCCGCCACCGGGCAATTTGTCAAGAAATGCTCCAGTAACTTGGGTTGACCCTGATTCGCCAGTAGCGCCATACCGTACCGCGAATAGACGTACCCTTTAAGGCTGCGCTCACAAACCAGGCCCATCGGCTGCATGTCCGAATCAAGTACCGGGAAAAAATGTTCCTGCTTGTGATCGCGAAAAACCTCCAACACCTGCAACATGTCTGTGCTGACATGAACGGGACGGATGACGTCCAGGCCTCGGAGAATCCCCGGGTTACCTACGCCCTCGAGACTGGCAAGCAAAGCCTCGGGATCATGAAATCGGCGATCGGATTGACCCGTGTAAGCGGTCTTGTCACTTATTGCAGTTGCTTGAGCAGGCATGTTCAGCCCTCGCGTGAAGAATCACAAACACGCACTAAGTTATAGCTGAATTATTGCGACCGTATGACAGCCGTGGTTTTTATCTATCGTCATGAAAGTGACATTTAGATCAGCTAGCATCCTCGCTCCAAATGTACATTGCTTAGCAAGGAGGTGCCATGTCCATCATTATTCTCATGGCGTTGTCCATCCTGCTGGCGTTAGCTGGCATCATCGTTTATCGACTAAAAAGACAGCTCGAGGACCAACGTCTCAGAATCGCAGACCTTGTCCGGAACGGGGAAAGAGCGTTGCTGACTCAGGAAGAAGACGAAGCATGTCAACGTAACCTCCAGTCAGAGATTAACAGCCTGAAGGCACAGATTTCCCAACAACAGCTGCAAATGCAACAAGAACAGAACAGGTTGCTTAGCGAACGTAATGCGGAAGAACGTCACGCAGAGCATCGACTCAATGTCATGCAGCAAGACATGCAACGGGCGCAGTCACTGAACCATCGCTGGCAGGGCCTGAGCCGGGAGATAGACGAACTGGGTCAAATCGTGAACACTTTTGAGCGCTGGAATGCCAACCTGGACGAGATGCTGCAACACAACCAGGCGATGCAGCAGGAAAGTCAGGCGTTTGCGGCCATCACCAAGCAAACGGTATTGCTTTCCCTTAACGCCAGTATCGAAGCAGCGAGGGCCGGCGAGCACGGCCGCGGTTTTGCCATCGTTGCAGAAGAAGTTCGCGTACTGGCTAACCGATCAGAATTGCTGAACTCCGGCTACTCCGAACGCTTGTTACAGAGTGCTGCCGTGACCACTACGACCTTCCAGGACATGCAGGCGTCAAGTCGCATGATTCATACGGCAATACAGGAGTTGCGCCTGCAGTGTCAGACACTGGCAGACGCTACCCGGGATCTGGAGGAAGAGCATGTTCACACCAGAGCAGCCTGAATCCGGGCACCTCGACTCGGCCACCCGTGACCAACTGGGCGTGTTGCTTTGCCGCGGCCTGAGCGACAGCACCACCAGTCTCAGCCAGCCCCAGACACGCTGCCCGAAGGACAGCGCAGGTGAGGCCAACCAGAAAAACAGTTACCTGACTCTGCTCAGCCTGAGCAGTTACAGTTTTCATAGCCTGGCGCTGATTGTCGCCAACAGTTCCCGGGCGACAGTCGACGTCACGACTGACCTGCTGCTGGAAATGGGCAATACGTTTTGCGGCAGCCTGAAGCGACAATTATCCCAGCACCTGCCCAACCTGGGCATGTCCACACCCAACGCCATGACGGCAGGCTGCCTGCCGGCGTTACTCGACAGATGGCCGCAATCATTTGTCGCGGAATGCCATGACAGCCGTGGCCTGCACGTGAGCGGATGGTTACTGCTGCCATCGAATTTTTCATTGCAGTTTGTTGCCGATGTAACTGACGACGTAGTCAGCACCGGCGAGCTGGAATTGTTTTAACCCATTACAGAGGACTACCTTAATGTCATCCATACTGGTTGTTGATGATTCTGCTACCGTACGCGACGATGTTGCCAACTTTTTGCGTCAGCACAGCCTGAATGTTGTGACCGCGAACGACGGGCGTGAAGGTTTGCAGCAACTGCAAGCCAACAACACAATCAAACTGGTCATCTGCGACGTCAACATGCCGCACATGGACGGCCTGACCATGGTGGAGAAATCCCGCGGGGAACTACGCAGCCAGGTCCCCATCATCATGCTGACCACCGAGAATTGCCCCAAGATGAAGGAACGGGGCAAGGCGGCCGGCGTCAAAGGCTGGATTGTGAAACCCTTTAATGGCCCCGGCATTCTGGGCGCCATTCAAAAGCTGATGGCCAGTTAAGGCAAGTATCGACTCCATTTGGCGCCACTGTGCGCAGCGGCGCGAATGCCTTTGAGCAGGGAGTCACGTTGTCACAGCAGGCTGTCCGTAATTCTGCGCAGGTGTTGCTGATCGTCCTCTGCCAGTGATGCCATGACCGAAGCGGCCACCTGCCGAAATGAAACGTCAGCATCCTTGAAAACTGTTTTTCCAGCGCCGGTCAGCGTCACCAGGCTAACCCGCGCATCGCGTGCAGCCACTTCCTTGCTAATCAAACCGACTTTTTCCATCGGGTTCAGAAGGCGGGTGACCCCGGACGCGCTAAGTCCTACCTGCTGGGCGAGGTCGATTCGACGCATTTTCTGCGCTGGCGCACTATGCAACTGTTTCAGAACCTGAAACTCGGTGAAGCTGATGCCATGAAAGGACAACGGCCCCGACAGCTGCCTCTGGATTTTTGTATGCAACGCCACAAGTTTGAGCAGGAGCTCACTTTGTGATGAATTAGCCATGATGATTATCCTTGCTTGATGTTTGAGGCAGCAACTATATTGCAATATGCTTGACTGGTCAACTATATTACAGGCCGGTGGTTAGCAAAGTTGCCTTCCAACCGCTAATCACCTACTATTGCGGCCGCTTCAGGTGTTCTGCCGTCAGTTGCAACCTGCCGCCCTGCTTCAACAAGGGTCGACCGAACTGACAGCAGAATTAAACGGGAAATTGGTGCGATGCGCTGTGATCATCATGCGCTCAATGCCAACGCTGCCCCCGCAACGGTAAGCAAGTAAGCCACATCGATAAACCACTGTCAGTCAGCGCCAGGCGCAACAATTGATGGGAAGGTGATGAGGCTTGATAGACGTCAGCAGACGGCTATGACTTGCAAGCCCGGAGACCGGCCTGATGCCAACGACACGCTGCGGAGGGCAGTGCTGCGGAAAGTAGCGCCTGCTGTAGTGTATTATCACAGCTCCTTTCTGTTGCAGTTTCCTCGCCGCGTTTAACTACGTAACGCACTCGGGTGAGAGATTGCACATGTTGAAAAAACCTTCAAAAACAATTGATATCGCAGCGCTTAGCTGCGCCGCACTGTTCATTGCCACACTACCATTAGCCACTGCCGTCGCCGCGCAAGCGGATGCATCTGCCAACGCTGAAACCCAGGAAGTCATTATCACTGCCAACCGGTTGAACCAGCCGCTGGGTGAAGCCATGGCCGCTGCCACCGTGTTTACGCTGGACGATATCGAAGCGTCACAGGCGGAAAGCCTGTTCGAACTGCTCGCCGGTGCACCCGGCATCCAGATGGCCCGGACCGGAGGCCAGGGCACTCAGACCAGCCTGTTCATGCGTGGCACCAACTCCGACCACACACTGATTCTGATCGATGGCGTCAAAGCCAACACCGCCAGCGAGGGTTTCGCCCGGCTGGAGAACATCCCGGTGACCCAGATCCAGCGCATTGAAGTGGTACGTGGTCCTCAGTCCAGCCTCTACGGCGCCGATGCTATCGGTGGCGTCATCCAGATTTTTACCAAACAGGCCGAACTCGGCAATGCTGATACTGGCCTCAGTGGCAACCTCAGTGCGGCGGTAGGCACTGAGGCCACTGCCAATGGCAACGCTGGCATCAACATTCGCAGCAACAACACGGCACTGGCACTGAATGTGTCGCACCAGCAGACCGATGGTATCAGACCTATCCATACGCCAACGCCGAGCGCCCGTCGCAGCGCTTATGAAAATGACGCAGCAAACCTGTCCATTTCACACCAGTTCAGCAACGGCGCCGCATTGCGTGGCGGCTACGATCTTCGGGATTCCGAATTGAACTACGACGGTGGCATCAACAACACTGAAGGTCGTACCGCCAACCTGGCACTGGCTTTGCCAATCAGTGATAGCTGGCGCACGGGTCTTCAGGTCGCGCGCTTTAATGACGACAGCGTCAATGACAGCACCTTCTCTTCGCGCAGCCGTACGCGTCGAAATACCTTCAACTGGCAGAACCATGTGCAGGCCAATGACAACAACTCTTTGGTAGTGGGCGTGGACTTCGAGTCCGAAGACCTGCTTTATGAATCCAGTGGCGCCGTCCAGACTGACACAACGCGCGACAACAGAGCGGTGTTCGCGGTACTGGATACAGACCTGAGCGCTTTTAATACTACCCTGTCCCTGCGCAGCGACGACAATGAGCAGTTTGGCCAGAAAACCACTGGCAAGGCTGCCATTGGTACAGACCTGGGTGACAACCTACAAGTGTGGACCTCATACAGCACCGCGTTCAAGGCGCCCTCACTGGTGGAACTCTATGTCGACTTCCCGGGCTTTTTCTTTTTCGGTAATCCCGACCTGCAACCGGAAACGTCGCGCAACATTGAAGTCGGCCTGGAAGGCAGTCATGCCGGAGCCGCCTGGTCGGTTAACGCTTTCCGCAATGAGATCAAGAACCTGATTGCCACTAACGCGTCCTTTAACAGCCTGACCAACGTCGAACGCGCGACCATCAATGGCGTCGAACTGGCTGTTAATGGCACTCTGTTGGGCTGGAATGCCAATGCTGCACTGACGCTGCTTGATCACGAGAACAGCGAGACCGGACAGGAACTGTTACGGCGTCCCAACGAGATACTGAGTGCCGGCATTTCCCGCGAGTTCGATAAACTCAACGTTGGTCTGACCTGGCTTGTACGCGGCGCCCAAAAAGATGTTGATCCTGTGACATTCGGCACTTCGTCAGTTGCAGGCAACGCTGTATTCGACCTGGTCCTGGCCTATCAACTGCTCAACGATCTCAGCCTGCAACTGAAGGTCGGCAATCTGTTCGACAAGGACTACCAGGTGGTGGATGGATACAACACTTACGGACGCACTGCTCTGTTGACCACACGCTATCAATTCTGAGGAGTCGATAATGCCCATTTCCACACTAAGACACATGACCCGGTCCGAGCTTCTGACCATTGCTGCACTGATCGTTGTGGTGGCCGCCATGCGGATGATGCCACACCCGATGAACGTGACGCCGATCGGGGCACTGGGCCTGTTCGCCGGTGCCATGCTGCCTTCGCGTCTGGCCTGGCTGTTACCTGTGGCTGCGCTGTTTCTTAGCGACATGATTGTCGGTTTCTATGCGTTGCCAGCCTTGACGCTGGTGTATGCCGGGTTCTGGTGCAGCGCCGTTATCGGGCGTGTGTGGCTGGCCCGGAAGCGAACGCCCGGGCGATACGTCGGTGCTGTGCTGGCGTCGGCCACGGTATTCTTTGTCATCTCCAACCTGAGTGCGTGGCTGATGTATTATCCTCGCACCCTGGAAGGGTTTGTGCAGTGTTATGTCAGCGCCATTCCTTTCTTCGGACGCTCATTGCTGGGCGATGCGATGTACACAACATTGCTGTTTGGTATCTACGGCTACGTTCGACGCTACCAGCCCCAGTGGCAGACCGCCTGAGGCCAGTGTTATGCGCATTGTTTCATTGCTGCCCAGCGCCACCGAAATTATCAGTGCACTGGGCGCACATCAAGGCAAACATCACGAGTTGGTCGGCATATCACATAGCTGTGACTATCCACCCGAAATCTGTGAACTTGATGTATTGACCAGCACACGGGTACCCGTGCATGAAAGCCAACTCGTCATTGACCAGTTTGTACGGCAGGAGCTGGCGGCTGGTCGCGGGCTCTATGCGCTCGATATCGACTTGCTGGAAAAGCTACGCGCCGATGTTATTGTCACGCAGACTCTGTGCGATGTGTGCGCAGTTTCATCCGGGGATGTATATCAGGCGGTGTCCGCGCTGCCTGGCGACTGCAACCTGGTTGAGCTGGCGCCTTCCTGTCTGGAAGATGTCTACAACGACATCATTCGTGTGGGCGATGCAGTGCAGTCCGGAACCGCGGCACGTTATCTGGTAATGCAGTTACGCGGACGCGCGGAAGCTGTTGCCCGCCAGCAGATCCTGCAGGGCGAACGAGTGCTTTTCCTGGAATGGCTGGACCCACCATTCAGTGGCGGGCACTGGATACCTGATCTTATCGAGCTGCTCGGCGGCAACAGCTGCCTGGTGGAGTCCGGTCAGCGCTCAGGTACATTAAGCTGGCAGGCGATCTGCGACAGTGACCCGGATATTATCGTTGTGGGTTGCTGTGGTTATTCACTTGAGGAGTCCGAGGCAGCGCTGCAGTTGCTGTCCAGGCACGAAGCCTGGCTGTCGCTGCGGGCGGTGCGCGAGAACAGGGTGATTGTGGGTGACGGGAACGCCCATTTCAGCCGGGCCGGGCCGCGGCTGATTGATGGGCTGGAATTGCTGGCAGCAAAACTGCTGCCAGCAAGTTCAAAGCTGACTGGCGCCTGACGTATTCTCCCGGCAAAACTCATCCCGGGGTTTCAGGGAACCATCGTCACGGTAAAAGCTATCCAGAGCGTTGTAACGCACATAAATTTCTCGGCGCGTTGCGCCCGTGCAAATGACGCGATAGCTATCATTGTCATACACCGTGGCGTAAGACGGTGCTTCGGGCCTGTCATCCGATGACGCGCACGCGCTCAGCATTATTGCCGCTATCGCTGGGGCGATATATTTCAATCGATAAATCAGTGACTTAATCATAAGTCCTCCTTTTCGATGATTGCTCCATACACTTCACCTTAACATCTTTGACCTATTTTGTTCCAACCACGGCGAACGCCGCCCCCGTTGGATCCAACCCGACAACGATAAAGTCACCACCGGGCACCTCTTGCGGCGGCATTAGCACCTGACCACCGTTTTCAGTGATCGTGGTCACCACGGCCTCTATTGACGCTACGCGGAAGTAAAACTGCCAACAGGCCACTGGTTGCTGCTCGGGTTTGTGCATCATCGCGCCAATCACGCCACCGTGACGAATGAAATCGTAGGTGCCCATCGGTCCCATGTCCATTTCGCCGTCTTTAGACCAGCCGAAGTGCTTGCTGTAGAACTCCCAGGCGGCTGTCTGATCGGTTGTGTACAATTCGTTCCAGGCACAATGGCCGATTCGGGGTTTATCTGCAGCGAACGCCAGGCTGTGACCGCCGCTGGTATCCTGCATGATATAGAAGATCACCCCTTGCGGGTCATGGATCATGGCAAACCGCCCGATACCTGGAATATCGGTTGGCGGAATATGTTCGCCGCCGCCATCAGCCTTGACAGCTGCCACCGTGGCATCGGCATTGTCGACCCCGATATAGCCCATCCAGGCAGGCTGGGCGCCCGCCTCCAGCATGTCAGGAGTGAGTTCCATAACACCTGCTATTTCATGGCTCTCACCGGTGTCTGCGTCCTTTGCTGTAGCCAGCCAGTAGCTGAAACCGTCCATCGCATTATCGGTATATGTCCAACCCAATATTTTGCTATAGAATTCTCTGGCCTTAGCTGAATCAGTGGTCAGCAACTCGTACCAGACAAAATCACCCTCTTTGTTACTCATCATTTTTCTCCTTGATGAACGTGACGTTTTACTCCGCCTACAGTTCCACAACGGGCATGAAGCCACCATATATCATGCGTTTGCCGTCAAACGGCATCGGATTGGTGTTGGGGTCCATTCTGGGATCACTGCTCATGATTTCATGCAGCTTTTCCATCGCAGCGTCGCGGGTCGCCTTGTCTGGCCATTCAATAAATGAAAACACGACTGCTTCCTCTTCAGTCGCCTTCACGGCACTGTAAAAATCCGTGACCTTGCCTTTAGGCACGTCATCCTGCCAGCATTCCAGTACGCGAACCGCGCCACACTCCATGAATATCGGGTCTGCCAGCCTGGCGTGGTCGATAAATGCCTGTTTGTTAGCTTTGGGTACCGCGAGCACAAATCCGTCAATATAAGACATAGCATTCTCCTGTTAGTTGCATTCAGTACTCATTGGTCGCTTGAGTAGAGCGCAAATCGACAGGCAATAGCAAATTATCGTCTTGGGGACACGGGGGCTTGAAGGGAAAGGCTTAGTGCGCTGCGTGTCTGACAACGGCGGTGATCAGGATTTAGCCACCGCCGTGCTGCCATGACTCACCAAAGCGCCAATAAACATCAGCATGGCGCTGACTGCAAAGGTCAGCCGAAAGTCCTGTTGCCAGTCGATCAACAGTCCGGCCAGGGCCGGGCCGACCAGTTGTCCCAGCGCAAAGAACACAGTGACAAAACTGACTGCCATGGCAGCATGTTGTGGTTTTACGGTGCTGGTCGCGGCCGCCAGTACCGACGTGAACAGACCGGTCACCGACAGCCCGACCAGGACAAAATGCACCGTGAACGCCCAGGTCTGCGGCCAGATTACCGGCAGTAAGGTGGCAACAATGGCGACGGTCATACAAAACGTCAGCGCACGGCCGTGGCCTACCTTATCGGCCAGCCAGCCCCAGACCGGCCCGGAGAATATCGAGACAAAGCCCATCACAGCAACCAGCCGACCGGCGATGGGCGCGGCCACGCCTGCGTCCAGGGCAAAACTGTACATGAACAGCACCTGCACGATATAGGTCAGGCCGACCACACCGTAGATAAGTGCCATACGCACGACATGCGGGTTGCGGTAAGCGATCGCCAGACCCTGGCGCATGGAAATCGTTTCTTCGTGCTGCGGCGGATCGCGCAGAAAAATGCTCACCAGCACTATGGCAAGTACCGCGATACCGGCAAAGCTGGCCCAGATCAGTCGCCAGGATGCTTCGTCACCCGACTGGGTGATGATCGGCACCAGGGCACCTGCCAGCAGTATACCAATGCCCACGCCGCTACCGGCAAAGCCGATGACCATGCCACGACGTTCCGGATACCAGGCTCCGAGCAGAGAGACCAGTGGAGTAAAGGTAAACGCAGTGCCAAACCCCATCAGCGTCATGCAAAGCATTAACAGGGGGTAAGCAGAGAACAGACTGAGACCGGCATAACCAATGGCCCCAAGCGATAGCCCCAGCAGTATTGAACGCTTGCCACCGTAGCGCCCTGCAAACACGCCGGCATAAAGCAACAAAACCAGATAACCCAACGCCGTCAACGTGCCCAGATTGGCCGCCTGTGAGTAGCTAAGCGCCAGCGTCTCACGCATGACGGGCAATACCAGCCCGTACGCAAGACGGCCAAAGACCACCGCGACCAACGTGCAAAGCATGCTGATGGGGACGAGCACAAAGACAGGAGGCCGGCTGGCGGAGATAGACATAAATCAGGGCTTCTCAAAAAACCGGCGATTGTAGCACAGCTGACGGATCGGACTCGACGGCGCCAACACCTTACTGGCATTTGACTCGGTGCCGGGGGCTCGCGTTAACATGTATGAACACTTTGAGAAGAAGGAATCTGACCATGAGTGATCTGACAACACGAAAATGTAAACCGTGTGCAAAAGATGCCAGCCCGATGGGCGCCGAACAGGTGAAACAATACCTGGCCATGATCGACGCCGGGTGGAAAGTGGAAAACGAAGGCAAACAGATCAGTCGCACGTTCAAATTCGACAACTATTATCAGACATCAGCCTTTGTGAATGCGGTGGTGTGGATCGCTCACGGTGAAGACCACCATCCCGACATCACCTTTGGTTACAACAAGGCCACTGTGGTTTACAGTACGCATGCGATCGGCGGGCTGTCGGAGAACGATTTTATATCGGCCGCCAAGGTTGATGCACTGACTCAGTGAATCAGCATCGTTCCGATCATTCCCAACAGGAATCCGATGATGGCACCAACTGCTGGAAACCCCTCTCCGGTGGTTCGTGCGTCGGGGGCAATGTCTTCAAAAATCAGATAAAGAATGCCACCACTACAAAACATCAAAACCATGGCCAACGTCTGCTCATTACCTGATAACCAGGCAAAACCGACCCACGCCGACATCGGGCCCAGGAAAGGCGTCAATAAAAATATCAACCACAGGTGCTTGCGGGAAATTCCGCTGCTTTGCATTTCCTGATGGGCTGCAAATCCTTCAGGCAGGTTCTGCAGCGCGATCAATGCGGCCAGCAGATACGCACTGATTGAATTATGCGCGGCAGCAACACCAATCAGGATTGCTTCGGGCAAAAAATCAAGCGTCATACCCATAAACAACGAGGCAGTATTTTTGGTACGTTCAGCCCAGATACTGAACTGCCAGAACGCAAGCCCTCCGAACGCAAAGGCCACGGCGGCCGGCAGCACTGACAAACTCTCCATGCCGCGTGGCAATAACACCAGTGAAATGGCAGCCAGCAGCGCGCCGCCACCAAAATACGTCACAAAACTGTCCAGCTCACGTTGTGTGCAGAAAGTTGCCCAGGAAGATCTGGAAGAGATCAGCGCGCCCAGGGGTATGGAGAGGCCCGCCAGCAGCGCCAGTACCAGAGCTATTTCCAGCGATATCATCCGTGTGCCACCTCGTTACTGTTGCGTGCTCAATTGACCGTAACACTCGACGCGGTTGCGGCCGGCCGCTTTGGCTGCATACAAAGCCTGATCAGCGTGATCGAATCCGATAAAGCTGTCTATGCGCTGAAAAACATGGCTACTACAATAATATCATAATGCCCATTCGCGATTTGACAAGCCATTCTATATTTGGCAGCATTTTTACTCACGAAGCTGATCAAAGGGCTTTGTTCATCCCTTCGTCGGCTTCTGACATATTCACACATACACTCGAATTAAGGAGCCGACCATGACTAGCATGAAACTACTGGCGTCCTTAGGCGCCGCAATTTTTTCTGTATCCACCGTTGCACAGACACAGTCTCCATATCTGCAACCCGACGACACCTGGATCAGTCTCAGTGGCACGGTCGAGTCAGTTCATGAGGACGCATTCCTGCTGGATTACGGACGCGGGTCCGTCACGGTGGAAATGGACGACGGTGATCGTGACGCAGATGCTTACGCGCTTCTCAAAGGCGACAACGTGGTTGTCAATGGCTTAATTGACGATGATTTTTTCGAAATGACTACCATTGAAGCCAGCAGTGTTTATGTGGAATCCATCAGCGCCTATTTCTACGCCAGCGCAATGGATGAAGAGTCCATGCCGATAGTCTATGACCCGATTGTTACCGTGCATGGCCCACTTGTAGTGGGCAATACTACGCTGCAGGGTACGATCACCTCGGTCGACCCTGATGCGCAGGAGCTCACACTGAATACCGGCGCGACAATGCTGACCGTCGAGGTGGACGACCTGGGGTATAACCCGCTGGACAATGAAGGCTATCTGCAGCTGGACCCTCAGGATGTGGTCACCTTGCGCGGTTCAATATCGCAGGACCTGTTTGACGGTCGTGTGTTTGAGGCCGACGATATTATCAGCGTCAATTCATAATTCTGAGCGAGGTCAACCCGGTGCTTTATCTGCACCGGGTTTTGGCTCGGGGGCTTGCTGAGTTTCGCTTTTTGGTGCGGCGTCGCAAAGTCAGATTACTCCGAACGCAGCGACTTGACCGGATCTGAGGTCGCCGTTCTGAAGCACTGCGCCGCCACCGTCAGGATGGACAGTATGATGGTACCGGCAATAACCAGCACAAAAACCCAGAGGCTCAAATTCGCTGGTGCCGAGAACTGTTGGAAGTAGTAGGAGGTTGCCAGATACGCCAGACCACTGGCCAGCACACAGGCAAGCAAAACTGGCTTGATGAAATCGAGCGTCAGCAGTTCAACAATCGAGCGCGCCGACGCACCCAGCACTTTGCGTACACCAATTTCCTTGGTGCGGCGTTCGGTTGAATAGAAGGCTAAGGCGTATAAACCCAGTGCCGCAATCACAATCGTTATAAATGCAGCAAACTGGGCCGCGCGATTGATGCTGTTGGTCTCCTCATAAATCTGCTGATTGAACGTCTGCTCATAGAACTCACGATTGATGGGCGCGTCGGGACGGTGTCTGGCCCAGACCGTGTCGATGTGATTTAGCGCGCTGGTGCGCTGTAAAGGGTCAATTCTCACCAGCAAAGCATTCATTGGCTGGCGAGTAGCACGCAGAATCGCGGTCGACCGCATGGTGTCTTCCATGCCGCCGGACAGCCTGAAGTCGTTGACAACACCCACCACCCGGAAATTCAGATCGTTAATGATCAACACTTCGTCGATGGCCTCGTCAACACTGCCGAGACCAAATTTTTCCACCGCTGCCGGTGTGATCAGAATCCCGAAAGTCTGTTCACTGTCAGGCTGGCCATTGGGCATGTAGTCTGCAGGGAAGTCCTGTGAAAAGTTGCGCCCTGCCAGGATCTGTAGTTGCAGAGCATCAACGTAATTCTCGTCCACGCCTAGATGACTGACCGCTTGCGCCTGCTCAATGGGCTGGCTGGAGTGCCGCCAGGGATTAAACCCACCATTATTGGGTGGTGCACTCTGGGCCTTGCCCAAGGTAGTGATACCCGGATGCTGTCGCAATTCGTCAACCAGGGCATCGTAATTGAACTGCTCGGGATTTCTCGGGTTGTACATGGCGTCGATCACCACCAGATTACTACGGTTGAACCCAATATCAATTTCATTCAGGTATCGCACCTGCACGCTAATGCCGATGGCAAGAATGACCAGTATCACGGCAAAGGTGAACTGAATCACCGTCAGCCCTGAACGCACCAGTCGACTGGATCTGCCGCCGTCCCGTTTGCCGCTGATCGCATCTGTTGGCGCGAACCGGGACATGCGCAACGCTGGTACCAGGCCTGACAGAAAGCCGGTCACTAATACGAACAGCGTAATGATAAATGCCTGCGAAGAGCCAAACATGCTTGAGAAAGTGAAGGCCGTGCCAGTCAGCGCGTTATAGGGACCGATGGCAAGATAGATGACCGGTAATGCGACTACCAGCGCCAGCAGGGTCAACAGCATGGACTCCACCAGAAATTGCGTCAGCAGATCGTTTCGGGTTGCTCCCAGGGTTTTACGCACGCCGGTCTCTTTGCCCCGCTGCTGCATTTGCGCCAGCGACAGGTTGGCAAAGTTGATACAGGAGCTCAACAGGATCAGTGCGGCAAAGGTGACCAGACCGCCTAGCACCAGTGTGCGACTATAGTCGGCAACCGCGAAGCCCTGGCGCGGCGACAATTGCAGATCGGCCAGTGGTTCAAGGTCCAGCGTGATATCAATACGTTGTACAAAGTCGCGCTGCGTATCGGGGACATTGCGTTCAACAAAGTTTTCGAAGTCGGCACGTATGGCCTCAACTGAAGCGGGATCCGGTATGACTACATACGCCATGGTGCCACCAAAGCCAGCCCAGGCCGTGCTGTTCATAAAGTTTTCCCCGGCAATCTGTTGACCGGTCGGACTGCCGATCATGATTTCGATATCGATATGGGTATTAGGGGGCAGGTCTCTTATCACGCCTGTCACCCGCAGATCAGCCAGATTGTCGATAGTCAACACTTTGCCCATGGGGTCTTCCGGGCCAAAGTACTTGCGTGCAGTGCTTTGCGTCAGAACAACCGTATTAGGTTCGACCAGTGCTGTCTCTGAATCGCCCTGAATAAAATCGAACGTGAAAATCTTCAGGAACTCAGGCGTTACCCACCAGTACTCGTTGGTTGCCGACACATCGCCGTAGACAAACAGGCCGCTGCCCTGATTTATCTTCGCCGCCTCTTCTATCTGGCCGTAATCCTGAAGCAAGGGATTGAATATGCCCTCGGCGATTAAACTGGCATCAATGCGCTGGCCTGAGGTCGAAGTCAGGCTGGTCACCACCCGATAGATATTCTCGTGGTTGTCGAAATGTTTGTCATAACTGTTGGTGTACTGCACATGCATCAACACCAGTATGCTGCAGATCAGCCCCAGGCTGAGGCTGAGTACCTTGATGGCAGTAAAACCAGGTTGCTTGCGAAGATTACGTAAGGCAACGATCAAATAATTCAGGAACACGGTGGATACCCCCGCTGGGAGAATGGGATCAACTGTTTACAGAGCTGCGTCTTACAGAACGGCGTCGGCATCCGCTTTGGCATTGGCATCGACAATCTGGCCGTCGAGCAGACGCACCACCCGTGTGCCGTAGGCCGCGTAGTGTTCCGAGTGCGTGACCATGATGACGGTAGCGCCTTCCTGGTTCAGCTCTTTCAACAGCGCCATGACCTCGTCACCATTTTTTGTATCCAGGTTACCGGTTGGTTCGTCCGCCAGCAGAACTTTGGGGTTGGTCACGATGGCACGAGCGATGGCAACACGTTGCTGCTGACCACCTGATAACTGCTGGGGATAATGTTTGCTGCGATGATCGATGGCAACTCGTTTAAGCACCTTTTCCACGCGAGCCTTGCGCTCGTCAGCGGGTACCTTTTGATATAACAGCGCCAGGTCTACGTTTTGTGCCACGGTGAGCTCATCGATCAGATTGAAGCTCTGAAAGATCACCCCGATATTGGCTTTGCGGATACTGGCGCGCTGCGACTCATTGTAGCCGGCCAGGTCTTCGTCGTTGAAATAATAGTGACCACTGCTCGGCGTATCCAGCAGCCCGAGCATATTCAGCAGTGTAGACTTGCCACAACCGGACGGGCCCATGATGGAGACAAACTCGCCTTTTTCCACGGTCATGCTGATGTCATCCAGCGCGGCGGTTTCGATATCTTCGGTTCGGTGTACCTTGCAAATATTCTCGAGCTTAATCATGGTCTGCGTTCCCTGGTGTCACACTTTAGTTATTGACTTAGCTGCACACGATCGGCTTCAGCAATGGCGCCATACCCGGAGGTAATCACCCGCTCGCCCGCGCTCAGACCGTCCCTTACTTCGATAAACCGGTTGTTGCGTCGACCCACACTGATATCCCGACGATAGGCGTTCTCGCCGGCGTCATCCAACACAAAGACCCAGTTGCCACCGGTCTCCTGCACAAAACTGCCAACCGGTAACAACAGGGTTTCCTGTGGACTGCCCAGCACCAGCTCCAATTGCAGGGTTTGACCGCGACGAAGATTCTCCGGCACGTCAGTGTCAAAAATCAGATCGACTGTGAAAAGCCCGCTGGTGATTTCCGGGTAAACCTTGTCAACCACCACACTGTAGTTGCTGCCGGCCAGCTGGAAGCGTGCACTCTGTCCTGGTGCCACCCGGGACACGTAAAATTCATCAACCTGGGCGGCAATCTTGTACTGGTTGACCACATCAATCTGACCCAGGCGCTCACCGTTGATTTTGCTTTCACCAATCTGTACAGGCATTGAGGTCAGTTGTCCGGTAATGGGCGCACGCACCAACAGGCTCTCAAAGCTGCTTTGAGACAGGGCCAGGTTCTCTTCCAGCTTCTCGATCTGCTGGGCTATCTGTAACTGGCGATCCTGACGAATGCGATCCTCCAGCGCCTGACGAGCTTCGGTGTTGGCGAGCAGGCGCCGGTTAAACTCAAGGTCATCAATAATAACGTCAAAATTTTCCTGTGATATCAGCCGCTCAGCCACCAATTCCTGCTGCCTGCGCATCTGACGCTCCAGGGTGATAATACGGTACTCCAGATTGATAATCTCTCGCTCGGTGCTGAGCTGGGTGGTCTCGAGGCCGTTGGCAATATTGGTAAGGTTGTTGAGCTGTTCGGTGATGGCGGTATCGTTGCCGGCGACGCTCAGACGCAGAGAGGTGTTGCTAAGCTGCAGCAATGGTTGACCGGCCTCGACAAAAGCCCCTTCCTCAACAAAGATGCGCTCTACGACACCGCCGTTAACGGCGTCCAGAAACACGCTGTTCAGCGGTTGAACGGTGCCCCTGACCGACACCACGTCTTCCAGCGTGCCCATTTGCACATTGCTGATGATCAATTGATTGAGGGGAACACGTGCGGTACGGACTGACGCATTGCTTATCGCCTGGTACACAAACCAGATCACGGCACAGGCGACAACAAGCGCTATTGCCCATTGCCACCAGGGTCGGCCCTGCTTCTGGATAACCTTATCCATCGCCATATTGTTATTCCATTATTCTTGTTCTGTGCCGTTCGATGCGGACGGCTAACGATAATTCAATTATTAACGGAGCTCAACCTTGAGTGTTAAATTATTAACATTCCGGCAGCGCCACGGCCTGTTGTACCTGTTGTACCTTTTGTACTTGCAGCAATATCCGGGCCAGATATTAAATTATCGAAAATACAATGGCCTACGAAAATTCAAGGAATGGAAAGCCACTCAATGGTAGCGAAAGTGAATAAGTAGTGGCGAAACGGGAACAATTTGCGACTCATCAACAACCCGCCATTTGAACGATTTCGTTGGACGGAACATCGGGATTAGTGTCAACTAGCTGGACAGTTACTACAAGGAGTAGTTGAAAATGAGCGTTGGAACGATTCTCTTGATTGTGCTTGTTCTTATACTGGTAGGGGCGCTTCCGGCATGGCCGCACAGCCGAAGCTGGGGTTATGCACCAACCGGCGTCCTGGGGACGGTACTGGTAATCGTGCTGATTCTGGTGCTTCTCGGCAGAGTGTAGTCGGAACGGGTCGGCAGGGCCGGTATCAGCCGAGAAGTATTATCTCAGTTGACTGTCCTTGCTGCCCCGGCGATTGAGGCCCGGGGCTTGAGACGCCTCTTCTTCAAGCGCCGACTGGCAGCTGATGCACAATTGCACACCAGGGATGGCCTTGCGCCGTGCCTCGGGAATTTTATTGCCGCACTCCTCGCACAGCCTGGCACTTTTGCCATGTGTCAGCCCCTGACGAGCGCGCTCGACAGCTTCTTCAACACTGGCATCTATCTGATCCTGTACGGCGCCATCGCGCGACCAGCCACCGGCCATGAGTATTCTCCAACACAACGCTGACCCATATTAGTCCTCACCGGGCCTGTCATCAACCAGCCGGGCATACACATCGCCGCTGCCATCACGTACCTGACCAAGGTGCTGGCTCATGTCCCCGGCCGACAGCCAGCTCCCGAACTGCAGTCGGTGTGTTTCGCCAGGCGCCAGGTTGTACTGGTATTGACCCAGTTCTTCCAACCGGCTGATACAGGCCAGCGCCATGTCGATGGCAGCGGGGATATATTCAAAGGACAGCGCCGCCAGTGGCCGGGACAAGCCCTGCAGCACAGCCAGTTCAAAGCCTTCGACATCAATTTTGCAGAAACGTGGTTCTCCCCAGGTGTCAATCAGGTCATCCAGCGTGGTCACCGGCACTGTTACCTGCCGGTCCCACTGCACCTTGCTGAACGAGGCGTCCTGTTGCACGCGCGCGATCCAGTCCTGCGACAGGGTAGTGACCGTCGGTGTGCGAGTGCTGATGTGCAGCGTTGCTTCACCGGGCTGGGCGCCGACGGCTTTTTCTTCCAGAATGATGGCGACATCTTTGCCATAACGGCGCTGCAGGGTCTGCATGAACAACGGTTGCGGTTCCATGGCCACCACCCGGGCCCCCAGCGTACGCCAGGCCATCAACCGGTTGCCAACATGGGCGCCCACTTCAAAGCACAGATCATCACGCTGGATAAACTGGCCATAAAGTCGGCGCATGCGTGCCTGTCGGCCGGGAATGCCGTAGTACATCAGCAAGGATCGCCACAGACCCAAACGTGCCCGCCAGCCTGGTGTTGCTGTCACTGCAAGCCCTCCTGCTGCCTGTTGGAAAATGCTTCGATGAACTGATCGCGCAGCCGATCCATACGCCATACCGGCGCATCGTCATCAGGCAACAGACCCGGCTGCCATTGCCAGTCTGCGACCGCCTCAATGACGGCAGGGTCATGTGCAAGCAGATGCACGGGCACCTGTTTGTCCTCGCTGTCTCCGGTAATAAAAGGCGCTGCCGGATGATCGCCCAATACCATGACCACCAGATCTTCATCACCATATTCCTGAACGTAGGACACCAGGGTCTGCAACATATATTCAATTGATTGCCGGTAATGGTCACGAATACTGTCAACATCAGCCCAGACCTCTTCCGGGCTGAGCCCGGATTGCGCCTGAATATCAAAGGCCCGGCCATCGCCCACTTGTTCCCAGGGCAGTAACTGCGCCACTGGGGTCCAGGGTGCATGCGAGGAAATCAGCGCCAGCTCTGCCATGACTGGACGCCGGATGCCATCGCCGCGCTCGCGCTCATGCAGCGCGGACCACACGTACTGGTCGGGCATGGTGACCCAATTAAAAGGCAGGCCCTGGTAGCCAAAATTGTGTGCGTCGTAAATTTTGTCATAACCGTAATAACCACCCTCTGGCCAAACCAGACTGATAGCAGGCATGGCTGCAACGGTGCGCCAACCGGCATCACGAAACAGACGGTTAAGGGTCGCACGCTGACTGATGACGAGACTTTGATAGCGGGTTTCGCTGTCAATCCAGGCACCGGAAAGCGCTGAGGCGTGCGCCAGCCAGCTCAGCCCACCGACGGTGGGTGCAGTCAGGAACGCGCTACGCATATGGACACCGTCAGCCGCCAGTGATGATTGCGCCTGACTCAGCGTTGCCCGCACGGAATCAGCAAATGGCTCGCGCTCAAGCAAGGCCCGACCATAGGATTCAGCGAACACAATGTAGACATCCTTGCCTTGCAGACGGCCGAACAGGCCTGCGCCGGAGCGACCGCTCCATTCATCTTCGTTCACGATGGCGGCAAATTGACGAATATCGCGAACACTGAACACCGTTTGCTGCCCGTGCAGTACGAGTTGATCCCAGGCAAATGTGCCCGTGCGCCGCCACCCCGACATGTCGAGACTTATGCCCACCAGCAACAGGGTGACTAACACAGCGCCTGCCAGGCGCGGTGCTTTTCGAAGGCAGTGTTGGATACGTCGAAGCGTGACATAGGCCAGCCAGCACAACAGCCCCGCCGCCACCGCGAGCATCAGTCCTACGGCCAGCGCCGCAAAATCACCGAGCACGCCGGTCAGCAGGCGACTGCCATCGGCCAACAGATTACTGTCAAACACCAGATTGAACGGCCGGGCAAAGATTTCATGGGTGACCAGGTCTGACCCGCGCAGCAATACAGCCAATCCCAGCAGCACGGTCAATACCCAGCGACACAGATCGCCGGCACGGCCGGGCACCAGCAACAGCAGACCGATGACCATGAACTCCAGCGGCAGGAAAACGAACGCCTGAGGACTGATCCAGACCAGTCGATTGGGCAGGGTTAGCGCCACAAACAAGCCGACAAAGGCGGTCAGTGTCAGGACTTGGCGGGCAGTTGGAAGGTAACGCAATTTGAGGGCCATCGTTGTTGTGTCAGTGACAGAATACGCAGTGTACCCCATGCTGGACCATGTCGTATCTGCACAACTGACCCCACACCGCAAAATAAGGCGACATACGTTTACCAGAAGCGATAGATGCTATACTGCTGACAACTTGTCAGCGCTGATGTTTGACCTCTCGTCTCAATCAGCCGCACCGCACACTCTTTAACTCGTTAAACTCCCTCAGGAAACCTCATATGAGACCACGCTACCAGCTACTGACCGCGCTATTTGCCATTCACATGACGGGCGCTGGATTCGTGCATGCGCAGGGTCGTCCAACGCCCTATCCGTTGCCGGATACACCAGTGGCACTGGCCACTGCTAATGCGGAGATGACTGCCACCGTCATCGCCCAGGGCATTCCCCGGCCGTTCGGATTTGAGGTTCTGACCAATGGCGACATCCTGATCACCGATCGTTACACCCCGGCGCTACGCGTGATTCGCAACGACGTGCTTGATCCGCAGCCGCTTGGCGGACTGCCTGAGATCCGCACCGGCTTCCATTCCGGATTGCTGGATGTCATTGCGCATCCGCAATTTGCTGACAACGGCTGGATTTATCTCACTTACCACACCGCGCTGGCCAGCGACGGCGAGTATGCCATCACCTTGGGCCGTGGTCGCTATGACGGCAGCAACGAACTGAAGGATTTTGAGCAGCTCTTCATTGGCACGCCGATGACCATTTCCGGTGGCTCCCGTATGGTGTTTGCCCATGACGGCACACTCTTCATTACCGTTGGCGGCGCCATGGACAGACGCCCCCTGGCGCAGGATCTGACGCGACTGGAAGGCAAAGTACTGCGGCTGAACGATGATGGCAGTGTGCCGGCGGATAACCCCTTTGTCGATCAGGCCGATGTTCGACCGGAGATCTATTCGTACGGTCACCGCGACCAGTATGCCGTTGCCATTCATCCCGTCACCGGTGAACTGTTTCACGCCGAACTGGGTCCATTGGGCGGCGATAAGCTCAACGTCATCAAGGCCGGTGGTAACTACGGTTGGCCGCTGTATGGTTATGGCAGTTACAACGATGGCGAGCCCATGAAGAAACTGCCCCAGGAAGGGTTTGAGTCTGCGCTGCTGATCTGGCAACCGGGTATTGTGCCTTCCGGCCTGATGTTCTACACCGGCGATGCATTTCCCCAGTGGCAGGGCAACATGCTCACAGGCAGCATTCAGCGAGGACGCCTGCCTGGCAGCGGCGGCCTGGAGCGCATCGTGTTCAACGAAAACATGTGGGAACTGCAGCGCGAAACCATGGCAACGGAATTGCACCAGCGTATCCGCGATGTCGCGCAAGGGTCAGATGGATCTATTTATCTGCTGACCGAAGAAGATAACGGCGCCGTGATCAAACTGCAACCAGCGCAATAAACACGATTGACTGGCGCGCTGTGCACCGGCGCGCCACCTTAACACTTCCTGGAGAGTGCATATGCAAGATGCAAACAATAAACGTCGAATAGCTGCCTGGGTACTGGTTGTGCCGGCAACACTGTTTTTACTGATGGCGGGCACAACCAAAGTCCTGGGGGCCAATCCGCTGGCCAGTATCGATGCGATGGCGCCGTGGGTGTTCTGGATCGGTCTTGGTGAAGTAACTGCGGCGGTTCTTTACGCCGTGCCAAGAACATCAATCATCGGCGTGCTGTTCCTGAGTGCGCATCTGGGTGGCGCCATTCTGTTTCACATTATCAGAGGCGAAAATTTTGTTGGCCCCGTGCTGACCAGTTTCTGGTTTCAGTCACTGCTGCTCGTCAGCGTCTGGGTCGTGGTTTTGCTGCGTTACCCGGTAATCGTCAGGCTTGTCACTCAGGGCAAGTAAGCCGTGCTGTGACTTCAATTTCTATTTTCATTTTGTCGTCCAGCAAGCCAGCTTCGATCATCATGGCTGCTGGACGAACCTGACCAAGGTGTTTCTTCAGTACAGGCCAGCAAGGTTCAAAATCCGTTTTATCGGGCAGCACGTAGGTGACTCGGACGATGTCCGACAGATCGCTGCCTGCCTCCTGCAACGCTTTTTGAATATTCAGGAAACATTGCTCGGTCTGTTCAACAACGTTGTCCGAAATCGTCATGTTATCGTAGTTATAGCCTGTGGTTCCGGAGACAAAAACGTAGTCTCCGTCCACCACAGCTCTTGAATACCCGATCATGGCTTCGAAGTCAGAGCCACTGGAAATCAATTTTCGACTCATCAATATCCCATCCAATTAGTCTGTCTGTATTGTCCATCTTTCATCTTCGCACAGCACACAACCGTCACCTTCAAACATGCGGGCGGCCTGGTCGTCACCGCGCAGATGCATTCTTAACCAGGCCGTCATTACGCCCCGGTAACTGCCGCCAGTCTGCATCGGCGCCAGGTGAGTGGCTCCGCGCAGCGTCAACCAGGTTACCGGCACATCGGTGTTTTCGTAGATCGGCTTCTGGTGTGTTTCGGGTGGCGAAGTGACATCCTCGGCACCCGACAACAGCAACATGGGGCCATGTTGCCCACGCACGGCGGTCGGATTGAACTGCACGCCCTGAATGTACGGCTGTAGCGCAACCACTGTGTTAATGCGCATGTCGCGGCCCAGGTAGATGGCGCCCTCACCGCCCTGCGAATGCCCGGCAACCCCGATGCGCGCGGGATCCAGTCGTCCCTGAAACGGACCGCGCTCACTGTTCAGGTTGAGCGCGACATCCAGGCAACGGCTCATGTCACGACCGCTACCCGGATTTGGCGTCATGGCGGCAACCACAACAAAACCGTGACTGGCCCAGTGTTCCAACAGATCGCGATAGGCGGCCGGGCTGGTGCCTGTACCATTGCCCCAGATAATAATGGGGTGACGACCATAATCCATATTGATGGGATGGAAAATGCGGCAATGGCGCCCGCCCTGTGTTACGTCCACACCGGCGTAAGGACCGGGATCAAAAAAGGATTGATGCAGCGCCTGGTTATCCAGATAGGGCGCCGGCGCCACTGCGCACGCCACAAGCATCGATAAAACCAGAGATGCCAATATTGCGTGCGTCCCGACACTTACCGGTTTGTCAGGCATGCTTCTTCCTGCGCTTTTGCTTGATCGCGTACATGGCCTTATCCGCACTGGCCAGCAGCTCGTCGGCATCTGGCACCTCGTTTCCCTGCCAACTGATAACGCCGACGCTGGGGCCGTCGTACTGCAGATCCAGACCTGGCAAAACAAACGTGCCGGACATGGCGTCTGTTATCCGCGCCGCGATGACACCTTCGGCGTTATCAATCTGCTCACCATGGTTGACTGCTACCAGAATGAACTCGTCTCCACCATAACGCGCGGTCAGGTCACCACTTCGGGCCGTACTTTGCAGGCGCTGGGCAATCTCCTGCAGAAAGTCATCGCCGACGTCGTGGCCATGGGTATCGTTGATGACCTTGAAGTTATCCAGATCGACAAACGCCACATACACGGTCTCCCTGGTGCGTGCAGCATGACCCAGCAGACGTTTCATTTCGTCGACCAGATAACGTCGATTGGGCAACTGCGTCAAAGGGTCATGACGCGCGTGCAGGGTCAGGGTGGCATTGGCAGCTTCGAGCAGCTCATGCTCATGATGACGCTCAGCAAACAGCGTCAGTATCTGCCAACAGCTTTGCACCATGGCCTGCTCCGAGTCGCTGATGCTGTTCTCGCCCCCTATCAGCAGCACACCACCGAGCAACTCGTCACCGCTGGCAGCTGACATCAGGAACAGCAGACTCTTTTCGGATTGGCCGGTTAACGCCAGCGCCTCCTGAATGAGAGGATCGGCATAGTTGGCTTTGACAAACAGCGGCTGGAATCCGACTGAGGCACGAGCATCGCCCAGCATGGTGGCTATCAGCTCATGATAAGGCGCCTGGTCATCCTGCAGGAGACGCGTTGAGCCCCGTTCGGCAACAAAAGGCACTGCCCCTTGCCAGAAATTTCGCGCAGTAAAACTACGCGTGAGACCACGTAGCAATGTCGGCAATTCCGAGGCCGACAGACACATGGCACCTATTTCTGCAACGAACTGCATTTCCCTGGCACGCAACTCGGCGGCCAGTGCACGCTCGGTGGCTTCGCGGGCGACCTTTTCCCGAGACGCCTGTTGCGAAATCAAGCGGGTGAAGAGCTCCAGGATTTTGCTGACATCCGGGCTGACATCAACTTCTTTGGCGCTGGCTCCACACAATGTGCCGTACAGCTCGCCATCGTCGGTATAAACTGCGCTGCTCAGGTAAGTCTGCAGGCCCAGGGCAGCAGCGGCCTCGGAATCGCCCCACACGCCGGGCACGTCTCTGGTCAGGAAACTCTTCTCGTCCAGCGCACGTTTGCAAAGGGTGTCGCTCCAGGGCACCAAGAGACCTTCAGGAATGTTAAGGTCACCCATGTTGCGGGAATAAAGAATGCGCTGTACACCTGCCGCTTCATCAATCGTGGTGAGGTAGGTACTTTCAAGATGCGTCATCTTTTCCAGAAGCTCCAGCATGGGTCGCGTCAGCTCTTCCAGATTATTTGCCCGCGACACCGAGTTCGCCAGGTATTCCAGAGTGTCTACCATACACCCTCCGGTTCATTGGCCCGTCTAGAAATGGGCACGATCAGTCAGGATGACGTCGGCATCTTTCCACGCCATGAGTAGACGTTGTCGAGCCAGGTCGGCCTCTTCGGTTTCTCCGAGCTGCTCAAGCGCTTCGGTCAGCCCATATAAAGCCCAGCCGTTCTCCTGCAACAGTATCAGGTCTCTTTCAAATACATTAATCGCCTGATTGTATTCGCCGGCATCCAGATGCGCCTGCCCCAGAAACAGACGCATGGACTGAAGCCAATCCGGCGGCTCCATGTAACGCAAGGCATCCTGCAGGGCAACCGCCTGACGAAACGCCTGAATGGCTTCATCGTAATTGCCTCTGGCGCTGGCTATTTCGCCGGCGAGCGCGTAGGACGCAACCGCCAGCATGTCAGCGGTGGTATTGACGGCCGCCCGCTGGCGGTCCAGAACCGGTTCGTTGCGCAGTTCCTGCAGATTGTCATACTCCGCCTGTGCGGCATCGATATCATCCTGGTTCAGATACGCCGAGCCATGCATGTAATTGAGCATTCCCGCCAGGTATGGCTGGTCTGGCGCAGGGTTCTCCAGCGCCAGCAACTCATCAAATTGGCCGAATGCTCTAAGGGTCATCCAGTGCGCCACCAGATTGCGCAGTCCCCGCCCTTCAGCCAACGCTTCCGGGTCTGCCATCGCCGCCATGGGGCCGGAAATGGCCAGCGCTCGTTCACTGTTTCCCTGCAGGATGCCGGCCCAATGGATGAACATGGTGGCATGACCGCCGTGATTGGTAGCCGACAAAGAGTCTGTGCCGGTGCGAGGCAGTGCACGATTGCCCCAGGCAGCGACCACCTCATCATCGGCGCTTAAAGAACGCTGGTTGGTGTTGATGGCATCCTGATATCGACCAAGGCGCATGTAGATGTGACCGGGCATGTGTACCATATGCCCGGCCATTGGTGTCAGCGATTCCAGACGATCAGCCGAATCTTCAGCCCGACCTGGCTCAAGCGAAGCTTCCAGCAGATGGATGTGCAGGTGGGTCAGCCCCGGATGAGCGGGATTCTGCTCCATGCCGGTTTCCATGACCTCCAGCGCGCGCTCTACACCAGGCATCGCACTGCCGTCATCCTGGTCATAATAGGTCCATGGCGTGGACATCATGATGCCGTGTGCGACCAGGAAAGCCGCTTCCAGGTCATCGGGGTTGTTGGCGTAGTTGGTTTCTGCCGCGTCGATAAACGCCTGGGTGCGTGCCGCTGTGTCAGGGTAGGTGTCAGTATCAAACAGGGGCGCCAGCGCCTCGATCAGGCCCTGCTCGGCTTCCGGTCGGGTATTGCGGGCCGCCATGGCGGCATTAATGGCATTGCGACCAGTGCCCATGGGGTCATCCGGTGCCGCGCCATAGCGACTGTTGGGATTGGGTCCGCTGGCCAGCGCTTTACCCCAAAGGATCATGGGGTTGCCGGGTTCAAAGCACAGCGCAGCGTTAAACGAGGCGATGGCCTCTGGGAAATAGTAGCTGTAGGTCAGGCGCAGGCCCTGATCAAAGTAGACCTGGGTTGATTCCATGGCTGTGCGGATGCTGCGCCGATAAGTGCCGGCGTCAGACAGAACCGGCGCCAGGTCGTCAGCGCAGGCCGCCATGTCCTGCAGGGCAATCTGACTGATGGCCGGCGCGGGAGCACGCACAGCAACAGCTTCCTGAGGCTCCGGCTCATCGCTGCCGCAGCCAGCCAGAACGGCCAGCGCGATGGCGCCCAGCAGTATTGGGAATTTGCGATGGTTGTTTTCTGATTTCATGGTGAACTGCATCAGGTGTGTACTCGTGTTGTGACCAGATTAAGGCGTGTGCTGATCTCAGATTCCGTCATTA
Organism: Pseudohongiella acticola; assembly: GCF_001758195.1. Lineage (NCBI taxonomy): Bacteria > Pseudomonadati > Pseudomonadota > Gammaproteobacteria > Pseudomonadales > Pseudohongiellaceae > Pseudohongiella > Pseudohongiella acticola. The sequence goes on from NZ_MASR01000001.1 coordinate 1,951,365, forward strand.
TTGGCCTGAAATCAGACATTTGATGCCTATGACTATACGCCTGTGCGCTGCAGGCGCCAAGCCATTGGCGGGGCGCTGGACTGAGCGAGTCCGGCCTGTCAGTCGAAATCAACCGACATGATGGTAACCGGTGTCCCGTTGAATAACTCTTCGCTGAATATCTGCCATCCCAGCCCAGCATAAAGCTGGGCCTGATCCGGTGTGTACAGATACAGGCGTTTGACGCCGTTTTCCTGTGCGTGCTGCATGACACGTTTTACCAGTGTTGAGCCTATGCCTTTTTTGCGATGATCTTCGGCAACATAAACACTGGCCAGCCAGGGGCTGAGCTCAGGGTGGCTGCTCATGTCGTCGGCCAGAATACAGGCGGAGCCCAGCAGCTCACCGTCCTGCTCGGCCACATACGTCGTCGGTATCACCTTGCCTTCCAGATCTTCCTGCATTTCTTCGATACGCGCGTCCAGTGAGCGATGCGGATTCAGATACGACCACTCGGCATGATGCCACTGCGCCAGCGGCCGCAGGTGGTGGGGTTTGTCTTTGAGTGTACTGATCAGCGTCATGCGGCAGGTTCCGGTGATTAATAAAGAATCGGCAGGTTAGAAGTCGTGGCGTATATGTAATAGCATTGCTCTCCCGTTTTCAAGCCGAGAGCTTTTCCTGATGCGCCCACGCAAGATTCACCGCCTGGTCGGCATACTGCTGTTATTGCCGTTCGTCGCCTGGTCAACAACCGCCATATTCTTTCTGGTCCGCCCCGCCTACACCGATGCCTATGAACAACTGCAAGTGCAGCAACTGCCCATGGGCAACATCATTCAGTTTGTGCCTGACCCGTCATGGCTGGAAGCGCGATTCTCCCGCACGGTTCTGGGCGAGCATCTGCTGGTGCGTGATGCTCAGGGCTGGCAGCATCTGGACGCCTTTGCCCTGGACCCAAAGCCGGCACCCTCAGGCGAGGAGCTACGCCTGCTGATTAACGATGCCATTGCTCATAATCGGGAACGGTACGGCACCGTCGACAGCCTCTCAGGCATGACCGCCGTGACCGACACGGGCGTTGAGATCAGCGTGAACTGGGAGTCGCTGACAATGTCACAACACGGCCCGAATACTCGCTGGATAGACAAAGTCTATGACATTCACTACCTGCGCTGGACCGGGTTCGAGAATTTTGATCGCATTTTTGGCCTGTTTGGCTTATTTTTGTTGATCTACATGACCTACAGCGGCGCGCGTATGGCGTTGGGGCGACGATAACAGAAATAAAACAACTGATAACAGTTGGGGAGAATGCTGGATGTACGCTGACAAGAGAAAAGTTCAATCACTGGCAATTGCACTGATGACATCCTGGCTGGCACTGACTGTCGGCAACGCACAGGCCCAATCGGACGATTCCTATGAACTGCCAGATCCGGCCCGTTATGAGGAGGCTATACAGCGCTTTGAGCAGATGGACGAGCAGTCTCCTCCACCGGAGGACGCCATTGTCCTGACCGGCAGTTCCAGCATCATGTTCTGGAATCAGGACGCCCCTGCAGATCTGGCGCCACTGACGGTTATCCCGCGCGGTTTCGGCGGCAGCGTGATGCATGATATCGTGCATTTTCTGGATCGTGTTGCGTTGACTTACAAACCACGCGCCGTGCTGATCTATGAAGGCGACAATGACACCGGGCGTAATGACATTCCTAACGATGTTATTATTGAGCAACTGGAATCCATCATTGATCGCATTCACGCGGAACTGCCGGACGCTCGCGTGTATGTTCTGTCAGTCAAACCCAGCGTCGCACGCGAAGCCACCTGGCCAATTGCACAGGCGTTGAACGAGCGCTACCAGCAGGTGGCCGCGTCGGATCCATTGGTGCATTACATTGATGTCGCCACCCCCTTCCTGCAGGCCGATGGCACCGTGATGACAGACATCTTTGTTGACGACAATCTGCACCTGAACGAAAAAGGCTATGACATCTGGGCGGCCAGCATACGCGAGGTGCTGATGCAACACGAAGCCCAATACGAATAAGTATGGCGAAAGAATGGGGACGGAGGGGATACTTTCTGGTCAGAAAGTATCCCCTCCGTCCCCATTCTCATACAGTAGAATAATTTATGACCCCTGCCTTTGCATTCCCCAACTCTTCAGTTTACCGATTGCCCAGTCCCAGACGTATATCTGGAACGATATTTTGAGAATATCGCCTATCATCAGGATGCGTCCCAGGAGGCCCGCAAACAGACCGTATTTTTGCTCCTTGATGTGATGCACGGTTCCGTCAATCAATTCGAAACCCATCTTGCCGTCGAACTGCTTGGACGTATGGTTCAGTGCAATCTCAATCTTGAAACCTTCCCGGTATCTGCCAGGCACTGCATCCCACAGTCTACGTGTGACGGCTCGCTCGCCACCGATAATGGGCGTGTAGCGGAGCAGTTTGTTGAGCCAGATGGTTTTGCGCATGCGTACGCCCACATACATTTCAACGCGCCCGTCGACGACCGGTTCTACGATGCGAGACAGCATCTGTGGCGTGACACCCGTGACGTCAGCGTCGAGAAACAGAATCACATCGTGTTTCGCCGCCTGTACTCCGGCCGCCATGGCCGCGGCTTTGCCACTGTTCTGGTTCAGCACCAGCACGCTGGTCGCCCCCGCCTGCCTCGCAAGTTCAGCGGTGTTGTCGCTTGACCCGTCGTCAACGACAATCACTTCCCTGGCATACGTACATTGAAGTGCTTCCTGCACGCACTGACCTACAGTGGCAGCTTCGTTAAAGGCTGCAATAACTACAGAGACCATTGTTTTCTCAACCTGTTGCCCACCAAAATGTATCCACCAATTGTGACCAGCACAAACAGCAGAAAGGCGACTTCCACGTATTGCATGACTTCCCCCAGCCGATACGTGGTGCCGATAACCGAATAGGCGATAACTGTCAGCACAACCGTCACCGCAATGACACCTGCGGTATTGACGACCAGGTAGCTGCGCAGCGGCATACGGTGCACGCCGGCCAGGACCTGAGCCAGTGCCCGGGTGCCATAAATGAATTTGGACATGAAGAGTAACCGTTTGCCACCCGCCGAGAACGCTTTCTCCGCACCGGCAAAAAATCCCTCGCCGACTTTGCCGGACACGCGCGCCAGTGTCGACGCGGGGAAACGACGACCGAGACCATACCAGAGACAGTCGGACAGCATGGTTGCGATGATCGCCAGCAACAGTACGGCTGCAAGATCGATACGCTGAGTGGCAGCGAGATAAATGGCCGGCAACAACACCAGTTCACCGGCGATAATCATACCGACAAAAAGGGCCATGTAGGGATAGGCAGAAAACATGTCCAGAAAGGACAAAATGTATTCCTGAAAAAGACGCATAGAGTGTGACATCCTGTTAACAAAGCTCCTGCTGATTCCGATGCTATCTAAAAAACGACCAGGAGGCAAAGCAGTTTGTCACTCAATTGAAATGGTTTGCGCGCAGCAATGGGATCAAGAATGGGGACGGATCAAGAATGGGGACGGAGGGAATACTTTTTGCTCAAACTTTTTGCTCAAAAAGTATTCCCTCCGTCCCCATTCTTTCATTCTTTTTAGGAAGGAAACAGGGTTTTGAGGGCTTCGCGGGCGACCAGATCGCCGTGTTCCTGTACAAAATGACCGGCGTCGGCCACTTCCAGTGGCTCCGGGCAGCCACGAATGAGTTTACGCACGTTCTTCATCACCTTGGGCCCCAATACCGGATCACGCATACCCACGGCCATGAAACTGCGCCCCTGCCACTCGTCGCGCCACCAGTCACGCGCGCGTCGGGAAATCTCGGCACCGTCTGCATTCAGATGATCGGGCACCAGGTTGGGGAAGCGGCGCACACCGGCCTTGTAGCGCAGGCTAGGGTAAGGCGCGGCATAGGCCTGCGCCTCGGCATCGGTCAGCGCCGGTTCGGCGCGCTTCATCAAGGCTGCGATATCCAGATCCGGCCGGCTTGTGCAGTACGCACGCCAGTCTTCAAAGCCCTGACCCAGGGGGACGTCTCCAGTCCCCAGACTCGTGTTCATGATCAGCAAATGCGTAAACAACTGGCCAAACTCCATGGGCAAGGTCAGCCCCAACAGGCCACCCCAGTCCTGCACCACCAGTGTCACCAGTTGATCTTCGCGTCGGGTATCAATCACTGCGCGGATAAACGCCAGCAGCATGTCACGGTGACGGCTGAAGGTGTATATGGCGTCGTCTTCGGGTTTGTCGGAACGGCCAAATCCAATCAGATCAGGCGCAATCACACGCTGCCCGGCCGCCACAAAAACCGGCACCATTTTCCGGTACAGATAACTCCACGTCGGCTGCCCATGCAGGCACAACACAATGGAACTGGCATCGGCAGGGCCTTCGTCAAGGTAGTGCACCCGTACACCCTCAAAGCCCGGCAGGTTGTCCAGGTAGTGAGGTTGATAGTCGTACCCCGGCAGCTCTGCAAAGTTTTCATCGGGTGTACGCAATACGTTCTCATTCAACATGTTCAGTCTCTCTCAATCGTTGATGGGAGTGGAATGGTTAAAAAGTATTCACTCCGTCCCCATTAATAGAAAACAGCGAGCCATACGGTGTCAGTGTCAGGCAGGGTCCAGGCAACACGGTGGCGGCAATGCGCAGGAATGTCGACATAGTCACCGGCTCGCAGATGCAGGTCGTCGCGTTCGCTGTCAAACGCGATAATGGCCTCTCCCTGCACCACCATCACCCACTCGTGTCGGGTCTGGTCGTACCATTCATGCAACGGCGTGGCGTGACCGTGCGACACAATTCGCTCGATTTTGACGCCATTGCCTGCATGGCTGGCCAGCACCTGGATCAGCTCGTCCGTGCCGGGCGTTGCTGGCAGGTCTGCCAGCAGGTTGCCTGAACTGAACGCTTGCCTGTGAACCACCATGTCAGCCTCTCCGTTGCGTTTAGCTGTTATCATACCTGTGCGGGCACAGCTCGCCCAGCCATGACTTAGCAGGAAACGTTTTGACATCATCGGGCGCCGACACGACTCCATCACCTGAAGCGACCGCCGCGCTGCGCCGTGTGCTGCTGCTGATGATACTGCTGAATGCCTTTGCCACACCGCTGATGCTGTCCTCAGCCAACGTGGCACTGCCCTCCATCGCCACAGACCTCAGCCTGGACGCTGTGATATTGGCCTGGGTACCCATGGCTTACCTGATGGCGAGCACCATATTCGTGCTGATTTTTGGTCGTATTGCCGACAGTGTCGGCCGCAAACGCATCTTCCTGTTTGGCACCGCCGCCGTTGTGGTCAGCTCCGTTTATGCCGCCTTTGCCGTCAACAGCACCATGCTGCTGAGTGCGCGTTTTCTGCAGGGTGTCAGCGCGGCAATGCTGTATGCCACTCAAATGGCACTGGTGACCTCGGCGTTCCCCGCCAAAGAGCGCGGCAAGATGATCGGCCTGGTGGTCAGCTGCATTTATGTGGGCCTCTCCGCCGGACCCTTGCTGGGCGGTTATGTTATTGACCTTCTGGGCTGGCGCGCCGCCTTTCTGCTCCAGGTGCCGCTTGCCCTGGTGGTGCTGGCCCTGGGCGTGTTCAAGGTCCAGGGTGAATGGCGCGGCCGCACCCGGGTACCCTTTGACCTGCCCGGCGCCATCGGCTGGGCGATCAGCATTGTATTGTTCTGTGTCGGCGTTTCGCGCCTGCCAGCGCTCAGCGGCCTGCTGATACTGTCCGCCAGCGCCGTGAGCTTTACGCTGTTCCTGCGTCATGCCCGGCGCAGCGCCAACCCGATCTGGGATGTGAATCTGTTCTTTAACAATCGTGTCTTCACCGTGTCCAACCTGGTGTCCTTGCTGATGTACAGCGCCACCTACGCCATCGTGGTGCTGATGAGTCTGTACCTGCAGACCCTGCAGGGCCTGTCGGCAACCAGCGCCGGCATGGTACTGATGATCCAGCCCATCATCATGGCCGCGCTGGCACCGGTCACCGGACGTCTGTCAGACAGGGTAGAGCCACGCATACTGGCAACCGCCGGGATCACCATCACCACGATGGGCCTGTTTCTGTTATCGCGGCTGGATGCTGACAGCAGCCTGCTCTATGTCATCGGTTCACTGGTGATGACTGGCAGTGGCTTCAGCCTGTTCTCGCCGCCTAACGTCAATGCGATCATGAGCTCAGTCAGTGATGAACATGCCGGCACGGCCTCCGGAGCGGTCGCCACCACCCGACTGCTGGGCCAGCTTAACAGCATGGTGCTGGTGACGCTGGCGCTGGCGTTGATGATGGGCAACACACCGATCAGCCCGGAAACCTATCCTGACCTGGCCCAAGCCGTGGAGCTGAGTTTCAGCATAGGCGTGGCTCTGTGTGTTCCGGCCATCGTCCTGTCGCTGCTGCGTGGGCGCGTTCACCCTCGCCAGCATGCCGCTGACAAACCGAAACATCCCACTCACAAACACCCCACTCACAAACAATAGGCGAGCTGTCGATATGTCAGTGTTTACGCAACTCAGCGATACGGAAATTGCCCGGTTTGTCAGCCGTTTTGATGCCGGCGCCTTTGTTACCGCCGAGGGCGTCAGTGGCGGCAGCGAAAACACCAACTATTTTGTTGACTGCAGCGGCGGCCGTTTTGTGCTGACACTGGTAGAACGCGGCCCCAGCGCCGACCTGCCATTTTTTGTCAGACTGCTCGACTGCCTGCATGCTGCCGGGCTGCCCGTGCCTCATGCCATCACCGATCGCGATGGAAACGCCCTGCACACGCTCCGCAACAAACCCGCGCTACTGCAGCCCAGGCTCAGTGGCAGCCATGTCGAGCACGTCAATGCCAACCAGTGCGCGGCACTGGGCACAATGCTGGCGAAATTGCATAACTCAGCCTGTGACCTTGAGCGCACCAGTGATCGCGGCGCCGACTGGACCGTGCAGAAAGCAATGAGCTTACTGGATACCGTTTGGAAGTCGCATACGCCGTGGCTGGAGCCGGCGCTGCTGGTGCTCAAAGAGTGGCTGGATTTCTCGGGCAGCGAAGGCTTCAAGAACACCGACCCGGACACCAGCCTGCCGACATCCATCATTCATGGCGACCTGTTCCGCGACAACGTGTTATTTGAAGGCGACCGCATTACTGGCGTCATTGATTTTTACAACGCCGCCACCGGCTGGACCCTGTTTGATATAGCGGTCTGTGTGAACGACTGGTGTGTTGACGACTTTTGCCTGAATACAGATCGCACGGATGCGCTGCTGACAGCCTATGCCAGCGTCCACCCGTTCAGTGCGCAGGAACGGGCGTGCTGGTCACAAATGTTGCAACTGGCGGCGCTGCGCTTCTGGGTGTCGCGCCAGCAGTATGCGCTGGAACATAAAAACCAGGCCGGCGTGCTGGTGAAAGATCCAGAGTATTTTCATCGCGTCATGAAGATGCATGTGCAGAGCGGCCAGACTGTTGATCTGCCCTGATTCCTTTTTTGGCTCTTTTCCTGATTCTTGTCCTGATTCCGGTTCCGGTTCCGGTTCCGGTTCTGCGGCAAACACATGAATATGTCTTTATGACCACCAGTTTGTTAATGTTTGACCCTGTCGCCCGTTACGACTAAATCAACAGGACAACAATAAAATGCCTGACAATCAGCCCCCTCGTCTGCCAGCCAAACCCATACTGGCCCCCTTTGCCCTGTTCCTGCTGGCCAGCCTGCTGATGTACGCAGCACTGTTTCCGTTACTGTCGTGGACGGTGTTCTCCGAGGACGACTCCCACCTGATGCGCGTGGCCATCGACTACGCCTGGTGGCAGCACTTTTTTATGCCGGAAATTTACCGTGAACTGTCTGCGGCCAACTACACTCCGATTCCACTGGTGATCTACAAGACCCTGGTGTCATCGTTCGGTTTTAGCACCCATGCCTTCCTGATCTTCATGCTCGTGGCCATCAGCCTGGTGTCGGCACTCGCAGCCGTACTGACCGAGCTGATGACGCGTAACCGGATGGCGTCCTGGGCAGTCATGCTGCTGATTTTCTCCAGCATGTCCATGCACACACTGATCACCCGCTTCTACACCATGCATTATCTGATTGGCGGCATATTCGCGCTGGCAACGCTGGTGGTGATTTTTCGGCGGGATGTCAAAGACTGCTCACCGTGGCTGCCCTCGCTGCTGTTGTTGCTGGCGCTGGTGTCGAAAGAGGTCTACCTGGTGCTGGCACCACTGGTGGTGCTGATCGCACTGTACCGCCGCAACATCAGACTGGTCGTCGGCGCTGGCCTGGCATTATTGGTTTATCTGGCTTTGCGCACCTGGATGCTCGGCATGTCGGTCGACATTGGCGGCGAAAGCAGTTATTTCGCCGGCTTCTGGGGCATCAGCAGCGAAGCCTGGATCAGCTTTATCGCCTGGTACATGAAAACCAGGATGTTCATTCTGGCGGCGCTGGTACTGGCCCTGTTCATGAACTTCTGGCGCACGCTGCTGTTGTTGCCGCTGGCCCTGATTTTTGCCGCCCCGGGGCTGGCCGTCTCGCATGGTATCGTTGAACACACCCTGCATGGCGATCGCATATTTTTTGCCGTCGATTGTGCACTGGCGCTGGTTGCCATTATCTCGCTGTCGCAGTCGGCGTTCTTCCAGCGCGTTGCCCGGCCACTGCCACTGCTGGCTGCGTTCGCACTGTTCCTGGCCGTGTATGTGTTCAACAACGCCAGCTACCGTACCCAACTGGAACAGACCGCAGATTTTCGTATTACCCAGTTCCTGCTCGACAATCTGGCAGACCTTGAAGGCGCCACCCTGTTTGTTCCCATGAACTTCATTCAGGGTGACCTGATGCGGGTGAATGATGCCCTGGAGCAACCACGTTTTCTCATCACCCAGAACTGTGTCGCGGCACTGGGCGCCGCCGAAGGTGAGCTGTTCATGTTCAACGGCGCCGGTGAAGCCATCACTCGCGCCGAGCTGACAGCCAACTGCGTACCGGCCAGTGTCAATCCGGTGGTGGACATCGCGCCGCGTTACAACAACGGTCTGCTGCAATGGCAGCTGCAGTTCCCGGAAGGTTTCAGCGGCGGCGTGCTGTTTGTGGACCGTGCGTTTGCTGTGCCGATTCCGGCGTTCTCCCAGCAACTGGTGAAACCAGCGCCGGGCGAACGCTACCAGCTGTTTGCCAACAACGGCGTCAACTGGTGGTTCTCCGAGATCGCGCCGATGGACATCATCACTGACTGACCGGCCGAGCCCGATCCGGGCTCACCATCCGCAAACAGCCTGTTGACAGGCTGAACCCTCACTGTATATAGTGTGTATATGGATATACACACTGACCTGACATTGTCACAGACCGACCACCGCCCGATGTATCTGCAGATCATGGACCAGATACGTCATCGCGTGGCTGCGGGTGACTGGCCGCCGGGCCGGGAGATCCCTTCCATCCGTGCCATGGCCGCCGGCCTCAGCATCAGTGTCATCACCGTCAAACGGGCCTACCTGGAACTGGAGCGCGACGGTGTGATCATCACCCGTCAGGGTAAAGGCTCCTTCATTTCCGACAACCCGGGCCTGGGTTCATCACTGCAGCAACAGGCGCTGGACGCTCACCTGCAGGATGCCATCGACAGCGCCAGTTTGCTGGGCCTGGATGACCAGGCACTGCTGAAGCGCCTGCAATCCCTACAGCAGCTGCGCAAGGAGAAAAAAGTATGACGCACACCGCCATAGCGCTGCAGGGGGTCTGCAAACGTTACCCGTTCTTTCAGCTGAACGATCTGTCGTTTTCGCTGGAGGAAGGCCAGATCATGGGTTTTGTCGGCCCCAATGGCGCCGGCAAAAGCACTACCATTCGCCTGATCATGGGCCTGCTGCAGCCCGACGCCGGGCAGGTCTCGGTGCTCGGCCAGCGCATGACCGATCAGCAGGCCCAGGCGAAGCGTGATATCGCCTTTGTGGCCGATGGCATGGGTCTGCACGCCAACGCGACACTGGGCTGGCACATCGATTTTGTTCGCACCATGGTGCCGTATTGGGACAAACACTATGCTGATCAGTTGCTGAAAAGATTCAACCTGCACCTGCCACAGACCATCAAAAGCCTGTCCACCGGCGAGCGGGTCAAAGCGCTGCTGTTGCTGGCCCTGGCTCGCCGCCCGCGCCTGCTGGTGCTTGATGAACCAACCACGGGACTGGATCCGGTGGCCCGGCACGAGATTCTGGCAGAACTGACCGATGTGCTGCTGGATGATTCACGCTCGGTGCTGTTTTCCTCTCACAACACCCGGGATGTGGAGCAGATCTCCGATCAGATTACCTTTATCGATCGCGGCCGCCTGATCGAATCCAGCGACAGGGATTCATTTATTGAACGCTGGCGCCGCATTCATCTGAATGTGCCCGACCATGTCGTGCTGCCAGCAGATCAGGGCCGGGCCGATGTGGTGACCAGCGGACACACGACCACCATCACTACGGGTAACTGGAGTCCGTCACTGGAGCAGGCCTATATCAACAGCGGCGCAGTCATTCACGAGGTGCAGCGCATGAACCTGGAAGAAATTTTTATCGCCAGTGTCCTGAGCAAGCGCCGGCAGATTGAAGCCGAGGAGTCAGCCGCATGATCAGTCCCGTTATTGCCCAATTGATTAAGAAGGACCTTTCCCTGCATCTGCGCTTTGTACCGGTGGTCGTCGTCGCTGGCGTGATCTCCCTGGCGGCGGCAGCGATTGACGGCATCATCAGCTCGGTCATGTATATCACCACACTGGTAGCATTCGGGCTGCTGATTGGCATGTATAACGTCGCCCAGGAACGGGATAAACAGATTCACCTGTTCATGCTGAGCCTGCCAGTTACCGCTCTGCAATACACGCTGTCAAAGACCCTATCGTCCCTGCTGTGCTTCCTGTTGCCCTGGACCATACTGACAGCAATGACCGTGGTGGCCATCCTTGCCATCGACGCGGTGCCCGATGGCTTGCTGCCTTTTACGCTGCTGATGCAACTCTATTTTGTTGCAAACTTCTGTGTCTTTCTGGCCGTGGTTCTGACCACCAGTTCGGAGAAGGTTGTTATTTCCACCATCATCATCACCAATATGAGTATTACCCTGATCATCAACCTGCTCAGCCGGTTGCCTGCCATCGCACAGACCATGGAAACCGATGTCATTCTGTGGTCGCCCGCGATAGTCGCGATACTGCTGGCCGAGCTCGCCTTGTGTGTTGTACCCCTGTTGCTGGCTGTTGCCATGCAAAACAAAAAACTGGATGTTTACTGAGGAGGCTCCTGTCATGGTTGCCGTTACCAATGATCCGAACCGTTTGCACGCCCTGGATGCTGTACGTGCCTTTGCGCTACTGGCAGGTATTGTGCTGCATGCGACGATGTCGTTTTTCCTGCCTATTCCTGCCATGGATGTGTCACAAAGCACGAGTCTGGGTGTGCTGTTCTATGTCATTCACATTTTTCGCATGACGCTGTTCTTTATGATCGCCGGCCTGTTTGCGCACAAGGTGTTTCACCGTCGGGGACTGCCCGCCTTTGCCCGTGACCGAGGACGCCGCATTGTCCTGCCCATGTTTGTCGGCTGGCTGATTCTGTCTCCCCTGCTGGGCGTGATTGTCGTGTGGGGATTGATTCGCACCTTCGGAGCGGCCGCCGCTGAAGGTGCGCCGACTGCGCCTGCAATGGGTTTACCGCTGACCCACCTATGGTTCCTGTATTATCTTTGTATCTTTTATGTGGGCTTCCTGACACTCAGACAATTGTTTGTGGCAGTAGCCGGTAGCAACACCTTCCTGCACAGGATCGTCGATAAAGTGGTTGCCGGATTAACCTCCACCGTTGTCGGCCCCGTGGTCTTTGGCCTGCCATTGGCGGCAGTATTTCTAAGCAGTCCAGCCTGGGCTGCATGGCTAGGGCTGCCCACACCCGACTACGGTCTGACCCCGCAGCTGCCGGCAATGGTGGGCTACGGTGGCGCCTTTGCGCTGGGCTGGATGCTGGATCGCCAGGGTGAACTGTTACACGTGATCCGCCGCAACGGGCTGATCAATCTGGGCTTGGCCGTGGTGCTGACGGTGGTCAGTCTGATGCTGGTAGGCCTGACGCCCCCGCTGGCGCCCGATCCCTTTGTGGATAATGCCGCCTGGCAGCGCCCCGTGTATATTCTGTGTTACACCAGCGCCATGTGGTTCTGGACCTTTGGCATCATCGGCACGGCACTGCGCTTTTTATCCCAACCCAGTGCGCGCTGGCGCTACCTGGCTGATGCCTCCTACTGGATGTACCTGATCCACCTGCCGGTGGTGTTCTTCCTGCAGGTGGTAGTGGCACAACTGCCGCTGCACTGGAGCATCAAGTTCCCGTTCATACTGGTGGTGGCCACGGCGGTCTTGTTGCTCAGCTATCACTGGCTGGTACGCCCGACCCGGCTGGGCAAGGCACTGAACGGCAAAGCAATCCCGCGGGCACAGCCAGTGCCGGTTACTACCTAATCAATCAGTGGCCTGTTCTGTTGCTGTCATCGCCGCCAACACCGACTCGGCCAGCGTCCACACCGGGCGCGGGCCACGGGTGGTGACGCCCATGCGCATCACGATCAGGTCCTGGTCGGGGAACATCAGAATGTTCTGCCCTTCAAAGCCTGACAGGTAATACATGTTGGCAGGCAGATTCGACAGCGGCCGGCTGTCAGGATCATCCGGGGCGCCGGCATTCAGCCACATCTGCACACCATACTGACCTCGCTCGGCGGCAGGCGCCGGGGTCAGGCTGTAGTCCACCCAGCCTTCAGGCAGAATACGCTCGCCATTCCACAGGCCGTCCTGCATGTACAGCAGACCGAACTTTGCCCAGTCGCGCGGTGTCGCATACATGTACGATGATCCGACAAAGGTGCCGCTGGCATCGGGCTCGATCACCGCCGATGTCATGCCTAGTTTGCTGAACAGCCGCTCCTGCGGAAAGTTAAAATAGTCCTGATAGTTGGTGAACAACTGTCGCTGGATGCGGGCGATGATATTGCTGGTACCGCTGTTGTAGTAAAACGTGCTACCTGGCTCATGTGCCAGTGGCTTATCGATGGTAAACGCCGCCGTGTCACCGGTGGTGTACAACATCAGAATCACATCAGACATGGAACCGGATGTATAAACCTCCGAGTACTGCATACCGCTGGTCATGTGCAGCAACTGCTCCATCGTGATGCTGCGACGCTCGTCGCCATCGTTACGCCATTCCGGCACGTTGGCGGGTGCATCCACATGCAGCAAGCCATCGGCGGCCAGTATGCCAGTGAGCGCGGCAGTCACGGTTTTGGTCATCGACCAGCCCAATTGCGGCATGTCAGCTGTAAAAGGTTCCGCATATTGTTCGGCAATGATTTTGCCATCGTGAATCACCAGCACGGCACGGGTATCAATGTTCTGATCTGGCTCCATGTCCTCAAACGCCTGATCCACAGCTGCCCGAACGGCGGTCATATCAAAACCGGGCACTTCCTCTGGCAACGCCACCTGATTGCCAATCGGCCAGGGCTGGTCAGCGACGTCCGGTTTTTGCGGATACAGTTCGGGATCAAACTGTGCGCGCAAACTGATCGGCGAGGCGTTCTTCAGCAGAGTGCAGCCAATCTGATCGCGGTACAGCGCACGGACGGTCATGGTGCCGCCATTGACGGCCATGGCGCCGCTGACAATATCGTCGTCAAAATTGAAGTCGGCGTCGCTTAAGGCCGGACTGTTAAGCTCATTGGCCATGACATGGTCAACTGTTCTGCCGCCCACCAGCACAGACGAACACAGGCGTTTGACCGCGCTGCCCAATGCAATCTCGGCGGCAACGGCGGCTTCTGCCATCGCTTGCGGATCTGTCGCTGATTCCTGCTCGGCAACCTGTTCGGCCATGGTATCCACGGCAGAAGGCGATGCCATTGCTGGTGCTTCAGGTTCCGAGCAGGCGGCAATAAGACCCGCCAGACTGGCGGTTAGTGACAAGGCGATAATACGGGTATGTTTCAAATCAGTTACTCCTGTTCAAAAAGGGTCAGGTCTATGCTGTTGGCCATGGCGGCATACCCAGCGTCATTGGGGTGCAGGTTGTCAGCGGTAAAGTCAGCGGGCAGACGCGCCGGAGTGTCCGGGTCGGCGATGGCTGCATCAAAGTCGATGACACCATCAAAAAATCCGCTGTTACGGATCCAGGCATTGACCTGCTGGCGTTTACGCTCCCCTGCTTCGGAGAAATAGCCGGCGCCTTCAAACGGTGTCAGTGTGGCACCAATCACTTTGATACCATGCGCACGCGCACGCTCAGCAACCTGCCGGTAGCCGGCAATAATCTGTTCGGCGCTGACTTCCTGGTCGGTGGCCATGCTCACTGACATACCCATGTCGTTGATGCCTTCCAGCAACACCAAGTGGCTGACATTGCTCAGTGCCAACACATCTCGCTCAAAGCGCGCCAGCAGGTTTTCGCCAAACATCGGGGAGCGCTCGTGCAACACCCGATTGCCACTGAGGCCGGCATTGGCTACGGCATAGGCCGGCATGTCTGACGCATCACGCAAGCGCAGTGCCAGCAGATTGGGCCAACGGTTATTGCTGTTTACGGTAGAGCCAACGCCATCGGTAATTGAATCGCCGACAGTGACGATGGTCGACACCGCTTCACCACCGTTGACGTCAATGGCGCTGAGGTAATGCCAAAAGGAGATTTCCTGCGCGTCGGCTATGTCTGGCGCACGCGTCTGGTCACCGGCCGTGCTGGCATACCCGGTCTGCATGGCCGCACGATGCGAGGTGGGCAGCCCGCTGGCCTCTGGCAGGTACAGACTGATGCTCAGATTGGTGAAGGCTTCCACGGGGAACGGTAACGGGTCACTGAACACGGTCGCACCGCGGGGGATAATGACTCCAGCCTGATCACCGAAACTGAGACTCTGCAGTGAGGCAACGTCAATGCCGGCGCCACTTGTCTGTTCAGCAATGGTCGCCGCACCGATGCGCAAGGGTCGGTTGCCATGAGTATTGGACAGGCGAACGCGAAGGGTATCGCCCGACGCGGTGACGTGAGCAATCTGGCGCAGGGTCTGATCGTCAAATTCGTTGTGGCTGGCCATGTCGGCGGCCAGCATGCCGGGCGGCAGAGTACTGGGGCTCATGGCCCAGGCGGTGACCCAGTGATCAGTGTCCGACTGCTGTGCCTGCGCACCCGCAGCAAATCCGCTCGCCAAAACCAGCGCCAGTAACCATGTCGAGAGGTTGAACGTGATGCGGGTCAATTTCATGCGCTTCGACTCCTGCCTGTTTTTGTTGTCTTGTACCCGGAATTCATCATACGCCATGCCAACCGGTCTGTCTGCCTGGTCAGCGCGCGGAGTTTGTTTACATTATTCTCGAAAGTGCCGTAAAATCATGCGCTTATTTTTCATTCTGTGTTCATGCCATTGGGGAAGTTAACAATCATGTCCTTTAAAAATACCGTTGCGTCTGGCGTATGTGTTTTATTTTGTGCGTCAGCCCATGCGCAACCCGCCCTGCCGGCGGATGGCGATGCGGCATCGCTTCCCACCAATGCACCCAGGCAATTCCGGGCCGTGCGTGTTACCCAGCCACCGGTCATTGATGGCATTATTGATGATGCGGTATGGCAACAGGCGGAAGCGATTACTGACTTCCACCAGACCCGGCCCGGCAATGGCACCCCGACCTCTGAGCGCACCGAAGTTTATGTGGTCTATGACGATGACGCCCTGTACGTCGCCGCTCGAATGTTTGACAGCGATCCCGAGCTGATTGCAGCGCCGGTGATCCGCCATGGCCAGGGCATGCCCTCCGACGATCGCCTGGTGGTTATTCTGGACCCATTCAATACCGGCCGTGCCGGCTACCGTTTTGAAACCAACCTCAATGCCGCGCGACACGATTCGCTGTACACCAGCGTCAGCAGTTTTTCACTGGACTGGAATACCATCTGGGATGTCGCCACCAGTGTCGATGGCCAGAGCTGGGTCGCCGAAATCGAAATACCGTTCAAGTCGATTCCCTTTGACCCAGCCATCGAAACCTGGGGTTTCAATTTTGGCCGCGCCATCCGTCGACGCGGCGAGGAAATGGCATGGGTCTCGCAGAACCGCACCTACAACCCCAGCATTGTCGGCCAGATGACCGGCATCAGTGGCATCAGCAAAGGCGTGGGCCTGGATCTGGTACCGTCGCTGTCGGTGAACCGTCGCCGGGATTACGACCCGACCAGCAAGGAAACCACCACCGAACCGTCACTGGATGCGTTCTATCGCATTACACCCTCACTCAATGCGGCGCTCACCCTCAACACCGATTTCTCGGCCACTGAGGTCGACAGCCGTCAGGTCAACCTGACGCGCTTCAACCTGTTCTTCCCGGAAAAGCGTGACTTCTTTCTGAATGATTCCGACCTGTTTCAGTTCGGCAACATCGGCGGCATGGCCGGTGGCAACGATGCCACGTCGCTGGGCAGCCGTGAAAATGCGCGACCTTTTTTCTCACGCCGCCTGGGGCTGAGTGAAAACGGTGCACCGGTGGATATCAACTTCGGTGGTCGCATCAGTGGCCGTGTCGGACGCTGGAACATCGGCACCCTGGCCATACGTCAGGATGAGTTCGGCCCAGTGGACGCTTCCGACCTGTTTGTCACCCGGGTCTCCGCCAACGTACTGGAAGATTCCGGCATCGGTTTTATCTACACCAATGGCGACCCCGCCTCCAATGTCGACAACAGTGTTGTTGGTGTCGACTTCAAATACCTGAACAATCGATTACAGAACGGACGTACCTTTGAAGCCGATGCCTGGTACCAGCAGTCAGATACGCCCGGCCTGGTGGGCGACGACGCGTCATTCGGCTTTGGCCTGCGCATGCCCAATGCCACTGGCCTGCGCGGTCGCATGGCGTACAAGGAAGTACAGCAGAACTTTAATCCGGCCATGGGTTATATCAACCGCTCCGATATCCGTGACCTGACCATGGATGCCGGTTACACCCATTTTTTTGGTGGCGATGTGCTGCAGACAGTGTTCTCCGGCATAGATGCGCAGCGTATCGAACGCATTGAAGGTGGGCTGCAGAGTCAGACGCTGGTGTACCGGCTGGCGGAATTACAAACCAATACCCGTGACAGCCTGAACCTTACCTTCAAGAGTAATGAAGAGAACGTGCAACGGCCTTTTGTCATTTATTCTGATCAGAACCGTCAGGTGGCCATTCAGCCGGGCCGCTATCAGTTCAACGAACAGGAGATCAGCGCCAGCACCGGTGGTCAACGCGAATTCTCAGGCAGTGTCAGCTATCTGCAGGGCGACTTCTACAACGGCGAGCGCACCAACATTCGCGGCTCGGTGTCCTGGAATCAGTCGCGTTTCTTTGTGATGTCTGCCAGCTACGACTGGAATGACATCAGTCTGCCTCAGGGTGACTTTGTTGCACGCCTGACCTCGGTGTCCACCCAGGTTGCGTTCTCGTCCACGCTGTACTGGATCACGCTGACGCAGTACGACAACCTGTCAGAAGAACTGGGCATCAATACCCGCCTGCAGTGGATACCACGCGCCGGCCAGGAAGGCTTTATTGTGCTGAACTACAATATGCAGGACCGCGACAAGGACAACACCTTTGAATCGGCGTTCTCCGACCTGACTGTCAAATTCCGCTATACGTTCAGGTTCTGACCCGATCTTTTTGGGGGATGATACCGCTCACTGGCGCTGGCATCAGGTTGCAAGACCGTTATTGGTGTCGTTGACGTTATCGTAGGTCAGCACCACCCGAGTGTCCGGCTGTACCAGTGACTCATCCTTACCGTCGTAGCGCAGCCGCGTCAGGATGTCGCTGATCACATTAAGCCGCGCCTGGCGCTTGTCATCCGCGTGCACTCCGGTCCATGGCGCCTCAGCAGTATGGGTGCGCGCCAGCATCTCGTCCCGGGCCAGCGAATAGTCTTGCCAGTGCTCCAGCGCTTTGGCATCAATGGGACTTGTCTTCCATTGTTTTAACGGATTCTTTTTGCGCGCCAGCAAACGTTTTTCCTGTACCGGCCGGGAAATATCCAGATAGTATTTCATCATCTTGACGCCCGAGCGCACCAGCATGGCCTCAAACTCAACGACAGAGCCCATGAACTCTTCATACTGATCCAGTGAGCAGAACCCCATGACGCGCTCAACACCCGCGCGGTTGTACCAGCTACGGTTGAACAGCACGAGTTCGCCAGCGGCAGGCAGGTGGGGCACATAACGCTGAAAGTACCACGCGGACTGCTCACGATCTGATGGTTTACCCAGCGCAACGACACGGGTTTCGCGCGGACTGAGATGTTGCACGATACGCTTGATGACGCCATCCTTGCCGGCTGCATCCCGCCCTTCCAGAATGATCAGGATTTTGTCGTCGTGGGCCATAAAATGCCGTTGCAACTTGACCAGCTCAATTTGCAGGTCATGTAGGCGTTTCTTGTACACGGACTTGGATATGGAAGACATCGGTGTCCCGCATTTGTTTTAAAAAATGTCATTGTATCTTGCCCCCGCCCCCGTACAATTGCAATGTAGCCGCCCAAACGGGAGAACGCCATGGATGACGACAACAGGATTATTCGATCGTGGCAGACCAACGCTGAGCCATGGATTACAGCTGTGCGCGAACAACAGATCGAGTCGCGCGCCGTCACTGACCAGGCCATCATAGACGCTATCGTGGCCCACTCACCCGGCACGGTGCTTGACATCGGCTGTGGCGAAGGCTGGCTGGCACGGGCGCTCAACAAATACGGCATCAACGTGACGGGCGTGGATGTTGTACCCGAACTGGTTGCCGCTGCCAACCAAGCCGGCGGAGGCGAATTTCACGAACTGCCTTATGAAGAATTGGCGACCTACTCGCTTACGCATCGCTTTGACGCGCTGGTCTGCAACTTCTCCCTGCTTGGCGATCGCTCAACCGAACATGTCTTTCGGGCAGCATCACAACTATTGAAACCGGGCGGCCTGATGTTTGTACAGACCCTGCACCCGGTGTCTGCCTGCGGCAATCAATCCTACGTCGATGGCTGGCGTGAAGGCTCATGGGAAGGTTTTAGCGAGGCGCTGGGCGAGACCTTCAAGGAAGCACCGCCGTGGTATTTCCGCACCATGGAGAGCTGGCAGGACCTGTTTGTTGATGGCAGATTGACGCTGATTGAAACCCGGACGCCGGTTCGTTCAGCTGGCAGTCAGCCAGTGTCCGTTATCTTCGTGGCTAAATGTTAACGTCATTTAGACCATGAGGAACGGCTGTGAAAAATATCTCCCGTACCAGCGCCATTGCGCTGGGTTTAACGCTCGGCCTGTCCCTGATCGTGGGCCTCAGCAGCCTGGGTTACCTGCTGGGCAGTTTTGCTGTTACCGTGAAGGAATACGAACGCACCGTCACCGTTAAAGGCCTGGCCGAGCAGGAGCATACTGCTGACATCGTGATCTGGCCGATCCAGTACACAGCCGCTGACAATGATTTGAGCGCACTGTATGCCACGCTGGACGAAAACAACGCCAGCATCCGTAATTTTCTGCAAAGCAATGGCCTGCCCGACGATGCGATCAGCCTGGCGCCACCCGCCATCACGGACCGGTTGGCACAATCCTACGGCGACGGTTCCCGTGCCGAGTTTCGTTATACCGCCACGCAGGCGTTAACGGTATACTCACCCGAGATTGATCTGGTGCGCGGGCTGATGAGCTCACTGTCTGATCTGGGACGCGAAGGCATTGTATTCTCGGGTGCGGAGTATCGCTTGCAACCGGAATATCTGTTCACACGCCTGAATGACATCAAACCGGCAATGATTGAAGAAGCCACCCGGGAAGCACGTGCGGCCGCTATCAAATTTGCCGATGATTCCAACAGCGCGCTGGGCAAGATCAGAAATGCATCGCAGGGCCAGTTCAGCATCAGCGACCGCGATCGCAATAACCCCCATATCAAGAATGTGCGCGTGGTGGTGTCGGTGGAATACTATCTCTCTGACTAAGCAGTCAGGCCTGCCGTATTAGAACTATTTACAGAGCCGCTGCTCGTGCGCCAGCAACCACTGTTTGCGCGCGATACCACCACCATAACCCGTGAGCGCACCACTGGCGCCCAACACCCGATGGCAGGGTACAATGATGCCAATCGGGTTGCGACCGTTGGCCATACCAACGGCTCGAGGTGCCGAGGGTTTGCCCAGACGCATTGCCAGCGCGCCATAACTCTCGGTGACGCCAAACGGGATATCGCACAGGGCCTGCCAGACTTGTTGCTGAAAGTCGGTGCCCTTCCCTGCCAGTGGCACATCAAAGCATTGCAGTTCCCCGGCAAAATAAGCCGCCAGTTGTTCGCGTACTTGCACAAAGCGTTTGTCATCCCGCACACTGCGAGCCGGCAACGCCGGTCGATGCTTTTGCGCTGTCATGTACAGACCGGTCAATGCGTCGCCATTGCCGGTCAGGGTCAACACGCCCAGCGGAGAATCGACCTCACTGTAATAGCTGTTTCTTATCATGCCACCTGGCTCCTTAGTTCTTTAATCGCAACAATCTCTCAGCCACCAGCACTCAGCGAGTGCCACACATGGATTGCGGCATAAGCACGCCATGGCCGCCATGCTTCTGCTTCGGCCTGCAATACTTTGGGTTTGTCCGTCCCCATGATTTTCATCAGTGCCAGATCCGAGGCCGGAAACGCATCGGGATCACCCAGCGCACGCATGGCAATATATTCTGTGGTCCACGGACCGATACCGGGCAGCGCCAGCAACCTGGCCCGCACCTGTTCAGAGTCAGCCGAGGGGGCAAGTAGTATTTCTTTTTCTGCCACAGCCCGGGCCAGTGCCAGCACGGTGGCAGCACGTTTGCCGGTCAGTCCCAGTGCAATCAGTTGTGACAGATCGGCCCTGGCGACTGCCTCCGCCGTTGGCGCCAGTCGATCCAGCTGCGGAAACGGGGTGACCATGCTACGACCAAAACATTCAACAAAACGTGCAAAAACCGTGGTCGCCGATTTCACACTGACCTGCTGGCCGACAATGGCGCGCAATGCCAATTCAAAGCCGTCCATGGCACCCGGCACTCGCAAACCCGGTGTGCGCAATACCATGTCACGTAGACGCGGGTTGCTACCAAGCTGCTGATCAATGATCAGGGGGCTGGCATCGAGATCGAACAGTCGTCGCAGCCGAATCTGCAGCTGCGGCAATACCGGCAACAACGACAGCGATACCTCGACTTTAAGTACGGAACCGGTGTCCGGTTGTGCCGCAATCCAGCCCTCATGCTCATCGATCGCCACCGTGCGAACATATTGCCGACTCTGCAACATCTCCGTGCGGCCACTGCCACGTCCGGCCAGAAACCCGGCCAGTGCATCCCAGGCCAACGGGCCGCGAAAACCCAGCTTGATGGGGACACTGTCACCCGACTGGACACCTTTGTTGCGCCGCAATGTGTGTGGGTTGAGCCGGTAGTGTTGCGCAAAAATGCGATTAAACTGGCGCACGCTGGCAAAACCGCAGGCGAAGGCAACATCGACAATGCGCAAAGGCGAGTCCGTCAACAATTGTTTGGCCAGCAGCAGCCGGCGCGTACGCTCAAGCGCCAGCGGCGTGACGCCATACTCGGTGCTTACAATGCGGCGCAACTGGCGGGAGCTTAGACCAAAATCCGCTGCCAGATCTTCCACATTCCCGGTGGCAAGCGCCCCGGCCTGAATCGCATCAAATAAAAGACCGGCGCTTTGCCTGACACTGTCTATGGGGGCCCGCCCCGGCGCCAGCTCCGGGCGGCAGCGCAGACAGGGCCGATAGCCGGCGGCTTCAGCACTGGCCGCATTGGCATAGAAGGTACAACGCTGCCGGCCCGGTGTGCGCACTGTGCACACCGGACGGCAGTAGACGCCGGTGGAAGACACACCAACAAAAAACAGGCCGTCAAAGCGCGCGTCGCGTGCCTGAACGATGGGGTAACAATGCTCGGTTGCAAGATTCATGACCAGCAGAATAGCACCCCTGCACCGGCGTGGCTGGCCCTTTTCGGACGTCATCCTGCAGACCACCCTCCTTGCGCGCACTGATTGATGTTAAGGTAACGGCCTAAACAAATCAGACCGAGGATGCCATGACTGCACAACAATCCCGCCAGATCCGCTCCACCATTACTGCCGAAGGCAAATTACGCCTCAACCTGGAAACCACCTCTGTGCCCGAACCCAAGGCCAATGAGGTGGTGATCCGTGTGCAGGCCACACCGATCAACCCATCCGACCTGGGCCTGCTCATTGGCCCGGCCGATGTCAGCAGCCTGCAGGTATCCGGCAGCGCCGATGACCCGGTGGTCACCATGGATGTACCCAAAGCCATGTTGCCGGCGCTGGCTGCGCGCCTGGACGAGTCCATGCCGGTGGGCAATGAAGGCGCCGGAGAAGTGGTCGCTGCCGGCAGCGGTGCCGAGCACCTGATAGGCAAGATTGTGGGTATTGCCGGTGGCGCCATGTACAGCGAATACGTGGTGAAACCAGCCGCCGCCTGCCTGGTCATGAACTCGGGTACGACCGCCGAGCAGGCTGCGTCCTGTTTCGTCAACCCGCTGACCTCACTGAGCATGGTGGAAACCATGCGCAAGGAAGGCCACACCGGGCTGGTACATACCGCTGCCGCGTCCAACCTGGGCCAGATGCTGGTGAAGATCTGTCAGGCCGACAACGTGCCGCTGGTCACCATTGTGCGCAAGGCCGAGCAGGTAAAAATCCTGAAAGACCTGGCCGCGGAACATATCTGCAATTCCAGCGACGACGACTTCATGGAGCAACTGGTGAAGGCACTGTCAGCCACTGGCGCAACGCTGGCCTTTGACGCCATCGGCGGTGGTGAGCTGGCCAGTCAGATTCTCGCCGGCATGGAAACTGCTGCCAACCTGAACGCCAAAGAGTACAGCCGTTACGGCTCTTCGGTGCACAAACAGGTTTACATCTACGGTGGTCTGGATCGCAGCCCCACGGTGCTGAAACGTTCCTACGGCATGATCTGGAGCGTCGGTGGCTGGTTGCTGACGCCGTTCCTGCAGGGCCTGGGTCAGGAAAAAGTGCAGCAGTTGCGCCAGCGTGTGGTGGACGAGATCGATACCACGTTTGCCAGCCACTACGACAAGCGTCTGAGCATGGCGGAAGTGCTGTCTGAAGATGCCATCAAGGCTTACTCAAAGCAGGCCACGGGTGAGAAATATCTGATTACGCCCTGATTAAAACCTGATCGCGTACAGGTTACATTGTTAAAAGGCCGGTTCCATGGAACCGGCCTTTTTTTTGATCAGCCCTAGCTGGTTTCAGTCCTGTTTTATCAGCGCATCGTCCAGCTCATTGGCACGTTTGGCCGCCTCGCGCCCGTCCACCCGTGCCAGGTATTCAGTGAAGGCCGGCAGGGGTTCCAGTGTTTTCTGCATGATGCCCCAGCCAATAAAGCTGCCGGCGAGCACATCAGCCGCGGTAAATTGTTCACCACAAATGTACGGACCGTTTGCCAGCGCCAGGACCATGGCGTCAATCGCATCCTGATAATGGCCACAACCCACGGACACCGCGCTTTCATCGCTAATGTCCCAGCCAAAGGCTTTGCAGGTGGCCGCCATCTCCAGCGGCCCGGCAACAAAAAACAGCCAGCGATAGTAGGTACCGCGCAGTTTGCTGCCGGAAGGCGGTGCCAGCTTTTTCTCCGGAAACTGATCGGCCAGATAGGCACAGATCGCCGACACTTCGGTGACCACGGTGTCGCCATGTTTGATCGCCGGCACTTTCCCCATGGGGTTGATAGCGAGGTATTCCGGCGCTTTCATGCTGGCGCCGTATTCCAGCAGTTTCACATCATAGGGCACGCCCAGTTCTTCCAGCATCCAGCGCACAATGCGACCACGAGAATGGGGATGGGTATAAAACGTCAGATCAGCCATGATTTTTGTCCTTGTTGTGTGATTAGTTAACGAACGAATGGCATAATAAAGTTTAATTAGGACAGATTACGCCCTTATAATTTGCGATGATCAAAATTCTCTGAAATGCGCCGGAGCATCTCTTATGTCAGGTCCCACCACTCGCGTTCTCGCACTGCTGGAACTGCTGCAGACCCATGGCCTGCTCAGCGGCGGCGAGCTGGCGGAGCGCCTGGATGTCGACCGGCGCACTATCCGGCGTTACATCAGGGTACTCGAAGAACTTGGCATTCCGGTGACCACCGAGCAGGGACGTTATGGTGGCTACAGGCTGGTGGCCGGTTTTAAACTGCCGCCGCTGATGTTCACCGATGAAGAAACGCTGGCTGTGTCGCTGGGATTGCTGGCAGCGCAACAACTGGGGCTGGCCGAATCCACTCCTGCCATTGCCAGTGTACAGGCAAAACTGGAACGGGTGATGCCAGCTAACCTGAAACGCCGGGTGCGTGCTGTCAGCGATACCACCAAACTGATTCTGCCGAAAGTGGAACCCAGCTATGACCATCGCACTCTGCTGACACTGACCACGGCGATTCAGTCAGAACAGGGTATCGATTTTGTTTATCAGAGCCCGGACCAGAACATCATGCCGCGCAGCATCGACCCCTACGGCCTGGTGTTTCGCCGCGGTCGCTGGTATGTCAGTGGCCACTGCCATCTGCGCAACGAACTGCGCTCATTCCGGCTGGACCGGATCACCTCGGTGAAAATGCTGACGCGGCGTTTTACCCGGCCCCGCGACTTTGACGCCGCCGAACACCTGAGTCGCAGCCTCAGCCAGATGCCACGCGCGTTGCCGGTGTCCGTGTTGCTGCACACCGATGCCGACACCGCCGCCCGACTGTTTGGTTGTCATCCCGCCATGACAGACCTGTTTCAGCAACAGGACGATGGTCTGCTGCTGACCACTCACACCGACAGTTATCAATGGTTCGCCTGGTGGTTGTCGCACGCCTCATTCCCCTTTACAGTGCAGGGCCCACCGGAACTGAAACAGGCGTTACGCGAGCAGGCCCAGCGCCTGCTTGATGCGGCCGGAAGCTGATATGGAAAACTTTGCACTGATTCTGATTTACCTGATCATCGGTACGCTGCTGCGCCGGATCCGGCAGTTTCCCGTCGACACCGGCACGGTGCTGAATCAATATGTGCTGTTTGTGGCGCTGCCAGCACTGGTGCTGCAGAAAATGCCGCTGCTGACATTCTCCAGCCAGCTGTGGATTCCAGCCGTGATGCCCTGGTTACTGCTGCTGCTCACTGCCGGTGCCGTGCTGCTGGCTGGCCGACTGTTGCACTGGGATCGCAATGTGGTGGGCGCGCTCATGGTGGTGCTGCCACTGGGCAATACCTCGTTTCTGGGTTATCCCATGGTGGAAGCGTTTTATGGCGACACCGGACTGCCCTTTGCCATCATCTACGATCAGGCCGGATCGTTTCTGGCGCTGGTCACTTACGCTGCGATTGTTGCTGCCTGGTTTAATCCCGCGTCCGACGCCCGACCCAGTGCCTCGCAGATACTGCGCAAGATCCTTTTATTCCCCGCCTTTATCGCGCTGCTACTGGGTCTGGCCCTAAAAGGCACGAGCTACCCACCGTTTATGGAACTGTTACTGGATTCGCTGGCGGCGACGCTGGTGCCGGTGGTGATGATTGCGGTGGGTTTCCAGTTGCGCCTGAAACTGGAAACCGGGCAGACCACGCCGCTGATGCTGGCGCTGGGTTTTAAACTGTTGCTGATGCCGGCAATCGCACTGGGTTTGCTGGCGCTGTTGCAACCACATCTGCTGTTGGCGCAGGTGGTAGTGCTTCAGGCCGCGATGCCGCCGATGATCACTGCCGGCGCTGTGGCCATCGGGGCGTCACTGGCACCCCGCTTTGTTGCCGCGCTGGTCGGGGTAGGACTGCTGTGCAGCTTTGTCACCCTGCCCCTGTGGTTCTGGTTGCTGGGCGCCTGAAGTTAACCGCCCGGCTGCAATAAGACGGCTTACACCTTGATCTTGTAACCGGTGCGGAAGATCCACCAGATAATGCCCAGGCATATCAGCATAAACAGGAAGATCATACCAAGGCTGAAGCCCGCGTTGACATCCGACACGCCATAAAACGCCCAGCGGAAACCACTCACCAGATACACCACCGGGTTGAACAGCGTGATGGTCTGCCACAGCGGCGGCAGCATGCTGATGGAATAAAAGCTGCCACCCAGAAAGGTCAGCGGCATCACCACCATCATCGGTACAATCTGCAGACGCTCAAAGCCATCGGCCCACACGCCCAGGATAAACCCGAACAGACAGAAAGTGACAGAAATCAGCACCAGAAAAGCCAGCATCCACAGCGGATACATCACCGTGAAATCAACAAAGAAGCGCGCCGTCAGCAGAATGATCAAGCCCAGCATCACCGACTTGGTAGCGGCCGCACCCACATAACCCAGCACAATCTCAAAGGCCGAAATCGGCGCTGCCAGCACTTCATAGATGGTGCCGGTAAACTTGGGCATGTAAATGCCAAATGCCGAATTGTTGACACTCTCCACCAGCACTGTCAAAAGAATCAGACCCGGCACAATAAACGCCGCATAACTGATGCCGTCGATCGCTGTCATGCGCGAACCTATGGCGGACCCGAACACAATGAAATACAGCGAGGTGGTCAGTACCGGCGAGGCAATGCTCTGAAATGCAGTACGAAAAGTACGCTTCATCTCAAACTTGTAAATTGCTTTGATGGCCTGGAAATTCATGATGTGGCTCCTGCAGTGCGTGCCCGGGCATCATCGCTTGACACCAGACTGACAAATATCTCTTCCAGTGAACTTTGTGAGGTCTGCAGGTCGCGGAACTCAATGCCGTGGTCATACAGCGTACGCACCACCCGACCAATCTCGCCGTAGTCGCTGCGGGTATCATAGGTATACACCAGCTTGCTGCCATCATCGCTGAGCACCAGCCCATCGATGCTCAGTCCGCTCGGCAGTGCTGACAGTGGCTCCGGCAACTCCATCACCATCTCGCGTTTTCCCAGTTTTTTCATCAGCTCGGCCTTTTCTTCCACCAGCACAATCTGACCCTTGTTGATGACACCAATACGGTCAGCCATATCTTCGGCTTCCTCGATATAGTGCGTGGTCAGAATGATGGTGACACCCTCCTCGCGCAGCTGGCGAATCATCTGCCACATGTCACGGCGCAGCTCAACATCCACCCCCGCCGTGGGCTCATCCAGAAACAGGATCTGCGGCTGATGCGACAACGCCTTGGCAATCAGCACCCGACGCTTCATGCCACCGGACAGTGCCATGATCTTGCTGTCTTTTTTGTCCCACAGACTGAGGCTGCGCAGCAGCTTCTCCAGATAGGCGTTGTCAGGCTTGCGGCCATACAGACCCCGCGTCAGGGTTACCGTGTCCCAGACCGACTCAAACATACTGACCGCCAACTCCTGCGGTACCAGGCCTATTTTCTTGCGCACCGGCCGATAGTCACGAATGATATCCAGGCCATCAACTTTCAGCTCACCCTCGCCCGGATTGACCAGGCCACACAGGATGCTAATCAGCGTGGTCTTGCCGGCGCCATTGGGGCCGAGCAACGCAAAAATCTCGCCGCGCTTGATGCTCAGGTCGACGTTGTCCAGCGCCCGGAAACCTGAGGGGTACACCTTGCTCAGACCTTTGACGCTGATGATGGGTGCTTCGGTCATTGTTTTTCTCCTTGACTGACAGTCGGGCAAGCTTACGCGACAATCAGGTCAAAATCTGTCCTGATTGGTAAAACAAAAAAGCATGAGGCATCGCTGATTCTGTTACCAGTGCCAGTGGTCACTGCCGTTGTTATACTTTCGGCGGCAGTTCCCGGATCGGCCGCAGCTCAATGCTGCCCAACCGTGCCGGCGGAATATTGCCCGCCAGTTGGATAGCCTCGTTCAGGTCGCGCGCGTCGAGCAGATAGAACCCGGCCAGCTGCTCCTTTGTTTCCGCGAAGGGACCATCGGACACCAGCGTCTCGCCATTACGTACGCGCAGGGTGGTGGCGGATTCGACCGGGTGCAGCGCCTGGCCGGCAAGATAATTGCCCGTGCCGCTGAGTTTTTCCACACAACGTATGCACTCCTGATTCAGATCCTGCCATTCCTGCTCACTCATGGCGTTAATGATGCTTTCCTGATAATACACCAGTGCCAGGTATTTCATTTTAATGCTCCTTCTTCATGTTTCTTCTTTATGTTCCTTGGAATTTTCCGATCATGCATCGGGGCTGCCCGCGTTGATCATCCAGTGAATGCCGTATTTGTCTGTCAGCATGCCAAAGCCTTTGGCCCAGAAGGTTTCGGCAAAGGGCATGGTGGCTGAGCCACCGGCCGCCAGGTCATCAAACACCTGTCTGGCAATGGCGACATCATCATAGTGCAGTTGCACCGAAGCACCTGCGGGTTTTTCATACATGCCCGGCGGTGCATCGGCGCCCATCAGCAGACGGCCACCCAGATTCACCGTGGCATGCAGGATTTTGTCCTGCAGAGCAGCGTCGACCTGATCTTTCATCGGTGAATCGGCATAGGCCAGCATGAAGGTGACCTCACCTGACAACACCTCGGCATAAAACGCCATGGCTTCGCGGCAATCACCATTAAACGATAAATGCGTGGAGATGCTGGTGGGCTGACGCGCCAGACGCCGCTGCGCGCGTTTGTGTTTTTCGATGCCCTCGCCTTCAACAAAATCTTCCATCTCGAACAGCACACGCAGTTCCAGGGTCACGTTGCCGTCGCTGTCCATGCGCGGCCACTTTTTGGCCCAGGTAATGGCCTCATCCATTGACGCCACGTTGATCATGGTAAACCCGGCCAGCAGTTCCCTGGTTTCCGCGAAAGGCCCATCAATCACCGTAGGCTCACCGTCTTTAAATTGCACTCGTGCGCCGGTTGAAGTGGGTTTCAGACCGGTGCCGTCAATCAGAATGCCAGCGTTCAACATCTGTTCATTGTAATCGGCCATCGCCTGCAACATGTCGTCTGAGGGCATGACACCATTCTCGGTGTCGGTATCGGCCTTGCGCATTATCATTACTTTCATAATTGTGCTCTCTGCTATAAGTCTGTGTAGTTTCTGTACGCAGTAGTCGTGTAGGCACGGCGGTAATCGACACAGGGCATCAAACTTTTTTTGCGATGCCAGTCAGGGCCGCCAGCCGCGCCTGCAAAAACGCCCGTTCCGGTGCCTGCTCGGTCAGGGCCAGCGCCTTTTCATAAGCGTCACGGGCCGCAGCACCGTTGCCCATGCGGCGATAGAAGTCAGCGCGCGCGGCATGCAGCAGATGATAATTCTGCAGCCGACCGGCGCTGGCCAGTTCATCCACCAGCTGCAGGCCGGCTTCGGGGCCGTCAACCATGGCCACCGCCACTGCCCGGTTCAGGGCGATGACCGGCGAGGGCGACAATCGGTACAGGGCGTCATACAGACCTACAATCTGGCGCCAGTCGGTATCCTGATAACTGGCGGCCTGCGCATGCAACGCAGCTATCGCCGCCTGCAATGTGTAAATACCTGCTGGCCCCTGCGTCAACGCACGGTTCAGGCATTGCACACCCTCGGCTATCTGGGCATGGTTCCAGCGCTGACGATCCTGCTCCTCCAACGTGATCAGGCGACCGGTGTCATCCTGCCGCGCAGCCCGGCGGGAATCCTGCAACAGCAGCAACGCCAGCAAGCCGGTGATGTCAGCGCGTTGCGACGGGTTGGGCGCCTCTGTTTGCGAAAATGTCTGCAACATCGACTGTAATAGCGCTTGCAACAAACGGGTCAGGCGTATGGCTTCCGCCGCCAGGTCGACGTTGACGATCACATCACCCTGACTGCTGGAATAGGCCTCGTTGAACATCAGGTAGATCACC
Source organism: Pseudohongiella acticola (assembly GCF_001758195.1). Taxonomy (NCBI): domain Bacteria; kingdom Pseudomonadati; phylum Pseudomonadota; class Gammaproteobacteria; order Pseudomonadales; family Pseudohongiellaceae; genus Pseudohongiella; species Pseudohongiella acticola. The sequence continues at coordinate 1,981,290 of NZ_MASR01000001.1, forward strand.
TGCAATACCGCGTTCAGCCGTGCGGGCAGCGCCTCGGCATCCGGGACTTCATAGGGAATACCGGCATCGCGGATCTTGCGTTTGGCACGCACAATGCGCTGCGCCACGGTTGACGGCTGCTGCAGCAGACCACGCGCCACCTGCTCCGTGGTCAGACCACACATCTCGCGCAGGGTCATGGCCAGCTGGGTTTCCGTCGCCAGGGCAGGATGGCAACAGGTGAAAATCAGACGCAGACGGTCGTCTTCAATGCCGGGAGCATCGTAGTCAAGCTCAGCGGCTTCGTCTTCCGGCTCTTCCTGATCCGCCAGCAGCGGTGCATAACGCCGGGCGGTCTGATTACGCCGTATCTGGTCAATGGCGCGAAAACGGCCGGTGCTGATCAGCCAGGCGGTGGGATTGGCGGGCACACCGTCCTGCGCCCACTGCTGCAGCGCCAGAGCAAAAGCCTCATGCATGGCTTCTTCCGCCAGCTCAAACTCGCCCAGTAGCCGGATCAGCGTCGCCAGTATGCGACGGGAGTGATTCTGATAAAGTGTATCCAGCTCGCTGGCTACCGACATGGCCCCTTCCCTGCTTTGCTTGCCGTAGATCACTGCCTATAATGCCCGAATCCGATGCCAACGAACATGACCCCGTGACCATAGATAACAACCTCAACACACCTGAACCCCGTGACCCGGCAGGCGCGCCCCGCGACTGGCCGCTGCACTTTCTGGTGTTCTCGTTCAACCGCGGCGAGTTTCTGGCCCACTGCATCAACAGCATTCAGCGCTGCGCGCCCGGCTGTGCCGTCACCGTCCATGATGACAACAGCAGCGATGCCCACACACAGCAAGTCCTGGCCGAACTGGTCAAAGCCGATAACGGCATTGCCGTGGTGCAACCGCCTGCCGACAACGGCGACAGCAAACACGGCGGCCTGTACGGCAACATGCAACGCGCCTGCGCCGCCGTCGACGACAACACCCTGATCTGCACCCTGCAGGACGACATGCAACTGGTGCGCCCCCTGCGCCGCGCCGATCTCGACCAGTGGCTGGCGCTATACAATCAACAGGACAGCAACCAGCAGCACCACGGCTTCCTGCAGCCCGCCTTTCTCAAAAGCCTGGGCGCAAAGGTCAGCACTGACGATGTCAGCTATGAAAGCAACAAACAAGTGTACCTGATCAACCGGCAGAAACGCAGTGCCGGCGCCTGGTACTCTGATGTGTTCATGATCCAGGCAAAGCTGTTGCGGCAGCACAACTGGCAGTTCGCCACCCGAGAATCCGGCAACGAACAACAAGCACGGCAGCATTTTGAACAAATGGGTTACTTACGCAATCCTTTTGTGGCCTGGCTGCCCGGCGCCCCCGCCTGGCGCGGAAAACGCCGCACGCTGGCGATGAAGCTGGCCGAACACAATCGCCACTGTGGTTTTTATCCGTTCAGTATTATGAGCGATGAGCAAAGTAATGCTTTTTGTGCCCGCGATGCCGGGCAATTGCCTATTGCGGAAGAATGGCTGTCACTTCAAGCTAACCACGGGGAGCCTTCTCTGGCCAAGCCCTGGTTCTATTATCCCCTGCAGGATCAGCGCGCCCTGAAACTGGCCAACCGGCTGGAGTTGCAGCTGGGCAAGTTAGTCGGTCGCTGATCAGGCATATCGAATCCTGACGGTTTCTGTGTTGTACGTCTCAAAATCGACGCAATTGAGCCCTAATTCGACCCATGGCGTATTGCCTCATGCGTTCTGATCTGGTTCTATTGAGGTCAGCCTCTCCCTTGATCGAAGTTAAAACTCTGGGCGGCGCACCTATGTGGACGAGCCTGCAGGGCGGTAGCGTGTCTGGATACCGGGACTGCACGGATAACATACCTGCGACGACATAGCATGCATGCACACATATCAAGATATGCGACGGCACGCTGAACGAGCGTTTCCGCGCGGCCAGCAAACGACTGGTCGGAGTATCAGGGAGTTAGGATGATTTTTTCAGATCATGCTGTATTGACATATCGTGCAGTGAAACCTGCTAATCGTGCGTGCGCACGATACAAATTTTATGAAAGCTGAATTGTGCAATCATTTAGAACGAGAGAATTAGCTAATGAGCCTACATCTCATACATTTTATGCGAAGCATCAATGCAGAGTCCTTAGCAGTATTGCAAAATGCAGCGCTATCCGCGGTTAGAAGTGGAGCCACCGCAATCCATATCCATATCTCTAGTGATGGAGGAGCCAATGATCACGGATTTGCCGCCTATCATTTTCTACGCTCCCTACCCGTTCCAGTCACAACGCATTGCATTGGAAACGTGGAGTCGATGGCAGTCATTATGTACCTTGCAGGAACACACAGAATTATTGTTCCACACGGCAAAATCAAAATTCATCCTATGCATTGGGGTTTTGCTAACGGAACCATCGATCATGACCGCCTAGCTGAGTTCGTGTCTAGTTTAGATTTCGACGCAGTCCGATATGCGGCGATCTTTAAGGAGCGAACTCAGGGTTCTACCAAGACTGTTAAAGTGAAATCCCATCTTGCCGGAAAAGCTAGAATATTAGGCGCAGAGTCTGCTTTAGATAACGGAATTTCCACCGTCATTGGCGAAGCAAAAATTCCACCGGAAGCAGTCATCTGGTGGGTATAGCTCTCATTCATGTAATTATTCGGCGATTCCGAGATGTAAATGTTTCATAACAAGCGCTTCCAGACTGTCGTCAAAACCTACGCGTTGTTGTGTTACTCGCTGGGCTCGAACAATAACACAAAACACTCCGGCTTCGGCGCAGCTGAAGCGAGCGTTAGGCTTCTTTAGCCATCAACCCTAGAGCAGTTGTTGGCCATGTGTAAATGCTCTGTAAAACTTAGAGGATTTGAAAATGTTTAGAGCGTTCGCAGTTTTATTATTAGTTTTATTACTTTCAGGGTGTGAAACACTCGGTGGTGCATGGGTGAAGAAATCGTCGATAGCTTTTGTCAAAGATTCGGGTGGAAGTCTATCAATTTGGAATGCCGAAATGTCCGCTGCGGTCGCTTACAATTCTGGGCAAATCTGCATGCAAAGGGCTTTGGCAGTCAAAACAATTGACGCTAAAACCTCTTTGAAAGTGTCAGAGGCTATGCTTGCGTTATCTGAAACAGCTAGAGCAGCCGCAGCTAGTGGCAGCTCCGCGGACTTAGTATCAGTAACCAGCTCCTTAACAGAAACAGCGCAACTTTTAACGACTAGCACTGAACGTACAACATTTCTTGATTTAGGTATGTTCTACACATGCCAAATATCGGCAAACGGTGGGCTTACCGATACTCAAACAGCTGAACTTATAAGGGTGATATCAATTTCAGGTGCAGCAATAGGTGGGCCTAATTCAGATCAGGTTATAAAAGACGCAAACAGCAAAACAATAACTCCTGGTGATAATACGTCTACACCAAAGTCAGCAGTACTCACAGCGAAACAATAATGCCTAACAAAAGCTGCACTCGGACACATATTACTACGCTCGTTTTTGTGTATGTCGCACTGCTCCATTTTCACACAAAAACGATCCCTGCAATATGTGCTAGCGTGCTTGGCGTTAGGCTGTCAATTATATCTAGGTAACAGAATGAAGGTACCACTTAAACATTTAGCTAAACCAGCTCTTTTCGTATCATTCGTATGCTTGACAATAATTCCAGCATTTTTAATTTCTGATAGATATGGTATTTCATACAGTTCGGAAGTTGAGACTATCACCGCTAGCGTGAGTACAGAGTGTGAAAATGTTGATAATCTTGAATTTTTCGTAACAACAGAAGAAGGTTTCGATGATAGTAGAGTCCAAGTAGCCATTAACTTAAAGGATGGTAATTCATATATATCGCATGATTGTGAAAAAGTTGTTATCGCTTTAGGTAAAAACTCTCCCAGCAGGGTTGTATTAACTGATTACTTTAGCGAAGAGATTCTATTAGATAACGTAATAAAGGAAGATGGAGATGAAAATTATTCCTTGACCCTCAATTATGAAGAAACTCCAATTCTAGCCGGTATTGTTTTTAGTTACGATGATTCAATAGATCGGTCGGGCATAGCAAACTATGCAATTAGAGGGCGGTTTCGTATCTCAGATCATAACGTCACGCCAGAAGTAAGTGAGGTGCAATCAAAAGTATTCTTCTCATTGCCGTATATATTCTCTCCCAATGGTCATTTTCCACAATCTACCAGTCAAACAGTTGATAGCAATTTCGATCATATTAAATATAACTTTCCCAGCGACACAGAAACAATTATTGTTAAGTGGACGGATCAAGACAGACAAGACCGAAGTGTTCTTGAGATGCTACTCTTATCCGCTCTATTTGGTGTAGGAATTTCAGGGCTAATTGAATTTGCATTAAGCCGTTTGAAAGCCAAAATCTAGCCTAACAAGGCGCTTCTGTCGGACAATTTTTCCGCTGCGGGCCAAAATTTCCGCAGAGCGAAACATTATGCACTAAAAATCGTCGTAAACTGTTATGAATGAATTAGCCCAAATCGTGTTATTAACCCTAATCGCAGGATGTGCCATGCCACTTGGTGCGTCGATTGCTTCGGTTGAGCGAATCAGTCCGCGTTGGTTAGAAACCGAAGTTCGCCATGGCGTTATTGCTTTTGGTGGTGGTGCACTTTTATCCGCAGTCGCGCTGGTTCTTGTTCCTCAGGGCGTGAATAATTTGTCTTCGGTTCTTGTTGCGGCTTGTTTCTCTGGCGGAGGCATCGTATTCATGGCGTTTGATATCCGTTTGGTTGCAAACAACACACCGTTTAGCCAACTAACAGCGATGTTGTCCGATTTTGTACCGGAGGCCTTAGCACTGGGTGCCACTTTTACTTTTTCTAAAGATGCCGGGCTTCTTCTGGCAGGAATAATAGCGCTCCAGAATTTGCCTGAAGGTTTTAACGCATATAGAGAAATCAAAGTTTCCAGCGGTTATGGCTCGCTGAAAATTATAGGTGCGTTTACGCTAATGGCATTGTTGGGCCCCGTTGCAGGGACAATTGGTTACTTTGTACTGTCAGGTTATCCGCAAATTGTTTCCGGAATCATGTTATTTGCGGCAGGTGGTATCCTGTATATGATTTTTCAAGACATTGCACCACAGTCCAGGCTGAAGAATCACTGGGCGCCTCCATTAGGCGCTGTTGCAGGTTTTTTGCTTGGTGTATTAGGCCACATCTCGCTTGGTGCATAACAAACCGCTGCTGCCGGACCCATTTCCCGCCGCGCTCCAGATTCGCCGCAGAGCGCGGCGTTATGTGTTTTATATAGAGGATGATTCGAAATGTTTTATTTAAAGCTTACCATTGGCTCTATCCTGGCTGTGGCTTGTTGGATGGGCATGGTATTTTTTAGCGCGTTCTATGGGTGGTGGATGCAGCCTATAGCCTCCCCTGGAAACTCAGAACAGTTCTTCGAATATGCAAGCAATCGCCTGGAAGTCGAGAATCCCGGGAACTCAGCTTTTGTTCTAATCGAAAATGGGCACATTACTGGTGAGTATTACTCGTCTGGTTCTGACCAGATAAACAGGGATACAGCGTTTTCAACTGCCTCAATGAGCAAATGGTTTACAGCCTTTGGCGTTATGAAACTAGTTGAGAATGGTGAGCTAGATTTGGACAAACCTATTTCAGAATACCTTTCTCGCTGGGAGCTCCCCCCCGGTCAATTCGACAACAATCAAGTCACCGTTCGTGGATTGCTCAGTCATACCGCGGGATTCAACGATGGGCTCGGTTTTGGTGACTATGAAGCTGATGAAGAATTGCCCACGCTGGAAGAGTCTCTAACGAATCCTCGCGCGTCATCCGACAGAGATATAAGCATTGCGGTGTCTTACGCACCGGGCTCGGAATGGCGGTACTCTGGTGGCGGCTACCTTCTGCTGGAACTGGTGGTCGAGGAAGTTACAGGGCAATCGTTTGAAGATTATATGAGAGAGTCAGTGTTTGGCCCGCTCGAGATGAACCGTTCAGGATATGGCTATATTGGCAACTACGAGAATAACGCAGGGTCATATGGCCGTAATGGAGAAAAGGCTCCCGCGTATCAGTACGCATCGAAAGCAGCCACGGCATTCGTAACCTCCATTTCCGATTTATCAAAGTTTGTCATGTCTCAGGTTTCATCTTCGCAAAATTCGAATACTCTCAGCGTCGATACGATTGAAAAAATGCGCGAACCGCATGGCAGAACATCGGGATTCGATATATGGGGATTGGGTACTATCTTATACTCACCAACTGAAAGTGGAGATTTCGTTTTTGGTCACGACGGAGCGAATGACCCGGCAATAAATACAACTGCCCGAATTAATCCAGATACCAGTGATGCGATAGTGATATTGGAGACAGGCCATCCATCATTGGCGACGAATATTGCGTCAGAATGGGTGTTATGGCAAACAGGATATCCAGATGTACTTGATAATGACGCAGTTATCGCAAGTATGTATTTGCCTGCCTTGATTGGAACATTCGCTATTTTTCTTCTCTTTTCATACCTGGGCTTTAGGCATTATTCCAAACGACGTGCTGCATAACCTGCACAGGATGGACTGAGATATATTCAGCACATAAAAATCAGTTCAAAAAGGGCAGTAGCGATACTGTTGTCTATTGGTAAGGGCGTTAGCGGACATGAAGATACGAAACGCAACGTTGCCTGATGAGCCTGGCATGGGAATCCCGTCTGAGTACCATTATAGCAAACGGTACAAAAAAGTATAAGACTGCCTTCTTTTGGGGCGGCGCCTTATAATTTCGCCACCCAACTGCTGAGGAGCGAGATGATGAGTATCCATGCGATCCCCATGAACGGACTGTTTGACGCCGAATACTTTGACATAAAGTCGAACATTGTGAATGACACATTCAGAATATTTGTTGGCAAGCCCAGCGGTATGCGGACTGAGTCGTTCTATCCGGCTATTTTTTCTCTTGACGGCAATGCCTCCTTTGCATCCTTGCTGAGCACTCAGCGGATGCTGACAATGGGTGGAGAAGTTCCTGAGGCAATAGTCGTGGGCATTGGTTATCCCGGTGAGACATTAGGGGAAGCAATGGCAAGCCGTAATAGAGACTACGCACCAAGCGAGCCTGGTGAATCAGAGATTCGGGCGCTGGGGGCCGCGTCAAAGCCCGGGTCAGAGGAATTTTTGCGCTTCATCAGGGAAGAACTCAAGCCGCTTCTGATTGAGCACTATCCGATCAAAGTGAGTGATTCTACGTTGATTGGGGTTTCATTGGGGGGGCTGTTCGGTGTTTGGACACTGCTGACCGCACCTGATACGTTTAACCGATACATTGTTGCCAGCCCTGCGATCTGGTGGCGAAATCAACAGGTTTGGCAATGGGAAGAAGCCTATGCCAGCCGGCACAACGACCTTGACGCCGTTGTTTTTATGGGCGCCGGTGCTTTGGAAGTAACCGAGCATTTGCGAGCGGATGCGCTCTCAATTGCCGATAAGAACCCTATGCTCAAGGATCACGTTAACTCAATGGTAAATTGGAACGATGAGCACGGCTGGCCTGAAGTCGCTAAGCTGGTACCCGCACTTGTTTCGAAATTGACGGCCCGTGACTATCCAAGCCTGTGCATAGATCACAAGATAATGTCGGACGAGAATCACATGTCAGCCCCACCTGGGCTGAGTTCACGGGGTCTCAGATATGTCTTTGGAGAAAGACTTGCGGATAACAAATCGTTGAATGCTGACACCGCAGGCGCACATTAGCAGAGCATTACTCATGCTAGGTCAGGAGATGAGAACTACTCTAGGCAGAACAGAACTATTGCGGTTTTTCCGGAAGGGCGCTGCTGAAACCTGAACATAATTTTGGAGATGGACATGCTAGTACACTTTTGCAATGTTTGAGTACACCCTGGTTCACTGGCTGACATTTTTTACAGCGGCAATTCTTCTCAACTTATCCCCCGGCCCGGATATCGCGTTCATCCTGGGACAGACCTTGCGCAATGGACGACGACATGGCTTCGCTGCGATGCTGGGCGTATGGACCGGTGCTGGGTTGCATGTAGTATTGGCAGCGCTGGGCCTTTCCGCAATCCTTGCGACGTCTGCTTTGGCATTTTCTGTCGTTAAGTGGATTGGCGCTGCGTATCTGGTCTGGCTCGGTATAAAAATGTTACTGTCGCGTGGCGACTCTTTTATAGCCAACAAGAACGCCAGCAATCAACGGATGCGGTCGATCTATCTGCAGGGAATTCTGGTGTCTGCTCTTAATCCGAAAGTAGCCATATTCTTCCTGGCTTTCTTGCCGCAGTTTGTCGTGGCAGGCGCCGGCCCTGTGAGTGCGCAGTTGTTCTTGCATGGAACTCTGATCATTGTTGTGGCCGCTTTCATAGAACCACCCGTGGTATTGGCGGGTTCACAGTTAGGGGCATTCTTGTGGGAGAATCGGCGAGTTGGCTTATGGATGGACCGAGGCCTTGGTGCTCTGTTTGTTGCCTTGGGCGCGCGCCTTGCTGCGAGCACAGGAGAGTAGCAGAATGATACCGATTGAGACCGTGGCGATATTTCTAACTGCCTCTGTCGCGTTGGCGCTTGCGCCAGATCCCGACAATATATTTGTGTTGGCGAAGCTGAATCAACATCTCCCCTGCTAAGGCAATGGCTCCCGCAAATGGATGAAGTTTGGATATCAATAATCAGATTGTCTGCTGACGAAGTCGGATAATAACCAGGGTGGAAGCGTACAACTTAATGTATGGACAATATTATAAATAAACTGACAGCTTACACATTTGCATTGAGAGATGCTCTAGAGCGTACAAATGAAGCAAATGAACGGCCTAAAATCGCTCGGCATATGGCCGCGTCAGCGGAAATGTATGCACTTTTGCATATGCATAAAACCTGCGACGCAATCGCTCACGTTGTAACGGCAGAGAACCGAAGTCACGGTTTGTCATATCTATCCGGTGACCACGGGACAAGGGTCGCAAAAAAATGGCTGGAGTTTGTCGATGCGACAGGACTCGAGCCAGCAAATACATAGCAAAGCGTGACAATCGCGACAGGCGTCTTGTCGGCCGTAGTAGTGGGCGTCATCGAGGGCTTTAAGATCGGGAGCAGAGTCGGATGGCAGTGGTCCACGGCTGCTTCGGAGCGGACGTCAAGCGAAACAGAGAGGATAACCCTGATGCAAAAGCAGGACCGAGTAAAGCGGATTCTTGGAATTGGCATGCCCATCCTGGCACTTGTTATCACTATCAGTATCGCCCCAATGGACCTGGTGCCACCATGGATCGCGCCATTGCCAGATACGGTACAGGAGCAGGTCGACGACGCAATTGAGTATGGCCTGGATGGCATCATTGTTTATGTTGATCAGGCCGAGACAGCCCCACAGTTCTACGCGGCCGGCTGGAAGAACAAAAACACTAAAGAGCCGACAGACCCAAACGCACTATTCAGAATTGGCAGCATCAGTAAACTGTATATCGCCGCTGCTGTTGCCAAACTGGTCAATAACGGGAGTCTGTCGCTGGATGACACTCTTGCTGACTATCTGCCTGCATTGGCTGGAAGGATTGCATACGCTGATCAGATTACCCTGCGAATGCTGGTGCAGCACCGCAGTGGCATTGCAAATTTCACAGATGATGAAGACTGGGATTGGTTTACTTCACAGACAGACATCAACAAGGCTCTGGAACTGGTTCTGGATGACCCGGCGGATTTTGCGCCGGACGCGCGCTACAGTTACTCCAATACTAACTATCTGCTGATTGCCCGTATCCTGGATAACGAGCTGGGATACAGTCATCATCAATATATTGCTGATGAAATACTGTCTCCTCTTGGCCTAACCAATACTTACGGTCTGCTCAGCCAGGTGGAATACGCCGATGTTGTCAGTGGGTACTGGTATGAATTTGATGATGACCTGAGGCGGCTTGACTATGTCATCCCGGGTGGTTCGATGATTGCTACCGCACAGGACGTCGGGATATTCCTCAGAGCATTGAATAATGGCTCGTTACTCAGTGACGACGAGCTGGCAATCTACGCCTCCATCTACGAATTCGAACATACCGGCTGGATACCCGGGTACTACAGTATTGCCCGTTATCATAGGAACCTTGATACGGTAGTCGTGCAGTTTGTCAGTACAACCGGCGGGGACACCTGGGGCATGGCGAATGTAGTCGGCGGTAAGGCCACAGGGATCTCTGATATTATCTACAGCCGCATTGGCAGGATTCTGGAGAACTCCTCAGAATAGGCAGTCAGAAACCCAGGGAGACCCGATTGTGAACACCCGCATCGCTATAAGCATCGCCGTATACGGCCTGTGGATTGTGGTAACGCTTTTGGGGGCGAAGCTGTTGCTCGGCGGAGAACAGGTTCCTCTCGATGAAATGGTCAAGAACGGCATCGGCTGGCAGTTCGTGGCCGCTGTTGTATTGCTTGCGGTAGCCATCTATGTATTTAAGTGGCATGACCTGCATTTCAATCGGGCCCACTCAGTCGTTCGGGTCATGTGGTTCCCCGCACTCTGGTTAGGCCTGATTTCGATGATGTTGTTTATCGTCGGATTACCCGCAGGGTGGATGCTTGTTTTCATCGTGCTTAACACGTTGCTGGTTGGCATTTCCGAGGAGGTGATGTTCCGGGGCGTATTGTTTCGTGCGTTACTGACACGCTATCAGGTCTGGGCTGCCATTATCGTCAGCTCGATATTGTTCGGCGCGGTGCACATTCTCAATGTCATCAACACCGGTGACCTGGGCGGGGCCTTAATGCAGTCGATCCCCGCCGGTATGAGCGGCATCCTGTTCGTCGCTATCGTCATTCGCACCGGGTCGATCTGGCCGGCAATCATCTATCACGCTCTGTGGGACTGCGTCCTGTTCATGATTCTCACTGGAAGCCAGACGAGCGGCGCTGAAGCGAGTCCTGATGCGCTTCAGGGACTCGGTTCGTTCACTACGTTCTTGCCTGTTGTTATGGGATTGCCCAACTTCATCTGCGGACTCATTCTTCTACGCAAGGTGCGCAATGCAAACTACCCGATTCGTTGACGGCATCACCATGCGGTCTGCACTGTTTGCACTTCACGCGTCAGCGTCTTCCTCGACGCCACCGAGCCAGTCGCCGCGCATACGGCGCACTGGCTCACTGGCCTCCTCGTCAACCTCGAGTTCATGTTCGCCGCGTACCGGATTCAGCGTCACTGGTACGGTTCTCAGTCGGCCATCGCGGAACAGCGAAAACTCCACTTCATCGCCGGGGCTGTAGCGCCTGAGCAGGGCATCCAGATTGCTGCCAATACGAGCGCCATCCAGTGCCACCAGCTCATCACCGGCATTAATACCGGCGTTCCAGGCAGCGCCATCCAACCGGGGTGAAGACACTACCGGGGGATTGCCGCGCAGTGAGGCATCCAGCGACACCTGCACCGGGTCTTCGCTGGTGTCTTCACGATCCAGCAGCCAGCCTATCGACTGCAGTGCGTCGGCCAGCGGCAATGGCTGCGTGTCGTACACCCAGCTGTCCAGTCGTTCGGCCAGGGCATCACCGCCGGCTGCGGCCAGACGTTCGCGGAAATCAGCGTAGGTGAATCCACCACCGCCTAGCGGGAAGTCGTCATACAGTGCCGTCATGACAGTATCCAGGCTGCGATCGCCATTACTCATTCGGCGGATCTCCAGATCCAGCACCAGCCCCAGCAGTCCACCCTGGCTGTAAAATGACACCGTTCGGTTGGCTTTGTCCGGCGCCCGGTCGGCGCCGCGATGAAAGCCTTTGGTCCAGGCTTCGAGGCTGGCGCGGGCCAAAGTGTCCTGGTTGTAGCCTGGCGCGTCGACCACGCTGCTGACGGCATCGGCCAGTTGATCCCGATAATCATCCACGGGGACCAGGCCCGCGCGCACCGGCAGCAACTGATCGTAATAACTGGTCAGGCCCTCGGCGACCCAGAGCAGCTCTGTGTAATTGATACTCTGGTAATCGTAGCGGTCGATCGATGCCGGCCGGAAGCGCTTGACGTTCCAGGTGTGGAAAAACTCATGCGCCATGAGTCCCAGAAAACCCTGCCAGCGATCCTCGTCCCAGAACGCGCGCGGGTCGGTATGCACGAGCGTGCTGTTGTAATACTCGGTGCCGCCGCCCAGGCCGTCACCGCTGTGCAGCATGAACAGGTAGTAGTCTGTCGGCAGGCCCGTGTCCGAAGCCGCAAACACCTCGGCTGTGGCTTCGACGAGGGCACTCATATCATTGGCAAGCCGTTCCTCGTCGCCATCCCAGATGCCGTGAATCATAAAATCGACCGTCATGCCGGCCGCTTCAAACGTCACCAGATCGAAGGTGCCGGCCTCAATCGGTGAGTCCACCAGACGGTCATAGTGCGGCGCCACAAAGCGGCCCTGCTCCGGTTGCTCCATGCCGCTGGCGGCCCGCCAGCCGTCCGGCAGGTCCATGGAGACTGCGATGGGCAGGTCGCGATGCTGGTCGGCATATATAAATACCGCAGCCGGGTTCAGAAAGGCATGATCAGCATCCACATGTCGCGTGCGATCAGTCAGGCTGTTGGCATACACGCGGTAGCGAACCACAACGTCACCACTGCCTGAGTCGGGCCGGCTGACACGCCAGGACGACTTCGCAGTCTGCTCATACACCAGTGCCTCGCCATTGCCATCCCTGACCTCCATGCCGGACACCGTACCAACAAAATCCAGCACCAGATACAAGCCGGAGCGCCAGATGGGCAGGTGGAAATCAAGTGTGTCGCCGGTCACCTCAGTGAATCGCGCTTCGATGGTGACCTGTTGCATGGCGCGCTCGGACAGGTCCACCTGGTATCGGGTTTCAGCGGCGCTGGCCGCCCCGCTCAGGCAGAACAGCACGACCGACAGCAGAGCTGCGACCAGGGTTGGGCGGCCGGAACTGGCGTGTGTGTGTTGGGCTCTCATAAACTATCCTCCGAATTACCTGAAGGATAACCGAAAACCGGCTGTTCATCACGGCCTGGTTGCAAGCGCCCACCCCGTGTCGAGGCGGTTGGCGCACCAAGCTGTGATCTGAGGAAACATTGATTTCATTATCTTCTGCAAACCTGGCGCAACCGGAGACTGGATAACCGCCTGGGTTTGCGACTTGACGCGGATTTCCACCACCGGCCAGTTGCCAGTCAAGCCTTGTTCTGCTCTTATACAGTCAGTTTCGCCGCCAAACGTGCCAAATCTTACCGTTGTTAATAGCATTATCGGGAGCCGGGGTGATCGTAATTTATGGAATTAAAGAGCAGGCTCCCCATCAGTGGGCTTTCGCGGCATGACAGGCAATGAAGCCAATGATCTCAATTACAACATCAACGTTTAAAAAAGCATCGTGACCGCATGGGGAGTTTTTAAATATGGCGAGATTGATCATTGTTACCGGCCCTACCGGCGCAGGTAAAACCACCTATTCTTTGTCACAGGCCAGGGAGATCGGTGCGGTCCGCTTCTCGATAGACCCGTGGATGCAGAACCTGTTCTCAAAAGACATGACCACGCTTGACTATTCCTGGATGCTTGAACGTGTCAATCGATGTTATGTGCAGATATGGAGTGTGAGCGAGCAGATCCTGAAACTGGACGGGAATGTGATCCTGGACCTTGGTTTCACCACCAAGGAGCAGAGAACCCGTTTCCGTGAGCTTGCAATGAAGATTGGTGTTGACCCCGAAGTGCATTACCTGAATGCTCCCAGTGACATTCGGAAAAAGCGTGTTGAAACCAGAAATGTCGAGAAAGATCCTGACGTTTACTCTTTTGAGGTAACTGATTTTATGTTTGGTTTTATGGAGCCAAAATATGAAGTCCCGGATAAAGATGAACTGGTTAATGGACGTGTAGTGAATGCCTAGCATTTGCGTCTTGTTCACACGGCAACATAGAGAGTCGTAAAGACGGTATGGCTGCTGCCTGTGCGTTGGTTAATCCGGGAGAGTTCGCCTGGTTGCAGGGGCGCCGGTGACCAGTACATGACGAATTCTGCAAACGAAACTATCACCGCCAGTGGCGGCAGGAGAATAGGAAAATGAAACTGGGTTGCTTCTCAATAAGTCTGGCGGTGAAAGACCTGCAGGTTTCAAAAGCCTTCTACGAAAAAATTGGTTTTCATGTCTATGCTGGCGAGGCATCACATGGTTTTTTAATCATGAAAAATGGTGATACCAACATCGGTTTGTTTCAGGGCATGTTTGACAAGAACATGCTGACCTTTAATCCGGGCTGGAATCAGAGTGCTGAAGGTCTTGCCTCATTTGACGATGTGCGCCAGTTGCGTGAACAGCTCAAAGCGCAAGGACTCGAGATAGCTCAGGAATCTATCAACGCGGACAAGGGCCCGGGTAGCTTCACGGTTATTGATCCGGATGGCAATCCCATCCTGTTTGATCAACATGTGTAGGCCAGCAAGGTAGAGAAAACGCAGCCACTACCCAATGTCCCGTATTCGTTGTATCGTCGAGTCAAAGTCCAGATTCACGCATCGATCATCCTGGAGCGACAATGTTTTTCACCCTGCTTGCCGTCACCCTGAGCCTGTCGGTTGCCGTCTCCTACACGGCGGCCAAAGTCTTTCGCAAACCCATTGGCGCTATCTTTAGCCGTATCATTCAGGACGACATCAGTGCTGCCTGGCAACGCTATGTGATGTTCGCGACCTATGTTGTGAGCATTTCTTCCGGGGTGCGCATCTATGATCTTGAGCGTTACATCAGCGATATTACCAAAGCCAATTGTGGTTAACTGATCGTGCAGCTTACTGCGCCCGGGTCATGCGCCACTCTCGGGTCTCGCCCATGGCAACAGCAGTGCCGGTGGCCTGATCGCCGTCAATGGTGGCGGTCATTTCATAGACAACACCGGAGTCACCACGCTCCAGATCAAAGCTGATGGTGTAGCCGCTGACCTGTCCGTTGCTGATCGGCCAGACGCGACCGTCCGCCAGTTCAAACTGACCTATTAAAGAGGTACCGTCGCTAAACAGATCTACTTCGGCGGTGACATCACCGGACGGGCCTGTCATAACAAAGTCCCAGAGACCGTCGGCCGAATCTTGCGCGTGCAGCGAAAAAGGCAGGGTGAACAGGAGAGTGATGAAACAGGCGAAAATTCTGGCTTTCATGGGTAATGCTCCGGATTATTTTGATTCTTGAGTCGTGTTCGACAAAAACGGCGCTGAGCGGAGACGTTGGCTGATTCAGATATTCGTACCGTGGCGCAAGCGTAGCCTGATGTTACTCTGTTAGCAGTCAATTGAACAATGGCATTGGGTCTGATAAAGCAGCTCGAGCCTACCGGACAGGGAGCAAACAGGTTATTGTTGCGCTTCGGTTGCCACTAAAAACAGTTGTTTTGTACTAACGATTGGACGGAGCGGGTTATGAATGATGCCCCGGTTTATATGTTGGTTAATCTGATTATTGAAGATGCCAAAACAGCTACCAAAATGTCGGGAGAAACCCGTGCCCGTCTGGGTGAGTGAAACATCAGGAGAAGCAGATGAAACTTGACCATAAAAGCAGGTTATACGGGATGATTAGCATGACATTCATGGCTGCGGCCCTGCTTGTCAGCAGTGGGGCCAGTGCACAGGGGAACTTTGATGGCGTGGAACTTTCCATCGAGCCAGTAGCAGGCAATGTCCACATGGTGCAACGCCCGGGCGGTGGTGGCAACATTGGCGTTCAGATCGGCCCTGACGGTGTGCTACTGGTTGATTCATTATTTGAACCACTGGCGGACAAGCTGGTTGCCGCTGTACGCCAGGTGAGCGAGGAAGATATTCGTTTCCTGATTAACACTCACATCCATATTGATCATGTGGGCGGCAACCGGAGTCTGGCAGAGCGCGGCGTGCTGATTTTTGCCCATGACAATACACGGGTACGCTTCTTCGAGGAAATGAGCCGCTTTCCCAGGGCTGGCGGCACCTTTGTGCCGCAACAGCCGGAAGCAGCGAGACCGCTGATCACGTTTAACGACACCATGAGCTTTCATCTGAACGGCGAAGAAGTGCGCGCCTTTCTGGCACCGCCAGCGCACACGGATGGCGATGTTTTTGTTTATTTTTCCGAGTCTGATGTGCTGCACCTGGGTGATGTGTATCGCACCACAAGCTACCCGATTATCGATGTTTATAATGGTGGCACCCTGCAAGGAACAATTGCTGCATTGGACCTGGCTATTGAGATAGCCGGCCCGGATACAAAAATAATACCCGGCCATGGACTCGACGTGGTAAAGCGGGACGCACTGGTGGCGTTTCGCGACATGATCGTCGATATTCAGGGCAAGGTACTCGCGATGATCCGTGACGGCAAGAAGCTCGAGGAAGTGATGGCAGCACAGCCAACCTCAGCCTATGATGCACAATGGACCAATGACCCAGGCTGGGGGCCAGATGATTTTCTCCCGGTTGTCTATTATCAGCTTGGCGGATCTGGTCGCCTGCTGGACCGTTAGTGTTGCTCGCAGATCACGACACCCGAATCAATAGCCTACTCTGATATATTTTCGTTTAATCAAGGTGATATGGCCCTTATATATGTTGGTCGTTACTTGTTGGAACATCAGGCCAACGAAGTCGACTGGCTTGAGAATTTTTCACGCAGCCCGGTGCCCGTCGCTCAGATCATACGCACCGCGCTATCCGGCGAAATACCTGATCGGGAATCTGAAGATGCGTTTATGCGACGTTATGGCGAGTCCAGGGCCGCTGATGACCCTGTTTTTGTCGGCCATTCTAAAATAGAGGATCTGGACTTCCCCAGTTCCATCGAATATACCCCTTCCGGCTATCGAATTATTGATCAGGATCGTTAGAATTAATATTGTTTCGCCCTCTGAGATAAAGGAGTATCTTATAATCCCTGACCACGATCAGCCCGATGTGTACGTTTTAATTGATCAATGGACACAAACTGTATTTCCGTCTTTGAACGATAATAGCAGGAGTTCCTATGCCCGATCACCACTACACCGAAGGTGATGACGTTATCCAGGCCACTACGGCACTTGGATTTGGTTCATCCGATATAATTTACGGCGATGGCGGCAATGACACCGTCTACCTGGGCGATGGTGTCACGTTTGCGTCCGGTCCGGGCAATGACATTATTGTCGGCTCCGGCAATAGCTCCTATGCGGCCTGGGCAGCACAGAAACCATTGATCATGAACCTGGTTGAAGGCTGGGCTGACGATGGTTTTGGCGCCCGCGACCAGGTCAGTGGCATTAATACCATCCATATGTCACCGCTTGGCGGGGAAATCATCGGTACTGACGCTGGCGAGACTGTTTTTGCCTTTGGCAACAATGTCACGCTGCGGCTGGGTGACGGCCACGACGTTGTTCAGATGTGGCAGTTGCAGAGCCAGGATTACAGCATCAGACAACATGGGGACACTGTCACCATCAAAGGTAATAACAACGTCTTTACACTTAAAGGCGTCGATTCCATCGTATTTTCAGACATCACGATAACCCCAGTTTACGAGGCCAGTGAGGCCATGTTGGCGCTTGCCACGCTGACCAGTTTTGTCGAGACCGAGATGTCGGAAGGCTGGTGGTATGCGGGCGTTTATTATGAGCCTCAGCTGGTGTCGTACGGGGCACAAGCGCCATTGCTCACGGACATTGGCCAGGACGGGGATCTTGACGCAGTCATACCGATGTCCCGTGGTTATCGAACCGGCGTGGACACACGGTACTCAATGCAGGTTTTTGAGAATATTGGTGGGCAGCTTGTGTACAGCGAAGAACTGTCCGCCCAAACACCGTTTGTTGCCGGATCCCGCCGTTCGGATACACTTTTTCTTGAACGCACACAAACAGAAATCTTGGTGACGGCGGCCCACGATACCGCCATAGAAACCGAGACTCGCACAGATATCCCATGGCGGTTCGGAGATCTGACGTTCACGAATACCAAACCGTTCGCTGATATTACCCATCAAATCGTAAGCAATACGAGGACAGAGGCTGCCAGCATGTCAGGCAGAGCAAGCGCAATCGATGCACACTCGATGGCCGTGGGTGACATTAACGGCGACGGCATGGACGATGTACTGGTCGGCGATTTCAGTGGTGCCTTTGCGCTTTTGCAGACCAGAGAAGGCCATTTCGAGTATCTCTCTACACCCTTTATGAAGAAGTTACTTAGCTGGGTAGAACCGACAATAAACGGTGCAGAGACCGCATTCCTGCTTGATTTTGCACTGGGTGACGTGAACGGTGATGGCCTTGATGATCTGGTGACCGGATGGGGTCATGCCAGCGTCATTAATCGGGTTTTTTACAATGACAAGCAGGCGGGATTTACCGAAGCGAACTCAAGTATGTTGCCGGTATCGGTGTATGGTAGCGATCTGTCTTTGCCTTTGAAACACTGGATTGCGGATCTGGATGGCGACGGTGATAACGACCTGCTGATACAACAGTCCCGTGACGAACCATACTACGGCGGCAGTTATTTCCAGGTGTTGATCAATGACGGCACAGGCCACTTTAGCGATCAGACCAATGCCAGAATAGGAGATCCGGGCGATAGCCCCCATACCTATGGCGGGCGTATAGACTGGACGGACATGTGGCAGTTAATGGATCTGAACAACGATGGCGCTCTTGATATTATCGGAACGCCAAAACACGACGCAGAGGCACAGTACTATCTGAATGATGGCGCCGGACACTTCTCTTTACACCAGGTCAGCAGTGGTGCCGGTGGACCGCATGTTTTGTGGGCAGACTTTAATGGCAACGGCCGAGTAGAAGGCATCAAGCTCGCTTCAATCTGGACTACCGCTGAGGGCACTGAGTCAATCAATTCCTTTAACCACAATGAACTTGTCAGTTTCACTCCGCCCGCTGCCTCACGTGCCTACGATTTGCAAGGTGATGCGGGCATCGTTGCGAAAGTATTAGGCGCGGTGCTTGGCCCGGTGGGCGTGACGATCCCGGAGTACGTCGGCATCGGTCTGGCTGAGCTCGAGCGCGGCGCAACGTACAACGAGTTATTGGACTTTGCGCTGGATGCAGTTCTGTCAACCAATCGATCAAACGGTTCCGTAGTAAATTTGTTGTATAACAACATCATTGGCGTAGCGCCGGATCAAGTGACGATAGACAGTTTTGTTGAGCAAATCACCAGTGGACAACTGACACAATTGGAACTGGCACGAATGGCCGCCGACCTGAATGAAAACGCTGTCAATATTGATCTGGTCGGACTATCGCAAACAGGAATAGATTATATCGCTTAGCCTCGTTGATAGTGTGCTGGCGCTGGACATGGGCAATGTAATAGAACGATGACGACACATTACATAACAATCCACCGGGTAACGCCGGACAACAGGGCGCTGCTTACGCGCGTTGATGATGACGTCTTCGACAACCCTGTTCAGCCAGAGCTCCTCAACGACTTCCTGGCAAACCCTTCTAACCTGCTGGTGGTGGCAGTCGCTGGCGATGCAGTGGTCGGCATGGCCACAGGCATCGCCTATGTGCATCCGGACAAACCGATTCAGCTTTTTGTCAATGAGGTTGGTGTATCGCCGCGCTACCAGCGTCAGGGCATCGGCAAAGACCTGGTTGCAGAGTTGCTCGGGCATGGCAAACGACTTGGCTGCGTTGAAGCGTGGGTAGCAACGGAAGTCAGCAACACTGCAGCACGAGCGCTATACACAAGACTGGGTAGTGAGGAGGACGATGAGCAGGCGGTGGTTTATACCTGGTCGTTGACAGACTAGCACCAGCCACCGCGAGACAGCTACTACCCAACATTCCTCTTTCGTAGTATGGTCGAAACAAATACCAGATCACAGGAATGACGCATGTTTGAGGTCCTCGTTCTCAGCTTCGCTTTTTTTGCGGGCCTGTTGGTCAAGCAGATTGGGCTGCCCCCGCTGGTTGGTTTTTTGGCGGCCGGACGCCTTCGGCCCCGTACTCGGCCTGCCCGACACGGCAGGCGATATTCTGCATTATGTTGCCCACCTCGGCGTTTTGATGCTGCTGTTCTCGGTGGGGCTGAAACTCAAGATCGGCCAGCTTGTTCAACCTCAGGTGATCGGCGGCGGCATGCTGCATTTTGCCATCACCGTGGGTATTTTTACCCCTGGCATTCACTTTTTCATGGAAGTGGACTGGAATACCGCCCTGTTGATTGCCATGGCGCTGGGCTTTTCCAGTACGGTACTGGCGGCAAAAATTCTGGAGGGAAAGCGTGAAATCGCTGCCTTTCATGGCCGCGTTGCCATTGGCATTCTTATCATTCAGGACATCGTTGCACTGGGCGTTATCGCGGCCTGGAGCGGAGAGACTCCGTCCATCTGGGCGCTGTGGATTCTGGGCCTGCCTTTGCTACGACCGGTGCTGCACAAACTGCTCGACCTCAGTGGCCATGACGAGATCATGGTGCTGATGGGCATGGTGATGGCGCTGGTTATTGGCGGCTATGCATTCGAGGTGGTCGGTGTCAGCCCGGAGATCGGCGCGCTGCTGATGGGTGTGCTGCTGGCCAACCACAAGCGCGCCACTGAAATGTCGAACTCGCTGTGGAGCCTGAAGGAGATCTTCCTGGTGGGTTTCTTTCTGGAGATCGGCATGCAGGGCCTGCCCGATATGAGTGACGTGGCATTCGCCTTGATGTTTGCGCTTATTCTGCCGCTCAAGGGTCTGTTGTTCTTCTTTATCCTGATTCTGTTCCGGCTGCGCGCACGTAATGCCATGCTCGCCGGTTTGAGCCTGACCGCTTACAGTGAATTTGGTCTGATTGTATCAGCAGCAGTGCTGCCCGAATGGATTGTGCCGCTGGCACTGACGGTGGCAATCTCATTTGTGATTGCCGCGCCATTGAACCGTTTTGCCCATCCGATGTTTACCCGCGTCGAACGCTACCTGGGCAAATTCGAACTCAAAAGCAAACACCCCGATGAAGAGCCGGCCGAGTTTGGCGATGCTCAGGTGCTGGTGCTGGGCATGGGGCGTACCGGCTCCGCAGCCTATGATTATTTGGCAGCCCACGGCAATTCTGTTATCGGGCTGGAGTCAGATCCTTACCGGGTTGCCGCACAGGTCGAAAAGGGGCGCAAGGTGCTCTACACCGATGCCGAGGACTCAAACTTCTGGCAGGGTGCCGATTTTTCCGGCATCCGTGCCGTTGTACTGGCAATGGACCTGGTAGACGCCAAGGTATTCGCCGCCCGTCAGTTACGGGCAAAAGGGTTCAAGGGGGCGGTGATCTCTCATGCACTGTATGAAGACCACGTGGCCCGGATTGTTGAAGCAGGCGCCGACCAGACCTACCTGACCATGCAAGAGGCTGGCAAGGGCCTGGGCAAACATGTGCAATCGGCCCTGCTGCAATAACAGTTCAAACTCTTGATGCGTCGCCATCGCTGTCTCTGCCACAAGGACCACAATATGAATTTGTTTTCAATAGTCCCCAGCTCAGTTGTTTTTACGCTGCTGACAATTGCTTCCGTTGCCAACGCAGCCGAATCCCCCTACCCGCACGCTGACGAACCTATCGGCACCGTGCGGCAGGTCTACGATGGCAGGCTGTATCCCGATATTCAGGTAAACACCTTCCGCAACATTGATCGCCTGTTTCCCACCCGCACGGTGCCGCGTGGTGACGCTGTTTATCCGTTGCCGGTCAGCGACACGCCGCTGCAATCATTCTCCTACAGCGTTGATGGTCAGACCTATGATCTTTATGACGTGCTGTCCCTGAACCGGATCAGCGGCATGGTGATCATCCGTGACGGTGAAATTCTGTTTGAGAAATATTTGTTGGGCAATGATGCACGCACGCGCTGGATGTCGATGTCAGTAGTCAAATCGATCACAGCAACGCTGATTGGCGCAGCCATACATGACGGCCATATCAATAGCATTGACGACCAGATTGTGGACTACCTTCCCCGCTTCGTCGGCACTGCCTACGATGGTGTCACCGTCCGGAACCTTTTACAGATGGCCTCGGGCGTCGCCTGGAACGAGACCTACACCGACCCGGCGTCTGACCGGAGGCGTATGCTGGAAGCACAGATCAGTGGACAGCCCGGTGCCGTGCTGGACCTGATGGCTTCACTGCCGCGGGCGGCCGAGCCTGGGACGCGCTGGAACTACAGCACCGGTGAAACCCAGCTGGCCGGTGCGCTGGTGCAGGCAGCGACGGGCATGCCGGTGGCCGATTACCTGTCGCAAAAAATCTGGTCGAAGATGGGCATGGAAGCCGATGCCAACTGGTGGCTGCAATCCCCCGATGGCCTGGAAGTGGGCGGCAGCGGTCTGTCCGCCACCCTGCGCGACTATGCCCGCTTTGGCATGTTCATGCTTAATGATGGCGTCATCAATGGTGAGCGCGTGCTGCCCGAAGGCTGGATGGCCACAGCAGGCGCCCCGAAAATAATTGGCGGCGAGCAGGTGGCTTACGGTTATATGTTGTGGCCGTTCCACGAACAAAGCTACTCCGCGGTCGGCATATTTGGCCAGTACGTGTTTGTTGATCCGGACAAGAATCTGGTGGTTGCTATGTGGGGAGCGCAGCCCAAGCCGGTAGGCCGGGCGGGTCTGGACGAGGAGCGCTTCCTGGAGGCTTTGTCCGCCTTCTTTGAGTGAAAAACTATCTGTCGGCCTACATGATATGCTTTGCCTCTATTGAAGACTGTTGATCCACCTGAACTGTTGTAAGGATTCACCATGAACAAAATACAGATAGATATTGTGTCAGACATCGCCTGCCCCTGGTGCGCCATCGGTTACGCACGCCTTCAGCTCGCCATGGCTCAACTGGAGCCGGATTATGAATTCACGGTGCAATGGCATGCGTTTGAACTGAACCCCAACCATAGCGGCCAGGGCGAACCTATCCTGCCGGCATTGGCGAAGAAGTACGGCCGCAGCGAAGCTGAGATGCGCGAGGCACAGGCCAACATGATGGCGATTGCCAAAGATCTCGGCGTCAACTTCGAAAAACTGCAGGAACGCCTGACCGCCAATACCTTTGATGCCCACCGTCTGGTGAAATGGGCTGTAGACCATGACAAACAGACCGAGATGAAACAGGCCTTATTTGAGGCCTACTTTGGCGAAGCGAAGGATGTCTCCGACCCGACGGTGTTGCTGGAGTGCGTTAAATCGGTGGGACTGGATCCTGAGGCCGCCAGCGCAGTACTGGAATCGGGTCAGTTCACCACTGCGGTACGTGAAGATGAAGCCACGTACCAGAAGGCTGGTGTCAGCTCTGTGCCGGCCTTCATCATCAACAACAAGTACCTGATCTCTGGTGCGCAGGAACCTGAGGTGCTGGTGAAGGCGTTTCAGGATATCAGCGCGGAAGCCGTAGCCTGACCCATTGCATAAACTGGAAAGCGCCTTTTACGGAGAGGTGGTGTTGTGCGGAAACGACTGATCCTGGCAGCTGTAATCATTGTCATTGTTGTTGCTACGGCGGCAACTGCTTTTGTCTGGAATGAAGCGCGTAAAGAGATAAAATTTCTTTGCCCAAATTTTGCTCCAGGCGTCACGCAGCAAAGCGTTGTGACTCAACTCGATACCGGCACTTTTCTGAGGTACCAGGTGACATCAACAAGAATTATTGCAGACAGCGCTTACAATGTCGGGCTTTACAGATGCGTCATTGAACTGGATGACAGTGCCCGGGTTATAGAAGCGAAGTATGATTGATATTTTCACCAAAACCGATATCATTTTTTTCATCATTCAAGAATGGGAGCCCGTATGCTGGAGCTAAGACCAAACTGTGAATGTTGTGATAAAGACCTGCCACCCGACGCAAGTGACGCAGTCATCTGTTCATTCGAATGCACTTTCTGTACCTCATGCGCATCCGGTATTCTGAAAAACCGATGCCCCAACTGTGGCGGCAATTTCGTCTCGCGCCCGATTCGCCCTGATGCTGCGCTGGAGAAGAATCCGGCTTCTGCGAAACGAGTTTTTAAGGCTGAGGGCTGTCATGATCTTAAAACGCCGTATTAAACAAAAATCATGAACGGAATCGTCGATCTGGCAACGCTGTTAAAATCACTGGTACCTCAATTGGTGGACGGCGATTATGTATTCTGCAGCGTGTCCGGATCAATCAGTGACCATGCTTCGCTTGAACCTGTCGCGGCCATTCGGGAGCCCGAAGGGCTGACGTTGATTCTACCTGCTGCCGTTGCCGAGCGGGAGGGGTTCGACTTTAATCAGCGCTATCGACAAATTACACTGACAGTACACTCAAGCCTGGAGGCAGTGGGGCTGACTGCTGCGGTGTCGGCCGTGCTGGCAGACAGCAACATCCCTGCCAACATAGTGGCCGGTTATTATCATGATCATATATTTGTACCACGCGACAAAGCCGACAAGGCGCTGCAGATTCTGAACCGGCTGGGTGACAGTACTGAGTGATAAGGAGGCTAACATGAATAGTCCAGTGACCCAGAACAGACACGACACCCCGATAAGTTCGATCAGCCTGATTCTGGCGATCATCGCATTTGTACCAAGTGCGGCAACGTTTACACCAGCGATATTCCTGTCGGCGTTTGCGCTGGCGGGTGCTGTTATAGGCATGGTAGCGGGTGCAGTACGCCGGGGCATACTGACCATACTGGCGGTCTGCGGCACCGTTGTTGTCAGCCCACTTTCACCGACAGAGGCGTGGTTTTCGTCAGTGAGTGTTGAAGCCTGGATACTGGGCATGAGCACAGCATGGCTCGCGGTTGCAGGTGTTTTTTTGCTGCATTATTTACTGAAGCGTAATAGCTGAATGAGTTCGCAAACTACATTGCCCGGAGATTGCAATGACTGCAAAAACAAAAACCATGCTTATAGCAGGCTCTGTTGTCATCGCAGCGGGTGCCACGTTGCTGACATTCAACACGATGGACACAGCAAGGCATGAAGAGACGCCCGAGCAGGCCGACACGGTTGACACATTAGCCAGGGACCAGTCAACAGCTGACGCTAATCCAGCAAGGACAGAAACCGTCGGCGAGTCTGGCGACAACTCAGAATTGACTCAGAGCCAGATTGAAAGCACGCTCAGGGAAATCAGACAACGTCAGGGGCAGGAGCAGGCTGATTCCGCCATGAGCGACCTGGGCGAACTCATGGCGCGTTACGACAAAATGACACATACAGAGAAACGCGATCTGCTGACGGCCTATGCAACACATTTTCTCAGGAATGCGCAGTACGAAGACGCTCGCTATTTCTATGAACAGATTTTGCAGTTACCGGGCCTGGAGCAAACCAACCGGCTGGCCGTGCTACAGATGCTGGCTCGAATCGCGATGGCCGCTGAAGACTGGGAAGGTTTCATGGCATACAACGATCAGTACTTTGACGCTGGCGGCGGCTACAACTGGGTGGTCACCGGTCACATGATCAGAGCATTCAGTCAGCTGGGAAATTTCGACGCTGCTGGTGAGGCATTTCTGCTGCATTTCGAAACCGGGCTTCATCCTGAATATGACGGCAGCACCGAGCAATACCAGCGGCTCTACGGCAATAACGACTCAATTCCGCTGACGATGTCAGACAAAACCAGTGCATTGCTGTTGGCGCAAAAGATGACCGAACAATTTAATCAACCCGAGAACTGGTGGGTGCTCTCAGAGATATACAATCAGACTGGAGATGTCAGTAATTATCAGCGGATCCTCGCAACTGCACGCGACAGGGGATTCGTCGACAGCGCGGGAAACTGGAATTACGAATCAGACCGGTAGTGATCGTCGCTGTATGGTAACCGTCATGGCCAATACAGTATTCGCATCAATAGACGATTCCGCGTCTGCTTTCGCTGGACTAAAGCTGGAGCAGAGGATGTTGAGATCATTGATTATCATTGGGAGTTAACGGGTGAAGGTCTTAACCTCGCTCAGAGTCATCAACAGATATGACTTCGTCGTCATTGAATATCTGTTCAATCGGCATGTTGAACAATCGCGCGGCCCGGAACGCCAGCGGCAGGCTGGGATCAAACTTGCCTTTTTCGATGGCGTTGACCGTCTGGCGTGAGACCTGAAGGGCTTCCGCCAATTGCGCCTGGGTCCAGTCCCGTTCCGCACGCAGCACCTTCAGCCGGTTTTTCATCGGAAACTCCAGACACGCCAGATCGTCGACGCCAGATAGGTTATCCCCATGATCGCCACCAGATGGGCTATTTCTGCATCGAACGCGATCAGATCATAAGCATCCATCAGCGAGTACGGTACACTGACGATCAAACCCACTCCCAGCGTAATACCCATCGCCTCCAGCGTGATTCGTTTATGCATTTCGTCGAGACTGGCGATGTGTTTTTTATTGGCAATCACCATGGCGACGCCCACCAGAACATTCAGGGCGACAGCGGCCAGGGTGATAGCAGTGTTCTCTGCCCAAAGGAATTTTGGTCCAAACGCCAGCACGGCGCAGGTCGCCACCCAGGTGCCAGTCCAGGCAGCCAGGGTGAGTGTCGTTGTTGCAACCCGTGATTCGTAGCTTTTATGTTGATCTGATGCCATGTCGTTATCCTCTGCCAAAATGTCAAATAAACTTTACATAGTCACGATATTAGCCACTGAACGACATGTCAAGCTTAATTTACATAAAGTTAAGCGTGATTGATTTTATGCCCATGCCGGCAGGCAAACGACTTCAATTCCGGTTTACTCAGTGCTCCTGCCAGAATTTCGCTCTCGTCACCGATTTTTTGCGACACTGTCAGATCAGCTTCTGAATCCGATGCGCCGTCTTTGACTGCCTGCTCCCTGACATCATGAAGATGCGAATCAATTTCGACCACCATTATTATTACGTACGCAATCAGTTCCGTTCTAAGTGCGGCATACCAGGGAGTTCCAATGGGATCCAGACCATTGAACCTGGCATCGGTAAGACATTAATTTACTCAACCAGATGGTTGACAGTTAACCCGACATCGACTTAACATAACCATATGGTTGAACATAACACGACAACAACACATCAGCTGGACCGGATATTTCACGCCCTGTCTGACCCCACCCGGCGCGCCATGATACTCACGCTGAGTGAAGGCGAGCACAATATTCGCAGCCTGGCCGAACCCTTCAGCATGTCTTTTGCCGCCGCGTCCAAACACGTCAAGGTTCTGGAAAGCGCGGGGCTGATTGATCGCCGCGTGCAGGGCCGCTCACACTTCTGTCGGCTTCGGCCTGCCCGTCTTGCAGCCGCCAAACAGTGGCTGGCCTATTACGACCGATTCTGGACACAGCGGCTGGACGACCTGGAAACACTGCTTACTCAAGACATTGAACGGGAGACAACTGCCGATGACTGATTCAAGTACACCCGATAACAATGGCACTCGCATCGCCACTGACACCGTCCGTTTCGAACGCCTGCTGCCCGGCCCCATTGAGACGGTCTGGGCCTGGCTGACTGAATCCGATAAACGCGCGCTGTGGCTGGCCGGCGGTGCGCTGCCCGGGCGTGAAGGTGAGTATTTCCAGCTGAACTTCCGTCACGCCAGTCTGAGCCCGAAAAAAGCACCGGTACCGGAACATCTTTGCGCCATGGAAAACGGCGTCAGCACCACGCATTGCCTGCTGCAGTTTAACCCGCCATACCTATTGCAGATGAGCTGGGGTGAAAATGCTGAGGAAGCACCGTCAGAAGTGACCATTGAGTTGAAAGCAGAAGGCGACCAGGTACGCCTTATTCTCACTCATTGCCTACTCAGTCATCGTGTGCTGGCAAGCGTTGCTGGTGGCTGGCATGCACACCTGGCAATTATGACTGACAAATTCGCCGGCGTGATACCACCGTCGTTCTGGCCTTTGTATGAAACCGCGGAGAAGAACTACAGGCAGCGGTTCAACGAGAGTCTGGACACCAACGATTAACGCGGAAGCAAGCCTGATATGGAGGAAGCACCATGCACGACCTGTCTACCTGCCTGATGTTTGAAGGCAATGCAGAAGCTGCAATGACGCTATACCTGTCTCTGTTCAAAGACAGTGAAATACTGAACATTCAGCGTGCAGGCGCAGAAGGTCCAGGTACTGAGGGCAGTATTGTGTTTGCTGACATTCGGATTGGGTCGCATCGCCTGCGTTGTCTGGACAGTCCCGTGACTCACAAGTTCAGCTTTACACCGTCGACGTCACTGCTCGTCGATTGCCTTGATGAAGCCGAGCAACAGCGTCTGTATGATGTACTGGCCGACGGCGGTGAACTGTTGATGCCGTTGGACAATTACGGATTCAGCCAGCGTTACGCATGGCTGAATGATCGTTATGGTGTATCCTGGCAACTTAACCTGCCGTAACTTTTTTGCTACGCCTCGTCCAGCAATTGGTATATGCGGCGTATCGCCCGCACATCGGCACCCGGTCCGCGAATCTGCGGGTAGTTACCACTGTGTGCGGTCATGTCGATTTCCGCCGCGGCCTGTTCATAGCTTAGCCCGCGCTGCTTGAGTGCACGGGTGTTGGCCCACAGGTCATCCAGATAGGCCTGCAGCATATCAATGCGTTCCTTGCCTTGTACCACACCGCCATGACCAGGCAATAACGTGGCAAAGTCCAGCGCCTTCAGGTTTTCCAACGTGGCGGGCCACTCATCGACATGGGCATCGCCCATATAAGGGAGAAATGGCACCATCAGGTCACCAGTGTAGATAATTTTCTCTTCCGGCAGGAACACCACGACATCGCCGCCGGTATGGCCGCGGCCCAGGTGTACTATCTGAATTTCCCTGCCTCCACCACGCACGCTCTGGTAAATACTCATCGAGTCATCAATGGTGATATTAGGCGGTGTCGGCTCGATGCCAGCCAGTGAATTCAGGTGCGCCTGCTGTACAGCAATGCGGGCCTGCAACTGCACGCGTTCGTCGGTGTTTTCGGTGCTGGCCAGTTGCGCCTGCATCTGTTCTATCTGGCCCGGTACGCCTTCAGTGAAACTGATGAATGTGGATTCTTCCAGTACATTGCCGCGTTCGCCACTGAGTTTTTCGCGGGTGTAGCGATGCCCGATAATTTCCACTTCCTGCGGGAACACCTGATTGCCATGAGCATGATCAAAGTGGTAATGGGTGTTGATCAGGTAACGAACCGGCTTGGCACTGACGGATTTGATGGCGTCGATCAGGGCCATGCCGGCATTGGGAGACACATGTGAGTCTACGACCAGCAGATCATGTTCTCCTTCAATCAACATGGCATTGCTCATGACGTTGACTGCCCCGGTGCCAGTGACGTGGTAGATGCCCTCGCCTACCGGTGTAAAGACGTGGCTGCGGGTTTCTATTGTGCCGGTTGGCGCGTTGTTCTGTGCCGTGCTCAGATTCACCAGCGTGAATACTGACGCAGCCATGGCCACGCCAATGGCGAGTGTTTTGATGCGGTTTTTGTTATTCATGTTCTGGCCTTGTATGACACAACGTTTATTGTAGTATTTTTATCCATTCGCCCTGTTGCGGGGTGCCAATGGGGTAATAACCATTCAGCAGCCGCAGGGTTTCCTCGGGGTACTGTTGCACCGGACTGCGCGCTGCCAGTGCTGCCCAGCTAAAGCCCTGGGTCACCTGCACGTAACGCACGCGCAGTCCATTGGCGGCAGAGCGCTCATTGGCCTGGATTGGGCGGAACGTGCGCATGGAGGCAAACAGCAGGTCTTCCAGTTCATCGTCCGCTGTCGTTGTGTCGCTGATCTCGGCGCGTAAAACAAAGACACGCGGCCCCAGATAGAACACAGCAATGCGCTCGCGATTGCCATCAGCATTGGTGTGCATGCCCGTGTGTCCCAGCAAACGGTACTGGTTCAGATTCTCTGATTGCTGCAGATCGGTGATACCCAGATTCTCGCGGATAAACAGCCGCGGCTCCTTGTTCTCACGCAGACGCTGCGCTTCTACCAGCATCATGGCGTTGTCCTGCGGGCTGAGCGCCTGCACCGTGGTGGTGGTTTCAACGATTTCCCAGTCATCCGGGAACACCATGGTGTAACTCAGCAGGTCCTGGTAATAGCGGTTACGGTCGCTGGCAACGCTGGTGTTTTCGCCGAACAACAGACCGTCAATATAACCCCGGAACACGTTATGATCACTTTCGCGGGCTTGATCGTCGGGCAGGTTACCTGCCTGCGCCACCGCCTGCTGCAGACGCACATCGTTGCGCGGGTGAGTGGTAAACAGGCCATGGTAGGTTGGCTGGCGCTGTGCCACACGCACATTAAAATCTTCCTGGTTTTTTAACACTGACAGGACATCGATCATGGCGCGCGGATTGTACCCGGCGTTATAAAGATACTCGGCGCCCAGGCTGTCTGCTTCCAGTTCGTTGTCGCGACCAAAACCACTGACACCGGCGGCAGCCCAGATGGAACCAATCTGCGCCAACTCGGAGCCTATATAGCCACTGCCGGTGGCCACAGCTGCCACGACGCCGCCAACGGTTGCTGCTGCATTGCCCAATCGGCCACGCGCCTGTTGCTGGATAGCATGGCGGGCGGTGATGTGACCGACTTCGTGTGCCAGCACCGCTGCCAGTTCGTCTTCGGATTTCAGGTAAAGCAGTAGCCCACGGTTGATATACACGTAACCACCGGGCAAGGCAAAGGCATTGATCTCCGGGCTGTCGATAACGGTAAAGGTGTATTCCAGATCACCGCGATGGCTGCCCTGCGCAACGCGTTGGCCAACCTCACTGACATAGTCGTTAATGCGCCGGTCCTCGACCACACGCATACTTGCCAGCACTTTTTCGTGTTCTTCTTCACCTATTTCCAGTTCCCGCGACTCACTCATCAACACCAGATTGGGTTGACCGGTGGCCGGGTTGACGGCACACGCCTGCAGCCCCAGTATCATCACCAGCGTTGCTGACAGCAGCGGTGTTATGACTCGCACATTCATGAGCACTGGCCCCCTTCGTTCTGATATCGCGTGTTTGGGCAAAAGGCGTCAGTCGCCCTTAACAAACTGCTTAAGCTGATCGGCCAGATTGTTACAGGCATTGGCTTCCACCCGCGCAATCAATGGAATGGGAACAAAAACCGCCGGCACATAGGACTGGCCGCTGGCATCGGCGCTGATGGTGCCGACCGAGGTGTGAGACGACACGTCCCATACCCGTGCCTCATAATTGGAGTCATCTTCCCAGGAGCCAAAACCAAAACAGCCACCACCGCCGGGGCCAACAGCACACGAGATGGATCCCATTCGGTTGCTGGTTTCGGTCTGACCGTCCAGCCACACCATATAACGGATACCGAACTCCGACATTTTGTCGGTGACCAGCGGTTGCGCCATCAGTTGCTGCAGGTCTTCACTGCGCATGGGTGCTGTCCGTGGTTCAAACCAGGGAAACAGAGCGTCAACAAACACCTGCTCCGGCACTACAGTAATCGCATCATTGCCACGCCCCATGCGGTTACCGACACATTCGACAAAGTCGGCATGGGTCGAGTAGGCCGCGCCCTGACGGCGCCCAAGAATGACAATGGATTCACTGGAATCAATACCGGTGTCGCCCTGCCGGAACTCGTCAATGGTCGTGGTGGTGCAGGCGCCAAGGGTCATTCCGACAATCAGCATCACAATCAGGTAGTACCCTGTGCGCATCAGCCCTGCTCTGGTGTTGTTTGTTGCCATGCTGACTCCTGCCTTGCGGACGCTTGCGCTTTATTGCAAGCGAGGTTGTAACCAGTCCCGAACGTCCGGGACACTGGTAAAACTGATGGAGAAGTTTGACGCCAGATCCCGCAGAGCCGCCACCGCTGCATCATTGATTCCGCCCTCAGCGCTGCCAAAGGTCTCCTGTCCGGTTTTGCCATAAGCCGTCATCACCCAGTCGGCAATATAATCACCATCGGGAGCGGTCATGCGCATGTTGTACTTGATCCAGACTTCGTAAGAATCCAGACGTGTTTTTTGCGGCATGCCCAGCTGAAATTCATCAATATTGGGGATAAAGACCGCGTCAACGCCGCGTTCATTCGCCATCGCCGGATCATCCAGCACCACCACCTGCTGAAACATGGCCGGCAACACCGTGTTGAACAGCTCCATGTGGGAACTGCCGCTGTTGACCAGGTACTCGTCCTTGCCGGCATCGCTGCGCTCGGTGTAAACAAAATTCTGCAGGGCTTCACTGTAGTACACACCCAGCGTTAGTGGTAATGGCGGGATATTGGGTGATGGATAAGTGCCTTCGATGTCGACAGTGCGTGCGGCGCAGGCATTGAGCACAACCACGGCCACCAAAAGCAGGACAAAGGCGCGAGCATGGCGTCGCAACATGGAATTCTGGACTGGATTAAAATCGCTTCTCACTGACTGCTCCAATGCTGTTGTTATGTTGGTTTAGCTGAACAGTTGTCGTGCGTCCCGCTCACTGATAGGCGTTAAGTCCGACAAAGCTGCCACCGTTACGTTCGGCCAGTTCTCGCATCAACGTGGCAAAACGATACAGACTGTCGTGATAACGCGGATCCAGATCAAACAATACCGGAAATCCGACCGCGTGAATACGCATCAGACGATTGCCACTGGCATCGGCCGCGTTGATCCGGTCCACGGTTTCGACCACCCGGGTGATGGAACCGCCGGGAAGAAAGTCATCCCCGAAGGTGTATATGCTCACGCGTTGGCCGGTCTGGTAGAAGGCACTGATGGCGCGGGTAATACCCTCCACCGGGCTGCTGTTGCTGAACGGCGCCCAGTTGCGCAGGGCGCTGATAATGGCCTGACGCCGCGCCGGCGTGTCGGGGATCCACTGACCGCGATAATTGGGAAACATGTAATCGCCCATGTCATTCATGATCTGGATGCCTTTGACCTCGGGATACACGTCCAGTACTTCAGTGACCATTTCCAGCACACGGGGCCAGGCGTTATAAAACATACTACCTGAGGTATCGATCAGGAAGATAATGTATTCGCTGTCGACCGGAATGCCGCCGATCACATTATTGCTGCGGGTGAAGTCCTGACCAAGCAGGCGCTCCATTTCTGCCGTCAGTGACTGCCGGGCGATGGCCAGCTCGCTCTCCTCAACGGCGCGCTCTTCGGCCAGCTCAGTTGAGGTTTCGTAACGGCCCCGAATATTGGACATCTCACGCTCCAGCCGGGCCACACGCTCGCGGTAGGCGGACAGCTGTTCTCGGCGAGCATTGAGTTCGCGGTTCAGGGTCTGGGTTTCACCGCGGATATCGAACAGTGTCTGCTGCAGCTCGGCCACCGGTTGCTCAAGCTGTTGTGGTGCGTTTTCCAGCGTCACCGGGGCCGAGTTTTCGGTAATCATCAGCAGCAGAATGATGGCGCCAAAACCACAGGAAATGACGTCCAGAAACGCTATGGTGGCACCGTCTTCTTCGCGTTTTCGTTTTCTCATGGCTGCTTCTCGCTCAAGGCTGTTTCTTGCTCATGGCTGTTTCTCGCTCACGGCTGTTTCTCGCTCATGGCTGTTTCTCGCTCATGGCTGCAATTATCTCCGTTCATGGCCAGTCGCGCGCGGGGGTGATAAATGACCCTCCGCTGAGTACGCCCAACTGCCAATACGCAGCTGCGGCCGCCGGATCCCCTTCCATCGGTAGCAAGATGGTGTTGACCGGTATATTTGCCGGCATCGTATTCAATGCCTGCTGGTACAGTTCCAGCCGCTGCCGGGGGCTGATGGTGGTGGCGTTGCTGCTGCGTGAGCCCTGCGTCGGCAGGCTGTCTGTGATCAGGTAAACATTGTCCGGTCGCGGGTTCATGGCCGCCACCGCCTCAAAGGCGCGCTGCAGATTGTTGCCACCACCGGGCACAGTAGACTGGACCGCCCTGACCACCTCATTCAGTTCATCGCGATCAGCAACTTCCAGCCAGCGCCCGTCTGTACCCGGCATGATGGCCTCTGCGCTTTCGTTGTAGCCGATGACCTGATACTGACTGACCAGCGGCAGCTGGCTGCTGATCCATTCCACGATACGCACGGCGCGCTGCCATTTGGCTGACGCCAGTTTCGCGTCGTCGGACATGTTCCTGATGCGAATGATGTTGACCAGGCTGGCATCCAGCATGCTGGCCGACGTATCAAGCAGGATCAGAATCCGGTTGCCGCCCAGGAACATGCCGGTCAGATATTGTCGGTCGCCATCACCGAGAAATTCACGGCTGCTGTCGCCCTGCTCTTCCACAGCACTGGTCTGCAGGCGCAATAGCTCTTCTTCCAGCGACTGGATATCGGCGCGCAGGTCTTCCAGGCTTTCTTCCGTTGCCATGGAGTTGCCTTCCAGTGCGGCGAGTTGTGCCATAAAGTCGTCTATATTGTTCTGTATGCGATCTGCCAGCCCTTGCGCTTCCACCACCTCAAGACTGATTTCGTCCAGCGTGTTGCGGACCTGAAACAGTTGCTCTTCGCCTTCCAGTACCTCTTCCTGCAACAGCCTGGCTTCGGCCGTCAGGTTTGGATCCACTTCATTGCGGTCTTCAGTTGCAGTGTGATCGAGAATCAGAAAGATCAACACCACAGCGCCGAAACCGCAGGACATCACGTCCAGAAACGCCAGGCCCATCGGGTTGACGCCAGCGCGTTTGCGTTTACGCCCGGCCATCATGCACCCGTATCAACTGCAACACCGGATCATCACCCACGCTGAGTTGGTCGCCGGCACTCAGGGTCTGCCCCGGCGTGGCTGCCTTGGCGTTGATTAAAACAGACGCGGATGCCGACTTGATAACAATGCCTTCCACGGCAGGGGCCAGCACACACAGATCCTCGGCGGACGCGGCATCGTTCAGACTGACAGTCGCCCCGGTGCTGGCCCGGACATAGATCGACGAGCGCAGCGGATAGGCGATGCCGTCGAGCAGAATATGACTGGCTGCCACACGCTCCGGAATCACAGGTACGGCATCTGCTGTATTATTTACGCTAGCCGGTGATATGCGCCAGCTACTGATAAACGGTACATCGGTGCCGGTGCGGGTCAAGGTAGCACTGGCGTGTGAGCAGGCATTGGCCATGTTTTCACCGCTCAGCGGTGCCTGTTGGACCTGAAGCGTGGCTTCCAGCCCGGGTATGGCCGCCGCCCGCTCCGATATTAAAACAGGTAGCGGGCCGTCACTCGAAAGTGCCGACAGTGCCTGCAGCTGTTGTGTGATACGGCGAAATACTGGCTGCAGACTGTCCACCATTTCGGCAACGCTGACGCGCGCCTGATGTGTGGTCTTGTCGGTGGTGATACTGACCAGGAAATCCGCCTGCCCGCCACGGATCTGCAACAGATAGTCAGGCAATTCGTTGTACAGGTGCTGCTCCCAGAATGCGCTGTGCTGCGGATTAAATCGCGACTGTTGGATAAAGGCGTCATTGATGACCTGAACCAGCGCGTTGGCGATATTGCTCCAGCCCGCGCCTTGCACCACCACGGCCTGTTCACGTTTAAGCTGGTGCTGATCCTGGCTGAGCAGAGTGAGACTGAACTGGTGCAGCTGCATGTCGGCAAACACCACCCGCGAATGATCAGCCATATGCGACTTTGCATAGAACAGCCCGGCGTCCATCATGGCCGCCGCACGAAACGGCGTCTGTGCTACCACACCACCCAGAATGGCAAGCTGCTCGCGGCTGAAGCTGCCGGGCACCGCGATCGTCACATCGCCTTCGAAGTCACTGGCCTGTGCAATATGCTGGAGGTGCGCGTGGACAACATCGGCGTTGTTTCGGAAGTGCGCCAGCGGGCGCGTCAGTGGCGCCATGCTGAGACGGTACCAGAATTCGTTATGCGTATTGACCGGATGCAGGCGGCTCTGTTCAGCGGCACTCTGGCCAAACTGGATGCTTCCGCCAAGGCTCAGTGCAAAGCCGGGGCTGCTGCTGACCAGATCGCCGTCCTGGTACAGGTTAATGGTGTTGTCATTTAACTCGAGAACGGCGCTGGTCATACTGGCTGTACCGCTTCACTGTGATTATCCTGCGGTGTGCTGCGCCCCGGTACCTGTAAGTAGTTAATCAGGTGATCATCACAATAGGCCTGGCTGTCCATCACCAGACGATCCTGCACCAGCGACAATTGATACAACAGGAACATCAGCACAATGCTGGTGACCAGTGCCACGAAGGTTGAATTAAAGGCCACGCCTAGGCTGACGGTGACACCCAGAATGTCGCCACTGACAGCCTGGTGCGCCTGACCCAGCGCGGTACCGATACCACGCACGGTGCCCAGGAAGCCGATCGACGGAATCGCCCAGGCGATATAGCGGACAATGGCCAGTTCACTTTCCAGACGTTCGGATTCATTGTCGCAAATGTCGCGCACGGTGGCCGATACGTCCTGCACCTCTCGCGTTGTACCAAACCGGTGCAGCCCGGCAAGCAGTGCGCGCGGCAACAGAAACCCCCGTTCTTTCTCCGGCAGCGCCTGAACCGGTCGGGCAAAGTGCCGGGTGTCTTCAGGCAGGATACTGGTGCCCTCGGACACCGGCAGCAGCTCCCGATCCAGCAGTGAGCGTTCACGCATGGTGCGCACGGTTTTCATGCCGATGATGGACAGCGCCCAGAAGAACAGAATGATACAGGTTTCCTGCTCGAAATCGCGCAGCACGATATACATGGAACGATCGGGCACGTAATCTTCGTCCGCTTCCTGCTGAATGGTCTGCTGCTGTTGAATGATATCGGCGTTGGGCCTGATCACGGCGACATAGACGGCATGCACCACAATCACAACGATGATGAGTGCAAAAATCTGATAGATGACTTCAGACAGGTATTTTTGTTTCATGCGCACGTCCCTGATCAGGTTAAACGGTTAATCGGTTTACAGCGTTTTCTGGCTTACAGACTCAGATGTCCACCGGGAAGGAAACACCGGAGTCCTGCGAAATCTGCTCTGACGGAATAAAACGACCCGGCCCCTGATTCTGTGAACCATCAATGGGCTGGCTGTCGATGTCGGGCAGCGCCGCGTCAGCGGCCGCCTGTTGGTCATCGTTGTTTTGTTCATCAACGTTCTGTTCTTCACTGGTCTGTTCTTCACTACCCTGGTCTTCATCTGCCTGGTCTTCAATGATGTCGGCACCCGCCGGCTGCGCGTGTATCGCCGTCAGCGGCATCAGCAGAATCAGACTCAGGACACACATAACACGCGTTAGGCTCATGTTACTCTCCCAGGTAGCGGGCGACACGGAAACCCAGATCGTTGCGGGCCTCCTCGCCAAAATCACGATAGGACGCGCGCAGCTCGGTCATGCTGCCATGCGCCCAGCTTGAGCCCTTGATAGTGCGGTAAGTGCCATCTTCGGGTCCCAGCGGATCAGTCACCTTGACGGAGCTCAGACCGCTGACCGCGCCATAATAATCATGCACCCACTCTGATACGTTACCGGCCATATCGAACAGACCTTGAGCATTGGCTGCGAAGGCGCCGACATTGGATGTTCCGGGAATGCCATCGTTGTAACCTCGCAGAATCTGGCCCAGAAAGTCGCTGGTGGACTCGTCCGCGAAGTTGCCGGTCTCGGCTGGCGGCGGCCAGCTTTCGCCCCAGGTAAATCGGGTGATGCCGTTCTGGCCATCCGATCGCGCAGCCCATTCCCATTCGGCTTCTGAAGGCAGGCGGTAACCATTGGCATTGGCATTGAACCCGGTGATCGTGCCGTCTGCCACGTTATAAAACGGTGTCAGTCCTTCCTGCGCGCTCAGCCAGTTGGTGTATAGCGCTGCATCCTGCCAGCTCACCTGCACGGCTGGCTGGTTAGGGCGGTCCAGTGACTGCCCCTGAAGCGTGCCGGAGGCATGGTCAGCCCGGAAGCGTTTAAACTGGGCATTGGTCACCGGGCGCAATGACAGATAGAACGGTTTCTCCATGCCGACATCGCGCAGCGTTTCGTTGGCGCGTCGACCAGGCTCACGACGTGAAGACCCCATGGTGAACCCGTAGGGATAAAACAGATGCAGAGTTTGACCACCGGCACTGGTAATCACCGGTTCAATGGCATCCAGTCGCGCCTGCTCTTCAGTTTTCAGGCTGACTCGAATTTCCTGATCCAGGCCAGGCCTTGAGGTGAAGTTGGCGGCGTAAGGCACGTAGCCTTCACGCCGAATCTCGATGCGCTGGCTGGCGGCGATCAGATCGACGGTCTGGTTGGCGGCACCCTTGAGCTCGCCGTCAACATAAAGCTGTGCGTCAGACGGCTGCGCAATAATCCTCACCGGATTGGTAATGGGGTCAAGTGGCACCGTCATATCACGTTCTTCGTCGGATCCCGTTGTGATACGTCTCACAGCGGTATCGTAACCGGTTCTGAACAACCTGATTTCGTGTTCCTGTTCTGGTGGCAGGGATACTTCAAGCGGTGTCTGGCCCCGGTACTGGCCATTGATGGTGACATTGGCGTTGCCCGGCGTGGAGCGAATAAATACCAGGCCGTCGGCCGCTTCCAGCGTCACAGACGGCAATTGCTGATCGGCTCCGGCCATGACCACCAGTTCTTCCTGCCAGGCTTTATAACCGCTGCGTTTGATGGTGACTTCATAGGCACCCTGCAGCAATTCCATTTGCGCGGGCGTCACACCCTGCACCTGGCCGTTAACGATGATGTCCGCACCCGCGGGCCGCGACGTAAAACTGATATCAGCCCAGGCTGGTGCCAGTGTGGCGGTCAGCGATTGTTCAACCTGACGACCTTCAATCTCCACCTGTTCCCGATAAGGCAGGTAGCGTTCGCGCTGAACCTGTAGTTCGTAACTGCCTGGCGGCACTTCTGCATCCACCAGGGGCGATTCACCGAGGTCGACTCCGTCCAGCAACACGCGTGCCCCGCTTAAGGCTTCCCCTTCAGCATCACGGGTGGTGACACTGACCAGGCCGGGCAATGGCGTCAGGCTAAAGGGATGCGTTTGTGCCTGTTCCGGGCCGACAACCAGCGCTACCTCGCTGTCATAATAACCTGGAGCGCTGAGCTGCAATTGATAGTCTCCCTGCCTCATCAGATAGCGTGGACCCACTTTGACGGCAAAACCATCAACAACCTCAATGGTCGCTGCCATTGGCGAAACTTCGACAAATACGGAACGTGCAGTCAATACAAACCCGGCAGCGCCGGCAGCCAGCGCCAGACCCACCACCACGATGGCATGGTACCAGCGCGGTCGCCAGCTGAAGCGTCGACCGGGTGGTGGCGGCGGACTGAAGTCGACCGGTGTGATGCTGTCCGGGGCGTCATGCTGACCGGGGTTGTTGCCATTGTCCTGCATGTGCTCAGGGCCTGTTGACTGCCGCGACCTCTTCGTTGCAGCGGATAGTTAAAGAGTTCAGATCGTTACCGAACCCGACGACAAATTCTTCCCGCACATCGCGGTAACCGGGGCGCGTGCCTACCGCGACATAACGACCGGGTGTCAGCATCAAGGTGGTTTCGGAGAATGTCCCCAGTTCTGCGACCTGATAGACGGTGACCTGAGTCGCATTGTCTGATCGAAGGGTGACTTCCAATGGAATCTGCATTTGTTGTAACAGCTCCTCCATGGCATCCAGCTGCTGTGCCAGGCGTTCACCGACCTGACCCTGCTCGGCCAGCAAATCGGCTTCCAGATCACGGCCAATCCGGTAGACTTCCTGCGCTTCGTTGTAGGCTGCCTGATCGGACAGACGCATGGGCTGGTCAATGTTGACCGCCAGCAGACGGTCAAGTTGCAGGCGTCGGGCCGAGTAGTCTTTGCCTTCCAGCGCAAACACCAGATTACTGTCCAGCGCCAGCACCGCATCGTAAGCAGTGACGGCCTGTTCCCATTCCTCATTGGTTTCAAGGGCTTCAGCCTGTGCCTGTAGATCGGCGATTCGGGCCAGGGTGATTTCTTCCCGGGTCTGGGAAATGGCTTCAGTGGCTTCGTCGGAGCCGGGCTTGATGCGTTGTGCGCGCTGGAAGGCGGCAATAGCCTCGTCCGCCTGCCCCTGTTGCAGCAGGGCAAAACCTTCGGACATGACATTGGTGTAATTGGCATCGGCTATCATCTGACGGTTCTGTGTCACCAGGGCAGCGGCGCGTTCATGCGCGCCGTCCAGCGCGGCGGCCTGTTCAAACTGCTGCTGGGCGACCTGCAGATCGCCTTCTTGCTGCAGGTTTTCACCACGCGCGATCAGATTTTCCACTTCATCCAGCGTCTGCGCACGCGCCAGTCCCTGCTGCGCTCGGGCGCTGTCCGGACCCAAGCGCAACGCCAGTGTAAACCTCTCCAGTGCCAGCGCTGAATCTTGATCAATAATGGCCGCCTCGCCATCACTTATCAGATCATCAAGCACTTGAGGTGCGCGCTCCTGCAGACGCGATAACGCCAGGTCACTTTCCTGATAGGCCAGTGCTGCCTGCACAAACTCGGTGTTGCGATAGAACTCATCTCCGCGGCGCGCTGCGGCGACGGCGGCTTCATAATCGCTTTGTGCCCATTGAGTAACTGCCATGTCGTCCAGGGCCTGTTGCCGCTCCAGCAGGCTGGCCAACGCATCCTGCGCTTCGCGGCGTTGCCGTGAGCGCTGAGCCTCATCAAAGGGAGAAATCCGGGGACCCTCCGAGGCGGACGGAGTGGTAGACGCGACAATGGGTGCTGACTCGGTGCGCGGCACCAGCGGTAATTCATACTCCTGCACCAGGCGAGGCAGAACAAACACCACGGCCAGCGCCAATAACATCAGCACCGCCAGCGCCACCCACACCCAGCCCGAAATTTTATCCCCGTTCGCGGTCTTACCACCCTGCATACTGTTTAGTCCTAAACTGCCGTTTATCCACTACGGATCAAACACCACCTGTTTCAGTCAGGTAAATTTCCAT
The DNA here is from genome assembly GCF_001758195.1 of Pseudohongiella acticola. Lineage (NCBI taxonomy): Bacteria > Pseudomonadati > Pseudomonadota > Gammaproteobacteria > Pseudomonadales > Pseudohongiellaceae > Pseudohongiella > Pseudohongiella acticola. The sequence goes on from NZ_MASR01000001.1 coordinate 2,022,145, forward strand.
CAGGATGTCACGCCATTGGTCATACTGCTCTTCAACGGTACCAGTGAGCATGATTGTGCGGTCGTCCAGTTCAATTACTTTGGGGGCGATTTCTGACTGCAGGGATTCACCCAGCTCCTGCAGCGCGGCGATGTGCATGCGCGCTTCTGCAGTGCGATCAAAACCACTGCGTACCAGGTAGGCGCCTGCACCGACGCCGACAATGCCAGCCGTTTGCGCAGCGGCGCTGCTCTGACTGCCAACGGCAGCAATACCACCGACAATGGCAGCAGCACCGGCGATAAAGCGACGACGCGCCGAACGTTCGGCTTCATCCAGCGCCATGGTTTCGTGGTAACTCTGTTCACGCCAGGCGTCGTAGGGACCACGCATCTCCCGTGTGTAGGTCGCGTAATAATCCTGCACGGTATCAACAAACAGGTTGTCTCGTTCGCGGATATCACGGATGCGCCGTAGTGACGGATCATTCTCGGCCGGTAGCCTGGCGACGCGCGTAATGCCGCGATCGTTGGTGGTGACATAGGAACCAAAAATGTCCGGCGCAAAGTCAGCAGCAAATTTTAGTTCGGAAACAGTGCGGATATTGCGAATCTGCTGCGCATCCAGATTCTCCTGCACGTACACCAGCAGATCATTGGCGATGGTGTTATAGACTACCTGAAAGGGGTCATGCAGCTGGCGCTGGGTCTGGTCGTAGCTGTACTGACTGATGTGTTCTTCGTACAGGCGGGTATACCATTCGCGCCCGGTGGAGTCGGTCACCGTTACTTTGACAATCATACCTTCACCGTCGGACAGCAGGATCTGACCTTCCAGGAAAATATCCATCACGCTATTGTCCGATGGCAGCACCCGCACTGCGCCCCAGTTGGCAGAGCGCTGCAATGTGTCTGCCATCAGATAAGGTGCGTAACGCGATTCGGCGCGGCGGATTTCAAAGTTGGTGCGATCCAGATCACCACGGTCGACTTCGTCGATACCCGGATCAAATACCATGACCCCTACGTCCATCAGCAATGACTCGTCCTGCGGCGTGGCATTCTGTACCACCGGTACAAATTCGGTGGTTTTCACTGACGTGGTCGAACAACCCGTCAGCGCCATCACCGACACCAGGAACAACGTCATTGTATTTCTCATCATCACCCTGATCATCACTCTGCACCCGTTATTTCAAGGCCGGTGTATCGGCGATACTCATCCCACAATGCTTCGCGTAGTTCCGGGTCAGGCTCGCGCAGCGCCGCTTCACGAATTTGACGTGCCACGACATCGTCGCCGCCGCCCGGAGGAATATCATCCGGGACCGGGAATGTCTCACGCTGTTCTCCTGCCGGGCCACCATTAACGCCCCCCACCGAACCGCCGGAACCGCCCGCCTGAGGTCCACGGCCATCGCCGCCGGGAAAACCGCTGACGCCGCTGACACCGGCCGTCTGTACACCGGTCACACCCGGCAATGAGCCCGAGCCGCCATCGCCGCCGCTGCCCTGGCCGCTGTCTTCGTCATACAGTCCTGCGGGATCGTCTCCGACCTCGTTGGCGCGACGCTGGGCGCGGCTGCGTTCAGCCAAAATCAATCCGTCGAAGTCACCGTAAGCACCACCGAGTTCGCCATCCAGAACGGCAACGCGTTGCGAGGCTGTCATTACGCCTGCACCGCCGCCCGCTGCACTGCCAGCGCTGCCCTGGCCCGCTGACGCCTGACCGCTACTACCCTGACCTGTGCCACTCTGACCCGCGCTGCCCTGGCCAGTGGTGCCCTGACTCGCACCGCCCTGCCCCGGTGATTGTCCGCCTGCGCCGGTGCCGGCGGTTGACGCCGGAGGAATGCGATTCAGGCCACCGCTATTGCTGCGATCGCCATAGGCTTCCAGACCACCACTGCCTACCGTGGAACCGCCTGCGGCTGTGCTGCCCGCGGCACCACTGGCACTGTCAGTGCCTGGCGCACCCGGACGTCCGCTGGCGGGCATGACACCACCGACTGCGGCGGCTGTGCCTCCTGACGAAGAACTGCGACCGCCGGAGAAATCAGGCAATCCGGACGATGAAGCGCTGCCGCCACCGGAACTGGCTCCCGCGCTGCTCGCCTGTGAGCCTGATGATGAGCTCGACGATGAACTGGAGGCAGACTGCGATCCTGAAGAGCCACTCGACGGCATTGAAGGCATGGAAGGGGATGACGATGATGATGACGGCATCGACGACGAGCTACTGGATGACGATGACGACGAGCTGCTGGACGAACTGCTTGATGACGAGGACGAAGATGAAGACGACGGCATCTGCGGCATGCTGCTGGAGGATTGCTGAGACTGCTGCGTGGATTCACACGCGCTGAGCAGCAGCGCAGCAACGCTCAGGCTTAATAGAATTCGGCTTCGTGGCATATTCATCTTCTCTGACTCCAACCGCACATCGCAGTGTCTTGAGTTTACCGTAATAAAGACCGGCTAACGGCATCATTATTGCGTACACGTTTTCTCGCCTTCAATTTTCCTCCAGCTCTCTATAGTAGGGAAAGCGGTAGACCAGGCCGTCAACCCGGGCGGCTTCACCCTCCCGAATGATGGGACGCATTCGGCTGTCACGCAGCGCACCTATCTGATGACGCTGCATGCTGACATCGTCTTCCGGCCAGGACTCTACAATGTCGACATTAACGGCGCGGCCGTACTGATTGATATCAAACTCCATGACAACATACGGCATGTTCGATGACGTCGTCATGTCAACTGCCTGTTTCGGCTCGCTCGAGCCGGCGTCTTCCGGCTGCGAAGCTGGCTCTCTCTCATCTGGCCCCGCCTCATCTACAGTGGCATCGGCCACCTGAATATCGCGTTTGCGCACCGGCCCGCGGGTTGGTTGCCGTGTGGGTTCAAATCTCGGCAACAGAACAATGCGATCAAATACTTGCTGTTTAAGCGCCTCGTCTTCATTCTGCATATTGAGCCAGGCACTCTCATAGACATCAAATGACGCATTGCGGCGCTCAAACAGCAGGTACCAGTCAGCAAGATCGAGAATCGCGTTGGTATGCGCTGCCAGTGCCTGGTCGCGCTCTTCGCCGACAATGCCGGCCGCTTCCACCCTGGCCAGCCGCGCCGCCCGCATCTGCAGAATTTGCTCCAGTGCATATTCCCCCTGCAGGAACGGGTTGTTATGGCGTCGGTAACGCCGGTCAGTGACTTCATTCACCCAATTGTCGTCGACAAGCCGGACAATGCTGAATTGTGACTGCTGTCTGTCCTGTGCGCCGGAGCGCGCCATCAGCCATGCCAGATAGGCCAGGCGCTCAAGCATTGCCTCTCGGGACTGTTTCCTCAACGCCTCATCCTGGTCCACAATTGTCAGTGCAACACTGTAGAGATGGAAGGCATCAACCAGCCGGCTGGCCGGAAAATCACCTACACGGCGCCAGAACGCGTCGATGTTCCACTGGGCAAAGGTTTCCAGTGCCGGAATCAGGGCCGGATCGTCAACAGCTCTGGCACGGCTGTGAACGTAAAACAGATACTGCTGCAGTTCGTCGGCCTCAGACCATTGATCCAGCGCCAGATGACTTTCAATCTGCATTTCAATGGCATTGACCTGCTGCAGGCTGAACAGACCGTGATTGACCCGACTGACATGCACTGCCCGTTCCAGCAGGGCAATGGCTTCAACGTGGTCTCCGTTTTCCTGCACGTGGCGGGCCAGACTCAACGTGGATTCGGCAATATCCGGATGCCAGGTGTCACCGCTACCTTCAAGCGTCTCGATCGACTCCTTCAAATCGGTCAGGTCTGTCAGTTCGCGCAGATCCTGTGGCTCCGCAATGGTCTGCATGGGACTCAAATTGCTGGCCCAGCCCTGACCGGGATCGTTGCTTTCGGCTGCCATGATGGAAGGCGCCCAGCATAACGCTATCGCCAGGGACAGGGTTGGCAATGGACGGATCGACGTGTGAATCGACGCTTTTACGCAGATGGTTCGGAAACACATGGCGGAATCTCCGGTACTGTCTTATGCTGTATTTGATGTCAGATCATGCTTTAACGTTACACCAGAATACGCCACATCTGAATAGATACAATAGTCTGGTTCACAAAACTGACTGACAAATAATCGTCACAAACCGCTGATTTCAGCCACAATATCGAAAACAGAACGTATGCCTGAACTACCCGAAGTTGAAACCAGTCGCCGTGGTATCGACCCTCATATCCGAGGCCAGACCATCGCCCGCAGCGTGGTCAGACAATCGCAGTTACGCTGGCCGGTATCGCCACAGATCACCGCGCTCATGCCCGGTCAGACCGTGCTTGGCACGCAGCGCCGCGGCAAGTACATACTGATAGAGACAACCGCCGGACACATAATTATTCATCTGGGCATGTCTGGCAGTGTTCGTATCCTGCCAGCCGGGGCGCCGGCGGCGAAACATGATCACATTGATATTGTGTTTACCCATGAGCTGATGTTGCGTTACACCGATCCACGCCGATTCGGCTGCGTGCTGTGGAGCGAGGATGCCATCGCAGAGCATCCTCTGCTGGCGCGACTGGGCCCGGAGCCGCTGGCAGAAGACTTCGACACATCCTATCTGTTCCGGCTCAGCCGGGGCCGCAAAACCCCCATCAAGAGCTTTATCATGGACAGCCATGTGGTGGTGGGTGTGGGTAATATCTACGCCAACGAAGCGCTGTTTATGGCCGGTATTCGCCCGCTGGTGGAGGCCGGTTCGGTATCCCGGGCACGGATGGCACGGCTGGTGGCGTGTATCAAGCAGGTAATTGCCCATGCCATCACCGTGGGTGGCACGACATTGCGCGATTTTGTTGGTGGGGATGGCAAACCGGGCTATTTCCAGCAATCACTGCTGGTTTATGGCCGCGGCACAGAGCCCTGCAAACAATGCGGTGGCATCCTGCAGGAAGTGCGGTTGAGTGCCCGCAGCACGGTGTTTTGTAAACGCTGCCAGCGCTAGCGCTAGGCCTTGCCTATTTTTTTTCGGCGCCCTGTTCAGCTTTCTGCTCTGCCAGGTGGTCGCGCATGGCATCCGCCACCAATGGATGCACAAAACGGCTGATATCGCCGCCGTAGGAAGCAATTTCGCGCACCAGCGTTGACGAAATATAGGACAGGTGCTCATCCGGCGCCATGAAAATGGTTTCAATGCCCGGATCCAGCGCCCGGTTCATGCCAACCAGCTGGAACTCGTATTCAAAGTCAGCGACGGTGCGCAGGCCACGCAGAATGACGCTGGCACCGCGCTCACGGACAAACTCGATGAGCAGGGTTTCAAATGCCACCACTTCGACATTATCCACGTGAGCCAATACCTTTCTGGCCAGTGCCACCCGTTTTTCAGTCGACAGCGATGTGGTCTTCTGTTTGTTGACGCCAATGGCAACAATGACCTTGTCAAACAGGCGCGAAGCGCGTTCTACCAGATCGATATGGCCGTTGGTGATGGGATTAAACGTCCCCGGATAAACCGCTGTTTTCATGCTGGGCAGATACCTGTTGCGTCAAATGCCGCCTACAGTACACGAGGATACAGGCTGTGTCAGCTCAATTGTGACTGCTCTATAAAGCGTAGTATCCGACGCTCCAGCCAATCATTCTGGCCTTTGGAGGTGAACCCGACATGGCCGCCAAAGGGCAGAATTTCGCAACTCACCAGTGATGACATCTCATCTGCTCGCGGCAGTGATTGCGGTGGAATGATGGGGTCGTTGTGACTGTGAACCACCAGCGTTGGCACCGGCGTGTCAGCGATAAACTGCCGGCTGCTGCAGCGCAGATAGTAGTCTTCGGCACCGGCGAAACCATGCAGCGGTGCGGTCACCGCATCATCAAAATCCCACAGGGTCTGCAGCCCATCCAGCGGCCCGAGCTGCTGAATGCGCTGCACTTCGTCATCAACACCCTGCCGGACGAGATCCGCATGTTTGTTCTGCAGATCTGTGCGCAGACGGCGTAAAAAATACCGCCCGTACCAATAGGCCATCCCGGTTTTCATTTGCGCACAACACAGATCCAGTGAAAACGGATTGGAGACACTGACGGCAGCACGCAATTGCGGTTTAAAGCCGGTCTCGGAAAGCCATTTGATCAGCACATTGGCGCCCAGCGAGTAACCGATCACCACCAGCGGCCGGGGCTGCGCTGCCATCAGCGCTGCAATGACCTGTTCCACATCGTCAGAGCAGCCTGAGTGGTAAGCCACCGCCAGGCGATTATGTTCACCACTGCATCCGCGCAGGTTCATCGCCACACTGTCGTAACCGGCGCTGTGCAACGTGTGCTGCATGGCCAGAATGTAGGGTGACGCGGAACAGCCGGCCAGGCCATGCAACAGGAAAACCAGCGGCTTGTTGTCTCCGCCCGCCGGCAGACGATCGACATCTATAAAATCGCCATCAGCCAGTTCGATGCGCTGACGCTGACGAATCAACGTAGGGGCTGTCGCCAGTTTGCGCCAGATGGTCTGCAGGTGACCGCCGGGCAACCACCAGGGCGCGCTCAACGCCGCCAGCGAAGGCGTTGGCTCAGGGGCGGGGCTTGCTGCCTCAGCCGGTTTGGCAACAGGCCCGGTCATGCGCGTCGCTCGTAGAGGCCGTAGTAAACCGCGCCAGCACGCAAATTCTTGCGCATGACCCAGTTGGCCGGTAACGGTAGTTCAGCCAGGTTGTGACCGGATTCCAGATAGATCTGCGCACGTGGTTTTAGAATACCGCTGGTCTCAAGCTGTTGCACAATGCCCGTCAGGGCATCGTCGGCGAACGGCGGATCCAGAAATACCAGACCAAATTTGTTTGCTTCGCCAGTGACAGCACTGGCGCCGAGCAGCCACTGGCCGGCGGACATGGTTACCACGCTGCCCCCCTCTGCGCCCAGCAATGACAGGTGCGCCTGAATGCTGGCACTGGCATCCCGCGAGGCATCCACAAACACGGCGGAGCGAGCGCCGCGGGACAGAGCTTCCAGACCACAGGCGCCACTGCCAGCAAACAGATCCAGACAGTTTTCGTCCAGCACCCAGCCCTGCAGCCAGTTGAACAGCGTTTCGCGCACGCGGTCGGCCGTTGGGCGCAGACCGGGGACATCGGGGAAGCTCAGCTTGCGCCCCCGCCATTGGCCACCAATAATACGGAGCGTGTTGCGCTGGGCTGTTGCAGTGCGCTTGCTGGTAGATCGTCTGGGCAAGAGTTGTCGCCTTATCAGAGTTAAGAGTGCGCTGTCGGCTAAACAGTCAGCTAAATGGAATGCGCATTGTAACCTGCTGGCTGCTAAATGTTAGACTAGCGCTTCTCGTTCGCCTGCACCCTGAGACAAATCATTTATGTTCGGTTTTATCAAGAAACGCAAAGACACCGCTGACCAGACACCGGACTCGCAGGTTGAGGAAAACCCGCCCGTTGATGGCGTCAGTGAGAAACCCGAAGATAATCTGCCCCCTGTCAGTCAAGAAGACAGCGCAGCGCCTGCGGCTACGTTAGAGCCTGAAGCGCCTGCAGCTTTTGAAGCGCCTGATGCTGCGGATGCATCTGACGAACTCGCCACCCCCGACGCGCCAGAACCCGCCGCCCGCGGTGGCTTTTTCAGCCGTCTGAAACAGGGCTTGAGCCGCACCCGTGGCAATCTGACCGAAGGTCTGGGTTCGTTGCTGGGCGGACGCAAGACCATTGATGCTGACCTGCTCGATGACATTGAAATGCAGCTACTGACGGCAGATCTGGGTATTGAGGCCACCGACCGGGTGATTGCCTCGCTCACGGCCAAGGTCAAACGCAAACAACTTAATGACGGCGATGCCCTGATGGCGCAACTGCAAGTCGAACTGCGCGAACTGCTGACCCCCTGCACCGCGCCACTGGAAATTCCGCGTGAGACCAAACCTTATGTTCTACTGGTCGTGGGCGTAAACGGCGTTGGCAAGACCACCACCATCGGCAAACTGGCGCGCCGCTTTCAGCAGGAAAACCGCAAAGTCATGCTGGCTGCCGGCGACACCTTCCGGGCAGCTGCCGTGGAGCAATTACAGACCTGGGGCGAGCGTAATCAGGTCCCGGTTATCGCCCAGGCATCAGGTTCTGACAGTGCCTCAGTCATTTTTGACGCCTACCAGGCCGCCAAGGCGCGCGGCATCGACGTGTTGATTGCAGATACCGCCGGACGTCTGCATAACAAAGCCAACCTGATGCAGGAACTGGAAAAAATCGTGCGCGTGCTCAAGAAGCAGGACGATCAGCTACCCCATGAAGTCATGCTGGTGTTGGATGCAACCACCGGGCAGAACGCACTGAGTCAGGCCAAGAGCTTTAATGACGCCGTTAACGTGACCGGTCTGTGCCTGACCAAACTGGACGGCACCGCCAAAGGCGGCATGGTGTTTGCCATTGCCAATGCCATGCAGTTGCCGATCCGTTTTATCGGCATTGGCGAACAGGCCGAAGACCTGCGACCCTTCGATGCCAGCCAGTTTGTCAGCGCGTTGTTTGATGAAGCGGATAAAGCGCAACAATGATTCGCTTTGACGAGGTCAGCAAACGCTACCCCGGCGGCCACGAAGCCCTGAAACAGGTGTCCTTTGAACTTGAGAAGGGCGAAATGGCCTTTCTCACCGGCCGCTCCGGCGCCGGCAAGAGCACCCTGCTGAAACTCATCATGCTGACCGAGGCGCTGAACCAGGGTCAGATTCTGGTCGGCGGCCGCAACATCAATCGCCTGCCATCGCGCCAGATCCCCTATTACCGTCGACGCATCGGCGTGGTGTTTCAGGACCACCAGTTGCTATTCGATCGCAGCGTGTTTGATAACGTCATGCTGCCCTTGCAAATAGAAGGTTTCGACAAACACGAAGCCGCCCGTCGGGTCCGTGCCGCACTGGACAAAGTGGGCCTGCTGGACAAAGAGAAACTCAACCCCATCACCCTGTCCGGCGGCGAACAGCAGCGCGTTGGCATTGCCCGGGCCGTGGTCAACCGCCCGCAGATTCTGCTTGCTGACGAGCCCACCGGCAACCTCGACCCGGAACTGGCGGCCGAGATCATGGTGCTGTTTGAACAGTTCAACCAGGTTGGTGTCTGCATGTTAATTGCCAGCCATGACCTGTCGCTGATCACGCGGTTAAAACACCGCATGCTGACCCTGGACCTGGGTCGCCTGATCAAGGATGAACATCAGCCCAGCCGGGCCCGGAGCCCGTCATGACGGCCAATACCCGAAGCAGCCGGCCGGGCAACAGCAAAATCAGGCTGTCAGCGCGCCAGCGTGTCAGCGCCTGGCTGTCAATTCATCGCGAATGTGCGGTCGACGCACTACGTCGCCTGTGGCAGCAACCTGCCAGCTCGGCCATGACGCTGGCGGTGATTGCCATTGCCCTGCTGCTGCCAGCCCTGTTGTATGTGACCGGAAAGAACCTGAGCCAGTTTGATAGCGGCCTGGCGCAGGCCAACGTGGTGACGGTCTACCTGCGCAGCGATGCCAGCCAGGGCGATGTTGATCAGCTGCAACAGCTTCTGGCGACGCATGAGCTGGTCAGTACGACCCGCTATATTTCGCCGCAACAGGCGGCAGAAGATTTTGCCGAATGGTCGGGCCTGGGTGACGTGGTCGATTCGCTGGCCCAGAACCCCTTGCCCGCCAGCCTCGTGGTGCAGCTTGATGATGCCCAATATGAAGCCATTGTGCAGTTGCAGGACATGCTCAGCGGCGAGCCCGGCGTGGACATGGTGCAGATGGATCAACTCTGGCTGCAGCGCCTGGAAAGCTTTCTGAGCCTGACTCAGCGTGCCGTGGTGGCGCTGATCATTGTGCTGTCCATGGCGGTTCTGTTCATTACCGGCAACAGTATCCGCACCGCCATTGCCAGCCGCGCAGCGGAAATCCGGGTAATGAACCTGATTGGTGCTACCCGGGCATTTATTGCACGCCCGTTTCTGTACAGCGGCCTCTGGTATGGCCTGCTCGGTGGTGCGTTGGCGTGGGTTCTGCTGGCGCTTCTGATGCTGCTGCTACGCGGCCCGGCGACAGAGTTGCTGGCATTCTACGGGGCGCAATATCGATTGCAGGGTCTGGGCGCCAGCGCCAGCATGGTGCTGCTCGGTGGCAGCGCCATGCTGGGCTGGCTGGGTGCCCGCCTGTCGGTGTCGCGGCATTTCAGCCGGTTCTGATCTTCAACACCGTTACCAGATTTTGGCTTTCTACCAGATCTTAACTCGGACATCCGGGTCGCGGTACATGCCATCTCCTTCAACGACATCAAAGGCTTCGTAGAATTCCGGCATATTGGACAGCGCGCCACGCACGCGGTACTGACCGGGCGCATGCGGACCGGTAGTCAACTGACGGCGCAGGGCTTCATCGCGGAACGCTATACGCCAGATCTGACCCCAGCCCATAAAGTAACGCTGACGGCCGCTGAAGCCTTCAATAACCGGTGATGGCTCGCCGTTCAGGCTTCGTTGCCAGGCCTGATAGGACACCGTGAGGCCGCCGAGATCAGCGATATTCTCACCCAGCGCCAGCGCGCCCTGAATGTTCATGCCTTCAATCGGCTCGTAGGCATCAAACTGCGCCACCATCAGGTCGGCGCGCTCACGAAACTGCTGTTCATCCAGATCTGCCCACCAGTCACGCAGGTTGCCGTCACCGTCCGAACGCCGGCCCTGGTCATCAAAGGCATGGGTAATTTCGTGCCCGATGACAGCGCCGATAGCGCCGTAGTTGATGGCATCATCGGCTTCCACGTTAAAGAACGGGGGCTGCAGTATGGCGGCCGGGAATACGATTTCATTCATGGTAGAGCTGTAGTAAGCATTCACTGTCTGCGGTGTCATGAACCACTCTTCTCTGTCTACCGGTTGGCCCAGACGTGCCATCATGCGCTCATATTCACAGCGATTGGCGCGGCGCACATTGCCGATCAGATCATCGGCGTCTATCCGCAGACAGTCATAGTCACGCCACTCATCGGGATAGGCAATTTTGGTGTTCAGACGCGCCAGTTTGGCCTGCGCCTCTTCTTTGGTGGCCTCGGTCATCCAGGCCAGCTCATCAATGGCGACCTCAAATGAAGCCAGCAGGTTTTTCACCAGATCGTCCATACGCTCACGCGCCTCAGCCTGGAAATTCTCTTCCACATACAGTTGGCCGACGGCAAAGCCCAGCACTGAGTCAACGGTATCCACGGCCCGTTTTTCGCGGCTGCGCATCTCCGGCTGCCCACTCAGCGTGCGCCCGAAGAAGTCGAAATGCGCTTCGACAAAGGCTTCGGACAGATACGGCGCTGACATTCTGAGCTGGTGATAGCGATGGTAGTGCTGCCAGTCGGCAACACTGATATCGCGAAACATGCCGGCGACATACTGCATATAGGTCGGCTGCCGCACCACCAATGCATTTATGTCTGGCAGGCCGGCGTCATTCAGATAGCTATTCCACGCTAGGTCCGGTGCCAGGCTCATCAGCTCATCAGGACTCATGCGGTTGTAGGTTGCGGTACGGTCGCGGTTCTGTACCCGGGTCCAGTGGCCCTGGGCGATACGGCCCTCAACCTCAATCACCCGGCCTGCGGCCTCTTCAGCCGCTTCGCCCTGCATCAGTCCGGCCAGTGCAAACATTTCGCTGATGTGCGCCTGATACTGCGCCAGCACTTCTTCGTAGCGTTCACTATCATCCAGATAGTAGTCACGATCCGGCAGCCCCAGACCCGACTGACCCAGCGTGGTGATGTACTGGTCTGACTGCCCCTGATCCTGGCTGATGCCGTACCCAAAAGGCGCCATGCGACCGTTTTCAGCAGCACCGGCCCAGTATTCCAGCAGGTCGTCATGGCTGCCCAGGCTGTCGATTTGCGCCAGCTCATCTGCCAGCGGCTGGGCCCCGAGCGCCTCTACGGCCTCGGCGTTCATGAATGCGGTGTACATGTCGCCGATTTTCTGTTCCAGCGTGCCCTCGGCAGCATCGCTACTGGCGGCATCATGCAGAATATCGAGCACATCCAGTTCAGCGGCTTCACGCAGTTCGTCAAAGCTGCCCCAGCGCGAGCGATCCGCCGGAATAGGGTTCTGTTCCACCCAGCCACCGTTGACGTACTGGAAAAAGTCATCCTGCGGCCGCACACTGCGATCCATGTTGTCCAGATCGACACCCAGCCCCAGCGCCTGCGTGTCGCCGACTGGCGCCTGAGCCGTGGACGCCTGTGTGGCGGGCGCTTGAGCCGCCTGTTGGGCTGGCGTATCCTGTTCCGGTGCGCACTGGCTCAGCAGGACTGCCATGGCTGCCACTGGCAACAGCACGGCTGCGACGCGGCTATTGGCAAAAGGCGAGGAAAAGGCTGATGAAAAATATTTTGCTTTTTGGGCCTCTTTGCCCTTGAAATTTGACTTAGTGAACATCAGATAATCACTCGTGTAAGAAAAAGTGGTAGAATAAGGTCGACTAGGGGTCCGATCATAACCGCAGGACACCCCGAATTAAAGACGTACCTGAAGACACTGGAAGACATTGAGAGCATAGGAAATATGACCACAGCCAAGAGTTTGCAACTAGTCGGCCCGGCCGTACCGGGTCGCGACCTATCTGCCTATGTGACGTCGGTCAACAGTATTCCTGTATTGACAGCAGAGCAGGAACTGGAACTGGCGAATCAGTATTATTATGAAGAAAACCTTGAAGCTGCCCGCCAGCTGGTGCTCGCGCACCTGCGCTTTGTTGTGCACATGGCCCGCAGCTACTCCGGTTACGGCCTGTCACAGGCTGACCTGATCCAGGAAGGCAATGTTGGCCTGATGAAAGCGGTCAAGCGCTTCAACCCGGAAATGGGTGTGCGCCTGGTCTCGTTTGCGGTGCACTGGATCAAGGCGGAAATGCACGAATTTATCCTGCGTAACTGGCGCATCGTCAAGATCGCCACCACCAAGGCCCAGCGTAAATTGTTCTTCAACCTGCGCAGCGCCAAGAAGCGCCTGGGCTGGCTGAGCAACGATGAAGCACACGCCGTCGCGGCAGATCTGGGTGTGGACGCCAGCGTGGTGCGGCAGATGGAAGGCCGCATGAGTTCTTACGACACCGCGTTTGACGCGGCTGCCGAAGCGGACGACGACGAAGCCTACAAGGCACCTGCCTATTATCTGCAGGATGACAGCTCTGACATGGCACTGGATATTGAAGAAGACCAGTGGGAAGAAGAGCAGAACAGTAATCTGTATCTGGCCATGGGTGAACTTGACGATCGCAGCCGCGATATCATTACCAGCCGCTGGCTGTCTGATGAGAAAGCAACTCTGCACGACCTGGCTGCGAAATACAGCGTGTCGGCGGAACGTATACGGCAGCTGGAAAAGAACGCCATGAATAAGGTGCGCGGCGCCATGGTCGCCTGAACAGGGCATTGAAAAGCTACCTGCGTTGCCAATGCGTCGTTAAAAATGGTCTCAGAATGCTCATTTACTACGTGTAAACTGCGCTTCTTCGACCATTTTTGCCTCGTCGATCTGGCGGCCTCGCTAACGCTTTTCAACGCCCTGTTGGGAATGACTGAGACCCAAGCCGCTGCTAATGGCAGCGGCTTTTTCATTTAGACAAACCGTCTTTTAAGACCCTGCCGGAGCCTGCCATGCCCAGTCTGTTTATCGCCCTTGCTGCCATCAATGGATTTATCGCTGTGGGTCTGGGCGCCTTCGCGGCGCACGGGCTGAAAAACCGCCTGCCTGAGGACATGCTCGCCATCTTCCAGACCGGCGTGCAATATCAGATGTATCACGCGCTGGCGCTGTTCGGCGTGGGCCTGCTAGCGATGCAACTCAGTGATTCAGCGCTGTTACGCGCCAGCGGCTGGTTATTTGTTGCTGGCATCGTGATTTTCTCCGGCAGCCTGTATGTACTCAGCCTCAGTGGCGTGCGCTGGCTGGGTGCGATCACACCGATCGGTGGTGTTGCTTTCCTGATCGGCTGGGCGCTGCTAGCCTTTGCCATGCTGGCCGGTCGCACCATCTGAACGCGGCGGAGCCGGTAAGGAGCACGACATGAAAATACAGGTCAATGGCGACTATATAAAAGTCGCAGAAAACACCAGTATTGAAGGTTTACTGGCGCAGCTGGATATGACGCAGGGCCGGGTCGCAGTGGAAGTGAACGCGGACATCGTGCCGCGAAGCCAGCACCCGCAACACACGTTGCATGAAGGTGACCGCGTAGAAATAGTCCATGCCATTGGTGGTGGCTGACAGCTCAGCGCCCCTGACCATCCCAATCCTGCCCGTTGCGGCAAACGCTCGAGATATTCTTTATGCAAAACAGCGAACACAGACAAGACAAACCCCTGGTTCTGGCCGGCAAAACCTACCAGTCGCGCCTGATCATCGGAAGCGGCAAGTATGCAGATTTTCAGCAGAACCTGGCAGCACTTGAGGCCAGCGGCGCCGAGATGATCACCGTTGCCATTCGTCGGGTGAATCTGGGCCAGAACAAGGATGAACCCAGTCTGCTGGACGTTATTTCGCCAGAGAAATATACCTTCCTGCCCAACACCGCTGGCTGCTACACCGCCGCCGACGCTGTGCGCACCTGTCGCATGGCGCGTGAACTGCTGGATGGACATAAACTGGTGAAGCTGGAAGTGCTGGGCGACCAGAAAACCCTGTACCCCAATGTCACTGAAACCCTGGTCGCCGCCGAGCAGCTGGTGGCCGACGGTTTTGATGTCATGGTCTACACCAGCGATGACCCACTGATTGCCAAGCGCCTGGAAGAGATTGGCTGCATCGCCGTGATGCCGCTGGGTGCACCGATCGGCTCAGGCCTGGGTATTCGCAACCCCTATAATATTCGCATGATCCTTGAGAACGCTACTGTCCCCATTATTGTGGATGCCGGCGTTGGCACCGCGTCAGATGCCACTATTGCCATGGAACTGGGTTGTGAAGGTGTGTTAATGAACACCGCCATTGCCGAAGCCGGTGACCCGGTACTGATGGCCTCGGCCATGCAGAAGGCTGTGATCAGCGGTCGCGAAGCCTGGCTGGCGGGTCGTATGCCGCGCAAACTGTATGCCAGTGCATCGTCACCGATTGACGGCACATTTTTCTGACACGGGTTTCTGAAGCAGGTTAGTAACATGAGCATTTCCGGATCAGATTCCGACAACAATAAGGCCGGTACCGAGCATCACCGGCCCCTGCGCAGTTTTGTCATCCGTGCTGGCCGCCAGACTGCTTCGCAAAAAGAAGCGCTGGAGAAATACTGGTCGCACTATGTGATTGACGACACTACCAGCCCGCTGGATACCGAAGCGGTGTTTGGGCGCAAGGCACCGCTGGTGCTGGAAATCGGATTTGGCATGGGTGACTCACTGGCTGAGATGGCTGCGGCCAATCCCGATCACGACTTTATCGGCATCGAAGTGCATCGTCCCGGCGTCGGAAAATTGCTGGGACATATCGAGCGTCTTGGCCTCAGTAATCTGCGTATCTATTGTCACGACGCGGTCGAAATTCTGGCAAACTGTATCGCGGATCATTCACTGACAACGGTGCAGATATTTTTCCCCGACCCGTGGCATAAAAAGAAACACAACAAGCGTCGACTGGTGCAGCCTGCCTTCATCGCAGACCTGAGCCAAAAACTGGTGACAGGTGGCACTATACATCTGGCCACTGACTGGCAGCATTACGCCGAACACATGATGGACGTGATGAGCGCTGCCGAGGCACTGGAAAATACTGCTGGCGCCGGTGCCTATGCACAGAGCACCGGACGCCCGGAAACCAAGTTCGAACGCCGCGGGCATCGCCTCGGTCATGGCGTCTGGGATCTGGTGTTTCGCACAACTGTCATGAAACCGTAACACCGGATTGTTATGGTCGCGGCTTTGATCTCCGTCCTTGGGAGCAAGCATTCGCATGACTCGTCCAGCCCGCTTCACGACCAATTGCCCTTTGCTCATAGCCTTCGCGCTGGCCGGCCTGGTGGCCTCCTGCGATTCGCCGCAGCAACCGTCCGGCGTTGCGCCCGCTGCTGATCAGTCTGTCGACGCCAGCACGCCCCTGATGGATCAACAAACTGCGTTTCGTTTTCGCCAGGATTTTGCTGCCCCCCTGAATGCCGACAGTGGCTGGGCGGCGGCGGCCAACGAGCCTGTCACTGTGTTCACCGACGAACCCTTTCGACTCCGCTTTGAGGTGGAATCAGCAACAGCGGATGGAGCTCAGTTTCAGCTTCAGTACCGGCGCAATGATGAAGACTGGCAGCCCATGCTGGCGGAAAATTTTCCGCAACCCGCCAAGGTGCTGCGACCGGATCTGGGTATCGACGTAAACAGCGCCTGGCAGTTTCTGAGTGGCAACGCCGACTCGGTCTCGATTGAGGAAGACGGTGAGCAGGTCTCCGTGAACCTGAGCTCGAATGACAAGCCGGTTAACCTGCTTGGCCGCTACGAAAGTCTGTGGGAGCCGGCCGAATTTGCCATTGACGTCCGTCTGCCAGCGGGCAACAACACTGCTGGCATTCTTTTTGGGGTGACGGGTTCCGACAACTATCACCGTGTGGTGCTCAGCGCGCCCGGCAGCCTCAGCGTCGAACGTGTAATCAATGGACAGACCAGGCTGGTTGCCGAGGCCGCCGCAGACCTCGAGCCTGATCAATGGCGCGAGTTAAAAATCGCAATCGACGGTCGACAGGCCAGCATCGAATACGGTGAGTCCCTGACGGTGGACGCCGACTTCGCTGCCGTCATTCCGTCTTCCGTGGTGGGTCTGCATGTACCCGCTGGCGCATCTGCCGCATTTGCCAACCTGGTCATTGAAGGCGAGCCACGCTCACCGCTGGTCAGCATCATCGCCAGTGACAGTTTCGCGCACGGCGCCGAGACCACCGACCTGCTGTCCGGGTCAGGTGGTTCTTCAGGTGGTTCCTCAAGCATCTTCATCGGTGGTTCGGGCGTCAGCTTTGCCCGGGCCACGCGCGCCCTGTCAGTAGAGAACAGCGCTGGCAGGGCGGCAGAAGGAACACTGGACAGCGGGCAAAGTGAATGGGAATGGCCGCTGGTGGTTCGACGCTTCGCCGATGGCGCGCAAACCAACAACAACGGTGACCGTTATGCGTTCAGAATGGTTAACGATGCGGGTGAGGCACTGACCTCAAATACTGTTGCTCAAGTCACAGTGGCAGTGCCAGCCCGCCACCTGGGCGGTGTTTTTGTTGAGACACCGGCACGTATCGGGCCTTTTGCGGCCAGCAACGGTGACCTGTATTTCCTGATGGAACCGGCCGAAACCGACAACATGCTGATGGCGGTCAGGTCCAGCGATGGTGGCGAAAGCTGGCAGGAGCTGGATGGCAACAATCGACCGGCAACCGGTGATCTGGAAGGTTTCGCTGCGGTGCTGGCAAACGACACTATCTACATGCTGCACCAGACCTCCGACCACGTCTTCCTGCATGCCTTCCATACCTCGGATCACCCCACCCAGCCCGACAGCTGGGCAATACAGGACGAGCGGCTGGCATCACCGCAGGAGCCGTCCACGCAGGTGGCAGACATTGCCCTGCGCAGCGATGGCAGTCTAGTCGCGGTTTATGGCGATGGGGATAAACTCGAGCTGCGTGTGCGCTCAGCAGACGGTAGCTGGGGTGACGGAACGGTGGTGGATGCCGATCAGGCCCGGCAGTTGTCCGGGCCGATGCTGGTGACAGGCCGGAACAACACCGTGCATATGGCCTACACCGGTAGCGACGGTACGGCCTGGTATCGCCGTTTTGAGGCTGACAATCGTCTGTCCCCTCGTCAGCTGATCAGTTCCGAACTCGGCACCGACGACAACGATGCCGGCGCCATTCTGCCACTGGTATGGCTGCCGGCCAGCGACAGCGTCAGCATTCTTTACCGACGTGCCACCGGCGCTAACCCTGGCACCCTGTGGGAACGCCGCGTAAACACAGCCGGGCAATTGGCCGACGCGGTCATGGTCAGTGATTACGCTGTGGTGCAGAACGCGGTGGATTCAGATCAAACTGGCGCTGATGCGATTGCGGATGGCCAGCGCGTGCAGGTGCTGTTTATCGATGCCGACAACCGTCATATTTACCATGCCTACACCGATGACGACGGCAACTGGCAACCTGCCACCTTGCAGGTAGCCGATATCAACGCACAATGGGTACGCGGCAGCCGTCTTGACAAAGATGGTACCGGACCGGTGTATGGTTTTGTTTACGACGCCGGCTCATATGGCGGCTCAGGCAAGAACCGCTATCACGAAATTCCGCTGGCCGACCTGCCCGGCCGCTCCGGAGTGCAGCGCTGAGCGTGCGCTGGCGGGTATTTCCGCGTCAATGTTTACCGAGCGGATAGTTACCCTCTGTTCTGGCAATGGCGCTGCAGCTACGTTATTCTTCGGCGTTGAGTATTCAGCCTGACAATAACAAACACCGGGCGTACGACCCAGGTGAACCCAGGCTGCATCCGCCCTATCCAGGAGCTTGATAACAGATGCATAGACTGGTCCCAAACCGCGCCCACCGTCTCGTCAAAGCGGGTATTCTGGCGCTGTCCGCTGCCACTCTGGTCGCCTGCGGCGTCGAGGAACTGCCGGAAAATCCGCTGGCGGGGCAACTCAATATGCCCAGAACCGTCGCCTGGTCCGCCTATCCTACAGGCACCGGCGGCTACAGCCAGGCCGTTGCCATTGGCAATATTCTGCAACGTCAGTACGGCGTCAATCTGCGTGTGGTGCCCGGTCGCAACGACGTATCACGGTTGGCCACGCTGAATGCCGGCCGGGTCCACATGTCTGCTGGCGGCTCCGAGGCTGTCTATGCGCAGGAAGGCATTCTCAATTTTGCCTCCCGCATCTGGGGGCCCCAGCCCATCCGCGCGGTACTCTCCAATTACTCGACCAGCTGCTCGTTCACCCTGGCGACCGCTGACGATGCCAATATCCGCGAAGTGGCTGACGTGCGTGGCAAACGCGTCACCTTTGTACAGGGTGCGCCCTCACTGAATAACGCCACCACAGCACTGCTGTCTTATGCCAACCTGACCTGGGACGATGTGGAAATGGTCGAGGTGGGTGGTTATAACGCCTCCATTGATGCCGTCATCAACAACCGCGCAGACGTCGCTGGTGGTGCCTGCAACTCCCCGCCCTTCCTGCGCCTGGAAACGTCCCCCCGCGGCCTGTTCTGGGTGGAATTCCCGCCCGACGATGAGGCTGCGGTAGAGCGCGTTCGCTCTCGCCTGCCGTGGTATGTGCCTCATGTTGCCACCGAGGGTCCGGCCATCGATGAATCGGAGGGTATCAACGTATTCACCTCCGCCTACCCGCTATTGGTAGCAATGGAAGACGCTGATGCTGACATGGTATACGGCATGACCAAAGTTATTGCCATGCACTACGACGAATACAAGAACTCGGCGCCCGGCGCCAATGGCTGGCGCATTCTGGGCCAGCAATTGCAGAATGCCTTCATCCCCTATCACGAAGGCGCCATAGAGTATTTCAGGGAAATAGACATCTGGACACCGGCAGCCGAAGCCAGGCAGCAGGCCAACATTAACCGGCAACAGGTTCTGCTGCAGGCCTGGCAGGAATACAACATGTCCGCACCGGAAGAAGACCGCGCTGCCTTTGAAGCAGGCTGGCTTGCGTTCAGAGAACAGCGACTGGCCGAACTGGGCCTGGTTACCCTCGCCGACACTCAATAATATTTGCCGTCAACAATCTAAAATTTTCATAACAAGATGATTGCCCATGAGTAACAGTATTATTCCACCGAACGCGCCGCCCAAAGAAGACGATGCCGAACTGCCCGCGATCGGGCGCTACCGCGAACTCACCAAAAACTGGCGTGTGGTGATGGCAACGCTGACCGCGCTGGCCTCGCTACTTGCCATTAACCAGATTTTTGCACTGGGCTTTTTTGTTGATATCACCATGCTCGACGGGCGTTATCTGTACCTGCTCACCGGCCTGATGCTGATCATGGTGTTCATCACCTTCCCCTCGCACAAAAGCAATCTCAACTTTGTGCCCTGGTATGACAAAGTCATCATGGCTGCGATTGCCGTTATTTTTTCCTATTTTGCCATTAACGCCGAACGTATCATTCTGGACGCCTGGGAGTATGCCGCGCCGGTCGAAGGCATTGTACTGGCACTGGTAACCTGGGTGATCATTCTGGAAGCTGGACGGCGCGCGGGTGGCTGGCCCATATTCTTTATTGTGCTGGTGCTGTCGCTGTACCCGACCTATGCTGACCGGATGCCGGATGTTATTGCCGGTATCGGTATGCCGGTTCACGATGTCGCAATTTTCCATGTGCTGGGTGAGGAAAGCGTGTTCGGTGTGGCACTCAACTCCTTTGCCATGCTGGTGTTTGGTTTCATTCTGTTCGGGGTGGCACTTCAGTACACCGGTGGTGGCCCGTTCTTCATCAATTTTGCGTTTTCCCTGCTCGGTCACAAACGGGGCGGCGCCGCCAAGGTGGCGATTTTTTCCAGCGGCCTGATGGGTTCAATGAGTGGCGGCCCCATTACCAATGTATTGACCACCGGCCCGCTGTCGATACCCGCCATGCGTCGCACCGGCTTCTCCCGCGGCTATGCCGCCGGGGTTGAAGCCTGTGCCTCCACCGGCGGCGTGCTGATGCCGCCCATCATGGGCGCTACCGCCTTTGTCATGGCAAGCTTTCTGGGTGTGAGTTACGTCACCGTAGCGGTGGCGGCCATTGTGCCGTCCCTGCTGTATTTCTACGGTCTGTTTATGCAGATTGATGCCTATGCTGCCCGCAACAAACTGGAAGGCCTGCCGCGTGAAGAACTGCCCAGCCTGGGCAAGGTGTTCAAGGAAGGCTGGTATTTTATCGCCGTGTTTGTAGTGCTGACCGTGATGCTGGTATACATGCAGCGCGAAGCAACGGCGCCGTTTATCGCGACTGCTGCACTGCTCATCATCAACCAGTTCACCATGCACAAAATGAATCTGGACAAATTTCTGCTGATGGTCGCGGCCACCGGTCGACTGATGGCTGAACTGGCCGGCATTCTCGCCGCCATTGGCCTGATTGTGGGTTCTTTGGCCGTTACCGGCATGGCCGGCACACTGGCCAATGACCTGGTTTACCTGGCTGGTGACAACGTGCTGGTCTTGCTGATCATGGGGGCACTCACCAGTTTTGTGCTTGGCATCGGCATGACCGTTACTGCGGCCTATATTTTCCTGGCCATCGTGTTGGCACCGGCATTGATCAATGCCGGACTGGACCCGCTCGCCTCGCACATGTTCATCATGTACTGGGGCATGCTCAGCTTCATCACACCGCCAGTGGCGCTGGCCGCGTTTGCCGCTGCCAGTGTCGCCCAGGTTTCGTCCATGCGCGCCGGCTGGGAAGCCATGCGCCTGGGTGCGATCATTTATTTCATTCCGTTCTTTTTTGTCCTCAACCCGGCGCTGCTGTTGCAGGGTGAATTTGCCAGCATTGCGCAGAATGTGGGTACCGCGCTGGTCGGTGTTGCCTTCATCTCCGCCGGCCTGCAAGGCTACCTGTTGGGCTTTGGTCGTATCGGTGAAGACAAGCTGGGACTGGTGTCGCGTGCCTGCGTGACCATTGCCGGCCTGGCGCTGGTGACACCCGCTGGCGGCCTGTATGGTTTCAGTCAGGTCTTTCTGATCGTCGTGTGTGTTGCCTTCCTGGCCGCAGGCCTGGGCATAACAGTGCTACAGCGCAAACGCCTGTTGCCGGTGGTCTGACCGGTAACAGGGCCTGAAGTTCTCAGAACCAGAGTCGGTGTTCGTGCTGTTTCAGCCAGCCCACATACCGCTTGTAGTCCGGGCACACCCGGGCCACCGCTTGCCAGTAGGCCGGTGAGTGATTCATGTGTAACAGATGACAAACTTCATGGCAGATCATGTAGTCGATGACGCCATCGGGTGCCAGCATGATCAGCCAGTTGTACTGAATGCGGCCCTGCGCCGTGCAATGTCCCCATTTGCTTTTGGTTTTGCGAAACACCACATCCGTGAGTTTTGTGCCCACACCCAGGTGTTCCGCCAGCGCGCGGGTACGACCAGGTAACCAGGCTTTTGCCTGTTGCTGCAGCCAGCCTTTGAAAACGGCTGCCACTTTCTCCGGTGCCAGGTCAGGCCCGCTGATGGTCAGTTCGGTGGCGCTGACGATCACCTCGCTTCGCGGCGCTGTGCGCAGACGCACCGTCAGATTTTGGGCCTTGTAGAGAATAGGGCTACCATCGCTCAACGCCAGATGCTCGGAAGCGCGTTTAACTTTCTCCTGATGTTTACGGCACACCCAGGCCTGGTGCCGTGACAGAAACTGCAGGATCTCCCGGCGCGCTATCCTCAGCGGTGCACGTACCTCAATGCGATCATGACGCACATGGACGGCCAGACTCTTGCGTTTGCTGCGGACCAGGTGACAGGGCAGCGGCAGGCCGTCGACTGCGAGCGTCTCGTCCTGGGCCTGCGGTTGCTGCTTTGGGGTAAATCTGAACACGTTTTATGTCCGTCGGTTTTAGTCGTCGCGTGCCTGATCCTGTGCGTGGGTACAGCAGGCCACAGGCGGTTGGACTGTAACACGAATTCCCGCATAATGGCGGCCTGCGCGCCCGCTGTCGGGCCCCAACGTATATTTCAAAAGTCCGGTTTGCCAAGAGCACACACTATGAGCAGTCTGTTTACCCAAATTCGCGAAGGTCAGTTGCCCGGCCATGTCTTGTGGGATGACGGCCGTTGTTTTGCGATTCTGACCATCAAACCCATCCGCGTGGGTCACCTGCTGGTGATACCGCATCAGGAAGTGGACCACTGGGATGACATGGAAGCAGAACTCAATGCTCACGTCTTTCAGGTGGCCAGCGTATTATCCCGCACCTTGCGCAGCCAGTTTGACTGCGAGAAAGTCGGCATGATGGTGGCTGGCCTGGAAGTGCGCCATGCGCACCTGCATCTGGTGCCGATCACCGCCATCAGCGACCTGAATTTTGCCCTGGCACAGGAACGCGACGAAGTAGCCCAGTTGGGCACTGCCTGTCGAATCCGGCAGGCCCTGCGCGACGCCGGCCACCCGGCTGTTCCAGACGAAGACTGAGGTCGCGCCACCATGACAGGCTCCGGTAAACAACACGACAATATTTTTGCCAGTCCACAGGCAAAATCGGACTTTGTCTTCGACGAAAAAGTGGCGGCCGTGTTTACCGACATGATCAACCGATCAGTGCCCGGATATGCCACCATCCTGTCCATGATTGGCGTACTGTCCGCGCGTTACTGTACACCGGGTTCCAATATGTATGACCTGGGGTGTTCACTGGGCGGCGCCAGTCTGGCCATGGCGCATCAGATCCCGCATCAGGACTACCGCTTGTTCGCCATCGACAATTCGCCGGCCATGGTTGGCCGACTGAGCAACACACTTGCCGAGCCCGATTCAGCCGGGCTTCCGGTGACGGTGCTGTGTGAAGATGTCTGCACAACCGACATCAGCAACGCCTCTGTGGTTGTGCTCAATTTTACCCTGCAGTTTATTGCGCCGGCCCGGCGCGCAGCCCTGATTCAACGCATCAGTGACGGCCTGCGACCCGGCGGTATTCTTATCCTGTCGGAAAAAATACGGTTCCCGGCACCTTCACTGAACGAGCTGTTTATCGACCTCTACCATGAGTTCAAGATGGCACGCGGTTACTCTGAACTTGAGGTCAGCCAAAAGCGTGCTGCACTGGAGAACGTGCTGATCCCCGAAACTATCAATGATCACAAGCAGCGCTTTCAGGATGCCGGTTTTCAGTCCTGTGATGTCTGGTTCCAGTGTTTCAACTTTGCTTCCATGGTTGCGGTACGCTGATGTGGCATAGCCGTGATACTGAAGCCGATCAGCGGCTGCACACACTGCTGTCTGGCACCGCTCTGGAAAGCCTGAGCCACTACGCCAGTGAGACCTACCTGTACTCCCGCAAGCATGGCCTGACCGAGCGCTGGCTCACACTGTTTGACGAGTTGCCGGCGATAGCCGCCAGCAGCATTGATCTGGCAACACAGGTGCGCATTGGACAGGCAGACGATTGCACTGTGGAGCAACGCCAGGCACTGGAAACAGCGGCACGGACTTTCATGCCGTGGCGCAAAGGGCCGTGGTCACTTTTTGGCATCGATATCGATACCGAATGGCGTTCGGACATGAAATGGGATCGTCTGCTACCACATATACAACCCCTGGCAGGCCGTCGCGTACTGGATGTTGGTTGTGGCAACGGCTACCACTGCTATCGCATGCTGGGAGAAGGCGCTGACATGGTACTGGGCGTGGATCCGCACCCGGCCTACTTTTTCCAGTATCGCCTGATGCAACACTTTCTGCGTCATTTGTCGGTTTTTGTCTTGCCCATTACTCTGGATAAGTTCCCGGATAAATCAGGGTTGTTTGATACCGTGTTTTCCATGGGTGTGCTATACCACCGACGCTCACCCATTGACCATTTGTTTCAGTTGCAAAGTTGTCTGCGCGAAGGCGGCGAACTGGTACTGGAATCGCTGGTTGTTGACGGGCCGGACGGTTATGCGCTGATGCCGGACGACCGTTATTGCCAGATGAAGAACGTGTGGTTTTTACCCTCGGTGGCCACCACCGAAAGCTGGCTGAAACGCTGCGGATTCCGTGATGTTCGTACGGTGGACGTGAACGCCACCGACAGCAGTGAACAACGCAGTACCAGTTGGATGCCGTTCCAGTCACTAAGTGACGGACTGGACCCGCATAACCCGGCACTTAGTATTGAAGGTCTGCCGGCGCCAAAGCGCGCCATTACTCTGGCCACCGCACCACAAAAACGCAACTGACTGATTTACAAGTTTGTATTGACCTGCGCCGCAAAGTTGGTTCACTATAGATCTTGATGTGGGGTCAACTCTAATTAAATAAGCAGTAATAAGAGAATAACATCGAATAAATAACAAAAGTTAAAAACAAAAAAAACAAGGAACTGCGCCCATGGCTCGTCCACTCCGAATCGAGTATCCCGATGCTTACTACCATGTCTCAAACTTCGCTGTTGAAGGGCAAAAAGCATTTCCCTCCGCTCGCTATTACGAGGCATTCCTCCAGGCTCTTGAAGAGACCTGCCTGCGCTTGAACGTACAGGTTCATGCGTACTCCCTGCTTAAAGATCAGTACCACCTGCTGCTAAAAACTCCGGAAGGTAATCTCAGTCGCTTCATGCGGCAGATTGATGGCCTCTATACCCAGTATTATCAACGTCTGAAAAAGACCGAAGGATCGCTGTTCCGGGGTCGCTACAAAGCGGTTCTGGTACAGCCTGATGCCTACCTGCTACCGCTCACCCGGTACATTCATCTGGGTGTCAGAAAGCAGGATCTGGACAGCAATGCCTGGTCCAGTTACCTGGCGTATACCAACAAGGTCAAGCCACAAAGCTGGCTGGCACGCGATGAAGCGCTGTCTCAGTTAGAGGGCCCGGCCAATCGCCGTTTTCAGCGTTATGCAGACTACGTCAAGGCCGGTGTCGATGATGAACTGGCGCATTTTTATGGCAAAAAGAACCTGTCATCCGTCATGGGTGATGAAAAATTCCGCAAATTTGCCAGCAACAAACGCAGCGCCAGCAAACCGCGCGGTGTTTCCCGCGGCGCCAATGCCAAATGGCGACCCGCCTGCAAGGAGATTGTCAGTGCGGTCGCCAAGCACTTCAAGGTCTCCGAAGACAGCATCTATCAGGCTGCTCGAGGCCCCGGTTCGAAGAATGTGCCGCGCTGGGTAGCGATGTATCTGTGTCAGGAACTGTCAGCGTCAACGTTGCAAACCATTGCCCGGCTGTTCAAGCTGAAACGCTACGGCACGGTATCAACCACGGTTGGCAAACTTAAAAAGGAGTTTGAAACGGACCCCAAGCTGATGGCATCAACCCAGAAGTTGATCAAATCGCTGAGCAAGAAGAAGGATTAACCGCCTGATTCAACTATAAAATTTAGAAATGTCAGGCACACAAAAACCCGGCTTGCTCATTGGCAAACCGGGTTTTTTATGGCATCGAAGCGTCTGGGATACAACGAGAAGCCAAAGCAGAGGCAATCAGGTTAGGCCGTTAACGCCAGCAACAAAGCCGACCAGAACTGTCTTACTTGATCTTGGATTCTTTGTACATCACGTGCTTGCGCGCTTTCGGATCGAATTTCTTGATTTCGATCTTGTCAGGCGTTGTACGCTTGTTCTTGTCAGTTGTGTAGAAATGACCGGTGCCTGCGGAGGAAACCAGTTTAATTTTATCGCGCATCGCTGCTCACCATCTGTCTGCAATAGATTGTTAAGTTACACCGCTGGCGCGTTATAAATCACGCCACACAAGTGCTTAGACCTTTATACCATTGGCGCGGACTTTGACCAGCACAGCATCAATGCCGTTCTTGTCGATTGTGCGCATGCCTTTGGTAGACACTTTCAATTTCACAAAACGATTCTCGGATTCAACCCAGAAGCGGTGTGTGTGGATATTCGGGGAAAAACGACGTCGGGTGCGGTTGTTCGCATGAGAGACGTTGTTACCTGTAATCGGCTTCTTGCCGGTTACCATACATACATTAGCCATGACCTTGCCTCGTTACGGTTTCGTAATCTGTTCCGGGTGCTGCCGGAAAAAAAGAGCTGCGTTTTATACCAAAATAACACCCCTAAAACAAGTAATTTTGCTTATAACAGCCCTCTTTCGGCAAAAGACACGACTTCCATGCGCCCAACCACCACATGATCCAGTACTCTGACATCAATGGTATTCAGCGCCAGCTTCAGGCGATTGGTAATCGCAATGTCGGCCTGACTGGGCTCGGCCAGCCCTGACGGGTGATTATGAGCAAAGATCACCGCTGCCGCATTGTTGTGCAGGCAACGTCGAACTACTTCTCGCGGATACACTGCCGCACCGTCTATGGTACCGCGAAACAGCTCCTCCATGGCCACCACGCGATGCTGATTGTTGAGATAAAGACAGGCGAACACCTCCTGCTGGTAATCACCCATGCGCGCGCGCAGGTAGTCACGCGTCAGATCCGAATTGGTCAGGGCATCGCTTTCTGCCAGCCGTTCGCCCATGTAGCGCCGGGCCAGCTCCAGCACGGCCTGGAACTGCACATACTTGCCCGGCCCCAGACCGTCCCGGCGACAGAACTCCTCAAACGAGGCCGACAGAATGCGGGTCAGGCTGCCAAAGTCACTGAGCAACTCTCTGGCCACGTCCAACGCACTTTTGCCGACAATGCCGGTACGCAGGAATACGGCCAGCAACTCGGCATCCGACAGGCTTGCCGGGCCGCCCTGTAAGAGTTTTTCCCGTGGCCGCTCACTGGCCGGCCAGTTTTTTATTGTCATGCTGTTTCCTCCATGAAACAGAGCCGATTGTTGCCATGGCCCAGCTGGTTTATAGCACTGCTGCAGCGGACTTGCCTTGCCGATCCGCCCTCAGGTTGCATAGAATGCGGGTTAGAATCCTGTTGTCAGCTGCTGGCTGGCAATCCTGCAGATGCGAGTTACCAACGCCAACTGGACATTGAATGCATGAAGACAACGGCATGACCCTGGCCACACTCGCCAACAAACGCATTCTGCTGGGCATGACCGGCGGCATAGCGGCCTACAAATGCGCAGAACTGACCCGCTTGCTGACCAAAGCCGGCGCCGATGTGCGGGTCGTGATGACCGCGGCCGCCACGGAATTCATCACGCCGCTGACCATGCAGGCCTTGTCCGGACATCGTGTGCACCTGGATCTGCTGGATGTTGATGCCGAAGCGGGCATGGGCCACATCGAGCTGGCGCGCTGGCCCGACCTGATTGTGGTGGCACCCGCCAGCGCGGATTTTCTCGCCCGTATGGTGGGAGGCCAGGCCGGTGACCTGCTCACCACACTGTTGCTCGCCAGCCGCGCCCCGGTGTTGTTGGCGCCGGCCATGAATCAGGCTATGTGGCTGAACCAGGCGACCCAGGACAATCTGTTACAACTGCGCGAACGCGGATGCCATATCGCCGGTCCGGCAGCAGGCTCACAGGCCTGTGGCGACACCGGCCCCGGCCGCATGCTCGAACCGGCAGACATTGTCAGTGAATGCGCCAGTCTTTATGCGCCCGGCCTGCTCAGCGGCCTGCACCTGACCATTACTGCCGGCCCGACCCGCGAGGCTATTGATCCGGTTCGTTTCATCAGTAATCACAGCTCCGGCAAGATGGGTTATGCGCTCGCAGCCGAGGCCGTGCAGGCGGGCGCACGGGTGACACTGATCAGTGGTCCGGTCAATCTGCCGGTACCCGATCGCGTGCATTGCATCGCCGTCACCACGGCGCAGGAGATGCTTGAGGCAAGTCTGGAAAGCACTGAACACAGCGATGTGTTTATTGGCGTTGCGGCAGTGGCTGATTACCGCGTCTCTGATGCCAGTGATCACAAAATCAAGAAGTCGGCTGAAACCCTGCAATTGACGCTGGTGCGTAACCCGGACATTATCGGGACCCTTGCGCAAAAATCCGCCGCGAAATCGCCACAACGACCGCTAATAGTCGGCTTCGCCGCCGAAACCCAGCATATTGAGCAGTATGGTCGGGAAAAATTGCAACGCAAAAATCTCGATCTGCTGTTTGCCAATGACGCCACAGCCACCTTTAACAGTGACGACATCTGCGCCACCGCGCTGTGGGACGAGGACGGCTCACAAACGCTGGGGCCGGCCAACAAAAATCTGGTCGCCCGGCAAATGCTGGCTCTGATTGCCGAGCGCATCAGGGCGAGACAAACAGATGCCTGATTCGCTTCCGGCCTATAGCACAGCCCTCTCCGAAACCATGTTTCGGGCCTACGATATACGCGGCATTGCCGGCAAAGACCTGACCACCGACAGCATCTACCTGATCGGCCTGGCGATTGGCAGTTATGCTGTCGAATTTGATAATCCGACGCTGTATTTTGGCGCCGATGGTCGCCTGTCCAGCCCGACACTGGCCGAAGCGCTCCGGAACGGACTGCTTGATGCCGGCTGTGACATCATCGATCTGGGCATTGTGCCTACGCCACTGGTGTACTTTGCCACCCATACCGGCGTCTGCACCTCTGGCGTCATGTTGACGGCAAGCCACAATCCGGCAGACTACAACGGTATCAAGATCGTGCGCGCGCGAGCGTGTCTGACAGCAGAGCAAATTCAGGACTTACGTAAGCGCTCACTTTCGATTGAGTCTGGAGAATATAACGGGTTCTGTGGCCGTAAGGGCACACTCAGGCAACAGGATATAAGCGCCGAATACATCAATCGCGTTTGCACTGACATACAGCTGACACGCCGTTTACGGGTCGTAGTGGACTGCGGCAATGCGGTCCCGGGCAAGCTCGCGCCGCAGTTATTGCGCCAGCTAGGCTGTGACGTTACGCCCATCTTTTGTGAGCTGGACGGCCATTTCCCCAATCACCATCCAGACCCCACCATCGCCAGTAATCTCGACAGTCTGGTGCAGGAAATCAGAACCCGTCAGGCCGATCTCGGCATCGCGCTGGACGGCGATGGCGACCGTGTCATCCTGGTCACCAACAAAGGCAACATAATCGACACCGATCGCTTATTGATGCTGCTTGTTCGCGACATATTGCCACGATACAAACAACCCAATGTGGTATTTGACGTCAAGTGCAGCAATTTGCTGTCGAACGAGATCGCCCAGTACGGCGGTCGCTCAATCATGAGCCGCAGCGGCCACTCCTTCATGAAACAGATGATGCACGATTCTGACGCGGTCATTGGCGGCGAATTCTCCGCGCATATCTTCATCAAGGATCGCTGGTTTGGTTATGACGATGGTTTTTACGTTGCCGCCCGGTTTCTTGAGATTCTGGCCGCCGGAACACAGTCTGCCGATGCCCTGTTGCAGTCTCTGCCACAAAGCGTGGTCACGCCCGAGCTGCGTATTGAGGTCGATGAGACGCAAAAATTTAGCCTGATGGCGCGAATCGCTGAGCTGGCCAGCTTTCCGTTGGCCCATGTCAGCATGCTGGACGGTGTCCGAGCGGATTTCCCTGACGGCTGGGGGCTTGTGCGCGCATCCAATACCACACCTGCCCTGTTATTGCGTTTTGAGGCCAATAGCCGGCAATCGCTGCAGGTCATTATTGATGCCTTCCGGCTTCTGCTGAAACAGGCTGATCTGCAGCTGGATTTCTCAATCCAAGGTCAGTAGTTGTATACTTCGCAGCTCTAGCGCAAGACTAGACCCGACCATAACCCCGAATAATAAACAGGATTGCCCATGCCCCTGGACCTTGCCGCCGCCAAGAACATCGCCAACGTATTGACTGAGGCTTTGCCCTATATCCAGCAATTCACTGGCTGCACCATTGTCGTGAAGTACGGCGGCAACGCCATGACTGACGAGACCCTGAAGAACAGCTTTGCCCGCGATATCGTGATGATGAAGCTGGTGGGCATGAACCCGGTTGTGGTGCACGGTGGCGGTCCGCAAATCGGATCACTGCTGGAGAGACTCAATATCCAGTCGGAATTCATTGATGGTCAGCGTGTAACTGACAGCCAGACCATGGATGTGGTGGAAATGGTGCTGGGCGGCCTGGTCAACCAGGAAATCGTCGCGCTGCTGAACAAGAACGGCGGCAAAGCCATTGGCATCACCGGCAAAGATGGCAACCTGATTCGCGCCAAAAAACTGATGCGCAAGAAGGCGGGCGCCGACGGTACCGAAGCCAAAATGCTGGACCTGGGTCTGGTCGGCAGTGTTGCCAAGATCAACACCGAAGTGCTGCACATGATTGAGCACAGCGACTTCATTCCCATCATTGCACCCATCGGGGTCGATGAGAACGGCGCCACCTACAACATCAATGCGGACACGGTTGCCGGTGAGATCGCCAAGGTCCTGGGCGCCGAAAAGCTGGTGCTGCTGACCAACATTTCCGGTGTCATGAACAAGGAAGGCAGCGTGCTCACGGGCCTGACCACGTCACAGGTTGACGAACTGATAAACGACGGCACCATCTATGGCGGCATGTTACCCAAAATAAATTGCGCGCTGGACGCCGTCAATCACGGCGTCACCAGTGCCCATATCATTGATGGCCGTGTTGAACACGCGGTGCTGCTGGAAATCTTCACGCATACCGGTGTGGGCACCCTGATCAGCAATACTCGCAAAACAGGAGATATGGTCTGATGAGTACTCAAAACCCTGCCACCGGACATCAGGCTCCCGCCAACGCAGTGTCGGCGAAGGCCGCACGCGCTGATAAAAAATTCTCGCGCAAAGAGCATATTCTGCAGGCGCTGGCGCAAATGCTGGAATCCGGCCCCGGTGAACGCATCACCACCGCGGCGCTGGCGCGCGAGGTGGGTGTATCCGAAGCCGCCCTGTACCGTCACTTCCCCAGCAAGGCGCGGATGTTCGAAGGGTTGATAAAGTTCATTGAAGACACCCTGTTCATTCGCATCAATCGCATTCTGCAGGATGAGCTGAGCACACAGGAACGCTGCGGAAAAATTCTGACCCTGCTGCTGACCTTTGCCGAAAAGAACCCCGGCATGACCCGATTGATGACGGGCGACGCGCTGGCCGGCGAAACTGAACGCCTGCGAGTACGCATCAGTCAGCTGTTTGACCGCCTGGAAGCCCAGCTGAAACAGATATTGCGTGAGGCACAAATCCGCGAAGCATTGCGACCCAAGGTGTCACCGGCTGTGTTGGCGAGTCTGTTGCTGGCAACCGCTGAGGGCCGCCTGATGCAGTTTGTGCGCAGCGAGTTCAAGCGCCCGCCCACTGAAAACTGGGATGAACAATGGGCGTATCTGGCGCAGAACCTGTTGCAACCCTATAACGAAACCACGCCGGTATAGGGTTTTGGATTAGACGCCGTAGCGTTGGCGGTACTGACGTATCGCCGTCAGGTCGTCATGAACACCGTCATATTCCTGAAATTTCAGGTAATCAATGATCTGTGTCAGATTGATCAGGCTGATCACCGGAATATGGTAGTCACGTTCGATCTCCTGTATCGCTGACAGCTCACCCTGGCCACGCTCCTGACGGTCGAGCGCAACCAGAATGCCGGCAGGTGTGGCGCCGGTTTCTTTCATCAGCGCCATCACTTCGCGCACGGCGGTGCCAGCGGTAATCACATCATCAACGATGAGCACGCGCCCCTCTAATGGGGCGCCCACCGTGAGCCCGCCTTCGCCGTGATCCTTGATTTCCTTACGGTTGAAACAATACGGTTTGTTGACCTCATGCTCACTTGCCAGCGCGGCGGCGGTCACCGCCACCAAAGGAATACCTTTGTAGGCGGGGCCAAACAACAAGTCATAATCCAGACCACGCATCTGCAGTGCCGCCGCATAACTGCTGCCCAAAAACGCCAGTGCTTCGCCGGTATTAAACAGGCCGGCATTAAAAAAGTAAGGGCTTACTCTCCCGGATTTGAGCGTAAACTCGCCGAAACACAGAATATTGTGCTCTATGGCATACTCAATGAATTGCGCTTGATACGCATGCATGGTCATCAGATTATCCTCAATTGTTGCTTCCTGCAGCGCAGCTTCAGAGCAGGCCCAGCACCTGTTTCTGCTTCACCACCAGTTCCGCGATGCCCTTCTGTGCCAGCGCAATCATCTGCTGCAGTTGCTCAGCATCGTAGTCACCGTTCTCAGCAGTGCCCTGCACTTCAATAAACCGACCCGCCTCGTTCATGACCACGTTCATGTCGGTGTCGGCCGTCGAGTCTTCAGCATAATCCAGATCCAGCACCGGCACGCCCTGATACATGCCCACCGATACCGAACCAATCAACTGTTTGATCGGGTTTTGCTTGATGGCTTTTTTCGCCAGCAAAAAATTCACTGCGTCATACAGGGCAACACAACCGCCAGTGATGGACGCTGTGCGGGTGCCACCGTCGGCCTGAATCACGTCACAGTCGAGCTTGATGGTGTTTTCGCCCAGCAGTTTCATATCCAGGGCGGCGCGCAGTGACCGACCGATCAGACGCTGGATTTCCTGGGTACGACCACTTTGTTTGCCCCGCGCCGCCTCCCGGTCCATGCGCGAACCGGTGGAGCGTGGCAACATACCATATTCCGCCGTCACCCAGCCGCTGCCACTGCCTTTGAGAAAGCGCGGCACCGACTCTTCCACGCTGGCGGTACAGATCACCTTGGTGTCGCCAAACTCCACCAGCACCGAGCCCTCGGCGTGTTTGGTGTATTGCCGGGTCAGCTTGATGTCACGCAACTGGTCGAGCTGGCGCTGGCTGGGGCGGATGATGCTTGCTTTGTTGGCGTCTGACATGGAACCTCAATAACGATGTAAAGAATGAATCGCGATTATCCCGCAATCACCTCTTAATTTCATCTCTGTTGCAGCGCTCCGGCGACAACCCGGTGTTTTAGGCTCAGTTATCACATCAACAGGCGGATTGCGTTACACTCGCGGCTCAGTTCATCACCGCAATACCGGAAGCGACACAACTCGGGGGTTTTAATGGTTGCCAGCATGACAGCTTTCTCACGACAGCAGGCAGAGTACGACTGGGGCACCCTGGTCTGGGAGATTCGCTCGGTCAATCACCGTTATCTTGAACCCGGCATTCGCATTCCGGACATGCTCAAACCGATCGAGCCGGCGGTGCGTGAAGCACTGCGAAAATCCATCAGCCGTGGCAAGGTCGATTGCCAGCTGCGCTTTCAGACACGTCACGCAGATAATGATCAATCTGAACTGAACCTGGCACTGGTTGAACGTCTCACCTCGCTGAGTCAGC
The DNA here is from genome assembly GCF_001758195.1 of Pseudohongiella acticola. NCBI lineage: Bacteria > Pseudomonadati > Pseudomonadota > Gammaproteobacteria > Pseudomonadales > Pseudohongiellaceae > Pseudohongiella > Pseudohongiella acticola. The sequence goes on from NZ_MASR01000001.1 coordinate 2,055,956, forward strand.
AGATCACTGCGCTGAGCGCCACCTCCGCGCCACTGAGTGCAGCCGATATCCTGCGCTGGCCGGGCGCACTGGTGGAACATGAGGTTGATGTTGAGGCCATGCAGAAAGATGCCCTGGTGTTGCTGGGGGAAACGCTCAGTGATTTCGGCGCCGCGCGCCAGCGCGAAGGCGACGAACTGCGGCAGATGATTCAGCAGCGCTTGGATGCCATCCGGCTCATCGTGCAAAGCGTGCGCGAACGGCTGCCGGAGATTCTGAACAAGCAGCAGGAGAATGTCCGCGCCCGGCTGGCGACATTCCGGGTTGAACTCGACCCGGCAAGGCTGGAGCAGGAAGTGGTATTGCTGGCGCAAAAATCCGATGTTGACGAAGAGCTCGACCGCCTCACCACTCACCTGGGTGAAGTCGAACGCGTACTGGGCACCAACGAACCCATCGGTCGCCGACTGGATTTTCTGATGCAGGAACTTAACCGCGAAGCCAACACGCTGTCGTCAAAATCGATTGTCGCCGAGACCACGCTGAATGCGGTGGAACTGAAGGTGCTGATCGAGCAGATGCGGGAGCAGGTGCAGAATATTGAATGAACTGATGCGGCTGCATTGCCACTATAGGTAGCAAGTCAACGTGCCCTACCGGCAGTCATTGGTGTCCGGGTCAGCCAGCATGTCATCGACAGCCTCTTTGCGATAGATACGCTGTTGACCGTCGCTTAAGGTAATACGCAGTCGGTCAAGTTCAACGCAGACGATGCTGTGATTAAACCAGACATCGGGCCAGGTTCTGTTGATCTCCTGACCCGGTGGCAGCGCTGACTCTAATGGCACCTGCACTTCCCCGACATCGTCGATATCGGAGGTTTGCCGCCGGCCATAACGATCATAGGGAATAAACACCAGCTCCAGTTGTTGATAGGTGTCGCTGCCGGTATTGATCACGGTAAGCTGCTGGCTGACACCGCCGACGCTGCTGGGCGGCGATGCCTGCACCTTTGTCACTTGCAGGGGCTGGGACTGGATCTGGGCTTGAGACAGAGACGGTGGCGGAGAAATGTTCTGCGTGCTGGCCACACACGCTGACAACACTAGGGCCAGTAGCAGGATAAGCAGGGAATGAGTGCGCAAGCGTTGTGTCATGTCGGGTACCTGTCGGCAGGGCTCAGGCGCTGAGATAAAACCAGCGGCCGCCTTCGCGGACAAAGCTGGATTTTTCGTGGTGAACATCCGGTTTGCCATCGGCATCAAGAAAGCTGGCACGGAACTCAACCATGCCCTGATTCCCGCGTTGCTGGCTGTCCACTATCTGCAACCCAGTCCATAGCGTGTCTGCCCGACCCAGATCCTGCGCGCTGACAGCAGGTGCCGTGCGCGGATGCCAGGTCTGCAATAGATAATCACCGTGGCCGCCGAGGGCGAATGCAGAATAGCGTGAGCGCATCAACTGTTTGACAGTGCGGGGATTGGACCGGCCTTCCAGATACGGTGCGCAGCAGACAGCAAAAATTTTGCCGCTGCTGCAGGGACATGGTTTCACGTGCAGTTTCCTGTTGTCCGTTGACCTTACATGCCGGAAATGAAGCGTTCGGATTCGGCAATGGCCAATTGCATGGCTTCCACCAGCTCATCAACATCGGCATTGATGACATCCAGTTCGCCACGAATTGACGCGACGGCGCGCGAGTTCAGGTTGTGGCGCAGATAAAGCACATTGTCACGCAGGTTATCCAGAACCGGGTCCAGACTTTCTTCCGCCCGGTGCATGGCTGTAATCAATCGCGCATAACGTTCCCGGGTCTCACGTAGCTGTTGCTCGCTGTCGCGACGCAGGCTCTGGTTGGTGTACAGGTCCAGCTCGTCATCCCATTCATCAAACAGGTCGTCGGCAACCGTTTCCACGGCCTGGATGCGATCGCGGATACGGTCGGCGGCTGCTTCGCTGCGCTCGAATTCACTGTCCAGCCGATTGTAGACTGTTTCCAGCTCACCGCCGTCAAAATCGACCACACTGCGGAACTGTTCCAGAGCGTTAACAAACTGCTCCTGTCCATCTTCCTGTGCGTCCTGGGCTTCCTCGACCCGGTCCACCAGAATGTCGCGTTTTTCAATACCGAATCGTTCCATGGCACCGTAATAGGCGCTCTGACATGCCGGTAAAGTCAACACCAGCAAACACAGTATAACGTGGCGTAAAGTCATGATTAGTCCCTGTCCTGAGTCGGGCTGATCGCGCTGCTTACGCGGTCGCCGTCAGTATCACCAAATTGAGTATTGGAGGCCAGTTTAGCATTGTCTGGCATCTGATGCTGCGGAGGCTGAATGCAAGGCCATTGTTTACAATGCACTAGCGAGTTTGCCGAAACGTAATATTCACGCGTGCACGACCGGTGACAGCGTGTTTTCCTTCGTGCAGCGGCGCTACCCCGTGGAAGCGCAACCTGTCCTCGCCACCCCAGACCACCGCGTCGCCGTGGCGCAGCATGATGCGCTGGGTTTTGCCGGTGCGCTGCCAGCCACCCCAGATAAATGTCGCCGGCAACCCCAATGAGAATGACACAATGGGCGCAGTCAGGTTGCTTTCGTCTTTGTCCTGATGCAGACCCATGCGCGCGCCTGGCACATAATGATTGATCAGGCAGACGCTGGGCGCAAAGCCCTGATAACCACTGTCAGCAGCGGCCTGTTGTGCCAGCGCCAGCAGGCGCACCGGCATGGCTGGCCAGGGCTGTGTGGTCAGCGGATCGATCGCCTGATAACGGTAACCGGCACGGTCAGACACCCAACCCTCCGAGCCACAGTTGGTCATCGCCACTGACATACGTTTGCCACCCGGGGTGACCAGATGTCGATACGGCGACTGCGCGACTACCTGAGCAATGTCGCCCATCACCTGGTCGACGTGTGCCACCAGAAACCCGTGTATCCAGCTGGCGCCCGAGCTCAGTGGTTCCAGCCAGACGTCATCCGGGTCATTGATATCAAACAGATCCTGCGTGGCCATCCTGTACGTACCAGCCGATTTATTGCTGAATTGCTGTAGTATAGAAGTGGGTAACAAAGATTGCACTCACCAGGGGACAAGTCAGGGGATGTGCCAGGATGACCAGAGATTCGTTGCTACAGATGCTACGCCTACTGTTGTTACTGCCGGAGAATCGCGACGCCGGTCTGCTGCAATGGCGCATCAGCATTCTGCGCAGTATTCAATTGGCTACACTGACGCTGGGCGCGCTGACCATGATTGCGCACACCCAGTTCCCGATTCCGGACCAGACCCTGATACTGGTAGCCGATGCTTTGGCCTTAGTGTGCCTGGCAGCTCTTACGTTTGCGCCACAATTGAGCCACCAGATCCGGGCCTGGCTGTTCCTGTTTCTGATCTATTTTTTCTGGTTCTGGATGTTCAGCCAGGTTGATGTTGTCAGCATCATTTACCTGCTAAGTGTGCCCGTGTTCGCCGCCATGCTGGTAAGTCTGCGGGCAGGCATCATTATGCTGACGCTGGCGTGCATTGGCCTGTTTGTTATGGGTCTGACTTACTCTCCTGACATTGTCATCGGAGCTGCGGAAGCAATGTCGCCGCTGCAGACCTGGTCCATGATGGTAGTCAATTTTGCTTTCTGCGCCAGCCTTCTCACCCTGGCCTGCGGGGTATTGATCAATCGTCTGGAGCTGGCGCTGGCCTTGCGCCGGCAGGCAGAGGAGCGGTCCCGGGAATTGACACAACACATGCAGCAAATGGAGAAACTGCAGGCGGTAGGCACACTGGCCAGTGGCGTCGCCCATGATTTTAATAACATCCTGACCATTATCATGTCGCTGACCGAAGCGGTAAAAGACCAGCACCCTGCCCCCGCGGCGACAAAACAACTGGATCAGGTTCTGCTGGCCAGCGAGCGCGGACGGGATATTGTGCGCCAGATGCTGATGTTCAGTCGTCAGTCGTTATCCGGACGCGAGTTGATCGACCTGAACAACGTGCTCACACAGATGGAACCTTTGCTACGGGCACAACTGCCTGCCGGCGCCCGGCTTCAGGTGTGCATCGAAGACGCATCAACACCCTGCTGGATAAATGCCAACGCCTCCGAGATTCAACAGGTGCTGATGAACCTGACCAGCAACGCTGTGCTTGCACTGACGCCGGATCGGCAGGCAGCAGCCGACGCACAAATCACGATCTCGGTTGCCGCACTCAATCCGGACGACGCTCTGTTGACAAAATTGTCGCTGGACAGCAATAAAAGTTATGCCAGCGTCACCGTACACGACAATGGCGTTGGCATTCCACCGGCTGTCATCAGCCGTCTGTTTGAACCCTTCTTTACCACCCGCGAGCCCGGCGAAGGCACCGGTCTGGGGCTCGCCAGCAGTCATGGTATTATCAGCGCGCTGGGGGGCGGCATCAACGTGACCTCGGAAGTGGGCATCGGCAGCGACTTTCGCTTTGTATTGCCACTGGCAGCACCAACCGATGTTGTCACTGAAACCGATGCGGCGTCACCAACAACAACGTCACCGCGGCCCATCGACCAGCTGCCGATCCTGCTGGTTGACGACGAGCCACTGATTCTGGGCACTGCGCGTGCCATTCTGGAACACATGGGTTATCCGGTGACCGCTGTGAGCAGTGCCGCCGATGCTCGTGCGGCGCTGGCAGAACAGGAATTTGCACTTGTCATTACCGACTTTTCCATGCCGGGAGAAAATGGTGTGTCGCTGATCCGTCATGCGCGAGCGCTGCAACCCGACATTCCGGTAATACTGGTCAGCGGCCTGGGTCAGATTGATGAACTTGATGACGACACGGCCGCCAACCGACTGGTCATGTTACCCAAACCCTACAAGAAACAGGATTTGCTCAACGCCATCGAGCGTTTGTTGTAGACTCGAAGCCAGACAGAATTCCTTTGCCGCATTGTTGGAGCCACGATTTCTGAAATGAATCATACGCTGTTATTACAACCGGGGCCCGAACCCTGCCTGCAACTGGGCGGCGACTGGACCCTGAAACATTACCGGCAATTGCGCTCGCAGCACATCGACTCGCCCGACCGGGTGCAACGTATTGATGCGCAGGCATTGACGGCATTGGATACGGCTGGCGCGACGGTGTTGCTGCAGTTGCTGGGGGCGGAGCGTCTGCGAGCATTGGTGCCACATACCTCCGGACTGTCTGCGGAGCGTCAGGCCCTGCTGTTGGCCGTTGCTGACGCGATGGCGGAGCAGCGCGAGCAGCCGCCTCAACGAGGTTTCCGCTTTGGCGACGGCCTGGCAGCACTGGGTCAGCAGGTGCTCAGTGGCTGGCAGCAACTGATAGCGTTTCTGAATTTTCTTGGTCTGACTCTGGTGACACTGATTGCATTGTTGCCGCGTCCATGGCGCTGGCGCATGACCGCGCTGGTGGCACAGATGCACCAGGCCGGCCTGAACGCAGTCCCCATCGTGGCGGTACTTAATTTTCTGGTCGGTGCCGTGGTTGCGTTTCTGGGTGCCACCGTGCTGACTGAATTTGGCGCCACCATCTACACGGTGGATCTGGTCGCGTATGCCTTCATGCGGGAACTGGGTGTGTTGCTGGCCGCCATTCTGCTGGCCGGCCGCACAGCCAGCGCCTTCACCGCACAGATTGGCTCAATGAAGGTCAATGAAGAACTGGATGCCTTAAAAGTACATGGCATGAGCGCCATTGAGATGCTGGTGCTGCCGCGGCTGCTGGCATTGCTGATTACCTTGCCGATGCTGGCGTTTGTGGCCATTCTGTCGGGTATTGCCGGCGGCGCAGTGGTCTCGGTATTGACGCTGGACATCAGCCTGACCCGCTACATTGGCATTGTTCAGGAAGTGCCGGTGAAACATCTGTTGCTGGGTCTGAGCAAGGCACCGTTCTTTGCCGTGTTGATAGCATTGATTGGTTGCCTGGAAGGTTTCAAGGTCGCCGGCAGTGCGCAATCGCTGGGCGAGCGCACCACTTCGGCTGTGGTGCAATCGATCTTTGTGGTGATTCTGGTCAATGCCATCGCGGCGCTCTTTTTTATGGAGATGGGCTGGTGACCTCGACGGAAGCGATAATCAAAGTACGCGGTTTACGCAATCAATTTGGCAACAATGTGGTGCACCAGGACCTTGACCTGGATGTCTGCCGCGGCGAAATTCTGGGTGTTGTGGGTGGCTCTGGCACCGGCAAGTCGGTTCTGCTGCGATCAATTGTGGGACTCATGACGCCTGCGGCTGGTGAAATCAATCTGTTCGGGAAAAATCTGCTGGCCTTGCCGTCCGCCGAGCGCGCCGCGCTGGAACAGCGTGTGGGTGTATTGTTTCAGCAGGGCGCCCTGTTTTCTTCACTAACGGTGCTGGAGAATATTTCACTACCATTGATTGAACATGCCGGATTGACGCGTACGGAAGCAGGGGAAATCGCGCGTGTCAAAATTGCCCTGACCGGACTGTCGGCGCATGCTGCCGACCTGTATCCGTCAGACCTGTCCGGCGGCATGATCAAGCGTGCATCTCTGGCCCGGGCGCTGGCACTGGACCCGGACATCCTGTTTCTGGACGAACCCACCGCCGGCCTTGATCCGATTGGTGCCGCAGCCTTCGATCAGCTGTTGATGACCTTGCGCGATGCCTTTAATTTGACCGTTTTTCTGGTCACACATGATCTTGATACCCTGTACACTGCCTGTGACCGGATCGCCGTTCTGTCACAGAAGAAAGTGCTGGTGGCAGATCGCCTTGAGGTGGTCGCCAACCTCAATGATCCATGGATCCAGGACTATTTTCAGGGCCCACGAGGCCGATCGGCGTTCCAGGCCGTTGAACGAACCGGCGCTTCGCCGACGCATCACCAATAGCACAGAATCAGGCGTATTTTATTTAACAGGCGATTTTTGGAGGCAAGTCTATGGAGACCCGGGCGCACCACATCCTGATCGGTCTGTTTACGCTGATCGCAGGCGCTGCCATCCTGCTGTTTGTGTTATGGATGACCCGCTTCGGCGATGAACGCAATTACCAGACCTATGACATTGTTTTCCGTGAGGCCGTCAGCGGTCTGAGTGTCGGCAACGCGGTGCAGTACAATGGCATCGGTGTCGGCGAGGTTGAATCACTGACTCTGGACCCCGATGATCCGCGACAGGTCTGGGCGCGCGTGCGGGTGGCCGGTTCGACACCCATCAAGACCGATACCCAGGCCCGCCTGACGCTGCTTAACATCACCGGGGCCTCCGGTATAGAACTGAGCGAAGGTACTCCGGAAAGCCCGTTGCTGACTGCTGTCTCCGGCGGTGTGCCGGTGATCACCGCTGAACCTTCGTCGTTCGCCAGACTGCGGGGCGACAGCGAAGAATTGCTGGTCAGTGTCACCACGCTGCTCGACAGTGCCAACCGGCTCCTGTCGGAAGAAAATGCTGCCTACATCACCCGGGTACTGGATAACCTGGATACGGTAACCACGGCCTTGGCGCAGGAACAGGACACCCTGCGTGAAGGTCTGCAGAGCATGATCACCGCCGGTCAGGATGTCAGCCAGTTGATTGCCCGCTTTGACCAGCATACGTCGGACTACGCCGAACCACTGCTGGCAAGCGCGGCGCAGACCATGAACAACATTGAGCAATTGACCTTGCGCCTGGATGCATTGGTGAATGACAACTCGCAGGCGCTGACCACTGGCATGCAGAGTCTGACCGAGCTGGACCCCGCGATGCGCGAGTTGCGCGACACCATGAACAGTTTCAGTAACATCGTCAGTCGTCTGGAAGCTGACCCCGCCGGCTTTGTGCTGGGCGGTGACAATATCAGGGAGTTTACACCATGATCAAACGCCTGTTGCTGGCTCTGGCTGTCGTCACACTGAGTGCCTGTCAGATTCTGCCTGAACGCCCTGTGGTGGCGCTGTATCAACTGCCACCTTCTACTATCACGGCTGCCACTGACGGCCAGGGCGATGCGGTACGCAGCCTGCGCCTGGACCGACCCGGCACCAGCGATGCCCTCAATGGCAACCGATTGTTGGTGCTGGCGTCGGATAACAGTTTTGAAGCCTACCCCAACGCACGCTGGTCAGCACCGGTGCCAACGCTGTGGCGCGACTGGCTGTTGGATGCCTTCTGGCGTGATGGCCGCATTGACCAGCTCAGTGTCGTCAGCGATGGCCTGCAGGCCCAGTTTGAACTGGGCGGCACGTTGCGCGCCCTGCACAGTGAATATGACAACGGTGTGCTGCAGGCCTCGATCCGTTACGACGCACTGTTGATAGACACCCGCAGCCGGGAAATTGTGGCCAGCCAGCGTTTCCAGACACGTGAACCCATTGCCGACAATTCGGCACAGGCCGCCGTGCGCGCGCTGGGTATTGCGGCTGACGCCATGGCCGCTGAGCTTATTGACTGGACACTGCGCGAAACCCGGTCCACTGTTGACACCCGCACGCAACAGTAGCCAGAATCCGGGCTGGCACCGTGCTGCGCAGAGTCGCCAAAGCGGTTTATCAATGACCCCAGACAGGAGAAACCCATGGCACTCACCACAGGCATTAACGGATTCGGCCGTATTGGCAGGCTGGCCCTGCGCGCGGCCTGGGATCGTCACATCCTGAAAATTACCTGTATCAATGACCCGGCGGGTGATGCCGAAACACTGGCTCATCTGTTGAATTTTGATTCTCTGCATGGCCGCTGGCACCATGAAGCGCGTGCAGAACACAACGAGGACGGCGATTTTATTGTCATCGAAGATCAGCGTATCCGGGTCACCCAGAATACTGCCATCGCCGACACCGACTGGTCCGGTTGTGAGCTGGTTATCGAAGCGTCGGGCAAAATGAAAACCACAAAGCTGCTGCAGGCCTATCTGGACCAGGGTGTGAAGCGCGTGGTGGTCACCGCACCAGTCAAGGAAGACGGCGTGCTGAATGTTGTTCTGGGCGTGAACGATAAAGACTACGACCCGGCGCTTCACCGCATCGTGACAGCAGCATCCTGCACTACCAACTGCCTGGCGCCGGTCGTCAAGGTGATTCATGAAGCCCTGGGGATCAAACACGGCTCCATCACCACGATTCACTCGGTGACCAACACCCAGACCATTCTTGATGCGCCACACAAAGACCTGCGTCGCTCGCGTGCCTGCGGTTCCAGCCTGATACCAACCACCACCGGGTCGGCAACCGCCATCACTCATATCTTTCCTGAGCTTAAAGGCAAGCTGAACGGGCATGCCGTGCGCGTACCACTGTCTAACGCCTCCCTGACCGACTGCGTGTTTGAGGTAGCAACGCCCACCACCGCTGAGGCGGTCAATGCATTGTTCAAGACAGCAGCCAGCGGTGAGCTGAAAAATATTCTTGGCTACGAAGAACGACCGCTGGTGTCGATTGATTATCAGACCGATCCTCGCTCCAGCATCATTGATGCGCTGTCGACCATGGTCGTCAACGATACGCAGGTTAAAGTCTATGCCTGGTATGACAACGAATGGGGTTACGCCAACCGTACCGCTGAACTGGCGGAACACATTGGCCACATTGACCAGTCGGCCTGACGCCCGGAGATTGAAGACATGCTGGCGAAGCTCTCCGCCGATATCAAACAGTATCTGGTGGTAACTGGTAACTACTGGGCATTCACGCTGACCGATGGCGCCCTGCGTATGCTGGTGGTATTGCACTTTCATGGCCTGGGTTACAGTCCCCTGCAGATTGCCATGCTGTTTCTGTTCTACGAAATCTTTGGTGTCATCACCAATCTATGTGGCGGCTGGCTGGGTGCGCGTATCGGGTTGAACCGCACCATGAACGCGGGATTGTTGTTGCAGATTCTGGCGCTGGGTATGCTGCTGGTGCCGGCCGCGATGCTAACCGTGCCCTGGGTGATGGCGGCGCAAGCGTTGTCCGGTGTTGCCAAAGACCTCAATAAAATGAGCGCCAAGAGTGCGGTCAAGATGCTGGTGCCCGCTGATGCACAACGCAGCCTGTACCGGTGGGTAGCACTGCTGACCGGTTCCAAGAATGCGTTAAAAGGGGTCGGCTTTTTCCTGGGGGGCGCACTGCTGACAACCATCGGGTTCGGCGGTGCAGTGCTGGCCATGGCGGCTGGGTTGTTGCTGGTGTTCTTGTGCAGCCTGATGCTGCTAAAAAAAGACCTTGGACGCGCATCGCTTAAACCAAAGTTCCGTGACATTTTTTCAAAAAGCCCGGCCATCAACTGTCTGTCCGCCGCACGTCTGTTTCTGTTCAGTGCCCGTGACGTATGGTTTGTGGTGGCGCTACCGGTGTACCTGTCACAAACACTGAACTGGGATCACTGGCAGACGGGTGGATTTCTTGCAGCCTGGGTGATTGCCTACGGCATAGTGCAGGCGCTGGCACCTCGTCTGACGGGCATCAACACGGGCGCACCGGATGGGCGCAGTGCGCTGCGCTGGGCATCCCTGTTGGCAGCGATTCCGGCGCTGATTGCGTTGGGGATGACTGCAGGATATGACGTGTCATTAACACCGGCGAGCGTGCTCATCGTCGGTCTGATGGTGTTTGGCATTATCTTTGCCATCAATTCGGCGCTGCACAGCTACCTTATTATCAATTATGCCAGAGACGACGGCGTGTCACTGGATGTCGGTTTCTATTATATGGCTAATGCCATGGGCCGATTGTTGGGAACGGTACTGTCGGGCTGGGTGTACCAGACGGCGGGGCTGGCCGCGTGCCTGTGGATTTCCAGCGCCATGATTGTGTTGGCGGCGTTGTTCTCGATCAGACTGCCGACACGCGCTCAGGCTGCGGACACTTGACTGGCTGTTGGCGCTTGATTCGCTGTTGGCACTTGATTGGCTGTTGGCACTTGATCAGGGCCTGAGTTCATAAACACAGAAACCGTCTTCGGCCAGTAGCAGCCGGCATTGGGAAAAATACTTGCCGGCATGCTTTTCCAGCGGCACAAACTGGTTGACCACAAATATGGCTCGTGTACTACGCCGACTTAACCGGGTCGCCGCTGCCAGAAATTTTTCGGTCAAAGTATCGCTGACGGCGAAGCCCTGATGGAAAGGCGGGTTGCACAGAATCAGATCAAAGCGGCCACGTACCTCGCTGGCACAGTCATCGGTAACGCAATCAACGTTCAGCCCGGCATCGGCAAAATTCTTTTTCGCCGCGTCGACGGCGGCAATATTGTTATCGGTTGCGCACCGTGTTTCCACGTCCCACTCTTTTGTGGCCAGCATCAGGTAACCCCAGCCACAGCCCAGGTCGAGCACACTGCCGACAGACTTCATATAGCGCTTGATGGTCGGCAACACACTGATCAGTAATTCACTGCCGCGGTCGACCTTCTCCCAGCCAAACACGCCCGGTTTGGAATGGAACCTGACACCTTTGTGTTCCACCTGGCGCAATGTGCCATAGTCGTTGCACGGCAACTGCTGTTCAGCATTCAGGCTGGCCGGTCGGGCGAGAGTAGCCAGGTAGGTATTGCCGACCTTTTTTGTATTGCTTTTCTGACCGTAAGTCTGCGCCGCGTTTTTAGCGATTGATTTTAGCCCATCCTGCTTGCCGCCAATCATTATGAGTTCGCCGCCTTCGTCGAGGTGTCGGATGGCCTGATTGATGCAGTGATGCGCCACCAGTTTTTCTTTGGATATGCGGTAAACAATACGACTGAATTTTCCGAGCGTGGAAAAATCGAAATCACTGAGAATCGTATCGACCTGTTTGGCCTGCAGATCGGTATAAACATCATAACGATTGGTCAGCGCGGTGAGTGAGTCAACTCCGGGGAATGTCATCACGGAAGTCACTGGCAGGCTCTCGTCAACAATCCACAGGGTTTTTTGATCGCCTCCAGACACAGCAGCGGCCGCATCTGGCGCCAGTAGTTGCAGAACCAGATTCAGATTCTGGTCTTTCGCAGCTGACAGGCTCAAGAGGTCACGGCCTCGATTTCGTCCCGGGTCAGTTCGCGATAGTCGCCCGCTGCCAGCGCGGCATCCAGCACGATGCCGCCAATGCTGACACGGTGCAGTTTTTCTACGTGACGGCCGCAGGCGGCAAACATGCGTTTAACCTGGTGGTAGCGCCCCTCACTGATGCTGACTTCAACCTGTTGCCCCTGAACCGTTTTGAGTAGCGCGGGCCTGGTTGGTTTGACTTCATTGCGCAACGTGACACCCCGGCTGAAGTGTTCGACCACAGTTGCGTCAATGCTGTCGTCGAGGTCGGCCAGGTAGGTTTTCATGCACTCGCGACGGGGCGAGATCACACTGTGTATCCATTGGCCGTCGTCACTGAGCAACACCAGCCCGGTGGTATCCTTGTCCAGCCTGCCGGCGATGGTCAGATCAAACCCGTCCTCGCCCATCAGATCAAGCACGGTGGGGTAATCGGCATCGCTGGTGGCGCAGACGTATCCCATTGGTTTGTGCAGCATGAAGTAGCGCGGACCGCGCAGAATGACAGCTTCGCCGTCCAACAGCACGATATCGTCTGCGGCGATGCTGAGTGAGGTGCTTTTGACGATATCGCCATTAACAGTGACCCGTTTCGCTCGCAGGGCGCGACGGGCGAGCTCGCGGGACAGTTCAGTAGCGTGGCCAAGGAGTTTATCCAGGCGCATCGGGAATTTGACAGTGGACATGTGCAATGACTTAAGTGGCGTGGCATGATGATTCTGGAGTGATAGCATAGCAGGCGACATCAGAGGCAACAAACCGTAATTTGGCTGGGCGCTCACTGACTAGACGCCTGAGCAAGCCAAATGCCGACTGCAGTCGTATACCCGATACTGCCAACTTTCTGCGAGGAGCCGAACATTGACTGTACCGATATCCGGATTGCCATTCCCTGCACTACGACGCTGGCCCGCTCTGCTGCAGTCCACGCTTTGCTCAGCGCTGTTGATCGTGTCCATGCAGAGCCAGGTGCTGGCGCAGCCCATGGCGCGTGCCGACGTTGTCGAGGCTCTCGACCCTGATCGTCTGGCGCAACAGGCGGGCAACCTGCCCAGGATACACAGCCTCCTCATCAGCCATCAGGGTGAACGCATTCTGGAGCAGTACTATAGCGGCCGTACCGCCACTCAGCCCGCGAACATGAAGTCGGCTTCCAAGAGCGTGATCTCGGCGCTGATCGGCATCGCCATCGATAAGGGCTATATCAACAGTGTTGACGAATCTGTCGCCACTTTTTTCCCCTCATTTATTCATCCTCAGTCACCAGAGATCTGGCAGACATTAACAATTCGCGACCTGCTGACCATGCAGGCGGGCTTGCAAAGTACCAGTGGTCGCAACTATGGCCGCTGGGTGGTCAGCGAAAACTGGGTGGACACCGCTTTATCACAACCATTCGTGTCAGAGCCTGGCTCTGACATGATCTACAGTACCGGCAGCACCCACATTCTTTCTGCCATTATCACCGAGGCCACGGGCGTCAGTACGCGCGAATTTGCGCAACAACATCTGGCCTCGCCTCTGGGCTTCCGTATGGCATACTGGAGCCAGGACCCACAAGGTGTGTTTTTTGGTGGCAATGATATGGAGATCACACCAAGACAGATGCTTGCCTTTGGTGAACTCTACTTAAATAACGGTCAGTACAATAACACCCAGGTTGTATCGGAAGCGTGGGTGGAAAATTCACATCAGTCGCATGCAGTATCACCTCGAGGTCAGGGACGTTTTTATGGCTACGGCTGGTGGCTTCGCGAGATGGCCGGCATGTTGGTACCACTGGCTTGGGGTTACGGTGGACAGCTGATTGTAGTCGTCGAAGAATACGATCTGGTCATTGTCACAACCTCCGACAGCACTCCCGGAAGCGGTCGTTCAAGCCATTTGCGACAACTTTACGACTTTGTTGAAAATAATATTCTTGCAGTTTTACAGGCTGACAGGGCCACAATGCGCTGAGACCTGCCCTGTACATTAACAATAGCGTCGGGCAGGCCCGACATGCCTTGATATCCTTACCAGTGACTTAGGAGTTTCCGGGAGAAAGTGTCTGTTTTGGACGACACTTTTTTGTCTTTTTTTCCGACCGCTCGCTCGTAAAGCCTTGTAATTAGGGGCTTTGCTTTTTGGTATGAACTTTGCGATGATGATTTTGTACAACAAGGAATCATCTGACACAAGGTGTCTCAGGAGGATAGCAATATGCTGAGTTGGGCAATTACGTTTTTGATTATCGCCGTTATCGCCGGCTTACTTGGTTTCACAGGTATAGCGGGCACTGCAGTTGGTATTGCTGAAGTATTGTTCTTTATCTTTATCATTCTGTTTATCGTCGCAATGATTGCACGCGCAGTTCGCGGCAAACCACCGATGTAGAGACTTTTTGATACACTGTTAGATGTTTGACACATGGACTGTGTTAAACAAAGGACTGCGCAAAGCAAAGGAATGCGAAAAGGATGATCAGGAAGTGATCAACCTGACGTAAAGAGAAATGGATTTTTTGCAAGCCAGTTGTGACATGCGTCACACTGGCAGGGAAAGTGAAGCCACCTGTATTTGGCGACACTGTTTACTAATGTCCAGGAGGATATATGACTAAGCTTTATTTGTTATTTTTAGTTTCTGTATTGGGTTTGGCCGCTTGCGACCAGGGCCCTGCTGAAGAAGCCGGCGAAAACATAGACGAAGCCATGGAAGAAGTCGGTGATGAGATCGACGACGCTACTTGATAGTTGATTGATAGTAGTCGCTGTGTTTGCGCTACTGCTGAGCCGCTGGCTTGATAAAGCGGCTTAGCAGGAGCGGCAGCAAACACAGGTCTGCCAGCAGCGCCAGCAACATTGCCAGCGCTGTCAGCAGTCCGAACACCACACTGGGTACGAAGTCTGAAAACGCCAGCATTGAAAAGCCGGCACCAATCAATAAACTGGTATACAGCATCGCCATTCCCACGGTTGCATGCGATCGTTTCACCGCCTCTGCCGCATCCCCTTCTTTTTTCAATTCTGCCAGGTAACGATGCACGTAATGTATGGTGTCATCCACGGCAATGCCCATGACAATCGCCGCGATGGTAATGGTCATCAGGTCAAGTGGTAACCCGACCCACCCCATCACGCCAAAAATGGCTGCGGTGGACATTATATTAGGCGCAATGGCGACCAGCGCCACACCCAGGGATTTAAATATCAGCAGGAAAGCCAGCGTTAGGGCGATGTAGACAATAGCCAGTGTCGTCACCTGCGAGTCCGCCAGTTTCTGCATGATGTCCTGATACAGCATGAACAGACTGGTCAACTGATACTCGGATTCGTCGATACCCAGTTCTGACATGTCATTTTTTACATTCTGCAGTAAATCTGCACGGTTCAGCCCTTCGGTCAGGTCTTCCACCCAGATATTGAACCTGACTTCATTGTCGTCTTCGTTAAAAAACGAACCAATGAGGTCGTCTCGAAACGATTCATCCATCATCCAGTACAGCGCGGTCAGTTCATATTCGGTCAGCGGCCGGTCGTTGTTTACTTCGCGCGCCAGATCAGTCAGGTTGACCGGTGACAGAATGCGACCGGTGGCCTCGTATCGCTCCAGGCGATTCTGAATCTGCTGCATGCTCAGTACGCTGCCAGCAGTCATCACAATATCGGCATTATCGGGTTGTTCAGGTAACTGGTAGATCACATCCAGCGGCGTGGTACCGCCGAACTCCTGATCAATGTAGGCCAGTTCCTGGTATATCTGGGTTGAGGGTTTGAAGTAGTTGATGAAGCTGTTTTCCACACTCAATTGCATCGCGCCCGATACGCCAACACCCAGTATCAGCAGACACAACACAATAACAACCGCTCTGAATCTGAGCACCATGGCCTGAAACAGTTTTACCAGCCCTGTCAGGGGCGACAGGTCCTTGCGAACTTTTTCACGTGGCAACAACTCGATCAATACCGGAAACAGAATCAGGCTGACCACAATCGACACCGCCATGGCCGTGATCATCATCCAGCCAAAGGATATGACGGGCTGTATACCGCTGAAAATGAGCGCAGCAAAGCCCACGGAGGTGGTGATGCCGGCAAAAAAACAGGGGCCCATCTTTTCCTGTAGCGTCGCCCGCACCAGTTCTCGCTGTGTCAGACTGTTGTCACCTTCGGCAAACTGACGGTACTGAACTATCAGGTGTATCACGATGGCGAGCGTCAGAATAAGCTGTAACGCAATAAAGTTGGCCGAGATCACCGTTGCTTTCATGCCCAGTAGCGCAAACAGTCCGATGGTTGGTAACACACTGCAGATGCAGCACACTACCGGGATCAGAATCCAGCGCACACTGCGGAACAGAATCAAAAGCACCAGACAGATCATCAGCGCAATGGCGGCGCCAAAAACTGTCAGGTCATTACTGATGATCTCAACGAGCTGATAGGCAATGACGTGCACACCACCCAGTCGGATATTGGCTTCGTCAGCGTAGTCCGCTGCAATGGCACGCAGCTGATCTATCTCTTCGATTCGCGTTTCCTCAAGCGCCTTTTCAAGCGGCTCACGCTCATCGACCAGAGACTGTCGCTCCCGCTCTTCTTCGTCGCTCAGCGTTCGTTCGACCGATGCGCTGTTCAGGTCGTTGATGCGACCGTTGATTTCCTGCAGCCGCTCATCGCTGCGAAACAGAATCTGTAATGCCGTTGCGGTCTGCTCGCTGTTGACCAGCAAATCCTCATAAACAGGATGATCGGCAAATTCCTGCTGAATCTGCTCGATGGTGAATTCACCTGCATTGATGGTCATGTCTTCGAGATCGCCACTGACGTCCCGGACCGTGTCGACATTGGCGAACAGCGGCACATTGAGCATGTTGCGCACCGACTCAACGCGCTCCATCGCCTGCACGGCGTCAGTCAGCGCCCGGACATTGTCAAAGGTCTGCTCAGAGTAAAGCGGATGCGCCGTGGGCTCGTACGTCAGCAGCAGAAACTCCTGCGGCGCGTAGCGCTGATTCACGTCTTGCGTCTGGATATAAAGTTCGTTGCCCTGCGTCAGCAGGGTGTCAGGTGAGGCATCAATTTCGAAGTTACGTGACTGCCAACCCAGTAAGGCCACCAGAATCAGGAACCCTGTCAGGATCAGTTTGGGCCAGTTCAACATCAGGTCAATGAAAGCTGATTTCAGACGGTTGGTGGCACCTGGGGGCTTTGGTGATCGGTTGCGTGAAGCCTGGTTATCAGGGGTCTGGCTGTCGCCGGCATTCGCCTGGTCTGTTGCTTCCTGGTCAGACCCGTTTTTCTCAGATCCTGCGTGTTCAGACTTAGGGGATGGCATCCTGCGACTCCTGACTACGTTGGGCGTCCAGAATAGAATTATTGTTGACCAAAGTCTACGTTCCACAGCGCAGCGTGTGCTGTGCATTGCTATCAGCGCCCAGCTTGTTTATGCTTTTCCGGTACTTGCATCTTCGATAATAACTAACATAAAGAGGGAATTTTTATGGCAGGTCGTCTACAGCACAAAGTTGCACTGATTACCGGTGCCACCAGCGGGATTGGTGAGGCAACGGCACGCGTTTTTGCCGCTCAGGGTGCGCAGTTGCTGATTGCCGCGCGATCGACGGAAAAAGGTGAAGCGCTGGCCGCACAGTTAAGCGAAGAGTTTGGTGTCCAGGTCATCTTCAAACGCACAGATATCATGATCGAATCCGATATTGCTGCCGCCGTTGACGCCGCAATGACCGCCTTCGGTCAGCTCGACTGCCTGTTTAATAATGCCGGCGCCGGTGAACGCAGCAGTGCCGAATCGGTGACGGAAGACGAATTTGCTCACGCCATGCGGTTGCTGGTCGGCGCACCGGTTTTTGGTATCAAACACGCCGCCCGTGTCATGAAATCCACTGG
The DNA here is from genome assembly GCF_001758195.1 of Pseudohongiella acticola. NCBI lineage: Bacteria > Pseudomonadati > Pseudomonadota > Gammaproteobacteria > Pseudomonadales > Pseudohongiellaceae > Pseudohongiella > Pseudohongiella acticola. The sequence goes on from NZ_MASR01000001.1 coordinate 2,073,789, forward strand.
CGGCGGCAGTATCATCAATAATGCCAGCATCGCCGCCCATCGTTACGCTCAGGGCGGGTACCTGTACTCAGGGGCCAAAGCCGCTGTCTCCCACCTGACGCGCCTGGCCGGTGTCGAGCTGGGCCCCTGGAATATCCGTGTCAACGCCATCTCCCCGGGCGCCATTGCGACGCCCATTTTCTGGGGCGGCTCTGCCCGGGCGCAAACCTTGAGCGATGCCGAGAATGAGGCCAAAATGGCCAAGCTGGAAGGCAACCTGGCGAAGGCGACACCCATCCCGCGCTCCGGTCTGGCCCTGGATATCGCCAATGCCGCCCTGTTTCTGGCCAGTGACGAAAGCAGCTACATCAACAGCCACGACCTGGTTGTTGATGGTGGCCGTATCGCCATGTTCAATGAGAAGTCCTCATGACGCCGGCAAAACCGCTGTGGCGGCCATCGGCCGGACGCATCGGTGACGCTGGCATCACGCGCTATCAACAGTGGCTGAAAGAGACTCACGGGCTGTCGTTTGCGAATTATGAAGCGCTCTGGCAATGGTCAGTCACCGAAATAGAAACGTTCTGGCAGACCATCTGGGACTATTGCGGTGTCATTTCTCATACTCCCTACGACCAGGTACTGGTCGAACGCACCATGCCCGGCGCGCGCTGGTTTGAAGGTGCGACACTGAATTACGCTGAACACAGCCTGAGCCGGGCTCACCTGGCAGTGGCTGCGGACGAACCGGCGATTATTTTCCAGTCCGAGCTGGTCGACCGAGCGGAAGTGTCCTGGCAAACCCTGAACAATCAGGTCGGGTCGATCGCAGCGACATTAAAAACGCTTGGCCTGAAAGCCGGCGACCGCGCCGTGGCCTACATGCCAAATGTACCGGAAACAGTCGCCGCCATGCTGGCGGTCACCAGTCAGGGTGGCATCTGGTCCTGTACCGCCCCCGATATGGGTGCAGTGGGCGTGCTGGATCGCTTCCGCCAGATAGAACCCCGTATTCTGTTTGCCATCGATGGCTACCGCTATGGTGGTCGCGATTACGATCGGCGCGACATTGTTCAGCAACTGGTGCGGCAATTGCCCAGTGTCGAGAGTGTCATTTTTGTGCCCTATCTTGACCCGGCCGCCGAACTGACGCTGGAATTCCCGGACGAGCCAACGCGCCAGGTCAACGTTATTGATTTTGAAACCGCCACCAGCCAACCGCAACAGGTCGAATTTGTGGCGGTGCCGTTTTCTCACCCCCTCTGGATTGTTTATTCCTCGGGGACAACTGGCATGCCCAAGCCGATTGTGCATGGCCATGGCGGCGTGGTTATTCAGAACCTCAAGGCCGGATTGTTGCATGGTGACTCCCGACCCGGCGATCGTGCCTTCTGGTTTACCTCGACCAACTGGATTATGTGGAACTCTGTGGTCAATGGCCTGATGAACGGTGTTACCATCATGCTGTTCGATGGCAACCCCGGCTACCCGGACTGTACCACCTTGTGGCGTTATGCCGCGCGCGAAAAAATGCATGCCTTTGGTACCAGCCCTGCGTTTATTGCACTGTGCATGAAGGCTGGCATCAATCCGGCAGAACAATTCGACCTGACCTCACTCCGCTCCATTGGCTGCACCGGCTCACCGCTGAGCGAGGAAGGCTACCGATGGGTGTATTCCCATGTTAAACAGGACGTCCGTCTGGGCTGCATTTCCGGTGGAACAGATCCGGGCGCGTGTTTTCTGACAACCTGTTCCATATTGCCGGTGTATGCCGGTGAGATGCAATGTCGTGAAATGGGGGTGGCGACGCAGGCCTTTGATGATGACGGCAACGCTGTCATGGATGAGGTTGGCGAACTGGTGGTGACCGAGCCGATGCCTTCCATGCCCCTGTTTTTCTGGGGCGACACGGATGGCTCGCGTTATTATGAAAGTTATTTTGAAACCTATGCGGCAACCCGACCCGGTGTCTGGTGCCACGGTGACTGGTTGCGCCTTATCCCGCGTGAAGAGTCAGTGACCGGTATCATTTACGGTCGATCCGATTCCACGATCAATCGCCACGGTATTCGCATGGGCACCAGCGAAATCTACCGCGTTATTGAGGAGCATGATGAGGTACTTGATTCACTGGTGATAGACCTGGAATATCTGGAGCGGCCGTCATATATGGTCCTGTTTGTTGTGCTGCGTACACCCGGCGTCACTGACGTTGTGCTGAGCGGCCCGGCGCCAGACGGTGAAATCGCGGGTGCGGCATCCAATGGCCAACCGACGCCGGAACAGACCGGGGTTTCCACGGCCCTGCGCACGAAACTGCTGAGCGCGATTCGCACCACCTTATCGGCACGTCATGTGCCGGACGAGGTGTTTGCGATACCGTCGGTACCACGCACGCTGTCCGGCAAGAAACTGGAAATCCCGGTGAAAAAGATTCTGTTGGGCAAGGATATTGCCAAGTCCGTCAACCTCGACTCCATGGCGAACCCGGCATCCATCGACTGGTTTGTCGACTTTACTGCATCACGGGGTTGATCACTCAGCTTCTGCGCGTTCCTGCGCAGCGTAGGCGGCATCACGCTGAATACCCTGAATATGCAGATTACGCATAAAGATATAAGGATCTTCGCTTTCCGCTGTGATGTCGGTATAGGACTGAATCACCGGCGCATAAAGCTGAAAGTTGTCGAACACGCGAACGGCTGTGGACTCAGGGTTATCAAGCAGGTATTCAATTGAGTTCAACGGCATCTCCAGCAACATTCCGCCGGCATTGCGCAGATTTGATGAACCAATAAACGGCAGCACCAGATAGGCGCCGTAACCGACCCCGTACCTCGCCATGGTGTCCCCGGCACTGGTCACCTGTCGCTCCATATCCAGCCAGGATTCAGCCGGATCAAAGATGCCGGCAATGCCCACCGTGGTATTCACCAGAAAGCGGCCCAGATCTCTTGCAGTCTGATCCGGTTTACCTTGAAACAGATGATTCAGCGCGTATATAGGCGTGCGCAGGTTATAGAAGAAATTGCCTATGCCTTTCTTGACAGGGTCAGGTGTTACATTCAAATAGGTGCGGGCCGCAGGTATCAGCACATAACGATAGGACACATCGTTAAAAGCAAAAACAGCACGATTCAGACGAATCAGGGGGTCGCGGTAGCCAGCAACCTCGACCATATTGGGGCCAAAACCTTGTGCGTCCCCATTGGCATCGGTCGCCCGTTCAATATTTGGCACCACGTTGGGTTCAACATTGTCATCAACGGGCGGTGCCGGTTGCGCCAGTACCAGTGAGCCGGGCAATGCCAACACGAGTGCCAATGTCAGGGCCATGCTGCGAAATTTTACCAAATCAGTTCCCACTGTCGTCTCCTTTTCGCCGGCACCTTTGCATGGCCAGCTAACAGCTACATCGGTGATTTTGTTCCTGATCTTCCAGCGCTCAAGCATACCCACTGTCCGGACACCATACAATTTAAATCTGATCCGGTTGCCGGGTTGGCTATCCTTGCCGCAGTGGCGCGGCTTCGTTAGAATTCGGCAGCATCGCCATTCCAGTGCAGTCCGCTGCCAATACCCCGAGACTTTCCATGGACGCTTTTTTTGTTTCTACAGGCCTGGTAGCACTGGCAGAGATGGGCGATCGCACGCAGCTGTTGGCATTTCTGCTGGCCGCCCGCTATCGTAAACCCATTCCCATCATCCTCGCCATCCTGCTAGCGACCCTCGCCAATCACGCCTTTGCCGGCCTGCTTGGTACCTGGCTCACGACACTGATGGGGCCGCAGACATTGCGCTGGGTGTTGGGGCTGTCTTTTATTGCCATGGCCATCTGGGTGCTGATCCCTGATGATCTGGATAATACAGATACCCACGCCACTCGTTACGGCGTGTTTGGTGCCACCTTGATCACATTTTTTATTGCCGAGATGGGAGACAAAACACAGATCGCGACCGTCGCCCTCGCCGCGCAATATCAAAATCTGCTATGGGTGGTTCTGGGGACCACGCTGGGTATGATGATTGCCAATGTGCCAGCGGTCTATTTGGGTGACAAGCTGGCACATAAATTACCCATCAAGGCGATACACATGGTCGCTGCTGTCATCTTTCTTGCGCTGGGTATCGCTACTTTATTGGGTATCGGCGGCGATTTCGGCCTGACCGACAGCGGATAACCGAATATGACACGCGCTGATGCGCCACTGCCCATTGATGCGGTCCTGCCCGCACTTCGTGCCAGCCTGCAGCAGCAGGCTAACTGCGTGCTGGTGGCGCAGCCCGGCGCCGGCAAAACCACCCGGGTTCCGTTGGCCTTGCTGACGGATACACCGGACCAGAAGCGCTGGCTTTTGCTTGAGCCCCGGCGGATTGCCGCCCGGCTTGCAGCAGGGTTCATGGCCGAGCAACTGGGGGAGCGTGTCGGTGAGACCGTTGGCTATCGGGTCAGGGGCGACAGCCAGGTCAGCGCCAACACCCGTATCGAAGTCGTCACGCAGGGTATTCTGACCCGGATCCTGCAGGATGACCCCACGCTGGACGGGATCGCCGGGCTCATCTTTGATGAATTTCACGAACGCAGCCTGGATGCCGATCTGGGGCTCGCGCTGGCACTGGATGTGCAACAGGGGCTGCGGCCCGACCTGAGAATACTGGTGATGTCTGCGACGCTGGATACTGACGCGCTGCTGCGCACCTTGGGCGAAACGACCCCGATTATCGATTGTCCGGGCCAAAGCTGGCCGGTTACCACCGCATACCGGCCGGCGCCCACGAATAACAATCGCCATGACAACGCAGCCAGTCACCAGACTGCTGTCATCCGCGAAGCCTTGTCAGCGCAGGACGGCGACGTGCTGGTGTTTCTGCCCGGCCAGGCCGAGATTCGTCGCCTGCAACGCCAGCTCGACAACCTTGCACCGGACATTGATGTTCATGCACTCCACGGACAGCTGCCGCTGGCCGAACAGCAACAGGTATTGCGCGGCAGCCTGCGCAACCGTCGCCGGGTCATTCTGTCCACCGCCATTGCCGAATCCAGTGTCACCGTGCCCGGCGTGCGCATTGTGGTGGATGCCGGCCGCGAACGGGTACCAGTGTTTCAGCCCCGGTCCGGGCTGACCCGGCTGGACACCCGAACCGTCAATCGCGCCAGCGCAGACCAGCGCCGGGGGCGGGCCGGCAGGCAGGGACCGGGCCTGTGTTATCGCTTATGGTCTCAGGAGCAGGTGCTGACCTCCCATCGGGAAGCAGAAATGCTGCAGAGCGACCTGTCATCTCTGGTGTTTGAGCTGGCGCGCTGGGGCGTTACCGATGTCAGCACGCTGCGCTGGATGACACCACCACCGGCCGCGGCGCTGAGTAGCTGTCGCGACATGCTGTTATCACTGGACCTGCTGGAGCCCAATGGCAGTCTGACTGTGCTGGGACAGCGCTGCGCTGAATGGCCCACACATCCACGGTTTGCGCTGATGCTGGAATTCAGTCGCCAACAGTCTGCCATGGTGGCGGCGGCCTGTTGGTTGGTGGCCTGGCTGGAAGAGCGTCCGGGTGAGTCAACTCTGGACATGGCCTTGTGCCTTGCCTCGCGACCACGGCAGCAGACGCACGGAAGTGCCGGCCGCTGGCGCCACATGGCACAACAATGGGCACGTCGGATGCGGTGTCAGCTGGACGATGCCGACCTGAACCAGGCACCGGCATTGCTCGCACGCGGCTTCCCTGAACGGATTGCCCAGAACCAGGGTGATGGCCGCTTCAAACTTGCCAGCGGCGGCCAGGCCCTGCTGCCCGAACACCATGCCCTGCGCAACCAGGAGCTGCTTGTCGCCATCGACCTGGACGGGCAGGCCAGTGCCGCGCGTGTGTTCCACGCCATTGCCATCAGCAGGGATGTTTTGCTGCAGACATTGCCTGCCGCTGCTGTCTGGCAGGATCGGGTGTACTGGGACGACAGATCCGGCCAATTGATCGCCGAACAACAACAGCGCCTGGGTGAACTGGTCTTGGCGACACGTCAGCCTGTTGCGGGCCCCGGGAATTTGTCGCCTGACGTGGTCAGCCGGGCCTTGCTGGAGGCGCTGCGACGTAACGGATTGCCCTGGACAGACGACGACAGGGCGCTGATGGGTCGCCTGCGTCTGTTGCACAAGACGCTGGGCAAGCCCTGGCCCGAGGTGACTGATGAGGCCCTGCACGCTGACCTGGAAAACTGGCTGCTGCCACACCTGAGCGGCCTTCGCCGTCTGGACCAGGTCAAGCGCCTGCCCCTGTCCCGGTTGTTTGTTCAAAGTCTGGACTGGGCGCTGCAGGCACAACTGGATCAACTGGTACCCACCCACCTTCAGGTGCCCAGTGGCTCCAGCATCCGGCTGGATTACAGCGGGGATGAACCGGTATTGGCGGTAAAACTGCAGGAAATGTTCGGGCAGACGGATACCCCCACCATTATCAACGGCCGGGTGCCGCTATTGATTCACCTGCTGTCTCCGGCACGCAGACCCGTGCAGGTCACCCGGGACCTGGCCGGATTCTGGGCCGGTAGTTACTTTGAGGTCCGCAAAGACCTGCGCGGCCGCTACCCTAAACATCCGTGGCCGGACGACCCGTTGCAGGCGCCGGCCACACGTTTTACCAAAAAACGTTGATGTCAGTGATCGCGTGACCTCGTTACAGCCCCAGTCGATTGCGCAATTCATCGGCCGCGCTGCGAGCTGTCTCTTCAGCCTGTTGCAGTTGTTCCTGTAACGCTTCAACGGCCTGGCCTGCACTGTCCCGCAATTGTGATGCCGGCAGGGATGCAAAGGCCACCGCTGCGTTGCGTGCCAGCTGCGTTATCAATGGCCGTGCGACCTGCTTCGCCAGTTCCGGGGGCGTGCCTTCAGCGGCCGGCAGTTCTACGTTGCCCAGATTGACATTGACCGCCGTTGGCAACAGATTCGATTGTAATGATGCCTGTATGCCGCTGATGGTGACAGCGTCCAGGCCGATGACCGGTTGCGGGCCGGCCTCTGTCTCCGGTGCCGACTCCTGTGCCGGAAAACGCGCCCTGATCACATCGATATTGGACTGCGCACCCTGCAATTCGTACAACACATACGGGTTAACGGTATTAATGCTAGTAATCCGGATCACATCGGAGCGCAGACTGCTCAGATCGATGGCAACTCTCAGCTCATCAAAGCGCACCATATCCTGATTGCTGAAGCCTTCCGGGTTGGCAATGCTGAACCCGGACAGCGTGGCGACGCCTGCGGTCAGATCAATGGAGACGGAGTCCACCCGGACAGCAGTCCCCAGGGCCTCGGTGCCGTTGCTCTCGATACCCTGCTTTACCATCGAGTCCAGATTGCTGACCAGATAGAACAGGCCTGCGCCCACCAGCAATGCTATTACCAACAGTCCGATAAATAGTTTTTTCATACGTCCAGCTCCTTTGCTTTTACGTAGACCCAACACTATGAGTGCCAAGCACTTATGGCGTCAAGATACCTTTATTAGATGCCCGTAATCCATTAGCATGGTCGGCCCGAGCTGTCCGATTTCAGGAGAATAACAATGTGTGACCTCGATACGCTTGAAGAAAACAACGAGTTTTTACGCAAGTCCGGTCAGATCAGTCGTCGTCAGTTCAATACCCTGACGGCCGGCGCAACCCTCGCCATGATGCTGCCGGCCGTTGCCAATGCCCAGGACGTGGTTGAGTCAGACGTTATGATCGAAACCCCGGACGGGGTCGCCGATTGCTATTTTGTGCACCCCGCCAGCGGCAAACATCCTGCTGTCATCATGTGGCCCGATATTCTCGGCCTGAGACCGGCCTTTCGCGAAATGGGCAAGCGCCTTGCCCAGTCCGGATACTCGGTATTGGTTGTGCACCCGTTTTATCGCAGCGCGCCCTCGCCCGTAGTACCCGAGGGGGCCAGCTTTGGTGACCCGGAAATCCGGAATCTTGTGCTGCCGATGGCACAGGCCCTTAACGCAGAAACCCATGTCACTGATGCACGCACCTTTGTGGCCTGGGTTGACCAGCAGGCGGCTGTTGATACCAACCGCAAAATTGGCACCATGGGTTACTGCATGGGCGGCCCGATTGTGATGAGGACGGCGGCGGCATTGCCCGAACGTATCGGTGCCGGTGGTTCCTTCCACGGTGGTGGCCTGGTGACGGACAGCCGTGACAGCCCGCATCTGGGTATCCCCACGATGGATGCGCATATGCTGATTGCCGTGGCGGACAATGATGACGAACGCGACCCTGAGACCAAGCATGCCCTGCGCGCCGCCTTTGAAGCTGCCAACGTGCCTGCCGAAGTCGAAGTCTACGAAGGTGCCATGCACGGCTGGTGCGTCATCGATTCCACGGTGTATCACGAGGAACAGGCCGAGCGCGCGTGGGGACGCATGCTGGCCATTTTTGAATCGGCCCTGTAACGGTCGAGGGCTCACGCCCTGTTTTTAAGTAAATATAAATCAATAACATAGATGTTTATTACAACAGAGGTATCTGATGAACAAGAAACAATCCTTCACCCGTCATCGCTTGCTGCTGACCACGGCGCTTTCCGGCGCCATGGCCCTGCTCGCCGGCACCACACTGGCCCAACCTGGCGCCACCGGGCCCGCCGAGCACGCGGACATTACGCCCATCAACAACCTGCCCAACCCGTATGAAACCATGCGCGACTGGGGCACGCTGCCCGACGATCGCGACTGGGGCTCAGTCAGTGCAGTGCATGTGGATGTCGACGGTGTTCATATCTGGGCCGGTGACCGCTGCGGCGCCAACTCTTGTGCGCTGTCGGATGTGGATCCGATTGTAAAGCTGGATCCCGAAGGCAATGTCGTGCAGAGCTTTGGTGCCGGCCAAATTCTGTGGCCGCACGGCATGGAAGTGGATCATGAAGGTAACATCTGGGTAGCCGACGCCCGATCCGCCAATGCACAGGAACTGGAACAGAACCCGGACGCCTACGGTGGCCATCAGGTAGTCAAGTTCAGCCCTCAGGGCGAAGTCTTGATGGTGCTGGGTACACCCGGCGAAGCAGGCGATCTGCCCACGCATTTCACTGAGCCCAACGATGTACTGGTTGCACCGGACGGCCATATCTTTGTGTCGGAAACACACAGCGCACAATTCCGCGACGAAGACGGCCCGACGTCAATGAGCCGTATTGCCAAGTTCGCGCCCGATGGCACCTTTGTGAAGAGCTGGGGCAGCTGGGGTTACGAAGATGGCGAAATGCGTTCCCCGCACGCGCTGGCGATGGATTCACAGGGCCGCCTGTTCGTTGCCGACCGTGGTAACCGTCGTATTCAGATATTCGACCAGGAAGGCACGCACCTGGACACCTGGTATCAGTTCAGCCGCATCAGTGGTCTGTTTATCGATGAAAATGATGTGCTGTATGCCATCGATTCAGAGTCTGACAGCAACTACAATCCGGGCTGGCGCAAAGGCATGCGCATCGGCAGTGCACGTACCGGCGACGTCTGGTACTACATTCCCGAGCACAATTCCGAGCGTCCTACCGGCATGGGCGGCATTGGTGCCATGGGTGAAGGGGTTACCGTGGACAGCGACGGCAATATCTACGCCGGCGAAGTCGGTCCGGTACAAGGTATGACCAAGTTTGTACCACGACTGCTGCCAGACAACTTCCCCACTCACTAACAACCTGAGTGGCGCTGAACAGGCTGTTGAAAAAGTGTTTTCAACAGCCTGTCAGCTTAGCAAGTCGAGGATGACAGGCACCATCGACAACACCAGCAACCCCGCCATCAGATAATTGAAGCGCCGCAACCATAGCGGATCTGCCAGCAGTTTCTGCAACCCTACCCCGAACAACAACCAGGTCCACGCGCTTGGCACTGCCGCGAGTATAAATATCAACGTCATGTTGATGACTTGCTGGTTCATGTTACCGGCTGCCGTGGTAAAGGCAGCTATTGCCCCTGTCGCCATGACCCAGGCTTTTGGGTTGACCCACTGAAAAGCAGCAGCCTGCAGAAACGTCAGCGGTTTGATATCCTTGACCTGTTGCGGTCGACCACTGCGGGCAATACGCCAGGCCAGATACAGGAGATAGGCAATACCAACCACGGAGATGACCGTGTGCACCTGTGGATAACGCTGAAAGATTGCGCCCAGACCGAGGCCGATGGCAACAAACATTGCTGGAAAGCCAATACACACACCCAGCAACAAGGGCACACTGCGGCGAATACCAAAATTGACGCCGGAACTCATCAGCATCACGTTGTTGGGACCGGGTGTTATCGCCGCCGACAGCGCGAACAGAAAAACCGATATCATGAATTGTGTGGTGATATGAATGCCCCTGCAATCTTGTAAACTGTTCGACAGGCTATGGAATGAATTAATTAACCCGTTGTTAGTCCGGGCAGTATACTAGCTGCCCCTGTTTAAGGAGAAACACTGATGAAAATATCCTGCCTTGCCGGCGCTGTCGCGCTGGCTTTCAGCACCTGGAGCAGCGCACAGACCTTTACCGCCGGTGAACCACTGGCAACTGTCAACGAAGCTGGCGAAGCCACACCGATGTCGAGCAACGTCAAAGTATTCGGCAGTTTCCGTTTTGCCGAAAGCTGCACCTTCGACCCTGAGCGCAACCTGATTCTTGCCATGAACGCAGGTGTACCGCAGGCCATGGAAGAAAATGACGGTTATGTTTCACTGATCAACCCTGATGGCTCGGTGCATACCGCCAAGTGGATCGGCAACAGCCGCGACGGCCTGACCCTGAATCAACCGCTGGGCAGCGCCGTCCATGATGGTGTGCTTTACGTGGCGGATACAGCGACGGTGCGTACATTTGACCTGGCCAGTGGCCAGCCCATCGCCGCACACTCTGCCGCCAGTGCTGGCGCCAATGGCCTTAACGGCATCGCGGTCGCTGAGGATGGCACCATCTATGCGTCCAACACTCGCGATCCGCAACGGGTTTATCGAATACCACCGGACGGCGAAGCATCCGTCTTTATTGATGGTTCACCTTTGATGCTGCCCAATGGCGTGGCCGTGGACAACGATGGAAATATCGTTGTCGTCAATATCGGCAACAACCATGTAATGACGTTCAACACTGACAGCGATCTGGTCAACACGGAGTTTGCAGCGGAAAGCGGCAATGACGGCATCGTGGTGACCGAAGACGGTACCAAGTATGTCAGCAGTGTGCGTTATGGCAGTATTTCGAAAATTGTGCCTGGCGAGGAGGCCGAAGTGATTGCAGTGGGCATCCCCAGTGCGGCGTCGATCTGTTATGACTCGGTACAGAATCAGATTGTGATTCCGATGAATAACAATAATGCGCTGGGGTTTTTGCCGCTGGATTAAGGGCTGACTTGTGAGAACTTGAGCCTGCAGGGCCAATGCATGGAAACCGATGGGGTATGGCCCAAGCCAATTGGGGCATACGCCCACCGGTTTCTGTCATGGCCAGCGTTTCCTCAGGTTAGTATGAGCCCTGTCAGTGCGGTTGCGATGACCACCAGCCAGGGCGGTATTTTCCAGGCCATGAGCGCGATCAACGCCACCAGAGCCATGGCGAACTCTTTGGCACCGACAATGGCGCTGGTCCACACAGGATCGTAAAGCGCGGCCAGTAGCAGTCCCACGACACCGGCGTTGATACCCATCAGTGCCGATTGCATTCGCGTGCTGGCACGCAGTTGCTGCCAGAATGGCAGTGCGCCAGCGATGAGCAGGAATGACGGCGTGAAGATGGCGAGCAGACAGATCAGGCCACCCAGCAGCGCAGTCGGCGGTTGCGTCATGGAAGCACCCAGAAACGCCGCGAAGGTAAAAAGTGGACCTGGCACAGCCTGAGCAGCGCCGTAGCCGGCCAGAAACATGTCTTCCGGTACCCAGCCCGGCGGCACCACTTCGGCCTGCAACAACGGCAGCACCACATGCCCCCCGCCAAACACCAGCGCACCCGCACGGTAGAAAGAGTCAATCAATGCCAGCGTATGCGATGGAAATAGATTCAACAGAATGGGCAGCGCCAGCAGCAGGAAAAAAAACAGACCTAACCAGAACGCACCAGCGCCACGTGTGACCGGCACCTGCCAGTCGTCAGCGAAGTTGCCCGCTGCCGGTTTGAACACAATCAGGCCGACGATACCGGTCGCTACGATAACGCCCACCTGGGCATAGACCGACGGCAGCAATAGCACCAGACAGGTGGCGACAGCCATCAGGGTCAGGCGCGGGGTGTCAGGGCACAGATTTTTTGCCATGCCCCAGACCGCCTGCGCCACCACGGCTACCGCCACGACTTTCAGGCCCGATAACAACCCTGACGCAACCGTGCCCTCGGCAAACCCGTAAATGCCGACCGCCAACAATATCAAAGCCAATGCCGATGGCAGCGTGAATCCCAACCAGGCAGCCAGCGCGCCACGATACCCCGCGCGGGATAATCCCAGTGCCAGCCCGACCTGACTACTGGCAGGACCGGGCAGAAACTGACACAGCGCTACCAGGTCGGCATAGCTATTTTCACTGAGCCAGCGCCGGCGACTGACAAACTCATCACGAAAATAACCAATGTGCGCAATTGGGCCGCCAAATGACGTCAGCCCCAGACGCAGAAACACCAGGAACACCTCCAGTGCGTTCACCTTTTGCTGGTTTTCTTCTGCCACCACTCAATCACTCCTGTTGCCAGCACTGCCCGGGCAAAGTTCAGTTGTTCTGTGTCGCCAAAAACTCTTTGACGGCACCGGCATTACCGCTGAATATCACGCGCCCGGTATGTTTCTGCGCCTGAAAATCATACATCGGATCATAATATTCTTTCAGCAGAGTGCGAATCCATATCCGATGTTCGCCCGGGTCACCAGCCTTATGGTTTTTTATGGCTTGTTCCATCTGTGCCGCCACGGTCGCATATCGCTCTCCGCCCAGACGTTTGCGCACGCGGAACAGTGAGTCGCGCAGATCCTCTATAAACAGTTCAAAGCCGGGCTGCGCGCCGGCATGTTGCTGCCATTCGGCTGATTTGCGCAGAATATAGTTGACGTAGGAATGCTCGGTTCGCGCATCAAGATCGCTTGTCAGTTGTATCAGTGGCGCTTTGGCCATGGCATCCCGCAGATTCTGCGGCAGCGCACAACGCCCGATCAGACGGCTCTCGTCTTCCAGTACGATGGGCTTGCCCGGGTGTTTATGCACATGCCTGAGCATGGCGATAATCATCCGGTTCTCAAAATCTATCTGTGACGGCTGTCCGTCTGCACGCTTGCCAAAAGCGCTGCCCCGATGATTGGCAATGCCCTCCAGGTCAATAGCGTCAGGTATCTCAACTAAAAGATCGGTTTTGGCAGAACCGGTATGGCCGGCAAGGATCTGTATTTCCTGCTCATCACAGATCTGCTCCAGCGTTGCCAACAGATACTGTCGCATGGCTTTGTAACCACCGTCCACTTTTGGGTAATGCAGACCTGCTTCTGCTATCCATTGCTGACAGATCTGTGATCGTAGCCCGCCGCGAAAGCAGTACAGATACCCTTGCGGCGTTGCCCGCGCGCGCTCCAGCCAGGCGTCGACACGCTGCGCTTTGGTGGCGCCATTAACCAGTTGATGCCCCAGTGCGATGGCAGCCTGCTGTCCCTGTTCTTTGTAACAGGTGCCCACCGCAGCACGTTCATCATCTGTCATCAACGGCAGGTTGACGGCATTGGGGAATGCCCCGCGAGCAAATTCGATGGGCGCCCGGGTGTCTATCAATGGCACGTCATTCAGAAACAGGGACTGGTAATCCCGGGTATCGGCTCGCATGTCAGATGAGCCTGACACGAACGGCCGATTTATTGACCGAAGTATCTGTAATCGATTTCATTTCCCCGATAGGCGAACACAACTCCTCTGGTACGCCTTGCTGGCGCAGCACTGTCTCGACCTCGCCACGGCTCTCAGGCTCCACGGCAATCAACAGACCGCCACTGGTCTGCGGGTCACATAATAAGTGTCTGAGATCATCAGCCATCGGCGCCAGTTTGTGTCCGTAGCTGTCATGGTTACGTAGCGTGCCTCCGGGTATACAGCCCTGCGCAATATAATCTGGCACGGCTGGCAGCACCGGCACGCGGTCGGCTATCAGGTCTGCATAGAGATCACTGCCCTCACACATTTCCAGCAGGTGTCCCATCAAACCGAAACCGGTGACATCAGTCATGGCTCTGACGCCGGCTATCTGCGCCAGCGCCAGTCCGGGCGTGTTGAGCTGACACATGACATCACGCGCCAGGAATTCATGTTCAGGTTTTAGCCGGTTCTTTTTTTGCGCGGTGGTCAACACACCCACGCCCAGCGGTTTGGTCAGGTACAGCAGGCAGCCATCGGTGGCGGTATTGTTCTGCTTCAGGTGGTCACGCGCAACCAGCCCGGTGACCGCGAGACCGAACACCGGCTCCGGACAATCAATACTGTGCCCACCGGCCAGTACCATGCCGGCATCGGCGCAGGCCTGACGGCCGCCATCAACCACCTGACCAGCGATCTCCGGTGGCAGCTTGTCGACGGGCCAGCCCAGAATGGCAATGGCCATCAATGGCCGTCCGCCCATGGCATAGATATCACTGATGGCATTGGTGGCCGCGATACGTCCAAAATCAAACGGATCGTCAGCGATGGGCATAAAAAAATCGGTGGTACTGAGGATGACCTGGCCATTGCCAATGTCATAGGCAGCAGCGTCATCACGGGAACTGTTGCCCACCAGCAAGGCGGGGTCAGGCGCGAACTGGCGCTGAGAAGTCAGAATGCGATCGAGCACGGCCGGCGCAATTTTGCAGCCGCAGCCGGCGCCGTGGCTGAAGGCGGTGAGGCGAACCGGCGCCTCAGTTTCCTGATAAGACATAGCGTACGTATCCTTTTGAGTTGTCTGATTATAGCGCGCCTGTCTGCAGGATGCTCTTCACGGCGGTATTAGTTGACGGTTTGTGGACATTGTTGCAAGCTGCGACAGCCTGTCTGATTCTTATGCGTCTATAAAAAAATGCTTTCAAGGAGTCTCGACTATGTTCAAGCACGTACTTTCGCTTGCAGGTGTCGGCGCGGGTTTACTGGCCGCCACGTCAGCTTTAGCCCAGCCCGGTGGCAATAATGCACTGCCGGACGGCCCGGGCAAGGAGCTGGTGGAAATTGCCTGCACTACCTGCCACGGTCTCAACTATATCCAACGCTCCGCGGGCTATGCTTCTGCCGCAGACTGGCACCGGGTGTTTTCCACCATGGTCCGGTTGCCTGAAGCGCAGGCCGAGACCATTGCCACTTATCTGGCGACACACTTCCCGGAAGACACCAGCCGACGCCCCAATCTGATTGCCGGGGATTTTGATATTGAGATCACTGAATGGCAGGTACCCACGCTGGGCCAGCGTTCCCGTGACCCCGCCGAAGCACCCGATGGCTCCATCTGGTGGACCGGCATGTGGGCGAGCCTGGCCGGACGTCTGGATCCGGAAACCGGCATGATGGAGGAATTCAAACTGCCACCCAGTGCGCGCCCCCACACCATTGTGCCCGATGACGATGGCAATATCTGGTACACCGGCAACAGCAACGGCACCATCGGGATGCTTGATCCGGAAACTGGCATGATCACCGAATATCCTACCGAGGCACGGGATCCGCATTCTGCGGTTTTCCACCCTAACGGTAATCTGTTTTTCACGTCACAGGGCGCCGGCATGCTGGGTCGTCTGAATCCGGAAACCGGCGAAATGCGGGAAATCCAGACCGAACCCAGACCCTACGGCATCAAGGTCGATCAGGGCGGTGACGTCTGGGTCGCCTACAACGGCACCAACAAGCTGGGCCGCATGGACCCTGAGTCCATGGAAGTGCGATATTATGACGTGCCTGATGAGCGCACCCGTATCCGTCGCCTTGACCTGGATAGCGAAGGCAACGTCTGGTTCGTCAATTCCACCATGGGCAAAATCGGCAGACTGGACCCCGACAGCGGCGAGATCACGCAATGGGATTCACCCAGCGGACCCGACTCGCACCCATACTCGATGGCCGTCATTGATGATGTGATCTGGTACAACGAATCCGGCATGCGCCCCGATGCACTGGTGCGCTTTGACCCGGCGTCCGAGCGTTTCCAGAGCTGGGCCGTGCCTTCAGGCGTGGGCATCATCCGCCATGTCTGGGTCACCGAAGACAAGAACCTGTTGATTCACCAGAGCAGCAGCAACCATATCGGGCTGGTCAGGATTCCCTGATGGTGATTCGAACCTGCATGGCGGCAACGTCCCTGACGGCCGCCGCGCAGGTTCTGGCCATTGTCACCAGGCCAACAGGGCGGTGGACACCCAGGGCAGGATTGACTATAGTTCTGCCGCATCACCACCCACTCCACCCGCTGACATCGCAGTCCCGATACCACTATGGCCCGAGGCACGCTTTACACAATCTCCGCACCCTCGGGCGCCGGTAAAACCAGTCTGGTCAACGCCCTGCTCGCCGATGGCGACAATGCCCTGTGCGTATCGATATCTCATACCACCCGAACCATGCGGCCCGGCGAACAGAACGGTGTTAATTACCATTTTGTCTCCCGCGAGCAATTTCAGAGCATGCGAAACGCCGGCGATTTTCTTGAATCAGCGGAAGTATTCGGCAATCTGTACGGAACGTCGCGCATCTGGGTACAGGAGCAACTGGATCAGGGCATGGATGTGATACTGGAAATTGACTGGCAGGGCGCCGAACAGGTCCGCAAGCTGATCAAACCGGTAAAAAGCATCTTTATTCTGCCACCGTCGCTGCCCACGCTGCAGGAACGACTGACCGGTCGTGGCCAGGACGATGAAGCGACTATCTCCGGTCGCATGCAACTGGCAAAGAACGAAATATCGCATTATGGCGAAGCTGACTATCTCGTCATCAACGATCAGTTTGATTCAGCATTGGACGACCTTCGCGCGATTATCCGGGCTGCCCGCCTGGAGCGCGAGCAACAGCTGCGCAACAACGGAGCCCTGCTGCAGGACCTGTTGGCCTGACTGTTATGTTGAGAATACGCCTTACGGCAGACTTTACAGGCGTTTTTGTCGCCGTTTCACGGAATTTGCATGCAAGCCGTGTATAAATTCAGTATCATACCCGGTCCTCTGTTATAAGCCCCGATGTGCGCTGGCCTGGTATCCCCGGTCGCGATGCGTCAAATCATGGCGTAACTGGCTCCTGGCAACAGAGTCAAGCAACAGATTCAAGCAACAATTTTGAGTTCAAAAGGCAGGTTTTATATGGCACGTATTACCGTAGAAGATTGTCTGGACAAGGTAGACAATCGCTTTCAATTGGTGATGATCTCCAGCAAACGCGCACGTCAACTGCAGACCGGCGGCAAAGATGCGCTGCTGCCAGAAGACAATGACAAACCCACCGTGATCGCGCTGCGCGAAATCGCTGACGGTCTTGTTGATGCCAGCATTCTGAAAGTGCGCCCAGCACCTGCGCGGGAAATGGCAGAAGCGGAACTGGACGCAACCGCCGCCATGATGGGTGCCATTGTTGCAGACCCGGAAGCCGAGCCTGCAGAAGAGCCCCTGTCCGAGGACGATTAAGCAATACAGGAGTCGGCTGGTGACATTAACAATCGACTCGCTTGCCGGTAGCCTATCGGGCTACCTGGCATCCGACCAGGTGGACAGTGTACGCCGCGCCTATTTCTATGCGGAGCAGGCGCACGATGGCCAATACCGCCGCAGTGGCGAACCTTACGTCACGCACCCGCTTGCCGTTGCCAATATCCTCAGTGAAATGCACATGGACCATCAAAGCCTGATGGCTGCCATGCTGCATGATGTGATTGAAGACACCGGCGTCAGCAAAACAGCAGTGAAAAGCCAGTTTGGCGAGACCGTGGCCGACATGGTCGACGGCGTCAGCAAGCTCAACAAAATCACCTTCAGCAGTCACGCCGAGGCTCAGGCCGAAAACTTCCAGAAAATGGCATTGGCCATGGCCCGCGACCTGCGGGTGATCCTGGTGAAGCTGGCCGACCGCCTGCATAACATGCGCACGCTGGATGTACTGAGCCCGGAGAAACGCCGGCGCATCGCCAAGGAAACCCTCGATATCTACTCGCCCATCGCCGCCCGCCTGGGCATGAATGCGGTGCGCGTGGAATTTGAGGAGCTCGGTTTTGATGCAATTTATCCGATGCGGGCGCGACGCATCGATGCGGCCGTCAAAGCCATTCGCGGCAATCGCAAAGAGATTGTTAAGCAGGTGCAGAGCGCGATTGAGGCCTGCCTGGAACGCGAAGGCCTGCCCGGGCGTACCATCGGTCGCGAAAAACACCTGTACAGCATCTACGACAAGATGCGCACCAAACGAAAATCGTTTTCCGAAATCATGGACGTGTACGCGTTCCGCATCGTGGTTGACTCGGTCGACACCTGTTACCGTGTGTTGGGCGCTGTTCACAATCTTTTTAAACCTGTTCCCGGCCGTTTCAAGGATTATATTGCCATCCCCAAGGCCAACGGTTACCAGTCCCTGCACACCACGCTGTTTGGTATGCACGGCGTGCCGATCGAGATTCAGATTCGTACCGAAGAAATGGAAGCCATGGCCAACAACGGCATTGCCGCGCACTGGTTATACAAATCATCGGACGACACGCCCAGCAACGCCCATATCCGGGCACGGCAATGGGTCAACGGCCTGCTGGAAATGCAGCAAAATGCAGGCAACTCCCTCGAATTTATCGAAAATGTCAAGATTGACCTGTTCCCGGACGAGATCTACGTGTTTACACCCAAAGGCCGCATCATGGAATTGCCAGCGGGCTCGACGGCGGTTGATTTTGCCTACGCGGTCCACACTGACGTTGGCAACAGTTGTGTCGCCTGCCGCATCAGCCGTCGCCTGGCACCACTGAGCGAACCACTGGAAAGTGGCCAGACCGTGGAGATCATCACCACACCGGGGGCACAACCCAATCCGGCCTGGCTCAGCTTTGTCGTCACCGGCAAGGCGCGCAGTAATATCCGGCATTACCTGAAAAACCAGCGTGAGTCCGAATCCATCTCCCTGGGCCGCCGCCTGCTAAACAAATCCCTGGCGGGCCATGGCACCCAACTGGAAAAACTCAGCGCCGAGCAAATGCAGGAGCTGCTGGAACAACTGAATGTCAGCGAGTTGAATGTCCTGCTCAGCGACATTGGCCTTGGCAATCGCATGGCCCACATCGTGGCGCAGAAGATGTTCCCGGAAGAAGCCAAGGAAATACCCAAGGCCACCAGCAAGGACGCCAAGCAGGCATCGCTGGCCATCCGCGGCTCGGAAGGCATGGTGATGAGTTACGCCAAGTGCTGTTATCCGATACCTGGCGACCCCATTGTCGGCCACATCAGCTCCGGTCGCGGCATGGTCATCCATACCGAAACCTGCAACAACATTGCTGAGATCCGCCAGAATCCGGAAAAAGTGGTGTCGGTGCGCTGGGATCCCGATGTGGAAGGCGAGTTCGCTGTCGAGATTCGTGTCGAGCTGGAAAATGAGCGCGGCATCATTGCCAAACTGGCAACCGCCATCACCAGTAAAGAGGCCAATATCGAACGCATCAGCACCGTTGAACGTGATGCCAGGTTCAGCATCGTTAATTTGCTGCTGAATGTGCGTAACCGAATCCATCTGGCGCGAGTGATGAAACACGTACGCCTGATCAAACCGGTAACACGAGTGGCACGGGTGAAAAGCCGGAAACTGGTAAAACCCATCAAAGGCAGCATCGCCCCAGAGAGTTTGAAACGACATCATTGAAAGTAAGCAGTCACTGACCAACTCATGTCGCCTGAAAACAGGCGGCACATCAGGAACAAGGAACGCACATGGCTGACAAACACGTTATCTCCACTGACCGCGCACCGTCTGCCATCGGCCCTTATTCCCAGGCCATCAAAAGCGGCAACATGGTATTTCTGTCCGGGCAGATTCCATTGGATCCAGTCTCCATGGACGTTGTCGCCGGCGACGTGGAAGCCCAGGCCCGCCAGGTACTGGAGAATCTGTCCGCGGTGGCAGCGGAAG
Organism: Pseudohongiella acticola; assembly: GCF_001758195.1. Taxonomy (NCBI): domain Bacteria; kingdom Pseudomonadati; phylum Pseudomonadota; class Gammaproteobacteria; order Pseudomonadales; family Pseudohongiellaceae; genus Pseudohongiella; species Pseudohongiella acticola. Next base: position 2,093,854 of record NZ_MASR01000001.1, read on the forward strand.
CAGGCGGCACGCTGGACGATTGTGTAAAACTGACGATCTACATGACAGATCTCAACAACTTTGCCATCGTCAACACCACCATGCAGCAGTATTTTCAGACCCCCTATCCGGCACGTGCGACCATTGAGGTATCAGCATTACCGCGTGGCGTGCAGGTCGAAATCGACGCCATCATGATTCTGCCCGCGACGGCTTGAATGCAACCACCATGACAGCTCCGGCGGCGCTCAGCGACATACCGGTAACGCAACTCAAGGGGGTCGCCGCACGGCTGGCCGAACGGCTCGCCACCCTGCATATTCACACCGTACAGGACCTGTTGTTTCACCTGCCCTCGCGCTATCAGGATCGCACCCGAATTGCCGCCATCGGTAGAGTCCGGCTCGGTGACGACGTCATGCTGGAGGCCGACATCCTGAGTTGCGAGCTGGATTTTGGCCGACGCCGCAGCCTGGTGTGCAAGATAAAGGATGCCAGTGGCATCATCAGCCTGCGGTTTTTCCACTTCAGCGCGGCTCAGAAAAAAATGCTGGCGCCGGGCAATCGCTTGCGCTGTTACGGTGAAATCCGCAGCGGTAAAAACGGATATGAGATCTACCACCCTGAATACCAGGTACTTCGGCCCGACGAAATGTCGCCGGTTGCTGACCGGCTGACACCGATATACCCAGCCACCGATGGCCTGCAACAAACCCGTTTGCGTAAACTTATCGATCAGGCATTGGCGTATCTGCAGTTGCCGGCATCCCTGCCGGACTGGATCCCGGCTGAGACCCTGCACCAATTTGCCTACCCCAGCCTGGCCGACGCGCTTGAGTACCTGCACCACCCGCCGGTGCAGGCTCCGGTGGCGCAACTTCTCGCCGGCGAGCATCCGGCGCAACAGCGCCTGGCCTTTGAAGAACTGCTCAGTCATCGCCTGTGCCTGCGCCGTCTGCGCCAGCAATCGGCGCAACTGCTGGCACCCGTCATGCGTGCGCAGAATAAGCTGAGCCAGGCTTTCCTCAAACAACTCCCGTTTACTCTGACCCAGGCCCAGGCGCGCGTCTGTGGTGAAATCAGCCAGGACCTGACGCTTGATCAACCCATGCTGCGGCTGCTGCAGGGGGATGTGGGTTCGGGCAAAACCGTGGTGGCAGCCCTGGCCGCGCTGCAGGCCGTGGACAGTGGCTACCAGGCGGTCATCATGGCGCCCACTGAAATTCTGGCGGAGCAGCATCTGGCCAATTTCACACAATGGCTGGCGCCGCTGGGTCTGCAACCGGGCTGGCTCAGCGGAAAGGTCAAGGGCCGCCAGCGCCAGCAAACGCTGCAGGCCCTGCAAGACGGCAGCAGCAGAATTGCCGTGGGCACTCATGCTCTGTTTCAGGATGGCGTGGAATTTAACAGACTGGGCCTGATCATTATTGATGAGCAGCACCGGTTTGGCGTTCATCAGCGCCTGGCACTGCGCGAAAAGGGCAATAACGGTGAGGGCATTCCGCATCAACTGGTAATGACGGCAACACCGATTCCGCGCACGCTGGCCATGAGCGCCTATGCCGATCTGGACTGCAGTGTGCTCGATGAATTGCCTCCGGGCCGGACGCCCGTCAATACCGTGATTATCTCCAATGAACGCCGCGATAACGTTATCGAGCGTATTCATCAGGCCTGCCTGCAAGGCAATCAGGCCTACTGGGTGTGCACCCTGATTGAGGAATCCGAGAGTCTGCAATGTCAGGCGGCAGAAGCAACGCTGGCCGCATTGCAGGCGCAGTTGCCGGATCTGGCCATTGGTCTGGTGCACGGCCGCATGAAAGCCACCGAGAAAAGTGCAGTGATGTCCGCATTCAAACAGGGAGGCCTGCATTTGCTCGTGGCCACCACGGTCATCGAAGTTGGCGTTGACGTGCCCAATGCCAGCCTGATGATTATCGAGAACCCCGAGCGACTGGGGCTGGCACAATTGCATCAACTGCGCGGCCGGGTTGGCAGAGGCGCCAAGGCCAGCCATTGCCTGCTGTTGTACCAGACACCGCTGTCACAGATTGGCAAGCAGCGTCTGGGTATCATGCGTGACAGCAATGATGGCTTCTACATTGCCGAGCAGGATCTGGCCATTCGCGGGCCCGGGCAGGTACTGGGAACCCGACAGACTGGCTTAATGAGTTTCCGGATTGCCGATTTGGTGCGTGACGCTGCCTTGCTTGATCCGGTAAAATCCACGGCAGATAAATTTGAACAAGAATATTCTTCACATATCGACCCGCTGGTAAACCGCTGGCTCGGCGACCGGGAACTATACGGCAATGTCTGATTACAAACCTGCAATCCGCTGCGTACTGCTAAAAGACAACCGCACACTGGTGCAATGTATTTTACCTTTCAGTTCGCTGCTGGACCTTCGTACACTGCAAAGTGTCACTGACCGCGGGTTTGTACCCCTGTCTCAGGAAGACATCGTCAGCGCCAGTCGCAACCGACACCTGCAACCCCTCGAAGGCTGCCGCGATGTTTTTACCCTGCCCACGTTAATCGATAGCAGCCTGAGTGCCGAAGACGCACTGGTTGTAAATGAAAGCGGCATGACACTGTCGGCGCTGCGCGCCACGTTACACGAACGCGAAATCAATATCCGCCATATTGCCTTTACGCTGAACGCTTCAAAATTAAAGCACGACCTGCCTGAGGCAGGGAGCGACACCCAGCAGATCAGTGATTCCATCCAGAACTTTACTTCTCTGCGAATTCGCCAGCGTCTGGACGAAACACTGGAGATTCCGCCTCTGTCGGCTACCGCTGACCGCATCATGGCGCTGCGCGCCAACCCCAATGCAACGGTGTCCGAATTGACCAGCATTGTGGAAGCCGACCCCAGCCTGGCAGCCCAGGTGGTCAGCTGGGCGTCGTCACCCTACTACGCCGCACCGGGCAAAATCCGCTCGGTGCAGGATGCCATCATCCGTGTACTGGGCTTTGATCTGGTCAGTAATCTGGCCATCGGACTGATACTGGGCAAAACCGTGGAAGTTCCCAAAGACCAGAGTGCCGGGTTCACACCTTACTGGTTGCAGGCAGTGTATTGCTCCACTGCCGTGGAAGCGATGGCCCGCATGGTGCCCGGTAACAAACGCCCCCGGCAGGGTATGATTTATCTGTCCGGGCTGCTGCATAATTTCGGTTTTCTGGTATTGGCACATACGTTTCCTGAACATTTTTCCACGATCTGCCGCTACACCGAAGCCAACCCCGAAATCAGTCACGTCGCCATCGAAAAACACCTGATCGGCATCAGCCGCGAGCAGATTAGCGCCTGGCTGATGCAATCCTGGACCATGCCGGAAGAAGTGTCTGTTGCGCTGCGTTACCAGCAGGACGGTACTTACAATGGCCCGCATGCGATTTATGCAAATCTGATTTTTATTGCCATGCGCCTGTTCCGCGCGCATGGTATCGGCGACGCTCCGCCCGAGCCGGTGAGCGATGCCATGTTCGAACGTTGTGGACTGGACCGTGTGCGCTGCGAGGAGCTTATCGCAAAACTGGTGCTGTCAGCGGATATCGCGCTGATTGCTGATCAGATGTCGATCTGATCGGAACCCGGGAGTACGCATGCGACCGACCGCTTTTATGAATGATCATTTGAAAAAATATTTGCCTCGGGTCCACGCGCGTTTACCAGCCTTCATCCTGTTGACCCGCCTGAACAGACCCATTGGCACCCTGCTGCTGTTATGGCCAACACTGGGCGCACTGTGGCTGGCAGCCAATGGCTGGCCATCCTGGCAACTGCTGATCATTTTTGCACTGGGCACCTTGTTGATGCGCTCTGCTGGTTGTTGCATCAATGACTTTGCCGACAGCCATATTGACGGCGATGTCCTGCGCACCGAGAATCGTGCCATTGTGACTGGCCAGGTCACCCGCACTGAGGCGATGCTGTGTTTTGTGGGACTTTGTCTGGCCGCCTTGGTGCTGTTGTTGTTCACCAATACACTGACCATTGCCATATCACTGGGCGCCGTTGCGCTCACCGCAATCTACCCGTTCATGAAGCGCTACACCCACCTGCCACAGCTGGTGCTGGGCATGGCGTTTTCCTGGGGTATCCTGATGGCGTTCACGGCACAGACCGGCACCTGGCCGCCCACTACTGCTTGGGTGCTGTATGTCGCCAACTGTTTGTGGACGGTCGCTTATGATACTCAGTACGCCATGGTTGATCGCGAGTACGACCTGAAGATTGGCGTAAAATCGACCGCCATTCTGTTTGGTGATGCCGATGTCGTCATGATTGGTGCGCTGCAGGCGATGTTCCTGTTCGCGCTGTTTCTGGCCGGCGGGCAGTTTCAGTTAAGTGCGGTTTATTACCTCGGCCTGATCGTCGCTGCCGGACTTTTTGTTTATCAGCACTGGCTGATCCGGAACCGAGAAACCGACGGCTGCTTCAAGGCCTTTCTTAATAATCACTGGGCGGGGTTGGCGATATTTGTCGGGGTTGTACTGGGCGTTCAGTAATACCCAGTATTACTGCCCGTCCATTTGCAGATGCCGGTACAGGAACTGTGTGCCCTCGCGCACTGCGCTGCCACGAAATATAAAACTGGTGTAGTGCCCCCGCAAATGCTGAAGATAGAGCTCTGTTGTGATATCGAAGGACTGCAGGGCGTCGTTAAAATCGGTGGCGTGATGGGTCGGTACCAGTTTGTCCCAGGTGCCGTGAAAAATAAAAAAAGGCGGCGCATCGGCGTGCACATGCACGACCGGTGAGGCCAGGGCGTAGGCATCCGGCATTTCTGCCTGTGTGCCACCGATAAAAGACTCGACCAGCAACCCTTCCTGCCATTTCCGCAGGTCCGTGGGTGTGGCGCCTGCCACAACCGCAGCCGGCCGGGTGCGCACACCGCCATATTCTTCATCCAGCTCCCCGCCCTGACCTGCCACCAGCGCCATCAGGCTGAGCAAATGCGCGCCTGCAGAGAATCCAAAAGCACCTATGCGATCCGGATCAATCGCCAGACGTTCGGCATTGTCGTGGATCCAGTGCATGGCCTGTTGGACATCGTGCAGTTGCGCCGGAAATCGATACTCAGGCGCAAAACGATGCTCTATGTTTACGACCACGAATCCGTGTTCGGCCAGGTATTTAGCAGTACCGTCAATCGACTCGGGAGAGAAGCTGCGCCAGCCGCCACCATGCGACAACAAAACTGCTGCATGGGGTCCATCACCGTTGGGCTGAAACACAGTGGCGTGCAAGGCTTCAGGCCAGTCCGGCGGAGTAAAACGTTGTGCATCCATGACCCGATAACCTGAGGTCGGCATATCTACATCGTTACCGGGATCACCCCGGTGCGTGGAACAGGAGAGCAACAGCCAGTTTGTCAGCATAAAAGTAAAGAGTCTGATAATGATCTGCCTATTAATGAAACTTCTTTATACAACCTTTAATAAGACCTCCTCGCAAAGGAAATTTGTCCGCACATCGTGTTTATTTTGATGCAAGTCTCCGGCGGGCGAGATTTGACGCTCCCTATGCTCTTCTCTATAACCACCGAGCGGGGTTGGCAACGTCTGCCGGGGTTGCGCCTTGAGTCTAATGTCGGGACTGATTGATTGCGCTCGCGCTGAGCCGCCGACACAGTAAATGATTGTAAATTATCCCAACGACCGCTGCCAGGCCAGCGGCAGCCTGCAAAAAATCTGGCAACTGGCCGCTCCAGACAACAAGCCAGAATACGACCAGACTGACGCTGATGGACAGATGCTCCTTTATGCTCTTGTCAGCATGGTCCTTAACCGGCTCTGGCATGGGTGCGCTCCTATTTCGACTACGTTGTTTCAGCTAACCTGATGGCATCCGAATTCGTCAATGTAAACATCATTCGCACCACCACCGCCGCCACTTCCTCCGCTCTCACTACCGCCACTGTTGTCATAGCACTCTTGGGCACCGTATGCGGAAAGTGCCCAGCCTCCAATCGCCAGACCCCAGCCAATCGGACCACTTGCTACTGTCAATGAGGCGGACGCAACGACATAGCTTGCTACTTCGGCACCGCAACCCCCGCCGCTTACCAAACAGACTTCTTCATGATTCAATACTCTCATGGTGCATTTCCTTATACAGTTCTAGTTAAAATCCCTATGTTTCGGGTCTCAATTTCGCAAGGCCTTCATTTTATTTGTAGTATTCAATTTCGGAGAATTCCAGTTTATTTTGCCTTCATCGCAGTAACCAGGCGGTGTTGTCTGTGGCTGGTCTTTGCACAATTGCTCTGGCCCACCGAACGCGCGATAATCGGCGCAACGTCATTGTGACGACCACTATTTTCCACTTTAATCCTGGATTGACTTACTATGAACAAAATACTGTTCGCATTATCATTTTTATTCACGCTGGCGGCCTGCGGCGAATCCGCAACGCCACCAGCCGCCCCCGACATGAGTGCCGCGGAAACGCCTGCTGCGGAAGAGACCCAAACCGAAACCGAGCGCCTTAACGCCTGGTTTGACGAGAAATACGAAGAGCAGCTGAATTTTAGCCCCATTGGCATGACTTTCCAGGGCATCAAGGATCGCTACGGCGAAATTGACGACATGTCCGTTGAAGCCGAGAACGCCCAAGTGGAATGGATGCGTCAAAGCGTCGAGGAAATGCAGCGCGAATTTGACTACGATGCCCTGACACAGGAAGCGCAGACATCATGGGATATCTGGACCTATCAGTACGAACAGGCCGCCCGTGCCGCAGAGTTTCAGTACAACGGTCTGGTATTTGAACAGATGAATGGCGCGCAGGGCTTTCTGCCCACGTTCCTGATCAGCTTCCACAACGTGGCAGATGTGTCGGATTACGAAGCGTTTGTTTCCCGTCTGTCGGAATCAGGACGGGCACTGGATCAGCTGATTGAGCGCGCTGAAGAATCCGCCGAACGCGGCGTGATCACGCCCGGCTTTGCCCTGGAAAAGGTCATCGACCAATCCCAGAATGTGATTACCGGTGCACCGTTTACTGACGGCGACGACTCCGCCATCTGGGCGGCGGCCAAGACCAATCTGGCGACCCTGGTAGATGCCGGCCAGCTGGAGCAACCGGATGCGGATGCCCTGCTCGAGCGCACCGAGACAGCACTGACCCAGGATTTTGGTCCAGCGTTTGAGCGCGTCGTTGCCTGGGCCGAGTCGGAAATGGACAAGGTACCGGACGTATCAACCGGCCTGGTGTCTCAGCCCAATGGCGAGGCTTATTACGAGTTCCGCCTAGCCAACCAGACCACCACTGACCTGACCGCTGACGAGATCCATGAAATCGGCCTTGCCGACGTGGCACGGTTGCGCGGCGAGATGGAAGCGGTCAAGGACAGCACCGGCTTTGACGGCACCTTGCAGGAGTTTTTTGTCATGCTGCGCGAAACCCGCGATGACGAACGCTTCTATTACCCCAACAATGATGAAGGTCGTCAGGCCTATATCGATGATGCCACGGCAGCCATCGAGAACATCAAAGCGCAGCTGCCCAACTACTTTGCCACCCTGCCGCAGGCTGACCTGGTGGTACGTCGCGTGGAAGCCTTCCGTGAACAGGATGGCGCCCCACAGCATTATTACCCCGGCACGCCCGATGGCTCACGTCCTGGCGTGTACTACGCGCATTTGTCTGACATGAATGCCATGCCCAAATCGGAGATGGAAGTGATTGCCTATCACGAAGGTCTGCCTGGCCACCACATGCAGATTTCCATCGCGCAGGAACTGGAAGACATGCCACGCTTCCGCACTCAGGCCGGCTTTACCGCCTACTCAGAAGGCTGGGGTCTGTATTCCGAGCGTCTGGCCAGCGAGATGCCGGACACCTATGAAGATCCCTACTCGCAGTTTGGTCGTCTGACCTCGGAGATGTGGCGTGCCATCCGTCTGGTGGTTGATACCGGCCTGCATTCCAAAGGCTGGACCGAGCAGGAAGCTATCGATTATTTCGCGGCAAACTCTTCTGTGCCGTTGGCGGCCATCACCACCGAAGTGCAGCGCTACATCGTGATGCCGGCGCAGGCTACCTCGTACAAGATCGGCATGATCAAGATCCTGGAGCTGCGCGAAACTGCGCGTGAAGCACTGGGCGACGATTTTGATATCCGCGAGTTCCACGACACCATCCTGCTGGGTGGCGCCATGCCGCTGCATTTGCTGGAACGTCGGGTGAACCAGTGGATTGACGAGGTACAGGCGCGCTCCTGACGCCTGCCAACCCATACTCAGGCTACAGTGTGCCAGGCCCGATTTATTCGGTGCCTGGCTCCTGCAACGCTAAAAAGCCCCGCCACACGCCGGGATCCACTTCCGGAAACCTGCCCAAACCCTCCCCGTTTTATTCTCAACTCTCCTGATAGGCCTGTCTACAGGGCATACAGCCTGCCTCGCCCCGTGTTTGTGCGCGCCATAAAAGTGCGCACCATTACAGTGCACCCCTAGTGGCCAAAGCACGCAGAATGTCCGTCAAAGCGCGTATATCACGGGCTTTCACAACATTGGCCCGCTCTTTGCAAAACACTCCAGCAAGAAAGTCGTTACTTTCGAAAATGAAAAAATAACGCAAAACAGCTTACTACTAAGCATAGATCTATCCTGGAGAAAACATATGAAACGATTGACCCAACTCGTAGCAGGCCTGACACTGGTATCAGGTGCCGTAGTTGCTTCCACAAGCGCATCAGCAGACGTGTCTTACAACATCGGTTATGCCTCTGAGTACTACTTCCGTGGTGTTCTGCAGAAGAACTCTTCTGCCAGCGCCGGTATCGACTTCGAATCAGAAGGTTTCTACGCGGGCAGCTGGGCAGCTGACGTGGGTGACGGCCTGGAAGTAGATGGTTATTTCGGTTACGGCATTGAAACTGACTCTGGCCTGACTGCCAGCATCGGTTACACCGGCTACTTCTACACCGGCGAGTTTGATGACACTTACCAGGAAGTCAACTTTGGTCTGGGTTATGGCATGTTCAGCCTGGGCTACTCCGTTGGTGAGTGGGACGGTTTCGGTGCATCGCAGGATTACGACTTCCTGGACCTGACCATCACGGGTGAATCAGGTCTGTATGGCACAGTCGGTTTCTGGGGTGACGAGTTTGACGGCGAGTACCTGGAAGTAGGTTATGGTTTCAGCTTTGCCGACTTCGATATGGGCATCGCGGGCATCATCAACAGCGAAGAGCTGTCTGACGAAGTAGGCTCTAATGGCAGCCCAAGCACAGGCGAAGCCATTGTCTTCACCATCGGCAAATCCTGGTAAGACCGGGCAGCTGCTGGTACCTGCAGACCCACATCTGCAGTGATACAGAAAGGCTCCTTCGGGAGCCTTTTTTGTGCCCGCCACTTTCTGCGTTCACCCTTTGCTTCCACCTCTTGCTGAACCCGATACTTGATTTTTGACTGATATCGGCGTAATTAACCTGTATGCATCGCCAGTTTTGAGTATCCACGGCGAGATACCAGGACGAATATCAGGAAAGAATCCAGGAGAGATGGATATGCTCAGGAGCCTTGCCCCGCTGACGTCAGCGAAGCTGTTCTTCAAGCTGGCGACCTTTATGACCGCAGCCCTGGCGATATCAGCCGTTTCTGCAGATACCGAATTTACTGACAACATTCCCATTGATCTTGCCAGAGCACTGTTAAGCGGCGCAGGCACAGCGATGGAGATACGCATCTATTCCGACATTCCTGACGGGTTTCCGGAATTTATGTTGCCCGATGGCGCCACTGTGCTGGGCAGTGTTGATCAGGGTCGCAATCGACAGGTGATTCTGGGCAGCGAGGGAGACGGCCAGCAACAGCTCGCAGAATTGATTGACTCACTGCAGCAGAACGATTTTCTGTTGCTAAGTCCGATGGGAGCGACAACACCACGGACCGGATTCGTGTCGGCTACCCCTCAGAACCTGGGTATACCCTCGCAGCTCTGCCACGACACTCAGGGACTGCTTTATCTGCGGCAGCACACAGAAGCTGATCGAACATTCATCAATTTGACGTCATTGCCCGGCACCAGCCGGGGCAATTTCTCTTGCGCCGGGTTAGCCGCGCAGGCAAGCAACCGTGGGTCACCAGCATTCTTAAATGCATCAAGGGGCGGTGGATCTCTGCAAAACAGCATGCCTCGCCTGGTTTTGCCGGACGAAGCCACCACGCAATCTCCAAGTATGCCACTTTTTTTATCCGGATCTCCTCAGCAGGCTGAGTCCAGAATCGGATTCTCAGTTGCCTGGCCGCTGTCGGAGGCATACGAGTTTTTTGCCGGGCAGCTGACAGAACAGGACTGGATTCTGGATGGGGAAACCATTGGAGATCGGGTTGCGCTGGGCGCGTGGACACGTGAGGAGAATACTCAGATGCTGCTGGGTACCTTGCGCCTGGTCAGCGGCGAAGCTGATGGTTATGAGGCCGTGTTTGAGGTATCTGTGCTGGAATGATTGCGATGGATTTTCCGCCTTAAAGTTGAACACTGCGACCTTTGATGGTATCAAAGCTGACGTCAATCGGATCTGACAGTTCAGAGAGTGCATCGTATGGGGGTATTGGGTGTTTTGCTGTTAATGGCCCTGCTGGTCGGCGCAGTTCTTGGCTGGGCATCCTTTTTTCAGATCAAGCACCTCCGTCGCGAGTTAGCGCTGTTGCGAGAGCAGTTAACTTCCCAGACTAGACGTCCCGAGCCCCCGCCTGTCCTCCCTCAGGATTCTCTTCCTGTCGCCACAACGGAAAAACCTGCAGAAGCCCGCGAAGATCCGTGGGGAACCGGCACTCCTGCCGCGTATTCGAGCCCCCCTGCCTGGCTGACGCATTTGCAGGACCAGTGGATGGCCTGGCTCGGTGGCTTGTGTGTCGGACTTGCCGGTATTTTCATGGTGCGTTATTCCATCGAACAGGGATTACTTGGCCCTACCGCCCGAATCACCCTGGCACTGCTAACCGGTGTTGGACTGCACGGCGTTGCAGAATGGTTGCGCCGTCGCAGCAGCGGGCCCGTCGATGCGCTGGCAGCCCTGGCTGGGGGAGCCAGCATGACGCTGTTTGCTGCACTACTGGCGGCATTGCATCTGTACCAGATGCTGCCACCGCTGCTTGCGTTTGCATTGCTTGCCTTGGTCGCACTGCTGACGATGGCGCTGGCGGTGATCCATGGTCCGATGATGGCCATCATGGGGCTGATCTCGGCCTATGCTATCCCGCTGCTGGTCGACACCGGCAGTGGCAACGTTTCCGGTGTACTGGCTTATACGCTGGTGATAAGCGCCGCCGCCATAGTGCTCATGCATTTTGTTTACCGGCCCTGGCTTTGGTTCAGCATGGTGGCAGGTTCGCTGTGCTGGTGGGCGTTATCACTGCTGACCAGTGAACCTGAGGCAGTGCGCGGGCTGTATCTGGCGGCGCTGACTTACCTGGTTGCTGCCGGCCCGCGAAGGGACTGGACATTGATGCAACCCGGCGCCATGCACGCGTTTTCGGACTTCCGGTCTAAATTGCTTGCTGGTAGATCGGTAGCCGAAGCGCCGGTGGCACTGACGCTGCTGCTGATTGTGCTAGCGTTTGCTGTTTCAATCTACGCCACACCCATCAGTGGTAGCGCTATTTATTACTGGACGCCGTTTGTGGTGTTACTGTTCTTTCTCGGTCGGCACAACACAACGGTGAGCTGGCTGCCGTGGCTGTCACTCGGTTTGCAGACGGTGGCATGGATTGGCATCGGAATACGCGCCGACGGGGAAGGCTTCCGGCTCGTCGGCTATGCACAAAGCATTCAAACTGAATTTATGCTTTATGCTGGTTGGATGACAGCTTTGTATGTGGGTCTGGCGCTGTGGGTCCTGCGAATCCACACACACAAAACCCGCTGGTTATCACTTGCCCTGTTGGCACCGCTGATCTGGCTGACGTTGAGTTATCTCCTGGCACCCGTGCTTTCCGGCTCTCTGCTTTGGGCTTGTATTTCAGTGATACTTGGCGCGTCCTATCTGGCACTGGCAGGCATGCGGCTTAAACGTTCATTGAACACAGCGGCTACAGCCTGGATGGTCATCGCAGGACACTTCGCCTATTCGCTGGCGGTAACAATTCTGTTCAGTGAAGCCAGCCTGACACTGGCATTGTCGACACAATTGCTGTCACTAGCGTGGGTGAACTGGCGTTTTGAACTTCCGTACATGAACCTGCTGATCAAGGCCATGCTGGCAATTGTGATTGCACGGCTTACGTTCAACCCTTGGCTGTTCACTTATCCCGCCGATATCCACTGGTCGTTGTGGAGCTACGGTGGATCCGCATTGTTCTGTGGCCTGGCCGCGTGGCGCACCGATAAAGCGCTGCCACTTCGGCGTTGGCTGGAGGCGGCGACGCTGCATTTGCTGGTATTAACGTTGTGGGCCGAGACACGCTACTGGTTGTACGATGGCGACATATTTGCTGTGCAGTTCAATCTGCTGGAGGCCGCCATCAACACTGCCCTGTGGTCTTCGCTGGGTCTGGTCTATCACTTTCGATCTACCACCAGCCAGGACCTCAAGCCGCTTTATATATTGTTATCCAAGATACTGCTCATATTGTCACTGGTTATGTATGGGCTGGTGTTGACGATTCTGAATCCGTGCTGGAGCAATGAGCCGGTAGCAACAACACCTGTCTTTAACGTGCTGTTGCCGGCCTATGGGTTCCCGGTGCTGATCAGCGCGCTTGCCTGCCGTCTGTTCAGCCAGGCATCCTGTCTGCATGAGCCTGCGTTCAAACGATACTCGGCTGCGATCTGCGCATTAGCTGCTTTCGTGTTTGTCAGTATGGAAATTCGACATCTGTGGCAGGGGCAGCTTGACCTTAGTGCGCAGACCGGCAACGCGGAGCTATATACCTATTCCGTGGTGTGGCTGGTGATGGCCGTGGCAACCATGCTGGCCGGGGCAGCGCGATACGGGCGACGTGTCTATCAGGCCGGGCTGGCATTACTGGTCGTAGTTATCGGCAAGCTATTTCTGGTCGACATGGCAGATCTGGACGGGATGCTACGCGTCGCCTCGTTCATGGGGCTGGGCTTATGTCTGCTGGGGCTGGCTTATCTGTATCAAAAATTTGAATTCAGGCATCGGCAAAAACCGCGACCATCATGACTTGATGAACTTAAGCGCGGCACCATTACTGCAATAACGCAGACCGGTGGGCGGCGGGCCGTCTTCAAAGATGTGGCCATGATGGCCATCGCAGCGGGCGCAGAGATACTCTGTGGGAGCACGGAACGCGTAGATGGGGCGGCGTGTGGTGAGGTGTTCGTCAAATGCCTGCCAGAAGCTGGGCCAGCCGGTGCGGCTGTTGTATTTCCAGTCGGATTTGAACAGGGGCAGGTCGCAGCCGGCGCAGACATAGGTGCCGGCCCGGTTTTCATGGTTCAGCTCGCTGCTGCCGGCAAACTCGGTTTCACCAAAGCGCAACACCGCGTATTGCTCCGGCGTCAGTCGCTCGCGCCAGACTGCGTCACTCAGGTAGAGTTTTTCTACCTCTGGGGACGTTGGCGTAGCCGCGTGCAGCTTGCTGAACCGGCCAGTGGTGACGGCGATGCCTGAGCTGACGGCGAATTTAAGAAAGCTGCGTCTGCGCAATTGTCTGGCCTCCATAGTCTCGGCAACAGGCTATCGAAAAACGGTCGGTGTTTCCATGACTTCCTGGCACGCTGGTTATGCACAATGGGCGCACCACAGCGTGCGTTCATCGCTCGCGTGTCACTTGGGCCTGCTTCTGCTGGACAACTGGTTTATACTTTTTGCGCGACATCAAATGCAATACGACGTTCCACCATAAAGGAGTAAATCATATGTTGAGGAAAATGTTATCTGGCTTGGCGCTGTTCTGTGCCCTGGGACTGTCTGGCTTCAGTTCAGCTCAACAGCCCCCTGCACTGACCCTGGAGATGGCTGAACAGGCAATGGCAGCAGCGGAAGCCGAATCGCGAGCCAACAACTGGAACCTCACCATTGTGATCGCGGACGCCGAGGGCGTGCCTGTCATGGTTCACCGTATGGACGGCGCCTCGGCGCGGACCTTTGACATCGCGATGCGCAAAGTGCACGTGGTAACGGAAACAGGCTTGTCGTCTGGTGAATACGGTCGCCGATTGCAGGCCGGTGAGATCGCGGAAGTGGAGAACGGTGTTACCTTCGCCGGCGGCGTGCCGATCATGCAGAACGGTGAAAGAATCGGCGCGATAACCTCAAGTGGTGCACGGGGCATCGAGGACGAGCAGGTTTCACTGGCAGGGGCTGCGGCCATTGGTAGTTAAAGCGTTTCCCGACAATCTGGAATAAACTTCGCAGATGACGCTGCAATCCTATCTGAGACATCGCAAACGCTACGAAGTGGCCGCCAGCATCGCCCTGATACTGCTTATTGGGGTGGTGCTGGCAACCTCAAAAATTATTGAAAATGTGCGTGACGGTGCGCCGAGTTGCTGGCCGGGGGCATTTGCCACCGAGTTCACCGCCACCTTCAGTATCCTGCTGTTGATGCCGCCACTGGCCTGGTTTCTGCAAACGCTTCAGCTCAACTGGTCCAATGCGCGCTTGCGGATTCTCTGGCATATCCCGGCTTTCCTGTGTTTCAGCCTCGCGCATATCGCGCTGTTTGTATTGCTGCGCAAAGTGCTGTGGCGCAGTGTCGGCGCCAGCTATGAATTTGGTCCGGTATTTCTGGGCCTGTTGTATGAGATGCGCAAAGGCCTGCTGGTGTATGTGTTTCTGGTGGTATTGATGCTGGGCTATCAGTTCATACTGACACGTCTGCAGGGCGAAGCCGGATTCATTGATTCTGATTCCGAAGACACACCCGCCTGGACCTCGCAGTTTCTGGTGAAAATGTTGAATCGGCAGTTTCTGGTCAAAGCAGACGCGATTGAATGGGTACAGTCCGCCAGCAATTACGTAATCCTTCATACTGACAATCGCAGCTACCCGATGCGGCAGACCATGAGTGGCCTGGCGGGACAACTGGACCCTGCCACATTCCTGCGAGTACACCGCACCGCCATCGTCAATATCAACACCGTTGTGGCCTTGCAGGAAGGGCCGGAGGCTCAGCTTGAACTGCGTAACGGCGACAGGGTACCGGTCAGTAAACCCTATCTGCCAGCACTCAGGGCAGCGCTTGCACACTGATTTTCATCCCCGGATCCGACACATTCGTCCCTGATTTTGTCCCTTCAACCCTCGGTTCTGGCGCTCCCCGGGCATCGGTTTATGATGGCAGGCAGACCTACTGCACTGGAGATACTGATGTCATTTACCCGCATGTTCAGATTTTTACAATGCTGTGCTCTTGCACTGGGATTTGCACTGGGGCTGACACCGTGGTCGCCCGTTTCGCAGGCGGCCGACTGGCATCAATATGGCGGTGACGGTGGCCAACAGTTCACACCACTGTCCCAGATAACGCGCAATAATCTCGACAGGCTGGTGCCGGCCTGGACACACCGGAACGGTGACCTCAATCAGGGATTCCGGCAAAAGGCACACTCCTTTCAGACCCATCCGGTGCAATGGGGAGAAACCCTGTACTTCAGTTCCAGCGCTAACCAGGTGTTTGCCGTCAATGGCATAACAGGCCAGGAACTCTGGCGCTTTGATCCGGAACTGCCCAGGGAGATCAGTTATTCGGAAAGCGCTTCGCGGGGTGTCAGCTTGTGGCATGGCGAGTCCATCACCTGCCCTCATCGGGTATTTCTGGGCACTCTGACCGGACTGGTTTATGCGCTGAATGCCGAGACCGGGGAACCCTGCAGTGATTTCGGCCAAGGGGGCTACCTTGACATGACGGTGGGCGTAGGTGGAGCCGGCGACTGGGAGGGGGATTATGGCATTACTTCGCCACCCGCCGTTGCCGGTGATCAGCTAATTGTCGGATCCGCCATCGGCGATAACCGCATGGTGGAATCACCGCTGGGTATTGTCCGCGCACTGGATGTGAGAACCGGCGCCATCAAATGGACGTGGGACCCGATTGTTCGTAGCGATAGCAGCGATGTGCCAAGCGGCGCTGCCAATGTATGGCCACCGATTTCGGTTGATGTTGAACGCGGTCTGGTTTTTGTTTCAACCTCGTCGCCAAGCCCGGATTTTTATGGCGGGGAGCGACCGGGTGATAACCGTTACGCCAACTCACTGGTTGCACTGCAGCTGGAGACGGGCGATGTGGTCTGGCACCATCAACTGGTTCATCACGATGTCTGGGACTTTGATATTCCGGCACAACCCACGTTGACCGAGATCACGGACAATGGCGCGCTGGTGCCTGCCGTGGTGGTGGTCACCAAAACCGGCATGTTGTACGCGTTCAACCGCGATACGGGCACCCCTATTTATGAAATCACTGAGCGACCGGTGTCGGATAGCGACGTGCCAGGTGAACTTCTTTCGGCAACCCAGCCTTTTTCGGCCATACCACCATTGGTTGAACACCGGCAACTGGGCGAGGACGATGCCTTTGGCCTGACCTGGTTCGATCGTCGCAGCTGCCGTAAAATTTTGCGGGAGTTTCGTTCCGAAGGCATTTTTACGCCTCCGTCACTTGGCGGAAGCATTCTGTTTCCCGGCTATGCGGGTGGCGCCAACTGGGGTGGTGTCGCCATCGACCCGCAACGGCAGATTGCCATTACCAACGTCAACCAGGTGCCGGCGCTGGTCAGACTGATCCCCCGGGACCAACTGGAGGCCCTGCGCAGGTCGGGTGAACTGGATGGCTGGGATGTTTCGCGACAGGAAGGCACGCCCTACTTCATGGCTCGCCGGGTATTCCTGTCAGATTTGGGCCTGCCATGCACACCTCCCCCCTGGGGCAAACTGGTGGCTGTAGATTTGCAGCAGGGAGAGATTTTGTGGGAGACCCCACTGGGCACCATCGCAGACCTGGCACCCGCAATCGTGCCCAACCTGAATTGGGGTGTGCCCAATATGGGAGGTGCACTGTTGACCGGATCGGGGCTGCTGGTGATCGGCGCAGCCACCGAACATACGTTAAGAATTTTTGATACTGAAAACGGCTCAGAATTATGGCGGTATCGCTTGCCCACGGCCGCCATGGCAACGCCAATGAGTTATGAAATCAACGGCGTGCAATATATTGCTGTGGCCGTTGGCGGACACGAAATGCTGGGCATGGCAGCTGGCGACTATTTGATGGCTTTCCGTCTGGAGTAAATACAGGGGACGGAAATACAAAGCGGACGCCAACAGTTATCTGAAAATAAAAGGGGACGGAGGTTATCCCTCCGTCCCCTTTTATTTTCCCTGTACCCGCCAAACAATCAGAAGAATGCCTGAATACCTGTTTGAGCTCGGCCCAGGATCAGCGCATGAATATCCTGTGTGCCTTCGTAGGTATTCACCACTTCCAGGTTCTGCATATGGCGCATGATCGGGTACTCGTCAGAGATACCATTGCCACCGAGCATGTCGCGTGCTTCGCGGGCCACTTCCAGGGCTTTCAGACAGGAGTTGCGCTTGAGCAGGGAAATCAGCGGAATGCCCAGCATGCCGTCGTCTTTCAGGCGCGTTGCCTGCAGACACCCCAGCAGCGCCAGGCTGATGTCAGTCTGCATTACCGCCAGTTTTTTCTGGATCAGCTGATTCGCAGCCAGCGGTCGCTTGAACTGCTTGCGATCCATGGTGTAATTCAGTGCCGTGTGCCAGCAGGTTTCGGCAGCGCCCAACGCACCCCAGGCGATGCCCAGACGAGCGGAGTTCAGGCAGCTGAACGGGCCTTTCAGGCCTTCCACATGCGGCAGCATGTTTTCTTCCGGTACAAACACCTCGTCCATCACGATTTCACCGGTGATGGAGGCGCGCAAGCCCAGCTTGCCTTCGATCTTGGGCGCAGACAGGCCTTTCATGCCCTTGTCCAGAATGAAACCCTTGATGATGCCGTCGTCGTTTTTTGCCCAGACAATAAACACGTCTGCGATCGGCGAGTTGGAAATCCAGTTCTTGGCACCGCTCAGGCTGTAACCGCCTTCGACGGTACGGGCACGCGTGACCATGCCACCCGGATCGGAACCGTGATCAGGCTCGGTCAGGCCGAAGCAACCAATGAATTCACCGCTGGCCAGTTTGGGCAGGTATTTCTGTTTCTGTTCTTCGCTGCCGAAGGCGTGAATCGGGTGCATGACCAGTGACGACTGCACACTGAACATGGAGCGGTAGCCAGAATCAACGGCCTCCACTTCCTTGGCGATCAAGCCGTAGCTGACGTAGTTGGTACCGGTGCAGCCGTAGCCATCCAGTGCCGGCCCCAGCAGGCCCAGTTCGCCCATTTCACGGAAAATGGCCGGATCAGTATTCTCATTGCGGTAGGCTTCACGTACGCGTGGCAACAGTTTTTCCTGGGCATATTGTTTTGCCGTATCCCGGATCATGCGCTCTTCTTCGGTGAGAAGCGTTTCCATCAAGAAGGGATCTTTCCAGTCAAAACTCGCGTTGTCTGGTTTTGCAGACATAATCAACTCCTACCTAAAACTTCAAAGAATGTTTGTGTACGGCATTATATACGCTCAGCACAGGTATTTGGGCCCCTGTTTGGAACAGCAAGTGCGCTACCGAGCAAAGGTTCGATATTTTATCAGCAAGCCCCTCTGGTAAAAAGCGCTAATTTGCCCGTGTGTACGCACCCGGTTCCAGCTAGAATACGAGGTTATGGACGTATCTTATATTCTCGACTCCCTGAACGATGAACAACGCCGCGCGGTCGCCGCACCGCCGGCCAGCATGCTGGTACTGGCCGGCGCCGGCAGTGGTAAAACCCGTGTGCTGGTGCACCGCATCGCCTGGCTGATGCAGACTGAAGGCGTGTCACCGCACAGCATCATGGCGGTGACCTTCACCAACAAAGCCGCGCGGGAAATGCGCAGCCGAATTGAAGAGCTGCTCAACCATCCGCCCGGTGGCATGTGGGTTGGCACCTTCCATGGCCTGGCGCACCGCCTGCTGCGCATGCACTGGAAAGAGGCCAACCTGCCGGAAAACTTCAATATCCTAGACAGCGATGATCAACTGCGTTTGATCAAACGACTGTGCAAGGCGCTGGGCGTCAGCGACGAAAAATGGCCGCCGAAACAGATTCAGTGGTATATCAACGGCCAGAAAGACGAAGGCCTGCGCGCCAAACACATTGAGCATATGGGCGATGAATACACCCGCACCATGCTCACCGTCTACACCGCCTATGAGGACGCCTGCCAGCGCGGCGGCATGGTGGATTTTGCCGAAATACTGCTGCGAGCGCACGAACTGTGGCTGAACAATCCCGAACTGCTCGCACATTATCAGCATCGCTTCCGCCATGTGCTGGTAGACGAGTTTCAGGACACTAACGCCGTGCAGTATGCCTGGCTCCGGGTGCTGGCCGGCGCCACCGGCCACCTGATGGTGGTCGGCGACGATGATCAGTCCATCTACGGCTGGCGCGGCGCGCGTATCGAAAACATTCAGCAGTTCAATACCGACTTTGCCGGCGCCGAGATCATTCGTCTGGAGCAGAATTACCGCTCCACCTCCAATATCCTGAAGGCCGCCAACCACCTGATTGCCAACAACCAGGGCCGGCTGGGCAAGGAGCTGTGGACTGACGGCAACGACGGCGAAACCATCTCCCTGTATGACGCCTTTAATGAGCAGGACGAGGCACGCTTCATCGTCGATCGCCTGACCGACTGGATGAACACCGGGCACCGCCTGACCGAAGCGGCAATTCTGTATCGCTCCAACGCCCAGTCGCGAGAGCTGGAAGAAGCCCTGCTGCGGGTGGCCATGCCCTATCGTATTTACGGTGGTCAGCGTTTTTATGATCGCCTGGAAATTCGTAACGCACTGGCCTACCTGCGCCTGGTCATCAACCGTCAGGACGACACCGCCATGGAGCGCGTGGTCAACGTCCCCACCCGTGGCATCGGCTCCAAAACCCTGGACGGTCTGCGCGACATGGCCCGCCGCGAAGGTTATTCGTTGTGGACTGCCTGCGAACAGAGCATCGACCACAAGCTGTTGCCCGCGCGCGCCTCGGCTGCCGTGCAGGCCTTCCTGCGGCTGATCGATGACATGGACGCTCATTGCCAGAGCCTGGAGCTGGGCGAGAAAGTGGCCCATGTTATCCAGCAAAGTGGCCTGATCGCCCATCATGAAAAAGAAGGCGGCGACAAAGCCCAGGCGCGGCTGGAAAACCTGGACGAATTGATTACCGCAACCCGCAGCTTCGCTGAAGACGCCACCGATGACATGCTGGTGGACGAAGACAACCCGGTCAGCGATCGTGATGTTCTGTCTGCGTTTCTGGACCAGGCTGCACTGGATGCCGGCGAAGCCCAGGCCTCAGAAAGCGACGATGCCGTGCAACTGATGACCCTGCACAGCGCCAAAGGCCTGGAGTTCCCACTGGTGTTTTTGTGTGGCATGGAGGAAGGTCTGTTCCCGCACAAGATGTCGATGGAGAATCTCAGTGGCATCGAGGAGGAGCGTCGCCTGTGTTATGTCGGTATTACCCGCGCCATGCAAAAGCTGTATCTGACCAGTGCCGAATCCCGTCGCCTGCACGGTGATGTCAATATCTGCCGGCCCTCACGTTTTATCAGAGAACTGCCACAGAATCTGATCGAACCGATCCGCATGAAAACCACCATTCAGCGGCCCAGCTCCCCACCGCCAGGCCGGCAGCCGCATTACCGGACCGGTGCCGATGTGCCGGAGACCAATATCACGCTGGGTCAGCGCGTGCGCCATGGCAAGTTCGGCGAAGGGGTGGTGCTCAACTACGAAGGCAGCGGCCCCAATGCCCGTGTGCAGGTCAACTTCACCGAGGTTGGTAGCAAATGGCTGGTGTTGTCCTATGCGCGCCTGGAGCCGGTGCCTTAGAAAAACTGCCTCGGCAACGTTTTTCAGCAGGCTTCCACGAGCGGCAATGGTACAAAGCTGCCTTTTATTTCATACGCTTATCGTCAAAACTGATTGCTACCGACCCTGCTTAGGGGCTATAACGGGGCAACAATAATCAAGGGAGCACCCCATGTCAGTCCTGAACGTCATCAGCATAGCCATTTTTATCGCATTGTTGTTCGGCCTTTACAAGCTGAAGAAACCGGACACCAGCCTGGCGAAACAGGTCTTTATCGCCCTGGTGCTGGGTGCAGTATACGGTTTTTTCCTGCAACTGATTCATGGCGGCGACCTCGATCAGATCCGCCCGACCCTGGTGTGGACTGACCTGCCCGGCGATATTTATGTCTCGCTGTTACGCATGATCATCATGCCACTGGTGCTGGTGACCATGATTGCCGCCGTGGTGAAGCTGCACGAAGTGGCGGCACTGGGCAAAATTGGTGGCTCGGTGATTGGTATTCTGGTGTTTACCACCATGATTGCCGCGCTGGTTGGTATTCTGGTGACCACCGTCTTTGGCCTGAGTGCAGAAGGCATGGTGGGCGGCGAGCGCGAACTGGCGCGTGCTGCGGTACTGGAGACACGAGCGCCGGTGGTGGAGAACCTGACCATTGCGCAGACCATCGTCAACTTTGTACCCAGGAATATCTTCGCCGACCTGACCGATGCGCGCAGCACGTCCATTATTGCCGTAGTCATCTTTGGCATGCTGTTTGGTCTGGCAGCACTGCTGGTCAGCCGGGAAAAACCCGAATACGCCGAACGCATTAAGGGTGGCACGGATACCATTCAGGCCATTATCATGCGTCTGGTCAAAATCATCATGAGCCTGACTCCATACGGCATTCTGTCGCTGGTGACCTATGTCGTGGCCAGCTCAAACGGCGGCGATATCCTCAATCTGATCGGTTTTGTTATCGCTTCCTACGTCGCCATTGCCATCATGTTCGCGGTGCACGGGCTGCTGCTCAGCCTGTCCGGCAACAACCCGATGGAGTTTTACCGAAAAATCTGGCCGGTGCTGACCTTTGCCTTTGCCACGCGCAGTTCGGCAGCCACCATCCCGTTGAATATTCGCACCCAGATCGAAGAATTGAAGGTACCCCCCTCCATTGCCAGCCTGTCGGCGTCCTTTGGTGCCACCATTGGGCAGAACGGCTGTGCCGGTATTTATCCGGCGATGCTGGCGGTAATGGCGGCGCCCACGGTCGGTATTGATCCACTGGCACCGGGCTTTATCCTGACGCTGGTGGCCATTATTACCATCAGTTCATTTGGCGTGGCGGGTGTTGGTGGTGGCGCGACGTTCGCGGCCCTGATCGTGTTGCCGGCGATGGGCCTGCCCATTGAACTGGTGGCCCTGCTGATTTCGATTGAACCGTTGATTGATATGGGTCGCACGGCGCTGAATGTCAGCGGCGCGATGACCAGCGGCAAGATAACCAGTCGGATCGTGACCGAAGGCGTGTCCTGACAGGCAGCTGAAAAACTAACTGCCGCCTCGAAAACGTTTTTCAGCAGCCTGTGTATTGTAGCGTTGCCGGATCATTTGATCCGGCGCGTGCGCCCGTTGTCATCAATGGCGACAAAGATAAACAACCCTTCGGCGACTTTGCGCTGCACGGCCTGGGTCAGGGAGTTGGATATCCACACTTCGATATTGATGTGCATGGAACTACGCCCCACCTCCAGAATCTCGGCATAACAGCTCACCACCGAACCGACGCTGACCGGGGCCAGGAATTCGACATTCTTGATTGCCACCGTTGCCGAACGACCGTGAGTCACCTGTTTGGTGGCAATACCGGCCGCCAGGTCCATCTGGGACACCAGCCAGCCACCAAAGATATCGCCATTGGCGTTGGTATCTCTGGGCATCGCCAGTGTCTGCAGGGCCAGCTCGCCGGTGGGCGTTGGATCTTTATCCATATCTTCGTCAATCAGGCCCATCGGATACTCCTTGTTGTCATTTTATCTCTTGGACAGTGGCTACGCATGTTAGCAAGGCTCATTGTACGGTAATGTGATAGCCACCGAACATACGTTAATTCATCCGCAGCCAGGCTGAGGTGAGCTGGAAGCTGATCACAATCAGGCTCACGCTGACCAGCAGCAGAAACCAGGCAAACAGATGGTACAGCCCCCGGTGTATGCTGGCCTTCACGCGCGCCCACCAGGACGCCTGCGGACCGGCCTGACCCGGAACCCGGGAAAACAGATTGAGGCCGGACAGCAGCAACAGCAACCACAGCGTCACCAGTACGGCCGGAATAAGCCAGCGGTCCTGCAGCGCCGCAGTTGCCCCGACCAGCACCCAGACACACACCACCAGCATGGCGAACAGGGCCACGGCAACGGGCCATCGATAGCCCTGGTGGCGGGCCGCAAAACGTTCAAAGAGTTCCAGCATAATGCTTAGCGGGTTACAATACGCCCCTGTTGTGAATGCCTTGATGACAATGAATTGATACGCTCCGGCCTACAGGGCAACAGCCTGGCCGCGCGCGCCAGGAAACCCAATGGACCAATTGCAAGACACGATTCAGATACCCCTGATTGCCGGTTACAACGACAACAATGAACCCGTTGTTGAGCAGGTTAATGTGGTGTCGCTGCCTGTTGCCGGCCGCCAGCCGGTCACAGACCCCGAAGCACTGCTATCAAAAGCGGGACTGGAGCAGCCGGGTGAATTTCGTCTGACCAAATCGCCTGCTTTTATACGCGGGCTGGCGGCCGATGACCGGATTCGTTATCCCGTCGACAACGCTGCTACCTATGAACTGCTTGAGCACAGCGGCAATCTGAGCGTACGTGTTTTCAGCAAGCATAACACAGAGGAACTCGACCAGGCGCTGACACCCGAACTGGAACTGATAGATGGTCGTATCGACATCAGCAGCCCGGGACTGCTGGTCTATACCATCCATGTATCGATTGGATTCCAGCAGATAGAGGACGTTCTGAACAGGACTCTGACCCGCTTTCCGGACACGATCTGGTACTACGGCAACGTCTATGATCCCGAGGACGGCGTAACACCGCTGAACTGGTGGCAGGATATCGCGCAATCCGTTTAGCCTGTATAACGTATTACCCGTACAGTCAGTCAATCCAAGCCCATGTTCTGAGGCCCTTATGCTGTTGGTTTTATCACCTGCCAAGTCACTCGATTTTGAAAGCCCCGTGCCCACTGGCAAATTCACACAAGCAGATTACCTGAATGATTCCGCGCAGCTAAACCAGGCGTTGCGCCAGCAATCTCCGGAAGACCTGTCAAAACTCATGCATATCAGCGCCACGCTGGGCGAGCTGAATTTCCGGCGCAACCTCAACTGGCAGACACCCTTTGATACCAGCAACGCCCGGCAGGCTATCTATGCCTTTACCGGCGATGTTTATCAGGGCCTGGACGTTCACGCCCTTAACCAGAAAGACATGGCCTATGCGCAAAACCACGTTCGCATTCTGTCGGGGCTTTATGGCCTGCTGCGTCCGCTGGATCTGATGCAACCCTATCGCCTTGAGATGGGCACTGCCTTGCCACACGGCGGCAACAAAAACCTGTATGAATTCTGGGGCAGCCGGCTTGCTGAAGGCCTGAATACGGCCATGAAGGGGCACAGCAACCGGGTTCTGATTAACCTGGCATCTAATGAATATTTTCGTGCGGTCGATAAAAAAGTACTGGATGCTGACATCGTCAGCCCGGTATTTAAGGATTACAAAAACGGTCAATACAAGATAATCAGCTTTTTTGCCAAAAAAGCGCGTGGCATGATGGCAGCGCATATCATTAAGAACCGCATCGATTCGCCAGAAGGTATTTGTCAATTCAACTCGGCGGGTTATCGTTACAGCGCCAAAGACTCAACCGCTTCCGCGCCAGTCTTTTTACGTAAACAGGCATGATATGAAAATTCGAATTCTGCTGATCGACGATGCCAGTTTTATTCGCGATCTGATAAAGCGCACGCTGCGAAAATACCTGCCCCAGGGGGAAGTTATTGAAGCCGCTGACGGGCGCAGAGCACAATCCATTCTGAACCGGCAACCCATCGACCTCATTCTCAGCGACTGGGAGATGCCCGGTGTAAGTGGCGAAGAGCTGCTGCAGTGGGTACGTGCCGATGAAAAACTGGCGCAGATACCGTTCGTCATGATCACCAGCCTGGGCGGCAAGGAACACATCATGCGCGCGGTGCAGGCAGGCGTCAGTGACTATCTGGGCAAGCCGTTCACCGGTGAAGAACTGATGCACAAAGTGCAGAAAGCGCTGGTCAAATCCGGCAAACTGAACAAGGCTGCAGCCGGGCCGGCCGCCAAAGGCGGGCCTTTCAGCTCACTGGAAATTCTCAGTGGCAAAGGCGACGGTATGCCTGGCGGGTCACTGGAAGCATTGACCGGCGCCGCCAAAAGCAAAGAATCTCCCAAGCTCAAAGGCACGGCGCTGGTATCCTGGGAAGACATTGAGTTTCGTTGCATGATCAAGCACATCAGCATCGACGAAGTATTGCTGGTCTGCAAGCGCGCTGCACAACATCCCAGTGTGTTTGCATCCGTCTCGGTCACGCTGTCACCGGGCAACCAGGCGGGTCAGGCGATCAACGATCTTGGCGCTTATGTGCACAGCATCTCCGCAGTCGAGAAGCGTCGGGACGCCGAATTCCTGAATCTTGTGCTGCGTTTTGAAAGTCCGACTGACGAACAGCGCACATTGCTCAGTAGTTTTATTCTGGAGAATCCGTAAACCAGCCAGACTGGATCAATCATTGTCGGGGCGTTTGAACGGCAATTGTTGGACGGCAGCCTCTTTATAGGCGCGCACATGATCGATTTCCTGCGCACAGAAGTCAGCGATGGCATGGCGAAAGGCAGGCTCTTGTATCCAGTGATAGGATTCTGTGCTCACCGGTTCGAAGCCGCGTCGCAACTTGTGCTCACCCTGAGCACCGGCATCAAACAGCGTCAGTTGATGTGCAATACAATATTCAATGCCCTGATAATAGCAGGTCTCAAAGTGCAGATTCTGGTAGTCGTCGCTGGCCCCCCAATAACGACCGAACAGGCTTTCAGCTCCCTCGAAGAATAACGCCCCGGCGATATATTCGCCGTGCCGCTGTGCCATTACCAGAAACGCTGCTTCAGGCATGCTGGCATGTATCTGTCGAAAAAAGTCGCGCGTCAGATAACCATGCTGACCACGAATGTGATAGGTATTCTGATAGAACTGATAAAACCGGTCCCAGATCGCGTCGCTTATTTCCTCCCCTTGCAGACGCTCAAAGCTGATGCCCTGAGCTTTCACATCGGCTCTTTCCTTACGCAGATTCTTGCGCTTGCGCGAACTGAAGGTATCGAGAAACCCATCAAAGCTCTGGTAATCACGATTGCGCCAGTGAAACTGACAGGCCTCCCGGCGAACCAGCCCGGCTTTGGCAAACAGGGCTGAGGCTGACGTATCCGGAAACAGAATATGCCAGGAACTGGCACCTGACTGTTCAGCATACTTCATCACTGCGCTGATAATATGGGGCATAAGCGCCTGTATTCGTTCCGGGCTGTCGGCCAGTACCCGAGGGGATTGGCTCGGCGTAAACGGAATCGCGGTCAGCAGTTTGGGGTAATAGGCATGCCCGTGGCGCTGATAGGCGTCGGCCCAGCTCCAGTCAAAGACATACTCACCGTAAGAGTGGTTCTTCAGGTACAGCGGCATCGCAGCCAGCAGTTGCTTGCTGTCCTCAGCAAAGACTGCCAGGTGACACGGCTGCCAACCCGTCTCGGCACTGACCGATCCGCTTTGTTCCAGCGCCAGAAGAAACTCGTGTTTCAGGAACGGACTGTTGCTACCGGCCAGCCTGTTCCAGGCGCCAGCATCAATTTCCTGCATCGACAGTCCGATTCGAATTTCAGGTTGGTGAGCATCCAAAACAAAGCACCGCAGATCGCTTGGGTAACAGCATCAGAATTGTATGAAGCATGAGGATGGTACTGAAAGCGTGCTTCCTGTTATATTCACACTCCTAACTTCACACTCCGCAGTGTAACAGGAAGACAGCGGTGGATGCCCAGAATCTGATCAGTAAAATCAAAGAGCGACGCGAGTTGCTGCGCAAGTCCGAGCGCAAGGTTGCCGATTTTGTCATCGACAACACCTCGGCGGTACTGGGCATGCGTATTGTCGACGTGGCCGCACGCGCCGATGTCAGCGAACCGACGGTGGTTCGTTTCTGTCGGGCGCTGGATTTTGATGGCTTCCAGTCATTCAAGTTGCAACTGGCCCAGCACCTGGGCGCAAACAGCAGCTATTCACAATTTTCGGTGGATGATCGCGACACGGTCGCCGATCTCAGTCACAAGGTCTTTGATTCAACCATTGGCTCGTTGCTGACAGTACGCGACCAACTGGACCCGACTGCCCTGGAACAGGCCATTGCCGCCATCAACGAGGCCAACCGGGTAGAGTTCTACGGCTTCGGCGCCTCCGGTTCGGTGGCCTCCGATGCCCAACACAAGTTTTTCCGTCTGCAATTGTCCAGTACGGCCTACACCGACCCGCATATTCAGCACATGTCAGCGATTTCGCTCAGCCCCAAAGACGTTGTGGTTGCCATTTCGCAATCAGGTCGCACCAAAGCCCTGATACAAAGTGTGGAACTGGCACTTGAAGCCGGCGCGACAGTGGTCGGCCTGGCGCCACAGGACACACCTCTGAGCAAACTCAGTACGATTCCGATTTATGTCAATATGGAAGAGGACCTGCAGGTATTCACGCCGGTTTCTTCCCGCATCGCTCATCTGCTGGTCATTGATGTACTGGCCATGGGCGTGGCACGGTTGCGCAAAGATCTGTTGAAAGACTATTTGAAGCGTATCAACAAAAGCCTGCGCGCCCTGCGCACACAAAAGCCTAATATTATCGGCGGCAACGAGAACTGACCCTTTTTCTGTGACACCCGACACATCTAATGTATAGCTGAATCGTTGCAGGCTTCAGAGTCCTGAAGCTGCTATGCTTACTGACGCAGAAAACGGAACTAAGCCAACCTGCCTACTCCACTGTCACTGACTTGGCCAGGTTGCGAGGATGATCCACATCAGTACCTTTTAGAATGGCGACATGGTAGGACAACAGCTGTAGTGGCACGGTATATAGAATGGGCGCCAGTACATCCGGTACTGCAGGCATTCGAATCAGTTTGTAGTCTCCGTCATCGTCGAAACCACCGCTCTCGTCGGCAAATACAAACAATTTACCGCCACGAGCACTGACTTCTGCCAGGTTGCCTTTCAATTTTCCCAGTAGCTCGTCATTCGGTGCCACAGCAATGACCGGCATTTTGTCGTCTACCAACGCCAACGGCCCATGTTTGAGTTCGCCAGCGGGATAGGCCTCCGCGTGAATATAGGAAATTTCCTTGAGTTTGAGTGCACCTTCTTTGGCAACCGGATACTGATTGCCACGACCCAGGAACAGTGCGTGATTCTTGTCTGCAAAACTGATGGACAACTCTTTGATTGCCTCGTCCAGCTCAAGTACCTGGTCAACCAGTCCGGGCAGTTTGTGCAGATCAGTCACATGTTGCGCTTCGGATTCGTCTGTCATGCCATTGCGGCGGCCCAGCACCAGCGACAGCAGCAACAATGCGCAAAGCTGAGTCGTGAAAGCCTTGGTAGAGGCCACGCCTATTTCCCGCCCGGCCATGGTCAAAAGCGAGAAGTCAGATTCACGCACCAGAGAGCTGGTGGCCACATTGCAGATTGCCAGGCTACCGACATAGCCAAGTTCATCGGCGTAACGTAACGCCGCCAGCGTATCTGCAGTTTCGCCAGACTGCGAAATCGTCACAAACAGCGTACCGGGTCGGACGATTATATTGCGATAACGATAGTCACTGGCGATATCCACCTGACACGGCATCTTGGCGATGTTTTCGAGCCAGTATTTGGTGATCAAGCCGGCGTGGAAACTGGTTCCGCAGGCAACAATCTGTACATTATTGACCTTGTCGAAAATATCTTTTGCTTTGATACCAAAGGCTTCTTCCAATACATGGTTGGCGCTGACCCGGCCACTTAGCGTGTTCTTGATGACAGCACTTTGCTCGTATATTTCCTTGAGCATAAAGTGGCCATAGTCGCCCTTCTCTATTTCGGAAAGATCGCTGCGGATACGCGTGCGTTTTCGCTCCACGGGCTTGCCGTCAGCAAAGATGCTGATGGATTTTCGTTTAACCTCGGCGACATCACCTTCTTCCAGGTAAATAAATCGGTCTGTTACCTGCCCCAATGCCAGCGGATCGGATGCGACAAAGTTTTCGCCTATACCGACGCCGATTACCAGTGGGCTGCCACTGCGAGCAACCACCAGAGTTTCAGGCTCCTTAGTACTGATGACGCAAAGACCATAGGCACCATGTAACATTGGTACAACATGTTGCACGGCGCTCAGCAGATCGATTTTTTCCTGACGCATTGCGCGATGAATCAGATGCACAACAACCTCGGTGTCGGTGTCGGAGGTGAATGCATAACCGTCTGCAAGCAGTTGTTTTCTAAGTGCATCGTGGTTCTCAATAATACCGTTGTGAACCAGAGCAAGTTCGTCATGGGACATATGAGGGTGAGCATTGTTTTCACTGGGAACACCGTGAGTTGCCCAGCGGGTATGGGCAATGCCGGTCTTACCCTGTGTCGGGTTTTCTTCAATCTTGTTGACCAGTTTTTTAACTTTGCCGACGGCCCTGACCGAAGTCAACGACTCATCTTTGCTGCCGAGAACCGCCACGCCGGCGGAATCGTAACCCCGATACTCCAGGCGTTTTAGACCTTCCAGTAATATTTCAACCACATCCCGCTGTGCTACCGCGCCGACAATTCCGCACATAAACAACCCCTGTTACTTTCGATAATCTATTTTTTGACTGGACGTTTCCATCCGGAAATATTTTTTTGCTTTCCGCGCGCGACGGCGAGATCATTGTCTGGTACATCCGACGTAACAACAGAGCCCGCCGCGACGGTAGCATCACGCCCGATACTTACCGGCGCCACCAGTGCGCTGTTGGAACCAATAAAAACACCTGCCTTGATGACTGTCCTGAATTTGTTAATGCCGTCATAGTTGCAGGTAATGGTACCGGCACCGATATTGACGTTGTCTTCGATACTGGCATCACCGATATAACTCAGATGATTCACTTTACTGCCGGGTCCAATACTGGATTTTTTGGTTTCAACAAAGTTACCGATTTTGCTTCGATCGCCCAGTTCAGTGCCAGCTCGCAGTCGCGCGAATGGGCCGACAGTACATGCTTTTGATAACGTGCTGCCTTCCAGATGGCTGTTGGCCAGAATGGTGCAGTCGTCGCCGATGTTACAATCGATAAGAGTGACATTTGGCCCTATATTGACCCGATCGCCGAGTGTCACATTGCCTTCAACAATGACATTGATGTCGAGACACACGTCCCGCCCAACCTGCAATGAGCCTCGTATATCGAGACGGGCCGGATCCCGCACAGTGACTCCCTTCAATGCCAGGTGTTGCGCCTGCCGTAACTGGTAATTACGTTCCAGTTCGGCGAGCTGCAATCTATTGTTGACTCCCTGTACCTCGTCACTGTCATGGGTCTGTAAACTGGCGACACTGCAACCATCGTTGCATGCCAGGGCCACTGTATCGGTCAGGTAATACTCTCCCTGGGCGTTCTCGGTGGTCAGTGAAGCAAGCCATCGTTTTAATTTGCCGGCGTTGAACGCCATGATGCCGGTATTAATTTCGTTAATCTTTTTTTGCTCGTCGGAGGCGTCCTTCTCTTCCACAATCGCGCTAATCTGACCCGACTCATCACGAATGATACGACCCAGGCCAGTTGGGTTATCAGTCACCAGAGTCAACACGGCGATGCCGGTTTCTTCGGCCTTGGCCTGCAATTGAAGCAGAGTCGCCGACGTTATCAGTGGAACGTCACCGTAAAGTACAACCACGGTTTTGTCGTCTGCCAACGTCGGCGCCGCCTGCATGACGGCGTGTCCGGTACCCAACTGCTCTGTCTGTTCCACCCAGTTAAGCGACGCGTCGACAGGGTTTCTGTCGAAGTAGGCGCGAACCTGAGCAGACTGGAATCCGGTGACAACATGAATGCCATCGGCACCGATCGCTGTTGCTGCTGAGATGACGTGACCAAGCATGGGTTTTCCGGCCAGTGTGTGCAGGACTTTAGGTTGGTCGGAATACATTCGTGTGCCCTTGCCTGCGGCCAACACAATTACGTCTGTGCTCATGGTCTGTCCTGAGTAACGTCCATAAAAAAAGGGTAGCGGTTAGGCTACCCTTTTTTCCCGAACTTTCAAAGCGATGTGACTGTTACTTGCGTATTTGCTTGAGTGCACGAAGCTGTGCAACAGCTTCAGCCAGCTGTGTCGCAGCGCGTGAGTATTCGAACTCGGCGTCTTTGTTGGCAATCGCTGACTGTACGTCTTCGATAGCTTTCTGAGCCGCAGCTTCGTCTACATCGCCAGCGCGGATTGCCGTATCAGCGAGCACGGTAACCGTTCCGCTCTGTACTTCGAGGTAACCGCCGGATACGTAATAAATTTCTTCTGCTCCGTCACGCAGCACGCAGCGTACCGGTCCGGGAATAAGCTCGGTCAGCAAAGGTGCATGGCCTGGTGCCACACCCAGATCACCCAGTGTTCCCGTCGCCACGACCATTTCTACCAGGCCGGAGAAGATCTGTTTTTCGGCACTTACGATGTCACAATGCATTGTCATCGCCATAAACTTTATCTCTTTGCAATTCTGTCAGACCATTGATGTTCAGCGCAGACAGACTGTTGCCAGCCTGCCTGCAAACAACACTATCAGCCTTTGAGTTTAGCTGCTTTCTCGACAGCTTCTTCAATCGTACCGACCATGTTAAAGGCCTGTTCCGGAATGTGATCGTAGTCACCTTCCAGGATGCCTTTAAAGCCCGCAATGGTGTCTTTCAGGGACACGTATTTGCCGGGGGTGTTGGTGAAGATTTCAGCAACAAAGAACGGCTGCGACAGGAAACGCTGAATTTTACGCGCCCGGGCTACAGTCTGTTTGTCGTCTTCTGACAATTCGTCCATACCCAGAATTGCGATGATGTCCTTCAGTTCCTTATAACGCTGCAGCACTGTCTGTACGCCACGAGCAACTTCGTAGTGCTCCTGACCGATAACCAGCGGGTCCAGCTGACGTGATGTTGAATCCAGTGGATCGATTGCCGGGTAGATACCCAGTTCGGCGATGGAGCGTGACAGTACAACCGTTGCATCAAGGTGGGCAAAGGTGGTGGCCGGTGACGGGTCAGTCAAGTCATCCGCCGGTACGTATACCGCCTGGATGGAGGTGATGGAACCGGTCTTGGTCGAGGTGATACGTTCCTGCAGAACACCCATCTCTTCCGCCAGTGTTGGCTGGTAACCTACCGCTGAAGGCATACGGCCCAGCAGTGCTGATACTTCGGTACCCGCCAGTGTGTAACGGTAGATGTTGTCAACGAAGAACAGTACGTCACGACCTTCATCACGGAATTTTTCTGCCATGGTCAGACCGGTCAGCGCCACACGCAGACGGTTGCCGGGCGGCTCGTTCATCTGGCCGTAAACCATTGCCACTTTGGAGTTAGTCAGGTCATCCATGTCGATAACTTTGGATTCCTGCATCTCGTGGTAGAAGTCGTTACCTTCACGAGTACGCTCACCAACACCGGCGAATACAGACAGACCGCTGTGGGCTTTTGCGATGTTGTTGATCAGCTCCATCATGTTGACGGTCTTACCAACACCAGCACCACCGAACAGACCCACTTTACCACCTTTTGCAAACGGGCAGATCAGGTCGATTACCTTGATGCCGGTTTCCAGCAGTTCGCTGGATGCGGACAACTCGTCATAAGCAGGCGCTTTACGGTGAATGGGCATACGCTCCTGTTCACCGATGTCACCACGCTCATCAATGGGGCGACCCAGAACGTCCATGATACGACCCAGGGTTTCTTTACCCACGGGTACAGAAACCGGCGCTTTGGTGTTGGACACGTCCAGACCACGACGCAGACCTTCGGTGCTGCCCATTGCGATGGTACGCACGATGCCGTCGCCCAACTGCTGCTGCACCTCGAGTGTGATTTCGCCGCCTTCGACGGACAGTGCATCATAGATACGAGGTACGTCTTCCCGCGGGAATTGTACGTCGATAACTGCACCGATAATTTGTACGATACGACCGCTACTCATGTCCGGTTCCTCTTAAGTATTCCTGATCTTCTAAACTGGTTAAATATCTGTTTGTCGCTGGCGATCAGACAGCGGCCGCGCCGCTGACGATCTCTGACAGTTCCTGTGTAATGGAAGCCTGCCGCGCCTTGTTGTAGACAAGGCCAAGCTCTTCTATCAAATCGCCTGCGTTGTCAGTTGCGTTCTTCATTGCAAGCATCCGGGCCGCCTGTTCGCAGGCAAGATTTTCAACCACTGCCTGATAAACTTGCGTTTCAACATAACGTGCCAGCAGGCCATCCAGCAGAGCTTCGGCCTGGGGCTCGTAAATATAGTCCCAGTGATGCTTGAGCTCTTTGTCGTCTGATGGCTCCAGCGGCAATAACTGCGCTACCACCGGTGTTTGCGTCATGGTGTTGACAAAATTGTTGCTGACCAGGAAAAGCTGATCGATTTCGCCATTGTCGAACTTGTCCAGCATCACCTTGACTGCACCGATAACATCAGCGAGCTCGGGCTTGTCGCCCAGACCACGTACTGATGCCACGACCTTGCCGCCATAACTGTTGAAGAACGACGTTGCCTTGGCGCCTACTGCTGCGAACTCGACTTCGACGTTCTGTTTACGCAAACTGCTGATCGCTTTGACGGCCGCCTTGAATGCGTTGATGTTCAGACCGCCACACAGGCCACGGTCTGATGATATGACAATAAACCCGGCACGTTTGACTTCACGCTTGGTGAAATAGACGTGACGATACTCCGGGTTCGCATTGGCAATATGGCCAATAACATTACGCATATGTGTCGCGTAAGGTTTGCCAACTGCCATGCGATCCTGCGCTTTACGCATCTTTGACGCAGCCACCATTTCCATGGCGCTGGTTATTTTCCGCGTATTATTGATGCTGGAGATCTTGCCTCGAATCTCTTTTCCACCAGCCATAATTCACCGCCTACCGAATATTGCCCGGTCTGTAGTTAAAAACCACAGTTACCAGGTTTGAGTTGCTTTGAACTGCTCGATCAACGACTTCAGCTGGGCTGCAATTTCGTCGTTAAAGTCAGGCTTGCTGTTTATGCTAGTTAACAGCTCGCCGTGCTGGCTGTTGGCATAGGACAGCAGCGCTTTTTCAAACGCAACGATCTTGTTCAGGTCAACGTCTTTCAGGAAACCTTCGTTGGCTGCAAACAGCACCAGGCCCATTTCGGCAACCGACATTGGCGAATACTGACCCTGCTTCATCAGCTCGGTAACACGCTGACCGTGCTCCAGCTGTGCGCGGGTGGCATCGTCCAGATCCGATGCAAACTGGGCGAATGCCGCCAGTTCGCGATACTGAGCCAGCGCGATACGAATACCGCCGCCCAGTTTCTTGATGATCTTGGTTTGAGCCGCACCACCAACCCGGGATACTGACAGACCGGCGTTGATCGCAGGACGGATACCAGCGTTAAACAGGTCAGTTTCCAGGAAGATCTGACCATCCGTGATGGAGATAACGTTGGTCGGTACGAATGCAGATACGTCACCCGCCTGAGTCTCAATGATGGGCAGCGCGGTCAATGAACCGGTTTTGCCTTTCACTTCGCCGTTGGTCATCTGCTCTACATAGTCTGCGTTAACGCGCGATGCGCGCTCCAGCAAACGTGAGTGCAAATAGAATACGTCACCAGGATAAGCTTCGCGGCCCGGCGGGCGACGCAACAGCAGGGAGATCTGACGGTAGGCCCAGGCCTGCTTGGTCAGGTCATCGTAAATGATCAGGGCGTCTTCGCCGCGGTCGCGGTAATACTCACCCATTGAGCAGCCTGAGTAAGGTGCCAGGTATTGCATGGATGCGGGGTCAGAGGCGCTGGCGGCAACAACCACGGTGTATTCCATGGCGCCGTGCTCTTCCAGCTTGCTTACCACCTGAGCGATGGAAGACTGCTTCTGGCCGATAGCAACGTAAACACACTTAACGTTTTTGCCTTTCTGGTTGATGATGGCATCAACGGCAACAGCTGTTTTACCAACCTGGCGGTCACCAATGATCAGCTCGCGCTGGCCACGGCCAATCGGCACCATGGCGTCAATCGCCTTAAGACCGGTCTGTACCGGTTGGTCAACCGACTTACGGGCGATTACACCGGGAGCAACTTTCTCAACCGGAGCCGTCAGCTTGGCGTTGATCGCGCCTTTGCCGTCGATGGGGTTACCCAGGGCATCTACAACCCGACCTTCCATCTCCGGACCTACGGGTACTTCCAGAATTCGGCCGGTGCAACGGCAGGACTGGCCTTCAGCCAGACTCTGGTAGTCGCCCAGTACCACAGCACCCACGGAGTCACGCTCCAGGTTAAGTGCCATACCAAAAAGGCCACCATCAAATTCGATCATCTCACCGTACATGACATCTGCCAGACCGTGGATACGAACGATACCGTCAGAAACGCTGACGATGGTACCTTCGTTTTTGGCCTGCACAGAAACGTCGAGATTATCGATTCTCTGTTTGATAATTTCACTGATTTCTGACGGGTTCAGTTGTTGCATGCTTATTCCCTCATTCCCAGCTGTTCTAGGAACTCAATGATTCGGCTAATTTGTTCAGTTTTCCGCGAACAGAACTGTCGATGACGGTATCACCTGCGCGAATGACGGCACCACCGATCAGACCCTGATCAACGCTGGTATGCAGCTTGACCGTACGATCCAATCGTTTCTGAAGTGCCTGGGTCAGTTGCTCAACGAGGGCGTCACTCAAGGTAAACGCTGTCGCCAGCTCGACGTCGATACTCTTCTCTTTCGCAGCTTTCAGAACCTCAAAGATTTCTGCAATTTCGGGCAGCAGGGTCAGTCGACGATTCTCCGCCAACAGCCTGATCATGTTTTTGCCCTTGGCTGATGTTTCATCACCACTAATTGCCAGCAGCGCATCCGCCTGCTTTTCAGCAGTCAGCGCCGGGTTCTTCAGCAAATTGCTGATTTTGTCGTCTGCGGCTACAGCTGCAAGCGTCTTCAGCATTCCTGACCATTCAGCCAGCGCTTTGTCGGCAACAGCGACTTCAAAAGCAGCGTTGGCGTAAGGGCGGGCTAATGTAATTGACTCTGCCATCGTATGTTCGCCTATAACTCAGAAGCGAGTTTTTTAACCAGCTCTTCGTTAGCGGCCTGATCCACAGAGCTTTCGAGAATTTTCTCAGCACCGGAGATCGCGATAGCCGCGACTTGCGCTCGCAACACTTCACGCGCGCGCTGAACTTCCATTTCAATTTCGGCCTGAGCGCCAGAAATCAACCGCTGGCCTTCGTCGCGCGCTTTGTCTTTGGCTTCATCAACGATCTGGTTGGCACGTTTGTTTGCCATGTCGATGATTTCTGCGCTTTTGACTTTTGCGTCGCGAAGCTCGTCTGCCGCCTTGTTCTGCGCCAGGTTCAGGTCAGTCTGAGCCCGCTCTGCCGCTTCCAGGCCATCCGCAATCTTTTTCTGCCGCTCTGCCAGGGCTGCCGTAATCGGCGGCCACACATACTTCAGACAGAACCAGACAAAGATAGCGAAGGCTATCGATTGACCGATTATGGTTGCATTAAGATTCATGGTGTCACCTCTGCGTTAGTTATCCGCTGGGCTTGAAAATCGATTCAAGCGTTCGGTTAACCCAGGAAAGGATTTGCGAAGATCACCAGGAAAGACACACCCACGCCAATGATCGAGATTACGTCGACGAAACCGGCAACCAGGAAGAACTGAACCTGCAGTTTTGGCGCCAGCTCTGGCTGACGTGCAGAGCTTTCAATCAGCTTGCCACCCAGATTACCGAACGCAACCGCTGTACCAGCGCCACACAGACCGAAGATGAGGGCGATAGCGATTACAGAAAATGCCTGAATAGTTTCCATTTTTTTCTCCAAGATTTAACAAAAGGTCTAACAAAAAAAGGTTAAGGGTTTAGTGAGCCTCAGGCTCCGTGTGTGCCTGGTTCAGATAGACAATTGTCAGCATCATGAACAGATACGCTTGCAGGGTAATAATCAGGATGTGGAACACCGCCCATGCAAAATGCAGTGGCAGCTGGAACCATCCAATCATGGCAATTACCAGGAAGATCATCTCACCGGCAAACAGGTTACCGTAGAGTCGGAGCGCCAGCGATACCGGCTTGGCAAGAAAGCTGGGGATTTCCATGATGAGGTTGAGCGGCAACGCCCATTTACCAAAGGGATGGAAAGCAAACTCACCAAGGAACCCGCCTATGCCTTTAATTTTGATGCTGTAAAAAATGACCAGAATGAACACGCAGATGGCGAAGGCAGCGGTGATGTTCAAGTCAGTTGTAGGAACGGCTTTAAAGTAGGTGTGACTGTCCTGAGCGACTACCTGTGCGAACAGTGGAATCCAGTCCACCGGCACCAGGTCCATCAGGTTCATCATAAAGATCCAGCAGAAAATGGTCAGCGCCAACGGGCCAATAAGCGCATTACGGCCGAAGAACGTACTCTTGATCGTCGACTGTACCATCTCGACGATAAATTCCACGGCATTTTGCAGCGATCCGGGGTTGCCCGAGGTGGCGCGTCGGCTGACTGCGTAGAACAGACCCATGAAGATAACGCCCACCAGCAGGGACATGATCATGGAGTCTACATTGATCGCCCAGAAACCCATCGCGTCGGCTTCTTCAACAGAGTGTGCGAAACCCCAGCTGCCATCAGCCGTTCGGCCGTATCTCAGGAAACCAAGGTGGTGGGCAATGTATTCAGTGCCGCTTTCGTATTCAGGCATGGTAAAGCCTGTTGAGTTTGCATCTGCCATGAGTCAGTAAATTCTTGTCAGTTTGCCGATTTTACGGGTTGTTCCGGTCAGGCTTGCTTACGCGGACAAACACAAGCACGCCTGTTATGTGTACCAGGACAAATCCTGAAAACAAAGCCACAACATTCAGTGGTTTAACGTAGATAAAACTCAGTGCAAATCCCGCACCCATCAAAACCAGTTTTATCGCTTCACCCTTATAAAGCTCTTTTACAATCAGTTCGGCCGACCTTGCGCCCCGGTACTTGAACGCTTTTCTCGCGAAAAGTGTGCCCGGTATTAAACAGATCAAACCACCGATCAATAAAGAATATGCATTCAGCCAGTTGCCTGATGCCGTTACCAGCACCACTAACAGCAACGTAACAGTTTGAATAACTCCAACTTTATATATGGGAGGAGCTTTTATCGTTGACATGTATGGCGTTGGTCGTCAAAAGCTCTCTTGTTTTTGGCTTCCGTTCCCCTTTCAGAGGTGCGCATTATAGGGATTTTAGCTCGACCAATCAACACGGTATTGCACTCTCCTGACTAAAACCGGATTACTTTATGTGGGCAAGAATGCCATCCAGTTCATCCAGGCTGTTGTAGCGCAGCGTAAGTTTGCCGGCGCCTTTGCTACTGTGCTGTATTTGTACTCTGGCGCCGATGCGCTCGGACAGTTTGTTTTCCAGACTGGCAATGTCCGGATCCTGCCGCGCCACCTCCGCTTTTTTCGGCGTGTCTTCAGCCAGCAGACGTCTGACCATGGACTCAGTCTGACGCACTGACAGGCCTTTACCGCTGACGGCCTTGGCGGCATCCGATTGCTGTTCCGGCGGCAGTCCCAGCAATGCCCGGGCGTGACCCATTTCCAGGTCGCCGCGCTCAAGCATCAGACGCACATCATGGCTCAGGGCCATCAGACGCAACAGATTGGTCACGGTAGTGCGGGACTTGCCTACCGCTTCAGCCACTTCCTGCTGGGTGAGTTCAAATTCTTCCTGTAACCGTTTGAGGGCCATCGCCTCCTCAATCGGATTGAGGTTTTCACGCTGGATATTCTCGATCAGCGACATGGCTATTGCCGATTCATCGCCAACCAGGCGAATGACCGCCGGTATGGTGTCCAGTCCGGCAAGCTGGGTCGCACGCCAGCGGCGCTCACCGGCGATGATTTCATAGCGATCACCTGGCACCGGGCGCACCACGATGGGCTGCATCACACCCTGGGCCTTGATGGACTCGGCCAGTTCCTGCAGCGCTTCTTCGTGCATATCTGTGCGCGGCTGGTATTTGCCGCGCTGAATCAGTTCAACCGGCAAGTGCCTGAGTTCACTGTCTTTGTCTGCTCTGGCCTGCGGCTGACCCACCGCTGCATCGGGCTGCAGGGAGACCTGCTCGGCGGCCTG
This sequence comes from Pseudohongiella acticola, assembly GCF_001758195.1. Taxonomy (NCBI): domain Bacteria; kingdom Pseudomonadati; phylum Pseudomonadota; class Gammaproteobacteria; order Pseudomonadales; family Pseudohongiellaceae; genus Pseudohongiella; species Pseudohongiella acticola. The sequence goes on from NZ_MASR01000001.1 coordinate 2,133,219, forward strand.
CGCGGCGCGGTGTGACGCCGCTGCACTGCCCAGCAGTTTGTCCAGACCACGGCCCAGTTTTTTCTTTCCTGACATGCTAAAACCTTTTTGATCCTTGATGGTTAACTCAAACGATACCCTGCTCAGACGGCGGCCTGCTCCTGACGGCGCAGCATTTCTCCGGCCAGCGCCAGATAGGCAATGGCGCCACGCGACTGACGATCATATTGCAGCACCGGCAAACCGTAACTGGGCGCTTCCGCCAGTCTGACGTTGCGAGGCACCACAGTACGGTAAACGCGATCACCAAAGTGGTCGTATAACTGACCTGACACTTCCGTGGTCAGTTTGTTGCGCGGGTCATACATGGTGCGCAAAATGCCTTCGATGCGAAGTTCAGGGTTGTGCGTTTCGCAAACGGCGGAAATGGTATCCACCAACGCCGACAGGCCTTCCAGTGCATAATATTCACACTGCATTGGAATGATGACGCCTTGCGCTGCCACCAGTGCATTAAGCGTGAGCATATTCAGTGAAGGTGGGCAATCGATGACAATAAAATCATAGCGCTCACTGACCTCAGCCAATAGCGTCTTCAACCGGCTTTCGCGTTGATCGATCTCCAGCAGTTCGATCTCGGCGGCGACCAGGTCACCGTTTGCCGGCAACATGTCAAAACCTGACTCCGGTGTTTTGGCCACTGCCTGATCGAAGCTGGCTTCCCCGATCAACACGTCATAAACAGAATACTCCAGATCGGCTTTATCGATGCCGCTGCCCATGGTGGCATTGCCCTGTGGGTCCATATCGACCAGTAACACACGACGCCGGGTCGCCTGCAGCGAGGCTGCCAGATTGACTGACGTGGTTGTTTTGCCTACACCGCCTTTCTGGTTGGCGATCGCGATTATTTTTGTCACCTGCCGTTCCTGTCTGATAGTGCCGTTTGCTGCTGTTGCCAGGGCCTGGTCACGCATTGTCAGATGCGTTGTTATTACGTGATTTAATTAACAGTTCGATAATATGACGCTGTCCATCGCACTGCGGAATATCCAGGGCGCGGGCATCCACGTGCTGCCAGTGTGGCGGCAGGTCGCGAATTTCGTCGGCCGGATACAGGCCTTTCATCGCCAGCAATCGGGTCTGCGGACCACACAAGTGCTCGCAGCCAAGGGCAAAGTCAGCAAGCGAGGAAAACGCCCGGCTAACGACAATATCAAGTTGGCCAGGACTTTGGTAGCTTTCGATGCGCGCGTTTTCAACTTTGACATTTTTTATTCCCAGCGTCATGACCGCCTGAAATACAAAGCGGGTTTTTTTGCCATTGCTGTCCAGCAGAAAGAATTTGCTATCCGGCAGGCACAGCGCCAGTGGTATTCCCGGCAAACCCGGGCCGGTACCAACATCCAGAATGCTGAAATCGGGTTTGGCCGCGCTCAGCTCACGAATGCGTGGCAGCAGGCTCAGACTGTCAAGCAGATGCCGGGACACCATGTCGCGTGGATCCCGCACCGCGGACAGATTGAATGCCTGATTCCATTTATCGAGCAGATTGACATAGGCAATCAGGGCGGCCTGCTGGCGTTCATTGACACTGTCGCTGAGATCCATCTGCGCCAGCCCGTCTTTTAGCCGTTTTTCCAGTTGCTTCTCGAGGTCCATGTCAGGCAGATTTTCGGGCTCTGACAGCCTGGTATTTTTTCAGATAAATCAGCAACAACGACACTGCAGCCGGTGTCATGCCGGGAATGCGGGCGGCACGGGCAATGGTATCGGGCCTGGCTGCAAGCAGTTTCTGTTTCAGTTCATTGGACAGGCCATCCATGTGCTGATAATCAAAATCTGCTGGCAACGCCGTGTTTTCCTGGCGTTTGAGTTTTTGAATATCTTCTTCCTGACGGTTGATATAACCCTGATATTTCAGTTGTATTTCTACCTGTTGCGTTACCTGTGGATCCAGCTGTGGCATGTCTATCGAGGTTTCATGCAGTGCATCACGCATGGTCTTATAGCTGAGTTCCGGCCGTGCCAGCAAATCAGCAAGGCTGTATTCGCGACCCAGCGGTTTATCCAGCAGGCCGCTGATGGCGGCTTCCTTGTCAGTGCCAGGCTGTACCCAGACCGATTTCAGACGTTTCAGTTCATCGCCGATACTGTCCTGTTTCTGACAGAACGCCTGCCACCTCGAGTCGTCAATCAGGCCCATATCACGGCCAATACTGGTCAGCCGCAGATCGGCATTGTCTTCACGCAGCAACAGCCGGTATTCGGCGCGACTGGTAAACATTCGGTAAGGTTCGGTGGTGCCCATGCTGATCAGGTCGTCGACCAGCACACCGATGTAGGCCTGGTCACGTCGTGGACACCAGCTTTCCAGTTCACGGGATGCGCGCGCAGCATTGATTCCGGCCAACAGACCCTGGGCGCCCGCTTCTTCATAACCGGTGGTGCCGTTTATCTGACCGGCGAAATACAGGCCTTTGATAAACCGGGTTTCCAGCGAGTGTTGCAATTCGCGTGGGTCAAAAAAGTCATACTCGATGGCGTAACCGGGGCGCGTGATATGGGCATTTTCGAAGCCCCTGATCTGACGCACAAGCTCAATCTGGACATCAAATGGCAGGCTGGTTGAAATGCCATTGGGGTACAGTTCGTTCGTGGTCAGCCCTTCGGGTTCAACAAAAATCTGGTGCGAGGTCTTGTCAGCAAACCGCATCACCTTGTCTTCGATTGAAGGACAGTACCGGGGACCGATGCCTTCGATAACACCGGAATACATCGGTGAACGATCCAGACCACCGCGTATGATTTCGTGACAGCGTTCGTTAGTGGCTGTTATATAACAATTAATCTGTTCCGGGTGGTCTTCCACACGCCCCATGAATGACATCACCGGCAGCGGTGTATCACCCGGCTGTGCCTGCATGACGGAGAAATCGACAGAACGGGCATCGATGCGCGGCGGCGTACCGGTTTTTAATCTGCCCACGTTGAAAGGCAATTCGCGCAAACGATCAGCAAGCTTGATCGAGGGCGGATCACCCGCCCTGCCGCCTGAGGTATTTTGCATGCCAATGTGGATCTTGCCGCCGAGGAAAGTACCGGTGGTCAGTACCACGGTGGGGGCAAAAAAACGGACACCCATTTGCGTCACAACGCCGTCGACACGCTCGCCGCTAATAATCAGGTCGTCTGCAGCCTGCTGAAAAACCTCAAGATTTTCCTGACTTTCAAGTATTTTTCGAATGGCAGCCTTGTACAAGGTGCGGTCTGCCTGAGCTCGAGTGGCACGCACGGCGGGGCCTTTGCTGCTGTTCAGCACGCGAAACTGGATACCAGCCAGGTCGGTTGCTCTGGCCATGGCGCCACCGAGGGCGTCAATTTCACGAACCAGATGGCTTTTGCCGATACCGCCGATAGCCGGGTTGCAGGACATCTGGCCCAGGGTTTCGATATTGTGCGTCAGCAACAGGGTTTTCACGCCTGACCGCGCTGCCGCCAGGGCCGCTTCGGTGCCAGCATGACCACCACCGACCACGATCACGTCATATCGTTTGGAAAAATCCATAACTAAACTGTTCGAAATTTGAAAGGGTGCTAAGTATAAGCCTTGTAAGAGAAATTTAAAGGCTTGTGATGGAAAATAATCCACAAGCTGATGTTATTCACAAAATACATAATAATTAATATTTAAAGTTATTGATAAAACATAAAGACTTAATACTGTTAATACTAATGGTAAACCGGTTTTCTGTAGACAAGCCATTTTTATTGTTAACAAACAATTACTTATTGGCTGTATAAATCAGTGTAAAAGCACTGCTCAAGCTGCAGTAAAGCGTTTATCAAGCTGTGCAGAACAAGGCTTGTTATCCACAGGGCAAAAAAGAGTGAAATTTGATTAAAAACTTATGCACAGAAAATGTGATTTTATACACAGTTTTTGACCACCTTGAGAACAGGCAAATTTTTTTATTTGCCGATGCAAAAACTGGAAAAAATACGACCCAAGAGGTCATCGGTGGTGACAGCGCCGGTGATTTCACCCAGATGACGATGCGCATGGCGAAGATCTTCCGCTACAAGTTCGGCAGCGGCATGATGTGATAGCTGAAAACGGGCCTGTTCCAGACATTCCCGGGTCTTGCGCAAAGCGTCCAGGTGTCGCCGTCGGGCAATAAAGCCGCCTTCTGCAGTGGCCTGAAAGCCCATACAATCTTTCAGATGTTGTCGCAGAAGATCGATGCCGCTCCCCTGTTTTGCGGACAGTTGAATGACACTGGCACCGGTTTTGTTGTCTGGTGGCAACAGATTTGGCTGCCCTCCCTGCACATCAACCTTGTTCTGGATGATCGTGAGTCGGGACGTGTCCAGTGCTTGCGTAAGGGCTTCAAAACCCGGCGTCTGCAGATAGTGTTTGATGCTGCGGCTATCAACCGATTCCATACTGGCATCTACCACCAGCAGTATTCTGTCGGCCTGTTTAACTGCATTCAGAGCGCGTCGGATGCCCTCCTGCTCAACGATGTCATCACTGTCGCGCAGACCGGCAGTGTCCGTGATATGAAGAGGCATACCGTCGATAGTGATCTGTTCGCTCAATACATCGCGTGTGGTGCCGGCGATGTCGGTGACAATTGCGGAGTCTTTGCCTGCCAGCGCATTAAGCAGACTGGATTTGCCGGCATTGGGTTTACCGGCAATCACCACAGCCATGCCTTCCCGGATCAGTGCGCCCTGGCGGGCCTGTTCGAGCACTTTGTCGAGTGAGATGATGATGGCTTCAAGCTTTTCGGCAATACGGCCTTCGCTGAGAAAATCGATTTCCTCGTCGGTAAAATCAATGGCTGCTTCCAGATAAACACGGAGCAAGGTAATGGCTTCCGCGAGGTCATCAATCAGTCGGGAAAACTCGCCCTGAAGCGTACGCATGGCACTTTTAGCGGCTTCGGCAGAACTGCTGTCGATAAGGTCGGCGATCGCCTCCGCCTGCGCCAGATCGACTTTATCATTCAGGAAGGCGCGCTCTGTGAATTCGCCCGGGCGTGCCAGCCGTGCTCCGGCTGCCAGGGTGATTTTCAACAGCGCATCCATAATGAAATAACCACCATGCCCCTGTAGCTCAAGAACATCCTCGCCGGTGAAGGAATTGGGTCCGGGGAAGTACAGGGCGATGCCCTGATCGACCAGCTCGCCATGACTGTCGTGAAACGGACAGTAATGTGCATGTCGTGGGGTGGGGGCGAAATGCAGGACGGCATTGGCGATAGCCAGGCAGGCCGGTCCGGACACCCGTACCATACCCACACCACTGCGACCGGGTGGTGTGGCTACTGCACAGATTGTGTCCGTATCCGATGCGCTGAGCATGAGTAGATTGGCTAGTTTTTAGCCGCCTCTTTGGCCGCATATTCCTTGTCAAGATTACGGGTGATATACCACTGCTGGGCGATACCCAGAACACTGTTCGCCAGCCAATAGAGTACCAGACCGGCTGGAAACCACAGGAAGAAGATGGTCATGACCACGGGCATGAATTTCATGATCTTGGCCTGAGTCGGATCCTGCGGTGTCGGGTTCAACATGAACTGCACGTACATTGACGCGCCCATCAATAATGGCAGGACAAAATACGGATCCATCACTGAAAGATCGTTTATCCACAGAATCCAGGGAGCGTGGCGCAATTCGACGCCTTCCAGCAACACCCAGTACAGTGCAATGAACACCGGCATTTGTACCAGCATTGGCAAACAGCCACCAAAAGGATTGATCTTCTCCTTTTTATATAATTCCATGGTGGCTTTCTGCAACTTCATTTTGTCGTCGCCATATCGCTCTTTGAGCTGATTCATCTTCGGCATGACACGGCGCATGTTGGCCATGGAGCGGTAGCTGGTGGCGGACAGCTTAAAAAACACGCCTTTGACAATAACGGTCAGTATCAGGATGGACCAGCCATAGTTTCCAATCAGGGCATTGATTTTGGTCAGCAGCCAGTAAATGGGCGAAGCAACGAACCACAACCAACCATAGTCGATGGTACGGTCCAGCCAGGGAGCGATTTCACCGAGTCGATACTGATCCTTGGGGCCGGCATATAAGGACATCTGCTGTGAACCGCTGCTGTTCGGCGCCACCACTACTTCTGAACTGGTAAAACCGCCGATATACTCATTCTGGCTGTTACGACGGAATGAAAAACTGTTGCGGGACTGTTGCGGCGGAATAAACGCTGAAATAAAGTAATGCTGTCCCAGCGCAACCCAGCCGCCTTCGATTTCGTGTGAAGCGCGGTCTTCAACCTCGTCGAAGGGAATCTTGAGGTAGTTGTCTTCGCTGGTGGTGGTGGCAAAACCGAGAAAGCTGGCCATGCCAAAGCCACTGCCCTGTGTCGGGTCTTCGTAATTGCTGCGTTTGATCTGGCCAAACATGTTGGCCTGCCATGGCATATCGGTGGTGTTGTCGACCTCATAAACAATGTCGATCAGGTAGTTGTCACGCTCGAACGTAAACCGTTTGGTCACTTCGACGCCATTGTTGTCTGTGTAGCTCAGGTCCACATTAAGCACGTCCTGCCCTGACGCCAGGGTATAGCTGTCGGTGCTGGCCGAGTACAGAGGACGCTCTGCCCCATCAATTCCATTGCGCCCAATGAGACCGCTTTGCGCGACGTAGGTTCGCAGTGTTGTGTTCTCGAGCAACACAAATGGCTGGTCCGGCGTGTCGATCTGAGTGTAGTGTTCTGGCAGTGACACAAACACAATATCGCCACCGCGGCGGTCGATGGTGACGTTCAATACGTCAGTGCTGACGTTGATCAGGGTCTCAGTACTCTGTGGTGTCGCATCAGCGCTGTTGCCACTGGCAAGAACGGGAACGTCTGAGCTGACGGGTGCAGGTGTGTCAGAGGGTATATCCGATGGCAGGTCAGTGGCAGTGTTGCCAGCAGCAGGGACATCGCCATTACTTTGTTGGGTCTGTACCACGTCGGTTGCAGGTGCCGATGACGGATAGTCTTCCTGCCAGGCCAGCAGAAGCATGTAACTGACAATGGCCAGGCCGGCCAGGAGCGCGTATCGAATATAGTCCATGGGTAAAGGCTACTTATTGGTTGAAGACGTTTCACCGTCAGAGTGTGTGTGACTGCCGGGGACAGGATCAAAACCGCCTGCATGCCAGGGGTGACATCGCAAAATACGGCGCGTGCCAAGATAACATCCTTTCACGACTCCGTGACAGCTGATGGCATCCTGGGTGTAATGTGAGCAGGAAGGGTAAAAGCGGCACTGATTGCCAATGAGAAGACTGAGGGTGTACTGGTAGACAGTAATAAGCTTGATAGCGAACTTAGCCAGCATGTTAAGTCACCCGTTATCTTGCAGCTATTGTGTAGTCTGGTTCGTGGTCTTGTTTACAGTCTGGGTCGAGGCCTCTTTTTCGACCTGGCGGTCGCGGCGTCGAACAAGATCCTGCCACAGTTTTTCCAGAAGCTGAACAATGGCGGCGTTGTCCAGTTTATCTAATCCTTTGCGAGCCAGAATAACGATGTCCAGCCCGCTGAGCAAATCCTGATGGTGGCGGAATGATTCGCGGATCAGCCGTTTGGATCTGTTTCGTTGAACTGCCAGGCGAATATTTTTTTTCGCGATCACCAGGCCCAGCCTTGGAGTGACGTTACCATGTCTGATGGCAAGTATCAGGAATTGGGGGCCGGAGACTTTGAATTCTGCCTGACTGAAAACGGCCTGATAGTCAGGAGCCGTCAGGAGCCGCAAGTTTCTACCAAAACCATGACTGGTTATATGTTGGTCGGTCACGTGCGGCTCTGGTCAGTTAAATCAGGCGGACAGCTTGGCGCGGCCTCGTGAACGACGACGCTTGATAACCAGACGACCACCGCGGGTTGCCATACGGGCACGGAAACCGTGAGTTCGGGCGCGTTTCAGCAGGCTGGGTTGGAAAGTTCTTTTCATAATGGCGATCCAGGGTGATTCAGTAAATGGTGGTTCGGATAAATTAAAGAGCGCGGATTTTAGATGTTTTAACAACTTTATGCAATAGATTCCTTATATTGCGAGCGAATCCAGGTACAGTTTTTTTATCCCGTCGTTATACCCTGTTAATAACAATTTATCCACAGCTTGTCCTGTGCATAAAAAATCCGTTTGTCGGTTTTTTTAGCGCTGCATTTTCCCTGTATTTCCGCATTAACTATTTTAAGTTACAGATAAATAAGAATATATTTAATGCTCTGGAACATGATAAAAACCGCTTGTTTGTGTGGATAAGTATGCTTCAGCGGGGTAGAATTTGCGCTTCGTTAAATACTTTGATCGTATAATAACAGACTACAGGATAGTGAAAGTCGTGCTTTTAGCAACTTGGCAACGGTGTGTAGATCACCTTAGGGATGAGCTTCCATCCCAGCAATTTAATACCTGGATTCGACCCTTGCAGGCAGAGGCCTCAAACAATGGCCTGACCTTGCGTGCACCCAACCGGTTTGTACAGGAATGGGTTAAAGACAAGTTTTACACTCGCATTAGTGAACTGGTCCACCGTCATACCGATGGTGAACAGGTGGGAATATTCCTTGAAGTTGGCAGTCGTCAGTCTGCCCGCCCTGCCGTCGTGGCATCGGCCGTCGGTGACCGGGTGGCGCAGCAACCGGCGGGTCAGCATCATCAACGCATATTTGAAGAGGACCGGCCGTCAGCGGCGTCCGCTATTCATATGCCGATGTCTTCCGGGGCCCATTTAAGTCTGGTTGAACCACCGGATAGTGGTGGTCGTCTGGCGGGCGATGCTCTTAATAGCGACCAGCTCGCAGATTCCGAGCTTAAGAACGCACTCGCCGGAAAGTCGTTTAATGGCGGCAATCAGGGCAAGCGCTCCGGGCGTAATATGGAATTGATCATTGAGGGCAAACTGCGACATAAGGGTTCTCTTAATCGTGAAAATACCTTCGACAATTTTATTGAAGGTAAGTCCAATCAGTTGGCGAGAGCGGCAGCGCTGCAGGTGGCGGATAATCCTGGTGGCGCGTATAACCCGCTGTTTATCTACGGTGGTGTTGGTCTGGGTAAAACCCATTTGATGCATGCCATTGGCAATTTCATGCTGGCTCGCAAACCCAACGCCAAAGTTGTCTATCTCCACTCCGAAACATTTGTTGCCACCATGGTAACGGCATTGCAGTTGAATGCGATCAATGAGTTCAAGCGATATTACCGCTCGGTCGACGCCCTGCTGATTGACGATATCCAGTTTTTTGCCGGGAAAGAACGGTCGCAGGAAGAGTTTTTCCATACCTTTAATGCGCTGCTTGAGGGTGGCCAGCAGATTATTCTGACAAGTGACAGATACCATAAAGAAATCAATGGCTTGGAGGAGAGGCTGAAGTCCCGTTTCGGTTGGGGCCTGAGTGTTGCGGTAGAGCCGCCAGAACTGGAGACGCGTGCCGCGATCCTGATTAACAAGGCAGCCCAGAGCAATATTGAATTACCTGGCGATGCGGCCATGTTTATTGCACAACGCCTGCGCTCCCACGTTCGTGAGCTTGAAGGTGCGTTGAAGAAAGTTATCGTCCATGCAAATTTTGTCGGTCGGAAAATCGATCTTGATCTTGTGCGCGAAGCACTGCGGGATTTGTTCGCGCTGCACGAGAAGCTGGTTTCCATTGATAATATTCAGCGCTCGGTCGCAGAATATTATAAGATCAAGATGTCTGACATGCTGTCCAAACGTCGTAATCGTTCTGTTGCGCGGCCACGGCAGATTGCCATGTGTCTAGCCAAAGAGCTGACCAACCACAGTCTTCCCGAAATAGGCGACGCATTTGGAGGCCGGGACCATACGACGGTGTTACACGCATGCAAACAGATTAAGAAACTGCGGGGTGATTCGCAGGATTTGGCAGAAGATTATAATAACCTGTTGCGAGCGCTAACTACCTGATTTTAGCGCGCTGGTTCGGGCATCAATCTATTCATACACAAAAAGCTTATCTGAGATCGGAATATGCAATTTACAATTTCCAGGGACGCAATCATCAAGCCCCTTCAACTGGCAGCGGGTGTTGTCGAACGACGGCACACATTACCGGTTCTGGCCAATGTGTTGCTGACGCTGAAAGATGACATGTTGGAAATCACCGGTACTGACCTGGAGGTAGAACTCATTGGTCGGGTGCCGGTTAAAGCGGGCAGCAAGGCAGGGGAAATAACTGTGCCCGGTCGCAAGCTAATGGACATCTGTAAGTCGCTGGCAGACGATGCGGTTCTTGAGTTTGCGCTTGATGAGAATAAATTCGTTGTTAAAGCGGGTCGTAGCCGCTTTACATTGGCAACCCTGCCCGCTTCCGACTTCCCGGTTACCGTTGACGAGCCTGGTACTTATGAAATCGGTATCAGTGGTCAGGAGTTAAAACACTTGATCGATTCCTGTGCCTTTGCCATGGCGCAGCAGGATGTTCGCTACTATCTCAATGGGATGCTTTTTGAGCTGGGTAGTTCCTGGCTTCGCGTTGTGGCGACTGATGGTCATCGCCTGGCAATGCACACCACCGGCAGTGAGACGGGTGTTGATGAAGTTCAGCAGATTATTGTGCCTCGTAAAGGCGTTCTGGAATTGTCGAGACTGCTGTCTGAGCCTGCTGAAGACGACCTGGTGCTGGTATTCGGTGCAGGTCATATTCGCGCAAGGCTGAAGGATTTTACTTTTACCTCCAAGCTGGTTGACGGAAAATTTCCGGACTACCAGCGGGTACTGCCCAAAGGTGGCAATAAAACTGTTATTGGCGAACGTACGCTGTTGCGCCATGCGTTTAGTCGCGCGTCTATTCTGTCCAATGAAAAGTATCGCGGGGTGAATCTGCAACTGGGTCAGAACGAGCTTAAAGTTGTTGCCAACAACCCGGAGCAGGAAGAAGCCGAAGACATGGTGGCGGTGGAGTACGAGGGAGAGACACTGGAAATCGGGTTTAACGTGGGCTACCTGATTGATGTGCTCAATGTTCTGGATAGCGACAAAGTGAAGTTTACCCTGTCAGATTCCAACAGCAGCGCATTGCTGGAAGCAGTTTCTGCTTCCGATGCGCTCTATGTTGTCATGCCCATGCGGCTTTAACAGCTAATCCCCGGGATTCCATGGCTGTTATCCAAAGGTTGATGGTGGACCGCTTTCGCAATCTGGAGGCGGTCGACATTCCTCTCTCTTCTGGTTTCAATATTTTCTCTGGCAAAAATGGCAGCGGCAAAACCAGTTTGCTTGAGTCTATTCATGTGTTGAGCGTCGGGCGTTCTTTCAGGACGCATAAGATCGACCCGCTGGTTAATCGCGATCAGTCGGATTTTTTGATTTTTGGTAATCTTGGTGATCAGGGGCGAATCGGGCTGGTAAAAGCCAGATCGGGCAGAAATGAACTTAAATATGACGGTGAGCAGCAACGCAATTGGCAGCTAGTCGCTGCCACCCTGCCCCTTCAGGTTCTGAATACCGAGAGTTTTCAGCTTCTGGAAGGTGGTGGCAAAATCCGTCGGCGCTTCCTCGATTGGGCTGTGTTCCACGTGGAACATTCTTACCTGGAAGATTGGCGGGCCTACCGGCGTGGCATATCTCACCGTAACAGCTTATTAAAGAGTGCTGGTGCAACGCTAAACGCACAACTGGATGCATGGGATGTCGAGTTGGCTAACCTGGGTCAATCCATTCATTTGAGCAGAAAGGATGTGTTGCAGGCATTCGGCGGCATGCTTAAGGATGTCGTCAATGAGTTCCTGCCCGGCAGAGAGATAGTTCTGGAGTACAAAGCGGGCTGGGACACAGAGCTTGAATTTGCTAGGGTGCTTAAGGAAAATCGATCGAGAGATGTCAGGTATGGGATTACATTGAATGGTCCTCACCGTGCTGATTTTGTCATCAAGGTTAATGGTGTCGTTGCGACTGAAATATTAAGTCGAGGACAACTCAAGATGCTGATCTGTGGTCTGAAGATTGCCATGGGTCGCTTTGTTGAACTCAGCTCCGCGTCAGTCAATGTTGCGGGAACAGGTCAATATAAGTGCATTTATCTGGTTGACGATCTCGCCTCAGAGCTCGACCAGGCTAATAGAGAAAAAGTAATATCAAGACTGGCGGCCTCAGGCGCGCAATGCCTCTTTACAGCTGTAGAGGCAAAAGACCTCGAGACAGCCAGCGAATTATCTGACAGATCAAGTAAGTTCCACGTGGAACATGGTAAAATACAGCCATATCAGTAATACAAGCGGAGAATAGCATGTCTAATGAATCAACCTACGATTCGTCCAGTATTAAGGTACTCAAAGGCCTTGATGCCGTGCGTAAACGGCCAGGTATGTATATTGGTGATACCGAAGACGGCACCGGTCTGCACCACATGGTTTTCGAGCTGGTTGATAACTCTATCGATGAGGCCCTGGCCGGTCACTGCGACGAGATTCGTGTTGTGGTTCACCCCGGAGAAGGTATTTCGGTGTCCGACAACGGCCGTGGGATTCCAACCGAAATGCACAGTGAAGGTGTTTCTGCCGCTGAAGTGATCATGACAGTGTTGCATGCTGGTGGAAAATTTGATGATAACAGCTACAAAGTTTCTGGCGGTTTGCACGGTGTCGGCGTCTCAGTTGTAAATGCCCTGTCTGAAGAGCTTAAACTGACCATCCGCCGTGGTGGCAAAGTGCACGAACAATTCTATGCCCACGGTGTGCCGCAGGCGCCATTGTCGGTTGTGGGTGATACCAATATTTCGGGCACAGAAACATTCTTTAAGCCATCCAGCGCTACCTTCAAAAATATAGAGTTTCACTACGACATTCTGGCCAAGAAGCTGCGGGAACTGGCGTTTCTAAATGCCGGTGTTTCCATCGTGCTTAAGGATGAGCGGAGTGGCAAGACAGACACCTACAAATACGACGGCGGCCTGCGTGCGTTTGTCGAATACCTGAACAAGAACAAAACATCCATTAACAAGATTTTCCATTTCCAGGTGGATCGCCCGGACGATGGAATTGGTGTTGAAATAGCGCTGCAATGGAATGACAGCTATCAGGAAAACATATTTCCTTATACCAATAATATCCCACAGCGCGACGGCGGTGCTCACATGGCCGGGTTTCGCAGTGCCTTAACGCGCGTGTTGAAAACCTATATAGATAAAGAAGTTGCTGCCAAGAAAGGCAAAGAAGTGATGACCACGGGTGATGATGCCCGCGAAGGCCTGACAGCCGTCATTTCGGTCAAAGTGCCGGATCCCAAGTTCTCGTCACAGACCAAAGACAAGTTGGTTTCTTCCGAAGTTAAGACCGCTGTTGAACAGGAAATGGTCGGTCACTTTACTGACTTCCTGCTGGAGAACCCACAGGAAGCCAAACAGATTGTCAGCAAAATGATTGATGCTGCGCGAGCGCGTGAAGCTGCGCGTAAAGCAAGAGAAATGACACGGCGCAAAGGTGCGCTGGATCTGGCGGGCCTGCCAGGTAAGCTCGCGGATTGTCAGGAAAAAGACCCCGCTCTTTCCGAAATATACATTGTGGAGGGTGACTCTGCGGGTGGTTCTGCAAAACAGGGGCGTAACCGCAAAAACCAGGCCATTCTGCCACTGAAAGGCAAGATTCTGAACGTGGAAAAAGCACGTTTTGACAAAATGCTGAGTTCTGCCGAGATCGGTACGCTGATCAAGGCTCTGGGCTGCGGCATTGGCAAGGAAGAGTTTTCCCCCGATAAGCTACGTTATCATCGCATCATCATCATGACCGACGCCGATGTCGACGGTTCACACATTCGTACCCTATTGCTGACCTTCTTCTTCCGCCAAATGCATGAGCTGGTCGAGCGTGGTTATATTTATATCGCACAACCGCCCTTGTACAAGGTACGCAAAGGCAAGCAGGAGCAATACCTTAAAGACGAGGGTGAGCTTCGTAAATACCAGACCCAGATCGCGCTTGATGGTGCGAGTCTGCATGTTAATCCGGAAGCACCCGCAATTTCAGGCGATGCTCTGGAAGAAATGGTGCGACAGTACAACACGACCTACAGCATGATTGAACGTCTGGAACGGCTGTACCCATCAGAAGTGATGGAAGCAATTGTATTCACACCACCGTTGACGGAAGCTGAGTACACGGAAGCAGGGATCAACAGTTGGCTGGAAAAACTGAGCAAGGAATTGCATGACCTGCATCCCAAAACAGCCCAGGGTTACACCATGCATCCGTATGAGGACCCCGAGCGCCATATCTTTCTGCCAGAGATCGTACACAGCCTGCATGGCCTGACCCGCGAATACCGATTCTCAAAAGACTTCTTTGCGTCCGGTGAATATCGTTCCCTGACGCGACTCGGGGTGATGCTTGAAGGATTGATTGAGCCTGGTGCGTTTGTCCAGCGCGGAGAGAAAAAGCAGGAAATCAAGACATTCGCAGACGCATTGCAATGGCTGACCGACGACGCCATGAAAGGTCATTACCTGCAACGCTATAAGGGCCTGGGCGAAATGAACCCGGCACAGCTGTGGGAAACTACCATGGATCCCGAAGCAAGACGTATGTTGCAGGTGACCATCGAGGACGCCATCAGCGCAGATCAACTGTTCACTACGCTGATGGGTGACCAGGTCGATCCACGTCGGGAATTTATCGAATCCAACGCCCTGGCTGTGCAGAATCTGGATATCTGACGGCCTCACAACTTCAATATAGCCATTGCAAAAGACGCCATCGGTTCGAGTGACTGATGGCGTTTTTTTAGATATAAAAAACAGAAGCTTAGAACCGAAAAGCCATCATCAAGAGTCTGCAATAAAATCCAACTCGTGACATCCAGGTCACAAAACCCTCACAAATTCGTCACGCCACTGACATGCTAACGCTCTACCCTTGAAGCCGCTATAAGCGAATGACATTTTGGTAGGCAGCAGTTTGAATCAGTCGATCAGTCAATACACAAAATATTGGCATGGCCCTGACCACATCTCGATTAATGCCTTCCAGTTATTTCTCCAACAGGCATTTCAGAGGTATACATGGCGCAACGCAATTGGTTTCAGGCACTCCCCCGTTCTAATAATAATTCGGCAATTGACACAAATCGAGGTTTAAAAAAACGCGGTTTGTTGTCCGCCGCCATAGCCGTTGCGCTGTTTTCGACGAGTGTAAGCGCTCAGTTCAATGATGGGCTGCTGACTGGCCGGGTTGCTGAATCAGGCAGCGGACGTTCACTGGAAGGCGCGATTGTCACCATTCCCGGCACGAGCTACCGTGACTATACTGATGCCAGCGGTCGTTACTCAATTCCCGATCTGCCTCCCGGTGATTACACACTTGAGGTAACTTACGTTGGTCTGGCACCAACACGGATGGAGGTGTCAGTCTCCGGGGACCAGTCCACTGCCTACAACATCGATCTGTCTCGCCTTGACGGTGTCGAAACCATTACAGTGAGCGCAAGCCGGACCGGCACAGACCGGGCGATCAACGAACAAAGAACGGCGGCCGGCATCGTCAACGTGATTTCGGAAGAATCATTTGGCGCCATGCTCGACGGAAACATCGGCCAGGCCATGCAGCGACTGCCAGGCATCAGTGTCAATCAGGGGCAGGACGGCGGCCATGGCGACATCAATATTCGTGGTATCGCCGGTGAGTTCAATTCAGTTCAGATTGATGGCAACCGTGTGCCCTCCTCTGGATCCAGCAACAGTTTTAACCCGCGTCAATTGGCTGCCGATGGCGTTACCAAAATTGAAGTGATCAAGGCGCCAACACCCGACCGCGATGGCGATGCAGTCGGTGGAATTGTCAACATGGTCTCCCGCAGTGCTTTCCAGCGCCAGGGTCGGGAAATGAGCCTTGATGTTGCCGGCGTGCTAAACGAGGAGCCCAATAACTGGGGTAGCTCGGCGAACTTCTCATACTCTGACATCTATAGCGTCAATGGCGGTGAAAAAAATCTGGGTATCAGTTTTTCCCTGAGTCGCTACGACAGCGACCGTTATTCCAGAAACTCTGACATGGACTGGGTTCAGGTAACGCCGGAGACGAATCCCGAGCTTGAGCTTGCTGCCAACGGCCAGCCGGTCTGGTTTATGGAATCGACTCACTTTGAATACGATACCCGTACCACCGTCACCAATACCCTGAGTGGTTCCATCGATTTCAGAGTCGGTGATAATAACTCATTCTATTTCCGTCCTCTGATCAGTGAGTATGAACAACGCGGCGTTAAGTACGAGACCGACATAGATATAGATACACGCTTCCAGAATGAGGCAGGCGGACGCAAAACCTACGCCGAATTGACACCGACTTATGGCCGCGGCACCGAAGACAGTGAAGCGTCGCGCGGCTGGATTGGCACACTGGAGGACAGTAAAAACAACCTGTACTCATTCTCAGTGGGTGGTCGCCATGAATACGATTCCGATAGCCTGAGCTATGACCTGTCGTATTCCCGCAACAAGAGCACTATCACTGACGACAGTGAGCTGAACATGCTGATGGAGCCAGATGACCCATGGTTCATTTTCGAGTACGAAGTAGTTGATGTGAATGCCGGTGATGTCCGTGTCAATGGACTTAACGGTCAAGATCCGACAGACCTGAGTCTGATGTCTGAAGGTGAGTTGGAGAAGATCTTCGGCAACAAAGAGGATGAAGTGTTCAGTTCGCGTATTGACTGGCAGCGAGCTTTTACCCGCGGCAATGACACTTTTACGCTCAAGACGGGTGCCAAATACCGCGTCAGCAACCAGATGCGTGACATTACGGTTGATGTGTATGAAATGGATGACAGCTTTCCGTTCGCGGATGTCCTGGTGCCAACAGACGATGTTATTTTCCTGAAACAGAAATACTTCGATGCTCAGCCACAGGTTGCACTGGACATGCTCAGAAGCAACCCTGAGTTGTTCGAATTCGTCGAAGACGGATCACTGGAAGACAGCAATGTGGAAGACTACGACGCCGAAGAAACCATCTCGGCGGGCTATGTCATGGGTACCTATGAAACCGGTATGCATACCATCATTGCCGGTGTCCGGCTGGAACGTTACGAGTGGTCCAACCTCAACAAGACAGTGAGTTTTCTCAATGAAGTGGGCACGGTTACGCCAGTGCGTAGAGGCGATTCGCATTCATTCCTGTTGCCAGGCATTCATTTCCGGCATGAACTGAGAGATAACCTGATTCTGCGTGAAAGCTACAATCGCAGCTACGGGCGTCCGCGATTGAGTGAACTGTCGCGAGGTCGATGGGTCGATGATGAAGGCAATATCGAAGACGGCAATGCCAATCTGGTGCCGGCGATCGCCGACAACTTCGACGCTCAGCTGGAGTACTACACTGAGCGCGGTGGTCTGTATTCCGTTGGGGTTTTCTACAAGGACATCACTGACTTTAGCTACACGCAGACCTACAACTTTGACGAACTGGACGCGAACGGAATTCCGGTGCCTGCCGAAGGTGGAGACTTTGAATACGAGCGTCCGGTGAATGGCGCCAATGCCACCAACTACGGCCTGGAATTGATCGCCCGACAGGATCTCTATTTCCTGCCCGGTGCACTCGACGGGTTGAGCGTTGCGTTGAGTACAACGCTGACCGAGAGCGATGCCGAGTACCCTAACAGGACAGACGGTCGCGACCTGCCACTGGAGGGTTTTTCCGAGCTACTGTATACCGCCACGTTAAATTACACATGGCGGAACCTTGATGCGCGCGTCGACTATACCTATCGGGATGACTACATTGAGGGCCTGGGCAGCACCATTGAAAGTGATGAGTTTTATGCCGCCGAAGACCGCATTGATGCTGAAGTGCACTACAGCTTCAGTGATCGGATGCGCGGTTTTATTACTGCCACCAATCTCACGGATGAGCCGCAGGTGTCTTACCAGGGTTATCCTGGATTTGTTGAGGACACCAGCTTCTCTGGACGCAAATACACGATTGGCCTGCGTTACGATTTTTGATACGCACAGGCAAAAAACGTTAAAAAAGGGGGGTTGCTTTGCAACACCCCTTTTTTATGCGCGCAGTATGGCCAGGCGCAATGCCACCTGCAGCGGTCGCCGTCATGGTTTATACTGACGGAAAAAAGCATAAACGGGAGAAAACATTGGAGATCATTCCACAATCGATATTCCCCAGCGTTGTCTGGAGCACCCTGTTCGACGACCGCGAAAGCTTGAACATCAAGCTACTTGAACAGGCCAGAGCAATGCAGGCAAGCAACCCGGCAGGCGTAGCGAACACCAATGTGAAGGGCTGGCAAAGCCCCGGTATTCTCCAGACCCTGACTGAATTCGAAGTCATTAACCGCAGAATTCTGCAGGTCTGTCAAAGCATCGGAGACTCGCAGAACTTTTCCCGAGATGTAATCTATCAGCATCAAGCCTGGATCAACATCAGTCCGCCGGGCGCATCCAACAAGATTCACTATCATGCCAACTGTCATTTTAGCGGCGTTTATTACATCAGCCTCAAGGCACCTGAGTGTGGCAGTATTTTCTTCCGGGATCCCCGGGTCGCCTCCAGAATGTTGAGCTACCCGGCTGATAAACCAACCCAGTTCACCACCGACGAAATGTCCATGCGGCCCGAGGAAGGAAGGATGTATGTGTTTCCAGGCTGGCTGGAACATGGTGTCGAAGTCAACCAGAGTGACCAGGACCGGGTAAGTATCAGTTTCAATGTACTGGCCGCTCGCGGACCGGCACGGTAGTCGCTGGCACTTTCGCTGCGCTCTATGACCAAAAACTGCGGCTCTCAGGCACGCTGCGAGCGTTTGGGGCCAGTCGCAGTGTCAGATCCTCTATAACAACCAGCTCCTCCGGGTTGAGGCCAGCGCGGGCGTGCCGCCCGCAATTGAAATCGCACGTGCGTAAAAACGACGTTACGGGTCTTTCCATTTCTTCACTCTCCGCGCTATGGCCAAGATGCGCCGTATTTTCCGGAAACATCGCCTGATTTTTAACACAAAAGTCATGGCGGCAAGACATTATAGCGATCGGTCGTTCACCGCAGACGCGCGTCTTTACAGGCATCTGGGTGTGAAAGAAGTTTAAATGTGGCCTTGCGGTTTGAATGAAAGTTCTGTAGTTTTGAAGTTGTGACAATTTGCAACATATTTGACGGGGCGGTACAACAGTCCTTCAGGACGGCCTGCTCTTTCGTCATCAATCAATCCGAGTTGGCCAGAGAGTTAACCCTAACTCATTGTTTTGTCACAGATAAGAAAGTTCATAAAGGTAAAAAATAAAAAAACGGAGAGACTTATGAATCCAAAAACCCCGAATGACGCTCGACAACGAAGAATACCGCACAAACGCAGACTGCTTTGTGCAGCGATTTCACTGTCCCTGACCCCACTGGCGACGCCTTCATTCGCCCAGGAGCAGGAAATCGAAGAGGTCGTGGTTACCGGCTCCTTTATCCGCCGAAGCGAGGGTTTCAGCCAGGCATCTTCAGTAACTCAGGTATCCGCCGAAGACCTGATCGACACCGGGACACTGAACATGGGTGAGGTGATTCAAAACCTCAGCTTTGTTAATGGTTCGGCTTCCGCAACGACCAATACCATTCAGGGCACAAGCTCCCTCAGCAACTCCGTTGACCTGCGAGGCCTGGGTGCAAGCTCGACGCTAACGCTGCTCGACGGCAAGCGCGTGGTTGATGAAAACCTGAACAACATGATCCCCACCATCGCCATCCAGCGTCTGGACATCGTCGCTGACGGTGCCGCGGCACTTTACGGTAACGAAGCCGTGGCCGGCGTTGTCAACTTTATACCGTACAAGTCCTATGACGGATTCAAGCTCGACACATTCACCGAGCGGGATTCACGTGGCGATTACGAAGAACATTCGGTTCAGGCACTGTGGGGCGAACAGATCGGTCCTCTCGATGTTGTTCTGGCCGGCCAGTTCCGTACCAACAGCCGTCTTGCCTGGGACGAGCGCAACAAGCTGACCAATTCCGGTCTCGTGCTTTCGGGCAACGCACCGGGTAACTGGTATGTTCCCGACCGTGACGCCAGCGGCCAGTATACCGGCGACCGCTCTTCTGCCATCGACCCGAACTGTGGATCGCGCACAGAGCGCACGGATTACGTGGAAGGTGCTAACAACAACCCATTCGGGGCTGCACTGGGTGCCAACTGTTACTTCGACTTCGGTGATACCCGAAGCTTCCGTGAACCACAGGACATCACGCAGTATTTCAGTAACGTAACCTGGGACGTCGCCGACGACCTGACGCTGTCCCTGCAGGGTTATCGCACCAAGTACCACTCGATGACCTATACGTCGACGTCCAATCCCGGTGACTCCCGCGTCCCCGAACTTCCGACTGTACGCGGCGAAATGCCAGGCAACCCTTTCCGCGCTGTCAATGCCAGCAACCAGCCGTTGTTCGGCTTTGATGCCAATGGTGACGGTGTGCCGGATCGCGGTACCGTGGACGTTAATAACGACGGTCGCATGGACGCCCTCGTGGCAGGCACGACTGGGGGCCCCGGACTGATTCCACTGTATGAAGATGTCCAGGCGCGTAGCTTGCGTCCAATCAACAAAACCCATACTCCATCGGACGGCCACACTACCGATATGGATAACCTGGGTAGTTACACCGACCGTGTCAGCCGTTATTCATTCCAGGCTGACTTCGCTGTGCCGTTTATCGAAGGCTGGGAAGGTATGGCCGCATACACCTACGGCGAGGCCAACCTGAAGTTCATGTCGAACCAGAACTACGACATTGAAGCCATGAAACAAGGCCTGAACTGTGACGTGGTCAACGACCGAGAAGCCTGCTACAACCCATTCTTTGTAGTGGACCAGTCAACCAACAACACGGTCCACGTGATGAACGCGGTTGCAGGTCGAAGTTATGAGTATACCCGTGACACGCTGGCTACGGTCGACATCGTGCTTAACGGTGAACTCCCCATTCCCGGCGGTTTTGAACTGCCTGGTGGCGTAATCGGCGCCGCCGTTGGTTACCAGAACCGCGCCAGCAGCTATCGCAACACGCCTTCTCTCCAGGAGATCCGTGGCGATACCTTTATTGGTACTGCGTCCACTGAAGCGGTGACCAGCGGTAGCCGTGATGTGGATGCGTACTTTTTGGAGTTGGCGATCCCGCTACTGCCCTCCCTCGAGATTGAGGCCGCAGTGCGCCGTGAGGAATTCAGCACCGGCCAGGAATCCACCGATCCGAAAATTGGTGCGACGTGGCAAGCCACCGACTGGCTGACTCTGCGTGCCACCCGTGGCGAAGCGTTTATCGCGCCATCCCTGGAGCAATTGCTGAATCCAGTGACATGTGGTCTGGATGAAATCACCGACCCGTTTGGTCCTCACTCGGGCTTTACGGTTGCCTGTGGCGGCGGTAATCCGACGCTGGAAAACGAATCGGCAGAATCGAAGCAGTTGGGCATCGATCTGGAATTTGATAACTTCGATTTCCATGTCACCTGGAATGAAACCGATTTCGCGAATCGTATTGTTGGCACCAGCGGCCAGCAAATCGTCAACGCCGACTTCCAGGATTTCAAGGCCGCGACTGGTTTTGCTGGCGACGGTACGGTTGGCAACAGACCTTCGGCTGCACAGCTGACAAGCTGGGTTAACAGCGGCGCTTCCGATCCGTCCATCATTCGCGATCCGAACAACATCCAGTCGATTCTGCGTGTAGACAACACTGGTAGTGTTAACGCGGAACGCGTGAAGGTGACAGCCTACGACATCGTGGCGAACTACCGCTTCGGTTTTAATGACTGGGGTGATTTCCGCATTGGTTTGCAGGCAACCTACCTGGATGAGTTCCTGTTCCAGGCCAATGCTGACGAGGATATCGTCGATGGCGTTGGCATGCAGAACGACGCCACCGGTGCCGCACCGGCGCTGCCGGAATGGAAAGCCAATCTGACGTTGGGATGGTCGAGGGGCAGCCACTCCGTGGTATCAATCGTGCACTATGTTGATGATATGATCTATGACGGCCCGACATTCAGCCACATAGACTTTTTCAGTGGCACTTACCGTCCGGCTAATATCGTCGACACAGGCATCAAGGCCTGGACCGACATGGATATCGCCTACACTTACCGTGGCCTAGAGCTGTTTGATGGCGAAATGGCGTTGAGTATCGGTTCGCGCAACGTGTTTGACCGTGAAGCGCAGCGTACGCCGCAACTGGCGGGTGTACTGGGTGAGTTGCAGGACCCGATGGGTCGTTCAATCTACGCACGTCTGGTCTACGACTTCTAAGTTCGTCGCTGATCGATAAAAAAGGGGCTCTTCGGAGCCCTTTTTTTTATGCCAGGTCTGGTATCCAGATATAGACACGTCATGGCTGGAGTTGTCACAGATCTGCGCACACCCGGTGTTGCCGACTGTGCGAACCGACTTTAGGCGGTTGCTGCCGGACCGTCGGCGTACTCAAGGCCGAGTTCAAGACGACGGGAATCGACCCAGTCGAGAAACTCCTGATTCACCTCTTTGGAAGTCTTTCCGGTCACATTGATAGGCTGGCCTATAATCAGTTTGATGGTGCCGGGGTTCTTGCGGGTAGTCCCCGCAGGCCAATGGCTGCCGGCATTGTGCAACACAGGGATAATCGGCGTTTCCGTGGCGACAGCCAGCTGCGCGCCGCCGCGGGAGAATTTGCCGAGTTTGCCAGGCGCTGCCCGGGTGCCTTCGGGGAACACCAGAATGGAGACACCTTCGTTGATGCGTTCGCGACCCTGTATCAACAGCGATTTGCCCGCCTCGCGGGGTTTGCTGCGATCAATGGCAATCGGGCGTTGCAGCCGCAGTGCCCATCCCCAGAACGGAATATCCAGTAACTCCTTTTTCAGAATCGGGCAGGCGGGACTGAACAACTGATACAGAAAGATGGTTTCCCAGGTGCTCTGATGATTGCTGAACACCACCACGGGTTGATCCGTCAGATTGTTAGCACCCTCGATTTCGTAGCGCACGTTGCTGGTGATACGTAACCAGCCGATCACCAGCCGGCACCATAGTGCATAAAGATAATACCGGCGCCGCGGCGTCAGTATCCAGAATACCAGCACGATCGAAACCGAAATAATAAAGGTCAGGCCGGCGTAACCGAGGAAAAAAAGTATAGCGCGAATTTTGGCAATCATGATTGGTCAACACCCAATTGGCTGTCACTGAAAGCTGCCAGATCCGGGTATATCCGGATGTTGGCGAGATCGGCAGGCAGGCCGGCGTCCAGCGTGGCCTGCCCTTTTCCGGAAAGCACCAGTACCGGTTCACACCCGGCACTTTGTGCCGCTTGCAGGTCCCGCAGGCTGTCTCCCAGAAAAGGTGCGTTACTTACCGTGACGGTAAGCTGTTGCACAATTTCTTCAACAAGGCCTGGCAACGGTTTTCGGCAACGGCAGCCATCGTCGGGGCCATGCGGGCAATAAAAGAAACCGGTAATGATGCCGCCGGCTGCTTCAACCTGATCATTGATGCTTTGATGTATACGGGCCAGTACAAATTCGTCGAACAGTCCGCGCGCGATGCCAGACTGATTGGTCGCCACTACGACCTGGTAGCCGGCTTTGCTGAGCCGCGCAATCGCATCGATGCTACCCGGCACCGGGATGCATTCGTCGACTGATTTGATGAAGGCATCCGAGTCTTCGTTGATGACGCCATCGCGATCCAGAATAACCAGCTTTGTCATGCTGTTTACGTCGTGTGTAAGCAGGAAATGTCAGCGACGTGCAGGAACAGTGTGCGCAGTTCCCGCAGCAACGCCAGGCGATTGTTCCGCACTGCTTCGTCATCTGCCATCACCAGTACATCGTCGAAAAACGCATCCACCGTTGCGCGCATCCCGGCCAGTGCTTCCAGTCCCTGATTGTAGTCTCGCTGTTTGAACATCGGCGCAACTGTCTGCGCCATCACAGCCAGGCGTTCAGCCAATGCAATTTCCGCGGGTTCGCTGAGAAGAGACCTGTCTACCGAGACTGCCGCAGCGTCCGGTTGTTTTTGCAAAATATTGGAAACACGTTTGTTGGCTGCGGCCAAAGCGGCGCTTTCCGGCAGTGTACTGAATTGCTGAACCGCTGAGACCCGCAAGGCAAAATCCAGCGGTTTGGCGGGTTTTAATTCCATAACCGACTGGAACACGGCGGGCGAGACGCCGTCACCGGTATACCAGGCACGGAAGCGCTCGAGCATAAATTCAAACACCTGAGTGGCAGTGTCGTCCGGTACGCTCAGGCCCTGTTCGGTGTATGCCGTCAGCGCCTGAATGATGGCGTTGTGCAGATCCAGATCCAGTGATTTTTCCACCAGAATGCGCAACACACCCAGCGCTGCACGTCGCAGTGCAAACGGATCTTTGGAGCCGGTAGGTGGCTGCCCGATGGCAAACAGACCACAAATGGTATCCAGTTTCTCAGCGACAGCGAGAACGGCTCCGGTTTCACTTGCTGGCACGGCGTCGCCGGAAAAACGTGGCTGGTACTGTTCATTGATGGCATTGGCCACCTCGCCTGACTCATTGTCATAGCGCGCGTAATACTGCCCCATGATGCCCTGCAGTTCCGGGAATTCGGCGACCATGTGGCTGACCAGATCACACTTGCCCAGCAAGGCTGCACGTTCGCAATGCGCCGGATCGATCGACAGCGCAGTGGCAATGTTGGCGGCCAGTGCCGCGACCCGTCGCGACTTCTGTTCTACGGTGCCCAACTGTTGCTGAAACACAATCGTACTCAACTGCTGCAGGCGCGACGCCAGTGTCTGCTTGCGATCGCTTTCAAAAAAGAAAGCGGCATCAGCCAGTCTGGGGCGAATAACGCGTTCATTACCGGCAATGACCTGCGCCGGATCCCTGCTCTCCAGATTGGCGACAGCAACAAAGTTCGGCAGCATGTTGCCGTCCTTGTCCAGCACGTAGAAGGTTTTCTGGTGATTCTTCATTGATGAAATCAATGCTTCGGGTGGCACTGACAGAAAGTGATCATCAAAGCGCCCGGTCAATGCAACCGGCCATTCCACCATGCTGGTAACTTCTTCCAGCAGATCTTCGTCGATGCGAACTTCGGCATTAAGCGCGGTACCCTGTGCCTGAACCTGTTCGCGGACTTTGTTTTTTCGGGCTTCGTAGTCGGCGATCACATAACCCGGCTTCAATAGTTTCGACTCGTATTCAGCCGGTGATGCCAGTGAAATATCAGTGCCGCAATGGAAGCGATGGCCATGGGTAATCCGGCCACTTTTTATACCGAACAATTCTGTATCAATAACATCGTCACCGAACAGCATCACCAACCAGTAAACCGGACGAACGAATTCATCGCGTGTGCTGCCCCAGCGCATCTTTCGCGGGATTGGCAGTTTCGCCAGTGACGTGGCCACGATACCAGGCAACAATGCCGTTGTTTCTTCGCCGGCTTTGTCGGCCCGGAACACCAGCTTTTCAACACCGTCTTTTTCAACGGTTTCCAGTGCGCTGATATCAACACCGCATGAACGCGCGAAACCAGACGCGGCCGGTGTGGCATTGCCGTCTTTATCGTAGGCCGCCTTGACGGCTGGCCCGAGACGTTCCACTTTGGTGTCAGCCTGTTTGACGGAAAGACGTTCGACCCTGGCGGCCAGTCGACGCGGACTGGTGAATGCCTTGATGGCGCTATAATTCAGGCCGGCACTGTCCAGCCCGGCCTGCAAACCGGCAATAAAGGCGTCGGATAATCCGCGCAGGGCTTTGGGCGGGAGTTCCGCACAACCAATTTCTACTAAAAAATCTTTTTCTGTATGGCTCATGGTGTCAGTTGGCAACGCTGTCGGTAAATTGAATGAGGGGTGACTCAGCCTTTCAAAGCTGCTTCGCGCAATGCCGCCGGTGCCAGCGGAAAACCGAGTTTACGTCGGCTTTCGTAGTAGGCTTCGGCAACCTGGCGTGACAATGTGCGCACACGCAAAATGAAACGCTGGCGCTCGGTTACCGAGATGGCCTGACGGGCATCCAGCAAATTGAAATAATGCGACGCCTTCAGCACCTGTTCGTACGCGGGCAGGGCCAGACCTTTTTCAATCAGAGTTGAGCACTGAGACTCACATTCGTCAAAACTGCTGAACAGCGCATCAACATTGGCATGTTCAAAATTGTAGGCGGACATTTCCACTTCGTTCTGATGGAACACATCGCCGTAGGTCACGACGCCATCAGGGCCGTCCGTCCATACCAGGTCGTACAGACTGTCGACACCCTGCAGATACATGGCAATGCGCTCAAGGCCGTAGGTGATTTCGCCACTGACCGGGAAACACTCGATACCGCCGACCTGCTGAAAATAGGTGAACTGAGTCACTTCCATGCCATTCAGCCAGACTTCCCAACCCAGGCCCCAGGCGCCCAGCGTGGGAGATTCCCAGTTGTCTTCAACGAAGCGGATATCGTGCACGGTCGGGTCAATACCCAGATGCTTCAGCGACGCGATGTACAGATCCTGGATATCCGGCGGGGATGGCTTAAGAATAACCTGAAACTGATAATAGTGCTGCAGACGGTTCGGGTTTTCGCCGTAACGGCCATCGGTAGGTCGGCGGCTGGGCTGCACATAGGCCGTGCGCCAGCTTTCCGGTCCAATCGAGCGCAAAAAAGTCGCCGGGTGGAAAGTGCCGGCGCCAACTTCCAGATCCAGTGGCTGTAATACTACACAGCCCTGTCTGGCCCAGAACTCCTGAAGCGCCAGGATCAGGCCCTGAAAAGTTTTTACATCGGCGATAGCCGGACTCTGCGCGGACAAAACACACCCCAAATTCAATCGGTTGAAAAGCCGCAATTATGCGGGATTAGGCAGTTAATATCTACTGCGCTAAAATGGCAGCCTTCATTCAAACTACCCGTTCGCGAGGCATTGCCCATCGATACCGTCAAATCAATCGTGGTGAAAACTCTGTTGCGAGTGCTGTCATGGATTCCGCTGCCACTGCTGCACAGACTGGCCGCCATGATCGGTGCGTTGGTGTATGCGTTGCCGACCGAAACGCGTCGGGTAACGCTGATCAATCTGCAACGTGCCATGCCCGAGCTCAGCGACAACGAACGGCGCCGACTGGCACGACGCAGTGTGCAGGAAACCATCAAGGCCGGATTCGAGCTGGGTCATATGTGGTATGGCAGTGTCGACAGCGTGATGAGCCTGATCAAGGGCATTCAGGGCAAGGAGCACATAGACCAGGCCCTGGCGAGCGGGCGCAGTATCATCTATTGTTCGCCACATTTGGGTAGTTGGGAGCTGATGGGCCTGTATGTGTCGACACTGGCACCGCTGACGACGCTGTACAAACCGCCCAAAATTCCCGGGCTTAACGACCTGATTGCCGGTTCCCGCGCCCGCGCTGGCGCTGAACTGGTGGCAACGGATCGCGCCGGTGTGGTGAAGCTGACCCGGGCACTGCAACAAGGTGCGTCGACAGGCATTCTGCCGGATCAGCAGCCTCGTGAAGGCGGCGTGTTTGCCCCCTTCTTTGGTCACCAGGCCTATACCATGGCACTGGTGTCTAAACTGGCTGCGCGCACCAATGCCGTGGTGTTGTTTACCTTCGCCAAGCGCCTGCCCGCCGGCGCAGGCTTTGAACTGATCTGCATGCCAGCTGACCCGGATATTGCCAATAACGACACCGTGCTGGCGGCGAGCGCGCTCAACCGGTCAGTGGAAGCCTGTGTCAGGCTGGCGCCTGAACAATACCAATGGGAATACAAACGGTTCCGTAAACGTCCGGCTGATGAATCCGAGCGTTTCTACTGAGACCGGCAATTAAAGCCGTTTAAACAATAGTATTAACGACGCCAGAACATGGGCATGAACAACACCAGCAGCGTGAAGATCTCGAGTCGGCCCAGCAACATGGCCAGGCACAACACCCATTTGGCGGTGTTGCCGATATCGGCATAGTTGCTGGCAACGCCTTCCAGCCCCGGCCCCAGATTGTTAAGACTGGCGCCAACCGCGCTGAAGGCGGTAACCACTTCCAGGTCCAGCGCCAGCAGCACAATCAACAACACCAGATAAACCAGTACGTAGACAGCAAAAAAGCCCCAGACTGATTCGATGACACGGTCCGGCACCATGGTGCGGCCCAGTTTGACGGTGATGACGGCATTGGGGTGGATCAGGCGTTTAACTTCACGAAACCCCTGTTTGAAGATCAACAGAATACGGATGACCTTCATACCACCGCCCGTGGATCCGGCACAGGCGCCGATAATCGAGGCATAAATCAGCAGATAGGGCAGTGCCAGCGGCCAGGAATTAAAATCGGCCGTGGTGAAACCAGTGGTGGTGGCAATCGACACGGTCTGAAAGATGCCGTGCACAAACGCATTCTGCGCGTTGTAGGTTTCGGTCAGATACAGCACCAGCACCGTGAATACGGCGATGGCCAGCAAGATAGACGCATAAAACCGGGTTTCGGGGTCACGCAGGTACTGGCTAACGCTGCGGCGCTGCCAGGCGGTGAAATGCAGGGCAAAGTTGACCCCGGCGAGGAACATAAAAAACACGGCGATCATATTGATAATGTCGCTGTTAAAGTAACCCATGCTGGCGTCATGCGTTGAAAATCCGCCGATAGCGACGGTGGAAAAACTGTGGCATATAGCGTCAAACAGGGTCATGCCGGCGGCCCAGTATGCCAGCGCACACACAGCAGTCAGGCCCATATAAATGTACCAGAGTGCTTTTGCGGTTTCGGCCAGCCGTGGCACCAGGTTGTCGTTTTTCACCGGCCCCGGGCTTTCCGCCCGATACAATTGCATACCCCCGATGCCCAGCATGGGCAGCACCGCGACTGCCAGCGCCACAATACCCATGCCGCCCAGCCATTGCAGTTGTTGACGGTAAAACAGGATGGATTTGGGCAGGAAGTCGAGCCCGGTAATGACGGTGGCACCGGTGGTGGTCAGGCCGGAAAACGATTCAAACACCGCATCGGTCACAGACAATGGTGTATTTGTCGAGAACAGGAAGGGTAATGCGCCGAATATGCTGAGTACGGTCCAGAACAGTGTCACCACCAGGAAGCCATCCCGGGTCCGCATTTCCTGTCGGGAACGCCAGGTGAACACCCATAGACCAAAGCCCACGCCAAAGGTAATCATCAGCGAGGTCAGGAACGAGGACACTTCGCCATCGCCATAGATAAACGACACCAGAATGGAAGGCAGGTTGGCCAGCATGCTGAACAGCATCAACAATACGCCGACGATTTTCGCAACAATGGATATATGCATGGAAGCCAGGAGCCTTTCGATATCAGAAGAAGCTGAAGCCGACAGCAAACAGCCGCTCGACTTCCGGGATACGTTTTTTGTCGGTCAGAAACAGAATCACGTGATCGCCGGACTCAATAACGATGTCATCATGCGCGATCAATACCTCCTCTGCCCGCACGATTGCGCCAATGGTAGTGCCCGCTGGCAGATCGATATCCTCGATGGCACGACCCACCACTTTTGACGAATGGCTGTCGCCGTGTGCGATTGCCTCCAGAGCTTCTGCGGCTCCGCGACGAAGTGAATGCACATTAACAATGTCGCCTTTGCGGACATGCGTGAGCAGACTGCCGATGGATGCCTGTTGAGGCGATATCGCAATATCGATCTCACCGCCCTGTACCAGATCAACATAGGCCGGGTTGTTAATCAGGCACATCACCTTGCGTGCGCCCAGCCGTTTGGCCAGCATCGAGGACATGATGTTGGCCTCATCGTCATTGGTCAGGGCCAGGAATACGTCGGTGTCTTCAATGCCCTCTTCCAGCAACAACTGTTTGTCCGAGGATTCGCCATTCAGCACGATGGCCTTGTTGAGGTATTCCGCCAGGTATTCGCAGCGCGCTGAATTACGTTCGATGACCTTGATCTGATATCGCTTTTCCAAGGCTTCGGCCAGCCGGATGCCGATGTTGCCGCCGCCAGCCATGATGATGCGTTTGTAGGGTTTGTCGAGCCGACGCAGTTCGCCAATCACAGCCCGGATATTTTTGGGCGCGGCAATAAAAAACACTTCGTCGTCCGCTTCGATGACCGTCGACCCTTCCGGGGTGATCGCGCGATTGCGACGGAAGATGGCCGCCACGCGGGCATCAACCTTGGGCATGTGTTCGCGCAGGAAACGGATCTCCTGGCCCACCAGTGGACCACCATAGTAGGCACGTACCGCGACCAGCTGGGCATTGCCGTCGGCGAAGTCCAGTACCTGCAAAGACCCCGGCAGCTCTATCAGGCGGGCGATGTAATTGGACACTAACAGTTCCGGACTGATGACAACATCAAGCGGAATCGATTCGGGTCGGAACAAGCCCTCCTGCGCCATGTACGACGCCGAGCGCAGGCGGCAGATTTTTTTCGGGGTTTTGAAGATGGAGTACGCGATCTGACAGGCTACCATGTTGACTTCGTCATTCTCGGTGACGGCAATAATCATGTCGGCGTCTTCTGCCCCGGCCATGCGCAGTACGTCGGGGTGTGATGGCCAGCCTTGCGCAATGCCCACATCGAGCCGGTCTTTGAGTTCGCGCAAGGCATCTACGTCCGGGTCGACCAGGGTGATGTCGTTAGCTTCGCTGGCCAGATTTTCTGCCAGTGAAATCGCTACCTGGTTACATCCCAGTATTATTATCTTCATGTAATCGCAAGCTCCTGCGCAATGTCCGGCGGATATTGAGGCCCGCCGTTATTGCCCGCAAATTATCCGCCCCTGCGACCGGCCTTACAACAATTCAATGGGCGATTTTTTGTAGAACGGCAAAATAAAATCCGTCCGGCCCCTGTTCTGTTGGCAACAACTGGCGTCCAGCCGCCACGGCCGTCCCCCAGTCGACTACAATCGGCACTTCCTCGGCATCCGGGGTTTCGGCCAGAAAGCTGGATATCTGCTGGTCATTCTCGGCACGCAGCACCGAACAGGTGGAATACAGCAACATTCCGCCAGGCGCGAGACAGGCCCACAATCGTGTTAACAGTTTTTGTTGCAGCTCGCTCAGGCGGACAACATCCGCAGCCTGCCGAAGAACCTTGATGTCAGGCTGGCGCCGCACGATTCCGGTGGCCGTACAGGGCGCATCCAGCAAGATTCGGTCGAAGGCTTCTCCGTCCCACCATTCATCCGGTTCACTGCTATCGGCCGCCATCAGTTTGACCCGTGTGCTGGCCAGCTTGAGACGTTGCAGGTTTTCTTCAATTCGCGTCAGCCTGCGCGCTTCTATATCCAGCGCCAGCAGCGATGAAGGCTCTCCGTCAGCGTCAGCCAGGGTTTCCAGGATATGACAGGTTTTGCCTCCCGGGGCCGCGCAGGCGTCCAGTATGCGGTGACCATGACTGGTCAGCAACAATCCCGGAATCAGCTGTGACGCTTCGTCCTGCACACTGACCAATCCTTCATCGAAACCCGGCAGTGAAGACACCGGCCTGCCCTGGTCAAGATAGACCGCGGTGTCGGCAAGCTTGCCGGCGACGGCACGTATGCCGGCATCAGTCAGTCGCTCGAGGTAGTCGGTCCGGGTGATGCGGGAAAGATTGACGCGAAGCGTCATTGGCGGGTGCTGGTTGCCGGCGTGCAAAATCTGTATCGCCTGCCCGGACCAGTCCTTGTGCAGTTGGCTGCTCAGCCAGTCGGGATAGGCAAACCTGGCATCGTCAGAATCAACATCTGCCTTACCTTCGCTGGCCGCCGCGAGCTGGCGCTGATACTGTCGGAGCACACCGTTGATCAGGGCTTTGGCCCAGCCCTTTTTTAACAGGACTGAGGCATTCACGGATTCATTGACCGCGGCATGGTCTGCCAGGCGCATGTATTGCAGTTGGTACATGCCCAGTAGAAGCAGACATTGAATGTCAGCGTCCTTATTCTTCAGGGGTTTGTCTATCAGCCTGGCCAATTCCCGACTGAGTTGGTGGTACCAGCGACAGGTGCCAAAACAGAGCTCCCGCAGCAGGGCAATCTGGTTCTGATCAGATTCGGCAACATCGGCCGGCCTCGGCAGCAGACTGGCCAGCGAGCCCTGCTGTTTGAGCAGGCGGGCCAGTATCTGCGCGGCGTTGGCGCGGACCTTAGCGGGTTTCATTTGGGTCGTCGGTGCTGAACTGTTTACCGGCTGCGAACAATGCCGGTCGCGAGTTCTTCAGGTCACGCACGGCCACCGGGTTTTTCCCTGGCAGTTGCACTTCAGTTACCACGAGCGCGCCGTCGGTGCAGGCAATGCTCAGCGCATTGTTACTTTGACCCTTATTTGTGCCAGCGGCGTCGTTTTGTTTGATAATAGTGCCAGGTGGGGCACTGTCGGTCTGTTTGGCAGGCAACCAGGTAGCGCGCAATAAGCGTATGCGCTCACCGTCCAGAAAACTGTAGGCCGGTTGACGGCCAATACCGGCAAGAATTGTGCGCGAAATATCAGAGCCACTGGCCTGCCAGTCGATGCGTGCCTCGGACTTGTCGAGTTTGCGGGCGTAGGTACTCAGGCTGTCATCCTGTTGTTGGGCGTGACTGCTCAGGTGAGCAAAGTTTGCCAGTGTATGCAGTAACCCCTCACATCCCAGCGTCGCCAGCCGGTTCTCCAGTTGCTGGCGGTCGTCCTGGGCGGTCAATGGCGTCACCAGCTTGTATAACATGTCGCCGGTATCCAGGCCGACGTCCATTTGCATGATCGTGACCCCGGTCTCAGTATCACCAGCAAGCAGCGCACGTTCGATGGGCGCCGCGCCACGCCAGCGTGGTAGCAGTGAGGCGTGGACGTTGATGCAGCCAAAACGGGGAATGTCGAGTACCGCTTTGGGCAACAACAGGCCATACGCCACCACAATCATAAGGTCCGGGCGAAAAGCCGCCAGTTCGGCCTGAGCCTGTGCATCTTTTAATGACGCTGGCTGCAACACGGGCAGATTATGCTTGAGGGCGAGCACCTTGACCGGACTGGCCTGAAGTTTTTTGCCGCGACCAGAGGCCCGGTCCGGCTGCGTATAGACGGCAGCAATGTCATGGCCCTGTGCAATCAGGGCGGCCAGGTGGGAAGCCGCAAACGCGGGAGTGCCGGCAAAAACCAGTTTCATGCAATATCCAGGGTTGGTGGTGGTTCGGGTTCCTGCTGGCGCTTATGTCAGGCCATGGCTGCCTGTTTATGGGCCTTTTGCAGCTTGCTGCGAATTCGCTGACGTTTGATTGTGCTCAGATAATCGACAAACAGTTTGCCATTCAGATGGTCCATTTCATGCTGGATACAGGTGGCCAGCAAGCCATCGGCGACCATTTCAAAAGCTTCACCGTTGCGATCCAGTGCCTGAACCTTGATCCGGCGCGGGCGGCTGACGGTCTCATAAAAACCCGGTACGGACAGACAGCCCTCATCATATTCTTCCAGATCCTCGTCCAGTACTTCCAGACGGGGATTGATGAAGACCAGCGGCGCGCTGCTGTCGTCGGAAATATCAATGACAATGAGCTGCTTGTGAACATTGACCTGGGTCGCGGCCAGACCAATGCCGGGCGCTTCATACATGGTTTCGAACATGTCATCGATAACCTGACGCAGGGCATCATCGACCTGCGCTACCGGCTTGGCCACGGTACGCAATCGGGAATCAGGGAATTCCAGTATGTCCAGTTTCGCCATGTTCTAACTCCAGTTTTGTGTATCGATTCAGCAGGGACAGCGTGTTTGTGCCATAACCCAAGTACGTGAATAAGCTCAGTATAACATATGGCCACGCAAGTCCGAGTCAGAAAACAGGATCGAACGGAGACGCTAAACCGGCCGACCAGGGAAGGCAGAATGACCAGGCAATACCGAAACACCCGTACAGACCGAACGACCAGGGAAGACCGAACGAATAACCAAGACCCGATGAGCAGGGAAAAGGTTTCAGCATGGCTGGCTC
This sequence comes from Pseudohongiella acticola, assembly GCF_001758195.1. Taxonomy (NCBI): domain Bacteria; kingdom Pseudomonadati; phylum Pseudomonadota; class Gammaproteobacteria; order Pseudomonadales; family Pseudohongiellaceae; genus Pseudohongiella; species Pseudohongiella acticola. The sequence continues at coordinate 2,167,133 of NZ_MASR01000001.1, forward strand.
AGCCCCACCACCATCTGCTGACAATTGATGCCGCCGGCTACCCGCCCATGCTCAGGCAGACCGATGGTGCTCCCTTCTATCTGTTTGTGCGCGGTGATCCGGGCATTCTGGCAAGACCCATGATTGCCATAGTTGGCAGTCGAAACAGCACCGTATACGGTCGTGAAATCGCCTTTCGGCTGGGGGCGGAGCTGGCCGGCAAGGGGTTTGTGGTGTGCAGCGGTCTTGCTTCAGGTATCGATACCGAAGCGCACAAAGCTGCCGTTAAAGTCGGCACGCCGACGGTCGCCGTGCTGGGGAATGGTTTGTATGATGTGTATCCACCGCGCAATCGCGAGCTGGCAGAGCAGATTGTGGCACCGGGCCCGGCGCAGGGAGCCCTGATTTCGGAATTGCCACTGGATGCCGGGCCGGTGGCGTCGCATTTCCCCAGTCGGAACCGGATCATCAGTGGTCTTAGCCTGGGAGTCTGTGTGGTTGAGGCAACCATGCGCAGTGGATCGTTGATAACTGCCCGGCTGGCGCTGCAGCAGAACCGGGAGGTATTCGCCGTCCCGGGGTCTGTTAACAGCAACCGAAGTCGCGGCTGCCACGACTTGCTGCGTCAGGGCGCTGTGCTGGTGGAGGCCGCTGATGATATTCTTGCGCATATCGAACCCCTGTATCGGGGGCAACTCGATCTGTTGTCTCAGAGTCAGCTGCAACTGCAGGATGCCAGAGCGGCACAGTCCGGTTCTGGCGCCGGAGACGCGGACGCGTGCACACACGGTATATCAGCAAGCGACAAAAATCCGGTGCTGAATTGCATTGGCAACGACCCGATCACAATGGATGCGCTGGTGCTGCGTACCGGGCTGAGTGTCAGCGAACTGAGTCAGCAACTGCTGACGCTGGAGCTGGCCGGCAGAATCGAAAAACGCGGCGGCACCTGGGTCCGGCACACGACTTGCGCCTGAACACGGGGTGGGCTATTTTCCGCGCCAACGGCGGGAATGCAGCTTTCATCAATATCATCGCTTCACCGGAAACAGGAACAAGTAAGAGGGTTGCCCATGGCATCAGATCTGCATATCAAGAAAGCCGTTCGTGTTGTCGAGGCTGGTGGTGTCATCGCGTATCCGACCGAGGCCGTGTGGGGTCTGGGTTGCGACCCCGATAACCGGGAAGCTTGCCTGACCTTGTTGCAGATCAAACAACGGCCAGTGGAAAAAGGTATGATACTGGTTGCAGCGTCAGTGGCACAATTTGCCGCATTGCTGGCGCCTTTGCCCGTGGCACAGCAAAAACAACTGCAGCAGGCCTGGGCCAATCAGGCTAAAACAGGACCGGTGACATTTCTGGTTCCCGATCTGGAAGATCAGGTGCCGTGGTGGGTAAAAGGCAGTCATGAGTCAGTGGCACTGCGGGTCAGTCTGCATTCGCAGGTACAACAGTTGTGCCAGGCACTGGCCGCGCCGCTGGTGTCCACCTCGGCCAATATCACCGGCACTTCACCGGCCACAGACCGGTTGCGGGTGGAAAAAACTCTGGGGTCACAACTTGATTTTATTTTACCAGGCAGTCTGGGTGGGGCGACAAAACCGTCACAGATCATCGACATAAACACAGGTCGCGTCATCCGGGCGGGTTAAGACTCTGGTTGTCAGTTGCTGTGCCCATCGCCTGTTAACGAAACAACAAACTTAACACGACAACGAGACCAACAAGACAGAAAGACACACAGGAAAGCAAGACTATGGCTGACAATAACAATCCCGGCGCTAACGCACCAGCAGACGACGCAGCGCTCGATGCCGACAGGGTGCGCGAGTTCCTGCTGAACCTGCAGAATGAAATTTGCCAGCGTCTGGAAGCCCTGGACGGTCGCAGCCGTTTTCATGAAGATAGCTGGCTGCGGGATAAAGGCGGCAGTGGCATCAGTCGCGTGATCAGTGATGGCGCCGTGTTTGAAAAAGGCGGCGTCAATTTTTCCCATGTCTTTGGTGATTCATTGCCACCATCGGCATCCGCGTCACGGCCGGAAATGGCCGGACGCAGCTTCCAGGCCATGGGTGTGTCGCTGGTGATACATCCGGACAATCCGCTGGTACCCACATCGCATGCAAATTTTCGATTTTTTATTGCCGAAAAACCGGGTGAGACGCCAGTGTGGTGGTTTGGTGGTGGCTATGACCTGACCCCTTATTATGGCAATGACGAGGATTGTCGGCACTGGCATCAGGTTGCCAAAGACGCCTGTGACAAACATGGTGCCGCTCTCTATCCACGCTTTAAACAGGCCTGTGATGAATATTTCTTTTTGCCTCACCGTCAGGAGCCGCGCGGTATTGGTGGTCTGTTCTTTGATGATTTTAATGAACTGGACTTTGAGCAAAGTTTTGCCATGGTGCAGGATATCGCCAACAGCTTTATTGAGGCGTATGCGCCGATCGTTGAAGCGCGCGCGTCACTGCCATTCACCGAAACCCAGAAACAATTTCAGCGTTATCGCCGAGGCCGGTATGTCGAGTTCAATCTGGTCTACGATCGGGGCACCCTGTTCGGGCTGCAGTCCGGTCTGGGCCGGGTCGAGTCCATTCTGATGTCATTGCCGCCCGAGGTACGCTGGATATATGACTGGCATCCCGAACCTGGCAGCGAGGAAGAAAAACTGTACACCGACTATCTGCGTCCGCGCGCGTGGGTTTGAAGTCAAGCTGGATCTATTGGAAATGGGCTGGAAAACATGAGCAACACTGATCGTTATGCTGTTGTGGGCTACCCGGTAACTCACAGCAAGTCTCCTTTCATTCATGCGCTGTTTGCCAGACAGACAGAACAGGACATCGACTACGGACGCATGGAAGTCGCACCAGAGGATTTTCTGCACAGTGTGCGCGAATTCTTTGACCAGGGCGGCAAGGGCCTGAACATAACTCTGCCGCACAAGGAAGCCGCCTGGCAATTGGTGGACTGGCACGCACCCAACGCTGAACGGGCAGGCGCGGTTAATACAATTTACCAGCTCGATGACGGACGACTTGCTGGTGACAACACCGATGGCGTGGGCATGGTGCGTGATATTGAGCAAAACCACGGTGGCCATTTGCAGGGCGCGCGCATACTGGTATTGGGCGCCGGCGGTGCGGTCCGGGGCGTGCTGCCCAGGTTGATGGCAGCGCAGCCGGCATCGGTGTGCATCGTCAATCGCACTCTGGCCAGAGCAGAAGCGCTGACGAAATTATTTTCCGACCAGTGCGATATCTCGGCCCTGCCGTATTCCGGCTTGCAGGATATGACAACGTCCTTTGACTGGATCATCAATGGCAGTGCCGGTGGCCTTAAGGGTGAATTGCCGCCCTTGCCGGACGCGCTGGTGGCGCCGGCAACGGGGTGCTACGACATGGTGTACGCGCCAGGTGGCACTGTATTTCAGAAATGGGCAGGCGATCGCGGCGCGGCAAGGTCTCTGGACGGTTCCGGCATGCTGGTGGAGCAGGCAGCAGAGTCATTTCGCCTGTGGCGTGGCGTTCGGCCAGAGACTGCGACCGTGATCAGAATGCTGCAGCAGGAACTAGGGAATCTTTGACGCACTCAGGTAGCGATCCTTGAGCTCCCTGTATTTTTTGGCGCTGTACAGGAAAAACGATTTCTCGTCATCATTCAGCGCTCTGGCCTGCTTCACCGGAGAGCCGACATAAAGGTAACCGCTCTCCAGCTTTTTGCCCGGTGGCACCAGGCTGCCTGCACCAATGATGACATCGGATTCCACCACGGCGCCATCCATGACAGTTGCACCCATGCCAACCAACACGCGGTCGTGAATGGTGCAGCCATGCAGCATAACCTTGTGTCCGACCGTGACATCGTCACCAACAGTGCAGGGGTAGCCGTCCGGATTGAACGGGCCGGCGTGAGTGACATGTAACACCGAACCGTCCTGAATACTGCTGCGCTCGCCGATCCGGATGCGGTGAATGTCGCCGCGTATCACGGTCATGGGCCACACCGATGAATCCTTGCCGATTTTTACATCGCCGATGACAATGGCGCTTTCATCGACGAACACGCCCTGCCCCAGTTCGGGGATATGGGTTTCGAATGCTTTGATTGCCATTGTGCAATCCTCCCGTAAGACACTATTAACAATGCTATGATGCCCGATCGCATTCCAGTACGACAGGAGTTTAGCCCGATGTCAACGCAGCCAGGCCATCAAACAGGCTCTCAACCAAGCCCTCAACCAAGCTCGCAATCAGCGTCAGCCAGCAACAACCCGTTATTGCAGTTTGAGCGTCTGCCCGACTTTCCGTCGATACGCGCTGAGCATATCAAGCCGGCCGTGCAAACGGTGCTGGAGCAGAGCCGGGCCGCGCTGGACAGGATCCTGGCCGATGCCAAAAACCAGACTGCGCCGGACTGGCAAAGCCTGATAGATGCTCTTGACGATCAGGACGATCAATTGAGCAAAGTCTGGTCAACTGCAAGCCATCTGAATTCTGTTGCCAATACATCCGACATTCGCGAAGCCTATAACGATTGCCAGCCGTTGATTACCGAATACTATGCGGCATTGGGGCAGAATGAACAGCTGTTTGGCTGTGTTGAGGCGTTAAGTGCGCGGGCCGACGAACTCAACCTGGATGGCTCCCAACGCAAAATCATTGCTGACACGCTGCTCGATTTCAGGCTTGCCGGGGTCAACCTGCCAGCTGCGGAAAAGAAGCGCTTTGCCGAGATTCAGACCCGGCTCAGTCACCTGTCCAATGTCTTCAGCAACAATGTGTTGGACGCAACCCGGGCCTGGACCCGGCACCTGGCTGACGACACGCTGCTGGTGGGTGTTCCCGAGATGGCGCGGCAGGCGGCGGCAACGGCGGCGTCCGGTAAAGGTCTGACCGGCTACCTGTTGACGCTGGACTTTCCCTGCTACTACGCGGTGATGACGTATGCCGATAATGCGGGGTTGCGGGAGGATATGTACCGTGCGTTTGCCACCCGTGCCTCTGATCAGGCCATTGCGGCTGCTCCTGATAAAGAAGCTGCGCCGGAAAAAGCGGTCGCAGTAACACAATGGAACAACTACGATATCATTCGCGAGATTCTGCAGCTGCGTCAGGAAGAGGCCGCGTTGCTTGGGTATGAGCATTACGCGGCGCTGTCTGTGGCGCGGAAAATGGCTAAATCAGTCGATCAGGTCAATGCCTTCCTTGACGATCTGACACGCTACAGTCGACCGGCTGCCGAGCGCGAATTCCGGGAGCTGGGCGAATTTGCCCGTGACACGCACGGTGTTAACAAGCTCAATGCCTGGGATGTGTCCTATTACAGCGAGAAGCTGCGTAAACAGAGCTACGATATTTCCCAGGAAGAGCTGCGCGCCTGGTTCCCGCTGGACAAGGTGCGCCAGGGTCTGTTTTCCATTGTCGAGACGCTGTACGGGGTACAGGTTGAACGTGACCTCGGCGCCGGCGTGTGGGATCCGGCTGTGGACTTCTACAACATTCGTCGGGACGGCGAGATTGTGGCGCGTTTCTATTTTGACCTGTTTACCCGCGAAGGCAAACGCGGCGGCGCGTGGATGGCCGACTGTCGCAGCCGACGCCTGATCACGCAAGATGGCATCGCCGTGCAGCAACAGATTCCGGTGGCCTTTCTGGTCTGCAATTTTGCGCCCCCGGCCGATGCACAGACACCGGCGTTGCTGACACACAACGATGTCACCACCCTGTTCCATGAGTTCGGCCACGGCCTGCATCACATGCTGACGCAGGAAAACTACCTGCGTTGTTCGGGTATCACCGGTGTCGCCTGGGATGCGGTGGAGTTGCCCAGTCAGTTGATGGAAAACTGGTGCTGGGACCCCGAGTCGATTGCTCTTATTTCGGGCCATTACCAGACTGGTGAGCCCCTGCCCAAAGCCCTGTTAGACAAAATGCTGGCCGCCAAGAATTTTCAGTCCGGTATGCACAGCGTGCGGCAACTGGAATTTGCACTGTTCGATTTCTCGCTGCACCAGGCCCCTGTCGATTTGACGCGTGATTTTGTGGGTGACGCTCTGGCGTTGGCGCGAAGTAAAACCGCGGTTTATCCGGTCCCTGCCTATAATCGCTTTCAAAACAGCTTTTCGCATATCTTTGCCGGTGGCTACTCGGCTGGTTATTACAGCTACAAGTGGGCCGAAGTCCTGTCCGCCGATGTGTTCTCCCGGTTTGAGGAAACCGGTGTCCTCAATCCGGATACCGGCAAAGCTTTTTATGACAAAATATTGTCAAAAGGCGGTGGCACAGACGCGCTGACCCTGTTTGTTGACTTCATGGGTAGAGAGCCAGACCTGGCGGCCCTGCTGAAGCAGGAAGGTCTGCAAGTACAGTAATTGACGGGAAAATTGATCTGACGCAGAAGCACGCTCGACCTTGCGGATAGAGCGTTTGTGACTAAAATTGACAGCTTGGTGCCGTCTTTTGACAAAACCGGGACCGATTCTGACCAGTTTCCATGGCATTATCGAAACAAGTTTTGCTATAATGCCCGGCGCTTTACATGGAACCCTAGTGTCCTGCCAACAACGTCGGCCCCGGAAAACCTCCGGAAGTCCGCAAGAATTGCGCTGATTTCAGTGTCCGGCCCGCCGGATTCGACGCCAGCACATGTCGGCACGGTGATTAAAGCAGCCCGCTTTTGTGATACTGCAGAGGCCGGGCTAAAACAATAAAACCTTAAAACGTTTGTAACAGCCCTTTCTTACTATTACGGAGACACGGCGAATGTTGTCCAAAGCAAAGCTGTGGTTAGGCCTTGCCCTCAGCACTCTGATGTTCTGGAGTGCGGGTTTGCATGCAGCCTGGGAATTAAACATGACCAGGGGCGTAACCGAAATGAGTCGCGATACCTATGGCCTTCATATGACAATCTTCTGGTGGGTAGTTGCCATCGGGGTTGTGGTATTTGGCGCCATGTTGTGGTCAATCATCCATCATCGCAAATCCAAAGGTGCAAAGCCGGCGACCTTCCACGAAAGTACCAAAGTGGAAATTGTCTGGACGCTGATTCCCTTCGTGATTCTGATCATGATGGCGATTCCGGCAACCCGTGTACTGACCGATGCATACGATACCACTGGCTCGGAGCTCGATATCCAGATCACCGGCTACCAGTGGCGCTGGGAATACACCTACATGCGTGAAAACATGGATGAAGAAGAAGTCTCTTTCTTCAGCATCCTGTCCACATCGCGTGAAGAAATCAGCAATGACATTGAAAAGTCAGAGAATTACCTGCTGGATGTTGATAAGCCGCTGGTGATTCCGACGGACACCCGCGTCCGCTTTCTGATGACCTCTGCCGATGTCCTGCACGCCTGGTGGGTACCGGATTTTGCTATCAAAAAAGACACCATCCCCGGTTTCATCAATGAAACCTGGGTTGTCGTTGAAGAGCCCGGTGTGTACCGCGGCCAGTGCGCCGAGCTGTGTGGTATGGACCACGGCTTCATGCCAATTGTTGTACACGCACTGCCGCCGGCAGAATACGAAGCCTGGTATGCCGAGCAGCAACAGGCTGCCGCTGAGATCCGCGAGCTGGCCAATGCCGAGCTGAGCATGGAAGACGCCATGGCCCAGGGTGAGCAGATCTACAACCAGAACTGTGTCGCCTGCCACCAGGCCGGCGGTGTGGGTATGCCCCCGGTATTCCCGGCACTGGCTGGCAGCGACAAAGCCACTGGCGACCGTCTGGTCACCATGGACACGCTGGTCCACGGTGTCGAAGGTACAGCAATGGCCGCCTATGGCCGACAGCTGAACCCGATTCAACTGGCTGCTGTTATCACCTTCGTTCGTAATGCCTTTGGCAATGATACGGGCGATCTGGTTCAGCCAACTGAAGTCAACGCATACATTCAAGAAGGACAGTAAAGACCATGAGCGCTGCACACGATCATCATCACGGCCCCGCCAAAGGCATATCGCGATGGTTGTTTACTACCAACCATAAAGATATTGGCTCTATGTACTTGTGGTTCAGCTTTGCCATGTTTCTCCTGGGCGGCACCTTCGCCCTGGTGATTCGCGCTGAACTGTTCCAACCGGGTCTGCAATTTGTAGAACCCAACTTCTTTAACCAGATGACGACCATGCACGGTCTGATCATGGTATTCGGTGCGGTCATGCCTGCGTTTGTAGGCCTGGCCAACTGGATGATTCCGCTGATGATTGGCGCGCCGGACATGGCGTTGCCGCGGATGAATAACTGGAGTTTCTGGATTCTGCCGTTCGCGTTCGCGATGATGGTATCCACGCTGTTCATGGACGGCGGCGGACCCAACTTTGGCTGGACGTTCTATGCGCCGCTGTCCACGACTTACGCGCCGCCCTCCACTACGTTCTTCATTTTTGCCGTACACATTCTGGGTGCTTCATCCATTATGGGTGCGATAAACGTGATTGCGACCATCCTCAACATGCGTGCCCCGGGCATGACACTGATGAAGATGCCGCTGTTCGTATGGACCTGGCTGATCACGGCTTACCTGCTGATCGCAGTAATGCCGGTTCTGGCCGGTGTCGTCACCATGATGCTGTTCGACATCCACTTCGGCACCGCCTTCTTTGACGCGGCCGGTGGCGGTGACCCGGTTCTGTTCCAGCACCTGTTCTGGTTCTTCGGACACCCGGAAGTTTACATCATGATTCTGCCGGCATTTGGTATCGTGTCTGCCATCATCCCGACCTTCGCCCGCAAGCGTCTGTTTGGTTATGACTCCATGGTATATGCAACGGCGTCGATTGCTTTCCTGTCCTTCATCGTCTGGGCGCATCACATGTTCACAGTCGGTATGCCCCTGGCGGGCCAGCTGTTCTTCATGTACGCGACCATGCTGATTGCGGTACCGACCGGTGTGAAGGTATTCAACTGGGTGGCAACCATGTTCCGTGGTTCCATGACCTTTGAAACACCCATGCTGTTTGCCATCGCCTTTGTTGTGCTGTTTACCATTGGTGGATTCACCGGCGTCATGCTGGCGATCACCCCGGTGGATTTCCAGTACCATGACACTTACTTCGTGGTTGCCCATTTCCACTACGTACTGGTGCCGGGTGCGGTGTTCTCCCTGATGGCGGCCGCTTACTACTGGCTGCCGAAGTGGACTGGCTACATGTATGACGAGACGCTGGGCAAGCTGCACTTCTGGCTGTCCTTCATCGGCGTCAATCTGCTGTTTTTCCCACAACACTTCCTGGGTCTGGCCGGCATGCCACGTCGTATTCCGGACTACGCCCTGCAGTTTGCTGACTTTAACTGGATCTCCAGTGTCGGCGGCTTCCTGTTTGGTTTCTCCCAGCTGATCCTGCTGTTTGTCATCATCAAATGTATCCGTGGTGGCAAGAAAGCATCGGCGCAGGTTTGGGAAGGTGCACAGGGTCTGGAGTGGACAGTCGCGTCGCCGGCGCCGTATCACACCTTTGAAACACCGCCTGATCCGGCACTGATCAAAGCCCAGTAACACGGGTGTGTATTGACGGTATTTGAGTAGACAGTTGGAGTAAAAAAATATGAAAACTGACAAAGCGCCATCTAAAAACAAGACATTGGTAACAAAGTTATTGTTTGCTGTTGTAGGCATGTTTGCTTTCGGATTTGCTCTGGTACCGTTATACGATGTGATCTGTGACATTACCGGCCTGAATGGCAAGACCAACAATCTGGCAATTCAGGCTGAAGCAGGCGAGATCATCGACGAAACCCGTGAAATCACGGTGCAGTTCATTGCCCGTGAAAACGCTGACATGAACTGGGGATTTACCCCCAGTTCAGCCCAGGTGAAAGTGCAGCCGGGCGAAGTCAATATGATCAGCTACAAAGTGACCAATTCCAGTGACAGGGTCATGGTAGGACAGGCAATACCCAGCGTGGCGCCTAACGGAGCCGCAGGTCACCTCAATAAAGTGGAATGCTTCTGCTTTGAGGAACAGGTCCTGCAACCGGGCGAGTCAGCGGATATGCCGTTGCGCTTTTTTGTTGATCCGGCACTGCCGACTGACATCAGCAAACTGACGCTGTCCTATACCTTGTATGACATCACGGAAAAAAGTAGCAAACTGAAAGCAGTAGCAGCACGATAAACGACAATAATATTGTTTTTTTTGGAGAAAAAAGATGGCCAGCGAAAGCTCCCATGAAACCTATTACGTGCCGGAACAGAGCAAATTTCCGTTCTTTGCATCCATTGGTCTGTTCCTGACGGTTTACGGTCTGGGCGGCGTCCTTAACGACATTAGCGCTGGCGCCAGTGTCACCGGATCAACATGGACGGCATTGATCGGCTTTACGATCCTGTCATTCATTCTGTTCCAATGGTTTGCCACCACCATTCGAGAGAACCACGCGGGCCTGAACAGCGCCCAGCTAAAACGCTCCTATGTCTGGGGCATGAGCTGGTTCATTTTCTCCGAGGTCATGTTCTTTGCGGCATTCTTCGGTGCGCTCTTTTATGTACGGACCCTGTCTGTGCCATGGCTGGGTGGCGAAGGGGAAAAAGGCAGTGCCGGTGAATTTCTGTGGCCAGAGTTTCAGGCGGCGTGGCCTTTGCTGGTGAATCCGGACTCCTCCATTTACCCGAACCCGCACGAAGGCCTGAATGTTAAATCCTGGTCACCGGCGTTCTTTGCCGGCTACCTGCCCTTCTGGAATACAGTGATTCTGATCACTTCGTCGGTGACTTTGCACTTCGCACACGTGGCACTGAAAGCGGAGAACCGCAAACGTCTGATTCAGTGGATGTCCGTCACAGTGGGTCTGGGTGTAATCTTCCTGGGTCTGCAGGCACTGGAATATGTTGAGGCCTACGGTCACTACGGTATTACACTGGACTCAGGCATCTACGGCTCCACATTCTTCCTGCTCACCGGTTTCCATGGTTTCCACGTAACGCTGGGTACCTTTATCCTTCTGGTGATGTTGATTCGTTGCATCAAGGGCCACTTCAAGCCCAATGACCATTTCGGTTTTGAAGCGGCGGCCTGGTACTGGCACTTTGTTGACGTAGTCTGGGTCGGACTGTTTATCTTTGTTTATTGCCTGTAATCTGGTTTTTTGTGCAGGCTTCGGCCTGCCAATAAAGATCTGAACACAGGTCTGAATACGGGTCACAAAACAGTAGACCCGGATAAAAAAAGACGGTTCGCTACATGGACCGTCTTTTTTTTGTCTCTTAATCCGGTATTAGCTCCACGGTGCGCCGAAACTCAATTGACCAGTGCTGATACCATAGAAGACACTGATCATCAGAATAATGGCGAGTGTCACACGGATGCCCAGAGCATACATGACACGTTTGGAACGGCCCTGATCCTTATAGAAAAAGACATAACCAGCAACCAGACTGACAACAATCGCTACCAGAAGAAAAACAATAAATATTCTGAGCATGGACCGATTCCGGAAACAAGGAAAAACTCATAGTAGCAGATCATGGATGCCTGCTGAACCGTAACCTCTGACTCTTAGAGGTCAAACAAACAAGAGGTCTGTGTGTTCCATTTTAACTGGAAACTGACGCTGTTTACCGTGCTGCTGCTGCCGCTTCTGGTCTACCTGGGTCTATGGCAACTCGAACGCGAACAGGAAAAACGTGACACGCAGATCGGCTTTGATGCAAAAGCCGCTGAGCAGCCGAGGCCACTGGCCGACATCGACTGGGGTGCGACTGAGGATAATGCCTGGCGACGAATACAAGCCGTTGGTCGTTATGATGCGGACCGGCAATTTCTACTCGACAACCGGATCAATCAATCAAGGGTTGGTTACGAAGTGATAACACCGTTTCAGACCGACAGCGGACTACTTCTGGTCAATCGAGGTTGGGTCGCTCAGGGTGTCGATCGCCAGACCTTGCCCGATGTCGCCGTGACCAGAGATGAGGTGCGTATTCAGGGCACGATTTACGTACCCGGTGGCGATATCATGGTGTTGGGGCAGGAGGAGCCGGCCGGACAGAATCCTTGGCCGCGAGTAGTGCAAAGCCTCGACGTCAAGCAAATGTCGGCCTTATTGAACGAAACCGTGTTGCCATTTTCGGTACGGCTGGAATCTGGCTCGCCCGGACTGCAACAGCTAAACTGGCAGCCTATTACCCTGAGCCCGGAGACCCATCGTGCTTACGCCGTGCAATGGTTTTTTATGGCCGTTGTGCTCATTATTCTATATTTGATTTTCAGTTTCAGACGCCCGGAGAATTGACATGAAAGATCTGACCAGCAGCAAACTCAAGCTTGCCTTCCTTCTGCTGATTGCGTTTGTGCCCATTACGCTGGCTACCTTTGCCTTCCGCGCTGCCACTGAGTCCGGCGGATTTGGTGGTGATACAGTTAACAAGGGACACCTGATATTACCACCGGCAGATATTACCGACCTGGCCATGTCTGACGCGGATGGCGCGCCGCTGTTCAGCAGCTTCGAAGAATTCGTGGCAACTCTGGAAAGTGAGGAAGAGTACGAAGCACAACCCTGGTTGATGGTATACGTCAACGCTGGGGCCTGCGATGAAGCCTGTGAGGAGCGCGTGTTTTATCTTCGCCAGCTGCATATCACGCTAGGTAAAAATGTAGAACGTGTCCGTCGTTATTACCTGCACGCCGCGTCGGCGCCGATGGCGCAGGAAACGGTTGATCATTTCCGTGAAGAGTTTCCCAGTATGGGCGTTGCCTACTCGTCGGCCGGGCAGTTGCAACAAAACCTGACGGCCAATGGTGTAGAGATCGATCTGTCGAATGACAGCTATGTGTTTTTTATCGATCCAGTCGGTAACGTCATGATGTACTACGATGGCAGTCATACCACTGAAGACATCAAAACCGACCTGGACCGTCTGTTACGGCACTCCAGTCTGGGCTGACTGTTAGTGCTCTACATGGAGAGGGCTGCGATCGGCATCCTGGCCAAAGTACTGAACACGCGCGCCTTCAGTATAGTTGCCCTCTATCGCCATGAAAAAAATCAATAACAGCAGAATCATCGGTGGCCCCAGAATGGTGAGTGCCAGCGCCATTCTCTCCCAAACCACGTGCATGAATATGGCCAGAATAAAACCGGCTTTTAATGCCATGAACACCAGAACCAGGGTCCAGCGCATAACACCCTGTACATCAAAATAATCCACCATGTAGCTGAACGCACTGAGTACAAACAGCAGTATCCAGATTTTTATATAAATGCCGAGAGGGTGCTGTTGAGGCCCGCTTGCTGATGATGCCATGTGTATTCTCCTTCAGCGGTTTAACAAAATTCAAATGGGTCAGTGGTTTGCCGGTTCAGACGCAATCTCACAACAGATAGAAGAATGCGAAAATGAACACCCAGACCAGGTCAACAAAGTGCCAGTACAGGCCGGTGATCTCGACGATTTCGTAACCCTTCTTTTCGTAGTGTCCGAGCCAGACTTTGCGAGCCACAACCAACAGGTAGATAACACCACCGGTCACGTGCAAGCCGTGAAAGCCGGTGATCATGTAGAAGACGGAACCAAACTGGTCAGCCCCCCACGGGTTGCCCCAGGGCCTGACACCATACCCGATCAATTTCGACCACTCGTACATCTGCATGCCAACAAACGTCGCACCCAGTGCGGCAGTGGCACACATCAGAATCACGGTCTTCTTCTTGTCCTTGCGATACCCGTAGTTCACCGCCAAAGCCATGGTGCCACTACTGGTAATCAGCACAAAGGTCATGATCGCAATCAGGATCAAGGGTATCGGATCACTGCCAAAAAACGACAGAGCAAATACTTCGGTCGCCAGCGGCCATGGATCCGCCGTGGAGATACGAACGGTCATGTATCCCACCAGGAAACATGAAAAGATAAAGGTATCGCTGACCAGAAAGATCCACATCATGGCCTTGCCCCACGGCACATGATAGGTCTGTTTGTCCGCTGACCAGTCGTTGATAAACCCGGTCACGCCATCGGCCGGGGGAGCCTGATTGCCACTGGCGTTTGCATCAATTGTGCTGCTGTGACTCATGATAGATTCCTTTTTCTGTCTATTCTTGTATTCAATCGTGGATCGTCTGCGTGAGTGGTCAGGTTGATGCCAACAGATAGAAAAGCCCCGCCCAGATTACCAGCAGGAAATGCCAGTACCAGGCACACAGCTCAAGGCTTAGTCGGGCATCGTCGGCGTCCGTACCCTTTGCCAATCTTAGCTGAGCCTTGGCCCAAACCCACAAGCCACCCAGCAAGTGCACAACGTGAATGCCGGTGAGCAGATAGAAGAAGGCATTGGCGGCATTGACGCGCAGACCATGACCCGCCGCAAGAAGCTGTTCCGAGACACTGTACTGTCCGATGACAAACAGAATCGCCAGCACTCCTCCGGCCAGTGACAACAGACCGGCACCGGATCCAAAGCGAACGTGGCCGGATTTGCGAGCCTGACTCACGGCAAAGTGAAAACAGGCACTGCTCAGTACCAGCACAGCCGTATTAACCCACAGCATTGTTGGGGTGGCCAGTGGTACCCAATCGCCCACCGTCATTCGAATAAAGTAGGACACCACGAGCAGAGAAAACAGCACGCTGGCGCACGTGGCAAAAATCATCAGTGCCAGCTTTTCATTGGGCATGTTAAAGGCCGGTCTGGCCTCGATGCCCTCTGGCAGTCCCACGGTATTCCAGGGCTTGTTGGTTACATCACGATAGAAACTCATAACACTCAGACCCCCTTGTGATGAACAGTTTTTTCGTATTCTTCACCGGGCTCATTCTGCGGCACGAAATCCTTGTCCATGCCGGGTACGCTGTAGTCATAGGCCCAGCGATAAACCGATGGCAGTTCCTCATCCCAGTTACCGTGCTTGGGTGGGGTATCAGGCGTCTGCCATTCCAGCGTGGTCGCGCCCCAAGGGTTGCCGCCGGATTTTTCTCCGTTCTTAAGGCTCCAGAAGATGTTGATGAAGAAAAGAATCTGGGCAGTTGCCACAAATATCGCTGCCAGTGTGATATTGGCATTGAGTACCTGCGCAGTTTCCGGAATAAAGTCGGTGTTGCCCATTTCATAATAACGTCGTGGCACGCCCAGGAAGCCCAGGTAATGCATAGGCAAATAAATCGCATAGGTACCCAGGAAGGTGCACCAGAAATGGATTTTGCCCATTTTTTCACTGAACATGCGTCCGGTCGCTTTCGGGTACCAGTGGTAAAGTGCCGCGAACAGCACCAGTACTGGCGAAACACCCATCACCATATGAAAGTGCGCCACCACAAAATAGGTGTCGGCCAGCGGTACATCAATAACCACGTTGCCCAGGAACAGCCCCGTCAGGCCGCCATGAACAAAGGTGAAAATGAAGCCGATGGCAAACAGCATGGGTGTGTTGAGTCGAAGGTTACCCTGCCACAGCGTCAGCACCCAGTTATAGACCTTGAGAGCGGTGGGAATGGCGATTACCAATGTCGTGGTGGCAAAGAAGAAACCGAAATAGGGATTCATGCCGCTGACATACATATGGTGAGCCCAGACCATGAAGCTGAGCCCGCCAATGGCAATAATTGCCCACACCATCATGCGGTAGCCAAAAATATTCTTGCGCGCATGGGTACTGATGACATCAGAGACCAGACCAAATGCCGGCAAGGCGACAATGTAAACTTCCGGATGACCAAAGAACCAGAACAGATGCTGGAACAGGATCGGGCTGCCGCCTTCGTGTTCATTGGGTGCGCCCAGTTCCATCATCGCGGGCATAAAGAAGCTGGTGCCCAGAATCAAATCAAACGCCATCATGATGGCACTGACCAGCAGTGCCGGGAAGGCAAACAGGCCCAGCACTGTGGCCGTGAAAATACCCCAGATAGACAGTGGCAGGCGCATCAGGGTCAGGCCGCGGGTTCGTGCCTGCAGGATGGTGGTAACGTAGTTCAGACCGCCCATGGTGAATGCCACAATAAACACGGCCAGCGAGATCAGCATCAGCAGAATGCCGTATTCACTGCCGGGGGTGCCATGTGAAATTGACTGCGGCGCATACAGCGTCCAGCCGGCCCCGGTGGGCCCGCCCGGCACAAAGAAGCTGGCCAGCAGAATCAGCACTGACACCAGATAGAACCAGAAACTGAGCATGTTGAGGAAGGGAAACACCATGTCCCGTGTGCCACACATCAGGGGAATCAGATAATTGCCGAAGCCACCCAGAAATAGTGCCGTCAACAGATAGATCACCATGATCATGCCGTGCATGGTGACAGCCTGGTAATAGAAGGCCGGGTTGATCCAGCTGATGGTATCGGGGAAGCCCAACTGCAGTCGCATCAGAATGGACAGCCCCAGCGCAATCAGACCAACAAAAATCGCGACGCCACCATACTGGATTGCAATGACCTTGTGATCCTGACTCCAGATGTATTTGGTGACAAAGCTCTGCGGGTCGTGCAGCGCGTGAGCATCATCCTGATCCGCTAATGGAACATATGCCATGTAAACGTCCTCCCGGTATCAACCGAACCTGCGGTTATCTGTATTTTAGTTTTTTATATTCGTTTGTGACTCACCATTAACGCAGGGTATTGATGTAGCTGATCACATCGTTCTGCTGCTCTTGAGTCCGCATGGCTTTCACCATCGACGTCATCTGGTAGCCGTAGTCATCTTCGCGATGAGCACCACGAATCCCGTCGCGGTAATTCTGCAACTGGGTGGCAAGATACCAGTCATCCATGCCTGCCAGTGCCGGCGCATCGGTTGCCCAGCTGCCCATGCCGTCATCACCGTGACAGGACGCACAATTGGCGCTGTAGATGCGCATGCCGCGTGCCGGATCACCTTCGTTCTGGGTGGTAGCTGCGGGTGACACGGGCAACGATGCTATGTAGGCAGAGACATTGGCGCGCGCTTCCGGTGATGCCACCATATTCGCCATCGGTGCCATCATGCGACCAAATTCGTCATCTTCATGGGCGCCACGGACACCTTCCTGGTAGTAACGCAGTTGTCGATTGATGTACCAGGGCTGCAGGCCGGCAAGCTTGGGCGCGTTCATGGCCTGATTGCCTTCACCCTGCTGGCCGTGGCAACTGGCACAGACAGCATAGGCCTGCTGGCCTGCGCCAATGTCGGCGTCTTCGCGCGTCTGGGTTTCAGCGAATGTGGGTTGTTCCTGCAGCCAGCTGGCGTACTGTGCCGGTTCGGCCACTTCTACGCGAGCCCGCATGATGTGATGACCAAGGCCACAATACTGTTCACACAGGATATCGAAGACACCGGTGCGAGTCGGGGTCAGCCACAGGTAGGACACCATGCCGGGTACCATGTCCATTTTTATGCGGAACTGGGGCACGGTGTAGTTATGCAGCACATCACGTGAGCGCAGCAATGCCTTCACCGGTTGATCCACCTGCAGCATCATGTAGGGTTTTTTGACGACCCTGTCGTCCTGACCGTTGGGGTCGTCGGGATTGATACCCCAGGGATTGGTTTCGGTAATGTGAGAAATGTCGGCTGTGCCCATGACACCGTCGTCGCCCGGATAACGGAAGGCCCACTGCCACTGCGATCCGAAGGCTTCGAACTCGGTGGCGTCTTCCGGCACGGACACGAACTGTGCCCAGACAAACAGACCGGGCGCCAGCATGGCAGCCACGCCGAGCGTGGTGAGCACAGTCAGGCCTGTTTCCAGTCGGGCATTTTCCGGTTCATAGACTGCCTTGCTGGGCTCACCTTTACGCTGGCGATAGCGATACACGCTGTAAGCCAGAAACAGGTTAACCAGAACAAAAACTAATCCGGTGACCCAGAATGTCAGCTCAATGGTGAAATCAA
This sequence comes from Pseudohongiella acticola, assembly GCF_001758195.1. Classification (NCBI taxonomy): domain Bacteria; kingdom Pseudomonadati; phylum Pseudomonadota; class Gammaproteobacteria; order Pseudomonadales; family Pseudohongiellaceae; genus Pseudohongiella; species Pseudohongiella acticola. The sequence goes on from NZ_MASR01000001.1 coordinate 2,184,928, forward strand.
CACTGGTCCAGTGCGATGCGATTTCAGTAAACCACCAGGGGCTGGCAAAATGGAAAACAACCGAACCGACAACCAACAGGACGATAACAACAGCAATAGCCATACGCGGGATATCCTTGTGAAAGTGCGAGCACGGACAACAGTGGATACAGCAACTGTATAGCGAAAGATAATAAAGGACCGCGGACCCCGACAAAGCGGGATCGATCGGGTATGAGTGTTGCAGTCACGCAGTTGACTACGAACGGTACTTTTAAGCACGTTCACAACGTCGCTCCCTCCTTTTATTTTTTATCTTTCGGATGGGTACTCAACGTGTAACATCGATCAATGGAGCGGAGCAGACAGTGTTGGCCACCGCCTGCTCTTCCGGATCGTATAGTAATGTTCAAATCAGTGCAACAGCTCCAACCGTGTGGGCTGCATTTATGCACGGACCATCTGCAGATCTGCAAATGGATTGAGAAAGTGGGGGTCAATCGCGGCCAGAGTTGCCTCGGTATGCTTCTGACTCATCATCTCTTTGATCTTTCCGATCTGATGCTCCTTGGCATAGATCAACACCAGATACTTGCCGGCCTTGATATCGTCACCGAAGCGGGCAATTTTCTTGTTGGTCTGCATGGTGCCGGTCAGGCCACCCACCCAGGCGCCAAAACAGGTCACCAGAAACACGATGCCGATATAACCGATCAGAGGGATAGGCATGGCAAAGGGTTCGGTGACTGCAGCCAGCCCGGCCAGGGCCAGACCGCCAACAAAACCCAGGGCGGCGCCGATAAACCCTTCGCGGATGAAGTCCAGGGACTCCAGATAATTGCTGGAGTGCAGATGCTCTTTGACCAGGCCGCTTTCATCCTTGCTGTGGATGTGCAGGAACCAGTCATCGATGCCAATAGCATGCAGATCATCAGAAATCTGATGTGTGCTCTTGAGGGTCGGTGACAGATAATAGATACATTTCATCTAGCTTCTCCTTTTTAATTGTGGAATCGCTGCTACTACATGTATCAGTCTGGATGACTACTCATGAAATCAGACTAATAGGCACAGCTTTCGTTGTTTTTAGACTGTGCATGGCTTCAATTTACTCCGGATAATGCTAATTGTCCTCATTTTTTTCGCTAAAATGCCGATTTGCGGTACAATTGCCAACCCTCATAGACAAACTCGGCATGGGCTCCGCTCCAGTGTACGAACCTGGCCGATCCTGACAGAAGAGTTGGCAAAAGAGAGAGCCTTGTGACAGAGCTTACACAGAAACAGACGGCCAGCTGGCGCGACTATTACGAGATGTGCAAACCTCGGGTAGTCATGCTGATGATACTGACGGCCATGGTCGGCATGTTCCTGGCGGTGCCAGGCATGGTACCACTGGATGTGCTGATACTGGGCAATCTGGGTATTGCGCTGGTCGCAGGATCAGGCGCCGTGGTTAATCATCTGATTGATCGCAAGGTGGATGCCGTGATGCGGCGTACCCACAACCGGCCGATGCCCCAGGGCCGGGTTGAGCCCCGGCAGGCGGCCGCCTTCGCTGCCATCATTGGTGTTGCCGGTATGGCCATCATGCTGTTCTGGGTCAACGCGCTGAGTGCCTGGCTTACCCTCGCCTCCTTTATCGGCTACGCCTTCATTTATACCGGCTACCTGAAGCGGGCAACACCACAGAATATTGTCATTGGTGGATTGTCAGGCGCCATGCCGCCCTTGTTGGGCTGGTCGGCAGTGACAGGTACCATTGAACCGGGTGCATTGATACTGGTATTGATCATTTTTGCCTGGACGCCTCCGCATTTCTGGGCGCTGGCGATTCACCGCAAGGAGGAATACGCCAAGACCGGTATTCCCATGCTGCCCGTGACCCACGGTGAGCACCTGACCAAGATACACATCATTCTTTACACCATCATCATGGTCCTGGTCAGCATTCTGCCCTGGCTGATTGGCATGAGCGGCCTGCTTTATCTGGCGGCAGCGCTGATACTGGGTGGCGGCTTTCTTTGGTGGGCACTGAAGCTGATGTATCGTCCCAAGGCCTCAACGGCGATGGACACCTTCAAATATTCCATCGTCTACCTGATGGTTCTTTTTCCAGTGCTGCTGGTTGACCACTACCTGTTTGTCTGACCGCTGATTACCAGACTGTTATCCTGAATATTGTTTTACAGGCGTCAAATTATGAAGAGAAATATCAAGATCACCCTCATTGTGTGTCTGCTTTGGGTCGCCCTGGTGTTGGTGGTGACCTTCTACCGCTATGCTGGTGACGACACGGCACAGGTTTCCCAGGAAGAATTGCGTGAAATCGGCGCCATGGTCTACGACGAGCCGGTGGCCTTTGAGCCCTTCAGTCTGGTGGATCATCATGGCGAACCCTTCACCGAACAGACCCTGCAAGGCAAATGGAGTCTGGTTTTTTTTGGCTTCACCAATTGTCCCGACATCTGCCCGCTAACCATGAACGAGCTCACCGGATTTTATCGCGATCTGAGCGCCGGCCCGTACCAGGCTGATACCCAGGTGGTGATGATCAGCGTTGATCCGTTCCGTGACGACACCGCTCAGATTGCGCAATACATGGATGCCTATCACGAAGATTTTCTGGGTGTTAACGGCGAGTACGACCAGGTGTCGCAACTGGCGCGCGATCTGTATATCTCCCATGGCGTGATGCCGGTGCCGGCGCAGGACGGGGGCGACAGCAATGAGTTCATGGTTGACCACAGTGGCAATATCCTGCTGATTGATCCGCAGGGACAGTACCGTGGTTTTCTGGAGCCCAATATTCGTCGTGCCAATATCCTTGAGGCCTACCAGATCATCCGCCAGACCATCTAAACGTCTATCTGGAAACAGGTTTTAAATACAGCAGAATAAACAGACAGCAGGCGGTGGCCACGATGGACGGTCCCGCCGGCGTATCCCAGAAATAGGACATCGACATTCCCCCCAGCACAGACAGACAGCCGGCGATGGCAGCGCCCACCGCCATCTGTTCCGGCGTGTTTGCCACCCGACGTGCTGCGGCTGCCGGTATGATCAGCAAGGAAGTGATCAGCAGCACGCCGACAATTTTCATGGCCACTGCAATTAACAGTGCAATCAGCATCACCAGCAATGCATACAGCCTGTCCACGGCAATGCCTTCGATCTGCGCCAGTTCGCGGTGAACCGTCAACGCCAGGAATTGATCCCAGTAGTAGTACAGCAGTGCCGCGGTCGCCACGCAACTACCAATAATCCAGATCAGGTCAGTTCGGGTGACGGTGAGCAGGTCGCCAAACAGAAACGCCATCAAATTGACCTGCACCATATCTGACAGGGACAACAGCAACAGGCCGAATGCCAGCGTGCTGTGCGCGATGATGCCCAGCAAAGTATCGGTTGCCAGTAACTGACGCCGTTCCAGCAACAGCAACACACCGGCAAAAACCGCACAGCTGGTCAGAATGGCAATTTGCAGATTGATACTGAACAGAATCGCCAGGGCCACGCCCAGCAATGACGAGTGCGCCAGCGTGTCACCGAAATAGGACATCCGCCGCCATACTACAAAACACCCCAGAGGCCCCGCGACCACGGCGATAAACAGACCCGCAATCAGTGCATAAACCATAAAATCAGCCATGGTCAGTGTCCCTGTCATGGTTGCAGTTGTCATGACTGATATCACCGGTCAGGTCATGACTGTGATTGTGATGGTGAGTATAAACGGCCAGCGTTTCTGCCTCACGACGGCCAAACAGTGCCAGGTAGGCAGGGTCATTGCTGACGTGTTCAGGCTTGCCATGGCAGCAGATGTGCTGGTTCAGGCAAATAACTTCATCGGTTGTGGCCATCACCAGATGCAGATCGTGTGACACCATCAGGACCCCGCAACCGTGTCGGTCGCGAATGCTGTTGATCAATTGATACAGCTCCGTTTGACCGGTGACATCGACACCCTGAGCCGGTTCATCAAGCACCAGCAACTGCGGTGACTGACTCAGCGCTCGCGCCAGCAAGACGCGTTGCAGCTCGCCGCCTGACAGGGCTGACACCTGCTGCTCCATTAAATGCGCGATGCGCACCTCTTCCAGCAGGGGTTTGACTGGCTGGCGCCGACCGGGTGCCGCCAGTTGCAGAAACCGCCTTACCGTCAGTGGCAGCGTCGGTTCGATAAACAGCTTCTGTGGCATGTAACCAATGCGCAGACCGGCAGTGCGATGCAGGGTTCCGGATTGTGGTTGCAGCAATCCCAGCACAATGCGCACCAGGGTGGTTTTACCCGCGCCATTGGGACCAATCAGGGTGAGTAGTTGGCCCTGCTGCACCTCCAGCGTGACATGCTGCAGAATCTGACGTTCAGCAACGCTGAAGCCGATATCGTTGGCTTTGATGAGTGCCGGGTTATTCATACGGTCTGCTGTGATCCAATTAGATATAAAAAGCTGACACAAAAAATTGTGACGTGATATGACAAATACTAACCTGTTTGACAGAAATGGTATATCATAGCATTTCTATGAGGCCCCGGATTTTCATGAACATTACACCCACCAGGACAAGCCAGCGCCCGACGCTGAAATCCAACGTCGAATTTAATGTGGACAGCAGGCCGCGACGGCGCACCGACTATTGTACACCGTTTGCGTCGCTGGGTTCGGCGCCGCGCGCTGGTCTGGCCTGGCTTTTCGCAACGCTACTGATGCTGCTATTGTCGCTGGGCAGTTCCAATGTGCTGGCGCAGGCCAGAGTCGTGACCAGTATTACCCCGTTACAGATGATAGCCAGTGCCATCACTGACGGTGTCAGTGAGCCAGAGGTGCTGATACCGTCAGATCAGTCCTATCATCATTTCACGCTGCGACCATCAATGTTGCGTACCCTGCGCCAGGCTGATCTCTTTGTCTGGGTGGGCCCGGAACTGGAATCCTACCTTAGCGACGCTGTGGTGCAGGCCGGACCCTATGGCAAACAGCTTCAGGTGCTGGCACTGGCCGAGTTGCAGGTTCATCATGCAGAGCTGGGTGGTGATGGGTCTGGCAAGGTGCTGATCCCGGATGAAGGTCTGCATGCCGGACACAAACACAAACAGGCCGACACCATTGATCCGCACGTCTGGCTGAATACCCACAATGCTCGCCTGATTGCGCAGGCAATGACCGATGAGCTGAGCGCGCTTGACCCTGACCATGCCGACCGGTACGTCGACAACCTTGATGTGTTCAATCAGCGCCTGACAGCACTGGAACAGGGCATTATCGCCCGCGATCTGCTGCCTGCAGATTCTCAGTACGCGGTCTATCACAACGCCTTTCAGTACTTTGAGCGTCAGTTTGGCCTGCAGCATCAACTGGTTTTTGTCGCCAGCGAAGAGCTGCAGCCCGGTGTTCGCCATATGATGACGGTGCGCCGCGCGGTAGAGAGCACTCCACTCAACTGCCTGATGGAAGACGTGACAGCGCAGGCGGCGACGGTCGAAACCCTGCTGGGCAACAAGGATCTGCGGCGTATTCGGGTTGATACGGTGGGCCAGACCCTGAGCGCCGGACCGATGGCTTATATACACCTGATGGACAATGTGGCTGATGCGTTCAGGCAATGCGGTGCCCGCTAACGGGTTTGCCGCCAGCCACCCGGGTCTGATGTGGGTGGCAGAATACACTGGCGTCTGACCGGTCCGGGTCTGGTACTATTGGTGCAACTGAAACATTGTAAAATGTAACTTGTCGCCTCATACCCATCGGACGTCTTGATTATGCCAGCCGCCAGCCCTCTGATCCTGATTGACGGATCGTCCTACCTGTTTCGTGCCTTTCACGCCTTGCCACCGCTGGTCAGCAGCCGGGGTCAGGCCACGGGTGCCATCAAAGGCGTGATCAGCATGATCCGCAGTCTGAAAAAGGAATACCCCGACAGCCCGGTGGCGGTGGTATTCGACGCCAAGGGCAGCACCTTCCGCAACACGCTTTATCCCGAATACAAAGCGCATCGCCCCCCCATGCCGGATGAGTTGCGCAGCCAGATTGAGCCCATACACCAGATCATCAAGGCCATGGGTCTGCCCCTGCTGGTCGTGCCCGATGTCGAGGCCGACGATGTCATCGGCACGCTGGCCGCGCAGGCCAGCAAACAACAGCGTAATACCCTGGTATCCACTGGTGACAAGGACCTTGCACAGTTAGTGACCGATCACGTCACCTTGATCAATACCATGACCGGGGAGCGACTGGACCCGGAAGGCGTGGTCAATAAATTTGGCCTGCCGGCAACGCGCATTGTGGATTTTCTGGCGCTGACCGGCGACAAGGTCGACAATATTCCGGGCGTGCCCAGCGTCGGCCCCAAAACGGCCGTGAAGTGGCTGCAACAATATGACTCAGTGGAGAATCTGATCACTCATGCTGATGAAATCGGTGGCAAAGTGGGAGAAAAGCTTCGTGACAATATCGAACAGCTACGACTTTCCTATGAATTGGCCACCATCAAGCTTGATGTAACACTGGAGCTGGCGCTTGATGAGCTGGTGCCGGGACCTGAGGACCAGTCGCTGTTGATGGCGCTGTTTACCGAGCTGGAATTCAAGACCTGGGTCAATGAGCTGAATAAAGCGGGCGTTGAAGTATCTGCCAGTGATCTGGCGGCCGTGCAGGAAGAGCTGGGCAGTACCCCGACGCCCGACAATGACAACGGGCTGGACGATGTTGAGCTTGAAACCGATGAACAGAACTATGAACTGATCAACGATGAGGCGAGTCTGAAGCGTTGTATCGATGCCATCAAAGCCGCAAAACAGACCGCGGTGGGTTTGCTCGCCACCGATGAGCATTACATGCTGGCGCAGGTAATCGGGCTGGCATTCAGTTGGCAGCCCGGACAGGCAGTTTATATCCCGCTGGCTCACGACAGTCTTGATGCGCCGTCAACACTGGATCGCCGTGCGACATTAACACTGCTCAAGCCCATTCTGGAGGATCCGCTGGTACGCAAGGTCGCACACGACACCAAGCGCATGAGTCATATACTGCAGAATCACGACATTCAGGTTGGGCGTTGGCACTTCGACACCCACCTCGCCTCCTATGTCATCAACTCCGTTGCGAGCAATCACAGCATAGAAGATGTGAGCGCTTACTATCTTCACAGGCGACTGGAATCCAGGGAGTCGCTGACAGGCAGTGGTCGCAATAAACTGATGCTGAGTCAGTCTGATCCAGCCGCGGCCATGGCCTGGCTGGCGCCTCAGACCGACGCTGTGCTGCGTTTAAGCCACCTGCTTAATGTTCAACTAAAAAAAACCGGTGAACTTGACGGGCTCTATGGTTATTACGAGCTGGCGCTGGCGCCGGTACTGCAACGCATGGAGCGTCACGGCATCGCTGTCGATCCGGAACTGCTGCACAAACAGTCACAGACCCTGACAAGCCGGCTGGGAGAAATCGAAGAATCGGTTTATGCCCTGGCCGGTGAGACCTTCAATCTGGGATCGCCCAAGCAGCTTCAGGTTATTCTTTACGAAAAAATGCAGCTGCCTGTGCTGAAGAAAACGCCGAAGGGGCAACCGTCGACAGCCGAGCCCATATTGCAGGAACTGGCGCTGGAATATGAGCTGCCCAGCATGATCATGGAGCATCGTGGCCTGAGCAAACTCAAATCCACCTACACCGACAAGCTGCCGGCACAGCTCAATCGCACGACTCAGCGCATCCACTCCTCATTCCAACAGGCGGTGGCAGCCACCGGCCGTTTGTCGTCAACAGAACCCAACCTGCAGAACATCCCCATTCGCAGCGTCGAAGGGCGAAAGATCCGCCAGGCCTTTGTTGCGGCTAGTGGTTATAAGCTGGTAGCAGCAGATTACTCACAGGTTGAGCTGAGAATCATGGCGCATCTGTCGCAGGACAATGGATTGCTCAGTGCCTTTGCCAACGCTCAGGATGTGCACAAAGCGACGGCGGCGGAGGTGTTTGGGGTGGCGCTTGAGGACGTGTCCGGCGAACAGCGTCGCCGCGCCAAAGCCATCAATTTTGGTCTGATCTACGGTATGTCAGCATTTGGGCTGGCCAAGCAACTCGGTATTGAGCGTCACGATGCCCAGCACTACGTCGACCGTTATTTCGAAAAGTATCCGGGGGTACTGGAATACATGGAGCGCACGCGCGAACTGGCAGAGTCGCAAGGCTACATTGAAACGCTGTTCGGACGTCGGCTGTATCTGCCCGACATCAAGGCAGGCAACGGCATGCTGCGTAAAGCGGCGCAGCGCACCGCGATCAATGCGCCGATGCAGGGCACCGCTGCGGACATCATCAAACAGGCCATGGTTGATATCGACCATTGGCTGGGCACCGGCGTACTGGATGCGCGGCTGATATTGCAGGTGCACGATGAGCTGGTGTTTGAAGTTGCCGAAGCCGATGTTGATCTTCTCAGTGACGGAGTTCGTTTCCGCATGGCCACCGCAGCGGCGCTGGATGTGCCCTTAGTTGTCGACGTCGGCGTCGGGGACAGCTGGGGCGAGGCTCACTGAAGGCTGCTCGCCCAGCCAGCCATCAAGGCGCTGGGCGAGGATATCAACGCCGTGGCGCTTGAGCGATGAAAACGCCTGCGCGCTGGCATCAGGCATGTCTTCCAGCGCCTGACGCGCTTTGCCCAGCGCCTCCTGCACGCCGCCACGCTTGAGTTTGTCAGCCTTGGTCAGCAGGATGTGCAACGGCAGCTGACGTTTGCGTGCCCAATCGATCATCATCAGGTCAAAGTCCTTGAACACGTGCCGGATGTCTGTCACCAGCACCAGGCCACTGAGCGCATCGCGCTTGTTCAGATACTGTTCAAGATGCACCTGCCAGTCGTTCTTTACCGACAGCGGCACTTTGGCGTAACCGTAGCCGGGCAGATCGACCAGATAGCGGCTCTCATCAACGGCAAAATAATTGATCAACTGGGTACGCCCCGGCGTTTTACTGGTTCGTGCCAGCTGGCCATTGCGTGTCAGGGTGTTGATAGCGCTGGATTTGCCAGCATTGGAGCGACCGGCAAAGGCTACCTCGCTGAGGCTGTCGGGCGGACAATCGCGCAGTTTGGCGGCGCTGATGACAAATTTGGCGGCTTGATAGTTCATGGGCGGCATTCTACCGGAGCGTGATAGCGATAAGCCAGCACTTATGCAGTCGCTCAGGCTTGCGTTACAACGCCGCAAGTCGTGACTATTGCGGGATTTCCGACGAGGATCCGGGGAATTGGGCAGGCTGGTTGCGGGTGACTAATGTGGTCGCCAGCGCCTACACATCGCGGGCAGCTGTGGTATACTCCTCGGTCGCTGCGGTCTGTCAAAACTGACGCGCGTGCATGCTAAACGTTTTCAAAACCGTTCAGGAACTACTCAGGAACTACGATTATCCATGAAAAGACTATTTATCTCCCTGGCGACAATTCTCATGGCAGTTACCAGCGTAGCTGCGACTGCCCAAGGTGATGCTGCTGCAGGTGAAGGCAAGGTGAATGTCTGCGCCGCGTGTCACGGTGCCGACGGTAACAGTGAACTTGGCAGTAACCCGAAACTGGCGGGCCAGGGTGAGCGCTACCTGCTCAAGCAATTGCGTGACATCAAGTCAGGTGCCCGGGAAGTGGCCTTGATGACGGGCCTGCTCGACAACATGAATGATCAGGACCTGATGGATATATCTGCATTTTATGCAGATCAGGAAACCACGCTGGAAGGCGCTGATCCCGAACTGGTCCCCCTCGGTGAGCAGATTTACCGCGCCGGCATTTCAGATCTCGGCGTTGCCGCCTGTTCTGCCTGCCATTCGCCGACCGGCAGTGGTGTAGCACAGGCAGGTTTCCCGGCACTGAGTGGTCAGCATGCCCAGTATATTGAAGAGCAAATGAAAGCATTTCGCTCTGGTGCCCGCGACAATGACGGCGATGCCGCGCCCATGCGCATTGTCGCCGAGCGCCTGACTGACGCTGAAATCGAAGCGCTGGCCAGCTACGTTTCCGGCCTGAACTGATTCCGGATTAGTGACGGGTCTGGACGCCGTTCAGCAATTATTCAGCCGCCGGGCGGTCTACTGACTAGCACAATCAATTGGCACAATACGCAATGTGGAGTAACAACATGATCAAGCAAGTAGTCAAACTGGGCGCCGCAGCGCTGTTGAGCGCCCTGGCCGTTTCTGCCTGGGCGCAGCCATCGCTGTATGTAGCGGGCACGCACTATGAGGAATTGCCGGCGCCGGTCCGCACCAATGATGCCGACAGGATCGAAGTGCTTGAAGTGTTCTGGTATGGCTGCGGTCACTGCTTCCGGTTTCAGCCGCTGGTTGACGACTGGGCCGCCAATGCCCCTGATGACGTTGACTATCAGCGCTACCCGGCGATCTGGAATGAACTGATGAAAGTTCACGCACAGGCGTACTACACCGCAGAGGCCCTTGATGCCGTTGAAGCCGTTCATGAGCCGATATTCAATGCCATCAACCTGCAGGGTAACCGCTTGCAGAACGAGCAACAGCTGGCCACCCTGTTCACGGACCATGGTGTTGACGAAGACGCATTCTCCCGTGCATTCAATTCCTTTCCGGTACGAACCAAAGTGAATCAGGCTGAAAGCCGGATGCAGGACTACCAGATCCGTAGCACACCCAACGTCATCGTTAATGGCAAGTATCTGGTAACCACCAATGAGGCGGTACGTACGCAACAGGATATGCTGTCGATCGTCGACTTCCTGGTTGCGCAGGAACGCGCCGCGCTTTGACGCAGTGCCGGCCGTCTTGCTGCGGTCAATAATAAGGCGCTGAAACAAGCGTCAGGGTACGGGCCTATGGTTCACCGGAAGCAGGAAGGCGAAGAAGCGCTGCGCTGGAAACGGAAGTTCCTGGACGCACTGGAAGAGCATGAGCAGCGCGAAAAATCATTCAGCAACCGGATACGCTTGTTACGTCGGGGTCTGCTCGGGGTAAGTCTGGCAGGTGATGGCAACGACCCTGTGCTGGACAAGCAGCTCACACAATTGCGCAGTTCGCTGCGCAATGATGATCGTGAAACCGGCCTGGAAATCCTGCTGGAACAAATCGAAAAATCCATTATCCGACTGGACACGGAAAAGAATGCCAGCACCTGGGCTTTGCAGCAGGCATTCGAGAGCAGTATCAAAGAGCTTGAGCAAGTCCCACTGCCCGCCTCCTCGCGCCGGCAAATAAAAAAATTCAATCGCGGCCTGTCCTCGCGGCTGGAAGACCCACAGCAACACGCCGGTTTGATTCGCCAGTTCATCGAGCTGCTCAGCGAATCAGTGCAGACTCTCAAAACCCAGGAACAGCAGGCCACCCAGCAGGGCCCGGCCCAAACCAGCACTGACAATGCAGCCAATACCTCGAGCACCGGCCTTTGGCAACGCCTGTTTGGTCGCCCCGATACCGCACCCTCAGCTAAACAAGAGCCCTCAGCGCATGGAGAGCCCTCAGCGAATAGAGAGCCCTCAGCGCGACAAGAGCCATCAGCCGATAAAGAGCCCTCAGCGCGACAAGAGCCTTCAGCGCATGGAGAGCCCTCAGCCAATAAAGAGCCCTCAGCGGACACAGCGCCGCCCCTCGTCACCGAAACAGATGTTATCTCCGGCGAGCTCATGGATCGCGATGATGCTCCCTCCGCCCCCAGGTCTCATGATCACAGATCGTCACCGCTGCAGCAGGAACCCGCGTCATACGCAGAATCGTATACCGAGGTCGCCGACGAAAGCGATGCGGTAAACGACACCAGGTTGAGTGGCCGCGCCACCGATCTGCAGGACAGCGCGGTGCGCGAGCAACAGGCCAGACTCGAGCCTGATGACGAAGCAGGCATAGAGGGCGAGCTGATCCGTGACCGATCCGGCCTCGCCGAACCCGCTTTCTCTTTTATCGCGGGTCATGTCGAACCTTTACTGCTCAGAATTCTCGAATCCATCAATATTACGGGTGAATCCGTTGAGCTGGCGGATAGCATCCGGCGTCACATTCTCAAGGGTCTGAACTGGTACGATTTTGTTGCGGTACTGGAAGAAATTCTTCAGATCCTGCGTAGCGCAGCCGATGACCAGCGTATTGATTTCCAGGATTTCCTGGCGGAGGTCAATGAGAGTCTGGCGCAGGTACAGTCCTTTGTTGATAGTTCGCGCCAGTATGCTGATCAAAGTGCAGCTACCGATGCGGCGCTTGATGCAAAAATGCGAGAGCAGATCAGCGGCATCAGCAACGCTGTAGCCGATGCGGGCGTTGATCTGGATTCATTAAAAGTCAGTGTACAGTCTCAAATCGGCAGCATTATCAGCTCATTGGACAACTTCAAATCCCAGCGCCAACAGCAAAGCAATGATATGAGTCAGGAGATGGGCGCGCTGATCGAGCGCATCAGTGCACTTGAAACCGAATCCCGGGAATTGCGTCAGCACCTGTCTCAACAACAGGAAAAAGCACAAACGGATACCTTGACCGACCTGCCCAACCGCGAAGCCTATAACCACAGACTTGACACTATCCTCGGTGAATGGCGTGAAGGTGCCAGCCACGAAAGGCGGGACGACGATCGAGCATTGTGCCTGGCCGTCGCCGATGTCGACAGTTTCAAGCATATCAATGATACCTATGGCCATCTCGCCGGTGATAAAGTACTTAAAATTATCAGTAAGGAAATGTTATCCAGATTGCGCGAAAAAGACTTTATTGCCCGCTACGGCGGCGAAGAGTTTGTTATCATCATGCCGGATACACGGCCCGCGGACGCGGAGCACGCGTTGAACAAGGTTCGTGAGGCGATTGCCAAGATCCCCTTTCATTTCAAGGAACAGCAGTTACGAATCACCGTCTCGTTTGGTGTCACCGATGCCCTTCATGATGACTTCCCGGAGACACTGTTCGAGCGCGCTGATCGCGCACTTTATCAGGCCAAGAAGGATGGACGTAATCTGGTGCGGCGCCACCGCCATGAGGATTGAGGCTCGGCATGTGCACGATACAAACTTTTTTAAGGTGGCAAACGTCACAGGAAGCTCACGCAGTCAGAAGCGACAGTAGCGACAAGAAACAATAACAGGGATTACACCATGGGTTTGAGCGACATCGGCGAACAGGTCGGCCAATGGCTGGCCACGGCAGGGCGTTCGCTGAACACGACCGATCCGGGCGTCGCTCTGCTGCGCCGCACTAACACCGTGCTGATGGTATTTGACGATAACCTGTACCACCTGGACAGCGGGCGTAGCTGCAGAATCCCTGACAGTGCCGTCGGCACCCGTGATGAGAGCAGTGGCGGGAGTATTGACGGAAGATCTGACAATGGTGCAGCTGACGCATCGTCACTGGCCATGCGTCTGGCCACTGCTGCGGCAAGCCTGCTGGCAGATGGCGGTGACGGCGAGCACATATCCGGGATTTCCGCGACAAACAGTACAGCCAGCAGCTTCACACAAAATACCCTGTTGTTATTGCCACCGGCAGATTTTCTGGCAACACCTGTCAATCTGCCCGGTGTTGCTGCTGCTGCCATTCGCCCGGCATTGCGGCTGCAGGCTGACAGTCTGGTGCCGGGTTACGATGATGCCCTCAGCGTGGCAGTCAGCACCATCGACGCAGGCAGTAAAACGGCCGACGACGCCCAGTCCCAAACCCAATCCCAAACCCAGGCCCACATGGCGTTCTGGCTACCAACGGCAACGCTCAATGCATTGCATCGGGCATTCGCTGATCAATCACTGTTTCTTACTGCGGTTATGCCGCGCACCATGTTGATTGCCGGTCAGCAGGACATGGTGATGATCGACGACCAGGATGCCCGCAACCAATCAGTATTGCTGTTTCGCGATGGGGTATGCCAGCAGTGCCTGCAGACCAGCAAGACGGATCTGGCGATTCCGGCTTTCCACGATCAGTGGCAGGCTGAAACGGCAGTGCTGACCGCATCAGCGCCCGAGGCCATGACGTTGCACAGCGCGGACGATTATCGACAGGCCATGGGGGCGCAACAACTTCGCAGCAATGCGCTGCCGACAACAGCAACCGCTTACGCCATCGTGCCAGATGCCGCCCTGGCCGCACGTCATCAGTTCGACAAGGGCAAACGTTTGTGGCGGGTGGCGGCCGTGATTGCCGCCCTCACCGTGCTCAGCTCTATCCCGTTTCTGATCCAGACGTTGCAGCTACGTAGCCTGAACAATACTCTGGCTGAACAACAACAACGCACGGCGCCGGCGCGTGCCGACCAGCAGGCGGTACGTGACTTCGAATCACGCTGGGGAGTATTGACCGAGTACCCTGCCCAGGATGTGCCTGCGATGTTGCTGGCCCTGCAAGCCGAAGTGAGCCCCAATGTGCTGACCTCGCTGGAACTGGAGGAAGGTTATATCAGCATTGAAGGCGAGAGTAACGATCCGCAGGGGCTGTTGCAGCAACTGGAACAGAACCCGATGTTCACAGAAGTGGACTTTGCCCGTGCCACCAATAACAACCGATTCTACATTGACCTGCGCCTGACCACGGTCAATTTTCCTGCCTATCAGGAATGGTATTTCCCGGAGGAACAATAATGTTGTCGGGGCTGCGTTCACTGACACCACGGGAAAAAAATATTCTGCGCCTGGCCCTGGTGTTGGCATTGATCATTGCGCTGTCTAACGGTTTGCCGGTGGTGCGAGATGTTTACAGCGAGCGGGCACAAGCCATTGAAAGCCTGCGCCTGGAAATAGATCGAGAGCAGCGGCTGTTGAACGATACTGACTTGTGGCAACAGCGTCGCCAGGAAATCGATCAGCAATTGCAGAATCTGGAAGCGCGATTGTTTACCGGTAATGCCAATACGACAGGGTCTCTGCCGACAGTACCGGTGCTGGCTGCCAACATCCAGCGCCTGGTCAGGCAGATCGCACAGGACACCGGTATCACCATCACCTCCACCAGCCTGGCTGAGTCGATGGAGGCCGACGGCTGGTTGCTGGTTGAGCAGACACTTGCTTTCAATCTGGATAACCAGAGCAACACGCTGGATTTTCTCGCTCGACTGGACGCATCCGAACCCTGGCTGGCCGTGAATTATTTCAGCATGAGCAGAGGGCGAAACATGTTCAGTGGTGAAATTACCGTTGTCGGTTTCAGTCGCGAAACCCAACCCAACACGGCGGGAGACTGAGTCATGTCCAATATCATCAGTCTGCCGATCTTTACCCAGTTGCTCGAACCCGCGGGCATTGCGCCAGCGCAGGATTTTGTCAACAGCCATGAACTCGTCTGCGAGACTCTGCCGGATAGCCAGTTACGCGCGCGCATCCGATTCGTCATGCACAATGCCGGCCCCGGCAATAACGAGATAAACGTACGTTTTCGACCGGCTGGCACTGATGAAGTCAGGCGGTTGACCAAACACTGGCGGGCAGAATTGTCACCGACAATTGATGCTGACGGCACCGACGATGTGTTTGTTTCCGGTTTTGAAGACGATGAGGAACTTAAAGACCTTGCTTCTGAAGCGCCCATTATCCGACTGGTCAATCACCTGTTTGCGCGTGCCCTGGATCTGAATGCCAGCGACATACACTTTGAGCCCAATGAAGAACATCTGGATGTGCGCTGTCGTGTTGATGGCATCATGCACCGAATCGAAAGACTGCCGGTACGAATCACAACGGCCGTGGCATCGCGTCTGAAACTGATGGCGCGCATGGACATCGGTGAAAAGCGATTGCCACAGGATGGTCGTATAGACTTCCGCACCGGCGGCAAACAACTGGACATGCGAGTATCGACATTGCCTGGCGTGCACGGGGAGTCCATTGTGTTGCGAATCCTGGATCGCGGCGATACCGCAGTCAGTCTGCAGCAACTGGGCATGCCGGATAATATTTTGGGCAGCTATCAAAGTCTGATCAACCAGCCTCACGGTATGATTCTGATTACCGGCCCTACCGGCAGCGGTAAAACCACCACCCTGTACGCGACGCTGGAAAAAATAAACAGCCAGAAAAGCAAAATCATTACCGTTGAAGATCCCGTGGAATACCAGCTGGAAGGCATTACCCAGATTCAGGCCAATGCCGCAATCGGATTGTCTTTCGCTGCGGGGCTGCGCTCGATCGTGCGGCAGGACCCCGACGTTATCATGGTCGGGGAAATCCGTGACCATGAAACTGCCGAGATCGCCATTGAGTCGGCGCTGACCGGGCACCTGGTTTTCTCTACCCTGCACACCAACGATGCCGCTGGTGCCATCACCCGGTTACAGGACATGGGGGTTGAAGGTTATCTGATCAGTTCCAGCATGTTGTGTGTTCAGGCGCAGCGTCTGGTGCGTCGCATCTGTACCGACTGTGGCGAGCCACACACGATTACCCCTGACGAAGAGCAGGTACTGCAGATTCGCGCGCAGGACTATCCTCAGGTGCGTCGCGGCAAGGGTTGTGATCGTTGTGGTGAAACCGGTTACCGGGGCCGGATTGGTCTGTATGAACTGCTGGTCATGTCGGATGCGATTCGTCACAAAATTGCCAGCGGCGCGGATGCCAACATCATCCGCAGCCAGGCGATCAGGGAAGGCATGAAAACGTTGCGCGAGGATGCACTGGAAAAACTCGCAGCGGGCCTCACTACGCCGGAAGAAGTGGTGCGCGTGACTCGGGCCGGAGCAGCGTCATGAGTCTGGCTCAGTTCAACTATCAGGCCTATGATGTCAGCGGCAAGATTCAGCGCGGGCACATTTCTGCAGATTCGGAACGTGAAGTTGTTAAACTGCTGAAGAACCGGCAACTGATTCCGGTGAAAATCAGTCCGGCCAGTCAGAGCGAAAAACGGGTACGCACCGGTAAAAAAATCAGGCCGCGCGATCTGCTCGATTTCACCACCGGCCTGCGCACTCTGGTGGACGCCCGGGTGCCATTGGACAAGGCGCTGCGTTTGCTGGAAGGAATCACCGAGTCCAGCGCGATGCGGGAACTGGTTGTGACCATGCGCCGGGATGTCAAAGAAGGCAAGAGTCTGGCAGAAGCCATGGAAACCCGGCCGGACGTATTCTCACGTATGTATATCAATATCGTCCGTGCTGGCGAGGAAGGCGGCATTCTGCACCAATTGCTGCCAGACCTGGCTGAGTTTCTGGAAACCAGTGCCAACAATCGACAGGCCATTGTCTCTGCCATGGTTTACCCGATTGTGTTGTTGGTTACCGGTGTCATCTCCGTGTTTCTGTTGCTGGTGTTTGTGATTCCACAGTTCGCCATCATGTTTCAGGATGCCGGCACCGATGTGCCTGCGTCCGCGGCTTTTCTGCTTGCCCTGAGCGAAGGCGTTCAGCAATACGGCTACCTGTTTGTGCTGATGATTGCGGGGCTGGTGTTCTGGTGGCGATGGCAGGACCGGCAGGCCGCGACTAAACTGCGCAAAGATGCATTTTTGTTACGCACGCCACTGCTCGGCCAGTTGCTGTTATATCGCGACTGTGCCGTTTTTGCCCGCACGCTGGGTGCGTTGCTGGGCGCAGGCATACCCTTGATCCGGGCGCTGAGAGTTGCGCGTGAAGTGGTCAGCAATACCGAATTGGTGCGTTTGCTGGCGCGCGTTGAGGAAGATGTACGAGGGGGCGCCGGACTTGGCGTGTCACTGGAAAAAGCCGGAGTATTTCCGACGCTGTTGCATCAGCTGGTCGCGGTCGGTGAAGAATCCGGTCGCACCGGCAGCATCTTGCTGAAAACGGCAGAGACTTTCGACCAGAGCGTAAAGAATCAGATGGCCAGCCTGGTATCTGCCTTGCAGCCCGGGCTCATCCTGCTGCTGGGCATTGCCGTGGGCGGTATCACCATTACCATGTTGTCGGCCGTGTTCAGCATGAACGCGGTACAATTTTAATGCCAGAAAAGTATCGTCGACAAAACAGTGTCGACCTTTACGGGGAGTACGGAACGTGAAAGGAAACATCAGGCCAATCGCCTTGCTCGGGTTTGCAGTCGCGCTGTCATCCTGCGCGTCCATGCAAACAGGTAGCGGCAGCCAGGCTGGTCGTAGTACGCCGCCCTCAAGTGTGGCGGAATCGACCGCTGTGCCATCGGCCACCCGACCTGCCTCTGAGGACATGTCTGCCCGCCAGATGGCCGAAGCCGCCGACAGCGCGGAGCGGCAGGCGTTGATTGCCGAGATCAATCGTGACGGTGTCCGGGTCAGTTCTGACGGCTACCGTGAAACGGTGCCGTCACCGATCGAGGCACCGGCTCAGGATGTCGTGGAACTGAATTATGAGCAGGCCGACCTGCGTGATGTGTTGACCGAGCTTGCCGATGCGCTTGACATTACCATGATCATTGATCCCACCATCTCGGATCTGGTCAGTATACGCACCGCTGCCAATCGACCACTGGCTTATGAAGATATCTGGCCCCTGGTGCGATTGCTGACACGCCAGAACGGTGTCCTGCTTGAACGTGAGAATGACATCTACTACGCCACCAAGGGCGATTCCAATCTGCCAGTGGAAGTCACCACACCTGACAATCTGCAGCGCGGTACCGCCAACTACGTCATGCAGATAACACCACTGACCTACATTTCTGTTGAATCCGCACTTGAGCTGCTCACGCCGCTGGTGACTCCTGATGGTACCGTCACCCGCATCTCCAACAGCAACACATTGGCGGTGTCTGCCAGTCGCGGACAACTGTCTCGTGTCAATGAGTTGCTGGACCTGATTGACGACGATCCGTTCATGAATCAGGGCATCCAGCTTTATCCATTGAGCAATGCCAGCGCCGCTGATGTAGCGCAGGAGCTGCAGGATATTTTGCAGCTTATCGAAGGTGGTTCGCCTGCATTCCAGGTGCAGGCACTGGAGCGTGTCAATTCCCTGCTGGTGACGGCACCTGCCACTCGCGGTTTCGACGAAATCAGCCGCTGGATACGCATTCTCGACGCTGACCGTCAGGAGCAGGCAGAACAATTGTTTCAATACCGGGTCAAGAATCTGAATGCCACGGAGCTGGCGGAAACCCTGACCGAAGTGTTCCGGCGGGAAGATGACAACGACACCGTTCCCGGCAATGAGGATGACGACGATGACTCACGCGATGAGCGCGAAGCTTTCTTCGAATTCAACGAGAACGGTGAACCAGTCGCACGCCAGCCTGCCAGTTCAAATACGCTGGTGACCTCGGTTGCCGTGTCTGCCAATTTGCGCGTCACCATCGTTGCCGACGATGCCACCAATACTCTGTTGATTCGCAGTAATCCGCGCGACTACCGGCAGTTGCTGGCCATCATCAATCAGCTGGATAGTGCGCCATTGCAGGTCATGCTTAACGCTGTCATCGCGCAGGTGGTGCTGACTGACGACACGTCTTTCGGTGTCGACTGGTCTCGGGTGCTGGAGTCTGCTGACAGCACGACACGACTGGGAACCAGTTTTCTGCCAGCCGGTGCCGATGGTCAGTCCGGGCTCGGAGGACTGTTGTTCAACCGGGCTTTCCTTGATGGCGCTGCCCGTGTCGAAGCAACACTGGAGGCAATCGCGGTTAACAATGATGTGAGGCTACTGGCGCGTCCGTCGCTGACCGTGGTCAACAACATGGAAGGTCAGATTCGTATCGGTGCCGAAGTTCCGGTGCGCCTTGGCGGAACCACCACGACAGTTGGCACGACTGAAAATATTCAATACCGCGATACCGGTATTGAGCTTAACATCACGCCCCGCATCAATGATGAGGGTGTCGTAAATCTGGTCATACGTCAGGCGCTGTCATCAGTGTCGGAAAATTCCGGTGTTCTTGGCAATCCGATATTCGAGAATCAGGAAATTGAAACCACGGTTGTGGTCAGGGATGGCGAAAATATCGTGCTGGGTGGGTTGATCCAGAACAGCAACGACAACCTGAATACCGGTGTTCCGGTTCTCAATCGGGTGCCTGGACTGGGCCGTCTGTTCAGCTACCAGCGCGATAACAACGAGCGTCGCGAACTGTTTATTGTGATCCGGCCAGAGATTATTAACGTTAATGAGCAGAACAATGCCAGCTATCGGGAGATCCTGAACCGATTCGAGCTGGCGGCAGAAGTGCTCTCCGAAGACTATTAAGAAGATGAGGATTTGCCAATGAAGTCAGCCAGATCTATCACTAACAGCGCCATGCGCAATCGTGGTTTTACCATCATAGAGTTGCTTATTGTCATGGCCATTCTGGGCATGTTGGCGGTCATGGTGGCGCCCAACCTGTTCAATCAGGCCGACAGTGCCCGTCGTGATGCCGTGTTGTCACAAATTTCGTCACTGGGCAGTGCGCTCGACGCTTACCGTCTGGACATTGGGCAGTACCCCGATTCACTGGACGGCCTGGTGCGTGATACCAGCAGCCGTTCAACGTGGAATGGTCCCTATATTCGCGGCTCGTTGCCAGTAGACCCCTGGGGCAATGCATATCAGTACGAATCAAACGGTCGTGACTATTCATTGATGTCTTATGGCGCCGACGGCCGCGATGGTGGCGAGGGCAATGACGCAGATATCAGCATTTGACAGGATGCCCTGGACGCGCGGGCTCCCTGCGCGTCAATGTGGTTTTACGCTGCTGGAGCTGCTGTTGGTGCTGGGCATACTGGGAATGGCGGCCACGCTGATCGGACCCGGACTGGCATCGCTGAACTCACCCGGATTTACTGCGCAGGTGCGCGAAGCGACCGGCCTGCTGAATTATGCACGGCGCATGGCTGTGGTCCAGGGAACGCCGGCTGCTATAGAAATGCAGGGCACGGGCGGTGACACTGGCGATCGCGACAACGTTGACGACTCCAGGCAGCAGGCGGACATTGTCGGTCGCTGGACAGGGGACAACATCGTTCTCAATTATCGGGACAGTGCCGGGCAGGACGCGCCGCCAGATGAGCGCTTGCAAATTACATTCTTTCCGGAAGGTGGCAGTACCGGGGGCGAACTGATCCTGCAACAGGACGGCCGTCAACTGACCATCAGTGTGGATCCATTCTCCGGTCGGGTACAGGTGCTGGATGAAGAATAGACCTGGCGCCATTATCCGTAACAGAGGCTTTACTTTGCTAGAGGTCATGGTTGCGCTCACCATCACCAGCCTGGTGCTGGGCGCCCTGTTCAGTCTGGCGGCCGGCAGCAAACAGCTGGCAGTGCGCACTCAATCGACCTTACAGGACACCATGGCCGCACGGGCTCAGATCAATTCTTCATTGTTGGACAACGAGTACCGAGAACTGGAACCGATTATCGGGAATACCCGGTTCCAGACCGAGTCCGGTGACATACTGCCTGATGTATTGCGTCGCACCGCTCCGATGAATGACCTGTTGCAGACTTTCCGGATTGTTGACGAAGACACCGATGAAGTCATAAACGGCGTGCGCTGGATACGCCTGGAGTTACCGCAATGACAGCGCCGACTCTTTCAAGTTTCTGCGAGCGATCCCCTGCTTTTGCTCTCCCCGCTCCTCCGCCCGCTCATGGCGGTTATTGCGGAATAAAATCATCACGTGGTTTCACCCTGCTCGAAATCATGATTGCATTGTCGCTGACCGCAATGTTGCTGACCATGCTGACTGCGGGCATGTATGGGGTGATCCGTGACTGGGACAATAACGCGGAAGGGCTGGAAAATTCGCTGGACGAAACCGTGGCGCTTTTGCAGCTGGAGCGCGCACTGCAGGGAGCATTCCCGCACAGCTTTCGCGACCCTGACACGCTGGCCCGGCAGGTGTTTTTTGTTGGTGAGCCGGATTCACTGAGTTGGGTCTCGACAGTATCACCGCAACGAGCTCCCGGGCTGACCGCCTGGCGGCTGTATGATGAACCAGGTACCGGCGTGTTTCTACAGCTTGCACCGGCACTGAGTGACAACCCGCTGCAACGACTGGAGGATGCAGAACCACGTCTGTTGCTGGCCGACTACTCACTGGAATTTAATTACCTGTTTGAAGACCTGGAGTTTGCAAGGCGCTGGCGTGACACCTGGGACGGGGGTGAGTTGCTGGCCCTGCCCATGGCCGTGCACATTGTTCTGCAACCAACGGCACGCAATGCACGCAATGACGAGCTGGATATCGTCGCATCGGTCAGAGCCGTGGAACATCGAAACCTGACGCCCAATACAGGATTGTTGCAATGAGTGCGCAGCTATCAAGTGTCCGGCCATTGCCGGCCCGGCAGCGCGGCGCGGTCATGATTATGGTGTTGTGGACCGCCGTGGTCATGACCATTCTGGTGACGGTGCTGGCGGCAAATGTGCGATTGTCAGCGACCACGGCTTTCTACAACAAGGCCGGCAATGAGGATTACGCAGCCGTGATGGCTGCCATGCACAAGGCTGAAATGGAGCTGATGATGGAGCGCATGCCAGTGCCAGTGGGCCAGGAACTGACGCTGAATGATGACGGTGAATTCCGTATTCCGGCCTATCGCTTTAATGGTCAGCCGCTGACACTGAATTACGCGGCAGACGACAACATGGTGGTTCGTATTTACGATCATGCTGGCAAAATCAACCTCAACCGTATCGAACGCACAAGGCTGCAGCTGATCGTCGAAAAAAAGCTGGGTGAAGGGTTCGATCCGCGTCAGGTACAGGAACTGCTGGCCGCGTGGGACGACTGGACCGACCTGAATACCCTGCTCACTCCCGGGGGCGCCGAAGACGACTATTATGAATCCCTGGACCCGCCCTACACCGCGCGCAATGTGCCAGAACTGGACTCAGTGGAAGAGATACGCTTGATCCGCGGTTTTGATGAACTGTTTGCTGACGTTGATCTGGAGGCGGCGTTCACAATCTATGGGACCGGCAATGCCGTCAACCCGAATCTGGCGACCCGGGAAGCACTGTTGTTGTTGCCTGGGCTGGACGAAGAACTGGTAGAAGAAATTATTGCTCATCGTGAGCAAACCGACTTTCGTGTGATGCGTGAAGTCGGTGAAATCGTGCCACTGGAAGAAATGGTGGAACTCTCCCCCTGGCTGGGTTTCAACACCTCGAGTTTTTATTCAGTGTATGCCTACCCGGCCCGTGCTCAGTCTGCCAGTCAGGCAATGACAGATGATGGTAACTATAACAGCGCCTCACTGGCGGATGATCCGGTGCAGCAGGCGTACATGCAGGTCATGGAAGTGCGCTCGGCTAACAATCGAGCGCGTGTCTATCAGGTCAATCCTTATGCGCAGTTGCCGGACACTCGCCGCGCCCAGATCGACGATTAGTGCGAGCCGGGCGTGACTGCATCAGTCGCGCTGCATGCTCCAGGAGGACCGCATGACCAGCGTACCCCAACCCTTGCCCGGGTTGACGTTGATCTCTTTGCTGAGTCGGGTTTCGTACCACAGCAATCCACTGGCATCGGCGGCGCCACTGAGCACGTGAAATTTGCCGACCCGCATGGCCATGGCTTCTACCCGCACCTGCACGGTGATCTTTTCACCTTTGCGGAACGGACCGTGTTCGACTTCCGGCCGGTCGATGGCCAGATAGGATGACATCACTTCTTCCAGATCTTTCATCAAAGCGAAACCAAAATAGCAGGTCACATCGTCGTTAAGTATTTCCGCCTGCAGTTCCATGACAAAGTCCTGCAGAGGATCAATACTGTCGATTAGCTCACCGTCGACATTGCGCACCAGCGTCTGCAGAATTCGGCAGTCTTTCACCGCATCCGGTGTTTCTGCCTGATGGCTGTTGGCCTGCGCTTCGCCCTGAGTATAAACGCGTCGACTGTTACAGTGATCTTCATAGCGCGCGACGATCTCGTCGCTTTTACCGATCTCCCGGATTTTGCCCTGCTCCAGCCAGATGGCAGTGTCGCACAATTCCTGGACGTGATACATCGAGTGACTGCAGAACACCATGGTCTTGTTCTGGGCACGGAACTCGTTCATGCGCTGCACACATTTTTTCTGGAACGCAATGTCACCTACTGACAGTGCTTCGTCAATGACCAGTACATCCGGTCTCACCATGGTGGCGATGGAAAATGCCAGGCGCACATACATGCCTGAGGAATAGGTTTTAACAGGTCGGTCGATAAAATCGCGCAATTCGGAAAATTCAATGATGTCGTTTTCCATGGCATCAATGTCATCGTCGGGTACACCCAGCAGACTGGCATTAAGATGGATATTGCGCCGACCAGTGAACTCGGGATGAAAGCCCGCGCCCAGTTCCAGCAATGCTGCCACCTGACCGCGAATGGCGATCTGTCCGCCGCTGGGTTCCAGCGTGCCGACCAGCAACTTCATCAGTGTGGACTTGCCGGCTCCGTTGTCGCCGACAATACCCAGGCTCTTGCCTTCCAGGACGTCAAAGGAAATATCCTGCAAGACGTGAAACATACGATGGCGCGGCTGGCGCAACAACAGTTCCAGCAGTCGGTCCTGGGGCCGATCGTAGATGCGAAATTCCTTGTGCACGTTTGCCACTGAAATACTATGCATTACAACACATCCCCGAACGCGTGCTTGATGCGCATGAATAACCAGCCGCCAAGCAGAAAACTGACCACCGAAGCCAGCACCATGACCTGGAAGTGTGGCACGGAAAAGTCGCCCAGCAGAATGATTTCACGATAGAACTGCACAAAACTGTGCATGGGGTTAAGCATCATGAACGGGCGCAGGTTCTCCGGCAGCAGTGACAATGGATAAATAATCGGGGTCAGGAAAAACCAGGCGGTCAGCAGCAAGGTCACCATCTGCTGAATATCACGCAGAAACACACAAAAGGCTGACAGAATCGCAACCAGTCCCATGGTAAACAGGAACTGCAGCCCCAGTGCCACCGGCAGCCAGAGCCACATCAAATCAAAATAACCTTGAGTAGCCAGATACACCAGAAACACAAATATGGCGATACCGTGTACCAGATAGGGCACCAGCGTGCCCACCATGGGAATCAACTGCACCGGAAACATGACTTTGGTAATCAGCGGCGCCTTTTCCAGCAATAGACCACTGGCCCGTCCCATGGCGTCGGCAAAGGCAAACCAGGGCAGGTAGCCGATCATCAGGAAGATCACAAACGAGACATCGCCAAAGTTCTCCGGCAACGGAGCCCGGAAAACCACACTGAAGACAAAGGAATAAATGCTGATATTGACGATGGGGGTGACAAACAGCCACAGGAATCCCCCCAGTGACCCGGCAAACTGGCCGCTGAACTCCTGTCGGACAAACTGGTGGAACAGCCGGAAGTGACGAACCGGAGACAGCACCCACTGACGCATTAGACTAAAAAACATAAAAACCCTGACAATTCCGGACACGGGACAAGACCCGTGCGGCGAGATCGCGAATTTAATCACAAATAGCCGCTCAATCGCCAGAAAACGCTAAAAAAAACCGCTAAAACCGCCTACAATTCGCGGCATGAATCCAGAACATGTGCTCGTACCCTATCAATGTGCCGATCTGCCTTCCGGACCCTGGCTGATATTCGCGCCGCATGCCGATGATGAAACCTTTGGTATGGGAGGCGCCCTGCGACTGGCTGCTGACCAAGGCATTGACACCCATGTCGTTGTCCTGACCGACGGCGCGCTGGGTGGCGACAGCGTTGATGCGGCGCAGACGGCGGCGCTGGTGCAGACCCGACAGCAGGAGCTCGGCGCAGCCTGTACGCTGCTGGGTGTCAGCCAGAATGACACCTGGGATCAACCCGATCGTGGACTGGACTTGGCACCAGCATTGATCGAACGAATTACCACCGCCATCGCTGATACCGGGGCCGGCACGGTGTTTTTCCCTGGCGCACTTGAGCTGCATCCCGACCACCGGATGACGGCACAGCTGGTGTGGCTGGCCGCACAACAGCTCCAGCGTCGCGCCTGGCGAGGCCCGCTGCCTCAGTTCTGGTCGTATGAGATCAGCGTGCAGAGCCCGGTCAACCGCCTGGTCGATATCACCCCGGTACTGGCCACCAAACAAGAAGCGATGGCGGTATACGCCAGCCAGAATTCGCAGAATAACTACCCCGAGCTGATTCTGGCGCTGAACACGGCACGCACCTTCTCGCTGCCGGCATCCGTGAGCCACGCTGAAGCCTTCTATCACTATTCAGATGCGGAGCTGGGCGGCAGTTTACACGCCGCCACGCAGGCTGCGGTGGCACGCTACTTTGCTGTACCGGAAACTAAAGTTTAAGATGATGCGTCTAAAGCCTTACCAGGACAAAAAAACCATCCTCATCGGGGAGCAGCCATGAGCGTCACAACAGCCATGAGCGACAAAACAGCCATGAGCGAAAAAGCAGCCATGAGCGCGGAGACAGCCGTGAGCACAATGGCAGCCATGAGTAACGCCAACACAACAACCCTTATCAACTGGCGCCACCGCGCTGGACGCATAATGGCCACGGCGGCAGCTGCGCTGCTGGCGCTGAGCATGGCGGCTTCCGTACAGTCTCAGGAAGAGCCCGGGCAACAAGCCGAAGACCAGGCCGGCGCCCAGGTACAGAACAACGCACGCGAGCTGTCGCTGTTTGAGCCCGTCGAACAGACTGCCACCAGTAACCAGCCGCAGACATCCGGTCCGCGCAATCCGGTGGCGACACCCGGCAGCGGTCCACAATTCGCGCTGGTCGGTACTTCCCGATTTGGCGATCGTTACCGTGTCAGTGTGCGGACCAGCGGCGGTGAGGTTATCACTGTTGATGCCGGTAGTGGCGGCAGCGCTGCCATACCCGGCTATCCGGGTTACAGGGTGACTCAGGTCGCTTCGCGCCACGTGCTGCTGGAGCAGCCGGCCAGCACACCCTGCTTTGCGTTCAGCGATCAGGGGGTCAGCTGCGAAGGTGCTAACGTCGCCCGGCTGGCACTGGCCACTGCCGAAGCAGTAGCGCCACCACAGGAACCGGCCAGGCGCCGCGATCGAGGCGCCGAAACGCAGGAAGGGCAGGATGACAGCAGCAGCGAACAGGGTGCCGAAGAACGCCCGGAGAACCCCTTTGCGGCGGCCCTGCGTGCTGCGCGTGAACGTGATGAGCCCGATGCGGCTGCCAGTCGTGCCGAAGAGCAGCGCTTCCGGCCCAGGCGTATTGATCCGGACGATGTGCCCGAAGGTTTTCGTTTGATCCGCACGCCCTTCGGCGACCGGGTAGTCCCTCTCTAATATGTCAGGGCAACTCACGGTATCGCTGGTGGTCTACGGGTTTGATGAGGCTGTGCTCAGCGATACGCTGCTGTCTTTGTGTCATGCGGTCAACGTCGCTCAGGACGAGAAGGTCCTTGGCGCCGTCAACATCAACGTGGTCGACAACGCGGACCATGCTGCCGCACTGGAGCCCCTGCTCCGCCGTTGTAGCGAAATGTCCAGCGACACCGTCGGATTTGACATCATCTCCGGTCACGGCAATATCGGTTATGGTCAGGCGCACAATCTGGTGATTCATGGTACCGACAGTGAGTACCATCTGATTCTGAATCCGGATGTGATAGTCGACCCCAGGGCGCTTTCTGAAGGCATCCGCTACCTGCAACAGACACCCGCCGTGGTGGCGCTCTCTCCCGCCATCGCTGACGGCAAGGGTGCTTCCGAATCCGGCTGCAAACGCTACCCCAGTGTACTGGATTTTGTTTTGCGCGGTTTTGCCCCGGCCTGGCTCAGACAGCGCTTCCGCACACGCCTGCAACATTACGAGATGCGCGACCTGAGCGCAGATGTGGCCTGCACCGACATTCCCATCATCAGTGGTTGTTTTATGTTGTTTCGTCACCCGGTGCTGCGTCAGCTCGGGGGCTTCGATTCGCGCTACTTTCTGTATTTTGAAGATTTTGATCTGTCCATCCGTGCCCGTGAACTGGGGGCGTTGGGTTTTCTGCCGCAGATGAAGATTACGCATCTGGGCGGCAACAGCGCCAGAAAAGGCCTGCGTCATATCCTCATGTTCGGTCGTTCTGCTTTCCGGTTTTTTTCCGGTCACGGCTGGCGCTGGATATGAGCGCAGCTAACCGTTCGGGTGCAGATAATCAACCAGGTGTGCTGGTGACCGGCGCCAGCGGCTTTGTCGGCCGATACCTGCTTCGCCGGCTACAGTCCGAGCCGGTAACGGTGAGCACCCTGCAGCGCCCCCGGCATGACCTGTTGCAGCCTGCCTCGCTCGCTGAGCTGTGCCAGGGCGTTGACACGGTTTATCACCTGGCCGCCTATGCCCATGTTAATCAGGCGCAGATCAAGACGCTGTATGCCACCAACGTTGATGGCACCATAAATTTGCTCAGTGCCGCCGTGGCTGCAGGGGTCAGACGGCTGGTGTATGTCAGCAGCATTCTGGCGGATCCAGCGTTTGATCAGCCACGAACGGCCTATGGCGAAGCCAAGCAGCGCGCCGAGTCGCTGCTGCAGGCCGCGCACCAGGCCGGTGACATTGAGGTAGTGATCGTACGCCCGGTCAATGTCTACGGGGTCGGCATGAAAGGTAACCTGATGACCCTGCTGCGCCTGCTGCGCAAGGGCGTGATGCCGCCGTTGCCGCGTTTTACCCAGCCGTTCTCGCTGATCGGTGTCGAGGATCTTTGCCAGGCACTGGTACTGGCGGCACAGTGTTCTGTCGGTGACAATGCGCCGATATATGCACTGACCGACGGCGAGCACTATGACATCAAGTCACTGGAGCAGGCCATGCGGACAGCGCTGGGCCGGTCGCAGCCCGCCTGGGCCACACCCAAAGCGGTGTTTTACCTGGGCGCGTTAACACTGGAAATCGCCGGACGACTGCTGCCCATCAACAATTCACCGGGCTTGCGCAGTTACCATGCTCTGGCGCGCAATTATGCGGTCGACGACACGGCAAGCCAGCGCGATCTGGGCTATAATCCGCGTTCGACTTTCTACTGCACATTGCCTGCCATCATTTCGGCCATGGAGGCCGGTAGCGCCGGCGCGGACACCAGCGACACAGATAACACTCAGTAAACGGGCATCTAGTAACAACGGATAATCAGTAAACAGACAGGACGCAAATGGAGCAGACAGCAGCACGACCTTCGGGCAACAAAACCACTAAAGGCATCATTCTCGCCGGTGGCACGGGCACCCGCCTGCACCCCATGACCATATCCGTCAGCAAACAGCTGATGCCGGTGTACGACAAACCCATGATTTATTACCCGCTGAGCACACTGATGCAAGCGGGTATCCGCGACATCCTGATCATCACCACGCCAGCCGATCTGCCGTTATATCGGCATCTATTGGGTGACGGCAGTAAGTGGGGCATCAACCTGCAGTACGCCGAGCAACCCAGCCCTGACGGTCTGGCGCAGGCCTTCCTGATAGGTGAGGAGTTTATTGGCAACGACAGCGTCTGTCTGATACTCGGCGACAATATTTTCTACGGTAACTCACTGGAAGAGAAACTGCAGAACGCCATGATGCAGGAGCGCGGCGCCACCGTGTTTGCCTACTATGTCAACGATCCGGAGCGTTATGGGGTGGTGTCGCTGGACGAAAACAACACCGCCATTGATCTGGAAGAAAAACCGGCACAGCCTAAATCCAACTACGCAGTCACCGGCCTGTATCTGTACGACAATGATGTCATCGACATAGCCAAGTCAATCAAGCCTTCACCGCGTGGCGAGCTCGAAATCACCGACGTCAACAAGACCTACCTGGAGCGAGGCGCACTGCAGGTCGAGTTGTTCAGCCGTGGCACTGCCTGGCTGGATACCGGCACCGTGCAGTCGTTGCTGGACGCGGCCAATTTTATTCGGGTACTGGAGGAAAGGCAGGGACTTAAAATCGCCTGCCCGGAAGAGATTGCCTTCGCCAACGGTTATATCAACGCCGATGAGTTGCGAGCACTGGCAGCGCCGCTGGCGAAGAACGGTTATGGTCAGTACCTGCTGCGGCTGATCAAGCACTAAACGTTTTTATTTACCTGTCAGAGTTAGCCGGAGCCTGAGCCCGATATGAAAATTACTCCT
Organism: Pseudohongiella acticola; assembly: GCF_001758195.1. Lineage (NCBI taxonomy): Bacteria > Pseudomonadati > Pseudomonadota > Gammaproteobacteria > Pseudomonadales > Pseudohongiellaceae > Pseudohongiella > Pseudohongiella acticola. The sequence continues at coordinate 2,214,843 of NZ_MASR01000001.1, forward strand.
ACTGCGATTCCCGATGTCCTGTTGCTCGAACCGACAGTGCACGGTGATCACCGTGGTTTCTTTATGGAAACATTCCGCCAATCGCTGTTTGATGAAAACGTGCCAGGTACCTCTTTTGTACAGGACAATCACAGTAAATCCGCACAGGGCATTCTGCGGGGCCTGCATTACCAGTTGAACCAGCCTCAGGGGAAACTGGTTCGCGTAGTGGCTGGTGAGATTTATGATGTGGCAGTGGATATGCGTCAGGGTTCGGCGACGTTCGGACAAAGCGTGGGCGCCCTGCTGTCCGCAGACAATCATCAACAGTTGTGGGTGCCGCCGGGTTTCGCGCATGGCTTCTATGTTATCAGCGAGAGTGCGGAAATGGTCTACAAATGCTCTGACTATTATGCGCCGGGTGATGAATTCAGTCTGTTATGGAACGACCCCGCGCTAAAAATCGACTGGCCACTGGTTGCCGGTTTACCTGAACCGGTATTGTCCGACAAGGATCGACAGGGGCTGCTGTTGCGTGACGCACCGGTGTTCGACGCTGCAACAACAAGGCCCTCAACATGAGTCAGAAAATTGTACTGCTGGGCGCCAACGGCCAGTTAGGTCAGACGCTGCAACAACATTTTAAATCACTGGATCATGAACTGATTGCGCTGACGCGCGACACGCTGGATATAAGTGACGAAACTGCACTGCGTAACACACTGGGTGAACTGGCGCCGGATGTCATCATCAATGCCGCCGCCTATACGGCGGTTGACCAGGCTGAAACTGACGACCTCGATGCACGTGCCGCTAACGCTGCTGGCCCTAAAAATCTGGCGCGCTGGGCAAAGGAACAGGACATCTGGTTGCTGCATGTATCAACGGATTTTGTATTCAGCGGGCGCAATCATCGCCCCTACACGCCGGACGACCAGACTGACCCGTTGAGTATCTATGGTCGCACCAAGCTCGAAGGTGAACTGCATGTGCGTTATCTGGCGCGCGACAACAGCCTGGTGCTGAGAACCTCGTGGGTGTATTCGCAATACGGGCGCAATTTTCTCAACACCATGCTGCGTCTGATGACGGAAAAAGACAGCCTTAATGTGGTGGACGATCAGATCGGCACACCGTCATCAACGCTGGGGCTGGCGCGTTGCATCGCCGCTGCAGTAGAAAAGCGCCCGATAGGTATTCTGCACTGGACCGATGCCGGTGTTGCCAGCTGGTATGATTTTGCAGTGGCAATACAGGACGAGGCGATCAGCCAGGGCCTGTTGAGTCGGGCCATCCCGATCAATCCGATTCCGACCTCCGCCTATCCGACCCCGGCCCGCAGACCGTCGTACAGTGTGCTGGACAAGGCGCAGACGATCGCTGCGCTGGAGTGTCATCCGCAGCACTGGAGACGTGAGCTGGGTCACGTAATTGCACAATTAAAAAAATAAATGGTGTTGCCGACAATAAAACGGCGACACTGCAGGTCCTGTCATTTGTAATTGCTGGCATCCTGTTGGCTATTTTAGGCTATTGGCATTTTTGATTTATTGCCAGTTCCGGGAAGGGAGCGACCGTATGACCTTGATAAAACAGTGTGCCCTGGGTCTTATCCTGCTGACTGCGTCATCGGGGTTGATGGCCACCACCGTCGCGCAATTGTCCTTTGACGACGTCGTAGCGAACGCCGAACTGGTATTTGAAGGCCGTGTGCTTACCGTGGAAGCGCGCGAAACCGGCCCGCGCAGCATCCACACCTTTGTTGAGTTTGAAGTGCTGGACGTACTCAAAGGTGAATACACCGAACAACGTATTGAACTCAGCTATCTTGGCGGGCGCGTTGGCAGCCGACAGCTTGAAGTCAGTGAAATGCAGGTGCCCGCGGTTGGAGAAACCGGCGTCTATTTTATTGAATCACTGAGTGCAGATCAGCTTCACCCCCTTGTCGGCTGGTCTCAGGGACACTACCTGATTGTGCGCGACAGCAATGGGCGTTCCCATGTACAGAGCGCCGGGCAGCAACCGATTCGCGCAGTCACCATTGCGCCGTTCGCGGCAGCACAGACATTGAATGACGATGGTGTTGCCAGTGGCGTCCACATTCAGGCCATTGCCGACGAAAGCTCAGCCATGAGCGCCGATGGCTTCAAGGCGCTGGTGCGTGATCGCGTGCAGGAGTTGGCGCCATGAAGAACATCCGGTTTGCACTGGCGCTATTCCAATCCCCGCGGGTGCTATCTACACGGGTTCTATCTCCACTCATCATAGCCGCCACCCTGTTTGGCAGTGCTGCTCAGGCATTTGATATCAGTGCCAACGGCAACAAATGGCCGGGCGCGCAGACACTTATTTTTACTGGCATGCCGGGCACGTCCCGCAGCGGTGTGCCATGGTCGCTGGCGCTGCAACGCGCGGCCGCAGAATGGACTGACAACACACGCTTTACATTTGAAAGCAGTCCGTTATATCGGGACCCCTGCGCTGGTTCCGGTCCCGGCAATCCGCCGGATATTCTTAATGGTATAGATTTTCGATCCACCGTATGTGGCAACAGCTTTAATGCCTCGACACTTGCGGTTACGGTTTTTTTCACCGAGTTCAATATCCTGGGCACCGCCGATCTGGTTGAAGCTGATATCATTTTTAACCAGAACCTGAATTTTGATGTCTACGACGGCCCGCAGCGACCGGGAAGCAACAGCACACGTGAGTACGATTTTCAGCGTATTGCCCTGCACGAGCTGGGGCATGTCATAGGCTTGGGTCACGACGACACCCAACGGGCAATTATGTCATCCACTATTGGCAATCTTTTTCGCCTGCAACCTGATGACATCGCCGGTGCTGATACCCTGTACGCTGGCATAGAAAATTGTGACTACCGTGCAGCGCGTTTTGGCTGGGTATATGGCGAGCTGGGAGGTGGCGACTGCCGCGTCCAGCAACTGCTCAGCGGCGGCACCGATGACAGTTTTATTGATGTTTATACCCTGGATCTGACTCAGGACCTGCGCGTTACCGTTGACATGGTCACAGACGGCCAGCTGGACAGTGTCCTGTTCATTGGCAACAGCAATCTGGGTGCGCTGCGCGTTGATGAAGACAGTGCCGGCAACTGCAATCCGCGTCTGACGACCAACCTGCCCGCGGGCAGACACACCATCCTGGTCAATACTTATAGCAACGGCATAACGCCCCCGTGCGGCAATACCAATACCGGCAGTTATCGAATGTCCGTGGTATTGCAGAGCGCTGATCTGCTCACGTTGAGCGGACAGCAAAGTTTTCAGGGCGGCGTTGCGGATGCAAATTTTTTTGGTGGCGTGACCACCAATGGTGGGCAGAGTTTTACCAACCGTGTGTCTTCGAGTCAGGCTTTTGATGTGCGCGGTCGAATTGAAATAGACCCGGCGCATCAGGGACAGCCAGGTTTTCTTGCCGTCGCGCTGATTACACCGCAAGGCGAGATTCTGGTGAAGAATACGCTGGGCGAACTGGTCGGCTATCAGCCAGAGGTACAGCCTGTCCCTGTCAGCGAACGCAAAGTGCTCAGCGCTGTGGAGCAGATAGACATACTGAGCCAGTTCCGGGCGGCAGACAATGGCATCAGTGAAATCGACGTGGATTTTTTCATCGGTTACGGCGTCGACAGCAACCCGGGCGAACTCTATTATAACGGGCAGCCCATAAACGTACTGATCGAATGACAGATGATTGAGAAGCAATGGCTGCCCCGATAACGCTTCTCAACAGTCAGTAGTTTTTGCTGCGGCTGTCGTTAGTCGTTTTCTGGTGCTTCCAGGCTGACACTGATATCGACAAGGTCGCCAGCGGTCAGCGTGCCGGAGTCTCGGCGCAGATACAGGCCCAGCTTGATGTGTTCGTAACGAATGGCCTGCAGGTCGCGTTCGGCCAGAAATTCATCCCGCACCGCATCCAGTACATCAACGCTGGTGACCGTGCCCAGTTCAAAGCCACGCTGTCGGGCACGGCTGGCAACACGCCGGGCTTCCAGCAGTTTCTCGGCAGCAGCGATCTGCTGTTCCGTTGATTGCAGGCGCAGATAAGCCAGTCGTGTGCGTTCACTGACGTCCAGATGCAACTGCCGTAACTCATTCTGCGCGATGCTCTGCATGCTGCGTGCTTCACTGACTGCCGCGCGATTGCTGCCGCCAGCAAACAACGGAATGGTGACGTCAATAGCCAGATATCCAGTATCAGTGCGTCTGTCGAGTGGATTATTGTCAAAGCCCAGGTTGGACTGTTGTTGTTGCGCGATCAGGCTCACTCTTGGCATATAGGCGCCACGGCGCTCAGATACCCGACGTTCAGCTGCTTTCACGGCGTACTCACGTGCCAGGATCATGTGGTTGTCTTCGCGTGCCCGCGCGACCCAGTCCATGACAGTGCCTTCGATCTCCGGAAGCTGCGCATCATCACCCAGGGTATACAAATCTCCGACAGCCAGGCCAGATGCGGAATGCAACGCTTCACGAGCCAGTGTTACCTCGGTAGCCAGGTTCAGTCGTTCGGCTTCCACCGCCGCCAGTCGTGCCTGCGCGTCGTACAGATCGGTAATCTGAACCATCTGCATATCATGCATGCGTTCAATCTGTTGCATCTGGTTCTGCGTCGCTTCCAGCTCACTGTCGATTGAACGCAGAGCGTCTTCTGCCTGCAGCACCTCAAAATACATTTCGGCGATTTCTGTCAGCAGCGCTGACAGCTCGGCGAAGTATTCTGCTTCGTACTGCTCCTCTTCCATGGACGTAGAACGGCGGCGGGCAAACGCCGCCCAGTCAAAAAGCACCTGTCGCAACTGCAGGGAATAACGCTCACCCCGGTACTCACTCGTGCTATCGATCGTTTCCTGTTTGTTCTCGGATACATTGGCGGTGGCGTTGACCTGCGGCAGTAATTGTCCCGTAGCCGCGCGTTTACGTGCGGTGCCGATACTGCGACGCGCCTCGGCCACCTGAATTCTGGGGCTGTACTCCATCGCGGCCATGAAAAAGTCTTCCAGCGTGCTTCCCGATCCGCTTTCCTGCATGGCAGCGGTCGCAGCTGCTTCAGCGGCGAGCGCCTCGTTTTGCTGCGTGGCATCGGCGGCATGACCTGCTGGAGCGTACAACAGCGTCGCCAGGACCGCGCCGCTCAACAACCGGTGCAAAGAGCCGGACAAATTGTTATGTGTATTATTCCACTTCATACGCATCAGTCTTCCCTGAAGCTTCGCGCTATCGCGTTTGTGAAAGGCTTCATCAGGTACTGGAGAAATGTTCGTGACCCAGTGACAATAAACACTTCTGCTGGCATGCCTGGCACCAGCGCCAGATCGCCCAGATTCGCACGACCTTCTGGCGTGACTTCAAGTCGAGCGGTGTAATACGAGGCGCCGGTATTTTCATTAGTGAAAGCGTCAGCCGAGACATTGGTGACAACGCCAAAAATATTGGGTACGGAACTGCTGAATGAGGAAAAGCGAATGGCGGCTTCCTGCCCTACCGCAACCCGATCGATATCTGTGGGCGACACCCGGGCTTCCACAATCAGTTCGTCAGACTGAGGTACGATGTCGGCTATGCGGCTACCTGGGCCAATGACCCCCCCTTCGGTATGCACCTGAAGCCCATTGACCACGCCTGCGACCGGTGCCGTGATGACGGTGCGGCTGACAATATCACGCAGTGCGTTGCGACGCTCAGTAATATCGCGAACTTCGGTCTGCACTTCACTGAGCTGGGTTGCCACTTCATTCTGAAACCTGCGTTCAGCCTGAATGATTTCCAGGCGGGTTTCGCCAATCTGCATTTCGGTTGAGGAAATGCTGGCTGTGATGTCTGCTGCTTCACCCCGCAGAATAGCAGCGTTACGCTCCAGTTCACGCAGGCGATTCTTGTCAGAGAAGCCTTCCTCCAGCAACGCCCGAACATCGTTCAACTCCTGCGCAAAAGACTCAGCGAGGTCTTCTTTGCTCTCGCGTTGGGCGCGCAGACCCTGCAGCCGTGACTGTAATTGTTCAATGCGCTGCTGCAGCACATCAATGCTGCCTTCCAGCTGATTCTTGCGAGTGCGGAAGATCTGCTCCTGCGATGCCATCTCAACCAGGGCATTGCTTTCCAGCGATGATAAAGCTACCGGGAACTGTACCTCGTCCAGACCATCACGTTCAGCGATCAGACGTGCTTCCAGTGCCGTCTGCGCAACAAACTGGGCGTTGGCCATTTGCAGTTGCGCCAGCTGCTGGGTTTCGTTCAGCACCAGTAAGGGCTCACCAGCGTCTACCACGTCGCCATTGCGTACCAGTATCTGCTGCACAATGCCGCCTTCCAGGTGTTGTACCACCTGTCGGTTAGAGCGCACGATCACCGTGCCGGGCGCGTTAGCAGCACCGTCAATGGGCGCCACTGCGGCCCAAACGCCAAAGACACCAAAGACCAGGAAAAAAATCAGCAGGCCAACTCGTTTTGGCGATTCCATACTGGTTATCACATCCGGGTCTGCCGTATTCTGTCTGCTGTTATCTGCCACAATCGGTTTCCGTTTAAGTTTGTCGAATAAATAAAAAAACTTTTTACGCTATCATTGCCAGTGCTCAGGGGCGTTTTCCGGTCAAGCTGGCCAACACCTCATCGGTAGGACCAAAGCTGACGGCCTGGCCGTCTTTCATGACCAGCAGTTTATCCATGCCCTGTAGCACCATGGTGCGGTGGGTAATCACAATAACGGTTGCGCCCTGTTCCTTGATGCGTTGCAGGGCCTGAACCAGTTCACGCTCGCCGGCATCATCGAGATTGGAATTGGGCTCGTCCAGTACCAGCAGACGAGGGTTGCCATACACCGCGCGTGCCAGACCGATGCGTTGTCGCTGGCCGCCGGAAAGCGTCCCGCTGGCACCACCAATAACCGTGTCATAACCCTCGGGCAAACGCAGAATCATGTCATGCACACCGGCCATGCGCGCCGCGGTTACAATTTTTTCCGGATCTGCTTCGCCAAAGCGGCAGATGTTGTCGGAGATGGTGCCATCAAACAGTTCGATATCCTGGGGCAGGTATCCCACATACGGGCCCAGTTCACCCCGGTCCCAGGCGGACATGTCGGCACCGTCCAGGCGGACCTTGCCGTTCAACGTTGGCCAGATGCCGAGAACGGCGCGCGCCAGCGTAGATTTGCCGGACGCGCTCGGGCCAACAATGCCCAGTGCTTCCCCGGCCGGCAGTTGCAGCGACACACCTTTGACAACGGCGGTGCGTGTGCCCGGCGGTGCCACCATGACCTGCTCCAGCAGCAGGTGTCCCTCAGGTACGGGCAGGCTCATGTGTTCTTTGTCGGCCGGGATATTCTCCAGTAGCTGACCCAGGCGCTCGTACTGAGCGCGCGCCACTGAGAAGCCTCGCCAGCTGCCGACGAGAAGATCGATGGGCGCCAGCGCACGACCCAGCAACAGGGAGCCGGCAATCATCATGCCCGGTGAAATTTCCTGCTGCAGTGCCAACAGGGCGCCCAGACCCAGAATCAGGGACTGGGTGGTGATACGGAACGTTTTTGACACACTGGTCAGAATGCCGGCGGCCCGGCTGGCTTCGGTCTGCAGGCCCAGCACTTCATCGGACAGTTTCTCCTGCTCACGGCGGATGTCAGTGGTCATGCCCATGGCTGCAATCACTTCCGAGTTGCGCAGACTGCCGGCAACCTGACCGCCAACATGGTTGGCTTTGGCGTTGGCATCTTTCAATCGTTTGGTGGTGACTTTGTCGTTGGCCCAGGCCAGAAGTACCATGACAATACCGGCAATAATGGCTACAACACCGAACCAGAAATGAAACAGAAACATGATGGCAACATAGATCGGGAACCAGGGGGCATCAAAAAAAGCAAACAATCCGTTGCCGGTCATAAACTGGCGCAGGCCGGACAGGTCATTCAAAGGTTGTGCCGAGGCGCCGTTGCCAGAGAGCAGTGCATTTTTGAAGGTTGCATTAAAAACCCGCTCACGCAATTTCAGTTCAATCTTGTTACTGGCGCTGGTGAGAATCATCGAGCGTACCCACTCGAAGCCGCCCATCGCCATGGTCAGACACACCATCAGTATCGTCAACATGAGCAAAGTGGAATAACTGCCGCTTGCGATCACGCGGTCGTATACCTGCAGCATGTAGATGATCGGCGTCAGCATCAGAATATTGACGGCAGCGCTGAACAGGCCTGCGTACAGAAAATACCGACGCACGGATTTCATGGCATCGAACAGTTCGGGATAGGTCACTGAGCTCTTGGGTTTATTCATTGTGTTTTAGTCATTCATCCGTGCTTGCGTGTGGAAAACAGCCAGGCAGTCTGTCGAATTAAGTGGGCCGGCCATCAAGCGATGAGCTGTATGTTGGGGGTAGCCGGCCGGGTTTCAACCCCGGAGGCCACGTCCGGTCCGCAATGCGGCGGATTATAACCGTGAAAGGGGCTATTTACTAACCTGCGCCTGCGGCCAAAGTTTTACAGTTCTTCAGCGCCTTCCGCCAGTTGCTTGAGCGCGCTGGTGTCTGTCACCAGTAACGTTGCCGGACCGTCGCGCTTGACGATCTGCCGGGTTTGCAGAATCTGGAACACACGGCTGACAGATTCCCGGCTCAGGCTCAGCATGATGGCAATTTCCATGTGTGTGGGCGGGTTCAGGATGGCAGTATCCTGCAGTGATTCCTGAGCCTTCTTCGGCACCAGCATCCAAAGCTGGCAACACACCCGCTGACTGATATTGGGCAGGCCCAGCAGCGAGCGTTGACGGGTCATCTGACGAACACGGGCAGCGAGTCGTTCGCCCAGCATGTTCAGCAGAATGGGCGCCTGCAGTGATACCTCACGCAGGCTGTCCATGGGGATAAACACGGCGACAGCGGCGGTCAGCGCAATCACAAATTCAGGCTGCGGGCCGTGATCAAACATGCCCAGTTCGCCGCAAAAATCCCCAGGTTCCACGAAATACAGCCCCACTTCGCGACCATCTATCGTAAAATCAACCCCCTGCAGCCGACCTTCGAATAAAAAACACACACATTCCTCACGCACACCGGCATTGAGCACCACGGCACGGCGGGCAAACTTGCGCACACTGGAATGTTGCGCAAGAAGGGTCAGGGTGGCTTGTGGCAGCGGCTTCAGACCAGGAAAAGTGCCCAGAAGCTCCGGCGTGACCTGCATGTGGCTGTCTCTGTTGTCGGGCCGTGTGATCGACGCAAACCGTTATGTGGCGGGCGTTTTTGGCAATGTCCGCATTATAGTAAGTTGCTGCCGAATAGCAAACAGGGCAGAAACTGCGAGAATATTTAGTGGAACTTAGGGTCGGTGTGACGGCAATCACTCGCCACGCCGGTCTATTGAGGTAGGCTTACATTCACGCTTGGACAGGACTGACCTGATGACACAGAAACCGATTAAATCAAGCCTTTATAACGCTTTGATGACAACGCTGCTAGTGGCAATGCCTCTGGTCGGTGAATCCGTGGCTGTCGCCCAAGAGTCGGCGCCGTTAGTCATAGAGTCCTCACAGCCTGCGGTGGGTGAAGTCAGTCTGGTGCTGGGCAAAGCCTGGCTGATCTCTGGCAGCCGTCAGCAGGCGGTTGCGCCGGGTACGGAAATTCACGCCACTGATCGCATTGTCACAGAAGCCAACGGCCACGTGCACATTCGTTTTGTTGATCAGGCGCTGGTCAGTGTGCGCCCGGACAGCCGTCTGGAAATCGTACAGTATGACTATAACGCCGACCAGCCGACCAATTCCGCCATCAAACTGAATCTGGAAGAAGGTATCACCCGGTCCATCTCCGGCCACGGTGCCAGTTCCGCCCGCGACCGCTTTCGCCTGAATACGCCCATTGCCGCCATCGGTGTGCGGGGTACAGATTTTGTGGTCAGTGCTACGCCGCGTGCGGTGCGGGCACTGGTCAACGAGGGTGTCATCGTGATGGCGCCCTTCTCCAGTGATTGCAGCGCCGACAGTTTTGGTCCCTGTCTGGTCAATGCCGTGGAACTGACTGACAGCTCCCTGCAGGTAATTGAAATGGAGGGCAGCAGCACCGCGCCTCGCCTGTTGCCAGCAGTAGTTGAACGTGGTCCCGGCATGATGGAAGAAGAAGTGCAGGTTGCCATGAATGACGCGCAGGGCAATGCCGATGACAAAAATGCCGGCACCGGCATCTATCTGGAAAATGTTACCTCGCAGCGTGTCAAAGACGAAGCCGCCAATGTTACGCAAACCAAACCGCCCAGACCGGAACCTCCGACACCACAACTGGTCGATTTTACGCCCGACACAGCCATTGCCGGTACCGAACTGGCTGAGCGCAATCTGATCTGGGGTCGCTATGCTAACGTTGACGTAGCCCAGGAGCGCATTACTGTGCCAAGGCAGGAGGCGCTCGAAGGCCGCGATATTACGATTCCTGGCGGCTCTGACTACCTGCTGTTCCGCGATGGCAACGGCGTCACCCGGGTCGACAGTGGTCTGGGTGCAATCAGTTTTGACCTGGCCAGCGCGCAGGCATTTTATCACTCTGATAGCGGCGTGGCGGCGATGGCCGTCAGGGGTGGATCACTGGATATCAATTTTGACAGCAATCGTTTCTCCACCGGGCTTGACCTGAACCATGGCCTGACCGGCGATGTTCAGTTCAACGCCGGTGGCCAGATCACGAGTGCTGGTTTTTTCCACACCCGCTCCGACACCGAGCGACTGGCGGGCGCCGTTAGCCTGGACGGCAAGGAAGCCGGCTATTTCTTCGAAAAGCAGCTTGAAAACGGAAATATTCAAGGCCTTACATTGTGGGATAGCCGTTGATCATGTCCCACCGCCTGTCCCGAATTGCCCAACTGCTCAACCCGGTAGCACTCGCGCTGCGATTGCTGCCTGCGCGTGGCCGCCTGTTAATGTTGGCGCTGGCCGCCGTGATCAGCGTGGTTGTGCTGACACTGTTTGGCAATAGCCTGGAAATACTGGAAGAGCGTCTGGGCGCACAGGGCTGGTTGCTGTCGGCGGATGATACGCCGGAAGAGCGTATTACCATTATTGCTATCGATGAAGCCAGTCTGGCTGAGATCGGCGCCTGGCCCTGGTCGCGCAGTGACATGGCCAGACTGGTTAGCGCACTGACTGATGCTGGTGTGCAATTGCAGTTGCACGATATTTCCTACCCGGAAGCGCGTGACGGCGATGCTGAACTGATCGCTGCACTGGAGGCTTCGCGTGGCGCTGTGTTGGCGCAGGCGCCGGTATTGGCAACCAATGGCCAGCAGGAACAGAATGTCCGCGCCGGAACCATGACCTTTCCGCTGGCCGGACTGGACTGCGCTGCCGCAACCAACAGCACCAACAGCTTTGTTGCACCACACGCTGGCTTTGGCGCGATTGCCAAAGGGCACATTGCCACCATCGTCTCGGGCGATGGCGGCATCCGCAAAATACCGGCCTTTGTTTGTGTTGATGGCCAACCATACCCTGCACTGGCGATAAGTTCGCTGCTGCAGGCCATTAATGCTCCCAGCTGGTCAGTCAGCCTGAGCCAAGGTAGCGGCCTGTTCGGCCCCGAGCAGGTATTGCGACTGGATGCTTATCCAGGCTTGAATATTCCGCTGGATGCCGATGGCAATCTGCGTATCTCCTACAAGGACCTGCCGCAAAATTTCCGCGCGGTGTCGGCTGCTGATGTCATCAACGGCAACATCGAGCCCGGCATGTTGGAAAACGGCATGGTTCTGGTTGGCGGTACTGCATTTGGCATGGGTGATATCGTACCCACACCTTATAACGGTGCCACGCCTGGGGTCGAACTGCATGCCCGTCTGCTCGGCAGTCTGCTCGATACCACGATGCCCTACACGCCGCGCGGTGCCGACTGGCTGTTAGCACTGCTGGCGTTGGTTTTTGCCGGCATCACCCTGTTGCTGGCCAGTGCCCGAGAGCACATTGCGGCTTACGGCCTGCCGGTTGCCGCGCTGTTGATGCCGGTGCTGGCCCTGTCGCTGCACTGGCAACTACTGGCGGCCTTCGAAATCTGGTTGGGCTGGCTGTTCCCGGCGCTGTTCGGTCTGCTGGCTGCTGCATCATTGTTGCTGCTCGAACAAAGCCGGGTACGGGCTGAACGCACACGTGTCTATGGCAATCTCAACAGCTATCTGCCCAGCGATATTGCCCGTGAAATTGCCTTCAGTCTGCCCACGTCGGCGATCAACGCCAGACGCTGTGATGTCACCCTGCTCAGCGCGGACCTGCGCAATTTCTCCGCCTTTGGTGAGGCACGGCCTCCGGAAGAGTCTGCCGCGCTGTTGCATTTCTTTTTTGTCAAAGCCGCTGCCATCGTCGAGCAAAATGGTGGCCGCATTCAGGAATTCAAAGGCGACAGCCTGCTGGCCGTGTGGGATGGTCAAAACGCTGATGCTGCCCGCTGCGCGCTGGCAGCCGGGCAGCAGATGCAGGTTATTGTTGACCGCGACATGCCACAGAACCCGCCCGCCGGGCTGGAGCCACTGGCGCTGGGTATCGGCATTGAGCAGGGTCCTGCGCTGGTTGGATCCATAGGGCCGGCGCATCGTCGTACTCATACCTTATTGGGCGACACCGTCACCATCACCCTGCGCATTCAGGAAATGACTGCAGAACTGGCGCAGCCGATTCTGTTGGGTGAATGCGTTGCGCGTCAGCTGAGCGATCTGAAACCTGAATCACAGGGCAGCTACCTGCTAACTGGCCTGCGCATTCCGCATACCCTGTTTGCACCGGCTTACGATGTCGCACAATCAGACACACCGCGCCGCAATGCGCGCGCCGAACAGCTGAACCTGAAAATTTTGTCCGGCGGCAAGGGCAGTTAAGGTTTTCTGCCCGGCTCTTTTGCGACCGGTTTCTTTGACGCCGACTCTCCCGCAACTCAGCTGTCTGCAAACGGCGTCACGTTTCTCTCTCCTGCTATTGCTTAGCTGCAGGCGATTCAAGATAATTGCCCGCATGCCATTCAGCGCCCTGCCCAACAACAAAAATGCAGCACCTTCCAGTTTCCGGCAACGCGCTGGCGCAGGGTCTGTCCTCCAGGTAGCACTCTTTGCTGTGACCCTGTGCGCTTCCATGTCTGCTGGAGCCCAGGACAGACCTGACGCGCTTGTGGCCCAGACCTGCCCTGATCTGTCGCCGTTGATACAACAAAACCCGCAAATATCTGAAGACTGGATGCGCATTCAGGGGCAGCTTGAGCCACTTCTGTCCCGTTGTCTGCAAAGCACAGAATACTTTGCCTTGCGAGGTGCCGCACAACTGAACACCGGTCGTCTGGACCGGGCGCTGGAATCACTGGAGCGTGCGCTGTTATTGAACCCCGATAATGGTGGTGCCCAGGTTGACTATGCGCAGGCCTTGTACCTGCAGGGACAGCTGTTCTCGGCCATCGACCTGAACCGGCAATTGTTGGCGCGTAACGATCTGCCCCCAGGCCTGCAACCGTTGTTGCAGGACCGTGAGCGCGTCTGGCGCGGCATGACCCGGCAGACCAGCGTGCAGGCCGACATGCTGGTTGGTTATGACAATAACCTCAATGGCGCGCCAGAGCCCGGTCAGATTACCCTGACTCTGTCAGGTGAACCGGTGGTATTACCGCTTAACCCTGAGTTCCGACCACAAAGCGGCCCCTACCTGAACCTGCGCGTCGGCGGCCGTTACCGCCAACTGGCGCCAGAGCATCAACATAATGTGCTGGTCGAGTTACGCGGGCGGGTCAGCGAGGATCAGGCCTCAGATCTGCTGCAGCTGGATACCCGCTATGCCTTTATCAAGCCAGGCAATGAGCGTAGCTGGCAGGTCAGTACCGGCATGAGTCATTTGTTGTTTGGTGGCAGCCCGCTGTATACCGCAACCGAGGCCGGGGGCCGTTATATGCCCGACGCCCGTCTGGGCGCGTGTCGGCCCCAGGTCAGTGCTACAGCGCAGTATCAGTTGTTCCATGGTCAGAGCCGGTTGAATGCGTTCGAAAGCAGAGCCGGAGTCGGGCTCACCTGTGCCCTGTCAACCTCGTTGGGGGCGCAACAGGTGGTTGCCGATATCAGCGCGCTCAACAACAGTCCTGTGCGCAGCGGACGCCCCGGTGGCAGTCGTCAGGGCTGGCAACTTAATGTGGACTGGCAATGGCAGTTGCCACGCGGGGTCTTGCTGACTCAAGTCAATCATACTGAAACCGCTGACAAACGTGGTTATAGTGCCATTCTGGCCGACGGTGCCAGGCGCGATATCAAGCGCAGCTACGTGCTGTTCCAGTATCGCCAGCCATTGTCCCGGACTCGTCCCGACACCAGCCTGTTGTTCAATGTCTACCACCAGAAGCAGCGCAGTAATCTGGAGCTGTTCCGCAGTAGCGACAGCACCGTGGAAATTGGCATTAGTCATCGATTCTGAAAACCAGCCTTGTTGTCCAGCCAATGCCACCAGGCGGGCCCACGCTATCTATGGGTGACACCGATTTATTTTGCATTATTTGAGTAATAATAGTCGTTTACACGCCAAAGCTAAGACTTTTGTTGTGTCTAAGCTTGTCATTGATGTGGCTTCGGCGTATTATCGCGGGGCTTGTCCGCTTGTGGCACACTTTTGAGTGCGTTTCCTGAGTGGCCCAAGTGAGAGTTTGTCAGGCGTTGCGGGTAATGTTCTTTGATGTGATTGAGGTCACAGGGAAGAATGCTTGCCTCGTATATCCTTGGCACAGCCGATATGCGGTCATTTGCTGTTTAGGCATGTCACAATCGGATAAAACAATTTGGAATTAATCCTTAAGGAGTTACAACAGATGGCGACACAAGAAACTCGCGCAGAACTGATCACCCTTGTAGTAGCAATGTTTGACGCTGCTCCAGGTGTTGCAGTTCTCTCTGACCTGACATTCGCTTCCGACGCTGGCGTCAGCAACGCAGGAATCGCTGCAAGCCTGGCTAACAGTGCTGAATTCAAGAGCCTTTTCCCAGTTCTCCAGACAAACGCAGAGTTTGTTAACGAGTTCGTTGACCAGATGGTTGGCACGCTGGTAACAGAAGCAGAAAAGACAACTGTCAAAACTGCTCTGACTGCAGAAATGAACGCTGGCGCAACGCGCGTTGACGTGGTTCTGACTGCCATTGCTGCGCTGAAAGCAATCCCGACAACTGACGCCGTATGGGGCAACGCTTCTGCTGCCTTCGCAAACAAAGTTGAAGTTGCCACGTTCCACACCGTTTCACAGGAACAGCCTTCTACTAACCTGGCAGACCTGCAAAACGCTCTGGCAGGTGTGACTAACACAGCAGCCAGCGTAACAGCAGCTAAAGCGGCTATCGACGATGCAGAAACTGTTGGTCAAACTCTCAACCTGACCACCGGTGTAGACGCTCTGTCTGGCGGCGCGAAGAACGACACATTCGTAGCCCTGATTGATGACAACACTGCATCAGCCAACACACTGGGCGCTGCTGACGTGCTGAATGGCGGTGCAGGTACCGACCGTCTGAACATTCTGATCGATTCCAGTGCTGCTGCAGTTGCTTTGCCTGCTGCCAACATCACTAACATCGAAAACATCTTTGCCCGTAACGTGTCTGGCCAGACGTTCACACTGGATTCAACTCGCATCACTGGTGAAAGCCAGATCTGGGCTGACCGTTCAACTTCACAGGTAGACATCACTGGTATTGCTGCTGGCACCACGCTGGGTATCAAAGGCGACGGTTCTTCTACCAACGCTGCTGTTAACGCAACGTATGCTACGTCGGTTACTTCCGGCGCGGTAGCTATTGATGGCGACACCACGGGTGGCGCGGTTGCAATCACTGCTGCGGCAATGACTTCAATGACAATTGCCTCTACTGGTGGCACCAACGTTCTGGGTTCTCTGGCAACAGGCGCAGCCCTGAAAACGTTGACTATCGACGCGACGACAGGTCTGGACGTAGGTGCAAGCCTGACTGGCATGGTGGCTGACTCCACGATCACTGTAACCGGTGCCGGTGCAGTTGACCTCGGTACTGCTGCACAAGAAGCAAATGTTGACGTAATTGACGCTTCAGGCAACGCCGGCGGCATCACTGTTCACCTGGACGACGAAGTCACTGACAAGTTCACTGGTTCGTCAGGCGCTGATACTGTTCAGGCTGGTAGCACTGCATTCACTGCGACCTCTACTGGTTTCATCAAGGGCGGCGCTGGTACTGACATTCTGTACCTGGACAACGCAACTGTTGTAGGCACGTTGGCATCAGGCAACAAAATCAGCGAGTTTGAGACCGTACGTGTTAACCCCGGTCTGACTGTTGATCTGGACAACCTGGCAACCAACAACACCATCACTGCTGTGCAGGCGTTGAACCTTGCTAACGGTGCGGTTACGTTCAGCAACCTGAGCGCTGCTGCTGCGGGTGCTGTTACACTGATCGACGTTGCTGCTGGTGAATTCACCAACGTAACACTGGGTGTTAAGGGTGCGAGCACGGTAGGTCAGCTGGACACCGTTAAAGTAACGCTGTTCGGTTCTGCTACAACCAGCCTGATCGACGTTGACAACTTTGTTATCGCTGACGTTGAAACGCTGGATCTTGCTGTATTTACAGCAGGCGCCAACGTGGTTAGTGCGTTGACTCACCAGGACTGGAGCAAACTGAACATCAGTGGTACAGGTCCGTTGACTCTGACATCTGCTGCGTCTGTAGCAAACGTTAACACTGCCATTGACGCGTCATCTGCTTCAGGTGCATTGACTCTGAACTTCGCAGCAAGTACCACTAACGGTATTTCCATCACCGGTGGTACTGGTATGGACACCCTCACGGGTACCAACCAGAACGACATCATCAAAGGTGGTGCTGGTAATGACACCATCACTGGTGGTGACGGCGCTGACACCCTGACGGGTGGCGACGGTGTTGATCAGTTCGCATTTGCTGCTGGCGCTAGCGCCGGTGCCAACGGTGCAGCGGTTGCTGACGTGATCACTGACTTCGTAGCTGGTACTGACAATCTGCAGTTCACTGGTGTAGCGGATGTTGTTTCTGGTCAGCAGACAGCTGTTCAGACTGCTGTTACAGCTCTGGCTGCTGGTTCAACTGACGGTGCGATTGCTGAAGCAATGGCAACCGCCAACACCACTAACCTGGGTGTGTCGTTTGCAGTGTTTGGTGGCAACACTTACGTGCTGTTCGAAACCACTGGTGCTAACAACACCTTCACCGAAGCAGCTGATGTGTTCATCAAGCTGACAGGTGTTACTACCCTGCCGACTTTTGCTGCCGACGTTGTAGCGTAAGTCTTTCCATAACCAGAGACCTGCCTTCGGGCAGGGCTCTGAGGTGGAATACAAAAAGCCCTGTCTCTTTTACGAGAGGCAGGGTTTTTTTATGACAATACAATTCACGACAGCGGCATGCTGTCATCCCGTCCAGGAACAACAGGTTCAGCTGTGCAGGTATGCATCAAACGGGTTAACATCAACAAATACAGTTTAAACAGACAAATTCAGGAGACGTTATGAGTTCATGGGTCGCGGTATCGCGCACTGAGCACGCAAACAGTCACTGGCGCGCCCGCAAGGGTTATGAACATGCCGCCGATCACCAGGTGTTACCGATTCTGTTCACCGAGCTGGCAAAGCTTGT
Organism: Pseudohongiella acticola; assembly: GCF_001758195.1. NCBI lineage: Bacteria > Pseudomonadati > Pseudomonadota > Gammaproteobacteria > Pseudomonadales > Pseudohongiellaceae > Pseudohongiella > Pseudohongiella acticola. Next base: position 2,232,468 of record NZ_MASR01000001.1, read on the forward strand.
GCCCCATTACGTGCTGGGTTTTATAAAACGTGAAGACGATTCATTTCAGGCCGTGGCACTGGTCGGCCTCGGTGGTCCCCGTAACGTTTATGTCACGTCGGATTCGCTCTGGTTGTGCGATTATGTGCCCGCCGCCATCCGGGGATATCCATTTTCGTTCCAGTACGATCCTGAGGGCAAAGCCGTTCTCTGTGTCCGTGAGGATCATCTGTCTGACGATAAAGACCTTCCGCGCATTTTCACAGACGATGGCAAACTGGACCAACTGGCAGCCGAGACGCTGGATTTTATCAACAAATGTGAAGGCAGCCGCATACAGACCGACAAGGCAACAGCCGACCTTGCTGCTGCCGGCGTGATTGAGTCCTGGCCGATTTCCATCGGGCGCGGAGAGGGCCAGGAACCTCTGAAAATCAGTGGCCTTCATCGCATCAATGAAGAGGCGCTCAACAAACTGGAGGCGGAACCGTTCGCGCAAATGAGAATGTCGGGCGCCTTGCCGCTAGCTTATGCGCAGTTGTTATCAATGGCACAAATGGCGCAATTGACCAACCGTGCCGAATACCTGGCCAAGGCCAAACAGGGGACTGCGGACGCTGACCTGAGTGGACTGTTCAGCAACGAAGACTCCGGTTCGCTGAACTTCGACGCTTTCGAAACATTGAACGACAACACGGAAAGCAAATGAGCAACAAAGCCGGCGACACCAGCTACCCTGTCAGCAAGCAGTTCAACATGCACTTCAGCCCTTATGAAGACAGGCTGATTGTGCGTGCCCAGCGCAGCGATGGCAGCGATGTCTATATGCTGCTGACACGGCGCATGGTGATGCTGATACTGCAGCAGATGCTGGCAAAATTGCCGGAGCTGACCGGCCTTGAAAAAACGCCGGCGGTATATTGGCAGGAAGTATTGCAGATGGCGCATCAGGAGGCGATGGAGGCGAAAGCCTCGGCTGACAAGGTGCTGGCAGACAAGGCGTTGACAGAGGAGAAAGACCAGAAGCAGGCGCCCGGCGCGGACGAAGCTCAACCCGCGACACAGGACACAAACGCTGAGCCAGAGTCGGCGTCCCCGGCAGCGGAGAATCTGTACCTGGCCACTGAACTGATGGTGCAAACCGGTGAAGAGCGACTAACCCTGGCGTTTAAAGGCCTGCCCATGCCCGAGGCGATGGTTGAGCCCAGTCCTTATCTGCCCATTTTTGCCATACCGCTGGAAGTTGATAATGTGCACCAGTTGATAGAGCTGCTGATCAACAAGTGTCAGCAAGCGCAATGGCATCTGCCGTTGGAATTGCCGTGGATCGACGCCCCAAATGAGGGCGAAGGCAACAAAAAGTATTCGCTGCGTCAGCATTAAAACCAGCTGTCAGTGTAATAGCCCATCCTGCGCGGACGGTGTATAATGGGTCCGTTTCTGAATTACCGCACCCCGTCGAAAGTATTCTGCAGTAAAGGGTGTCTAGTAACAGAGTCTAGTCTTTTCCAAGCCAGGAGTTAAAGAATGTTGAGCAACGGTTTTAAATCCCGTGTAGTTAAACTCGGCCTGTTGGTTCTGAGCATCGGCATTGCCGGCTCTGTCTGGGCCCAGTCCACCCGCGATCAGCAGATCGCCGAGCGCCTGCAACCTGCCGGCTCTGTATGTCTGGCTGGTGAAGATTGCGCCTCAGGTGGTGCCACCGTGGCGGCGAGTGCAGCCAACGCGGTATTCAGTGCTGAAGCCACCTATGATCAGTATTGTGCAATGTGCCACAACACGGGCATGGCGGGTGCACCCGAGCGCAGCAATGCCGCCCATTGGGACACTCGCATTGCTGATGCCGGCCTGGACACACTGGTTACCAACGCCATCAACGGCATTAACGCGATGCCGCCACGTGGCATGTGTGCAACCTGTTCGGATGACCAGATCGCTGAGTTGGTCGATTATCTGTCGGGCAACGAGTAGCAAATGCTGCCTGTTAATCTGCAGTTAAGCTTGACTGGCAGATAATGGTTTTAAAACCGCAGTACTTTTATAATGCGCGACGTGAGGGATATTAACGTGAAATTGAAGAACCTTGTAAAAACCGGTGTTGCTCTGTCAGGCCTGATCCTGGCGTCTGTTGTGTCTGTAGGCGGTGTATCGGCGGATCAGCCGTCCATGACACTGGCGCAGGTTTCAGAAGATTTCAGCGCTGAGCGCACTTATCAGCAAAGCTGTGCGGCTTGCCATAACAGTGGTGCTGCCGGTGCGCCAAAATTTGGCAACGCTGACGACTGGTCAGCACGTGCTGAAAAAGGCAAAGAAACACTGTACGAAAGCACCATCAATGGTTACAACAACATCATGCCGCCAAAAGGCATGTGTTTTACCTGCTCTGATGACGAGCTGAAAGCAGTGGTTGATTACATCCTGGCTGAAAGCGTCGAGTAATCAGACGCTGATGTCAAAAAAGGGCGCTTAGGCGCCCTTTTTTATTTCAATATTCCAACATTCCAACAGACAGCTGAAGAACGTAATTGGATAGTAAGGGGACGGAGGTTAGCTTTGCTACGCAAATCCCTCCGTCCCCTTACTATCCGCAGTCCCCTATATCTGTCATCCGCCAAGTAGTTCACGCAACCCCGCCAGCGCATCCAGCCCTTTCTGTTTCTTCTGTTCCGGCGTACTGTCCCCACGCCCTTCCCACTGCAGGTTATCCTGCGGCAGCTCTTCCAGAAAGCGGCTGGGGGTGCAGCTGATCACTTCGCCAAACAGTTTGCGTTTCTTTGTCAGCGTGAACACCAGGCCGCGCTGGGCCCGTGTTATGCCGACGTAAGCCAGTCGACGTTCCTCTTCGATATCGTCGTTCTCGATGCTGTTGCGGTGTGGCAGCAGTTCTTCTTCCATGCCCATGATGAATACCCAGGGAAACTCCAGGCCTTTGGCGGCGTGCAAGGTCATCAGTTGCACCTGGTTTTCCACGGCATCGTCCTCCTGTCGCTCGAGCAGGTCGCGCAGGATCAGTTTATTAATGGCCGCTTCGATATTATCGGCTTCGCTGAGTGCATCACTGTCTGAGTTTTCGGCAGCGCTGCGCAGACTTTTGGCCAGCGACTCCACCAGCATCTGAATATTGCCGATGGAGCGCTCGGCGGCATTGGGGGTGGCGCTATTCTGGTGCAGCCAGCCTTCATAATCGATGTCGCTGATCATCTCGCGGATGGCCTTGATCGGATCGTTTTGCTGGCAGTTGCGGGCCACGCCCTGCAGCCAGTGGCTGAAGCGTCGCAGTTTGTCAATCTGGGGTGGTGGCATCGTCTGTTCCAGCCCGATCTCGTCACAGGCGGCCATCAGGCTGACGCCCCGCTCATTGGCGTAGGTGCCCAGGGTCTCCAGTATCGAGGGACCAATCTTGCGACGTGGTGTGTTGATGATGCGCAGAAAGGCATTGTCATCGTCGGCGTTTATCAGCAGCCGAAGGTAGGCCATGATGTCCTTGATCTCGGCGCGTGAGAAAAAGGAGGTGCCGCCGCTCAGCTGGTAGGGAATCTGATGCGCCTGCAATTTAATTTCCAGCAACCGGGCCTGATGGTTACCACGGTACAACACGGCAAAGTCACCGAACTTGAGCTGCTTGTGCACGCACAGGCTCAGGATTTCGGTGCAGATACGCTCGGCTTCGGTGTCCTGGTCAGACACAGCCAGTACTCGCATGGGTTCGCCCAGGCCGAGTTCACTCCACAGGCTTTTGTCGTAGATGTGCGGGTTGTTGGCGATCAGGGTATTGGCGGCCTGCAGAATGATATTACTGGAGCGGTAATTCTGCTCCAGTTTGATGACTTTCAGGTTGGGGTAATCGCTTTGTAACTCCAGCATGTTCTCTGGCCGCGCGCCGCGCCAGGCATAGATGGACTGATCGTCGTCACCGACCACGGTCAAGCCGTTGCGTGGACCGACCAGTAGCTTTACCAGCAGGTACTGACTGGTGTTGGTGTCCTGGTACTCATCGACCAATAAATAGTGCACACGGTTCTGCCAGCGTTCGAGCACGGCGGGTTTGTCCTGAAACAGCGTGGCGGGTATCAGGATCAGGTCGTCGAAGTCGACCGCATTAAACGCGCGCAGGTGGCGCTGGTATTCCTCGTAAACGCGGGCGGCAAATACCGTCTCCGGGTCTTGCGCGCCGGCCAGTGCCTGCGGTGGCAGCAGCAGGTCATTTTTCCAGTCGGAGATCTGGTTCTGGATTGTGCGCAGACGGGCTTCGTCGACTTCCTGCTCCTTCAGCATCAGACTTTTTAACAGCGCCAGCGCATCCTGGCTGTCAAAGATGGAAAACCCGCTTTTCAGGCCGACATGCCTGAGTTCGTGCCGTATAATGGTGAGGCCCAGGTGATGGAAGGTGGCGATGGTCAGTCCTCGCGGACTGGCACCTTCAGCATTGCTGCGCAGCAATCGTCCAACACGCTCTTTCATCTCGCGCGCGGCTTTATTGGTAAAGGTGACGGCCACGATTTTATGGGCCGCGATGCCGCACTGATTGATCAGATAGGATATTTTTTGTGTAATAACACTGGTTTTGCCACTGCCTGCGCCTGCCAGCACGAGCAGAGGCGAACCGATATATCGGACGGCTTCTTTCTGTCGGGGATTGAGTTTGTTCACAAGCGGGACTTTTTCCTGAGCAAGGGCGCTGAGTCATGGCGGTGCAACGGCCGCGTAGTATACCTTAAGCAGACAGCGACAACCCAGACGCCCACTACGAGCTAGAATAAATGCCGGATCAGATAAAAACGTGATGAATTCACAGCGGAAGTTGATAAATGTGAGCTGTATCACCCTTATTTTTGAAAGTTTATGCGTAACTGGCCGATAGCAGAAATTGGAGTAGTCCCTTGAGGGATAGTATGACGCAAAATCGGGAGCTGCGCAGTGCGTATATTGTTAATTTCTGAGCAGGACGGTGACCACAGTCTGGTCGAGCGCCTGCTGCACGGCATCACGGATATTCCCAGCGAGCTGGTGAGTTGCCCGATAGATCCGCGTGCGTTGGCAGAGCGTGATCTTGGCCGCTACCACCTGCTGCTGTGGGGCATGGTGTCCGATGTACAGATTGCTGCACGCCTGCTGATTGAATTCAACCGCCAGCAGATCACGCTGCCGCTGATGGTATTGACCGACAAGGTTGCCAACAGTAGCAATCGGCAGCAGACCTCGCTTAATGACTTTGATGTAATGTCCCGCGACTCCCTGAGTGTGCCACTGATGCGCAGTGCCCTGATGCATTTTGGTGCCCGGCGTCAGGCGTCGGGATCAATGCCGGCGCGCGTACCGGATCCGTTGACGGGTTTGAGCAACCGACAGCACCTGCGCGAACAACTGGCGACCGTCCTGGCGGATAAAGCCGAAGCGGCCTGTGTCGCCTTGTTACTGATTGATGTCGATCAGTTCAAGAAAGTAAATGTCTCCTACGGGCAGGGTGCCGGTGATGCACTCATACAGCTGATAGCCGAGCGCATTCAGTCCTGCCTGGCGCCAACACAGCGATTGGCACGAATCGGTGGCAATGAGTTTGCAGTGGTTTTCCAGAATACAGTGGGTTCGATAGATGCCGAGGCAACCCTGCGCACAGATGCTATTTTGCAGGCCATGAACAAACCGTTTCCGCTGGCCCGGCATGCGGTGAAAATGCATGTCAGTCTGGGTCTGGCAATCAAGGATGCCGGCATCATGACCGTCGATAACCTGTTTGCGCACGCGGACATGGCAATGCGCGTGGCCAAGCTGGACAAAGGCAATACCTGCAAGCTGTATACCCGTGATATGACCGATTCGGCGCAGCACGAGCTTAAACTGGAGTCGGAGATCCGGCGCAGCCTGCGCAAAGAAGATTTTGTCCTGCATTTTCAGCCACGCATTGATATCTGTCGCGATCGCATCATTGGTGTCGAGGCGCTGGTGCGGTGGCAGCACCCGGTGCGGGGCCTGTTACCGCCGGGAGAATTTATCCGGGTGGCGGAGGAAAGTGGGTTGATCGTGCCGATGGGGTACTGGATTATCCATGCTGCGTGCAAGTACCTGAATGAGTTATCGTCCAAAGGGTACGATCATATCCAGATAGCGGTGAACGTGGCGTTCAAGCAGTTTCAGGACAGCAATTTTGTCCGCACCGTGGCCAACATCATTCGCAAGCATAATATCGAGCCGGGCAGACTGGAATTCGAACTGACGGAAACCACAATGATGGTTGAGGGCAGCGCTGTAGACCAGAGTCTGCGCCAGCTTAGTGAACTGGGCATTGCGATTTCGCTGGATGATTTTGGTACCGGTTATTCGTCATTTGCGCATATTCAGCGTCTGCCGATCTCGGCCTTGAAGATAGACCGCTCCTTTGTCAGCGGTGTACAGAAAAATCTGGACGACGCCACCATCGTCAAAGCCATGATTAACCTGGCTCATAGCCTGAACATGGAAGTGATTGCCGAGGGCGCAGAAACGGTTGAGCAGGTCGATTTCCTGCGTGAACATGAGTGTGACCAGGTGCAGGGTTATTATTTCAGCCGTCCCATCAGTTACGACGATTTTCTTGTGTTGCTGGCGATGGAGCGCGAACGTGGTTTTGAGTCCGTTCTAGCCGCTGCCACATAAGCCGTCTGCTGTTCCTCCAGATTCTACCTCCTGTTTTTTTGTGCAATTCCTCCCGTGCTGAACTACAACACCTGACAGGGTGTTAATTAATCGTCCGTGTCTGGACCCCTCATCGTGTCTACAGGGAACCGATTCGAATAAAGCAGTCATCAGGGAGGATGAGTGTGTCGCTGGCAGTGGTATATACCCGCGCCAATCAGGGCGTTGATTCGCCCTTGGTGACGGTGGAAACGCATCTGTCGAACGGGCTGCCGGCCTTGTCGATGGTGGGTCTGCCGGAAACCGCGGTCAGGGAAAGCCGGGAGCGGGTGCGCAGTGCCATCCTGAACGCAGGGCTGGAGTTCCCGGCGCGGCGCATCACCATTAACATGGCACCGGCCGGCGTGCCCAAAAGCGGTGGTCGTTATGATCTGGCCATTGCCCTGAGTATTCTGGCGGCATCCGAACAACTCCCAAAAGCAAAACTGGCGACCACAGAGGTTCTGGGTGAACTGGCCCTGGCAGGTGATGTTCGCGGCGTGCAGGGTGTGCTGCCGGCAGTGATCGCGGCACGCGATGCCGGGCGCAGTCTGATGGTGCCAGCTGCCAATACCGATGAGGCCACGCTGGTCGTCGGTGCCACCACCTTCGCTGTGACAACCCTGCAGCAAGCCTGCCAGCATTTTGTTGACCAGCCTCTGGACGAATTGGTGCATTCGCGCAATACAGCGCAAGCTGACGCCTGCCCGTCACCCGTCGACATGGCCGATATTCGGGGCCAGCACCTGGCCAAACGGGCGCTGCTGATTGCGGCGGCGGGTGCGCACAATATGCTGATGGTGGGCCCGCCCGGCACCGGCAAAACGCTGCTGGCCAATACTCTGCCCGGTTTGCTGCCGACGCTGAGCGAGGCCCACGCGCTGGCGTCCGCCTCCATCCGGTCGGTGGCAGGGCAACCTCTGAATGCCGGGCAATGGGCGGTACCGCCCTTTCGTGCGCCTCATCATAGTGCCAGTGGTGTCGCCATGGTGGGCGGCGGGCGTCATCTGACTCCCGGTGAGGTGACGCTGGCGCATGCCGGCGTGCTGTTCCTGGACGAACTGACGGAGTTCAAGCGCCATGTGCTGGAATGTCTGCGTGAGCCGCTGGAGTCGGGTACGGTCACTATCGCCCGGGCCGATTATCGGGTGACATTTCCGGCCCGCTTTCAATTGATTGCAGCGATGAACCCATGTCCGTGTGGTTATCATGGTGACAGTCAGGGTCAGTGCCGTTGCACACCCGAACGAATTGCGCGGTACCTGGAAAAAATTTCAGGGCCTTTGCTGGACCGGATTGATCTGCATGTGGAGGTGCCACGGCTGGACTATCGTGAGCTGATGGGATCGGAACCAGTTGACGATCTGGCGTCAGGCAGCGCTGCATTGCGCGAACGGGTGGTGTCAGCGCGTGAACGCCAGCTTGTGCGGGCAGGTGTGCTGAACAGCAGACTGACAGCTGCGCAGCTGGAGTCGGTGTGTGCTCTGAACAAGGACAGCGATGCCCTGTTGCAGCAGATTGTTGAGCGCCTGCGCTTGTCTGCCCGCGCCTGTCATCGGCTGATCAAGCTGGCGCGCACCATCGCCGATCTGGAATCGAGCCCGGACATCTGTCCAAAGCATCTGGCGGAAGCCGCAAGCTATCGGGGTATCAGCGCCTTAAGTGTGCTTCCAGCGCTATAACAGCCTGTTCCAGTTCGTCAAGGCGCTCCTCGGCACGTTGCAGTGCCCGGGTCTGCGCTTCAAACTCTTCGCGTGTCAGCAGATCCATTTTGGACAGAGACTGTTTTACCGCGCCCCGGACGGTTTCCCTGACTTCTTCCCCGGCAGCACTGACCTGCGGTAGCACCTTGCTGATCTGTTCGCTGAGTTCGTCGATGATTGAGCGTCTGGTCATGGTTTTGCCCTCCTGTATCCCCAGTATATCACTTGCCTGCCAAAGGTATTTAAGGGGACGGAGCTAAGATTTACTGTGAGATTAAGGGGACGGAGGGATTTGCACAGCAAATCTAACCTCCGTCCCCTTAATCGCACCGGCCCTTAATTCCGCAGCAAACATCCGTGCCATTGTGGTGCGATCAAAAAACACGGCGCACCATCATGGTGCGTCATTTGTTTGATCTTACCGCCATATAGCGTACTGACCACCGTTTAAATGCGTATCTATCTGAATTAAAAGCGGATATTCAATATGGCACGGGCCATGCATAGTGACTGTCAGGTGTATCTGCACTGAATAGGCGGCGCAGGTATTAACAAGTAAGGAGCGACATATGAAGTTAGTAACGGCGATTATCAAGCCTTTCAAGCTGGACGATGCCCGCGAGGCACTGTCCGAGATTGGCGTGCAGGGTATTACGGTGACCGAAGTTAAAGGGTTCGGCCGTCAGAAAGGCCACACCGAGCTGTACCGTGGCGCAGAGTACGTGGTGGATTTCCTTCCGAAAGTAAAGATTGAAGTAGCCATCGGAGACGATTTGCTGGATCAGACACTTGAGGCCATCACCAAGGCAGCCAACACAGGCAAGATCGGTGACGGGAAAATCTTTGTTGCGGACCTGACTCAGGTAATCCGTATCCGAACTGGTGAAACTGGAGAAGCAGCTGTTTAAAAGCTGACTAAGCTCTCAAGCGGAGGAAATAACGGTGGAAAACCAAATTTTTGAACTGCAGTATGCAATGGACACCTTCTACTTTCTGGTGTGTGGTGCACTGGTAATGTGGATGGCGGCTGGCTTCTCGATGTTGGAAGCGGGTCTGGTCCGATCAAAGAATACAACTGAAATTCTGACCAAAAACGTCGCACTGTTTGCGGTCTCCTGCACCATGTATCTGGTGTGCGGCTACGCCATCATGTACGGCGGCGGCTACTTCCTGTCCGGTATCGCCGGCGGCGATACGCTGGTTGCAGACGCGCTGGCGGCCTCGGCTGAAGCCGGTTTTGATGGCGGCTCTGTTTATTCAGGCGCATCTGACTTCTTCTTCCAGGTTGTCTTTGTAGCAACAGCCATGTCTATCGTGTCAGGTGCAGTTGCTGAGCGTATGAAGCTCTGGGCCTTCCTGGCATTCGCAGTTGTCATGACTGGCTTTATCTATCCGATGGAAGGTGCGTGGACCTGGGGCGGCGCGTCTGTCTTCGGTATGTTCACACTGGGCGACCTAGGTTTCTCTGACTTCGCTGGTTCCGGTATTGTTCACATGGCAGGTGCTGCAGCAGCCCTGGCTGGTGTGCTTCTGCTGGGTGCCCGTAAAGGCAAATACGCCGCTGATGGCACGGCCCGCGCTATTCCGGGTGCCAACCTGCCGCTGGCAACACTGGGCATGTTCATCCTGTGGATGGGCTGGTTCGGTTTCAACGGCGGTTCGGTTCTGAAGCTGGGTGACATTGCGAACGCGAATGCGGTAGCGATGGTGTTCCTGAACACTAACGCAGCAGCCTCCGGCGGTCTGATCGCAGCATTGATCACTGCACGCCTGCTGTTCGGCAAAGCCGATCTGACCATGGCACTGAACGGTGCATTGGCAGGTCTGGTAGCGATCACTGCTGAGCCTTCAACACCAACAGCACTTGAAGCCACTCTGTTCGGCGGCCTGGGCGGTATCCTGGTTGTGTTCAGCATCGTCTTTCTGGACAAGATCAAGATCGACGATCCGGTCGGTGCTATCTCTGTGCACGGTACCTGTGGTCTGCTGGGTCTGTTACTGGTACCGATCACTAACGACGGTTCAAGCTTCTCCGGTCAGATCATTGGTGCCCTGACCATCTTCATCTGGGTATTCGTGACCAGCTTCATTGTCTGGATGGTACTGAAAGCAGTACTGGGTATCCGGGTCTCTGAAGAAGAGGAAGACCAGGGTGTGGATATCTCTGAGTGTGGCCTGGAAGCCTACCCGGAATTCACCAAGTAAGATCTCCCCGAGAGTACGCTCTCAACAAAAAAGCCGGACTCATTTGAGTCCGGCTTTTTTTGTCTGGAGAAAGTATGGGGACGAGAAAGTATGGGGACGGAGGGAATACTTTTTGTGCAGTTGATCAAAAAGTATTCCCTCCGTCCCCATACTTTCTAGAAGTCACCCCACTGAAGCTGCAACGCTGTCAGTGCAACGACCGGCGCCGTTTCAGTGCGCAGTACACGAGGGCCGAGTCTGACGGTGGTAAAACCGGCAGCAATGGCAAGGGCTTTTTCAGTGTCACTGGTGCCGCCTTCGGGGCCTACCAACAGACAAACAGCATCGGGCGCTGTGCCAGTAAAACCAGCCGTGCCGGTGTGGTCGAGCAGAAAGCCCTGACCGGCGGGAACGGCCGCAACCCAGTCCGCCAACGGAACCGGGCCATGAATGACCGGTACGCTGCAACGGCCACACTGCTCGCTGGCACTGATCGCCACTTTCTGCCAGTGCGCGGCGCGTTTGTCGGCACGTTCGTGACTGAGTTTTACTTCACTGAAGTCAGTGAACAGTGGCGTGATGTCGGTAACGCCAAGTTCAGTTGCTTTCTGAATGGCATAATCCATGCGCTCACCACGCGACAGGCCCAGACCCAGATGCACAGGCAAGGCCGAGTCAGGTGTACAATCGCGTGATTCGATCAGAAGGAGCCGGACGTCACGTTTACTGACCGATGTTACCTCGGCCAGAAACTCGCCATTGACTGCATTAAACAGCAGGCACTGCTGGCCGGGTTTTACCCGCAGTACCTTGCCGAGATAATGCGCCTGATCGCCTTCCAGCACCAGCTCGGTGTCGGCGACCAGCGCCTGATCTGTGTGAAATCGGGACAATCGCATCGCACCCTCCGCAGTGAACCGGCGTTAGCGCAAATTCAGCTGTTGCCAGATCTGCCGCACCGGATCGGTCTGATTCATACTGTAGAAATGCAGGCCAGGGGCGCCGCCCGCCAACAGGTCTTCGCAGAGGCTCTGCACCACTTCGATGCCGAACTCACGAATGCTGTCACTGTCATCGCCATAGGACTGCAATCGTTGACGCATCCAACGCGGAATTTCCGCGCCACAGCTGTTACTGAAACGCTGCAGGTTGGTGAAGTTGGTGATGGGCATTATGCCGGGCACAATCGGAATATCGATGCCGGCTTTGGCGCAACTGTCCAGAAAATAGAAGTACGCATCCTGATTATAAAAGTACTGCGTAATGGCGCTGTTGGCACCGGCTTCGACCTTGCGCTTAAAAAACTCAATGTCACTGTCGTAACTGTCCGACTGTGGATGAATCTCCGGATAACAGGCCACTTCAATATGAAAGTGATCACCGGTGGTTTCGCGCACAAATTCGATCAGCTCGTTGGCGTAATAATACTGTGATGCGGTCCCGGTGCCCGAGGGAATATCTCCGCGCAGCGCAACCAGGCGATTGATGCCCAGTGCCTGGTAGCTTTCCAGCAGCGCCAGGATTTCATCACGCGTGGAGCCACCAAACGAAAGGTGCGGCGCCACATCCGAGCCGGTCTCGTTGATGCGAGTCACTGTCTGCCGTGTGCCGTCCTTGGTTGAACCGCCGGCGCCGTAGGTCACTGAAAAGAAATCAGGCCGAAGCGCGGCAAGCTCGCTGTGCACAACTTTCAGCTTCTCGACACCCACCTCGGTGCGAGGCGGGAAAAATTCGAAGCTGAAGCGCGCGTCTGTATTCACGATTTCCATATGATGCTCTCTTGCTGGTAACGGCTGACTGTCGCGAGGACAGTCAGCGTCAACACTTCAATCCGGATCAGTACTTGTACGATTCGGGTTTGAAAGGGCCTTCTGCTTTTACATGGATGTACTTGGCCTGAGTTGCTGTCAGTTTGGTCAGCACGCCGCCAAAACCGCCTACCATCAATGCCGCCACTTCTTCGTCCAGCTTCTTGGGCAGAACTTCAACACGCAGCATCTGTTTCTTCTCGTCAGCCGAGCGTGATGCAAACGCCTGCTTGAAGACGTGAATCTGCGCAATCACCTGGTTGGCAAAGGATCCATCCATGATGCGTGACGGGTGCCCGGTGGCATTGCCCAGGTTTACCAGACGGCCTTCAGACAACAGAATCAGGTAGTTCTCTGGATTCTTGTCGGCGTCAGCACGGAATACCTGGTGAACCTGCGGTTTGACTTCAACCCACTTCCAGCTCTTGCGCATGTAAGCAGTATCAATTTCGTTGTCGAAGTGACCGATGTTACAGATCACCGCGCCATTTTTGACCGCTTGCAACATATTTTTGTCGCACACATCAATGTTACCCGTCGTGGTGACAATCAGGTCGGTGTTGCTCAGCAGGGCGGTATCGATATCTTCCAGGCGGCCAGTGTTGTTGCCGTCCTTATAAGGAGAAACAATTTCGAAACCGTCCATGCAGGCCTGCATGGCGCAAATCGGATCGATTTCGCTGATTTTCACGATCATGCCTTCCTGGCGCAGGCTCTGTGCTGAACCTTTGCCGACGTCACCGTAACCCACGACCAGTGCTTTCTTGCCAGACAGCAGCATGTCAGTGCCGCGCTTGATGGCATCGTTCAGGCTGTGGCGACAGCCGTACTTGTTATCGTTCTTGGATTTGGTGACGGAATCGTTAACATTTATCGCCGGCACTTTCAGTGTGCCCTCTTCCAGCATTTCCAGCAGACGGTGCACGCCAGTGGTGGTTTCTTCCGTGATGCCGTGGATCTTCTCCAGCATGGCCGGGTATTTGTTGTGAACCATGCCGGTCAGGTCGCCGCCGTCATCCAGCAACATGTTGGCGTCCCAGGCAGTACCGTCTTTCAGGATGGTCTGCTCAATACACCATTCGCCTTCTTCTTCGGTCTGGCCTTTCCATGCATACACAGCAATGCCCTTGGCAGCAATATAGGCCGCGGCGTGATCCTGTGTAGAAAAGATGTTGCACGAAGACCAGCGCACTTCGGCGCCCAGCTCAACCAGAGTTTCGATCAGCACGGCGGTCTGAATGGTCATGTGAATACAGCCGATGATTTTAGCACCTGCCAGTGGCTGTTCGGTTTTGTAGCGTTCGCGCAGTGCCATCAGCGCTGGCATTTCGGCTTGCGCCAGTACAACTTCTTTGCGGCCATACTCGGCCAGATTGATATCAGCGACTTTATAATCGGTGGTGCTCATAAATTTACCTTTAACTATTAAATGTGGTTGTCCGTGCTTTTGGCCTGTACTCAGGGTCTGTACTTGTCTACAGCCAGCTTACAGACCTGCCGCTGCGCGCAGAGCGTCGGCTTTGTCAGTTTTCTCCCAGGTAAAGGCAGCGTCTTCGCGGCCAAAGTGGCCATAGGCCGCCGTCGGGAAATAAATCGGACGAATCAGGTCGAGCATCTTGATCAGGCCTTTAGGGCGCAATTCAAAATGTTCGCGGACCAGTTCAACAATGCGGTCATGGCTGATGCGGCCGGTGCCAAAGGTTTCCACGCTGATCGATGTCGGCTCGGCAACACCGATGGCGTAGGACACCTGGATCTCACAACGATCGGCGATGCCAGCGGCAACAATGTTCTTGGCCACATAACGGGCAGCGTACGCGGCTGAACGGTCAACTTTAGACGGGTCCTTGCCTGAAAAGGCACCGCCGCCATGCCGGGCCATGCCGCCATAGGTATCAACAATGATTTTGCGACCGGTCAGACCGCAGTCACCAAAAGGTCCACCGATAACAAAGCGGCCGGTTGGATTGATGAAGTATTTGGTGTTGGCATCCAGCCACTCTGCCGGCAGTACCGGTTTGATGATTTCTTCCATCACGGCTTCCTGCAGATCCTTCTGGCTGATGTCGTCATCGTGCTGGGTGGACAGCACCACGGCATCAATACCCACTGGTTTGCCGTCCTGATAGCGGAACGTGATCTGGCTCTTGGCGTCCGGACGCAGCCATGGCAGTGTGCCATTTTTGCGCACTTCCGCCTGGCGCTTGACCAATCGGTGTGAATAGGTAATTGGCGCGGGCATCAGCACATCTGTTTCATTGCTGGCATAACCGAACATCAGGCCCTGGTCGCCGGCACCCTGTTCATGTTCCTGGGTTTCATCAACGCCCATGGCGATGTCCGGGGATTGTTTGCCGATGGCGTTGAGCACGGCACAGGAATGGCCGTCGAAACCTTTGTCGGAATGATCGTAGCCGATGTCGATGACGACTTTGCGGGCGATGTCTTCCAGATCCACATAGGCTTCAGTGGTGACTTCACCCGCCACCACGACCATGCCGGTTTTGACCAGGGTTTCGCAGGCAACGCGGGCGTGTGGATCCTGTTGCAACAGGTTGTCCAGTACGGCGTCGGAGATCTGGTCGGCGATTTTATCCGGATGCCCTTCGGACACGGACTCGGAAGTAAATAAGCTGGTTGTCATGCTTAAGGTCCTTTTTCTGTTGTCAGTAGTTTCTGTTGTCAGTTGTTTCAGTTAATGTCAGTGGTTGAATCTGTTCGGGTAAATACACGCATCTGGACCTGAAACCCGTTTCGCAGTCCCAGGTAAACGCGCTGGCCACTGGTCAGGCCGGCATCATCCGCCCAGGCATCGAGGTCCTGTTCGGTGAAACCAAGCCAAAGATCGCCGCAGGACTCGCGCACCCAGTCCTGGTCGTGATGGCTCAGGTCGATCAGCAGCAGACTGCCGCCAGAACGCAACAGCTGTGCGCAATCTTCAAAGGTCTCCCGCGGTGACGGAATATGGTGCAACACCATGTTGTAGATCAGCAGGTCGAAGACCAGATTCTGTGCCAGTGCGGCTCGGGTATCGCCGTGAATGAACTCGACCGGGTGGTCAGTGTCGTCAGCGCCAAGTCGCTGTGTCAGCGCGCTGCGAGCCCGGTTTAGCATTTCCATGGAGTTGTCCAGTGCGGTCAGGCGATGGAAGCGCGAGGTCAGTTCGCTGAGCAATGGGCTTTCGCCCGGTCCGACTTCCAGCACGTCGGCCTGCTTTGGCAATTTCAGGTCATCCAGCAGGTCATGCAGGGTGTCGCGGTAATTGGCATACTCGGCGACCAGTTCCTGTTTCTCCAGAAAGCGTTCTGCATGGCGTTCAAAGAACAGCAGCGACTGCTCGGAACGCTCATCATGTATCTGTTGTACACCGCGCGCCAGCTCGCCGCGTAAGGTCAGCTGGTCCAGTGCGGCAAATGCAGACTGTTTGACTGCCAGCTGCGGGTCGTCTGTCAGCAACAGGGCGCGACGGTAAAAAATGCTGTTACCCTCGCGCCGGGTTGATACCAGACCGGCCTGGGCCAGGATCTTGAGATGGTGGCTTAGGGCCGATTGACGCACGCTGACGATGCGGCACAGTTCCAGAACGCCAAACGATTCTGTGCGCAGCAGGCGCAGGATATCCAGCCGCAACGGGTCAGCCAGAGCCTTGAACACACGGGTCAACGCATCAGTGCAGTTGGCAGACGCGAGTCGTGTATTAATGTCGATTGTTTGCGGATTGGCACTCATAGGCGGCGAACTATACCAGCTTTACCATCTATATCAAAATATTTTGATAGAGAGTTGAAAGATGGCGTGGGTGGGACGCGTTGGCGAAATTGGCAGCGAGCCCGGAGCATAATCTGGCAATGACAAGCATCGGAATTTCTGTATTACTCTTCACAAATAACGATATAAAGTCTAATATCAATTTAAATAGTCAGATATAAAGAATTACATGGAATAGTTATAACTCTCTATATATGACGATATAAATGCATAAAACCAGTTAATTCTTTATATACGATGACATATCCATGGATAACAATTCCCTGACCATCACGTCGGCCCTGTCTGACGATGCCATCCTGTCTGAGTTGGGCCAGCGCCTGAGCCGCTACCGTATAGATGCTGGACTGACTCAATTGGCGCTGGCGGAAAAGGCCGGCATCTCCAAGAGCACACTGGAACGAATTGAGGCTGGCGCAGCATCGCAGTTACCCAACCTGATCCGGGTGTTGCGGGCGTTGGACAGTCTGGCAGCGCTTGATGTTGCCATTCCTCCGCCAACGCCACGACCCATGGAGATGTTGCGAAATCAGCATAAGCGACCGCAGCGCGTGCGGGCCCGCCAGCCTGCTGCCGGCTCAACCGGTGCCGACACACAAGCGCCCGGCAAGAGCCAGGCAGTGAAACCCTGGGCCTGGGGGGATGAGCGAAAATGACCACGCTGGCGCAGGTCAACCTGTGGGGCAGCACGATCGGGGCGGTGGCACTCGACGAACAGTCTGGGTTGGCCGGTTTTGAGTATGACGAAGCATTCGCGCACAGCGGAATTGAGCTGGCGCCGCTGCTGATGCCATTGCCGGGTGCGAGCAAACAGGTATTTCGTTTCCCGGCGCTGGCGCCGCATACCTTCCACGGCTTGCCTGGTCTGCTGGCAGATGCACTGCCTGATCGATTTGGTCATGCCCTGATTGATGCCTGGCTTGCCAGCCAGGGCCGTCCGCCCGATTCTTTTAATGCCGTGGAAAGGCTGTGTTATGTCGGCCGTCGTGCGATGGGGGCATTGGAATTTGCGCCGGTAACCGGACCGCGAGCCAGTGGCTCGCAGCGCGTGGATATTTCGCAATTGGTTGACCTGGCCTCGCGGGTGCTGAGGCAGCGTCAGCATTTCAGTTCCCGGC
Organism: Pseudohongiella acticola; assembly: GCF_001758195.1. NCBI lineage: Bacteria > Pseudomonadati > Pseudomonadota > Gammaproteobacteria > Pseudomonadales > Pseudohongiellaceae > Pseudohongiella > Pseudohongiella acticola. The sequence goes on from NZ_MASR01000001.1 coordinate 2,249,679, forward strand.
TGCGTGAACAAGACCCGACCGGTATGCGCGATATTCTGCGCGTGGGCACGTCGGCCGGCGGAGCACGCGCCAAAGCCGTGATCGCCTGGCATCCGCAGACGGACGATGTGCGCTCGGGGCAATTGGACGTGGCTGCCGGCTATCAGCACTGGTTGATAAAATTTGACGGCGTCAGCGCCAACCGCGACAAGGAGCTGGCTGACCCCAAAGGTTATGGGCAGATCGAATATGCCTACTCGCTGATGGCCCGCGACGCAGGCATTACCATGTCCCAATGTCGGTTGCTGGCCGAAGGTGGACGGCAACACTTCATGACGCGGCGCTTCGATCGCACTGATAGTGGGGACAAACTTCATATGCAGTCGCTGTGCGCCATGGCACATTTTGACTACAACGCAGCAGGCGCCTACAGCTATGAACAGGCACTGCAGGTCATGCGCCAGCTTGGTCTGTCGTATGCCGAGGTCGAGCAACAGTATCGGCGGATGGTGTTCAACATCATCATGCGTAATCAGGATGATCACACCAAGAACATTGCATTCCTGATGGATCGTCGCGGACAGTGGTCATTGTCACCGGCATTCGATCTGACATTTTCCTACAATCCCGAAGGCGACTGGACGTCGCGCCACCAGATGCGCCTGAACGGAAAACAGGATCACTTTACCCTGCTCGACTTTAAAGCCTGTGCCCGTATGGCCGGTCTCAAGCGAGGGCGGGCCGAGGTGATCATTGATGAGATCACGGCGGTGGCCCGGCGCTGGCCGGAATACGCTGACCGGGCGGGTGTTGACGCCGAGTGGCGTGACCGGATTCTGCCACTGCTGCGACTGAATTTCCTGTAAGGGCGATGGCGATGCAATCGGCTATCTGCGGAAACGGGCCGGATATGTCTGGAAAATAAGGCCCAACTGCGGGAAAATACGCTTTTTCTACGACCCGAACCCCGCGTACAGGAGCTCCACTCGTATGTCCACCCGACTGACCTCGCGCAGAGAATGCGCCAATGCCATCCGTGCCCTCGCCATGGACGCAGTCCAGAAAGCCAATTCCGGCCACCCCGGAGCGCCGATGGGCATGGCAGATATTGCCGAAGTTCTGTGGAATGATTTCCTGTCCCATAACCCGGTCAACCCGCAGTGGATGAATCGCGACCGCTTTGTCCTGTCCAATGGTCACGGATCCATGTTGATCTATGCCCTGCTGCACCTGAGCGGATACGACCTGCCCATGTCGGAGCTTAAAAACTTCCGGCAACTGCACTCCAAGACTCCCGGTCACCCGGAATACGGATACACGCCGGGCGTGGAAACCACCACCGGGCCTCTGGGTCAGGGCATCGCCAATGCGGTCGGTATGGCGATCGCCGAGAAAACCCTGGCGGCCCAGTTCAACCGTCCTGATCATGACATTGTCGATCACTTTACCTATGTTTTTGCCGGTGATGGCTGCCTGATGGAAGGTGTTTCGCACGAAGTGTGTTCACTGGCCGGCACCCTGGGACTGGGCAAGCTGATCATGTTCTATGATGACAACGGCATTTCCATTGATGGCGAGGTTGACGGCTGGTTCACCGACGACACCAGCAAGCGTTTTGAATCCTATGGCTGGCATGTACTTGCCATTGACGGGCACGACGCCGAGCAGGTCAAAACAGCCATTGAAGCGGCCCGAAAAGAAACCGCACGCCCCACCATCATCCGCTGCAAAACCGTGATCGGATTTGGTTCGCCCGCCAAGAGTGGCACCGCCGGTATTCATGGCGCGCCGCTGGGCGACGATGAAATCGCGGCGACCCGCAAGCAACTGGGCTGGGAGCACGCGCCATTTGAGGTGCCGGAAAATATACAGAAGGACTGGGACGCCCGCGAACGCGGTTTCCAGGCAGAAACGCAATGGAAAGAAAAATTGGTGCGCTACGAAGAAGCTCACCCTGATCTGGCCGTCGAGTTGGTTCGCCGACTCAAAGGCGAGTTGCCAGGCCACTTTGCCGAGCGCGCCGCCGAGCATATCGCGTCGTGCCAGGAAAAAGGCGAAAGCATTGCCTCACGCAAGGCATCACAAAACAGTATCGCAGCCTTCGGCGAGATTCTGCCGGAACTGATTGGCGGCTCAGCCGACCTTGCCGGCTCCAACCTGACATTGTGGAAAGGCAGCGTTCCCATCAGCGACAGCGCCGATGGTAACTACATCTATTACGGTGTGCGTGAATTCGGTATGACTGCCATCATGAACGGGCTGGCACTGCACGGCGGTTTCATCCCCTACGGCGGTACCTTCCTGATCTTTATGGAGTACGCGCGTAACGCCGTGCGAATGGCTGCGCTCATGCAACAGCACACCATTAATGTGTACACGCATGACTCCATTGGCCAGGGCGAAGATGGCCCTACCCACCAGCCGATAGAACAGCTCGCCAACCTGAGATCAACGCCCAACATGTCGGTCTGGCGCCCCTGTGACGCCGTGGAAACAGCCGTGGCCTGGAAACACGCCCTGCTGCGCAAAGACGGTCCGACATCCCTGGTGTTCTCACGCCAGGGTCTGCCGCATCAGACACGTGACAGCGAGCAGTTGGCCGGGATAGAGCGCGGTGCCTATGTGCTGGAAGACTGTCAGGGTCAACCTGAACTGATCATCCTGGCGACCGGCTCGGAAGTGGCGATTTCGCGGGATGCGGTCAAATCCCTGCAGGACAAGGGTGTGAAAGCGCGACTGGTCTCCATTCCCTCAACTGACGTGTTTGACGCGCAGGATGCTGACTATCGCGAGAGCGTGCTGCCATCTGCCGTGCGCAAACGCCTGGCAGTGGAAGCGGCTGGCGCTGATTACTGGGCCAAATATGTCGGTCTGGACGGCGCCATGGTTTGTATGACGAGTTTTGGTGAGTCGGCGCCCGGCGCTGCATTGATGGATGCGTTTGGTTTTACTGCAGATAAAATTGTCGCTAAAGCCAATACCCTCCTGTCAAACGCCTGACGTAAAACGGAAATGTAATATGCCCTATCGGCTGGCGATCAATGGTTATGGCCGAATCGGTCGTTGTGTCCTGCGTGCGTTGCATGAAAGTGCCGCGCACCCGGATCTGCAGATCGTTGCCATCAATGACCTGACTGATGCCCGTACGCTGGCGCATCTGACCCGCTACGACAGTACCCATGGTCGATTCCATGGCGATGTATCGCTGGATGATGCGGGTCACCTGGTTATTGATGGCAATAAAATTGCCCTGCTGTCACAGTCGGATATCAGCGAACTGCCCTGGCAGCAACTGGATGTCGATCTGGTGCTGGAATGCACCGGGACCTTTAATGATCGAGCTACCGCGGAGCAGCATTTGCGTTCAGGTGCCGGTCGTGTCCTGTTCTCGCAGCCGGCACAAAGCGATGTTGATGCCACCGTTGTTTATGGCATCAACCATGATGTGCTGCAGGCATCGCACCGGGTGATTTCGGCCGCGTCCTGCACCACCAACTGCGTGGTCCCGGTGATTCAGTGCCTGGATGAAGCCTTTGGTCTGGAGTATGGCGTGATTACAACCATACACTCGGCGATGAACGATCAACCGGTCATTGACGCCTATCATCATCAGGACCTGCGCAAAACCCGCAGCGCTGTGCAGTCGATTATTCCGGTGGACACCGAAATTGCAAAAGGCATTGGTCGTATTCTGCCTGAGCTGGACGGACGTTTTTCGGCACAGGCGATGCGGGTGCCTACCCTGAACGTGTCAGCCATCGACCTGACGGTGACGGTACGCAATGCCGCAGACATTGCCACCGTCAACAAGGCGATCAGAGCGGCGGCGGCGCGCTCCATGCCACAGGTGCTGGCATGCACTGATGAACCCCTGGCGTCATGCGACTTTAATCATGACCCCAGATCTGCGATTGTAGATCTGAGCCAGACCCGGGTCAGCGGGCCGCATCTGATCAAGGTGCTGGCCTGGTTTGACAATGAATGGGCCTATGCCAATCGTATGCTGGATGTGGCCAATCTGATTCGGCAATTGTAACTGCTTTGACGACTTCTGGTCTGGGAGGACCGCGTAGACTCATGACAACATCTTCAGGCACGATCAAACGGATGCAGGACCTCGATCTTCGCGGTAAACGCGTACTGATACGGGAGGACCTGAATGTCTCGGTTAACAATGGCCAGGTCGGCAATGACACCCGGATTGTGGCGGCATTGCCGGCGTTAAGGATGGCACTGGAGGCCGGTGCCAGACTGATGGTGATGTCACACCTGGGCCGTCCGGATGAGGGTGTGGCCATCGCCGACCAGCCGGACGCGTCGCTGGCGCCAGTGGCGGCACATCTGGGGCATCTGCTGGACATTGATGTGCGCCTGGTCGCGGACTATCTGGATAACCCGCGTGACGCTGAGCCGGCAGAGGGCGAAATGGTGTTGCTGGAGAATGTCCGGATCAACCAGGGCGAAAAGAGCAATGACGAGGCATTATCGAAACAGTACGCGTCTTTATGTGATGTGTTTGTCATGGACGCCTTTGGTACCGCGCATCGAGCCCAGGCCAGTACTCACGGTGTCGCCAGATTTGCCCCGGTGGCATGCGCCGGACCCTTGCTGGCCGGTGAACTGGATGCGCTGGCTAAAGCGCTGGAAAAACCCGAGCGCCCAATGCTGGCCATCGTCGGCGGTGCCAAGGTGTCGAGTAAACTGAAAGTGCTGGAAAGCCTGGCAGAAAAAACCGATCAGCTGATTGTTGGCGGCGGCATTGCCAATACCTTCCTGCTGGCGGCCGGTTATCCAGTTGGCAAGTCACTGGTGGAAACCGACCTGGTTGATACTGCCCGGGACCTGATGGAAAAAACCAGTATCCCGTTGCCGGTTGATGTGGTGGTCGCAAAAGAGTTTTCTGCGGATGCGCAAGCCACCATCAAAAAAGTCGATGATGTCGCTGATGATGACATGATTCTGGATATCGGGCCGAAAACCGCAGCCCGGCTCAAGGACATTATCGCGGGCATGAAAACCATTATCTGGAACGGACCATTGGGTGTGTTCGAGTTCGATGCCTTTGCCGGTGGCACTGAAGCAGTGGCCAGGGCCGTTGCCGACAATGCCGGTTTTTCCATCGCCGGTGGCGGTGAAACCATCTCTGCAATCGACAAATTTGGCATCACTGACCAGGTGTCCTACATTTCCACCGGTGGCGGCGCCTTCCTCGAGTTCGTGCAGGGTGATGTGCTGCCGGCAGTAGCGATGCTGGAAACACGTGGAGCCGATTGATATACAAAATTTTTGGCCAGTGTCGTGCGACTATGCATCCGACACTGACAATACGAAATTGGAATTGGAACTAACAAGAGGAATTTAACATGGCACTTATCAGTCTTCGTCAATTGCTGGATCATGCCGCCGAGAACAGCTATGGCGTGCCGGCATTTAATGTCAATAACCTGGAACAGGTGCGTGCGATCATGGAGGCGGCTCACGAGGTCAACAGTCCGGTGATTCTGCAGGCGTCAGCCGGTGCACGAAAATATGCCGGTTCCAATTTCCTGCGACACCTGATACTGGCTGCTATCGAAGAGTTTCCGCATATTCCGATTGTCATGCATCAGGACCACGGTGTGTCGCCTGCGGTTTGCCAGCGTTCCATTCAGCTGGGATTTTCATCGGTAATGATGGATGGGTCGCTGGGTGTGGATGGTAAAACGCCGATGGATTACGACTATAACGTGGATGTGACCCGCAATGTGGTGCAACTGGCGCATGCCTGTGGTGTCTCGGTGGAAGGCGAAATTGGTTGTCTGGGCTCTCTGGAAACAGGTATGGCTGGTGAGGAAGATGGCATCGGTGCTGAGGGCAAACTGACCCATGAGCAGATGCTGACGGACCCGGAAGAGGCGGCGTCGTTTGTTGCTGATACCGGTGTTGATGCGCTGGCCATTGCTGTTGGTACCAGCCATGGTGCCTACAAATTCAGCCGTCCGCCGACGGGTGATACGCTGGCGATTGAGCGCATCAAGCAGATTCATGCGCGCATCCCTGACACGCACCTGGTCATGCATGGGTCGTCGTCGGTGCCGCAGGAGTGGCTGGCCATCATCAATGAGTTTGGTGGTGAGATTCCGGAAACTTACGGTGTCCCAGTCTCGGAGATTCAGGAAGGCATCAAGCACGGTGTGCGCAAGGTAAACATCGACACGGACCTGCGTCTGGCGTCGACGGGCGCTGCGCGTAAGTTCCTGGCGGAGAACAAGTCGGAGTTTGATCCGCGCAAATTCCTGATCCCGACCATGAAGGCGATGAAGGGCATTGTTAAAGATCGTCTGGAAGCATTCGGTACGGCGGGGCACGCCAGTCGCATTGGTAAGATTTATACGCTTGAGGAAATGAGCGATAAATACGGTTTGAAGTAAGCGCTGTACTTGTCTGAGACCGGGCAGGCCAACGGAGGGAGGACGTCAGACCGACCACCTCCTTTGTCCGTCCACCCGGCGCTTGCGGAACTCGACCTCGCTGCTACGCAGCCCGGGACTCAAACAGTCCTCGCGCTATTTCGGGTGGACGGACAAAGGAGAATACGTGGCCTGATTGGTCCGCCGTGCTTCCTCCGATACCCTGCCCTAGTGCCATTCGTCGAACTCTGCGATTCCGTTCCTGTGTAGGAGCTTATCTGCAGTAGTGCCTGAATCTGGCACAAGGGCGGGGCGGGGGTAGGTGGTGTCGGACCAATCAGGCCGCGCTTTTCCTTTGTGTTCACAGCCGATCAGCGGGAGGACTGTCTGAGTCCCGAGCGCGCAGCGCGAGGTCGAGTTCCGCCCCGCCGGCTGTGAGCGCAAAGGAAGCGGTCGGTCCGAGGCCACCTACCCCCGTCCCGACCGCCCTGAATTAAAACAAAGAACAACTTACCAGAGAACACGGCATCGAATGGTGCCAGTGATCTCCTGCAGTTTGTCCAATGCGATGTCACTGTCCTCTTCTGCTATGTCCATGACAACGTAACCGATTTTGTCATTGGTCTGCAGATACTGCGAACAGATATTGATGCCGCTTTCCGAGAAGATGCGGTTGATCTGCGACAGGACACCTGGCACGTTTTCGTGAACGTGCAGCAGACGATGCATGCCCGGGTGCGACGGCAGGGCCACTTCCGGGAAGTTAACCGAGGTAATGGACGAGCCATTGTCACTGTAGCGTACCAGTTTCTCCGCGACCTCCATGCCAATGTTTTCCTGGGCTTCCATGGTGCTGCCGCCCACGTGCGGTGTCAGAATGCAATTGTCGTACTTGCGCAGTGGCGAGATGAATTCCTCATCATTGGAACGCGGCTCAACCGGGAATACGTCCACGGCGGCTCCGGCCAGTTGTCCCGACTCCAGCACGGCAGCCAGCGCGTCGATGTCGACCACTGTGCCACGCGAGGCGTTGATCAGGATGCTGCCTTTTTTCATCCAGCTTAATTGTTCTTCGCCAATCATATTGGCGGTCTGAGGTGTCTCCGGCACATGCAGGCTGATCACATCACAGGTCTGCATCAGTTCCTTCAGGGACGGCACCTGCACCGCGTTGCCCAGGGGCAGTTTGGTGACGATGTCATACAGGTAAACCTTCATGCCCATGGACTCGGCCAGCACACTGAGCTGCGAGCCGATGTTGCCATAGCCAACTAAACCCAGTTTTTTGCCCCGGGTTTCAAAAGAGCCGGTGGCGACTTTCTGCCAGTTACCCAGGTGAGCCTGTGCATTCTTTTCCGGTACGCGGCGCAGCAGCAGAATAGTCTGACCGATAACCAGCTCGGCGACGCTGCGGGTATTGGAATAGGGTGCATTGAACACCGGTACGCCGCGTACCAGTGCCGCCTTGAGATCGACCTGATTGGTGCCGATGCAGAAACAGCCGACAGCCTGCAGCTTGGTTGCTGCCTCAAACACGCGCTCGGTTAACTGGGTGCGGGAGCGGATACCAATAAAGTGTACATCCTTGACCTTTTCAACAAGATCGTCTTCGGACAATGATGTCTTCAGGTATTCGATATTGGTGTAACCCGCTTCATGCAGGGTATTGACGGCACTCTGGTGCACGCCTTCCAGCAACAGGAAACGAATTTTGCTTTTATCCAGAGACGTAGATTTCATATCGGTGCGGTATCTCTCAGCAGGTTCTGTCAGAGGGCTCTCAAGTGCGAGGCGCACTATGGTACCATAAACACTGTCAGTAACATAAAAGGTAATCCTGGTAATGAGCGCGATGCAGCAGACGTTGGCGGCCTCCCTGGCTGAAATTGTAGGACCGGATCGGGTCAACATTGATCATGAATCCCTTCAGGTTTTTGGCAAGGACTGGACAAAGGTGCATGAGCCCAATCCCGCCGCGATCGTCTTTCCCGGATCCATTGAAGAAGTACAGGCATTGGTACGTCTGGCCAATAAACAGGGATTTGCGCTGGTGCCATCGGGCGGTCGCACCGGTTTGAGTGGTGGCGCGGTGGCGGCCAATGGCGAAGTTGTGGTTGCCTTTGATCGTATGAACCAGATTCTCGACTTCAGTGCCGTTGATCGTCAGGTGGTATGCCAGCCAGGTGTTATCACCGAGCAATTGCAGCAATTCGCTGATGACAAGGGTCTGTTCTATCCGGTTGATTTTGCCTCGTCCGGCTCCAGTCAGATTGGCGGCAATGTCGCGACCAATGCAGGCGGCATCAAGGTGATTCGCTACGGTCTGACCCGGGACTGGGTGATGGGCATGAAAGTTGTTACCGGCACCGGCGAGTTACTGGAGCTGAACCATGGCCTGGTAAAGAATGCCACCGGTTATGATCTGCGGCATCTGTTTATCGGTTCGGAAGGCACGCTCGGGTTTATCGTTGAGCTCACCATGGCGCTGGCAACACCGCCCAAAGATCCAACGGTGCTGGTACTGGCAGTGGATGATCTGGAATCCACCATGCATGTGCTGCAGGCATTCCAGGGTGCGCTGGATATCTGCGCGTTTGAATTCTTTTCCGAAAAAGCCCTGCGGCATGTGATGGCGGAAAAGGGTTTGCAGCGGCCGTTTGCGACCGAGGGCACTTTCTATGCCCTGATCGAATTCGAGAATACCAGTGAAGCCGTGCTTGAGTCGGCGATGTCGGTGTTTGAGCACTGTGTTGAGCAGGGCTGGGCGCTGGATGGCACCATGAGCCAGAACATCACCCAGGCCCGTGCTTTGTGGCGCCTGCGTGAGGACATCTCGGAGACCATATCCCGATTCACACCCTATAAGAACGACATCTCGGTGCAGGTGTCCAGGGTGCCGGCTTTCCTGAAAGAAGTAGACAATATCGTTACTGCACAGTATCCCGACTTTGAAATTATCTGGTTTGGCCACATTGGCGATGGCAATGTGCACCTGAATATTCTTAAACCTGATGCGCTGCCCAAGGAAGAATTTTTCCGACAATGTGGCGAGGTCAGTTATGACATCTTCGAAGCCGTTAAATCCTACGGTGGCAGCGTGTCGGCGGAGCACGGTGTTGGCCTGCTGAAAAAGCCCTATCTGCAATACAGTCGTAGCGAAGGTGAGATTGCCTGCATGAAGGCGTTAAAGCAGGTGTTTGACCCGAATAAAGTGATGAATCCCGGGAAAATTTTTGATTAAAGTCGGGCACTTGGCGAATTTATGAGACGGGCATCACACTTTTAACGATAATTTTATTGAAAAAGCGGATATTTCGTCGTTTTTCGTTAATAACTGTATTCCCAGCGACAAAATATAGCGGTACACTGCTTTTAGGGTTCAGTGTCGAATCCAGCAGTTGTCACATTTGTCAACTGTGTTAATAAATTCGGGATCCGCTGGAAACGTTTTCTGGTCAGTCCCTTGGAAATAGCAAGAGAGCAATATGTCACAGCAAGTAGAAGGTACCGTTAAGTGGTTCAATGACGAGAAAGGTTTCGGTTTCATTGAGCAGGAAGGTGGAAAGGACGTATTCGTCCATTTTAGTGCCATTAACGGTACTGGAAGGAAGACGCTGCACGAAGGCCAGAAAGTTACTATGGAAGTAACTCAAGGCCAGAAAGGGCCTCAGGCAGAGAACGTAAATCCTCTGTAAAATACGAAAACGCAGGGCGTAAAACCCCTGCGTTTTTTTATTCGCCCAGCATCATTTAATATCCTGGCTGTTTAGAATAGCTGGGAGAATTTCTCTTTCTCCTCATACGCACGGCGTCGTACGAATCGAGCCGGGCGCGTTTACGACCGGCGTATTGTATTCAGCCGTCGGCCTGGGTGAAAACACTACCGGCTCATGGTTTTGAGACCGTCTTTTCCGCCCAGAATCAGTTTGTCCGCAGGCCGCATGGCAAACAACCCATTAGTCACTACCCCGGTTATCTGATTCAGCTGTTGCTCCAGTTTTCTGGGGTCGACGATACTCATGTTGTGAATATCGATGATAATGTTGCCATTGTCAGTGACAAACCCTTCCCGGTAAACCGGATCGCCTCCCAGTTTTACAATCTCGCGCCCCACGTGACTGCGAGCCATCGGTATGACTTCCACCGGCAGCGGAAAATGGCCCAGCACATCAACCAGCTTGCTGTCGTCAGCAATGCAGACAAATTCTTTGGCAACTGCCGCGATGATTTTTTCCCGTGTCAGGGCACCGCCGCCGCCTTTGATCAGATGCAGATGTTCGTTGGTTTCGTCAGCACCATCGACATAAACACTGATTTCCGGCGCCGAGTTCAGGTCGATGACAGCTATGCCGAGCGCCTTAAGACGCCTCGCGGTTTCTTCCGAGCTGGCGACCGTCGCCTGAATGTCGTGTTTGAATTCGCCCAGGTATTCAATAAAAAAATTAGCCGTGGAACCGGTGCCAACGCCGACCACAGTGCGCTCATCCAGACGACTTTTTACGTAGTCTGCGGCTGCTTTTGCGACCGCTTTTTTGAGTTCATTCTGGTCCATGCTGATTTCCTGTGCTTTGCTGGCAATAAAAGGGGACGAAGGATATTATGATTCGCCATAATATCCTCCGTCCCCTTTTATTGCCACCTGAGAGGACCCGGAACAAGGCCGCAGACATGGACAAGTACGTAAAAGATATTCTCTCGGCACGTGTCTACGATGTTGCCATCGAGAGTCCGATCCATAAAGCTGCCTCCCTGAGCCGGCGCCTGGGCAATGATGTCTGGCTCAAGCGCGAAGATCTGCAGCCCGTTTTCAGTTTCAAGCTCCGTGGTGCCTACAACAAAATGTCCCGGCTATCGCCGGAAGCGGCCAAACGTGGCGTGATCGCTGCCAGTGCCGGCAATCATGCCCAGGGTGTGGCGCTGGCGGGCACGACACTGGGTATCAAGACCATCATTGTCATGCCGGTGACCACGCCGGCCATCAAGATAGACGGCGTTCGTGCGCGCGGGGGCAAGGTGATTCTGCACGGGGATACTTATAACGAAGCTGCCGAGTTCGCCATGAAACTGGTGGCAGAAAAATCCTATACCTTTGTTCACGCCTTTGATGATCGTGATGTCATTGCCGGTCAGGGTACCGTAGGCCTGGAGATTGTCCGGCAACACAGTGGTCCGCTCGACGCCATTTTTGTCCCCGTCGGCGGCGGCGGTCTGATGGCAGGCATGGCGGCCTATATTAAATATATTCGACCGGAGATTCGGCTGATTGCGGTCGAGGCGGAAGACTCCGCCTGTCTGAAAGCGGCGTTGGAGGCCGGTCGGCGGGTAAAGTTGTCACAGGTCGGTCTGTTTGCCGATGGCGTCGCGGTCAATCAGGTGGGCAAAGAAACCTACAAGATTCTCCGGCACTGTGTTGACGAAGTAGTAACGGTGACCACGGATGAAATTTGTGCTGCCATCAAGGATATTTTTGATGACACGCGCGCGGTCACAGAACCTGCTGGCGCGGTCGCGGTTGCAGGCCTTAAAAAAGCAGTACGTGAGCAGTCACTTCAGGGAATGAGCCTGATGGCACTGGTGACCGGCGCCAACGTTAACTTTGACCGGCTGCGCCATATTTCCGAACGCGCGGAGCTGGGCGAGAGCCGGGAAGCGGTGTTTGCGGTTACTCTGGACGAAAAGCCGGGCAGTTTTCGCCGCTTTGCCCGGGTACTGGGCAAACGCAGCGTGACTGAGTTCAATTACCGATACGGGGACGCCACCGCCGCGCAGATTTTTGTTGGCATTGAAATCGATGACCCGATTACCGGTCGTGACAAATTGGCTAGAGCATTGCGTAACAAAGGTTTTGACGTACATGACATGACCGACAACGAAGCCGCCAAGCTGCATATCCGGCACATGGTGGGTGGGCGTAGCGACAAGGCATTGAACGAACGGGTTTTCCGTTTTGAGTTTCCGCAACGACCAGGCGCCCTGCTGACCTTTCTGGATCTGCTGGGTGAACAGTGGAACATCTCCATGTTCCACTATCGTAACCACGGCGCCGCCTACGGACGTGTGCTGGTCGGATTGCAGGTGGCGCCGGAAGATGCCACTGCCTTTGATGACTTTGTTCGCAAGATTCCTTACCAGTTTCAGGAAGAAACCCGAAACCTTGCCTACCAGACTTTCCTGGGGAGTCAGGCCTAGACGGGCTGGCAACAAAACGGCAGCGCGGACATTGCTGTCGGTGATCAGCCGATATAGGAGCAGCAGTAGTCGGTTACCGTCATCACCTTGATGTCGAAGGCTGAGTCGGCCGGCACTTCAAACGTATCGCCGCCAGCAATCTTGCGCCACAGGTCTTCGCCGGGCAGCAGAATTTCCACCTGGCCGGACAGAATTTCCATGATTTCCTTTTTCTCGGTACCAAAACGGTATTCGCCCGGCATCATGATGCCCAGAGTCTTGACGTCACCGTTATCGAATTCGACAACCCGGCTGGTGACCTTGCCGTCGAAATAAATATTGGCGGCTTTGACGACCGTTACATTTTCAAATTTGTTCATAATCAGCTCTCATCAGATTGATTGCTTCTCGGCGAAGCCGGTGTGCCGGGTTTTCAGTCGCGATACAGACCGGGTTTGAACGACCGTCCGGGCGGGCGATTTTAGCGGGTTCGTTGGCGTTCGACCAGCCTGTGCTTCAGTCGTGGGGGGCTGATCTGGCAATGGCGGTGCCAAGCATACTGCCCATATTGATGTCGCTGCCTGCTGCCAGTGCCGCATTGAGTTCAACGCGGTTCTCGGCAAAGACGGCGATGACAGTAGAGCCAAGTTTGAACCGGCCCATCTCTTCGCCCCGGGCGATCTGCACAGCCGGTCGTTGCAGCCGGTAGTCGGTTTTGTGCAGGCCATGCCGTGCAGGGCAGACCTGGCCGGCCCAGACTGTATCAACACTGCCTACGATCATGGCGCCAACCAGAATCAATGCCATCGGACCGCAGTCAGTGTCAAAAATGCAGACCAGGCGTTCATTGCGGGCAAACAGACTGTCCACCCGCTGCGCCGTCAGCTGGTTTACCGAGAACAGTTTGCCCGGCACATAGGTCATTTCCCGCAGTACGCCCGGTAAGGGCATATGAATTCGATGATAGTGACTGGGTGACAGATAAATGGTGGCAAAACAGCCTTCGTCAAACTCTGCTGCCAGGTCGGCATCGCCACCGAGCAGGGCCTGCAGGCTGAAGCGCCGACCTTTGGCCTGTAACAACAGGCCTTCCCGCACTGGCCCCAACTGGCTGACAATACCATCGACGGGACTGACGACACTGGTGTCATCCCCTGCAATGGGCCGAGCGTCGGCTCGGAGGGCCCGGGTGAAGAATGCATTAAAACTGGCATAGGCTGACGGGTCGGGTTCCTGAGCCTGGCTCATGTCGACCTTGTAGCGGCCGATAAACCAGCGTATAAACGGCGCCTTGACCGCCGGCCACTGGCAATCTGCCAGTTTACCCGCCAGTCGCGAAAGCAGGTGCTGTGGTGCCAGATACTGAAGCAGAATAAAAAGTGAGTCGGTCATGAAAATCCTGTTCGTGCAGCCGCCTGCGCGGGCTGACATGTTCGTCCATCAAGTAGGTCAGGCGTCAGCTTAATCAAGCCGGTGCAAGGGTACAAGTTTGGCGTATTAATGCCCGTTGAGCTAATGATTTCCCGATTTTGTCCGATGTAAAAGAAGCGGCGCAATTTATCCCGTTGGAGGTTTCGCAGGTCATGTTGTTTATTATCGGTTTTGTTGTTGTGACACTGAGCGTCGCCGGCGGCTATGTCATGCACGGTGGTATTCTTGCTGTGTTGTGGCAACCCTCAGAATTCATTATTATTTTTGGTGCCGCCTTTGGTGCTTTCCTGATCTCCAACAGCATGCATCTGGTCAAGGAAACCGGTAAACGCCTGCCGCGCGCGATATTTGGATCGGCCACCAACGAAAAATTGTATCTCGACCTGCTGGGACTACTCTTTGATATTTTCAACAAGGCGCGGCGCGAAGGCATGATGTCAATTGAAGGCGACATTGAAGTGCCAGCGGAAAGCGGCCTGTTTACCCGCTATCCGGCACTGCTCAAGGACAAACGCATTATTGAGTTTCTGACTGACAACCTGCGCATCATGACCACCAGCAACATGGCTCCGCACGAAATTGAGGCCATGATTGAGTCTGAAATTGAAACCCAGTTGCACGAACTCAGTGAACCCTCACATGCAGTGCACCGGGTTGCCGATGGTCTGCCCGGCTTTGGTATTGTGGCCGCGGTTCTGGGTATTGTTATTACCATGCAGAAGCTGGGCGGTCCGCCCGAGGCATTGGGTCAGAGTGTGGCGGCGGCCTTGATTGGTACCTTTGTTGGTATTTTTGCCGCTTATGGTTTTATCGGGCCGATGAGCAATCGTCTGGCGGAAGTTGCCGAAGAAGAAATCAAGATGTTTGAATGTATCAAAGCCGCCATCGTGGCGACGTCTAATGGCTTGCCGCCGCAACTGGCCGTCGAGTTTGCTCGCAAGACACTGTACTCCGGAGATCGTCCCTCCTTCTCTGAACTGGACGAACACATCCGTAGCCGCTAAGCGGCACTGAATCTAATCGCGGAAGATAATCGTTGTGGAAAAAGCAGAACAGACCATTGTCATTAAACGCGTCAAAAAGGTGGCCGGCGGCCATCACGGTGGTTCGTGGAAAATTGCCTTTGCTGACTTTGCGCTGGCGCTGATGGCGTTCTTTCTGGTGCTGTGGCTGATCGAAAGCACCACCGAGCTTGAGAAAATGGTGATTGCCGGTTATTTCTCCGATCCACGTAGTCTGGCCAGTGATGGGGACGGCGGCACACCCTACGTACTGAATCTGGAAGGGCGGCCGCTGACGCTGCCTAATCAGGGTTTGAGTCTGGCGCTGGTGCAGGAAGACCAGGAGCAGGCAGTGGAAGCAAGCGAAGAGCTTGAATCCTTTGAATATATTGAACTTGCTCGACTGCGCGAAACCCAATTGCTGCAAAGCCTGCAGGGTCAGATGGAAGAAGTAATCGGCGGCAACCAGGAGTTTGAGTGGTTCTCCGACAGCGTGAGTATGGAAGTCACCGAAGAGGGTCTGAGCATTCAGATCATTGACCGGGAGAATCGCCCGTTGTTCAACTCAGGTTCTGATCAGATGCAGCCTTATGCGCTGGAAGTATTGTGGGCCATGGCCAATGTTCTGGAAGACATCCCCAACAAAATCAGTATTTATGGTCACACCGACAGCGTTCCGTTTGGCAACGATCTTGCTCAATACAGTAATTGGGAATTGTCTGCCGATCGTGCCAACGCCGCGCGCCGGGCACTGGTGGAAGGCGGTCTGGACTATAGTCAATTTGCACAGATCATCGGCATGGGGTCTTCGTTACCGCTGTTGCCCGACGCCCCCACTGATGCCGCCAACCGTCGTATTGTCATCATGGTGCTGAACCAGTTGGCGCAGCAACGGATCCTGGAGGGGACACGTGACTCTGAACTGGATGGTGGTGCGCCGCCGGATGAAGTGCTGCCGTCAGACCTGCCAGAGATTTTCTGATAGCCCCGGTTCGCGCCCAGGCTTCAGTTTCTGTCCAGCTCCTGCAGGATATGATGATAACTGCTCAGACGTGAAGCCTTTATTTTTCCCTGTTTGACCGCCGCCAGCAGCGCGCAGCCCGGCTCCTGTTGATGCCGGCAATCACGGAAGCGGCACTGACCGATATATGGGCGAAACTCAACAAAGCCATACATCAGCTGTTCTGCCTCAATGTGCCACAAGCCAAACTCACGAATACCCGGTGAGTCTACCAGATCGCCACTGCCTGGCAGGTGGTAGAGCCGGGTGGCGGTCGTGGTGTGAGTGCCTTTTTCGCGGCCAATGGCACGGCCTTTGGACAGGCCGCCGACATCGGCGGCACCGGCGTCATTGTCGTCATCGTCGATGCCACGCAGGGTGTTGATCAATGACGACTTGCCGACCCCGGATTGCCCGACAAATACGGCGGTTTCGCCACTGAGTAACTCACGCAGGGCATCAATACTATCGGGCTGATGGCAGGACACGCGCAGGGTGTCGTAACCAATACCGGCATACAGTTTCAACAGGTCCGATACTTTTAATGCCGCGGCATCGTCGGCGTCTTGACTGGTTTCTGCGGGCATCAGATCGCATTTGTTGAGTAGCAGCAAGGGTTTCAGACGCAGGTGCTCAATGGCCACCAGATAGCGGTCAAGCAGATTGCCAAACGGCTCGGGCACTGGCGCGAACACCACCACGACGCGATCAATATTGGCAGCGATACTGCGCTGCTCGCCACGGGCATTGGGCCGGCTCATCGCTGAATGGCGCGGTAGCAGGGCCACGATAATGCCGGTGCTGTTTCCGGTACTGTCGCCTTCCGACTGCCAGATGATCCGGTCACCGGTCACCAGTGGTGGCAGATTGCTGCGCTGGTGACAGCGAAAGAGTTGTCCGCGGGTGTCCGGGCTTAATGATTCCACGTCCAGTTGCTGGCCGTAATGACAGACTATCAGCCCTTCCTGTTCCGGGCCCAGGCTGGACTCATCAATGCCCGCATCGGCCACGGGTTCGTCACCGCGTTTGCCACGGGCTGTCTGCTGGCTGCTGATGCGCCGCAATTGCTGTTGGTTCAGTCGTCGTTTGGCCATGATCCGGCATTCTATTACAATGGCTGTCCTGTGAGACCCCGCTGGGCTAAAATAAAGCCATCTTTAAATTCGGCTGCCCATGTTTCGGCGGCCACGCCGCGATAGACCCAACCTGGACAAATAATCATGCCTGTTGTTGATAAAAGCAAAACCCTGATCTGGATTGATATGGAAATGACTGGTCTGGAGCCTGACACTGACCGGGTTATCGAAATAGCCACGATAATCACCGATGCTGATCTGAATATCCTGGCCGAGGGCCCGGTGGTTGCGGTGCACCAGTCAGACTCGGTACTGGCGGGCATGGATGAGTGGAATCAGCGCACCCATGGCGATTCCGGCCTGGTAGCCCGGGTGCGCGCGAGTTCGTCAGACGATGCCGATGCCGAGCAGCAGACGCTGGATTTCCTGCGCGACTATGCTGAAACCGGCAGCTCACCCATGTGTGGCAACAGTGTGCATCAGGACCGGCGTTTTCTGGTCAAATACATGCCCACGCTGGAGGCGTTTTTCCACTACCGTAATCTGGATGTCAGCACCGTCAAGGAGCTGGCACGGCGTTGGCGCCCGGAGTTACCGGCGGGATTCAACAAGAACAGTAGCCATCAGGCTCTGGATGACATCCGTGACTCGGTTGCCGAACTGCAGTATTACCGCAAACACTTCTTCAAGCTTTAGTCGCGTCTGCTCTGAGCGCATGCTGGCGCAAGGCCCACGCCACATGTTCGCGCACCAGCGCAGACGGGTGATGCTGTCGGCTTTGCAATGCATTCAGCACTGGAATGGTGCTGGGCGCATTGCCCAGACCAACGGCCAGATTACGCAACCAGCCTTCATAACCGGTACGGCGAATCGCTGAGCCTTCGGTGTTGCGCAAAAACGTTTCTTCGCTCCACATAAACAGGTCACTGAGATCGGTATTGTCGAGGCCATGACGGGGCGCAAAATCGGTTTCCGACGTGAGCTGACTGAATTTATTCCACGGGCAGATCAGCTGGCAATCATCACAGCCAAACACACGATTGCCAATGGCAGCACGCAATGGCTCGGGAATGCTGCCTTTCAGCTCAATCGTGAGATAGGAAATGCAGCGCCTCGCGTCCAATTGGTTGGGTCCAACAAAGGCCTGTGTCGGGCAGATGTCGAGGCAGGCAGTGCATGAGCCGCAGTGGCCGGTGACCGGTGCATCGATGGGCAAAGGCAAGTCGGTAAACAGCTCGCCGAGGAAAAACCAGGAGCCGGCCTTTTTGTTCAACAGCATGGTGTTTTTGCCGATCCAGCCCAGCCCTGCTTTTTCCGCCAGCGCACGTTCCAGCACCGGCGCGCTGTCGACAAATGCCCGGTAACCCATGGGGCCGGCAAGCTCAGTGATACCGTCCGCCAGCTTCTGAAGACGTTTTCGAATCAGTTTGTGGTAGTCGCGTCCGCGGGCATAGCGTGAGATGTACGCGCGCTCCCTGTTTTTAAGTGGAGTAAGTGATTGCTCCGCACTCAGGCTATAATCCATGCGAACACTGAGTACACGAATGGTGCCGGGGTGCAGAGATTCGGGATGCAGACGCAAATCCCGGTGATGTGACATGTAGTCCATATCGCCATGAAAATTGCGCGCCAGCCAGGCATCAAGGTGGGGCCGGTAAGCGCTCAGGTCGATGTCGGTGACAGCCAGTTGCTGAAAGCCCAGCGCTAACGCCAGCTCCCGAATCCTGGGAAGCAGCGCTGACGCCTGATCCGGCGGCAAGGTGTGAGTGTCAGCTGTCATCGGGTTGGCTCTGGTCGGGTTGTCATGACGTAAAATGCCACAACCTTAGAGTGCGCGCAGCACCTTGGCGGCGGCCTCCAGCGTGCTGTCATCTTTACAGAAACAGAAACGAATGATGCGGCTGTCGGGGTTTTGCGCATAAAAGGGAGACAGCGGAATGGCGGCCACGCCCTTGTCCTCACATAACCAACGGACAAACTCCATGTCGGGCAGGTCGCTGATCGCGCTGTAATCCACACACTGGAAATAGGTGCCGGTCGATGGCGTGAAGGCAAAACGCGAATCTGCGATCAGACGCCCAAAAGTATCGCGTTTCTGCTGGTAAAAATCAGGCAACTGCAGATGATGCTCGGGACAGTCGCGCATGAAGTCGGCGATAGCATACTGAATAAAACTGGTCGACGTGAAGGTGACAAACTGGTGCACTTTGCGGAACTCTGCTGTCAGCGCCGGGGGCGCGACGCAGTAGGCGGCTTTCCAGCCGGTGGCATGGTAGGTCTTGCCGAAGGAGAATACGGCAAAACTCTTTTCCTTTAGTTCGGCATGACACAGTACGCTTTCATGGCGTTCGCCTTCGAATACCATATGTTCGTACACTTCGTCCGACAGCACCCAGAGGTCACGATCGCGAATCAGTCCGGCCAGGGTGTCGAGATCCTGCCGTGTCAATATCGAGCCTGTGGGGTTGTGCGGGGAATTAATGATGATCAGCCGGGTGCGGTCATTGAGCCGATCGGCGACCTGAGTCCAGTCGATGGCCCAGCTCTTGCCGGCGACCGGAGGCAGCATGGGAATATGCACGGGTACCGCACCGGCCAGCCTGACCGCCGGATCGTAGGAATCGTAGGCGGGATCGAACATGATGACTTCATCGCCGTCGCCGACAGTGGCCTGAATGGCATCAAACAGAGCCTCGGTGGCACCGGACGTCACCGTTATTTCCTGATCTGGATTCACACGACAGCCGTATAGATCGTCAACTTTGATGGCTATCTGTTCGCGCAGCTCATCTACTCCGGTCATGGCCGCATACTGGTTGCGACGATCATTCAGGTAGAATGAAACGCGCTCTCGCAGCGCTGCCGGACAGTCAAAATCAGGGAAACCCTGAGACAGGTTGATGGCATTATTGGCCTGTGCCATTTTCGTCATGACCGTGAAAATGGTGGTGCCGACCTGAGGGAGTTTGCTGCGCAAAGTGGTAACCTCTCCAGAAGCGAGTTTTGGCAGAGTCTACACGATCTGCTGCCGAACCCGAAAAGCAGATAAAAATTGTACCCGGTACAGACTTCGAACAGAACACAGGATACCCGCTAATGACCCGAGCCTTAGCTGACTCAGATGCCGACACAAAAGTCGTCACCCCGTCGTCGACGCAAGCCAGAAAACCGGGTGCTCAGGGCCCGGGTCCGCAGCATGAGCCACGCTGGCAGGGTCAGCGAGCCATCAGCCTGCCTGGCCTGGATATCACCGCTGGCCGGCAGGCGTTGCTGGATTATTTTGAAAATACCTGGAAGCTGACCGAAACCCTGTTCTCGGCGCTGGTCAGTGAAGAAGCCTATTTTGTCAGGCCATACCACAAGACCCGGCACCCGCTTATTTTTTATTATGTGCACCCGGTAACGTTTTACATCAACAAGTTGCTGGTGGCAGGTTTGATCGAAAAACCCCTGAATCCGCACTTTGAGATTCTGTTTGAAACCGGTGTCGACGAAATGAGCTGGGACGACCTGCATGATGGTGAGCAGGAAATCTGGCCGACAGTTGCGGAAGCACAAGAATATCGGCGTCAGGTCTATCAGACCGTACGTCAGCTGATCAGCACGGCGCCGGAATTCGACAGACCAATTACCATGGACAGCCCCGGCTGGGCATTGGTCATGTGTTTCGAACATGAACGTATCCATCTGGAAACATCCAGTGTATTGATGCGGGAACTGCCGCTGAAGTACCTGCGCGCGCCGCAGCAATGGCCGGATTTACCGCTGGCCAAAAATCCGCCGGCAGGTTTCACCCGGCCGGTGGCCGGGCTGCATTACCCGGCCGAAAACCCGATGCTCGACGTGGCAGGCCAAACCGTCAGTGTCGGCAAACCCAGAGATTGGCCTACCTTCGGCTGGGACAATGAGTATGGTACTGACACCCGGGCCGTGTTGCCTTTTCGTGCCAGTCAACGCCTGATCAGCAACGGTGAGTTCTATGAATTTGTCAGTTCAGGTGCTTACCTCGAGGAAAAATACTGGAGCGAACAGGGCTGGGCCTGGCGCCGGTTCCGGAACACGCGCTGGCCATCGTTCTGGGTGCAGGATGGTCCGGTGGGGTCGCATCAATACAAATTGCGGACACTTTTTAATGTTGAACCCATGCAGTGGGACTGGCCGGCCATTGTCAACTATTACGAGGCCAAAGCGTATTGTGCCTGGCGCTCCGCCCGTGACGGCGTCAATTCACCTTATCGGTTGGCCAGTGAAAAAGAACACCTGGCGCTACATGACGATGAATGGCTGTCGGCGCGACAGGGACAGGCCGAAGCAGACGAACTGATCAGCCGCGACCCGGTCATGCATGACCGGCAGTCGATGGCGCCGGGCAGCCGCACGATCAACCATAATCTGCACTATGGCAGTGAAGGCTCGGTGGAAAAATTTGCGGCCAACAACAAGGGTTTCCATGATGTGCTGGGCAACGTCTGGCAATGGAGTGAAGACACCTTTCATCCGCTGCCGGAATTTGCCATACATCCTTACTATGTCGATTTCAGCTCGCCCTGTTTTGACGGCGAGCACCAGATGATCATGGGTGGTTCATTTATCAGCACCGGTGATGAGGCCAGTATCTGGGCACGCTTTCATTTTCGTCCACACTTTTTCCAGCATGCAGGCTTTCGCCTGATCCAGGGCGAAGACAACACGCCTCGTCAGGACGGCGGCAAACGTTATGAAACCAGTGCGCTGGTTGACCAATACATGTTATTTCACTGGGGCTCACGAACGGAGCAAGGCGACACAGAAATCAAGGCCAGCGTTGGCCATCCGGATACCCGCATGTTTATGGAAACGATGGCGGAACTGGTGGGAGACTTTGCCCACGCCTATGAATCGGTTCTGGATCTGGGCTGTGCCACCGGTCGCGCGAGTTTTGAACTGGCGCGACGTTTTAATCGTGTGCTGGGCCTGGATTATAGTCAGGCATTTATTGATGCTGCCGATATCATGCAGCGCCAGGGCAGTCTGGCTTACTCCCGGCTGGAAAGTGGCCGTCACACCACGCCCATGGTGGCGCGTGTGCCTGACGCCATTGATCGCTCGCGGGTAACATTTATTCAGGGTGACGCGACCCGGCTTGCAGCCGCTGGCATTGGCGCAGGCAACAAGCAGGGTGAACGTTTTGATGCCGTGCTGATGAGCAACCTGTTGTGCCGGTTGCCTGATCCGGCAGCCTGTTTACAGCAGTTCACCGGACCCGATGCGCTGCTACGTGACGGTGGCATTCTGGTACTGTCTTCACCCAATACCTGGATGGAACAATATACGCCGGTAGACGCCTTTGTTGATGGCGCTGACAGTGAAGAGGCGTTGGTCAGGCTCGGCGAACTGTTGCCGGGTTATGAGCTGGTACACCATCAGGACCTGCCGTTCATGATTCGCGAACATCGCCGCAAGTACGAATACATTGTCAGTCAGGTCTCTGTATGGCGCAAGCTACCGACTCAACGTTGACCGGTGTCAGGCACTGGTGGTCCGTCCACTGAGTGCCTGGCAGGCCTGGCCAGCAATACCAACACTGGTCAGACGTTTCTGGTGATCAAAGATATGCGCGCTGAACATGATTTCATCAACGCCGGTGCGATCAATAAAGTTGCCTATACCCTTTTTAACGTCCGCCATATCGCCAACAATGGCTTCGCTCAGCGCGTGGGCGGCGCCCGCCAGTTCGGCAGCAGAAAAGTGTGTTTCGATATTCTCCAGCGGCGGTTTTAACGGCCCCGGTGTGCCTCGCCGCAGTGCAATAAACTGTTGCTGGGTGGAACTCATCAGCAGGCGCGCTTCGTCCCGGCTGGACGCGGCATACATGGGCACTGCCGCCATGCAGTACGGTGATTCAAGTTGCTCGGAGGGGCGGAAGCGTGCGCGGTAGAGGTCCAGCGCCTGCATCAGGTGATCGGGCGCAAAGTGGGACGCAAACGCAAACGGCAGACCCAGCGCCGCAGCCAACTGGGCGCTGAACAGGCTGGAACCGAGCAGCCACAATGGTACTTTCAGGCCCGCTCCGGGCACGGCCTGCACCGCCTGACCGGGAGCAGCCGGCTGAAAGTATCCCTGCAGCTCCTGCACATCACGCGGAAACTGGTCAACGCTGTCCTGATAACGCCGCAATGCCTGCATAGTCAGTGAGTCCGTGCCCGGTGCACGGCCCAGCCCCAGATCGATGCGGTCCGGATACAATGATGCCAGCGTGCCGAACTGCTCTGCCACCATTAATGGCGCATGATTGGGCAGCATGATGCCACCAGACCCGACCCGAATGCGTTCTGTGCCTTCTGCAACGTAGCCGATAGCCACGGCAGTGGCGGCACTGGCTATGCCGGTCATGTTGTGATGCTCGGCCAGCCAGAAGCGCTGGTAACCGCTGGTTTCTGCCGTCTGTGCCAGACTGCGTGAATTCAGCAATGCCTGGCGTGGGGTGCTGCCCAGCACCACCGGTGCCAGATCAAGCAGGGAATACGGGATCATGGAGTCTCCAGATAAGGATAAAATTTCGCTGGCAATTTAACATGCCCGGGGTCCCGGGGTATAACACTGCGCATGAAGGACCACGGCACAGCATCGAGTTACTGTCAGCAGTCTGACGTCCAAAACCGTCTTTATATCGGGTATGGCTTGCGGCAGGCTTGAATATTGGTGGGGGCTGGATTACTCTGCCAAGTCCATAATTTGTGCATCTATTACCCGATTTTCTGGAGATTTGTTACCGCAGGGAATGCTGAGGAACAAGTTGAAATCAAGCTCTCTGAGGAGATAAACGTGAAAAAACAGACTATTTTATCAGCAGCAATAGCAGCTCTAGTGGCCGGTTCCCTGGCCCTGACGGCTATTACCACGCAGGCTGCTGACAACGGTGACGATTACGAAGCCCCTCGCACTGAATGGGGTACACCCGACCTTCGCGGCGTATGGAACTTCAGTTCCAACACCCCGCTGGAGCGTCCGCGCGATTACGGCGACCGTCAGTTTTACACGACCGAAGAAGTAATTGCCCGTGATGAGCGCGCCGCCGCAGCCGCAGCCGCCACCGATGGCAATTCATCCCAGGGTGGCGTGGGTGGTTACAACCAGTTCTGGGTCGAAGGCAATCCACAGGACGTGAACCTGAGAACCTCCATCCTGACCTATCCGGAGGATGGCCGTATGCCAGCCCGCGTTGAAGGTGCCCCGGTGGCGTTTGGTGGCCTGGGTCCGGACTACAATGGTGAGCGCCCAGTGCGTGTTGTTGTCGGCGGTATCGCCAAAGACGGCCCGGAAGACCGTGGCCTGTCCGAACGCTGCCTGTTGGGTTTCAACTCGGTGCCGCCGTTCATGCCCAGCATGTACAACAACAATGTGCAGTTGTTCCAGACCGAAGACCATTTTGTGATTCTTAACGAAATGATCCATGAGGCACGTATCGTACCGATGGATGGCCGTGATCATGTGTCGGAAAACATCACACAGTGGACCGGTGACTCGCGCGGTTACTGGGAAGGTGACACCCTGGTGGTGGAGACCCGCAATTTCAACAGCAAGAGCCAGACTTTCCGTGGTACCGGTATCAGCTCCAACAAAACGTTGACAGAGAAGTTTACCCGCGCTGCTGACGGCGTTGTTGAGTATGAATTCACCGTGGAAGATCCCAAAGCCTTCGAAGACAAGATCACCGGTGTTGTGCCCATGTTCCGCGCCGATGGCGAGATGTTTGAGTATGCCTGCCATGAGGGCAATTACGGCATGATCAATATTCTGCGGGGTCAGCGTGTGGAAGACGGCACCTGGGATCACGAGAACAACCGGGCCATGCGCCTGGGGCAGTGATCCTGTTACGGGAATAGACCTTTAACCAATTATGCCGCGGGCCAGCCAGCGTCGTTGCACCACCTGGCTGACCTGTTCCGGTAATCGACAAAAACAAGGTAGTTCATGAAAACACAATTAAAGACATTTTTTGCAGTAGCGGCGACCGCCGCTGCGGTCAGCGCGTTCTGGGTGACTCAGGATGTTTCACAGGCGCAGAACGCGTCGCGCACCGAGATTCCCCGCACGCCTGATGGCAAGCCCAACTTCAGTGGTATCTGGCAATCGATGAACACCGCGTACTGGGATCTGGAGCCGCATGAGGCGCGTCACGGCCAGTTGTCTGCGTTGCAGGCCGGTGCTCATCTGGCGGTACCGCCCGGTCTGGGTGTGGTGGAAGGCGGTATGCTGCCCTACAAGCCTGGCATGCGTGATGCCAAAGAAGAAAACCAGGCCAACTGGCTGGAACGTGATCCGGCAACCAAATGTTATCTGCCGGGTGTGCCGCGTGCCACCTATCAGCCGTACCCATTCCAGATTTTCCAGGCCCCTGATGCCACCCTGATTTCCTACCAGTTCGCTGGCGCGGATCGCATTGTGTACATGGATCGCCCGGAGCTGGAAGCACAGGTCGACAGCTGGATGGGTCACAACAACGGTAGCTGGGATGGTGACACCCTGGTCATCGATGTGACCGGTCAGATGCCCGATACCTGGTTTGACCGCTCCGGTAACTACCATAGTGGTTGGGAAATGCACGTGCAGGAGCGTTATACCATGCTTGATCGCAATACCATTGCGTATCAGGCGACTGTAAACGACCCCAATGTCTACGAGCGCCCCTGGACCATCAACATGCACCTGTACCGTCATCAGGACGAGAACATGCAGTTGCTGGAATACAAGTGTGTCGAGTTCGTGGAAGAGCTGTTATTCGGCGACCTGCGTGCACCGGGTGATCCGATAGGCGATGGTATTACACCGATAAACTAAGAAAAACTATCTGCCTTGACTACGTTTTCTTGATGTTGCGTTTTTCAGGCATTTAAAACACCGACAAAATACTGTATAAATATACAGCCGTTTTGTCGGTGTTTTTTATGCGCGCAATAACCCCTCCTGCCGAGATGTCACCAGACTATGCCGAGCTGCATTGTCTGAGCAATTTCTCTTTTCTGCGTGGCGCTTCTTTTCCCGAAGAGCTGGTCAATCGGGCCCTGGAGCTGGGTTACCGGGCACTGGCCATCACGGATGAGTGCTCTGTCGCGGGCATTGTACGCGCCTACTCTGCCTTAAAGTCTGCGGGCGAAGTGGCTGCCAACTTCAAATTACTGATTGGCACTGAACTGCACTGCCAGGACGGATTGCATCTGGTGCTGTTGGCGCGCAGCCGGCGTGGTTACGGTCAGTTGTGTACCTTGATCAGTGACGCACGTCGTGGCGCTGACAAAGGTGAATACCTGCTGACACGGGCCATGCTGGAGCGCTTTGAAAATGACGACTGTCTGGCGCTGTGGATACCCCCGGCGCACACCTGCTGGAGTCAGTCTGTGGTGTCAGCAGGGCAGCCGTGCATTGATGCCTTTGCCACGGATTTGCGCTGGCTGGCCGGGCGTTTTCCGGATCGGCTGTGGATCAGTGCCCAGTTGTTTCTGGACGCCGATGATCGGGCCAAACTGGCTGCGTTGCAGGCACTGGCAGCGGATACCGGTTTGCCCCTGTGTGCCAGTGGCGGCGTGCAAATGCACCATCCGCGGCGGCGACCACTGCGCGATACGCTGACCGCAATACGGTTAGGCACACCGGTATCCGAGCTGGCGTTTGCCCTGCCCGCCAATGCCCAGCAGTGTTTGCGCACCCGGCAGACGCTGGCGCGGTTGTTTCCGGCCCCGCTGTTGCAGGAAACCCTGCGTGTCGCTGAACAGTGCCATTTTTCACTGTCTGAACTGCGTTACGAATATCCCAGAGAACTGGTGCCAGCGCGGGAAACGCCGCAAAGCTGGTTGCGGCATCTGACACACACAGGCATGAAGCAGCGCTGGCCCGCCGGTGTGCCGGCTAAGGTAAGTACACTGGTTGAACGGGAGCTTAGCCTGATCGCCGAGCTTGGCTATGAACATTTTTTCCTGACGGTACACGACATCGTGGTGTTCGCCCGCAGCCGCAATATCCTGTGCCAGGGGCGCGGTTCGGCCGCCAACTCTGCGGTCTGTTATTGCCTGGGAATCACCGCCGTTGATCCCGACAGACTGAGTCTGTTGTTTGAGCGATTTCTGTCCAAAGAGCGTGATGAACCACCCGATATTGATGTCGATTTTGAGCACGAACGCCGTGAAGAAGTCATTCAGTACATCTATCAGAAATACGGCCGGCATCGTGCCGCCCTCGCCGCAACCGTCATCTGCTACCGGCGCCGTAGTGCCATCCGTGATGTTGGCAAGGCATTGGGGTTGTCGGCCGCGCAAATTGATTTTCTGCTGGATATCCTGCGCATGGACAGTGACGGTGAACCGGTCTGGCTGGAGCCGGTGCCTCTGCCTGCTCCCCTGTTCAAGCGGCTGGTGTACCTGGTGCAACAGATCATCGGTTTTCCGCGCCACCTGTCGCAACATGTCGGTGGTTTTGTGATCAGCGAAGGCCCGCTCGCGCAACTGGTGCCGGTGGAAAATGCCAGCATGGCCGGGCGCACGGTTATCCAGTGGGAAAAGGATGATCTGGAGACGCTGGGTCTGTTGAAAGTGGATGTGCTGGCGCTGGGCATGTTGACGGCCATACGCAAGGCGCTGGATCTGGTTGGTCACACAAGCGGTCAGCCGTTGACGCTGGCGCAGGTGCCGGCAGAGGACGCGCAGACCTACGACATGATCTGTCAGGCAGATACAGTAGGGTTGTTCCAGATTGAATCGCGGGCACAGATGAGCATGCTGCCCCGCCTGCGTCCGCGCAGTTATTATGATCTGGTTATCCAGATTGCCATTGTCAGACCCGGCCCCATTCAGGGCGACATGGTGCACCCCTATCTGGCACGAAGGCAGGGCCTGGAACAGGTCAGCTATCCCAGTGAAGACGTGCGCGGGGTGCTGGCAAGAACGCTGGGCGTACCGATTTTCCAGGAGCAGGTGATGCAGATCGCCATGGTTGCCGCCGGTTTCAGCGGAGGCGAAGCCGACCAGTTACGTCGTGCGATGGCAGCCTGGAAGCGTAAAGGCGGGTTGGAACCGTTCCGGGACAAACTGATTCAGGGCATGCTTGCCCGCGGTTATGAAGAAACCTTTGCACAGCAGATATATCAACAGATAAAAGGTTTCGGTGACTATGGTTTTCCCGAATCCCACTCTGCCAGTTTTGCCCTGCTTGCCTATGTCTCAGCCTGGCTTAAGTGTCACCATCCGGCTGCGTTTGTGTGTGCCCTGCTCAACAGTCAGCCGATGGGATTCTATGGGCCATCGCAACTGGTGCAGGATTTTCAGCGTCATGGCGGTCAGGTGCTGCCAGTAGATGTGCAGTTTAGCGAGCAGGACTGCACTCTGGAGCCGGTGGCTCTGGCCGGGGCAGCGCACCAGTTCAGCTTGAGGCTGGGTTTGCGTCTGTTAAAAGGTTTGTCGGACAACGGTGCCAACGCCATCCTGCAGGCCAGAGCAGTGGCTGCATTCAACAGCATTGCCGATCTGGTGCGACGTGCCCGACTGTCACAATCTGATCGTGATGCCCTGGCAGCCGGCGATGCCCTGAAAAGTCTGGCTACTGATCGCTACCGGGCGTTCTGGGATGCCAGTGCCGTGGAGGAACTGCCACCATTGTTTGCCGTTCTCGGTGAGCATTACCGGCGTTCAGCAGATAATCTGGATCTGATGTTGCCCCGCCCCAATGAGGCGCAGGATATTGTAGCGGACTATAATCAGACCGGGCTCAGTCTGCGGCGACACCCGCTGGCGCTGTGGCGACAGCACCTGAGTGCGTATGGTGTGGTCAGGGCCGATGAACTGTCTGCCCTGTCCGATCGGCGGGCAATCAAGACCGCAGGCCTGGTGACCTGTCGGCAGCGCCCTCAGACTGCATCGGGCGTGACTTTTCTTACGCTGGAAGACGAAAGTGGTTTCATCAATGTGGTGGTGTGGCCGCAGTTATTGCAGCGCTTCTATCGCCCGGTGCATGAGGCCAGGTTGCTGGGCGTGGCCGGCTACCTGCAGCAGAGTGATGGTGTCATTCACGTTGTCGCGCGTACGGTGGTTGATCTCAGTGACTGGTTGGGCGAAATGCAGGTGCCGTCACGCGACTTTGCGTGACGGTGAGCGCATCAGCCAGGGATAGACCAGTACCACGGCGATGATAATGGCAGCACCCAGATAAAAACGCACACTCAGTTCCTGCTGCTCACCCAGCAACAGCGCCGCCAGGATGATGGCGTAAATGGGTTCAAGATTGACGGCGAGAGCGCTGGCATAGGCAGACAGATGACGTAATGCCATCAGCGACAACGCAAAAGGCAACAGGGTACAACCAAAGGCCAGTACCGCCAGCCACAGCAGGTCGTTACCCTGAGGAACAGCAAAAATGGAGGTGCTGGTGTCCAGAATACCCGCCACATTGCCAGCTTCGTTGAGTGAAGCAGCGATCAGTCCGATCACCACCAGCAAGGCGCAGCCGGACGCCATTTCGATGGCGGTGACACTCAAGGGATCGGCGCGCAGGATAAAGCGTTTGTTCAAAGCGGCAAACAGCGCCACGAACATGGCAGAAACAATGCCCATGATGATGCCGGTGTTCATGCTCTGTGGTGTGCCGCCAACCACCAGCACGATGCCAGGCAGTACCATCAGTCCCAGCAATAGTTCCTTGAGCTGGAAGCGTCGCCCGGCCAGCACTGGCTCCACCAGTGACAGAAACACAGGCACGGTGGCAATACAGGTGACTGCCACCGACGCATTGGAGAGTTTGATGGCGCCATAGAAGGTAAGCCAGTGCAGCGCAACCAGCATGCCGATGGCAGCATACACCAGCAACAGTGATGGTTTGAGCGACAGTACTGTGCGCCAGATCATGGGCAGCAAAAACAGGCTCAGGGCAACCAGTCCCATGCGCCATAACACCAGCGGCAGCGCCTGCAGAGTGATGAGTTTGCCGAGAATGGCCGTAAAGCCCCATAATACAACGCAGGCATGAATCTGTATCCAGGCCTGCATGGTGGCTTTTTCATCGGCGGGTGGGATTGCTGGCATGATTTTAAAATAAAGACGTGGCAGTGGGTGAGCGACGATAAGCTTATGGCAGGCATTCTAACACTATCGTAGCGTATCGTGACCCGCTATCATGCCTACCCGAATCGGACTCTTTAGTATGAATGTCGTGACAGTACAAGCATGATTAAAAAAATACCCGTCAAGCAGTTGCAACTGGGCATGTTCATCCATGAGATGCATGGATCCTGGCTCAGTCATCCATTCTGGAAATCCAGTTTCCTGCTGGAAGACCCTGCTGACCTGGTCAAAATCAATGGTTCCGGTATTGCCGAGATCAGCATTGATCTGAGTAAAAGCAGGCAGGCGCCTGCTCAGACCGCCCGTGAGCCCGAAGCACCCGCCTCTGTCGCTACCCTGCCACCGGAAGCCAAAACTGCAGCGCTCAGTTTCCATAACGAACTCAATCGCGCCCGCAAACTGTG
This sequence comes from Pseudohongiella acticola, assembly GCF_001758195.1. Lineage (NCBI taxonomy): Bacteria > Pseudomonadati > Pseudomonadota > Gammaproteobacteria > Pseudomonadales > Pseudohongiellaceae > Pseudohongiella > Pseudohongiella acticola. The sequence goes on from NZ_MASR01000001.1 coordinate 2,280,212, forward strand.
TGATCGTTCCAGGCAAGCGGTGATGACAATGTTTGCTGAAGCGCGCATGGGCAACACCGTTTCCATGGCAGATGCCCGGGCCATGGTTGACGAGGTCACCGAGTCGGTAAACCGGCACCCACTGGCGCTGATTACGCTGGCACGATTAAAAACCTCGGACAATTATACGTACATGCATTCGGTAGCCGTATGCGCCATGATGGTGGCGCTGGCACGAGCGCTGAAAATGACCGAAGAGCAAGTGCGCGATGCCGGTTGTGCAGGCTTACTGCATGACGTTGGCAAGATGGCGGTGCCAGATAAAATTCTTAACAAACCCGGTAAGCTGACTGACGAGGAGTTTATCGTTATCAAGTCGCATCCGGAAAAAGGTCAGGATATTTTACTTCGTGCGGGCGACATTTCAGCAATGGTTATTGATGTCTGCCTGCATCATCACGAAAAATGTGATGGCAGTGGTTACCCTCATGGATTAAAAAGTGAAGAGATCAGCATTTTTGCCCGCATGGGTGCCATCTGTGATGTATATGATGCAATTACGTCTAACCGGCCCTACAAAAAAGGCTGGGGTCCGGCAGAGTCTTTGCAGAGGATGGCGCAATGGAAAGGTCATTTTGATCCGGCTTTGCTGCAGGCCTTTGTCAAGGTTGTTGGTATCTACCCGATCGGATCACTGGTGCGTCTCAAGAGTCAGCGTCTTGCAGTGGTTGTTGAGCAAAACGAAAAATCAATGTTGAAACCGAAGGTTAAAGTATTTTTTTCTATACGATCCAAAATGCCGTTGCCGCAAGCCGTTGTTGATATGGCCCTGCCTGGGCTGGAGGATGTCATTGAAGCGCGTGAGCATTTTGAAAACTGGAACTTCCCCTACATGGAAGATCTGTGGCAGTCAGCGCTTTGACAGGGTTTTGGTTGTCATTGCTGTATGTTGCAACCCGCTTTAACCTTTAACCAAAAAATCCATGCAGGTACCAGGCCGTCGAATTCTGTTCCGCGCCACCGGCATGCGCCAGGTCCTGATAGACCCAAAGCAGGTTGCCTTGTGTGTTGGCAGCCACATAATAATCCCGCCGTATACCCTGTTCCTGCCACCATCGGGTTTCGATGCGGCGTGGGCCGCGCAATAATGTCAACGGTGACCGGTAGTGCAGCTGCTGGTTCCGGATTGCCAGTGGACGCGGTGGCTGCAATAACCAGCATGGATTGTGGCTGTTGATAGTGACGCTGTTTCCGGTTAGCAGGCTTTCTTCTGATGGCGGTGTCAAATATGACACCATGCGTGTGGCAGACTCGGGACAGTAATCAGGTTTTAGCAGCAGTCGCTGAACCGCGTGGCTGCCGAGTTTTGCCGCCAGCGTATCAAGCAGTTGTGAGCCGTCCCGGCTGTCATGCCCCCGGGTCTTCTGCTGAACGCCACCGTCCGGCTTGAACAGCGTGAAATGTGTGACGTGTAAGGTGATCGCGTAAACTTCACCAGCAAAATTCATTCCGGTCAGTTGCGTTTCCAGTAACAGCAGGAACAGCCGGGCACTGCGTTCTGCCTTGCGAACATTGACCGTGATGTTTTCATGACGAGTGTCGCCGCCTGTGTCATGATCGCTGTTGCCTTGCCCGGAACTGCCATAGTCGAGCACAAACATCAGTTGGTCAGTGCACAGATGTTTTTTCTTCAGAAAATCCTCAAGCCGGTGCAGTAATTTTTCACAGACATTGATAATCTGCTGTGTGGAATATAAACCATGATCGCTATCGACACTGTCATGATAAACCGGTTTGGCCTGCCAGCGCTGACGTAGCCCGGGTCGTAAACCGAGGCAGCTCTCAATATAGTCACTGAAATGCCGGCCGAATCTGATACGCATTTCCGGCAATGGAAGGCGCCATATATCCCGTAAATAGAACAGTCCGCAATTGGCGAGTTTTTTTCGAACCCGAACGTCAATGGCAAGGGCGTTGGTGGGAATGCTACCCAGGCGTGAGCGCAGGTCATCGGGTCTGGCGATAACCGATTGCTGTCCGGTGCGGGCCAGCAACAGACTGGCGCTGGCATTGGGGGCGACCGCCTGCACAAAATTGGTGTGCGAGAGCTGTGTCTCAATACCGGATTCAATTTGCTGCCGGATGGATTTAAGGCCGCCAAAATAGCGCAGGCTTCTGCCAACTTCCAGCACCAGAGCGTCATTTCCATCAAGGCTGATGTAGTCGCTGATCTGCTGGCACTGTTGTGCCACCAGCGAGATCAACGATATTTCATCATGCTGTTTCGTATGTGGCTTTGTCTGTGCGTTTGCATGTGGGTCAGCAATTCGGGTGTCGGGCAGTGCCGGGAAATAAAGCGCATACCAAAGGCTGGTGCGCTTGCGGTGTGTTGCCGGCGCGCGCCGCAGGTTTTGTTGTGATTGTCGCTGTGCTTTGTGCTGTAGGTTCTGTTGCGCTTTTTTCGGTGCGTTTTGTTGTGCGCTTGGCTGTTCAGGGAGGCTGACTGGCAGCCTGTTGCCAGCGCGGGTACTGACGCGCGGTTTACCGGCAAGCGCTCTGCTTTGCCGGCGGCCTAGCATGGCAGCTTAATGCGCACCCGTCCCTGCTTGTGGCTGCCGCGTGCTTTCAACAGTTGCACGTCCATGTTGCGATAACCGGCTTCGGTGACGGGTGCGCTACTCAATTGTAACTGCAGCGTTGATGGTGAGTGTGCTGCCGGTCGCTGATGAAACAGCACTCCCAGCGTATTGCCTTCACGTGCAGCCAGTTGCAGACGGCGAATAACCCGGGCGCTGAGCCAGTTCTGCCAGGCCAGCACGAGGCCGCATTCCTGCGATTGCAGGGCTTTTTCAATGCTCCACAATGCCTGATTGCAGCTGGCCTGGGCCGGCACCACAAAGCTGTTGCGGGTATTGACGCCCATCTGGGCCAGGGCGGGCCCGTGTAGCGGGTAAGGTGGTGCAATCCAGAGAATGGAAGAGGATTGTTGCTGGCTGCGGTCCCGCAACAGCGGTGCCAACAGCTGTAATTCGCCGATACCAGCCTGTTTGTTGATGACTTCAATCAAACCGGCCTGTGGCCATGCTCCCCAGGGCAACAGGGCGTCGAGCTCGGCGTGGCCGGTACTTTGGCCTGCGCCGTTGTCGGTGATCTCGTGGTCAGCAAACAGGTCATCAGCCAGCAGCGAGTGGCGGGCGCCGGGGTTATCAACGGCGGTGTTGTGCTGATTGCTGCCGCGCCACAAATCCTGCGTTTGCTGCAGTAACTGGTCCACCTTGTGCTCCGGTGTGGGCGCGCTGATGTTTGTAGGGGCGGTTGTGTTCATGTGTTTGCTCCGGTGCCGGTCAATGAGTCAGGCGTCGTGGAGCTGTAAATATATACAGTATATTTATTTCAGGCAAGTGCCGATACAGAGATAAGGCCAGAAATTTAGTTAAAAAGGTGTAAAAATTTTGCAATCAAGCATTGTCAAGCCCTTATTATTATATTATTGTTCAGCACGTTAGCAGGTTTATCTTGATAACGTATTAGATGACAGGCTTAATTAGCTGGAAAATGGAATAATTAAAAATTTAAATAGTTAAAAGTAGCGGACATCTCATGAAACGCAAACCAGATATGCTATTGGTCGTTGTTGTTCTTTTTGGACTCAGTGTCCTGATTAGCGGCGTGGCGCAAAGCGGTCTTCTATAAATCGATAATTTACAAAGCTTTACGATTTTTGATGGATTTATACCGGCGAGGCGTTGCCAGCGCATCAAGCGGAACATCCCAGGCAGAAGGCGCAATTCCTTCTGCCACTTTCTGACACTCGTGACCCAGCCCTGTCAGGGCGGGCCGGCGACATTTGCCGCGCCTGAAGGCAAATGTACGGTCATAAAACCCCTTGCCCATGCCGATACGATTACCGGCCTCATCAAACCCCACCAGTGGCAACAGCACCAGATCCAGTCTGCGTGGTGACACGCTGTGTTTTAACGCCGCTTTTGGCTCCGGAATGCCCCAGCGGTTGTAGGCCAGTCGGCTGCCGGGCCAGATCCGGACAAACACCATGTGATCATCTTTGATGGGGTGCAGTACCGGCAGATAACAGGCTTTGCCTTGTTGCCATGCCAGACGCAGTGCCGGCAGGGTAACAATTTCGCCATCCACAGCCTGGTAAAAAGCAATATGACGGGCACCCTGCCAGAGCCCTGTATGGCGCAACTGTCGGGTGAGGCCGAGCGCGGCATGGCGTTGCTCACTGAACGAAAGTTGACGTCGCGCACGTCGCAGGCGTTGACGCAAGGCCTTGCGTGTTTCAGGTGATTGCTGCGGGATGGATGATGAAGGTTTCATGCATTGATCATGTCGGATTGATCAGGGGCTGCAGCGAGTGGAAGCCACCCAGAGTACCGCTGCCGAAATAGTCCTGAACCCACAGGTTCAGGTGGTGGCTCCAGCGATGTATCAGGCTTTCCGTCGTGCGGACATGCTCAACAACATCATTGCGAAGAGCCTCCGGAGTAACAGATATCGGCTCAAGAACATTTTCAGCTGGCCTGTACTCCAGGTGACTATGAATCGAGTATATAGAAGTTATTTTGGGGTATCGAGTAAAAGCGGCAACTTTTTTGTAACAGCTTTCGTAACAGTGCCGGCCGGGGTACCAGCGGCAAGATTTACAGTTCGATCTGGCGGGCGTTGTGCAATGCGCGTTCGATTTTATCTTCCAGATATTTGATCTGCTGCGCGGTGCTGTGACGTGCTTCATTGATCTGACGATTTTTCTGCAGCAACTCGTGGGTAATATTCAGTGCTGCCATCACGGAGATTTTTTCCAGGCCATGAATCGTGCCGCGTGCCTTGATTTTGCGCATGTTTTCATCAAGGTGTCGGGCAGATTTGAGCAACGCATCCTGCTCTGACGGCGGACAGCTGATCTGGTATTCGCGATCAAGGATCTTGACCACAACCGTGCTGGCTTCTTCCTGAAGATTGCTCATAAAGTTTTCACACTCAGGCGCTTTGCGACTGTTCCATGGATCTCAGACGGCTGAGGACTGATTCCAGGCGGCTCTTGGCCTGGCGGTTGTTCTCCAGTAGTTGCTGACGTTCCGTTTGCCAGTTATGCTGACTGGCGCGCAGCAACTGGTTCTCCTGCTTCATGGCAGCGCACAATGCGATCAGGGCATTGATTTTTTCGTCAAGGGTATTGAATTGATCGTCATTCATATCGATTACGTACGCAGGAAGCCCCGCCGACCGGTTCCGTTACTGGACCCTTACTATAGAGAGCTGGTTGTAGGCGGTCAATAACGCGAGACACAATCTCAGGAAAATGTATGGCAAAAGCTAAATTACAGCACCCGCAGCGTGCCACCGGGGCCGATCTTTATGTGCAGGCCAGGAAGCGCCGCCGCGCCCTGATGGGCAAACTGGGCAAAAACAGTATTGCCCTGCTCAGCGCAGCACCCCAACGCACACGCAGCAATGACACCGAATATCCATACCGTCAGGACAGCGATTTTTATTACCTGACCGGCTTTACCGAAGATGATGCCGTGCTGGCCCTGATCCCCGGGCGCAAGCAGGGCGAAGTTGTGATGTTTTGTCAGCCCAAGGACAAAACCAAAGAGCTCTGGACTGGCATTCTGACCGGGCCGGAACAGGCAAAAAGCCGCCTGCTGGTGGACGAGGCTTACCCCATCGGCATGATGGATGAAATCCTGCCCGGCCTGATGGACGGCTGTGAAACACTGTATTACTGCATGGAACGTGAACCGGCTTTTGATAAGCGCATCAGTGGCTGGGTGAAAAACGTCCGCAGCCGGACACGCATGGGCGCCAAAGCACCGCAGCAGCTAATTCTGCTGGACCCGCTGTTGCATGAGATGCGCCTGTTCAAGAGCAAAGCCGAAATCGCTTTGATGCAGCGCGCGGCCGATATTTCTGCGCGTGCGCACAAGCGCGCCATGCTGGCCGCGCGTGAAGGTCGCCATGAGTATCATCTGGAAGCAGAGCTGGTGCATGAGTTCATGATGTCGGGCAGTCGCGCGCCCGCGTACAACAGCATTGTCGCCGCGGGTGCCAATGCCTGTATTCTGCATTACATTGAAAACCGGGACCCGTTGCGAAACGGTGACCTGGTGCTGATTGACGCCGGTTGCGAATATGAATATTACGCCGCGGATATCACGCGCACATTTCCCGTCAGTGGCCAGTTTAGCGCCGAACAAAAAGCCCTGTATGACATCGTTCTCAAGGCACAGCTGGAAGCGATCGCGGTCACCCGTCCCGGCGTGCCCTGGGATGAACCTCACCATGTCACGGTCAGGGTGATCACCCACGGCCTGATCGACCTGGGCTTGCTGAAAGGGGATGCAGACAGGCTGATTGCAGACGGTGCCTATCGTGATTTTTATATGCATCGCGCGGGCCACTGGCTGGGCATCGACGTGCATGATGCCGGCAGTTATCTGGACCGGGATAAACCCCGGCGTCTGGAACCTGGCATGGTGACAACAGTGGAGCCGGGCATTTATGTATCGCCTGACAACAAAAAGGTTGCCAAAAAGTGGCGCGGTATTGGCATTCGCATCGAAGACGATGTGCTGGTCACCAAAACCGGCAACAAGGTATTGACCGACGGCGTGCCCAAAACCACCGAGGCTATCGAAGCGCTGATGGCGCAACGGGCATAGGCCTGCACGGGAACAGTGGGCGGGAGACAGTGGGCAGGAACAGAAAGTACGGACCATGACAGACAAAAAACTTAACGCGGAATACGATATTGTCATTGCTGGCGGTGGTCTGGTCGGAGGCAGCTTTGCGCTGTTGCTGGATCAACTGGCCCGGCACAGCGATCTGAGGGTATTGTTGCTGGATGCCGCGCCGATGGCAAAACCTGACGCTAAAAATGGTGATACCGGCGCTGATTTTGACGCGCGCAGCACGGCACTGTCCTGGGGTAGCCGCCTGATTTACGAACAGGCCGGTTTCTGGTCGGCGCTGGCCCCTGGCGTTACCGCCATCCGTGATATTCAGGTGTCCGATCGTGGACATTTTGGCGCAACCCGGCTGCACAGTGCCGAGGTCGGCGTAGAAGCGCTGGGTTACGTTGCCGAGAATCACCACCTGACGTGCGTGCTGCAACAGGCATTACAGGACAGTTCGCGCCTGACCGTGTGTGCGCCAGCCAGTGTTGAGCATATTCAGCCCCTCAGTGATGGCGCCATGTTGACCATTAAAGGTGCTTCACTCGATAACATCAGGACCCGGCTGCTGGTGCTGGCGGACGGCGGGCGCTCGGGTCTGTGCCGGCAACTGGGTATCACTATGCAGCAGAAGCATTATGGTCAGCAGGCGCTGATCTGTAATGTTGCCTTTGCCAATGACCACCGGGGGCAGGCCTTTGAGCGCTTTACCGATACCGGTCCGCTGGCCATGTTGCCGCTGTCAGACCACGGGGTCGGGCGTGAACGGCAGCATCGGGGCGCACTGGTCTGGACCCTGGCTGACAGTGACAGCAATCAGGGTGAGGGCAAAAGCGACAATGCCTCCTGTAGTGCAGAGCGCATATTGGCATTGCCGGAGGCTGATTTTATTGACACCCTGCAGCAGCGATTTGGCTGGCGGTTGGGCCGGATTACTCATGCAGGCGCCAGGTCACTTTTCCCGCTGAGTCTGACCGTGGCGACCGAGCAGATACGCCCCGGTATCGTGTTGCTGGGCAACGTTGCCCACACGCTGCATCCAGTGGCCGGTCAGGGATTGAATCTGGCATTACGTGATGCGCGCGCGCTGGCCGAACTGATTGTCAATGCGCACCAGACCGGGGAAAATCCGGGATCAATGGCGGTGCTGCAGGCTTTTCTGGCGGCCCAGTCCGGCGATCAGGCCAATACCATTGCCTTCAGCGATCTGACCACGCGCCTGTTTTCCAACGCGCGACCGACACTGGCGTTGGGGCGCAACCTGGGCCTGTTACTGATGGACCTGATGCCACCCGCCAAAGGCTGGTTCGCCCGTCAGGCTATGGGCATGGCGGACCGAAAATCCATCAGGCGTTAAACCAGCCTGGCTTGAACTGACTAAGCCGCGACCCATTAACTGCCCATCAGCTCACGAATGTTTTCCACGCGCTCGCGATTGACGCCAAGGTCACTGTGTCCCAGGCGCGAGGCTGAGCGCACGTGCACTTGATCTGAGGCAGGGTCTGCCAGAAATTCGACATCGTCGACAAAACCCATCAGCCGGCTGGTAAATTCGGCATGAATGTAATTGCCGTCGTCGGTCACGATGGCCGCCTGAGGCAGTTCTGCAAGCGCCGCGCGTACGGCGTCCATATCGCCGGTCAACGGTGCAATGCCATGGCTGTCGCGCTGATCAAAACTGGACACACAATTGGGTGAGTCCGGGCAGGTCGACAGCTGGTTGTTCTGCACACCAAGGGTCGTTGGCCTGTCACCGGCGCAGGAGATAAGCGTCAGTAGTCCCACAATCATGAGTCCTCGTGCAATGTTGCGTAATGGTTTATGCATGGTTGCTATCCTGAATGAGTTGTTTCTAAATGAGTCGCCCCGACAACGCTGACTGTTCAGCCGGTGACGGCCAAGCTCAATGACTCGGCAATCAAGGCCGGCTTTTCCTGGTTTTCGATCTCCACGGTCACCTGGTGCTTGATCAGATACTGGCCGGGGTTCTTTTCGGTGATACTGTGCATGATAAAGCGGGCACGAATACGCGAACCAATGCGCACCGGGTTCAGGAAACGAACTTTGTCGAGTCCGTAGTTGATGGTTATTTTGGTGCCAGCCAGGCGCACGGTGCCAGCTTCGGCGCCCAGCATGCTGAGCAGCGACAGGGTCAGGTAGCCGTGGGCAATGGTGCCGCCAAACGGCGTTTCCACTTTGGCGCGCTCTTCGTCCAGGTGAATGAACTGATGGTCACCGGTGGTATCGGCAAATTGATTGACCTGTTCCTGGCTGATGGTGTGCCACTGGCTGAGGCCGGTTTCCGTGCCGATAAGGGCTTGTGCCGCGTCCAGGCTCATTTCTGCTGTCATGGATGATAGACTCCTGCTGTTAAGGCTGATTTGATACGGTTATGATAATGCCTAATATAGACGATGCAGCTAAAGACAGATAGGGCAAACCGGGTGATTCAGGCAAAGCAGAATGAAGAGCGAATGAACGACCACGATATCGTGATCGTGGGCGCTGGCATCACCGGCGCAGCGATGGCGCTGGCGCTGGCGGACAGTGGCCTGCGCATCGCCATGATTGATGCGCGGCCTCTGCAGTCCCGGCCCGATTCGCCTGCCGATATCGCGGGCTTTGATCCTCGCGTCAGCGCCATGACCGCCGCCTCGCAACGTCTGCTGAGCCGTCTGGATGTGTGGCAGGCCATGCCGGCCGATCGTCTGTGTGCCTACACGCGCATGCACGTTCATGAGGCGGATGGCACTGGCAGTATTGATTTTGCTGCGCACGATATCCACGCTCCGGAGCTGGGCCATATCATTGAAAACAGCGTCCTGACCGGCGCCCTGCATGAGGGGCTGCAACAGTTGGCAGAGGCAGTCGACAGCTCAACCCGCCTGACCCTGCTGGCACCGGCAACGCTGAGTGCTTACCGTTATGATCCGGATACCGGCGCGCATCTGACGCTGGATGATGGCCAGCAGATTACTGCCGGCCTTCTGATCGCGGCCGATGGTGCGAATTCCCCGATGCGGCACATGGCCGGCTTCGAGACCCGGGAGTGGGATTATGAGCACCATGCCATTGTCACCACCATCAGGACGCGCGATCCGCACCGGCTCATGGCGCGGCAGTGTTTCATGGATGACGGCGTACTGGCCTTTCTGCCGCTGACGTCTTCGGACACCGAAGGCAAGGATACCGGGCATTATTGTTCCATTGTCTGGTCGCTGGTGCCGGAACGGGCGCAGGCGTTGATGGCCATGGACGATGCTGCTTTCTGTCAGGCCTTGAGCCGGGTCAGTGAACACTGGCTGGGGCCGGTGGATGAGTGCGCGCAGCGTTACAGTTTTCCGTTGCGTCAGCGTCACGCCCGGCATTACTTCCGGGAGGCAGTGGTATTGATTGGCGACGCGGCTCACAGTATCCATCCACTGGCTGGACAGGGCGCCAATCTGGGGTTGCTGGATGTGCAGGTGCTGGCCGAAGAACTGATCCGTGCAACCCGGACCGGGCGTTCGCTGACTGATCCCATGGTACTGCGTCGTTATCAGCGCCGCCGCAAGCCCCACAATCTGGCCATGATGGCCATGATGGAGGGTTTCAAGCGCCTGTATGCCGATCAGCCGCTGGCAGTGCGCTGGCTGCGCAACACCGGCATGCGTGCGGTTGATGGCTGGGCTGGACTGAAGAACCGTCTGATACGTGAGGCCATGGGCTAAAAACTGGCCCGGCGCTGACTTTCTGCGTCGCTCTGACGCCTGCATCCCCGCAGTCGTGCGTTGCCAGCGCTTCATTTTAAACAGGCTGCCTCGATAACGTTTTTAATGTCCGATACTGAAGAAGTAGTGTTAAAGCTTTCCCCGGCGCGGACGACACATTAAGTGGGTCTATCAGTCTGCCAATCAGTTTACGGGGTCTGCCGGAAAGTCATGAGTTACGATACAAGCCGCGACACCGTCTGGCCGTTTGACGTGGATCTCAGCGCGTTGGATACCGGCAGCATCACCAATATTATCCTTGATATCGAGAACCATCTGCCGTTGTTGAAATCAGAGGGTGATATGAAGGAACTGTTACGCGTCAAAAAGCTCTTCGAAGAAGAGTTGATGGAGTCGCGACGTCTGCATTGATCGTCCCCGCTGTCTGCACCTGTTCCACTGCTTCTGCTTCCTGCCTTCCAGTTATCGCCATTTTGCCCTATGCTGTTATGTCTCTGGCCACGATTGCTGACGCGATTGTGGTGTCTGTTTGTCTGGTTGCTAACGCGCTCAGTGCTGTTATTGCGCTCAGGGCTGCTAACAGGCCCCAGACAGACCAGGTCGCGTATGACAACGACATGTTTATACAACAATCATAGTGAAGGGGAATCGCAATGAAGAAGATGACAAGCATATTCGCAGCGCTGATGCTGCTGGTGACGTCAGCCTATGCAATTGATGAAGCACGCCTGACGGCGGCGCTGAATGGCCCTGATCGCGCAGATGAAGACAAGGCCCGCGATGCTGCACGCCAGCCGGTGGAAGTGCTGAGTTTCCTGGGCCTGGAAGAAGGCATGACAGCGATGGATATCATGGCCTCCGGTGGCTGGTATACCGAAGTGCTGTCGCACGCGGTGGGTTCGGAAGGCACCGTATTGATGCAGAACAGCCCGCGTTCGCTGGGTATGCGCAACACCGAGGAGGCCGTACAAGCCCGTCTGGCGGATAACCGTCTGCCCAACGTGCAGCGCGTAAACGCCGACATGAGTGATTTGGGTGTCGAACCAAATTCGGTGGATTTTGCACTGACAGCGCTGAATTTCCATGATCTTTACAACAACAGTCCGGAAGCGGCCCAGGCCATGTTGCTGGCCGTTAAAGATGCGCTGAAACCAGGCGGTATTCTGGGTGTTATTGATCACCGCGGTAACGAAGGCGCGGATAACGCCGCCCTGCACCGTATCACTCAGGAAGAGATCGAACAGGCGCTGTTTGACGCCGGTTATGAAAGTGTCGCTGCCAGCGATTTGCTGGAAGCAGAGGATGACCCGCGTACGACCGGTCCGTTTGATGCAAGTCTGGGTCGCAATACCGATCGTATTCTGTTGCGCGCGTACAAACCTGAGATGTAATGTCGCGAAAACATTAAAAAAGCGCCACGGCGCCTGAGCCGGTCGACCGAATGTTGAAAGACGTATTATTGTGAAAAACACCTTGTCACAGGCAAGGCCGGTCGCCTGGCTCATGCGCTTTGTATCGGTATTCCGCTACAGTGGCGTCGCCATTGATATTGTCTGGCGCAGCAGCGCCGGGCTGACCATCGCCATGGCGATGGTCACCCTGATTGCCGGGGTGTTGCCAGCCGCCATTGCCTGGGTCGGTCAGCTCATTGTCGATACGGTGGTTACCGCCATTGATGCAGAGGGCGCCGCGCGCGAAGCGGCCACTGACGCTCTGCTGTTCTATATTATGCTTGAGCTGGGCCTGGTTGTGCTGATGACCGGCGCACAGAAAGCCAATACGGTCTGCCAGTCGGTGCTGCGTGCATTGCTGGGCAATCAGGTCAACGTCATGATCCTGGAAAAGGCATTGACGCTTGAGCTGGCCAACTTTGAAGACTCCGAATTCTACGACAAGCTGGTGCGAGCTCGCCGCGAAGCGTCCAGTCGCCCGTTAAGTCTGGTCATTGCCACCTTTGATCTGTTACGTGACGGCATCTCGCTGGTCAGTTATGGCTTCCTGTTGTTCCAGTTTTCGCCCTGGGCCGTCTTGCTACTCGGGCTTGCCGGCGTGCCGGCATTCATGGCTGAAGCCAAATACGCCGGTGAAGCCTTCCGCAATCAGCGCCGCCGCTCCTCAGAGCGCCGGATGCAGATCTACCTGGAGATGGTGCTGACCCGCGAAGACGGCGTCAAAGAGGTCAAGCTGATGCAGCTGGGCCGGCTGTTCCTGCAGCGTTATGTCGAAATCTTCCGCAGAATATATAAAGAAGATCGCAACCTGGTATTACGCCGTGGCTTCTGGGGTTATGCACTGGGGCTGATCGCCAGTGTGGCATTCTATTTTGCCTTTGGCTGGGTAGCCTTTGCGGCGGTAGCCGGTACCATTACCCTGGGTCAGATGACCATGTATATCGCCGTGTTCCGACAAGGCCAGGGTGCCGTCACCAGTTGCCTTACCTCCATCAACAAGATGTACGAAGACAATCTCTACCTGTCCAATCTCACCGAGTATCTGGGGCACAGCGTCGCTGAACCGACGGGGGATAAAACCGAAGGCCCGTTGCCGGACGACGGCATCCGTTTTGAAAATGTCAGCTTCCATTACCCGGGCTCAGCGACACCGGCACTGGATTGTATCAATCTGCATATCAGGGCCGGCGAAAGCCTGGCCATTGTCGGTGAGAACGGGTCTGGCAAAACCACGCTGATCAAATTGTTGACACGCCTGTACACACCCACCGAGGGTCGCATCCTGTTTCAGGGCCTTAACTTGCAGGACTGGGATATTGACGCGTTACGGCAGCGTGTTGGTGTCATCTTTCAGGACTTTGCCCGTTATCAGTTGAAAGTCGGCGAAAATATCGGGGTTGGTGATGTTGACTACCTGACCGATCGGCCACTGATTACCGATGCAGCGGAAAAAGGCCTGGCGGCGGATTTTATCAAGCAGATGCCGACGGACTACGATACCCAGCTTGGCACCTGGTTTAAGGATGGCAAAGAGCTGTCAGGTGGGCAATGGCAGAAAATCGCGTTGTCACGCGCATTCATGCGCAGCCAGGCAGACGTACTGATTCTGGACGAACCCACGGCGGCCATTGATGCCAAAGCCGAAGCCGACATTTTTGCGCATTTCCGTGAGCTGACCGCCAACCGTATCTCCATTATCATTTCCCACCGATTCTCCACTGTGAGAATCGCCGACCACATCATTGTGCTGGATCAGGGCAAGGTTACCGAGCAGGGTAATCATGACAGCCTGCTCGCCAAAGACGGTCAGTACGCCACCCTGTTCGAGCTGCAGGCCAGAGGTTATCAGTAGGCCTGGCGACTCTGATCTCAAGTGGTGAAAATCACCACCTGTTAGCCCAATTACCGCTGCCTGCCAGTCGGCTTTTTCGCCACACCCAAAAATAGACCATATAAAACAAAGGGTTAAATTCTGGCACGATCTGTGAATTGTCTTTGCTAAAGGGACGGGTTGTCCCTGGCAAAAAAACAGTCACAGGCCGTGTTTAAAATGAACAAGACAAGCATCATCGATGTTTTCACCCGCCACAAAGTGGCTGCCAATCTGGTCATGATCATGATGATCCTGTCGGGGTTGTGGGCATCCAGTCGCATCAATACCCAGCTCGATCCGTCCGTGGAATGGCCGGGCATCATTATCAATGCGAGCTGGCCCGGTGCCTCTGCTGAAGATGTGGAACAGTTGATTGTGGTGCCGATTGAGCAGCAACTGCGCACGCTGGTGGGCCTGCAGCAGATGTATTCCAGCAGCACGCAGGGCTCGGCCAGCATTCGACTGGAATTCAGTTTTGATTCCGACATGGGCAAGATCATTGATGATGTCAACGATCGTATTGCCCGGGTAAGAAACCTGCCCGCGGACATGGAGCCGATTGTTGCTCGCCGTGGTACCAATTATGAAAACATCGCCTCTCTGCTGGTTTCCGGTGGTCGTTCGGTAGCCGAGCTGGCGCCGATGGTGCGCCAGTTTGAGCGCGAACTGTATGCTGCCGGTGTCGACCGCATCGAGTTCAGCGGTCTGCCAGAAGAAGAGTTGGCGATCCAGGTGTCCAGCGCCCGTCTGCTGGCGATGAATACCTCACTGGACACACTGGCTGCTGAAGTCAGGCAACGCAGCGCCGATGTACCGGCGGGCACAGTTGCCCGCGACCAGGGTGAAATGCAGCTGCGCGCGCTGGATCAGCGTCGCGACATCCGTGAGTTTGAGCAACTGGAAGTGCGCGTGCCAGGCACCGGCGAGCTGGTTCGTCTAGGTGATGTCGCCAGCATCGACAAACGTGCGCGCGCCGGTCAACCGGTGTTGAGTCAGAACGGTCTGCCCGCGATTGAAATGAACCTGTACCGTATTACCGACTCCGATGCCATGCTGTCCGCACAGGCACTGCAGGCCTGGCTGGATGAGACCCGACCAGGGTTACCCGAAGGCATCACCGTCGAGGTCTATCAGGAGGTCTGGTTGCTGTTGAAGGAACAGCTGGAGGTCATTGCCAGTAACGCCTGGTCCGGTATGGTACTGGTTGTCCTGACGCTGTTTGTTTTCCTAAATACCCGTACCGCGTTCTGGGTGACGGCGGGCATACCGGTCAGTTTTCTGTTCGCAACCATGCTGTATTTTTATATCTTTGATGGCAGCATCAATATTCTGGCATTGATTACCTTCATCATGGCGCTGGGTATTGTTGTAGATGATGCCATTGTTGTGGGTGAGGATGCAGTCAGCCTGTTTGAACAGGGTCATTCACCGGAAGCGGCTGCATCCGGTGCCGCCAAACGTATGTTTATGCCGGTGATGACATCGTCCCTGACCACACTGGCCGCCTTTGTCCCCCTGTTGATTTCCGGCGGGGAATTGGGTGCAGTCATTGCCACCATGCCGATGGTGTTGTTCTGTGTCATCGTGGCCTCACTGGTGGAGTGTTTCCTGGTGTTGCCGGCGCATCTCAAGCATGGCTTTGCCCGCATGGATCGTGGCCAGCGTTCGGCCTTTCGGGAGAAGTTTGACCGCTTCTTCTACGGATTCCGTGACCGTTTCTATCGACCCGTACTGGAGCTGGCGCTGGCGCGACCGGTGGCAACGCTGTTAACTGCGTTCGGCTGTGTCATCCTTGCCTTCAGTCTGATCATCAGCGGCCGGGTCGGGGTAAATTTTGTCACCGGTGTCAGCCTGCAGATGCTGGAAGCAAACGTGAATTTTACGGTCGACGCAACGCCGCAGCAGCGTAAATCATTTATGGGGCACCTGGAGCAGACGTTGCAGGCGACCAACGCCAAGCACGGCGACAACAATATCAATGGCTACTTTGTCCGGTTGAATTCGGCGCTATTGAATCAGGAGCGTAAAACCGGCCTTCAGTACGGCTCCATGCGTGTCGAGTATGCCTGGGAGGATGTCTACTCGCTGGCACCGCAGCCTTTTGTTGAGCAATGGCGGGCTCAGGTAGTGACACCGCCTTACGTAGAACAATTGGTGCTTGAGGTACGTGGTGGTGCCAATGGCGGCGGGCCAGATATGTCGCTGGTGCTGCGAGGCAATGATCTCGACAGCCTCAAGCAGGCCTCGGAGGAGCTGCAGGCAGCACTGGCCAGTTATGAAGGGGTCGATAACATCTACGACAACCTGCCTTATGGCAAGGATCAGATGATTTTCTCGTTGACTCCCCAGGGCAAATCGCTGGGTGTGACTACTGCGGCGCTGGGACAGCAGTTGCGAGCAGCTTACTACGGCAGCCGGGTGCAGATATTCAATCAGAACAACGCCGAGCTGGAAGTGCTGTTGATGCTGCCCGATGCTGAGCGCGACCATATTGCATCGCTGAATCAGTTCCCGGTGCGCACTCCTGCAGGTGACATCGTGCCATTGGGTCAGGTGGCATCCTTAAGTACACGCCGTGGTATAGATGTCATCAATCACAATGGTGGTTCGATGTCGGTCATGGTCAGTGCCTCGGTGGACAGTCAGCAAAACAATGCTGAACGGATTCTGGCAGACGTCACCGATGGAGCGTTGCGCGACATCAATCAGCGCTACGGGCTGAGTTCGAATCTGGGCGGCGCCAGTCTGTTCAATCAGCAGTTGATGGCTGCGATGCAGTTGGGTGCGGTACTGACGTTGGTGTTCATCTACCTGATCCTGGCGTGGTCGTTTGCCTCCTACACCTGGCCACTGGCGGTTCTGATTGCCATCCCGCTGGGGCTGACCGGCGCCATTGCCGGGCACTGGGTAATGGGTGTGGACCTGGGCGTGATGACCATGCTGGCATTCTTTGCACTCACCGGTGTGGTGGTCAATGATTCGATTGTACTGGTGAGTTTTTTGCGCCGCGAGCTTGCCAACGGCATGGCGCTACGAGACGCGGTACGCACGGCAGCGTTGGCACGTTTTCGCGCTGTGATGCTGACCTCACTGACTACCGTAGCGGGCCTGTCACCGCTTATGTTTGAAAGCTTCAGTCTGGCAATCTACATGGTGCCTATTGCCATTACCTTATGTTTTGGCCTTGCGTTCGCAACGCTACTGGTGCTGTTGGTGGTGCCGGCGCTGATCATACTGATTGAGAACTGCAAGAACTCTCTGTCGCGCTTGTTGACGCGAACAGTTAATTTGAACGTTGTGTCACAAAAAGGATTGTGATTATGAAGATGCAATATTTCCCGGGCCGGACCCTGGCCCGATTCCGCTATCTCGGCGCCAAGGCTGCCGGTGTACTGGTGTTTGGCATGTTGCTGCTGTTGAGCATGCTGGTGATTGCCACCGGGCCCAAAGCCGAGCCGGTTGAACGGGCCGAGCGTGAGTGGCCGGTTTCATACCGTGAAGTCAGTCCGGGTCCGATCGCGCCGACCATTCAGGTGTATGGCAAACTGGAAACCGATCAGTCGGCGACATTGCGCGCCGGGGTAACGGCAACCGTGGCGCAGGTACTACGACGCGAGGGCGAATGGGTCGAAGCAGGCGAAACCCTGTTACGCCTGGATGATGCTGAGGTGGCGTTGGCACAGCAGTCCGCCCGTGCGGCGCTTTCCAGCGCGGAGGCGGCGCTGCGTTCAATACGCAATCAGCACCAACTGGCGCGTGATCTGGGCCTGCACCATGAAGCCCAGGCCGAGCTGGCGCGCGAAAAGTTGCAGCGCTTTGAGTCTTTGCATGCCAGAAGTATGATTGCCGATGCCCAGCTTGATGATGTGCGTCATGAGGCCACCGAACGCGCCATGGTACTGGCACAACACCAGTCACGCGTGTCCGATTACCCGAATCAGGAACAACAGGCAGAGGCGGCAGTCGCTGAGGCCGCCGCGCGCCTTGGGCAAGCGGAACTTGACCGCCAGCATACCGACGTACGCGCGCCGTTCAGCGGTCGGGTAATAACACTGCATGTGGCGGCGGGTGACCGTATCAACGCTGGCACCTCCCTGTTGACAGTGGCCGACTATGCCGGTCTGCAAGTGCGAGCGCCAGTGCCGATGCAGATTGCACAGCAGTTGCGCCGCCATCTGGATAAAGGCAAAGCGGTGGTAGCAGAAAGTAATATTGCAGGTGAGCGCCTGGGTTTCAATTTACGGGGCCTGGCAGGCGAGGTTAAACCAGGCCAGAGTGGTATTGACGCTTTTTTTCATGTCGCGCCTGACTCCGTCATGGCCCTTGGCAGTGTTGTCAATCTGCTGATCGCGCTGCCGGAAGAATCCAATGTGGTCGCCCTGCCCATTCACGCAGTGTATGACAATAGCCGGGTCTATCGAATAGCCGATAACCGTTTGCAGGCGGTGGAGATCGAACGCGTCGGGGAGCGCATGGATAACGCAGGCAACTACCGGGTGCTGGTGCGTTCATCTGCCCTCAGCCGCGGTGATCAGTTGCTGGTTTCGCAACTGCCTACGGCAATGACCGGCCTGCTGGTCAAACCTTCGTCGGTTGAATCCGGCCAGCCAGCGGAACTGGCAGGACAGTGGTCAAGCTGGTAGCGAAATGATAAGGTCTGCGCCTGATGACCCTATCCTGAGGATGACAAGATGGCGCAGTTGCTGGAGCAGCAGGGAGTAATTATAACCGGTGGTACGCGCGGTATTGGCAAGGCCATTGCTGAAGCGGTGCTCGCCGAAGGCGGCCGGGTGTTGATCACCGGGCGATCGCAGGCCAGTGTTGACGAAGCGTTGGCTGCCAGCAATCATCCTGAGCTGTTTGGCATGCCTGCCGATGTTGCCAATGAAGAAGACACCGTTGCAGTATTTGCTCGCGCCGTCGAGCTGTTCGGAAAAGTCGACGCCGTGGTCAATAATGCCGGCATCGCGCGTGCAGGCGCGATACAGAACCTGCGCCTGAAAGACTTTCAGATGGTCATGGACACCAATCTCAACGGTGCGTTTCTTTACAGCCGTGAAGCGTTCAGGGTGATGAAAGACACCGGCGGTGGCCGCATCCTCAACATTGGCAGTATCTCCTCCGAGACCCCCCGGTTTGGTTCGGTGCCCTACACCACCAGCAAATTCGGTCTGCAGGGCATGACCCGCGCGCTCGCTATCGAAGGGCGTGAAATTGGCATTATGGTCAGCTGTCTGCACCCGGGCAATGTGCATACCGACATCTGGGACAAGGCGCCCAAATCTGTTGCCGATGAACCCAAAATGGCGGTGAAAGATATCGCCAGGGTTGCCGTACTGATGTTGAGCATGCCACAGAATGCCACCATCATTGATGCCACTGTGCTGGATCCACGGCAGCCGTTTCTGGGCCGTGGCTGAGTTATTCTGGTGGCGGGCCGAATAATATCAGCCTGCCACCAACCGACTAATTAACCATTCATCCGGAGTATGTGCTAATGAATAAATTTCTATTGCGATCGATTTTCGGCGTGGCCACTATTTTCTCCAGCTCATTGCTGGCGCAAAACATCGATCTGGTTGCCAGCGGTGCAGAAATTACATTATTGAAGGATGGGTTTGTATTTACCGAGGGCCCTGCTGCTGATGCTGACGGTAATGTTTATTTCTCGGATATTCCGACCAACACCAATTATGTCTGGACGACTGAAGGTGAGCTGGAGACGTTCAGGGAAAACACCAACCGTACCAATGGTCTGTTCTTCGACCGGGACTGGAACCTGTTTGCTGCCGAAGGTGGCGCAGGTCGCATCACGGCGGTTGATGATCAGGGACAGGCGACGGTGGTTGTCGGCGAACATGATGGTCAGCGTTTCAACAGCCCAAATGATCTCTGGGTTGATGGCAGTGGCGGTATTTATTTCACTGACCCGGTCTACGGTGATGAATCCAGCAACCCACAACCCGGCTACTATGTCTATTACCTGGCTGCAGGTGCTGACGCAGCCGAAGCGATCATTACGGATCTGGTGAAACCAAATGGCATTATTGGTACCCGAGACGGGGAAACACTTTATGTCGCCGACCATGTGGGCAATGCGACCTATGCCTACGACATCTCTGCTCCGGGCGAAGTCAGCAACAGACGCCTGATGGCGAGTCAGGGTTCGGATGGTGTGACGCTCGATGAACACGGCAATCTTTATCTGACCGGTGGCAACGATATCACCGTGTACAGCCCGGCCGGTGAATTGGTAGCAACGCTGACATTTCCGCTGGCGCCTGCCAATATGACTTTTGGCGGGCCGGAAAGAGATATTCTTTATGTGACTGCGCGCAGCAGCCTGTTTGCCCTGCAGATGAATGTTAAGGGCATGTATTAAAAAAGTATCGGCGGAATGTCGTTACTTGAGCTGTTTCGGGCGGAAAAACTGATATTGATTGCGCCCGGCAGCTTTGGCCTGATACATGGCGTGATCAGCCATGGTTACCAACTCTCTGAAATTTTCACCATGTTCCGGCGCCAGTGAAATGCCCATGGACAGGGCCGGAATCACGGTCTCGCTGTGAATGGTAACGGGCCTGGCAACAGCACTGCGGACCTTATCCAGAATCAGTTCCACGTCCTTGCCCTTGGAAATACCTGATAGCAGGATCAGGAACTCGTCACCGGCAATACGGACCAGTCGATCGGACTTGCGCAGTTGGCCGCTGATGGTATTGCCCAGATGGCGCAGCAGCTCATCGCCCAGATCATGACCATGTGAGTCATTAAAGGTCTTGAAGTTGTCCACGTCGACAAAGACCAGGCCTACACCGGCATGCTCCTGCTGGCTGAGTGTCCATAACTCATTAAAGTAGTGTTCCGCCATACGTCGGTTTGGCAGTCCGGTCAGATTGTCATGGTTGGCCAGGTGTTCAGCCTGTAATCTGGAGCGTGTGGCAGCGTCCATTTGCACGTGAAGGGCGTCCAGCAGTGCCAGCAGATCGGCCGCCAGCACGCGGATAATGAAACTGGCAGCCGATAAAATGATGCCATAGTCCACTAACCAACGATAATCGGTTGAGTCTTCCAGCCCGGTGCGCCAGCCATTGTTGGTTGCCCATAAAAGAATCGCCATATACCCAAGCATTGCCGCTAGTGCCAGATAAAACGCTCTCTGGCCCAGCATGATCATTGCAAACAGCAGGGCGACCGGAAAACCTATCAATGCCGAGGAACGCAGACCAACTCCGCCCCACATGGCCTGGGCTGTGCATACAAACATGACAATGAGTGTGAGCGTTGCGGCACTCTGAGCATAGCCTTTACGCAACAGCATCAGCGCTGTAATGAGAGAAAGAATGGAAAACAGAAGGGTAGGGACAACCGTAATCTTGGACTCAGCCAGGTTGAACGGTGTCAGAGCAACGAGCGCAATCAGCACCACAAGGATTGCCTGTTCAAGGCGTTTTTGTCGAATTCGCTGCACCGAGTCTGTGTGTCGTAGCTGCTTGTGTGGCGGGGGTTCATTCATGGAAAAGCTAGGATTTTGCATCCTCAGGTGTCCTGATTTTTTGGTTTGACCGTTAACTACGGACAGAACTATGCAGCGGATCAGCGCAGAAGGCAATCCCCATGTTCCGCCTCCTGCCGTTGTCAGGAGGCGGAAATCGCGGAATTAATGCCGGATCAGGTAATCAAATGCACTTAACGATGACCGTGAGCCCTCGCCCATGGCAATGATAATCTGTTTATAAGGCACATTGGTGACATCACCTGCCGCAAACACACCGGGGATATTGGTCTGCCCCTTGGCATCAATCTCAATCTCGCCGTATTTGCTGGTGGTCACCGTACCCTTGACCCATTCACTGTTAGGTAATAGACCAATCTGCACAAATATGCCTTCCAGCTCGACCGTGTGCAGCTCATCGCTGTTACGATCCTTGTACTCAATGCCTGTCACCTTCTGCTTGTCGCCCACCACCTGAGTGGTTTGTGCCGAGGTAATGACATCCACATTGGGTAGGCTGTGCAACTTGCGCTGCAGTACGTCGTCAGCCTTCAGCGAATCAGCAAACTCGATAACAGTCACGTGTTTAACAATGCCGGCCAGGTCGATGGCGGCTTCAATGCCCGAGTTGCCACCGCCTACCACAGCAACGCGTTTGCCTTTGTACAGTGGTCCATCGCAGTGAGGGCAGTAGGCAACACCTTTGTTGCGATATTCGGTTTCACCGGGCACATTCAGCTCGCGCCAGCGTGCGCCAGTGCTCAGAATGATGGTTTTTGAGCGTAGCGTGGCACCATTATCAAGTCTGATCTCATGCAGGCCACCGGCTTCTTCAGCCGGAATCAGGGCCGATGCCCGTTGAAGGCTCATGATATCGACATCATATTGTTTCACATGCTCTTCCAGCTGACGCACCAGCTTCGGACCTTCGGTTTCCTGTACCGAAACGAAGTTTTCGATACCCATCGTATCCAGCACCTGGCCGCCAAAACGTTCGGCAGCAACGCCAGTGCGAATGCCTTTGCGTGCGGCATAAATGGCTGCCGCAGCACCAGCGGGGCCACCGCCCACGATCAGCACATCAAACGGTTCTTTGCCGTTGATCTTTTCCGCTTCGCGTTCAGTGGCACCGGTATCGATCTTGGCCAGAATTTCGTCCACACCCATGCGTCCCTGGCCAAAGGCTTCACCGTTCAGATACACACTGGGTACTGACATCACCTGGCGTTGCTCAACTTCGTCCTGAAACAATGCACCATCAATGGCAACGTGCTTTATGTTGGGGTTAAGCACTGCCAGCAGATTCAGCGCCTGAACCACATCCGGACAGTTCTGGCATGACAGGGAAAAATAGGTTTCAAACACGAACTCGCCTTTGATGGCCTTGATCTGTTCAATCTTCTCGTCGCTCAGCTTGGGCGGATGACCACCGGTCTGCAGCAGGGCCAGCACCAGTGACGTAAATTCGTGACCCATGGGAATGCCTGCAAAGCGCAGGTGCATGTCAGCGTCCGGGCGTTGCAGAGCGAATGAGGGGCGGCGCTCGTCGTCACCATCTTCGCGTATCGTAATTTTGTCAGTCAGACCCGCGATGTCATGGACAAGGGTGCGCAACTCGTCGGATTTGGCGCTGTCATCCAGCGACGCAACAATCTCGAAAGGACGAGTGACTTTTTCCAGGTAGGTCTTCAACTGGGTTTTCATGTTGGCGTCTAACATCGGGGAAATCCTCTTTTACACGGCTATCCGTTAATAAACTGCGCTCAGTCGGTAATGCTCGGCACACGGTATGGGCGCAAATGACAGGCACAAAAAAGCCCGGACGGTGTTCGCGCCCGGGCCTTCGGGCTGAGATCATGCAAATTTTGCGATCAAAGCAGGTGGATCAGATCTTGCCGACCAGATCCAGAGATGGCGTTAGTGTGGCTTCGCCTTCTTTCCACTTGGCCGGGCATACTTCACCAGGGTGCTTGGCAACGTACTGGGCAGCTTTGATTTTGCGCAGCAGTTCAGAGGCATCACGGCCGATGTTACCGGCAGAAATTTCCATGACCTGAATCACGCCTTCAGGATCGATAATGAAGGTGCCACGCTCAGCCAGGCCAACTTCTTCGATCATGACTTCAAAGTTGCGGCTGATCACGCCCGTGGGGTCGCCCACCATTGGATATTGGATCTTGCCAATGGTTTCGGAGCTGCTGTGCCAGGCTTTGTGGGTAAAGTGGGTGTCGGTGGACACGCTGTACACTTCCACGTCACGGCTCTGCAGCTCGGCATAGTTGTCAGCCAGGTCGCCCAGCTCGGTAGGACACACGAAGGTGAAGTCGGCTGGATAGAAAAATACCACTGACCATTTGCCTTTGAGATCCGCTTCAGTGATTTCCACGAACTCGCCGTTATGGAAAGCAGTTGCTTTAAATGGTTTTACTTCAGTGTTGATCAATGACACGTTAACGCTCCTTTGCCGTGTAGCCGTTCCAGTGTGTGGTTGGCTGATTAATTTAACAGGGCCCATAATAGCGGCGAAGGCTGCTTAGGTAAAATGAAATATATGTTAGACAATGATACATAAAATGTATCATTGGTGGCGACAGCAGTTGGTTGAGTGAGTCTGGTGCTGGCACATGAGCCGGTCTGCCGGCCCCGCTAACAAAATTGATAGAAAAAAACGATTAATTAGCTTGTCACGGTCAGCTAAAGTCACTTAGAAGAAAAGAGTCATTTAAACGAACAGAGTCACGTCAAAGGACCGGGGTCAGTAAAAAATCAGAATCGATATGGCTGCCACAACAACAATGATAAACAGGTAGGCGATCACTTTAGCCGGATCCTCGCGCAACAGGCTGAACAGGGTGTCGGCGGTGCCGGCTGCTCTGTCGGCCTGGTACTGAGCCCGCATGCGCTGCTGGCGCTGTTGCTGGTAGTCATCAAGCAGGCTGCGAGCCTGCGCGTAGTCGGCGTTGTCATGCAGCCAGAGGCCTGGCATGGAGATGCCCCAGTTGCCTGCACTGGTTTCATAAAATGAAATGTCGTGTGCGGTCAGTAGTTCCCGCACTTCAGCAGCTTCGTCATCGGGCACATGACGCAGACGAAATAACAGTTTTGCCATAATTACCTATCAGGAGCAGCAATGGACAAGCGTTTATCAGTGAGGCGATCAATGGACAGTGTAACAGCAATGCCGCTCCGTGGCCGGGCCCGGGTTCAGATTCAGACCCAGGCAGGGGTCATGACACGGGCAAAAGCAACACTGCACAGAATGCTGTGCACCGTTGCGGCGACCCTGACACTGTTTGCCGTCAGCGTGCCGGTCAACGCCGAATCCTCGGTATGGCAGGCAAGCAAAGGCGACGAAACAGTGTTCCTTGGCGGCACCATACATCTGTTACGGGCCCAGGATTATCCATTGCCGGAGGCATATGCCGCCGCTTATGACGCCTCAGACCGATTGTTTTTCGAAATTGATCAAAGCCAGATGGCGGATATGGGCGTGCAGGCGCGCATGATGCAGCGGCTCACCTATCAGGATGAGCGCACGCTGCAGAGTGTGCTTGACGACGAGACCTATGCGGCGTTGGCAGCCTACGCCGAAAACGCAGGCCTGCCGATGGCCATGATGCAGAAGTTCAAACCGGGCATGCTGCTCACGACATTGTCACTGATCGAGTTCCAGAGCCGGGGTTTTACGCCTCAGGGGGTAGATGCCTATTACAGCACACGTGCCATGGGCGACGGTAAAACCCGTGGCGCGCTGGAAACCATTGATGAACAGATCGACATGCTGGCGGGTATGGGAGAAGGCTACGAAAGCGAATTTGTCGCTTATTCGTTGCGGGATCTGGAAACCATTGGCGAGGCCATGGACGAGATGTTGGTGGCGTGGCGCTCGGGCGACCTGGAAGCATTGGAGTCGCAGTTTATCAAGCCCATGCTGGAGGAGGCCCCGGAGTTATACGAGAGTATGCTGGTGGAGCGCAACAACAACTGGATGCCGCAGATCGAAGCCATGTTTGATGAGCCGGGCACCGAATTTGTTCTGGTTGGTGCGGCACACCTGGTCGGTGAGCATGGCGTGTTGGCAATGCTCTCGGATCGTGGTTACGAGGTCAGCAGGGTGGGCGCAGCAGACTAGCGATGGCTCGATTGCGGAGCCGGGCGACTATCGTCCGGCTCCGCAAGACGTGTCAATTTGCAGTTTTGTGACTCAGGATAATCTGGCGCGGACCACGGGTATGCGTCTGGCCGCTGGTGCCCGTTGGAATCTGCTGCACTTTGCCGCCTGATTTTTCGAAGGCCGCCATCTGGCGAGCCAGATCATCTCTGTCACAGACAGGCAGATCTTTCTTGGACTTGGACATAATACTGTCAACCTTGGGGCTTATCATGGAAAGTCCGCCATTATACATGATTTTTGACAGCGCTGTCAGTGCGCCTTGGTTGGCGTGAAGTCCTGACTGAGGGCATGGCTAACAGAGTCGGGCAAGGGATCAACGCGGCAACGGTATGCCGGATGATTGCTGAAGAGTGAGCAGCTAGCCCCCTTGAAGAGTGCGTCTATCATGGCTGGCTGAAACTCAAAACACAGAAAATGCACCGCTGAGGTTTTGCTCGGGACTGATTCTGCCGAGTCATTATTGGCGCTGGCCATGACCGGTTCATGGCCGTCAACCTGGATGCCGACGTGCTGCTCCAGTGCCAGTAGATCGCGCAGGATCTGATGTCGCTGATCCGGATCAGAAACCTCGATCATCAACGTGCATTTGAGATTGGTACCGTCGGGGATGAGTGGATTGTACGCCGCCAATTCCTGCTCAATGGCGTCATCGCCGCGCAGGTTTTCCGCATATACCATCTCCTGAACCTGGTATCTCATGGTCATCATGTCTTCGAAATGCAGCGTCACATGGGGCCCCAGCGCGACCCGGCGATTTTTCTTGTAGTCGATCATGGCCCGGCGCACGGCCGGTCGTTGACGCTGGTATTGATCCGGTGTGCTGATGTCCGCCACCGTCAGTTTGCTGTTGTCAGTCACACGCTTACCCCTGATTACTCTTCCAGCAGCTCCAGTGCTTTCTGAAAACGATTGGCATGAGAGCGCTCCGCTCTGGCCAGCGTTTCCATCCAGTCCGCGATCTCGTCAAAGCCCTCCTCCCGGGCATCTTTTGCCATGCCGGGATACATGTCAGTGTACTCATGCATTTCTCCGGCAATGGCTGACTTGAGGTTGTCGGATGTAGTGCCGATAGGCAGGCCGGTCACCGGATCGCCTGACGCTTCCAGGTACTCAAGATGGCCATGGGCATGCCCGGTTTCGCCCTCGGCTGTGGCCCGAAACAACGCGGAAACATCGTTGTGTCCCTCAATATCGGCTTTCTGGGCAAAATACAGATAGCGGCGGTTCGCCTGTGACTCGGCGGCAAAAGCTGCCTTGAGATTCTGTTCCGTTTTTGAATCTTTTAATGACATCGCTGGATCTCCGGGGTCTGGCGGCAAGGCAAAAACATATAACGCCTGAACATATCTCAGATATTGACGTCATTCTAATGGTTTTTTTCGTCATCTGGCGGGCGCTTAGTCAAACTAAGCGGGGAGACGTATTTCTTCGCCGGAGCAATCTGCTAGAATCGATCATCCTGACAGAGAGAGATCGGTATGACTGACACCAAAACCAAAGCATCACGCACTAAAAAAGCCGACACAAGCGCTGACAAACCTGTTAAAAAAGCCACGCCTGCGGCAAAGGCATCAACGACAAAAACGAGCGCGGCTAAAGCATCGGCAGCAAAAACCAAGAAAGCCGCTGCCGGAAAAGCTGCGCCCGCCGCTTCTGCTGCCAAGAGCGCGACCAAAACCACTGCCAAAGCGGCCGCGCCGGCAAAGAAAGCAGCCCCCAAAACAGCAGCAAAAGCCAAAGCGGCGCCGAAAGCGCCTGCAGCTCCAAAAAAGGCCGCAGCTCCCAAAAAGCCTGCAGCTTCCAAAAAGGCCGCAGCTCCGAAAAAGGCCGCAGCTCCGAAAAAGCCCGCAGCAGCCAAGGCCGCGAAAACGACCAAAGCATCAACGACGGCAGCTAAACCAGCGCCTGCGACCAAGAAAGCGCCTGCTGCCCAAAAAGCACCTGCAGCAAAGAAAGCGCCCGCGGCCAAAGCAGCTCCTGCTGCAAAAAAAGCCCCTGCGGCCAAAGCAGCTCCTGCTGCGAAAAAAGCACCTGCTGCCAAAAAAGCCCCAGCTGCAAAGAAAACTCCGGCGGCCGAGGCCACGAAACCCGCCGAGCAAGCCCCCCGGCAACGAGTTGAAGGCGCCTCCGTCAATTACTCCAGCGTACAGGAACCACCAGCGCACCTGACCATGCGCGTGGACACAAATCGGGTTGTCGCCTTCCATTATCGTTTGTGCGAAGTGCGCCCCGATGGCAACCGCTCGCAATGGCTGGAAGCGTCCTTTGGTCGCCAGCCCTTGCTGTATCTGCACGGCCACGGCAATGTTGTGCCAGGTCTGGAACAGGCCATGGTGGGCAAAAAAGCCGGCGATCGTATCGAAATTACGCTGTCTCCGGAGCAGGCCTATGGGCCACGCACCTCTAACGAGTTGCTGCGTGTTCCCATCAAACATCTGCAGAACGCACCTGAACGCAAACATCTGGTGCCAGGTGCCATTGTCTCGGTTAAAACCAATCGCGGCTTAAAAAATGCGCTGGTGATCAAGGCCGGCAAGTTCAATGTTGACCTGGATACCAATCACCCTTATGCAGGCCGAACGCTTCACTATCAGATTGAAGTGCTGGGTGTGCGTCAGGCAACCGCGGAAGAGGTGGCTCATCGCCACGTACACGGTCCGGGCGGGCATCAGCATTAAGTGTTTAATAAACCAGTATAATGAAAAATAATGAAAAAGGTGGGTTTATGAAAATCAGGAATGAGACAGCAGCCTTGAGTGGAGAAACAGCCTTGAGCGGAGAAACAGCCCTGAGCGGAGAAACAGCCAAGAGCGAGAAAGCAGCCGTCAATGAAGGCCGCAGAACCATGCTGAAAGCCGGCCTGGGCGCGGGTGTCATGGCGGCCAGCGCCGGCTTCCCGTGGCTGGCACTGGCCCAGGGCGAAGAGGTAATACCCTTTCTTGACGTGCCCGAAGGTTACGACCCTGGTCCGCGCCGCCCCGGCATGACCCACATTATTGATACCCGGCAGATCGACAACTTCTACAGTGATGACTTTTACGTGGTGCAACACTACGGTCAGCCCGAGCTTGATGTCAGCAACTACCGCCTGACCATCACCGGTCTGGTGGATCGTCCACTGAGCTTCACCCTGGATGAACTGATGGCGCTGCCTGATCAGTCACTGGACGTCGGCTTTGAGTGCGGTGGAAATGGCAACCGTATGTATCACGGGCTGGTGGGCAATGCACGCTGGCGCGGTATCAATCTGAAAGCGCTGCTGGAGCGCGCTGGCGTTCAGGAGAACGGACGCGAGGTGGTCTTTTTTGGTGGCGATATCGGCCAGGAAGAAATTCGTGGACGCGAGGTCGACAAGGCCTTTGCCCGCAGCCTGTCGTTGGAAGATGCCATGCGCGAAGACAATATGCTGGCCTTTGAAATGAACGGAGAGCCGCTGGCAGTGCATCATGGGCGACCACTGCGACTGCTGGTACCCGGCTTCTATGGTGTCGCCAACGTCAAATGGTTAACCCAGATTCATGTCCAGGACACACGCTACATGGGCCGCTTCATGGGACGTGATTACGTGACCCTGAAAAAAACCATGGTCGGCGATCAGGAGCGCTGGGTGGAAAACTCGGTGGCACGCATGAACCTGAAGTCGGTCATTGCCCGCGTTACCCGCCTTGGTAACAGTCACCGTATCAGTGGTTTTGCCCTGAATGACGGCACACCGTTGCGCAGCATTGAGGTTCGTGTTGATGATGGCCCCTGGCAGCAGGCGCAGATAGATCCACAGGCGTCGACCTATAGCTGGAAGCCGTTTCATTTCGATTGGCAGGGTGCCACCCCGGGTGAACATACGGTGGTCTCACGGGTCACCGACATTAACGGCAATACGCAGGCAGTGACTGCCGATCTGCCCGAGCGGGTCAGTTACTGGGAAGAGTTTGGGCAGTTCCCGCGCCGCATCATGATTGGTGCCTGATAAGAGTAGTGGTCTATGAAAACATATCTGGTACTGACGCTGATCGGCAACGATCAACCCGGGCTGGTTGAGTCGCTGGCACAGATTGTTGCTCAGCATCAGGGCAATTGGCTGGAAAGCAATATGTCCCGGCTGGCCGGCAAATTCGCCGGCATTCTGCGCGTCAGCGTGGACGAGGATAAATCGGACGCTCTGGTCTCGGCACTGGATGCCCTGTCACCGCGATTGAAGCTGATCGTTGAGCACTCAGCGCAGCCCGAAGCGGATCAGCCCCAGCGCAGCCTGCGTCTGAGTCTGGTGGGCAACGACCGGCCGGGTATCATTCGTGATATTTCAGGTGCGCTGGCGCGTCAGAAGGTGAATGTAGACGACCTGGATACCGAGTGTGTGCCGGCACCCATGTCGTCGGATATTCTGTTCCGCGCCGAGGCGGTGCTGCATATCCCCGCCGATCTGGATATCGAGGCGTTGCGCGCCGAGCTGGAGCGACTGGCCGACGACCTGATCGTGGATCTCAACCTGATCGCAGACTGATAATGCGCCAGCCCTGTTCTCGGGCATGCTGGCGCAAGCGCTCATCGGGATCAACTGCCACGGCCTCGCCCACGACTTCCAACAACGGAATATCATTAAACGAATCACTGTAAAAAACCGCGTTCTGCATGGACAGCGAGGCGTCATTGTGGGTGTCCAGCCAAGATTGGAGTTTGCCTATTTTACCGGCCTGAAAGCAGGGTTTGCCGTCGATTTTGCCTGTCAGGACGCCTGCGGTGTGAGCCAGGTCCGTGGCTATCAGGTGCTCTATGCCCAGCCTGTCGGCGATCGGTCCGGTAATGAAGCGGTTGGTCGCGGTAACGATCAGGCAGATGTCCCCTGCCGCTTTATGGTCATCAATCAGTTTCTGCGCGCTGGCCTGCAGCATCGGTTCAACAAATTCGGTCATGAAAGCGGCGTGCAGCTCCGTCAGACGGGTGACCGGCAGGCCCACGACCGGCGCGATGGCAAATTCACAGTACTCATTCATGTCCAGCACGCCCTGCTTGTATTGCTGATAAAAGGCGTCGTTGCGTTGTCGGTGCGCCTCGGCATCAACCAGGCCGGCATGGCACAGATATTCCCCCCAGGCGTGGTCGCTGTCGCCTGCCAGCAGCGTGTTGTCGAGGTCAAAAATCGCCAGTTTTGTCATGAAGTCAGTCCCTGCTATCGGCATTGGTGGGGTAAGCGGGTCGGCATTATAACCTGAGACGGGCGCTTTTTTGCCGAACGAAATTGTGAAACAATGCAGAGTGGACATCGCGCGACTGTTCTGTCACTGGGTAATACGGGAATCAATGAGACACCAACATGATTGATGCTGAAGGCTTCAGACCCAATGTCGGTATCATCATCTGTAATCCCAGAGGGCAGGTGTTATGGGCCAAGCGTATCGGACAGGATGCCTGGCAGTTTCCGCAAGGCGGGATTCGTCAGGGTGAACGTTTGCAGCAGGCGATGTACAGGGAATTAAAAGAAGAAGTCGGGCTTGAGGCCAGGGACGTGGAAATTCTCTCCAGCACACGGGACTGGCTGTACTACCAGTTACCCCGGCACTATATCCGGCAGAACTCCAACCCGGTGTGTATCGGTCAAAAACAGAAATGGTTTTTGCTGAGGCTGCGAGGAGAAGAGTCGCGTATTTGTCTGGCCAATCAGAACATGACGCCGGAGTTCGATGACTGGCAGTGGGTCAGTTTCTGGTATCCACTTAGTCAGGTGATTGATTTTAAAAGAGAAGTCTATCGCCAGGCATTAAAACAGCTGGTCAAGCCCCTGAACCGGTACATTAACTCGTGAGATGCTGCCAGTCAGCCCCATATGCTAGATAGATTGCGTGACATCGTTCAGGCGGTGAATTCTGCCCGGGACCTTCAATCCGCGCTCGACGTTATTGTGTCGAGCGTGCGCGATGCCATGGCCACGCAGGTCTGCTCGGTGTACCTGCTGGATACTGACATCGGCAGTCATGTGCTGATGGCCTCCGAAGGCCTGCGCAAGGAATCAGTTGGTCATGTCAGCTTGCAGCTGGACGAAGGTCTGGTGGGTCTGGTGGCCCGCAATGCGGAACCGGTCAACCTGGAAGACGCGCAATCCCACCCAAATTATCACTACCTGTTGGAAACCGGTGAAGAAGCCTTCAGTTCCTTTCTGGGCGTGCCCATCATTCACCATCGTAAAGTGTTGGGCGTGCTGGTTGTACAGCACCGGGAAAAACGATCATTTGATGCCGGTGAAGAAGCCTTTCTGATTACCCTGTCGGCTCAACTGGCCGGCGTTATCGCCGCCGCCGAAGCCACCGGCGCAATTCAGGGCGTCAGCCCCTCCGGTCAGCGGCGTGCCGACAGCAGTTTTTCGGGTATCTCGGGAGCCTCTGGCGTGGCCATCGGCCATGCCGTGGTGGTATTTCCACATGCCGACCTGAGCATCATTCCCAGTCGCCAGATCAGTGACATCGATGCCGAGCTGAGTGCATTTGCCACCGCATTGTCCTCGGTACGTGACGACATACGCGCGCTCAGTGAAAGCGTCGGTCAGCAGTTGCGACCGGAAGAGCGCGAACTGTTCGATGTCTATCTTCGCATGCTGGATGACGATGCGCTGGGCCGTGAGGTCAATGAACTGATCCGCCAGGGTAATTGGGCGCAGGGCTCACTGGCCGATGTCGCCACCGACCACGTCAAATCCTTTGAACAAATGAAAGACCCGTATCTGCGCGAACGTGCCGCGGACATCAAGGATCTGTGCAGCCGTGTACTGGCCTACCTGCAGGAAACCGAAAGCACCAAGCAACGCGAGTATCCCGAGAACACCATTCTGGTCGGCGAGGAGCTGGCGCCGTCCATGTTGATGGAAGTACCCCGGGAAAAACTGGTAGGCATGATTTCCGTGAAGGGGTCAGGTAACTCTCACGTTGCCATTCTGGCGCGCACCATGGGTATTCCGACCGTGATGGGCGTGATTGATCTGCCCTATCGCAAGCTCGACGGTCGGCCACTGATTGTTGATGGCTACAACGGCACGGTGTTGACCAGTCCATCGGAAGCGACGCTGGCGCGCTACGGCGAAGTGCTGAAGGAAGAAGAACAGTTTGTTCGTGGCCTGGAAGCGCTGATCGACCTGCCGTGTATCACGCCCGACCATCATCGTGTCAGCCTGTGGGTGAATACCGGTCTGATGACCGATGTGGTGCGATCGCTGGATCATGGTGCCGAAGGCATCGGGCTGTTCCGAACCGAAGTGCCCTTCCTGCTCAGCGAGCGATTCCCCAGTGAGCGCGAACAGGCCGACATTTATCGTGAACAGTTGCAGGCGTTCTCGCCCAAGCCAGTGACCATGCGGACCCTGGATATCGGTGGCGACAAATCGCTGCCGTATTTTCCGATTGAAGAAGCCAACCCCTTTCTGGGCTGGCGCGGGATTCGTGTGACACTTGACCACCCGGAGATTTTTATTGCCCAGACACGGGCGATGATCCGTGCCAGTGAAGGGCTTGATAACCTGCAGATCATGTTGCCTATGGTGTCCAACCTGCAGGAAGTCACCAGCGCCATCCAGATTATCAAGCGCGCCCTGCGCGAGCTTCAGGAAGAGGGACTGGACGTCAGCATGCCACCTATCGGTGTCATGATTGAATTGCCGGCGGCAGTATACCTCACCCGTGCCCTGTGCCAGATTGTTGATTTTGTGTCGGTGGGCAGCAATGACCTGACCCAGTACCTGCTGGCGGTCGACCGCAACAATCCCCGGGTGGCAGACCTGTACTCAGCGTTTCATCCGGCGGTGCTGAATGCCTTGCAGCATGTGGTGACAGCTGCACATGCCGAAAACCGGCCGGTCAGTATCTGTGGCGAAATGGCCGGAGATCCGGGCGCGGCCGTCCTGTTGATGGCCATGGGCTTTGATACCCTGTCGATGAACGCCTCTACCCTGCTCAAAGTGAAAGCCGTGATCAGGGCAATGACATTGAGTTCGGCCAAAGCCCTGCTCAACGATGTCATGCAAATGAACGATGCCGAAAGTATTCGCAGCTGTGTCGACCTGGCGCTGTACAATGCCGGCGTTGATCGCCTGCTGCGTTCTTCACGAACCAACTGACCCTGCCTGAGGACACTCGATGCTGACTTACCCTGATATTGATCCCGTAGCGTTCTCTCTGGGACCATTGACGGTGCACTGGTACGGTATCATGTACATCGTCGCGTTTACCGGCGCCTGGTATCTGGCCCGCGTTAGGGCAAGGCGTGCTGCCGCCGGCGGCCCCGGCCATGACAAATTCCGGTTCACGGATGAACAGCTGGCGGACCTGGTATTTTATGGTGCCCTGGGTGCCGTGCTGGGTGGTCGTTTCGGGTCGGTCGTGTTCTACAATTTTGACCGCTTCATTTCTGACCCGTTATGGTTGCTTCGCATCTGGGAGGGCGGCATGTCCTTCCACGGTGGTTTCCTGGGCGTGATGCTGGCGTTTTATATCTATTCGCGGCGTATCAACAAACACTATTTTGATGTGCTGGACTTTATTGCCCCGCTGGCGCCCTTCGGCCTTGGTGTTGGTCGTCTAGGCAACTTTATTGGCGGCGAACTCTGGGGCCGCCCGACCGATGTACCCTGGGGCATGGTGTTCCCGCATGTGGACCAGATGGCGCGTCACGCCTCACAGCTTTACCAGGCAGTGCTGGAAGGCGTGGTGCTGTTCGGCCTGATGTGGTGGTTCTCGTCCAAACCACGTCCCCGCTACGCCGTTTCCGGGCTGTTTGCAGTCGGTTACGGTGTGCAGCGATTCTTTGTTGAGTTCTATCGCGAGCCCGACTCCTGGTTGGGTTTTGTTGCGCTGGACTGGCTGACCATGGGGCAGGTTTTGTCAGTGCCCATGATAGTTGCCGGTGCCATATTGCTGGTTATTGCGTACCGAAATCCAACTAAGGCATGAAACGAGCAGTGTACTAACAGCCTTCATCCAATTCCAGGGAAGCAAAAAGCCCCAAAGCAAGAGGGGTTCTCACCTTGGGACTCGATAGCGGGGGTGTTACAGACTCAGGTCAAGGCGCAGATAGACGCTGCGGCCGTCTGTGTCATACGGTGCGTTGCGTGAATAGATCAGTCCGCGGTTGGCCTGGAACTCAGCCTCGTCGGGATACTGGTCGAACACATTCTCGGCGCCCAGGCGAACAGACAGTTGCTGCGTAGCCTGCCAGGTAGCTGAGACATCGGTGAAGGATTCGGCACCGAACTTCTGGTGAATATCGCCATCGGCGTTAAAAGAAAAGTCAGTCCATGAGCCGTAGTAGCGAACGCGACCCATGAAATCAAAATTCCCCACCAGGTAGTTCGCCGACAGATTCAGCGTTTGCTGCGGCAGGTTCTCTTCAAAACGGATTCGGTTGGTTTCATTGTTTTCGAAAGATCCGCCCACCACCTCTGTCTGGTTGTAGTTAAACGAGGAAGACAGAGCCAATTGCCCGGCCCCTGCTTCCATGGCATAGCCAACGACCAGGTCAACGCCGCTTGAGCGTGTGTCGAAATCATTCTGGAAGAAGTTGACCCGGGTGATACCTTCGCCCCCCGGGACGCCCAGTGCAGACAGTTCGGCGCGCTCGGCGTCAGTCAGCGTGTAACCTGCCGACGTACCAAAACGGTTGTCGACTTCGATGCGATAGACGTCCAGTGAGGAATTGAAGCCGGCATCATTCCGGAAAACGATACCGGCACTGATGTTTGTGGACTCTTCTGCATCCAGCGGTTTGATATCCACCCCTGCCCGGTTGGAAACAATGCGTGCCACGTCACCCGTTGGCGAGAAACGGCCGTTTGTGAAGATATTCAAGGTCACCGTATCCAGGCCCTGCGAGGTACGTTCGCTGAACAGTTGACCTGGCGTCGGAGCCCGGAAGCCATTGGACAGTGTGGCGCGCATGGCCAGATTGTCGTTGATGGCATAACGGCCAGTCAGTTTACCCGTGAAGATGCGATCGTCGTGCTCGGAATAATCTTCATAACGGCCTGCAACGCCGACAGTAAGGGCATCGTTCAACGGCATCTCAAGATCGACGTAGGCAGAAAGACTGGACTGGCTGGACTCGCCTGCCTGCTCGGGGCTGAAACCCGGGAAACCATTTGAGCCTGAAGGCAGTCCGGCGTTGGCGCCTGGCCCGATAGCATAGGACGCTACGTCACCCGTCTGAACCTCATAGGTTTCTTTTCTGCGCTCCAGACCAAATGCCAGGTTGCCGATAGCGATTACATAGTTGAAGTCCAGATTCAGGTTCAACTCGCTCTGCTTTAAGGCGCCGATGTCAAATGTCGTCGGGCTTTGTGGGCCCAGAGACGCATTGATGCTGTTGGCCATGTTGTAATCGATGCGGTTGCTGCCAAGGCCAGCGCTCAGGTCCCAGCTTAGATCAGGATTGATGTCGCCGCGTATACCCACAGTCAGCGAACGGTCCTCATCTTCCTGGCCAAACTGAGGGGAAAAACCGGCCGGATAAAGGGTGCGCAGGTCGAAGCCAGGGAAGACATCAGTGATGTTGAAGGCACTGGTTGAATCCGGGTTACGCCAGTTGAAATCCGACAGACCTTCGCCACTGCCTATGGAGCCGAAGCCATACAATTCCAGATCTGAACTCAGTGAGTAGGCGCTGTTGAACATGAAGCGCAGACTCTCAGTCTCGGGCTGTCCCCAATTCTGTACCGGGTTGGGTACGACCACATTCGGGTTCTCTGCCTGAAACTGGATGGCATCTGGGCGTTGGCGGCTGCGTGAGGTTTTTTCGGCGTCGGCATACTCCATGGTGGCAGTCAGGAAGCCCGCGGTACCAAGAGGAAGGCCCGACTTCAGTCCGAAACGGGTGTTTTCACCATCACCCTCGCTGTACTCGGAATATTGAACAAAACTTCTGAATTCAGTGCTGTTGTCCAGAATGATGTTGATCACGCCGGCAATGGCGTCTGAGCCGTACTGGGCGGACGCGCCATCACGCAATACCTCGACACGCCCGATGGCGAACGTGGGAATCTGCGCCAGATCGGGTGACTGGGCCCCATTGCCACCAAGCAGGGCCGAGCGGTGACGGCGCTTGCCATTGACCAGTACCAGTGTATGGTCAGGAGAAAGCGCGCGCAATGTAGCAGGGCGAACAAACACCTGGCCATCGGCCATGGGCAGGCGTTGCACCTTGTAAGATGGAACCAGTTGCGCCATGACATCGGACAGATCTTCCGACATTGCGCTGTTGATTTCGCTGGACGACACAACATCAATGGGTGCTGTGGATTCAAAGATCGTTCTTTGCGAGCGCCGTGTGCCCGTCACAATGACGCTTTCGATGGCAGGATCACTGACGTCGCGTGATGTGGCAGGCTGTGAGAATGCGACACTGGACTGGGTGAGCAGGATCGCAGCACCCAGGCAGATGGCCGGCACTGCAGGTTTCTGGTTTGACATTATTTTACCCCTGTTCTTTGTTATTCAGATAGAAAGTCGTCGCGAGTATAGGAGCAGGCCGTGACATATTCGTGAAAAATGCTAAGTCAATAAATCTTCATGTTTCTGTCTTATTAGGTGAAATACTACCGTCACACAGATGCGCTAGACTGAATCTCTAATATCCGGAGGCGTTATTGTCATGAAAAAGACATCAGGAACCTTTACGAGACGACAGGTGCTTGGCGGCCTTGCCGTCGGGGCTGGCAGCTTGGTATTGCCAGGTGTACGAGCACAACAGTTCATGGGGGGATCTGAGTCGACCGCGAATTCCGACAGGCTTGCTATGGATGAGGCATTCTGGCGTGATGTGGGCAGCCACTATGAACGCGCTGATGGCATCATCAACCTTGAGCACGGTTATTGGGGAAAGATGGCAAGGCCCGTGCTGGAGCGATATATTGCTGCCACTCAAATGGTAAACAAGCAGTTGTCTGTCTATGCCCGCAAGCATTACGGGCGTGATATGGCGGAGAGTGTAGAGCGCGTTGCCGGCGCACTGAACGTGTCTGCCGACGAAATCGTATTGACCCGCAATGCGACCGAATCCATCCAGAACCTGATTCGTCAGTATCAGGGACTCACGGCCGATGACACAGTACTTTTTGCCGATATTGATTACCCCAGTTTTCAACAGACCATGCAATGGCTTGCTGACACGGAGGGCACAACAGCGGTTGTGGTGAATCTGCCGGGCCGTGCCTCGCAGCAGATGATCTTTGATGCCTACATCAGTGCATTTGATGCCAATCCGAACCTCAAGCTAATTCTGCTGACGCACGTCAGCAATCAGCATGGGCTGGTGGTGCCCGTGGCCCGCATTGCTGCGGAGGCCCGGACACGTGGCATCGACGTCATCTGCGACAATGCGCAATCATGGGGGTTGCTGGACTACACTATGCCAGAGCTTCAGGTCGACTGGGCGGGCTTTAATCTGCACAAGTGGATAGGCGCACCCGTGGGTGTGGGCGCTTTGTATATGCGTCGGGGGACTCTGGAGAAAGTACTGCCGTATCCGGGGGAAACGGATCACGACAATACGCGCATCGGCGCGCGTGTGCACACCGCCACGTCCAATTTTGCTGCCATTCTGGCGGTGCCCGCAGCGCTTGATTTTCACGAGTCAGTGGGCGGAGCCAACAAGGAGGCGCGACTGCGCTACCTGCGCGGCTTGTGGACCACCGAGGCGGACACCCTGCCACATATTGAAGTGCTGGGTGGCGCTGA
Organism: Pseudohongiella acticola; assembly: GCF_001758195.1. Lineage (NCBI taxonomy): Bacteria > Pseudomonadati > Pseudomonadota > Gammaproteobacteria > Pseudomonadales > Pseudohongiellaceae > Pseudohongiella > Pseudohongiella acticola. The sequence goes on from NZ_MASR01000001.1 coordinate 2,318,296, forward strand.
TGAAACGTCGTGGACGGGCATGGCTTCCTTTCGCCTGCGTGGACAATCCAGTCCGGCTGAGGTCAGGGCACTGCAGCAGCGTCTGGAACAGGAGTATGGCATCTTTACCGTTGCCCGTTACGAACTCAGCAGTGGTGCCTGCATCCGTGTGACGCCTCAGGTGTTCACAACGCCGGATGAACTGGCGCAACTGGTGGCTGCGCTGAAGACGTTGCAATAAAGCGGAATAAAGAGTTCACCGTTCTGCAATTGAGTCAGCTTCTGATCGTGGCAGGCACATTGAGCAAATCCGTGTCGGCGTTGACGCATTAGATTGCGACCGGCGCCTTGATGTGGGAAGCAGGGTCGTAGCCAACAATCTCAAAATCTTCAAACCGGTAATCATAAATCGATTCAGGTTTCCGGTTGATTTTCAGTTTCGGCAGTGCTTTTGGTGAGCGTTGCCGTTGTTCCGCGATCTGCTCTTCATGATTAGAGTAGGCATGAAGGTCGCCAATCGAGACAACTATCTCAAAGGGTTCGAGATCGCACTGCTGTGCCAGCATATGTGTCAGTAGCGCTAAAGACGCAATGTTGTATGGCAGCCCCAGGAAGCTGTCGCTGCTCCTGATGTACAGGTGCGCTGACAACCTGTTTTCAGCCACGTAGAACTGGTACAGCAGATGGCATGGAGGCAGGGCCATGCGGCCGTTTCTGGCATTCTCCTGCGGCGAAATCGTTTCGTCAGGCAGGTATTCCACGTTCCAGCCGTGAAATAAAATTCGCCGGCTGTTTGGGTTATTCTTGAGAGTATCAACAACGTAGTCGATCTGGTTTATTGTTGAGCCGTCTTTTGTCGGCCAGGCTGTCCATTGTTTACCGTAGACTGGGCCAAGATCACCGTTCTCGGTCGCCCACTCGTCCCAGATGGAGACGCCATTCTGCTTGAGCCACTGAGTGTTGGTGCTGCCACTCAAAAACCAGATAAGTTCATTTGCAATGCTTTTGAAATGAAGCTTTTTTGTTGTGAGTAGAGGAAAGCCTTTCTGAAGGTTATGCCTGAATTGTCGGCCAAACACGGAGGTGGTACCGGTGCCCGTTCTATCACCTTTTTTTACACCGTTCTCTTGGATGTCTCGTAAGAGCTCCAGATACTCTTTCATAAGGTAGTTCCCTGGCCATTCTGTTCGACTGATTCAGCTGATATTTGCAGCCCTGTCAGTGTACGCTGTTTGCCCCGCCTAGCTCAACGAGTTTGGCACCTGACACGGGCTTCCCAATCAGGCGCTCGACCTGATTAGAACCGACCGGGGAAACAGGGTAGAATCCCCTGTGCTCCAACAGGCGACGCTCGACAATGATCTGCAGCGGTCGCCGCTTAATACGAATAACTGGAACGACTATGAGACTGGCATTAATCTGGGCCATGGCCCGCAACCGTGTGATTGGCCGTAATAACGCCCTGCCCTGGTATCTGCCCGAGGACCTGCGCTACTTCAAGCAGGTGACCATGGGCAAACCCATCATCATGGGGCGAAAAACCTGGGAGTCTATCGGTCGGCCGCTGCCCGGTCGCACCAATATCGTGATCAGCCGGGATCCGGAGTTCAGTGCCGACGGCATCAAGGTGGTGCAATCGCTGGAGGCCGCGATTACGCTGGCTGAGCATGTCACCACCATAGACGGCGGGGATGAGGCAGTGGTGATGGGTGGTGCGCAGATCTACGAAATGGCGCTGCCCATGGCCGACCGACTGTACATGACGCAGGTTCATGCCGATGTCGAGGGTGATGTGCTGTTCCCCGAATTTGAACTGTCGGCATGGCATGAGCTGGGCCGTGAAGACTTTTCAGCGTCCGATCCCAATCCCTACGACTACAGTTTTGTGGTGCTGGAGCGCTAGTATTTAACTCAGGATTTTGCGGAATGCCTTGGAGTTGCGCTGATAGTTATACATCTCCTGCTTCTTGATAGGCAGGTCAGCAATCTCGATGTGTGTGAACCCACGTTCCATAAACCAGTGTGCGGTCTGGGTGGTAAGTACAATGACATTGCTCATGCCCTGCTTGCGTGCTTCTTTCTCCAGCGCGCGCATCAGATGATCACCGCGCCCGGTTTCCTGATAATCCTTGTGAATGGCGATGCAGGCGATTTCGCCGCTGTCTTCATCCAGCGGATAAATGGCTGCACAGGCGATGATGGTGCCTTCCATTTCGATCACTTTGAAGTAATCGATTTCCGCCTCCAGCAGTTCGCGTGAACGATGCACCAGCACGCCCGCTGCTTCCAGCGGGGCGATCAATTCCAGAATGCCGCCAACATCTTCAATGCTGGCCTGCCGCAGCAACTCAAAGTTGTCGCGCGACACCAGCGTGCCGTTGCCGTCACGGGTGAACAGCTCTTCAATGAGGGCGCCGTTGTCGGCAAAATTGATCAGATGACAACGGTGCACGGTTTTACTACTGGCCTTGATTGCCGCCGCCAGTGACTCGCGCACGCCGTTTTTGGCCTGATCATTGGCGTCGTCAATACTCTCATGCAGCGCACCAGCGGCCACCGGGCTCAGTGTGCTGACCAGGTTGTTGTTCGCATCCATGACGCCGCGTTGGGGTCCGAACAGAACCAGTTTATCGGCGTGCATGGCAATCGCGACCTCGGTGGCCACTTCTTCTGCCGACAGGTTAAAGACCTCACCGGTGGGCGAGTAGCCGAGATTGGACAGCAGCACAATATTGTTTTTGTCCAGATGTTGCTGAATCGCCGTGGCATTCACTTTCCTGACCACACCGGTCAATGAAAAATCGACACCGTCGATAATGCCCAGCGGCCTGGCGGTGATGAAATTGCCCCGGCTCACCTTGATATCGGCACCGTGCATCGGCGAGTTGGCCAGGCCCATGGAGAACTGCGCTTCCATATCAATGGACATGCCGCCAACCACGTGTTTGATCGCGTGCAGGCATTCGGCATCGGTGACGCGCAGGCCGTTGTGATAGTGCACGGCGAGTCCGGTCTGATCCAGCGCCTGGCTGATCTGCGGGCGGGCGCCGTGCACCAGCACCAGTTTTACACCCAGGCTGTGCAGCAGCGTGATGTCATGCACTATATTGCTGAAATTATCGTGCGCGATGGCCTCGCCGGTGAGCAATACCACAAACACCTTTTTGCGATGTGCATTGATGTAACTGGATGAGTGCCTGAACCAGTCGATGTATTGCGTCAGATTTTCCATGCCGTTATTTCCTGCCGGGCGGTTCCTTGGGTATCAGTGCCTGATTTGGCGAATCAGCGATTGTAACGCGATTTTACGCCGCCGTGGCGTTGCCTTTGACACAATAGTGAGTGATCAGCTCTTGCAACAGGTCGAGGCAGGGCTGAATGCGGTCGAGTCCCAGGTATTCGTCAGGTTGATGGGCCTGCTCAATGTCGCCGGGTCCCAGCACGATGGTGTCCATGCCGATTTTCTGCAGCCAGGGTGCCTCGGTGCCAAAAGCGACCGTGCCAACGCTGTGCCCGGTCAGTCGTTCTGCCGTTTTAACCAGATCACTTTCCGCCGGGCACAGAAACGCGGGCGCGCCGGGGAACAGGGGTGTTAATTCAAAACCGACCTGCCAGCGCCGGGCCAGCGGCTGCAGGCGTTCATCAATCAGGCTGCGCATGGTCTCAACTTCCATGCCCGGCAGCAGGCGTATATCAAACTCCAGTTCACAATGCCCACAAATGCGGTTGGGGTTATCGCCACCGTGAATACAACCCAGGTTCATGGTGGGCAGCTCGATGGCGAATAACGGATTACGGTACTTTTCCTGTAACTCGGCACGAAATTTCAGCAGTTCGCCAATCACATCATGCATCGCTTCCATAGCGTTGATGCCCAGACTGGGGTCAGAGGAATGGCCACTGCGACCCTGAAGCCGAATGGATTCCATCATCACACCCTTGTGGGCATGGATGGGTTTCATGCCCGTGGGTTCGCCGATAACGGCGTAACGTGCCTTGGGTCGCCCCAGTTCGGCAAGCTTGCGGGCACCAAACATGGAAGTCTCTTCGTCCGACGTGGCCAGCACGATCAAGGGCTGCTGCATGGGGGTGTCAACAAAGGCGCGCACCGCCTCCAGTATCAGGGCAAAAAACCCTTTCATGTCGGTGCTGCCGAGGCCGTAGATGCGATTGTCCCGCTCCGTCATCTGCAGCGGATTGACTGACCACAGGGCTTCATCCATGGGGACGGTATCGGTATGGCCGGCCAGCACAAGACCGCCGGGACCACTCCCCAGCGTTGCGATCAGGTTGGCCTTGCCCTGCTCGCTGCTGGATTCACAGGGCATGATTTCGCATTCAAAACCCAGCGCCGTGAACTGCTCCGCCAGATAATTGATAACCGGCAGGTTGCTCATGTCGATGCTGCTGTTGGTAGAACTGATGCTGGGCAATCGCAGCACTGCATCCATGTGTTGCATCAGCGAGCGTGTGTTGCGCATTGGCCATCCCCAAGGTGTTCTAAACGAATGCTTCCAGTACAGTGTTGAGGAACTGGTAGCCGGTGTCAGTGGTACTGATATGGTTGCCGTCTACGCTCAACAATTGTCGTTGTTGCAACGAGTCTACCTGCTTTCCGATCACGCTGAAAGGCAGGCCGGTGCGTTGCTCAAACTGTTCGTGGGTAAAGCCTTCGCGCAGGCGCAGTGCATTAAGGACAAACTCCAGAGCGAGCTGATCCGTCTCGATGGGGCCGGCATCCGCCAGGTAGGGGTAGCGGTTCAGCAAATTGCCCGGGTTCTGATTCTGTGCCTGCTTCTTTGCTGCTGCAGCTGCCTGCAGGTAGTGGCCGGGTTGTCGGCGCTTGTGCATGCGCAGGATACGTTGACGTGAGCGCTGGGTGATTTTGCCGTGGGCACCGGCGCCAATGCCAAGGTAATCGCCAAAACGCCAGTAATTGACATTGTGGCGGGCCTGTCCGCCCGGGCGGGCAAAGGCCGATACCTCGTAACGCGCAAAGCCATGCTGTGACAGCAATGCCAGACCACTGTCCTGAATCTCGATCAAAGTGTCTTCAGGCGGCAATGGCGGTGGCTGCTTATAGAATACGGTATTGGGTTCAATGGTCAGCTGGTACCAGGAGATATGTTCGGGCTCGGCGGCTATCGCCTGCTGCAGGTCTGACATTGCCGCTTCGGTTGCCTGCGCCTGCAGGCCATACATGATGTCCAGATTGAGTCGCCTGAAGCCGGCGTTATGCGCGTATTCGATGGCGCGCGCGGCATCGTGTTCATCATGGATGCGGCCGAGCTGCTGCAACTGTTGCGGGTCGAAACTCTGAATACCCAGGGACAGGCGGTTGATGCCGGCGTGAGCGTAGTCGGCAAATTTCTCCCGCTCTGCTGTGCCGGGGTTCGCTTCCAGTGTGATTTCAATATCGCTGGCAAAGGCTGCCATTGCGTCCAGGCCCGTCAGCAGTCGCTGGTAGGCGCCTGCTGACAATAGGCTGGGCGTACCGCCACCTATAAAAATGGTGCTGATGTCACGCTTTTGCACGTAAGGCAGATCATGGCGAAAGTCATCCAGCAGCGCGTCGACATATTCATCTTCGGGAAGCGGCCCTTTCTGCTCATGCGAGTTAAAGTCACAGTAGGGGCACTTGCGCACACACCACGGTACATGAATGTACAGGCTCAACGGTGGCAGTTCCAGCTTGGGTGCTGGCGATGGAGGTGTCATGTCACTCACAAGCGTGACGACAACTGTTGCATCAGTGACTTCATGGCAATGGCACGATGACTGATGGCATTCTTCTGTTCTGCACGTAGCTGTGCCGAGCTGCAGTTCATGTCAGACACATAAAACAGCGGGTCGTAACCGAAGCCGCCCTCGCCTGCTGGCGTGACCAGAATCCGGCCATGCCAGATGCCATGCGCAACCAGTGGTGTCGGATCCTGAGCGTGGCGCAGAAAAACGACAACGCAATGAAACTGTGCGTTTCGTTCGCTGTCACTCAAGCCCTCAAGTGACTGCAACAGTTTCTGGTTGTTTGCTGAGTCGCGGGCCGCGCGATCAGCACCGGCTGGCGACTGAGCGAAGCGGGCCGAATAAATGCCCGGTGCGCCGCCCAGGGCATCAACCGCCAGGCCGGAGTCATCTGCCAGCGCCGGCAGGCCGCTGGCTTCACTGGCATGGCGCGCCTTCAGGATGGCATTCTCGATAAATGTCAGACCGGTCTCGTCTGCATCGGCAATGCCCAGACTTTTCTGGGTCACCAACTCGACATCAAGCTTGCTCAGCAACTGTTGCAGTTCGCGGAGCTTGCCTTCGTTGCCCGAGGCCAGGACAATTTTTTTAGTCGTACTATTCATATTTCTCATGCCCACAGATGGGCCGGATCAGGGCCCCGGCGCGCGTGAAAAATGGTAAATGGCAATTTCACTGAGCAGGTTGGGTGCGGCCCGGATGAACCAGCTATCGCGGTGTTTGTAATCCACCACCGTGCGGCTGATCACGTCGATGTTTTTGTCTGCACAGAACACATCAAAGTCACGCACGGTACAGAAATGGATATTGGGTGTGTTATACCATTCATAGGGTATGTACTCCGACACCGGCATGCGGCCCTTCACCACCAGGTGCAGGCGAGCACGCCAGTTGCCAAAGTTGGGAAACGTCACGATGCAGTTTTTACCGATGCGCAGCATTTCTTCCACCAGCAGGTCGGGGAAATGCACCGCCTGTAGCGTCTGTGTCAGCAGCACGGTATCAAAACTCTGTGATTCAAAATTCTGCAGGCCTTCGTTGAGGTCCTGTTGAATAACGCTGATGCCTTTGGCAAGGCAGGCGTCGATTCTGTCTTCATCTATTTCCAGGCCTGTGCCAACGGTCTGCAGATTGTCCTGCAGATAGCGCAGCAGACTGCCATCGCCACAGCCCAGGTCCAGCACCCGACTGCCTGGTGCGATCCAGCTTTGAATAATGTCCAGATCCGCTCGCATCAGGCGGCCACCTCGTGCTTGATGACATTAAAATACGTAGTCATCGCCTGCATGTAACGCGGCACCGGCAACAGGAAGGCATCATGGCCCTGGTCTGCTTCGATTTCCAGGTAGCTGACCTGCTTGCCGGCTTTCAGCAGCGCGGTGACAATTTCCCGGGTGCGCTCGGGGGGAAAGCGCCAGTCAGTACTGAATGACATCAGCAGGAAGCGACAGTTGCTGTTGGCAAAGGCTTTGCTCAGGTCACCGTCATAGTCGACTGTTGGGTCAAAATAGTCCAGCGCTTTGGTCATCAGCAGATAGGTGTTGGCGTCGAAGGTTTCCGAGAAACGTTCGCCCTGATAGTGCAGGTAACTCTCTACCTGAAAATCGACATCAAATCCGAAGCTGAGTTTGCCTGCGCGCAGGTCCCGGCCCAGATTCATTGAAGCCTGTTTTAACTCATCGGACACCTTGCCGAATTTTTCACGCATGGCACTGTCGGAAAGATAGGTGATATGGCCCACCATACGCGCCAGCATCAGGCCTTTTTTGGGCAGCACTTCATGCTCACGATAACGCCCGGCATGAAACTCAGGGTCCGCTGTGATGGACTGGCGCGCGACCTCGTTAAAGGCGATGTTCTGCGCCGACAGCTTGGGGGCGACCGCAAGCATGACGGCGTGGCGCACACGCTCCGGATAACTGATGGCCCAGCGCATGACCTGCATGCCACCGAGGCTGCCGCCGACCACTGCTGCCCATTGTTGAATGCCCAGCCGATCCGCCAGCCGGGCCTGACTTTTCACCCAATCGCGCACGGTAACCACAGGAAAGTCGGGGCCGTACCAGGTGCCGGTATCGGGATTGATGGAAGCCGGGCCGGTACTGCCGGCGCAGCCACCCAGATTGTTCAGGCAAACCACAAAAAAGTGATTGGTGTCGATGGGTTTTCCGGGCCCGATGCATGAATCCCACCAGCCCGGTTTGCGGTCGTCCATGCTGTGAAAGCCGGCGGCATGATGATCACCGCTCAGGGCATGGCAGATCAGCACGGCATTGGACGCGTCGGCGTTCAGTGTGCCGTAAGTTTCCACCATCAGGTCGTAAGCTTTTAGCGATTTGCCGCTGCGCAGCGGCAACGGCTCCTCGAAGCGATAAAGCTCGGGAGTGACCAGGCCAACAGAATTGTCCGGCAGGGTGTCGGGCATATTACAGACCCGGCACAAACACGGGGTTGGCGTTAACCGGCGCTATCAGCACGATGCGGATGATCTGCAGGCTCAGGAAAACAAAAATCGGCGACAGGTCCAGTCCACCCATGGACGGCAGCAAACGTCGGAAAGGAGCCATCACCGGTTCCACCAACTGGCGGACCAGCACCAGCGCCGGGTGGGCACTGTAGGGGGCAATAAAGCTGGACACGATGGAGATCAACAGGCCCCAGAAATAAATATTGAGGACAAAACTGAGCAGTCCCACCAGCGCCCAGGTCAATATCAGTCCGGGGTCCGGCAGGGCAATGCCGGCAAAGAAGATCAGCGCCGTTATCAGCAGACACTGCACCAATATGGCAAAGACCAGCGAGGAGAAATCGATACCGCGAAAGCCGGGTATGAATTTGCGGAATATCTGTACCCCGGGGTCAGTGGCGCGCACAATCATCTGTGTGATCGGGTTGTAAAAGTCAGCGCGTGACAGCTGCAGCAGAAAGCGCAACAGGATGGCCAGCAAATACAGCGAGCCCAGCGTGGTAACCAATAAGGAGCCGATACTGCCAAGTGAGTTCATAATGTGGTCTCTTGCTGTCGAATTATTTGGCCAGCTCGGCGGCGCGGTGTTGTGCCGCCAGCATGGCGTTGGCTACGGTGGATTCAAAACCCTGATTGGCAAATGACAGCAGGGCCTGCTCAGTGGTGCCGCCGGGTGAGGTGACCCGACGTCGCAGTTCATCCGGTGCAACATCGCTGGCGGCGGCGAGTTTGCCGGCGCCCAGGGCGGTCTGTATGCTCAGTTGCCTTGCCACATCCGGTGCCAGGCCCATGGCAACGGCGGCTTTTTCCATGGCTTCAATCATCAGGAAGTAGTAGGCCGGTCCGCTGCCTGACAGCGCGGTCACCGTATCAATGTCTTTTTCGGCCTGCAACCAGCAGGCAATACCGACTGCGCTCATGATAGCGCCGGCCAGGGTTTTGTGGTCGTCGTTGCAATTGGCGTTGGCGTACAGGCCGGTAGCACCGGCGCCGACCAGAGACGGTGTATTGGGCATGCAGCGAACAATCGCCCGTTCCTCACCCAGCCACTGCGCCAGTGATGCCACCGGAATGCCGGCAGCAATGGAGATGACCAGGCAGTCAGGTTTGGCGATGAGCGGTTTTAATGCGGCGCATACCTGCGCCATCACCTGGGGCTTCACGGCCAGAATGATGACGTCCGCTACCGCAGCAACAGCCGCAGTGTCGCCGGTCTGGATGCCACATTCGGTCTGCAGCGACTGCAGTTTATCGCTGTCAATATCGCTGGCGTGAATGTGACTGGCGGCAACATCTTTGGCCAGCAGTCCGCGTATCAGGCTGTTGGCCATATTGCCGGCACCGATAAATGCGATCTGGCGATTGTTCAAGGTCTGCTCCTGCATCGGGTAGTGGCGGTGGCGTTATGGGGCCACGGCGCCGCAAAACCCGTATTCTAACTCACGCGGCGGCGCCTTGCAGCTAACACCTCAGCGATTGAGGTCCTGACTGAAGGTGGCCCAGAAGCTGATAAACAGGGCAGCGATCAAGGGGCCAATGACAAAACCGTTGATGCCGAGCAGGCTGATGCCGCCCAGGGTGGAAAACAGCACGACATAATCGGGCAGTTTGGTGTCGCGGCCCACCAGGATGGGGCGCAGTACATTGTCCGCGAGACCAATGATGATGGCGCCGTATGCCACCAGAATCGAGCCCTGTACGACCTCGCCGGTGGCAAACAGGTAGATGGCCACCGGCACCCAGACCAGGGCGGCGCCAACAGCGGGAACCAGTGACAGGAAGGCCATCACCACGGCCCACAGAACCGGCGCCGTGATACCCAGCAACCAGAAAATCAGGCCGCCCAGAGCACCCTGCACCATCGCCACCACCAGATTGCCTTTGACGGTGGCGCGCACAACCTCGGTAAATTTGCTGAACAGCAGTTGCCGCCGGTCGTTCTCCAGCGGCACCGCTGTGCTCAGCCAACCCATCATTTTGTCGCCGTCGCGCAACAGAAAAAACGTCAGATACAGCATCAGAACCAGCCCGACGGTAAAGCTGACGGTATTACGACCAAAACTGAGCGCCTCCTGTGACAACTGGCGGCTCAGGGAGACGGCTGAATCTGACAGGTAGGAGCGGACATTGGACATGTCGATGTCCAGGCGGTCGAGCACATCCGGGATGATGGGGACGGCGCTGCCGATGCGCTCGAGAAGCTGGTCGGGTTCGATTTCCTGATTTTCAATCAACTCGTATAGCTGGGCACCCTCGGAAACAAAGGCAAAGGCGATCATGGTTACCGGTATGACGACCAGGAACACGCCGGCCAGCAAGGTTGCCAAAGCCGCCAGCGTATCTCTGCCGTTGAATTTCTTCCGTAAACGACGTTGCAGCGGGTAAAACAGCAGCGTCATGACGCAAGCCCAGAAGATGGAACTCCAGAATGGCAGCAGAATGGTCAGAAATGCCAGGGTGATCAGCCCAAGTACAATGATGAACGCTTTGCTTTGAACCGTCTGACGTGACATTCGCCTCTCCTGGCTATCGCTTGGTTCTGGTTCTGGTTCTGGTTCTGGCTCTGGTGTAAGTCCTGATACCGGGTCAATCGGTTGAGCGACGCAGCATGCGCCAAAGCTCGATGATACGGGGTGGCTGACCCGAACGCAGGATTCCCTGCCGGAACACCCGACCAGACAACCACAGCACCGCCGCGGTTGTCAGCACCAGCACGATGGTGGTTCCTACAATATCAATCATGGGCGGTTGTGCCGCCGCCCGGTTCATCATGGTAAACGGTGTGAACAATGGAATCCATGACATCACGCGTGCCAGCGTGCCATTGGGGTCCTGGGCGATGAAACTCATGGTAAGGATGGGGACCACCAGCACCGCCATCAGCGGCATCATCAGGCTCTGGGCTTCCTTGAGGGTGTTGCACAGACTGCCGATCGCGAGAAAAATGCCGGCATACAGGGCATAACAACTCAGGTAGTAAAATATGAAATAGGGAATCAGGTCCGAGCTCAACAGAACATCAAGCACCTGCACAATCATCGCGGTTTCAACCGTCTGATACAGCCGGATAAAGACAAAGAACGCAACGATCCAGGCCAGTATGGTGGTAATGCCGGTAATGCCGATGCCGAGCAGTTTGCCCATCATCAGTTCACCGGGGGTCACCGAGGCCAGTAGTACTTCGATAATGCGGTTGGATTTTTCCTCGATGGTATTGCTGAGCAAGTATTGCACGCTCTGCATCAGGGAAATAAAGATCAGGTACACAAAACCCATGGGCGCCCATTGCCGGAAAGTGTCGGCCAGGCTCACAGCTTCGTCGCCCTCTGCCTTGCCCGGATCGAGACGACTCAGCGGCAGGCGGGTACGCTGGACATTGCGTACGGCAGCGACATCGATGCCCTGACTGGCGTACTCCTGCTGGCGAATAGCACTGTTGATGCTGCTCTGGATGGCACCCGAGAGTCGGGTGTCGGTCAGATTGCCGGCCCAGTACTGCACGCCGCGCGGTCCGCTATCGGGTGTCATCAGCCCGGGAAGAGTGGCGGGTCGCACAATATCCTGGTCAACATTCTCCGGAATCAGAATCAGGGCAAACAGGCTGGCGCTATCATCACCCACATTGATGCGGCGTTCGCCATTGAGATAGGGCCGCAATTGCTCGACGACCAACTCTGCATCGGCGTCCGGGTCCACTTCGGGCGGTACGCTGGCTTCAACAAATTGTGGTCGTGGTTCAGTAAAGCCGGGGGCATCATCGCGCAGGTAAGGCTGTGCCATGGTCAGTGCATAATCCAGGCCGCCATTGTTGAGCCAGGAGTCAAGCGCGGCCACTTCGTCATTGTCATAGTCATCCAGCAACTGGTTAAGTTGCGCTGCGGGTTCTGCGCTGAAGCTGGCGGTTTCGGTATCACGGCGGTGCTCCTGCAGGTAGCGCATGAAGTCCAGCATGACACGACGCTGATGCTCGCGACGGATCGCGGTTTCCACGGCGGCGGCGTAATCGCCGGACTGATCAATCAGCAGGTAATAACGTGTGGGTGTTGCGGTTGCCAGGCGGCTGGAGACGTGGAATATCAAAAAGAACACGATGGGCACCAGCAGGACACCAATCCAGAACCCCTTGGTTTTGACATTCTCCATGTATTCGCGCCAGGCGATCAGCAGCGTGACTCTCATGAACAAGCTCTCATGAATAAACTCTCATCGGAAATTGTGCTCCCTGGCTTCCTGCCCGACCAGATGCACAAACACGTCATGCAACGTGGCCTGGGTAAAATCAAACCGGCTCAGCGACACGCCGCTTTCAAAACAGTGTTGCAGAATCAGTTGCGGGTCGGTCTGTTCCTTGACGTAGAGTTCCCATTGCCGCGTGCCGGGCAGGCGAGTCTCGTCATCAACCTGATGTTCCTGTACTGAGAGAACACCATTGAGTGAACGAATCGGGGAGATGTCGTCGCGGGTCTCCAGCACAATTCGGCGGGGAATGATGGCGCGGGCTTCATCAACGGTGCCATCAAAAACCTTGCTGCCCTGCGTGATCAGCAGCAGTCGCTCGCACAGGCGTTCGGCGTGCTGCATGACATGGGTGGAAAAAATCACGGTCTGGCCATTGCCTGCCAGATCACGTATCAACTGTTCCAATACTTCCTGGTTGACCGGGTCGAGGCCGGAAAACGGCTCATCCAGAATGACCAGCTCCGGGTCATGTACAATCGATGACAGCACCTGAACTTTCTGGCCCATGCCCTTGGACAGAGACTCCACGCTGGAATTGGCAAAGTCGCTGAGACCGTATGTTTCCAGCAATGAGCAGGCTTTTTCTTTCGCCTGCCGTCGACTCAGCCCTTTCAGGGTGCCGAAGTAGGCAATGATGGCCCACACCTTCATTTTTTTATACAGGCCTTTTTCTTCTGGCAGATAGCCGATGCGGTCACGTACTTTCATGGCCGAGCTGGCGCCCAGCACTTGAACCTGGCCGGCGTCGGGGCGCAGAATATCCAGAATCATGCGGATGGTGGTGGTTTTGCCGGCGCCATTGGGGCCCAGAAAGCCGTAGACAGAGCCTTGGGGAATACTGATATTGATTTTGTTAACGGCAGTGAAATCGCCGTAACGTTTGGTGACCTCGGTCAGTTCCAGTACTGGTGTGCTCATCCTGCAAGTCCGCCGTCAGGGATCCGGCAATCATGCTGGATCCGATGTTTCTGGGAGTGTAGCACAGGGTTTGTGGCAGTGTTCTAACGTTGTTGACAACAACGTTCACTGAACCGTGACACGCTGCGGGATGTGCGGTCGGCCTGATTGGCCCGGCCGCACATCGTCACAGGAAAGCGGGATCAGGCACCCAGGTATGAATTGATGGCGTCAGCCACCAGACGCCCTTCGTCGATGGCACGAACCACCAGCGACTGACCGCGTCGGCAATCGCCGGCGGCAAAGACTTTCGGGTTGTTGGTGCGGAAGTCCTTGTACTCGGCTTTGTAGTTGGAGCGTTGATCCAGTTCCAGTCCGAGCGGGTTGCTGACATAGTGTTCTGGCCCCAGGAAACCCATGGACAGCAGAATCAGCTCAGCTTCCCAGAACTTGGTAGACCCGGGTACTTCCTTGAAATTGCCATCAACTTCAACGGTGTTGATGCCCAGCAGTTTGCCGTGCTCGTCGCGGACAAACTCTTTGCCGCTGATGGAGTATTCGCGCGGGTCATTGCCATCGCGATGTGCTGCTTCTTCGTGGCCGTAATCGACACGATGAATTTTTGGCCACAGCGGCCAGGGGTTGTCGGCGGGCCGCTCGCGTGAGGGCTTGGGCATGATCTCGAAGTTGACCAGAGATTTGCAGCCGTGGCGCAGCGAGGTGGCGATACAGTCAGTCCCGGTGTCACCGCCACCAATCACAATCACGTTTTTGTCTTTGGCCGTGATGTACTGGCCGTCTTTCAGCTCGGAGTCCAGCAGGCTCTTGGTGTTGGCGGTCAGGAATTCCATGGCGTAATGCACGCCCGGGCCTTCGCGGCCGGGGATGCCCAGATCGCGCGCGGTGGTGGCGCCGGTGGCGAGACACATGGCGTCAACATTGCCCAGCAGTTCGTCGGCCGGAATGGCGTTGTCGCCTTTGCCGCCGATATCTGCACCGGTGACAAACTTGACGCCTTCTTCTTCGAGCAATTTGACACGGCGGTCAACAACGTCTTTTTCCAGCTTCATGTTCGGGATACCGTACATCAGCAGGCCACCGATGCGGTCAGCGCGCTCGTAAACGGTGACTTCGTGACCGGCCTGATTCAGTTGCGCGGCGGCGGCCAGACCGGCAGGGCCTGATCCGATGACAGCCACTTTTTTGCCGGTGCGCAGTGTTGGCACATGGGCGCGCACCCAGCCGTTTTCGAAACCTTTGTCGATGATGGCGTTTTCAATGTTCTTGATGGTCACGGCCGGTTCGTTGATGCCCAGTACACAGGAGCCTTCACACGGTGCCGGACAGACACGGCCGGTAAACTCGGGGAAGTTATTGGTTTTGTGCAGGCGGTCCAGGGCATCGCGCCACTGACCTTTATAAACCAGGTCATTCCATTCCGGAATCAGGTTGTAAACCGGGCAGCCATTGTCAGACTGGCAAAATGGTACACCACAATCCATGCAGCGAGCGCCCTGGGTCGCCAGGTGCTGTTCGTCGTGCTCGGTGTAGATTTCCTTATAATCAAGGAGTCGTTCCGCTGGCGCACGATACGGTTCAGTCTTGCGCTCAAATTCTTTAAAACCTGTTGGCTTACCCATGTTTTAACCTATTCTTCGAAATTTATATCCTGGCAGGCTGTTCACAAACGGCCACACCCAATGGTCTTGTTCGCCTGTTCTGCGAACCGTCTGTTGTACCCAGACTAAGTTGTACCCAGACTAAACTGCGACCGCCTGTTCTTTTGCTGCCATTTCCGCCAGTACGCGCTTGTAATCGCTGGGCATGACTTTGACAAACTGTTGTACGGCCTGATCCCAGTTATCCAGAATCTGCTTTGCCACTGCTGAGTCGGTATAGTGCAGGTGGTTGCTGATCAGTGTCTTCAGCTCCTCCAGGTCGGCAGCATCGCTGACGCCTTCCAACTCGTAGGACTCGGTGTTGCACTGGCGGGCGAAGCTCTTGTCCTGATCCCAGACATACGCCACGCCGCCACTCATGCCGGCGCCGAAGTTGCGGCCGGTCTGACCCAGAATGACCACGCGGCCCCCGGTCATGTACTCGCAGCCGTGATCACCGATGCCTTCAACAACGGCAGATGCGCCGGAGTTACGCACCGCAAAACGTTCGGCGGCGATGCCGCGGAAGTAGGCTTCGCCACCGGTGGCGCCGTACAGATTGACGTTACCGGCGATGATGTTTTCTTCAGCCTTGAAGCTGCTGTTTTTGGGCGGGTACACCACGATGCGGCCGCCAGACAGACCCTTGCCGACAAAGTCGTTGCAGTCGCCTTCTACGGTGATGGTGATGCCCTTGGCCAGCCATGCACCCAGGCTCTGTCCGGCCGAGCCGTTCAGTTTGATATTGATGGTGCCGTCGGGCAGCATCTGCTCGCCCCAGCGCTTGGCCACTTCGTTGGACAGCATGGTGCCGACCACGCGATTGATATTGATCACCGGCAGTTCGATGTCGACTTTCTCGCCTTTCTCCAGCGCCGGTGCGGCCAGTTCGATCAACTGATTGTCCAGCGCCTTGTCCAGGCCGTGGTCCTGAGTCAGCGTCTGGTAAGTGCCGGTGTCGGGGAACACTGCCTTGGCTGGTGCCAGTATCCTGCTCAGATCCAGGCCTTTGGCTTTCCAGTGATCAATGGCGATGTTGCTTTCCAGCAGATCAACACGGCCGACCATTTCGTTCAGCGTGCGAACACCAAGACGCGCCATGATCTCGCGCAACTCTTCGGCCACCATGAACAGGTAGTTGACCACGTGTTCAGGTTGACCCTTGAATTTCTTGCGCAGGGCCGGGTCCTGTGTGGCAATGCCGACCGGACAGGTATTGAGGTGACACTTACGCATCATGATGCAGCCCAGTGTGACCAGCGGTGCAGTGGCAAAACCAAATTCTTCCGCGCCCAAAAGTGCAGCAATGGCAACGTCGCGACCGGTCTTGAGCTGACCGTCAGTCTGCAGCACCACGCGTGAGCGCAGGTTGTTCATCACCAGTGTCTGGTGGGTCTCGGCGACGCCCAGCTCCCACGGCAGACCAGCGTGCTTGATCGAGGTCAGCGGCGAGGCACCGGTACCGCCATCATGGCCGGCAATCACCAGGTGATCGGTCTTGGCTTTGGTGACACCCGCAGCAACCGTACCCACGCCGATTTCGGAGACCAGCTTGACACTGATGCGAGCCTGACGGTTGGCATTTTTCAGGTCATGGATCAACTGCGCCATGTCCTCAATGGAATAGATGTCATGGTGTGGCGGTGGTGAGATCAGACCCACGCCCGGGGTTGAGTGCCGGATACGGGCAATCTGCTCGTCCACTTTGCCGCCGGGCAACTCACCGCCCTCGCCTGGCTTGGCGCCCTGGGAAATCTTGATCTGAATTTCGTCAGCGTTGCTCAGGTACCAGATGGTGACACCAAACCGACCGGACGCCACCTGCTTGATGGCAGAACGCTTGGAGTCGCCATTAGCCATGGGCTGGAAACGAATCGGGTCTTCACCACCTTCACCGGTGTTGGACTTGCCGCCCAGTCGGTTCATGGCAACGGCCAGCGCTTCGTGGCTTTCCTCGGAAATGGAACCAAAGCTCATGGCGCCAGTGGCGAAGCGTTTGACGATGTCCTTGGCTGATTCGACCTCTTCCAGCGCGATTGCCGCCGTATCCTGACGGAAGTTCAGCAGGCCACGCAATGTGCAGGCGCGGGTTGTCTGTTCGTTGGTGTACTTGGCGAACACCTTGTACGCGTCCGGGCTGTTGGTGCGCGCTGCATTCTGCAGGTTAAAGATCGCGCTGGGATCCCACATGTGGCTGTCGCCACCGTTACGCCAGTGGAAATCACCCGGGTTATTCAGCACCGGAATGCGGTTTTCGTCCTTGGCCGGGAAGCCGAGACGGTGACGGCGTTCGGTTTCTTCAATCAGGGTGGCAAAATCCACGCCCTGAACGCGGCTGGCGGTGCCCACAAAACAACGGGCAACGATGTCATCGGCCAGACCCACGGCTTCAAAAATCTGCGCGCCTTTATATGAATGCAGGGTGGAAATGCCCATTTTGGCCATGACCTTGAGCATGCCCTTGGCCACTGCCTTTTTATAGGCATACACAACTTTGTCTTCGGTGTCGTAGTCGGTGCCGATCAGGCCATCAAGCTGCGCCTGCCACACTGCCTCGAATGCGAGGTAAGGATTCACTGCGTCTGCACCGTAGCCGGTGAGCAGGCAGAAGTGATGCACTTCACGGGCCTCGCCGGTTTCCACAATCAGACCGATGCGAGTGCGCTCGTGAGTCTTGATCAGGTGGTGGTGAACCGCGCCACAGGCGATCAGTGCGCTGATGGCAGCCCGGTTTTTGCTGATATTGCGGTCAGACAGGATGACAAAGGCATAACCGTCGGCAATGGCCTGGCTGGACTCGGTGCAGATACGTGCCAGGGCGCCCTTGAAAGAATCATCGGCAGTGACGTCATAAGTGATATCGATGACTTTGGTGCGCAGGCCGTTGTAGTCCATGTTGGCAATGGTCTGCAGCTGCTTGTTGGACAGGATCGGGTGCTTCAGGCTGAGTCGGTGTGCCTGTGCTTCAGTGGTTTCCAGCAGGTTGCCTTCCGGGCCGATGAAACATTCCAGCGACATGACAACTTCTTCGCGGATGGAGTCGATAGCGGGGTTGGTTACCTGTGCAAACAGTTGCTTGAAGTAGTCATAGATCATGCGTGGCTTGTCGGACAGACATGCCAGTGCGGAGTCGTTACCCATGGAGCCGAGCGGGTCACGGGCCTGGGTGATCATCGGCAGCAGCATGAACTGCATGGTCTCAGTGGTGTAACCAAAGGCCTGCATGCGTGCCAGCACATTCTCCGAATCCAGCGAATGCGCTTCATTGCCGTCCGAGAGTTTGTCCAGGGTGACTTTCTGGTTCGACAGCCACTCGCCGTAAGGGCGCTTGGCAGCAATGCTCTGCTTCAGTTCGGCGTCGGGAATCAGGCGACCCTGTTCAAAGTCGAGCAGGAACATGCGGCCCGGTTTCAGGCGACCCTTCTCCTTGACGTTGGCTGGATCCACTTTTACCACGCCTACTTCTGACGCCATGATGACCTTGTCGTCATGTGTCACATAATAACGGCTTGGGCGCAGGCCGTTGCGATCGAGTACGGCGCCGATGTAATGGCCGTCAGAGAACACAATGGAGGCAGGGCCGTCCCAGGGTTCCATCAAGGCGGAATGGAATTCGTAGAAATCCTTTTTGTCCTGCGTCATGTTGACGTCGGACTGCCAGGCTTCCGGAATCATCATCATCACCGCTTCCTGCAGTGAGCGGCCGGACAGCAGCATGAACTCAAGAACGGCGTCAAATGAGCCGGAGTCCGAGCAGTCGGAGTCGATGATAGGGAACAGGTCTTTTAATTTGTCATCAAACAGATCGGTGTTCAGCGTGCCTTCTCGTGCCACCATCTGGTTGACGTTGCCGCGCAGTGTATTGATTTCACCGTTATGGCTCATGAAACGGTTAGGCTGAGCACGATCCCATGACGGGAAGGTATTGGTGCTGAAACGTGAATGCACCATTGCCATGTGGGTTTCACAGGTAGGGTTGGTCAGATCTTTGTAGAACGGGAACAACTGACCCGGTGTCAGCATGCCTTTATAGACGATGACTTTGGTGGACAGGCTGCAGGCGTAGACCATTTTGGCCTCGCTCAGTGATTTGTCACCGCGCAGCTTGTGGGTAAATCGCTTGCGAATAATGTACAGCTTGCGCTCAAAGGCTTCTTTATCGAGGCCGTCAGCGGCGCCTATAAACAGTTGCTCGATCTGTGGCTGTGCCATGCGCGCAGCCGGGCCGACATCGGCGCCGTCTGCATCAACCGGTACTTCGCGCCAGCCCAGCAGGGTCTGACCTTCTTCGGCGATGATCTGATTGATGGCATCGCGGCAGAATTCACGCTCTTTGCTGATCTGGGGTAAAAAGATGTTGCCCACGGCGTACTGGCCGGCGGCGGGCAGCTCGGTGCCCAGCTCGTTTTTGGTGACATCGGCAAAGAAGGAGTGCGGCAATGCCATCAGGATGCCGGCGCCGTCACCGGTGTTGGCTTCAAAGCCACAACCACCGCGGTGATCCATGCGCGAGTTCAGATGGTAGGCATCCAGCATGATCTGGTGACTGGGGCGACCCTTGATATCTGCCACAAAACCTACGCCGCAGGAGTCTTTTTCACTTGCCGGATCATAAAGTCCGGTTTGTTCGGGGAAACCAAACTTGTAGGGGTGTTGGGCTTGTTCAGTCATAGGTCGCTAAGTCTCGTTAATTCGTTATAGTGTATCCGCTTCGGCAATCGTTAACGTTCCTGGCCGACACGATCGATCTTCAAGCACTGCAGGCAGGGAGATGCGTGGGTTTTGGGTTTTGGTTTGACGCGGCTCGGTGAAGCTGCCTGCACCCCGGTCGGCGTATCCGGCATAGTCTGAACAATAGTCCGGACGGTAGTACCACCACAGTACGCTGTAATACGGGGGCTGGACACAATACCACCGAACGAAAATATGTCAAGCTGTGACGATACCGGTCCGGGGCGTATCTTGGCTTGATAAATGTTCATGTCTGGATTAACCTTCTTCTCCTGTATGCCCCCTGAATCCCTAGGCTGTACAAGCATTTTACAGGGTACTGACGCACTTGCTTAACGTCAGTGGAGGCGACCGGCGTCAGCGTGGTTACTGCGAGGCGGCCCGGAAAGCGTCAAGCAGGCTCGGCGGATTGAGCACCGTCGCGTGCATGTAGGTCACATGGTGTCTGGAAAACGCCTTAAAAAACAATATATTACAATTGAGGGGAAATCGCGTGGAAATCGTACGTTATAGACGGGATGTATGGGGTGATGAGGTCATTCTGGGTGTGTCCTGGGATCTGCTGTGGGTCGTCGCCGTTGCAATACTGGTGCTTCTCGCTGCCCATGCCATTTTTATGGCTGCACTGGCCAAGAAAAAAGCCAAGCCCTCACCCGAAGGTCGCAAAGTCAGCCGTCACGACGTCATCGACCGCGCCTTTCACTGGATAATGGCCGGCTGTGTGCTGGTTCTGATCGTCACCGGTGTCATGCCCATTATTGGTCTGCGCTTTGCGTGGCTGGATATTCACTGGATTGCCGGCCTGCTGCTGACATTCGTGGTGATCTTTCACATCATCCGTGCCTCGTTCTGGCAGGACTTCAAGTCCATGCTGATGACGCCCTCAGATTTTGCCGAGCCGTTTGATGAAAACCGCAAGCCGGGCAAATACTCGTTTGAGCAGAAAGGTATGCACTGGGCGATGACCGTGCTGGTACTGCTGGTGATTGTGACCGGCATCATCCTGTTCATGAACATCCGCACCCCGTTCTGGGAGCGTCCGTCGGTGGCTGATGAAGCGCAACTCGGCCTGATGTTCTTGCTGCACGGCCTGGCGACACTGGCGCTGGTGGCCTTTACGGCGATACACATCTACTTTGCGGTGCGTCCGGAGAAGATCTTCTATACCCGTTCAATGGTGAAGGGCTGGATCTCCGAAGATGAAATGCGCGCGAATCACGACACAAGCAAATGGAAGGTGAAAGATTGACCGACGTAAAGAACCTGGAAAAAGATATTGAGGTAGTCGAGTCCGGCTACGAGTTTCTGCTGGCGTATGCTGCTCAAGGGCGTCCGCCGCATGACGAGTCGACGTATCCGACACCTCACGCCCGGCCGACGCTGGAAGAGATGCTGGCGTCCATGCAGAATGTGCTGGCCGCGCTGGGAGATACCGAGGACGAGTATGAGCAGGTGGTTGCGGAAGATATTCGCAAGGCCAGCGCTACGCTTCGTTTTGTGCTGGCGCAGCCGTTGATGAGCTCGGAGCTGGTGGACAACCTGAATGCGTCCATCCACCTGCGCGCGGTGTTAACCGATTTCTTCCTGTACAGTGAGATTTTTAAACCGTCTGCGCAGAGCAAGCCCACTGCCCAGGAAGAGCCGCTGTTCAAGAAAGCCTGAACGTGCAGTTGAGACGCAGTAAAAAAGCCACCTAAACCCGGTGGCTTTTTTTTGCCTGTGTCTTCTTTCTCGGCGAATTTTGTGCGCGCGGTTTTATCCGTGCGATCAGGCTCTGGTTGATGGTGGCCTGATCAATGGTGTCCTGATTAAGCATTCACCATGGTGATGAAAACGCCCGCCGCCAGAGTCAGGGTGAGCAGGAACATGAACACCTTAAATCCTTTTCCGCGCTTATTTCCCCAGTTGTAGCCCTCGTCCTCAATGAAGATGGGATTGATGCTGCGTTTGAATAACCTCATTGGCATACCTCGTGTCTACTGCTAACTACTGACGAATGACATCGGCCGTGCTGAGCTGTCGTCACCGGCCTTCATTTAATAGGACAACAATATGAGCAAAAAATTTGCGATGAAATATGGCAATGTCATGTCCAATTCTGACAATCGCGCAATTATGGCGCATTGTGACAAAGTGAAACGCGCCCGCGTTTCTGGCAGGTGGCGGCTGGTGGCCGTCAGGCAAGCTGATATAATCGCGCCAAACTAAAAATAAGGTAGCAGACCATCATGCCGGTTCTCTCTGTCAGAGCACTCCATCACGCCCCACTGTTCCGAATCGCGGGTGCGCTACGCACACTTTCTATCGCCCTGTTCTCTGTGTCTGCTGTTGTGACTGCGCCCATGGCCTCTGCCCAGAGTGCGGCCGATGTTCTGCAGATGCCCAAGATTGCAGATGACGTTGCTGATATCGAACTGGATGGTTTCCTGACTGAATCGGTGTGGCGGGACCTGACCCCGTTCGATGGTATGCGGGTCATCAATCCCGATACGCTGGAACCGGCTTCGTTGCCTACCGATAGCCGCATTTTCTACAACGATCGCGGCATCTATGTCGGTGTCATGAATTTCCAGCCGCCCGAAACACTGGTCGCGCGCATGAGCTCGCGTGACGACGGTGTGCAGCGTGATGGTTATGTGATTTCCGTAGATGCTTCCGGCGAAGGCCTGTACGGCTACTATATGCGCATCAATCTGGGCGGCACCATGTCGGACGGCACCATTCTGCCGGAAAAGCAGATCAGCCGGGATTGGGATGGTCCCTGGCAGGCCGTGACCCAGGAGCTGGACAATGGCTGGTCCGCCGAGATCTTTATCCCCTGGAGCATGATGGCGCTGCCGGATGCCGGCGACACCCGTCAGATCGGTATTTACACCGAGCGTATGCTGGCCTCGGAAAACGAGACCTGGTCATGGCCCGCTCTGCCCAACACCAACCCTGAGTACCTGTCGGCGTTCCAGAAATTCGAATTGCAGGGTGTCACGCCCAGTACCCAGTTCACCTTTTATCCCTATGCGTCGGCGACCTATAACAATATCACCGGTGACAGTGAAGGTCGGGTCGGTGCTGACGTGTACTGGCGGCCAAATTCCAACACGCAGCTATCAGCCACGCTAAACCCGGATTTTGGCACCGTTGAATCCGACGACATCGTCGTCAATCTGGGCGCATTTGAGACCTTTTTCTCGGAAAAGCGCACCTTTTTCCTGGAAGGCCAGGAAGTGTTCACCGCGTCGCCGCGTGCCAGTGGCGGTCCGTTTGGGCCCACCACCGTGCTCAACACCCGGCGAATCGGCGCCGCGCCTGATTTCGACATTCCGGCCGGCGTTGAAACACGCACCACCGAACGCAACACGCCCACTGAGTTGCTGGGCGCCGTCAAGATCACTGGTTCCCAGGGCAACTGGCGTTACGGCTCGCTGCTGGCCAGCGAAGACGATACCGTGATTCGTGGCACCGCCGCTGATGGCTCGCGGGTCAACGTGCAGGCGCAGGGGCGTGATTTTGCCATTGGCCGGTTGTTATACGAAGACACCAGCGGCGGCGGCCGTCGTGGCATCGGCTGGATTGGCACGCGTCTGCAGCACGCGGACCGTGATGCCACGGTCAACGGCGTTGATGTGGCCTGGTTCTCGCGCGACACGCGCTGGGTGTTTGATGGTCAGCTTCTGCATAGTGATGTTGATGACGAAACTGGCAAAGGCGGCTTTTTTGACCTCAACTACCGGCCCTCGCGCGGTATTGATCACTCCATCACCGGCACATTTCTGGATGACAAACTGAACATCAATGATGTCGGTTATGTACAGCGTAACGATCATTACGTGCTGGATTACCGCCTGAGCGTCACTGAATCCGGGTTGACCCGCTACCGCAGCCGCCAGCGCAGCATGAGTGTCATCAACCAATGGAACGGTGACGGCAGGCCTGTGCGGCTGGGGTTGTTCTTTGGTCAGAACGTCACCTATCAGAACAACACCTCGCTGAACCTGAACTTTCGTTACTTCCCACCTCGCGTGGATGACCGTTTGAGTCGTGGCAATGGCACCTTCAAGATTCCTCACCGCGTGGCCTATGATTTTACCTGGCGCAGTGACCGCTCGTTGCCGCTGAGCTACAGCGTCGGCATCAGCAATTCCGAAGAAGACCTGGGTTCCAACAACATCAACTACAGCCTGGGTCTGGAGTGGCAGCCCAATGACCGCTTCTCGACCGGGCTCGAAGTCGATTACCGGGTGCGCGATTCATGGCTGGTGCATCAGGGCGACAATCGCCTGACCGCATTCACCGCCGTGGGCTGGTTCCCGGAACTGAACGCCAGTTACTTTATCAATGCCCGTCAGCAGTTCCGCGTGTCCATGCAATGGACCGGCATCAAGGCGCAGGAAGATGAGTTTTACCTGATCGACCAGACCGATGTCCGGCATCTGAATCAGGTGGCACGACCGGGCTGGGCATCGGGTGATTTCAACGTCAGCCAGATGAGCTTCCAGGCTCGTTATCGCTGGGAGATTGCACCGCTGTCGGATCTGTTTGTTGTCTATACCCGAGGCAGCAACCTGCCCCGCAATGCAACGGGGGATTATCAGGACCTACTGTTTGATGCCTGGAGTGAGCGGATAACAGATACCGTGGTTATTAAGCTCCGCTACCGCCTGGGAAGCTAGGGAAGCTACCGTCGTTGCCATTGCTTCGTTAAAAACAGGCTTAAGATGCTCACTTACTTACAGTAAGCTCCGCGCTTACGCCTGTTTTTGCCTTGCACTGGCGGCCTCGCTTACGCTGCCCTTAATGTGGCAAGCGTCAGTGAATTGTCATAAAAGTGTTGTAGACTGGATTGTCGGCGGCACCAACATTTATGGTTAAAAAGGGATACACTGATGGCAACTGCAGCAATCAAGCGAATTCTGAGCGGAGTCCTGGTCATGGGTCTGGTCACGGGAAATGTAGTGCCGATTGAGCCTGCTTACGCCCAGCGCGAGGCGGCGGACAAGATTGTGGTGGCGCACCGTGGGGCCAGCGGTTATCTGCCCGAGCACACCCTGCCGGCCGTTGCCATGGCCTACGCCATGGGCGCCGACTTCATGGAACAGGATGTGGTGATGACCCGCGACGATCAGCTGATCGTGTGGCATGACCTGACGCTGGATCGCAACACCGATGTCCGTCACCAGTTCCCGGGCCGTGCCCGCGACGATGGCCGCCACTATGTGGTGGATTTTGATCTGGCCGAGCTACGTCAGCTCAAGGTCACCGAAGGCTATCGCCTGGACGACAACGGTGTCGAACAGCCCATCTACCCGCAGCGCTTCCCGTTGTGGCAAGGCAGCTTTCAGGTGCATACCTTTGCCGAGCAGCTGGAGATGGTGCAGGGCATGAATCGTGCCTCCGGCCAGGACATCGGCATCTACCCGGAAATCAAATCACCGGCCTTTCATCACGAAAACGGCAAAGACCTCAGCACCGCCATGATCCGTGAGCTGAAGCGCTTCGGTTACACCAGCAAAGACAGCAATGTGTATGTGCAGACCTTTGAGTTTGATGAGCTTAAACGCGTACATGATGAGGTGCTGCCAGCGCTGGACGTCGAGCTGAAACTGGTACAACTGATGGGTGACGACGAGTCCTATCAATGGATGCTCAGTGCCAGCGGCATGCGCGAGCTGTCTCATTACGCCGATGGCGTGGGGCCGGAAAAAGGCATGATCATCAGTTACGACTCTGCTCCTGATGGGCTGATGATCAGTTCGCTGGTCAGTGATGCCCATCAGGCCGGCATGCAGGTGCACCCCTACACCTTCCGTCAGGATGATGGCCAGGTGCCGCCTTATGCCGACAGTTTTGAGCACATGCTGGAACTGTTTCTGTTTGAAGCCAATGTTGATGGTGTGTTTACCGATTTTCCGGACCGCGCCGTCGACTTTTTACGCGACCACGACTGACAGCGCGGCCAGGGCGCGGTTCGCAACAGGGTGACTGCTGTACGTCAGAGTGCTTCTGGCGTATAATCGCCGCCCTTTTATTGAATTCCCCGCGCCTGCAGGCACCATTATGTCGACGACACCCGTTCAGGATCTCAGCTTTGCTGAGCTTGATCTTCCCGCATTTCTGTTAGAAACACTCAACAAAGTGGGTTACGAAAAACCCTCGCCGATCCAACAGGCGACCATTCCGGCCTTGCTTCAAGGCAACGACATTGTGGGCATGGCACAGACCGGCACCGGCAAAACCGCTGCCTTCGCGCTGCCCGTGCTGGCGCATATTGACGTCACCAATCCCAAAACCCAGGCGCTGGTGCTGTGTCCCACGCGCGAGCTAGCCATCCAGGTGGCGGAAGCGTTCCAGACCTACGCCCAGAACATGCGCGGTTTCCATGTGCTGCCCGTTTACGGTGGCCAGGAAATGGGCCGGCAGTTACAGGCCTTGCGCCGTGGTGTGCACGTTGTGGTGGCCACGCCGGGTCGTCTGCTCGACCACCTGAACCGAAAATCGCTGGATCTGGGTGATATCAAGACCCTGGTGCTGGACGAAGCCGATGAAATGCTGCGCATGGGTTTTATCGACGACGTCGAGCTGATCCTGCAGAAAACCCCGCCCAGCCGTCAGGTGGCGCTGTTCTCTGCCACCATGCCGCCAGTGATTCGCCGCGTTGCGGAAAAGTACCTGAGCAGCCCGGTTGAAGTCAGCATCAAGACCGCCACCAGCACCAATGCCAACATCGAACAGTTTTACTGGCTGGTGCAGGGCACCAACAAGCTGGACGCTCTGACGCGCATGCTGGAAGTGGAAGAGTTCGACGGCATGATCATTTTTGTGCGCACCAAGAACAGCACTCAGGAACTGGCCGACAAACTCAATGCGCGCGGTTTTTCAGCCGCCGCTCTCAACGGTGACATGAACCAGCAGTTGCGTACGCGCACCGTCGAACAGCTAAAGAACGGTCAGTTGGATATTGTGGTAGCCACCGACGTTGCTGCCCGCGGCCTCGACGTTGAGCGTATCAGCCACGTCATGAACTATGACATCCCCTACGACAACGAAACCTACGTGCACCGTATCGGCCGTACCGGTCGTGCCGGGCGCAGCGGCAAAGCCATTCTGTTTGTGGCGCCGCGCGAACAACGCATGCTGCAGTCCATTGAACGCACCACGCGCAAAAAAGTCACGCGCATGGAGCTGCCAACCCGTGGCGAACTGATTCTGCATCGCAGCCAGCAGTTCAAGGAAACCATTGCCGCCGCGCTGGCCAATGACAACCTGGACTTCTTCCAAGGCCTGATCGCCGATCTGTGCAGCGAACACAATTGCAGCATCGAAGAGGCCGCTGCCGCCATGGCCTGGTTGCTGCAGAAAGACCGTCCACTGGAGCCTTCGTTCAAAGATGTCGGTTCGGCCAAATCCGGCTACGGCAAAACGCCAGCCGTGAAAGCCGGCAAGTCTGCGGCCAACACGCCCGATGTTGACGCGTTTGTGGCCAGCGCACGCGACTCAGCAAAAAGCGCGCCGGCGGAAAAACCAGCGCGTAAAGTCAAAAGCAAACCGCCTATGCAGGATCTGTTTGGTGCCCTCAATGACGACGAGTTTACCGGTGATCCTGTGTCTGATCGTCCCGCTCGCAAGCGTCGTGAAGCACGCGAGTTCGACGACGGTGAAGACGTGGCCATGGAGCGCTTTCGCATCAAGGTCGGTCATGATCATGGCGTGACGCCACGCGAGATTGTTGGTGCCGTTGCCAACGAAGGCGGCATTGAAGGCCGTTACATCGGTCGCATCCAGATTTATGACGACCACACCACCATTGATCTGCCGCACGGCATGCCCGATGACGTGTTCCAGACGCTGCAGCGCACACGTGTCTGCAATCAGGCGCTGGATCTGGAGCGCATGAGCGCCGCCGAAGCCGCCGCTGAAAAAGACACCCGGCCCGAGCGCAAGCGCCCGGCCTTTAACAAGGAACGCCGCGACAGTGCTGGCGGCGACTTCAAGAAGCCCGGCTTCAAGAAAGACGGGTTTAAGAAAGAGGGTTTCAGGAAGGAAGGCTTCAAGAAAGAAGGCTTCAAAAAGGACGGTGCAAAGCCGGAAGGTTTCCGCAAGAATCGCCCCGACCGTTCTGACGGTGCCCCGGCGGCTGCCAGCGAACGCCCAGCGCGACGCCCGCGTGAGGATTTCAGTGAACCTACCACCGCACCTACCACCGCGCCTGCCGGCGCGCCCGGTGAAAAGCGCTTTACGCCCAAACCCAAAAGCAAGAAGCGCGGTGGCCCCAAAGTACGCATGGACAAAAACAAGGGCAAACGCCGGGCGCCCAGCAAGAAGCCCTGAGGGTAGGCAACAACCGTGAGCCTGACACTCGCCAGCCTGATCGCATTGTCCGGCGCCATGCTGGTGCTGGCCGCGATGCCCAGCATCAGTGTACTGGCAGTGACTTCACGCGCACTCAGTGGCGGTTTCCGCCACGGTGCCGCCGTCAGCGCTGGTGTGGTTAGCGGCGACATCCTCTTCATATTGATCGCCCTGGTCGGGCTGGCTCTGGTTCAGGATACTGTCCGTGACTGGAGCATCAATCCCGAATTCCTCAGCTACCTGAAGTACGTCGCAGCCGCCTATCTGCTATGGATGGCACAGGCACTCTGGTGCTCGCGTAACAACACCGGCGCGTCCGACGCTGCATCACAAAACTCGCCACCGGCCGTGTCACTGATGTCCAGTTTCGGCAGCGGCCTGATGCTGACACTGGGTGACCAGAAGGCCATCTTCTTCTACCTCGGCTTTTTCCCAGCCTTCGTCGACCTCGACGCGGTTACGCTGACGGATATTCTGGTTATTTGCCTGATTACGTTGGTCACGGTTGGCGGCGTCAAACTGCTGTATGCCTGGCTGGTAAGCCGGGCGGGGCGGGCGCTGGCGCAATCCTCAAAGGCACAAGAGCTGACACGGCTGTTGAACGTGCTGGCGGCGCTGATACTGGTGCTGGCCGCAGCCATGGTGATTCTGCGATACTGAGGTCTCATCATCAGGAGGCCCCGTGAAAATCGTCTACCGAGCCAGTGACATCATCGAAGCCCATATCGTGGCTGGCATGCTGCGCGCCCATGACATTGAGCCCCATGTTGGTGGTCACTATCTGCAAGGCGCGGTGGGCGATCTGGCCATGGACGGATTCGCCAATGTGCTTGTTGCCGAAGATGATTACGACAATGCCATTGATCTGGTGCGCGAGTATGACAACAGCGCCGAACAGGCCGATGCTAACGAGGCGGGTGCCGACAAAGTCGCAGACTACAAACCCTGGTTGGCTTGAGTGGTCGGAAGCAAAGCGGGCACCACAACAATAACGCACAAACGGAGAGCTCCTGCATGATCAAACGCATCGGCGACACTGATATACAGGAATTTCACCCGCTCAGCTGCCACTGCGGTGCTGTGCAGATGGAGATGCACTTGCCCAAAGGCGTGGTTGATCCCAAACGCTGCGACTGTTCCTACTGCCGTCGCCGCGGTGCCATCATGGGCACAACCACTCTGGCCCAGATCCGGATTAAACAGGGTGAAGATAAACTGGGCTGCTACCAGTTCAACACTCAGGTCGCGAAACACTACTTCTGCCAGGTCTGCGGCATCTACACACACCACCAGCGCCGCTCCAATCCCGCCGAATACGGCTTCAACATTGCCTGTCTGGAGGGCGTGAACCCGTTTGCGCTCGACGACGTCATTGTCATGGACGGCGTCAACCACCCGTCCGACCGGCCTAAACCAGTATGATTGGACCAACATGATTCGATTCACCACACTACGAGGGACGTTTATGTCACGCCTGATCAAAGCCTTGCCCCTGCTGCTTGTTGCCCTGTTCACTCTGGGTGCAACTGCCCAGTCCTGGCAATGGGCGCCAGACTTTTCCGAAGGCAGCAAGCTGCCACCAATCTCCGCGCAAGACCAGAACGGTAGCGTGCACACACTGGCCGACCTGACGGGTGAGAAAGGTCTGGTGCTGGTGCTCAGCCGTTCTTTTGACTGGTGCCCCTACTGCATCAGCCAGCTGCAACAACTGGTGGAAGTAGCGCCCGAGTTTGAAGCCATGGGCTTCAATGTCGCCACCATGACCTACGACGCACTGGAAACCCTTAAAAACGCCGAGATAGACTACGGCATCGACTTCCCGCTGCTGCGCGATGAAGAAACCCGGCATTTCAGCGCGCTCGGAATCCTGAACGACCAGTACGAACCCGGCGAGCGAGCCTACGGTATTCCATACCCCGGCATCTTCCTGCTCAACGCAGATGGCACCATTGAAGCCAAGTTTGCCGAGGTCGATTACCGCGACCGTCCCGACTTCAGTCTGGTGCTCGACGTGGCAGAGGCGCTGTAGGCCGCACTCAATGCCTCGAGCTATATCCTGCCACGGCAGAATATGCTATCAACCTGTCTGGTGCGTGTTTTTGGTACAAGCGCACCAGAACCTGACGCAGAGCCCCAATAAGGTGTCATGCACCTTACTGGCGGTAGCGTGCCTGAAGGTCTGAGCCCTGAGCTCAAATCAGCCGGTCCAAAGGACTGGCGATTCTTACGCCCTTTGCCGTCGCGCACTGTTATGGAGAGGCGATCAAAGTCAACGTCCTGAACTCACAGCCGCAGACATTCGTTGATACGCAGCCCGCTTCCGTAGAGGACCCCAATGATCAGACGGTTGCGGCCGGTCAGCCGGTTCAGGATGCTTCGCACCTCATTCAACGACATGACAGTTGGCAGTTGACGTTGTTTGGTAGCCAGCGTGAAGCCCAGTTCGCCGAGTTCTTGGTCAAGAAACTTGTGGTAAAGATAAACCAACGCGTTGAGCGCCACCTTTTGAGTATTTATCGCAACTTTGCGGTCGGCTGCGAGAAAAGTCAGAAAAGCGCGAACATCATCAGCGCCCGCGTCTGTCGGATGACGGCGATCAATAAAGTAGATGTAGCGTCGGATCCAGTGCAGATAGGTTTTCTGTGTACGCAGGGCGTAGCCACGAAGCCGCATGTCGCGGACGAGCTCCTGAAGAAACGGGCTTGGCATTGAGCCTCCATGTTCAGACAAGTCTTGAGATAGTGTTATAGCACAGTTATCCAGATATACGAGGGCACGCTGAACAGGGGTAATTGGGGACATAAAGTCAGAGTTACTTTTGTGTTCAGATAGTTGAAAGTGGGTTTTGAAGTATGACTGTATTGAGATTACGTGCAGGAACGTCTATTAATCGTGCGTGCGCACGATACAAATAATGATATGGACGCCCCTCTTAACCTTGTAGTCTGAAGTACCGTTCAACTACAAAAAGAGGGCATCAACGATGGAGATCAGTGCGATAGGCATAGATTTGGCGAAGAATGTTTTCCAGGTGCACGGTGCAGACAAATTTGGAAAGCCTGTACTTCGACGAACTCTTTCTCGCGGAAAAGTGATTGGGTATTTTTCAAGGCTGAAGCCATGCCTTGTTGGAATGGAGGCTTGCAGCAGTTCACATTACTGGGCGCGCGAGTTAATAGCGCTAGGGCACGAAGTGAAACTTATGCCTCCACAGTATGTGAAGCCATATGTTAAGACGAATAAGAATGACGCGGCAGACGCCGAAGCGATTTGCGAAGCGCTGGTCCGACCGACAATGAGATTTGTTGAAGTAAAGAGCCCGGATCAGCAGGTGCTCATGCTCGTTCACCGCGAGAGAGAAGGTGCGATAAAAGAGCGCACCGCACTAATAAACAGGCTGCGAGCAACGCTCGCTGAGTTCGGGATAACTATTCCGGCCGGCCCCTCGCGAATGAAGCGCTGGTTTAGTCAGGAATACGGGTCGGTCGAGCACAATTGCTCTGAGTTGCTGAGGCGTCACGTGCGTAAGATGCAGGATCGACTTGAGTCATTGGAGCAGTACATCGCATCGTTAGACCTAGAGATTGATCAGTGCAGCCGTGAAAACGAAGCGTGTAAGCGGCTCGAAAGCGTTCCAGGGATCGGCCGGCTAACGGCGTCGGCGCTTGTTGCATCAGTTGGTCAGGGTCACGCATTTAGGTCTGGTCGCCAGTTTGCAGCATGGCTAGGGCTTGTCCCTAAACAGTATTCGAGTGGCGGCAAGCAGCGCCTGCAGGGTATAAGCAAACGAGGTGATTCATATTTGAGGCGAATGTTGATCCACGGCGCTAGAGCGGTCATCAGGCATATGAACCCGAAGCGGGCCACGACAGATTGGCTAGTCAGCCTTTCACTGCGGGCACACAAGAATGTGGTCATTGTAGCATTAGCGAATAAGTTGGCACGGATTGCCTGGGCGCTACTGAGCAAGGGAAGTCGATATCAGGAGATGACGGCTTAAACCGAAAATTTACGATTTTGACGTCAAGGTTTGCGTAGGCATTATAAAAGACGACGAAACAGGTAGGACCGTGGACCGGGAAAGCTGTCCCTAACATCGTGACTTCAAGCACGACCAAATGATTAGCACCAGTCCAGCGAAGCTCATCCGGGATCGGGCCGAGGCCTTAAAATGAATCCGAATAGATGGCTGCAATACCAGATTCGTTGTAGAAATAGTGCTTGCACAAAATGGGGCGTCCATAGATGTTACATGCCTTATGGAATCTGAGATTATTGCGTTTGTATCCGAGTTTACTGGCGTAAAGGCGGAGAAAATATCACCCGACACGTTGATCAACTTTGATCTCGGTGTCGACGGAGATGATGGGACTGAGCTACTTGAGGAGTTCTCAGCTCGGTTTGGTGTGGACCTTAGCCCAATTCCTGAAACCTATTTTGGTCCTGAGGGGGTTTCGGTAGGTTTTCTGGTTCTTTGGCCGTACTATTTATACCGGCGAATCAAAGGTTATAAGCCTAAAGGCATCGCTCCGCTATCGGTAGGGCTGCTCGTAAAGTCAGCGGAATCTGGAAAATGGGCCAGCATGTAATAAACGGCATCAGTCGGACACCCTACACTACGCAGTTTTGTGTTACTCGCTGGCGCTCAAACATTAACACAATACCGCTACGTTACGGCTGCCGCTGTGCCGGGCGTTAGGTGTAGTAACATGGAAAACGTGAGATGAGCATAAGATCATTAGTTCTATTTCTATTAGTCGCCAGTTTTTCTAATAAAGTACTCGCATACTGTAGTTCACCAAATATATATTCCGATGCTCCAGATCCACCTAGTTCCTATCTGAAGCCTAATCCTCCGTATTGTCTTTCGGGCTATCAGTTCAGTGGGTCCCACACTTGTAGTGAATGGGAAATAAATTCGTATATTGATCAGATCAATACGTATCTTTCAAAACTATCGAGCTTTGTAGAAGACGCAGAAAAGTTTGCTAATGAAGCGCAAGATTTCGTAAGCGAAGCTATTCGCTACGCAAATTGTGAAGCCAAAGAAGTAAAGAGCAACATTGAGTGAGTAGATTAACTAGCATCAGAATAAAATGGCTTTCACACCTAACAAATCAATCAACTTCGCGCCTATGGCGCCGGACGCAGCAAAGCTGCGCCGGTTATTGAGGCGTTAACAAGCGTATCTAAAGAGAGGTAAATTTGAAGTGAAGAAGCTTTTTCTTGTTATCTGTCTAATCTTTCCAGTTTCTACACTGGCAGACGGGTTCGAAACGAAAGAAAGGCTCAGGGATTTTTCAGATAATCTGATCAGTATGTTTGTTGCTTTAGAGTTTCAGAAGGGTCTGGATTCCATAAAGCCGTACTGGCCAATCCCGCCGGCAGAGATTGATTCGATGGCGGCGCAAGTAAAGGCGCAGTGGCCAACTTTGGAAAGCCGTTTTGGTGCCTCGGTAGGTACTGAGTTTGTTAAAGAAGTTGGTGTCGGTCAATCTCTTACCCGCTACTACTACCTTCAAAAATTTGAGAATCACGCTATCTATTGGCAAATCGATGCATATCGCCCGAATGACCTTTGGCAAATCAATAGCGTGTCCTTTAATAATTCACTTGAATCCCTATTCGAGTAGCGCTCGCTAACAATCAGTTCAATCGCCCGCAAAGCGGCCTTTAGGACAAGTGGCTATGCCACTTGCCTATTAACAAGAGCGTTATACGACAAGGAACATGAAATGACTTTCCCAACATATGATCTAACTCTCCACAAGACATACTACGAAAAAGGGTTTTTCAATCTCGGCGTATCTGTCGATAAGTATGTAAGGCCTCAGAGCGGAGAGGTGAAGCTGTTTCTCGGTTCGTCTAAGCGCATATTAACTGGAAAGGTGAATCGAGAGGCTAACCTGAACGGAACACCCAGGATTCATGGTGGTTCAGAACTGCGAGATTGGTTCTTCAAAAACTTCAAGATGAAGGATCAGGTTGTTGTAACAGTCTTAGCACCAACCGAAATTCAGATCGGCTAGAGCGAGGGGGATGACCTTTTTCGGGCTGAGGCATAACAAATAATTCCTGAGCATCGTTCGGCTTTGCCTATTAAAGGAGCATTGTGTCTAGTATAGAAGCAGAGGACTTCTCCCAACGAATGAGAGCAGCAATCTCCCTCAGCTGGGTGATGTTTTCCAGAAAAGTGGGGAACGGTCTGATTTCGATCAACAAAGAAGCGTCAATGCAACTTCAATATGCATATGTCTTGCAACAGCTTCTTCCTTTGATCACCTTTCATGATGCAGAGAAGTTTGAAATTGAGCTCGAAACAGGTGTACGGGTAAAAGACCGCAGTCGGGAAATCGATCTCCTGTTCAGCGGCGAGTTTGAGAGCCAGCGACATATCATAGCGATTGAAATGAAGTGCTATCGTACATTGGCGGCTTCTGGAGGTAAACGTGGGGCAACAGATATCTTTATGAAGGACGTCTATGAGGATCTACACCTCCTTGAGCAATACGAATCAGAAGGCATTGTTCAAGAAGGAGTGGCTCTGGTCATGAATGATATGAAAAGGCTTATACACCCACCACGAAAGGATGCGAAATGCTGGGATTATGATATTTCACACGGCTCATCATTTGGACCGATCCAGTTGTCGACTCCGATCGGAGGACGGGAGATAAGCATCAATCTTGAGAAGACGTACTCGTTGGATTGGATAAATTACGGTAAATTTTGGTTTCTTGAAGCGCAAGGGAGAAACGTATAACAATGCGAT
Source organism: Pseudohongiella acticola (assembly GCF_001758195.1). Classification (NCBI taxonomy): domain Bacteria; kingdom Pseudomonadati; phylum Pseudomonadota; class Gammaproteobacteria; order Pseudomonadales; family Pseudohongiellaceae; genus Pseudohongiella; species Pseudohongiella acticola. Next base: position 2,353,127 of record NZ_MASR01000001.1, read on the forward strand.
GCAGACGGACAAGACCAAGCCGGCACACCTTTGGCTGACGCAAAAGCTGCGCCAGCTCGATCTTGCCGCTGATCTGCGGCGTTAGCTTACACGGAGAATTATGTGCTTGAATTTAAGGAACAAATAAAGGGAATCTCTGCTATTAAGGAAGTTATCTTTAGCCTTATGGGTGTCGGCGAAGCATATAAAGGTGCAATGGAAGACCTACGTGTATCCGCTGAAGTGGGTGGAAAGTTGATAATCGATAGCGAAATTATCAAGTGCCAGTTTGCGATTCACCACAATAGAGCTGAAGTGCATATTATGTGGGAAGATTATGGGTACAAGGCATACAAAGCTCTTGGGCTATTTGGCAGCATGAATACCGATTGGCAATACTTAAGCACTCTAAGAGATGGCGTGCTAGAAATTAAGGACAAAGAGGGCACCTACAAAATCACAGTCAAGTATGCAAGCTAACAAGGTGTTGTTGTCGCAGCGAGAAAAAGGCCGCACTGCTCGGACGCCTTCGCTGGCGCTCCGGCGCCCCAAAACACGGCGTTAGGTCACCAGGTCGAAATCAATGCGAGTGTTCCATTTCAGAGATGCAGAATTTGGGTTGAAATCGATTAAAGAGCGTCGCCTTAAAGTAGCGAGGATACTGGAGCTTAATGACCCGTTTGAATTTCTAGGCGCAAATCTCAAGGACCGAGAGTTCCGCAGAGCAATGAATAATATTAAGGAAAAGCTATCTGAAACTAAAGGGTTGCTCTGCTTCAGCAAAACATGGAACAACCCTGTCTTGTGGTCTCACTATGCTGACCATCATAGAGGGGTTTGCTTGGAATTCGAAATACCTGAAAAGAACCTCTCCAAAGTAGATTATGTGGAGGAGAGAATTCAATACTCCGGGGATATAGATACTTCTTTGATGAGGAGATTTCTGACAACGAAATTTGAACATTGGTCTTACGAGCAGGAATACAGAGCATTTATAGGATTAGATCTAGAATCTGCAGAGGATGGTCTATATTTCATGGATTTTGATGACAATCTGGTTCTAAAGAGTGTGATTATTGGTCATTCTTCATTAGTAACACGGCTTGATGTATCTACGGCTCTGGGAAGCATCAAAGGCGAAGTTGAAACATTTAAAGCCAGAGCTGCATTTACAAGATTTGAAGTGATAAGAAACGAAAATGAGAATAGGTGGACCTAACAAATAAATCAATCAGGGACAGGGCTTCCGCCCTGTCCATTATTAAAGGCGTTATAAGGCATAGCAGAGCATCGTGGTACTCGAAGTCGCAATACTCAACGTAAGGCGTACCCAAGAAGCTGACTTCGAGCACGCTTTCGGCAAGGCGCAGCGCATTATTTCCGCAATGCTTGGTTATGTATCTCACCAACTCCAGCGGTGCATTGAGCAGCGCAACCGCTACATTCTCCTGGTGAACTGGGAAACGCTAGAACATTATACGGCTGGCTTCCGGCAGTCCAAGCCGTACGAAGAGTGGAAGGAGCTTCTTCATCACTTCTATGATCCGTTCCCCGAGGTAGAGCACGACGAAAAGGTATACGATAGTGCCAATGCCTTATAACCATTACATCAAGTGCGCTCCCTTAGGTCGCCGGATGCAGCCTGCGGCTGCACCGCTTATGAAAGGGCGTTATGTTGCAGGATATGGGCATGCATAAGAGAAATGCCAAATTTGGCTTCGGCGCAACAGGCGTAATTTTTGGCGCCCTATGCGTGGCTCTCATATGGGCTATCGAAGTCTATGGGCCAGGATCCAATACTGCGACAGGCTCTGGCGCCTTATATGCTGACGGCGCAGTTGTAATGGAAGTTGAACGTCCACTCCTACCTCTAATCGCACGCGCCGCATTCTACACTTGCTTGGTATCCACGCTGTTCGGAACTGCTAGCATTATGAGGAGGGAAGCACTAAGTGTTTCCCTCGGGGCTATAGCCTTTGGAATCGCACCAATCCTTATATACACGCAAGGAATAGTATTTGCGTTCGTACTATATAATGGGCTGATGGTGCTAATAGCAGGGTTCGAACTGTATAGAGTGCTAATACAACATAACAAACAAAAGCAGGCGGACGCATAAATGCGCCGCTGTTTTGAGCGTTATGTAGTGAGGATTCATGGACGATCATAGTGACGAGCAAGGTATGGCAGAAAACGAAGTCGTTATCCGTAAAGCCTTGCTGTGGTCCATCCCGCTTCTGATGATGACTTTTATCCTACCGATTTTGTCGTTCAACGGCTTTATGGTTCCAACAGGGGAGTCCAATGCTCTCTGGTTCCAGAGAAGCGGTTCACTCATGGTGATCTGTGCTGTTTGGGTTGAGTTCAAACTATTCCGAATCAGCGGCGATATTTTTCTCTCGGGGCTCTGGACCAGTCACGAAGTGGTCATTGCCGAACGCTACAAGACGCCTTTCCAGGCCGTAAAATACATTGCCTTGGCAGGTGCCGTATTAGGCACTGTAATCTGGGGTTATGGAGATATTCTCCGGAACTTCACTACATAACAAATAATTCCAGTACATTACGGGCCTGAAGGCCCTCCATCGGACGCCCTTTTCTCCGCTTCGCTGCAAAAAGGTCGCCGCTGAACAATGGCGTTATGCGGTAAAGTAACGCTCTGCCAGCGGCATTCACGTATTCATTTGGAGCAAAGGAAGATTATGAAAAAAACATGGTTCATCACCGGAGCATCCAGCGGGTTTGGTTTGTCAATTCTTAAATTACTTCTGTCTCGAGGCCACAAGGTTGCGGCTACTGCTCGAAACCTGGAGCCGTTAGGGCGTATTAAAGAACAATATCCAGATAATCTTTGGATCATGGAGCTTGATATAAAGGATTCCAATCTAGTTCACAACGTTGTAAATGATGCTTTTAATCATTTTAAGACTATAGACGTTGTTGTGAATAACGCTGGGTATGGGCTGTTTGGTGCTGCTGAAGAGATCACTAATGATCAAATTGAACGAATAATAGATACGAATTTGATGGGTTCTATTCGAGTCATTCGAGCCTTCTTGACTCATTTCAGGAAACAGAACGGCGGAAGGATTTTGCAAGTATCCTCTGAAGGTGGCCAAGTAGCTTACCCAAACTTTAGCGCTTACCATGCGAGCAAATGGGGTATCGAAGGTTTTGTAGAATCGACGGCGCAAGAAGTCAGCTCATTTAACATAGAATTTACAATTGTTGAACCAGGTCCGACACGTACCAGTTTCGGCAAGAGCCTCGATACAGCAGAGCCTATTGAAGCATATAGAAATACGGTTTCTGGCAAAATGCGAGAGTCTTTTAGTAATGGCATTTTTACTCCTAAAGGAGATTTAGAAAAAATGGCAAATGCCATTGTAAATTCCGTGGACGTCACGCCAGCTCCTTTTCGGTTAGCTTTGGGGGCAACTGCATTTGAGAATATCAATAACGCACTGAACGAAAGATTAGCTGTGCTCCATGCAATGAAATCCGTTACTTTGAATGTCGATGTAGACGCATAACAATCAGTTCTATAAAGGACAAACTGCTACGCAGTTTGCCTATAAACAAGGGCGTTATGTGTATACCAGATAGCTAAGCCAGTAAATTTAGTGGAGACCTAGATCGAAAATGCCTTTGCCGCAGGAATACCAGAGAGCTTCTGACCAGTTTTATAGTTTCCTAACAGAGCTTCGTGATTTATCCAATTTCGGAAGCTCCCATCAGACCTACACAATGGTTCAGGGAGTGTTTCAAGTTTTCCGAAAAAGACTACAGGTCAGAGATGCCATCAAGTTTGCAGATGCTTTACCAGCCATATTACGCGCGATTTTTGTATCAGATTGGGACACAGAACAACCCATAGAACCATTCTGCGATCTCTTTGAGATGAATGCAGAGGTAAAACAACTGCGGGCAGAGCACAATTTCTCCACCGATACCGCAATTCAAGACGTTGGGAATGTTCTAAAAAAATACGTCGATGAGGAAAAATTCACTTCTGTAGTACGTGATCTGCCAATAGAGGCGCAGCAATTCTGGCAATGGGATAAGTAGGTATCAAACACATAACAATCAGTTCAATCGCCTCTGCGAGGCTATAGGACAAGTGGCGCTGCCACTTGCCTATTAACATGGGCGTTAGCAAGCAGGTCGCACCACTAAAGTAATAACACCTAGTTTTAAGGGCGAAATCGTTAAGGAGCCCGATGTGTTGGCAAGAGTTGCATTAGTAATTCAACTGTTATTTCAAGTATCTTGTGTTGGATCTTCAAGAGGTCAGGATACACCCGAGTATTGGGCTGAAATTTTTAGACAATACCCGTCTGGAGAAGTACACCAGAAGCTAAATAATTTTCTTGGCGAAAAACCAATAGCTGAGCAGATGGAGTTCCGCGACAGAGTTACTGAGGCACGCTTGAGTACCATTAGAGCTTCATCGCTTGAGGAAGCTGGCTATCAGAGCTACGAAACGGCGTATTTAGATCTTATAGATGTCATAAATAGAGCGGAGGACGCAGGTGATCCAATTCATGGGTTGGAAAATTACTGGCGAGAGATGAAATTGATGCTTGATAGCCCGTTCCGATTTTATGGCGGCGAGGTTGTAAGCCTTATCCCCGTTAGCAGAATGACTGCGGAGCAGCAGAGACAGTTGGCATTGGTGACAGCTGCCATGAATTTTTCTTACGCGAAGAATCTAGCGGTTGAAGGCGTGCCTCTCAGACTAACTGAATCAACCGAAGAAATGGCTGTCTGGATAGGTGGGTTACCTATAATTGGGTACGGGAGCGTTCTATATAGCGCAAAGATTGAATTGGCCCTCCAGTCAGGGGAACCGATTCAGATAGTTCACCGATAGCATTCGGGCGAAGATGAACATTTTAGATACCTGAATATGCTCGGGAAGTAGTACTTGTTGAAGGACCAGACCAAATTCCGTTCATAGAGATGCTAACAATTTGTTATACCGGACCCAGCTACGTTCCGCCAGCTTGTGGTTCGCTTCGCTCACTTTTACCACAAGCTGCCTCCACTACGCTGGGCCGGTAAGCAAGGCGTTACGTGTACACCGCTTTAGTAAAGATCATCACCATCTAGCGAGAATCGCATTGAAGAAATACATGGTTGTAGAGAAATTTAAGCCCGGGTGTCTTGAGCAAAATTACGCTAAATATAATGAGGGTGGCCGCTTGCTCCCTGAGGGTCTTTACTATTTAAACTCTTGGGTAAATCGCGACGACAACATTTGCTTCCAGCTAATGGAATCCAATAATCCTGAGCTATTTCAAGAGTGGTTCGCAAAATGGTCTGAGTTCGTGGACTTCGAGCTGTATCCGTTAGACTAAAAATGAAAACACGTAACAATCAGTTCAATCGCCCGCCAAGGCGGGCTTTAGGACAAGCGGCTACACCGCTTGCCTATTAACAAGGGCGTTAGGCGATCATGAGCTCAAATTCGTCGCAGTACTATAGCCAAGAAAGCTACAACGAGGCCCTGATGACTCTCCAAGGAGCCATCGTTGCGGTAATCTATGAGTTCGCTATGCGGCCATGCGATACGAAGCACCTGATCCTCAGAAATACACTTTCCAGAAGCAGTATGAGTTTGAAAGCAATATTTGCACTTTGGGATATATCCGATTTTCAGGGCGGCTGGACCATACATAGAACCTTGCTTGAGCGCCTATTTCACATTATTGATTTGGATGCTAATGACTCGTACAAGGATTTCGAGGAATGGTCCTTTTATGAGCAATACAAGGCTCAGAATAGGGTAAAGAGTGATCCTAATTTTAAGCATGAGGCTACCGAACCTTTCTACAAACTGAGCCCAGAAAAGTCTGATCGTGCAAAAAAGCTATCCAAATCACCTCCAAAGTGGAGGCGAGCTAAGGCAGAAGATGTGGCGAAATCCGTAGAGCTAAGCTTTCTCTATAGATTTGGATATGACTTTGCATCTATGCATGTACATCCCATGGCTAACGATGGCGAGCAGGACTTCTTTACTGTGACGAGAATAGAGGCTCCGGCACTCTTCCCCGATCAAATGTCGCTACTTTCCAACACGCTTCTAGCAGCAACTTTGATACTGCAGGAAGTTCTAAACCAAAGTGCCTATAAATGGCGTCGAATCTTGTGGGACTATATTGACGGTGTTCGCCATTTTCTTGGCACTGGAGACGATTCATATAAGGACCTATTTACAAGGTTGCTTTTGGTGGGCAAGGATCAAGGTTTATGTGACTCGCCTGCCTAACAATAACTTTCAGTAGGACAAAGTCTGGCTGGCAGGCCTTTCGCTTGCGCGAAAGCCCTGCCAGCCAGATTTCGCCGCTGAAGCAAGGCGTTATGAATCACCGAGACCATGGATTTATGACTGAATTTAGCGGTTGTAAATTAGCCTTGATCCTTAACGGCAAATTGCTTGTCTATAAGCGGGATTTTAGTGACTCTATCCCGTTTTCAGGCATGTACGATTTGCCGGGTGGTGGCAGGGAAGGCGAAGAAAGCCCTGTCGAATGTGTGCTAAGAGAGCTTGAAGAGGAGTTTGGCCTACAAGTTTCAGAAGAGCGCCTCTCCTATTGCGAAAAGTATGCTTTATCTTCGGGCAGTTATGGCTATTTCTATGCCGCTAAAATTTGTGAAGAGGAATTGAACATGATCTCGTTCGGTAATGAAGGAGTTTCTTGGCAAATGATGTCCATTCATGACTACTTGTCGAAAACAGACAGCATTCCTCATTTGAAAGAGCGTATTCATAAATATTTGGAGAGAGCGTTATGAGTCACCTTAGATATGAGTAATCGTCCAGAAATTCTATTCGTTTTCCCAGCAGTGTTTTTCATTGCTGGTATCTTCCTACCAGTCTATCTAATTGGGCTTAAAACTGACGAGATAGAGTGGGGGGAGCGGACAGCGATTGTAATGTATATCTCATTGCTCATTCTTATCGCATGGCCAATATCGAAATTCCAGAAAAGAAATGCAAGCTTCAAGTACTGGACCACCGATACTGTTTTAGGCGTCTCAGCTGTATCATTTGCTTATAGTTTCATAATTTCGCTCATAGTTTGCCTATATCTTCTTTTACCCATATCAGGACTAATACTATTTGCGCTCTCTATTGGGTTTAGTTTTGGGGCATTTTTTGCTTTTATGGAAATGGGCAGAGTTAATGACTCATAACAATCAATTGCACACGACCAGCAAGCTGGCGCGTGAATACGGGCGTTATGCATCTTTGGAGAGTTAGGTGAATATTCTAGAGTGGTCGGCTAGCGTGATTGATTCTATTGTATGGCCATGCACGGTTCTCGTAGTTGTGTGGTGGCTACGTACACCTTTATCAAAGCTGCTACCCACTCTTAGTAGATTTAAATGGAGAGACCTAGAAATTGATCTCTCAAAAGAGATAGAGAAGATATCTGAAGAAACAAACGCGCTATCGACTGAAAAAGACAGCGTGCTATCGGATGATGAAGTGTCAGAGATTGAACAACTTCAGAGCGAAGTAGAGGAGGTCGCAAGGGTATCTCCCCCAGCAGCTATAACATTAGCTTGGACCGAACTTGAAAGAGAGATTTTGACGACCGCCCATAGGCTTGGAATGCAATCAAAATCAAGAGCTTTTGTAACGTCACATAAGGCACTTAATACTTTAGTTGGTAGTGAAAAACTGAGCCGTGAGGAACTTAGATTATTGAAAAAGATGCAGATGCTAAGGAACCAGGCAGCCCATCACTCACGAGAGCTGCAGTATCTTACCCAAGATGATGCTGTTCAATATTTAGCTAATGTGTTACTCCTCATAAACAGGTTAAGAGCAATCGATGCATAACAAACCGATCCTGAGCGACCAAAGCGCGCCGTCATGCCTTTTGCTTGCGCAAAAGCCTCGCCAACACACTTTGGCGCCAGATCAGGGGCGTTAGGAGGAAGTGCTTGACCGATAGAATTTCGAAAATATCAGATTTCATGTTTCAACTAGATGCATTGAAATCTATTAATCGACGAACATACATCAATGGTGGGGAGAGGGTCGAAAACTCGGCTGAGCATTCTTGGCATCTAGCAATGGCATGCTGGGCTTTCGCTGATATGCTAAACGACGATTACGATACACAAAAACTCCTTAAGCTTGCACTAATCCATGATCTTGGTGAAATTGGGGCTGGAGACACATATCTCTACAGTAGTAATAGAGGTAATGCCCACGTTAAAGAGCGTGAGTGCGTTAAACAAATTGCCTCGCACCCTGGCAATCCGATTAGCGATATTGTCGAGCTTTGGGAAGAGCAAGAAGCCGGTGATAGCAAAGAAGCAAAACTACTAAAGGTCATTGATCGCTTGTTGCCTTTCCTTCACAACATTACCAGCGAAGGTCGTGCATGGAAAGACAACGGTATACATAAAAACCAAGTGCTTAAAATGCACCGATTTATTGAAACTGAAAGTCCGGAGATACACAGCTGGTTTCTAGAAAAACTCGAATATGCGGTAGAGCGAGGTTGGCTGAATGACTCCTAACAAAAAGCTGCACGCGGATATATATTGCTACACTCTTTTTGTGTATGTCGCAGTGCTCCATTCTTACACAAAAACGCTCTCCGCAATATCTACCGGTGAGCTTGGCGTTAGCCGCTAAGAGGAATATCGGAGATACGAGCATGGTTGATCTGGTCACATCTGTCTCTCTTTGGGAACTAATCAAGCACGCTGGTAGCTGGGTTGTGAACCTTAAGCGAGCAAGCGCAGCGCGTAAGGAAGAATCAGTAAACGCACTCCGCCAGGTTATTCTTGCTGCACAGAAGACGTCTGTATATATTCGTCAGATTAATGAGACCGGACTTAAGGATCATAATACAGAGGCTGAGTTGAGCATTGCCTGGACAGAACTAAGTTTTAAGTTGGAGGATCTGGGCATAGACGCATTGGCTAAGCGTTGCAGGATGAAGGGAAAGCATTGGGCGAACCCTACCCAGTTTGCAATTGAGGAACTCGAAAAAGCAGATATAGGTCTTGAAAAAATGGAGTCGCTGGCAAATGAAATACTTTCTGAAGTTCGCAGCTAACCAAGTCATCAACTTCGCGCCTACGGCGCCGGACGTCCACTGCGTGGACGCCGGTTATGAACGGCGTTAGGCAATCAATGGAGCACGATTATGTACCGTAGAGGATTTTTACTAGCATTGATGTTTGCTGTTGCTGGCTGTGGGACAACTCAGATGTCCGTCACTGGAACCGGCCCCGTCCAGACTGTATCTAGACTTGCTATAGCACCTGGCTCTGGTGTTTTCGGGGATGCCTTGGCAGTTGAATTATTTAACTCTGGACTTACCATCATCGATGCAAATCAGGCAACAACCCTTGTCGGGAGAGCTGGGCTGAGTGACTTCGAAATCACGAGTACTGCTGGGTACTCAGCACTTCAACAGAGCGGGATAGATGCCGTGCTAACAGTTCGCTCAGTTGATGCCGAGGACGGCACCCCTGAAAGCGCGAGTATTCGGGTAAATTCGACCGCTGATGGCTCAGTGCTCGCTGGAGTAACCTGGCAAAATGGTTGGGGTGGGCAAAGAGGCTCGATTGCAGACAGAACCATGAGAAAGAACCTGTCTGACGCCACGAGGGATATTGCGGCGGAAATAATGACGCGAATTAAGGCCCCTTAAAGAGTTGTCGGTATGTCGAATGCACCAGATTTGACTTGGTACTCCAACCGGAGCAAGGAAAGCGGGGAATCTATTAGGTGCCCATTCGCTACGGTTTGGGCATGCCCGCGGTACTACCAAAGCCTGTCGCTTTCATCCGAACTAGGATCAACACAAATTTCAGAAAATGAAGATAAGCTGCTTCTGAAGGTGTGGGAAGCAAGTGATCTTTGGCCAAGGACAAAAGAGCTTGCTTCATCCGTTTCGACTTTCGGAAGTAACTTTTCGAGCATTTCTCGATTTTGCCCAGAAGTAACATACGAGCGACTTGGACCATTCTGTAGTTCACTGCACAGTTATTCAGGCGAAATCGACCAAGATAATGCTCACAAAGTACTGGGCGAGCAAGGGGCTGCAGCTAGCGACTTCCGTTGGAACTGGCAGCACACAGAAGCGCAGCACTACTTGGACTGCCCGATCTATGCCGTTCTTAAGGCAAGGCCAATCGCTCAGCACGAGTCTCCAGTTTCACCTTGGTGGCGAGAACAGCTGGCACAGATCGTGTTGGGGGTTGTTGTGGCTGTTGCAGCTGCTTTCATTGGACTTTGGGTAAGATGAAATTGCCTAACAAATTCTTACAGACGGACAAAATCATGCTGGCATGCCTTTTGCAATAAAACGCAAAAGTCACGCCGCCATGCTTTCGCCGCTGAAGAAAAGCGTTATGCGCACCTGATTCGTAACATTGGCGACTTTCGACATTATTAGTAAATAAAAGCAGAATGAGGCTAGAGTAAATGGCTATGCTGGAGGTCAAGGAGTCACCGTCAAGTCTCTATCATTACACTGATCTGCATGCTTTGATTAGTATTCTGACGAATAGTGAACTCTGGTTAACCGATGTCAATTTTCTGAACGATCATGCTGAGTATTCCGTAGGTCGAAAGTATCTCAAAGAGAAGCTCAATGACTTTGTAGAGAAGGTGACTCACGCAGTTTCAGGAGTAAAGCTTGGCTATGATTTTGAATTTATCGATGCGATATTTGATAGATCTGTGTATCTGACATCCTTTTGCATGCAAAAGGATCTCTTGAGCCAGTGGCGTGGCTATTGCCCGCAAAGCGGAGGCTATGCCATTGAGTTCTATGGTCAAGGAATCGCAGACAGCGTATCTGGCAACAAAGACTCTGCATTCCTGATATGCAATTACGACAGCAAATTAAGTAAATCCCATCTAGATGAAGTTTTATTAGAAGTTCTAAAAATTATTACCGAAGCTTATTTGAAGAAAGAAAAGCCTGAGTACGACAGAATGCTAGAGCAAGTTGAAAAAATGAATACGATATTGTTTTCAACTCTTGTCCAGAAACACGAGAAATTCTATGAAGAAAAGGAAGTGAGGTTGGCGTGTCAAAGTACGTTAAGAGAAAAGAAGTTTAGAGTGAAAAATTCGGTATTGGTACCATATGTGCCCTTTAAATTTGATGTAAACACTGTAAGCAAGATTATTATCGGTCCAATGGCGGACCAAGCAATTGCTGAAAGAGGGTTGTCCCAGTTCTTAGAGTCTCTAGTGGCTAATAAAGATCACCCACTTAGTAAACTCCCTGTTATCGAGCACTCCGATATTCCTTTTAGGTTCATTTAGATTGCGTTACACCCATTGTGAACAGCTTGGCGAGCAGTGGCGTGAGCATAACAATCGGCTGCACAGCGACAATTTTTCCGCTGCGTTGCAGCTACAAATTTGCGCGTGAGCGCGGGCGTTAGGCAACTTCCATGAGCGTGAACTACGACACAATAGCACCAGAGTATGTCAACTATAGAATACCAGATACTCGCATTGATGCGGCGATCCGCAGGCATATTGTGTCAGGTGAAAAGGTCCTAAACGTTGGCGCGGGTCAAGGCTCATATGAGCCTGTTGACTGTGATGTAATTGCCGTTGAACCGTCACGTGAAATGATAGCGAGACGGGCGGCGACAAAGGCAAAAGCGCTGCAGGGTTTAGCTGAGCATCTGCCTTTTGACGATAATAGCTTTGACACGTCTCTAGCGATTTTAACCATCCATCACTGGTATGACATTCAGAAAGGCCTGCGGGAATTGAAACGCGTTACGCGCGGCAAAGTCATCGTCCTAACTTGGAATGGAGATTTCGGTGATTTTTGGCTGCCCGACTACCTCCCGGAGATTGCTAGTATCGACGCCGAGCTATTTCCATCAGTAAATCAGCTTACTGAATGGCTGGGGGCGAATACTACCGATGAGGTTTTGGAAATTCCGTATGATTGCACTGATGGATTTATGTGCGCATATTGGCGGCGTCCTGAAATGTACTTGATACCAGCCGCTAGGCAGGCAATTTCGACATTTTCAAGAGTTGGAGACATCAGAAGCGGACTGAGTCGTCTCAATACAGATATTGAGTCCGGTAAGTGGCACAAGAAGTATCAATCGCTGCTGGGGAAAACCAGCTTAGACTGCGGCTACAGGTTGGTGGTACATGGAAATAGTGTTGCCTAACAAAGTCATCAACTGCGCGCCTTCAGCGCCGGACACGGCCTGCGGCCGCGCCGGTTATGAACGGCGTTAGCTTCTTAAGTCGTTTCAACTGGCCTCGGCTACCCCTTTTGATGAGTGTCTAGATCCAATGAGTCAAGCTGAAAACCCAGATTATATACGTGAGAAACTGACTGACGAAATCGATAGTCTGAAGCGAGTGAACAAACAATTTGTCGCGCTGAGAAATTGGACTGTAACTATTTGTCTCGCCAGCTTGGCATTTGCGATCACTACGTTTGTTCAAATTCGATTAGGTGGGGTTATGCTGTATGCATGGCTAGCCGCCATTGCTTTGGCCAGCCTGGCCATTTCAACAGCGGGCGCGTTCTACCTACGGTTATGTCACGAGTTCGGCAATTTGGCGTCTGATACAATCCAGCTGGATTCTCTTGCTCCAAAGCTTATTGAGCTCGCGCAGAGCTCGGATGCTCCTCCGGAGGAATTCGAAAAGCTCAAGAGGCTACTGGAGCTTATGACTGATAAGCAAAAGAAACTGGAGATAACCGAAGAAATCGATCCCTATGGAGAGTTAAGGCGGTTCCTTTTTACTGCAGCATTCTTTGCAGTCGGGCTTGTGTCGTTTCTTCTATATCTTTTTATATATCTGTTCACCGGATGAAAGCTAACAAAGTCCTCCAGCCGGACAAAACCATAGTGTCATGCCTTTTGCAAAATGCGCAAAAGGCACGCCACCATGATTTTGCCGCTGAGGAACGGCGTTAATGAGCAGGTTTGGAAATCGTGCCCACATTAGAAAAATGAATTGATAATCGAGATTAAGGGGGGTGTGAGTGCGAGAGTTTGTAGTAACTACTTATGACTGGGTTCCCGAAGTACCACGCGGCTACGTAAGGGATTTACGCATACGTTGGGCCTTGGAAGAGGCCGAACTGCCTTATCGGGTAGAAGCGACATCGTTTCGTGACCGCGGCGCCGAGCACTTCTTGCACCAACCTTTTGGGCAGGCTCCCTGGCTTACCCACGGTGAAATTTCCATTTCCGAAAGTGGAGCAATATTGCTCTATATAGGTGAATTCAGCCAGCATTTGATGCCCACTACCCCAAAAGAACGCGCGAAAGTAATCGAATGGGTTTTCGCGGCATTAAATTCTGTAGAAATGGCAAGCTTGCCTTGGTCGCTATTCAAATTTACAAACGATGAAGAGATGACCGCAGGTCGAAACCTTATAGAAGGATTTCTGAGCACTAGACTAAAACATATGGAGCAGGTCTTCGAAGATCGTGAATGGCTCACAGAGGCATTCTCAATTGCAGACATACTGATGTCAGATGTGCTCCGACTTGTTGATCGCTTTGATGGACTAGCTGAATACCCTTTATGCCACTCCTTTGTTGAAAGAGCCACTGCTCGACCCGCGTTTGCAAAAGCTCTTGAAGATCAGTTAGCACATTTTGCTGCTTCAGATTAATGGATGGTGCATAAGCTCATTAACTAACAGTTCAATCGCCTGCTAAAGCGGACTTCAGGACAAGCGGCTGCGCCGCTTGCCTATTAACCAGGGCGTTATATGCCAGAGAGCACGAAATCGACAGCAGCGATAATTTCAGATCGGTAATGAGTAAGATCGCAAAATTCACGGCCAAGCTGGTTACGATCTATACCAGCCATATCTTGCACCATTGCTGTATAGCGGTTGCCACTTATATCTAGCACAGGATTCAGCTTTGAAATGGTGATATTAGCGACTGACTCCGAAGGACTTAGTGGCACCACAATGGTAGTACGCAGATCGTCAAGCAGGTTGCTTTGGATATCCAACAAGTAAGGGAACTGCTTGCGGCTAGTGGGATTCGGGTTCTGATAGGCAACGAATTGAGCCATCAGAACTTCCTTACAGAGTCGCTAAATGTGCCATGCTTTTCGACATGGTCGTTATAGGCCTGGATGGCCGACGCGTTTTCCTGGCGCCATTGAGCCCGCCGCTGTGCACGCAATTGCTCGGTAAGTGCTCGTTCAAGTGTCGCTGACAAATTGATTTTCAGGCTTCTTGCTTGGCTAAGTAAATCGCTGTTTATGCTGACATTAGTCGGTTTTTTCGGTGCTTCAACATTGTAGAAATCTGTCATAGTACGAGCCTCCGCATACCACATGCACATAGTTTATGCGCATAATAATTGCTGTGCAAGGCATATAGCAATTCGATTAACTACGCGCCCTTCGGGCGTTATGTGTTCATGCGTGACTGGAGGGACCAATGAATACTATTTTCCCACAGCTGATCGTTATTGGCGCTAAGGATTAAAGGCAGTGACAATTTTTAAGGCCACACATATTCAAGCCATTAAGTTTGCGCACTTTGTGTGCCGGACCTCGTTTCACTCGGCCACTTATGGCGGGCGTTGGGCGGCAAGGCCGCGATCGCTCTACTTGTCTAGGAATCTTGGGAGAGAACCGGGTTGAAGCAGGGACGAATCAGCCAGGCGGCGCTCAAGGTGGCTCTCAGCCTTGTCACGCTGAGCGTTAAGGATGACTGGGCGCTGCGTCTTCCACCCGGCATGGTAGATATGATCGAGCGACTGCTCATGGCGTCGACACCCTCTGCCTCAGACTCGCGCCACAATATCCCCATGTGCGGTTCTTCGAGGTCGACCATCCCGCCCGCACCTCATCCCGAAGCCGGTTAGTGTTCACGCACGCTATTCCCGGTCAACGCAAGATGCTCTCGATCATGACGGGCCTGATTGGGGAGACGTGGAAGTCCGCCGTCCGCAGCGAGGACCTGCCCGAGTACGTCGAAGGAACCGGTTGGACGATAATCTCCGATGTCGACACCGACTCAGCGCACGGAGTCGAGCGCTTTGCGGTCGCGGAGCGGCGCTGAATGTCCAGTCGAGAGCCTGACCTAGCAGTGCCGGGAACAGAACGACGCCCAACAATGGGCTGCAGCGAACCGGCCCACTCGTCACACCTTTTGCCTTATTGCTACAAATCTGCCTTTAAAGCGGAGTGATATTGTAAATGCGACTAACACGCAACAAAGCAAGCAACCGGAACATTTGCTACGCTGCGTTTCAAAATTGCCCGTCTTGCAGCGTTATGCCTAAAAGTTCGTAGTGCCTGGCAATAATATGTTAAGAGGCTATGACTCCGTTTACAAAATTAAACTTCGCTCTGCTGGTTACCGGTTAGCCTATGAGGTTGTTGACGATGAGTTGTTTGTATATGTAATTTCCGTAGGTAAACAGGAAAAGGGCAAGGCCTACTCATCTCTTAAAAAGCGAACGTGACATGATACACAGCAGGCATAACAATCAGTTCCAGACCGACAGCGTGCATTGCGAACATTTGTGTCGCTCGCTGTTGCCCATACAACCACACAGACGCCGCTCGGTGCTAGCAGCAGCTGAACTGGGCGTTAGATGCGCCCCCGGGATCGAGGTATGAGCAAAGAGAACCACAATAAGAAAATCGTAGGTAGAGAAAAGACCATTGGAGTAGGTGTAAGCATCGGTGTTGTAGTTGGCGCAGTTATCGGGCAATTGTCCGGAGATGTCGGGCTTTGGATTTCTATCTGTATTGCAATTGGCGCTGGTATTGGCGCGACAACTAGCGACCGGAGATCCGCTAAGTCAGATGATACTGGCTCTGAATAGTGCAGCCTCTATCAAGTTTCTGCACACGAAAAAATGCTCACTGCGCCTCCAATTTTTTTCCAGTGAGCAACGCGTTAGGTGTTTCATTGAGCATAGTGATATTTATATGTCTAAGTGGTAGTTTAAGTTTTTATAAATCTTATTTTTAAATTAAAAGGAATCGTTATGACTTGGGCAGCAGTAGGTGGAGTAGTAGTTGTATTTATCATTATATTCATAGCAGTCTCATCTTCAAAAAAGAAAAAATAAGGCAGCTTTAACAATATAAAGAAACATTTAACAAGCCAAGTCAGCGGGAATTTGACTCGCTGAAAAACACTTATAAAATCCCCTGCTTGGGGCGTTAGATAGCTAAACATGGATTCGATTTCAGCTGCACAATGTAATATGCGTGAAGCCTACTACGGTGGAGCCCCCGGCATTGTCTCCTCTGGAAGTGCGTGGCTGTTAGCTGCGATAGTTGCAGCCTTGGTATCGGAGCGGGCAGGTGTTATTGCGCTAGTAATGGCGGGGATGCTTATTTTCCCTGTGTCGGTTGTATTTTGTCGACTGCTTGGGTGCACCGGAAAGCACAACAGGGGCAACCCTCTCGCTCCGCATGCCATGGAGGGAACGATCTGGATGCTTCTCTCTATTCCCATAGCAATAGCTGCTGCTATGTATAGGATCGAGTGGTTTTTCCCGGCAATGCTTTTAGTAATTGCCGGCCGTTATCTCACTTTTTCCACTTTGTACGGGATGCGCATTTTCTGGGTATTCGGAGCAACATTGGTGACCTCTGCGCTGGGTCTGATTTATTTGCAAGCCTCTGTGTTTCTAGGTGCATTGACAGGCGCATTAGTTGAGTACATATTCGGCGCAGTAATTTTCGTGACTTTCCAGACATCGCAACCTAACCAGGCGCTCAACTCGCAGGCTGCGCCTGCTGGGACGCCGCGAGATGACGCCCGTTAGCGCGGCGTTATGAGTGCTACAGATGAGCATTACTTTCCGACCTCTTACGAAACATGATGCGAACTATTGTAAGGCTATTGATCTCTATATGAGAGCGTTTCCTGGAGCTCAGCGTATACCAGCATGGATGCTGCGGTATAAGCTTAGAAACGGAAAGGCAGGCTTCAATGTAGTTTACTGGTGTGATAATTGGATCGGCCTTATCTATATCACTGAGTATCAAGACATTGCGTTCATGCACTTTCTGGCCATTTCGGAATCCTGCCGCTCTGTCGGTTATGGCATCAAGGTAATGAATGCAATTAAGGACACTCATGCCGGAAAAAGGATCGTAGCGAATATTGAGAAACCAGATGAGCAGGCAAAAAATTACCAGCAGAGAATTAAACGTAAATCGTTCTATGAAAGGTGCGGCTTCAGTTCCTCGGGGTACTTGGTGAAAGAGCCCGGAGAGCAACTTGAGATGATGATATTTGGCGGACTTATCAGTAAAGAGGATATAGAAGAATTTTACGACAACCTCTTTGGCGGAGTCCTTGGTTTTTTTGTCAAACCTAAAGTCACAAGAATATGAAGCAAGACCTTTGCCACGCACTTCGTAACAAATCGCTGGAGCGGGACGTTTCTTCCGCTACGCGCTTCGCTCCATGAACGCCCCTCGGCTCAGGCGTTATGAATACAGGGCAAGATCGTGCCACTAAGCATAGAAAAAGCGAGAGAAGAAGATGAGGCATGGCTGTTCGAGCTTTATCGCACAACCATGAAGGAGTACGTGGAAAAAACATGGGGTTGGGATGAAGCGGTACAGCATGATGGGTTTACTAACCATCTCGGCGTAGCCAACTTTGTCATATGCTTGCATGATAATGATACGGCTGGCTGCTTCTGCCTTAAAGACGAAGGCGACCATCTTTGGCTGTATCTGGTCCTCATTGACCCTCAGCTGCAAAATCGCGGTATTGGTCGTGCCATAATGGAGCATATCGAATCTATCTCAAGTGCCGCAGATAAGCCTATGCGGCTTTGCACTATGAAGGTGAGCCCAGCAACAGAGTTTTACCGTCATCTTGGCTACATACAGTACAAAGAAGACGAGGCGTGTGTTTATTTCAGCAAAAACCCATAACAAACGGCTGCACCAAGGAGAGTTCAGTGTCTACTGATAAAGTTGTCATAATCACCGGTGGCGGCAGAGGGATAGGCGCGGCTACGGCAGAATTGTTTGCCATGAAAGGGTTTGCAGTTTGCATTAACTACAAATCAAATTCAGATGCGGCCACTGAAGTAGTAAGGTCTATCACTAATAAGGGTGGGCTGTGCGTTCCGATTCAAGCAGATTGTTCTGTCGAAGAAGATGTGGTGCGGTTATTCACCACAGTTGACCGTGAGCTAGGCGCGTTATCTGTGCTCGTGAATAATGCTGGAATTATAAGACCTCAGTGTCGACTGGAAGACATGGACGCTGATCGCATAAATTCGCTTCTGATAAATAATGTGACCAGTTATTTCTTATGCTCACGCGAAGCGGTGAAGCGAATGTCTATTAGACGCGGTGGACAAGGTGGAACTATTGTAAATGTTTCTTCTGGGGCGTCCAAAAGTGGTTCACCCAATGAATATATTGATTACGCATCCTCTAAAGGAGCGATAGATACTCTAACGAAAGGCCTTTCTATTGAAGTCGCTGATGAGGGTATTCGTGTAAATTGCGTTCGACCAGGGCTTATCTACACCGGGATGCACGCCGATGGAGGTGAGCCTGACAGGGTAAATCGGCTTAAAGATGTGATACCGATGAAAAGAGGCGGTGCTCCCAAAGAGGTTGCTGAGGCGATTTATTGGCTGGCCTCAGAAAAGTCATCTTTTGCTACCGGAAGTTTTATCGATCTAACGGGAGGGCTATAAGTGCATAACAATGCCAAACACAGGGACGTTGAACTTCGGCGTTACGTGTATTGGAATAGGAGATTATGTGGAGCCTGAAATACAAGAAAAATTGGCGACATATCCCACTGAAGCGCAAAGGCTGCTTAAAGCTGTACGTCGGCTCATTATATCTGTTGCGGAAGAAAACAATTTAGGTGCAGTTGAAGAAACACTCAAGTGGGGTGAGCCCAGTTACCTTGTAAAAGGTGGCACTACGATCCGGATGGACTGGAAGCCAAAAGATCCAGAATCCATAAAGGTATATTTCCATTGTCGAACCAGACTGATCGAAACCTTCAGGGAAATATATCGCGACGAGTTCGAATATGAAGGAAAAAGAGCGATTGTTGTCCCCTTGGGCGCTGATATCAAAGAGGGGCCACTAGGTCATTGTCTTCAAATGGCACTGACCTACCATAGCTTGAAACACCGCCCATTACTTGGAGCGTAAAGTGATAAACACATGTAACAAAGCCATTAAATTCGCTTCCTTCGGTCGCCGGACTTCATTTCACTCGGCCGTTTATGGCGGGCGTTAGTAAAAATCACAGCCATAATTGCGAGTAAAAAATGAAAATTGTACCGTACGACGAATCATTTCGGGACCAGGTCATCGCTCTAACCCTGGACGCATGGCGCCCTGTATTCCCAAAAACCAGGGCTGATGTACCCCTGTTTGTATATGAGAACTTCTGGCCACAAGGCTGGGAGATCCGGCAGGAAACTGATATCGGTGCACACATAGACAGCAATCCCGGTGAGGTATGGCTGGCGATGGAGGATGATGTGCTGCTGGGGTTTGTTGGTGCTGCCATCCATCCGGAAGACAGGATGGGAGAGGTGACGATTATTGCGGTGTCGCCGGACCACCAGCAGCGCGGTATAGGCAAGGCGCTGCTGGCGTTCGCCGAGTCTTATATCAAAGACAAGGGTATGAAAATGGTCATGGTTGAAACGGTTGGCGATTCAGGCCACGAACCCGCTAGAAAAGCGTATGAGTCACAAGGCTATGTGCAATGGCCTGTGGCTCGATATTTTAAGGAGTTATAGCCAGCTAAGGTATAAAAGCGGGCCTGTGATCTCTTGAGGCTCAAACCCAATTGACTGAGTATTCAACTGAGAATCTACCATGATCTTCAACTATCTCGTCACTGCGCTCCTGTCCATCCGCAAGCAACCGGTGTTCGCTGCCATCAAGATTCTCAGCCTGACGCTGGGCCTGGGTTGCAGCACTCTTGTCCTGTTGCATGTGCAGTTCGTACAGAACACCAACAAGCACATCGAAAATTGGGATAGTACTTACCGGCTTGTCACCCACATGATGGTTCGTGATACCAACACCCCTTACCGAACCTTTACCACGGCTGATACTTACCTGGGTTTCCTGCGTCAGGACTATGGCGACCTGATTGAGTACAGTGCCCATATTCGTGGGGGGAACGCATTGTTCGGCCGAGGCACCGAGGCCACAGAGAACAGCCTCCACTGGGCCGATCCGGACGTTGTGCCGATTTTCGATCTGGAGTTTGTTCAGGGGGATGCAGCGGGCGCATTGCTTGAGCCGAACACAATGTTGCTGACAGAGTCGACGGCGGCGAAGTACTTCGGCAACGAGAATCCCATCGGACAGGTGTTGACCTACAATAATCAGGTAGACATACAGGTTATCGGCGTCGTCAGAGACGTGCCTGCCAGCGCCACCGTGCAATTTGAGATGTTGATCTCGATACCCACGGGCAGGCAATTGTTCGGCGAAAACTTTATGAATGGCGAAGGCTGGATCTCGTTCAGTGGTACGCAAACGTATCTGCGTTTCCGCGATGCAGCGTCCGCCTACCAACTTGAAAATGATCTGCGTAACTTCATCGACAGGAATATGCCCGAGAATTCGGTGACATTTGCGAGGCAAAACAATTTTGGCCTGTCACTGCAACCCCTGGATGATATTTATCTCAATCCTCTGGATAATTTCGGGGCCCCGGAAAACTCCAGCACGCAGCCGGTACTGTACGGGCTGGTGGCTTTTGCCGTGCTCATACTGGTGACTTCGTGCATCAATTATATCAATTTGTCCCTTGTGCAGATCACTCAGCGCGGCAAGGAAATTGGCGTACGAAAAACGCTAGGTGCAGGGCGCGCTCAGATCATCTCCCAGTTTCTGCTCGAGTCTCTGCTGCTCACCTTCATCGCCCTGCTACTGGCAGTTCCCATCGTGCTTCTGGCATTGCCGGTGTATGCGAATTTCACAGACATCTCACTGATGCGTGCCGACCTGTTCGCCTCCGATTTTTTGCCCATGATGCTCGCGCTTGTTTTGCTGACGGGTGTGTTGTCGGGCGTACTGCCTGCGTTATCCCTGTCGCGGATGCCGGCTATCAACGCGTTGAAAAGTGCAGCGAAATCGTCTCGTGCCGGCAAGTTGACCAAGGCTGCTGTGACATCCGTGCAGTTCACGCTGTCCGCGGCGCTGATTCTACTGGCGATTGCAATCTATCTGCAGACCCGCCATCTGCAGGAACTTGACGTGGGGTATAACAAAGACAATCTGATCATCGTGGATAGTCGCTTCAATAATATGGAGAGAGATGCCTTTAACTATTCTGCATTGCTCAACGACCTCCGGCAGCATCCGGGCGTGGTGTCGGTAGCCAGCTCGGAGAACCGGCCGCCAAGTACGGGTGGCATCAATCCCTGGCGACTGCCCCGGTTTGAACCCGATGAATCCATCACTGTCGCTCACGTCGGCGTGAGCCCGGGCTTCATTGAAACCTATCAGATGGAGCTGCTGGCGGGGAGAACGTTCTCGGAAGAGTATGCCTCCGATTTCACGCCCGATGGACCCATAGCTACCGATGTGGTTTATAACATGGTCATCACGGATTCACTGGCACGTCGCTTCGGGTTTGCCACGCCAGAAGATGCGCTCGACCAGCCCTTTAGTTTGTTCGACTACAATTTCCGGGTTATTGGCGTCATCAAACGCTTTCAGTTCAGCAGCGGTATGGAAACAGAAGCACGTTCAATTGGCATTTTGCGTTCCACCCTGCGTCCCATGCGCTACCTGCATATCAGAGTCGTGCCACAGCAAGCTGACGCTGCGCTTGCTCACATAGATGAAGTATGGGCGAGGCATCGCCCGAACGTGCCCATCGACCGTACATTCTTCTCCCAGACCTTCGCTGACATTATCGAGAACCGTACCAGTGGATTGAGAATTGCCGCCCTGATGGCAAGCATCATAACGGTATTAATAGCGGGCTTCGGCTTGTACGCGCTGGCCTCCTATTCGAGTCTGCGGCGCACCAAGGAAGTTGGTGTGCGCAAGACCCTGGGCGCCAGTACGGGCGCCATTGTAAGATTGCTGGCGTGGGACTTTGTCAAACCGGTGCTGCTGGCTTGTGTACTGGCCTGGCCATTGGCATGGTTTGCCATAGACCGTTTCTATCAGACTTTTTCGTCTCAGGCAGAGTTTCCCTTCATGATTTATGCTGTGGTTACCCTGGCAGTAATAGCATTGGCATTGATGACCGTGGCCATGCAATGTTTCAGAACGGCCAATACTGATCCGGTGAGATCGCTGCGTTATGAATAGAGCAGATGACATGTAGCAGCACTCATGCCTTTGTTTCGGACATCGCCTCTATCTGTTACCGTACCGGCTAGGAAGGTAAAGGAGGTTGATATGAGCGATCAGAGACAACCTTTGACGGTCTATTACGATGGCGCCTGTCCGGATTGCGTAAAAGACCGCGAAACGTACGAACGTATGGCCGCCGACGATGCCAACGTGCACTGGTACGACATTACCGGTAAAGATGACGAGTTACGCAAGCGGGGGATTGATCCTGAGCGAGCACTGCGTGAGCTTCACGTCGAGGACGCCAGCGGGAAGATTTATCGCGAACTGGATGCTTACCAGCTGTTGATGCGACGCGCGCCGCGTCTGCGTCCACTCGGCTGGCTGATTGGCCTGCCGCTGATAAAACCGATGTTGTCGTGGCTATACCGAAAAATGGTGGATCGCCGATTGCGGCGCACCGGGCGGGGGTAGCGGACATGAACATGAAAATATGTGATGCAATGTTGTCCGATGTACCTGGCATCTACGCCGTTGATCGCATGGCGGCTGAAGACGGCAGTCGAGGGCAGCAGATACGGGACTGGGTTGCCACTGCCCTGATCACCCGTCTCGAACAGATCTGCAAGACCGAGAAGCTATTCACTACAATCGGCTGAGAAGACACTCAACGTTGGGCCATGTGAGTCCGGCAGAGTGCAAAAGGAATGCAGCCCTGGCTGCTTAATTAGGGTGTCTACTTTTTGTGGGTAGGGCCAATTTTACGAGGAGTCAGATGAGTAAATATTTCCTTTACATACTTGCCTTATGTTGGCTGCCAGGTTTGCTGGCGAGTGAGAGTCTTGATTTCGATAACTTTTTAGTTGACACCATTTTAGATCAGAAGGTGCCTGTAATTGACATTTCTTCCCATCCAAAAGGCGAGGTGTTTAAGGAACAACTTCAAAGCGCTACTGGCAATACTATGAACTATGGTGGCCAGTACTATATGCTTCAGACAGGATGCGGCACTATGTGCCAGGTATTTCTTGCGGTTGACATTACTTCCGGAAAATTGGTGGGCATGGAAGACTCTAATCTAGGCGGTTGCTTTCAGGAAAATAGTAAACTACTTATTCTTAACCCATTTCTATCCACATATTTTGAAGGCCACATCCCTGAATGGGCTTACACGTACTATTACGAGATCACTGAAAACGGTTTTTCCTTATTGAGTAAAACAAAAAAGAGTTTTACTGGTTTATGCAAGTTTGGGCAATAACCTAGAAAACCAAGCCAGGTCGCAACTGCGTTGGGGGACAAATTTCACGCGCCTCCAGCGCTAAAAAGTAAACTTGCCCCTGCTTAGGGGCGATATGCGTCCATAAAAATTAAAGTTAGGAGAGGAATATGCCAGATTGCATCACGAACTTTTTCGACGCGTGGCAAATTGAGGAGGCTGAGACTCGACGTGCCAAATTAAATAGTTCCGTAGTAGAAACTATACAGTACGATGATCCTCGTACACCAGAAACCATAAATGGCATCGCATCATTAGATAGCTATGTGGGTTTGTTTAGTGCAAATGCTCCGGGTTGGTCAGCAAAGGTTATTAGAACTGATACGGTCGCGGGTGTCATCCGTGTCGGCGTCGCTTTCTGTGGAATGGGGCCTGATGGCTCTGAACAAGTCCAACTCGGTCAGTATTTTGTGGAAAAAGACGGAGATCTAATATCCCGGATGGTAGGGTTTGTTGGCATGGGTGATCGGGATTAAATTTGTGTGGCGAGGCGTAGCAAAGAGTGATTTAAAGTTCTCAGTGGGCTTAAACTGGTTAAGGAGCTGAAATGAACAATTCGAACAAAAATGATGCATCTGGAAAGTATGCAATTGCATCTGGCCTCGGCGTAGGTATAGCTATCGGGGTAGGTATTGGTGCAGCTATGGGAAATGTGGCACTGGGCATTGGAGTTGGAGTTGCCATCGGTGCCGCTATTGCATCGGAGAGTAAGAAAAAGCAGAAAAGAGATGCAATTAAGTGAGCCTGAATTTTCGCCAGGAGGAAAGGATGGTCACTGCACATATAAGGAGGTATCGCCATGTTGATCAAATTCTACAGTGAGCAGTCGGCGGAATTCGTCATGCTTGATAGTACCGCAAAGCAATTGCTGACCATGATGGGACATGGTGACAGCACCGAAGGCTCCGTCAGTGGAGAGGCGCTTAACTCCGCATTGGACCGGTTGTCCTCAGCCATTGCGCGCGAGCCGGATTCGTCGGGCAGCGCCAACCCGGATGAGCAGAAGGGTGCCGACGGCTGGGATGAAGATGACGATGCTGATGACCCGGAGGAAGTGGCGATCCCTGCGCGTGCTGCACCGCTGATCGACATGCTTGGTCGCGCAAAGGATGAAGATGGCTATGTGATGTGGCGTCCGGAATGAAGGCTTTGGCGCCTGCCCTGTCAGAATGAGCAAGCTTCAAATAAATCCGCTATTATTGGGCCTTGAGTCCAAATCCAGCCACATTAATCCGTCTATATCAGGGGTAGCCGTAGTGAAGAATATCCTGTCTGTTCTAAGCCTTAGCGTCATTGTTATGATGAGTGCCCAAACCTGGGCCCAGGAAGATACCGTCCGTTATGAATGGGATCTGACCGATATCTATAGCGATGTATCAGCCTGGGAGGATGCCATGGACACCGTCGCCGCGCGTATTGACGGTTTGTCTGAGTATCAGGGCACGCTGGGCGACAGCGCCGAGTCCATGCTCGCGGCGTTCCGCGAAATCTCCGCGACCAACAAGGAAGCCGTACGGGCCTACGTATATACCTCTCTGGAGCGCGATGCTGATCAGCGCGAGGCTGAAACCCAGACCCGGTTTGGCCAGGCCCGTCAGTTGTTTACCAACCTGGGTGAAGCCACATCCTGGCTCAGCCCCGAGGTACTGGAAGTGGGGGCTGATCGGGTAGAACAGTTTATTGCCGAAGAACCGGGCCTGGCAGATTTTGAGGTCATGTTGCAGGACATGCTGCGCCGGGCGCCGCACACCCTGGATCAGCAAACCGAGGCAATTCTGGCCCAGGCCGGCATGGTGCTGTCTGCACCGGAGCAGATATATGAGAATTACGCCAATGCCGATATTCCATGGCCAACGGTGACGCTGAGTGACGGTCAGGAAGTGACGCTGAGCCAGGCCGGTTACTCATTCTGGCGCGCTGCGCCTAACCGCGCTGACCGCAAGCTCGTGTTTGATACATTCTGGGAAACCTGGAATCAGTTCGCCGATGGCATGGGTGCGACACTGGCCAGCGAAGTCCAGTCAAACGTCTTCACGGCGCGTGTCAGAAATCACGACAGCGTATTGGCCCACAACCTGTTTGATGACGGTCTGCCGCCAGAGGTCTACACCCAACTGGTGACGCAGGTGAATGATGCTTTGCCCGTCTTTCATCGCTACCTGAAACTGCGTGGCCGTATGCTGGGTGTGGACGACTTGCGCTACTATGACATTTACCCGCCTCTGGCGGACGTCGATACGGGCGAGTTTGGACTGAAGCGTTCGGAAGAGATCACCTTTGCAGCGCTTGAGCCGTTTGGTGACAGATATCTGGAACTGCTGGCATACGGCCTGTCCCAGGACTGGATGCATAGCCATCCGCAGCCAGGCAAACGCTCTGGTGCCTATATGAACGGCTCGGTCTATGATGTGCATCCCTATGTGCTGCTGAATCATAACGATGACTATAATTCACTGTCCACCTTCGCCCATGAGTGGGGTCATGCGGTGCATTCGTTGCTGGCAAACGAAAACAATCCCTACGAGAACGCTAACTACTCAACGTTTATTGCCGAGATGGCATCGACCATCAACGAAATTCTGCTGGAAGAGTACATGATCGCCAATGCCAGCACCGATGAGGAGAAATTGTTCTATCTCGGTGGTGCTTTGGAAAGCATACGTGGCACGTTTTTTCGACAGACCATGTTTGCCGAGTTTGAACTGGAAATCCATCAGGCGGCAGAAAGCGGTGAGCCACTGACAGGTCCTCGCTTGTCAGAAATTTACGGTGAATTGTTGAAGCGTTATCACGGTCATGACGAAGGCGTACTGACGATTGATGAGCCCTATGCCGTGGAGTGGGCCTACATTCCCCATTTCTACTATGACTTCTATGTGTTCCAGTATGCCACCTCCATTTCCGGTGCGGCCTGGTTTGCTGAACAGTTTCTGGCCGGTGACACCGAGGTTCGGGATGACTTTATACGTGTACTGAGCGCCGGGGGTTCGGACCACCCCCACAATATCCTGCTTAAAGAAGCCGGTCTGGATATGACTCAGCCAGAGGCATTTGAGCCAGTGCTGCGTCGCATCACTGACCTGATGGATCGTATTGAGGCTTTGTTGTAATCAGCGATGAGAAGTAAATCACAGGGAGAATTCTAAAAATATGAAATCGATTACATACATTGCTCCACACAAAACTGCATTGACGGTCGCAGTGTTACTTGCAATAGCGTCTCTGATTTTTATCATTCCGATGGCAATCCTGCTGAGTCTGGTCACCCCTGAGGGCGCAGGGCTTCCGATTGGGATGATGCTTGCGATGCCAATTATCTACTTCGTGATGGGATATTTGTCGACCGCGTTAATGGCCTGGATTTATAACAAAGTCGCTAACTATACCGGTGGTATCACTTTCAAAATTTCAGAATGAACTCGGGTTTGGCTGGGGCTCAAAGGTTATAACACAATCCATCTGTGGCACACATTTGTTCTATCACCTGCTGCCGGCGAATGAGTACATTCTGCCAGCAGGGCTGTTCGAAGATGGCTCCGACTTCAAGATGACCAGCCAGATTTTTATCGACGAGAAGCCAGGCTACTACGAATTTTCCAACGCCACTCCGGAAATGACGGGCGAGCAGGTATTTGCCCGGTTTGCTGAATCGAGTAATTGAGCGCGTCCCGGGACAGAGTTTTCAAGAGGTTTATATGAGACCGGAAAAGTTTCGAATGGGACGACTCGATCACGTGCATATCCGCGTGCCCGATCGTGATGAGGCAGCTCGATGGTATGCCGAACACCTGGGCTTTGAGGCCGTCGCGGCTTACGATTTCTGGGCCAAAGGCTTTGATGGCGGGCCCCTGCAGATATCTGCAGATGGCGGGCAAACCATGCTGGCGCTGTTTGAGGCCAGTGAAGGGCATCCAATGGTACCGCAGAAAACCGGTGTTGCATTCAGTCTCGACGCGGAAAGCTTCCTGGCATTCGCCCGCTCGCTTCCGAACGGTATCAATGATACAGCCGGAAAGCCCCTGCAGATCGCTGACATCGTCGACTTCGACATGTGCTGGGCATACAATCTGGCCGACCCCTGGGGTAACCAGTATGAACTCAACTGCTACGAGTACGAACGAATCAGGGAGGCGCTTGTAGGGGATGATGGCGTCGAACCGGTGCGATACTGGCCGCGTGCTCTGTATGAGGAGTACAGAAGATGACAATCGAGAAAATAAACTACATTGAACTCCCGGCCACCGACATTGACGGTACCAAGCAATTCTTCGCCAACGTATTCGGCTGGCAATTTGTTGACTATGGGCCAGAGTACACTGCGATTACAGGGGCGGGGATCGACGGCGGTTTTTATAAGTCGAGTTTGCGGGCCACAACGGATACCGGCAGCGCATTGGTGGTACTTTACAGCCAGGATATCGAGTCTTCACTCTCGAGAGTTGAAAGTGCCGGCGGCAAGATCGTCAAGCCCATATTCTCATTTCCTGGTGGTCGTCGTTTCCATTTTAGTGACCCAAGCGGCAACGAGTATGCAGTCTGGTCGGAGTGATGGGCGTGCCACTAATGCTTGATAAAAATGGCTGGGCACGCTTGCTGTTGATAACAAATAACAAATGAAAGGTCCAATAAAGAGGCAATCTATGCGTGCTCGCTGGCTGATCATCGCGGTTATTGTTAGCTACTTCATTATGCTGATTGGCGGCGGGGCGCTGAAGCCCGGCTACTCGCATGTAGGCCAGTTTATCAGCGAGCTTAACGCCACCGGTACCCCGAACGCACAACTCATCGGCTGGCTCGGTTTTATGCCTTTTGGCGTGCTCTCGGCATTGCTCATTATATCGCTGTCAGGTATTGCGCCAGTTGCAGGCGCCAGTCGCGTCGGGTACTGGTTGTTGCTGATGGAGCCAGTTGCCTATATTGGCTCTGCGTTCGCACCGTGTGATATCGGTTGTCCGGTTGAAGGCAGCGCCAGCCAGATGATTCACAATTCACTTGCGGCTGTTACTTACATATTTACCGCTGTTGGACTTGTGTTGCTTGCTTCGTCGGCAAAGTTGCCGGGGCGTGTGCGCGTACTTCTGGCTGGATTGGCCGTCGTCTGGCTGACGTTATTTACAATCATGCTGGACAGTTCGCTTGAGCCGTGGCGAGGACTTCTTCAGCGACTTGCCGAGTGGATCGTTTACGGTGCATTGCTTATTCTTGCGTGGAAACTTTCTGCTGACGATTCTAAACTAAATGATGAAGCAGCAATGAAGGCGCTGTAGCGTCGTTCACATAGCGAAATGAATTAGGCCGAAAGCAGGGAGGAATGACAGAATGTATGTGCCGAGCCACTTCAGGGAGGATGATATTGGTAAGCTACATCAATACATCCGTGACATTGGACTCGGTCTACTGATAGTCGCGGATGAGGATGGCATTGAAGCGAACCACATCCCTTTCCATCTCAGTATCGAACAGGACGGCACATTTACCCGGCTTCAGTGCCATGTGGCAAGAAGCAATCCTGTCTGGAGCCGCCTGAAACCGAATGCGCGAGTGCTCGTTGTTTTTCAGGGGCCCGATGCTTACATTTCACCTTCGTGGTATAAAACCAAAACAGAAACAGGCCGTGTAGTTCCAACCTGGAACTATCTGGCGGTGCACGCAGAGGGCACCGCTCGCACTGTCGAGAATCCGGTGTGGCTTAAAGATCACTTGCATAAATTGACTAGTCAGCAAGAGTCGGACATGGACCAACCGTGGTCTGTTGACGATGCTCCCGCGGACTACGTCGACCGTCTAGCACAGGCGATCGTTGGTATAGAAATCGACATCGAAACGCTAACCGGCAAGTTGAAAGCAAGCCAGAATCAGCCTGAAGCAAACCGTGTAGGTGTTAAAAAAGGCTTCGAAAATCGAGGAGAAAAAGGCGATTGTATTATCGCTTCTTTTATTCGTTAGCATAGAGTCGTAGCAGATCAGTAGATAAGACATCGATGTTTAAAAAGTCCCGGGAATTTCAGTTGATCGGATTCCGTTGTTAGTCAGAGGTAGAGAATGAAAGCTGGATCACTGACGTTTTTCAGTGGCAAGATGGGAGCCGGTAAAACGACCCGGTCCCGCCAAATTGCGCAAGAACGGAATGCGGTACTACTGTCAGAAGACGAATGGCTTGAAGCGGTCTATCCCGGCTGTATTACATCGCTGGACGACTATATTCACTATTCCGCGCAACTTCGGCCGCAAATAAAAAAACTGGTGCAATCGATTCTGGTTGCGGGAACAGACGTAGTGATGGATTTCCCGGCAAATACGATCACGCAAAGAAACTGGTTTCGCAGCATATTCTCCGAAGTCAAGGCGCAGCATGAGCTGATCTATATCGATTTACCGGACAGTGTGTGTCTGGAGCAGATCGGGCAGCGGCGAATCGAGCAGCCAGCGAGGGCGAGAACTGATACCGACGCGATGTTCGTGCAGGTGACAAAATACTTTGTAGCGCCCACGTCTGATGAGGGCTTTAATGTCGTCAGCTAGTCGTGAGATATAGTACACTGGAACGTATGGTAATAGTGAGTAAAGTTAAAGTCAGGATGAAAAGAGCTCTGGCGAAAATTTCAACTATGTATTGGAAGAAGTACTGACGAAGCCCGAAGAATTAGAATCAACCTGGTGTAAAACAACGCAGTGCACCCAGGTGCCAAAAAGGAGATCAAGGATGTTCAAAGTAATTTCTACCGCGCTCATCACCGCATTCATGTTGCTGCCTTTGGCGAGTGCCCAATCCGAGTCGCCTGTCGGCGACTGGCATGGAACGCTTAGTAGCCCTGCCGGCTCATTACGACTGATTTTCCAGGTAGAGCAGGTGTCAGACGAATACAGTGCCAGCATCGTTAGCGTGGATCAGGGCGGGGCCGTTATACCCATGATGATAAACGTTGATGGCAGTGCGGTTCATTTCACCAACACCCAGTACGATATCAACTACCAGGCGGAACTAAATGGGAACGAGATGACCGGTACGTTTAGGCAGTTTGGTAATGAATTTCCCGACTTTACACTGGTGCGTGAGGAATGAACCTCGAAACGTATCTCAGTGAACAGGAGTTAAAAAAAGGATTCCAACATATTCAGGGGTCTCCGCCCGACAACGGCGTGGTCGAAATGATCGTCTGCAGGCCTGGCACGGGTGAGCGAAGTGAAATGCAGTCTTGTGAGCTGGATCGGGAGCAAGGACTGATAGGCGACAACTGGCTGGCCAGAGGCTACAAAAAAACTGCAGACGGCTCTGCGCATCCCGACATGCAGATTAACATCATGAACGCCAGAGCTGCTGCGTTAGTCGCCGGTTCCAGAGACCGTTGGAAGCTCGCGGGAGACCAGCTTTATATTGATATGGATCTGAGTGCGGACAATCTTCCCCCAGGTACACAGCTGCAGGTAGGTGATGCAATCGTCCAGGTTACGGGGGAGCCGCACCTTGGCTGCAAAAAATTCATGGAGCGATTTGGTCGGGACGCCACGTTATTTGTTAACTCCGAACAGGGTAGATTAGTCAATATGCGGGGTATAAATGCCCGTGTTATAAAGTCAGGTCGTGTCAACGTGGGGGATAGGGTAGTGAAGAAAGCATAAATGCATTTCTCATCAAGCCCTTTTTGAAAAGTACGGCCTGATGGAGCGTGATAATGAGGTTTTATGAAAGCATTTGATGTAATTGGCAAGGCTATGGAGTCCGCAGCAATGCTTCCGGGCAGCCATGAAAATTGAATATCTGGCAGACAGGCCTGATGCGATTGATCTGGTTTCACGCTGGTATGTCGAAGAATGGGGCGGGTCGAACTCAGGGCTTACGCTTGAAAGTGTCTCCAGAAATCTCACTTCGAGCATGAATCGCGATAGCCTGCCGCTGATATTGTTGGCGGTGGAGCAAAAAAGAGTGGTTGGCGCGGTTGAGTTAAAAATTCGCGAAATGAGTGTCTATCCTGACAAAGAACATTGGCTGGGCGGGCTGTATGTCGATCCGGCGCGTCGTGGCTCCGGCATCGGTCGGCAGCTGATTGAACACGCTATTGCACTGGCCTCAACACTCGGAATATCAACGCTTTATTTGCAAACAGAGCGACTCGATGGTGGTGTTTATGCCAGCCTTGGCTGGAAACCATATGAGCAGGTTAACAATAAAGGAATCGACGTCCTGATCATGGGAAGAGATGTTTAATTGTCGCATTACTTGAAGAAACCGGGGAAACATGGAATTTATAATAAAAAATTTTAAATGGGTCATGCTGGTAACAGGTGCTCTGACTGCCATGATGTTTTATGGTTTTTTTGCACCCCAGATGGCTCTTGAGTCAATGTTTGCGACATCGTTCGGCGGCGAGCTGGAAACGTTGGTCGCGCGGAGCTGGTCAGCGCTTATCGGACTGATTGGTGCGGTTTCTATTTATGGCGCATTTGTCGAACGGCATCGTGTCTTTGCTGCGGTGATCGCAGCAGCAAGTAAGGCAGTCTTTGTGCTTTTGATGCTGATTTATGGCCAGGACTATCTGGCTGCGGCTGCTCCGGCGCTGACAATGGATGTTGCCGTTATTGTGCTGACCCTGGTTTTTCTGGTGGCCATCAGGGCTCGCGGCGTTCCGACAGGCAGTGCCCGCTAAAGCGTTTTGTGCTCAGGGAGATTGGTTTTGCCCAGGATTACACTAAAAGGCCACATCGTGGTGCCGGACCATGACCTGCAGGCGGTTATGGCGGAACTACCCGCTCATATAACGCTGACGCGCCAGGAAGAAGGCTGTTTGCTTTTTGAAGTGCATCAGGACCCCGATACGCCCAATTTTTTTTCGGTGCATGAAGAGTTCACTGATCGCGCTGCCTTCGATACGCACCAACAACGTATCCAGACGTCAGACTGGGGGCGGGTCGCGTCATCGGCCGAGCGGCATTATGAAATAACAGAAACAGAGTAGAGTCACCGGACAATGGCGCCTTTATGGTGCGCTAATAGTGGCTTCTGCACGATCCGCGAACACAATACGCCCTGTTGAGTGTGTAGTTGTAATATAACGTGGCGTTTTGATCGCACTTCCCCCTTTTACCGCTTATTTGCTTTACCATGGTTTGGTCTTCTCGGCGCTACGTGGCGGTGTTCTTTAGTTTTGTGACTGCCAAGAAAGCCCCATTCAGGCTGGAGAGACAATCTAAACCTATGATTTTCCGACTGTCAGTGTTTTTTGCTGACGCAATCGCCGGACCAACAGGAGGGAAAGATTGTGAAGACCGACATGCAGACTTTTTGCCAGGAGTTCTCCCAAAAGCTCGAACCTTTCGCGGACGAACTGAGGCAGGCGCTAAACGAGCTGCCGCCGCGCGAAAAACTGAATCAGATTGATACGACAGTGCTGCAGCTTCAGGAAGTGCAGCAACGCCTGTCTACGCTGAGAGAGAAAGTCAGCGACCAAAGCACCTTCCTGCTTATCTTCGGTCCGCTGAAAAGTGGAAAATCTACGCTGATGAATGCCCTGAGTGGCGCCTATGTCAGCGAAGTTTCCAGCCTTCCTGCCTATCCGGCATTGGTCTATGTCAAAAATGGCGATCAACACCGTTTTCAGGCCACTGACTATCTGGGGGAGCGACGCGAATTTGCTGACAATGTTGCCTTGGCTGAGGCAATACAGACAGACCACTCACTGTTAGCCGATGCCATAGTTGCTGCGGAGAATACCAGCGCAAGCTTCGACCCCCAGCAGCATTATCCGCAAGCTATCAGGCGAATGGACATAGAAATACCCGCCGCCCACCTCGCCGACTCCGGCTCTGTTCTGGTCGACACGCCAGGCCTTTACAGTCGAATGAAGTTCGGTTACGACCAAATGACGCGGGACTTTCGTGATACCGCTGCCTGCGCCATCTTTGTGGTTAAAACCGATAATCTGTTCTTTGAAAAAGTGTTCGAAGAATTTGAAGAGTTGTTGAGCTGTTTCAGTCGCATATTTCTTGTCGCCAATATTGATTCGTCAAAGCAGGATCTGCGCCCGGACGGCACGCTTGAGCCCAGTCTGGAGAGCAGTGATCCGAATAAAATCATCGAGTCATTCCGATCCCTGTCCATGAGTGCGACCTTGAGTGGCGCCATTGATGAAGGCCGCCTGAAAATCTACCCGGTCGACCTGCAAAAAGCGGCGACCAGAACGCTACGTGAGGCTGCCGGCGAGGCTTCACTGGTGGCAGTGAATGACAGCGAAGCAAATGAGGATCGGGATGATGGTTTTGACGAGTTTGTTGATGACCTTACCGGTTACCTGAACAGCAGTGACTATCTGCACGACTTCAAGTACGACAGCTTGCGACTGGCACAGGACCTGACCGCCGAAACCTGCGATCTGGTTTCGGACGACGCGTCGGCTGCATTGAGCCGGGAAAGCGAACGGATTCGCGAAGAACTTGAACGCGACCGTACTCGGCTCAATGCCTTGCAGACACTGGAACGACAGAGCTGGGATCTTGCCTTCAACACCCTGTCGGCGTCCAGAAACAGAATGCCTGAAGATCTAACCGAACAGAGTGACGGGCAACTCGAGCAATCCTGCCAGCAACAAATCACTGCCTGGATGGAAAGCGATGAAAGCTGGAACCAGTTGCTGGCGCGCCTTAACCCCGAGCTTGAGCAAGAGGGCAGGCGACGTTCCGGGCTGGTACTCGATCATATCCGCGCACAGCTACAGGGTGGGTACGCGGGTGCAGAGTTCTCCGACACACAGCTGTCCGCTTTCCGTGACGCCGGCCTGCAGGTAGAACAATCGTTGGCAGGATGTCTGCAGTCACTGGGCGACTCAACTCAGGTTGTGACCCCAACGTTGGAGTTAGCCACCGAAGACATACCTGTGAAGCGCACATTGGGCGACTACCTGTTATTGCGCAGTCGTAAACGGGTACGGCAGGGTATTTTCGGCGAAGACGGCAATCGTAGTGTTGAGGCTGCCGTCAAGCAGAAGCGTCTGGGCGATGCCAGCCTGGAGAAGTTGCATATCATTGTGCGCGATACGGTTGGCCGGGAGATGCCCGAGCTGCAAGCGCAGTATGCTGATGCGCTGGTGGAGGCTCATATCGTCAGATGCAGCGAGGCAGTTCACCAAAGCATCACACAAATCAGCGAAGGCGTGCAGGATTCAATCGCGCCACGGGAATCAATGTTGCGGCTTTGTCAGCAAGCGCAGGATGTATTTAAGCGCATTGAGCAAAGCAGCGAACGTTTCAGTGCCGACCTTAACGAACTTCAGCGTCAGTTTGATCTGAAGAAACCTGAATCGGCTGACGATCACGAGGATGTGCTTGCAGAGGCGTATCCTCAGTAGAGTCAATCGTCAAACGCTGGTGAGCCGGAAGGCCGCCAGCGAAGTTCAATCCCTGTGCCCGCCAGAGCGTCAGATCTGCAGTGCTTAGTATGACGCTTGCGTCATTCTCAACAGTTCTGTTCTGTGCCATTGCAAGCTCCTGAGTGCCCGTGGGCAATAACTGTTTTTGCCGTGACAGGTGTCGGTGGGATAGAATAATGAGTATGCAAAAACACAACGAGATAAGGCAAACAATAAATGCAATTGGCAGCGCGTTCTCCGAGCTGGATTTCGACGCCTGGCTGTCACATTTTTGTACGCCACGCACAGTAATATCGCAAGGTACTGTGTTCTCGTCTTCCTCAATTGAAGACACCCGAGAGTTCATGGGGCCGGTCTTCGACAGTCTTCGGCAACGCGGTTTCAGCCATACCCGGCTGGATACCTGTCATGTCAAGTTGCTAGGCGATACCACGGCCATGGTAAGTACCGTCTGGACCCGATTTGGCCACGACGATACGGTTATTGAAACGCTGGGCGCTACTTATTTGCTGGTGTCCATAAACGCAAGCTGGAAAGTCGCCGTGGTGACGTCGCACAGGGCTGATGTGCTCGCGATTGAGGCGGAAGGTTGATTGTCTGCAAGTGCACCGGGAGTTTGAGTCATGTCGATTTTTGAATGGGTTGTCGCCGCAATTCAGCTGGGTTTGCCGATGGCGGTCATGAGCTGGCTTATGTTCAACTGGCTTTACGGTGCCGGGCAGTTGCCGCGCGATGCGGGGCACAAGGCCATTCGTGAGCATCTCGCCAAGCTTAAAAAGCAGCACAAGAAAAGCAAAAGCAGAAGCGGTAACTACTTGTATAAACAGTGGTTATTCTTTGGTGGTGGCTTCTACGGCCTTGCTGTTCTGTGGACCTTGCTGGTGATCGAAGTCAGTGAGCTGATTGGTTTTATTATCAGTTTTGATCTGACTGCGCTGCTGGAAAACGGAATCATTGCACTGATGGTAAGTGTGGTGGTGGCGCAATTTGGCAACATTCTGGCGGCAATGCTCTGGTTTAGTTATTGGCCCAGTGAGCAAGGGTCAACCGTCGTGATCTGGTTCTTGATGGCCTATGGCGGGTACCTGCTCGGCATTCATTTCGCTCGCGAAAGACAGACCCTGCATCAGGCCTCTGACCTGATCAGCAAAAACAAATGGCGGCGCAGGGGTGAATAAGCCTGTGTCAGACGCGTCACGGTGAGCGGGTCGTCATCGCAGATTCAAAAATACCCGATGGGCTGGCGCGTGTTGCATTGGCTTATGGCGGTAATGGTCCTGACTCTGATTCCAGTTGGACTGTGGATGTCGTCGCGAGCGGAGGCAGATAACTGGGGGCCGTTGACGGATGTTCTGTATAGCTCGCACAAAGCCGTCGGCTTTAGTGTACTGCTGCTGATGGTCGTACGAATCCTGGTAAAACTCCGCGTAAAATCCCCACCCTACCCGTCGACATTGCCGCGTCGGTTGCAGCTTGCGGCAAAAGGCCTGCACCATCTGATCTACCTGTTACTGGTGCTGACGCCCCTGTTTGGCTGGGCGGGCGTGACGGCATACCCGGCGCTGGTCACTGTGGCCGGGTATCACCTGCCGGCCATGCCGTTGGTACCACAGGACAGCGCCCTGGCGGAAAAGCTGTTCGCTGTCCATGGTGTACTCGCCATCACCCTGAGTATCCTGATCGCTGGCCATATTGCAGCAGCATTCCGTCATATGCTGCGCAAAGACGGCATCTTTCGTAGAATGCTGTAAGCAAGCGTTATCAGCGTTCGAAATGTGCCATCAGGCGGTTCATGCCCAATACATGCGGCTCCACTTTCTGCAGAAATTCTGCCAGCTCCAGGCCGTTGTCCAATGAAAGCTCAATATCCAACGCCAGTACCCAGAAAAAATAGTGGTGCCGGCCGTGCCCCTCGGGTGGTTTCGGGCCGCCGTAACCAACTTCGCCAAAATTATTTTTGCCTTTGGCATAATCCTGGCAGCCTTGCTGCAGTTCAGTCGTAGTCGGCGGAATATTGTAAACCAGCCAGTGCGTGAAACCGTAGGTGCCCGGGCTGGAAATCAATGGTGCATCCGGGTCATGGCAAAAGACAGCGATCGACTTGGTGCCGTCCGGGGTTTTTTCCCAGTACAGCTGGGGTGAAATGTTGTCACCGTCGTAGCTGTGCATTTCGGCAATTTTATCACCCTGTTTCAGGTCGTGACTGCTGACTTTCATGTCGGATAGGGCAAATGTCATAAGCGCTCCTTGAGTGTTGTTTGTGGTTTCAGTAAAACACGGCCAGCGCTGCGCCTCCGGCTAGCCAGAGTGCAGCGATAACGGACAGAATCCGAAGCACCCTGTCGGTTAGCGAAGGGCCGCCGTGATCGTGATGGTGGTGACCGTGATCGTTGTGCCGGGCCTGTCGATAAAGCCAGACCAGCACCGCGGTGGCCATCAGGAAAACAATGTTCAGACCCAGTTGGTAATTTACCTGAAAGAACTCACGTTCTCCCGGAGCACGGGCGCTCTCAAGGTCGGGCAACATGCCCAGTGCTGCCAGGCCATAATGCATGACCAGTGCTACAGTAATGATGCCTATCAGCATGATGCCCAGAATGTAGAGCGCCATCTTCCAGCCATAGTAGGCCGCATTGATGCGTAGTACCGGCAGCACCACCAGGTCCGAGAATATGAACGCCATAACACCGGCAAAGGTGACACCCTGGCCGAACAGGACGGCGGCCAGCGGTATATTGCCCATGGAGCCAATAAAGGTAAAGAATGCGGCCAGCGGTGCCACAACAGCTTGCTGCAAGGTCAGCCAGAAGCCCGGGTTGGCAGCGTTATCGCCGCCAGAGCCAAGAAACAGGGCCTGAAAGAAGCTTTCTGGTACCGCTGCAGAGATGATGCCGGTGACCGTAAAGCCGATCAATACATCCTTCCAGACCATTTGCCACTCCATGACATAGGTCATGCCGATTTTCTGCCAGTATTGGCGGCTCTTGAGCTTCTCCTGCCAACTGACGCTCTCTGCGTTGCCCTCATGGTCGTGGCTGTCATCTACATTTTTGCGGGCCAGTGCCTCCAGACGACGCGGTCGGGTGATGCGTATCAGAAGCCATGTCACCAGAATCAACAGGATGCCACCAACGTACTCGCCGACAACAAATTGCCAGCCAAGAAAAATCGCTATCACCATACCCAGTTCGATGACCAAATTGGTCGAGGCCAGCATGAACGCCAGAGAAGGCGCCAGGCCAGCCCCTTTGCTGAACAGGGCGCGTGTGGTAGACAGCGCAGAGAAACTGCAGGAGCTGGACAGGAAACCGAAAAAGGTGCCAAGCGCGACACTTCTGGGCCCATCTTTGCCCATGGTCTTTTGCATACGCTCTTTGGTAACCAGCACCTGGATCAGGCTGCTGATCAGGTAGCCGAGCATGAACGCCCAGAGGGCCATCCAGAAAAAGCCCGCGCTGGTGGTGGCTGACTCTTGCCAGATTGCCAGAATATCCTGCATACATCATCTCCTTTGCAATTGCCCCGTGGTCTGGGGCATCCCATTTGACAGGTTATCACTCAGTCGATTTCATATTCGCTACCATCGATATTGACAGAATCCTGCGTTAATTCAACGTTGCCTGTTTCTGCAAACGACCGCGTGTTGTTGTTTTTTGGGGCTAAAATCCGTCGAAATGAACGAAAGTGGCGGCCATCCTCGGTAACTTGAATTAAAGTCCGGAATCGTTGATGATGTCTTGATAAGTCTGAATCTCTGTCATGCAGGGCCGCGCTGGAGAAGCATGAATTACGATGATTTTAATCAGTTTTGTGATTCGTTGCCGGCAACAACGCACGTCGTGCAATGGGGGAGTTCACATGTCTGGAAAGTGGGGGGCAAAGTGTTCGCGATTGGTGGCTGGGCACCAGACAGGCAGCCAGCTTTTACTTTCAAGGCCTCAGATCGGAACTTTGCCTATCTTCGTGAGCACGAGGGCTACAGACCGGCACCCTATTTTGCCAATCGAGGCATGCAATGGATCCAGCAAACAGAAACGTCAGGCGTGCTGGATGAAGAGTTACGGTACTACCTGACTGAGTCCTATCGAATTGTGTTGCGGGGACTCAGCAAGCGTAAACAAAAAGAACTGGGAGCAGACCAGTTCCTGGCTACTGTTACTGAAACTTCTGGAGATCTACCATGAAGCAGATTTATACGCATGAAAACATCGTTATTCTGCACTCAGTCAGAAATATTCTTGCCATGAATGATATTGAATCGTTTGTAAAAAACGAACATACCATTCCGGCCGGCGCCAGACATGGCATCAATAATATATTCCATGAACTCTGGATCCTGAACGATCAAGACTACGACAAAGCGGCAGCGCTCATCGACACTGAGATTGAGAACCCGATCGTCAGGGATCCGTGGGTGTGCGGTGATTGCAACGAAGAGAACGAAGGCAGCTTTGACGTCTGCTGGAAGTGTCAGTCAGTCCCGGCATAGCCTGTTTCTGACGTGTCAGTCCCGAGTTAGTCATTTCCGTCGTCAGAGGACGTTTTTGACGAGAACGTTGCTGAGAAAGCCGCTGCTTTGCGCACAGCTGCAATGTCTTCCGGATGCGACATGGCGCGTTCCGAGCGAGCCAGCGCTGCGCGCGAGTGCGCACAGGCAGCCGCCGTCATCGACTCGTCACCGGTTTCAGCCAGCGCATGCAATGCTTTCTGCAGTCGGATTGATACCTCGAAAAAACCGGCGCCGTCTCTGGCGATAGCGGTAAAGGCATCGTCGAACATGTCCGACAGCATAAGCTCGGGCACATGAACCCGCTTAAACGTAATCTCATCGAGCTCATCATTGGTCAGTGGCGCCTGCCACTGTGTGAAAAGCCGGACCAGGGTGCCCACGACATTGATAGCTGTGCCCGGATCATTGATGCCGGGGGATAATGCCTTGTCGGCAATCTCTGACAGAGCCAGCAAGCCAAAGCGTGGGTCATCTTCAAAAGTGCGGTTGTCGCCAATCTTGAATGCACTGACAAAATCCTCGGTGCTACCCTCGCTTTTGCCTTCGATACGTAGCAATGCTCGTTGAGGCGTCACAAATGTGCCGGGCAGTGCGGTTACCCGGACACGACAATCAAACTCTTCCGCGCAGATCTGCAGCGCCTCCATGTCTATGTTCTGGATGTATCCCACGGTAGAAGAATAGACGGCTGTACCGGTTGTATCACTCTGATTTGCTGTCACCGGCTGGGCACACAGTGTTGGTGACCGGCGTCGGCGCTTCAGGGCATTGCTGGCGGCGTGTTCCACCTGCCCGATTGTGTTCACGACACGGCCCAGGCGCGCGATGCGGTCAACCCAGCGCACAAAGGTGACAATAACGATAATAAACACCAACAGGGTCAACGTGAAAATCGCGAAGCGACCGGCTTCGCCAAACAGTCCGTTCTGCGCCGCGATCAGGGAAACCAGGCTGAAAATGAACGCGCCAATGAATGCCGACAGAGCGTTCTGGGTGACGTCATCGGCAATGACCAGGGGAATGGATCGGGGCGTTGCGGCAGTGCTTGCAGAGGCATAGGCGGCAACCATGGAGCCAACGGCAAAGGTCGCAATAACCAGCATGCTGGACGCCATGATGGACAGCAGTGATTCAACCGAATCCGGGTTGATATCTGGCACCACGTCCGCAAGTCCGGTGTCGTCAGCCAATCTGGCAACGAAGGTAGCCGCTATCGACAGCACGCAAAGCACGAGTGGCCTGATCCATAACCGCTCCTGAATTCGGCTGACAAAATAGCGCAGGCGATCCGGGCTAAACAGGGTAGATGATCGGGCCATACCAGTGTCCTTCGCAGTTCCATTGACAATTGCGTGTTCGGGCCGGGTAGCCAGCAACAGGCCAACGTTATACCATAAATTCACGCGCAGTGACCGTGCGTCGACCAACAAGGAAAAAGCCAATGGAGAATACGCTGAAAGGTAAACGCGTGCTGATCACACAGGCGTCCGCATTCATGGGACCTGCCTTCTGTGAGGTTTTTGCCGAACAGGGTGCTGAGCTCGTCAAGAGTGAACTTGAACTGTCAACGCCTGGCAATGTCGAGTTGATGATGCGCGAGGCGGGCGATCTTGATGTCATCGTTGCCAATTTATCCATGCTGGCACCCAGCACGCCGGCGCCCGATGTTGAAGAGACTGAGTGGCGCAATGTGTTTGCTGCTCTGGTAGACCCGTTGCCGGGGCTGGTCAGGGCAGCGGTGCCAATGATGCGAGCGCGAGGCAGTGGCAAGATTCTTGTCGTGGGCAGTGCGTCAGCCCTGAGGGGCATGAAGCGAGCGTCCACTTACAGCGCCGCTCGCGGTGCGCAGGTTGCCTACGTGCAGGCCGTGGGTGTGGAGCTGGCGCCGCTGAATATTCAGGTTAATGCGATAGCCCAGAATTTTGTTGATAACCCGACTTACTTTCCGGAAGAGTTGCAGGCCAATCCGAAGTTTCAGGACAGACTGGCGCGCGAAGTGCCGTTGCAACGACTGGTCAGCGCGCGTGAAGATGCCATGTTTGCCGCTTACCTGTGTAGTAGTGCAGCGGACTGTTTTGTCGGCCAGGTGTTTCCGGTGTGCGGGGGCTGGGTTGCCCGCTGACATTTTCTACGCGGCCCGTATCCAGTCCACAACCAGTTTGAACGGACCCTCGCGTTTGTCGACCAGCATGAATCCCATCTCTTCCACATCAGCAGGACTGAACGCTGGTCCCGATAACGTGCGGCCACGAAAGACGGGTTGCAACTGGCTGAAATGCAATCGCAGCTCTAGCCATTCGTTGTCGATGGTCTGGAAGGATGTTGCGTAGGCAATGCGGGAGCCCTGAAAATGGGCCTTGGTATAGAGCCTGAACTGATAGCTGCGCCCGTCTCCCTTGATGCGTATCAGCACGCTGTCGGCAGCACTGAGATCATGATGTTGTCCGCGCGCCCGGACAGACGCGAAACCGCCATTGTTTGCCAGCGAGATATCACCCTGAAAGTGCAGCTGCCGGTCAATGACCTGTGGTTCGCCCTGTGATTCCCCGCCCATAACGTCGTCATTGATGGCCTGCCACATTGAGCTGCTTTCCGGCTCGGCAAAATCCATCAGCGTTAGCGGTTGGTATGATTCTGTGTTCATGTCGGCGTTTTGTTCCCGGGTTCGCCACGATCTGGCGCTCTCTGGCATCTCGAGATGACAGATTCGTTGGGTGTGCGTTACTCTGGCTTCCGGTTACGATAAACAAACAGGCTGTCGCTGTCGACAGCTGACAACGAGGAGAGAAGGAATGTTCAGCCACATCATGCTGGGAGCCAATGATATCGAGACTTCAAAGACGTTCTATGATGCGACTCTGGGAGCGCTGGGGGTCCAGCCCGGGTCAGTTGATCCCAAGGGACGTCTGTTCTACCGAACCAAAACCGGTGTGTTTGCCCTCAGCAAACCGATAGACGGTGAGCCGGCCTGCAATGGCAATGGCAGCACTATCGGTTTCGCGGCTGAGAGTCCTGAAGCTGCTGATGCCTGGCATAAAGCTGGCCTGGCCAATGGTGGCACAGACTGTGAAGATCCGCCCGGTATTCGTGAAGGGGCGGGTGTCAAGCTGTACCTGGCTTACCTGCGTGATCCGTCTGGCAACAAGATCTGTGCCTTGCATCGCGTCGCGTAAGCCGACTCCGATTCGGGTGCAACGTGCCGCCTGCGACAGCAGGCGGCACACAGATCACTCCTGTTCTACAGCCTCTTCCAGGTCATCGTCCAGGTCCACTGCTTCTTCTTCATCGTCTTTCCGTTCCAGTGCCTCGGTATGACGCAGGTAGTCTGCCTGATCACCATAATAATCATCGACCGCATGCTCCGACGCTACCGGACTCAGGTAGAAAGACTCCGTCAGGCCTTCTTCGCGCATGGCCAGGCCGGTCAGGCAGGCCTTGATGACATGGGCGCTGTTCAGCGTTGTCATGTAGGTGGGGTCCAGATAAGGGTGCAATTCCACCAACTCAAACCCCACCACGTTTGCTTCGGCGCACAGTCGACGCACAATGGTGATGGATTCGCGCATATCAAGGCCACCTGACACCGGTGTGCCGGTGGCGACCGCAAATGCCGGATCAATGACATCGATATCAAACGAAATATACAGCTTACGTCCTTCCTCGCTGGCTTCTTTCACAACACGTTCCAGCGTTGCGTCCCAGCCGCGCCGTTCGACTTCTGCCATGGTGTGATAACGCATGCCATTCTCACGCATCCATTTGAAGGCGGCTTCATCGGGTCCGCTGGAACGCAGACCGACCTGAATGTAGTCTTCCATGCGCACGTGTCCCTCATTAAGCAGACGGTAGACGGGGGCGCCATGGCTGATCAGGTGCGCGCTGCCCCACCAGGCATCGTAATGAGAATCGAAGTGGATAACCGATACCCGTTCCTTGCCGTGAACGTCGGCCATCGCCGCCACGTTGGAATAGGACAGCGAATGGTCGCCGCCAACGATGACGGGCACAGCGCCGGTGTTGCCAATTTCGCGCACAACTTCACGGATGTGCTGCATGGAACGCTCAGTGCTGGCATTGTCGATGGCAATGTCACCGTAGTCTACGATGTTGAGCACGCTGCCGGGATTGACCTGAACGTATTGATCAGAGCCGCCCAGGGCACGGCCCATGACGCGCATATCGGTGGTGGCCTGTGCGCCTGAATCGCGCCAGCCCGAACCCATGTTGAGGGGGGTGCCGACGATGGCCACGTCAACTTCGGCGGCCTCCAGGTCTTCCGGTGTCAGTGCCAGCGGGAAACCCCCGAATGTGGGAGGCCCGCCACCACCATTGTATCGGCCCAGCGAAATTGTGCCGGGTTCACGCTCCGGATCCATGGATGCCGGCCGGCGCAGTCGCCAGGCGTTAAACATGGGTGAGTCGGTATTCAGTGCTATATTGGGTGCGTCCCTGTCTTCATCGTAGCGTTGGGCGCTGATCACACCCTGCATGGCTTCAACCCAGGTCAGGATGTGTTCGGGTGTATTCTCTTCCAGGTATTCAATGGTTTTTTCCAGGTCGCCGCGGAAACGACCGGCGTCGCCACTTTCCAGAAATTCGATCTGTTCGTCACTGAGTAGCGCCAGTTTGTCTGACACACTGTCTGGCAGTTCGATGCCCGGGCGGTCGTTTTCACGCGGGTCTTCGGTGGGGTACGGATAGGCGTTGGTGCCGGTTACATGTTCCGGTTCATCACCTGCCGGTTGCGCTGACAGTTGTGCGCTGGCGCTCAGGCCTGCCCACAGGATGGCCGCGGTGAGTGGTAGCAATCGGGTGTTGGCGAATGTTTTGGTGTTTGTTGTTTTCATCATACGTTTTCCAGTCATCAGTGCAGGTTTGAGGACGCCATCTAAAACGTGGCTGTTCGTCATGGGTTCAGTCCTGACCATGGTCAAGTGCCAGTGGATGAATCTCATCCGGCGCAAAACCCGCCTTGCGAGCTGCCATGCCGACGAGGCAGGCATTGAGCACGGCATTGGAGTTCAGTGCAGACAATCTGGAAAAATCCAGTGCCGGCGCCATGTCGGTGATTTCAAACCCGACTATTTCACGTGCTGCGCAGAGATGTCGTACCGTTGCGGTAACGTCGTTGATGCTCAGGCCATTGGCAGAAACCCGACCGGCCGCA
Organism: Pseudohongiella acticola; assembly: GCF_001758195.1. Classification (NCBI taxonomy): domain Bacteria; kingdom Pseudomonadati; phylum Pseudomonadota; class Gammaproteobacteria; order Pseudomonadales; family Pseudohongiellaceae; genus Pseudohongiella; species Pseudohongiella acticola. The sequence continues at coordinate 2,397,725 of NZ_MASR01000001.1, forward strand.
ACAAGATCGCCCGGATCAATAACACTGACGTCGATAGAAACAAAAAGTTGTTCCGGCAATGATATTAATTCATTGACCACACGATCCATTACAGCGCCGTAACCGTTGCGATTAACTTCGGCCATGGTGTGGTAGCGTACGCCACTGTCTTTAAGCCATTGCAGGGTGGTCTCAGTGGCGGCATTGCCGCGCAGTCCCACCGTGATCATGTCAGAGCCATTGACGATGCCTTCATCCAGTAGCATGAACAGTGCCTGATCGTCAGAAATGGTATGCACGGCATCGCGTCGGGCATCCGGGTGGGCGCTGAAATGCACCAGCCCGAAACTGCCATTGCCGTGGTTACGCGCGACGCCCTTGACTGCGGGATATAGAATGGAAGTGTCACCGCCCACCATCATCGGCGTGGCATTGGTAGCGGAGGTTTCCGCGACCATGTCGGTGACATGGTCAACTGATCGTTCGATGCTCATGTTGTCAACACGAAAGTCGCCGTAGTCAACAACAGTCAACGCCTTCATCGGATCAATCAGCGTCTGTATGTCGAGTTCGGCGATGGTGTTCAGGGAGCGCATAACATTGGGGCCTGCTTCCGCGTTGCGTCGGCCACTGCTCATGTCGCTGGGGATACCAACGATGGCAACATCCACTGAGCCGGCTGTGAGATCCTCTGGCCAAACGGCAACCGGGGCGCCAGCGAAGGTGGGAATGCCAGACTCAGGAAAGAGATAACGGTGCACACTGAACGGGCCGGGACTGCGTTTGTCATCACGAAGGATGGCTGGCAGCAGAATGCCACTGTTAAAACCGGTTGATGTCAAATTGAGAGGCATGGCGCCCATGTCACGGTTGGCGTCGTAACCCATCTCGCCAGCGACGGCCATCAGGTCTGTGATCAGCGTTTGCATACTGGCGGCATCGCGGCTGGCCAGTTCCAGCTCCATCTGCCGCGCTGGCATGAAAGGCAGGAAGCTGCCATTAACAACAAAATTGCGCTCACCTGACGGCAGGTCCTGCAGTTTGCTGCTCAGCTCGTCCGGCAGTTGCCAGTTTTCAGCTGCGCCTGCCAGGCCACTGCACAACAGGGCGCAGGCGGCCAGTGTTCTGAGTCTGTGAACCCGTCGGGGTTTAAAGGCGGACCTAGTGATGTCGGGTGTAGCTATCGTACTGGGCATGCGGCGTTGCTCCTGACCTGATCAATTTTCAGATAGTTGGATTAAGCAAATTGGGTGCCATAGGCTGCCGATCGTCGATCTGGGGACGAAACGGATTGCGATGCCTCTTTATATATCAGGGGTTGCCGGCTTTCGATGCGTTAAACAACGGTGGTGGGGGTGCCTGTAGTACTCAGGCTGGCAATAGCGTGTGATGGGGCGCGGGTACGGTCAATGCACTGTTGCAGTGCGTCATAGCGGCTTTATTTGTGACACCGGGCGCAGCCACTGGCAGCCTGCGCCCGGGTTTGCAGAGTCCTTATGCCAGATCGAATCGATCGGCATTCATGACTTTGGTCCAGGCAGCCGCGAAGTCCTTGACGAACTTGTCGCGGGAATCGTCCTGGGCGTAGAGTTCGGTCAATGCACGCAACTGCGAGTTGGATGCAAAGATCAGGTCGACGCGGGTACCCGTCCATTTCACTGAGCCACTGGTACGGTCACGGCCTTCAAATACATCGGCATTGGTTGGGGACGGTGCCCATTCAATGTCGGTATCAGTCAGATTGACAAAAAAGTCGTTGCTCAGTTTCCCGGGTGTGGTGGTCAGAACGCCGTGTGCTGTCTGCCCGTAGTTGGCATTCAGCACCCGCAGACCGCCCACCAGTACCGTCATTTCCGGCGCACTGAGCGTCAGCAATTGTGCCTTGTCGATAAGCATCTCTTCATCAGAGACGGTGAATGCGGTGCGCCGATAATTGCGGAAGCCGTCGGCCTCAGGCATCAGGGGCTCAAACGACTCTGCATCGGTCTGCTCCTGAGTAGCGTCGGTACGCCCGGGTGCAAACGGAACAGTTACATCATGACCGCCATCATGCGCTGCCTTTTCTACCGCGGCAGTACCACCGAGCACAATCAAGTCGGCGAGAGAGACGCGCTTGTTACCACGTTGGGCGCCATTGAAGTCGTGCTGAAGTGTTTCCAGTGTTTGTAGCACTCTGGCCAGCTGCTCAGGCTGATTGGCGTCACAATCCTTCTGTGGCGCCAGCCGGATACGGGCGCCATTCGCGCCGCCACGCATGTCGGAACCACGGAACGTCGACGCCGCTGACCACGCCGTGTAGACCAGCTCGGACACAGAGAGGCCGGAGCCAAGAATTCGCTTCTTGAGCTCTGCGATATCCTGCGAGTTGACCAGCTCGTGGTCCACTGCAGGGACAGGGTCCTGCCAGATCAGGTCCTCAGCCGGTACTTCAGGCCCCAGATAACGAGATTTTGGGCCCATGTCCCGGTGTGTCAGTTTGAACCAGGCACGGGCGAAGGCGTCAGCGAACTCGTCCGGGTTTTTGTGGAAATGCTCGGAGATCTTGCGATAAGCAGGGTCTTCGCGCATTGCCATGTCAGCCGTGGACATCATGATTTTTACGCGCTTGCCCGCATCTTCGGCATCCGGGGCATGATCTTTCTCGGCCAGGTTTTTTGCTTGCCACTGGTTCGCGCCGGCCGGGCTCTTGGTCAATTCCCACTCATAACCAAACAGAACATCAAAATAGCTCATGTCCCACTGGGTCGGCGTAGGTGTCCAGGCACCTTCCAGACCGCTGGTAATGGTGTCGCGACCCTTGCCGCTGCCAAAGCTGTTTTTCCAGCCCATGCCCATCTGTTCAATGGGGGCGGCTTCAGGTTCGGGACCGACATACTGGTCCGGATCGGCGGCACCGTGGGTTTTACCGAAGGTATGACCGCCCGCAGTCAGTGCCACTGTCTCATAGTCATTCATGGCCATACGGGCAAAGGTCTCGCGGATATCGCGGGCGGACAGCAACGGGTCCGGGTTGCCGTCCGGGCCTTCCGGGTTCACGTAGATCAGACCCATTTGCACGGCGGCCAGTGGGTTTTCCAGATCTCGCTCGCCAGAATAACGGCTGTTGGGTTTGTCGCTGGTGGCCAGCCATTCGTCTTCGGCGCCCCAGTAAACGTCTTCTTCTGGCTGATAAACATCCTCGCGACCCCCAGCAAAACCGAAGGTCTTGAACCCCATGGTTTCCAGTGCCACATTACCGGTCAGGATGTACAGGTCAGCCCAGGACAGGCGATTGCCGTACTTCTTCTTGATTGGCCAGAGCAGGCGACGGGCTTTGTCCAGATTGCCGTTGTCAGGCCAGCTGCCCAACGGTGCAAAGCGTTGATCGCCGGAGCCGGCACCACCGCGACCATCACCCAGGCGATAGGTGCCGGCGCTGTGCCATGCCATGCGGATGAAGAACGGGCCGTAATGGCCGTAGTCAGCAGGCCACCAGTCCTTGGAATCGGTCATCAGGGCTGCCAGATCTTTTTTGACGGCGGCCAGATCCAGTTTGCTGAATGCATCGGCATAGTCAAAATCGTCGCCCATGGGATTCGATCTGGGCGAATGCTGGTGCAAAATATTCAGGTTGAGCTGATTCGGCCACCAATGCTGGTTCGCGGTAGCGTTGCCCCCCATTTTGGTGCGGGAGCCGTGCATTACCGGGCATTTACCGGCGCTGTTGCCGCTGTTGTTGTCCATGTCTGTCTCCAAAGATTGATGGGGTCGAACTAATTCTTGATCATGGACTATACATCATGTCCAATTGGGCACTGAAAGACGTTTTATCGACCACAATGATAGAGATTCTCTATCGAAGACCCTGTTTGGTCACCGACGCGCCACAACTGACAACCAATCATCGAGCACTGCACTGACCATGAAACTAGCGATACTGGACGCCGATATTCTTTATGACTCGCTGAAACCTCGTTATGACAGTTACGGTGTCATGTTCGAGCAACTGCTTGCGCGACCCGACGATCAACTGCAGATGTCGGTATTTTGTGTGATAGAAGGTGAGTATCCGCCAGATCCCTCGCTGTTTGATGCATTCCTTGTCACGGGTAGCAAATTCGACAGTTTTGCCGACGATGCCTGGATTGAGGCGCTGAGAGTGTATGTACGCAGGCTGTATGCTGAGGGCAGACCGATGGTGGGCGTTTGTTTCGGTCATCAACTCCTGGCACATGCGCTGGGTGGGCGTGCCGGACGTTCAGATGCTGGCTGGGGTCTTGGCGTCATGCAGTATCAACTGGATCAGCAGCCCGGTTTTGTGGGGAGTCGAACCTCGGTCAACCTGATTGTCAGTCATCGCGACCAGGTGCTGACGCTGCCGCCCGATGCTCAGCGCCTGTGGAGTAATGATTTTTGTCCGAACGCCGCGTTTGTTATTCCGGGTAAAGTGCTGGCGATACAGGGCCACCCCGAATTCAGTGTTGATTACGCCCGTGATCTGCTCGCGTTGCGTGCTGATCAACTGCCCCCGGCGATGTTGGAAAAAGTGGATGCCAGCTTTGCCACGCCGCATGATGGTGATCTGGTGGCAGGCTGGATAAGACAGTTTCTGGAACAGAATATCAACAAATGACAAGGTGAGGCTGATGCATAGAATAAGGGAAGTTGCTGCGATGGGAGCGCTGGTGCTGGGCGGACTGGCAATGGGCAGTGTGACGACGTTTGCCAATGCGCAGGACTGGGTGCCATCGCGTTATGGCGCTGATGACCGTATGGGTGCTGCCAACAACCTGAGCGCAGACGGCGTACTGGCAGCATCACAGTTGATTACTACCGGCAAGGTCTACTCGCTGGGCATTGATACTGAGGAAGGCGCGCCCGCGTACGGCGGGCGTACCTATGACATTGATATCGTCGCATCGGGTGCCAATGTGGAAGTTGGTACCGATGTAGTGACATCCAATGATGAGCGAGTTACCACCAGTTTCGGCATCGGTTCACAGGTAGACGGCCTGGGGCATCTGGGTATCGGTAATCAGTATTATAATGGTCTGACCGCCGCCGAGATTGTTCGCGATGATGGACTGGCAGAGCTGGGCATAGAATCGATTCCGCCCATCGTCACCCGTGGTGTACTGCTTGATATGACCCGGCACCTGGGTGTGGCGATGGTCCCCGAGGGCACCGCATTCAATCGTGCTGAAATCGATGCCGCCGCGCGCCAACAGGGAGTCGAGATCCGGCATGGCGATGTGGTTCTGTTTCATACTGGCTGGATGCAATTACTGGGCGTTGACAATGAACGTTATATTTCTGCTCAGCCGGGAGTGGGCGTTGCCGGTGCCGAGTACCTGGCGGGTCTTGGGGTGGTGGCTATCGGTGCTGATACACCGGCGCTGGAAGTGATTCCCTTCGAGAATCCACAACGGGCATTTGCTGTCCATCAGACGCTGCTGGCCAAGCAGGGTGTCTATATACTGGAGAGCATGAACACAGCAGAACTGGCGGGCGATGGTGTGCAGGAGTTCATGTTTGTGTTGGGGCAACCCAAATTCAAAGGTGCTGTGCAGGTGGTGGTGAACCCGATAGCCATCAAGTAGACTGACCGCCCTAACGTCCACATTCGCCTATATTTGAGGAGATTGCATGAGTGATCAAGCCTATACGCCGCCCAAGGTCTGGACCCCTGATACAGATAGCAATGGCCGGTTTGCCAGTATCAACCGCCCGATAGCCGGGGCTACCCACGACAAAGAATTGCCTGTAGGCAAACACCCGTTTCAATTGTATTCACTGGCCACGCCCAATGGGGTCAAGGTTACTATTTTACTGGAAGAGTTGCTGGCAGCAGGGCACTCGGGTGCGGAGTACGATGCTTTCCTGATTAATATCATGGAAGGTGATCAATTTGGCAGTGGGTTTGTGGCTGTGAATCCGAACTCAAAAATACCAGCCATGATGGACAATAGTGTGTCGCCGCCCGTGCGCCTGTTTGAGTCCGGCGCCATGATGTTGTACCTGGCAGAAAAATTTGGTGCTTTCATTCCTGAAGACGTCGCTGGACGAGCGGAATGTTTGTCATGGCTTTTCTGGCAGATGGGCAGCGCGCCATTTCTGGGAGGTGGGTTTGGCCATTTCTATGCCTATGCTCCGGAAAAGTATGAATACCCCATCAATCGTTATGCCATGGAAGTAAAACGGCAGCTGGATGTGCTGGATCGTCAATTGGCGACGACCCGGTTCATTGCCGGCGACGATTACACGATTGCGGACATGGCCATCTGGCCCTGGTATGGCGCGCTGGTGAACAACAAGGTATACAACGCGGCTGAGTTCCTGCAAACCCATACTTACAAGAATGTTGTTCGCTGGACACAGGAAATTGAGCAGCGCCCTGCCGTGCAGCGCGGCAGAATGGTCAACCGTTCATGGGGGGAGCTGCATGAGCAATTGCGCGAACGCCACAACGCCAGCGACTTTGACACAAGCACTCAGGACAAACTGGGTTCGAACAAGTCAGACTAGAGTGGCCGCAGGGCAATGGTGCGCAACGCAGCCGTAAACAGACACACGGTGCCGCTTAACTGAAGTGTCTCTTCCCATAACTGACTGTGAGCAGTGGGCAGAGGCACAACAGACTTGTCGAAGAACCACGATGACATGTAGAGCATGACACCCAGCCCTGTCAGCACGCTGGTCGGTGTCCACAAGACTTCGACTTTGCGTAACCACACGCGATCTCTGACGCGATAGACACGAACCAGCAGCCAGACCCAGACCAGTCCACCAGCCACTCTGATCATATTCTCGGCGAGGGCCCAGCCAGGTTGTGGTCCGAATTTGTCGATGTCAATTTCCCGAACCATGATGGATAGACACAACATGCTCAGGACGGCGTGACAGAGTCGGCCGACGCGGGCGTGGCTGGGTTGCCGGCTGCATTGCAGTGCGTGCAGTACGGTCGCAATGGACAGGAAAAAAACCTGCGTATTCTCCAGAAGCCTGTTTTCGTGAGCGATTGATACGTCCTGATGCCATAGCTGTCTGGCGACAATCGCGCACAGTGCGACCATGATAAGGGTCAGTAAAAAGACCGGGCTGGTTGTTCTGGATACCGCCCAGGGTTCTTGTTTTTGTGTGTTCGTCAAGGTGATTTTTACTTCTGTCGGTATTGAGTAGGACGCGATTCAGAATACCAATACTGACGCGCTTATGGTACCCGTCGCTGGCTGATGTTCCCCAACTGCTCTACTATACCAGCTTTCCAGATACGGCTGTTCCGGGTCAAACGACGTAGCAGCCTCTTAGCGAGACAGCCACCATGACGGAATATTTCATTCAGGCGTTTGTATACCTTATAGCTGCGGTCATTGCTGTGCCGCTGGCGAAGAGGTTTGGTCTGGGGTCGGTTTTGGGGTATCTGGTCGCTGGTGTAGTGATCGGACCATTGACCGGTCTGGTGGGTCAGGAGACCACGACCATTCAGCACTTTGCCGAGTTTGGTGTCGTGATGATGTTGTTCCTGGTCGGCATGGAGCTGGACCCCAAAGCGTTGTGGGCCATGAGGTTGCATTTGCTTGGCCTGGGCGGCCTGCAGGTTACCCTGACCACCGCAGCGGGCTGGTCGATTGCGTGGTGGCTGGGCCTGCCCTGGCAAACGTCCTTGGCCGTGGGGCTAATTTTTGCATTGTCATCAACGGCAATCGTGCTGCAGACCCTGAGTGAAAAAGGACTGGTCAAGACTGAAGGCGGTCGGGGCGCATTCTCGGTGCTGCTGTTTCAGGACATCGCAGTGATTCCGATGCTGGCCTTGTTGCCCTTGCTTGCGTTGCCGGTACTCGGCGCCAGCGATGCTGTTGATAGCGGCCACCATGGAGACTTGAGTCTGGTGTCAGGATTACCTGGCTGGGCGCACGCTCTGGTTGTCATTGCAGCGATTGCGGCGGTGATTGGGGGCGGCTCCTATCTAAGCCGACCCCTGTTCAAATATGTTGTCCAGTCGGGTCTGCGTGAAGTGTTCACTGCCGCTGCGTTGATGTTGGTAATTGGCATTGCTGCATTGATGAGTCTGGTCAACCTGTCGCCGGCACTGGGCGCATTTCTTGCGGGTGTGGTGTTGGCAAACAGCGAATTCCGCCATGAGCTGGAGGCCAATCTGGAGCCGTTTAAGGGATTGCTGTTGGGGCTGTTTTTTATCACCGTCGGCGCCGGCATCAACTTTTCTGTGCTGGCAGAAGAATGGGTTCTGGTGTTTTCCCTGGGCGCCGCTGTTATCGCTATCAAGGCTGTGATTCTGCTGGCGCTTGCGTTGCTGTTCCGCATTCGCGGCAGCAACGGTTGGCTTTTTACTCTGGGACTGGCACAAGCGGGTGAGTTTGGGTTTGTGCTGCTTACCTACAGCGTTCAGAGTGATGTCATCAGTCCTGAGCTATCCCAGATGCTGGCGCTGGTAGTGGCGCTTTCCATGTTCCTGACACCGGTTTTGTTCATTCTTTACGACCGCGTTGTCTTGCCACGGTATCGCGCTTCACAGAACGCCCGTGAAGACGATGACAGTATTGATGACCTGGCGCCTGTCATCATCGCCGGTGTGGGGCGATTCGGACAGATCATCTGTCGCTTGCTGCGCGCCAATAATGTGCCGATTGTGGTGCTGGATCATGAAATAGAACAGATAGAGAATGTCAGGCAGATAAATATCAAGAGCTATTTTGGTGACGCCAGTCGTTCGGAAATGCTGGAGACTGCGGGCATCTCCAAAGCCATGGTACTGGTGGTGGCTATTGATGACCGTGAACGAGCCGTACGTATGGTCCAACATGTGAAACAGTACTATCCGGAAGTGTGGGTGCTGGCGCGAGCCTTTGACCGTGGCCATGGTTATCAGCTACGTGATGCCGGGGCCAACGATATAATCAGCGAAACTTATCATTCGGCACTGGAGCTTGGTGGCCGCACGCTGACCGCGATGGGAGTGCATCCTGAGCGCGCCCGGCGTATGACCAAAGCCTTCAGTGACAGTGAGGCAGCGCATGCAGATGAACTGTTTGAGGCGTGGAAGGACATCGAAGAAGGCATCAGTTTCAGTCCGCGATTTGGCGAATTGTTTCTGAAACTGGAGGAGTCACTGAGCTCAGCGATGCAAAAAAATGCGGAAGAATTCGAACAGGACGAAGCGCTGAAGTGGACACCGCCAGACGTAGCAGATGAACCAGACGCGCATCAATCTCCGGTAGGGACGGGTTAATGAATTCAGTATGGACAAAAAGTATTCCCTCCGTCCCCATATCTGTGGTGCCGTTTTCGGCGTTGGCATGCCCGCTGGATGGTGACGTACTGGTCAAGGCCGGGGGCAGTTGGCAGTGCGTGCAGGGGCACAGCTTTGATGTAGCGCGTCAGGGTTATATCAATCTGCTGCCAGTGCAAAAAAAACGCTCGCGAGATCCCGGTGACAGCAAGGACATGGTGGTTGCGCGGCAGCGCTTTCTGTCTGCAGGCTATTACGCACCCGTCGCTAACGCGATCAATGCGGCGCTATTAAAAGGCGTCGCGGCTGATAAAGAGATCAGTGTACTGGATGCGGGTTGTGGCGAAGGTTACTATTTGCGCCAACTGGCAGGTGCGTTGGGCGCTTCACCTTCCCTGCAGGTGCTGGGACTGGACATATCCAAGTGGGCGATACAGTCTGCCGCCAGGCAGCATGAGGCGATCCGTTGGGTGGTGGGCAGCAATGCCAACCTGCCGGTTGTGTCAGGGTCACTGGACCGGGTCTTGTGCATGTTTGGTTTCCCGGTATACAGTGAGTTCGCAAGGGTTTTGCGTGAGGACGGGTTGCTGGTGCAACTGGATCCGGGGACGGCGCATTTGCGTGAACTGCGGGAAATCATTTATCCCAGCCTGAAACCGGTTCGCGACAACAAAGACACAATACCGGCCGGATTTGAGAGTGTTTCCACAGAGACCATTCACTATCAGGCGGAAATACAGAGCGCGGCAATGGTTCAGGACCTGTTGACCATGACGCCACATTTGTACCGGGCCAACGCGGAAGGTCGGGCCCGCGCAGCACAACTGACGTCATTGTCAGTTACCATCGAAGTCACTCTGAAGACATTACGCAAGACAACCAGGACGGATATTGAATCATGAAAAACGAGTTGCGGAATCTTTGCCGGCCGGTACTGGCCTTCTTTGAAAAAGGAGAGCCTGCTGAGAGTTACCGAGCCTCGCATCGCAAGATCCTGCTGGCGGTAGCCGTACTGTTTCTTGTCCTGTTTGGTCTGTCGTTGTATCTGGCGTTTGCTGCCGGCCAGTTTGCTGCGTTGATTCCCGTGGGTGTGTTTTTTGTCGTGAGTATGGTCGCCTTGATTGTAGCATCCCTGGGTACCGATGCCGCGGTATCCCGCATCTGGGGGCTGAAGTAAGCATGCGATTTCCGGATTCGTGGCAAGGTCAGGCATTCAATCAGGTGCCTGACTCAGACAACCGAATTCATTCGGACGAACTGGCGCGTGAGTATGGCTTTACCGGAGCATTGGTTCCGGGCGTCACTGTCAGCATGTATCTGATTCATCCTGCGGTAAACGCGTGGGGATTGCACTGGCTGGAACGCGGCGCGGTACATGCGAGCATCAAATCTCCGCTGTATGATGAGCACGAGTTTCGGGTCGATGTCGATCCTGACACGGTGGCCGATCGCTATCAGGCCCAACTGTTCAGTGACGAACGCCTGTGCGCGAGCGCTGAAGTCTGGCTACCAGCGGCGCTGGAAGTTGAACCCGAATGCCAGGGTCAAGCTCTGATCAGTGATGACTACGTAATGCCGGATGCCACTCCCGACGTGATGGCAACGCTGCGTAAGCAGGGTTGCCCGGCGAAAGCTTTTCTGTGGTCTGCTGACCACGAAATGGCCACCTACCTTCGACAACAATCGAAAATGGCCGCGTTGCTGCGTACATTGGACGCGGAACCGAGGAAAGAAAACGACAGTGGTTTTGCCAACATGGCATTCCTGCTGGGTTGTGCCAATCGCCACTTTGCGGCTGTCGCCCGCATGAGCCCCTGGATTCATCTGGAGGTGCGGGCACAGAACTTTCAGGCGGTGCCTCTCAATACTTCACTGATCAGCGAAATGACCATTACCGATCTGTTTCAGAAAAAAGGCCATGAATTTGCCGACTGTGTGTTCAATATTTTCCTGGCGGACAGTGGACGTTGTGTGTGTTCAATACAGCAACGCGCCATTTACCGAATGCGGGGAAGCTGACAGTAGCACACGGAAGTCGGCAAGCCAGCGAGGGAACTGAATGAAATACTTGTTTGAGGTTCACATCAAGCCCGGCCATACCGCTGAAGAGTATGCCGATGCCTGGGTCCGCGCCAGCGAAATCATTCAGCAAGCGCCCGGTGCCCGGGGTACCGAGCTGCATCGCAAGCTGGACGACCCCAATGTCCTGATCGCCATTGCCAGCTGGGATAGCAAGGCCGATCGCGATGCCATGGAGAGCAGGCACAATGCTACCGTGGCCGATATTATTAAAGGTGCGGCACACCTTTGTGATATCCGGCCTCTGGGAGAGTTTGATGACCCTGACTGGGTGGTCAGGCCGGAAAAGTGATATCTGACGCTAAACTAGTTGTACGACCCATATGAGGAGCCTAAGCAGGAGGGAAGCCCAAGATGAAGAATCGCGCAGACACCGATGCCATGTTCCGGGCCGAAGTTCCTTCGCCGCCATCAGGGCTGGACAAACTCAAATGGTACGGTCCGGGCCTGTTGTGGATGCTGTCTGCAGTCGGCACCGGTTCAATTCTGTTCACCCCTCGAGTCGCGTCTGCCTACCAATATGAATTACTTTGGGTACTGCTGTTAGTTGTCTTTTTTATGTGGGTCATGATTCGTGAAATGGCCCGTTTTTCCGTAGTGACCGGACGTTCCATGCTGGAAGGCATGCATACCCTGGGCGGCCCCCGGGATTGGGCCGTGTGGGTGGTTTTTGTTCCACAACTGTTTGCCGCCGCCGTCGGTATTGCCGGGTTGTCAGCGATTGTGGGTAGTGCTTTGCAGTCGTTTTTGCCGGGCAATAGCATCATATACAGCGTGCTGATAGTTGTTCTCTGCACGGTCATCACTGGCAGTGGACACTACATGACCATCGAGCGGTTGAGCCGTTTTATGGCGATGATCCTGATGTTGCTGGCGACCGTCGCCGCTGTCGTTGTGTTTTCGGACTTTCAGGGTGTTGCCACCGGTTTGACTTTTCAGCTGCCCGAAGATCCCGATCTGTACATTATCCTGCCATGGATAGGCACGATCCTGGCTGGCTCCATGGGGATTGTGTGGTTTGGTTACTGGACCGCAACCCGTGGTTATGGCGGTGGCCTGATTGAACAACATGATGCCGGAGGCTCTGCGCCGGAGCAGTCCTTTGACAACAGAGTAGAGAAGGCGCGAGCCTGGATGCGGGTGATGACCGGCGCCGCGACGCTGGGCGTGCTTGGCGGACTGGCTGTGATCTTTTCGTTTATGGTGTTGGGCGCGGAGTTGCTGGCACCCGAAGACATCATGCCCGAAGGCAGTGATGTCGCCAATGACCTTACACGCCTGTTCTCTGAAACCTGGGGTGTGACAGGTGAAATAATGATGCTGGCGGCCATCATCATTGCCCTGGGGGGCAGCATCCTGGCAAACCAGGACGGCTGGGGCCGGAGCTTCGCCGATATGACACTGATTCTGTTGCGTGGGAAAGCGGATGCCGGTAAATCGCACTGGTCAGCCAGTTTTCTGGACTGGGTAGAAAAACGCACGCGCTCGCCAGTGCTTCATCGGCGCTCTCTCAAGCGTGCATTTATTGTGCTGGTCACCGGTCTGGTTCCCGTTATCATCATTCTTGTGTTCGAGGACCCGGTACAGATAATGTCGGCTTCGGGCATTATCGCCGCCGTGCACACGCCGTTTATTGTCCTGACCGCACTGTTCGTCAACCGTAGTCGTTTGCCAGCCGCGCTGCGGCCCGGGTTGTTTTATTCGGGTGTCATGCTGCTGTCAGGGCTGTTTTATCTGGGTTTTGCAGTGCTGTATCTGGTTCAGCTGGGGTCAGGCTGAGTCGCAATTCGGGTTTGGATACGATATTTCGAAATTATCTTTCTCTTTTTCGACGGATAATATTAAATCTGTCGTACAGGGGGTAGATATATACGTAGTTGATGCCCCATTACCCTAATAAGAGCACTCACAATGGCTGTGTATTCTCCCTTTATTGCAGCTAACAAGCTGGGCCTGGGCCTGCAACCAGGTGAACTGGGTGAAATTGGCAAGGACCCACGGGGCTGGCTGATTGGCCAGTTACCCAAGGCAAGTCGGCTGCCGCCCAGATACGAGGGCCTGGCTCACTCTTCACAGTTGATTGAGGAAGGGGGTAAAAACTATCTGGAGCGCCGGAATATTCTGGGCGTTAAAAAATTCACGAATGAAGTGAAGCAGAAACTGGCCGCCATTCAGGCCCGTGAGTCAGAACTGCTGCGTATGCAGGCTAATCACCGGCTGGCGGTTGCCATTGAGTCAGATACGCCGTTTACCGAGCGCCTGGTGCGATTCTGGTCAAATCATTTCAGCATTTCCGCCACCAGCAACAAGCCGACAATACACTACGCGGGTCTGGCATACGAGAATGAAGCCATTCGTGCCAACATGACAGGTAGTTTTGCCGACATGTTGATCGGAGTCGCGTCGCACCCGGTCATGTTGTTCTACCTCGACAACACCAACTCAATAGGACCGAATTCCCCGGCCGGGCTGCAGAGAAATCTGGGGCTGAACGAAAACTATGCGCGGGAAATGCTGGAGCTTCACACCCTTGGCGTTTCCGGTGGTTATACCCAGAGCGATGTCATCGCACTTGCCAAAATGTTGACAGGATGGACGGTCAACCTGTCGGCTGAATACAAAGCGCTCCCCAACCCGAGCGAAGCGGCCGGTACTTTCCTGTATTTACAGTACGCGCATGAACCCGGCACGCAACAGTTATTGGGCAGGTCCTACTCTGCACCGGACTGGCAGCAGGCGGTTGCGGCCATGCGTGATCTTGCCTTGCATCCCTCGACAGCCACGTTCATAGCTGAAAAGCTTGTCCGGCACTTTATTTCCGATAATCCGCCGGCATCCGCTGTCGCCAGGTTGGCTAAACGTTTTACTGAGACCCGAGGCGATCTGCCCAGCGTTCACCAGGCCCTGGTTGAAATGGATGAAACCTGGGATCCTGGCTGGCAGAAATTAAAATCGCCGGAAGATTATGTAGTCTCTTCCATCCGCGCGCTGCCGGGTGTGCCGCTCAGTGACGGCGTGCTGAAAGTTCTGAATGATTCGTTGGCCAGTTTTAATCAGATGCCCTTTACGGCAGCATCGCCGGCGGGCTGGCCCGAGCAGGCTGAACACTGGGGCGGCCCCGACGCGCTTATCAAGCGCGTCGAATATATCAATATGGTAGCCGGCGCCGTGGGTCGGGATTTTGATGCCAGAGATCTGGTTGCACAAATTCTGCCCGAGAATGCAGACCTGGAGACAGCCGTTCGTCGATCCGAAAGTAAAACCCAGGCGCTGACCTTGTTGCTCGCCAGTCCGCAATTCCAGTGGAGGGCATGATATGTCCAGTAAACATTTCAGTCGCCGTCAGTTCATCAAATCCGCCGCCGTGCTCGCAGGCGCCGGCAGCATTCCCGGTCTCAGCTGGGCAAACAGTGCGCTGTCCGGCGACAACAAACTGGCGGTGATTATTCTTCGCGGTGCCATGGACGGTCTGTCAGCCGTCATCCCTTATGGTGATCCGCACTTGAGTGGCTACCGGGCGGCATTGATTCCGGAAGAAAATTCCTTGTTAAAACTGGACAACTTTTTTGCTCTGCATCCGGCGTTCAGTGGTTTGTATCAATTGCGGCAATCGGGTGAGCTGGGCATTGTTCATGCCATTGCCAGTGCCTACCGGGAGCGTTCGCATTTTGATGGGCAGAATGTTCTGGAAAGTGGATTCGACGTTGCCATGCCCCATTCTTCTGGCTGGCTAAACCGGGCCATTCAGGGTCAGAGCCAGCAACAGGCGATGGCGTTGGGTCAGGCTGTGCCGTTAATTCTGCGAGGCGAGGCCAGCGTTGGCTCGTGGGCGCCACCGGTGCTGCCCGCGATTAATGATGACACCATGGGACGACTCAGCAGGCTATATGATAGTGACAGTTTTCTCGGTCCCAGATTGCAGGAGGCCCTGAATGCACGTCAGGTAGTTGCTCAGGACATGACTGAAACATCCGCGAATCAAGGCTTTCCTGCGCTGGTAGAGGCGGCGGCCAGTTTCCTGCGCGCGCCCGGCGGCGCCAACATTGTGGTGCTGGAGAATGATAACTGGGATACGCATGCCAACCAGGGTGGAGGGCAAGGCGCGTTGCAACGCAAATTTACCGAGCTCGACACCAGTATCATGCAGCTGAAACTGGGTCTGGGCGCAAGCTGGAAAAACACGGTTGTGGTGGTCATGACCGAATTCGGCAGAACGGTGCGCGTCAACGGCTCATCCGGCACTGATCACGGTACCGCCAGTGCGGCATTTGTGGCGGGCGGGGCGATGCCAAACTTTGGTCGCCGGCCTGCTGTTATGGGTCCCTGGCCCGGCCTGGGTGAAAGCAGTCTGCGTGAAAATCGTGACCTGCAGCCCACCAACGACCTGCGGCATTTACTCGCTGAGATATTGCAGTCGCACATGGGTTTTTCCAGCGAACTGGTGCGAAATACGGTATTCCCGGGCTTGTCAGTCGGCGGTTTCAGGCTTTCATGACAGCCCACCTGCCACAAGTGGGTTTCAAATTCGGACAATGGCTGCATGTCCGTAATTGGCAGGTATTGCTACCTGGTTGACTCACTGTCGGGCGGAGGCTAATCTGACCGACTGAGTCAACACAGCCTGCAATCCGCAGGCCCGGAGCGCAGTCCCATGTTCACCAATGCATTTTCTTCTTTCCTTAAGTCCCTGTCCCTGGTTGTCACACTGCTGGGTCTGACCCTGACGCTGTCGGTGCCGGTACAGGCAGAAACCACTCGCAATGTTGTTTACGGCCAGAAAGATGGCCTGGCAATGGTCATGGATGTCTACCAGCCTGAGGCTAATGCCAATGGTGCGGCGGTTGCCTACATGATCAGCGGCGGCTGGATGTCCAGCCCGATGATGCAGAGGGCCTACGAAACCATGTTCATGCCGCTGGTTGATGCCGGTTACACGGTGTTTGCGGTGCGTCACGGCAGCAGCCCACGCTATAACGTGCTTGAAGCGTGGAGCGATGTGTCAACCGCGTTCCAGTACATCGGTAACAACGCCGGCGCCTATGGTGTCGACCCGGCGCGTATCGGTGTCTCGGGCATCAGTGCCGGTGGTCATCTGTCGCTGATGTTGGGTCTGTCCACTGATGACCAGCCTCATCGCCCGGCAGCAGTGGTGGCCTACATGCCACCCACCAACCTGCGTGGTATGACCGGTCCGAATGATAATTTTCCGGCATTGAATTTCAGTGACGAACTGGCGCCTACTGTGTCTCCAGTCGATTTTGCCAGCGCCGGTGATCCACCTGTCCTGTTGGTGCATGGCGATGCTGACGATCTGGTCAATATCAGTCACAGTGAAAACATGTACAGTGCATTGCAGTCGGCTGACATTGTCAGTGACTTTGTTGTGATCGAAGGCGCCGGTCATGGTCTGTTCACCGACGCGGACGGCGTGACCGCTGCCAATGCGTTGAAGGGCTGGTTTGACCAACACCTGTGAGGTTCGCTTGACGTGTTGTCACTAAGCTACCGCTTCAGTGCTACCAACAGGAGTGTTTATGACTGATAGAAAAGTCGCACTGGTCACCGGTGCTGCATCCGGCATCGGGCGGGCCAGCGCCATCGCACTGGCTGCTGCCGGTTTCACCATCGCTGTCAATTATCGCAGTAAAAAGTCGGAGGCGCTGGCTCTGCTAGACGAGCTTGCCGGGGACGGCCACCAGGCATTTGCCGCTGATGTTGCCGATGCCGTTGATGTGGCCAGACTGGTTGCAGAGGTTCTTGGCGCCTATCAACGGCTGGACGTGCTGGTTAACGCCGCTGGTCAGTTCACACCACAGGATATCAAGAGCGGTGACTATGATGAATGGCAGACGGCCTGGCAGCACAGTCTGCAGCTGAATCTGATGGCACCGCTGAATCTGGCTTTTCAGGCTGCCAGGCCCATGATGAAACAAGGTGCCGGAAAAATCATCAATATAACGTCACGTGGCGCTTTCCGCGGGGAGCCGAACGCACCGGCGTATGGTGCAGCCAAGTCAGGTCTGAATTCGGCAACACAATCACTGGCACTGGCATTGGGTGAGCATGGCATCTGCGTTTACGCGGTGGCGCCGGGCTGGACGGAAACGCCGGCGGCATCGCCACGTATCCGCAGTCAGGGCTGGGACGATGTTGCCGCTCAAAGCCCGTTGGGGCGTATCGGCCGACCGTCAGAAATTGGCAACCTGGTTGCTTTCCTGGCTGGCAATGAAACTGATTACCTGACCGGCGCCATCATTGATGCCAATGGTGCATCGTATTTGCGAAATTGACAGCGCCATTTCTATTGAGCGCAGTCACCCACCGGAGAGGTTCTATGTTCAGGATTGTAAAACAGGCAGGTTTATTGCTGGCGGCTTTGTTGTTGAGTCCGGCCGTATTTGCGCAATTGGATACTGCCGTCTTCGAAGCGGCAACTGCCGAGAAAGCATCCATGATAGAGACCATGGAGCGCCTCGTCGGCATTGAATCCGGTAGTGGTGACCGGGAAGGTCTTGAGCAGATCGCGGCCATGATTGCGGACGAACTGACAGCGCTGGGTGGAGACACGGAGCTGCTGGAAGTCGGTGACGACGTGTATCCCATGTTTGATACGCCAGACCAGCTGGGCCCGATGGTTCACGCCCGCTTCACCGGAACCGGCGATAAAAAAATCCTGTTGATTGCCCACATGGACACGGTATATCTGCGCGGCATGCTGGCGCAGCAGCCGTTCCGTGTCGACGGTGATCGTGCTTACGGTCTGGGTATTTCGGATGACAAGCAGGGGGTGGCGTTGATCATCCACACCATCGCCATGTTGCGTGCGCTGGCATTTGATGACTACGGCACACTTACCGTGCTGATAAACGGTGATGAAGAAATCAGCTCGCCCGGCTCACGCGCGACACTCACTCGTCTGGGCGCGGAGCATGATGTGGTGTTGTCAGCAGAGCCGACCCGAATCGACAACGACTCGCTGTCCCTGGCAACGAGCGGAATTGGTGCGGTGACCATGTCTGTCAAGGGTCGTGCCTCACACGCCGGCGCCGCGCCCGAACTGGGACGCAATGCGTTGTACGAGATGGCACATCAATTATTGCAGCTGGATGACCTGTCCGACCCCGACGTGGGATTAAAGGTGAACTGGACACTGGCTCAGGTGGGCACCAAGCGCAATGTGATTCCGGCTGATGCGGTGGCGACTGCGGATGTGCGAATGCTCCGGCTGGAAGATTTTGAGCGACTTGAATCGCGCATTGAAGAGCGGATCAGTAATCGCCTTATTCCGGATACCGAGATCAGCTTGCGCTTCGAAAATCGTCGGCCGCCGTTGCAGGCGAATGATGCATCCCGTGCTCTGGCAGCGCACGGCCAGAACATCTATAACGAACTGGGCATGAGCCTTGTTGTTAATGACCAGGCCGAGGGTGGTGGAACAGATGCAGCGTTTGCCGCGCTGGAAACCGACGCCCCGGTCATTGAACGCTTCGGGTTACAGGGCTTTGGTGCACATTCCAGCAATGATGAATATGTATTACTGAGTTCGATCGAGCCACGGCTTTACCTGCTCGCCCGCATGATCATGGATGTGTCCACGGGCGTTGCCCCTGAGGTAAAATAGGTGACGAGTCACTGACAGTAGGGCGGCGGCAACAGTCGTTAGCCAAAAAAATCGTCAATATTGGCGGAGATAGAGGGAAATAGATGATTATAAAGCCAAAATACCGCGGATTTATCTGCACCACTACGCACCCATCAGGCTGCCACAACAACGTCAAGGACCAGATCGCAGTGAGCCAGCAACAGGGCGTTCACAGCAACGGTCCCAAAAAAGTGTTGGTGATTGGCGCTTCCAGTGGGTATGGCCTGGCAGCAAGAATCACGGCGGCATTTGGTTTTCAGGCCGACACTGTGGGTGTGTTTTTTGAGAAGCCCGGCACCGAAACCAAACCCGGTACCGCTGGCTGGTACAACTCCTGGGCATTCGAGGAAGAGGCAAAACAGGCCGGTCGATACGCCAAATCAATTAACGGCGATGCTTTCTCCAATGAAGTACGAGAGCAGGCAGTGGCGCTGATCAAGGAAGACCTGGGCGAGGTCGATCTGGTGGTGTATTCGCTGGCATCACCGGTACGCAAGCTGCCGGATACCGGTGAAGTGAAGCGCTCGGTGCTGAAACCGATTGGTGAGGTCTATCAGTCAACGGCAATCGATACCAACAAGGATCAGATCATTCACGCCGAAGTTGAACCAGCAACCGAGCAGGAAATTGCTGACACCATCACCGTGATGGGTGGCGAAGACTGGGAATTGTGGATGCAGGCGCTGGACGATGCCGGCGTTCTGGCCAAGGGCGTGAAAACGGTTGCCTTCAGCTACATCGGCACCGAGATGACCTGGCCAATCTACTGGCACGGCGCGCTGGGCAAAGCGAAAGAGGATCTCGATCGGGCGGCAGCGCAGCTTGACGCCAGTCTGGGTAAAAAATACGGCGGCAGTGCCAATGTCGCAGTGCTCAAGTCTGTGGTCACACAGGCATCGGCGGCAATTCCGGTGATGCCGCTTTATATCGCGCTGGTATATAAAGTGATGAAAGAGAAAGGGCTGCACGAAGGCACCATCGAACAACTCAATCGACTGTTCCGTGAGCAGCTCTATCGCGACGATGGCCAGGCCATTGATGTTGATGATACCAACCGTATTCGCATGGATGACAAAGAACTGCGCGATGATGTACAGGCCGAATGCAAGCAACTCTGGCAGCAAGTGAATAATGACAACCTGTTCCAGTTAACTGACTATACTGGTTACAAGCACGAGTTTCTCAAACTTTTTGGTTTTGAGCGCAGCGATGTCGACTACGAAGCCGACGTCAGCACTGACGTTGACTTCAAGACTTACTGACGGCGGTTGAGGGGCGGATTGAAGGACGGGTTGAAAGGCTGGTTGAATGGCTGGCTAAAGTGCCTCGACTAAAGGGCCGGTAGCATTAGCGCCGGCCCTTTTTTGTGTCTACGCTGTCGCCTTGACGTCAGATGAGCGAATGATCACGGGCAGCTCGGTGTAGCCTTTGACAAAGCTGGAATAGATACGTGCCGGTTCGCCCACAACTTCGATTTCGTCAAAGCGCCGGCTTATTTCCTCCCACAAAATACGCAATTGCATTTCTGCCAGGCGGTTGCCCATGCATCGATGAATGCCGAAGCCGAAGGACAGATGCTGGCGTGCGCGCGGCCGGTCAATGATGAATTGATCGGGATTGTCGATGGCATCGTCGTCCCGGTTGGCGGACGCGTACCACATCAGTAACTTGTCTCCGGCGCGAATGTGTTTTCCACCCAGTTCGGTATCCACTTTGGCCGTGCGCCGCATATACGCCAATGGCGTCTGCCAGCGAATAATCTCTGACACCATGGACGGTATCAACGACGGGTTGTCGCGCAGTTTCTGATATTCCTCCGGATTTTCATTGAGTGCCAGTACGCCGCCGCTGATGGAGTTGCGGGTGGTGTCATTGCCGCCGACGATCAATAAGATCAGATTGCCCAGGAACTCTCTGGGCGGCATATTGCGCGTGGCTTCACCGTGCGCGAGCATGGATATCAGGTCATCACCTGGCGCCTTGCCGGCACGCTCCTGCCATAATTGTGAGAAGTAGGCCAGACACTCTTTCAGGATTTCGAAACCTTCTTCGTAACTGTCAATCAGGCCGGCACCCGGTATGGCCGTTGCCACATCCGACCAGTACGTCAGTTTGTGCCGGTCTTCGAACGGGAAGTCAAACAACGTGGCCAGCATCTGCGTGGTCAGGTCGCGTGAGACCAGGTCTACCCAGTTAAAGGTCTCATCGCGTGGCAGTGCTTCAAGAATGTTTATGACGCGCTCTCGAATCAATCCTTCCAGGTTTTTTAAGTTGGCGGGAGCAACAACGCCCTGCACTGTCTTGCGTTGCTCTTCGTGTTTGGGTGGATCCATTGCGATAAACATCGGCAATGTGAACTCGGGAATGACATCCACGATGCCGATGGTGGGCTCGGATGAAAAAATATGCGGCGCCGCTTCCATAGTCATGATGTCTTTGTATTTCATCACTGACCAGTAAGGACCCAATGGCGATGTGGCGCAATAGTGAACCGGGTCGTCGCGGCGCAGTCGCGCCAGAAAAGGCAGGAACTCGTTGGCCTGCCAGATGCCCGGGTGCGCCAGGTCGATTTCATCCAGCGGTGTTGTCCAGGGGTCGCGGCCTACGAGGCTGCGACTGGGTCGGGTGTCGGCAGCTTTTACGTCATTCATGTCGGGCACTCCGTGAGCGTATTTGCGCTAGAACTGGTATTCCGGTAGCCGTACCACCAGTCCGTCGAGTTCGTCACTGATATCAATCTGGCAGGACAGCCGGGAATTAGCGCCGCGTTCAGGGTTAATGTCCAGCATGGGCTCCTCAAACTCACCGGGTTCGCCCACCGCCTGTTGCCAGGCTTCATCAACAAAGACATGACAGGTGCCGCAGGAACAGGCGCCGCCGCAATCAGCGTCGATGCCCGGAACCAGATTTTTGATGGCTGCCTCCATGACTGAGTCGCCATTGCTGGCATCTACTACGTGCTCGGTTCCGTCGTGTTCTATATAGGTGATTCGTGTCATGACAAATTTAACTCTTCATTACTGTGATTTACGGTTCATAACGGCGGTTTCGAGAAAACCGCAGAAAGTCAGCGTACGACAATATTCTGCGCACCCTTGACGATATCGTCCGGTGTCCGGTTGCGCTCAGGCTGTTTGATGCCGCGTTGGCAGGCCGGACGTTGATAAAGTTCATCGAGCCAGCGCTGAAGGTGACTCAGGCCGTCAACACTGACGCCCGACCAGTTGTATGTGCGCACCCAGCACCAGTTGGCGATGTCGGCAATGGTGTAGACGTCACCTGCCAGGTAGGCGGATGTTGCCAGGCGGCTGTCCAGCACTTCAAACAGGCGGCGGCATTCATTCTGGTAGCGATCAATGGCGGGCTGGATTTTTTCCGGGAAATAACGATGAAAGACATTGGCCTGACCCATCATCGGTCCCACACCGCCCATCTGAAACATCAGCCATTGCAGCGTACGTGAGCGTGTCTCGGGCTCTTCCGGATACAGCTGGCCAAATTTTTCTGCCAGATAGATCATGATGGCACCCGACTCAAACACGGTAAAGTCGTTGTTGCTGCGGTCAACTATGACCGGAATGCGGCCATTTGGATTCATGGCCAGAAATTCAGGCGTTTTCTGCTCGCCGGCTGACAGGTTGATTGGATGCAGGGTGTAGTCAGCACCAAGCTCTTCCAGCATCACCGTCACTTTATAGCCGTTTGGCGTGGCGGAGCTGTAAACATCGATCATGAGCAGCCTCGGTTGAATATTTTTCCTGTGTCGAATCGTATGTTAATACGGATTGTGATACAACATGAGGCATCTGTTTCTTCTGTCACGAATTCGTAGAAACGTAACGATACAGTCGTGTAAAAATAGTTCGAGTAATTGGAGAGATCAGGCTATGAATGACAACAATACAGGTTTTGTGCAGGTCCTGCGCAATCTGATATCCGGCACCCGCACCAGGCTTGGGATAATGCTGCTGCTCGCGTTATCGGCGCTGGCTGCCTGCAGCGAGCCGGAGCCAACTGCTGTGCCAGACGTACCAACGGCCGTCAACGCGCCCGCAGTTGCTGCGGAAGAGCAGATGGTTGCTGACTTCTCGGGTCTGCAGGACGGCTGGAACGCATTCTCACCGGGCGGAGAGACCATCTGCACGGATGGCTCGGAATACCGTTTTTTTGTTAAACAGGGTGAGCCTGATAAGTTGATGTTTTATCTGGAAGGCGGAGGTGCATGTTGGGATGGCGCCAACTGTGACCCGGATCTTCAGCCCAGTTATCAGATAAATCTGGCGGCGACTGATCCGGCAAATTCGCATGGCATTCTGGCTTTTGAGCATCCGGAAAACCCGTTTGCAGATTACACCGTGGTGTATGCACCGTATTGTTCCGCCGACGTGCATCTGGGAGATTCGGTGCAGGTTCATACTGCGCCAACGGTAGAGGGGCACGAATCGCATGAAGTCAATATTCAGCATCGGGGCCTGGTCAATGCAAGCGCTGCCATGCAATGGGCGATTGATCACTTACCGATGCCAGAGCAGATATTTGTCACCGGCTCCAGCGCCGGCTCAATACCCTCGCCCTTTTACGCATTAAAACTGGCGCAGCAGTACCCGGGCGCTGACATCGTTCAGCTTGGCGATGCCTCGGGCGGCTACCGTGGTTTTGCCAATTTCAGTCCATACGATGTCTGGTCAACGGATCAGGTCCTGGCAGAGATGGACTACATCAACAACATTTCCGCCAATGAGTTCAGTTTTCATCAGCTTTACATAGGCGTTGAGCGGGAGAACCCAGGCATACGTTTCGCCTCCTACGATAATGCAGAAGACAACGTGCAGAAGCAGTTCCTGGCTCTGGGCGGCACGCCAACAGAGTCACTGTTGCCGCTATTGCAGGGTAACCTGGAAGAAATCAGCGCAGCGATTCCGGATTTTCGTTACTACGTTGCCGGCGGCACCATGCATACCATTCTGTTGCGGCCGGAGGTGTACAGCTATGAGGTGGCCGGTGTTCGTTTTGTTGACTGGTTGACCGAACTGGCCGCTGGCGAGCCAGTGCAGAATGTCATGTGTGTGGATTGCACGATGGCGCCGGAGCCGGTGCAGGCGCCCTGATCAGGGCGCCTGGATGGCTGTCAGCAGGGGAGTTATCGGTGCGTCGAATTTGATGCTGGCCAGGTCATCGGCGCGGGTTCGCCCTTGCGTCAGAATGGCGATTGGCGTGCCTGCCTGCTTCGCCTGACGGGCGAACCGGAAGCCGGAGAACACCATCAGGGATGACCCGATAACCAGTAGTCCGCGGCTGTTGGCGAGGGTATCAAAAACCTGTTCCACGCGCGGGCGTGGCACGTTATCGCCGTAAAAAACCACATCCGGCTTCAGTATGCCGCTGCACCGCGGGCAACCTGGCACGTCGAAGTCTGAAAAATCCATCTCGAGATCGGCATCACCGTCGGGTGCAGCCGTGGCCGATACATTTTTTAATGCCGGATTCAGGTTGGCGCAGCGCGCGTGCATAAACTCACGTGCTTCCTTGAAGCCACAGGACATGCACACCAGTTCATCAGCGCGACCATGCAGGTCAATGACTGATGTGCTGCCCGATTTCTGGTGCAGGCGGTCGACGTTTTGGGTCACAATCACCGACAGCAGGCCCAGGTGCTCCAGTTCGGTAATTTTGTCATGGGCTGCGTTGGGTTGTGCCCGCTGCATGATTGGCCAGCCGACCAGGCTGCGCGCCCAGTAACGCTGCCGGGTGCTGGCGCATTGCATGAACTCCTGATGTTGAACCGGTTGTCGACGTTTCCAGTTGCCATTGCTGTCACGGTAATCCGGAATGCCTGAATCCGTACTGATGCCGGCACCTGTCAGCACCATCACTGGCGCGTTGGTGTGGATAAAGCTCGCCAGCTCGGTGGCGGCCTGATTCTGACAGTTCTTGAGCGCGCTTGTCATGGTGCTCCGTAGCCTCTGTTGTTTGGTCCTGCGCTGCGGTACGCTAGGGCGTTACTTAACAGAAAATTAATAAAGGACGAATGCTCATGTTTCTCTCTGGCCTCTTCAAAACCTCTGGCCTCTTCAAAACCTCTGGCCTGTTCGAAACCTCCGGCCTGCTCAACGCTTCTCTGTTAGTGCTGCTCGCGGTGGCACCATTTCTGGCGTTGGCGCAAACCGATGACTCAGTGCGCTGGCTCGATCCTGCCGATGACGCGAAGAACCTGCCGACAGATGGCAGTATTCTGTTCTGGTCCGGCGATCAGCAGATTGCCGGTTTCCGTAATACTGCCGTGTTGAGCCCAGTGCGGCAAGTATCCGCTGGCAATGATGTCATGGCGTTGACAAGAGATGAACGCGATTTTTCCGCGCTACGCTACGAAGTCAACGGAGACAGTTTCGATCTCGCTGATTATATGCAGCATAACCATGTTGGCGGCGTGCTGGTGCTCAAAAATGGCGAGATCATGCTGGAGCAATATGGCCTGGGCAATAACGAAAACACGCACTGGGTGTCATTTTCCATGACCAAGTCGGTGGTCTCTTTATTGACCGGTGCCGCCATCGCCGACGGTTATATTAACAGTGTCAACGACCCGGTGACTGACTATCTGCCGCAGCTGCGTGGCAGCGCCTACGACGGTGTCAGTATACGTCACGTGCTCCAGATGGCGTCAGGGACGGACTGGAACGAAGACTATGCAGATCCGCAGTCTGATGTGGCCACCTCACCCAGTGACATGCTGGCGCTGATGCAGTTCATGGGCGAGAAGGAACGGGTTGCTGCGCCCGGTGAGCGCTTTAATTACAACACTGGCGAAACCAATCTGGCCGGTGCCATCGTACGTGCCGCCATCGGCAACAACCTGGCGGCTTACCTGACCCGCAAGATCTGGCAGCCCTGGGGCATGGAAAGCGATGCCACCTGGATCAGTCACGGTCCTCAGGGTGGTGAGCTGGGCGGCTGTTGTCTGGCGCCGGTATTGCGAGACTGGGGGCGATTGGCACTGCTGGTGATGAATGATGGCGTGCTGCACGATGGCACGCGAGTTGTGCCCGAAGGCTGGATTGCGGAATCCACTGAACCCTCGCCCGGCAGCGACAACTATGGTTATCTGTGGTGGTTGAACGGGGACGGCAGTTTCCGGGCCAGCGGCATTTTTGGCCAGGGCATTTACCTGAACCCGGAAGAGGAACTGGTGATTGTGGTGCAGGGCGCCTGGCCGCAGGCAACAGGTAACAGTTTGGGTCGCCACCGGGACAGTTTTTTCAAAGCAGTAGAAGCCATGCTGCATGGCGAATGAGCCGAATGCAGACGCTGGAGCGCACCAGATCAGGCGACCTGATGCGCTCCAGGCTGGCGTCTGCTTTGGCGGTAATCTGGCGATTATCGCGCTCGGGCTGTTTATGCTCGGCGTCAGTCTGCACATTCTGTTATTTATCTGTCTGATCTGGACCGCTGCCCATAGCCGGATGCTGGGTCATGACTTCGTTGCCATTCGCGGCATGATGAGTGATGGCATCAGTCGGGCACTGCCTGCCATCTATATTTTTCTGCTGATTGGCATGGTGATCGCCGCTTTTATGCAAAGCGGCACCGTCGCTGCTCTGATTTACTACGGTTTACAACTGCTCAGCCCGGCCTGGTTTCTGGCAGCGGGCCTGGTGTTATGCAGCCTGATGTCAGTGGCGACGGGGACGTCATGGGGTACCGCTGGCACGCTGGGTGTGGTCTTGATTGGCATCGGAGGTGCCATGGGCATTCCCTTGCCTCTGGTCGCCGGCATGATCGTTTGTGGTGCCACGTTTGGCGACAAGCTGTCGCCCGTGTCAGACACCACCAATCTGGCGGCGATGAGTGCCGGCACATCGTTGTTTCGTCATATCGGATCGATGCTGTATACCACCGTACCAGCGTTTGTACTCAGCCTGGTGATCTTTACCCTGCTCGGTCTGGGTTACACCGATAACACACTGCCAACGAATGCCATCAACGACATCCAGCAGGCACTGGCATCGTCCTACAGTTTGAACCCGGTGATCACATTACTGCCGTTGCTGGTGATGCTGATACTCAGTCTGCGACGGTTTGCGGCGGAAGTGGCAATGACCGCCAGCATCTTGGTGGCAATGTGCATTGCAGTTCTGTATCAGGGGCAAAGCCTGGTCGCCGCGCTTGACAGTCTGTGGAGCAATTCGGCGGGGACAACGGGTATTGGCACACTGGATGAGCTGTTGGGGCGTGGTGGCATGTTGAGCATGAGCTGGACGTTGCTGCTGTCCCTGATGGCGCTGGCGCTGGGCGGCATGTTGTTTGCGGCCGGTTTCCTGCAAGCCATGCTGCAGGGTCTGGTGGCACGTCTCAAGCGCACTGTCAGCCTCGTAGCCAGTACGATCGGTGCCGGCATCATTGGCAACCTGGGTATGGGAGAGGCCTACATCACCATCATTCTGAACAGCCAGCTATTTCGTCAAACGTTCGAAGCAAAAGGTATCGACAACGCCGTTTTGTCGCGCTCCGTGGAAGAAGGCGCCACCATGAGCACCGGCCTGATTCCCTGGACCACGGCTGGCGCATTTTATGCGGCAACACTCGGCGTGCCGGTGCTGGAATATTTGCCCTATGCGTTTCTCAATTATCTGAATCCGGTGATTTCCATTGTCATGGCAGCGCTGGGTGTAGGACTGTTGCGTGGTGTGAAAAAAAACTGACACTATTTGGTTGACACTGTTACGGCATCAAGCTTACTCTCAGGTCATGTTTAACTGAGAAGCAAAAAGGAGGTGATCCAATGTCGAGTGATTCAGCTAAGGTTTCAATGGATGTTGGTGCAATTAATAAAGCCGGGAGTAATGCCCTGGTGGTTTGATCACACCCCTCTCTGATTTCAGAGTCTGAATTTAGAGAAGGTTCCATTGGAGCCAGCATCACGGAAAGGGAGCTTCGGCTCCCTTTTTTAATGTCTGAACTATACTGATAGAGGTCGCAGTAAAGATCTCGATAGACAGCGCAATAGACAGCGCAATAGACAGCTCAGTAGAAAGCTCAGTAGAAAGCCAAGCAAGAAGAACCAGTAGAAAGTCCGGCTAGAGTTCAGCAAATAATCTAAACAAGCAATCTAAACAAGCAGTCTCAACAAACAAAAAAGGTGTGTGTTGTGAGCAGAACGGTATTTTTGAACGGTGACTATCTCCCCGCAGAAAAAGCGGCCATTTCCGTGTTCGATCGCGGCTTCCTGTTTGGTGATGGCGTCTACGAAGTGATTCCCGTGGTCATGGGCAAGCTGGTTGACGAAGACTATTCGGTTGAGCGTCTGCGACGTAGCCTCAGTGCGCTGGAAATAGCCTGGCCCTTCAGCGAAGCGGACTACCTGGTTATGCTGCGCGAACTGATCAGGCGCGATGATATTGCCGAGGGCAGCGTTTATGTGCAGATTACCCGCGGCATCGCCGAACGTGATTTTGCCTATCCACCGCATGCCAAAAGCACCATCATGGCCTATACGTCCACACGCAACCTGCTCAACAATCCGGCGGCGGAAACCGGCGTCAAGGTTGTGTCCGTGCCAGACCTGCGCTGGCAACGGCGAGACATCAAATCCCTGAACCTGCTGGGTCAGTGTATGGCCAAGCAACAGGCCGCGGCGCAGGGTGCGTTTGAAGCCTGGATGGTGGAGGATGGTGCGGTCACCGAAGGCGCATCTTCTTCCGCGTTTATTATCAAAGACAGAACCATTGTCACGCGAGCACTGTCCAATTCAATACTGCCCGGCATTCGTCGACGGGTCATTCTGGAGCTGGCTGAGCAGTCAGGCATGACGCTGATAGAGCGCAGCTTTACGCTGGCAGAGGCCATGACGGCCGAGGAAGCCTTTCTTAGCAGCGCAACCACGCTGGTGATGCCGGTTGTCAGTATTGACGGCACGTTGATCGCTGATGGTCGGCCCGGGCCGCTGACACAGACGTTAAGGAACCTGTATATCGAAAGCCTGTTGGCAGAAGCTGCCGGTAAATAGATAGAGCCAACGCTGATTCACGCGTGGGTGCTGGCGCTGCAGTGGGATACTGATCAAGGTTCCGGGGTCAGGACTTAAAACCCTTGCCAACCAGGTACACCTCGCGGGAACGTGCTCGTGAGGCATCGGGCTTCCGGGTCAGTACTTTATCAAAACTGCTGCGCAGGTCTTTGACATAATCATCGTAGCCCTCGCCGTGAAAGGCCTTGGTCAGGAAATTGGCGCCAGGCTTCAGGGTCTGACGCGCCATGTCCAGAGCCAATTCTATCAGGTACATGGACGCAGCCTGATCGGCGGCGTCGACGCCACTGATATTGGGTGCCATATCCGACATCACCAGGTCGACCCGGGCACCACCCAGTGCCGCCATGATCTGATCAAACACCTCCTGCTCGGTAAAATCACCCTGGATGAACTCAACGTCAGCGATTGAGTCCATGGGCAGAATGTCTGAGGCAATGACACGGCCTTTTGGCTCGGTGATGGGCGCAGCCACCTGCGACCAGCCTCCAGGCGCCGACCCCAGGTCGAGGACCAGCATGCCCGGACGAATCAATTTGTCTTTGTTGTTTATCTCCAGCAATTTATAGCTGGCACGTGAACGAAAACCGTCTATTTGAGCCTTTTTTACATAGGGGTCGTTAACGTGCTCGTCGAGCCAGCGTTTGCTGCTTTTTGATCGTGCCATGATCCTGCCGGGAGTGCTGTTGGTGACTTTTCAGGGATGAAAGCATAGCATAGTCACAAAATGAGCAGTACCGGCGCCATGCCGACTGCGCTTCACCACCTTTTGCCGGGGCCACCGGCCGGGGCTACACCATGATTCGTCTGACCGAACTTTCGCTACCACTGGAGCATCAGCCGGAAGCACTCCGTGCCGCCATACTGCAGCGTCTGCAGCTTGGCGACACTGAGCTGCTCGACTTTTTTGTGTTCAAACGCAGTTATGACGCTCGCAAAAAAAACAGTGAAATTACCTTTGTTTATATCATCCACGCCACCGTGCAGGACGAAGCAGCCTTGCTGCAACGTTTTACCAGCGACCAGCATGTGCGACCAGCCCCGGATATCGCCTACCATCCGGTTGCCAGCGCCCCGGAACAAATGTCAGAGAGACCTGTCGTTATCGGGTTTGGCCCGTGCGGCCTGTTTGCCGCCCTGTTGCTGGCCCAGATGGGGTTCAGGCCCATCGTGCTGGAGCGCGGCAAAGACGTGCGTCGTCGTACTCAGGATACCTGGGCGTTGTGGCGCAAGAAGGAGCTGACGCCGGAGTCGAATGTGCAGTTTGGCGAAGGTGGTGCGGGGCTTTTTTCTGACGGCAAGCTGTACAGTCAGATCAAGGATCCGAAATTCTATGGCAGGCAGGTCATGCGCGAGTTTGTTAAAGCGGGTGCGCCGGAAGAAATCATGTTTGTCAACAAACCCCACATTGGCACCTTTCGTCTGACCGGTGTGGTGTCGGCCATGCGTGAGCAGATCAGGGCGCTGGGCGGGGAGATTCGTTTTGAAAGCAAAGTCACTGACCTTGATGTCACCGATGGTCGCGTGACCGGAGTGACGCTGGAGAGTGGCGAAACTATAAATTCCCGATATGTCGTGCTGGCGCTGGGTCACAGTTCGCGCGACACATTTCGCGTGCTGCACCGACGTGGCGTATTTCTTGAAGCCAAACCTTTTGCCATCGGTTTTCGTATAGAGCACCCACAGTCGCTGATCGATAAGTCACGGCTGGGCAAGTATGCCGGTCACGATGCACTGGGCGCAGCTGATTACAAACTGGTGCATCATGCCAGCAATGGACGTGCGGTTTACAGCTTCTGCATGTGCCCGGGCGGAAC
Organism: Pseudohongiella acticola; assembly: GCF_001758195.1. Classification (NCBI taxonomy): domain Bacteria; kingdom Pseudomonadati; phylum Pseudomonadota; class Gammaproteobacteria; order Pseudomonadales; family Pseudohongiellaceae; genus Pseudohongiella; species Pseudohongiella acticola. The sequence goes on from NZ_MASR01000001.1 coordinate 2,428,492, forward strand.
CGTGGTCGCAGCGACGTCAGAAGAAGGGCGCGTAGTGACGAATGGCATGAGCCAGTATTCCCGCAATGAACGCAATGCCAATGCTGGTATTGTTGTCGGCATCGATCCGGCAAAGGATTTTCCAGGCGACGCGCTGGCCGGTGTCGCGCTGCAGGAGCAATTGGAAACACGCGCCTATGAACTGGGCGGCAAAGATTACTGTGCGCCGGCGCAGCTAGTGGGTGATTTTATTCGCGGAAAAGCATCAACCAGTTTGGGCGAAGTGGAGCCGTCATATCAGCCCGGTATAAAATTGGGAGACCTGTCTCCATCGTTACCGGCGTACGCAATAGAGGCTATCCGGGAAGCGCTGCCTGCTTTTGGCAAACAGATCCGCGGCTTCGATCGGAACGATGCAGTGTTGACTGGCATCGAGACTCGAACATCTTCGCCGGTGCGAATAACACGGGATTCGCAGACCCTGCAAAGTCTCAATACGCGTGGTTTGTATCCGGCCGGAGAAGGTGCTGGTTATGCCGGCGGTATTCTGTCGGCGGGAGTGGATGGCATCAGAGTTGCCGAAGCGCTGGCACTGGCCATGCTGTCCGATCTGGCATCCGGTAATGCTTCTGAATCCGACAGCGAGGTCTGATGCATGCCACGATTAAAAATTGATGAGCTGAAGAAGCTGCATCAGAAAAAATACCGCTATCAGTATGACTGCTTTCTCGCCGAGGGTGAGCACCTGGTGCTGGAGCTGGAGAAAGCAGCAAAGACAAACGCAGCGTTACTGGCGAGCGAACTGTACGTCACCGAAGCGTACCAGGGTTGGGCCAGTAATCTGACAAAGACCGTGGTCGGCGACAGGGCCATGGCACAGTTGTCGGACACAAAATCACCGCAGGGTATTGTTGCCTGTGTGCCTGTCAGTGCCTTGAGTCAAACTGCGAGTAAAACAGATGCAGCGACGCCAAGGGCGGTGTATCTATACGAAACTCAGGACCCAGGCAATCTGGGCACAATTCTGCGCACGCTGGGCTGGTTTGGCGGTTTTACCTGCCTTCTCAGTCCGGGCTGCGTCGATCCGTTTAATACCAAGGTCGTGCGCTCGAGTATGGGAGCGATTTTTAATGTGGCCATCGAACTGAATGTTGAGCTGTCGTCACTATCGTCGCGTTATAGCACTATTGCCTGTCTCGACATGCAGGGTGACAGGCTGAGCTCGGAGTCCTTTCAGCAGGCACAATGTCTGGTGTTTGGCAACGAGGCCAGGGGCGTGCCACGGGAACAGTTGCAGGCGCTTGGGGCGGCCAGTTATACCATACCCGGCCGCGGTGAGGTGGAGTCTCTGAACGTCGCATCTGCCTTAAATATGTGTCTCTACGAGTTGAACCGTCTGAGTTGAAGCGTCAGATGAAACTCAATGGCAGTGCCAGCGAGGCGCATACCACGGCCGTGACTGCGAGCCGCATTTTGAAGTAGCGCGAAGTAATTCTGCCGCCTTGATACAGGCGATAATCCACCCATAACAAAGCCAGAAAGACGGCAATGACAATAACAAAATACGCCACAAAAGACGCCATCAGGAAGCCAAGCCAACACACCAGAGTCAGTGCATTGCTGACCATCAACAGGTTCAGGTTTCTTGCCTGGGTGTCCTGAAGGTACTGCCCCCAGTGTATGCCGCACATGAACACGGCAATGGCCAGACTGTAGCTTCGCAAAATTTCCGCCGTATTTCCCAGCAATGGAAGGTTATAGACGCCGAGGGTCAAAAACAGGCTGCTGGCCAGAAACGGCAGCGCTCCCAGCCCGGCCAGAATGGCAGGTAGATTGGTATGTTTTGCAGATTGGTTGTTGAACGACATATAACGCCATACTCCCTTTCCATTACCAGATCCGATATCTGATCTACCCGCCAGAATTCTCGCGTTTGCTGCCTGCGCGGGCCCCGGCAAGCCCTGCTATTTAGAGCCTGCGCCGGGCTTGGCGTGAGCGGTGCCATCGGGTGATTCATCAGCGCGCTGCTTGATGTAGTCAAGGGCGTGATTCACCGCCAATTCAACGGATTCTGCGTTGGTTTTGTAATCGCTCTCCGACTCGAAGAAGCGAGTGTCGACAATATGGCGCACGTATCGCGCCGGCAGTCTGTTAAGGGCAACACAGGCGACATCCGCGATATAGTCATCGTCATGTGCAGCCTTGGTACCGGCGAGTGCTCGTCTGATACAGTCGAGCACCATTTTTTCGTAATAATTAGTGATTGAGTCCATAGTAGATCCTGTTCATTTTCTTCATCATACCCCTGCTTATCGAAGATGGACAGAGCCTGGGGTATGAATCGGCAGTTCCCGAAAATCAGCTTACACGGTCAGCAAACGATTTATCTCATGCGACAATGACGGTTCGTCAATCAGCCGTTGATACCAGTTTTCAACGTCTGTTGACGGCTGACACAACGCGCTGATGACGCCCAGCACGGCGCCACGGTGGACATTGTCTCCACCGAGGTTGGTATTGGCAATCAGAGCCTTGCCGCTGTCACCACAGTAGCGGGCGGCCAGATACAAAATGCCGGGCCAGGCACCGTCTATGTAACAGGCAATTGAGTATTTGCGCCCCAGCACTTCCTGGTCGTCACGAGTTTTTGCCAGCAGCGACGGCAGATCCAGACCAATGCTGCGTTGAGCTGTCTGTGCAAGAATTGACATGACATCGTCTGATTCTTCGCGAAACAGAAGTGTGTCCAGCAAATTCACATACGCCCGGCAGGTACGTGCCAGGCCGGTATCCGGATGAGTCAGCAGCAGGTGCTGATGGCAAAGCTCCTGCACCTCCTCCAGCGCAACGCCACGCAGCCGCTCAGCAAAAACGATGGGGGCAATGGTCACCAGCCCGCCAATGGATGGCGTGTCGTGTGTTACCGCGCCGCAGCGCAGTGGTGGTTTGCCCGCATCCAGATTGGCAAAGAAGCCGCGATGATAGGACTCTGCGTAGGTATCCGGGTGGGCTGGTGGATCAGCCGTCAGCAAGTCGATGTAATGATCAACAAACCTGGCGGCGTCATACCGGTCTGCATTTGCCGCGATCGACCGCATGACGGCACGAGCGCAGTGGGCATTCAGGGTGTTTTCGCCGGCGCGCATGCCCCGATGATAGTGTTGATTGGGTATATCCCAGAATTGGCGCTTGCCTTTGAGTATGACATCACCAACAACGCTGCGCTCTGTTGCCGCTTGATTCTGTCGACTGCGCCGGCCACCGCTATTCGTGGAATGCAGCGACATGATGGACGATGGATGAAACGCAGGAGCGTCATGCAGATCCCGCACGCCACCAGGGAACTGTTGATAGATGTCGGCTGGCCGATAATACCAGTGTACTGGCATGGCCAGTGAGTCGCCGACAAACAGCGCCTTTAGCGCTGCCTGAGCGCGATTTTGTGGTTCCGTCATGTTTCTACTCCGTGCACAGCCAGGCTATGAAAGCGGGGCGTCAAATTGCAATGCGGAGAGACGTGCATAAAGTGGACTGCTTTTTAACAGCTCGTCGTGCGTACCGGTGGCGATCAGTCGGCCGGTTTCCATGACGGCGATTCGGTCGACATTGCGCACGGTTGCCAGTCGATGTGCAATGATCAGCGTCGTCCGACCCTGCATCAGTTTCTCCAGTGCTATTTGTACTGTACGCTCGCTTTCGGCATCCAGAGCACTGGTAGCCTCATCCAGAAGCAATATTTTAGGATCCTTGAGAATGGCACGGGCGATGGCCAGGCGCTGTTTCTGGCCGCCAGACAGGCGAATGCCCGCCTCGCCGAGCTGGCTGTTCCAGGTATCGGGCAGCCGGGTTATGAATTCAGTGGCAAAGGCAGCATCGGCGGCCGCGTGAACCTCGTCGTCACTGGCTTCCGGGCAACCATAACGAATATTGTCTGCCACTGTGCCGGTGAAGATAGTGGGCTGCTGACTCACCAGAGCAAAATGTTGCCGCAATTGTGTTGGGTCAAGCGCCCGGATATCGACGCCATCCAGAAAAATCTTGCCACTGAGCGGATCGTAAAAGCGCAGCAGCAAGTCAAATAGCGTGGATTTTCCGGCGCCTGAGGGCCCTACCAGTGCGAGGCTGCTGCCAGGTTCGATACTGAGCGAAAAGTCTTCCAGCGCTGGTGTATTCGGGCGGGTTGGATAGCAGAAGCGCAGAGCATCAAACCGCAATTCACCCTGTAGTTTCCCGGGAAGCTGCTCAGGCGAGTCCGGTGCGCGAATAGCTGACTCTGCGTTCAATAGCTCCAGCAGACGTTCGGTGGCACCGGCAGCACGTTGCAGGTCACCAAACACCTGACTGATGGCGCCAACGGCGGAGGCGACCATGACAGCATAGACAATAAAAGCGGTGAGCTCACCCGCGCTCATGCGTCCGCTGATAACATCCTGACCGCCGACCCAGATCATGGCTGCCATGGCGACAAAAACCAGCGTCATGACAATGGCAATCAGCAACGAGCGCGACCGTATTTGCGACAGCGCCACGTTGAAGGCGGTTTCTACATGGCCGGCAAACAGGCGCTGATCTTCATGCTGATGATTATAGGCCTGAACCGTCTTGATCTGCTGAATACTCTCGCCAACATAGGCGCCCACGTTGGCAATCTGGTCCTGAGTCCGGCGAGACAGGTTTCGCACACGGCGTCCGTAAATAATGATCGGTCCGATGACCAGCGGGATGCACAGCAGCACAACGCTGGTCAGGCGCGGATTGGTGATAAATAGAAAAATGACGCCGCCAACCAGCAGTAAGGTGTTGCGTAGCGCGATGGAGGCTGATGAACCGATAACGGTTTGCAGCAGAGTCGTGTCGGTGGTGATGCGAGACTGTATTTCGCCGCTGATATTGTCTTCAAAATACGCCGGGTGCATGGTCAGCAGATGATCAAAAACTGCTTTGCGGATATCGGCAGTGACCCGCTCTCCCAGCCAGGATACCCAATAGAAGCGGGAGAATGTGCCGATTGCCTGCAAAATGGCAACTACCAGAAAACCGAAGATGGCGCCGCTTAACGATTGCGCGGAACCGGCAACAAAACCTGAATCAACGATAATGCGAACGTACTGTACCAGGCCCAATGTCAGGCCGGCAGTGAATAACAGCGCAACGGCCGCCAGCAGAATCTGCTTTTTGTAGGGAAGAACGAAACGGGCTGCCTGCAGCAGGCTGCTGATTCCTGCCTTTTTGGGTGCTGTCTTGTCCATATGTCAGGCGTTGTCTGTGAAGATGGGCTTTGCAGTCTGTCACGCTACAACGAGCCAGACAATAGCGTCGTCGCAAAGTCGGGGCGAATGCATTGAGTTGCACGGTGGTCTGCTCTATTCTGGACACCGACATCAGATGTGTTGTTAATTAACCGGGAGTACAAATCATGAAACCAATCAAACGTGCGCTTGGCGTTATGGCGCTGAGTATTTTTGCCCTGCCTGCCATGCTGTCGGCAGCCGAGATGGAAGACACCATTACCGTCAGCAGCACCGCCTTTGACCATCACGGCATGGTACCACTGGCGTATTCTGCATACGGCGACAATACTGTGCCGCAGATCAGCTGGGACAACCTGCCGGCAGGTACTGAACAACTGGCGCTGGTGATGGATGATCCGATTGCGCCCATGCCGCAGCCGTTTGTGCACTGGGTCGCCTACAATATCCCGGCAGATGCCATGCAATTGCCGGAAGGTCTGAGCAAAGAAGCAGAGGTTGCCGGGGTCGAAGGTCTGGACGGCATGATCAATGGCGTCAACGGTCTGCGTCAGACCGGATACTTTGGTCCGCGTCCGCCGAAGGATGGCAAACTGCACGCCTATCATTTCAGAATTTATGCGCTCGACGCAGCACTTGATCTACCTGAAGGGTTAAACAAGGCAGAGCTGTTGGAAGCCATTGACGGCCATGTGCTGGCAACGGGCATGCTGATGGGACACTACGAACAGGAGTAATGCCTTCGTTGGACGCAAGCGGCCGCTCTTGCTTCATACCTGGAGCGGCCGCTTGCGAAACGAATCAGTCCACCGCACCAATGTCAGTGCTCAAATCGATTCCTTATTGTTTTTCTTGATTCGCCCGCATTATGGCAGTCGAATTGAATTTTCTCCGCTTTTTGTACTATTACAATCGCCGGGTTTATCCACTTATACCGACCGGGTAGCCAGCGCCGGTGTGATCCGGGCAGCTGCCCGGGACGGCCCGATAACGGCAAGCTGACCGACCAGCAACAGAGCCAGCATGCCGACCGGTGTGTAATACCAGTCGATCCTGGGCATGTTGAAGGTCTGTACCAGGAAAATGTTGAACGCGATGGTCAGGATTGCACCCGTCAGCACGCCTATACCGGAAATCATGACGTTCTCGACAAGAAAGTAACGCAGTATGTCGCCCTGGGTCGCGCCCAGTGCCCGACGCGTGCCAATCTGCTTGCGACGGCGATTGATGCTGAATACCGCGAGGCCGACAATCCCCATCGCGGTGATAAAAACCAGGGTGGCAATGACCACGTACAGAATACGTGTCATCACGCTGTCGATGCGGTAGCTCTCCTCACGTGTCTCCTGCAGGGTCTGCAACTGGCGCAGTATGCGTTCGCTGTTGCTTGCCGCCAGCATTTCCTCGACTTGTGGCATGAGGCGGTTCTGTTCTCCGGCTTCAGTTCGTATCAGGTAAAGCGAGGAGCCATCGATGACAACTTCCGGAAAAATGGCCGAGTTCTCGATATCAGGCCATTCCGGCCAGGGTGCCTGCAGTCGGCGCACGACACCGATAATACGCACCGCCTGTTGAGACGGTGTGTACAGGGTCTGACCCACGGCGGATTGTACTGAACCGTCGAACAGGCGCTGGGCCAGCGCCTGGGTAATGATGACGGAACCGGCATTGGCATTCAGAGATGACTCGCGCACGAGCAAATCAGATTCTGAAAAGTCGACGCCGGCAATGAGCTCCAGATCCATTGTGTTGAGGGCGTGGTGATCGGCGTAATAGATGGCGCTGGGCACCATTGAGGCAACGTCGTTGGGCTCCAGACTGAAACCTGAAGAGGAGCCACTGCCGCTGACCGGAATGGCGTTGATGACAGTCGCATCAGCAATGCCGGGTGTTTGTCGAAGACGCGCCAGGTCATCCGCGTAAGTGACTTCCTCATTGAAGTCCTGACCAAACCCGATACTTCTAATGTAAAAAAGATTGTCTTCGTCAATACCGCTCGGGCGTTGCATCAGCTCGCCGCGCTGATTGATGATATAGATGGCATTGACGATGACCGTCATGGTAAAGGCAATCTGTACCGCTATTAGTATGACGCCAAGTTTGTTGCGCAGCAGTGCGCGCAGAATAGGGCCGAATTCCATACGTTTCTCCTACTGCAATTTAAGGTGAATGGCAGGGTTGATGTTGCAGGCCCGCCAGATTGGATACAGGCCAGCGATGATTGTGCTGACAATGGCCAGCGCAATGGTCACCAGCACCACGGTCAGATTCAGGTGCATCCAGTCAGAGACAATGAGGTCGCCCATCAATATCTTGATGCCTTCCAGTCCCAGTGCTGCCACACCGAGGCCGAGCACGCCGCCCATGGCGCCGATAAAGCCGGCTTCAATCACATGTTGAATAAACAGAGAGCCCTTGTGTGCACCCAATGCCTGGCGGACACCGATTTCAGGTGCTTTGCCCAGGAATTTAGCCAACAGCAGGCCGACCGTGTTGAGCAAACAAACGGCGAGCAGCATGGCAGCAAGCGCTGACAGAATGCGGGTTTCGTCGGGCAGCACCTCCTGCTCAACCAGCCATTCATTTACATCGAACAGACGTTTGTCGACCGGCACCCGCAGACGACCAAAGGACTTCTGTTCGGCGGCATAGTTGTTGATCAGATTCAGGTAGTCCTCATAACTGTTCTGATCCTGCAGCTCGACCCAGAATTGAATCCACGCGCACTCAGCGTTCAGGAAGGCCTGGAAACCATCGCCTTCAGGCGCCTTCCAGCAATTGGTATTGCCTGCACGGTTCATGCGTAGGGAAACGATCAGATGCCAGGGGATATAGGCTTCTTCGATCGGGTCGAAGGGGCCGTTATTGACATCGTAGAACTTGGGCACGGGCGCCCACTGCTCAAGCACACCCACGACGGTAAAATTAAAGCCGTGTAGCAGCACTGTCTCACCCACCGAATTGGACCCACCAAACAACTGCTGGTTGAGCTCCTGTGACAGCACAATGACCTGCTGACGGTTTTCATCAGCACTGCGATCCCAGCCGCTACCGTACTGAAAAGGAATATCAAACATGGTAAAGAATTCGCTGAAGTTACCACGACCATTAACCCCGAATGGCCGGATTTCTCTATTCTGCGGTTCCACCACGCCCGAAAACTTTGAACTGGCTGTTCTGGCGTGTTCATTGGTCAGTTCCAGTAACGCCATAGCATCGATATAGGTCAGCTGAGGCGGCGCTTCAAAGTCGGGAAACGAAGGGTCACCATAGTCGAGTTGAACGTGGTACAGCTGATCACTTTTGTGTGGTATCGGGTCGCCGCCCATAAAATAGTTAAGCGTGAAAATTACCATGTAAGCGCCAATGCCGATGGCCACGGCCAGCACCATCAGTGAACTGAGGACCGGATTGCGACGGTAACTCAGCAGAGCCAGGCGGATATAATAGAAGAGCATGTTGTCGTCTCCCTGTCAGCTGACAGCATCAAGTTGACCAGCGGAAGCCAACTGATCAGTTTGGGCAATTCGCCCATCCATAAAATGGATGTTGCGGGCGCTGCGACTAGCCAGCGACGGGTCATGTGTCACCATAATAATGGTGGTGCCGGCAGCGTTGATATTCTGAAGCAGTTCCATGACGCCTTCTGCCGTGTTGGAGTCCAGATTGCCTGTGGGCTCGTCGGCCAGCAGGAAGCGAGGCTCGCCGACCAGGGCGCGGGCGATCGCAACACGTTGCTGCTGCCCGCCGGACAGCTGTGACGGCAGATGTTTTTTGCGTGACAGCAGTCCCACCGAATCCAGCGCCCGCTCGATTCTGTCTTTGCGCTCGGCGGCTTTCATGCCGCGGTATCGTAGCGGCACGTCAACATTGTCGAACAGGTTCAGGTCCGGCATCAGGTTAAAGCTCTGGAAAATAAACCCTATTTTCTGGTTGCGCAGTCTGGCACGTTGGTAATCACTCAATGCAGCGACATTTTGCCCGTCCAGCAGGTATTCACCGTCAGTCCAGGTCTCCAGCAGGCCGGCGATGTTCAGGAACGTGGTTTTGCCGCAGCCCGACGGACCGGTGATGGTGATGAACTCACCTTCGGTTACGTCCAGCGAAATATCGCGCAAGGCGTGGGTTTCCACCAGGTCGGTGCGAAATACCTTCTGTATGTGTGTCATTTTGAGCATGCGGTGTCTCCTTGTGGTGGTCAGCACCACGCTGAACGTCTTTGTTAACAGTTGTTATCAGTTATTGATCAGAACAGTGTCGGCTTCGTCAAACGCGTCAGTGCCAGAGACAATGATGGTATCGCCGGGGTTCAGGCCGTCGAGTATTTCAACCGACGCCAGACTGGTCGCGCCAATGACAATGGGGGTGCGATAGGCGATGTCATTTATCACCCGGTAAGCCTGGCGGCCGCTGCCGCTTTCCAGGAACTGTCCGCGTTGAACCATGAGAACGTTCTGTTTCTCCTCCAGCAGAATACGTGTACTCAGGCGTTGATTCTGTCGCAGGCCATCCGGTACACGTTCGTCAAAACGCAGTCGGGCAGAGACCTGGTTGTCGACTATTTCAGGAGACACTGCCACCAGTGTGGCGTGCTGCAATTGCGTGCCAGCGCGAACCTCGGCGAGCATGCCAATGGCCAGGTCGCCAACGTAATTTTCCGGTACCTGTACTTCTATCTCGAAGGCAGAAAGATCGACCACACTCAGTACAGCCTGGTTGCGGGCGACATTGGTCTTCTGGTCGACCAACAGGTTGCCAACGATGCCGCTGACGGGAGAGACAATGGCGAGCTCCTCGACCTGACGGGACAGGTCCTGCACCAGCAGTTCCTGCTGGTCCACTGCCAGTTGTCGCGTCTGTAGTTCAAAGGTCAGGCGTTCATTATCGAGCTCGGTGTCAAGCTCTGCGTGTTTGTGCATGATTCTGGCGGTATCAAGATTGTCGCGGGTGCGTTCGTGATCCACACTGCTGATCGCACCCTGCGCAATGGCGAGTTCTGAGCGAGTCAGTTCACGTTGTGCTGCTTTTAAAGCCAGCGCTGCTGAATCGAACGCGCGCGTATTTTCAAGCACTTCCTGTTGGTTGGCGATGCGCTGGCGGTCATATTCAATCTGTAGTGACATCAGCCGTGAGCGCTCCTGTAACAGCATGTTCTGCATCTCCGGGCTGTCGATGGTGGCAAGAACCTGTCCCTGCTCCACTTCATCGCCGGCATCAACATTAAACGTGATGGTGCCGGTCTGGCTGGCGAACAGGGTCGGGCTCATGGCGGCAACGACTCGTCCCTGCACTGTGACGTCACGCACGAAGTCGCCGCGGATGACCTGCGCAAAACGCAGGCGCTCGGCAGACACTGACTGTTGCGCCTGCGTCCAGCGTTGCAGCGCAGGCAGTGCGAGCCAGGCAAACAGTAGTAGTGACGCTGAGATCACTGTGATGATGATCAATTTTTTGCGACCGGTGGTCGGCGTCAGAACAACGTCTTGCGCGGAGGTATCGCTGATTGTCATTTTTGTACCGATACAATAAAAAGTTGGGCTTGGTGCTGTTTAAACCGGGACTGAACAAGACTGAGACGTTGCTGTCGAGACAAGGGTTCAAATCCACTGCTAAATAGCTGTTTGGCGCATAGGGGATAGCAAGATTGAGGCCAAGCGCCAAGAAATGTTGATTAGTTTATAAAAAACAACAGGATAAGGTGGCTTCAGTGAGTGCGGGTAGAATCCGTTTGGGGAAATTGGTGGCTATTCTGCAAGAGGGTTGGCGAAGTTCGCCACCGAAGTTGGCAATTGCGCCATACGGAGCACGCACAGTTGAAAGGTTTTGAGAGCAGGCAGGAAAACAAAAAAAGCCGGCTGAGTCAGCCGGCTTTTTTTGGGGAATACACAATCATCCGTTGCTTCAGTCGATGGCCTCGTAAACCACGCGCTGAGCCACGTTGTTGTCAAACGGCGCACCGCGTGGACCGCCGCGCTTCTGTTCCATGTAGATCATGAAGAACTCATTGACCGGGTCCACCACGAACAGTGTGCCACCGATGCCGCGCCATCCGAAGTTGCTGGCGCCGTCAGGGTTGGCCGCATCAACCGGCTGCAAATGGAAACCCAGGCTCCAGCCACCACGGTCGCCGTAGAAAAAGTATTCGCGCGACACATCGTCGGTGATGCGTTCTTCCTGCATCAACGCCAGTGTTTCCTCTTCCAGAATGCGCGCGCCGTTATACTCGCCATTGTTCAGCAGCATCTGGGCAAAGCGCACATAATCTTCAGTCGTGGAGTTGAGCCCACCGCCACCGGACAGCATGGGTCGCACCACGGTATTGTCGCCCATGGCGCCATGCACCGGCTCGGCGATTCGTGACGCTTTTTCGGCCGGAACGTAGAACGTTGTTTCATCCATGCCCAGCGGTTCAAAAATGCGCTCGTTCAGAATCACGTCCAGTGTCTGGCCGGCGGCGACTTCCAGCACAGCGCCGAGCACGTCGGTGGAGTGGCCGTAGTGCCATGCTGTTCCGGGTTCAAACAGTAAGGGCAGCTCGCCCAGGCTGTCTGCCACCTCGCGCGCGGTAGCGCTGCCATCAGACGGCACGTTGGCTTCGTACATGCCGCCCAGGGTGGTGCCCATGGCGAATATCGACTGCACCAGACCGGACTTGTGCGTCAGCAGATGCGCAACCGTCATTTCGTTCTGTGCCGGGCGGGTGGCGCCGGTCTCCTGATCTATGATCTCCAGTGAACTGAAGGCAGGAATATATTTGCCGACCGGATCATCAATGCTGAGCAGGCCGTCTTCCACCATCGACATGGCGGCAACACTGACAACGGGCTTGGTCATGGAGTAAATGCGAAAAATGGTCTGGGCATCCACCGGCGTGGCATCGTCAGGACCCTGGGTGCCGGCGGTCTCCAGTAACCCGACGCCTCTGTTGTTGCCTACCAGCAGGAGCGCGCCGGCGATGTGGTTGCCGTCAACAGCAGCCTGCATCTGCGACTGAATAGAGGCGATTTCTGACGAATCAATCCCAAATTCGGACGCATCAATCATGTTGATGGAGCTGTCATCCGCCATGGCAGTGATGGAGCCGGCCAGCAGCAGGGCCGCTGCGGCAGTGGTCTGTATGATCTGTTTCATGGGTGAGTCACCTCAGCGTTGTTGTTGTCGGGCTCTGTTATGCAGCCCTGATCTTGAGATGATTATGCGGTAGCACCTGAAATGAGTCAATTTGACACGGGATACGCTACCCGGAACGCACGGCAGCACGATTGTTACCAACATTTCATTATCTGCAAAGATGGTAATTTGCGGCCTGACTGTGTATTTTTGCGAACAGAAACCAACAGCAGACCCTCACCAAGAGAGCGACTCATGCAACTGATAATAAAACTGATTGCGGGCATATTAACAGGTATGCTGGTCGGGCTTTTCGCCCCTTATGGCCTGATCCAGGTATTAATCACCTTCAAAGCCCTGTTCGGTGAACTGCTGTTCTTTACCATTCCGTTGTTGATTCTGTTTTTTATCACCAGTGGCATTGCTGCCTTGCCCACCAATGCAGGGCGTCTGCTGGGCCGTTCGTTGGGCCTGGCGTACCTGTCCACATTAATTGCCGGCACCATTGCCTTTATGGTGGCAGCGATACTGGTGCCCATGCTGACCTCACCCGGATCCGCGACCCCTGAGTCCGGTCAGGTGACCCTGGCGCCGTTTGTTGAGCTGACAATACCGCCGGTCTTTAATGTCATGACGGCGCTGGCACTGGCCTTTATTTTCGGGGTAGGCATTGCCGCCACGGGCGCCACACAATTAAAAACGTTGTCAGATCACGGGCGCGACATTATTCAGCGCCTGTTGGTGAATATCATCATACCGCTGCTGCCGGTGTATATTGCCGGGGTGTTTGCCGAGCTGGCTGCGGCAGGCACCGTGTTTGGTACCTTACGTACCTTTGGTGTGGTGCTGATCATGGCGCTGGTACTGCACTGGGCGTGGATACTGCTGCTGTTTACGCTCGCGGGCATCAAGGCTGGCAAATCGCCGCTCACGCTGATCCGCAACATGTTGCCCGCCTACTTTACGGCGCTGGGCACCATGTCAAGTGCCGCCACCATCCCGGTGTCGCTGCAAGCCAGTAAAAACAATGGCGTAAAGCCGGATGTTGCCGACTTCACCGTGCCGCTGTTTGCCACGGTTCATCTGTCCGGCTCAACGATCACCATTGTCAGTTGTGCGGTCGCGGTGATGTCCATTTACAACGGCCTCGACATTCCGTCGCTGACCATTATCGTGCCATTCATTCTGATGCTGGGCATTGTTATGCTGGCAGCGCCCGGTGTGCCGGGCGGGGCGGTGATGGCGGCGGTGGGGTTGTTGGGCTCAATGTTGGGCTTCAGTGAGGTCGCCGTGGCGTTGATGATTGCGCTGTACATGGCGCAGGACAGTTTTGGCACGGCCTGTAATGTGACCTGTGACGGTGCCTTGTCGATTCTGGTTGGCGAGGCCGCTACAGAAGAGCCTGACACGACGACTGCGTCATCATGAGGGCGGAGCGGTCGGCGTGTTCTCGTTAGTTTGCGGGCGGGGCAGGTAGTCATTGTTCTGAAACACCTCGGACATGATCGCCTGCTCAATAAAACCTCGTTGGCCGGACTTCACCGGCACCCGCACGATCAGGTGGATTTCCCCTGCTACCGGCACCTGCATGGTGACTCTGGGGTCGACTGAGGGTGGTTCCAGCCCCCGGCTTACGCTAAGCCGGTTCATATACCGGCGTACTTCCTCCAGGAAAGGGGCACATTGCCTGCGTGCTGACTCCACAATGGCCTGTTGCGCGCTTCGCCAGTCGTCATCGCGTTTGAACGGCACCGTGAACACATGCAGGACGTAGTCATGAGTGAAGCTTTCATTTATGACCGGTTCGGAGACAAACAGGGCGTTGGGAATCACGGCCATGCGTCCGGTGCGTTGATGCGTCAGCTTGCCGGGGCCTACTTCGAGTATGGTTGTGGCCAGCAGATTCTGATCGATGACGTCGCCCCGGAATTCCCTGATCTGGATTCTGTCACCGATACTGAAGGAACCGGCCCCAGCTTTCAGGATGGAGCCGGTAATGCACATGATCAATTCTTTGGTCGCGACGACAAACGCCACGGCAATGGCGACAATCGACAACGCCAATGTGCGTAACTCCTCACCCCAGATCAAAGCCAGGCCCAGCATCAGCAGCAGTATGAACCCGTTACGGGTCTGCACCAGCCAGCGCCGGCGCAGTTCCATCGAATCAACCTGACGCCTGATAAAACGCGACACCAGTGCGCGGGCGATCAGTACAGCCACAATCAATAATCCGGTGCTGACCAGCAGGCTCAACAGAGTGTCTGGCACCACAAAATTGGCAAATGACATTCTAATACTGTCAATCATGGTTTAACCCTTTCATCTGTCACCTGGCCGACCCACAAAATTTGAGCTTTCACTTGCGATGCTTCAGTCCTATTATGAGGTCTTCAACAAGGATTTGCCCACAGTTTACCAGAGAGGCTGTACTTTGAGTGATTCACACGCGCCTGTCGCCGCAGCTGCCGATGCCGGCACCCAAACGTCTGCCCGGTATACGCCGGCCACTGCCATTGCCGTGGTCGTTGCCAACATGGTGGGGACAGGGGTGTTCACCAGTCTGGGATACCAGATCATTGATATTAAATCGACCTTCGTTTTGCTGATGCTGTGGCTGGTCGGCGGTATTGCCGCGCTGTGTGGTGCCCTGACTTACGCCGAGCTTGCCAGCCGCCTGCCGCGTTCAGGTGGCGAATATAATTTTCTCAGCCAGCTATATCATCCATCGTTGGGATTCGTCTCTGGCTGGGTGTCGCTGACGGTTGGTTTTGCCGCGCCCACAGCGCTGGCGGCGATGACGTTCGCGGCGTATCTGGATTCCTCGGTCAGCCACCTGGTTTCCGTGAATAGAATGACAGCGGCGCTGGCGCTGGTCGCGGTGGTCACCTATGTACATGGCCGCAACCACAAAGCCAGTGGCGGTCTGCAGAATTGGTTCACCGTGTTGAAAGTGCTGTTGATTGTTGGATTCGTGACGCTGGTGGGCACGACGGTGGAAGCACCGCAGACGGTTAACCTGCTGCCAACAGACGGCGACGGCACCCTGCTGTTAAGCAGTGCCTTTGCCATTTCACTGATCTATGTCAACTATGCCTATACCGGTTGGAACTCGGCCACCTATATCGCCGGTGAGGTAGAGAATCCATCAAAATCGGTGCCGCTGGTGCTGATCGGCGGCACGGCAGTTGTTATATTGTTGTATCTGGCGCTTAATGCCGCGTTCCTGTATGCGGTGCCCATGGCCGAGCTCGAAGGACGGCTGGAAATCGGTGTTATTGTGGCTCAACAAACCTTTGGCAGCACCGGTGCACTGGTGATGGGCGGGGTGTTGTCACTGTTGCTGGTTTCAACAGTCAGTGCCATGTTGATGGCGGGGCCGCGAGTGCTGCAGGTGATGGGTGAAGACTTTCGCCTGTTCCGTCGGCTGGCATTGCGCAATGCCAGCGGGGTGCCGCGAACAGCAGTGTATACGCAAGGCGGGCTGACTATCCTGTTTATTGTCACCTCAACCTTTGAATCGGTACTGGTATTCTCAGGTTTTATTCTTGGTTTGAGTTCGCTGGCCACGGTACTGGGTGTTTTTGTGCTTCGATATCGATGTGGCGTAGACAGGCAGGCTGGCAGTTACCGCACCTGGCTGTTTCCGTTGCCACCCTTGATCTACAGCGCCATCATGATTTGGACGCTCAGCTTTATTGCGTTCAACCGACCACAGGAAGCTGCCATTGCGGCCATCATTATTGGGCTGGGATTCATCAGTTACCTGCTGACCGAAAAATATTCTGCTATCGAACGCAAACCTGTTCTTAAACAATAATAACGGAGATTCGTCATGTCCCGCCTGACTGCTCAATTTCTCAATTTACGTCAAACTTTGTTGCCGGTCCGTTCGTTAATCGGGCTGTTGCTACTGGGTCTGGCGGCCTGCTCGGCACCGGAAAGTGATACCTCCGGATCTGAGCTGCAACGCCTGCAGAGCATTGCTGAGCGCGTGACCATCATGCGTGACGATTATGGTGTGGCGCACATTTATGCCGAGACCGATGCGGATACTGCGTTCGGTTTTCTTTATGCTCAGGCGGAGGACGATTTTCCACGCATAGAACGTAATTATATCTGGGCGATTGGCAGGCTGGCGGAAGTGGAAGGTGAATCCGCGTTATACAGCGATCTGCGCGCCCGGCTCTACATGAGCGAAGCAGAGGCGCGTGAAGCCTATGAGGCCGCACCGGCCTGGCTGCAAGCCTTAAGTGATGCCTTTGCCGATGGTCTGAACTATTACCTCGCCACACACCCCGAGGTTACGCCGACTCTGCTGTCGCGCTTTGAATCCTGGATGCCGTTCTATTTCTTTGAAGGGTCCATCGGGGGAGATATCGAGCAGATTCCGACGCGTGGCATCGAAGCGTTCTACTCTGGTGTAAGCCCTGCTGCGGTGGCGGCGCTGTCTCCAACATCGTCGGCGCCAACACCGCTGGCACAGAGTATTCATGATGAGCCGGTGGGATCAAATGGGTTTGCGTTGGCAGGCTCGCGTACGGCCTCGGGCAACGCCATGTTGCTGATCAACCCGCACACGAGTTTCTTTTTTCGTGGGGAGTATCATGTTGTCAGCGGGGAGGGGCTGAATGCCTACGGTGCTGCGACCTGGGGACAATTCTTCATCTATCAGGGTTTTAATGAAACCACGGGCTGGATGCACACGTCCACTGGCGCCGACTTCATGGATGAATTTGTGCATGACGTGGTAGAGCAGAACGGCGACTACTTTTATCGTTATGGCGACGATCTGAGACCCATTGAGGTGTCCGATATCACGCTCAACTTTGTTGATGATGATGGCGTCATGCAGCAGCGCAGCTTTCAGCGCTACATGACCCATCAGGGCCCGGTAACCCACATGCAGGGCGACAACTGGGTGGTGACGCGAATCAACTGGAATGCAGTCGACGCTCTGCGCCAGTCCTACCTGCGCATGAAAACGGCGAATTACGACGAATTCAGTGACATGATGGATATCCGCACCAACTCATCAAACAACACGGTGTTTGCCGATGCCGAAGGAAACATCGCTTATTTCCATGGCAACTTCATGCCGCGCCGCGATCCCCGCTTTGACTATTCGCAACCGGTTGACGGCAGCGACCCGGCTACTGACTGGCAAGGCGTACACGACGTCGGGGAGACCGTGATGATGGTCAACCCGGTCAATGGCTGGTTGCAGAATACCAATGGCACGCCCTTTACCATGGCGGGGGACAATAGTCCTCAAGCCAGTGACTTCCCAGCGTACATGGCGCCAGAGGCTGAAAACTTTCGTGGCCTGAATGCCGTGCGTGTGCTGCAGGATGCCTCGGAAGTCACGCTGGAATCGCTGATAGATCTGGCGTATGACCCGTATATAAATGGATTTGAACAGCTGGTGCCAGGTCTGATCAGAGCCTGGGAAGAACTGGAGCCTGACTGGCCGGATCTGGAGCAGGCGATTGATGCGTTACGGAGCTGGGATTATCGTGTCAGTACTGATTCAGTTGGCATGACGCTGGCGCATTTTTATGGCATGAATGCGGCCCGCGAGATTGATACCCCTGAGGATATGAGCCAGATGCAACAGATCAACTGGCTGGGCACAGGTAGTGATCCGGTGGACCGGCTGTCAGTGTTCAGCGCTACCCTTCTGCAGCTGAATGAAGCGTTTGGTACCTGGAATACGCCCTGGGGCGAAATCAATCGCTATCAGCGTATTACGGGCGACATTGACCACCCGTATAGTGACAATGCGCCAAGTCTGCCGGTGGGGATGGCATCGTCGCGCTGGGGTGCACTGGCTTCTTTCGGGGCGCGTGCCTATCCGGGTACCAACCGGATATACGGTTCTTCCGGCAACAGCTTCATTGCCGTAGTCGAGTTTGGTGAGCGAGTACGTGCCAAAAGCCTGCTGGCAGGTGGGCAGAGTTCCGACCCGACGTCACCACATTTTGATGACCAGGCGCAGCGTTATGCAGACCGTGAGTTTAAAGACGTGGCGTACTATCGTGAAGACGTGGAAGCCAGGGCAGTGCGTACTTACCACCCTGGCCAATGACCGTCAGTGACCGGTGTTAGAACGCACCGGCAGGGCCCGGGAACACCACCGGGCTCTGTACTCCGCTGGCAGAGACGCTGGAGACACCAAAGAAGTAATTGTCGATAACAACGTTCTCCAGCGTGAACGTATCAACATCACCCACGGTCCGTGACTGGCTCCACTGAGCGTCGGTAGTCAGGCGCCAGTGAATCCGGTATTGCGTGGCACCCGGAACTTTCTCCCAGCTCAGTGTTGTATCCGGGCTCACTTGACCACTGATGCTGACATTGCCGGGGGGCGCTGGCGCCCACGACATCGCCGCCATGGTCACAGCGTTCAGGGCTGTCAGTTTGGCCGTGTAGTCGAAATCGACATGTTCCAGAACATCGCCATAGGCGATACCGTCCTCCACCCTGATATCCTGATGTTGCCAGTTATAGTTCTCATTGGTCTCCATGATGCGGACTGCGGGGAAACCTGCTTCATTGAACGGCCGGTGATGGCCGCCGCGACCGAACCGGTCCAGACGGTAGACCATCATGACATCAAGGTTGGGGATAAACCGATCGGCTATGTCGTCGATATAACGCGCCATATTGCGTGACGCGGAATCAACCTCACCGCCCTGAAAACGACGCTGCCGTGCTTCATCGTCGGTTTCCACATAACGTGTGCCTTCCGAGAAAACGCGTGCTGTGGTGTTATTGACGACGCCGTTGATGCCGCGAATATTGCCGATCATGTCATTATTGATGACCGCCTTGATATCCCAGTCATTCTCCAGCGCATGCGCAGCCAGAATCTCGCCACCGTTCAGACCCTGCTCTTCACCGGACAGGCCGACGTAAAGAATGGAGCCGGGGAAACTGTATTGGCTGAGCACGCGGGCCGCTTCGATGGTGCCTGCCATGCCGGTGGCATTGTCATTGGCGCCGGGAGAGTCGCTAGTGGCGTTCATGATATCGCTGACGCGGCTATCGATATCACCACTCATCATGACAAAACGCGCGGGGTCGTCGCTGCCGCGCTGAATGGCGACGACATTGACGACCTCCACCGGGTCAGGAACCCGGGCTGTTCCCGAGACAATGCCGCTGACATAGAACACATCCAGGCAGCCGCCACAGTCAGCGGAAATCTGATCAAACTCCGCTTTTATCCAGCGTCGGGCGGCACCGATGCCACGGGTATCGGAATCAGTTTCCGACAGCGTATGGCGAGTGCCAAACCCAGCCAGCGTGGCGATGTCCTGCTCCAGTCTCCTTGCCGATGTTGCGGCTGCAATATCGTGCAACGCCTGTTCATCCGCGTTGGCCGTGGCCCACAAAGAAGTGCCAGCCAGCAGGGCAATGGTTATGCCGGGATATTGGGTGTTCATGATCAGACCTCTCTTTCAGCATTGATGTAGGCATCTACTTCGCGCTCCAGCACTGTCAGCGGGACGACGCCCAGGCTGAGCACAACGTTGTGGAACTCCTGCATGGAGAAATTATCGCCCAGGGCTTCGCGTGCGCGTTCGCGTAATTCGATGATGCGCAATTGCCCGATCATGTAGGACGTTGCCTGTCCCGGAAATACCACATAGCGATCGACTTCGCTGGGCGGAATGCCATAGTCGATTGCCTGCTGGCGGGTCCACTGCTTGGCATGAAGCCCGGTATCAACGACCAGGCGTCGTGCCCGGAACAGCTCCGAGTCCAGTTGTCCCAGCAGACCTTCAATGTCATCTTCGTACCAGCCTTCTTCTGCGGCCAGTCGTTCTGCATACAATGCCCAGCCTTCAGAGCTTGCCGAGATGCCACCAAAGGCGCGAATCTGCATGAAGCGGGGTAATTCGTCGTTTTCAGTAATCAGTGCGATCTGAAAGTGATGGCCTGGCACGGTTTCGTGGTAGACCAGCGTGCGCAGTGTGAAATTGCTTAGCCGGTCAAGGCGCAAGGGCATCTGGAAAATACCGGGGCGAGAACCGTCAAGCGGAGGCGAGGTGTAAGACGCGGCCGCATTCTCCCAGCGAAACTGGGGGTAGGGCTGCGCAATAACCGGTGTCGTGGGACGGTTGTCAAACAGGCTTTCGGCACGGGCTTCCGCGTCGCGCAGATAAATTTCAATGTCGTCCATCAGCGCGGTCCGGCCTTCATCAGAATCAGGATAGGCCAGGTTCTGTTGCAGAATAACCGAACGCTCCTCGACGGTGCCTTCTTCCAGACCGATCTGGCGCATCAGGGCATCCATCTGGGCCTCAATCCGTGCCACCTCGCGCAGGCCAATCTGGTGAATTTCGTCCGCATTCAGGTCGGTGGTGGTAAAACGTTTGAGCTGTGCGGCATAGTACTCGTCGCCACCTTCTATCGCCCACAGGCCGGCATCATTGGTCGACTGCGGCAACTGTGACTGGAGCTCGGCAATGGCATCGCGCCAGGCGGGATAAACCTCATCAGCAACAATCGTGGCTGCGCGTTCGAGTAACTGAATGCGCTGGTCTTCGCTCAAACCTTCAACGTTTGCGGTTTTGCTGAACAGGGTTGTTGCCAGCGGGTTATCGCGCGGCGCGTCGGAGATGAAGCGGTCCATCTGATCGATGGTGGTCTGCAGGATAAACGTGGGAGGTTGAATGCCAGTAGCAGAACGTCGCGCTGCTTCGGCGGTGGCTTCACCCATGCGGTCGTCCAGCAGTTGCAGGCGGGTCAGGTAATTTTCAGCGTCATTGGCAGAACGCAGCGGATGCACAACTGTCAGTTGATTGACCAGACCGACATTGGCGCCGTTCATTTGTTGTAATGGAAATTCGAAATCCAGAAAGCGCTCGTTATCAAGCACGCGTTCCAGCGACCAGCGCATGACATCGGCGGAAATACGCGTGGTGTCATTTTCCTCGCTCAAGTCGTACGTATCCAGTTGCGACAGACCGGAGCGTGCCAGGTCGATGATGCGCTGCTCCTGCGCCATTGTCAGCGGCGTGATCTGCTGTTCCAGCTGGTTTTGTTCCTCGCCTTCAAAATAGCCGGCGCTGATAGCCTGGTTGGGATTGGCCCGGACCCACTGGGCGGTGAATTCGGAAAAAAATTCATCGATAGCTTCCGGTGGTTGTCGGGTTTCATTACTGGTGACTGCACCTTCGGCCTGGGGCTGACTATCTGTCGTTGTCGGTGGTTGGGCGTCGTTGGCCGGGGAGCAGCCTATCAACATGGCCAGCAGTGCTGTCGGAAAAACTGCAGTCAGTTTGTGCATCGGTATGACCTCGGTATTTTGTTAAAATAGGCAGTCAGGTAGAAAAGATGAGGCGTCTGTCAGCGGCGCATCTCTCCCGCGATCGGTGTTTTCATGTGCTGGGCGATCATGTCTGCACTGTATCCCAGCGCAATCAGGTAGTACAGCTTGGTCAGGGCGGCTTCCGTGGTCATGTCCCGTCCGCTGATGGCACCGGCCCGGGCCAACGCACTGCCAGCGGCATAGCTGTTCATGCGGACGATGCCATCCAGCGGTTGTGAGACCACGACAACAACGATTCCTGCACCTACGGCATCTTGAATGGCATCCTGGAATGACTGATTCTTGCTGGGTCCATTGCCAGCGCCATAGGCTTCCAGCACGATGCCACGCAGTGCGCTGTTCTGACATATGGCGCGCAGGGTTTCGGCGCTGAAACCGGGAAACAGGCGCACCAGCGCAACGGCTTCGTCGGCGGGCAACTGACCCTGTTCGGCAAAGTTACCAAAATCTGTTGGAAAGCGACCCCGGCGGTTGTACTCAACATCAATGCCGATGGCACCCAGGTTGGGGTAGCGGGGTGAATCAAAGGCGTCATAGGCCTTTGCAGACACTTTGGTGGTCCGGTTGCCGCGCAGAATTCTGGAGCCAAACACCACACACACCTGAGTCATGGTCTCAGGCATATTGGCGGCCACTTCCAATGCCGAAATCAGATTGTTGCGGGCATCGCTGCGTGGGTAGGCAAATGGCAACTGGGCACCCGTGACAACAACGGGTTTGTCCGTGTGCTCAAGGAAAAAGCTCAATGCAGATGCAGTGTAAGCCAGCGTATCGGTCCCGTGCAGTACAACAAAGCCATCAAACTGCTGGTAGCGTTGCTGAATATCGCGAGCGATCTGGACCCAGCGTCCAGGGGTCATGTCAGAGCTGTCCAGCAGAGGCTCATAGCTCATGGTTTCGATAACAGGCGGATGGGTCTGAAATGCCTGCCCCAGTTCGGGCATATGTCTGATTTCTGCCGCCAGATCGGGTGCCGGGGCGAGTCCATCAACGGTCTGTTGCATGCCGATGGTGCCACCGGTGTAGATAATCAGGATGCGTCTGGTTTTGTTCATTGCTCTGCTTCGGGTCTGATGTTGAGTGTGTCAGGCTCTGGTTTCGCCTCTGCCTAGCCTACCATGTTTTCGATGGCCCACAGTATGGCACCAAGGCAGACCGACCAGAGCATGCAGGCGGCCACATCAAGTGCCGAATAACGCGTAGCGCGAAAGCCGCTGATGCCCAGCATGACCGGGATCAGGCTGCGAATGGCGGGGATAAAGCGGCCAATGAAGATGGCGTAGGGGCCATACTTAAGAATCATGGCTTCGGATTTTTGTAGTTTTGCCCGGTGTTTCTGCGCGAAGGCGAAGCCGTTGAAGCGCGGACCAACCCAGCGTCCAGTATAAAAACCAACATGATCGCCAAGAATGGCGCCGGCCATGGCCAGGATAACAATCTGCCCGAGAGAGGCAACATCGTTGGCGAGCAGAACAGAGCCGACTGCGACCAGAACGGCGCCCGAAATCAGCAGGCCGATGCCAACGCAGGCTTCAGCGAAAGCAAAAACCGGAACCAGAAACATGGCATAGTCGCGATTGCGTTCGAGCCACTCAAGGATATAGGTGTCTATTTTACTGCCCGCGGATTGTCTGTTGTCTGGGCCGGCGGGCTGAGCCAGCGCGGGTCGGTTGCGATGGGCCCGTTGAGCGTGTGCAGAAAGCTTTCCAGCTGCTTTTTTTCTATGGCACGTAAACCCAGCGGCTTGGCTTCATTGTGACCGATCATCGACAGCTCGGCGTTATTGTAGTGTTCAATGACATCAGCAAGGTCGGCAAACTGGCCGGCGTGCATATAGGGCGCAGTTTTACTGACATCACGCAGGCTGGGCGCACGCTGGGCACCGAGCATGTCATCGCCACCCTTGGCGAAGCGTAGTTCCGAACACTCAGCTTGTGTGGCATCGCTGAAGTCGCCCAGACAATTGAAGGGATCGTCCTGAGCCAACCTTAAACCTGCTGCCCGGCCCAGAGACGGGAGTGTTCCGTCGGCTGACAATACGGCAGTATTATGGAATGCGTTGTTGGTAAACAGTGGGCCGTTGTGACAATTGATACACTGTGCCTTGCCGATGAACAGTCGCAGTCCGGCGCGTTCGTTGTCTGTCAGTATCTCATTTTCTGCCTCATTGTTGCTGCTGTCCAGGCTGGCCACATAATCATCAAAGCGAGTGGGTCCGGGCAAGAGTTTGCGTTGGTATGCCGACAGTGCTTTGCCAATATTGGCAAATATCCGGTCATTGGACTGCTGATCGGGCCCGGAACCAAACACCCGCTGATAGCGTTGTTGATAATCCTGGTCTGATTTGATCAGCGCGGCAATTTCGTTACGATCACTGCCATGTTCGAGAGGGTTCTCCAGGGGTTCCAGTGCCTGTGCCCAAAGACTGTCTTTACGTCCGTCCCAAAAAAACCAGGGGCTGTAAGCAACGCCAACCAGACTCATGGTATTGCGTTCGACCGTGCCCAGGCCTTCAGCCACAGGCAATCGATCTGTGAAATGGTGTTCGGGTTGATGACATTCAGCGCAGGAAACGTTGCCATCGGCGCTCATGCGGCGGTCAAAAAACAGATGATGTCCGAACTCGGCGGCTTCGCTATTGTCGGCCACGGCATTGCCAGGATCGGGAGGCAGGGGCGGCAGATTGGTCAGTGACAGGGACTCCAATAGCGCAAGTTCCTGCCGGGACCATTGCGCGGGCAGGGAGAGCGGTAAATGCTGCCACGCCAGGTATACCATTATTGCCACCGGGCCGGCGGCGAGCATCAACAGGGTCGGCACTGATACGGTCAGTTTAAGTCTTTGCATAATCCAGGGTTACAGCGTCAATGTCAGGGCGGTCTGGTAAGTCACGCCGGCGTGATCAATCTGCAGTCTTAATTCCCACTCTCCGTTCATGTGAAAGCGCACGCCCTCCAGTCGGTAGTCGCCCTCGCCCAGGTTGGCGGTTATCTGGGGTCGGGTCGCCAGACCATGATTGTGTTCGGGCATGCCGCCATCGACACGGATGTCTGCGTCAGAAACCGGATTGCCCTGTGCATCTTCTACACGAATGATCCAGCTGTGCATCTGGTTGATGACCAGCGGATCGAGTTCGCTCTGCATGTGTACGTGCAGCCCGGCCGGTTGGGTCATTGCCGACAAGGACTCTGCCGCTGCAGCGGTCGGCAACGTGGCTGCGGCAAAGGTCACCAACAGTCCCAGCAACATCCCCGTGCTGCGTAAGGCGTCAGACAGTTTCATGATGCCCTCCCGATGTCGAAACCCTGTTGCGCGCGCGACGGATGACAAACCATAGCAGCGCTAATACCGGCAGCCCCCAGGGCCAGTTGGACCAGGCCGAGGCGCCTACCCTGAAAGGGAAGACCGCATGATAGAGAATATCTTCACTGGGGTGAGGAATGCTGACAATACCGATGTAGTCACCGGTGGCATCAAAACGGTGCA
The DNA here is from genome assembly GCF_001758195.1 of Pseudohongiella acticola. Lineage (NCBI taxonomy): Bacteria > Pseudomonadati > Pseudomonadota > Gammaproteobacteria > Pseudomonadales > Pseudohongiellaceae > Pseudohongiella > Pseudohongiella acticola. The sequence continues at coordinate 2,453,656 of NZ_MASR01000001.1, forward strand.
TAACACGAGCAACGCCATCAGGCTGCGGTGGCAATGATTCCAGGAACACCGTATCCGCGCTCAGCTCACTGGCAGGCATTGCGTCAATGTCCTGCCAGCGAATGAACCGGCCCAGCTCGCTATTGTTGCGCATGAGGCGGAACTCCAGAGGCACCTGGCGCATGGAATCGTGGCGATATTCCATGATAAAGACGCTATCTCCTGCATTGGGGATGTCTTCACAAAAATTGTCATGATCTGATGTGCCCGGCTGAAAGATGGAAAAGTGTGCACTGTAGAAGCCGAACTGAATGACACAGGCGTCGCCTTCATCGACCACACTGCCATGGCCATAAGCGGGTCTGGATGTGCCGGGCAGGCAGGCGAACAACAGCAGCGCCGTCAACAACAGTTGTGTTCCGGACAAGCGCGGTGCGTTGAGTATTTTGATGAGGGTGAACAAGGAAGTCACTGGGTTTCCTGCCTGCTGACCTTTTTATTGTATGACCGAGGATAACGTATGAGCGCAGTAATGGGAAACAGGCTGGCAACAATGGTTAAAGCGCTCTATGATTTGAGCATTCTGCAGTACCATTCCGCTTTAACCAATTGCTCTGACAGGAGTGCCTGAATGTTGTTGCCCCGACTTATGCTGGCTGTGAGTTTTCCCGCAATTGTGACGCTGTTTACGCTGACAGCCTGCAGCAGTGAAGAGCCTCTAGATCAGCCGGAATGGATGGATGCGCGTACAGCGCTGACAGAGATGGAAAACGGTGAATTAAGCAGTGAAGCGCTGGTAACTTATTATCTGAACAAAATTGCACAGGATAACCAGCAGGGCCATGGCTTGGCAGCCATCATTGATATTAACCAGGATGCGCTGGCACAGGCGAGGATGATGGATGCTGAGCGTGCAGCGGACAATGTCCGGTCTGCGCTGCATGGCATGCCCGTGGTGCTGAAAGCCAATATCGCAACCGCTGATGATATGCCGACCACGGCGGGAGCGTTAGCGCTGCAGGGACATCTGACACAGCGTGATGCCGAAGTTGTGGCTCAACTGCGCGCCGCCGGTGCTGTCATTCTGGCTAAAGCGAATCTGTCGGAATGGGCCAATTTTCGTGGAGAAAACTCTATCAGTGGCTGGTCGGCGCTGGGCGGGCAGACACTCAACCCGCACTTGTTGACACATACACCGTGCGGCTCCAGTGCCGGCTCGGCGGTTGCCGTGGCTGCGGACATGACGCTGTTGGCGGTGGGGACTGAAACCGACGGTTCGATCATGTGCCCATCGGCAATCAATGGCATCGTTGGTATCAAACCAACGCGGGGCAGCGTGTCAGGCGAGGGTATTATTCCGATTGCCAGTGCTCAGGATATAGCCGGCCCCATGGCTCGCAATGTATTTGATGCTGCGCTCTTGCTGGACGCTATGCTGACACCGGCAGCACGCAGCCGTCTTGGTCGCCCCTTGCTCTATGCTGTTGATCAGATGCCGGAGCTGGAAAAAGTGATATTAGTGCGGGCCTTTGATGAGCGTGAACCTGCATATACGCCGGTGTTTGAGCAACTGACCGAAATGTTTGAGTCTCGGGGCGTTGAGGTTGTGCAGTTGGATACCTGGCAGCCACCACAGGAGATGGGAGTCGCTGAATTCGAGGTGTTGATCTACGAGTTTCGCCGTGACTTGGAATCGTGGTTGCAGGACTACGGCGTTAATGAGGACGTGAACAGTTTTGCCGAGTTGGTCGCTTTTAACAGCGCGCGCGGTGAAGAAGCGCTGGGAGCGTTCGGTCAGGAGTATTTGGAACAGGCCGCTGCGATTGATCCTGATGCTGATCGGGCGTCGTACGAGCAGGCGCTGGCAAGCAGCCGCGAGTTGGCTGAAGCGCTGCTGAATGAATACCTGCAGGCGCAGGGTGCTGATGCCATTATCATGCCGTCCTACAGCAAAGCCTGGTCCATTGATCCCGATAGTGGTGATGATTTTGGCTTTGGTACGTCGGGCCCGGCCGCAATTTCCGGTTATCCCTCGATTACCGTGCCGGCGGCTTTTAATGGCGTGTTGCCGCTGGGAGTCAGCGTAGTGGGTTTGCCCTGGTCGGAAGCCACGCTACTCGGCCTGGCGGCCGAGATTGAGCGTGAACTTGATGCCTATCAGGCGCCGCAATTTATCAGTACGGCGCCGTGATGGTGTGACTCAGGCCCGGTGCTGACCGGGCACATCACATTTGAACTGACCGACCAGCGACTGCAGTTCGGCTGCAAGTCTTGCCAGTTCGCTCGCGCCGGAACTGATTTCGCGTGAACCGGTTGCTGTTTCGTTGGCAACATCGGAGATGTTGTTGATGTTGCGGTTTATTTCCAGGCTGACGGCAGACTGTTCCTCTGACGCGCTGGCGATCTGATTGCTCATGTCTTTGATCACCGACACAGCCCGGGTAATGTTTTGCAGGGACTCGCCGGCACGGCTGGCGTGATCAACGCTGGACGCTGCCTGGTCCTTGCCTTTGACCATTACCTGCACCGCCTGATTGGCACCTGTCTGCAGCTTGGTGATCATGTTCTGGATTTCTTCCGTGGAGGCCTGGGTGCGGCTTGCCAGTGTGCGGACTTCGTCAGCAACAACGGCAAAGCCCCGACCCTGTTCGCCAGCCCGGGCTGCTTCGATTGCCGCGTTCAGTGCCAGCAGGTTGGTCTGCTCGGCAATGCCGCGAATTACATCGAGCACCGAACCAATGCTGTCAGTTTCCTTTTGCAGGTTAGTGATAACGTCAGAGGCCTCGTCGATATCACGCGCCAGTGCGGTGATCGCACCCATGGTCTGGGTAACCACGTCCGCACCCTTGGCAGATTCGTCATCGGCCTGCTGGGCATCGTTGGCGGCCATGCCAACATTGCGCGCAACCTCTTCAACCGTGGTCGACATCTCTGACATGGCTTTGGCGACATGCTCAATCTCACTTTGCTGGCGCAAAGCACCGGCAGAGGTCTTGGTGATGGTTCCCGACAATTGCTCTGCGGCGGCGCTGAGATTGATGGCGGACTCTTTGAATTTGCCAACAACATCATGTACGCGTTCGGCAAAGATATTGAACCAGTGTGCCAACTCGCCCACTTCATCCTTGCTGGAGACATGAATGCGTTGAGTCAGGTCGCCATCGCCTTCCGCCATGTCGCGCAAGGCATTCACCACTTCAACGACCGGTCGCACAATGGAGCGCTGGATTAACAAGGAGATGCCCAATGCCAGTGCGGTAACGCCAAGAACAATCAGAATGGAAATTGTAATATAGGTGCTGAGAACTTCCTGACGCTCGGCCAGGCTGACGCGCATATACAGAGTGCCGATAACATCGCCGTCCATCGCCACTGGTTCAAACAGCTCGAGATAGCCGAGCTCGGGTCGTTGCACGACCTCCTGTCGACCGGGGCTGCGCGGCAGAGCGCCGCCACTGTCACCGCCGCCAATAAACTCGGCAAACGGGCTGCCGCTGTCGTCAAACAAAACGGCAGCCATGATGCTGTCATTGGCATCCAGCGCACGAAGTGTTTCCGTGGCTGATGCATCATCAAAAAACGCCAGTGCACCGGTGGTGTTGGCGCCGATCAGGCGAGCGGTGGTCAATGCATCCGTACTCATCGTATCGTCAAGTCGACGCAGCTCAACCACTACCAGGATGGCTGTCGATATCACTACCGCCAACGCGCTGGTCAGTGTGACACCTGTCAACACTTTCCATTTCAGGGTCCAGTTCATATTTATCACGGTTTGGTCCTCCAGCGGGCAGTCGTGTGGGTTACACCATCACTGAATAGCGCGCATCAGCTGTTCGCGAACGTTCAGGCCGGTTTGCTCGATAAGAGCCCGGTTCATACGGATGGCAATGCGATCACCACGTTCGCCAGCCAATCCGATCATGCCGCCGTCTTCTGGGAAGTTGGCGATTTCGCTGACAGTCAGCGTGTGGGAATCGGCCACCGCGCCGGTGATCTCGGCGGTACGACCTGTCTCGCTGGAGCTGACGTAGACGATATGACAGTTGCGTGCCCCGGCCAGATCAGTGCCAGCCAGGTTGCTGACAGTGATGGTGCGGTCACCGGCACGCTTGCCATCGACGATCTGATTCAGTGAATTGCCCAGCTCGTTTTCACCCAGCAGGCACACGCGCAGGTCGGCGTCGGCACTACTGAAAGCTGCATCCGGCCAGTCAATGAAGCGGCCGAAGTTCATTACGAAGCGCGCAATGGCGTCACCGCCGCCATCGCTTGCGGCGATCTGACCCTGCTGGGCCTGTGCCGAGGTTGCGGCAACAGCCGAAAATAAACCGATCATCAGGCATCGGCGGACCATTGTTGAGGCAAGAATGTTTTTCATGAGCTTTCTCTGGCTAAAAATGTTTGTTAATGTCGCCTGTCGACAAGTCGCTGCGTACGTTGGGCAGCCGGGTTATCGATTTCAGGTATAGGGGAGCGCTGCAAGACAGTGAACGGCCGCAAAAGCAAAAGCTTTAGTAAATTCTCCTTTCTATTTTGTGTCTATCGGTGACATAACTGCCGTAACGGCATTGGTCGCGCGGCGAAAAGTCGGCTGCTGACCGACAACTAACAAGAAGAGGCTGGATAATGACAAATGGCAGCACAGGCACTTCTGGCCGGCGTGGCTGGTTTACCCGCTTTCTGGACTCGGTTGAATGGCTGGGCAACCTGCTGCCGCATCCCGTCACGTTATTTGCGCTGCTGGCATTTGCCATGGTGCTGTTGTCGGGACTGTTTGGTGCACTGGGCGTGTCAGTCGCAGATCCGCGACCCTCAGCGCCGGAAGGCAGTGTCATTGAAGCGGTCAGTCTGCTCAACGCAGAAGGTCTGCGCCTGATACTCGGCAATCTGGTGAGCAATTTTGTCAATTTTGCGCCACTGGGTGTGGTGTTGGTGGCCATGCTCGGTGTGGGTATTGCAGAAAAATCAGGACTGCTATCGGCGATGGTGCGCGGCATAGTGTTGAGCGCGCCGCGGCATGTAGTGACGGTCGCCATTGTGTTTGCCGGTGTCATCTCCAATACCGCCTCGGAAATGGGGTATGTGGTGCTGGTGCCCCTGGCGGGGGCGATTTTCCTGGCGCTGGGCCGGCATCCGCTGGCGGGCATGGCGGCAGCGTTTGCCGGTGTTTCCGGTGGTTACAGTGCCAATCTGCTGATCGGTACCGTAGATCCTTTGCTGGCAGGCATCACGCAGGAGGCGGCGCGACTGATCGACCCATCTTATGAAGTGTTTGCCACTGCCAACTGGTACTTCATGGCGGTCAGTACCTTCATGATCACAATCGTCGGTTCGCTGGTAACGATTTTTATTGTTGAGCCCAAACTCGGCGACTATGACAGCAGCCACGCTGATCCGGGTGTGCTTGATGGCAACAGCATGGAGAAGCTGACGCCAGTTGAGCGCAAAGGGCTACTGGGCGCCGGTGTTGCCGCTGCCCTGGTGCTCGGGCTGATCGCGTTGCTGGCAATACCCGAAGGCGCGCCATTGCGCGACCCGGTTGATGGCAGTACCGGGCCGTTCTTTCGCAGCATTGTCGCCTTCATTTTCCTGTTCTTCCTGGCCACCGGGTTCGCTTACGGCCGGGTGACCGGCAGCATGCGCAATGACCGTGATGTGATTGATGCCATGGCTTCGGCGGTATCGACGCTGGGCCTTTACGTGGTGTTGGTGTTCTTTGCCGCCCAGTTTGTGGCGTTTTTTGGCTGGACCAACCTGGGCGTGATTACCGCGGTGACAGGGGCCGAATTCCTGATTAGCGCCGAACTTACGGGTCCACTGGTGTTCGTGTTTTTTATCATTATGTGCTGCTTTGTCAATCTCATGCTGGGCTCGGCATCCGCGCAGTGGGCGGTGACCGCCCCGGTCTTTGTGCCCATGCTGATGCTGGTAGGTTACGCGCCTGAATTGATACAGGCTGCCTATCGTATCGGTGACTCAACCACCAATATCATTACGCCGATGATGAGTTATTTTGGCCTGATTCTGGCCTGGGCCACGCGTTACAACAAGAATATCGGCATCGGCACCATGATTGCGACGATGCTGCCATTCTCCATCTTTTTCTTCATCTGCTGGGTTGTGCTGTTCTACATCTGGGTGTTTTTGCTGGGATTGCCGGTGGGCCCGGGCGCGGCAACCTATTACACCGGCTAACCGATCCGCTGATCCTGCCTTAAATGAACAAGGTATGACGGGCGATAGTCTGTATAATCGGCGAAAACCGGTTAGTCGAGTGAGACATGTTGCAACTAGGCAAAGTTTATACCCTGCAGGTCCTTGAATTGGCGGATATTGGCGTGTATCTGGAGACAGGTGAGGCCGACCGTTTGCTGTTGCCCCGGCGGCAGGTGCCGACGGGAACGGCCATCGGTGACAGCCTGCGGGTATTTGTCTACCTTGACAGTGAGGATCGACCGGTGGCGAGCATGCGCATGCCCGTTGCCTGTGTTGGACAGTTTGCCTATCTGCCTGTGGTTGATTGCAATGCGGTGGGTGCGTTTCTGGACTGGGGACTGGAAAAAGACCTGCTGGTGCCGTTCATGGAGCAGCACCGCCCCATGGAAGAGGGGCGCTCGTATCTGGTCTACATATATGTTGATAAAGTCCATGGCCGGATCGTGGCTTCGTCAAAAATTGACAAGTTTCTGGATGACGACAAACCTCATCGCTTTAACGCCGGTCAGCCCGTCGACCTGATCATCGCCAACAGTACTGATCTCGGATTCAAGGCAATCATCAATCACAACCATTGGGGTGTGCTGCATCATGCCGACGTGACCGGGCGGCTGAGTTTTGGTCAGAGCATCCAGGGTTATATTCGTCATGTCCGTCCCGATGGCCGTATCGACCTCTCCCTGCGGCCGGCTGCCGAGGTGCTGGATGAACACGGGTCTTTGATTGTCGCCTATCTCGAAAAGCAGGGCGGTTTTGCGCCGATCCATGACAAGTCATCACCTGCTGAGATCGCTCGTGTGTTTAAACTCAGCAAATCTGCGTTCAAGAAAACCATCGGTCGCTTGTACAAACAGGGCGTGATCGATATCCGATCGGACGGGATTCAACTTAGCCCCGATGCGTGAAACGTTAAACTCAATGAAGCAGGAAACCACATTGAAGAACATAGATACCACCGGACAGCAACAGGCCGGACCCGAACCCGTTGACGTTGAAGTTAATGTCATTCCCGTTGAGCTATACAAGGTGCTGAAATTTGAAGGCCTTGTAGGCAGTGGCGCAGAAGCCAAATCAGTTGTTGCTGATGGTATGGTGCTGGTCAACGGTGCGGTTGAAACCCAGAAGCGGAAAAAAATTATGGCAGATGATGTGATTGAATTTGCCGGCCAGCGTTTGCGGATTGTATTTACGGGAGGCGAAGCATGATCAACAACGATGTATTGCGCAGACTCCGATATGCCTTCGATTACAGCGACCAGCAGATGATGGATGTGTTTGCACAGGCGGAATGCAAAGTCTCTCGCGATCAGGTTTGCAACTGGCTGAAGCCGGATGAAGACCCTGATTTTGTTTTCTGCGACGATGTCACGCTGGCCACGTTTTTAAACGGATTGATTAATACCCTGCGTGGTAAAAAAGAAGGGCCGCAGCCTGAACCGGAGCACGAACTGAGCAATAACATGATTTTCATGAAGCTGCGTATTGCCTTGAACCTGAAGTCAGACGATGTGCTGGCCATGCTGGAAGATGCGGGCATGAGTCTTAGCCAGCATGAGCTGACGGCGCTGTTTCGAAAACCCGGACACAAACACTATCGGCAGTGCAAAGATCAGATTTTGCGCAATTTCCTTAAAGCCATTCAGATACGGTGCCGTGATCAGAGTGGCACAGCAGGGAGCGGTGATGCGGATTAGAACTACGTTTCTGGTGGCCGCAACGTTAATGCTCGGACACTGCACGAGTCTTGCGGTCGACCAGGAATTGCCGCCCGGCTTCACTGCACTGGCCAGGGTGGATGACTCCATTGAGCTGGATATGCGGTACACCACCAACAATAACTTTGTCGGTGAACCCATCACCGGTTACCAGGCGACTGCCTGTGTGCTGACCACGGCTGCGGCATCGGCGCTGGCCGACGCCCAAGCGCAGGCAAATCTGCAGGGTTACTCGCTGAAGGTGTACGACTGTTTCAGGCCGCAGCGTGCGGTTGACCATTTTATCCGCTGGGCGGCTGATCTTGATGACCAGAAAATGAAAGCGGCGTTTTATCCCGATGTGCCTAAAGACGAGCTGTTCAGTCGGGGGTACATTGCCGAGCGTTCCGGGCACAGCCGGGGAAGTACTTTGGACCTTACTCTGGTACGGCTGGGTTCGACGCAGCCGCAGGCCGATCCCATGGCCGGCTACGACTGCCGGGGCAACGAAGCGCAGCGCTACCCGGACAACAGCATCAATATGGGGACCAGCTACGACTGTTTTGATGCTCTGTCTCACACCGACAACCCTGACGTGGGTGACGACATTCTGGCCAACCGCCACTTGTTGCGTGACTTGATGGAGGCGGCAGGTTTTAGCAATTATGATCAGGAATGGTGGCACTATACCTTGCGCAACGAACCTTTTTCGGATCAGTATTTTGATTTTGCCATCGACTAAGTTTGCAGGTTTCGCTTTTGACAACGATCAGTACAGTTAACGGTCCGGGGCATCAGGATTGCTGGTTTGTGCCCTTGGGTGGCTGTGGCGAAATTGGCATGAACCTGAATCTGTATGGTCATGCAGGGCAGTGGTTGATGGTGGACTGCGGTGTTACTTTCGAGCGAATCGACGATCAACCCCAGGCCGGCAACCGCGTGGAAATGCCTGACCCGGTGTTTATCGCTAATCGCAGCGAAGCGCTGCTGGGCATCGTAGCCACGCATGCGCATGAAGATCATATTGGCGCCATTCCTCATTTGTGGCAGCAGTTCCGTTGCCCGATTTATACCACGCCGTTTACCCGCCAGGTGCTGCAACGCAAGTTGCGTCAACTCGGTATTGATGCGCCGCTGGTCACGGTGCACCCGGGTGAAACACTGGAGCTGGGTCCGTTCCGCTTACGCTGGTTGCCGATCACCCATTCCACGCCTGAAACAAATGCCCTCATGATCAGCACACCAGTGGCGAAGATACTGCATACGGCCGACTGGAAGCTGGATTCTGCGCCCGTGGTTGGCGATGCCATAAATCCGACTTTGTTTCAGGCGGCAGGTCAGTCCCGTATTGACGCTATTGTGTGTGACTCAACCAACGCGACTCACGCCGGCAGCTCACTGTCTGAATCGGAATTGTTTGAAGACCTGTTGGCAACAGTGCGGGAAAGTGAGGGGCGGGTTGTGGTCGCCTGTTTCGCCAGCAATATAGCGCGCCTGCAAACCCTGGGGAATGTTGCTCATGTGGCAAAGCGCTATCTGGGCGTGATTGGGCGCTCTCTGCATAACATGACAGCCTGCGCCCGTGCCGCCGGTTATCTGCAGGACAATTTCACCGTGGTAGACAATGCTGATCTGGGTTATCTGCAACCGCAGGAGATGTTGCTGTTGGCAACCGGCAGTCAGGGTGAGGCTGGAGCAGCGCTGCACCGGCTGGCCATGGACAACCATCGCGATGTGAATCTCGCCGCAGGCGATCATATTATCTTCAGTGCCAAAACCATTCCCGGCAATGAAGCTGATGTGGCGCGCCTGATTGCCGGCTTTGAAGCACGTCACATCAAGGTGACGCATGCAGACAACACGGCCAGGTCACTGCATGCGTCCGGACACCCTTACTCTGACGAGTTGGCGTTGATGTATCAATGGGTGAAGCCGCGTATTGCCATTCCGATACACGGGGAGGCTCATCACATGCGTTGCAATGCAGAGATCGCCGGCAGCAACGGTGTGCCTGTTTGTCTGCAGGGGAAAAATGGCGATGTGTTTGATATCGTCAACAACCGGGTGCACAGGTCGGTGGTGCCGGTTGGTCGTCTCTGGTTCGACGAGCGTCACCGGCGTCTGGAAAAAGTCTGATTCGTTATTAATGTCATGGCCATAACGGCCACAGGAGTAGTATTTTGTTTGCTGTATTACTGGGTGGGTTTGTCGGGTCCCTGATGGGTGGGCCAATCGGGTTTGTCATGGGGGCTGCCGCGGGCTGGTTCCTGTCAGCTTATCTAAAGAAGCAGGCGGTGGCCGGACTGGTCCAGATCCAGTCTGGTTTTCTTGATTCCATGTTTGCCGTGATGGGAGCCCTGTGCAAGGCCGACGGAGTGGTCACCCGGAACGAAGTGCAGGCAGCGGAGACAGTGTTCAGTCAACTGCGACTGTCCGGTCAACAGCGCGAAATGGCAATTGCGGCATTCAATCGCGGCAAGACGGATGGCTTCGATCTTGATGCCGAGCTTGTGCGCTTTCGCCGTGTCAGCCGCGGCCATCCGGCCATGCTGCGCATGTTTCTGCAGATCCAGATCAGCGCAGTAGCCGCCGATGGCCAGGTGCATCCGGAAGAACACAAAATGTTGCTGCGCATTGCGCGCGGACTTGGCCTGCCCGAATCCCAGGTGGAGCAACTCGAAGCGATGTTGCGCGGTGGTCAGCGTGGTGGCGATGGTCGTTCTGCCGATCAACAGCTGGCCGATGCATATAAGGTATTGGGCGTACCAGCGAGTGTCAGCGATGCTGATCTTAAGCGGGCCTACCGTAAACTGATGAACGAAAATCATCCGGATAAGCTGGCCAGTCAGGGGTTGCCCGACAGCATGCGCGAAATTGCCGAGCGCAAGACCAGTGATATCGCCAGCGCATACGACCTGATCCGGGACGCGCGCAGGCAATAACGGGTGCCTGAAGGTATCAGGGGACGAATGCCGTATAGCCATCACGGCCGCAAATAGATACTCTGGTCGTAATAACTAAAATGGCAAGCAGTCTGCTGATTGTCCAAAATTCGCAAATTGCCCATAAAGAGGCTGGCATCATGATGAATTCTGTCCAAACCATTCTGTCAAACCTGCACCGTTTGTCGAACCTTAGCCGATTGTGGACATTGACCAGGCTGCTGGCCATTGTGACGCTCATCCATGCGCCGCTGAGCAGTGCCCAGAATCCGGCTGACGCACAAGCAAGTATGGATTATTACCTGCCTGACGGCGTCAGTTATGATCCGGCCATACCAACCCCGGAACAGGTACTGGGAACCGTACCAGGCGAATGGCATGTACGCCACGACCAACTGGTCAACTATATGCATGCAGTGGCGGAAGCGTCGGACCGTATCTCGATAGAGCGCTTCGGTCGTTCCTATGAAAACCGGGCACTGCTGATGCTTACCATTACCTCACCGGAGAACCACGGCCGAATAGAACAAATTCGTCAGCAGCATCTGGCGCTCAGCGATCCGTCCGGCAGCGAGGACGTGGCGGTGGCGGATATGCCGGTGGTGCTGTATCAGGGCTACAGTGTGCACGGCAACGAACCCAGTGGTGCCAATGCCGCGCTGTTGTATGTCTATCACCTGGCTGCCGCCCAAGGGCCAGAGATTGAAGACGCACTTGCCAATGCGGTCATTCTGGTCGACCCATCGTTTAATCCTGATGGTCTGGATCGCTTTGCTCAGTGGGCTAACAGTCGCCGCGCCATGACCTTGTCGAGCGATCCCAATAACATGGAGCAGAACGAACCCTGGCCCGGCGGTCGTACCAACCATTACTGGTTCGATCTGAACCGCGACTGGCTGCCATTGCGGCACCCGGAGAGTCGCGCCCGGCTGGAAAATTTCTACCGATGGCGGCCCAACGTACTAACCGATCATCACGAAATGGGGTCTGATAACACATTTTTCTTTCAGCCGGGCATTCCGTCCCGTACGCACCCCATGACGCCGCAGCGAAATCAGGATCTGACTGAAAGCATCGCACAGTTTCACGCACAGGCGTTGGATGCTGATCAGCGACTGTATTATGCCCGCGAGAGCTTTGATGACTTTTATTATGGTAAGGGCTCGACGTACCCTGACATCAATGGCGCCGTTGGTATTTTGTTTGAACAGGCCAGCTCGCGCGGCCACGCACGTGACACCGCGCATGGTGTACTGCGTTTCCCATTTACCATCCAGAATCAGTTTCTGAGTTCGCTGTCGACGCTGGAAGGTGCGTTGTCTTTGCGCACCGAATTGCTCGATTATCAGCGCGAGTTCTATCGGGAAGCACTGGACATGGCCGACGCAGCAGACACCAAAGGTTATGTGTTCGGTGATGCAGACGACAGCGGCAGCGCCTATCGAATGGCAGAGGTGCTGCGTCAACATCAGATTGCCGTGCATGTGCTTGCTGAGGACCTGAACGTTGGTGAGCAGACTTTTCAGAGCGGTCAGGCCTATGTCGTATCCGGTAGTCAGGGCCAGCACCGGTTGATCGAATCCATTTTCGAGCGACGCACCGAGTTTCCTGACACGTTGTTCTACGACGTCTCTACCTGGACTTTCCCCTACGCATTTAATACGCCGTTTGCCGAACTGGGCAGTCGGGCGTTCAACAGCGATCTGCTGGGAGACATGGTTGCAGTCAATGACTTTCCGGCAGGTGAGTTTGTTGGTGGCAACAATGCCTATGCCTATCTGTTTGAGTGGGACGAGTTCTATGCCCCGCGTGCATTGTACCGATTGCTGGATGCCGGCATCCGGGTAAAAGTGGCAACTGAACCGTTCACGGCGGCGACGCCTGCCGGTGAACGGCAATTTGATTACGGCACCATCATGGTGGCGGTGGGCCCCCAGGACGTCCAGGCCGACGAGATTCGTTCGCTGATGCGCCAGGCCAGCGAAGAAGAAGCGATGACGGTGTATGCCATGGAAACCGGTTTATCCGCCGGCGGCATTGACCTGGGCAGTCCCGGTTTCAGTAATCTGCGTCGACCCAGTATTGCGCTGTTGGCAGGCGAAGGTACACGCTCCTCTGAGGTCGGTGAAGCCTGGCACACCTTTGACCAGAAGTTTGCCATGCCGATTACCCTACTGACTCAGGAGCAGATGAAGCAGGCTGATCTGAATCACTATAACGTGTTGATCATGGCGAGTGGCAGTTATTCCTCGGTGCAGGCTGACCGAGTCAAACAGTGGGTCGAAGCCGGCGGAACCTTGATTGTCTACAAGTCCGCGCTAAGCTGGGCGGCCCGTAATGAACTTGCCAATATCACACTGATTGACAATTCCGGGCAAGAAAGTGACACCACGCTTTCTTACGCAGACATGGAACGCAATCGTGGCGAGCAGCTGATCGGCGGCAGCATATTCAATACCACACTGGATCTGACTCATCCGCTGGGATATGGCTACAATACGTCTCTACTGCGGGTTTTCCGGGACAGTACACTGTTTATGGAGCGAGCGGAAAATCCCTATGCAACACCGTTGCAATATACCGACATGCCACTGGCAAGCGGATATGTATCGCAGGAGAATATCGACACCATGGCAGGTACCGCCGCGATTGTGGTGACGGCGCTCGGGTCGGGCAGGGTCATTGCGATGACGGATAACCCCAATTTCCGCGCCTTCTGGTTCGGTACTACACGACTGTTCATGAATGCCGTGTTCTTCGGTCATACTATCAGCAGTGGCGCTTCGAATTGATCATTTATTGCTATGATGTTGCCCGAGGGCTGCTGCTGAGCGCCTTTTCGAATTCTTTCTCGGGTACCGGTTTGCCAAAGTGGTAGCCTTGAAACAGCGGGCAGCCAAGGTCCTTCAGGAACCGGAACTGCTCCATTGTTTCCACGCCCTCGGCAATCACTTCAATCTCCAGATTATTGGCCATGCCAATGATGGTCTGTACAATGACGGCGTTGACTGATCTATCAAGCATCTTGTGCACAAATGACTGATCAATTTTTAGTTGATGCAAGGGCAGTTGAGTGAGGTAAGAAAGGGACGAATATCCGGTACCAAAGTCATCCATGGAAAAGCGGACACCGGCATCTCCCAGTGCGTTCATTTTCTCGACGGCGGAGTCGACATTATCCAGAATCAGGCTTTCGGTCAATTCCAGTTTCAGGCTGCCGCGCCGGACGTTGTTAGTGGCGATGGCATCAAGCACCTGTCTGACGAAATCGTCCTGATGAAACTGTCTGGCACTGACGTTGACAGCCAATTGCAGGCGTGACGTCAGTGCGCTGTTTTCCCATGCTTTGAGCTTACGGCAGGCGGCATTCAGCACCCAGTTGCCGATGGGAACAATCAATCCGGCTTCCTCGGCCAGGGGAATAAAATCGCCTGGTGGAATCAATCCTTTTGTCGGACACATCCAGCGGATTAATGCTTCGGCGCCAACAACGTTGCCTTCGTTGTCTACCTGAGGTTGGTAATATAAACAGAACTGCTTTTCTTCTAATGCCAGTCGCAGATCGGTTTCCATTTGCAGGCGCGCTTCCAGAACAGCCTGCATCGCCGGATCGTAGAAATACAGCGTATTGCGACCGCTACGTTTGGCCTGATACATGGCGGTGTCCGCACGACGTATCAATTCGTGGGCGCTGATATCTCGGTCGCCATATAGGCTGACGCCGACGCTCGCGCTGCCATGGTAGTCCTCGCCCTGCAATGGGTAGGGTTCACTCATGGCGCGAAGTATTTTTTCGCCCGCAATCTCAGCGTTGTTCACTGCCTGTTCAACGTTGTCGCTAAGTGACTCAAGTATGACAACAAACTCGTCTCCACCAAAGCGTGCTACGGTGTCGCCTTCGCGGACACAGCCGTTCAGGCGCTGAGCTGTCATCGTCAGCAAATTGTCACCGATATTGTGACCTTTAGTGTCATTCAGGGTCTTGAAGTTGTCGAGGTCAATGAACAGCAACGCGCCATATTTTCGCTGCCGAGAACCTGTTGCGATGCTATGCTGTAGACGATCCTGCATCAGTCTGCGATTGGGCAGGCCAGTCAGGGGATCATAAAATGCCAACTGTTCAATCCTGTCTTCCGCTGCAATGCGATCGGAGATGTTGATTCCGACACCGGCCAGGCATAGCTGGCCCTTATAGCGTACGCTACGGCCAGTAAAAAAATACGGTACCTTGCTGCCGTTCTTGGCCATGAAGGATGCCTCCACAGCGGCTTCGCCATCGCGGAAAACTCTGGCGATTGCCAATTCCAGTAAGCGCTTCTCGTCGTCATCAAAGAACTGCAATGGATGCATTCCCGCGACTTCGTCGTGGCTGTAACCGGAAACCGTTTCAAAATTCTTGTTCCATCGCAGGAAATGCCCGGCCTCATTGTAGAAATAGACAATGCCCGGCATGCTGTCTAGCATGGCTTGCGAAAATTGGCTCTCCTGACGCGCGGTCGTTTCAGCTTCATAACGTTCATTGGCCATCCTGAAGCTTTCCAGGCCAAATGACACATCGATCGCCACTTCTTCCAGCAGGCTTAGCTCACGCTTGCAAAAAAACTCGGGCTCATTCGCGTAGACACTCAGTACGCCACATACTTTGCCCTCAAGCCGCAGCGGCAGGGAAGTAAAAGATTGCAGGTCCTGTTTGATGGCCTCATGTCGCCAGAGTTTCGATAATGGGTCAAAAAGCACGTCATTGCAGACATAGGAGACGCCGTCGTTGATGACCTTGTCCCAGGGGTTAATGCCACGCGCGTCATGGCCACTGTGCTGAATGATGTCGTTGATGCAGCTCGTCCCATCGCCGGACCATGCCAGCGGTTCAGGCACTGATTGCGCTTCGCCTACCGTGCCAATCCACGCCATGCGAAAGCCGCCGTAGTTCACCAGTGACTGACTGACCTTGTCGAAGAGTTGCTGACGATCGGCGGCGGCGACGATGGACTGGTTGATATGACTGAGTGCGCTGTACAGTCGGTTGCCGCGTTCAATCTCCTGTTTGTGCTGTTTCAGGTTGTCGTAGCCTGCTTCGATGGCACCATATGTGCGCCGCATCATCAGTAACAATAGCAGCGACGTGAAAATGACAAAACCGACTCCCTTATAGACGCTCAGACGCAGTAACAGAGCCTGATCGGATACAAACAACGTCAGGATTTGATCAGAGAAAACTATCCACAAAATCGAGATGGCTGCATACACACCGGCGATGCGCCAGGCGCGCGATTGCAGTCGCGACGCTTTGCGCCTTTGTCGCTTGAATAGGGCTGTCACTAGGTCAGGTAACCACGGCATGAGCTTTTATTCTATCCTTGTAGGTAGCTCCGGGATATCATCCCGTATTTCAGCATGACACAAATCTTGCCGGAGGCTAACAGACGCGTCTCTGGCAATCAGGCTTTGACCAATCCATTATCGGTCGTAACCCTTCTCAGTATAGTCGGGTTTGGTGACTGTGCAAGACTGCGGTATTCTGTTGGGCCGACAATTGATGTGGCGCGCATGTGGCGTTAATTACAAGGCTGTGCTCATTCATTCACCCAACACGCTTGTGTCTTCGCTACCCCCGGCTCCGCAACGCTGGCTTATTTTCTGTGCCATCGTCGATAATTTTGGCGATATCGGCGTGTGCTGGCGGTTGGCGCGTCAGCTGGTACGCGACTATCAGCAGTCAGTTACGCTGATGGTTGACGATTGGCAGACCGCGCTGTCCTTTGTTGGCAGGATGGACGCCTGCCTGTTGTCACAGCTTGATGAACAGGGGGTCCGCATAGTTCATTGGTGTGATCAAGCAGACGGGCATGCTGATGTTTCCCCGGCAACAATTGTGGTAGAAGCGTTCGGCTGTGCTTTGCCGGATGCGGTGATCGCGCGCATGGCCGCACTGACACAGGCGTCTGACAATGATGACGCCGAAACAGGAAGGGCAAGCGCCAGGCCGTGCTGGATCAACCTCGAATACCTTAGCGCCGAACCCTGGATAGAAAGCTATCACTGCCAGACGTCTTTGCAGACAATGCAAAGCGGTGCTGGCAACGATCGCTCGCTGGCGACCGTGGTGCTGCACAAGGCGTTCTTTTTCCCTGGCTTCACGGCGGCATCGGGCGGCCTGCTGCGTGAACGTGACCTGTTGGCAAAACATGATCAATGGCAGACGACGCTGGCGCAGACCCGGTCGGAGTTGCTGGCTTGGCTTGATGTCGACAGCCGAGCCCCGGTCAGGGTCCGGCGCGACGACGCGATATGGTTGTCGCTGTTCGCCTATGCCAGGCAGCCGGGGTCACCACAGTCGGGGAATCTGGCATTGACCAGCTTGTTTGCTGCCCTGGCCGAAGACCCGGTTCCAGTCTTGTGCCTGGTGCCTGTGGGCAACGTTCTGGTCGATGTCGCAGATGCCCTGGGTCAGCCCGTGATACCGGATGTGGGCGAGGTACTGGAAAAAGGTTCGCTGAGTGTGCTGGTTATCCCGTTTCTGCCACTGGATGACTATGACAGGCTGCTAAGCGCCTGTGACCTGAATATAGTGCGTGGAGAGGATTCGTTTGTCCGTGCCCAATGGGCGGCGAGACCCCTGGTCTGGCATGCCTACCCCCAGCAGCAGAATACCCATCTGGACAAGCTGGACGCCTTTCTGGCGCGTTACGGTGATACCGACGTGCCAGAAAACAGTGAGGATTCTTTGATGCAATTCAACCGGTTCTGGAATCTTGATGCGGATTGCAAAAAAGTGTGGCATGATCTGCGCCCGCAACTCCCGGACCTGACCCTCAGGGCCCGGAACTGGCAGCAAAAACTGGCTGAATTGCCTGATCTGGCAAGTAGTCTGATGCAGTTCTACCGTAATCGGCCGTAGCCGATACCCTATTATATTGAGTACTCATTCATGAAAATCGCACAAGAAATCCGTGCCGGTCAGGTCATCATGGTCGGCGGTTCGCCCTGGAAGGTGCAAAAGACCGAGTTCAACAAGTCCGGTCGTAACTCTGCAGTTTGCAAAATGAAGCTGAAGAACCTGCTTAACGGCGTGGCAACCGAGACGGTTTTCAAGGCCGATGACAAATTGGAAAACGTGGTGCTGGAGCAAAAGGAAGTGACTTATTCCTACTTTGCCGACCCCATGTATGTATTTGTTGACACTGACTACGAACAGATCGAAATTGAAAAGGATGATCTGGAAAACGTCATCGATTATATCGAAGACGGCATGGAAGATGTCTGCCAGGCGGTGTTCTACAACGGCAAAGTGATTTCCATTGATCTGCCCAACGCCATCGTGCGCGAAATCGCCTACACTGAGCCGTCTGCGCGTGGCGATACGTCAGGCAAAGTCATGAAAACGGCACGCCTGAACAGCGGCTACGAGCTGTCCGTGTCCTCGTTCTGCGAAATCGGCGATTGTGTGGAAATTGATACCCGCACCGGCGAGTACAAGTCACGCGTCAAACGCTGATCGCGGTGACTGCGACTCCGCAGTTGCTTTACCTAATCCCGCAATACCATCGCGTAAATCCGACCGGTGACGACTTATTAGGTCGGCACCGGTTGACTTCGCTGCCCCGGCTGCTTTTAATGACCCCTCCCTAACGTCAGCAGGAGGCAGGTTTGTCTGATTCGTTACCCCCGCAAGACGATACCCACCATGCCTCTGCGAGCAATGCTGACGGAGCATCTGCTGCGCGGATAAATCCGGTTGTCATGACAGGCTCGGCCGCCGGCATTCTTCTATTTGCGCTGTGGGCGTTGCTGTTCTCCGAACAGGCAACGCGCGTGATCAATGCCATACTGGCTCAGATATCGCGCGGTTTCGGCTGGTTCTACTTTCTTTCAGTGTTGATATTCCTGCTGTTTGTGATTGGAGTTGCGATGTCCCGATTTGGCGATATCCGTTTAGGCCCGGACGACGCCAGGCCCGAATTTCCACTCTGGAGCTGGGCGGCCATGTTGTTTGCTGCGGGCATTGGTATTGATCTGCTTTTTTTCAGCGTGTCGGAGCCGCTGTTCCACTTTCTGATGCCGCTTGATCAGACTCCTGGCACCGTTGAGGCGGCGCGCCATGCCATGGAGCTGACGTTTCTGCACTGGGGTCTGTCAGGGTGGGGTGTCTACACCTTGGTTGGCATGTCGCTCGCATTCTTTTGTTATCGACGTGGGCTGCCATTGACCATACGCTCCGCGCTGTATCCGATTTTTGGCAGGCATATTAACGGTATCGCTGGCCACACGGTGGATATTGCCGCGGTACTGGGTACCGTATTTGGCATCGCTACCAGCCTGGGCATTGGCATCATTCAATTGAATTTTGGCCTCAATTACATGTTTGGTCTGCCCGAGGGGTTGGTGGTGCAGACGTCACTCGCGTTGCTGATTGTGTTTTTCTCCGCAGTGTCTGCAGTGACGGGAGTCGGCCGTGGTATCCGCCGCCTGTCTGAATTCAACATGGTCCTGGCGCTGTTATTGGTGTTGTTTGTTCTGGTCAGTGGCAAGACCATCTTTCTGCTTAATGTCATGGTCACCAATATCGGTGATTACCTGTCTGATTTCCTGCAGCTTTCTACCGACACCTATGCGTTTGATCGACCGGTTGACTGGCTCAATGCCTGGACCGTGTTCTTCTGGGCCTGGTGGATTGCCTGGGGGCCTTTTGTGGGTCTGTTTCTGGCGCGTATTTCACGTGGTCGGACCGTGCGTGAATTTGTTGCCGGCACACTGATCCTGCCACTGTGTTTCATGATGGTGTGGATGTCTGTCATCGGTAACAGTGCCATTGATCTGGCCATGACGGGCGAGGCGGGCAGCGATTTTGCTGCCCAGGCCATTGACCATCCGGGCTCGTCCATCTACCTGTTTCTTGAATCACTGCCCTGGGCGGGTGTGACCACATTCGTTGTCAGTATTCTGGCCATCGTTTTTTTTGTCACCTCGGGAGACTCGGGCTCTCTGGTGCTGTCCAACCTGACTGTCCAGCACCCGCGCATTGAGGGTAATGGTTTGCGGGACCGGTCAAGGCAACCGGATCCGGCCTCATGGTTACGGATATTCTGGGCTGTTGTTATCGGAGTGCTGACTTTGTCTTTGCTACTGGCGGATGGCATGAGCACGCTTCAGGGGGCGGTTGTTGTGATGGGACTGCCATTTGCCATTGTCCTGTATCTGATGATGATAGCTTTGTTCAAGTCGTTAAAGCAGGAAGTTCGACATGAGTGAGATGAGTTTCAATCGCAGCGCTGACTTTGTGGTCGTGGGGGCGGGCTCAGCCGGCTGTGTGCTGGCCGACAGACTGAGCGCAGATGGCAAACACGAGGTGTTGGTGCTTGAATTTGGCGGCATGGACAATTCTGTTTTTATCCAGATGCCAACGGCACTTTCCATCCCCATGAGCAGTGACAAATACGACTGGGGTCTGCATACACAGTCAGAGCCGGGCCTGGGTGGTCGATCGGTACATCAGGCAAGAGGTAAGGTAATTGGCGGCTCGTCGTCAATCAATGGCATGGTGTATGTGCGAGGCAATGCAGGCGATTTTGACCAGTGGCAGCAATTGGGCGCTGAAGGTTGGTCCTATGCCGATGTGTTGCCTTACTTTCAGCGTGCGGAGGACTGCCTGTATGGTGCAGACGACTACCGCGGCGAGAACGGTCCGGTTGGCATTTGTAATGGCAACAATATGCGCAATCCGCTGTATCGGGTGTTTATCGAAGCCGGGCGCGAAGCCGGGTACGGTGTCACCGAGGACTATAACGGCTTCCGTCAGGAAGGCTTTGGCCGCATGGACATGACGGTAAAAAACGGCGTGCGTTGCTCTACCGCCAATGCCTATCTTAAGCCCGCGCTGAGTCGACGCAACCTCAAACTACAGACGAAGGCGCTGACCACACGTATCCTGATGGATGGCAAACGTGCGGTGGGTGTCGAATATCAGCATCAGGGGAAAACGGTACGAGTGCAGGCGCGACGTGAAGTCATTCTAAGCGCCAGTGCTTTCAACTCGCCGAAACTGTTGCTGCTGTCTGGCATTGGCCCGCGCGAGCATCTGCAAGACATAGGTATAGATGTAGTACATGACCTGCCAGGTGTCGGGCAAAATCTGCAGGACCACCTGGAAGTCTGGGTTCAGCACGCCTGCCGCCAGGCCGGCACCTTAAATGGCTGGCTCAATCCGGTTGGCAAGTTGTTGATTGGTGCGCGCTGGCTGATGTTCAAAAGCGGACTGGGGGCGACCAATCATTTTGAGTCCAATGCCTACATACGCAGCCGTGAGGGATTGCGATACCCTGATCTGCAGTATCACTTTCTGGCCGGCGCCATTGCCTATGACGGCTCCAGCGCACTAAAAGGCCACGGCTTTCAGGTGCATCTGGGCGCCAACAAACCGTCGAGTCGAGGACGAGTGCAATTGTCGTCCGCTGATCCTGCCGCACCACCGGATATTCTTTTTAACTATCTCAGTGAGGAAGCCGATCGTCAGGCCTATCGTGATGGCCTGCGCCTGACACGAGAGATATTTTCCCAGCCTGCGTTTGATGACTATCGTGGTGAAGAAGTGTCACCTGGCCCAGCCGTTAATACGGATGCAGAGATAGATGACTGGGTGGCGCGTTCAGCAGCAACAGCTTACCACCCTTGTGGCAGTTGTCGTATGGGAAGTGATGCGATGGCCGTCGTTGATTCACAGTGCCGCGTGCACGGTGTTGAGAATTTGCGGGTAGTTGACTCTTCGGTCATGCCGGCACTGACCAATGGCAATATCAACGCGCCCACCATCATGATAGGGGAGAAAGCCGCCGATCATATTCTGGGTAGGCCAGTATTGTCGCCCAGCCCGGCAGCGGCCTGGCAGGCACCTGACTGGAAGCAGGCGCAGCGTGAATCAGGCGCGAGGTAACTCGCGCCGCAGTGCTCGCAGCAACCCCCAGCACATCAGAATCATGACCACGGCAAAGGGCAGTGCGCTGGCTACAGTTGCAGTTTGTAGTGCCGCCAATCCACCCGCAATCAGTAGCACAGCGGCGATCGTGCCTTCCAGTAACGCCCAGAAAATGCGTTGCCACAATGGCGTCTGACTAGCGCCACCAGAGGTCAGCGTATCCACGACCAGCGAGCCCGAATCGGACGAGGTAACAAAGAATGTCACCACCAGTATGGTGGCTATAAACGAGGTCGCAGCAGGCCAGGGTAGATGCTCAAGGAATTGAAAGAGTGCGACTGAATTGTCGACAGCCACATCCGTGGCCAGGGTCTCCATACCCTGGTTCATGATCAGGTCGATGGCAGTGTTGCCAAAAAATGTCATCCACATCACGGTAAACCCGAGCGGGAGTAGCAGAACGCCGACGATGAATTCACGAATACTGCGGCCTCGTGATACCCGCGCGATAAACATGCCGACAAACGGAGCCCAGGCAATCCACCATCCCCAGTAGAACAGGGTCCAGGCACTGAGCCATGCGTCGTTGGGCTGGTAGACATACAGGTTCAGTGTCATATCAAGCAGCCCGGCGATGTAGGCTCCGGTGTTTTGCATCAGTGCCTGCAGCAGCAGCGCCGTTGGCCCTGCCAGCAAGACAAAACCGAGCAGACCTGCAGCCAACACTATGTTCAAAATTGACAGCCGGCGGATTCCGCCATCGAGTCCCAGAATCACCGAAGCGGTGGCTATGAGCGTAATCAGTGCGATTAACCCTACCTGCACAGGCATCATCACGGGCACCTCAAACAGATAGTTGAGACCGGCATTGATCTGCATAACGCCGAGCCCGAGCGAAGTAGCGACGCCGAACAAGGTGCCCAGCACGGCAAAGACATCCACCGCATGGCCTATGGGACCATAAATCCTGTTTCCGATCAGTGGGTAGAGGGACGAGCGTACGGTCAAAGGCAGGCCTTTGCGAAAGGCAAAATATGCCAGTGACAGCGCTACCACTGCATAAATGCCCCAGCCGTGCAGTCCCCAATGGAAAAGGGTCAGGCGCATGGCCTGACGCGCTGCTTCGGCGCTTTGTGCATCACCGACAGGGGGAAGCATCAGGTGGGTGACAGGCTCTGCAACGCCAAAAAACATCAGGCCGATGCCGATGCCTGCAGAAAACAGCATGGCGAACCAGACACTGTAGCTGTAGTCGGGAGCGCTGTCGTCAGGACCCAGTTTTATGCTACCGAAGCGTGACAGTGCCAGCCAGACAACAAAAACCAGAAACCCGGTGACCACCAGCATATAAAACCAGCCAGCTTTTGTGTTGATCCATGTGTATAGCAGGCCCGATAGAGAGCTGGCCAGGTCAGTATAGACTGCGGAAAAAAATACAAGCAGCAGGACCAGGACAGCGACGGTTATAAAAACCGGTGGATTTATCTTGTTGGCGAAGGGCAGTGGTAGCGTTTGGGTCAGGGGGCGTTTTATAGGGTCGCTCCGTTCGGAATCAGTCATCAGTCACCTCAATTAGCCCCAAACTGCCATACGTGGTGACTGGCCGCAAGTCGGGTTGCACAATCGCGGGTTCAGCACCAGCCCTGTTGCCAGGTGTCCGTATCTGAAAGCTCACGCCAGCGAAGACGGGTTTTGCGACCTGAGTAGACCGCTTCCATTTCTACGAAGGCCAGTTTTCTGGACGGGCAGCCCTTATCCGGAAGCATTTGCGTCACCCTGAAATGTTTATCTTTGTTTATCGGGGTAACGGCCGTCCATTTGCTGTGCAACAGAACTTTTGGGTTCAGATTGACCATGATTGATTTTCCGCATCGTTTTCATAGCTTATTTCAATTAAAAATAATTCTACATTAGCTTTAGTATATCAGGCGTCATAGGTTTATCACCCAAAGGAAAATTACAATGCGAAAACATTCTCTTTCTCTGTCGATCGCAATGACCATGGCCGTGTCCTCGGCTACCTTGATGTCTCCTGTATTTGCTCAGGACGGCCCGCCCACCAATGAATACTGGTGGCCCAATCAGCTGAGCCTGGAACCGCTTCGTGCAACGGCTGCCTCTGCCAACCCGCAGGGCGTTGATTTTGATTATGCGGCGGCATTCTCCGCACTGGATCTGGAGGCCGTGAAGCGCGACCTGGTTGATGTCATGACCACATCTCAGGACTGGTGGCCGGCCGACTACGGTCATTATGGCCCTTTCTTCATTCGCATGGCGTGGCACAGTGCGGGCACCTACCGCATGACTGACGGCCGTGGCGGTTCTGACGGTGGTATGCAGCGCTTTGCGCCGCTGAACAGCTGGCCTGACAACGCCAACCTGGATAAGGCGCAACGACTGCTGTGGCCGGTCAAGGCCAAGTACGGTAACAGCATTTCCTGGGCTGACCTGATTGTGCTTGCCGGTACCGTTGCCATGGAAGATATGGGATTTGAGACCATCGGTTTTGCTGGCGGCCGGACGGATGCGTGGGAACCGGAAGAGGTTAACTGGGGTCCTGAAGGCGAATGGCTCGCCGATGACCGTCGCACCGACTCAGGTGACCTGGCGGGCGATGTGGGCGCAAGCCAGATGGGCCTGATCTACGTCAACCCGGAAGGTCCAGGCGGCAACCCGGATCCACTGGCAGCGGCCGAAGAGATTCGCCGCACCTTCGGTCGAATGGCTATGAATGATGAAGAGACCGTGGCACTGATCGCCGGTGGCCATACCTTTGGTAAAGCACATGGCGCCTCGCGGCCAGACGGCAATGTGGGCGCTGAACCGGCCGCCGCTGCTATTGAAGAGCAGGGTCTTGGCTGGCAGAACAGCTACGGTAGCGGTAATGGTGCAGACACCATCACCAGTGGCCTTGAAGGCGCGTGGACAGTAGACCCGGCCGCGTGGACGCACAATTACCTGGAAAACCTGTACGGATTCGAATGGGTGCAGAGCCGCAGTCCGGCAGGCGCCATTCAATGGATTCCTGCCGATGGGGCAGCTGCCAATCTGGTACCCGACGCACATGATGCATCCAAGCGTCATGCGCCGATCATGTTTACCACCGACCTGGCACTGAAAGAGGATCCTGCCTACCGTGAAATCACTCAGCGTTGGCTGGAGAACCCGGAAGAGTTTGAGGTAGCGTTTGCCAAGGCCTGGTTTAAACTGACTCACCGCGACATGGGGCCAACTTCACGTTATCTGGGTAACCTGGCGCCGCAAGAAGAGATGATCTGGCAGGACCCGGTGCCGGCAGTGGATCATACACTGGTGAACGACGTCGATGTGACTGCACTTAAAGCCGACATTCTTGAATCCGGCCTGAGCACGGCGGAACTGGTCAGAACGGCCTGGGCGTCTGCGTCAACATTCCGTGGTACTGATATGCGTGGCGGTGCCAACGGCGCGCGCATCCGCATGGCTCCGCAGAATCAGTGGGCAGTTAACCAGCCTGATGAACTGGCGCGTGTGCTTGATGTCCTCGAAGGGATACAAAGCGATTTTAATGGCGCGCAGTCCGGTGACAAGCGAATCTCGCTGGCGGACATGATTGTGCTGGGCGGGGCCGCTGCCATCGAACAGGCCGCACAACGTGCCGGCAATAATGTGTCAATTGAATTTGTTCCCGGACGCACAGACGCAACCCCGGCCCAGACCGAAGTAGCATCCTTTGCTGTGCTCGAACCCAAGGCAGATGGTTTTCGCAACTACATCGAAGCAGGGCATCCGCGATCGCCAGCCGAAGCACTCATCGAGCGTGCTGCCCTGTTGGGGCTATCGGTTCCCGAAATGACAGCGCTGGTGGGTGGCATGCGAGTACTGGATGCCAACGCGGGTGGCATCGATCACGGCGTGTTCACCGACCAGCCCGGCGCATTGAGCAATGACTTCTTTGTTAACCTGGTTGACATGTCAACGCTGTGGCAACAGTCTTCCAGCGAAGAGGGGGTATATGAAGGTCGTGATCGCGATACCGGTGCTCTGATGTGGACGGCAACGCCGGTTGATCTAATCTTCGGTTCCAACTCAGAGCTGCGTGCAGTGGCAGAGTATTACGCTGTCGATGACGCAGAGTCTGCCTTTGTGCAGGATTTTGCCGACGCCTGGACCAAAGTCATGCAGCTTGATCGTTACGACATAAGGTAAGCGGAAACGCGTATTAAAAAAGGCGGCTCCTTCTGGAGTCGCCTTTTTTATTACCAACCGATTCAGAGTTCCGACGTTTTTATTCAACCGACTTCAGGTAAGCCAGCATTGCCTCAGCGTGTACCTGACTGACACCAAGATCCGGCATCAAGGTATCTTTGTCCACCGTTGTAGGAAATCGGATCCACTTAATCAGGTTGTTGTCACTGTATTCCAGAAGCCCCGCGATGTAGCTTCGCTGAGTGATGCCGCCCAGGGGTGGACCTACCTGGTTTCGTGCTGCAGTCACCCCGGGTATCATGTGGCAACTGGTACAGTTGTATTGCTGCATTGCCACTCTGCCGGCGTCGATTCGGCTCAATCCTTCCATCGTAGGTAACTCGGTGGCCGATGCGATTTCTTCTGAACGACGAGGCCGGGTTTCGGTCTGCTGTGGGGACTCTTCTTGGGCCTGTACTAGATAGTTATCGTAGTCTGCGTGCGTCATGTTTGCGATCTGTTTCACCAGGGCCACCAGCTGCCACATTTCGGCCTGGTTCAGGCGGTATGCCCAGGCCGGCATGCCGGTCATCTTGATCCCCTGCTCAATGACCTCGTAAAGCTCCTGCGGGCTTCGTTTGCGCGCCAGCTCTGCGATAGCAGTGGGTGCTGGTTTCATGCCTAACGAGAAGCTGTCTGGCGCTCGACCTGGCGCGCCATGGCATTGCCGGCAGTATGTTTCGTAGTTCATCAGGCCGGCGTGCTGCCAGTCAAGCGACGTCAGATCCGGTGTATCAAAATCGCTGCGTGCCAGGATGGAACGTTCGCGAACATACTGCAATACTCGATATACGGGCTCCGAATGCTGTTGCAGCGCGGAGGTGTCATAACCGCCGTAGTAAACGTACGCGCCCGCACCGATAAAAGCGGCAATTGCCGAAACGGCGAGGAACCCTAACAGTCTTGCCGTGTACCGTCTCATTGAGCTCCTCCACTATACAGGTAGGCCGCAATGTCTTCTGCCGTTTGGGTGTCCAGACCGGTATCAGGCATGGCTGTCAGAGGATCTACCTGAGTCGGGCTCTGTAGCCACTTCACCATATTGGCAAAGGTATTGGGCAACACGCCAGCCAGATAAACGCGTTGATCGATCCCTTCTAGCGGCGGGCCGACTCGTCCGTCCGCGGACGTGATACCAGCGATGGAATGGCAACTGCCACAGCCGGCACTCTGAATGGCAAGTCTCCCGCGTTCAGCGTCACCGCGGGGCACCGATGTGATAGGGGCCGGGTCGCATCCAGCCAGAAATAATGCAAGTAGTGCTGCTGGTGCAAAAGGCCCAACTGGAATCTTGCTCAATTTTATTCGCATGTCTGCTCCCGGGTCTGCAACAACGACGCCAGCGATAATAATGCCGCGACCAGAAACACGGTGCCGGCTGGCATCCACATAATCAGCCCCCCCAGCTGCTGATCCTCCAGCGCCGAGAAACCCCAGAGCGGTGCAGACGTTTGATAAGGGGCATACCAGGCGCGCGACGAGAACGTCAGCAGCGCGCCCAGCATGGAGGCATGCAGCGCCGTGGTAAACAGATACAGGACGTTAGCTGCCGGTGCGTTCTGCCTGGGTTTGAGTAATGCGAACCAGAAAACCAGCGCAATCAGCATAAAACTGGTGTGCTGGAGTGTATGCATCAGCTCGCTACGCAAGCCGGCATTGAACAGCGCCGGTATGTGCCAGACCCAAAGTCCAACAGCGTGGATGAGCCATGCGTTGAGCGGCGCTCCGAGCCAGGCTAGCCAACGTGCACCGCCGGTGTTTCGAAGGAAGGCGCCCAGTGCCAGCGCACCTGCTCGCGGCATGCCACGGACAAGATTGGCAGAAGGGCGGCTGGCAACCAGTAAAGGCGCTGCGCCGAGCATCATCAATTCATGCTGAATCATGTGGACGGAGAATAACGCGTCGCCCATCGGGTCGATGGGAGGTGATAGCGCAATCACCAGCAATGCCCAGCCCAGCCAGAACCAGGTTTGTTGGCGCACCTGTTGCGCCGACAGGTCGGCACCCATACGCTGACCGCGCCAATACAGGCAGGCGATTAGCAATAACAGTGCGGTTGTCAACGGATCGGGTATCCAGAAGTAGACACCTGTGCCGTCGCCGAAAGTGTGGCTGTATGAGGCCGATGGGGCTATTGCCACCAATGTTGCGAGCGCCGCCCTCCTGGTAGTGGCACCAGTACTTGCAGGAAGTCCTAGATACATGGCGGCACCATTATGACTGGCAATGTCTGCATCAATATCGTGGCTATCATGAATACGCCAAGTACCGCGCCGGAGGTCGCAATGAAAAGCCCACGATGCGCCTCCGTTCTGTTCAGAATGATTCGGCGGTTCCAATAGCAGAACAGGGTGCCGGTGAATGCGGCCACTAATGTCAGCAAGGTAACGGCGCTGAGCGCCCATACTGCTACGGCATCCCCCATGCG
This sequence comes from Pseudohongiella acticola, assembly GCF_001758195.1. NCBI lineage: Bacteria > Pseudomonadati > Pseudomonadota > Gammaproteobacteria > Pseudomonadales > Pseudohongiellaceae > Pseudohongiella > Pseudohongiella acticola. Next base: position 2,482,051 of record NZ_MASR01000001.1, read on the forward strand.
TGTAAACTGGTAGCAATACAGCTCCACCAGCCCATAGCTGACGGCCAAATGCAGGGCCCATGCCAGTGCCGGTACGAAGGCACTGAGCCATAGCCGACGGTTACTCACGGCGTGCCTGTATGAGGGGGCAGGTGACATGATACTTACCCTCCTGCCGTATACGTTAGTCGTGGCACCCAATACAGGATCAGGTAAAAAGGAATCCAGGCCAGGGCAACAAAATTCCAGTACAGTGTATCCACTACCACGCCAATTCTCTGGGTGCTGCTAAAAAATCCCATCATGCCCAGAATGGCAACCACGGCGGTGCCAATAGCGGCAGAAACGACGTGAAGAAAATGAAAGCCAGAGATGGTCCAGACCAGTGAGCCGTAAACGTGCTGATCCAGGCTGAACTCAAAATCCTGAAACTGTTGCCAACGAATAACCAGAACCACGCACGCCAGCGCCACCGATGCGACGGTATATAGAACAAACGCAGTAACCTGACCCTTGTTCAGCGTTCTCCCTGCCATATACATGGTGACACAGCTGATCAACAGAAGAACCAGCGACACTGTTGGTAGCATCAGTTCGGGCACCGGATAGTCTGCCGGTGGCCACTGCGGATTGCTCATCAAAAGATAGAAGTAGCTGATAACAAACGCGGCCACCACGCTCATTTCGATCAATACCAGGCCAACAATGCCCCACCAGATGGGCGCATCGGTGCCACTGTGGAACCGGCTAAGATCAGTAGCATCAATACTGAATCGTGAGTCATTCAGCTCAGTTGTAGACATACTGTTCTCCTGGCGCTGCTAACATTGATCGTGTGACTGGTCGTATGATTGCTCGCCATCCAGCCACGGTTTTTTTGGCCATAACCAGCCAACAATCATGAAAAAGCTCAGCGCAAACCCTACAACAAAAAGCCAGGGTTCAAACATGAAGCCCAGAAACCCAAAACCCACCGCCAGCGACAGCAGGAACGGCCAGATGCTTGGGTTCGGCATAATCAGCACGCTCTGGGCACGCGCTTCCAGAAGCGTGGTTACTAACAACTCACGCCGGTCTGCGCGCAATCCGGCGACACATTCAAGCCTGTCGGCGTCCGATTGATCCCATAAAGGAGTTCTGCTGGATACCACCGGCAGGTGGCGGAAGTTGTAGTTCTGCGGCGGCGAGGTGGTGGCCCATTCCAGAGTCTCGGCCTGCCAGGGATTGGAGCCGGCCAGGTCACCACGTGAACGACTGATCACGGCATTAATCAGGGTCAACAGAAAACCGGTGCCGAGCACAAACGCGGCAAGGGTTATGGCAAAGTTCAGGTCCTGCCAGCCCATGTCTGCCAGGTAGGTATACACCCGACGCGGCATGCCCTCAAAACCGAGCTGATGCATGGGGAAAAAGGTCAGGTTGGTACCGATGAAAATCAGGGCAAAGCTCCACCGGCCCAGGCGTTCTGACATCAGTCGCCCGGTCATTTTTGGGTACCAGTAATACAGCCCGGCAAAGAACGGAAAAACTGCCCCGCCTATGAGTACATAATGCAGGTGAGCGACTACAAAGTAGCTGTCATGAACCTGACTGTCGAATGGAATGGAGGCGACCATCACACCGGTCAGGCCGCCAATAACAAAAATGGCAAAGAATCCGAGAATGAATAACATGGGCGTGGCGAATCGAATACGGGCGCCCCACAAGGATGCGATCCAGCAAAAAACCTGCACACCCGTGGGTATGGCAATCATGGCGCTGGCGGCGGTAAAAAAGCTTAACCCAAGGTGCGGCAGGCCAGTGGTAAACATATGGTGAACCCACAGGCCAAACGAGACAAACCCGGTTGCCACCAGCGATAACACCAGTGCGGTGTAGCCAAAGATCGGGCGTTGGGTGAAGGTGGCGATGATGCTGGAAATGATGCCCAGCGCGGGCACCATGATGATGTAGACTTCCGGGTGCCCGAAGAACCAGAACAGGTGTTGCCATAGCAGCGGATCGCCGCCGCCGGCGGCAACAAAAAACTGGGTAAAGAAAGCACGGTCGAGCGCAAGCAGAACGCTGCCTGCCATCACCGTGGGCATGGCAAATACGATCATAAACGACATCACCAGAATCGCCCATACAAACAGCGGCATGCGGCTTAGCGTCATGCCCGGTGCCCGCTGTTTAAGTATGGTGACAATGAGCTCGACGGCTGCCGCAAGTGCCGAGATTTCAATGAAGGTAATCATGGTGGTCCAGAAGTCCATGCCCCGGCCTTCGGAAAACGCGATATTGGCCAACGGCACATAACTGAACCAGCCAGCCGCAGGTGCCATGCCCAGAAACAGGGAGGTATACAGCGCGATACCGGCAATCAGGTAGACGTAGTAACCAAAAGCATTGAGACGGGGAAAACTCATGTCTCGGGTGCCGATCATCAATGGTGCCAGGTAGATGCCCAGCCCCTCCATCGCCGGAACCGCGAAAAAGAACATCATAGTGGTGCCGTGCATGGTGAACAGCTGGTTGTAAAGATCCGGGCCCAACAAAGTATTTTCCGGGCTGATCAATTGCAGTCGCATAATCAGCGCCAATACGCCGGCCAGCGCAAAAAACACCAAAGAGGTAACCACAAAACGGTACCCGATCTGCCGGTGGTTTACATGAGTGAACCAGTTCAGGACCCCAGGGGGTGATTCCCAGGTGCGCGACAGCAGTTGCGTCGATGCCGGGTCATGATCGTATGTTGCGGTGCTCTGCAAGTCAGTGTCTCCCTGTCAGCTAACTGAGCGACATGGCGCTTATTAGGTCAGACCCGATTCAGTCAAGTGAGTCCAGAAATACTAAAAGATGATCCAGTTCTTGCGGACTAAGTAGCGTGCGAGGCATGTTATTGCCCGGCTTGATGCGCTGCGGATCGCTTATCCAGCCAGCCAGATGTCCGCGCTTGTTTGGCAATGTGGCGGCGGCGAGTGTGCTTCTGGAGGCAACATGAGTCAAATCGGGGCCTAGGTTGCCAATGGCATTGGTGCCGCGTATGCGATGACACTGGCCGCAATTCTGCTCAAAAACGGCCAGCCCATTTTGCGCGGCTTCAGTTTCCGGTGCGCTGGCAGGGCTGGCCTGTCTCTGCAGCCAATTGGCAAATTCAGCCTCTGGTTGTGCGATCACAACAAACGCCATCAGAGCGTGTTGAAGGCCACAAAACTCGGCACACTGGCCGCGGAATTCGCCTGTCTCCGTTGCGGTAAACCAGCTGTTGTTGGTTTTGCCGGGCACCATGTCGGTCTTGCCCTGCAGTCTGGGCACCCAGAAACTGTGTATGACATCACCCGATTCCAGTTCCACGGCCACCGGTCGATCGACCGGAACATGCATTTCATTGGCTGTCGTAGCGACGACCTCGCCGTTGTCGTCCAGATATTCGATTTCCCACCACCACATCCAGCCTGTCACCCTGACCTGCAACGCGTCGGGCGGAGGGGTGGACGCGATGCTGCGACCCAGCATCAGGCTGCCGCCTACCAGAGCTGACAGTACAAGAGCGGGAATCGCCACACCAGCGACCAGTACAAAGCGCATGCTGGCGGTGCTGCTGAGCACTGAGGGGCGTCGTCGACCGCTCAACAGTCCCCAGGCAAGCAGTGCCATGACGGCGGTAAAAATAATGACGCTGGCCCAGAACATGATCCACCACAGCAGTTCGATGTCCTGAGCCTGAGAACTTGCAGGGTGTAGCGCGGATTGTGACAGTGAAGTGTCAGTGGAGAGTTGGGCGAGGGCGCCTGACGATAGCGCGCACAATAACACCAGCCAGAGACCAGCGTGTGAGATCTGGTGTACCGGATTGATTCTGTTAGTCAGCATCCTGCCAATAAACTGATTCACTGTTTCCATTCCAGCCACAGCGACGCATTTTACACAGCCGCAGCTTCTCGGGTGCATGATTCACTGTCTTAAAGATAACGCTTGAGAGGCTGATTGTCTAATCACAGCATGACGCGTCTATGACTGGTGGTGGCCCGATTCAGGGAACAGGCGTTTCCTCGGTGTTCTGTTGCGCGCGTTGCAGCGGAGCGTAGTCTTCCACAATCGAGTCAACCACCGCGCGGAATGTCGGGGAGTAGTTTTGTCGGGTCGCGGCCCAGTTCAGTCGCACCGTTTCATTGCTCATGGTCGCTCGCCAACGCGTCAGCCTGGGATCGAACTCTTCACGATCGAACAGACCTTGCTGGTACTGGTAATAAGAGTTTTCCCATTCGCGCCACACGCCTGCCAGGAAATAAGCATGCATGATGCGTTCCCCCGGTTCCAACGGCAAATCGGCGTTGACCTTGGCGATGGTATTGCTAAGGTCAGCCTCTGTAGCGACCCATTCGGAGAACATCATCTGTTTTTCGGAGATGGAATCGCGTGTCTGCGATTTCATCATTTCCGTGTTCTGACGGATTTCCACGCCAAGAAACAGAATGCCCATAATCACGGCTATGCTGGTCGCCAGATTGAGCCAGTTGGTTACTTTGATGCTCATATTATCGTTGCCGCCTAAGCTCTATTACCGGAATTCCCGAAATTATAAAGCATCGGAGGCCTACTGTGCCGCTACGGTTGGCGCGGAGGGATTGATTGGTCAAGCTTTGACCGGTGTTTCTCGATTATACGCAAATTGCGTGTGTTGGATTTCCAGAAGAAGTCAAAGGCATCGCCGACCAGAGGGATGGCGCCAAGCGTGGTATCAATCAGGATGTTGCCACCCATCCTGATTAAAGCACTCTTGGGCAGGCCTTCCCGGTGGGCTTCGCGCAACAGCCATAAAGAAACCAGGCCGGTAGCGGCATCCCCAACTCCCGGGATGAGACCGACAATGCCGTCCAGTCCGATGCGAAAGCCTCCGGGAAGGCGCACGCTTGAGTCCATCAATCGGCTGAGGGATTCAGCGCTGGAGCGGGAATCTGATGACATGGCTACTGCTCCGGGAATTCAGAAAAATCATCTGTTGGCATTGGTGATGACAGCCAGTTGTTGTCAGCTTATCTGATCGAGCGCGCGCCGGATATTCTCTCGGTCAGTTGGGCGGACCAGCCGGGCTATCTCCTGACCGTCGCGCATGAAGATCAGCGTAGGCCACAACTTGACGTTATGAAGTCGACCCAGGCGTCGGCCTTTGCCATCTTCGATTTTGAGATGCTGAACGGACGCGTGATCAGCAAAAGCGCTGGTAATCAGCGGCTGAGCAGCCTGGCAATGGCCACACCAGTTGGTGCCAAATTCAAGAACCAGCGGCCCTGACGTCTGCTCAATGTCGTCAGGTTCAGGGGCGCTGGCGTTGTATTGCGGGGTTGATGTCATTTCTGCGTCAGCCTGCTTTTGATGACTTTGGTCCCATCAGCAGCCAGAAAATGAAACCGAGTACGGGCAGGAACAGCAGAAAAAGGATCCATAACAATTTAGCCATGCCTCCCGCTGAACTTTGCGCTACCTGAAGTACCGCCCAGATAACGATCAATAACCAGATCAGACCCAGAATACCTGTAATTTCAATACCCATCGCTTCCATCCTCCTGATGTAAAGTCATTGTGACTGATGTTTCAGGTTACTGCAGGATCGTGACAATAACAATATTCTCCTGATTGCCCGTATCGTGCATCGACATTGATCATACAGACAGGATCTGCGACAGCTAGATAGAATCTGCAGTTTCCACCGCAAACTTGAAGTCACCCAGATGGCGCAGTTTCACATTAAAGGTTTCCAGGCCTACTTTGACCTGCGGCAGGATCAGGACGTCATTGGCCCCGTCAAAGTAGGAGGGAATGGCATTGGGATCATCCGACGTGTTTTCGTCTGCGCTCGCCAGGAAAAAATTAAGATTCCCAGTGTGTTTTAGCGTGACAGAAAAATTCTGACTGCCGACATAGACCTTGGGGATTGTGACGAGTTCGTTGCTACCATCAAAGATGTTTCCCGAGGACTGAATATCTGCCAGGGAATTCACCGTTGTCATGCCAGTGGCATTGGTATTGATAAAGCTGAACAGTGCTGAAATGCTTGCGTAGACACCCGGTGATCCAGGTGTTCCACAATTGGCGGTTTCACTGCCACCGAAACTGGTGATGCCAATTTGCATGGCGCCCTGGGCAAGATTGACAAAGAGTGGACCACCACTGTCGCCCTGGCAGGTGTCAGATGTATCAAGATTTGAAAAACTGCCAGCGCAAAACATGTTGGAAGTGATCAGCCCTTCATGAGCCGCGTTGCAGGCCGCGGTTGTGGTGCTGAGCAGTTGTGTCTGCAGCAGGCTGTCGGAGGCCACCGTGCCGTCGCCAACTGTAGCCCCCCACCCTGCGACCACTGTTTGCAGGTGCGCTGGCAGGGCACCGGTATATAGTTGAACAGGTGTCAGGCTGACTGCAGAACTGAGCTCAATAAGCGCGATATCATAATCATTGGAATTGGCGCTGGTAGCGGGGTCGGGTCGGTAGTCGGGGTGGACAATCACGCGCTTGGCACCACGTTCAATTGCGCGGGCCTCGATCTCAACAATGTTATTGGAATTCAGTGTCACTGTGGTCAGCGAGGCGGGGTCGTCGGCGACGGCATCTCCGGCCTGATTCAGGAAACAGTGTGCTGCGGTCAATACCCAATCAGGGGCAATCAGACTACCACCGCAGCCACCGCCGTTGTCACTGTCCTTGCCGCCCTGTATGAATATACTCGCCATCCATGGGTAAGTTGCCGTCGATGCAGGTTTGCCATTGATGATCCGGCTTTGCTGCTGAGCATGTCCATTAAGGGAGACAACAGAGGAACAGAATAGTAGGGCAACTGCCAGGTACGTTGGTTTCATAGGTCTTGTCTCCCTGCCGGCGGCAGTGCGTAAGGAATGTTAGTAAAATAGGCCAGAATTAATGGGTGGTGATCTATAGTCCTCCATTAATGTTAAGCCGGTCAATAAAACTCTGGTGATATTGTGGATTTAGTTCCAGATACTGACCACTTTAATCGCAGGATTCACCCCGTCCAACTTTTTACTGCTGCCCTCTAGTTGCTCCCGTGTGTAGAGTAGGCATATGGAATCGACATCAATTCATGGCAAAGGAGAGAGTTATGCGTCAAACAAAGAAGAGTCACTGGGGCGAGAAAAGCGTGATCGCCTTGTTTATGTTGCTCGTCGGCCAGGTTGCACTGGCAGCTGATGTGCTGGGAGTGGCATGTGAAACGCCGCCGCCGGCGCATTGCGCGGATGGCGATTGTGCTGCAAAAACAGGGGCGCCCGGCAATGTGACTGAACCTGAAAGTGGTCGCCAGTATTACCTGGACTACCCGTGTGATCTGCAGCCGGGCGAGGATGTGATGTTCGTCCTCAATATTCACGGTGCAGGCTCCATTGCCAACTGGCAGCGCCACTATTTTCCGGTTATGGATTACAAGGAAGAATACAGGCTGGTGGTGGCAACACCCAGCGCAGCCGGCTCGGCCTCGATGGGCGGCGGCAATGGCGTGCGCGTGTGGACACCGCAAACAGATGATGCCTACCTGCAGGCAATTACCGAGCAGGTTACCGAGGCCTTTGGTGCAGAAAACATCAAATCCTTCTGGCTGGCGGGTCATAGCCAGGGCGGAATGACCTCTCGCCGACTGGTGTGCAGCGAATTTTTTGCTGACAAAGTTGACGGCATGCTCAGTCTGTCAGGCGGGCGTATTGGTCAGGCGCCATTTGTTGACAGCTTCGGGCCACATCTGGCCGATGGTTCACCACCACCGTCAAGGCCGCGTGGTAGTGCTGAAGAAACCTTGCCGGATTGCAACTTCTCTCATATTTTTGCCATCGGTGAATATGAGATTGAGAACCTGCCGGATGAGTCGCCCTGGGCCGAGCGCTACCAGTGCGAGGCGCGAGAGCACAGCCAGGTGGTTGATACCCGCCCGGGCTGGGTCTATGACACCGGTCGTGCCGGTTATCGGGTCTGGGGTCGCGAAGCTGCGCCGGGTACGGCAGATGTTTACACCTATCCTGCGTGCAGCAATGGCCGCGTGGTGGCGGATGTGGTACGTCTGGACAAAGGGCATACGGAAGGTCTCGAACCCGAGGTCACGCAACGTATACTGGACTTGATGGCATCGGCTGAGGGCGGCAAATTGCAAGCCAGCGCGGATTGATGAAACCTGACCAATGCCGGGCAACTTATGTTTGACCCGGCGTGCCGAATAGGGTATCCCTGCGAGTCGTCTTTTAGCGATAAGAGCTGTCGAGTGACTCGTGGAAACCGGTGATCTGTTAGCAACTCTACTCAGTTGTACGTTTTTCATGGCACTGGTGGCCTGGATCTCATACATCAAAACCCGCGGTGAGGTCAGTACCCAGGACGGTTATTTCCTGGCCGGCCGCGGGCTGGGCGCCATTTTCATTGCCGGCTCCCTGCTGCTGACTAATCTGTCAGCAGAGCAGCTCATCGGCCTTAACGGCTCCGCATACGGTTTCAATCTCAGCAGCATGGCCTGGGAGGTTACCGCTGCGTTTGCCACCATCTGCATGGCTTTCATCTTCCTGCCACGCTACCTGGCCGGTGCTTTCAGTACGCTGCCGGAATTCCTCAACAACCGTTTTGACGACGGCGTTCGCCGCCTTTCAGTAATCCTGTTTATGGTCGGTTACGGGCTGGTGACAATACCATCCGTGCTCTACGCCGGTTCCATTGCGGTAATGCAGTTGTTTGATGTGCCGGGTCTGCTGGGTATCAGTTACAGTCAATCGTTGTTGTTAACAATTTTTGCCATTGGCCTGACGGGTAGTCTCTATGCGGTATTTGGCGGCCTGAAAGCGGTTGCCATATCCGATACGCTCAATGGTGCTGGCCTGATGATTATCGGTATCGCGGTGCCAGTGCTGGGTCTGGCGGCGCTGGGCGACGGCAGTGTCAGTGCCGGCCTGACCACAATCACCAGCACTGATACTGAAAAGCTCAATGCCATTGGTGGGCCAGGTGATCCGACGCCATTCGGGACCCTGTTCACCGGCATGGTGCTGGCCAATCTGTTCTACTGGTGCACCAATCAGTATGTCATCCAGCGCACGCTGGGCGCGAGGAACCTGGCGGAAGGGCAGAAAGGCGTGCTGTTTACCGGCTTTTTTAAAGTCATGGTGCCGTTCCTGATGATGATCCCGGGCGTTATCGCCTATCATCTGTACGGGCCCGGTCTAAGCACTATCGATCTGGCGTATCCGAGACTGGTACGTGATGTGCTGCCGGTTTACGCCTCCGGGTTTTTCCTGGCAGTGCTGCTGGGTGCCGTGTTCAGTTCCTTTAATTCGCTGTTGAACAGCGCCGCGACCCTGTTCTGCCTGGATGTTTACGCGCCTCTTAAGAAACAGCCGGTGGATGACAGGACCATGCTGCGCGTTGCCAGAATAGCCAGCATTGTCATTGCCCTGTTTTCCTTCTCGGTGGCGCCGCTGTTGCAGTATGCCCCGGAAGGGCTGTGGCAACTGATCCGCATGTTTACCGGCTTCTACAATATCCCGGTAATCGCCGTGGTGATTGTGGGCCTGTTTACGACCCGGGTGCCCGCACTGGGAGCCAAGATCGCGATTGTGTTTCATGTGATTGCCTACGGCCTGTTGCGCTTTGTATTTGATGACGACGTGACTATTCACTTTCTGCATGTTTACGCGATACTGTTTGTCATTGAGGTGACGATCATGCTGGTAACTGGCTGGCTGCGCCCGCGCAGCGAGGACTGGTCGTATCAACCCCGGCAACTGCTGGATCTGACGCCGTGGCGTTTCGCGGTACCCTGTGCGGTAACCCTGATATCCTGTGTGGTGGCGCTGTATCTGCTGTTCTCGCCGATAGGTCTGGTGGGCGGGCTCAGTGCGGCGTTCTGGCCGTCGCTGGTGCTGCTGATGTTGGTCAACCTTGGCATCTGGGCACGACAGATGGTCAAAACGCCGCACCACGCGTCAACGCTGTCCTGAATGATTTTTAACAGAATACGGTTTTTGGTATGAGCAAAGCACGGCTACGATTTTTTGAAAACTCGGTGAATCAGCGGCATATTACAGAGGCTGACCGTTATCTATACAGTCAGGAGAAGCCGCGTTACAACCTGGTAGTGATTGGCACCGGCACCATGGGGCAGGAGCATATGCGCGTGGCTGTGCTGCTGGGCCGGGCCAGGGTGCTAGGCATCTTCGACACGCAACCGGAGAGCATGGATGCCGCCATTGATGCTCATGCCGCGCTTTGCAACGATACGCCAAGGCGCTACGCCGATCTGGAATCAGCCTGTAACGATCCGGATGCTGATGTGTTGATGATCTGCACTCCGAATTTCACCCATCTGGCGATTCTGAAAGTGGCAATGGCCAGCGGCAAACCCATATTTCTTGAGAAACCAATGGCCACCACCATGGCCGATGCTGTGGCATTACGGGACGCCGTTGAAAGCCACAGTGCATTTGTGCAGATTGGACTGCAGTACCGCTACAAGGCGCAGTACCGAGAGGCATTCCATGAAGCCAGGAGTCGCTGCAGCCTGGGCCGGATACATACCATCAGCATGAGTGAATACCGCCCGCCATTTCTGGACAAGGTTGGTCAATGGAATAAATACAACAGCAATACCGGCGGTACCCTGGTGGAAAAATGTTGTCACTATTTCGATCTGATTAACCTGATGGCCGAATCCAGGGCAATTCGGGTTTATGCCAGTGGTGGACGGGCTGTCAATTTTCTGGATTTTGAAAAACACGGCGCGCATTCCGATATTGACGACCATGCCTTTGTCTGTATCGATTATGCCAATGGAATCCGGGCAAGCTTTACCTTGAATATGTTCTGCCCTGACTTCTCCGAAGAGATGATCGTTGTCGGCGAAAAAGGAAGATTACTGACGAACGAGCGTTTCGACTTTCATGCGCAGGCGCCAACGCAGGCTTCAATACAGGTTGAGCTGGGAGAGAACGGCGCGTCGCGACGTACCGGGCTTTCCTACCCGGCGTTAATTGAACAAAGTGGTCATCATGGCGCTACCTATTTTGAACATATCGCTCTGATGGATCAGCTGGACGGCAAGGCAGTAGAATGTGCCACCGTAGAGCAGGGGCTGTGGTCGATGATTGTCGCCAGCGCTGCGCAACATTCCATCGCAACAGGTCAGGCGGTAAGTATTGATGATTTCTTACAGGGTCAGCAACCGCCGGTCAGGCTGTAACGTAAACTTATAATAATTTTCTGGATAAAGCATGAGCGAAAATATTAGCGTAAAACAGGACGCGATGCCCGCAGTGGGCTTCGGTCTGTGGAAAATAGACAAGAGCGACACAGCCGGTATGGTCTGCCAGGCTATCAAGGCAGGCTACCGTCACCTGGATAGCGCTGCCGACTATGGCAATGAAGCTGAAGTCGGCGATGGCATTCGCCAGGCGATTGAACAGGGTTTGTGCACGCGACAGGATTTATGGCTGACGTCAAAATTATGGAATACCTTTCATCGTCCGGAGCATGTACGAGAGGCATGCGAAAAAACGCTGGCCGACCTGGGTGTTGATTATCTGGATCTGTATCTGGTGCATTTTCCCATCGCATTAAAGTATGTGCCGATTGGGGAGCGGTATCCGCCGGAGTGGATATTTAACCCGGATGATGACAACCCAGAGATGGTGGTCGATCCGGTGCCACTGTCTGAAACCTGGCGCGCGATGGAAGCGCTGGTGCAGGCAGGACTGGTTCGCAACATCGGTGTTTGCAACTACAATAGCGCCCTGCTGCATGATCTGATGGCTTATGCCAGCATAAAGCCCGCCATGCTGCAGATCGAGTCACATCCCTATTTGACACAGGCGCGGCTGGTGCGGCTTGCGCAGAGCTACGAGCTGGCAGTCACGGCGTTCTCGCCACTGGGCGCAGGCTCCTATGTTGAACTGGAAATGGCCAGTCAACAGGAATCCGTGTTGGGTCAGTCGGTGGTGCTGGATATTGCCAGGCGCGTACAGCGTACGCCGGCCCAGGTTGTGCTGCGCTGGGGTGTTCAGCGCGGCACGGCTGTGATTCCAAAAACATCCCGCGTCGAACGTCTGGCGGAAAATCTGGCGATATTTGACTTCGAGCTCAGCGACGACGATATGGTCGCCATTTCGGAGCTGAACAGGAATCGCCGGTTCAATGATCCGGGTACATTCTGCGAGCAGGCCTTCGGCCGTTTTTACCCCATATATGATTGAGGTGGATGTGAAATCTGATATTAACCATGCGTCATTGACAGTTGATACTGTTGCAATGGAGAAACAGCAGTTTTGTCCTGAGGCTTTCCCGCTGATTTATGCGGTGCAGGCCGCTGCAGGGGACAACAAGAGCCTGGATGCCGTGGCTGCCTGGGTGCAGGTCAATCTGAGTGAGTTGAAGAAAAAACTTACCGAGCATGGCGCCATTCTGTTTCGGGGTTTTCCCGTGGTCACGGACCATGATTTTGATGCGTTTATTCGGTTGTTTGGCATGCAAAACTTCACTTACACCGACTCGCTTTCCAATGCCGTCCGGAGAAACCGGACGGAGCGCGTGTTTACAGCAAATGAGGCGCCGCCCGATATCGCGATCTATCTGCATCATGAGATGGCACAAACCCCGGTCTACCCAGAGGCGTTGTTTTTCTTTTGTGAGCAGGCTGCTGCTAAGGGCGGTGCAACGCCGTTATGCCGCTCTGATGTACTGCTGGAGAATATGGAAGAAGAGTTGCCGGCGTTTGTTGAAGCCTGTGAGCAGAAAGGCGTCAAATATACCAATACAATGCCGGACGAAGAGGATCTGCAGTCGGGTCAGGGCCGTAGCTGGCGCAGCACCCTGAATGCATCAGATAAATCTGCTGCTGAAGCGAAGTTGCAGAGCCTGGGTTACCAATGGCAGTGGTTGCCAGGAGATGACCTTCGTGTAACGACGCCGGTATTGCCGGCGGTTCGCAAACTGGATGACGGCCGGCGAGTATTTTTTAATCAGCTGATTGCTGCGTTCCAGGGTTGGCAGGATAAGCGCAACGTGGCACAAAAGTCGATCTGCTTTGGCGACGGCAGCGTGATAGATACGAAAGCGATGGCACGGGTTATTGATCTTGCGGAAAACTATTCCTTTGACCTGGACTGGCAGACGGGCGATGTTGCACTGGTTGATAACTCTCTGGTCATGCACGGGCGAAGGCCGTTTCAGGGCGAGCGCCGGGTGTTGGCGTCATTGTTGAATTTCTGACTGACGCTCCCCTGCCAATATGCCCGGCAAGGCGTAGTTTCCTTCATGGCATGCGTATTCATAGACCCGATCTGCCGAGCGGTTCATATGCAGAATGCCTTTGATGGGTTCGACAAAGGTGTCGGGGTCGTTAATGGTAAATTCGTAAACCAGGGCACCGTTCTGGTTCAGGTGAAATCGCTCCTCCAATTGCATATTCTCCGCGCTTCCCCAGGCAGCGTAAGGCTGCGATAGACTTGCCATTTTTTCGGTAAAATTTCGCGTCTGGACAATCAGAGTGTCGCCTTGCCAGTGTCCGCGCGAGACGCCCATCCATTGCCTAAGGTCAGCATTCGGAAAAGGGATATCAAATAAGGGGATGATGCGCGCATCATGAATCATTTCGGTGACAATCAGCACATGATCTTTGAACTGCAGCAGCTGCATATTGTTGTTGTATTTGCTGGGCAGCATGGGTGGCCCGGTATTGAAACCGGTCAGGCAGCGCTCCGAAAGGCCGCGGTCTTCGGGGCCATCTTTGCTGATGCCGCCGAGCAGAAAGCGGGCCGGTCGTTCACTCGGGATATCGTCGCGGGACGAGCTACGCTGCAGCACGGCGCCCGGCGCCAATGCCGGGATGCGGCCATCGGCTGGGCTGACAATGATTGATGTGCGCAAATTGTCACCCACACCGTCACCCCATTCGTCCCAGAAGTCGTTGTAGCTGATATTGAGGCCGTTGGGCCCCTGTTCGAAGCCAGCATCACGCCTGTCGAGTATATTCTGGACGAATTCTGTTGCTTCCTCCCTGGACATAAATTCCCTGTCGGCCTGCTCGGGCGGACGTTGTAAAGGTGTCAACGTGCCGAAGCTCCAGACGCCCTGAATATCAGGCTGACCAAACGCATTGCGCTCAATAGCTGGTGCATTCTGGGATAGCAGCTGAGGTGTCGTGACCAGTACCGCAATCACTGTAAGCATGCGTATGGCTGTGATACGGCGACGGTGCGGCGATTGCTTCAAGCGCTCTACTCCCGTGGGTCAGAAACCTGATCTGGTCTTGTTGCATGATCGGGGTAATGCAGGTTGCAGTAAATGTAGCTTGAGGTGTTTCGAATGTCCAGTACAGTCCTTTGTAAATCAGTTTACGATAAATTACATGAACCATGATTTTAGTATTATCCTGCTGCTTAAGCGGCACCCCATAGGGTGCGTGGGTTTATAATGTCTGTGGGGCACCAGGTCGATCAGCTATGTGTAGTGGGAAAACTGATTCTGAACCAGATTCAACAAATGTCTGGCTTTTGACGCCTACCGTGGACAGGAGTATAAGTTGAAGTCAGTATTGAACATGTGACATTCGGAATAAGAACAATCGAGGAAAACGCAATGACTTCGCCAACACAATCTGACGTCCCTCTGATAGAGCTTGATTTGCCGCTTGAGCGTGATGTCTTTCTGCGCTCTATGCTGCGCGAGCTGTCAGGTTCGTTGCAGGATATTGTGGGTCTCGACGAGGCGTCCGGTTTTATCAGTCTTGTCGGTCAGCGCATAGGGGATCAGTTGAATGAAGATTACCGAACCGCGCTGGGTGTGTCGAAATTAACCCGGAATCAGGTGGCAGAGGTACTGGTTGACCTCAAACGGCGTATTAACGGCGGCTTTTCCATCGAAGAAGTGAATGATGATCACATAGTGCTCACCAACACCCACTGTCCATTTGCTGAAAAAGTGGCGGGGCGGCCTGCATTGTGCATGATGACATCCAATGTATTCGGCAGCATCACAGCTGACAATCTCGGCTACGCGCGAGTAGACCTGCAGGAGACCATCGCTGACGGCGCGCCGGGCTGTCGGGTGGTCATTCACCTGAAGCTCACGCAGGACAAAGTAGCAGCGGGGAGAGAGTACTTTCGAGGATGAGCGATACAATGCCCGACGTTCCCTTCCTCGCCGCTGCTGAGTGGCTACCGGATGCACTGATGATCATCACCAGTGACGGTTCCATCGTTGGCGCCAACCGCGCCGCGCGGCAGTTGCTGGGTACTTCATCGGACGCTGAGCACGACAGGTCACTGTTGCAGTCAATCGGCGGTGACCGGGAAGCGGTGCTCAAATATCTGACAGCAGGATCACGCACACGCCAGCCTCTGCCCGGCTTGATCTCGCTGATTGATGAGTCGGGCCGGTCGCGTCAGCTTCGATCAACAGTAAGCGTTCTGCAACCGGCGACGCAAACCTCCCTGGCCATGCTCTTGTTGCAGTTGCGAGACAGGGAAAGTACGCCAACCCAGTTCAAAAAGCTTACCGAGCAAGTGGCGCAGGTCACCGCTTCCCTGCACCGGCAACAGCAGGCCGAAGAAGAGCGACGTCATCTCGAAATCCAGATGCTGCAAACTCAGAAGCTGGAAAGCCTGGGTGTGCTGGCAGGCGGTATCGCACATGATTTTAATAACCTGCTAACAAGCGTGATCGGCTACTCCGAGCTGGCGCGAGCGCAGCTGCCCGCCAGTTCTGCGGTTGGTGGCTTTATCGACGAGGCAGTAGAGGGTGCGCGCCGTGCGGCAGAGCTCACGCAACAGATGCTGGCCTATTCGGGGAAGGGCAAGTTGATGGTAGAGCCGGTACAGCTATCGGTGTTGGTAACCGAGATTACCCGGCTACTTGAAGTGTCCATCTCCAAGAAGTGTGTGATGCGGTTTGACCTTATGGAAGACCTTCCGGCGTGCATGGTCGACGCAACGCAAATTCGGCAGGTGGTCATGAACCTGATCATCAATGCGTCTGATGCAATTGGTGAGCGCAGCGGTGTGATCTCGGTGACCACCGGCGCAGCGTGGTGTGATCAGAAGTATCTGACAGAGACTTTCATCAATGATTCGATACCCGAAGGTCTTTATGTGCATCTGGAGGTTTCCGATACCGGCGTTGGTATGACCGCTGAAACCCGGGCTCGGATCTTCGATCCGTTCTTTACCACCAAGTTCACCGGTCGCGGTCTGGGGCTTGCCGCAGTGCTTGGTATCGTGCGTGGTCACAACGGTGCGATGCGCGTGTACAGCGAAGTTGGCAACGGCACTACCTTCAAAGTGTTATTACCAGCAGTACCGAATGCAGAAACGGTTCAACCGGCGTCAACCGCCGAACAGGCGCACTGGACCGGTCGCGGGTCAGTTCTGGTGGTCGACGACGAAGAAAGTATTCGTGCGCTTACCCAGCAAATGCTGCAGCAAATGGGGTTTGACGTGACAACAGCGAGTAATGGGCGAGAGGGCGTGGACGTATTTCGTGACATGGCCGCCAGTAATCCGCTGGTACTACTGGACCTGACGATGCCACAGCTTGACGGCACCGCAGCATTCGCCCAGCTTCGTCAGATCCGCCCCGATGTGCGAGTCATCCTGATGAGCGGTTATGGTGAGCAAACAATAGACACCAAGTTTGCCGGCAAAGGACTGGCCGGATTTCTGCAAAAGCCGTTTCGCCTGAGTGAACTACGCGAACTGGTCAGTTCAATCGTGGACTGCGAATAGCGGTGAACTGAAAAGGCGTTACACAGCCAGAATCAGTCGTCCTGCCAGAGCTCCTCAAGGCGTTCGTCACGGCCGCAATTCCACCGGTAAAATTTGTACCTAAGCGAACGCTCCTGATAGTAGTTCTGATGGTAGCCTTCAGCCCTGTAAAAGTCGTCTGCCTGCGCTGCCACGATCTCTGTGACAATCGGGCCCGGCAGGTCAGCCTGACTATCAAGTCTTTCGCGGGACGCTTCTGCCAACCGCTGTTGTTCATCATTGTGATAAAAAATTGCGCTACGATACTGACTGCCGCGATCACAGAACTGACCGCCAGCATCCAGTGGATCGATATTGCGCCAAAACACTGTCAGCAACTGCTCGTAGCTGACCTGTTCAGGATTGTACTCAACCTGAACCGCCTCTGCATGCCCGGTTCCACCCGACGAAACCTGTTCGTAACTGGGGTTCTGGATCGAACCGCCGATATAACCGGAGGTGGTCGACAGGACGCCTTCCAGTTTGTCGTAGGGCGGCTCCATGCACCAGAAACAGCCGCCAGCAAAGGTTGCTACCGCGGTCTGTGAAGGCTGCGATTGAGCGCTCTGCGCATGCACGGCCGACGTTCCGGCCAGTAGCAGTATAAGCACCAGGGGCATTGTCAGTTGAGTTCGACTAAAGATATTCATGCGATTTAACCTTATAATGTGGCTCTGGCCAATTCATGCAAAAAGATCGCTTCATACAAACATATGAGCCCTTTTCAATCAAAAAAATTTCACCTGCAGGAGCACCAATGAAACCTGATTTCCCTATGATCGCTGCCTTTGTTGCCGGCATAATGACGCTGCCGGTTGCACAGGCCGACAATTTCCACGGCAAGACCGGCGCCATGGGCGGAGCAGGGGTGGCCAGCGCCGATCTGGTGACCGGCATGAGCCTGAATCCGGCTTCCCTTGCCGCCATTCGTGAAGAGCAGGGTTTCAACATACAGCTCAATGCGGGTGCGCTGACCTCGGATGAGGACGACTTGATCGATAATGCCGAAGGTCTGAGAGATCGGCTCGACGTCATCGATCGTCGTCAGGTGACACTGGATGACATTCAGTTTGTTGCTGACAAATTCAATCAGCTCGCCAACAAATCCCTGTTGCTGTCTGCTGGTGCCAGCGCCTATCTGGGTATGCCCACGTCGTTGGGAGCGCTTGCCGTGCACGGCAAGAGCGAACTCAGGCTGGGCGCAACGACCGAGGTGGATCAGACTGATCTGGACCGAATCAATGACGCTCGTGATTCGGCAAATCTGATTCAGGGTCTGGTCGACCAGTACGGTACCGATTTTTCCAACTACACACCGCAGCAGGCTGCTGCCGTTGTCAGTGCGCTGCAGGCCAGTGGCCTGTTAACGCCAGAGCAGATCAATCAGGCGTTGGCGACAGGCTCGCTGGATACCATTGAGCTGTTGGATGTGGATGATATACAAAGCGAGTTTGTTGGCCGTGGTGCAGCGGTAACCGAGGCCGGAATCACGTTTGCCAGACGCTTTCAGGATACCTCGGTGGGTATTACCGTCAAAGCTCAGCGTGTTGATGTCATTGAGTATCGGGCCAACGTTCAGAACTTTGATGAAGATGATTTTGATGCTGATCAATACCGCGCCGATGGCAGTGGCGTGAATGTGGACCTTGGCATTCAGCACGAGTATGGCAATTGGCGTGTCGGCGCTGTGGCGTCGAACCTGATGAAGGAAACCTATACAGCCCCGACGGGGCATACAGTGACCATTGAACCACGCCTTACCCTGGGTGCCGGCTATCGCGCTAACGGATTTACATTGATGCTCGACGCCGATGCCAACGCCTACGACAATATGATCACGGGCCAGGAATCACAGTTTGCTCGTGCCGGCATTGCGATTGATGTGTTTGACTGGGCTCAATTACGACTGGGTTACAAATCCGACCTGAAGTCAGTCATCGCCGACACCACGACTGTGGGCCTGGGCTTTCGTGCTTTTGGTACCGCCAATGTTGATATTGCTGCGATTACAGGTGACAACGACACAGTCGGGGCAATTTTGCAGCTGGGCCTGTCATTCTAACAAAGGGCGCGGGGAGTGGCCGTTAGTCAGTGCGCCGGATTTAAGGCGCTATCAGGCCTGCACGGATAGCGATAATGGCCAGCTCGGCACTGTTGCCCGCATTGAGCTTCTGCTTGATGTTGTAAAGGTGGGTGCCGATGGTGCGTGGGCTTAGCGACATGACATCGGCTATTGCCTGCACCGATTCGCCTTTGGCCAGAGCGACAAATACTTTAAATTCCTTTTCGGTCAATGCGTCGAGCGGGTTCTTTGATCCCGAGACCTGTTCTACTGCCATGGCCTGAGCAATATCGGGCTCAAGGTAGACCTGGCCTTTATGCACGGCGCGTATCGCCTGCATGAGTACCTCTGCGGCGCTGCGTTTGGTCACATAACCGGCTGCACCGGCTTTTAGTACACGACGGGCATGCATGACATCTTCATGGGCAGACAGCACCAGTATTTTTTGCTGCGGCTCCTTGGCCAACACCCGGGCGATGGTTTCGAGGCCGCCGATACCGGGCATGGAAATATCCAGCACCAGAACATCCGGAGCCAGCCCCTGGAACTGTTTGACGGCGTCTTCGCCGCATTGCGCTTCACCGATGACATCGATGTCATCAGAGCCCTGCAGCAACAACTTGAAACCCATGCGAACCACGGTATGGTCGTCAACCAACATGATCTTGATAGTGTTGTTTTTCATGAGTCGCCCCGATGCAGCGGCAGAGTAGCAATCAGGGTAGTACCGGCGCCGGGGTCCGATTCAAAGCGGACATCGCCACCGAATGCCTGCACACGCTCCTTGATACCGACAATGCCGAAGCGTTGATTTTCGGCGATCTCACCTTCCATACCTTTACCGTCATCGCTGACCCGAATCACCAGTAACTCCGGTTCGCCTGTCTGCATTGCCAGTGCCACGTTTATTCGGGTAGCCTCGGCATGTTTAACTGCATTGGTCAGGCACTCCTGAACAACACGGTACACAGTGATATTGACGTTCTCATCGAAATTATCAAGCCCATCTTCGGAAGTCAGATCAATGGCCATCTGGGGGTGCTGGTGGCGATACTGTGCAACAAGTTCCGTGATGGCATCATTGAGGCCAAGGTGATCCAGCGCGCTGGGCCTGAGCTGACGAATCATGGCATGAACAACATCATAAATGTGCGACGCGACCTCGACGATGGTCTGTGCGTTCTGACGGGTTTCGTTCTGACTGTCGTGGTCCCGAGAAGCGATAGCTGTTCCAATGGTCTTTATCGCGGTCACGCACTGGCCAAGTTCATCGTGTAGCTCTCTGGCGATGGCGCGTCGTTCTTCTTCCAGCTTGACCTGAATCAACTGAGTAAAGCGGCGATTCTGTTCCAGTTCAAGTTCGGCCGCCAGCCGTTGCTGTTCTTCCTCGGCCAGTCGCGCATTTTCGATCAATGCATGCTGGAGTGATGACGTCATTCTGTTAAAGGTTTGTGAAATGGCATCAAACTCAGGCAGTCTGTAGCTGTGCAGCCTGACGTTATAGTTGCCTTGCTCAATCTCCGACAACGCTTTAACAATGTCTTTCATGGGTTTAAGCGTATGCCCCAGAATCAGAAAAACCGCAACAATGAGCAATAGGAAAAAAATCAGAAAGAACAGGGAGAACTGCCAGAGTTCATCCCAGGCATCCAGCACGGATCGGGATGAGTCAGGGGTAATCAGAATTGAACCTTGTGCGATCGGCAATCGTACCTCTTCAGCGCCGGGTGCCACCAGCGCGGTGAACCAGTCTGGTGCCCAGCGGCCCTGTTTGTATTCGGATGGCGGAGACTCGTACAGCAGGTTGTTGTTGCTGTCGAACAGGCGAACCTCGTTGGCGCGAACCCGGCCGACATTGCTCAGGTATTCGGTCATGCTTGCCAGCGGGTCAGTGCTCGGGGCTGTTTCTTCGCTCGCGGCTGTTTCTCCGCGCACGGCTGATTCAACCGGCGAGGGCAAAATAGATTGCAACAATTGAATGGCCACACGAGTACCTGCTTCGATCTCCTGATCGATGGACTTGCGCTTGTAGTCGATCAACATGTACGCCATGACTGCAACGCAGGCGACTCCGATCACTGAAATGGTCAGGCTGACGCGCAAACGCAGATTCATGGCAGCTTCTCCGTCATTGATTGAGCAGGCGGTCGCGCAACGCATCGACCTCTTCACGCAGGGCGGGTGCAAGCTGTTCAGACAGACCGCCATGGCCGGCGTTGTTGACCATGCGCAATCGACTATTGGGCAGGCACTGGTTCAGTCGCCAGGCCGTGATAGGTGGACACACAAAATCCAGTTCTCCGTGCACGATGGTGGTGGGTGCCTGAATCGTTTTTGCCGCGTCCAGCAACGACGTGTCGGCGAGAAAGCTCTGGTTTTTGAGAAAGTGCAATTGCACACGGGCCCGGTTCAGTAGTGCCAGGCTGGCCTGTGGTGCCGGTAGCGGGTCTGCGCCTGGCACCTGGGTTCCGATGCTCATTATCTGCATCTCGAACACTGTCCAGCGCCTGGCAGCCTCACTGGCACTGTGCTCATCGGCATCAAAGACAGCACGATAGTAAGCGTCGATCAGATCATCGCCCATGCCGTCCGTCAGTTGCTTCCAGGCCTGCGGGGCAAAACGCGCCACTCCTTGTGTGAACCATGAGATTTCGTCTGCGGAGGCCAGGAATATACCGCGCAGTACCATGGCAGCGACCCTCTCAGGGTGGTGTAGCGCGTAGACCAGCGCCAGTGTGCTGCCCCAGGAACCGCCGAACAGACTCATCCGGCCCTGGATATCCAAAGCCTCACGGATCGTGTTGATATCCCCGACCAGCGCCAGGGTGTTGTTGTCCTGTGTCTCACCGGCCGGTAGCGATTGACCACAGCCACGCTGATCAAACAGCACAATGTCGAAGAACTCAGGGTCAAAATAGCGCCGATGAGCTGCCCTGACCTGGCTGCCCGGGCCACCATGCAGAAAGATGATGGGGTGGCCGCCTTTTTTGCCACTGCGCTCAACATACAGTGAATGCTGCGGTGAGACAGCCAGCGTATCACTAAAGAATGGCTCTATTGGGGGGTATAAGCTGTTGATGTGGAACTCCAGAGGTTCGATGTCGATTACATAGGCAATGATGAATCCTGAGCTTTTTTACAGCCATACCGGCATTTTGCCAAGAGTGCCGTCAGTAATCTAATGAAAATCATGAGTGACTTTTACTGAAAATGCGGCAGCGCGTCTGGTCCCGCTGGGGCCAGAATCGAAACGTCTTGTGTTCAGGCAATGGAACTGACTGGACATGAGCCCCCGGGTATCCGGGATAACCCAGCTCTTGCGAAAGAGCTTAACTACTTTGGAGATGACTCTTATGTGGACTAAACCAGAATATACCGAAATGCGTTACGGCTTTGAAGTGACCATGTATTTCGCCAGCCGTTAATTGGCCGGTTGATGCATGGAGATTGACCCGGGAGAGAAAGTCGATTCCACAGGAAGAGGCTTTCTCTCTCTTTGATTTATCGACCCTGAGTTTTGTGACGATAGGGTCTGTGCCAATAGAGAGCATGTAAGGACAAACCATGAGAATACGCGTTCTGGGTTCTGCCGCCGGTGGTGGGTTCCCGCAGTGGAATTGCAATTGCCCGAATTGTGACGGCGTGCGCAAAGGCACGATTGAGGCGTCACCCCGTACCCAGTCCTCCATTGCCATCAGCAGCGACAATGTTAACTGGCTGCTGTTTAACGCGTCACCGGACATCCTGGCGCAGTTCCAGCGTTTCCCCGAGTTGCAGCCGGGTCGTGCCATCCGTGATACGGCTGTCAAGGGCATTGTCCTGATGGATGCCCAGATCGATCACACCACCGGGCTGTTTATGCTGCGTGAAGGCAACACGCCACTTGATATTTATTGCACGGACATGGTCCATGAGGATCTGACGCAGGGCAATCCGGTCTTTAAAGTACTGGATCATTTTTGTGGTGTGGCCTGGCATCAGATTCCGACAGCCGCCGGGAGCACGTTTCAGGTGGAAGGCATTAACGATATTCGCATCACCGCAGTGCCGCTGAGCAGCAAGGCGCCTCCGTTCTCACCGCATCGCCACGATCCTCACGAGGGCGACAATATCGGCATACAACTGGAAGACACGCGCACCGGCAAGAAACTGTTTTACGCTCCCGGCCTGGCCTCCATTGAGCCGCATCTGTTGCCCTTCATGCAACAGGCAAATTGTCTGATGGTGGACGGTACCTGCTGGACCAATGATGAAATGCAGGCACTGGGCATCAGTAACAAACTGTCGCTGGATATGGGGCACATGCCGCAATCAGGCAGCGGCGGCATGATTGAAGCACTCAGACCGTTACCGGCGTCACACAAAATACTTATCCATATCAACAATACCAATCCGATCTTGCGTGAAGATTCCAGCGAACGCCAGATACTGGAGCAGGAGCATATTGCTGTTGCGTTTGATGGTATGGATTTCAGTCTCTGACAGTCCAACTAACCGATGCCGCGGGAGTGTGTGTATGACAATTAGTAATGATGCGCCCTGGTCAGTCGAGGAATTTGAGGCCCGGCTGCGCGGCAAAGAGTCCTGTTATCACATTTTACATCCATTCCACATTGCCATGAACAGCGGGCAATGCACCCGACAGCAGGTGCAGGGCTGGGTCGTAAATCGATTCTATTACCAGATCATGATTCCAATAAAGGATGCAGCGGTCATGTCGAATATGACAGACCGCGATCATCGTCGTTTATGGGTGCAGCGAATCCTGGATCATGATGGTGCGGAAGGCGATGACGGCGGCATCGAGGCCTGGCTGGCGCTGGCCGAGGCAGTAGGCCTGAGCCGTGACGAAGTGACCTCTCTTGAACATGTGACCCCCGGCGTCAGGTTCGCGGTTGATGCTTATGTCCGTTTTGCCCGAACCGCACCCTGGCAAGAGGCGGTGTGCTCATCACTGACCGAGTTGTTTGCGCCGACAATTCATCAAAAGCGCCTGGACAGCTGGCCGCAGCACTATCCCTGGATTGACGCGACCGGCTATCAGTATTTCCGCAAGCGTTTGTCGGAGGCACGTCGTGATGTTGAGCATGGTTTGCGGGTAACACTGACGCACTTTAAGACCCGGGCTGAGCAGCAGCGCGCATTGAACATTCTGCAGTTCAAGCTTGATGTGCTGTGGTCCATGTTGGATGCCATGCAGGTCACCTACGGCATTGGTCAAGACAACCGTGGTGCGATTGCGAGGATGGCGAAATGAGTCTGGCTAAAGACAAAACCCTGCGTTTCGCACGTCAATACAAGCTGCAGTGGGAAAAAGCCCAGGATGCCTGGGTGCTGTTGTACCCAGAGGGCATGGTCAAATTGACCGAAAGCGCCGGCGAGATCCTCAAGCGCATAGACGGACAGCGTACGTCCACGGACATCATCAGTAGTTTGCAGACTGCCTTTCCGGGCGCTGATCTGCAGCAAGACGTTACCGACTTTCTGGAGCATGCTCATGACAAAGGCTGGATCACCACCGACTGACACCATCAAGCCACCGCTGTGGGTCAACGCCGAAATTACCTACAAGTGTCCTCTGCATTGTGTGTTCTGTTACAACCCGCTCAACTATGCCTCAACCTTTGAAAAAGAGTTGAGTACTGAGCAATGGTTAAAGGCACTACGCGAAGCGCGCGAACTGGGCGCGGTGCAGCTGGGTATTTCCGGCGGCGAACCGTTGATGCGCGATGATGCGGAAGAAATTGTCGCTGAGGCCAGCAAGATGGGCTATTACGTAAATCTGCTCACTTCCGGCATCGGGCTGACTGAAAAACGCATTGCCGCCTTCAAGGCGGGTGGCCTGGACCAGATTCAACTGTCGTTTCAGGACTCCACTAAAGAGATGAACGACTTTTTGTCCAGCACCCGCACCTTTGATCTGAAACTCAAGGTTGCCCGACTGATTAAACAATACGATTACCCCATGGTGCTGAATGTGGTGCTGCATCGGCTCAATATTGATCACATTGAACAGATCCTGGAAATGGCTGAAGAGATGCAGGCGGACCATGTAGAACTGGCCAACAGCCAGTATTACGCCTGGGCCCTGAAGAATCGCGAGCACTTGATGCCCAGTCGCGAACAACTGGAACGCGCGGAGCAGGTCTGTAATGAGTTTCGGGCCCGTCTGGGCAACAAAATGAAGCTGTATTTCATTGTGCCGGATTATTATCAGGACCGGCCCAAGGCCTGCATGAATGGCTGGGGTACAGTGTTCCTTAATATTGCACCGGATGGCCTGGCGTTACCTTGCCATGAGGCGCGAATGTTGCCCGGGCTGGAATTCCCCAATCTGCGTGACCACGATGTGCGCACAATATGGTATGAATCAGAGGCCTTTAATGCCTATCGCGGCGATGGCTGGATGAAGGAACCCTGCCGAAGTTGTGACGAAAAAGACAAGGACTTTGGCGGCTGCCGGTGCCAGGCCTTCATGCTAACCGGCGATGCCCGTAACGCTGATCCGGTGTGCAGCAAATCGCCCCATCACTCGCGCGTAACCGATCAGGTTGCACTGGCTCAGCAGCCTCCAATGGCAGACGATGAGGTGCGCCCCCTGATCATCTTCCGTGATGACGGGAACTCACGTCGGTTGTCTTGACGCTTACGCAGTCACCGTATACTACAGTCCTGGTTTCTCCTTTGTCAGCAAAGAGATGCCTGAATAGTCCAGCTTGAATGCTGCCCCCGATCGTATCGCTTTCCAAGCGCGGCGACCGTTAGTCCACTAATTCCCACAAATTGATATACACTGACTGATCCATTCAGTCAGTGTATGTGCTCGTGCGTGCTTGTCGGCACTGTAAGGCTTGAGCAAGATCAGTTAGAGAGGGCTATACCGTGGTTGTAGTTAGGTCATTTGTTGCCGTGGGCGAGAGTACTCAGCAGACATTATCGAATCTGGGTGAAAATATTGACCGCGCGCCATCTCTGCGTGCAAGTCTTGTCTGCCTTTTCTACGACTCCCGGCATGACGATGCGAGCATTCATGCGTTCGTGCAGCGTCGATTCCCGGGCGCAGCAATACTCGGTGGGACATCGTGCAGCGGCGTGATGAGCGAAACAGGCCTTGCCGGCAGTGGTTCCATTGGCCTGTTGATAGTGGATGATCCGGACGGCGATTACGGAACGGCGGCAGTGGCCCTTGAGGGTAACGCCACGGACTGTGCCGAGCAGGCGCTGCATGCGGCGCTGGAAAACGCCGGTTGCCAGGGGGAGTTGCCTGAACTTGTCTGGATATATCAAGCGCCCGGACGGGAAGAAGCAGTGATTCAGGGCCTGCGTAGAGTTGTCGGTGACCGGTGCCCCATCATCGGTGGCAGTTCCGCAGACAACGACGTTGCTGGAAACTGGCGTCAGTTCGGGCCTGAGGGGCCGATAAGTGGCGGCCTCGTTGTTGGCGTTCTATTCTCATCCGGGGGTATCGGCTTTGCATTCCAGGGCGGATATGAACCGAGCGGTGAAAGCGGGATTGTGACACGCGTCGGCTCCAGCCAGAGAGAGGAATCTGAGAAACGTGGGCGCGAGATCATCTCCATTGACGGTGAGCCTGCCGCCGAGGTTTACAATCGCTGGACAGGCGGAGTCCTGACAGAGAAGTTGGAAACTGGCGGAAACATTCTCGGCGACACGTCTATGTTCCCTGTCGCCATCGACGCAGGGGAGACGGAAAGCATTACCAATTACCTGCTTATTCATCCGGACCGCATCCTCCCCGGAGGTACGCTCTCCACGTTCGCAGAGATTGAGGAAGGCACCCGGCTTTTTAGCATGCGCGGCAACAAACCGAGTCTCGTCGACAGGGCAGGCAAGGTTGCCTCAGCGGCCGCTGCTACTCTTCCGGGTGGACCAGATAGCCTCGCCGGGGGGCTGGTTGTCTACTGTGCCGGGTGCATGCTGGCGGTCGGAGACGAGATGCCAAAGGTTGCCACGGCAGTTTCCGAAAGTTTCAAGGGTAAACCTTTCATTGGGTGTTTCACGTTCGGCGAGCAAGGTGCGATGCTGGGGCGGAACGCACATGGTAACCTGATGATTTCCGCCATCGCTTTCGCGAAGTGACTGCAGGTATGGAGAATACAGAGGAGCTGCGAGAGATTGCGCTTACGATGCGCCGGGAGATCGACCTCCTGCGCACCGAAACGACCCACGCCAACGTACTGCTGACAGCGCTGGATACGTTGCTTTGTGTCGATGGAGACACCGATCCCTTCATTGGTGTGTTTTCAGCACTCATGCCGGTCTTCGAATGCACGTCTGCCATTGTCCTTATGGAACAGGATGAGGCTAATGGCGACCCTGAATGGCCACTGGAATGTGTGGCTGCCAGTGATGAACGCGTTATTGGATCGAGCTGGCGGCCCGTGCGGCTATTCCGCAAGGTGATATCGGGACGCATCATTTCCACAGTTGGCAATACAGGCATTGACGAGTGGCCACCTGCCATCGCCGAAGCGTATTCGGGTGACTCGCCTGCTCTCGTATTGCCACTGATGGTTCGCGACCACCGTGGGCTTATGATGTTGCTGCGCAAACCTGAGCAGGCGGGTTTTAATCGGGACCATGTGACGCTTGCCCGAAAATTCTCTTTACTCGCTTCGCATGCTTTCGCTGCGCGGCAGGCGAACCTGACTGTAGCGGAAAGTCATCGATTAAGAGAACTCACAGCCAGGCTGCGGACCAGCGAGGAAGCGCTTCGCTTTCGTGCCAATCACGATCAGCTCACGGGGTTGCCCAATCGTTCCTACATTCAGGAGCTGGTAAGTGGAAAGATCTTAAGCAAGCAGAAGGGACAAAAGCTTGCTCTTGCTTTCATCGACCTGGATGAATTCAAAAGCGTCAATGATCTTCATGGCCACGCAGCTGGCGACGCATTGCTGCGCGAGATCGCCTTGCGCATTCGCTCCGAAATCAGATCAAAAGATGTGGTCGGTCGCATCAGCGGAGACGAGTTCGTCATCGCATTCGATCCGATCCGGAGCCGCACGGATATCAGGCCGATCATTAAACGCGTGCGTGATCGATTGCAACAATCGTTTTCGGTATACGAAATCACAATCAAGCCGTCTGCCTCGATTGGCATCTCCCTCTACCCCGAGCATGGCTCTGATTATGAAACGCTGCGTCGTCACGCAGATATGGCCATGTATCATGCCAAGACCGACTCCAAGGGCAGCATTGCTTACTTTACTCTGGATCTGGGCCGACAGACGGCCAAAAGACTCACGTTGGAAAAGCAGCTACGCGCAGCCATAACCAACCGACAATTCCGCTGCGCGCTTCAGAAAAAGTTCGATATTCGCTCTGGAGCCATTGTCGGATTCGAGATGCTCGCTCGCTGGGTTGAAGCAAAAGGTAAAATAAGAGGGCCAGGAGAATTTTTGCCACTGGCCAGCGAGCTCGGGCTTCTGGACGACATTACGATGTGCGTGCTCGGCGATCTCGTCAGCCGGCTTCCGGAACTGGATGCGAGGTTCGGCCCGCTCGTCGAATACAGCCTGAACGTGTCGCCGATTCAGACCACTAATATCCCGTTTATGCTGGAATTGGCGAAACAGCTTGATGCGCATAATGGGAGGCGATTCTTTCTGGAGCTGACGGAGGAGGCGCTTGCCTCCATTGATTCCCTGGAAAACCATATACTGCCAGTGCTCCGGTCGACGGGGATCCGGCTTTCCATTGATGATTTTGGTACAGGATATTCATCTCTGGCGACGCTCGCCGCCCTCACTGTCGACGAAGTGAAAATTGACATGTCGCTCATTACGTCAATCCACGAGCGCTCGAGAAACCAGGTTATCGTGCGGGCAATCGAGTCCCTTGGCTCCGCACTGGATATTTCGATCGTCGCAGAGGGCATCGAGTCGTCAGAGGAAAATGAATTTCTGCTTTCCAATACCTCGCTCACGATCGGGCAGGGTTATCTGTTTCACAAGCCGCAACTGCTGGATGACTTACTTGAGTCTGCGTCTGAAGCCGCCGCTACAAAATCACTCTGATCGAATGAAGTCGTCATCTATTGGTAGTTAGAGTCGACTATGACGGCCAAAGCACAATGGCCCAGATTATTGCCGCTCCAATCAGGCTGAACATCACGGCTGCTGATCCCATGTCTTTCGCCCGTCCGCTTAGCTCATGGTGATCGTGACCGATACGGTCAATGACGACCTCTATGGCACTGTTCAGCATCTCAGTGATGAGCACGAGGAGCAACGTGGCAACCAACAGCGCGCGTTCCGCAGACGGCACGTCAACCATGATTATCACCGGTGTCAGCAACAGCGATAGCATAGCCTCCTGTCGGAACGCGGCCTCGGTTCGCCAAAGCGCTCGCAAGCCCTGAAGGGAATAGCGTGTAGCGTGGATCAGGCGCTTCAGCCCTTTGGTTTGGGGTTTCATCTGGCTTCGGCCACCATCGCTACTGTAGACGCAGGCACAATACCAGCTAACGATGTAGCAGAACAGTGGAGATTTACTCGAAACCAGCGGGTCAAGACCGCGAGGCGAGCACGCGTGTTGTTAAATCAGAGAACGTTGTATCAGCAGGGGTTTTAACCATAAATTTGACACTGCTGAGATCACCGCCATGACCAATATGCCAATAATCGGAATGACAGGACCGCGCGCGAATGTTGAGCCCGGTACCACTGGCCGAGTACAGGCACCGTGACGATGGCAATGAAATTCAGACTCTTTTTTTCAAAATCCTGGACGCTCATATCAATCCTGAATTTACGGAGTATTGGCAACTTCAGTAACCTGAACGTCTGTTAATCTGTGTCGGGAAATTGTACTGCCTCTTCCCGTATCGCCCGGGCATATTGGGAATCGATGATGGTCTTGCCGATAGGGGCCAGCGCCAGGCCTGCGAGCTTGAGATGCTGGATGCCGAATGGAATCGCGATGATCAGGAGAAAACAGACGATTGCCAATAGCAGATGTCCAATCGCAAGCCAGATTCCGGCGATCAGAAGCCAGAGGATATTGCCCAGCACGCCGAGCACACCGGTGCCGACATCATACTGATCAAGCTCAGAGCGGGTGATGGCTTCACGTCCAAAAGGAAAGAATGAAAAATCCCCGATGACAAAGCAGGCCCGACCCCAGGGAATGCCAATGATGGTCAGGAACGCAATCATGCCGACTAACCACCATGTCAATCCCATAATCAGCCCTCCGCAGAGAAACCAGATGATATTGCCAATTGTGCGCATTTGTTCTCCCCAAAATCTTGATATGATTATTTATTGCTGGATCATGATTGATCCATCAACTCAAAAACTCATCAAATTATTAAAAGCAATAACTGTACCATTCGCTAATATATTGTTTTGTAAGGGTTTGTTCAAAGGACGCCAAGTATTATTTGGTGAAATAGCACAACTATTGGCGCAATCAGGTCGGGGCTTACGAATTTAAGTGACCAAACAACGACTACCATCCCTGAATCTGATACGGGTATTTGAAACCGCCGCCTGAGCTTCAAGGATGCGGCGGATACCTGCAATAGCGGACCCGGATTGGGGAGTGAGAGCAAATTCCCAGGAAACGGATTCATTGTCTGTAGGTCACAGGCTGACCATAATGCTAACAACTACTCGGGCTTAAACTGCTCAAGCTGAAATTGCACATTCGGGGCGCCGCTTACCTGAACAGTGCACTGTCCCCAGCTTTCCGGAATGGCATACTCTGCGCCTTCCTGAAACTCAAAAACCTGATGTCTGCGTCTGCACCAGAGTTTGATCTCACTGACACTGTTGCCGAGACTGTGTATGGTCAGTCCCGCCTTGTGCAACAGCATTGACCACAACCCGTTGCTGTCTGTTGTTGCAGCGACCGCGTAGGAGGATTCGTCACCTCGAACCCGACGAATCTGCTCTACTACTGGTGTAAACGCTTCGACATTGATGCCGGACTGCCGGGATAAATAGTATGTGTTTAACGCCTCAGCATAATGTCTGGTATTTACCTGTAACATAAATAAATTATTTCTCGCCAATTCGATCAACTTATCTGGCAGGTACACCGACTCGCGAGCGTTCTCAATGTCGCTCGACTCATAAGCAAGGGCTCTGTCCAGGTAGCCCATAAGCTCGATATCGCTTCCCCCGTATTGTTGGTGATAGCTATACCTGGCCATGTTCAGCAGTGCATCCTCCATGTGGTTAAACGAGTCCCGTGCGTTCAACTCATTCAGCATGTCTGTAGCTGCTTCCTGATCATTGGCCTCAAGATATTCCATCAGGTTGTCATACCTTCGCTGGAACGAGAAGTGTACGGCTCGCTGAGTCTCTTCCATACTGAACCTGAATTGAAACGATGCAGACGCCTCGATTGCTTCCCCGGCAAGCCTGGCCGGTTCCCAGGTGCTCCTTTGCAAGGCTCTAAGAGCTTCCTGCTGAAAAACTTCCCGGCCTGACGCGTGTAATATCGCTGGATCGGATACCCGGCCATCGACGCCGACCATGAACCGAAAAATAACCCATCCTTCGGCGCCTCTACGGGCTGCTCCCCTGGGGTAATGATGGTCATAAATCGGCATTTCCAGAAGCGAGGGCGACGACCAGCTTTGAGCTTCCTGGGCGATAACCAGATTAATCGATGATGCGTACGTTGAAGCAATTAAAAACAGTATTAGTCGGCGCATATTCACTCCACGCATCTCATTGCCTGTATGTTTAAAATCAGCTGGGTGGATTTGCGACCCGCAGCGATCCAGTCATGCCATTGACCTCAACTTGTGTCTGAAGTTGTTGTTCGAAGGCGCAACCGGTCAATAATGGCAGCACGGAACAGTGTCAACTTATATGCAAGGCCATGTTGGCATTCAAGGTAAATAGGAATTTGATTTGTTGCATTAAACATTAATTTCTCCGACCACGCTACTGCTTATGATCCTTGCGACTGTAGTGGCTTTCTTGACGGCGTCGGGGCACGAATCTGGAGGAAAAGCCAAGCCAGCGTATTCAATTCCGAGTACACTGTACGTTGACATCGCCGCCTTTCAAATAACTGACGAGTTCACCAGACACCGGAGTGAAAATGATCAAACTACACGGATTCTCTGCCAGTAATTACTACAACGTACCCAAGCTCGCCATGCTGGAGAAAGGTATAGCGTTTGAGGAGGTTTTGTCCTACACCGGGGTAGGGCCGACCTACAAGCCCGAGTACCTTGATAAAAGCCCGCTGGGCAAGGTACCGGCACTGGAAACGTCTGATGGATTCATCAGCGAATCCCGCGCCATTCTGGAATACATCGAACGGGCCCATCCAGAGCCGTCGTTGCTGCCAGCCTCTCCCTTTGCTATCGCCAAAGTGCAGGAATTGTCGCAATTTATCGAGCTCTATTTTGAGTTGGTCGCTCGCCGTCTGATCCGCAATCTCCTGGCCGGTACACAACCCGATCCGGCGGTGCTGAAAGAGGTGGGGAGCAGCCTCAATAAAGCTGCCGCCGCGCTGCCCCGACTGTCCAGCTTTGAGCAGTTCGCCTACGGTGAGCAGTTTACTCTGGCCGATATCGCGGCAATTCTGAACCTGCCCATCGTGCGCAACGTGGGCAAGGCCTTTTTGGGCAAGGATCCGCTGTCCGAAGTGCCGGGACTGGATGCCTACTGCCAACGCATGGAAGAACGACCTCATGTCAGGAAAATCCGCAGTGACGCCGCCGATAGTCGCCCGCATTTTATGGCGCACCTGAAGGCCCTTTATGGGATTTAAATAGAAGGTACGGGATTTAAATAAAAGGTAAAGGATTCAGATAAACCAGTCATGACGTCCAGGACCCAGCGGCTTGACCGTTTTATAAGCCAGAACAGTGCGTATTCGCTCTCCGATACTCACCTGTTGCTGGCGCGGAAAAGGATTCTGCTGGATGGTGTGGTCGCATGCTCCATTCAGCAGAAAGTGGGCCGATTCACTCATGTCGTGCTGGATGATCAGTGCCTTCAGGATAACAAGCCGGTTTACCTTGTGTTGAATAAACCCCGGGGTGTTGTCAGTGCCACCAAAGACCCCAAACACACGACGGTACTTGATCTTGTTGAGCATCCCCAGAAGCATGAACTTCATATTGTCGGACGGCTGGACTTTAATACCACCGGCGTTGTGCTGCTGACCAACGATGGCGTCTGGTCACGCAAGCTAAGCTCGCCTGAGTCTGCGGTCAAAAAGACCTACGAAGTGACCCTGTCCGGGCCCGTGACGGATGAATACATTGCGGTGTTTCGGGAGGGAATCTATTTCAGGTACGAAAATTTGACAACCCGGCCAGCATGCCTGGAAATACTCTCGGAATACACGGCCCGGCTTTCGCTGACTGAAGGCAGGTATCACCAGGTCAAACGCATGTTTGGTTTCTTCCAGAATGAAGTGTTGGCGCTGCACAGGGTCTCTGTCGGCGCTATTTCTCTGCAGGGTCTTGAGCCCGGGCAGAGCAGGCCACTGACATCTGCAGAGCTGGGTCTGGTGTGACCGAGCTCCCTTGCAGTTCTACAAGTTGGAATGGGTCGCGTAAGTTGGCGTTTCGTATTTAATGTGCATCGATTGTTCGCCAACAGGTGTAATTGGTTTGTGACCACCCCTGTATTGGAATCTTTCGACGTTAGAGGCTCGCAGAAAAAGCCAGTCAATATTGCTCAGGAATGTAAGTTCCTGTAGAAGAGTTGCATTGTCTTCTTGTTTGGGAACAATTTCCCGAAGTATATCTTCTATCGATTTATCCCCATCCATAGCATCAAGAAAACGTCGAGTCACTTGCGACGCATGAACGGGTAGATCGCTGCCATTGGAAAGTCGAACGTTTATGGAACCCTGTTCCGACTTGATCAACATTTTAACAAATTGCATTTCGTGATCTGTTGGGAAAAAGGGTATGAGTTTGTTGTCCAGGAAACTCGCTGTGGATGCCTGTCTTTTGCCGACATAGGCACAATGCAGGTGCATGTTTCCGTCCATGATTTCTGCAATTTTCCATTGTTCTCTTATGGGTAGCTTTGCAAGATTTTCCCGTATTTTGGTGTCGGCGATAAACAGTGCGGGGTTGTACTGGTAGCTCATGATAGCTGGGTCCCCATCGTGACTGGTGAACCGGTTGAGAACCAGACCGCCTTCATCCTCGACGAGTGCAGCGAATTCATCTGCTGCGTAAACCGCCTCCACGGGATTCAGGAAAAGATCTGCCATATTTGGAGAGTCATCAAAAAGAGAGGACAAGGTGGACTCGCGATCCCGGCCTCTCATGTAGCTGTTCTGTGGTGCCAATGCTGACAAAATTGCTTTCGTATCGTTCAGAATACTGCCTTCGTTGCTAACCGGAAGATAATGTCTAAACAGTTCTCTAACGTCGCTTATATCCTGTCTGCCGTACTTGCCATATACCATCAGAGTCAGCACGCCTGTTTCTTTTAACACGGATGACAGTGCTTGTAGCCCTTCAATGGGGTTGTGAAGGTGATGGATGACGCCTACACAATTTATGTAATCAAATTCACCAAAATCTGCAGGAGAGAGATCGAGCAATGAGCCGTTGACCCATTCAATGTTGTTAAGGCCGCGCCTGTCCGCGCGCGCCTGAGCAACTTTCATGCTGTTAGTGCTCTGGTCCAGATATGTCACGTTACCATTCCCGCGTTCAGCCAGTTGCTGAGCAAGATAAATGACAGCATCGCCTGTGCCACCTCCAGCCACAAGCGCTCTGAATCCGTCTGAAAAAGTTTCTTTGCCTTGAAAGCAATGATGGTTGATGCGCCCAAAAAAATCGTGAGGAGGTGTTATTAGTCTATTCGCTTCTTCATCAGGATTTCTTTGTGGGAAAGGAAGCGTCTCATAGAGGGATTTTGTAGTAGACAGGTCCATGGTCTTATATAGCTCTTTTTGTTTTCCTGCCTGTAGAGGTTGATATGAGGCGGCAGTTCAGGTTTTTTGGGTACGGGAAAATAAGCTCACAATCTGCCAGTATACGGGCCATGATTCAATCAAAAATTTGCAAGCGTTACCGGTTATTGCCAGGGGCTGTTCAATGCATCGTATGGCTTTTTAGCGACCCAGCTCGACAGAAACGTACTATACCCTCGTTAGCGGTGTATGGTCCGTCATGCCAGGCCGTTAATGGTCAGTCCGGAGCGGCCGCAAGGTCCGTGCGCAAATTTTTGGATGCCAGATAAAAATGACATGACGACCAGAACAGTACCGTCGGAATTAATGCCACCATGGCATAGCGCAGCGACTCATTACCTAGGGCTGGTAACAGGTAGTCACTCAGCATACCGACTGACCAGGGACCAAGGCCGAGACCAATAATATTGAGTATCAGGAACAAAATTGCCGATGCAGTGGCGCGCATGCGTTGCCCAACCAGGGCGTGCGAGGTCGCGATGGTCGTGCCCAGATAAACGTTAAACAGCAGGCCTGGTACAAAAGCCAGAATCAATGCCGTGTATTGGCTTGACGTAAGATAGACCACCATCGTAAAAGGCAGGCTGATAAAGCCCGCGATGGCAGGCAGCCACACGTACCAGCGTTTGTCTCGCGGCGCCAGCCTGTCGGCAATGATACCACCAGCAAAAACACCTATTGCACCAAACAGCCCGGTCGACAGCGCCAGCCAGGTGCCGAGTTCGCCGGTTGTCATGCCGTGACTGCGTATAAAAAAGGATGCCAGCCAATTCAGTGTGCCATAGGCTGCAAAAGCATTGAGTCCGGCTGCCAGCGCCATATGGCGGAATGATTTTCTGCTCCAAAGCAGTGCCAATACCTGCTTGAACGGCACCAGTGCTTCAGGGACCTGTTTGTTTTCATTCAGTCCACGTATCGGCTCGGCTAACGTTGTTCGAATCAGTATTGCGATCAAGAGGCCGGGTAAACCCACGACCACAAAGGCAACGCGCCAGCCAAAGAATTCATTAAGCCAGCCGCCAAACAGGAACCCAAACAGGATGCCGATGTTGACGCCCGTCGAGTAAATTGACAGGGCGGTCGCACGTTTTTCAGGCGGGTATATGTCAGACACGATCGAGTGGGAGGGTGGACTTCCGCCCGCTTCGCCGATCC
The DNA here is from genome assembly GCF_001758195.1 of Pseudohongiella acticola. Taxonomy (NCBI): domain Bacteria; kingdom Pseudomonadati; phylum Pseudomonadota; class Gammaproteobacteria; order Pseudomonadales; family Pseudohongiellaceae; genus Pseudohongiella; species Pseudohongiella acticola. The sequence continues at coordinate 2,517,937 of NZ_MASR01000001.1, forward strand.
CTACGCCGATACGCGCCAGCAATAGCTGAAGATAGTTCTGCACAAAACCGCTGATGGCGGTCATAAAGCTCCACACGCCGATGGCGAGAGCAACAATATTACGTCGGTTGCCACGATCCGCCCAGCGAGCGATGGGTATTCCTGCAGTGACATAGAACATGGCAAACGCAAAGCCTGTCAATAAACCCAATTGACTGTCTGTCAACGAGAGTTCCAGTTTGATGGACTCTTGCAGGATCGATAATAATTGTCTGTCAATAAAATTGAAGCTGTAGACAACAGTGAGCACGCCCAGCGCGTAATTCCGTGCGCTGGAGGTTGAGTAGGGATTAGAGACGGGCGGTGGCATTTGCTGTTTTTTTTCTTGATTGCTTTCGCTTATGTCAGTCATGAGTTATTCCTGGTAAGGCGCGCGTTTAAGAGTTGCCTGCCGTACTGCTTCGCTCCGGGCCTGTACTTTCTCCCGGTCAATTTCCCCGGGATAGGGCAAACAGGAAACACTTAAGACAGCAACCACCTTCCCAGGTCAGTCAGAGAGCAGTTCTTTGAGCCTTTCTTCTGTCAATATGCCGCTGTGGTACATCATATGGTGTTCTGCGCAAAAAAAATAGCTGCCCGCATGAGACGCCACCGAGTCTGCTAAGTTCGAGCAAAGGTCAAGCGTAAAAAAAACCTAATCGGTCATCCGAAAGTAGGAGGCCGGCGTAATAGGCAGTCAACATGTCGCGCCTCATGCGCACAAGACTGGGTGGTCATTTCCTTGAGGTCGAAAGAAAGGGCAATCTTGTTATACCTGTCTTTATCCTTTCACAATTTGTCGGATTCAGGCCCACTCTGGCTGGCAGTACTTGCCAGGCACCCGGACTGAATTTCTTAAAAATGTCGTGGTGAATAGAACCTGCGATGAATCTCTTAATTCATCTAATGGAGTAAAAAATGACCAATCAAGAATTACAGGCGCTGAAAGAGCGTTATGTTGCAGCTGGCGCGGCAAGTCCGAATAAACAATTTGCGGACTATGCACTAAATGCAGAAATTTGGGACGCTGATGGCAAGCGTATGATCGACTTTGCTGGTGGTATTGGTGTTCTTAACATCGGTCATTGCCATCCAAAAGTCGTTTCTGCCGTAAAAGCCCAGCTAGATAAGGTTATGCACACGTGCCAAACCGTTATGCCGTATGAGGGTTATGTGAAGCTCGCCCAGAAGCTGGCTGAAGTCGCTCCTGTAAAGGGTGATGCAAAAGTCATGCTCGCTAATTCGGGTGCAGAAGCGTTGGAAAATGCGGTAAAGATCGCGCGTGCTGCTACCAAAAAGAACAATGTGATCTGCTTTGATGGGGGGTATCATGGCCGTACGTTCATGACCATGGCCATGAACGGCAAGGCCGCGCCTTACCAAAATGAGTTCGGCCCAATGCCTGGATTGGTCTATCGCGCGCCATATCCGGTTCCTTACCATGGTGTCAGCGAAGAAGAAGCTCTGCGTGGATTGAGAATGACAATGAAGTCAGATTCTCCTGCAGGAGACACGGCTGCTATCGTTATTGAACCTTTGCTGGGTGAAGGTGGGTTCTATTCGGCATCCCCCCAGTTCCTTCAGGAAATTCGCAAGATTTGTGATGAAAACGATATTCTGATGATTGTTGACGAAGTGCAAAGTGGCTTTGGCCGAACCGGGAAAATGTTTGCTATTGAACACAGTGGCGTTCAGCCGGACATGATGACCATGGCCAAGTCAATGGCTGCTGGCATGCCTATCTCTGCAGTGGTGGGTACCGCTAACGTGATGGATGCGTCAGGCCCTAATTCCTTAGGTGGAACGTATACGGGTAGCCCAACTGCCTGTGCCGCTGCATTGGCGGTTTTTGATGTCTTCGCGGAAGAAGATATTCTTGGTAAAAGTCAGCGCTTAGGGCAAAAACTGTATGACCGTTTCGCCCGATGGGAAAAACAATTTCGACACGTTGCTAACCCCCGGCATTTGGGTGCTATGGCAGCCTTTGAACTGGTGGAAAGTAAAGAGTCCCATCAACCCAAAGCTGAATTGGCTGCTGGTATTACAAAAAAAGCTCAGGAAAAAGGACTGATTCTGCTGGCTTGCGGTCTATTTGCTAACTCCATTCGTTTTCTCATGCCAATCACGATTGAAGACGATGTGCTTGAAGAAGGCTTAAATATTGTTGAAGAATGCTTAAAAGAAGTGGGGGCATGATGCCGTTGTCACTGGGAATGGGCTAAATCACTACTCATCGCCCGACAACTTCGAAGCGCTCCAACTCCCGGCGCGGCTCCTCCCATTCGGGTGCCAGTTCCGATGCCCTGCGGTAGTCGCGATAGGCTTCGCGGAGCTGTTCCAGGTTTTCGTGGGCGATACCCCTGTTGAAATGGGCTCTCGCCAGCTCACGTACCGCCCTGGCCTCATTTGCCTGAGGCGACTCGATCGTTTCCCCTGCGCGCCCGGGCCTGGGCTGTATACCCAGTTCAATGGCGCGATCGAAGGCGCTGATGGCCTGCGCCCACTGTTCACGCAGGTTAAAGATATTACCCCGATTGATGTGAGCGAACGTCAGCGTGTCGTCCAGATGCACAGCTTCAGTGAAATCGGCCAGTGCATCATCGTAGTTCGCCGCCTCAAAGTGGAGTACACCACGATTGTTATAGCTCGCCGCCCGATTCCCTGCTTCGTCACCCTCCTGTATTGCCAGCGTACAGAGCCGTATGGGCGAAATGATGACGCGCGATCCGGTGATTGTAATCCTGGACGCTGCTTGCGGATTGCGCGCCGCCGTGGAACATTGCTCAGCATAACCACCATCAATGATAGTAAGCGGAGAGGCAGGCTGCGCATGAATCATGGCACTGGCCAACACGGCAGCCATGGCGCTGCAAAGGGTCAATACGCGTATCGAAAACATTGTTGTCATGATGCCCCCTGTCGGTGATGTGTCATTAACGTGACCACAATATATCCCGATTGCTTGCTACTGGTAAGGACTATTTCCGGGAGTAATGGATGCATAGTCCGTCACTTATACCGGCCCAAAGTCCGTTGCTGGCAAGCTATTACAATGAAAAATAAGGGGTTTACTGCAGAGGTTGCTGGAAATTGTGATGGGCCCACGTGGACCCGAACCAGGAACAAACGTAGAATATATCACCGTAAAGGGTAACTGAGCCTCTCATTGCCCAATGGATGAATCCGACCGCTAACATCTTTGCTTTCGTCGTACATCAATCCTTTCTCGCGCAGCAGAGCTATCACCTTGTCCGGATAATCCGTCTGTATATAATCAGCTCCGGCTTCAGCGGCCAGTTCCACATTCAACAAGGTATCGGCTGTACTGAGCGTGTTTACAAATGCCTGTGCTCCCAGCAGGTGAATCAGTCGGATGTTCTCGTCCGTGACCGCATGCCAGTTCAGATTTATCAGGGGTGGCCACAATGACCGAACTGTCTGATGAATATCAACACTATGGCTTACCGAAGGTCGCAAAAAAATGTCTGGCTGCAGATCATTCAGTTTTCTGCTGTTTTCGATTGAGCCGTGATAGTAAGACTCCCCCGCAACGCCGACGCTATTGACGACTGCCACAAGCTTCTCCACATCGCCGTCTTTAAAATCCAGATCAGGGCTTATTTTTCCTTTCATCAGGGCTAATGCCTCCTGAAGAGTCGGCACCTCGGTCCCTCTATATCGACCGCTGTGCCAACCCCCAGCGTCCAGCGCCTTGATCTCTTCTAGAGTCAACTCTTCCACTCTTCCGGATCCATCAGTTGTTCTATCCACAGTGGTATCGTGCATCAGAATCAGGTGACCATCGCGGGTTTCACGTATGTCGATTTCTACCAGCTGCGCGCCGATATCGATCGCCCTCTGGATAGCTGGCAGGGTATTTTCAGGAACATCCAGTCCCACTCCCCCGCGGTGAGCGACGACCCTGATGCCTGGCCACTGATATTCCAGGTTCGTTGCCTCTACGGGACCAGACTCTATCTTTGATACCCGACCATGCGTCCTGTGAATCCACACGCGCTTCATTTCATTGTCAACCGGAACCTCGATAACGTAGTGAGGGTCTCCGTTATAGGTGTCCGTGTCATGCCCAGAGGGTGAGTTCGCGGTATAGATCTCGGCAACATGAAATGCCTGCAATAGCGTGACCTCCGAGGCAGCCACAGGCTGCTGGTAAAAACCAAGCAATGTTACAAAGATCAGTAAATATCGAGTCATGGCCGAACCTCGAAACTCAGCGCGCCATGTCGCTGCTGGTCGAATTCATCTGCGCTGAAAATGTCGACCCGGTGAACGCCCGGCGCAAGATTGTCTGGCAGAGGTAATTCCCAGATATGTGCGGAACGGGTGGGGCTGCCTGTCGGATGATCAGAGACTTGCAACTGCTCATGAAGCCTTTCGGCAAACGGGTCGGTGCGCACAGTATAGGTCATGGCTTGTCTTTCTCCCCGGTTCAACGACATCCAGACCCGGTCTCTGGCGCCGCCATCAAATAGATTAACCACGACCTTGGCGCCATCGATCAGGTGGCCGCGGTTAACGCTGCCCCCGTCGGGCTCCACCAGCAAGGGATCCAGGGTAATGCGCATATGCTCACCGGCATCGGCACCGTAGGGGAAGGGCATGAATTCCGGCGTGACATCAACGTCGTCAAAGCGCAGCAGGTAAAAACCGTTGGGCGTACCGTCCTGCATCATGGCATCGTTGACGCCGCGCAGATCTTCCGGGCCAGTGTGCCAGCCATTGCCGCGAACCTGCGCCAGGGTATGGGCGATCCACGGTTGGCCATGCCAGCCGTGGCTGTGTCCCACCTCGACTTTCCAATTGTTGCTGGTATCGTGACCGGCCATGCCATAAATATGCTCAAACGGTGCCAGGATATCGAGCAACGCAGCAAAGTTTTCCGTATGGGGGCCCGTTGCCGGCTCGGTGCCGCTGTCATCAATTGCTTCCGATACCAGGGGAATGTGTGACGCAATGACGATCAGTTGGTCGCGGGGGACGTTGGCGAGATCGCGTGCCAGCCAGTAGAGCTGATCGTCATGAATGTAACCCCGATAACGTCCGCCATCGTCCAGGCGTTGATCGTCACCCGCGTATTCGACATTGTTGAGTGCGACAAAATGCACATTGCCGTAGTTAAAGGAATAATACGTGGGGCCGAAGTGCAATTTGTAGGTTTCGTTGGCAAAACGTGCATCGGGTGACTCAAAGTTCAAGTCATGATTGCCCGGCAGGTACCACTGCGGCATGTCCATCAGCGCCATCATTTCCTTGTGGCGGTCGTACAGGTCAAGATTGTCATACACCACATCACCGACAGTAATGCCAAACTCAGCGGAGAACGGATTGCCGATCAACGTGGTCACCAGGTCTTCGCGAAGCTTGTCCTGATCGAGTTCCGTGCGGGCCTGCGGATCGGCAAAGGCATGTGCATCAAACTGATGGCTTGCGTTCTCAATGATGGTCAGCGGGAAATCTATGGCGTCAGGCATCGGGCCGGTGGCGTCGACCACTGGAAATCTCCATTCGACGTCGGCGTTGTCGATGTTCACGGGGGTTCCTTCCGGGTAATGGCGGTAGTAGAAGGCCGGCACGTTGTTGGCATCCACCGCCACGCTGTACCCGGACGGTTGCGATACAAACAGGATCTGCAACGGCGCCAACGCGATGTCATAACGTCCGTCGGGCCCGGTCACGACAACCTCGCATCCGTTGCTGACACTGACACCGGCCAGCCCGGTCTCGTCGGGGTTCATCAGGCCATCGGAGTTGGCATCGATAAAAACAGTGCCGCGTGTGATTTCACTGTCCGGTGTCGGGCTTGCGCATTGGGCGGCGGCAGTCAGGTTTAGCACAAGCGCGCTGATGCCCAGTGACCACGAAAGTATTGTCCTGCTTTTCATAACCGGTGTCTCCCGTTGAGCGCTTGATGCTAGACAGGATCAGTGACAGAACCGTGACAGGTTTGCAGTCTGTCGCCCGAATATCAAGGCTTCGCACCATCGAATGCCAAACGCTTCCTCCGAACCCTGCTCCCACCGACCCTGCTAAATCGAAGATTTGGCGGGATTTCTGGGCGGCCGAACCCCGAACTTTTCCGAGCCCTGCAATTTTCGGTTGGCGTTCGGTTGCTGATGGCGTGCGTCTGGCTGGCTCATGACTCTCTTAAATTCGAGGCAGCCACATCCCAAAAATCGCCGCAATTACCCCTCCCAACATCACCAGCGTCAGCAAGAATAAGCCTCCTGCCGTGATCAGCTTTTGAGTCGCCGATCCTCTGGCGTGGGCCTGCAGATACACCTCAAGCAAGAGCAGCGGAATGATATACGTTGTGATATTGAGTACCGTTAGAAAAGGTCCCGAAAAGCTCACCGGATCAAAACCTACCGGCTGGCCATGGAAGCTCAGCCAGGCCATCATGCCCACCCGAAACATCCACACACCACTGACCGCAATGAAGAGACGCAAAGCCCAGATGCGGTGCTGCACAAACTTGCGCTCCCGCGCAAACTTGAACGCCATCGTTGCACATACCAGAATTATTAACCCATTGATCATCAGCGCCGTGTGCCCAAAGCTATCGCCCGCCACCAGCTCGCTCCGCGTCAAGATCATGAAGCCGCCGCTCAGACTCATGACACCGGCAATCACGATATACAATCTGCCATTCCAGCGATGCAGTGCCGGGAAATGGTTACGAATAGCCGGCACGAGCTGCATCAGGCCGCCCACCGTAATCAGCGCCGCAAACACCACATGCCCGATCACAGCGAAATTTCCCCATGTATCGCCCTCAATATAGCCTGCTGGCATTACCTGATTAAAACTCAAAAAGTCGGCGCCAAACGCGGCTCGGTAATAAAACGCAACGATGTACATTGAGAAAGCCGCCTGCCCTAGCAGCACCATGAAAAACCAGCACTTTGCCGCCAGGTTAATTCCCTTGTTGGCAAAAGAAGGGGATCGCCAATCAGCTGTGTTAAACGATTGTAATGACATACCTGCTCCTCAATGCTGTGTTAACATCTGTCCTGGATCATTAGCAAATACAGGGCAGATGCGCTAAGTATCGGGATTTTCAGATGCGTTTCTTGCCGTTTTCGAAATCGGCCAGTATTGGCCAGTATTGATATCAGCGTTATGTGGAAAATCAGCTCCGTAACTGACGAACTGACGGCAGCACAATCGACTGGAACAGACTTGACGGCTTCCCGGGTACTGCGTCGAATCAAGGGGGTTGGGCCCCTGCTGCTAATATGGTGGTGCTTTGCTCTGGCGACGTTGTGTTCGTCAGTTGTCCGTCATTCAGAATCAGACTCTGGCTTCACATATTCTGCTCTGGTTATTGTCGGCTCTGGTGCCTGCGGCTGGTTCTGGTTCCTGAGTCGAGCGTTGTTTCGCGATAAACGACATTTAGGCCCCGCGGTATTTGCTCTGGTGCCCGTGATAGTGACCGTGGAAGCAGCAGCGACATTGATGCCAGCAGCAGGTACGCCAGGTATGGCGACAGAAGTGGGGCGCATGATCAACAACGCAGCCTCTCTGGTCTGTATCGCCGCTATCGCCTTTGTCTGGCGCGAAGCACTGCACGATTATCTGGTCCTGAGTTCTCCCGCTGAGCGTCGCTTCAGACAAATTTATGTCGGTAGTTTCAGTTTGTTGGTAGCCATCACGTTGCTCTGGGTTTCAGGTGCGCGTCCGGGCTCATTGGCAGCCGACTGGCAAGCCATGCTGCTGACCAGCAGTGCAGTCCTTACCCTTGCAGGTGGCCTCGTAGCCGTTCAATACCGGCTTCGTCACCCGCTTTCAGTCAGTGGCGGGCTTGAGCGCAGCCGAGCGGTACCATCAGATGACGAGCAATCAGACGTTCTTGCCCAGCGTATACTCCGCGCCATTGAGGATGAAAACCTGTTGACGACGTCCAATCTCAAGGTGGCTGAATTCGCTGCGCGCGTTGGAGAGCTGGAATACAAGGTTACTCGCTGTATCACCAACCGATTACGATATCGGAACTTTAATCACCTACTCAACAGCTACCGTGTTGAGCGGGCAAAACGCCTGTTCGACGATGCTGACTGTCAGCATTTGAACATCGCCAGTATCGCCTACGATTGTGGATTTAACTCGCTGGGCCCATTTAATCGTGCGTTCCGGCAGCACACCGGCATAACGCCTCGGGAATACCGCCGGAACTCCGATTAATTGAATCCCCGATAGCCTTCCAGGTAGCGTGCATAGGTATAGTAAGGTATGCGCCAGCCCTCGTCAGAGAGGCGATTAGGGGATCATTAGTCCGTCACGCACACCGGCCAAATTTCCTCTACTCGGATGCTAAATCAATGAAAAATGAAGGATTCACTACGGGGGGTAGCCGAAAATAGTGGTGGGCCCACCTGGACTCGAACCAGGGACAAACGGATTATGAGTCCGCTACTCTAACCAACTGAGTTATAGGCCCGCGCAGGACAGCGGAAGGCGGATTATAAGGTTCTGTGACGCGAGTTGCCAGCCCCATCCGTATATCCAGCACAAGATTGTTGCAGCGTTTTGGCTTTTCCCCTGAATCCGATAGCGCCTGAATTGCGTATCTAACGCGCCTATCTACTCAGGAGTTGTCATGAAAAATCTTGTCCTGCCCGTTATATCGCTGGTGTTTGCTTTTGTCATCTTTGATATCGCCTATTCCAACCTGGAAGTTAAATCCAGGCCCGGCGTACATACCTGTTCCGGTGACTGTTATACAGCCTATGTGGCGGAGAACGGCACCATTGTCGAACAGCAACGAGCCGCGGCTGAGGCGGCAGCGCTGGCCAGCCCGGTAGAGCTTGGTCGCCAGGCCTATGGCAGCTGCCAGGCCTGTCATGGCGCTGGCGGTGAGGGCGGTATCGGCCCGCAGTTGCAGGGGCGAGATGCCGGTTTTGTTGAGATGGCGCTGACAGCCTACAAGAGCCGCGAGACTCGCGGTGATCGCAGCAATCTCATGTGGCCGTCAGCCGAGGCGTTGTCGGCGCGCGACATTGAGCACCTGGCCGCTTTTGTCGAGTCCCTCTAACCTGACTACCAGACTGCTAATCTTCCACATGCAACCGAATGGGGTTGGCGTAAAACCACAGGTCTGACCAGGGATCTTCACCGCGCGGGTCGAGTTCGGGCTCGAGCTGCGTGGTGTTGGTACCACGCACACGAATGTAGTGATCATTGGGCAGTGCATCGAAGCGGTAGCTCACTTCGCGAAACTCGCCATCGACGGTCCAGTCTGCTTCTGTGAAACGTGCTATTACGTTCGTGTCGGCATGGGTGTCGGTCGCCGGGTCGCTGGCAGGGCCGTTTATGCCACCGGCAATCAGGTCGACGCGTGCCACAGTAGGGTTGTCGCCGTGGTGATTGTTGCCGTTGGGATCACGGAAGCGGATGGTGACGACAACCGCCTCATTCGCCGGTACCTGCAGCATGCCGCCGATATGGGCCTGAGCACCAGCGGCTTCTGCGGTAACGTGCAATTCGCTGATCAGATCGCCCGTCGTTACAAACACCCGCCCATGCCGGATGCCATCAAGAATGTCATTGTGATTTTTTTCAGCCCACACATAGGTCTTTGAATACTCGCCGGGCCAGAAATCCACGCCACCTTCTGTGTAATGCACGTGGGAGTCCGAATTGGCGGTTATCCACCAGTCGCGACCCTCACTGAGCATCGCATCCCAGAAACCACCAACAACGGCCGTCATCTGGTCAAAACCACCCATGGTTGGGTGGTTGCCATAGGCGCCACGTGCGCCAACACTCTTTAATGAACCGTCCGGGTTCAGGGTGGCCGCCTGATGGCCAGGGGCGCCTTCCATGCCGACAGCGATGTTCGGTGCCAGATCATTCCAGGCTCGCAACTCTGTGGGTGCAGTTAATCCATACTGACCCTGAGCAGACGCGGAGCGGGACGGGTGATGGGCGATGACTATCGGCGTTTCAGCTAAAGTCGTCATGAACCGGAGTGCTTCCAGCATCCTGGGCTCGGTGTCCCAGTCCGGATTCGCTGGCCAGGGCTCACGCTTGTTGTAGGCAGATTCGATGCTGTGCAGCCGCTCAGCTTCATCATCAGTATGGGGCATGATCAGGCTGGAGTGGTCGGCGCCGGGAGTGTCGAATTCCATGCCATAAAACTGGATGACATCCGGCACCACCACGCGGGATTGCTGCAGCTCGGGGTACGCCTGATTGAGGTTGACCTGGCTGTGATTGGGGCCGCCGTGGTCGGTGGTGACCATCCAGCCCAGGCCATAATGCCGCGCCATCAGCGCATTCATTGGCGTGGGATAAATGGCATCGCCACCCAATATCGGGGCTGGCGGGTTCTGCTCCCGGTCCCAGCCCGTGCTGAAGCGGCTGTGAATATGATGATCGCCAGCGATCCATTGGCGTCCGCGGTCTGATTGGCCCTGAGCGTTAACCAGGTAGGCAGTCATGCTGATGATGACTGACAGGCTTAACACTACAGACAGTGGACGGCGTGGTGTGTGCATGGCAATAACCTCCGGGTTGGCAATTCTCCATTCTGCCGACTTATTGTGAAATTTCCATGACTTGACGGCATGTCTGCACTTACAGGTGCTTCTGGTTGTCGTGTGTCCAGTGCTCCGTCTCCAGCCCAATGTCGGCGGAAATGAATTTGCCGCCGTTGGTTGCCCGGTAGTGCGCCAGTGCCTTGTATACCAGAGGGGCGCCAAGCAGCAGAATGGGAATGTTGAGATAGACCATGATGATGTTGGTCAGGTCGGTAATGGTCCACAGGTTGCCCAGCTCCAGACCGGCCAGCACTGTCAACGCACCGAAAGGAACAAAGACCAGGGATCCGGCAATCCGGACGCCGAGAATGAACGCGTTTGACCGGGAAATAAAGTTGGCCGAGATCTCTGCAAATGAAATCATGCCCAGCAATGTGGTGAAGGCGAACAGGCAGTAGCAGGCAGCCAGAATAATAATCACGGTGTTAGCAACGACGGCCGGCACCAGTGCCTCAACGGACGCCAGGTATGTGCCGATGCGGGAGGCGCTGTCAGCTGCCCACTGAGCACTGCTGGCTGAATCGGTCCAAAGGTGCGCCAACACAACAATAAAACCGGTCAGTGTACAGATGATGATGGTGTCAAAAAATACACCCAGGCTTTGCACCAGGCCCTGTTCGCAGGGGTGATTGTTGTCCGCAGCGGCGGCGGCCATGGTGATGGTGCCCTGGCCAGCTTCGTTCGACATCAGGCCGCGTCGCACACCTTCAGCGAGCGCTACTCCCATGGCGCCGCCAAATAATGCATCCGGGTCAAACGCGCCGTAGACCACGGCGCTGAAAAAGCTTGGCAGCAAAGGAAAATTTATCAATACAATCAACAGCGAGATGCCACAGAACACAGTAGCTTTGATCGGAACCAGGTAGTTGGTATAGGCCGTGACCCTGCGTATGCCACCCAGAATAAGCCAGGCACAACTGGTCACCATGATAATGGCAATCACGTAGTAAAGGGGTGACTGGCGCTCGAAGGAGGTTCCGGTGGCTGTGTCTGCGATCATGCCAATGGCGGTAAAAACATTAAAAGTCTGCACTGGCACGTTAAACAGAGCGTAGGTCATGAACGCAACACTCAGAAAGACCCCGACAAAGCGTTTGTTGTTGATGATTCTTCGGCCATAAAAAGGCAGTCCGCCAACATACTCATTGTTCTTCTTTTCCTTGAACAATTGCGCCAGTACAGACTCCATGAAGGCTGTTGCCATGCCAAACAGCGCCGCGATCCACATCCAGAACAGAGCGCCGGGGCCTCCAACGGTGATGGCACCAGTGACGCCAACAATGTTGCCTGGCCCGGCTCGCATGGCCAGGCCCAGCATAAAGGAAGCGGTTGCGCTAATGCCGGTCTGGTCGATCTGCCGGCGCCGCATAATGGGAATGGCGCGGGTCAGGCTGAGCCACTGCACGCCGCGGGTGCGAATCGTGAAATAGACACCTATACCCAGCAGCAGAATGACGGCAAAGGACATTTCACCCAGTAGCGGTACGGCCTGATACCAGCCGAACTGGGTTGGGAAGTCCCACACGGCATTGGAAACAGGGGCAATAAATGCAAAAAGGTTGTTGACCGTCCTGAATAGTTCGTCCACGGCGTCCGTCTCCTTATTGTTGTAATTGGCACGGGTTACTCTCGTGGGTCCTAATCTATCACGATAGGACGCCGGATTTCATGGTTTAAGTATCTGATTGACGAGTTCAGAAGTTCTGGTTTAATCTCTCGCCACAGCGATGTTGAGGTATGTCATATCTCGATTTTTTTGAGCATTAGCGAGACCGGTATCTGACCTTGGGTACTTTGGCGACGTTTCATGAAATTGACTATGTGTTGTCTAACAGGTTATTCGAATCAACAGGCTTGCCGCTGGGTTTTAGTTTGTATGAATAAGCTTTTGAATAAAAATATAATTAGTCAATAGTTCCACTTTTTCATTGGCAATAATAATGAAAATAATAAAATTAAGGGGAAATCATGAAACTGAAGAAATCCATCGTTCAGATGGGTTTGGCGGCGTCCGTTTTGCTGCCACTACCTATGGTCGCTGTTGCCCAGCAAGGCGCTGCGGCTGACATCGAAGAAGTTGTTGTAACTGGCTCCCGAATCCGACGAGACAGTTTCGACTCATCCTCTCCGGTTACTGTGGTTGATTCCGCAGCAATCGAAGCCAATGCAACACCGAACCTGGGTGAAGTGCTGGCGAACCAGACATTTAACTATGGCACCGACGTCCAGACCAATGGCTATGCCGCCCGTGGTCAGGGCGGTGTCACATCGTCTGCCAACCTTCGTGGTCTGGGTGCTGGTGCTACGCTGAACCTTGTTGACGGTCAGCGTACCAATAATACCAACCTGAACGCCACAATCCCGCAGATCGCCATTGCGCGTATCGACATCCTGAAAGACGGCGCGTCGGCCCTGTACGGTTCTGATGCGGTGGCGGGTGTGGTCAACGTCATCACCAATAAAGGTTATGAGGGAACAGATGTCAGCATCTTCCACCAGGAAGACCGCGGTGGTGATCTGGTCGAGAAGCAGTATGAACTGATTACCGGTACGGCGACTGACAACGGGCATTTTGCCATGGCTCTGTCCTACTCAACACGCAGCACCCTGGAACAGACCGACCGGCCAGAGTTCCTGCGCAGTGGTTTTCAGCGCTCCGGTACCGGTAACCCGGGTACCTTTGCGGTGCCTACCCGTAATGCAACGGGTCAGTTGACCGGTGCCTCCGCGCGTACCCCCGACCCGGGTTGCGGTATCGACAATGGCTCGGGCACTGATGTCGGAATCAAGGGAAGTTATGCCAGCGGTCAGTTACTGGGTACCACTTGTAACTTCCATTTTGGTGAGTTCTGGGATTTCATGAGCGCTCAGGACAAGATGAGCCTGTGGACCAATTATGAGCACCGTTTTAACGACAATCTGACCAATGATTTTAATATCAACGCGTCGCGCCTGGAAACGTTTACTCGTGGATCGCCGCAGAACCCGGGCGGTCGGATTCCTGAATTGCCCGTGGTTGCGGGCGAGCACCCAGGCAATCCGTATCGTGCCATGGCCAACCGCGGCAATGGCATGGAACCCTTGTACGCGCAGGCAGGTCCGGATGGTAACCCCTTGCGAAATGCCAATGGCGTTGTGCAATTGGCGTCCGATCCGTTTAATCCGGCGCTGGGTATTCCCTTTAATGAAGACGTCCGTATTACTGAACTGCGTATCAATGCATTCAAGTTGCAGACTCAGCCGACTGCCGTCAATGATGATGGTGCCTTTCCGCAGGGCGCGGACCGTTTCGATATACGCCTGGCAGATACGTTGACTTACGAAATGCCTGGCACCAGTTGGGCGGTGTCGCTGGCCGGTGTGTATCAGTTTGGTCAGGATGATGCGCTGGAGAAGAACTCAAGCCAACTGGCTTTGATCCAGGGTATCAATGGTACGCTGGTGGCGGACCCTTCGTCGCCCGATACAACTGCGTACTACAACCCATTTGCCAGCTCGGTTTTTAACTGTACCAATCGGGTGTGCGCCAATACCGGCACGCCACAGTACGCCAACTCGCAAGCGGTTGTGGATGCCATCACCATTGCTGGCCTGACGCAAACTGAGAGCACCTTCAAGTCAGTGGAGCTGGCAGCCACCGGTGAGGTGTTTGAGATTCCTACAGGTATGATTCTGGGTGCCTTTGGTGTCGAGTTTCGTCAGGACGAAGTTGACGTGGACTTCGATGCAGCGCGCAATCAGTGTGACTATCACCAGGGTGGCTGTGCAGTTGACTACCAGGCTGAACAGGATGTGAGCTCGGCATTCTTCGAGCTGGCAGTACCATTGACGACCAACCGTCTGGGTGAGGCCGAGTTCCAGATCGCCGGTCGCTACACGGATTACGGCGGTTCCATCGGTGACTCGTTTGACCCCAAGGTAGCGCTGTTGTGGCAGCCAATGGACATTCTGTCATTGCGTGGCTCCTGGAGTTCGGCGTTTATTGCGCCGGGTCTGGCAGATCTTTATTCACCGCAGACCTGTGCCCTGCAGAACGCCGGCGATCCATTTGACAACTCCAACGCCTTCCGTGTGGCCTGTAACGAAGGCAACCTGAACCTGACGCCGGAAACGGCCGATGTGTTTAACGTGGGTGCGTCGCTGAGCCTGCTGGAAGGATCACTGTCTATCGGTGTTGACTACGCGGAATATGATTTCAAGGATCGTATTTCCAGTACCACGCTGAACCAGGTCGTCAACCTGGACTACCAAGCCTTCCTGGCCGCCGGTGGCAACCCTGCCAGTCAGGCCAGCAAGCTGGCGTGGTTTAATGGTCCGAACTCTGACAAAAATATCAACCGCGATGTTGATGGTGTCATGAGCCGGGTGATTGTATCGCGATTGAATGCACAGACCATGAAGCACCGCGCGCTGGATCTGTACGCGCGTTACGATCTGGATCTGGGCAGCTTCGGCAACATGGTGTTCAATCTGGATGGAACGCAGGCACTGGAATACTCCTATGACCTGGGTCTGGGTATCCCCGCCGGTGACGGTGTTGGTAGTCAGAACGAAGCCATCGCGGAAGTGCCGCCGATGCCTGAATTCCGTGTCAATGCCACCATGAACTGGAACCTGGGCAATCACAGCGCTCTGCTGCGTGCTCGCTGGATCGACGGGTTTGAATACTCATTCAACTCGGGCGCATTGCTGGCGGGTCAGATTGCACTCAATGGTCGTTCCGCCGCTGCCAGCATGACCTATATTGATGCCAACTACGCGTACACCTTTGACAGCCTGATTGGCGATCGCGCCACACGCTTTGAAGTGGGTGCACGTAACCTGGGTGATCGTTACCCGGAGCCGTTTTTTAACCTGGGTGGTATAGAGACATTCGTTCACGATATCCGTGGTCGTATGATGTATATCCGTATCAACCAGGAGATCTAAGCTCTCTGCTTAAAAAAAGGGGACGGAGCCTTGGCTCCGTCCCCTTTTTTTACGTCTCTTTATAGACTTACTCGTCCAGGAAACTCCGCAGGTGGTCGGAGCGGGTCGGGTGGCGCAGCTTGCGCAGTGCCTTGGCTTCTATCTGACGGATGCGCTCGCGCGTCACGTCAAACTGTTTGCCTACCTCTTCCAGCGTGTGGTCGGTATTCATGTCGATACCAAAACGCATGCGCAGCACTTTTGCTTCGCGTGCGGTCAGGCTGTTAAGCACTTCGCGGGTAGCTTCGCGCAGGCCTTCCTCAATGGATGAGTCTACCGGGGACTCAACGGTTGAGTCTTCGATAAAGTCGCCCAGATGCGAGTCTTCATCGTCACCGATCGGTGTCTCCATGGAGATGGGCTCTTTGGCGATCTTAAGGACACGGCGAACCTTGTCTTCAGTCATCTCCATGCGCTCGCCCAGCTCTTCCGGAGTCGGCTCTCTGCCTTTCTCGTGCACCATCTGACGGCTGATGCGATTCAGCTTGTTGATGGTCTCAATCATGTGCACAGGAATACGGATGGTGCGTGCCTGGTCAGCGATCGAGCGGGTAATGGCCTGTCGAATCCACCAGGTGGCGTAGGTCGAGAATTTGTAACCACGGCGGTATTCAAATTTGTCGACGGCCTTCATCAGGCCAATGTTGCCTTCCTGAATCAGGTCGAGGAACTGCAGACCACGGTTGGTGTACTTCTTGGCAATCGAAATTACCAGACGCAGGTTGGCCTCCACCATTTCTTTTTTGGCGCGACGCGACTTGGCTTCGCCGATGGACATACCACGGTTGATTTCCTTGATCTCGGCAACCGTCAGGCCTGACTCTTCCTGCATGGTCTGCAGCTTTCGCTGAGAGCGGTGGACATCATCTGCAATATCTTTCAGGCGGGCAACCCAGGGCTCTTTGCCTTTGGCAAACTGGTTGATCCATTTCTCATCAATTTCGCTGCCCGGGAACGTGGTCACGAACGTCTTGCGCGGCATACCTGCGGTGCGCACACACAGCGCCATAATGGCACGTTCGTGGCGACGGACACGGAACAGGGAGGCGCGGGCCTGATTGACCAGGGCTTCAAACAACTTGGGCGTGAGTTTGAAGGTTTTGAACATTTCGCCCAGTTTATCCAACTCGGCCAGCGTCTTCTTGTGCGTGCGGCCGTGTTTGCTGATCAGCTTCTCAGTCAGTTCATACTGGGTGCGCAGGTCAGTGAAACGCAGTCGGGCTTCTTCCGGGTCTGGGCCGGACGTGGTTTCTTCGTCGTCATCGCCATCAATGGCCGATTCGTCATCATCATCGTTATTGTTGCTGCTGCTACTGTCGGTGCTGCTGTCCGAGGTGTCGTCACTGTCGGCCGCTGCCGGCAACTCAGGATCATCAACTTCCAGATAGCCGGTAATGACATCTGTCAGGCGGCGCTCTTCGGCAGTCACCTGATCGTATTCTTTCAGCACATGGGCAACCGTGCCCGGGAAGCTGGACATGGACTTCATCAGCTCGCGCAGGCCTTCTTCAATGCGCTTGGCAATGACAATTTCGCCTTCTCGGGTCAGCAGTTCCACTGTGCCCATTTCGCGCATGTACATACGCACCGGGTCGGTGGTGCGACCGGCCTCGTTTTCCACGGCGGCCAGCGCTGCAGCAGCTTCCGCCGCGGCCAACTCGTCAGTGCCGCTTTCGTCGCCATCGTTCAGCAATAAGGTATCGGCATCCGGTGCGGTTTCAAACACCTTGATGCCCATATCATTGATCATCTGAATGATGTCTTCGACCTGATCCGGGTCCGATATGGATTCGGGCAGGTGATCGTTGACTTCGGCGTAGGTCAGGTAACCTTGCTCTTTGCCTTTGGCAATAAGGGCTTTTAGGCCGGATTGAGGTGAACTCAGGCGCGAATCAGACATAGCTTCCCATTCGGTTTAGATGTAACCGCTTCGAAAATAAAAATCAGCCGGGCATTATAGCCCTTGTGCTGGATGGTTTCCAGTGACAGTCAGTCACCAGGGTCCTCGTTTTTTACTGACCGCAAACGTGGTTTGAGTCGTTCAAGCAACTGGCGGCGTTGATGTTGCTTGTCAGCTTCCTGTCGTAACTGGCGTAACACAAAGCTGAATTCTTCAGCCTGGCCTGCCGCCGGGGTGATTCTCTCGTTCTTTAGCAGTTGAGTCAGGCGTTTGCCGGGAGGAGTGCCATAACAGTGCCCCAGCAATGCGTAGGTAGTTATATCGGGGTCAGATTGCGAGAATTCAAGGAGTTCCAGCAATAAATCCACATCTGGGTCCTGTAGATGGCGCAAGGCCGTGAGATCGCCTTCAACCGTGGTGGCCAGTGTGGGCTGCTGCAGTAGTAATTCGATGGCTATCAGGCCGGCTGGTTTGTTGACGCGTTTGCCGCGTGGTGCCGGATCCGCGGGGGCTTGCGGCTGTCGTCGCTGGCCCGGGCCTGCTGTTGTTGTCGGCACGGCATGAGGTGGTTCGTCCCAGTCTGGTGGGGCGTCCCGGGCAGGAGCCTGCTCCTGCGGTGCTGGTGCAGCGGCCGGCGTCTGTTGCAGCAGGCGGTCAATGGTGTCGCGCTGACTGCCAGTGATCTGTGCCAACTGATCCAGCATGAGTTGCTGGAACAGGCCGCGCGGCAACAGTTTGATCAGCGGGATGCACTGGCTGAACAGGCGGGCTTTGCCATCCATAGTGGTGGCATCAATGTCCTGCTGCATGTGTTCAAAAAAGTAGTTGGACAGCGAGCCCGATCGGTTCAGGCGGGCAAGAAAACCATCGGCACCTTCTTTGCGCACCAGGGTGTCCGGATCTTCGCCCTCGGGCAGAAACAGGAAGCGAATCTGGCGACCATCTTCCATTGCCGGAAGTGACGCCTGAAGGGCGCGCCAGGCGGCAGTGCGGCCGGCGTTGTCGCCATCAAAACAGAATATGACTTCGGGGGCCAGGCGGAAGAGCTTTTCCAGGTGGCTGGTATTGGAAGCGGTGCCCAGTGTTGCCACGGCGAAGTTGATGCCGTGCTGAGCCAGCGCCACAACATCCATGTAACCTTCAACAATGACGAAACGTTCCGGTTTGCGGGCGGCCTTGCGGGCTTCATAGAGACCGTAAAGTTCCCGGCTTTTGTGGTAAACGGGCGTTTCCGGGGAGTTCAGGTACTTGGGTTTGTCATCGCCGAGCACGCGGCCGCCAAAGGCGATGACGCGACCGCGACTGTCACGAATGGGAAACATGATGCGATCGCGGAAGCGATCATAATGTGTGTCCTGACGTTCCTGTTGGCGCTCGGGGTCACGGGCAATGATCAGCCCCGCCTTTTCCTGGATCGGGCGCTTGATTTTGTATTCGTCCAGGTGTTTTAGCAGGTTGTCCCAGCCTGGTGGCGCCAGGCCGATGGCAAAGCGTTTGGCGACTTCGCCGGTCAGGCCGCGCGACTTCAGGTAGGCAACGGCCTTGTTGCGCGCCGGGTGCTGGCGCAACTGTTGCTGAAAGTAAACGTTGGCCTGTTCCAGCGAGCTGAGCAATTCGTTGTTTTCGCTGCTGCGTTGCTGGCCGGCGGCGCTCCGTTCCTCGCGCGGCACGCTCAGGCCGCAATCGGCCGCCAGGGTTTCCACGGCATCCGGGAATTCCTTGTGATCAAAATTCATCACAAAGCCCAGGGCGTTGCCGGCTGCGCCGCAGCCGAAGCAGTAATAGAACTGCTTTTCCGGCTCTACACTGAAAGAGGGGGTCTTTTCCTGGTGGAAGGGGCAGCAGGCGGAATAATTTTTACCGGTCTTGCGCAGTTTGACGCGTTTGTCGATGACATCAACGATGTCTACCCGGCTGAGCAGGTCATCAATAAAATTCTGCGGAATCAGGCCAGCCATGCACGGTAAACCCGGTAGTGATCGGTGGGGTGTTGGCTCAGTGTAACAAACTAGCGTTGCAAATTAATGCAACGCGACAGCCGATGATGGCCCGGGTCGAATACGATCGATGTTGATCAGGCCTGGCCGAGCTTGCTTTTGATCAGCTGGCCCACGGCGCCCATGTCGGCGCGGCCGGCCATCTGCGGCTTGACCGCAGCCATGACCTTGCCCATATCCTGGACGCTGCTGGCACCCGTGTCTGCCAGTGCCTGATTGACGATGGCGTCAATCTCGGAGTCTGACAGCGGTTGCGGCATGAAGGTTTGCAGCACTTCGATTTCAGATTGCTCGATGTCGGCCAGATCCTGACGCCCGGCACTTTCGTACTGGCGAATGGATTCCCGGCGCTGTTTGATCATCTTTTCCAGGATGCTCAGCACACGGGCGTCATCAGGCTCAATCCGTTCATCGACTTCGATCCGCTTCACCTCGGCCAGGGCCAGGCGCACGGTACCCAGGCGAGCTTTATCTTTTGCTCGCATGGCATCTTTCATCGCTTCAGTGAGCTGGAGCTTTAGTGCGCTATCGGCCATAGGGGTATCCAGGATCAGCAGAAACAGGTGCTGCGAAATCCAGTATCAGATCGGCAATCGTGAACAATCAATAGAAGCGCTTGGTCTTCTTGTTGTCGCGTGACAGCTTCTTCAGGTGGCGCTTTACAGCAGCAGCTGCTTTGCGCTTACGGGCAGCAGTCGGCTTTTCGTAAAATTCCTTGCGACGGACTTCGGCAAGAACGCCGGCTTTTTCGCAGGATCGCTTGAAGCGACGCAGAGCCACATCAAACGGCTCGTTTTCTTTCAGTTTTACCATTGGCATAGTGCAGAGACACCTTTGCATTCAATTTAAAAGGGCGCATATGGTAATGCGGCGCGCAGGAAAATGCAAAACCTAAATTGCCCAATCCGGCCAAATACTGGCTTATCCAAGGGGGCTGCCGTATTATTCACGTCTTTTTGCAGCATTTGAACAGGTCAGACAACTTTTATGCGTGTTTTGGGTCTTGAAACCTCGTGTGATGAGACTGGGGTAGCAATATACGACAGTGAACAGGGTTTGCTGGCGGACGCGCTGTACAGTCAGGTAGAGATGCACGCCGTCTACGGAGGCGTGATCCCGGAGCTGGCGTCACGCGATCATATTCGCAAGACACTGCCCATGATCCGGCAGTTGCTGGCAGAGAATAACGTGCCCGCTTCCTCCATTGAGGGGATAGCCTATACCGCCGGCCCCGGGCTGATCGGCGCCTTGCTGGTGGGCGCGGCGCTGGGCCGATCACTGGCCATGGCCTGGGATGTCCCGGCAGTGGGTGTGCACCACATGGAAGGCCACCTGCTGGCACCGATGCTGGAAGCCAATCCGCCCGCTTTTCCTTTTGTTGCCTTGCTGGTGTCCGGCGGGCACACGCAGCTGGTTGCGGTGCAGGGTATCGGGGAGTACACCTTGCTGGGCGAATCACTGGATGATGCTGCCGGCGAAGCCTTTGATAAAGTGGCCAAAATGCTTGGGCTGTCGTACCCGGGTGGTCCTCGCGTAGCCGCGTTGGCGACACAGGGCACCGCAGGAAGATTTGTATTTCCCCGGCCCATGACTAACCGGCCCGGACTGGATTTCAGCTTCAGTGGTTTAAAGACGTTTGTGCGCAACACCGTGGCCGAGCTCGAGGGTGCCGGGTCGGGGAATATCAGTGAACAGGATAAAGCCGATGTTGCGCTGGCCTTTGAAGGAGCCGTCGTGCAGACGCTGGTCATCAAATGTCGCCGTGCTTTGCAGCAGACCGGAATGCGTCGCCTGATCATAGCCGGGGGTGTCAGCGCCAATACCCATCTTCGCGCCGGCCTCGAAGCCATGGTGCAGGCGCAGCACAGTCAGCTGTTTTATGCGCAACCGCGCTTTTGTACCGACAATGGTGCCATGATCGCCTATGCCGGCTGCCAGCGTTTGCTGGCCGGTCAGCGCGAGGGGCTGGAGATCAGTGCCCGGCCTCGCTGGCCCATGGACACACTGCCATCACTCAAAAACCTGTCCGGAATCTGATTATGGATATTGTTTACATCAAAGAGCTGGAAATCAGGACCGTGATCGGGATCTACGACTGGGAGCGCGAAATAAAGCAGACGGTCAGTATCGATCTGGACATGGCGACAGACATCAGACCGGCCGCGGCAACCGAGGATATCAGCAAAACTTTAGACTACAAGGCGGTTTCCAAGCGCCTGATAGCGTTTGTCGAAGAGGCGGAATTTCTGTTAATCGAAACCATGGCAGAGCAGATGGCGGCGATCATTCTTTCCGAGTTTCCGGTTGGCTGGCTGCGCCTCAGGCTGGGCAAGCCGGGAGCGGTCACCGGTGCCCGGGACGTTGGTGTGATTATCGAGCGCGGTCAACAACCCGAGCGTCTCCCGCGGCTCTGACATTCTTTCGCGACACCCGCGATAAAATCTGGACTTTGTTATGTCATTACTTACGCTGAGCCTGGGCAGTAATCAGCAGGCGGATCATCATATCCGGGCGGCGCTGGATGCGCTGCAAGCAGATTATGGCACGCTGCAGATATCGTCCGTGTTTGAAAGCAGGGCGGTGGGGTTTGACGGCAATAATTTTCTCAACATGGTGGTGGCGGTTGACACCGATATGGCGCTGGCCACGGTCAGTGCCCGTATCAAAGCGCTGGAAGCTGAGCATGGCAGGGTCAGGGGCGGGCCACGCTTCAGTCCGCGAACATTGGACATTGATATCCTGACCTACGCAGATTGTGTCGGCGACTATGACGGCATTGTCCTGCCGAGGCCGGAAATTACTGAGAATGCGTTTGTGTTGTGGCCAATGTCACAGCTTTGTGGCGATCTGACTGATCCCCATACCGGGCTGTCCTACGCGACCCTGTGGCAGCAGTATGATAAATCCCGACAGGTGTTATGGCCCATCGATTTTGACTGGCAGGGCAGGCGGATTTCCAGCGCGGTCGACGCTTAACAAAGGCTGTTTCAGTGCCGGGCAGCGAGTGCTGCCCGGCACTGACGTCGATTACAGATCTTTGGCGACAGCCGCTTCAGCAGTCGCCTTGTCGGCAGCGTCTGCGGCTTCTTTCTTGGCGGTAAATACGCCCGGACCCACCACAACCAGGATGGTCGCCAGGCCGGCGAGCAAACCTGTCCATGGATCAAACAGCGAGAAGGCGATGGCTGTCAGGACCATGGCGCCGCGCTCGGTGCTGTCAGTTACCGTGGTCAGCGCAAGCGTGGCGCAGGCAAAACCCGTCAACAGCAATGTTACCGCCAGCGCGATGGGCAGTAATGGCTGCAGCATGGTGACAATGGGCAGCACAATGAACAGGACCGGGAACCCGTAAACATAGTAGGCCGAGATGCCATCAAAAATGGAATCCATCTTGTCGCGACCCGTGACCCAGCGTTTGAGTACAATGACCTGAATACCCGTCCACAGCACACCCTGAGTACCAAAGAACGGTGCCACCACTGCCATGGCGGCGTTGCGAATGCCGGTGGCCATGTGGGTACGGTTGCCGTTGACGTCGAGCTTCTCATCCGGCCGCATTGGCTGAGAATTCTTGATCATTTCATTGCCGGTGACCACATCACCAAAGAACAGGATATAGGTAATGAATGCCAGTGGCAGTGCGTTCAGGAACATGGTGACACTGGGCCAACCGATGTTCAGAGGCGAGGCTTTCTCCCACATGCTGGTCGCATGTGTCGGCACATCCAGCAGGCCTGATTGAATATTGAACTGCATCTCACCGGTGACCAGGCCGACGACGCCGGCGACAACAAAGGCCGGCAGCAGACCCAGCCCGGCAATTTTGGCCAGAATCGGCATTTTTGCGGCCTGGCGCTGGAACGGCTTGGAGAAAGTCAGGAACATGCACAATGCCAGCGCAGAAATGGCGGCAATCGGCGTTGAGTTCAGAGCGCTGGCCGCATCATTCTGGTCAAAAATACGCAGGAAGGCAGCAACCGCTGCCCCCAGGATAATCCCGCCCTTGAGCACATTGGGTACCCAGGCCACCAGTTTCGCCCCCAATCCGGTAATGCCGAGGAAGATCAGCAGGGCGGCGAAATTGAGCGATAGCGCAGTCATCAACTGAAATTGCTCTTCCGGCGTATTGCCTCCGCCCAACACAAACGCAAAGATGAACGGCAACGCCGGTGTCAGCCAGCCCGGTGCCAGCGGATCGCCAAAGATCATCCAGCCGGCAGAAATCAACATGGTGTGAAACATGGCCATGGTGACAGCTTCTTCGAAGCTGAGGCCGAATGAGGCGGTCATGACCGGTACCAGGGCCAGGCCAGTGGCACCGGCAACGCAGATACCCTGCAGAAACTCGGGCAATGCAAAGCGCATGTGGACAAAGGGAATACGGAAGACGAACGGGCCCCATTTGATACCTGGCTGGATCTCTCCCTCTCGGCGTTTTGACAGCATAGTCTGAGTCTCTTTTATTTTATAAGTTATTGACGGACTCACGAATCTTAACCAACAAGACACGACAGGGCAAAGCTATTCGTCGTTGTTTTGAATGCATTCATCATTTTTGCCCGATGACCTGCTCAAGCCAGGCTGCGGCCACCATCAACGCGGATGGTCTGGCCGGTGACATAAGCCGCATCACGCGCCAGAAACAGCACAGTCTGGGCAATCTCTGCGGGTGTGCCGAGACGTTTCAGGGGAATACCGGCAAGAATGCTGGCTTGTTCGGCGTCTTGCGTAGCGCCCTCTTCTGTGTGCTCGGGCCATAATATAGCGCCAGGTGACACAGCGTTGACCCTGACTGAGGGGGCCAGTTCGCGTGCCAGCGACCGGGTCATGGCGCCCAGTGCCGCCTTGGCCATGGTGTAGGCGGAAAAGTCGGCCATGCCGCGATTAACATTGATATCGGTGAGATTGACGATGCTGCCAGCGCTCTTGATGAGGGCAGGCGCCAGTTGCTGACTGAGGAAAAGCGCAGCGCGGGCATTGCTGTTCATCAGATCCAGCCATTGAGTCTGGGTCAGCGACGCCAGGGGGG
The DNA here is from genome assembly GCF_001758195.1 of Pseudohongiella acticola. Classification (NCBI taxonomy): domain Bacteria; kingdom Pseudomonadati; phylum Pseudomonadota; class Gammaproteobacteria; order Pseudomonadales; family Pseudohongiellaceae; genus Pseudohongiella; species Pseudohongiella acticola. The sequence continues at coordinate 2,542,408 of NZ_MASR01000001.1, forward strand.
TAGGGTAGAAGCTGCTGGCATTGTTGACCAGTGTGTCCAGTCGCTGATAGCAGGACAGAGCCCTGGTGCCCAGCGCTGCCAAGGCGTGTTCGTCATTGAGATCGGCCACCAGCACTGAGGCACTGCCGGCGCGATGGCGGTTTAGCTGCGCCGCCAGTGCTTCGGCATCGTGCTGGGAACGGCGGCAGTGAATAATCACGCAATAGCCGGCCTGGTGAAAGCAGCGAGCGATCTCGGCACCGATGCGTTTGGCGGCGCCGGTGATAAGCACCACCGGCGTTTGACCTGAGGGCTGCGTCATTGCTCCGCCCTGAGTCTGGCCAGCGTTTCCCTGACCCGGCCCAGCCGGGCCTGATGCAACATGTTGCGAATCTTTTCCCCTGCGTCGGGGCCGGGAGGCACCGGTTTTTGCTGAAGCAGAGTGGGCACATCAACTTCATCGGCGGCAACAAAACATTGCCAAAGCAGCTCAGCTTGTGGATAGGGCTGATCCTCAAGTCCGGTGCGACCGCGAGCGTCTGCTTCACATACCAGCAGAAATTTTTGCAGGCGCTGGGGGCGGCGAAATGCGTCCAGACCCTCCAGCGTCTTGAGTACGGTGGCGGGTTTCAGCACTTTCATTTGATGACAATGAGTGTGGTACTGGCTGCTCAGGCGGGCGAGGTCTGCGCACTCGGTGGGCACCTTCAGGCGTTGACAGGCGTCTGCAATCGGCGGCAGGCCCTTATGCTCGTGAGCGATGTGTTGTGGCCAGTGTTCACTGGGCGTCAATGCTTTGCCGGCATCGTGCATCAGTGCGGCAAAACGCACTGACAGATTGTCGCTCAGGCGACAGGCCTGCTGCAGACTCATCAATGTATGCAGACCCGTGTCGACTTCCGGGTGCCACGTTGCCGGCTGCGGCACACCAAACAGCTGGTCGATTTCCGGCAGCAATGTGGCCAGTGCGCCACAGTCATGCAATACCGAGATGAACACCTGAGCCTGGTCGGATTGCAGGGCTTTTTCAAATTCCCGCCAGACCCGTTCAGGCACCAGCGCCTCAAGTTCACCGCTGGCGCTCATGGCTTGCATCAGCGCCCAGGTTTCATCGGCGATACTAAAATTGTGATCAGCAAAGCGGGCGGCAAACCGCGCTACGCGCAGCACCCGCAGGGGGTCTTCGGCAAAGGCGGGCGATACATGGCGCAACACCCGGTCACGCAGGTCCCTGACGCCGCCCCAGGGGTCGATCAGATTGCCGTCGGTGTCCCGGGCAATGGCATTGATGGTCAGGTCGCGGCGCTGAAGGTCCTCCTCCAGCGTTACGTCCGGCGTGGCATAGACGGTAAAGCCTTTGTAGCCCGTGCCCGATTTGCGTTCCGTGCGCGCCAGCGCATATTCTTCTTTACTGTCCGGATGCAGGAATACCGGGAAATCTTTGCCCACAGGCGTGAAGCCAGCCTGGAGCATGGCATCCGGGGTGGCGCCAACGACGACCCAGTCGCGATCTGAGTCGGCAATGCCAAGCAGGGCGTCGCGCACGGCGCCACCGACAAGATAGGTTGCAAAGGAATTGATGTTGGCGCGTTGCTGTGTCATGCGCCAGAGTCTATCAGACGCTGAACAGTTTGTGATCTTGCAGGCGCATCATGGTGAGCTCCCGCCCCCAGACGCAGCCAGTGTCCAGGGCATGTACTCGTTCGCGCTGGGTAACTCCATCCAGAGCGGCCCAATGACCAAACAGAATGCTGGTGTCTTCGTTGGTAATCTGCTCGAACTCAAACCAGGGGCGATAGCCATCAGGGGCCTGATTGATACCTTCTTTGATAGTGAGATCGAGTTTGCCGCCAGCGTCACAAAACCGCATTCGGGTTAGATAGTTGGTGATCATGCGCAGGCGTTTTCGCCCGGTCAGCGACTCTTTCCAGCGTGTCGGCTTGTTTCCGTACATTTTATTCAGGAACTTGCGAAAGTCCGGCCCCTTGAGCGCAGCTTCGACTTCGGCAGAGCGGGCCAGGGTTGTTGGCAGATCCCATTGTGGTGGTGTGCCGGCATGAACCATCAGGTAGTTCTGCACGCCGCGGGAACCCAGCACGCTGTCATGATGGGCCAGAGGTTTGTGGCGCAACCAGTCTGCCAGCTCGTTGCAGTCAGGTGCAGCGAGCAATTCGTCCAGCGTGTGCCGACCATTGAGGGTGTCCGGTGTGCATTCATAATAGAGTGCCAGAAAGTGCAGGTCGTGATTGCCCAGTACCACCGTCGCTGAATCGCCAATGTCGCGCAGGTAGCGCAATGTGTCCAGCGACTTGGGGCCGCGATTGATGAGGTCACCGACACACCACAGTTCGTCGGCGCCAGGCTGAAACGCCACCGCCTTGAGAAGCTTGCGCAGGGGCTTGTAGCAGCCCTGGATGTCGCCAATCGCGTAAGTCGCCATCAGTGCACCGAGAGTGGTTGTGAAAGCAGAAATGCCGGTATGGCAGTGTCGAACTGACTGCCGTCGGCATGTTCCATGCGGTAACTTCCCTGCATGGTACCAAATTTTGTGGTGAGCACAGCACCGCTGGTATAGACAAATTTTTGCCCTGGCTGAATCAGGGGCTGCAAACCGACCACGCCGTCTCCGCGAACTTCCTCAACCTGGTCGTTGTCATCGGTGATCAGCCAGTGGCGGGTTAACAGCTTGACCGGGGTATCGCCAAGATTCTCGATGCCAATGGTGTAGGCAAAGGCATAACGGTCGTTGGCCGGATCGGATTGTTCGGTCAGATATTGGGTCTGCACGGAAATATCAATGTTGTGGTCAGCGTCGCCCCGGGTATCGGTCGTGGCCATTGATTACTGCTCCTGTCGTGCGGCACTGAGTGTGTTGCTCAGATTGACATAGTCGGTCAGGCTCAGGTTCTCTGGGCGTAGACTCAGGTCCACGGGCAGGTCGTCTGGCTTTATATCCTGTATCAATGTTTTAAGGCAGTTTCTCAGTGTCTTCCGTCGTTGTGAAAAAGCGGTTCGAACCACATCCTGCAACATGGAGGTGCTGGTCGCAACGAGTTTTTGCTCCCGATGGGGTGTCAGGCGGACAATTGCCGACGTGACCTTGGGCTGTGGGTGGAACGCGCCGGGTGGCACATCAAAAAGATGATCTACCTGGCAATAATACTGGGCCATGATGCCAAGGCGGCCATATTGATTGTCACCGACTTGTGCAGCCAGCCGTTGCACCACCTCCAGTTGCAGCATAAACGTCATTTCGTGAATCAGCGACTGGTATTTGAGCAGATGAAAAATGCAGGGTGTGGAAATATTGTAAGGCAGGTTGCCAACAATGCTGAGGCTGCGTTCACTCGTGGTCAGTGACGCCAGGTCAAATTTGAGGACATCGGCCTGATGCAGGCTGAATGTTGCCACATCGGCGAAACGCGATTGCAACCAGGCTGCCAGATCGCGATCGAGCTCAATCGCATCCAGGCGGGCACCACTGGCGAGCAGGGGTGTGGTAATGGCGCCCTGACCGGGGCCAATCTCCACGATATGCTGCCCGGCACCGGGGGCGATCGCCGCCACAATACGGCGGATAATATTGTCATCCTGCAAAAAATTCTGGCCAAACCGTTTACGGGCTCTGTGCTCTGGCAAGGCAATTGATTTGCCAGTATAGGATGGTGACATAGGGGATCTCTTGATGTTTACCGGATCGTCAATGGAATCGGTGAGTATTGGCTTAGCGCCGTCTGGCCATCTGGCAGGCTGTCTCAATGGCATTAAGCAGGCTGCCACCGTCAGCGCGGCCGGTGGCAGCCAGATCCAGCGCGGTACCGTGGTCGACAGAGGTGCGGATAATCGGCAGTCCCAGCGTGATATTGCTGGCGCGACCGAAGCCTTTGTATTTTAGTACCGGCAGACCCTGATCATGATACATGGCCAGCACCGCGTCACACTGCGACAGATACTTGTCAGTGAACAGCGTGTCGGCGGGCAACGGGCCGACCAGTTGCATGCCGGTGTCGCGCAACTGGTTTAAAACCGGTTCGATAACGTCGATCTCTTCGCGCCCCAGGTGGCCATTCTCGCCGGCATGCGGGTTCAGGCCGCAAACCAGTATCCGTGGGTTGGCGAGACCAAATTTCTCGCGCAGATCCTGATGCAGTATCGCCAGAATATCGCGCAACAAAGGCGCGGTGATGGCATCGGCGACATGACGCAAGGGCAGGTGTGTGGTGGCCAGTGCCACCCGAAGTCCCTCGGTGGCAAGCATCATCACGGTCAGGTCAACATGGCAGAATTCGGCTAGAAATTCGGTGTGGCCGGAAAACGCGATGCCAGCGTCATTGATGATGCCTTTGTGCACTGGCGCGGTCACCATTCCGTGCAGTTCTTTGTCTACGCAGGCCTGTGCAGCACAGCGTAAAGTCTGCAGAACATAGGTGGCGTTGCGGGTATCCGGGGTGCCGGCCTGGCAGGGTGCTGCCAGTGTCACTGGCAGCACATCTATGTGCGAGTTGGCGCGTTTTGTGGCGCTGCCGGGCTGCCAGACTGAGGTGTTCAATGGCAGGCCCAGCGCCGATGCGCGTTGGATCAGCAGGTCGGGGTCAGCAATTGCCACCAGCCCGCAGTCGTCAGGCAATTGACTGACGTTCTGCATCAGTTGAACAAGCAGGTCCGGACCTATGCCTGCCGGTTCGCCGGTCGTCACAGCTAATTGCAATGCCATAAGGTGATGCCGCTTGCGTCAGAGTGTGTGAGCCGAATGGGTCAATTAATGATTTTGACGTACGCTTCGTCGCGGATCTCGAGCATCCAGTTTTCCAGCTCTACATCGAATTTACGTTCACGCAGGGCGTTTGTTGCCTGTTGGCGGCGGTATTCGCGACTCAGATCCTGTTCGCGACGTCCGGTCACTTCGGCAACATGCCAGCCGAAACTGGTTCGGAACGGCTCGCTCAGTTCACCAATGTCCAGCTCGCTGACCACTTCCGCAAACTCCGGGGGCATGCCGCCGTCACTGACCCAGCCCAGATCGCCACCGGCAACCACGGATTGAGTATCATCGGATAGCTGCCGGGCGACGATATTGAAGTCTTCGCCGCCATCGATACGTTCGTAGACTTCCTGCGCCAGTCGGCGAGCCTGATCTTCGGTGCGGATCTCATTGGGCGCGATCAGAACATGGCGGGCCTCAGTCTGCTTGACCAGTCGGTTGGAGTCACCGCGCACATCACTGAGTTTGATCAGGTGAAAGCCATTGGAACTGCGAATAGGCTCGGAGACTGCGCCAGTCGTCATGTCCGGAACAATGTCGGCAAACAGCGTCGGCAAGCGATCCGCTTTACGCCAACCCAGTTCGCCACCACTGACGGCGAACGCCCGCGCTGACCCGGCAGCAGCAGCCTGCTGGGCCTGCATGCGTACATCAGCAAAGTCTTCACCGCCACCGATTTGTTGTCGCAGGTCGTTGGCAAAGGCTTCCTTGGCGCGCTCGACCTCGGGACTATCCGTTGCCAGCACCGGGATCAGAATCTGGTCGACCAGATAGTCGGGCGCCATGGCATCGCGGCCACTTTCCGAGTTCAGGTAATTGCCGATTTCCTGATCAGTAATATTGATGCGCCGGTTGACCATGCCGCGCTGAACTTCGTTGACGGCCAGTTCCTTGCGGATACGCTCACGTGTGGTCAGGTAAACGCCCTGTGATTCAAGCGCATCGACGTATTGCTCAAAGGTCATGTTGTTCTGGCGTGCCATGTCGGTCATGACACGGTTCAGGGTGTCATCATCAAACCGGATGCCAACCCGCTCGGCAAGCTGTAGCTGCAGGCTTTCGATAATCAGGTTCTCCATCACCTGTTCGCGCAACTGGGCAGGGGGCGGCAGCTGCATGTCCATTTCTTCGGCGCGTTGCAGAATTTCCTGCAAGCGTGCGTCATATTCACTTTGCAGTATGACGCCTTCGTCAACCAGAGCGATGACACGATCCAGCACCTGACGTTCCTGGGCAATGACGCTGCCGCTCAGCATTGCCAGAGTGGCGATGGCGCAGATGCTGACGGTCCTGCTGGCCGCTAAAATGTGACGGGTGTACTTATTCATTAACGTCTTGCTCCTTAAAGCCGGGGATGCTGTCTCTGATCAGGTTGCCCAGGCCGCCGCCGGTCAGGTCGCCCAGGCCATGCAAAGACAACTGAAAGAAGATGCCCCGGTTCTGCCTGGAATTCTGCTCAAAAAATTCGTAATCGTTGACCCAGTCGCGGGCGATGAGGCGCATGGTTGCGCAACAGTTACTGTATTCGACCCCGCCAAAGGTTTCAAGGTTCCTGCTATTGCTGTGGTCATAGTTCCATCGACCGAGCAGGCGCCAATTATCGTTCAACGGCCATACCGCCGACAGATCGATCTGTTTGATGCGGGGGTCCAGTAGCGGTGGCGCGTCCAGAAAGACGTCGGTGCGCTCCCGGTAGCGGAAGGCCGCGTTGAACAGCGCATTGTTGGAGGCCTGAAACTGCACCGCGAGGCTGCCTTCATCGATATTGCTGTTCTCCTGATCCCACTGCAGGTCGGCCAGCAGGCGCAAGCCGGGATGGGGCTCGGCGGCCGCTTCCAGCACCAGCGCCGAGCGCTCTGTGTCCAGCGGTTGCAACAACAGCCAGTTCTGCAACGGGCTGTTCAGGGAGACTTTTCTGTCCTCGAAATAGAATATCTGGCCGGCACTGAATCGGGCGCGCTCAATGCCATTGCTGCCAATAAAGCGGGTGGTGACAGCAGCGCTGATCTGGTTGGCATCACCCACCCGGTCAGGGCCGCTAAAGCGGTCGTCACGGAACAGCTGGGCAAAGTTGAAGTTCAGCTGTGCCGTGTCAAAGGTCGGAATCGTCTGCTGTTCTTCGTATTCGCTGTACAGGTAATACAGTCGCGGCTCCAGCGTCTGTGTCATGTTCTCGCTGGCGATGTTCACCGGTCGCTCAAAGATCAGGCCGCTGTCGAGGCTGAACACACCAATGCCGCGATCAGGCGCGTCATCCGTGCCTTCTGCCTGATGGTCAAGCATCCAGCTGGCGTAGCGGTACTTTGCCGTGGGCACAACAAACCAGCCCGGGCGGCGCACCGGCAGGCTGACATAGGGTTCGGCAACAAAGCGCTGACCGGTGACCAGCGCACCGCGCGAAATCTGATCGTCCGACAGTAACGAGGCGTTTAGCGAGCGATCGAAGTTGACGTGGCTGCTGTTAAATCCATAACGCAGGCGGTTGCCCGCCCGGTAATCGCCCTGCAGGCTCAGTTCGGGCAGACGGTCGAAGGGTTTGTTGATATCAATAGACGCGATGTAGCTATCAATAATTTCAATGCGTTGCACGCGCGCATCGGCCCGTAGCTCGTCATTCTGCCAGCGCAGTACGCCTTCCTTGTTCAGGTGGGTACGACTGTCCAGATTAAAGTCGCTGCTGCCCAGGTCGCGAAAATAATCGGCATCGCTGACCGCGTTGAAGTCAACAAAGGTCTGCCAATTCTCGCCCAACCGGCCTTCATGCTGTATGCCCATGAACCAGCGTTTTTCCTGCGGTGGCGTATCGCTACCCGGCTCGTCGGCGCGCGCCGGATCAAAGGTGTCATCCTTTGGCAGCAACGCCAGGTTGATGGTATTCATCGACCACGATGCCAGATAGCGCAGTTCGGCGCTGAGCATGGCACCACGTTTGGTTATGATGCGGGGTGTCAGGGTGGCGTCGTAGTGGGGAGCCAGATTGAAATAATACGGCACTGCCAGATCAACGCCACCATCGCGGCTGTTGCTCAGTGAAGGTGGCAGAACCCCGGAAACACGCTGATCACTGATGGGGAACTGCAGCGTATAGGGATAATAAAACACCGGTACGTCGCGGATGCGCAAGGTGACATCATTGGCATAACCAACGCCGCGTGCGTTGTCCAGGCGCAGGCCCCGGGCCTGCATGACCCAGAACGGATCCATGGGTTCGCAGCGACTGAACTCGCCATTCTCCAGCGTCAGCATGCCGCTTTCGCTGTTGTAGCTTAATTGCGAAGCGGAACCGTGAATCTGGCTGTCGTGGATGACATAGGAGGCTCGCTCGACTTCGTTGACCCCCGTGTTCTGATCAATCCGTGCGCCTTCGCCGGTCACCAGAAAGCCGGGCTCGCGGAACATGACATCGCCCTGCAGGGTCAGAATGTTGGTGGTTTCGTCCAGGTGCAGGCCTTCATCAGCCTGCAATGTCCGATAACCCTGCTGCACACTGACACTGCCATCGACATAAAGCTGGCTGGGCTCGGGCTGCCGGACCTGATTGGGGGTCTCGAGTTCGGTCGGTGACAGATCAGGGTCCTGATCGGAAAACTCGCCGGTACGAGGCGGTTCAACAAACATGCCGCAACACGCGGCCGGCATTTGCTGCTGTCGCGCTTCGTCGAGAGTTGCGCGCGTTTGCCAGTCTGTCAGAATGCCGGGGCTGTTCTCAGTCTGGTTTTGGTTTTGGTCTTGGCTCTGGTTCTGGTCTTGGCCTTGGTTCTGGTCTTGGCCTTGGTTCTGGGCCTGAACATTGACCGAGGCTGCCAGGATCAGGAACGCCGCCAACGCCGGGCCTGAGCGCACAGGTTTGAGCGGAAACAATGCCGCCGCCGGTCGCGAGGCTGATGGTTTTGTCTGCTGTAGCATTGGTGCGGGCGATCCGTGGCAATAGAATAGGGGTCGAACAAATTGGCGGCAGTCTGGATTAACAGCGTCCGCATGATAATTCATTGACGTTTTTATATAAAGCCAATACCGGCAACGCTCGTGGGGCAGGAGCTGACATGGAAAAAGCAGAGGCAAGGCAGCAGCAGCTACAGGACTGGGCTCAGGGAGCAATCCGGCGACAGTTCGGGGTAGACCCCGGTGTGGTGAAGGCCAACGGTCTGGGGGGCGACGCAAGTTTTCGGCGTTATTTTCGCCTCCACCCACAGCTGCCGGAGCTGCCATCCAGCCTGATGCTGGTGGATGCACCACCTGAACAGGAAAATAATCCGGCCTTTCTGCGCGCCGCCAGCGAATTCGGTGCCGCGGGTGTACACACGCCGCAGATCCATGCCCATGATGTGGAACAGGGTTTCATGGTGCTGGAAGACTTCGGTGACCAGTTGTTTCTACCCTGTCTGCAGCAGGCTCAGGCCGAACACGACAGGGTGCGCGTTGACGCACTGTATGGGCAGGCCATGCGTGCATTACTGGCACTGCAGGCAGACCCGGCGCCTACGTCACTGCCGCCTTATGACCGGACATTGTTACATCGAGAGTTGATCCTGTTCGACGACTGGTTCTGTGCCGGTATGCTGGATATGGAGCTGGATGACGACGAACGCGCCATGCTGGACACATGCTGGCGTGTACTCGAAGACGCAGCGCTGGCACAGCCCCAGGTGCGGGTTCATCGTGACTATCATTCGCGCAACCTGATGGTCAGGCCCGGCGATGACGGGGAACTGCATGAAGACCAGGCCCCGGGAGTCATCGATTTTCAGGATGCAGTCATCGGCCCTGTGACCTATGACCTGGTATCGCTGCTCAGAGACTGCTATATCGTCTGGCCGCAGCCGGATGTCGAGCGTTGGGCTGCGACCTACCACGAAAGTGCGCAGGCCCGTGGTATCGTGCCGTCTTCCTACAGTCTGTCCGAATTTATGCAGGATTTTGATTTGATGGGGTTGCAACGCCATATCAAGGTGCTAGGTATTTTTTGCCGACTGGCGTTGCGCGACAACAAACACCGCTACCTGCAGGATTTGCCGGTGGTTATGGACTATGTCTGCCGCGTGGCGGCAAGACACCCATCAATGAAACCGTTTCTGGACTGGTTTCAGGCCGGACCGATGCCGAAGATGCAGGCCCGGCTCGCCGAGTTTGGTTCAACGGAGGCGCAGCCGTGAAAGCCATGATACTGGCAGCGGGCCAGGGCAAACGCATGCTGCCGCTGACACAGACGACGCCCAAGCCATTGTTGCGGGCCGGTGGGCGCAGCCTGATCGAGTGGCACATCCTGCGTCTGCAGAGCGCTGGCGTGACAGACATTGTCATTAATCATCATCATCTGGGCGAGCAGATAGAAGCGGCACTGGGCGACGGCAGTGACTATGCCGTCCAGCTTCGTTATTCACCTGAGGCCGAGCGTCTGGAAACGGCCGGTGGCATCATTCGTGCTTTACCCATGCTGGGTGATGACAGTTTTATTATTGTTAACGGGGATGTCTGGACCGACTTTGATTTTGCTGCCCTGGCACCATTGGCCCCGGACAATGCGTTGGCGCATCTGGTGCTGGCGCCCAACACAGCGCATCATCCGGACGGGGATTTTGGCCTGACCGACGCTGGCCGCGTGTCAATGGATGTGGCGCCACGGCTGACCTACAGTGGTGTCAGTGTCTTGCATAAAGACCTGTTCGCCGGTTACCACGAACAATTTCTGGCGCTGGGTCCGTTGTTGCAGGACGCCATTAAACGTGGCCTGGTTACCGGCCAGCGTCATGATGGCGACTGGCAGGATATAGGCACGCCGGAAAAACTGGCGACGCTGGATGCCCGACTACGTGCAGAGTGACCGGGCCCGGCGTCGGCAAAATGCCGAAATGAACTGAGGCAAGAAAGCCACGCAATTTATGCAGATTGACGTTAAAATGCAGCCCTTGTGGCGTGTCTGTGCGCCAAAACAGACCTGAAAGCGATCAAATTCCGGGAAACTGATTATGAAAGACATGCTTATCGCCCCGTCCATTTTGTCTGCCGATTTTGCCCGTCTGGGGGAAGAAGTAGACGCTGTGCTGGCAGCCGGTGCCGACGTGGTTCACTTTGATGTAATGGATAATCACTATGTGCCTAACCTGACCATTGGCCCCATGGTGTGCAAAGCGTTACGCAACTATGGCGTGACGGCACCGATTGATGTGCACCTGATGGTGAGCCCGGTTGATCAGATGATTCAGGATTTCGCCAAAGCAGGTGCCACGTATATCAGCTTTCATCCGGAAGCATCATTGCATGTCGATCGTTCTCTGCAACTGATTCGCGATGCCGGCTGCCATGCAGGTCTGGTGCTGAACCCGGGTACCAGCCTTGAGTGTCTGGAGTATGTGCTGGACAAGGTCGATTTGATTCTGGTTATGTCAGTCAACCCCGGCTTTGGTGGCCAGAAGTTTATCCCGACAGCGCTGAAAAAACTGCAACAGGTACGTCGACTGATCGACGACAGTGGTCGCGATATTCGCCTGGAAGTTGATGGCGGTGTCACCGTCGACAATATAGCCGAGATCGCCGCCGCTGGCGCCGACATGTTTGTTGCCGGTTCGGCGATATTCAACAGTGACAGTTACCAGCAGACAATTTCAAAAATGCGTCAGCAGTTACAGACTGTTGCCTGAGCGCAGGGGAAAAGCATGACCCGCATGAGTGCCGAACAATTCCAGCAGCTGGCTGCCGAAGGTTACAACCTGATTCCGGTAGTGCGTGAAGTTCTTGCCGATTTTGAAACGCCACTAAGCACTTATACAAAGCTGGCCGATGGTGTACACACCTACCTGTTTGAATCTGTGCAGGGCGGTGAAAAATGGGGGCGCTACTCCATCATCGGCCTGCCTTGCCGCACTGTCATGCGCGTTATTGGCAACCGCATTACTGTCGAGACCGACGGGGAAGTGACGGAGAGCCACGAAACGGATGACCCGTTTGTGTTTGTGGAAGCGTTCAAGGCGCGTTACCGGGTGGCAGAGATAGCGGGTGTGCCACGTTTCAGTGGGGGACTGGTTGGTTACTTTGGCTACGATTCGGTGCGTTATGTGGAGCCGTCTCTGGGCGCCGCGCCGGGTAGCGATGAAATCGACACGCCGGACATCCTGCTGATGGTGTCTGAAGAAGTGGTGGTTTTTGATAATCTGCGTGGCACCATCGCCATCGTCTGCAATACAGATCCGACAGGTCCGGATGCATGGGCCGGGGCACAGGCGCGACTGGACAGCATCGAGGCAACACTGGCGAAACCGTTGGCGTTGCCTGCCGTCGATTCCTCGTCGTCGCCTGTCTTGCAGAGCGAGGAGCAGGATTTCAGATCGAGTTTTGATCAGGCGCCGTTTGAGAAAGCGGTCAACAGAATCAAGGATTACATCCTCGCCGGCGACGTCATGCAGGTGGTGCTGGCGCAACGTATGTCGGTTCCGTTCCGGGGCGACCCGATGCAGGCCTACCGGGCTCTGCGTTATCTGAATCCATCGCCCTACATGGTGTTCTTCAACATGGGTGATCATCACATCGTCAGTGCTTCACCGGAGATATTGGCGCGCGTTGAAGATGGCCTGATCACGGTGCGGCCGCTGGCAGGTACCCGCAAGCGCGGCGCTACCGAAGAGGAAGACCTGGCGCTTGAGCAGGAGCTGCTGGCTGATGCCAAGGAAATTGCCGAGCATCTGATGCTGATTGACCTGAGCCGCAACGATTCGGGCCGGGTGTCAAAGACGGGCACGGTGACGGTGCCCAAGAAGATGTTTGTTGAGCGTTATTCGCATGTCATGCACATTGCTTCTATTGTCGAGAGCGAGATGCGGGACGACAAAACGGCACTGGATGTGTTGAAAGCGACCCTGCCGGTCGGCACCTTGAGCGGGGCGCCCAAAGTGCGGGCGATGGAGATCATCGATGAGCTGGAACCGGTCAAGCGTGGCGTTTACGGTGGTGCCATGGGGTATATTGGCTGGGGTGGCAACATGGACATGGCGATTGCCATTCGCACTGCCGTGATTAAAAACTCGACTTTGTATGTGCAGGCAGGCGCGGGTGTGGTTGCTGATTCGGTGCCACAGATGGAGTGGGAGGAGACGCTGAACAAGGCGCGTGCGATTTTCCGCGCGGTGGCATTGGCTGAACAGGGTCTGCGTTTATCCTGAGGCCCACCAGTGCCAGTGGCAAGGTCTCCGGGACGGGGTAACTGTTTTCGGAGACGCCCACAAGTACATCCCTGTAGGGCTCTTCGGCGGACGTCCCTGTCCGCCGAAGCTCCTCAAACCAGTCACCCCGCCCCGAAGCCCCCTGGATCCGTGGCACTTCCTATCCATTCCCATTGCTGCTGAGTCTGGTACATGCCACTAATATGCCCGGCTTGGATGCTGCCGAAGCCGTCGGGGTGAGGGTGGCTGTTTGAGGAGCGTATGCGACCCTTGGACGGTCGCATCCGAGCCCCCCATGGATGGGTTTACGGGCGTTTCCGAAAGCAGCTACCCTCACGCCGGCGGCATTGCACTGCCCGTTTCACTCAGTAAGAGCGTGGTTGATCGAGGACTTTTTCGGCGATGAAGTTTTTGATCATCTCCTGGCTCACCGGCGCAATGCGCGGAATAAGCACCTCGCGGAATAACCTCTCGACATCATATTCTTTAGCGTACCCCATGCCACCCAGCGTCAACACCGCACGCTCGCATGCCTTGAATGCAGCCTCCGCGGCCAGGTATTTCGCTGAGTTGGCTTCGATGCCACAGCTTTGACCCGAATCGTACAGGCTGGCCGCTTTGCAGGTCATCAGCCATGCCGCTTCCAGCGCCATCCAGCATTCCGCCAGTGGGTGCGCGATGGCCTGGTTCTGACCGATCGGGCGGTCAAATACGATGCGTTCACGAGCGTAGCCAGCCGCTTTTTCCAGTGCGACCTGACCGATGCCGACAGCTTCGGCGGCGACCAGGATGCGTTCCGGATTCAGGCCGTGCAACAGGCAGCGCCAGCCGTCACCCTCGTCACCGATACGGTTGGCCACGGGCACTTCCAGGTTGTCTATGAAGAGTGCATTGGAGTCGACGGCAGCGCGGCCCATTTTGGGAATGCGGCGCACCTCAATTTTGTTGCGGTCCAGTGGTGTGTAAAACAGGGACAGACCGTCGGTGGGTTTTTTGCAATCTGCCAGCGGCGTGGTGCGGGTGATCAGCAGAATGTGAGTCGCGGTTTGTGCCGTGGTGGTCCACATTTTGCGACCGTTGATGATGTAGTGGTCACCGTCACGTTTAGCGCGGGTTTCCAGCGCCGTGGTATTGAGGCCGGCGTCGGGTTCAGTGACGCCAAAACAGGTGCGTTCGGTGCCGGCAATCAGCGGCGGCAGGAAGCGCTGCTTTTGTTCCTCGCTACCAAATACCACAATCGGGTGAGGGCCGAACAGGTTCATGTGGATGGCCGAGGCGCCGCTCATGCCGGCGCCGGAGCGTGTAATGCGGTGCGCCATCAACGCGGCTTCGGTGATGCCGAGGCCAGCGCCGCCGTAGGCTTCCGGCATGGCGATGCCAAGCCAGCCGGCTCTGGTGATGGCGGACACGAATTCTTCCGGAAAGCGGGCATCAGCATCGCAGTCGCGCCAGTACTTCGCGTCAAAGCGGGCGCATAGCTGTGACACGGCTTCGGCAATCTCACGCTGGTTCTCGGTCAGATTAAAGTCCACTGTGGTGTTTCTCCCGTCGATTTTTAGTATGCTGCAACTATCCCCCATCATAGTATGAATTGATTCAGAATTGGACGCCTAAATGCCTGCAGGAAGCATCACCAAAGCCATTGTTCTGTTGATTATTGGCAACGCGCTGGCAGTGGGGTCTGATGTCTTCGTCAAGGTCATGGGCGAAGACGTGCCGATTTTCCAGTTCATATTTCTGCGCAGCCTGCTGTCACTGCTGATATTGCTGCCGTTGTATCGCCGCTTTGATCTGGTCACGCCGTTTGCGGGTCTGCGTGTGCATGCCTTTCGTTCGCTGGCCGGTATGGCAGGCATTTTCTGTATGGTAGTGGCGTTGACGTCGTTGCCGCTGGCGACGGCCAATGCAGTGTTTTACGTGGCACCCATTCTGGTGATGCTGTTGGCGGTGGTGGTATTCCGGGAAAAACTGACAGTGCTCAGTGTGTTTGCGGTGTTCAGCGGATTCGCCGGCATTGTGGTGATCCTGCGTCCGGTGGAGTTCAACTGGGGTGCACTGGCGGCACTGGGCGGGGCGTTGGCATTGGCTGTCAATGCCGTCATGGTGCGGATGCTGCCGGCGCAGCACACCACATTGCATCGTCTGTTCATGAGTTATCTGCTGGTGCTGCCCGTAGCTGCCGCGTTTTTTGTCTGGGAAGGGCTGGCGCTGGAACCGCGCGTGTTGATGGGCGCCATTGGCTCGGGCGTACTGATTCTCGGATACAGCATCACGGTGTTGCTGGCATACCGGGATGTAGACGCCAACCAGGTGACCAGTGCGGAGTACACGGGGCTGATCTGGGCGGTGGCCATTGGCTGGGTGTGGTTTGCGGAGGTGCCGGATGTCTGGTTTGTGGCGGGCAGTCTGATGATTGTGGTGCCGCTGGTGTGGCTGGGGCTGGATCAGCGGCGGCGGGCGCTACGGTACCGGGTGCCGGAATAGGAACTATTTATGGGATGCGTTCTTTCGTCAGGTCGTCGGGGTGGGAGTGGCTGCTCTCGGAGTCGCCCGTAAACCCGTCCCTGGGGGGCTCGGATGCGACCGTCCAAGGGTCGCATACGCTCCTCAATCAGCCACTCCCACCCAGACGACCTTCGTGCAATGGAACCTTCAACTGCAGCCCCCCCGGCCCCGGCGGCGTGACATCTATCACTATCTCAAGAGCCGCAGCCCCACCCCGATGCCCATGGCGAAGGGACAGCCTTATGATGAGCGCTCAAATGCGGTATCATGGTGCATTGGTTTTTTGATCACAGGATCAGCAATAGATGAGTCAGCAGCGCCCACCCTCCATTCCCAGTGGCAGCAAGTTCCGCAGTGAACAAGGCTTTACCGCGATCAAGGATGGCGTGAAAAAGTCCGCTAGCGTCGTGGAACAGGTTGTGCCCGTGTCGCGCAAGCCCAAGTGGTTGCGGGCGCGTATGCCCGGTGGCGAGCGTTTTGAGGCGGTCAAGGCGAACGTGCGCGAGAACCGGCTGAGTACGGTTTGTGAGGAATCCCATTGCCCCAACATCGGCGAATGCTGGAATAACGGCACCGCCACCATCATGGTGATGGGGTCGGTGTGCACGCGGGCCTGCAAATTCTGCGCAGTGGATACCGGTAATCCCGGCGGCTGGCTGGATGTGGATGAGCCCGAGCACGTAGCGAAGTCGGTGGAACTGATGGGGCTGCGCTATATTGTGCTGACATCGGTGGATAGGGACGACCTTGAAGATGGCGGCGCGGCACACTATGCCGCGTGTGTGTCGGCCATCAAGGCGCGCACCCCGCAGGTGACTGTTGAAGCGTTGACGCCGGACTTCAGTGGCGACATGGAGGCGGTTGCCAGAGTCGTCGACTCCGGTCTGGAAGTGTTTGCGCAGAATGTGGAAACCGTTGAACGTCTGACGCACCCGGTACGGGATCCGCGTGCCGGTTATCAGAGAACGCTGGACGTGCTGGCGTTCGCCAAACAGCACCGGCCCACGGTGCTGACCAAAACCAGTCTAATGCTGGGGTTGGGTGAGACGGAAGCAGAAATCCTGGAGACCATGGATGCTCTGCGCGAAATAGGCGTCGACATCCTGACCCTGGGGCAGTATCTGCAGCCGACACGTAATCACCTGAAGGTTGAGCGGTTTGTCAGCCCGGAAGAGTTCAATCGTTATCGTGAGCTGGGGTTGGCCAAGGGGTTTATGGAAGTGGCGGCAGGGCCGTTGGTGCGGTCAAGCTATCGGGCGGACCGGGTATTCGAGAAGAATAACCTGGGGATTCCGTTGCCGGAGCTGCCTGCTCTGGCTGAGAACGAGAACCTGATTCCGCTCAAGGCTGTTTAATCCCTCAAGGCTGTTCATCTCGCTCAAGGCTGTTTGACCCGCTCAGGGCTGCTCGTCTTGCTCAGGGCTGTGTTCAGTGGCCGACAACGATTCTGTTGCGCCCTTCTTCCTTGGCAATGTAGAGGGCTTCATCGGCGCGCTTCAGAGTGGCCTCTATCCGCTCTCCGGGCTGGTAGATTGATACCCCTTGAGAGACTGTTATCCGTTCTCCGTCTGGCAATTCCGGAAAATGCAGATTGGCGACACAGTCCTTGATACGGTCGGCCGTGTGCTGGGCAGCTTCCAGGGTCGATTCGGGCAATATGACAATAAACTCCTCGCCACCAAACCGTCCCAGAAAATCACCTTGTCTCATGATTTTGCGCAACTCGTTGCTGATGCGGCACAAAATCGCGTCGCCGGTATCATGCCCCCAGGTATCATTGATTCGTTTGAAGTGATCCACGTCGAGCATGCTGACACAAAGCTCATGCTCATTGGCCGTGCGGCGCTCGAAGCGGGCGACTTCCTGGGACAATTGGTCCATCAGTGAGCGCCGGTTCGGCAATTGGGTGAGTGGGTCGCGTGCGGCCAACTCAGCCAACAGGACGTTCTTTTCCCGCAAGGTGTTGCGGATACTGGATATGTAGCTGCCCAGGTAGGCGACCGTTACCAGGACTGAGGCGTAGGTGAAAACGATAATGAGTTCAATGCGCCAGTCCATGCGTGACGGGGCAAACAGGTGTAGGGCGGTCAGCAGTGCCAGGTAGCTGGTCAGGATGAAGGCGCTCACTGCCAGCATGCTGCGGCGTGACAATGCGAACGAACCGAACATCAGGCCGCTGATTGCCGTCAACAGAAAGGCTGTCCGTGCCTGGGGGTCAGCGACAAAGTACATGAGAATGACAGCAGGCCAAATCGGTGCGACGATCTGCGCCGCGGTCATGCTGGGGTCTCTAAATCTAAGGTTGACGTTGGCCTTTATCAGTAAGGCAAAGACAAGATTGATGGTCAAAATCATCAGGAAATAGATAGCGGCAGGTAGCATTGGAACCATGCCAAACAGATACAGCCCGACGATGACCAGCCAAGTGCTGAACTGCGCGCCCAAACCCCAGGTCATGCGTTGCAGGCGCAATTTCTGGATTTTAGCGATTGAGTCAACTGCTTCCTGTTGAGCCATCTGATCCTCGTACTCTATATACCGACATACAATATCGGGTATTTTTATTCTTTTATTGGGGCCGTATAGTGTCTTGGCTGTGGCCGGAATTCAAGTGTGCTGACACAGGTACCATAGCCGCGAGCGTCCAAACCGGGATAATATTGAATGCGTTCACGGTTTGTCGTCCAATAGCAGGAATAGTTTATGTCTATAATCGTGCCATCTGATTGGCGTCGCGCGGGGCTGGTTATTGCGACGCTGAGCCTGCTGATATTGTCGATGCCGGCCTGTTCCGTGGCCGCGCAGATCGAATATGAGCCTTCAGCGCCCATCGAATATGAGCCTGTTGCTGCCAATATTGCTTTCAGCGAAGTCGCGGCGTTACCGGTGCGTCAGCCGGATGCCCGTATTGCCTATGGCAGTGATGTGCTACAGGTCGGGCTGTTATGGTTGCCAACAGTCGATACTGGCGATACCGGAACCGATGCCCGAGCGCCGGTAGTGATTCTGATCCACGGTGGGTGCTGGCTCAATGCCTATGATATCACCCATACCTATGCCCTGAGCACAGCGCTGGCGCAGGCCGGGTACGCAGTCTGGTCCCTGGAATACCGGCGCACTGGTGACACCGGCGGTGGCTGGCCGGGCTCGTTCAACGACATTATGGCGGGGACCCGTCACCTGCAGGCGTTGGGCGATCATGCTGTGGACACCGACCGGTTCGTCATTGCCGGGCACTCAGCCGGTGGTCATCTGGCTTTGCTCGCCGGCCGCGAAACGCCGACTGCATCGGCGGTACTGGGGCTGGCCGCGATAACCGACATCAATGCCTATGCGGCCGGCAGCAATAGCTGCGAAACTGCCACGCCGCTATTCATGGGCGGCACACCGCAGGAACGGCCAGATGCTTATCACGATGCCAACCCCAGCGCCCATCCTGCCCATGCCAACACGGTGCTGTTGCACGGAGCAGACGATACTCTGGTGCCGGTTAACCAGGCGCTGATGGTGGGTGCGCGCACGCTGTTTGTGGAAAGTGGCGGTCATTTTGACTGGGTACATCCCGGTACACGCAGCTTCAGAGTGCTATTGTCGACCCTGCAAAGCGTGTTGCCGCAATGACCGCCGGGAGCGAGGACACACTGGTACAGATGGACCGACAGGATCCGCTGGCCGCCAAGACTGCTGCGTTTGATGTCCCTGCTGAGCAGATCTACCTCGATGGCAACTCGTTGGGATGTCTGCCTGTGTCGGCTAAACAGCGTGCCAGGGAAGTTGTCGAGCAGCAGTGGGGGCAGGACCTGATCAAAAGCTGGAATCTGCATCAGTGGATCGATCTGCCGTTCAGTGCGGGTGAAAAAATTGCCAGACTGATAGGTGCGGCGCCAGGACAAACTATTTGTTGCGATTCGATATCCGTCAATATTTTCAAGCTGCTGAGCGCTGCATTGATGATGCATAACGAACGTCATGTGGTGTTGTCCCAGCAGGGCAATTTTCCGACTGATCTGTACATGGTACAGGGGCTTGCCAGGCAACTGGGAGAAGACAGGTGTTCATTACGCCTGGCCGCAGATGATGACATTGCGTCAGCGCTGACGGATGACGTTGCGGTACTGTTGCTCTCCCACGTCAACTTCCGCAGTGGTGCCCTCTACGACATGCAGGCGATCACCGAGCAGGCGCAGGCCAGAGGGATTCTGGTGATCTGGGATCTGGCGCACAGTGCGGGGGTTGTGCCTGTGCAGCTGGATGCCTGTCGCGCCGATTTTGCTGTCGGGTGCGGTTACAAATACCTGAACGGTGGTCCCGGTGCCCCGGCATTTCTGTACGTGGCCCGGCGGCATCAGGCGCAGGCCGCCCAGCCATTAAGTGGCTGGATGGGCCATATGGCGCCATTTGATTTCGACAATGCCTATCAGGCTGCGCCAGGCGTGGCGGGCTTCCTTACCGGTACGCCGCCGGTGATTTCCCTGAGCATTCTGGATGCTGCGCTGGATGTGTTTGCCGATGTGGATGTGGCGCAGTTGCGTCAAAAATCGCTGGCACTGGCTGGCGTGTTTATGCAGCGGGTAGCTCAGTCGCCATTACTGGCCGAGCTGCAATTGCTGTCGCCAGTTGATGAAGCACAACGGGGTGCCCAGTTGGCCTATCGGCATCCGCACGCGTTTGCCATTTGCCAGGCATTGATTGCTCACGGCGTGATCGCGGATTTTCGCGCGCCGGACATTCTGCGAGTTGGCTTCAGTCCATTGTTTCTTCGGTTTGCCGATATTGGGCGCAGTGTTGATGTGCTGAGCCGGATTATGCGGGATGAGCTGTGGCGCGATCCGGCCTATGCCGTCAGGCACAAGGTTACATGAGAATCGTCTCTTGAACTCAGCCAGGTTTGACAGTAAAGCGTTGGCGGTACTTGCGGCTCAGTCTGCCGATTGCGATGCCGCCGATGACGCCCGGCGACACCCAGAACACCACGCCCAGGCCGGCAAAACTGCCACCTTCAAGTAGTGGACCAAGCAGGCTGGCGGCGCCCACTACAAAAAATGCTGTGTAGGCGCCGATGCCTGAGGCGATCAGTGCGCCCAGGTGTTCCACCCACCATTCTCGCGGGTGGGCCAGTTCAGCCTTGAAGCCGTAGCGCAGGAAGCCCGCCGCTACCCAGGTCTCCAGAGCACCAAAGATCAGCATCAGGATATCGCCTCGGCGAGCACCCAGCACCAGTAACGTTACGCCAGCAGTCAGCAATGCCAGACATAACGCGACATGCACCGGTCTGCGCAGGATGCGACGATCCTCTTTGTGTTGAATGACCAGCCAGCCGTGGCGGGTGGTCGCCAGCACCAGGATGCTGAGCGAGAGCAGGAATGTTGCGGCGGCGCGGACCTCGGCACTGAAGGCGTCTATGGCTGCAGGCGTGGTCGTGACGGGGACTGGGTGCGTCACCAGCGGGCGCCACAGATCGAAGGACGTTATCAGTACGCCCGACCAGCCGACGGTGTACATGATGATGGCGAAGATGCGGCCGAAACGTTTGTGGTTAAGGGCACCTTTCTTGCTGATCGCCGGTACCCAGAAGATCACCAGCGCGATGACACCGGCAACAATATGCAGATACAGAGCGGATTGATGAAGCCAGAACATAATGTGAACCTCGGATTGGCAAAGTCGGATAAGGACCTTAATATTGGGGCTTGTCTGTCAACCGGCCTAGTGCCAAAAGCCACAATGATACGGATGACTTATGACCTAGTGATGCCGATTGCGGGTATGGCATACTGTGGTAAAGACTGATTGCTACTCTGCGTCGGAGCCGGAGATGAAAATACGTGTCATGTTGGCTGAAGACCAGAACCTTGTGCGTCTGGGTATCTGCAGTTTGCTCGAGCTCAGCAAGGACATTGAGGTTGTCGGCCAGGTCGAAGACGGTAGTCAGGTCGTCGACGGTATCGCCAGATTTCAACCGGACGTTCTATTGATAGATGTTCGCATGCCGAAGATGACCGGCATTGATGCGTTGCACGCCATGCGCGACGCCGGCTGTATGGTGCCCAGTATCATCCTGACCACCTTCGACGACAGTCAGCTGGTCATGGAAGGTATTGCTGCCGGCGCGCGTGGCTACCTGCTCAAGGATGTGTCACTGGACAGTCTGGTGGGTGCCATTGATACCGTTCACGCTGGCGGGACCTTGATGCAACCAGCGCTGACTGAAAGAATCCTCAAGGGGTTGTCGACCATGGAGCCCCGGTACGATGACACCGCTGCGGTGGAAGCACTCAGTGACAAGGAAATAGAAGTGCTGCGTCTGATGGCCGGCGGCTTCAGCAATCGGGAAATTTCCAACACCATTCACAAATCTGAAGGTACCATCAAGAATCAGGTGTCTTCCATATTGGAAAAGCTGGGCGTGCGTGATCGCACGCAGGCTGTGCTGCGCGCCATCAATCTGGGATTGTTGTGAGTGCAACGCCCGCGCAAGTCGGGCATGCGCGATTCAGGCCGCGCGATTCAGGATAGTGATTTGAAGGCGGCCAGAGCAGCTTCGCGAGAGGCCTTCAAATCGACCACCGGGCTCGGGTAATTCTCATCAAGCCGGACACCGGCACTGCGCAGGATATCCGCAGGCGCCTCGAACGGGGCATGAATGTGTTTGTCAGGGAGCGACGCCAACTCCGGCACATAGCGCCTCAGGTAGTCGCCCGCCTGGTCAAATTTCCGGCTTTGCAGCACCGGGTTGAATACCCGGAAATACGGCGACGCGTCGGCGCCGCAGCCGGCGATCCATTGCCAGCTGGCGCTGTTGTTGGGCAGGTCGGCATCCACCAGACAGTCCCAGAACCAGTCTTCACCGGCGTGCCAGTGCAGAAGCAGATTCTTGACCAGGTAGGAGCCAACGACCATGCGCACCCGGTTGTGCATATAGCCGGTTTGCCAGAGTTCGCGCATGCCGGCATCCACCAGCGGCATGCCGGTATTGCCCTGTTGCCAGGCACGCAATCGGTCAGCGTTTTGTTCCCAGGGGAAGTTGTTGAAGCGTTTTTGAATCGCGACACGGGGCAGGTCAGGGTTGTGGTAGAGCAGTGAGTAGGAAAACTCGCGCCAGCCGATCTCTGACAGAAAATTGTCCAGGTCGTTCTCGAGCCCGCCGGTAGCACCTGCCAGTTGTGCTTCGTGCCATACCTGTCGCGGCGAAACCTCGCCAAAATGCAGATAGGGAGAAAGGCGTGAGACCTTGGCCCGGGCCGGGAAGTTGCGCCCTTCTTTGTACCCCTCCAGGCCTGTGTCCAGAAATTGCTGCAAGCGCTGCCAGGCTGCCTTTTCGCCAATCTGCCAGGTTGCTGCCATGGTTTTATCCCAGGGGATGGTGGGCAACAGGCCCAGTGCATCAATGCCTGAGGGACCTACTCGGCCTTTCAGCCAGGCGCCGCCGGAAATTGATGTTGCATCCACTACAGACTGTTTGAGTCGCCGGGGAGCCGGCAGCGGTTGTGCCGGTGGCTCTGCCTTGAGACAACCGCGTCGGTAGAAGGGTGTAAAGACGCGGTAGGGGGTTTGATCATCCTTGAGAATGCGCCAGGGTTCCCACAACAGTGAGCCATTGCTGCTGTAAACCACCGTGCCGTTGTCGTTCAGCTGTTTCTTGAGCTGACTGTCACGATTGATGCGCCAGGGTTCATAGCAGCGGTTCCAGTAAACATCATCGACCTGGAGGGCTTTTACCAGTCTTGGCATGAGGGTCAATGGGTCGCCCTTCAATACCAGCAGTTGATCCCCCAGTGATGCCGATAGCGCGCTCAGTGAATGGTGCAGCCACCAGCGGCTGGCGCCACCCATGGCCCATTCGCCACTGTTGCTGTCATCCAGAATGTAGACAGGGATGACCGCGCCATTATTGCAGGCCTCATAAAGTGCCGGGTTGTCCGCCAGGCGCAGATCCTGCCGCAACCAGACCAGGTTGATACGTTGTGCTGAAATGATCATGTCCTATGCAAATAATAGATTCGTTGATGGTACGTTGCCAGGGCGCGCAAGGATCATACGACAACCAACAAATCCTTGCCCGAATCTGTTATCTTTTGATTGATCAAGGCTCTGCTGACCGGATGCCCTGCAATCCAGGCGGGCCTTACCCGGGCGTGGTGGTGATAAGATGACCACCGCACGCAATACGGATGACGGAAGAGAGAAATCATGACTAGCACCGGCTTTGTACAGTCGCCCTCGAAGAACGCCAGGATCCCCGCGGTGAACATTGTGTCGCCACGTCATGTGGACAGTTGGACCCATACCCGCGGTGGTGACCCACGTGGATTTATCGACGCAACCCGGCTTCGCGAGTTGTGGATCCATACCGGCACCGCCTGCAATCTGGCCTGTCCGTTCTGTCTGGAAGGTTCCAGACCCGGTGATACCCGGATTCCGGCCATAACACTGGAGGAGCTCAAGCCTTTCATTCACGAAGCAGTGGACATGGGCGTTGAACAATTTTCGTTTACCGGTGGCGAGCCTTTTGTCATTCGCGATTTTGTCAATATTCTGGATTATGCCAGCCGTCATAAACCCTGTTTTGTACTGACCAATGGCACGCGGGTTCTGATGCAGCGTGCTCATCAGATTTTACCGTTACTCGACAATCCGTTTTCGGTCAGCTTTCGCATCAGCCTGGATTACCCGGACGCAGTCCGCCATGATGCCGGTCGGGGCGAGGGCAGTTTTGCCGAGTCCTTGCAGAGCATCCGCTGGTTGCACGAACAGGGCTTCAAGGTGTCAGTGGCGCGGCAGATGCAAGCTGACGAAAACAGTGGTGCGATAGAAGCCCAGTACCGGGATGTTTTTCACCAGCATGATATTCCGCAGGCCGTCGCTTTTACCGCCTTTCCGGATTTTGGGGTACCTGGCACTGAAGATGGCAGCCCGGAAGTGACGGAAAACTGTATGGAGAAATACCCGACCACACAAAGCCGGGAGCACTTCATGTGTACCCATACCCGGATGCTGATCAACACTGAGCGGGGCGTACGGGTGTACGCCTGTACGCTGGTGGATGACGACCCCGACTATGATCTGGGCGGCACGCTGGCTGAAAGCATGGAAACACGCATCATGCTTCGCCATCATCGTTGTTTCAGTTGTTACAGATTCGGCGCCAGTTGCAGCGCGCCGGTTTAAGATACCCGTTCAAGGACAAAGATCATGGTCGATCTCGACAATAGCTATGCGCTGGGGCAGGGGAAGGAAAGCGCCAATACCGGCAGCCATGCCGTGGTCTGCTGCTAGTGGAGCTCCCCGCGGCTGACGTCGCCCCTGATTTTGAGCACCTGAATACAGACGATGCATCGCTGCACGAAAACGCCCAGGCATGGCTTTCTGTCGAATATTCGCAGATTGACGCGGGCGAGTTCAGCGGCCGCATCACCCGTCGTGATCTGGGTCCGGTCACCATTTTTCTGGAATACCAGAACAAGGCGGTACACAAGCGGGCGCAGGTTCCCGCTAATCGTTGTACCATATCCATGATCGATCATGGTCACAATGCGGCTCGCTTCATGAGACACAGCATGGAGCAGAATGATCAGCTTTTTCTGATGCCAGCGATGACGGACTGTGATCTGGTCATTCCCGGTGGTGTCTCCTCGTGTTACGCGGTGATGAATGAAGGTGATCTGCTTGATGGCATCCGGGCGCTGGGTGTTGAGGGTTGGGAACAGGACATTGATGGCCTGCAGGTATACAACTCCAGTAGTAGTCGTCAATTGCTGGAACAATTTGCCAGTATCTCTCTTAATCAGGATTACCTGGCGCCGTCAGGGTCAGGCGATGGGGTTGCCACGGGCCAGCATTTGTTGCATCAACTGGCACTGATTATCCATCAGGCATCCGCCGTGGGCACCAACACTGACAGTGGCCAGTACCTGCGGGAACGCCGGCTGGAGGTGGTACGTAGAACCCGGGACTATATTCTGTCATGCCTGGATCAGCATACCAGCCCGAGCGTCGTGGATATTTGCAAGGGCATTGGGGTCAGCGCCCGTGTGCTGCAATACAGTTTTAATGATTTTATGCAGATCACGCCGGTCGCCTATTTGCGTATCCTTCGCCTCAATAAAGTCAGGCAGCAACTGCTGATGCCCGCCCATGCAATGGTGACGGTCACCGAAGTGGCTACCCGCTTCGGTTTCATGCATCTGAGCAATTTTGCCCGCGACTACGCGGGCCTGTTTGGTGAACGCCCCTCGGTCACACTGCAGCGCAGTCTGCGCTAAGCCTCGTACCATGCCTACTGTGCAGGTGCCAATACCTAAGCTCCCGTGATAAATGCGGAAATGTGATAGTCGTGCTTTCGCTCGGCGTGGATCATGTCTGGTCATTTGCTGATCATTCCTGCATCAAGGGTTCACCGCCATGTCCCGCCTCGTTTCCATATTCGCCTATCAAATCGCCAGAACCATTGTTGTTGGCGGCCTGTTGTTGACAGTTGCCGGCGTAGCATCGGCACAGGACCGGATTTACTGGGATGGCGGCAATACCACGCAGAATGGCGCCGTGGATGGCGGTGATGGCACCTGGGACGATGCTTCCACCAACTGGACCAGTCAAACTGGCGGCGTAAACTACACTGCCGATGGCCTTGGTGCCCTGCCTGACAGGCGGTTCAGCGGTGCGGGCGGCACGGTCAACGTCACCGCCACTACGCCGCAGGCAGGTCGGATGCAGTTCAGTAGCAGTGGTTATCGCCTGCAGGGCGCGGCAGTTGATGTGCAGGGGCGGCTGGTACTGAGCACCGGTACCACCACCACGATCGCAAACGCCCTGACCGCCGACGGTCTGGAGTCAGCCAGCACCGGTGTGCTGATCATCGATGCCACGGGCACGCTGCAAATAGACTCAGGCGAGTCGGTGGCGGCCATTGCCGGCAATATCACCAATAATGGCACGCTGGCGTTCAATCGCTCTGACGACCTCGTCTTGACCAACACTATCAATGGCACCGGCCTTATCCGGCAACAGGGCGCGGGTATCCTGACCTTTAATCGTGCGGGGGCGACTTACAGCGGCAATGTGGAAGTCGTCAATGCCACGTTCAGACCTAATAATGTTGAAATCCTTGGTGTCGTGACGCTGGATGGTGGCACATTGAGGAATCTTCAACCGGCAGATCCGCCCGCCGAAATAGCATTAAGAGCAGGTGGTGGAGCGATTTTTGTCGATGTCCCTACTTTTGGTACCGGCAACAACATCAGCGGCATTGGCAAGCTGACCAAAACCGGGGCCGGTCAACTGCGACTGAATGGCAACAGGACCTTCTCGGGCGGCATGGACATTAACGAGGGCGCGGTGATTTTTCGTGACTCATCTGGCGCGGTAACCACCCCGTTTGGTACCGGTCCGGTCACGGTGGCGGCAGGTGCCCGTCTTGATTTGAGTGACGCCATGACTGTGCCAAATGCAGTCTCGCTGGTAGCAACCAGCGACGTGCGAATAGCAACTTCTTATCCGATAACATTGTCTGGCAACATCAATTTTGGCGGTGGGTCTGAGGCAATAACATTGTTGGGAGGGACTACTGCTGATCAAACCGTGAATTTTTCCGGTGTATTATCCAACGGTGGTTTTCTTGTCGATGCGACTGCCATCAGCAGTGCTCGCACGTTGGAGTTCAGTGGCGCGGGCGCCAATACCTACACCGGCCTCACCCGGTTACAAACGGTCGCTGGTGCCGGTCTGCGTTTCCGCCTGAACAAGAGCGCCAACGTCACGGCGGTTCCCGCTAACCTGACCGTGGACACCGGTACGCAGGTCATTGTCGCTGCTCATGAACAAATAGCGGATACCGCCACCGTACAGCTGGACTCGGGCTCGACAATGACACTGGGTGATGCCGTTGCCGTTACCGAAACCATAAGCATGTTGAATGGTGCCGGTGCGTTGAACCTGAGCTCGCTCAGTGAACTCCGGCTGGGCAGTGGTTCGCTGAGTGGCGTGATCAGCGGCGACGGTGCGCTGGTGAAACAGGGTACCGGCTCCCTGTTGCTGTCGGGCACCAGCACCTATACCGGCAACACCTCGGTAACCGCTGGCCAATTGCAGGTCAGCGGCAGTCTGGTCAGCGCTGTGACAGTCAGCAGTGGCGCTACCCTGTCGGGCGCCGGCACAGTGGGCACGCTGCAGGTGAATGGCGGGGGCACTGTCGCCCCGGGCGCGAGCGCGGGCACGTTGAATACCGGTAGTCTGTCACTGGCTGCCACCGCCATTATCAACATGGAACTGGCTGCACCCGGGACCACCGGTGGTGGCGTTAATGACCTGATACAGGTCACGGGCAATCTTGTGCTTGATGGTGTGCTGAATGTCAGCGACCTGGGTGGACTGGCTGCGGGCACCTACACCCTGATGACTTACACCGGTGCGTTGACAGACAATGGCCTGACCGTTGGCACCACGCCGGCCGGGTTTGTTTACAGCCTTGATGTCACCCAGAGCAATGCCGTCAACCTGATCGTTGCTTCGCGGCAGGCAGCACTGACGCTGTCAGGGTCGGAACTGGATTTCGGCACCCGTAGCATCACCGCAGCAGCGAGTAGTCAGGTGCTGACGGTCACTAGTTCAGGCAATATTTCGACAGTCTTCGCCAGCCCCACAATCACGGGAACCCATGCCGCTGATTTTTCCATCTCGGCCGATACCTGCGCAAGCACGATACTTGTCGTTGCCGCCAATTGCACGATCACCATTACGCAGAGCGGCACAACCGCCGGTATGCGTTCAGCCGTGCTGAATATTCGCTCTGATGCGCACGACAACCCGCATGCCGTGACGTTGAGCGTGCGTAGGGTCGGCTTGCCGACATTGGCCGGTCTGAACGGCATCAGTCGGGACTTCACCACCGGTGCCGGTGCGCTGCGCCTGGATCAGGGCAATGTGACCGTACTGGGTGTGCCAGAGGCGTTGAATCTCGACGGTGGCACACTGCGGACAAGCATGGTGACTGGCGCGAACGCCGCTGAAGATGTGTTCTCATTTGCCAGCGTGGGCGGAGTCAGTCTAAGCGGCACCGCTGCCGGCAGCAACGTACTGGTGGATGCGACGGTGATCGGAACGCTTGAGAATGCAGTCGCTGCCGGCAACGTGCTGGGTGTCACATTCAACACCAATGCCACAGTGGCCAGGGCGCAGACCCTGATGCGTGCAATCACGTATCAGAATATCAATACTGGCAGTCCGGTCACTGGCGTCCGTGAAGCCGAAATCAGCCTGACCTATCTGGGGCAGTCAGTCACGGCCACCCTGTCCATTGATGTGAAAGAAGCGCCTGTTGTGGTGTTGCCCCCGGTTGAACCCTCGACTCCGCCGGTGGTGACCGGCAGTGTAGAGACTGATGTTGCCGGTAGTGTGGACGATCCGGTGACCATCCGGGATGCCACCGTCGATGGGGGTGTGACCCTGACCCATGTCATCATTGGTTCCGGCGTCACGCTGGCCCCCGGCGTGATTCTGGGTGAAGGTGTCATTTTCGAGGCACCCGGCCTGATCCAGGCGTTGCAGCTGATTCCTCCCTTTGGCGCTGATGGGGCCTCGCTGGAACAACTTGCCAACGGCCAGATTCGTATCACAGCCAGTGGCTACCGGGCCCTACTGTTGCCTTTTGCTACTATGCAGGCAAGCGCCGGCCAGTTGCCGGGTATTCACTACGGTGACAATGGCGAGGTCATCCTGATTGCCAGTGGTGGCATGGGTATTCGGCTGTATGCCTTGCACAATGACGGTGAGGCGTTGAGCAGCCTGTTGTCAGGTTCCGGCCTGCAACAGAACGTCACCTCCACCGGGCAGATGCAGGTGACGTCCGTGGTGGCCGGGTCGACGCCGTTGGCCAGTGGTGCCACGGTGGTGGCGCTGTCTGGTGAGGAGGTGTATTTCAGTGCCCGTGCCGATCTTGTTGCGGTACCCGCCGGTACCGCTGCCGTGGCGGGGATTGTTGAATATCCGGTGGCAGGACTGGGCACCGTACAGCAGTTGTCGTCGCTGTTCCTGCCTGAAGAGGGAGAGCTGATGCAGCAGGATCTGATGCCGGCGTCGGCAGATTGGCCGGCATTGCGCGACGCCCTGCTGGCGATGCCGGGCATCACGGCTGTGAGCCTGGACACGCGCGGCGTCATTGACGTCAGTGTTGATGGCATACAATTGCGCGGTGTAATGGATTACACGGTCGTCCGCTCGGCTGCCGGCAGTGGCGCCCTGGTGTTGGATGCCGCAGGGGACCTCACCGGTAACGGCATGGGTGACTACCGCGTGACTTACAGCAACGGTGATCAACAATATCTGTTTATTTATGCTGACAATTAGGCGGATTGGCTGTGTTCGAAAAATAGCCGGGTCTGCTCGTCCGCGGGAAAATAGCTTTCGATCATCAGTTCCTGCAGGCCGGCGTCCAGTGCCGTGCCGAAACTGCTGAGCGTGGAGAACACCTTCAATTGCTGGCCGTGAATGTTCAGCTCGGAGGTCAGCATGGGGCCTTCCCAGGAGTCAGGCGAAGGCGTCTGCCAGTCTCGTGGCGGGTCCATGCTCAGCAGTCTGTCCATCAGTGTCGCCAGCCCTGCCGTTGGTTGGGTACTCAACTGTAGCCGCAGGCGGCGTAGCAGCAAGCTTGCCACAGTATCCCAGTTGGTCAGATAGGCTCGCAGCCCTTCAGGATCAAACATGTGCTCCAGCAAATTGCTGGTTTGCTGCAATCGTTCGATTGGAACCAGCGCGGTCATCAGATTGTGCATAGCGGTATTGCCCATCAGCAGGTTCCATTCCAGATCCAGTACCGCCGCCGGGTAGGGATTGTGTTTATCCAGCATGATCTGCAAGGCATCTCGCACCGGCTGCATGGCGCTGTCATCCAGGGACATATCAGAAAACACTGCTGCATAGCCAAACGCATTCATCAACCGGTTGCAGTCGCGATGGCTCAGCCCCATGACCTCCGACAGCCTGAGCAGCATGTCGCGGCTGGGTTGGGCGCGGCCGGTTTCAATGAAACTGATGTGACGTGCCGAGACCTCAGCCTGCAAGCCAAGATCAAGCTGTGACAGGCGCCTGGCACGGCGGATTTCCGTCAGGACGTGGCCGGTGGCTGGCATGAGTTTTACCTCTCAATAACATTGATGCTGATTCTTGCGCATTAACCGACTCAAGACCATTACTTCCGAGGTAATTGAGTTGCATTGTCATCAGCGGGATCATGCTTTCAGCGTCGATCAAACCTGGTCGGCGTGTGTTCAACGTTGCTAAAGGAGCTCTGTCATGAAAATTCCGAGTCTGACCACTACACTGCTGGTTAATGTTATCTGCTCTGCTACCGCTGGTGCCGTGCTGGTGGTTGCGCCAACGACCATGGCTGGCATCATCGGTGAGGTTCCAGCATGGCTTTGTCAGTTTGTTGGTGTCGGGCTGATGCTGTTTGCCGGATGGGTATACTGGATTTCGCGAAAGTTACCGGAGGCGCGTGCCGGTGTTAGCTGGGTATTTGCGCTGGACATGGTGTGGGTCGTCGGTGTGCCGGTGGTCATGGTCGCATTCGCCAACTACCTGACTTTGTGGGGGCACCTGCTGCTGGGCGGTTCGGTATTGCTGGTGGCGGATTTTGCCTGGCTGGAGTGGTACTGGGTCAGACGCATGCCGCACGACAGTCGACTGCATGCCGGTGCCGCGTAGCCGCCTGATACTATCCATTAAAGACCAGTCGGTTGTTATTGTCGCGATTGTGCTTTATCGCCTCTTCGTTATTGATGTCCGCCATCAGTTTACATTGTCTGTCATACAGAACCACGTTGACCGACGCTGCCAGATTCATGCAGCCGATGGTGGGGACAAATACCACATGATCGGCTGCATCGATGATGGCCTGAGGCAGGGACCCATCTTCCGGGCCGAACACATAGAGAGCATGCCTGGGGTGCTCAAACTGTGGCAGCAGGGCGGCGCCCTCGGCAAATTCCACACAGACCACTTGAGTGTTCTCCGGCAGGTCACTCAGCAGATCAGTCATCTGGGTCAGTGGTATTGTCGTGTGCATGTTCTTGGTATCAGTCTGATATTTTACTGCACGCGAAAATCGCTCGCCGCTATAGCGCACCGAGTTGGCCTGATAGCATCCGGCAGCCCGCATGATGGAGCCCACATTCTCCGGGCTTTTAGGGTTATGTAGGGCGATGATGGTCCAGAGGCGTGTTGTCATTTCTGTCGCCTGTGGTCGAGTTCGCCACTGTCGGCGTCGGTGAACTCAGGTTCACGCTTTTCGAAATAAGCTTTCACCGCTTCGTTCTGGTTAGCCGAGCCAATCAGGCGGTGGATCTCCTGGCGTTCGGCAGCAAACTGTTCAGCAGCTTCCGCCTTGAGCTTGCGGGTTAACAGCCGTTTGGCGGCACGCACCGCATCGGGGCTGCGACTGGCAATCTCAGTGGCAAGCGATTGCGCAGCGACCAGAGGGTCTTCTGATAAATGGGTGATCAGTCCAAGTGCGTGGCCTTCGTCGGCCTGCAGAATTCTGGCGCTATAAACCAGTTCGCGGGCAACATCAGGACGTACCAGTTGTGACAGCATCAGCGTGCCGGTCATATCCGGGATCAGGCCCCAGAACACTTCGCGCACCGACAGCTGGGTGTCCGGGTGGGCAATGCGAATATCCGCACACAGCGCAATCTGCATACCGCCGCCAAGGGCGTGGCCCTGCAGTGCGGCAATAACCGGAACCGGCACCTCCTGCCAGACCCAGCACACCTGTTGGGCCAGGTGAGTCATGGCATCCTCGGCAACCATGGTACCAATGGTCGAGGTCTTGCCATCACGCTGCGACATGCCCTTAAACGAGCCAAAGTCCAGGCCGGCACAGAAGGATTCGCCTTCGCCGGACAACACCACGGCACGCAGGCCTGGCAAAGATGTCAGCGCGTCACCGGCAGCGGCCAGCGACTGGAACAGGGCGTCATCAAGGGCGTTGCGTTTGTCCGCGCGATTCAGGCGTACATCGGCAATGCCATTGTGCAGGTTGACGGTGACGCGGTTGTCCTTGATGCCATCAATGTGCATGGTGTCTCCTGGGGGCGCTCAGGCCAGTCTTGCATAAATAAAAACGTCTGTGGCGTCCGGTAAGTCGTCACTGGTAAACGCCTGACGGATCACCTCAATAATCTCAAACCCGCGCGATTTCAGGGTTTCGATCAACAGGTCGGTATTATGGTAGTAAGTGCAAACCCAGTCTATATTGTTTCTGCTTTGCAATCCTGAGTCGGTGTAATCGCCTTCCATAAAACTGATGTACAGAATGCCGCCGGGATTCAGCATGTCTTGCGCGTCGTGAATGAATTTTGCCACTTCTACCCGTGTCAGGTACGGGAAACAGAAGCCGGCGATAATGGCGTCATAGTGTCCTCCCAGTGAGGCGATCTGCCTGCAGTCCATCACTGTAAAGGTCGCCGTAGGGTTATTGCTTTTGGCAAGCTCGACCATCTTCGGCGACAGATCGATCCCGTGAAGCTTACGTTTGGGGAAATCCTTAAGCAGGAATCGGGCAATATTTCCGGGCCCACTTGCTGCGTCGAGAATCGAAGCCTCGGCAGCCAACAGATCTGACAACGGTCCGTACGTCTCAACGTAGGGGCCATGGTCCATATATTTGTTTTGGTACTCTGCGGCGTACTTGTCAAACGTCGCAATGGTTTGCTTCAGGTCGTCCATTGTTGTTCTCGGGTCAGGGTGGTATTGCACTCCAGGTCCGGTCAAATGACCTGACCGTAAAATAAATTTTGTATCCGGGCTATGCTACCATCAAATTCAACAATCGGAACGAAGGGTTAATCATGAGCAAAGGGTTGTTTGATCTGAGCGGCAAAGTGGCACTGGTCACGGGCGGCAATGGTGGCATTGGTCTGGGTTTTGCCATGGGTATCGCCCGGCAGGGCGGTGATGTGTGTATCTGGGGGCGTAATGCGGACAAGAACCGGGATGCGCTGGCGCAGCTCAAACCCTATGGTACCCGCTGTCATGCCATCAGCTGTGATGTTGTGGATGAAACCGTGGTAGATCAGGCCTTTGCCGAGACACTGGAAGAGTTCGGGCGAGTAGACGGGTGTTTTGCCAATGCCGGTGTCGGTGGCGGCGGTCGCTTTGATGAGCTGACACTGGCGCAATGGCGGCGAGTGATGGCAGTCAATCTGGATGGCCTGTTTTTGACCCTGCGGGCGGCGGCACGACACATGAAAGCACGGGCAGAAGCCGGGGACGCCGGTGGACGCCTGATAGGCACTTCATCCATCGGCGCAAAGCTGGGCATGGTCGGCGGTGAGGCCTATGCCGGCAGCAAGGGTGCGGTATTGTCGATCATGAAAGGGCTGGCTGTGGAGTACGCCCGCTACGGCGTGACAGCAAACTCCGTGCTGCCCGGTCATATCGAAACCGCGATGACCGAAGAAACCTATCAAAGCGAGAAATTCCACAATGCCATCATGCCGCGCGTTCCGGCGCGCCGCTGGGGGACGCCGGAAGATTTTGAAGGTATTGCCGCCTATCTGATGAGTGATGCCAGCCAGTACCACACGGGGGACAGCTTTGTTATCGATGGGGGTTTCATCATCTGACTATTTTGGTTGAGACCGTTGGTTGACACCGCCAGTGCTCGGGCCTACATCTCCCGTAGTGAGTTGTAGGCCTTGCTCATGGCAATGCGTTCTTTTTCTTCACCTGCCTGCAGGTCCGCGAACACATCACGCACTTCCGGCACGTTGCTGCCGTCGTGCAGTACCGTGAGTAATTCCTCGATGTAGCGCTCCGCACGCTGGCCCAGATCATAGAAGTCGTCAGGGTCCAGGTTGGCGGCTGCTTCCGGCTTCAGTTCAGCCTCCAGGTTGCTCAGGAAATCGTTGGGGTCCTCCGGGTACGATATCTGCAACATGGTATCCAGAATACGTTGCGGTGCTGTCTCCTGGTACGACGTCAGGGTTTCCACCAGGCGCAGCTCGCGACGCTGCATTTCTTCCGCCAGCAGTTTGGAGAACTTGTTCTCCATCATGGCGCTCAGACGACCATACATATTGGCCAGCTTCTGATGGAACCGGATCAATATGGTGAGAAGATGGGTCACTTTGTCGTAGCTGGGTACGCGAGTCATGAATTCTCCTTGTCCTTGTCGTGCGTTTCCAATGTGTCTGCCCAGCATACCGGTTTCATTGGCTTTCGTCAGCCCGCGCCAGCAGCGCTCCGGGCAGGTGCTGTACACAGCTTGTCGGTATGGAAAGCGTTGATAGTGGCATTGAGAGGTTTATGTCTGTGCGGTTTTAAGCGAAAATGCAGCACTTGCAGCACCGCTCGACGGCGGGATAGCTGGGTTTTTAGGGGACAGCGGCGATATGATCTTGATGATCGACAATTACGACTCGTTTACCTACAACATCGTGCAGTATCTTGGCGAGTTGGGGGCAGATGTGCAGGTATACCGGAATGACGCGCTTTCGCTGTCAGACATTGAGGCGTTGGCCCCGGCCAAAATCGTGATATCCCCCGGCCCGTGCTCGCCCAGTGAGGCGGGGATTTCCATTGATGTGATCAAACACTTCGCTGGCAACATCCCGATTCTGGGGGTTTGTCTGGGACATCAAAGCATCGGGCAGGCCTTTGGCGGCGACGTTATCAGAGCCCGACAGGTTATGCATGGCAAGCTGTCGTCCATATACCACAACAACACCGGGGTCTTCAGCGAGCTGCCCAGCCCGTTTACGGCGACGCGGTATCATTCTCTGGTGGTCGACAGCAAAACCCTGCCCGAGTGTCTGGAAGTGACAGCCTGGACACAGCTGGCTGATGGCAGCATCGACGAGATTATGGGGCTGCGCCATAAAACCCTGGCATTGGAAGGCGTTCAGTTTCACCCTGAGTCCATCCTCAGTGAACACGGCCATCAGCTGCTGAAGAGTTTTCTGCAACGTTGACATTACAACCAGAACGGGAACGTTTTTCATGGATATCAAACAGTCAATTCGCCGGTTAACCGACAGGCAGGACTTCACAGCGGACCAGATGACCGACTTGATGCGTGAACTGATGACAGGGAAATGTACTGACGCGCAGGTCGCCGCCGTATTGATCGCCTTGCAGATGAAGGGTATCCGGACGCCGGAGTTGCTGGGTGCTGTCCGTGTCATGCGCGAGTTGGCAACACCGGTTGCCGTGCCGCCGGATGCGCACCTGGTAGACACGTGCGGGACCGGTGGTACGGGTACCGACACCTTCAATATTTCAACGTCCGCGGCAATGGTTGCTGCCTGCGCCGGTGCCCGCGTGGCCAAGCACGGTAACCGCGGCGCCACCAGCAAAAGCGGCAGCGCCGACCTGCTGGAGACGGCAGGGGTGAACCTGGCCATCAGTCCGGAGCAGGTGGCAGCCTGTATTGAAGAACTGGGGGTGGGTTTCATGTTTGCACCCGGTCACCATAGTGCGATGAAGCATGTCATTGGTGCGCGACGTGAAATTGGTGTGCGCACGATCTTTAACATGCTGGGCCCATTGACCAATCCGGCGTCGGCACCAAATCAGGTGTTGGGGGTGTTTGACCCGGTCTGGATTGAACCCATTCTGGATGTACTGAAAGAGCTCGGTTCGCGGCACGTGCTGGTGCTGGCTTCGGATGATGGTCTGGATGAAATCAGTATTTCCGCGCCCACGCAGATAGGTGAGCTGCGCGATGGCCACATTGTCCGTTTTACTGTCACACCAGCGGATTTTGGCATGACACAACGCGAGGGCTTTGCCATGTTGCAGGTGCATTCGCCACAGGAAAGTTATGCGTTGGTACAGAAAGCACTGTGTTACGAAGATGAAGCAGCAGGTGATATTGTTGCGCTGAACGCTGGGGCGGCCATTTACGCTGCCAACCTGGTAGATGATCTGCCCGCCGGTGTTGCCCGCGCGCAGGCCATCCTGCGCAGCGGCGAGGCTTTGCAGAAGCTGCAGGCACTGGCACGGTTCAGCTCGGCGATGAGCACAGGCTGAGATAGGTATGCCCCAAAACACTTTTAACCCTTTAAGGTCGCAGGCAGGCTTGATGACGAGAATTCAATTATGAATACCAGCACTATCCTGGAAAAAATCCTGGCGCATAAGCAAGTGGAAATTCAACGCAACCGCCAGCGCAAGAGTCAGGCCTTGCTGGAAAAGCAGGCGGTCGCCAGTGTGTCGGATCGGCGCGGTTTTATCAGCGCCCTGCGCAGTCGAATGCAGGCGCAACAGGCGGCCGTGATTGCGGAGATAAAAAAGGCCTCGCCCAGCCAGGGGCTTATCAGGACAGATTTTGACCCGGCCAGGATAGCCGCTCAGTATGCGGAAGCAGGCGCCACGTGTCTTTCAGTGCTTACCGATGAACAGTTTTTTCAGGGCAGTACTGCCTACCTGCAACAGGCTCGCGCGGCCTGCGACCTCCCCGTTATCCGCAAGGACTTCATTGTTGACCCCTACCAGGTAGCGGAAGCAGGGGCCATGGGTGCCGATTGTATTCTGTTGATTGTGGCTGCTCTGAACCCGCCGCGATTACGTGACCTGGCTGCCTGCGCGACCGAATACCAGCTCGACGTGCTGGTCGAGGTACACAACGAAACAGAACTTGATATCGCCCTGTCAGCCGGCTTCGATCTTATTGGTGTGAATAACCGCAATCTGCACGATTTCCACACCGATCTGGAGACTACATTCCGCCTTGCAGCACTGACGCCAGACGACAAGCTGATTGTCACGGAGAGCGGCATTCGTACCGCGGCTGATGTCAAACGCATGATGTCTCAAGGGATTTACGGATTCCTGATCGGAGAGACCTTCATGCGTGCTGACGACCCGGGTGACAAACTCAGAGAACTGTTCGCCTGACCCTAAATTACTGCGCTTTTCAGCCGATACTGAAAGAAGGTCACTTTTACTTTCCTGGTCTTTCGCGCGGTCTGAGCATGGTTGCTTCATACTTTCTGTCGACGCTGTTTTTGCTGTGCCTGATGCTGGCAGGCCTGTTTATGGCCCAACAGGCGTCACAGCGACAGGGTCAGCATGTCAGCCGCCTGAGTCGTCTTTCTGCACTGGAATCCCGGCGCTCGCAGGTTCATCAAACGGCAAGAGCACTGCAACAGATGGATACCGACGGCGAAGTGCTGGCGTTGTTGTACGGTAGTCTGCTGGATGACCTGCACATGATCAAAACGCTGGACCCGGTGCGAGCCGACCTGGAGAAACAGATCAAGGAAGCCGAGACCGCCAGCAAGCAGACTTCCTCCGGTAACGCCAAGGCGGGTAGTAGCGCAGCGGTGGCCACTGAAGAGGAGCTGACCATGACTCAGCGACATATTCAGCGTGCCATGAAAATCTTTGTATCGATGTACAAGAGCGACAAAATCAGTGCCAGTCAGTATCAGTCGTGCCGGGACAAACTGCGTATGCTTGGTTTGCGGGTTGCGGTTAATTCCTGTCTGTTGATGGCGCAGCGGGCAGTCGACAGTGAGGACGCAGTCAAAGCGATGTCGTGTTTCCGCCGGGCGGAAAGTTTCCTGAGCATGAAGGGCTTGCCGGGCGCAGAAATTGCCGAGAAGCGATCCTACATCAAAGCGGAGCGTGAAAAAGTGATATCGCTTTCAGAAGCAGGGCGTGGACTGCTGTTGATGGCAGCGCAAGAATAGGGTTAGCGGGTACCGTAAACCACAATGGTCTGGCCGCTGACCGCAATCAACTGTTGTTCTTCCAGCGTTTTCAGCACCCGTCCCGCCATTTCGCGTGAGCAATTCACCAGGCGACCCAGTTCCTGACGGGTAATTTTTATCTGCATGCCATCCGGGTGAGTCATCGAATCGGGTTCCCGGCTCAATTCAATTAACGTACGCGCAACGCGGCCGGTGACATCGTAAAACGCCAGGTCTCCAACTTTCCGAGTGGTATTGCGCAGGCGGCTGGCCATTTGTTGGCCAATGGTGAACAGGATCTCGGGGTGCATGCGAATATACTGATTAAATTTCTCATAGCTGATTTCAGCAACTTCACACTCGGACTTGGCACGGCAGCTGGCGCTTCGCGCCTTGCGTGTATCGAACAAACCCATTTCGCCGAAAAAATCGCCGGGATTGAGATACGCAACAATGACTTCCTTGCCCTCATCATCATCCAGTACCACAGACACTGTTCCCCGCATGATGTAATACAGTGTTTCAGGGATGTCGCCTGCGTAGATAAGCGTCTGATTGCGTTCGTATTTTCGCAAATGACTATGGCTTAGAAAATTTTCCAGATCTGCGATGTGGGGGGTGATGGCCATCAATGCCATTAATGTGTTCTCCTGACCCTGATTCCTTGCACAATCCTACCCCATTGTTGAGCGGCTGGCTAACCTTTGACGATGGTCTGTGGTAATCTTGCGACCCGCAGCGACAGGCACGGCTTAAACAGAAGGAGAGGGTTGATGAAGGCAACAGTACGCTGGGTAGACAATGCCATGTTTCTGGGTGAGTCCGGTAGTGGACATACCGTCGTCATGGATGGGCCGGAAGCCAACGGCGGGCGCAATGTGGGCATTCGCCCCATGGAAATGTTGCTTATTGGCGCCGGTGGTTGTTCGTCTTTCGACGTGGTCAGTATTCTGCAGAAATCCCGCCAGGATGTTACCGGCTGTGATGCTGAAGTAACGGCGACACGCGCTGATGCGGTACCTGCGGTCTTCGAAACACTGAATCTGCATTTCCGCATCAGTGGCCGCAATCTCAGCGAAAAGCATGTTGAGCGGGCTGTTGAGCTGTCGGCCGACAAGTATTGCTCCGCTACCATCATGTTGGCCAACGGTGGCGTTAAGGTCACTCACAGCTATGAGATTATCGAAGACTGACCCGGTCAGCGTCTGATCAGTTCGAGTTCAATCGCCTTTAGCAGCAGATTCAGGCTCAACGCAGCAATGTCCTGATCCGGAAACTGTTCCGCCAGCAGCGTGCAGATTGCTGCAAAGTTTTTATCGGTACGCAGTGCAGACAGGAAACAATGCATGGACGCATTGATGCGCTGAAACTGCATTCGATGCTGTACGCGTCTGATCAGATAATAATTGCCCTGCGCCACCGCCTCCGGACTCGCTCGCGTGACGCCAAACGGCACCGCGCCAGGCTGCGCCTGTTCGCTGTCGAGATAACGTTGCATGCCCGCCCAGTAGGTCTCCAGATCAAAATCACTTTGCATCAACGCCCAGTCATCGCGACCCTGCCATTGCATCGCGGGCCACTGCTCAGCAGGCAGCTGTTGTAGCTCGGCAACTGTCAGAGCGGTCTGGTCGGCGCGGTCAAACAGGGATATCAACAGTGTTTCCAGTTCAATGATGTCCAGTAGCGCGGGCAACTGCCCAAACTGCGGGTGCCGGCTGGCGAATGCATGCAGGTTCTCACCCAGCAGGCTCATCGGCCCCGGTCGCGGCATATGCTCGGCCAGATAGTCGAGCCATAACCGGGTGTACACCTCATCACCAAGGGTATGGTAAAGAATCGGGTAGAGTTCGGCTGAAATATTGATCAGTCGCTGGTGATAGGCATTGTTATAAATGCCCAATGCTTCGACTTGCGACAGGCCGTGACGTGGCGCAAACATCTGGCTGATGTCTTCGTTGCTGTCGCGCAGGTCCTGAGGTTTTGTGATCCAGTCCCAGAAAGCCTGCTGTTCGTCTTGCCAGCGCATGGTCATGCGCGCTGTGGGTGATTTGAGGGCTGGTCAGGCGCCGCATTTTCCTGAAGCGCTGACCTTTCCATTAATGCATTTTTTTGCAACTGCCGGGCCTGATCCAGCTCCTGCATCAGCTCAGTAAAGGCCGGAATGTGATCATCACGTTCAAGTAACGTTGCCACCGCCCCGGTATGCACACACGCTTCTTGGTAAAGCGCCCAGACATCATCACTGACGGCCTGGTCGTGGGTGTCGATTATATGACTGACATTATGGGTGTGGCCTGCCAGATGGTACTGCTGAACGCAGTCCGGGCGTATTGCCTTCAGTTGCGCCAGTGGATCCAGGTCCAGATTAAAACTGCTCACATAGACGTTATTCACGTCCAGCAGAATCCGGCAGCCGGTGTTAGCAACCAGCGCATTAATGAAGTCTGCTTCACTCATGTCTGATGATTTGAACTGCAGATAGACGGAAGGATTTTCCAATACAATGGTTTGCTGCAACGTGTCCTGGATCTGGCTGACTTTGCTGCTGACCTGTGCCAGGGTTTCCTGATTGTAGGCGATGGGCAGCAGGTCATGCGACGTGCGGCCATGCAGCCCGGTCCAGCAAAGATGGTCTGACACCCAGGCCGGCTGACATTCGTTGATCAGCTGCCGGAGTTGTTTCAGATAGTCTGCGTCTGGTGCTTCTGCCGACCCGATGTTGAATGACAGACCGTGCAGGACAACCGGGTAGTGCTCGCGAATCTGCCGCAAAATAGCGCGCGGGCGCCCACCGGGTGCGAGATAATTTTCCGTGATCAGTTCAAACCAGTCGACGGCCGGCAGCTGCTCCAGTACATAATCGTAGTGGGGGCTGCGCAGCCCGATACCGAAACCCAGCATAAGCCTCCCCGCAAAAGTGGTCTGCTTTACAGCGACGACAGAACGGTGCCGCCGAGCTTCTCGCACAGTGATTCGGACAGCGCCTTGTCGCCGGTATAAACACCGACAAAACCAATGCCATGGCAGGTGTTCTGTCCAGCGCAGCTATTATTGGCGTTGCCTTTGCAGGCACTGAGGCCGGCACAGGTGAACACATCATTACAGTAGGCGACGTGAACCGCCTCTTCGGCCAGCGTGGTGTCCGGCATTGCGGTCAGGTTGGCTGCTTCGCTGCCACCCATGACCTGACACATGGCTGCCGAGAAATTGGCGTTGCCGGTACTGACAGCGACAAAACCAACCTCGCCGGTGGCGTTGGCACCGGCGCCCGCGTCATTGCCCAGCGCATTACAGGCGCTCTGACCGGCAGCGTGCACGCTCTGGCACAGGCTGATCTTGACCGGGGCGTCCGGGTTCTTGCTTTCCACATCGAACGCGGCCATGGTCGAGCCTGACATCATCAATGCCGCGGCAGCAGATGCCAGCGTGAAACCGTCAGTCGTTTTCATGTCAATTTTCTCCCCAGTACTCATTGATCAGGTAGTGATCAGTGTTTCTGCATTATGCGCTGAACGGGCCTGAATATTGGCTGAACAGGGCAGTGCAGGTGTAATTACGCATTGCGTAGCTGATTGGATTATCCCACCGTAGGGCGCGAATACAAGCGCTTGCGTCAATTTGTCACAAGCTGCTGGAGGCCTTGAATGCGGGCTTGCAGGCGGTCAAGACGCAGGCGCAGGGCGTCCAGTTGCTCGCGCGAATGTTCCACTTCTTCCCGGGTCGGCGACAGCGCGGCTTCTTCTTGGACAAAATCGGTTATGTTCTGCTGCAGCGCACGGCCCGCTTGCGAGACCGCGTCGCGGCTGTGTTGCCAGCCAGTGGTGGCAATGTTGGCACCGATATCGCCCAGAAGCGGGCCGGCCAGATCCTGCCAGTCAATATCAAGCTGGTTGAGGGCTCGGTGCAGACGTTGAATCAGCTGGACGTCGCCACTCAGTTCAATGTCCGGATGGTGAAGCGCTGAGGCCTGATCGTCACTCAGCAGAAGCTGGGTCAGGGCCCGATGACTACCGGTCAGGCAGGCATCGGGCGCATCCTGTGGCGCTGACAGCAACAGGATGCGGTCAGGATTAATGAGCACACTGAGCTGCCAGCGCGGCAGGCTGGAGCAGATCACAGTGATCGTTTTGCCGGCCCCGGCGGCAGCCATTACGTCAATGATATGAGGGTCGCGCGCCAGCAGCCGATTGAGGGCGAATTCAAGTGGTTGCAGTAGCGCGGTGCTCAACAGGGACAGAGCCATGGCTTTTCCAGCCCTTATTTGTAACCAACATGGACGGCGCTGATGCCGCCCAGCAGGTTGTGATATTTGCAGTCCCGGAAGCCGGCGTTCTGCATCATCTCGCGCAGGGTTTGCTGATCCGGGTGCATGCGAATGGATTCGACCAGATATCGGTAACTGTCGGC
This sequence comes from Pseudohongiella acticola, assembly GCF_001758195.1. Lineage (NCBI taxonomy): Bacteria > Pseudomonadati > Pseudomonadota > Gammaproteobacteria > Pseudomonadales > Pseudohongiellaceae > Pseudohongiella > Pseudohongiella acticola. The sequence goes on from NZ_MASR01000001.1 coordinate 2,584,902, forward strand.
GTCACCGGTCACGGCTTTTCCGGCCACTGGCCACAGCGTTGACCAGGCATCATAGGCTTTGCCCAGCAACGGATTGACCGGTTTTGAGAATTCCAGCACCAGTGCCCGCCCGCCCGGTTTCAGGGTGGCGTACATGGAGCGCAGGGCGGCGTCTTTGTCGGTGACATTGCGCAGCCCGTAGGCGATGCAGATGCAGTCAAAACTTTCATTGGCAAACGGCAACAACTCGGCATTGACCTGGGCGATGCTGACGTTGCCGGTGATGCCTTTGTCGATCAGCCGGTCACGCCCCACCTTGAGCATGGAGTCGTTGATGTCGGCCAGTACCACGTGTCCGCTGTCTCCAACCAGGGGAGCAAACCGCATCGAGAAGTCACCGGTGCCGCCGGCAAGGTCCAGAACTGTCTGGCCAGCACGCACGCCACTGAGCTCGACAGTAAAGCGTTTGATAACACGGTGCGTACCCATCGATATCAGGTCATTCATGGCATCGTAGCGATTGGCGACGGAGTGGAATACCTGGCCAACGCGCTGGGCTTTGTCACGGGTACTGACCGTTTCGTAACCGAAATGGGTGGTGTCGCTGTCCGCGCTATTGCCGTTTTTGTTGGCACTCTGGTTCTGGTGGGCCTGCTGCTGATCGTCGCTCATAACTGTCACTGTCCGCCGGCATCGCCGGAGTTTCGGGTCGGATCAACAATCTTAATGGCTTGTGTGTCTGCTGGCAACGCATCACGACTGGCGTTTTGTTGCTGCAGGCGTGTCAGGTACTGCTGCCAGCGTTCCTGCTGGTGGGCGCCCAGGTCGTGCAGCGTGTCCCAGCTGTAGATGCCGGAGTCGTGGCCGTCATCAAAGCTCAAGCGGACCGCATATTGACCGATTGCTTCGATGCCAGTCATCTGAACCTGCCGCTTACCCGTCTGCAGGACTTCCCGCCCGACGCCATGGCCTTTGACTTCAGCCGATGGCGAGTAGACCCGCAGCAGTTCCGCAGGTAACTCATAGCGGGACCCGTCGGCGTATTGCAAAATCAGCAGTCCGCTTTTCTTGCGGAGCTGGATGTCCGTTGGTACCGGTGTTGGTTCCGACAAAGTGCGGGTATCGATCACAGAATGAACCGGCTCAGATCTTCGTTTCGTGCCAGGTCGCCCAGGTGTTTCTCAACGTAGTCGCTATTAATGATCAGCGTTTTATCGTCGCCTACAGACAGATCTGCGGCGGTGAAAGACACTTCCTCAAGCAGCCTCTCCATGACCGTGTGCAGACGACGCGCGCCGATATTTTCAGTGCGTTCGTTTACCTCCCAGGCAATTTCGGCAATCCGGCTGATACCGTCGGGGGTAAACGTGACGTCCAGATTTTCTGTGCCCAGCAATTGCTGATACTGCTCGGTCAGCGACGCGTTGGGCTCCGTCAGAATGCGCTCAAAATCATTGGCTGTCAGCGCATCCAGTTCGACGCGAATGGGCAGGCGCCCCTGCAACTCGGGAATAAGATCCGACGGCTTGGAAAGATGAAAAGCGCCGGAGGCAATAAACAAAATGTGGTCGGTATTGACGCTGCCGTATTTGGTGGTGACGGTGGAACCCTCGATCAATGGCAACAGGTCACGCTGCACGCCTTCGCGCGAGACACCGCTATTACCGGTGTCACCGCGCTGTGTCACTTTGTCGATCTCGTCCAGGAAAACGATGCCGGTCTGCTCGGTGACTTCGATGGCCTGGTTTTTTATCTCTTCTTCGTTAACCAGCTTGGCTGCCTCTTCGTCGCGCAGCAGTCGCAAAGCTGTTTTCACTGGCATCCGGCGTGACTTTTTGTTGCGGCCGCTGTTCATGGAAGAAAACATGTTCTTCAACTGGCTGGTCATCTCTTCCAGTCCCGGAGGCGCCATGATTTCCACACCGGCGGGGTTTTCGCTGACACTGATCTCGATTTCCTTATCGTCCAGTTCGCCTTCACGCAATTTCTTGCGGAACATCTGCCGCGTTGGTGACGGTTCAGCGAGCGGGGAGTCGTCCCGGTCTGTTTTGTCAGTGTTGTCAGTATTGTCCCGGCTGCGCGCCGGTGGCAGCAGTGCATCCAGTATGCGCTCTTCAGCGGCATCTTCAGCGCGGTGCTGCACTTTTCGCATCTGGTCTTCACGCAGCATCTTGACGGCGATATCAACCAGGTCCCGAATGATGGATTCAACATCGCGGCCAACATAGCCCACTTCGGTAAATTTGGTCGCCTCTATCTTGATAAACGGGGCATTGGCCAGCTTGGCCAGGCGACGGGCAATTTCGGTTTTACCCACGCCAGTCGGGCCGATCATCAGGATATTCTTCGGTGTGATTTCCTGGCGAATGTCACTGTTAAGTTGCATGCGGCGCCAGCGGTTACGCAGGGCGATAGCAACAGCGCGTTTGGCGGATTTTTGACCAACAATATGTCGGTCCAGCTCGGAGGCGATTTCTCGCGGAGTCATGGTGGTCATTACGTCATCCTGTGGGGCAGGCCAAAAGGCGGCGCCCTGAAAAAGTTACAATCGAGCGGTGCCGATCAGCTCAGTTCCAGTTCTTCAATGAGGTGCTGGTGGTTGGTGTAAACGCAAATATCTGCGGCGATGCCCAGGCTCTTGCTGACGATATCGCGTGCTTCCATGTCGGTATTAAAATACAGCGCGCGTGCAGCAGACAGGGCAAAGGACCCGCCGGAGCCAATGGCCATCAGACTGTCTTCAGGCTCAATGACATCGCCATTGCCGGTAATGATCAGCGATGCGTCTTTGTCAGCAACCACGAGCAGGGCTTCCAGGCGACGCAGGGAGCGTTCCGTGCGCCAGAGCTTGGCCAGTTCGACAGCGGAACGCACCAGTTTACCGTGATGTTTTTCCAGTTGTTCTTCGAAGCGCTCGAACAGTGTGAATGCATCGGCGGTGCCGCCGGCGAATCCGGCCAGCACCTGATCTTTGTATAAACGGCGCACCTTGCGCGCATTGCCTTTGAGGACAGTATTGCCCTGTGATACCTGGCCGTCGCCACCGATCACAACTTTATTGCCACGTCGTACTGATAGTATGGTGGTGCCTCGGAACTGCTCCAAACCGCTTCTCCTGTGGTCGGTTGCCTGTGCCGGTCAGCACAGGCCTGAATCTCGAAAATTGAATGCTGCTGACTGCAGATATGGGGACGGGCGAGTTGCTTTCAAGGTTGGCTGAGCGTGATACGCATGCTTTCAATGCTGTTATTGCGCAGCAGTCGTTCCGCCTGCATCATGTCGTCCCGGGTATTGTAGGGGCCGGCCTGCACCAGAAACAGGGTCCGTCCGGGCAATGTTTCCTGCCTCACGCTCGCGTCGAGACCTATGTTCAGCAGGCGATTGGCCTGGGCATTGGCGGCCGACTGCTGGCGAAAAGCACCCGCCTGCAGCATGAACATGGCGGTGGTGGCAGGTGTGCTTTGCGATGCCGGTTCGGGCGCCGGTGTTGTCGTGCTGGCATTGTCCGGCTCAGCGCCCGTCGCTGTGTCCGCAGCCGGTGTTGTTGTGGTTGCTGGCGTGCTGGCTGTAGTGGCAGGCTGCGCTGGCGCATTGATGGGCGTGGCATCAACCACCACTTCATAATTGGGCAATTCCTGATAAAACTCCAGTTGCAGGCGCGCTGCTTCGCGCTCCTGTTCTGCTGACAGGTTGCTGCCGGTGTCGCCTTCATCAATGGGTTCGGGCGCCATGGTACGCTCGTTGTTGTCGGCGACAACGTTGCTCTGGCCGGGCGCCGGTGGCAACACGCCCGACAGATAGACCAGCAGACTGATGAACAGACCTACCGCAATACCCGTCAACAGGCCTGTTAGCAGCAGTCCCAGGCTGGAGACCTGAGGTTTGGGCTCGGGCTCCGCCAGCGGCGTGCGGGTGCGTTGTTTGGCAAAATCCTGAACCATTGTGTGACCTGTCCTTTTAACGGTTGATGACTGGTTGACGCGTGACGACTGCGTCCTGGTCAATCGGCTTATATCATATCCTGTGGATCAACATCGACTGACCAGCGCACGCTGCGCTGGGTGCTCATCTGTTCCAGTTGCTGACACAGCACCGAGAGCAGGTTCTGCAGGTTGGCGCGATGCGTGCTGCGAAGAATCAATTGCTGACGATAACGATTGGCCCGTTTCTCCATCGGTGCCGGCAATGGCCCACTTATCTGCACCTGATGCCCGTCTGGCATCTGGGTCAGCAACTGCTCGGCCTGCAGGCGCGCCGTGTGCAGAAATTGTGCGGGCGCCGCTGCATTCATTGCTTCGGCGCGGAGCAAGGCCATTGCTGCAAACGGCGGCATGGCCGCAAGTCTGCGCTCGCTCAGCAGTTGCTCTGCCAGCGCATGATACCCCTGATTGATCAGTGTCTGCAGCGATTGATGTGTACTGTGTCGTGTCTGAATAAGTACCTCGCCCACTTTTCCAGCGTCGTCCGAGCGACCTGCGCGTCCGGAAACCTGCACCAGGAGCTGTGCCATAAACTCCTGGCCCCGGAAATCGGCGCTGAACAGGCCACTGTCGGCGTCCAGCACCGCTACCAGAGTGACGGCCGGAAAGTGGTGGCCTTTGGCCAGCATCTGAGTGCCGACAAGAATGCAGGGGTCGCCCTGGTTGATCTCTGCGAGCAGGTCATTCAGGTCGTTCTTGCGACTGGTTGCATCCCGGTCGACACGAATCACGCGGGTGTCCGGGAAGTGTCTCTGCAACAGAGCCTCACTGCGTTCAGTGCCAATGCCAACTGCAAGCATGGATTTACCCTGGCACTCGGGACAATGTGTGTGAACTGGTTGCCGTCGCTCGCAGTGATGGCAGCGCAGGTGGGCCGGCGTGCGGTGCAGTGTCATGCGGGCATCGCAGTGGAGGCACTCTGCTGTCCAGCCGCAATCCCTGCACTGCAGTACCGGGGCGAATCCTCTGCGATTGATAAACACCAGGGCCTGATTGCCTTTGTCGATATGTTGCCTGATCGACTGTATCAGCTCAGACGAGAAACCTTCTTCCAGTGTCTGCTGGGCGGTGTCAAGCAGGCGGGTGACCGGCAACCGGGCATTGCCGGGGCGTCGGGTCAGGCGCAGGTGCTGGTAGCGGCCGCTCAGGGCATTGTGCAGGCTTTCCAGGCTGGGTGTGGCGGAGCCCAGCACAATGGGAATGGATTCGCGTTGCGCGCGCATGACACCCAGGTCGCGGGCCGAATATCGGAACCCGTCCTGTTGTTTGAAAGAGCTGTCGTGTTCTTCGTCTATGACGATCAGGCCCGGCCGTGCCAATGGTGTGAAGATGGCCGAGCGGGTGCCGATGACAATGTCGGCATCCCCCTTTGCCGCCAACAACCAGGCGTTCAGACGCTGGCGTGGCGTCAGGCCGGAATGCATCACGGCAATGCTTCTGTCGACAAAGCGCTGGCGGAATCGGGCCAGCGTCTGCGGCGTCAGACTGATTTCCGGCACCAGCACCAGTACCTGTCGGTTGTGGCTCAGGGTGTCGTTAATGACCTGCAGGTAGATTTCGGTCTTGCCGCTTCCGGTGACACCGTCGAGCAGAAAACACTGAAACTGGTCGCTCATGGCGCAGATGTCGTTGCGGGCCTGTTGCTGCTCGCTGGTCAGTTCATCTTCGCGGTCCGGATGATCGGCCTCAGCCGCGTCGTCGAGCACCGCATCGTTTTTGCGTTTTTTAATGTTGGCCTGTGCCTTGCCGCGCAGGCCGGTAGGCAGCAAGGTGTGCAGGGCATCGCCTACCGGGTGTTGATAGTAGCGGGCCGCCCATAACCAGAGCGACAGCAGGTGAGCGGGAATCAGCGAAGTCTGGTCGAGGATTTCGATGGCGGGCTTCAGTTTGTTGAGATTGACGCTGGTGGTATCGCTGACTTCCAGCAGAATGCCGGTCAGCTCGCGATTGCCAAACGGGACGCGAACCCGGATACCCGGTTGCAGTGAGTCGGGCGCCGTGGTGCTGTCTGTGGGCAGCGTATAGTCGAAACTGCGCCGCAGGGGTGACGGGACCGCGACACGCAAAATGCGGACTGGCTCTTTTGGGCTGAAAGGCTCTTCTGGGCTGAAAGGCTCTTTCGGGCTGAAGGACTCTTTCGGGCCGAAGGGCTCTCCTGCGCTGGCGGGTCTGGCTGACATGTAAACGGGGTTCCGGGCGTGTGCGGTTTGGTCGGCACGCAAAGATGAATGGATATTATGATGGATGTTGTGACGCGTCGGCACATTAAAACCGGCTTGAGCATGCGGCTCAAGTATAACTGGTTTTAGACTGGGCTGGCTTCCATTATACTGTTACCAAGCCTGGTGCAGCAGGTCTAACCGGCGGAACCAACAGAACAAGAAAACAATCACGGAGTGTGAATGAGCAGCAGCCAAGAGCCCAGCAGTGAACTGCTTGAGTTGAGAAAGCAGATAGACCGGCTAGACCAGAGTCTGGTGCTGCTACTGGCCAACCGCTTTGCCCTGACCAGCAAGGTAGGTGAGATCAAAGCCCGTGCCCGGCTGGAGTCTTTTGACCCCAAGCGGGAAGCGCAAAAGCTGTTGGAAATCCGCGATGCCTGTGTCCGGCACGAGTTAAATCCCGACATGATGGCTGATATCCTGGCTCAGATTATGCGTGAAACTGTCAGTAATCATGAGCGCATCAAGGCTGAAATCGCACGGTCTCTTGCGTCCGGCTGATTCTCTGCTACAATGGCGCCCCTTTTTCCAAGGTCTTGCGGCACAAATTCCTGTCCGCAGTCACTGACTCAGGTATGGTGCCAAAGCGCTGGCAGCCCCGTTTTCGGGCTGAGTGCTCTGGTGGCGATGCCAGTTAAATATGAGGTAATACCATGAGAGCCGATATTCACCCAAACTACCAGGCCATCAAAGCTACCTGTAGTTGTGGCAATGTGATCGAAACCCGTTCAACCATTGGTAAAGACATTCTGGTTGACGTATGTGCGCAGTGCCATCCTTTCTACACTGGCAAACAGAAGATCATGGACAGTGCCGGTCGTATCGATCGCTTCAACAAGCGTTTTGGCAACCGTTCACTGAAGTAATCCTCAGTCTGAACCGAAGAACAGTCTGAACCAAAAAACAGTCTGAACCGTAACGCCAGAGTTCCGGAGCAGATTAAAAAATGGCCTTGTCAGCAAACTGCGGCAAGGCCATTTTTTTGTGTAGCGCCAACCGCCATGATGTTGCTGCCTAAAAGATGATCTCTGTCGACAGGCTCTCATTGTTGCTGCGGCTGGGGGAATCGGTTGCCCGGCGACTGTCATTGGCCGGTGCTGTCTCGACCATGAAGACCTCGAACAGGGTATTGGCATCACCGGGGCGGGCAATCTGGCCGCTGTCCCGGTCAATCAGACGGTCCACCAGGCCGTTTGGCCGCGGCATGACATTCTCCGGAGTGCCAGCCAGAGCGGTTTTCATAAAATCTATCCAAATCGGTACGGCGACCGTCGCCCCCTGTTCTGACTCACCCAGTGCTTCCGGCTGATCAAAACCGACAAACACGCTGGTTGCGATATCCCGGTTGAAACCGGTAAACCAGAGTTCAGCCGGGCCATTGGTGGTACCGGTTTTGCCCATCAGGTCGCGGCGCTCAAATTCACGGGATACACGGCGTCCACTGCCTGCTTCGACAACGGTGCGCAGCATGGTGTTCATGATATAGGCAACACGCGGGTCGGTGACGGGTTCGGCAAGCAACGGCGCCGGCACCTGATCGGGCAGCGGTTCGCGTTCCTGGATGTCGATATCACCTTCTCCTTCCAGGAGTGTGGTCGCTCCCGTCACCTGGTTTGATGTTGCCGAGGTGGCCTGTTCCGGGTTGCAGTCCTCGCAGACAGTAGGCTGGCGCGCACGGAAAACCACACCATCAAGCGTTGATATGGTTTTAATAAAGGTGGGTTCGATTCGGTAGCCACCATTGGCAATCATCGCGAACCCTCTGGCCATTTCAATCGGTTTTACGTCCTGACTGCCAAGCGCAAGCGTCAGATCATTGCGTGGAAAGGTGTCGGTGTTGAAGCCAAAACGAGCGGCAAAGTCGAACAGCTTGGCGGTGCCTAACTGATCATACAGGCGCACTGCCGGAACGTTGCGTGAGTCCTTGAAGGCATTGCGCAAGGTGATTGGACCGACAAAGTTGCGTTCAAAATTCTGAGGTCGGTATTCGCCACGGGCAAACGGTGCGTCGTTGATCAACGTCGCCGGACTGAAGCCATCCTCGATCGCGGCACCGTACAGAAAAGCCTTGAAACCCGAGCCCGGCGGGCGCGATGCCAGCGCCCGGTTGACCTGACTGTACTGAAAGTCATAACCGCCTACCAGTGCCAGAATATCGCCATTATCGGGGGACACTGATACCAGCGCACCCTGGATTTCCGGTACCTGCCCCAGTTGCAACTCGCCGCCGCTGCGACGAACGCGAATCAGGTCGCCCACCTCGGCGACATCACTGGCCTGCTCGGGCGGAGGCCAAGCATTGTCGCGACCGATAAACGGCCGTGCCCATTCCAGCCCCGACCATTCAATGGTGTGCTCGCTGCCATCACGGAACACAACATTGAGGCTGCGCGCATTAACCTGAGTGACAACGGCTGGCTGGTGATTGCCATAGGTCGGGGTCACGCTGAGCTCCTGCAGCCAACGTGCACGCGGGTCAACACCAGCAACCGGCAGTTTGGCTTCGGGACCACGGTAGCCGTGACGGCGATCGTAGTAGTTTTCCAGGCCGTTGCGCAGCGCATTGGTTGCGGCCGCCTGCATCTTGCTGTCGATGCTGGTGACGACCTCAATGCCCAGTCGGTAGATGTCATCACCATACAGGTCGAACAATTCCTGTCTGACCATTTCAGCAATATAGGGAGCGTTGACTTCAATATTGCGCTGGTGACGCTGCGCTGCGACCGGTTCCGCAATGGCGGCAGCATGCTGACTGCGATCGATCATGCCCTGCGCCAGCATTTTATTGATGACAACATTGCGGCGGCCTTCGGCGCGCCGCGCATCCGTTACTGGATTGCAGACTGACGGACAGGGCAGCAATGAGACCATGGTGGCGAATTCGCCCAGCGTCATTTCGTCCACGCTTTTGTCGTAGTAAACCGCGGCGGCCGCGCTGATACCGTCTGCACCCTGACCAAAGTAGACCAGGTTCAGATACAGCGTGAGGATTTCCGCTTTGCTCAGCTCCTGCTGTATCCGCAGAGCAAACGGTATCTCCTTGAGTTTTCGTGCGTACACATTGTCGCTGTCAAAGGAGATATTGTTGGCCAGCTGCATGGTGATGGTGCTGCCGCCGCCCAGATTGACACCGCGCAGAAAACCATAAAAGCCACGGACCAGACCACGGAAATCCACGCCTGGGTGAGAATAGAAGCGCGAGTCTTCGCTGGCGATGACAGCCTGAATCATCAGCGGCGGAATTTCCTCATAGGTAATGGGGTCGCGCCGTACGCCTATCTCCTCAATGAGTTTGTGGTCAGCGGTGAGGATGCGCAGTGGCGTTTCCAGCTGCACTTCGCGGTAACTTTCAGCTGAGGGCAATTGCGGGGACAGATACAGGTAGGCTGCAGAAGCCACCATGAAAATGCCACTCAGGCAGAATATGCCAAACCAGAACAGAATTTTTAGGGTCTTTATCATACAGGCAGTCCGTGCGGTGAGATCGAATGACCATGAATCGGCATAATCCGGCGCCAATTTAGTATATACCGCCTTGACCCGAATTTCCTGTGATAAATCCCAGCAAAGTCGATAGAAAACCGCTAAAAACAGCATGGAGACTGCCACGGAGGGCAATCATGCTGGGAATCGATATTGGCACGGCTGCAATCAAACTTGCTTTGATGCGCAGGCGCAGGCGGGCGTGGTGCCTTCAGGCCTACGCAGTGCAGCCACTGCAGAATGCAGCCAATGACGGCGGTCGTCTTGATGGTGTCGACCTGCGCGCATCACTGAAAGCTGCTTTGGCACAGTTGCCGCAGCCATCGACGTTGTGGCCACTGCCAAAGAAAGCCCGGCTTGCGGCAATGGCACTTGACGGCACTGAAGCGATGACCCGCGTTGTCAGACTCGACTCCGGGTTGACCCAACAGGAGATTGAAAACCGGGTAGCGCTCGAGGCTGAACAATATCTGCCATTTCCATTGGAGCAGGCCTGCCTGGATTTTTGCCGATTACCGCAAGGCAATGAAGCGGGTCAGCCCGTGATGCTGGTAGCGTGCCGGCGCGAACGGATCGTAGAGCGAATGGACCTGTTAATGGGCCTGGGCATCCGGCCCGTTACACTGGATCTGGACGCGCTGGCGTTGTGCCGGGCGGCAAACCTGATGGCGTTGCCTGCACCGCAGATTTTGCTGGATCTGGGGGCAGAAGGCTTTCGTTTGCATGCCTATGACAACGGTTGTCTGGTATATAGCCGATCACATGCATCGACACCTGTCTCGGTGTCCGAGGCTGATGCGTCGATCGGAGGAGATGATTTAGCAGCGCTGGCGCAGGAGGTTCGGCGGGCGATTCAGCTTTTTCTGATGTCGACTGCGTGCAAGGGTCGGGCTGAGATTACTCTGGTGGGAGGTCTGGCGGCATGTCCGGGGCTGGCGCAGAGTATCGCCTCTGCCAGTGGCAGCCCGGTCAGTCTGTCGCAGCCACCGTCGGAAGTAATTGCACATGCCCGCATTGATCCCGGGCAGTGGCGCGCGGTGGCGCCGCAATTGTCGCTGGCCTGTGCCCTGGCGATGAGAGTGGCATGATGGCCATACACGACTTTCCCTGGATCAATCTGATGCCGTGGCGCGACGCCAGACAAATGCGTCGTTGCCGGCTATTTGTGGCCAGTTTGACAGGTCTGATGACCATCACGTTGATTGCGGTTGCTGGCGCTGCAGCGCTGGGGTCAGGCCTTGTCTCTGGTCAGGCACAGCGAAACGCCAGGGTAGGCGCCGGCATGACAGCGTTGCAGCAACGCATCGGTGCCGAGAAAACCGTGTTTGCTCAGCATCAACAGCGACAAACAATCAATGCGCGAGCCAGACAGTTGCACGCTGCGCGCATTCAACAGGCCCGTCTGCTGCCCGGCTTGACGACCAGCATGCCGGATGGTGTCCGACTGGATGAGTTGCAATACACCTTGTCGACTGTCGAATTGCAGGGCACTGCCGGGTCCGCTCTGCAAGTAGAACGGTGGCGGTATTTGCTGGAACTGCGAGAAGATGCAGCGCGCGCCGAGTTGCAATTGTTGCAGTTGCTTGAGCGACAGACCCAGACCCAGACCCAGACCCAGGACCAGGCATCAGCGCAAATCTATCGCTACCGTATTATCGTGAGACTTAGCGCCGCCGGATTCGAAACCGGGGCTCCCGGGGCTGTTCCGTGAGGCGGGGGTTAACCGGAATAATCGGTCGACTTGCGCTTGATCTGCGAGATTTTGACTGGTCGGAACTGCGGTTTGTATCTGCCTGCGGTTATTGGCCGACTGCGGTTTATGCGGTGGTGTGTATGGGTGCCATGCTCTTGGTAATGCTGCTCAGTGGCCTGGTGTTGTTGCCGGGTCTGACTGCTTCATGGCGCGCGGCACAAGCCGGTTCGGCTGATCTGGTCAATGAGCGTGCAGCGCTGGTCAGGCAGCTTGCCATGACCTCGGCCAGAAACCTCAGTGCGGTGAGTCGATGTCCACTGTGTGCAGGTCTGCATAGCCATCTGCTGCCTGCGCATCCCATGCCGGTTGTGCTTGATCACCTTGATGGCATCGCGGCGGCACGCGATATTTCGGTGTCCGTGCTCAGCCCCAGCAGAGTGTGGCGGCAGGAATCTCTGCAGGCGTTTGAAATTGATCTCCAGGTAACGGCCGATCCCGCGCAATTGATGTTATTCCTGTCCGATATCAAGAACCTGCCATTCGCGCTTGCCACCAAACGGCTCGACTGGACGCTGACGGCGTCTACGGCCAGGATGATTTTGTTACTGCTGGTGGACAGCGATAGCGATGACAACCTTCAGAATACTGCTAAAGGGCTGCTCACGAAGTCAGTGAATGCACTTCCACCGGACCTCGACAACAACGCAATGAAGGCAGTCGACACTGCAGTGGTGGATCAGCGGGAAGCGGTTGTCAGTGCCGGCTGGCAGCGAATTGCATTTATTCAGCGCGGTAATCGCTATCTGGAGGTGCTGCGTGACACCCACGGGCAGACCAGACGCCATACTGGCAGGAAATCGGAGGGTGCACCATGAATAGACGTTGTGCCGGCCGATTGATGTCGCTGTCGCTGGTATCCGGAATTTGTTTGTTGATGCCGGTGCTGTCACTCGCGGCTGAAATGCCAGTGGCGGCAAACGTCCGGGTCGACAATCAAGCCTCCGCCCAGCAAAAAAGAACGAGCGCAGAGGCCACGCCGATCAGCGTCGAGTTTGACGACCTGGAGCTGCGCACGGCCTTGCAGATTCTTGCGCAGGAACTGGGCTATGAGCTGCTGCTGGACGATGCGGTCAAGGGCACAACCAGCTTTCGGATCGCTGACGCTGACCCACAGCAGGCGCTGAAGGCAATGTTGCAGGGCAGAAATCTTGATATGCGGCTGCGGGCGAATCTGTTGCATGTCGCACCACCTGCCGTATTGCTGGCGCTTGATAATGAAGCAAGGCGACTGCGAGAGGCGACGGCGACCATGCAGACAGAATATCTGCAGATCAACTACGCCTCGGTTGAAATCATGCTTGCGCTGGTGACAGGCGAAGGCGATTCGGCAGGGGGATTGTTGTCGGAACGTGGTTCCGCCAGCATGGATGCGCGCACCAACACCTTGATCGTGCGCGACACCGAGGCACGATTGCTTGATGTCAAAGCCTTGCTGCGTGAGCTGGATGTGCCGGTCCGTCAGGTTCTTATTGAAACCCGTATTGTCAGTGCGTCTACCGAGATCGGACGACAACTGGGTGCGCGCTGGGGCGCGTTCAGTCATACCGCCGCGACAGCGCCCTCAGGTGCGATTGCGAGTGATGATCCTGTCAGTGAGTTTGTTGAGGGTGTCACCGTGCTTGCTGACCATCGGCAAGCCAGCACTATCGCGGCCGGTGTATTGCGTCGGCGACTGATGCTGGAGCTGGAACTGTCTGCACTGGAGAACTCCGGACAGGCGGAGCTGATTGCACGGCCACGCGTCACGACTCAGGACAATGTTCCGGCCAGCATTCGCTCTGGCGTGCGCATCCCCTATCAGGCCCAGGCGGGCGGTACCGCAGGTGGATCGATCACCGAGTTTGTTGATGCGGTGCTGTCGCTGGATGTGACGCCACTTATTACGCCAGATGGGCGCATCATCATGAAGCTTGGTATTCGTCAGGATTCGGTGGCATCGGGCAGTGGCGATGTGCCCGCCATCAATACCAATACTGTCACTACACAGGTGCTGGTCGACAATGGTGACACGCTGGTGCTCGGCGGGATCTTTCGCGACGAACAGACCCGGGAGGAGGTTCGCACGCCATTGCTGGGTGATGTGCCCGTGCTGGGCTGGCTGTTCAGGCGTTCTCAACAGGCAGCCAGGCGTACGGAATTGCTAATTTTCATTACGCCGCAAATTGTTTCGCCATAATAACGGTCAGGTTACTGATAGCGGTGTGATGCCGCTTTTTACTTGAGTTTTCCGGCGCAGACGGGTTAGATTGCGCCCTTGAATTTGCAACCTGCCTGCCAAGGACACCTGACCGCTATGCAAGAAAGCGCCAATCTTTACCTGATCGGCCCCATGGGGGTTGGCAAAAGCACGATCGGGCGGATGCTGGCTGCGGCATTGGACAGGCCGTTTTTCGATTCGGACCGGGAGATTGAAGCACTGACGGGTGCCGACATCCCCTGGATATTCGATGTCGAAGGCGAGGCGGGTTTTCGCGTACGCGAAGAGCGCATGATTGACACGCTGACTCAGCGCGACGGCATCGTACTGGCAACCGGAGGCGGGGCAATCCTGTCGTCCCACAGTCGTGATAATCTCAATAGCCGCGGTACCGTGGTTTACCTGAAGGCATCTATCGCGCAGCAGTTCGAGCGCACCAGCAAGGACCGTAACCGGCCTCTGCTGCAGACGGCTGACCCCTTGTCCCGAATACGCGAATTGATGAAAATACGTGAACCTTTGTACACACAAACGGCGCATATCACGGTGGATACCAGTCGGCGGGGGCCGCGCACCGTTGTCACCGAGATATTGCGTCGTTTGAGTGACTACGAAGCCCCGGAATTACCCGAAACCTGACGCTGGCATGGTTGTCGGCGCGGTGGCGCTCTGTTACCTGAACCCAAAGCGGAAATTAATTGCATGATGAATGTTGATGTTGATCTGGGCGAGCGCAGCTACCCCATCTTCATAGGCCCCGGTTTGCTGTCGCAGCCCGGAATCCTGAGCCCCTATATTAGAGGTGGTCGGGTGTTGGTGGTGACCAACGAGGTCGTGGCGCCTCTGCACCTGGACGCCCTGCAAGCGACATTGGCCGATGCCAGCGATCGCCAGGTTGATGTTCTGGTTCTGCCTGATGGCGAGCACACCAAAACGCTGTCGACGCTGCAGCTGATCTATGATGAGCTATTGAGCAAACGTCACGAGCGCAGCACCACGCTGATTGCCCTGGGTGGTGGCGTTACCGGTGATATAACTGGCTTCGCAGCGGCAACCTACCAGCGTGGTGTTGATTTTATTCAGGTGCCAACAACATTGCTGTCTCAAGTGGATTCGTCTGTCGGGGGCAAGACCGGCGTCAATCACCCGCTGGGTAAAAACATGATCGGGGCGTTTTACCAGCCTCGCTGTGTGCTTGCAGACATAACGGTGCTGTCGACATTGCCGGTACGTGAACTGCAGGCCGGCCTGGCTGAAGTCATCAAATACGGCCTGCTAGGCAACCATGATTTTCTGCTCTGGCTGGAGCAGCACATCGATGCGCTGCTGGCTGGCGACGCGGATCTGCTGGCGCAGGCCGTGAAAATCTGTTGTGACGAGAAAGCGCGCATCGTCGCTGCTGATGAGCGCGAAGGCGGCATGCGTGCACTATTGAATCTGGGGCACACCTTTGGTCACGCCATTGAAGCGGCCATGGGGTACGGCAACTGGTTGCATGGCGAAGCCGTGGCCACCGGCATGGTCATGGCGGCTGACCTGTCATGGCGACTGGGATGGATCAGTGCCGATGATGCCTCGCGTGCCCGTGACCTGGTGGCGCGCGCCGGTCTGCCTGTGTGCCCACCGCCAGAGATGACGGCTGATCAGTTTATGTCGTTGATGTCAGTCGATAAAAAGGTTCAGGCTGGCAAAGTCCGTTTCATTTTACTGCGTGGTCTGGGCGATGCGGTGGTTGAGTCGGACATTGATCCGGACCTGTTGCGGCAGACCCTGAGTGCCGGCGACCGCCTGTGTCGCTAAATACTCACCAGTGATCACGCACTGGCACATCCAGACCGACACCCGACAGCAGTTTACGTGTAAAATACCGCCTCAATATTGAAAGGAGTTGCCTGTGGCACCGCTGAAGAATGACAGATTTTTACGAGCACTGACCGGGCAGTCCGTGGATGTGACCCCGGTGTGGATGATGCGTCAGGCAGGCCGGTATTTACCGGAATACCGTGCTACCCGCAAAGTTGCAGGTGATTTCATGAGCCTGTGTCAGGCGCCGGAAATGGCCTGTGAAGTTACTCTGCAGCCGCTGCGTCGTTATCCCATGGATGCGGCTATCCTGTTTTCCGATATCCTGACCATACCCGATGCCATGGGGCTGGGGCTGTACTTTTCCGAAGGTGAAGGTCCGCGTTTTCGTAAAACCGTGCGCACCGAGCAGGACGTCGAGCAATTACCGATACCGGATATCGCCCGCGATCTTTCTTATGTTACTGATGCTGTATCGTTGATTCGCCGTGAACTTAATGGCTCGGTACCGCTGATCGGTTTCTCTGGCAGCCCCTGGACACTGGCCACCTACATGATTGAGGGCAGTGGCAGTAAAGATTTCCGTCATGCCAAAGAGTTCATGTATAACCACCCGGAACTGATGCATCAATTGCTGGAAAAGCTGGCGCAGACGGTCACGGCTTACCTTAATGCTCAGATAGCCGCCGGCGCACAGGCCGTGCAGATTTTTGATACCTGGGGTGGGATTCTGTCGACAGGTGCCTATCAGGCGTTTTCGCTGAACTACATGAAAAAAATTATTGCCGGCCTCACCAAAGAAGCTGATGGCCGCAAGGTCCCGGTTATTGTGTTTACCAAAAATGGCGGCCTGTGGCTGGACCAGATTGCAGACAGTGGTTGTCACTGCGTAGGTCTGGACTGGACCATGGAAATGGGCCGCGCACGCGCCATGATCGGCGACAAAGTGTCGCTGCAGGGCAACATGGATCCCACTATTCTGTATTCGTCGCCAGCGGCCATACGCGCGGAAGTGGACCGGATTCTGGCCTCTTACGGCGATGGCAATGGCCATGTGTTCAATCTGGGGCACGGCATTACCCCCGGCGTGGATCCGGACAACGTGACGGCCTTTGTTGATGCGGTTCATGAGCTCTCAGCTCAGTACCACCGCTGAACTGATTGCGCGCCACAGTGGTGGCGGCCTCAGTGCTGAGCGCCTGGCGATTGTGTCGCTTGGCGCCAATCTGCCGTCGCGGTTCGGCTCGCCGCGTGCCACGCTTGAGCAGGCTGCTGATAAACTGACAGCGCTTAGCGTCTGGCCCGTCGTACTGTCTCCGATTGTCCAGACTGCGCCGATTGACTGCCCGCCGGAATCACCTGAGTTTTTTAATGCGGTTGCGGTGCTTGATCCCGGCAAAGAGACGAGTCCGTTGCAGTTTTTGCGGACGCTACAGGCGATTGAAACGTATTTCGGACGTGCCCGTACGGGCCAGATAAATGAGCCCCGGGTGCTCGACCTGGACCTGATCTGTTATGGCCAGCATCGGTGTAAATCATCTGAATTGACGTTGCCGCACCCGCGCGCTGCGCAGCGGGATTTTGTTCTGAAACCGTTGGCTGTGATCTGGCCCTCATTTGAGTTGCCAGCCTCTTGATACTGGCTTTTAAGTATGTATACTAAAATGCTGGAATAGGTGAAGACCCGCTGAAAAGACTGCGTTCGCTAAGCAGACTGTGCCCGTTAACAGGACTGACCCTGCAAACTGGGACTGCTGACTGAACCTGATACTGATCTGGGTAAAAGTCAGTAAATGCGTGGTGGCCTTTATCATAACAACACGGAAGCAATACAAGAGCGACATGACAACGCTATGAAACCAGCCCGCCCATACATTATCAGCGCTTTGTTGGCCCTGAGCACTCTGGTTACCATGCCATCGGCTATCGCTCAGGAGTCGGTCAATGACCGGGCTGAGACGGGTATGTTTAGCAGTGCCGCTCGCGCCATATCCAGCAGTGTGGGGCAATGGTTTGGGCTTAACAGACAGGATTCATCCGATGCCGAGCCGGTCAACGAAAACGTCCGGGGTGAAATGGGCGAAGCGGGCCAAAGCGGGCAGATACGGCAAGCAGGACAACCAGGTCAGATAGCACAAGTCGATCAAGTAGATCAAGTTAGGCAAATAGGACAGCTGGGACAAATAGCGCTGCCAGGACAAATGGGGCGGTCGGATGACATAGTCGTCCCGGATCTGTTGCTGGAGGCCTTCCCTGCACTCAGCTCCGCCGATGATGTATTACATTCCCTTGACTTCGGGCGGGAACAGAACTTTCTGGACGGCAGTCCTGCCGTGCCTCAGGAGCTGGATCTCAGTGCCTCCTACATCTGGCAATCGCCTCGTTTCGGGCAGTTCATTGTCAGTACTAATACCACGTATGTATACAACACCAGCCCGTCGGATGTGTCGCTTGAACCCGCCAGACTGACGTCGGCCGAGAAGACTGCTTCAGGGTTCGGGCTGGGTTCAGGCATGGCGCCGGAATTGCAGAGCAGCCTGACGTTCACCTGGCAGATTGGCAATCACACGGCGACCGCTGTTACCAGTTATGTAGATGGGCTGGAAACCTTTGGCATGCTGAGTAACGACACGCTGAACATTGAGCAGCTCAATGAATTGATGGGTGAAATTGCAACATTGGATCTAAGCTACGGTTACAACGTAAAAGCAGGCAAGCAGGGTAATGCCTCGATATCGGTAGGTCTGCGCAGCCAGTTTGATCGCCGGCAGCTGACCCCGGCCATCAATCCGGCGACCGCCCGCATGCCCAATACCCCGAATCGAATGGCTTACGGTACCATCAAGTATCAGTTCTGATTTTGTTCCGCCCCGCCTCTTGGTTCTGACTATCCTCTAATTCCTGCATCTAATTCCTGCATCACGGTGGCGACAGCTGTGCATAGCGTCGACAGCTGCTGCGTCGTGATGATGTACGGTGGCATGATATAAACCAGTTTTCCGAAGGGGCGAATCCATGCTCCGAGTTCCACGAAGCGCGGCTGAATGCTTGTCATATCGACCGGCTGTTTGAGTTCGACAACGCCAATTGCGCCCAGCACTCTGACATCAGCGACGCTCGAGGAATCCCGGCACACAGCCAACTCTGCCTGTAACTGTTGTTCAATGCGGGCAACATTTTCCTGCCACTGGCTGCTTAGCAGCAGCTCCAGACTGGCGCCGGCGACGGCACAGGCCAGTGGGTTAGCCATAAAGGTTGGTCCATGCATGAAGCTGCCGCCGTTTTGCGAAATGGTAGCGGCAACATGCTCAGTGGTCAGCGTTGCCGCCAGCGTCATGTAGCCGCCGGTAAGCGCCTTGCCAACGCACATGATGTCAGGGCTTATGCCGGCATGTTCGCAGGCAAACAGCTTGCCCGTGCGGCCAAAACCCGTTGCGATTTCATCTGCGATCAATAGCAGGCCAAATTCATCGCACAGTTTTCGAGCCTCGCGCACATACTGCGGCGAATAGAAAAACATGCCGCCCGCGCCCTGGACCACCGGCTCCAGAATAACGGCGGCAATGCTTTCGTGGTGTGTGCTCACTATCGCCCGCAGCGAGCTAATATCGGTGTCGTCCCAGGGCTCGTGAAAGCGACTGCGCGGTGCATCGGCGAAGAACTGACGGGTCAGGTTATTCTCGAACAGCGAATGCATGCCGGTTACCGGATCACAGGTCGACATCGCGGCAAATGTGTCACCATGGTAGGCCCTGCGCAAACTCAGCAGACGACATTTCTGTGGTTTGCCCTGTGCCTGCCAGAATTGAATGGCCATTTTTATGGCAACTTCAACGGCAACGGAACCAGAGTCACTGAAGAATACCTTCTGCAGGGGTTTCGGGCAGATGGCGAGCAATTGTTGGGCCAGGCGAATTGCAGGTTCGTGGGTCAGGCCGCCAAACATGACGTGCGACATATGCTGAAGCTGACGGTGAATCGCAGCGTTAAGCACCGGGTGGTTGTAGCCATGCACCGCGGCCCACCATGAGCTCATGCCATCAATCAGTGTCTGGCCATTGGCCAGGTGCAGTTCGCAGCCGCTGGCGCTTTGCACCAGAAATACGGGTGACGGCTCGGTCATGGACGTGTAGGGGTGGATCAGGTGTGCATGATCAAATTGTGCCAGCTGAGCCTGCTCAGCAGCGGACATGGGGGGCAGGTCGGGAGTTGTCATGTTGGGTCAGGATTCCGGTTGATGATTGCTGCGGGCCAGCGCCCACACATCGATTCTGGCGGCAGCGGTGCTGTGCATGACAGCGGCCATTGCCTGCGTTGTTGCTGACGTGGTTACCACATCGTCAATGATTGCAAGACGCATCCCGGGTGTCAACGCGGTGCCGGTGCGTACGCTGAATACGCCCTGCATGTTGTGCAGCCTTGCCTGCGCATCCAGGCCACGCTGTGCCGTGCCGGACCGACGCTGGCAGCTATGCGCCAACACCGGTATTCCTGTGTGCCGGGACAGTCGCCGCGCCAGTAGCAAAGCCTGGTTGAAACCCCGCGCCCTGAGCCGGGAAGGATGCAGCGGTACCGGTAGCAGAATGTCCGGCCAGACCGTTTCGCTGTCCCGATAATGCTGCAGAAAATGTGCAATGAAGCAGTTTGACAGCGCACGGAATTCAGGAAAGCCGCCCCTGTCCTTGAATCGACGAATCATGCTGGACACCGGGGCTTCGTAGGCAAATGTGCAAAGGCAGCGACTGAAAGCCGGTTGTGTCTGACGGCAGCGAAGGCACAAATGAACGGTCGCATCTGAATCTCCTGAAGACCAGGCAGGGCTGGGTTGTGTTGTTACGGTGTCGGTCAGTGCAACACCGCAGGTATGGCAGCCGGGTGGTTGCCATGGCAGCTCGTCTTCGCAGTCCTGGCAGAAACCACGTTGCCGGGCGGGAGCGGTCAGGCATAAAAGACAGGGGGTAGCCAGCACCCGATTGGTGAGATTCTTCCATTTCATGGCGTGGGATTGTGGTAGTTGTTCGCAGTAACTGTATTTGGTTACTGCTTGTGTTCACTATTGTCGCGGCATGTCGTCAACTTAATTGATTGCAAAAAGTTGACAATGCCTTGGGTGGAATTAGAATAGGCCGCAAGTCAGACCACAACCATCGGACAGGCGTGCATTCGCCATTGCAGGAGGTAATGCCTTCTCTGTAAATGCCCTCTCTGTTTTTGTGTCTGTTCATTTACTTGCCTACTTATTATAGCCACCGGGTCGCGCTCGCGCTGTCCGATCAATACCGGGAACACAACATGAATCAAACCGCTGCGGGCATCCGCCATGACTGGACACGACAAGAAGTTCAGGCGCTGTTCGAACAACCTTTCATGGATCTACTGTTTCAGGCGCAATCCGTGCATCGTGCAAATTTTGATCCCAATCAGGTGCAAATGAGTACATTGCTGTCCATCAAAACCGGGGCCTGTCCGGAGGACTGCAAGTACTGTCCGCAAAGCGGTCACTACAACACCGGGCTGGCAAAAGAAAAGTTACTGGCGGTGGCAAAGGTTGTCGAACAGGCCAGGGTTGCCCGTGACAATGGTGCTGCCCGTTTCTGCATGGGCGCAGCATGGAAACACCCATCCGACCGGGACTTTCCTTTTGTGCTGGACATGGTTCGCGAGGTTCGCGCGCTGGGTCTGGAAACCTGCATGACGCTGGGGGCGCTGACTGACGGGCAGGCACAGGCGCTGGCGGAAGCCGGGCTGGATTATTACAATCACAATCTGGATACCTCGCCGGAATATTACGGCGAAATAATCACCACCCGGACCTACCAGGAGCGTCTGGATACCCTCGGGCATGTCCGCGATGCCGGCATGAAAGTCTGTAGTGGTGGTATTGTCGGTATGGGTGAAAACGCCGCTGATCGATATGGTCTGTTGCAACAATTGGCGAACATGCCGGCACACCCGGACAGTGTACCGATCAATAATCTGGTCAAGGTCGCCGGTACACCACTGGATAATGTGGATGACCTGGATCCATTCGATTTTGTCCGTACCATCGCCGTTGCCAGAATAATGATGCCAGCGTCATACGTTCGTCTGTCAGCAGGGCGCCAGGCGATGAATGATCAGGTGCAGGCACTGTGTTTTTTCGCTGGCGCCAACTCCATTTTTTATGGTGAGAAACTGCTCACCACACCACTACCACAGGAAAGTGCTGACCTGGCGCTGTTGGCGCGACTTGGATTGCGCCCGGAGACGAGACATCATCGGGAGTCAGGGCCTGAGCAGTTCGGCGCCGACGAGTCAGCGCCACAGCAGGTGCAGGACAAAGACACCCGCTTTTACGCCGCCATGTAATGCTGGCAACTGACGCTACAAATCCGGCGTTTATGCAGCGCCTGCGCCATCGTCTGGAGCAACATGATCGCCAGGGACTGGTACGAAACAAGCTGCTGCGCGAGGGCCCCTGTCAGCCGGTACAGCGTTTTGCGGATGATGACCTGATCTCGTTCTGCAGCAACGACTATCTGGGTCTGGCCAACCACCCGTCGGTAATAGCGGCACTGCAGGAGGGCGCTTCGCGCTATGGTGTCGGCAGCGGCGGTTCTCATCTGGTGACCGGGCATTGCGCAGCGCATCACGCGCTGGAACAGGCCCTGGCCGAACACACCGGACGCGAGCGGGCGCTGCTGTTTTCTACAGGGTATATGGCCAATGTCGGCGTGATCAACGCACTGATGGGCCAGGGTGGTGTTGTACTGCAGGATGCCCTGAACCACGCCTCTCTGCTGGACGGAGGCTGGCTAAGCCGGGCCCGCTCCATTCGATACCGCCACAATGATATGAGCAGTCTGCAAGACTTGCTGGTGCAACATCAGCATGAACATTGTCTGGTTGTCAGTGACGGTGTTTTCAGCATGGATGGTGATGTGGCGCCGCTGCCCGAGCTGACAGCGCTGGCGTCACGATACGGCGCTGGCCTGATGGTTGACGACGCTCATGGGTTTGCCTGCCTGGGCGCTACCGGGCGCGGTGTAATCGAATTGTTCCCGGAGCACGGCGGCATTGTTTTGTCGCAGGCGCTGCCAGTGCTGGTGGGTACCTTTGGCAAGGCCCTGGGCACGGCGGGTGCTTTTGTTGCCGGCGATGCGGCGTTGATAGCGTATCTGGAACAGTTCACCCGCAGCTATGTTTTCACCACGGCAATGCCACCGGCATTGGCGCTGGCAACATTGGCCAGTCTGCAGGTCAGTCAGACTGAGAGCTGGCGTCGGCAGCGTCTGCAGGCATTAATCACCAGATTCCGGCAGGCCACCAGCGCCATGGCGCTGCCGGTACTGGATTCACACTCCGCGGTGCAGGCGGTGGTGCTGGGTGATATTGATGAGACGCTGGCGGCAAGCGCCGTTATGCGTGATCATGGGTTGCAGGTGTCCGCTATTCGGCCGCCGACCGTACCCCGGGGTGAAGCGCGATTGCGCATCACGCTGAGCGCAGCCCATAGCGATGAACAATTTGATTTGCTGATTCGCGCACTGGGCGCCATTGACGAACAATACAGGGCCCGCCGGGCGAGGTGCCTGGATGGAGGGGGTAAGGATGGAAAAGGCTAGACCGCGTGCGTTTTTTGTCACCGGCACCGATACTGAGGTTGGCAAGACCCGGGTGGCGGCGTCCCTGCTGGCAGCGGCCCGAAACGCAGGGCTGTCGACCGCTGCACTCAAGCCGGTTGCCTCCGGTTGTGACATGCACGAAGCCGGACTGCGCAATGAAGACGCGCTGTTGCTGGCGCAATATTGCACGTTGCCGCTGAGCTACGAGCAGATAAATCCGGTTGCCCTGCGTCAGGCCATCGCGCCGCATCTGGCGGCCGCCAGTGAAGGGCGCACGCTCCAGTTGGATCGACTGGTGGGCTTTGCCCGAGGTGTGTTGATGCAGCGCGCCGATGTCACGGTCGTGGAAGGCGCCGGCGGCTGGCGTGTGCCGCTGAACTCCCGTGAATTTCTGTCCGGATTGCCCGCTGCGCTGAACATGCCGGTGATTCTGGTGGTCGGTCTCAAGCTGGGATGTATCAACCATGCCATTCTGACTGCCGAAGCCATTCTGCGCGATGGTTTGCCATTGGCCGGGTGGGTAGCGAATCACCTCAGTGCGGATATGCCCGCGGCGCACGATAATCTGGCCACGCTGCTTGATGTGCTGCCTGCACCCTGCCTCGGCGAATTGCCTTGGGCTCCGGCAGAATCGCCCGACGACTGCGCCTCGCAATTGGATTTAGGCCAGTTATTGGCAACAAGCGTATAGTTGACGTTGACGTTAACGTAAACTGCCGGTAATTTAGGCATCCAATCCAATCAAGTTCGCTGTTCAAGCAGCCGGAGTCTGACTGTGTCTGATTACAAAGCCCCCGTCCGGGATATGAAATTCGTGTTGAATGAGGTGCTCGCCGCTGACAGGCTGCTGGCCACCATGCCGGGGACCGAAGAAGTTAACGAAGAGCTGATCAATTCAGTACTCGAAGAGGCTGGCAAGGTGGCGGCATCGTTGCTGGCACCGCTGAATCGCAGCGGGGACGAAGAAGGCTGCCAGTTCTCTGATGGCAAGGTGACAACACCATCGGGCTTCCGTGATGCCTATCGTACCTTCGCACAGGGCGGCTGGATTGGCCTGGCCGGCGATCCCGCCTATGGCGGTCAGGGCATGCCCAAGATGCTGGCGGTGTGCTTTGAAGAGATGATCATGGCGGCCAACAGTTCATTGGCGCTTTATGCCGTGCTGAGTGCCGGTGCGTCGCTGGCGCTGGCCCGTCATGGCAATGAGGAATTGAAGCAGGCCTATCTGCCGCGGCTATATGATGGTAGCTGGAGTGCCACCATGTGCCTGACCGAGCCTCATGCCGGCACCGATCTGGGTATCATTAAAACCAAAGCAGCACCGCAGGCCGACGGCAGCTACCAGGTAACCGGTACCAAAATCTTTATCACCGGTGGCGAGCACGACCTGACTGACAACATTATTCACCTGGTGCTGGCGAAACTGCCTGATGCACCTGCCGGACCCAAGGGTATTTCCCTGTTTCTGGTGCCTAAATTCCTGCCTGATGCCAACGGTGAGCCAGGCGAGCGCAACAACCTGGGCTGTGGCTCCATCGAACACAAAATGGGCATCAAGGGCTCGGCCACCTGTGTCATGAACTTTGACGGTGCCACTGGCTATCTGGTCGGCGAGGTCAACAAAGGCCTGGCCTGCATGTTCACCATGATGAATTACGAGCGTCTGACCATCGGTCTGCAGGGCCTTGGTCTGGGGGATGCGTCCTACCAGACTGCGGCGGCCTATGCCAGGGAGCGCACTCAAGGCAGGGCGGCGACCGGGCCGGTAGCACCGGAGCAGTCTGCGGACCCGTTATTGGTGCACCCCGATGTTCGTCGCATGTTGCTGACCATGCGGGCCAACACTGAAGGTGCGCGGGCACTGGCGATGTATGTCGGCAGTCAGCTTGATGTGGCCTATTTTCATCCCGACGAACAGGCGCGTACACGCGCGTCAAAACTGGTGGCGCTGCTAACGCCGATCGCCAAAACAGCGTTCACCGACAAAGGCTTTGAGGCCTGTGTTCTGGGGCAGCAGGTTCTGGGCGGGCATGGGTATGTGCGAGAGTGGGGGCAGGAGCAACATGTGCGTGATGCCCGCATTGCGCAGATTTACGAAGGCGCCAACGGCATTCAGGCGCTGGACCTGATGGGGCGTAAGGTGGTCCATGACAGAGATGCGCTGCTCGACGTGCTGGTTGATGAAATTCGCGACTACATCAAAGCGGAGCAAAATGGCCGTGCCTCGCCTTTCATCGCCACCCTGTCCAAAGCATTGGACTGTCTGGTCAGCACCACCCAGTGGATCCGCGACGCCAGTGCTGAAAATCCCAATGAGGTGGGTGCTGCGTCAGTTGCCTACCTGGAGCTGATGACCTTGATTCTGTATCTCTACATGTGGTCAAGAATGGTGTCCACCGCCAGTGAGGCGCTTGAGAAGGGTGCCAGCGACAAAGATTTTTACACAGCAAAAATCCAGCTGGGCTGCTATTTTCTGGATCGTCTGATGCCGCGCTACAAGGCGCTGGCAGAAGAGATAAAGGCCGGCAGCGACGTGGTTATGGCGATGGATGCCGCCATGTTCTGATGGTGGAGACTTTCGTTCCCCGCAGCGCTTGGTCAGGCTGCGGTGTCGGCACATTGTGGCAACCGGGTGTTGATATCAGATAGACCACTCAAGGCTTTCACGTAACATCTGCTCATACTGGCCCAGGGATTCATTTCTTTCGCCAATGACCGCCATGTTGCCTTCATTGACGGGAATGATGCGTCCCTGAAAACGGTCGTCGCGAAGTTCCACTCGCCGGCTGACCGGCGCAGTCCTGATAAAAACGATCGAGATCGGGCCATGTTCGCCACGCGCCACCAGATGCGCGCTGCGTGAACCACCCAGCGCGCAGAGCCTGGCAAATATCATCTGCATCGTCGCCAGTTCATCGGGTGATGTAAGGGACGTGCCGGAAGCCTCCAGCACGGCTTCAACCTGAGCCCAGCCAATGTCACCACCATCGTCATAATTGCTCTGGTAGCTTGGCGCTTCTTCATGCAGATGTTCCACCAGTTCATCGTGTAGTGCCAGATCCTGAGCGCTGAGGCCGGGCTGAAAAAACAGGTTCAATGTCAACCCTGTTGCCACCACCAGACTCGCTGCCAGCGCCAGCAGCCCCCGGTTGCGTAGCGGTGACGCGGCTCGTGCGTGCTGTGTGAGTTTCTCCTTGAGGCCGACGGGAATATCAACAGCCAGCAGCGTGCGCCGCAGATCCCGTTCAAGCTCATTGAGTTCATCCAGCAGTTGGCGGCGTTCAGGGCTGGCGTCAGCGGCCGTGCGGAGGTCTTCCTGCTGGTCAAGCGGGTTGCTGAATGCGCGCGTGCGAAATTCCAGGTCATCCATCGTGTGAGAGGCTCTTGGCTGTCAATATTTTTATAGGTTTCAGTCTGTTATTTTATCAGTCAGGTCTTCGCCTGCATCTTCTGCGCCGGTGTCGGGCGACAGGATTGTTTTCAACTTACTGCGCGCCCGGAACAGGCGCGTCATGACGGTGTTGTTATTAAGATCGAGAATGTCGGCAATTTCTTTCCCGCTGAAACCACCAATCACCTGCAAAAGTAACGGATCGCGATAATCCTTGCCCAGGCGCATGATCGCCTGATGTAACTCCACCTGATTCTGGCGGTTATCTGGCTCTGGCGTGCCCTCGTCAGCGACAGACACATCGTCAATATCAACCAGCTCGGGGCGGTAACGCTCGTATTGTCTGGCGTTTTCACGCCGCAGAATAGTGAAAAGCCAGGCTTTGGCAGCCTTTTCGCTCTGCAGACTGTCGAACGAGCGCCACGCGCGCAGGAACGTTTCCTGCACCAGATCTTCTGCGATACCTCGATTGCGCGTGAGCCAGAAGGCGTAGCGAAAGACATCCTGATACAGCTCATCAACGAGCGCTTCGTAGCGTCTGCGTCTGTCACTGTCGCTGTTGTTGCGTCCTTGGACCGGTGATTTGCTCATTTTGTTTCGTGCTGGCGTCCTGTTGTTGATGCCCTATGTTGTGTTGATTCATCGTGTTAAGCGTTATACTCGCATATTTTGCGGTACCTGATCAGCAATAACTGGCAAATTCCTAAACTGGCAAATCCTTATGATACGAATAGCAATCGCCGGCGTCGCCGGACGTATGGGCAAAACCCTGGTACAGGCCGTTACCGACAGGGCCGGTGAAGCCCGCGTAACAGCCGGCACGACTCTGGTAGCAGATCCTCAGGCCGGGCAGGACATAGGTCTGATTGCAGGTACCGGCCTGCTTGATATTAAGGCGTCGGCCACGCTGGACCAGTGTGCCGAGAACTTTGATGTTTTGATAGATTTTACGTCGCCTGATGCAACGCTTGAGCACATGGCCTGGTGCCGTCAGCATGGTAAAGCCATGGTCATTGGTACTACCGGTTTTACGGCTGATCAGAAGCAGCAGATCAACGCTGCAGCAACGCAGATGCCGATTGTGTTCGCACCCAACATGAGCGCAGGCGTCAACATCAGCCTGCGGCTGCTGGCCCTGGCTGCCAAAGCGCTGGGCGATGATGTCGATATTGAAATCATTGAGACCCACCATCGTCACAAAAAGGATGCGCCATCGGGCACCGCCCTGCGCATGGGTGAAGTGATCGCCGATGCCCTGGGTCGCGATCTGGACGAGGTGGCGGTCTATGGGCGAGAAGGCATTACTGACGAGCGCGATCGCAAGACCATTGGCTTTGCCACCATTCGCGCCGGTGATGTCGTGGGTGACCATACCGTCATATTTGCCGGCAACGGTGAGCGTCTGGAAATTACCCATAAAGCCAGCAGTCGCATGACCTTCGCCAGCGGCGCTGTGCGCGCGGCAATCTGGCTGGGAAGCAGACCTGCCGGGCTGTACTCGATTGATGATGTGCTGGGGCTCGATTGACGACTGGGCGGGTATAAAAATGACGCCTGAATGCTGTTGTGATCCCGTTTCGGCGTAGACCTCGGCAAGGTTATCCAGTACAATTACGCCTCAGTATGATTAACACTGAGCACAACACCAGACAGCACACCCAAAAGCGGAATGAGAGAGAGCTTTCATTCCGCTTTTTTTCGCCTGTCTACTATCCGGGAGATCACATTGAATAATCCAGCAGTTCTGGCCCTTGAGGATGGCAGTGTCTTCAAAGGCAAGGCTATCGGTGCCCTGGGTCTGGCCAGCGGAGAGGTTGTTTTTAACACAGCCATGACCGGCTACCAGGAAATTCTGACCGACCCATCTTATGCACGTCAGATCGTGACACTGACCTATCCTCATATTGGTAATACTGGCTGCAATGCTGAAGACAGCGAATCGGATCGCGTCTGGTCTGCCGGTCTGGTGATACGCAATTTGTCGATGACGGTGAGCAACTGGCGCAGCGAGCAGTCGCTGGAGGAGTTTCTGCAGTCGCAGAATGTGGTATCGATTGCCGAGATCGACACCCGGCGCCTGACTCGCCTGCTGCGTGAGAAAGGTCCCCTGAATGGCTGCATTCTCAGCGGCGAGGAGCTGGCGCAGAAAGGCGAGGCGTTTGCTGTCGAGCAGGCCAAAGCCTTTCCGGGGCTGAAAGGCATGGATCTGGCGAAAGAGGTGTCCGTCAAATCCAGCTACCAGTGGACACAGGGCGAATGGCAACCACTGGGTGCCGGTTACCCGGAAATGGCGCACGAGAAACCCTTTCATGTGGTGGCATACGACTATGGCGTGAAGCGCAATATCCTGCGCATGCTGGCCAAGCGCAACTGTAAAGTGACGGTGGTGCCGGCGCAGACCCCCGCTGCTGATGTCCTCGCCATGAATCCGGACGGGGTGTTCCTGTCCAACGGGCCGGGCGACCCTGAACCATGTGACTACGCGATCAGCGCCATTAAAACCGTGCTGGAAACCGATATTCCGGTATTTGGAATCTGTCTGGGTTGTCAGTTGCTGGCGCTGGCCTGCGGTGCGCAGACAGTGAAAATGCAGCTGGGCCATCATGGCGCCAACCATCCGGTTCAGAACCTGGATGACGGTACGGTGCTGATCACCAGTCAGAACCATGGTTTTGCGGTGGACGAGGAAAGTCTGCCCGCCAATCTGCGCGCCACCCACCGTTCGCTGTTTGACGGGTCTCTGCAGGGCATTGAACGCACCGACAAACCGGCGTTCGCTTTCCAGGGGCACCCTGAGGCGAGCCCGGGGCCGCACGATATTGCGCCCCTGTTTGATAAATTTGTTGCTCAGATGGAAAAACGCGCCGCGCGCTGATCCGGCCAATCCACATACAGACACGGTTAAGTTATGCCAAAACGTACAGATCTAAAAAGCATTCTGATCATCGGTGCCGGCCCTATTGTTATCGGTCAGGCCTGTGAGTTTGACTATTCCGGCGCCCAGGCCTGTCAGGCGCTGCGCGAGGAGGGATACCGGGTCATTCTGGTGAACTCCAACCCGGCAACCATCATGACCGATCCGGCGATGGCCGATGCCACCTACATTGAGCCGGTGACCTGGCAGATCGTCGAGAAGATCATTGAAAAAGAGCGTCCCGACGCTATATTGCCAACCATGGGCGGGCAGACGGCGCTGAACTGTGCGCTTGATCTTGAGCGTCACGGGGTGCTGGCCAAATACAACGTGGAAATGATCGGTGCGCGTGCAGAGTCGATCGACAAAGCCGAAGACCGCGAACTGTTTGATGACGCGATGAAGGCGATTGGTCTGGAAACACCGCGTCACGGCATTGCCCGTAACATGGACGAAGCGTTTGCGGCGCTCGACATGGTTGGCTTCCCCTGCATCATACGGCCATCGTTCACCATGGGCGGCAGTGGCGGCGGTATTGCCTACAACAAGGAAGAGTTTGTTGAAATCTGTACCCGTGGCATGGAGCTGTCGCCGACCAATGAGCTGCTGATTGATGAATCGCTGATTGGCTGGAAGGAGTACGAGACCGAAGTTGTCCGTGATAAAAATGATAATTGCATCATCGTCTGTACCATCGAGAACTTTGATGCCATGGGCGTACACACCGGTGACTCCATCACGGTAGCGCCGTCACAGACGCTGACCGACAAGGAATATCAGATTCTGCGTAATGCCTCGATTGCGGTGTTGCGTGAGATCGGGGTGGAAACCGGCGGTTCCAACGTGCAGTTCGGCATGTGTCCAAAAACCGGTCGTATTGTTGTGATTGAAATGAACCCCCGGGTGTCCCGCTCCTCGGCGCTGGCCTCCAAGGCCACCGGTTTCCCGATTGCCCGCGTTGCCGCCAAGCTGGCTTGTGGTTTCACGCTGGATGAGCTGAAAAACGAGATTACCGGTGGTGCAACCCCGGCTTCGTTTGAACCGACCATCGATTATGTGGTCACCAAGATCCCGCGCTTCACCTTTGAAAAATTCCCGGAAACCGATGACCGTATTACCACGCAGATGAAATCCGTGGGTGAAGTCATGGCGATTGGTCGTACTTTCCAGGAGTCGATGCAGAAAGCGCTGCGTGGGCTGGAAGTGGGCATCAGCGGTCTGGATCCGATTCTGGATGTTGGTGTCAGTGATGCCATGGATACACTGCGCGGCGAATTGATGGATGCGGGCAGTGACCGTATTCGTTATATCGGTGATGCCTTCCGGCAGGGCTGGACCGTGGATACCGTCGCAGAAATGACGGGTGTGGATCCCTGGTTTCTGATCCAGCTCGAAGACCTGATTCAGGATGAGCAGCGCATCAGCGAGATGACGCTCAAGGACCTGGACCGGGACACGCTGTATGCGCTCAAGCGCAAAGGTTTCTCCGACTCCCGGATGTCGGCACTGTTGCATGAACCTGAGGACAAGGTGCGTGAGCATCGCCACGCTCTGGGCGTGCGGCCCGTTTACAAGCGCGTGGATACCTGTGCAGCCGAGTTCGAGTCAGCGACTGCATACATGTACTCCACTTACGAAGAAGAATGCGAGTCCAACCCCAGCGACCGGAAAAAAATAATGGTGCTGGGCGGTGGTCCCAACCGTATCGGTCAGGGTATCGAGTTTGACTACTGCTGTGTACATGCGGCGTTGGCGATGCGCGAAGATGGCTACGAGACCATCATGGTCAACTGCAACCCCGAAACAGTGTCTACCGATTACAATATTTCCGATCGACTGTATTTTGAACCGGTCACACTTGAAGACGTGCTGGAAATTGTGGCTCTGGAAAAGCCGGTTGGCGTGATCGTTCAGTTTGGCGGCCAGACGCCGCTGAACCTGGCCGCCGGGCTGGAGAAAGTCGGTGTGCCAGTGATTGGTACCAGCGCTGACGCCATCGACCTGGCGGAAGACCGCGAACGCTTCCAGAAGATGATTCAGAAACTGGGCCTGAAGCAGCCGCCCAACTGTATCGTGCGCAGCGTTGAACAGTGCATTACCGAAGCTGAAAAGATCTCCTACCCATTGGTGGTCCGCCCCTCCTATGTACTGGGTGGCCGGTCCATGGAGATTGTTTACAACAAGGAAGAGCTGAATCGTTACATGCGCACCACGGTCAAGGTTGGCAACGACAGCCCGGTGCTGCTGGACTACTTCCTCAATGCCGCCATCGAGATTGATGTCGATCTGGTCAGTGATGGCAAACAGGTGGTGGTGGGCGCCATCATGCAGCATATCGAGCAGGCCGGTGTTCACTCGGGCGACTCAGCCTGTTCATTGCCGCCCTACAATCTGCCCGCCGAAGTGCAGGACCGGATTCGTGAACAGGTCACGGCGCTGGCCAAAGAGCTTAATGTGGTAGGTTTGATGAATACCCAGTTGGCGTATCAGGATGGTGATCTGTACATCATTGAGGTCAATCCGCGCGCCTCCCGCACCGTGCCCTTCGTCTCCAAGTGCATTGGTGTGTCGCTGGCGAAAGTAGCCGCTCGCTGTATGGCGGGTACCTCGTTGGCGGAACAGGGCTTCACCAAAGAAATCATTCCCAAGACCTTTGCCGTCAAGGAAGCCGTCTTCCCGTTCAACAAGTTCCCCGGTGTGGATCCGATCCTGGGGCCAGAGATGAAGTCCACTGGCGAAGTGATGGGTGTGGGTGAAACCTTTGCCGAAGCGTTCTCCAAATCGCAACTGGGGGCAGGAGAGAAGATCGCCAAAAGCGGCAATGTGTTTATCAGTGTGCGTGAAACCGACAAGCCCAAGGCTGCCGAGATTGCACGAAGCTTCCAGGAGCTGGGATTCTCTGTGGTTGCCACACAGGGCACGGCTGCCATCATTGAGGCGGCCGGGCTGCCGGTGACGCGGGTCAACAAAGTGATGGAAGGTCGTCCGCACATTGTCGACATGATCAAAAATGATGAAATCGCCCTGATTGTTAATACGACAGAAGGAAAGCAGGCGATTGCCGACTCATCAACGATTCGCCGCACGGCATTGCGTCATGACGTCTTCTGTACCACCACCATTGCCAGCGCCAGCGCCGTTTGTGAGGCACTGCAATTTGGTGATAACCTGTCTGTGTACACCATACAGGAGCTTCATGCGCGCCTGTAATCCGGTCACAACTGGCGGGTCTGGACAAGTCCGCCGATAGTCCGCATGATATGGTTTATCTGAACAGTGCTGGCGGGTCTCCATGCAGGGGACCCGCCGGTATTTTTTTTATTCCCTGATTTTGACGATCGCTAAGATCTGTGAGAGTGATATGAGAAAAGTGCCTATGACCATGGGTGGCGCGGAGCGACTGCGCGCTGAGCTCAATGAGTTAAAATCCGTGAAACGCCCGGCGATTATCAAAGCCATTGCGGAAGCCCGCGAACACGGTGATCTCAAAGAGAATGCCGAGTACCACGCTGCGCGTGAGCAGCAGGGTTTTTGTGAAGGTCGGATTCAGGAAATAGAAGGCAAACTGGCAGATTCCGAGATTATTGATATCGCCAGCATCCCCGCCTCGGGCAAGGTCATTTTTGGCGTGACCGCGACGCTGCTGAATCTGGATACAGACAAAACCATACGTTATCAGATCGTTGGCGAGGACGAAGCGGATGTGAAAGCCGGCAAGATCTCTGTTGGCTCTCCGATTGCGCGAGCCATTATGGGCAAGGAGGAAGGTGACGAGGTCGTGGTAAAAGCTCCGTCCGGGGATATCGAGTATGAAATCAGCAAGATAGAGCACATCTGATCAGTTAGCCGGGACCAGGCCTGCCTGCATGGCCAGTCTGATCCCGTTAGCCGCTTGCTGGGCCTGTATCAGGCCGGCGTGTGACGCAGGATATTCGACAGTTTCGGATTCGGTTTGGCGGCAGGGCGATAGAGCACGGCTATGTTACCGATTGTCTGCACACAGCTTGCCCGGCCGACCTGACAGATTTCGTCAGCGATTTCTTTGCGGGCATCCCGATCCGCCGCCATTATCTTCACTTTAATCAGCTCGTGTTGCTCCAGAGCGCGATCGATTTCATTGCACACTGTTTCTGACAGGCCTTTCTGCGCCACTGTGACGACTGGCTTGAGTTTATGCGCGATCGAACGCAGCTGTTTGGTATTCAGGGAGCTTGAAGTCATAAAGTGTCCGGCAGTTGCAGCGTCAGGTGGTCTGCACAAGATAAGTCAGATGGGACAGGAGTGTCCGCTGCGTATTGTAACGCAGGCCGATCCGTGGACAAAGCGCTGTGCTTGCATTGCCCGCCGCAACTCTTGGACAATCACAAGCTTCATCTTGTAATATCGGAATCAGCCCCCATCTTTAGGAGGCAGCAGATCAATAATATCAGCCCGCACCTTCCGGCTTATCCCGCCCGGGGACCCAGGCTTTCAGGCTGCCGCAACAAGTATCCGGGATTCGGGGAATAGCAATCCCGCTTACGGCGGTCTTTACTAGTGAAGATCATGGCCGCTAAGAGGTTAAACAGGTTTTTTTGAGCATTACCGGTAGTTTGCAAGCCGGTTACACAAAGAGAAGGGGGATATTCCCTTGAACGATATGGCAAAGAATTTACTGCTTTGGATGGTTATCGCGGCTGTATTGCTGACGGTTTTTAACAATATAAATCAGGAGCCCGCGACAGCGCAGGTAAATTACTCTGATTTTATCCGTGAAGTGCGTGCCGGACAGGTGCGCTCCGTGAATATTGCCGGCGTCAATGTCAGCGGCATGCGCACGGACAATTCGCGTTTCACCAGCACGATTCCGATGATTGGTGATGACCAGCTGATGGATGATCTGTTTAACAACAACGTTGAAATTCGTGCGTCAGAGCCCGAGCGGCAGAGCCTGTGGACGCAATTGCTGGTGGCAAGTTTCCCGATCCTGATCATCATTGCACTGTTTTTCTTTTTCATGCGGCAGATGCAGGGAGGGGCCGGCGGTGGCAAAGGCGGGCCCATGTCGTTTGGCAAGAGCAAGGCCAAGCTGCTGGGTGAAGATCAGATCAAAATTACCTTCGCCGACGTTGCCGGTGTGGATGAGGCCAAAGAAGACGTCAAGGAGCTGGTTGATTTCCTGCGCGAGCCGGACAAGTTCCAGCGATTGGGGGGTCGTATTCCGCGCGGCATTCTGATGGTGGGGCAGCCCGGTACCGGTAAGACTCTGCTGGCCAAGGCAATTGCCGGCGAAGCAAAAGTCCCGTTTTTCTCCATTTCCGGTTCAGACTTTGTCGAAATGTTTGTCGGCGTGGGTGCGTCCCGTGTACGCGACATGTTCGATCAGGCCAAAAAACAGGCACCGTGCATTATCTTTATTGATGAGATCGATGCGGTCGGTCGTCACCGTGGTGCTGGCCTGGGCGGCGGCCATGATGAGCGAGAGCAGACATTGAACCAGTTGCTGGTGGAAATGGACGGCTTTGAGGTCAATGACGGTATCATTGTCATTGCTGCCACCAACCGCCCTGACGTGCTCGATCCCGCGCTATTGCGTCCGGGTCGATTTGACCGTCAGGTGGTGGTAGGGCTGCCTGACATCAGAGGTCGTGAGCAGATTCTTAAAGTGCATATGCGCAAAGTGCCGATTGCCGACAATGTCGACGCGGCCGTTATTGCACGTGGCACACCGGGCTTTTCAGGCGCGGACCTGGCCAACCTGGTTAACGAGTCGGCACTGTTCGCAGCGCGAGCGGGTCGGCGCCTGGTGACCATGGAAGAGTTTGAGAAAGCCAAGGACAAGATCATGATGGGCGCGGAGCGCAAAACCATGGTGATGTCCGATAAAGAAAAAACCAATACTGCCTACCATGAGGCCGGCCACGCCATTGTCGGGCGTCTGGTGCCGGAACATGACCCGGTTTACAAGGTCAGTATTATCCCGCGTGGCCGTGCTCTGGGTGTCACCATGTTCCTGCCGGAAGAAGACCGCTACAGCATCAGTAAGCGGGCGATTCTGAGCCAGATCTGTAGTTTGTATGGCGGTCGGATTGCCGAGGAAATGACGCTGGGAGCCGAAGGCGTCACTACCGGTGCATCCAACGATATTCAGCGTGCCACCGAAATGGCCCGAAACATGGTGACCAAATGGGGGTTGTCGGAAAGACTCGGCCCGCAGATGTACGCCGAAGATGATGGCGAGGTTTTCCTGGGACGCTCTGCCGGTGGTTCGCAGAAGCAGCACTCCGGTGAAACTGCCAAAGTGATTGATGAGGAAGTGAAAAGCATCATCGATTACTGTTACAACAAGGCCAGGCAGTTGCTGGACGATAATCGCGACAAGCTGGAGCTGATGAAAGATGCGTTGATGGAGTACGAAACCATCGATGTTGAACAGATCAATGACATCATGGCCGGTCGCAAACCGCGGCCGCCAGCCGACTGGTCAGACAGTGATAGCGGCTCCGGTTCCGCGCGCGCCGATTCAAATGAGGATGGTCGCGACGGTTCGTCCGATGATTCCCGCTCCGACAAGCCCGTCGGCGGGCCGGTCAGCGATCACTGATCACGGCGCCATTAACCGCGTTCACGGGACGAGCCCCTGATGTCGTCACACCCTGCCGATTCCGGAATCCTGACGCCGCGCTTACAGTGCGGTAGCAGGATTCTGGATCTCTCCAGTCCCCATGTCATGGGGATTCTCAATGTAACCCCTGATTCGTTTTCCGATGGTGGCGCCCTGAATGCGGGCGCAGACCAGCGTGCAGCCGGTTTTTCTGTGTCGGTCGACAAGGCCTTGCGCCATGCCGAGCGCATGGTGGCAGACGGCGCTGCCATCATAGATGTGGGTGGTGAGTCGACCCGGCCAGGTGCAGAGAGGGTAAGTGAGCAACAGGAACTGGACAGGGTTGTACCGGTCATTGAAAGCATTGTCCGGCAGCTGGATGTCATTGTATCTGTTGATACCAGTTCGCCTGCGCTGATGCGGGAGTCGGCGGCGATGGGTGCGGGTCTGGTTAATGATGTCCGTGCCCTTCGCCGTGACGGCGCGTTGGCTGCGGTCGCCGCTACCTCCATGGGGGTGTGTCTGATGCATATGCAGGGGGAGCCCGGGCACATGCAGCAGGCGCCTGACTATGACGATCTGTTGGCAGACGTACTGGGTTTTTTGCGGCAACGGGTTTCGGCTTGCGAAGACGTCGGCATCGCCCGCGACCGCATCTGTCTCGATCCCGGGTTTGGCTTTGGCAAGACGCTGGCGCATAATTACGCCCTGTTGCGCGAGTTGGCGCAGTTGAAGGACATTGGGTTGCCGCTTCTGGCAGGCATATCACGCAAATCCATGATCGGCACTGTGGTCGATCGGCCCGTGGATGGTCGCCTGCCGGGCAGCCTCGCGGCAGCAGTGGTCGCGGTCATGCATGGTGCAAAAATTGTCCGCGTTCACGATGTCGCAGAAACGGTTGATGCCATGAAAGTGCTCCAGGCAGTGCAGGCCCGGGCCTGACTAACGACAGTGCAGGTGATAGCAAAAAAAGGAATAAGAAAACGCATGGGATCAAATACAGGCAAAGAAAAACAGTATTTTGGTACGGATGGTATTCGTGGGCATGTCGGTGAGTACCCGATTACGCCCGACTTCATGCTGAAACTGGGTTGGGCCGCTGGCAAGGTCTTTGCCCGCTCGGGTGGCTTGCGCAGCAAGATTTTGATTGGCAAAGATACCCGAGTATCCGGATACATGTTTGAGGCGGCGCTGGAAGCGGGTCTTGCTTCTGCGGGCGTCGATATCAATATGCTGGGTCCCATGCCCACGCCAGCAGTGGCCTATCTGACGCGAACCTTCAGGGCACAGGCAGGCATTGTTATCAGTGCGTCGCACAATGCATTTCAGGATAACGGTATCAAATTCTTTGCTGGCGATGGTACCAAACTGCCAGACGCAACCGAGCTGGCGATAGAGGCTTATCTGGACAACGATCTCACCACCGTCGCGTCTGACCAGATCGGCAAGGTAACCCGTATCACAGATGCGGCTGGTCGCTATATTGAGTACTGCAAGCGTACATTGCCGGGCAATGCGGTGCTGCAGGGCTTGAATATTGTCGTGGACTGCGCGCATGGCTCTACCTACCACATCGCCGCCAATGTTTTTGCCGAACTGGGTGCATCGGTAAAGGCCATCGGTGTGTCACCCAATGGCATGAATATCAATCAGGACTGTGGGTCCACCGCGCCTGAGCGTCTGGTGCAGGAGGTGCTGGCGCAGCAGGCGGATATCGGTATTGCATTTGATGGCGATGGCGACCGGGTAGTGATGGTGGACCATCTTGGCAATGTAGTTGACGGTGATGAGCTGCTTTACATCATTGCCCGCGACAGGCGTCGCCGCCATGTCGATTTTGGCGGCGTTGTCGGTACACTGATGAGTAACCTGGGCCTTGAACTTGGCCTGAAAGCACTGGATGTTGCGTTTATCCGCACGGATGTGGGTGACCGCTATGTCATGGAGATGCTGAAGAAAATGAATTGGCAACTGGGGGGCGAGTCCTCAGGGCATGTGGTCTGTCTCGACGTCACCACAACGGGCGACGGTATTGTCTGTGCATTACAGGTGTTGGCGGCTATGACGCAGACTGGCGCCAGTCTGCACGATTTGAGCCGGCAGATGACCAAGATGCCGCAGCATATGGTGAATGTCCGGGTTGTCAGCAAGTCTGAGGTGATGTCGAATCCGGTGGTGCTGGCAGCCGTTGCTGAGGTCGAGCGCAAACTGGCGGGACGAGGTCGGGTATTGCTTCGGCCTTCCGGTACCGAGCCACTGATCAGGGTCATGGTCGAGGGTGACGATGAGGCCGTGGTGATTGCACATGCCGAGGCGCTTGCCGATGTGGTCACCGAGTCAATAACATCCTGATCCGGGCGCTGTCGGTAGTTCTTGTAAGGCGCTCATCTTGCAAGGTTGAGGCAAACTGGTTATAGTGGCGCCCCGTTTTAACAATGTCGGGCGCCGACATCGCACAGGGTAGTCAATATGCGCCGCGCTTTGGTTGTCGGAAACTGGAAAATGAACGGTACGCGCGACAGCATCAGTGAGCTGTTGCGTGCTCTGGTGCCGGCTGTGTCGCACGGAATCAATGGCGTTGATATTGTTGTCTGTCCGCCTTCTCCGTATCTGACAGTCGTCGCTGACGCCATCAAAGGCTGTGAAATTGTGCTGGGCGCGCAAAATGCCTGGTGCGAGAATGGCGGCGCTTATACCGGAGAAGTTGCTCCCGGTATGCTGGTTGATTGCCGCGCGCGCTATGTCATTCTGGGGCACTCCGAACGGCGTCAGCAGCTGGCCGAGACCGATGAATTGATTGCGCAGAAATTTGTTGCCGCGCAACGCGAGGGGTTGATACCGATCCTGTGTGTTGGCGAAACGCTGGCGCAGCGTGATGACGGTCATGCCGAAGCGACTGTCTCCGGGCAGATTAATGCGGTGCTTACGGTGGCCGGAGTTGCTGCTTTTGAGCGTGCCATCATTGCTTATGAGCCGGTCTGGGCGATTGGCACGGGCTGTTCGGCATCAGCGCAGGAAGCGCAGCAGATGCATGCTTTTATTCGTACATTGATTGCTGGCCATGATGAAGAGGTGGCCGGCGCAGTGCAGTTGCTCTACGGTGGCAGTGTTAACCCGGGCAATGCAGCGGAACTTTTTGAACAGGCCGATATTGATGGTGGGCTTGTGGGTGGGGCCTCGCTTGATGCGGCGGCATTTATCGAAATTTGTAATAGTGTGAGCTGAATTATGGAAACTCTTGTGGTCGTTGTGCATGTGATTGCCGCTATCGCAATCATCGGCCTGGTTCTGCTGCAGCAGGGTAAAGGTGCGGACGCTGGCGCTGCTTTTGGTAGCGGGGCATCACAGACTGTATTCGGTAGCTCAGGCTCGGGTAACTTTCTGACGCGTTCGACTACTGTCGCCGCGGTCATATTCTTCGCCACCAGCCTGGTGCTGGCGATCTATGCGCAGCAGTACAGTGCTGGCGGACTGAACAATGACTCGCCGCTTGTAAACCCTGATGTGTTGCGTGAGCTTGAAGAATCCGACGTGCCTCAGTTGACGGCACCGGCGACATCGTCAGATGTGCCGCAGGTGCCTGACCAGGCGCCTGAGACAGAGCAGTAACAGAAAAAAATTTGGCCGAAGTGGTGGAATTGGTAGACACGCTATCTTGAGGGGGTAGTGGCCTAATGGTCGTGCGAGTTCAAGTCTCGCCTTCGGCACCAATTGTAGTAAAAGATGGTCAGTTGTTTGACGGCAGGTGCTCGAAGTTGGGCTTCTGGCTCGAAAGTCACTTGACTTTAGGGTGGTCAGGCCACTAGAATACCTGCCCTCAGATAGAGGCTTTGCCAGAAGTCATCTGAGTTGAATAGCACTGCTGATGAGCAAGGTTATTGAGAAGTTTGAAGTTTTGTTGCGGGGTGGAGCAGTCTGGCAGCTCGTCGGGCTCATAACCCGAAGGTCGTAGGTTCAAATCCTGCCCCCGCTACCACTATTGAAGTGAAAGGTAGTAATCAGGCAGCCCGACGATCGGGCTCGGCACTTTAACCGGCGCAGCCGCTGAAGGTCGTAGGTTCAAATCCTGCCCCCGCTACCACTATTAGTGCTACCCAGAGTTATAACGAGCTATCTGGGTTGTCATCTGCAGTAGCTGCGCTGAATGGCCTGGCTCTGTACCAGAGCCCCTTGATGGGGCTTTTTATTAGGTGCAGATTTATGCTGGCGCATTTTTATCGGCGCTGCAGGTTGAGAAAGGTGTGAAAGATGTAGGTGCCAGTCAGACTGGTGCGTACAGGTTCCGCCACCGAAGGCTGTGTGATGACGGCGTCGGTAAGACAAGTATTTTGTTTTTGAGGTGGGCCGCAGGCCCACTTTTTGTTTGTGTCGTAAAAAAGGTAAATGACAAGGTGGTAGCATCAGTCGACATGATCTCTGACTTGCTCCGGCCAACAATCGAGGCCCTGAGTCTGGAATTGTGGGGCGTAGAGCATATTGCCCGTGGGCGTTCGAGTCTGTTGCGCATCTATATTGACAGTCCGGAAGGCATCACCATCGACGATTGTGAACGCGCCAGCCGGCAGGTCAGTGGTGTGCTTGATGTGGAAGACCCTTTGTCCGGTGAATATACCCTGGAGGTTTCGTCTCCGGGCATGGATCGCCCTTTGTTCCGATTCGAGCAGTACGGTCAGTTTATTGGTGACGTGGTGAATTTGCGCCTTCGGACACCGATTGATGGGCGCCGCAAGTTCAAGGGCGTTCTGGAGAAGGCGGAAGCAGATCAGGTTGTGATGACTGTTGACGGCGAATTAGTTGAAATTCCATTCCAGCACATCGACAAGGCTAACATTGCATTCTGATAGGCATGTCAGTTCAGGGCGCCGCTGGGACGATGAATCCGTGTGTAAGGTGACACTACTATGATGAGTAAAGAAATTCTGATGGTTGCAGACGCGGTCTCGAATGAGAAGGGAGTGTCACGCGACGTTATATTTGAAGCCATCGAGGTGGCATTGGCAACGGCGACCAAAAAGCGCTTCGATGAAGAAGAAGTGCAGTGCCGTGTCCATGTTGACCGTAAGACGGGTCTGTATGAATCCTTCCGCGTCTGGGACGTGGTTGCCGATGACGAGCTGGAAGAGCCGGCGGCACAGTTGGCGTTGACAGCTGCGCAGGAAAAAAATGCAGACCTGAACGTCGGCGATGTTTACGAAGAAAAAATTGAAAACACGGAATTTGGTCGTATCGCGGCACAGACAGCCAAACAGGTTATTGTGCAGAAAGTGCGTGAAGCTGAGCGCGACCTGGTTATAGCGGAATACCGCGACCGTGTCGGCGAGCTGGTATCGGGCACAGTAAAGAAAGTAACGCGGGAAAGTGTGCTGGTGGATCTGGGCGGCAATGCAGAAGCCCTGTTGACACGTGACCAGATGATTCCTCGCGAAATGTTCCGTACCGGCGACCGTATGCGCGCCCTGTTGCTGGACGTACGCCAGGAAGTGCGTGGTCCGCAACTTTTCCTTAGCCGCACAGCGCCTGGTATGTTGATCGAGTTGTTTAAAATCGAAGTGCCGGAAATTGCTGAAGAAGTTATCGAGATTCGGGCAGCCGCGCGCGATCCGGGGTCACGCGCCAAAATTGTGGTCAGCACCAATGATGGGCGTATTGACCCGGTGGGCGCCTGTGTAGGTATGCGTGGTTCGCGCGTGCAGGTGGTTTCCAATGAGCTGGCCAATGAGCGAATTGATATCATTTTGTGGGATGATAACCCTGCACAACTGGTCATCAACGCCATGGCACCAGCCGAAGTAGCGTCCATTGTCATGGATGAAGACAGCCACACCATGGATGTTGCGGTGGAAGAAGACAATCTGGCCCAGGCCATCGGTCGCAGTGGTCAGAACGTACGTTTGTCTGCTGAGCTGACGGGCTGGGCAATT
This sequence comes from Pseudohongiella acticola, assembly GCF_001758195.1. Taxonomy (NCBI): domain Bacteria; kingdom Pseudomonadati; phylum Pseudomonadota; class Gammaproteobacteria; order Pseudomonadales; family Pseudohongiellaceae; genus Pseudohongiella; species Pseudohongiella acticola. The sequence goes on from NZ_MASR01000001.1 coordinate 2,626,732, forward strand.
AATGTCATGAGCATTGACGAAGCCAACGAGAAGCAACAACAGGAAGCCAGTGCGTTCATCACCACGTTTATGGAAAAACTCGATGTAGATGAAGATGTCGCCGAGCTGCTGGTGAGCGAAGGGTTCACCTCACTGGAAGAGGTTGCGTACGTACCAATAGATGAGCTGTTGAATATTGACGGCTTTGACGAAGATATTGCCAAAGAGCTTCGCGACCGTGCGCGTGATGCGCTGCTGACTCAGGCGATTGCTTCGGAAGAAGGCCTGTCCAGCGCGAACCTGGAAGCCGACTTGCTGAATATGGAAGGCATGGATGACGTACTGGCGCTTGCGCTGGCAGGCAAGGGCATCGTCAGCATGGAAGATCTGGCGGAACAGGCAATCGATGAATTGATGGATATTGAAGGCATGGACGAAGAACGTGCCGGAAAACTGATTATGACCGCTCGAGCGCCCTGGTTTGCGTAAACTGTTTACATAAAACGTTTACCCCAAATCGGGCATCAAGAGTAGACAGGAGTAGCTAAATGGCAGATGTAACAGTCGGTGAACTTGCCAAAGTGGTTGGTGTTACCGCGGAACGGCTTCTGGCCCAGATCAAAGAGGCCGGACTGCCGCACAAGCGCGCGGAAGAACCGATTTCCAATGAGGACAAGAACGCATTGTTGTTGTTTCTGCGGCGCAGCCATGGCGCGTCGGAGGCTATGGACTCCGCTCCCAAAAAGATAACGCTGAAACGCAAAACTGTTGGCACGTTAAAAACATCATCGGGCCAGGGTCGAGGCAAGACAGTCAACGTTGAAGTGCGTAAAAAGCGCACGTACGTCAAGCGTAGCGAACTGGAACCGGAGAAGGCTGAAGAGGCGGAAGTTGTTGCTGCGCAGGGAATGCAGGAACAGGTCGCACCCGAGCCGGCAACCGAGCAGAAAGTTGACGCGCCTGCGCAGTCGGAAGAGTCCGCAGCGGCAGACGCCCCTGCTGAGCCGGAAGCCAAAGAAGAAACCAAAGCGGCCGACAAAAAAGCGGAAAAGAAGGACGACAGCGCTGATGTCGCGGCGGCAGCAACCGCTGAACAGGTGGAGGCGGCACGTGCTGCCAAGACCGGTCAGCCAGGATCAGGCAAAGCCAAGGCGCCGGTCAAGACAGGGCGCAAGGATGATGCCGATGATAAAGACGATGAGAAGAAGTCCGGGTTCCGCAAAAAGACAGCACCCGCCAAGAAACAGGGCAAGACGAGAATCACTGCCGATGACTTTGTTCTCGAAGATAACGATTTTGACAGTGCAGGTGGTCGTGGCCGACGTGGTGGGCCGCGCAAGAAACCTCGCAGCAAGCAACATGGTTTTGAGAAACCAACGGAGTTTATTTCGCGCGAAATTATCATTGGTGAAGCCAATACGGTGCCTGATCTGGCACAGAAGATGTCTCTCAAGTCAGCCGAGCTGATCAAGAGTCTGTTTAAAATGGGTGTCATGGCAACCATTAACCAGGTGCTGGATCAGGACACTGCGACACTGCTGGTGGAAGAATTCGGGCACACGGCCAAGTTCGTGTCCGCCGATGCCATTGAAGATGATCTGTATGAATCCCTGGCGTATGACGGTGGCGCGGAAGCGGTAAGCCGTGCGCCGGTTGTCACGGTGATGGGCCATGTTGACCACGGCAAAACATCGCTGCTGGACTACATTCGCAAGTCGGCTGTCGCCTCTGGCGAAGCCGGCGGAATCACTCAGCACATCGGTGCCTACCATGTAGAAACTGATCACGGCATGATCTGCTTCCTTGATACGCCTGGCCATGCTGCGTTCAGCGCGATGCGTTCGCGTGGCGCGAAAGCAACTGACGTCGTGGTGCTGGTCGTGGCTGCTGACGATGGTATGAAACCACAAACTGAAGAAGCCATTCAGCATGCCCGCGCTGCCGGAGTGCCGATTGTTGTGGCCATCACCAAGGTTGATAAAGAAGATATTGATATCGACAAAGTGACCAGTGAACTGGCCGCCAAAGATGTGATTCCGGAAAGCTGGGGTGGTGACATCATGTTTGTGCAGGTATCTGCACACACGGGCGCTGGTATCAATGAGCTGCTGGAAGCGATTCTGCTGCAATCTGAAATGCTCGAGCTCAAGGCATTTATTGATGCCTCTGGTAAAGGTGTCGTGATTGAGTCGCGCCTGGACAAAGGCCGAGGCCCGGTGGCGTCTGTGTTGGTACAGAATGGCACCCTAAATGTGGGTGACGTGGTCCTGGCTGGTCATGAGTATGGCCGGGTAAGAGCACTCATCGATGAGACCGGCCGTTCAGTCAAGTCTGCGGGCCCGTCCATACCGGTCGAGGTGCTGGGCTTTAATGGTGTGCCCGAAGCCGGAGATGAATTTGTCGTTGTTGTCGACGAGAAAAAAGCAAAAGAAGTTGCTGAATTCCGACTGGAGCGACACAAAGACCATAAAGCTGCGTTGCAGCAGGGCAACAAGATCGAAGCCATGTTCGCGGGCATTGGCCAGGCCGACAAGGGCATTCTTAATGTCGTGATCAAATCCGATGTGCGCGGCTCGATGGAAGCGATCGTGGGTTCTCTGCAGAAGATCGGTACTGACGAAGTTGAGGTCAATGTAGTGGCCTCAGGCGTTGGTGGTATTTCCGAGACTGACGCACATCTGGCGGTAACCTCCAAAGCCATGCTGATCGGCTTCAACGTACGTGCCGACAAGTCTGCACGTGACGTTATCGAGAACGAAGGTGTGAATCTGCGTTACTACAACGTGATCTATGACGTGATCGACGACGTCAAGGCAATACTGGGTGGCATGCTGACACCGGAGCTACGCGAAGAGATACTGGGCGTCGCTGAAGTGCGCGATGTGTTTAACTCACCGAAGTTTGGCCAGGTCGCCGGCTGCATGGTTGTTGAAGGCAGTGTGTTCCGTAACAAGCCGATTCGGGTGTTGCGCGACAACGTAGTGATCTATGAAGGTGAGCTGGAGTCGCTGCGACGTTTCAAAGACGATGCCAACGAAGTACGCAATGGCATGGAGTGCGGCATAGGCGTGAAGAACTACAATGACGTCAAAGCTGGCGACAAGATCGAGGTCTATCAGACCACTCAGGTCGCACGTTCACTGTAAGGGCAGTTTATATGAACAAGCCTTCACCGAGAGCACAGCGCGTCGCGGATCAGATACAGCGCATCCTGGCTGATCTGATCCGACGTGAAATTCGTGACCCGCGCGTGGGCATGGTCTCTGTCACTGGCGTCAATGTCAGCCGTGATTTTGCCTACGCCAATGTGTTTGTCACGGTGCTCAGCAGCGGTCTGGTGCAGGACGGTTTTGGCAGCCAGTTGAAAGACATGGGCGAACTTGACCGGCGCGAGATTGATGACAGCCTTGCGGCCCTGAACAAGGCGGCGGGATATCTGCGCAGCCTGCTGGGCAAGGAGCTGAGTCTGCGCACAACGCCGGCTTTGAAGTTTCAGTACGACGACAGTATTGCCCGCGGCAGCTACCTGTCCACGTTGATTGACAAGGCGCTGGCGGAAGACAGTACACATGATCACTTGCCGGATGCCGGTGACGAGTCCGGAGCAGATGATACTGGCTCCGACAAACCGGAAACAAGAGACTAAAAACTGTGGCCACGGATAGAAAACGGAAAGGTCGCGATATCAGCGGCATTCTGTTGCTGGACAAGCCACAGGGCATGAGCTCCAACGCCTGCCTGCAGCAGGCCAAGCGGCTGTTTCAGGCCAGCAAGGCTGGACATACTGGCGCGCTGGATCCATTGGCGACCGGGGTTCTGCCGCTGTGTTTCGGCGAGGCGACAAAAGTGTCGCAGTTTCTGCTGGAGGCGGACAAACGGTATCTGACCACGATCCGTCTCGGGCAACGTACCAATACCGCCGACGCTGAAGGCGAGGTGATCAGTACGCGCCCGGTCGGCGATCTGAGCGAACAGGCGCTGGTCACATGTCTGTCACAGTTCCGGGGTGATATTGAACAGGTGCCACCGATGTATTCGGCACTTAAGCACAAAGGCCAGCCGCTGTACAAACTGGCGCGTGCAGGGCAGGAAGTGGAACGAAAAAGCAGGCTGATCACGGTACATGATCTGATTCTGCACGAATTTGACGGGTCCTCGCTGTCACTGGAAATCCATTGCAGCAAAGGGACCTATGTGCGTACTATAGCCGACGATCTGGGCGAAGCCCTCGGTTGCGGCGCACATGTGACGGCCCTGCGCCGTTTGCAGGCGGGCGTTTTCCGGCTCCAGGGCTGTGTCACACCAGAGGCCCTGCAGGCGATATTTGACGCTGACGGCACCGAAGGGCTGGATGCCCTGTTGCAGGCGCCCGACTTGGCCATTGAGCATCTGCCAAAGGCGGTCATGTCGGCGCAGATGGCTGCGTATGTTCGCCAGGGTCAGGCGGTGATGTTGCGGCAGATGCCCAGCAGTGGTCTGGTACGATTGTATGACGAAGAAGAATTCATCGGTATAGGCGAGATGCTCGACGATGGTCGGGTCAAGCCACACCGGTTAATAAAGGAGGCCGCCAGGTAACTGTCAGTATGCACGGTTACGCTGGTTGACAGGATGTCTTATCACTTAGCGCATATTATTTTGGAGATTTAGCATGGCTTTAACGACAGAACAGAAAGCAAACATTGTCAAAGAATACGGCCAGGGCGAAGGAGACACAGGTTCTCCCGAAGTTCAGGTGGCATTGCTGACCGAAAACATCAACCTGCTGCAGGGTCATTTCCGTGAACACTCTCACGACCATCATTCGCGTCGTGGACTGATCCGTATGGTAAACAGCCGTCGTAAGCTGCTGGATTACCTCAAGCGCAAAAATGTTGAGCGTTATGCCACTTTGATCAAGCGTCTGGGTCTGCGTCGCTAAGACGCTGTCCTTTTTCAAAACGATGAGAAAGTGAGAAGAGACTCTTGGTAAAATGGATGTTGCTGCAATGCTGCCCGGGTCTCAAATAAAAAACAGGAACAGTTTATGTTTAATATTGTAAGCAAGACATTCCAGTACGGTGATCAGACGGTCACGCTGGAAACCGGCAAGATTGCGCGGCAAGCGACCGGTGCTGTTGTGGTCACCATGGGTGGATCACAGGTGCTGGCAACTGTGGTGGCAAAAAAGACGGCCAATCCAGGTGCGGATTTTTTTCCACTGACAGTTAATTACCAGGAAAAAACCTATGCCGCTGGCAAGATCCCCGGCGGCTTCTTTAAGCGCGAAGGCCGTCCGACAGAAAAAGAGACACTGGTTTCGCGTCTGATTGACCGACCCATTCGTCCCTTGTTCCCGGCTGGGTTCAAGAACGAAGTTCAGGTGGTGTGTACCGTCATTTCTGCGACCAAGGATCAGGATCCCGATATCGCAGCGCTGATTGGTGCTTCCGCTGCGTTGGCAATCTCCGGTGCCCCTTTTCAGGGACCGGTCGCAGCTGCCCGTGTAGGCTTTGACGTAGAGCGTGGCTATGTGCTGAACCCGGATGCCAAGCGTCTGGAATCCTCAGCGCTGGACATGGTGGTAGCAGGTACCGAATCGGCCGTGTTGATGGTTGAATCCGAAGCCAAAGAACTGACCGAAGACCAGATGCTGGGCGCTGTGCTGTTTGGCCATGAAGCCATGCAGTCAGTGATCACTGCGATCAACGAACTGAAAGCGGAAGCTGGTAAAGAAGCCTGGAACTGGGAAGCACCTGCTGTTAACGAAACGCTGACCAAAGCCGTCAATGATGCGTTCGCAGCCGGGATTGCTGAAGCATATCAGGTGTCTGATAAAATGCAGCGCTACGATGCCCTGGGCAAGTTGCAGGCACAGGCAGCAGAGCAGTTCGCTGGTGAAGAGGAAGGTGTCACTCCCGAAGAAGTGAAAGGCGTCTTCAGTAAGCTGGAAAAGAAAGTAGTGCGTAACCGCATTCTTGACGGCTCACCTCGAATCGACGGCCGTGACACTCGCACTGTCCGTCCTATCGAAATAGAAACCGGTGTGTTGCCAAAGGCACACGGTTCTGCGCTCTTCACTCGTGGTGAGACACAGGCTCTGGTCGTTACCACGCTGGGTGCCATTCGTGACTCACAGCTGATCGAAGGCCTGGAAGGCTCCAGAAAAGAAGCCTTCATGTTCCATTACAACTTCCCTCCCTTCTGTGTTGGCGAAACCGGTTTCATGTCGGGTCCCAAGCGTCGTGAAATTGGTCATGGCAAATTGGCCAAACGCGGTGTTCAGGCTGTCATGCCCAAGGAAGACGATTTCCCCTACGCGATTCGCGTGGTATCGGAAATTACTGAATCCAATGGTTCCAGCTCCATGGCCTCTGTCTGTGGCAGCTCGCTTGCCATGATGGACGCAGGTGTTCCTCTGTCGGCCCCGGTGGCAGGTATTGCCATGGGTCTGATCAAGGAAGGTGAACGTTTCTCTGTCATTACCGATATTCTGGGTGATGAAGACCATCTTGGCGATATGGATTTCAAAGTTGCTGGCACCGAGAAAGGCGTGACCGCCTTGCAGATGGATATCAAAATCCAGGGCATCAACGAAGAAATCATGGAAATTGCGCTGAACCAGGCGCACGAAGCACGTATCCATATTCTGGGCGTGATGAACAAGGTGTTGCCAACGGCACGCGAAACCGTGTCCGAAAACGCGCCTTCCATGGCCATGATGAAAGTTGATTCAGACAAGATTCGTGATGTGATCGGTAAAGGCGGGGCAACTATCCGTTCAATTACCGAAGAAAGTGGCGCCTCGGTTGATATCGATGATGACGGCAATATTCGCATCTACGGTGAAGATGCTGCGTCACGGGATCTGGCCATTGAACTGATTCAGCGTATTACTGCGGAAGCCGAAGTAGGGCAACTGTATATGGGCAAGGTTGCCCGTATTGTCGATTTTGGTGCTTTCATCACCATTCTGCCAGGCAAAGATGGTCTGGTACATATTTCCCAGATCTCTTCAGATCGCGTGGAAAATATTGGTGAGTACCTCAGCGAAGGTCAGGACGTATTGGTCAAGGTCATGGACCTCGACGCACGCGGCCGTATCAAGCTGAGCATCAAGGAAGTGACTGATGAGGACAAGGCGGCATACGCTGCTGACGCCGAGTAATCTGCTATATATCTCCGTAGCCGCCGCCCGGGTCGGGCGGCGGTGACCTGGAGCGCTTGTTATGCCTCGAGTCACATGCCCCGCCTGTTTTCGTCCCATTGCTTACTGTTATTGTTCCCGTCTTCACGCCATCGCCAATTCATGGCCGGTGTTTATTCTGCAGGATGTGCGAGAAGCAGGACACCCGATTGGCACGGCCAGAATCGCATCTCTGTCATTGAACCAGGTGGAGATGGTGACGCTGGATCCGGACAGGCCTGATTCTGCGCCTGATCTGTTAAACAATGCTTTTCACCGACCTTTGCGCAATCCCGCCCTGATTTACCCGGGAGCGGGTGCCAGACAGGTGTCTGAGCTTGGCCCTGACAGCGCATTCACGGAGGCCGCACAGGGGCTGCGTAGCGACCTGCTGTTCATTGATGCGGACTGGGGGCGCAGTCTGCGTATGTTGAAGGTGTTTCCGGCGCTGGCTGCCTTGCCGACATTTATGCTCGACGGATTGCCCATTTCCCGCTATCGTATTCGTAAACAACCAACACCTGATGCGGTGTCGACACTCGAAGCCATTGTGCATACGCTGAACCAACTGGAGCCCGAAGCCGGTTCCAGCGCCATGCTGAGCACCATGGACTGGATGATTGATCAACAGATCAAGCGAATGGGCGACAACACGTTTCAGCACAATTATTCTGCCTCGCCTTAGTCTGACGGTGACGACAGCAATATCGACGACACGGGTGAGATGAGTCCAAAGTCATTGCCGTAGCGCAATATTTTTTATCACCACACCTGCTAAATGCTCCAGATCTACACATTTCCAGTAGTTAATGAATATGGCAATTTTGATGAATGGCAAACACGTAGTCAGAGCAGCGATAGCGTTGTTGATGCTCTGTGCCGTTCTGTCCACCACAGTTCAGGCCCAAACCACCTTGCGAATGGGCAGCAACGACAGTCCACTCAATGCCATTCCGGGTGCAGTTCAGCGTCCCGGGGGAATGTTCGGTGGGCTGCTGTCTGAAATCGCCCAGCGCGAGAACTGGCAGATCGAGGTTGTTCCCTGTCAGTGGGTGACCTGCCTGCAAATGCTTGAAGAAGGCACAATCGACATTCTGCCCGATGTTAGCTACACCCCGGAACGAGATCTGCTATTTGATTTTCATCAGACTGACGCTGTGCTGAGCTGGTCACAGGTTTATGAACGCAATGGTCTTGACCTGATCAACCTTCTTGATCTGAATGAAAGCACCATAGCTGTTCTGGATGGATCGGTTCAGCAACGCTACATGATGGAGCTGGTCGACAGTTTTGATCTGGCAGTGGATTGGCTCATGTTCGATTCGCTGGCGGCGACCTTTGATGCGGTTGCTTCGGGGTTGGCCGATGTCGCCGTTGCCAGTCATTTCTATGGTGACAGAATGGCCGTTCAGTTTGGTCTGGGGCGAACCCCCATCATGTTCCAGCCCAGCCGTATTTTTTTCGCAGTACCGGCAGGGATGCACGCAGATGTACTGTCTGTTATCGACAATTATCTGGTGCAATGGAAGTCCGATGACGACTCCCCTTATTACAGCCTGCTTCGGGAATGGAGCGTTGAGCCAGCAGGCGCAACGGTACCGGTGATTGTCTGGTGGATTATTGCGTCGCTTTCGTTAGCCCTGGTGGCAACAACCCTGTTCGTGATGCTGTTACGCTTCAAGGTCGCCGAGAAAACCCGGAACCTTATGGCGAGTGAATCCCGGCTTAATACCATCCTCAATAGCGTTGATGCCTACATCTATATCAAGGATGACAATCTGAGATACCGTTATGTCAATCGTAAGGTATGTGAATTATTTGAACTTCCAGTCGATAATATTCTGGGCAAGACAGATGCGGACTTTTTCGACGAGAAGACCCATGCACAAGTGATGCAAAATGATCTGCTCGTTATCAAGAGCGGAGAGCGTGTCGCGGATGAAGAGCCCAGTACGCTGATACGAGGTCACAAGCAATATGAATTTTTGTCTGTCAAAATTCCATTGCGCAACCCGGACAATAGCATTTATGCCCTCTGCGGGATTTCAACTGACATAGCCGAACACAAACAGGTTCGCGACCAACTTCACCAGTTGGCATTTTACGACTCTCTGACGGGGCTGCCGAATCGCCGCCTGGTGCTGGACAGGTTGGGTCACGCCCTGGCCAGCAAAGACAAGACCGGGTACGAAGGGGCGCTGTTATTTGTCGATGTTGACGACTTCAAGGTTGTTAACGATACGCTCGGGCACGAGGTCGGTGACCAGTTGCTGCAGTTGATCGGGGAGAGGCTCGAGCGGGTCATGTTGAGTACTGACACAGCAGGGCGGCTCGGTGCTGACGAATTTGTGTTGATCGTAGAAGATCTGGCAGTCGCCGCTGATGAATGCCTGGTTCGCGTGCGCGACATGGCTGTAGCCCTGCTCCATCAATTGAATCAGCCCTTTGACCTCAACGGCACTGATCATGTCTGTGCTATCAGTATTGGCATTGCCATGTTCTCGGATACCAATGATGGTGATGTTGAGGCCCTGCTTAAGGCTGCTGACCTGGCGTTGGGAGCTGCCAAGAATGAAGGCAATGCTGTACGGTTCTTTAATTCGGAAATGCAGGTAGAGGTTACCCGTCGTACCCGCATTGAAACGGCATTGCGCAAGGCACTTAGGCAAGGCAGTCTCAATTTCCATTTGCAATCGCAGGTGGATGAGTCGGGTCGGATATTCGGTATGGAAGCCTTGCTGCGATGGCATGACCCGGAGCTGGGGCAGGTCGCTCCATCTGATTTTATTCCAGTGGCTGAGACCTGCGGGCTCATTGTGCCATTGGGCGAATGGGTGATTGAGCGGGCGTGTGAAATGCTGGCAAGCTGGCAATCTGATCCGCTTATGTCGACACTCACACTGGCGATAAATATCAGCCCCAGGCAATTCCATAACGAACGCTTCGTTGATCACGCCGTCAAATGTCTGGAGAAAAACCAGATTGATGCTACCAAACTCGAACTCGAAGTGACTGAAGGTTTGTTGATCGAAAACGTGGCCGCTACCGTTGACAAAATGGACCGGCTGCGACAATTGGGTATTCGCTTCTCTCTTGATGATTTTGGTACGGGTTACGCATCACTGGGGTATCTGAAGAGACTGCCGCTGACGCAATTGAAAATAGATCAGTCATTCGTGCGCGACCTGCTGGTTGACGCCAATGACGAAGCTATAGTCAGGACCATTCTTGCCCTGGGCCACAGTCTGAACTTGCGGGTGCTGGCAGAGGGCGTAGAAACCGATTTGCAGGCTGAGCGGCTACGCGAAATGGGATGCAGGTTCTTTCAGGGTTATTTCTTCAGCCGCCCGCAGCCGGAGCCCAACTGGCGCGAGCAACTGTTGTTGACTCAGGGGTCTGACGACAAACCCGGCGTCCGCCCGGCCGACGATCACTCCGGTACTTAGTCCGTTACTTAGTCCGTTACTATGGCGTTGTGATAGACGTTCTGTACGTCATCCAGGTCGTTGAGCATGTCCATGAACTTCTCAAACAGGGCCACGTCATCACCGGTGATTTCTGTGCTGGTCTGTGCCAGAAACTGAATTTCATCCACTTCAAATTCAATATCGCCGAAGGCGTCCAGCAGTGCCTGACGAGCTTTGGCGTACTCAGTGTGCGGTGCAAAAACAGTGATCAGGCCGTCTTCGTTTTCAATGTCGGTAACATCTACATCGGCACCCAACAATGATTCCAGTACGGCGTCTTCGTCATTACCGGAAATGGCCAGGATGGCGCAGTGGTCAAACATGTGGGCGACACTGCCCTGGGCGCCGATCTTGGCCTTGGTCTTGGTAAAGCACAGCCGGACATCGCCAAAGGTACGATTGGGATTGTCGGTCAGGCATTCCACGATCACCATGCAATTGCCCGGGCCAAACCCTTCATAGCGCGCCGCGGCGAAGTCTTCGCCGCCGGTGCCGCGTGCTTTTTCCAGTGCCTTGTCGATGACATGGGTGGGTACCTGGTCTTTTTTGGCGCGCTCAATCAGTCCGCGCAACGTGAGATTGCCATCGGGGTCGGTACCGCCGGATTTGGCGGAGACGTAAATCTCGCGCGCATACTTGCTGTAGACCTTGGTTTTGGCGGCCGCTGTTTTGGCCATGGACTCTTTTCGGTTCTGGTAAGCTCTGCCCATTGGATGTACCTGATTAAATTGGGTGAATCTGATTTCGCGAAAACGGAAAGCAATATCTTTATCAAAAATCGAATCATACACGCAGCGGGCCGGTCAAATCCATTGTAGACTGCGCTTTTATTGATGTAACGGGTGGTTAACCTCTGTCATGACCAAGACCAAAATCTTTGTCCCTGTCTGGTTTTTGTTTGGATTGTCCGGTAGTGGCAAGTCCTTTGTCGGTGACGTGATTGGTCGTGTCAGGGGCTGGCCGGTGTACCACGCGGATGACGATATAACGGCTTCCATGCGCAGCGCGCTGGCCGCATCACAACCCTTTACCGATGCCATGCGTGACGAATACTTCATCCTGTTGGCGGATCGTATTCGTGCACGGCAGGCGCAGTCTTCACCGCATAAGCCGCTGATCGTGACGCAGGGTGCCTACAAACAGCGCAGCCGACAGTTTTTGCAGCAGCAGGTGCCGGGACTGGCGATGATCTGGGTAGACGCACCGGGCAGTGTGATTTTGCGTCGACTGCAGCAGCGTGCGGCCGGGATAACAACGGCCAGTGCGGCGGCGCTGAGACAGGACTTTGAACTCCCGCCATCTGATAGTCTGAAAATAGTCAATGATAGGGGCGAGGACCATGTACTGGCGCAGTTTGAGGACTGCCAGGCGCAGTGGTTGACCCGTCCGTCGCAGGTGATATGATCGAGTGCTGCCCGGAAGCTGGGCTGCGGGCGGTCAACAGCGGTGTCGCGTCTGGCAAGACGTCAGAACCCCATAATAATCGGAAGTAGAAGAGTTAACGGGAGTACCAGTGCCTACACGTATCGGCAGTTTGCGCGCATTGGCGATGACAGCCCTGTTATCGATGCTGATGACTCACAGCGCGCAGGCGCAGTTGTCTCCTCGCTATCAGGACAGTAATCGGGATCTGGTAGCAGACCTGCCTGCCGACGAATCAGACTGGCGCGATCCACGTATTCTGATATTTGCCTACACACCGGTGGAAGACCCCGCGCTATATACCCAGGTCTGGGATGAGTTCATCACTCACATGGAAGGTCTCACCGGCAAGGAAGTCCGTTTTTTCCCGGTGCAGTCCAATGCTGCACAGCTCGAAGCCATGCGTGCCGGGCGTCTGCATGTAGCTGGATTTAACACAGGTTCCACGCCGGTTGCGGTCAATTGTGTGGGTTTTGAGCCCTTTGCCATGATGGCGGCAGAAGATGGCAGTTTTGGTTATGAGATGGAAATCATCACCTATCCCGACAGTGGTATCGAGACGCCAGCGGATCTGGCGGGGCGTCAGCTGGCATTTACCTCGCCTACCTCCAACTCGGGGTTCAAGGCACCATCGACCCTGTTGCTCAGCGAGTTTGGACTGAATGCGGGCGACGACTACCGTACGACCTATTCAGGCAGTCACGATAATTCGATCCTGGGCGTCGTCAACAGTGATTATGAAGCGGCAGCGGTAGCCAATGAAGTGCTGCGTCGCATGCAGGGACGAGACGTAGTGAGTGCTGAGCAATACCGTTCGATTTACAAATCATTGACCTTTCCTACCACCGCCTATGGCATCGCGCACAATCTGCATCCGTTATTGGCACAGCAGATACGGGACGCATTTTTCACCTTTGACTGGGAAGGCAGTGCCCTGCAACGCGAATTTGCCGATGCCGGCATGGCCAGTTTTATCCCCATCAACTATCAACAGCATTGGCAGGTCATTCGAAATATCGATGAAGCCAATGACACCGTTTACAACTGTGACTGAGGTCAACCGGGTGTCAGCGCAATACAACAATAATGAACACGACAGAGGCACGCATGCTTAAACTCACCGGGCTGAGCAAACGCTATGATACTGGCGACCTTGCTTTGAATGATATCAACCTGACCGTGCCTGCTGGTCAGGTAATGGCGCTGATTGGCCCTTCGGGTGCCGGCAAAAGCACCTTGATTCGATGTGTGAACCGGCTGGTGGAACCGAGCCACGGTACCATCGAGCTGGATGGTCAAGACGTGACCCGTGTTCGAGGCGCCAGGCTTAGACAGACGCGGCGGCAGATTGGCATGATTTTTCAGAACCATGCGCTGGTGGAGCGCCTGTCAGTGATGGAAAATGTGTTATCCGGGCGGCTGGCTTATGTGGGTTTCTGGCGCAGTTTCTTTCGCCGGTTTCCTGCCGATGATATCAGGCAGGCATTTAATCTGCTTGAGCGGGTTGGACTGCAGACCCAGTTTGATAAACGCGGCGATGCGCTGTCTGGTGGACAAAAGCAACGGGTGGGCATTGCCCGAGCGCTCATGCAGCAACCCAAATTGTTGCTGGTCGATGAACCCACGGCCAGTCTTGACCCCAAAACCTCGCGCCAGATCATGCGCCTGATCTGCGACCTGTGCCGGGAGCAACAACTGGCCGCCATCATCAATATTCACGATGTGGTGCTGGCACAACAATTTGTTGATCGCGTGGTTGGCTTGCGCGGCGGGGAACTGGTTTTTGACGGCGATCCGAAAGACCTGAGCCCGGATATTCTCACCAGCATTTATGGTGAGGAAGACTGGTCGGTGGTCGATGACGATGATGACACCAATGATTCATCTGCACCTGCTGGCGTTGATATCGCAGGCGCACACCCATGAGCGTATCCAGTTCGGGCAGCGGGACATTATCTGCCAGTGAACAACAACGCATCGATCATGCCCGGGCCGGGCAATGGCGACCGCTGCCGCGGGTACGCAAGGCGCATTGGCGCTGGTTTATCAATCTGAGTGTCATTCTTTATCTCGTGCTGGCGTGGTTGAGTGTGGACGTCAACTGGGGCCGGGTTGCTCAGGGTATGGAACGCGGCCAGGAGTTTGTTGCGTCTTTCCTGCAGCCGGATTTCACCAGTCGTGGCGGTGAAATCCTCACCGGATTGTGGGAAAGCCTGACCATGACATTCACTGCGACCGTCATTGGCGTTGCGTTGGCGATACCGGTGGGCCTTGGCGCGGCGCGCAATATAGCGCCACTCCCGGTGTATTTTTGCTGTCGTGCGATTATTGCTGTCTCCCGTACTTTCCAGGAAATCATCATTGCCATTCTGTTTGTCACCATGTTTGGTTTTGGACCACTGGCCGGGGTCATTACACTTGCGTTTGCCACCATTGGTTTCATGGCCAAGTTATTGGCTGAGGATATTGAGGATACGCAGAAAGAACCACTGGAAGCGATACGGGCGACCGGGGGTGGCTGGTTACAATGGATAAACTACGCAGTGCAGCCTCAGGTCATGCCTCGCCTGATCGGCCTGTCGCTGTACCGGCTGGACATCAATTTTCGCGAGTCGGCGGTCATTGGCATCGTCGGTGCCGGCGGTATCGGTGCGACCCTGAATACTTCAATTAACCGATACGATTACGATACCTCGGCGGCAATTCTGCTACTGATCATTGTGATTGTTCTGATGAGCGAGTACCTGTCCGGGTATGTGCGCAAGTGGACCCAGTAATGCCAGTCAAACATGTCAATAACGTGCCGGTCTGGCAGCGCCGTGAACCGGCAAAACAATATGCCATCTGGGCCGGCTGGATGTTGGGCGGCATGCTGTTTCTGCTGTGTTGGAAAGTGATCTCGGACAATACCATCTGGGAATTCATGTACGATGCAGGCACTCAGGCAGGCAGCCTTATCGGCCGCATGGTTCCGCCCGACTGGAGCATTACCGGTTCATTGATGCTGCCGCTGTGGGATACCATCAATATCGCCACCGTCGGCACTGCGCTTGGCATTCTGATTGCTTTTCCGCTGGCATTTCTGGCAGCCCGTAACACAACCCCGCATCCGGCGCTGAGAGCAGTGGCACTGGGTATTATCGTCAGTTCCCGATCGATCAATGCGCTGATCTGGGCAATGTTGCTGGTGACTATCGTCGGGCCCGGTATATTTGCCGGTATGCTGGCCATCGCGCTGCGATCAATCGGGTTTGTCGGAAAGCTTCTGTACGAAGCCATAGAAGAAATACACCCGACACCTGTCGAGGCATTGTCATCCACCGGAGCGGCGCGTACGCAGGTACTGGCGTACTCGGTGTGGCCCCAGATTATGCCAGCGTTCGCGGGAATCAGTGTCTATCGCTGGGATATCAATATTCGCGAAGCGACCACGCTGGGGCTGGTGGGCGCCGGGGGCATTGGGCTGCAGATGAATGCGGCAATCAATAATCTGGCCTGGGGACAGGTCGCCACCGTGTTTGTGTTGATCTTCGCCACCGTGATCGTTTCCGAGTGGGTATCAGCGAAGGTGCGGCACGCAGTTATCTGAGGATTCAGGCTGCGTCGGATTCGGCAGGGTCAATTGCGCTCTGATGTTGCGTGTCGCAAGGCAGGCTAATCTGTAACAGAAACCCCTGCTTGTCCGATTGCCATTGCACACTGCCACCGGCCTCTTCAATGCGTTCCTTGATGCCTTTGAGGCCATTGCCTGCGACGATTTTCTGCCGTTTGTGACCGTTGTCCCGCACCTCCAGCAGGTAGTCGCTACCGGTGGGGCGATTGAATGCGATCACGCACCGGTTGGCGCCGCTATGTCGCAATACATTGGTCAATGCTTCGCGTGTGCAATGCAGAAGCGTCTGCGCCAGTTCTATCTCACCCAGCGTGGCATTGAAATTGAGTTCTATGTTTATACCGGGGATGTCACTGACCAGCTTTTTGACCGCGTCCCGGAAGTTGATCGGTTCATCTTCGCGCAGTTCGCTGACCGCCGTACGCAGGTCGCCTAACAACAGTTTGCCCAATGCCAGCGCCTGTTCGACTTTCTGTTTGCCGGGCTCTTCGGTAATGTGCGTCGCCACTTCCAGCTGCAGTATCTGAGCGGTCAGGTGGTGGCCCAGCAGGTCGTGCAGGTCCCGTGCAATACGCAGGCGCTCGCTTTGCCGCGAATGTTCGGACAACAGTTCCCGGGTCGCCACCAACTCCCTGTTCAGGGCTGCAGTCTCTTCGCGCAACTCCTGCTCGCGGCGTGCCCTGTGCGTCGCGATGACGGCAAAAACATGAAACAGGGCAAGTGTGACCGACCCGGTCACTGCCAGCATCAGGTCCTCATCACCCCAGTGCAGAACCTGACTGGCAGTGAAAATCAAAACGCTGCCCAGCAAAAGCCAGCCAGTGGTTCGTATAGGAAAGATTTCGGTGGCCTGAACAATCCAGACGATACCCAGAATCGCCACAAAACTGATATCCACCAGAAAATACAGAAGTACAATGGCGGCAGCTTCCAGCCACAAGACAGACAGCAGGCGCTGTCGTGACAATTCCGCCCAGGCTGAGGAGAATGCCATAAAACAGAAGATACTCAGCAGAAATAGTGCGCCTATCAGCGACAGTGTCGAGTTCCACTGGGCTGAGGCGTCGGCCAGCAGGTAGATGGACAGTGCGCTGACAATGATAAGCACAGCGCCGCCAGTGAGGCTTTGCGCACGATTGCTGTTGAGGAAACTGTCCATTTAATTATGACCAGATATTAAGGAGCGTGTGAGATCAGTCTTCGCCTGAACCAATCAGTAGCGTGTTCCCTTCGCTGTCGCGCAATAATGCAAAGCTCTGTTCCGGATTCCACGGTGCTGGCTTGGGTGGTTGCATGCCGTGCACACCACGGGCGCACAGATCTTCATACGTGGTCTCAACGTCGTCGACTGCCAGCACCAGACTAGGTACTTCATTGACCAGGTCATTCTCCCGCTGGGTCAGCAGAATGGCGGTTTCCGCACCGGGAATGCCGAGCTCGATCCAGCGCCAGCCGGTTTTGTAGGGTGTATTCTGCAATATTCGGAAACCAAGCTTTTCAGTATAGAAACGCATGGCGCGGCGTTGGTTGCTAACCGGTAATTGCGTGAACTTTATAAACTGCAACATCCTGGAGCCTCGTTCAGGTCAAATCGTGTGTTTCATTGCCGCCTTAGCGCGCCAGAGGTACTGGCTTGCCGGCGATCCATACTTGCTCCAGGGAGCGAGTATGGTTGATGTCCTGTGATGGATCTTCACCCAGAACCAGCAGGTCGGCCCATTTACCGACTTCGAGCGTGCCTGTATCGGTCAGCCCCATACAGGTTGCTGCGCCACCCGTGGCGGCGTGCAGAATCTGCATGGGATCCATGCCGGCATCCTGCATCATCCACATTTCAAGGTGTTCAAAGTAGCCCTGGAATCGCGCGGGCGGACCGCTGTCAGTGCCCATGGCTATCTGCACGCCTGCATCTGCCAGCATTTTAACATTGGTCATGGCAATGGGTAGCGATGCTTTGTATTGCTGAGCAGCGGTACTTTGCTGTATCCGTTGCTGACGTTCTGGATCGCGCAGCGTTTCAATTACTTGCGGATCAACACCTGCGAGGAAAAACGGGTCGGCAAAAAAAGCCGGCTCACTCTCATAGACATAGGTCGACAGCTCGCGTGTCAGTGTTGGGCTGTAACATAGATTGTGCGTTCGCATCAGATCGATAAATTCAGCGTCCACATGCATGTCGCGGACACTGTGCGCGATAAAATCAGCACCGGCGCGAATCAGGTCTTTGGTGTCCTGCAGGTAATAGGTGTGAACAGCGAGCGGGATGCCATGATGGTCGGCGCGTTCGCTGATTGCACGGTAGACTTCAGGTGACATCTTGGGTGTGCGGCCCAGATTATCGTCAACCCGGATCTTGATAAAATCCGGGTTCAACTCTGCGGTGTCATCGACCACGGCTCTGCCGTCATCCGGCGTTTGCGCTGACAGCACCGGCCCGGCGACGAACAATCGTGCACGCTCCAGTGCTGCTGTGTCCTGTTGGTCCCGCAACAGGAAACCCTCTGCTTCATCATCGCCGAGACTGACAACCGTGGTGATCCCATAGCCTGCGTATAACTCGAGCTGGCGAAGCAGGTTGCCCCGGTTGTAATGACCGGACTCAAGACCGCGTACGGCACCGACATGACCATGAGTGTTGATAAAACCGGGCGTCAGGGTTTTGCCGTCCAGCGACTGTCGTTGCGCGCCCTCTGGAATGACCACGCTATCAGTGGCGCCGACGGCCGTGATACGGCCATCAGTGATAACAATAACCCCGGCGTTGATCGGGTCAGCGCCGGTACCGTCAATAATTCTTACATCTGTCAAAGCGATCGGTGCGGCGTTGGCGGGTGAAAGAGCGCTTAGTGCTCCGCACAGAGCAAATACCCAGGTCAGGGAGTGTTTACCTGCAGGGCGGTGTAGGCGACTGATTATTCTGGCGCTGACATTCATGATTGATTCCTGTGCGCTCACGGTTAGTCGTCATTATGCGATTGTCAGTTCGGCTTCGCAACTTTGGTGCCGCTTTCCCGGTCCCGCGCTGGTTTTCCAGATTGACAGCGGCGCGCGATTTGTAGGTTAATGCCAAATTGCCTGTTGCAATCATTAGAGGAGCAGTTTCATGGAGTCATTACAAAATCTGGATCTTGACGGTCTGAACCTCAGCACTGAGGTATTGTTGACCTTCGCCATGACTTACGGTCCCAGGATCATCGGGTTTGTGCTGACGCTTGTGCTCGGTCTGTGGCTGGCAGGATTTGCTGGTCGGATTGTGAAGGGGGTGCTGAACAAAGGAAAAGTGGACCCGTCATTGGGCTCCTTTCTGAGCAGCCTGCTGTCCATTCTGCTCAAAGTGCTGGTGTACATCACGGCGCTGGGTGTACTCGGTATTGAAATGACCTCTTTTATTGCCATTCTGGGCGCTGCTGGCCTGGCGATCGGTCTGGCGCTTTCAGGCACACTGCAGAACTTCGCCGGCGGTGTCATGATTCTGTTTTTCAAGTACTTCAAAGTGGGTGATTTTATTGAGGCGCAGGGGTATATGGGGTCTGTCAGGGAAATACAGATATTTGTCACTATCCTGACAACAGCTGACAATAAAACCATCATTCTGCCTAATGGGCCACTTGCCACCGGCTCGCTGACCAATTTTTCGGCGCAGCCAACACGTCGTGTGGACTGGACGTTTGGCATTGCCTATGGTGATGACGTCGATAAAGCCTATGGCGTGTTGAGACGTTTGATCGCGGAGGACGAGCGCATCATGCAGGACCCGGAGCCATTCATGGCAGTGTCGGCACTGGCAGATAGTTCTGTCAATATCGTGGTCAGAGCCTGGGTCAATGCCGCTGATTTCTGGCCGGTACACTTCAAAATGAATGAGATGGTTTATAAAACCTTTGATAAAGAAGGGTTGAACTTCCCATTCCCGCAGCGCGATATACATGTGTATCAGATGGGGCCACCTGACGCGTAAGCGGGCGGACTAGCGTTCGAATAGTATGTCGCAGCAGATAATAAAATCGTCGCCTTCTATTCGGGTCATCACTGACAGGGTGATGCACAACGTGCCGTCAGAGATGGAAAAATAAGGTGGAGTGATCTGCATGTTGCCCGGATTATTCACCGCGTTGACAAAATAGTCGCGTCGTTTCCAGCTTGCCCCGTGCGTGTCTGACAGGGCACGCAGACGATTACGTGTGGACAACTCTATGTTTGGTGAGTTCAGATTAGAGTGACACTGGCTGCCATCAGGTGTCAGTTGATACAGGCGGATAGTGCGGTCCAGCCTGAACATGTCCTCGGCTATCTCTGCCACATGCGCTTTTTTCTGTGCGCCGATGGTCAGCGCAGCAAACCGGTGGCTGTAAGGAGATAACAGCAGTCTTTCCTTCTCGCTGCTGCGCAGCGCCAGTTCATCAAAGCTGTTGTACAGGGATCGCCAAAGGCCGCTGCGAGTGGCCACCGATTCGGACAGCAAGAACGGATGTGCAAAATAGAAACCCTGCACCAGATCCACCTGCGCGTCCATGGCGGCCACCGCTTCATTCTCGGTTTCGATACCTTCAGCCAGAACGATGCACTGACAGTTGTGCAGCATGCTGGTGACGCCCTTGAGCAGATCTTTGACGCTGGGGTCGACACCGGCCTTCTGCAACATGCCTCTGTCGAGTTTGACGATGTCTGGCTGGATGCGCCAGATACGCTCAAAGTTTGAGTGACCGGCACCAAAGTCATCGATGGCAATCAGGAATCCCATTTCTTTGTAGTCCCTGATCTGCGCCTCCAGTTGCAGTTCATCGTCAATCGTGGATTCAAGGATTTCGATAACGATGCGGTTGGCGTTGTAATTTTTCTCTTCCAGCAGCCGGGTCAGGAACGCGGTAAAGGTCGCTTTCTGTGAAAGTGTCTTGGGGTCAACATTCAGGAAGAGCCAGGCATTGGGCGGATCAATGGCGTAGAAATTCTCCAGGTGTATCAGCTGACAAAGTTTATCCAGTTCGATGATCGTGTTCTGCTCCCGGGCGCCAAACAGAATCGCGGGAGGTATGATCTTGTCTTCATCGGTGATGGCGCGAGCCAGACCTTCCAGTCCAACGATTCGGCGATGCGCAAGACTATAGATGGGCTGGAACGCGGAAATGATCCGCAGGTCGCCATAGTGTCCGCAGCGATTACCGCGGAAATAGCCCAGTTCATGTCCGGTTTCTGTCGTTGATTGCGTCATTGCGGCTCGCAGATGGTATGTGTCATGTCAATGCCGGTTGGATTGCTTTTTCCCCGTCGGGCAAGGCGAGATGGTCCGGCGCTAATGTGATGCGCGATAAGTAGTTAAAAGTTAACATGTTAACGCGACAGAACGTCCAGTGGAAAGTAAAGGCCGGCACGCAAACTGCGCATTTTCTGGTTATAGGAAATGAGCGCCTCGCCATAACCTTCATAGTAGCTGATAAAGAATGCACTGTTCACCCAGGGGCGCCGGTAGCTTATATCAAGCTGGTAACTGTATTTCTCAACCGCATCACCTTTGCTGACCTTGAGGCGGATGCGTGTGCGCTCATTGGGCCTGAACTTGAGTGTGGTTTCGCTGTGGCCCAGATAGTCAGTAATGTCTTGGTTGTTGGTTTCATCGCCCACGACCCGCCACAGCTTCAGGTCGACGCTTAGCCTGGGCGTCAAGTCAAACTCCTTTTTGACATAGATGCGGTCCCAACTGCGCGAGTCCACTCCTTTCAGGCCATTCGACTGATGTTCGATGCCGGCAGTATCGATAAATGGAAATCTGGCAGCAAACGGTTGCTGTGGATGGTTGAACTGCCAGAATATTTCCGGATTATAATTATGCTCCGCGAACGGCGAGGAGTCTTCGGCGGCGTTCCACCAGGATCTTTGCGAGTAGCCGAATCCCAGGGGTGCGAGGAATTTCAGGTTGGTTATTTCATCAAACAGGTTGAACGCCAGCCCCAGTTCAAACTTGATGTCGAGTTCCTCACCGGTGAAAGGTGTTGAGCCGTCAGCGTTACGGGCGCGACCGAAGATGATGTAATTGTCCTTGTATGGACGGAAAAAGCGGCCCAGTTCATCGGACGGCAATAGAACAGCATCGTTGTCGTCCGGGCTGGCCGAGTCGTCAGCAGCTACGTCCGCGACAGGCGTCATTTCGTCAGACGGCAATAACTGACGGCATAGTTCAAACAGTGAGGCCACGCTTCGACTGCGATGTACGGGCCTGACCACCTGTTCCTGCACACAAAACTGAATATCTGAGAGGGTGCTGGTCTCGGCGGGTTGTGCGACAGAATTTGCGCAAACGAAAAGCGCTGACAGGCCGGTCAGTGCCTGCCTGCGGCGAACCGTAAATCGATTTGACGGGCCCGGCCGTAACGCGGCGGACATGGATTGTGTAGGCATAACCGCCAGTTTACCGCATGCACTTGTCAAATACACGACAGCAATGCCAGACTTGAGAGATGACGACTGACAACGCTTATGAAACCCGGAAACGAGGACAGGCTCCAATGACAACAAGAAAACCATTCAGCGCCGCCCGGCTGGTATGCTGGCTCACGGTTATGCAGATCGCCTTTGTGGTCGCTCCGGTCAATGCGCAGAGTACTTCAACCATGCAAGCGGTGGCGGAGACAGCGCATGGTCGACTGCTCGGGGTACCCTCGCAACGGGCTCCATCGGTCAATGTGTTCAAGGGTATCCCATATGCAGCGCCGCCAGTGGCGCAGGGCCGCTGGCAACCTCCTGCACCGGTGGCGAGCTGGACGGGTGAGCGCATGGCCGATACATTCGGGCCGGATTGCATGCAGCAACCGTATCCGGAAGGGTCTTTTTTCTACCGCCCGGCACGCTTAAGCAGTGAAGATTGTCTCTACCTCAATGTCTGGACAGCGGCGGAGTCCGGCGATGCGCGCCCGGTCATGGTATGGCTGCATGGTGGTGCATTGACTCGCGGTTCCGGTGCCATCGACACTTATGACGGGGCGCGACTGGCGCAGAAAGACGTGATTCTGGTGACAATCAATTATCGGCTTGGTGTGTTTGGCTATTTTGCGCATCCGGAGCTGGTTGCCGAATCGCCCAGGTTCTCCGCCGGCAACTACGGTATTCTCGATCAGATACAGGCCTTGAAGTGGGTGCAGGAGAACATCGCGGCATTTGGTGGTGACCCTGAAAATGTCACTGTATTTGGTGAATCTGCCGGTGCCTGGAGTGTGAATTTTCTGACGGCGAGTCCGCTGGCAAATGGCTTGTTCCACAAGGCCATCGCCCAAAGTGGGGCGCGCCTAGACCCCAGGGTAGAGCTGGATCGTCAAAGCAGTGCCGGTGCCTCGGCAGCGGCTGCCGGCAGCCAGCTGGCTGAGCAACTGGGAGCAGGGGATTTGCGTGAGCTGCGTGCCATACCCGCGCGTGATTTACTGGACAGAGCCGCTGATGAAGGTTTTCGCACCGATGGTATCGTTGATGGCTGGGTCATCCCGGAGCAGCCCTACGCCATGTTTTCTCAGGGTCGCCAGAACAAGGTGCCGGTGCTGGTCGGATTCAACAGCGAAGAAGGCACGACGCTGGGCGCAGCCGCAACATTGCCGGATTCGGCCGGCGCCTATGAAGCCCGCATCAGGTCTGTTTATGGCGACCTGGCGGAGATGATACTGGAGGTCTATCCTGCCGACGATATTCGCAAATCCACGCTGGATAATTATCGTGACAGTGCTTTTGGCTGGAACATGGTGACCTGGGCCAACCTGACGCGCAACGTCGACGAGTCGGCGTATCTGTACTTCTTTACCCACCGGCCTCCAGGGCCCCGGGCTCAGGAGCTGGGCGCGTATCATGCATCGGAAATAGCCTATGTGTTCAATAATGTCGACACGTTGCCCAACCAGGCGTCGGCCATGGATCACCGTCTCGGCGATATCATGTCAGACTACTGGGTAAATTTTGCTCACCATGGCGTCCCCAGTGCAGCGGGCCAGCCGGAATGGCGCCCCTACACCAACGCCGAGCGACATTATCTGCTGCTGGGCACTCAGGTGAGTGCTGAACAGGATCTGCTGCCAGACAACTGGGCCGTGTTTGACCGTGTCATGGACCGTCGTCGCTAGTGCAGCCTGACGGCGTCCGTAATGGGGCCAGGTCGCCCGAGCCAGCAAAATGCTGCTTAAGCAATTCAGCCAGGGCGGATGTTGCCGGGCCGCAACTGTCGCTGGCTGCCATCATCATATAGATGGGCAGCTGGCGTTCCGCGCCCAGACTCAACGGCACTATTTTTAGCGTGCCCTGCTGGATGTCCGTTGCCACCCAGTCATAAGGAATAAAGGCGAAAGCGAGACCGACTCTGAGCACTTTCAATGTCGTGGAGAAATGGCTGACAGTCCAACGTTGCTCGGAGCCCAGCCAGCCAGCATCCTGTTCGCGACGGGTGCCACTGTCACGCAGGACAACCTGTCGCCAGCTCCGTAACTCCCAGTCATTGATGCCTGCGTCTGCTCCGGTCTGGCACAATGGGTGATCGGGATGGGCGACAGCAACCATGCGAATCGACTTTAGCGGCGTGCCCAGGTGGCCAACGGGCACCTGATTGCCAAGCACAATGTCAGCCTTTTTTTCCAGCAAGGCTTCTGTCGTGCCGGACAATTGTGTCTCCAGGAGACGCAGGCGAGTCAGGGGGTAACGTTGCGAAAATTGGTCGAGGACAGGAATCAGTTGTCCCGGTTCCAGCAAGCCGTCGATTGCCAGCACGATTTCTGATTCAATGCCACGCGCCAGCAGTTGCGCGGTTTGCTCTGCCGCCTCTGCCTGGGCCAACAGTTGTGTCGCCCGTCGGTACATGACCTTGCCTTCGCGCGTCAGCACCGCTTTGCGACCCGCCAGCTCAAGCACGGGTGCGGGCAACAGGTCATTCAGTCGCGCGATGGCGTAGCTGACACTGGATTGGCTCTTGTTGAGTGATTCAGCCGCTCTGGCGAAGCTGCCCTCGTCGACCACCGCTTTAAACGCGGCCCATTGTTCCAGGCTGATACGCGGTAACTTCATCGTTGAGTCCTGCCGCTGAATACGGTGCCACGGTGGATAGTTCGGATAATTGAATATAAAAGCCGTTAAAATTGCATCATAACATCAGATCATTGCCGGTAATATAGATCCCATAGGTCATCATGCTGATGACAGGAGGTGAAAATGATGAACATTAAAGCGGTCCAGGAAATTATTGCTGCTCGTGCGTCTTCCGATGGTGATGGTGTGAAGCTGCTGCGTGTTTTCGGTGGCGCTGGCGATCCCGCCCGTTTTGACCCGTTTCTGATGATGGATGAATTCGGCTCCTACGATGCCAGCGATTATATTGGTGGTTTCCCGCCACACCCTCATCGTGGTTTCGAAACTATCACCTACATGCTGGAAGGCCATATGGAACATCAGGACCACATGGGTAATGTTGGTGATCTGCGCAACGGAGATGTGCAATGGATGACGGCTGGAGCGGGCATCATACACTCGGAGATGCCGAAGCAGATGGAAGGTCGTATGCGTGGTTTTCAGGTATGGTTGAACCTGCCATCGCACAGCAAGATGCAGCCTCCTGCCTATCGGGATATTGCGTCAGCGACGATTCCTGTTGTCGAGCTGTCAGGCGTACGAGCCACACTGATTGCCGGTCATGCCGATCTGGACGGACAAGCACTCGATGGCCTGGTATCGCGTCCTGACACGGCGCCGGTTTATCTGGATCTGGAATTCAGCAAGAGCCAGGCAGTTCATACGCTAAAAGTAGCTGAGGGTCATACTGTCATGGTTTATGTTTATGAAGGCACAGTGGCCCTGGGCGAGGACGCAACGCAGGTTAAACGGGGGCAGGTTGCCCGGTTGGATCGTGATGGTAATACGGTTACGATCACACCAAAGGACGCGGATACCAGGCTGATAGTGTTGACTGGCAAACCCCTGCAGGAGCCGATTGTGCAGTATGGCCCCTTTGTCATGAACACACGGCAGGAAATTGAACAGGCGCTGGCAGATTATCAGCGTGGCGAGCTTGCCCAGTCTTTTTAAGCCATAAAAGGAATATCTTAATTATTAAATATTCTTTAATGGAATAAGAAAGACAGTCTATACTGTCGCTCCATTGGTTCATAAACAGACACCGGAGAGACGTTGATCATGGAGTGGCAGGGCTGGTTATCGTTGAGTTTGACGCTGGGCGTGTTGGGCGTGCTGATCGTCACACGCCTGGCGCCGCACGTTGTGTTGCTCGGCGCGCTGGCCGTGTTGAGCATGACGGGTGTGCTGACTGCAGGGGAGGCGCTTGCCGGCTTTGGCAACCCGGGTCTGATCACGGTGGCTGCCATGTTTGCAGTGGCGGGAGGCCTGCATGCCTCGGGCGGTATTGATCTGCTGGTCAATAAATTGCTGGGACGCCCCAAAACCCTGCGTGCCGCCATGACCCGGATGTTGTTGCCGGTTCTGCCGTTAAGTGCATTTCTCAATAATACGCCGGTGGTGGCGACCATGATTCCGGCAATCAATGCCTGGTCGCGCAAAATCGGCATTGCACCGTCTCGCCTGCTTATACCATTAAGCTACGGCGCCATTGTTGGCGGTACCCTGACCATGATCGGCACCAGCACCAATCTGGTGGTGTCCGGCCAGTATGAAGCCCTGACCGGCAACAGCGGGTTCGGTATTTTCGCAATTACGCTGGTTGGTCTGCCGGTAGTCCTGGTGTCCGTGGTGTTCATGTTGCTGGTGCTGCCCCGATTATTACCCGACCGCAGTGCCAAACGCCCTTTTGCCAATATGCGCGAGTTCACCGTCGAAGTGGCGGTAGACGGCCACGGCCCTCTGGTCGGCCTGACCGTGGAAAAAGCCGGTTTGCGCGCACTGGAGCGGTTGTATCTGGTTGAGATTCTTCGTGGCGACACCGTTGTCACGGCGGCACCATCAGAGGAGATTCTGTTGGCTGGCGATCGTCTGGTGTTCGCCGGCGAGACGGAGGCGGTTACCGACCTGCTGCGTATTCATGGCATCACTGCGTCTGTTGGCAGCGGCAATGATACGTTAATGCAGGACCGTGCCGAGCGTCGTCTGGTTGAGGTTGTGGTGTCGCAGTCCTGTGCCGCCGTGGGAGAAACTGTGCGCAGTTCAAGGTTTCATGATCGTTATGGCGCCATTGTGCTGGCACTGGCCCGCAATGGCGAGCGTATCGCAGGCAACCTCGGCAATATTATCATCATGCCGGGCGATACCATGTTGCTCGAAGCGCGACCGGCGTTTGTCACGCGGCAGCAGTACAACAAAGACTTTCTTGTTGTTAACGATCTGGACAAGGAAACGCCCCGACATGAAAAGGCGCTGCTGTCCTGGGGCATTCTGCTGTTTGCTGTAGGCGCCGCCGGCCTGGGCGTGATCTCCATGTTGAATGCGGCCCTGCTCGCGGCTGGTTTGATGCTGGCGACCGGGTGTCTGAGCATTTCACAAGCGGAAAAAAGCCTCGACCTGCCAGTCCTGATCACCATTGCAGCGTCATTCGCGCTGGGGGCGGCATTGCAGAAAACCGGCGTTGCCGGCCTGCTGGCGGAGATCATGGTCACTTACAGTGGCGGGCGCCCCTGGTTGTTGTTGATCCTGATGTATGTCGCAGTCTCACTGCTGACGGAAACCATCACCAATAACGCTGCCGCTGTCATCATGGTGCCGCTGGCACTGGCGATCACGCAGCAGGCGGGACTTGATCCGGTACCCTTCATGTTTGCCATCATGATCGCCGCATCGGCCAGTTTTGCCACACCACTGGGGTATCAGACCAACCTGATGGTATATGGTCCTGGCAGTTATCGTTTCAGCGACTTTCTGCGTGCCGGCATACCAATGAATATCATCGTCGGCATAACCACTATCGGCGTTTTGCTGCTGTTCTGGCCGTTGCGTCTCTAGCAAGTGGCAACGGCGACGATTCAGGGCAACGAGAATACGTAAACAGCGTTACCGTCTGGCGGCGGCGCCAGATCGGGCGCTACCGCGCGTGGCACCATGCGCGGACTGGTACCCCCGTTTGCCGTGGTTACAGCGATGTACTGCTTGCCGTCGATTGTGAAGGTCAGTGGGTGGCCCTGTACGGCGGTGCCCAATCGCGTTTCCCAGACAATCTCGCCATTGCTGACATTGAATGCTCGGAAGCGTCGATCCAGATCCCCGACAAAGGCAAGGTTTCCGGCCGTTGACAGCACACCCGTTATAAAGGATGCGCGCTGTTCGTAACTCCAGAGTTCGGTCAGTGTGCTGACGTCATAGGCGGCGAGTTTGCCCAGGTTGCCATTGGTGCCAGGCATCTCATGAAAGCGACGGTTAGAAGCGAGTCCCCCTGACCCGGCCACCAGTTCCACCGCCCGCGCCCGGTTATCAAGACAGGTCTGACTCAAGGGCGCGATCAGGGCGCCGCTGGGCTCATGGTAGCTCATGGCATGCCAGTTCTTGCCCCCTGCGCTGCTGGGGCAGGCATTGACCCACTCATCAAGACGCGCATTGATGATATCGTCGCGATAGGTCACAGCGCCGGTTTCCGGGTCGATATGAG
The DNA here is from genome assembly GCF_001758195.1 of Pseudohongiella acticola. Classification (NCBI taxonomy): domain Bacteria; kingdom Pseudomonadati; phylum Pseudomonadota; class Gammaproteobacteria; order Pseudomonadales; family Pseudohongiellaceae; genus Pseudohongiella; species Pseudohongiella acticola. The sequence continues at coordinate 2,654,940 of NZ_MASR01000001.1, forward strand.
TAAACACATTCTGATACATGGTTTCGGTGTAACCCAGAAATTCACCGGTATCGCGATCGTTCTTCCACAGAATGCCGTGTTTGCCGATGGACAGCACCAGTTTTTGACCGTCACGGTCGACCAGCACGCGTTCAAAGACTTCATCCAGGTCCAGCGCTTCGCCGGGGACATGTTGGAAGTGCCAGACCAGTTCGCCGGTATCAGCGTCCAGTGCCAGTGTGGAGTTGGTGTACAGACCGGCATCGTGGATTGACATATGGCGGCTGGGCGGTGCCCAGGGTTTGGCCTGAGCCACGCCCCAATAGGTGAGATTTGACTCCGGGTCGTAGCTGCCGGTGATCCAGGTTTCACCGCCGGCGCGGAAAATATTGTCCAGGCCACCCCAGGTGTCACCACCGGTTTCGCCGGCCTTGGCGATGGTGTCAAAGCGCCAGGCCAGTTCGCCGGTGTCAGCATCATAGGCGCTGATATAACAGTCCTCGGGAATATAGCTGGCGCAGCCGGCAAGCCCAACGATAACTTTGTCGCCTGCGATCAGGGGGCCGCTGGAATTGGCAAAACCTTTGTCGCTATCCGCGATAACAACTTCCCAGACAGGCTCACCGGTGCTGGCATCCAGCGCCAGCAATCGCGCATCAGTGGTCGCCTGAATGATCTTGTTGTTGTAGATGGCAATGTTGCGCATGTCTTCACCAGTGGCCGGGCCGGCGGCGTGCTCCCAGATTAACTCGCCATCGCGCGCGTTCAGGGCCTGCACAACGTTGCCCGGGTTGATCAGAAACATGGTGCCGTTGTAGACGATGGGCGCGGGTTCCGAATCACCAACGTGCATGTTCCAGACCCATTCAAGGCGCAGGTCATTGACGTTGTCCAGGTTGACCTGATCCAGCTCACTGTAGCTCCATGCCTGTGGGTTGCCGCGCCACATCAACCAGTCTTCAGGTGAGGGACTGGCAAGTTGTGCAGCACTGACTGGGGTGAAGTCGGCAACAGTACCGGCGACGGTGACCCCGGTGACGGCGCTATCCTGATCGGCTCCGATGCTGGCAACGGCTGCTGAGCGGGGCATGTCATTCAGTGCCGTGCCGGAATCGGCGGTCAGCGGCGCAGTACCAGCGTCAGCACCATTAACCTGCAGAATGTGTGCAGTAATGTTGACGTAGTCTGATGTCTGCAGGGCCTCGTTGCCACCGGGCGGCATGCTGGTGCTGATCAGCTGGATCAGGGCGCTGCTGGTCTGACCACCCCAGCGCGTAACAAAAGCTTCACCACTCAGCGCAGGTGCGGCCGGGCCGCCGCTGAGGTCGGCTGCGTGGCAGGATGCGCAATAGGCGGCATAACCGGCTGAGCCCAGGCTTGCCTGGTTTACAGAGTAGGTAGTGGGTGAGTTGGCATCGGCGACATCCGTTGCGGGCACGCCATCGATGCCACTGCAGGCACTCAATGTCAGGGAAATGGTCAACGTGGCCAAGGGTGTCAGCCGAAGGCGTGAGACGGGGTGGTCGATAGCGTATGGCATGTTGGGATCCGTTTGTTTTATTGTTAGGTTAAACTCTATATGATTCGGGGTGTTGAGTACATAACGGGCTGCAAATGCGGGCAAAGGTACGGATGCAACAAAAACACATATGGAACATTGTTCTGATCTGGCTGAGTTGTTTGCTGGCATCAGGCGTCTCGGCGTTGGAACTGGAAAGTTTTCCCGGCGGCCTCGTGCCCGGCAGTGAAATGATTCTGTTCGAAGATGAAGGTGCCGAGCTCGATTTTGAACAGGCGAGAGCGCAGCTCAGCATCGCCGGATTACCCTGGGTAGCCCCGGGGCAGCCAAACCTGGGGTATCGCCGCAGCGCACTCTGGGTGAGGGTGGATCTCGATAACCGGTTCGAGGAACCCAGGGACTGGGTTGCCTATATCGGCTTTCCCAATCTTGATCGAGTCGATTTCTATTACCAGGACGCAGCAGGTGAGTGGCAAACCCACGCCGCGGGCAGTGCGCTGCCATTTCGCGCCCGGCACCTGTTGCACCGCAGTATCAATTTCGAATTCCAGGTGCTTCCGTCAGAAACCATGTCCATCTACTTTCGTGTCGAAAGCACGGGGTCATTGCAATTCCCGTTGGCGCTGGCCAGCGCCTCATTTTTTGCCTCTGAAGCGCAGCGCACCCTGTTTACATCAGGTCTGTATTACGGACTGATGCTGATGATTGCCATTTACAGTTTCACGGTATGGTTTACCAGCCGGGAGTCAGGTTTTCTGTATTTTGCCTTGTTGGTCGTGTTTGGCAGCCTGTACTCCCTTTCTGCACAGGGCCTGGCATATCAGTACCTGTGGCCGGAGGCGCCGGACTGGGCGAACAGGGCCACCAGTGTGTTCAGCCTGATGGCTAATGTCGCGGGCATTTTATTTGTTCGTTCTTTCCTTAATCTGAAGTCGCTGGACCGGCGACTCGAACTCGTCGCCCGGGCTTTCCTGGTGATGGCAGTGCTGGGTGTTGTCATCAGCCTGTTTGCCGACTCAGGCCTGGTCAATCGCATGGCACTGCTTTATGCCGCATGCCTGACCGTGTTGGTAACACTGTCAGGGCTGCTGGCCAAGCGGCGCCTGGTCAGGGCGGCACGTTTTTTTGTGTCGGCGTGGACAATACTGCTGGTGGGCATTCTGCTCGAACTTCTGCAGCGCCTGGGCGTCATTATTCCCCCATTACTGGCCTACAACGGTATCCAGATTGCCACACTGGCAGCGGTAACCGTATTGGCGCTCGGTTTGAGTGACCGGTTGCAGAGCATGATGGAAGGTTATAAAGCAGCGCAACAGGACCTGTTGCGGGCAAACCAGTTAAAAATTGATGCCCTGCAGCAAGCCGATAATGTCAAAGAAGAGTTTATTGCCAATGTGTCGCACGAATTGCGCACGCCACTGACGGGCATCATCGGACTGGCGGAAATCATGCTGGCTGATCGCTCCAGCGACCTGAATGCATCACAGCGGGAAACGTTGACTCTGATGAAGGTCAGCGCGCAACGTTTGTCGAGTCTGGTAAATGATGTAATCGATTTTTCTGCCATCAAAAACGGTCATCTTGCCTTGAGCAAACGCGACATTGACTTGAAACAGGTCTGCGAGCTTGTGGTCCGCATGACCCGCCCATTGATCGGTGACAAACCGATAAAGCTGGTTGAAAAATATCCAACGGCCAGACTTATCGTTGAGGGCGATGAAGACAGGTTGCAACAGGTACTGTTTAATCTGGTAGCCAACGCCGTCAAATTTACGCCTCATGGCAGTGTCACCATTGGTGTGGAGGTGCTGGAGCTGGATGTGAGGGTGTCGGTACGTGATACCGGGATTGGTATTTCGACCACTGAGCAGCAGAATATATTCAAGCGCTTTTACCAGATTGATTCCGATGAGGCGCGGCAGGCGGGCGGTACCGGGCTGGGCCTGTCCATTTCCCAACGGCTGCTGGAATTACATGAGTCCGAGATCATATTGCGCAGTACGCCCGGCGAAGGCTCGCTGTTCTACTTTGATTTGCCGCTGAAAAAATCGCTGCCGGAAGGCAAAAAGTCCGACAGGGCGGCCTCCGGCGAGGGCGCAGCGACAAAAGGTGATGAGGTGGTTGCGAAGCCGGCCGGTCTGACCGCTGCGCTGCAGGCGACCGGTATGAGTGTTGACCGACGCAGCAACCAGGGTCCGTTAAATGGCGACGACAACAGTGCCGAAAATGACCCGGCTGGCGGCAACATCCATCGGCAAGAGGAAAGAGGCAAGATTCTGGTCGTTGATGATGAGTATCTGAATCTGCGTATAGTGGAGTCGCACCTGGCGGATCGCTACCAACTCACCACCGCACTCAGTGGGGCTGAGGCACTGGAAATACTGAGCAACGAGAAGCCTGACCTTATCATTCTGGACCTGATGATGCCGGTGATGACCGGATACCAGTTCTGTCAGATTGTACGCAAACGATACGATTCAGACGAGCTGCCGATTGTGATCCTGACTGCCAAAAACCGTGTGGAAGATCTGGTCAAAGGGCTGAGCCTGGGTGCGAACGACTATATAACAAAACCGTTCAGCAAAGAAGAGTTGCGTGTCCGCATAGACAAACAGTTCGAGCTGCTCAACCTGACCCATGTCAAGCGCGACAACCAGCGCCTGAGCTGGCAGTTGCAGCGTTACGAAGAAAGTGAAAAGCGGTTGCGAGACCGTGAGCAAAGACTGGCGGCGCTGCTGGATGTGACCGGTGATCCACTGCTGGCGATCGATGAGACGGGTGTTGTTATCTTTATCAATAGCGCCGCTGAAGAACTGTTACAGGTCACTGCTGACTCGGTTTTACATCAATCGGTAAACCGTATATCAGATGAATTGGTGCCTCGCTCCCCGGCACTGGCAGACGCGGTACACTTCCCGTTTAGCGAAGACCGCATCTCCTGTCCCGGCAGCACTGAGTATTTCGATTTCGAACTGGAGTCGACGCGAGGGCGCTTCTGTTTGTTAACCATGCGTCAGGTAGACCAGGAATTCTATTTGATGGTCTTCGAGACCGGTGTGCCCGAAGCGCGCGTTGTCGATGAACAAGACGAAGCACCGGGCTCATTAAGCCTGCCCCAGATTGTCGAAGAAATAAATCGTAATGTTGAGCGCACGCAGTTGCTGGGCGAATATCTGTCGCAGATAAAGCCTGAGGATTTGCACAAGCACAAGGATCTGGTCGAAGAGTTGGGGCATATCGACAAGTTGATCAATCATCTGTCTGGTACGCTGGTGCCAGATGACGACGATGACAGTGAGCTTAAGTACCGTGAGGCCTTAGTCAAGGTGATGCAGGATTGCCACTATTACTGGCAGAAAGTGACCGGTGAGTCGATTATTGATCTCGCTGAGAAAAGCCGTATCTGGAGCGTCAGTATTGACAACGGGCGTTTGCGAACGCGATCAATGAATCGCTATCTGTCACTGGACAAGCTGCCTTCAAATCCAAGGTGGCGCCAGGTCGCCCGTACAGCCTACTTTGTTCTTTCCAAAGTGTCATCCGACGAGGAGGCGAGGAAAGCACTGGAGTCTTCAGTGGCAAGACTGCAGGAAATAGTCGAACAGAAGGCGCTCAACTGACAATATAGAACACGGCGCCTATAATAATGAGATCAGTATGAGAGCGTCCTTCCGTAGACTCGCAGCGCTAGTTGCTGCCACCTGCAGTTTGTCCGGTGCCGGCACGCCGGCGTTAGCGCAATACGGTGCCCCAGACGGTGAGTGGCATACCTGGGGTGGCGATCACGGCTTTACCCGCTACTCCGCACTGTCTCAGATTAATGCAGACAATGTCACCGAACTTGAGGTTGCCTGGCGCTGGCGTGCGCTGCCGCTCGGTAACAGGGCAGACAGAAATCTGAAAGCGACCCCGTTAATGATTGATGGGGTGCTTTACGTGCCGTCCGGTCAGCATCAGGTGGTGGCACTGAATGCCGCCACCGGGCAGGAGATCTGGCGTTACACGCCCGACCCCGCCAGTGTTGCCGAGCGCGGTCTGGGTCTGGGCAGCCGGTCTCTGGCATACTGGCGTGACGGCGAGCAGGCGCGCCTCTTCCACAATACACTCGACGGTCGTTTGCTGGCGATTGATGCGCACACCGGACTGGCAGATCCGGCGTTTGGCAATAATGGCACGGTACTGTTGCGGGAGGGTCTGTATCCCGATGGCAGCGCCGCCGAGTCGGTGGGTTCGTCGTCCCCGCCGGCAGTGGTAGGCGATGTTGTGGTGGCGCAGGTTGTCGGTACAATTACCGCACCCAATCAGGAAGCAACACCGGGCCATATTCGTGGTTATGATGTTCGCACCGGCGAGATGGTGTGGCGCTTCAATACCATTCCCCAACCCGGCGAGCCTGGTCACGACAGCTGGCACGGAGACACCTGGCGCCATACGGGCAATGCCGGGGTCTGGTCCATGATGAGTGTCGATACCGAAACCGGCTATGTCTATTTGCCGGTAGAGGCTGGCTCCAATGACTTTTATGGAGGGCACCGTCAGGGGGACAATCTGTTTTCACAAAGCCTGGTCTGCCTGGATGGCCGCACTGGCGAACTGGTCTGGCACTATCAATTGACGCATCACGGCCTGTGGGACTACGACCCACCAGCGGCGCCGATTCTGGGTGACATCGTGGTTGACGGTGAGCGCATCAAGGCAGTCACGCAGCTGACAAAGCAGGGCATGTCATTTGTCTTCGACCGGCTCACTGGCGAGCCGGTCTGGCCAATTGACGAGCGTGAAGTGCCGTCGAGTGAAGTGCCTGGTGAACGGGTTTCGCCGACGCAGCCATTTCCAAGCTTGCCGGAGCCCTATCTCAGTCAGGGTTATGATGAGGACGAATTGCTTGATTTTACGCCAGCGTTGCGCGCAGAAGCGCTGGAGATAGCGGGGCGCTATGTGCGCGGTCCCATATATACACCGCCGACACCACTGCGAGAGGGGGGCACCCAGGGTACCTGGGTCAATCCCGGCTACCAGGGCGGTTCCAACTGGAACGGCGGGGCATTCGATCCCGTCAATGGCCACATGTTTGTTCCGCTACGTAAGGCGCCAATGGCGGCTGCATTGCTGACGCCGGATCCCGACCAGACCAATTGGCGGTACCTGAGAGCGCCGTCGGTGTTTATACAGGGACCGCGTGACCTGCCCATCGTGCGCCCACCCTGGAGCCTGATTACAGCAACAGACATGAACCGCGGCCGTCATACCTGGTCTCGCAGTATCGGCCCCGCCTCTGACTACATTCGTCAGCATCCTGATCTGCAAGGGCTTGACCTGGATTTTGACAACATGGGTCACCCCATGATCAGGCCATCACCGCTCGCCACCGCCACCCTGTTGTTCCTCGCAGAAGCCGGACATTTAAGTGGCGACCCGGGCGGCCCGATGTTTCGTGCCTATGATAAAAATACCGGCGAAGTGGTCGCCGAGATCGAACTGCCGGCGAAAGCATCGGGTGCACCGATGACATACTTCCATAAGGGCTATCAGTATATTGTGATTGCCGTGGCAACCGCAGAACATCCGGCAGAGTTGGTGGCGTTGGCATTGCCCGGTGCTGTTACTCAGTACGCCCAGCCAGGCCCCGACTCTCTCCGTGGCCCTGGCGCTGACACAGCCGGCGTCCCGGTGCCGGACGTCACGCTGACGAGCGCGGAACGTGCGGCAGCGGCACAACAATTCGCTTTAATGTGTGCGACCTGCCATGGTGAGCAGGGTCGTGGCATCAGTGGAGGGTCGGCGCCGGCATTGACGAACCCGAACGGGTTGGCACAGATACGCAACATCATAGAGAGTGGCGGCGTGGAAATGCCGGCGTTTGGTTTGCAACTGGACGATACCGATGTTTCGTTACTGGCCCGTTACGTTGTCATGCTGTCCGTGCCCGGCCAATGAATCCCGGCTGGCAGCAGGTCTGATGGTCACTGAGCGCGACCGAACTGCGTTCGAAAACGGCTGGGTGAGGACTGCAGATGTTTGCGGAAATGGTGCCTCATGGTAATTGCGTTCTCAAATCCGGCGCGGCTCGCCACCCTCTCAATGGGCAATTGCGTGCTTTCCAGCAACTGTTTGGCAAGCTCCAGTTTCTGCAGAACAAGCCACTCGTTGGCGCTGATGTTCATTGAGGCACGAAACTTTCGGTCAAAATTGCGTCTGGACATGTTGGCCCGTTTAGCGAGCGCGTCGATGGTCAGACCTGTTGTCAGGTTGCTGATGGCCCAGTCCAGGGTGTCGGCGAAGTGATTACTTGTTCTGGCAACGGGTGCTTCGACAAACTGTGACTGTCCGCCGCTGCGGTGAGCGGCCATAACCAGTCTTCGCGCCACCTGGTTGGCGACCCTGTAACCGTGCTGCTGGCGAATAATGGCCATGCCCAGATCCAGGGCAGCGGAACTGCCAGCCGCGCAGCCAAGCCTGTTGTGAAACAGATAAAGTACGTCGTCGACATAGTGAATATCGGGGTATTGGTCACGAAAGACGTCGGCATAACGCCAGTGAGTGGTAGCAGACTGGCCGTCCAGAAGCCCGCTCGCTGCGAGCAGAAAAGCACCTGAACAGAAGCTGACAACGGTGCCGCCACGACCATGAAGTGCCTGGATTTCATCGATAAGGTCCGGGGCTGGCTGCATGTGCAGCGGCCAGCCGGGAATGACCAGCATGTCGTAGTCGGTCAGAGACGCCACCGGTTTTGCCTGCAACATGATATTGCCGGTTGCCCGAACCGCCTGCTCTCCGAAGCAGACCACGTCCGTTTCGTACCAGTCAGGGTACTCCGGCCTGGGCAGTGCAAACAGTTCAACGGCGCAGCCAAGCTCAAACAGGGCGGTGTCGGGATAGATCAGAATGGCGACTCGAGTCATGGCCTGATATTATCGAAGAGTGGCTGTTAAGCCAATAGCAACAGATGGGGGACAGGATAATAATTACCCTGAGTTCATAAATCAGGTCTCAGGAGGTAATATGTCAACGTCAGCCAATACACCCGTTGTTACAGGATCGTCGGCGGTTTCCCGTCCCGCCGCCGCACCCAGCGCCAGTGCTCTCAAGCATTTTGAGCATCTGTTGCAGTTCGAGACCGATTGCTGGGACGTGCACCATGCCATCAGCAATGCTCGACAGGATTTTGTCCTGCTGGATGTGCGAGGTGAGGATTTGTTTACGCGGGGTCACATCGCCGGCGCAGTCAATTTGCCACACACACGTATCAATGCAGACAGCCTGAGCGTATTTTCCGGCGCTTCACTTTTTGTTGTCTATTGCGCGGGACCGCATTGCAATGGCGCCGACAAGGCTGCCGTCAGGCTGGCCCGACTGCAGCAGCCGGTCAAAAAAATGATAGGTGGCATCACCGGCTGGCTGGACGAGGGGTTCAGTCTGGCATGTATGGACCCAAACAGAATCGAACCCTATTCAGGAAAACAGCATGACAAAGCAGGACAACTTTGATTTCCAGCCTACCCTCGAGGGACGAACCATTACGCTGCGGCCGCTGCAGCCCGATGATCTTGAATCACTGTACGCGGCGGCGAGCGACCCGCTGATCTGGGAACTGCACCCGGACCCGCAACGCTATCAACGTGAAGCTTTTGAGGCCCGGTATTTTAATGGGGCGGTCACCGCGGGCAGCGCCCTGGTGGCCATCGATAACGCCTCCGGTGAAATCGTTGGCTGTTCCCGTTATTACGAGTGGGACCCGGTGGCAGAAGAAGTGGCCATCGGCTTTACTTTTCTGGCACGCAGTCGCTGGGGTGGGGCTACCAACCGTGAAATGAAGATGTTGATGCTTGATCATGCCTTCAAGTGGGCCAGACGAGTCTGGTTCCATATTGGCAAGGACAACCTGCGATCGCGTCGCGGCACTGAAAAAATCGGGGCGCGCTTCTCGCATGAGAGCGAGAAGGAAATCAACGGGCAGTTGCACGAATACGCCTACTATTATGTTGACCGGCCACCCGCATCGGTGTCCGAGGTACTGGCTTTCAGCGAACAGGTCGCGCGCGATGCCGGTGCCTTGATGCTGGCAGAACTGCAACGTGATGAAGGGCCGGCAGCGCATTTCAAACATGACGGGCAGGAACTGGTCACCGAGGCGGATATCAAGGTCGACAAACTGATCTGTGACGCCATTCGGGCGCGTTACCCGACGCACCAGATACTGGCCGAAGAGTCAGCGCCGGACCTGACACAATTGAGTGAACGGGAAGGGCCACTGTGGATAATCGATCCGATTGATGGCACCGTCAATTATGCACATGGCCATCAACATTCAGCCGTGTCCATTGCCTGGGTGGTTGACGGTGTCGTGCAGAGCGGCGTGGTCTACAATCCCTACAACAATGAAATGTTTGCCGCCGCCCGGGGCAAGGGCGCAACGCTGAACGGAGAGTCGATACACGTAGCGCAGAAAACCGACCTGCGCCGCGCGCTATTCGCGACCGGGTTCCCCTACATCAAGAAGGACATGGCGCTTCTGGTCAGGCGGGTGGGATTGATGCTGGCGCATTGTGCTGATCTGCGGCGCATGGGGTCCGCAGCGCTGGACATCTGCTGGGTGGCCGCCGGTCGTCTCGATGTGTACTACGAAAACCTGAGTGTGTGGGATTTTGCCGCCGCACAACTTATTGCCATTGAAGCCGGTGCTCGTTACGGACATTTTCTGCCGGTTCCTGATGGTGTCAACCCGGTTTTCCACAACAAGAATATTCTGGTCAGCAATGCCACCTTGTACAATAAGGCCAGAGACATTCTGCTGCAGGCTGAGGACTGAGCCACCGTCAGGAGATCAGGGGCGCGCTGCCTGTTGACGACGCGCAGCAAGGCGTTCGCGCGCTTTCTCCAGGCGCGACAGCAATACGGGCAGAAATGTCAGGTCAAGAATCAGGGCCAACACCACAATCGGTACCAGCAGTCTGGCCGCCTGTTGAAAGTACAGTGTACTGGCCATTAGCAGAATCAATGCGCCCAATGCCAGCACTGCCGTGGTAATGGCCAGTGCCGGTCCGGCCTTGGTGACAGCTGCCTGAATGGCTGAGTCCACCGGCAGACCCTGCTGGCGTTGCCGCTGATAGGTGCTCAGAATATGCACGGTATCGTCTACCACCAGCCCGATGCTGATGCTGAACAGCATCATCACGAAGGGGTCCACGGTCCCGACCAGCAACCCCCAGAGACCAAACACCAGCGTCGCCGGCAGTAGATTGGGCACCACACTGACCAGACCAAAATACAGGCTTCGCAACCCTATTGTCAGGGCGGCCGTAATCATCACAAGGCTGATCAGGTAACTTTGAATCAACTCTACGGTGACGGTCCTGTCCATGCGTGCGAACAGCAGTGTGCTACTGCCGCGCATCAGTCGCATGGCGTCCCCGGCAAAGGCGTCAGTGAAAAATTCGCCTATGGCGACGTCGAGATCTATGATGCCCTGATTGCTCAGCGGGGTTGTGGTTATAAACAATCGTATGGTTGAGAAATCGGTATTAATGAAATTGGCCAGGGCGTAACTGTCCTGCTGCACAGAGACATAGTTCATCAGGTGTTGCTCGACCAGTTCAGCAGACTCCGGTAGGCGATAGTTGTCAACATTGTCACCCGCCTGCGACCCTTCAAGCGTGTCATTGATGGTTTTGACCACGTCTACCAGGCTGGCGGCATCCAGCACGTCCGGGCGCTGGCGCAGCCAGACGGACAGTTCATCAACGCGTTGCAAAAACTCCGGGTCTATGGCGCCATCTGGCAGTGGCGTTGAGTTGGCCGGGTTGTTGGCAACGATGCCGTAGTTCATGACGGTGCCGCGTTGCATGCGTTCGCTTAGCAACGCATAGTAGGCATGCAGCGGTGAATCCTGATCAATAAAATCCAGTCGGTCGAAATCCGGTTTGTTCAACGGCAACAAGGCCGCAGCGATCAATCCAGCTACAATTACACCGTAAAAGATGACACGGTGATAGTGCGCTACCAGATGCTGACAATAGCGCAGGAATGCGTTTGCCAGTCTGATGTCATTGACGGCTGTGCCCGCCATCATGACCAGTGCGGGGAAGCTAAGGAAACTTAGCAGCCAGGCGAATACAACACCCAGTGCGACGATGCTGCCAAATTGACTGATGGCGGGTGCCGATGCATAGTTCAGACTGGCAAAGCCGATGGCGGTCGTCAGTGCTGCCAGGCTGACCGGCCGCAGATTGAACGCCAGGCTCTGCTGCATGGCCTGTGCTGAGGTGACGCCGTCAGCCAATTGCTGACGAAAGACGGACAGAATGTGCGCGGTGTTGGCGACCGCAATAATGACAACAACCAGCGGCGCCATTACCGACACACTGTTCAGCGCGATATCGGCCCATGCCAATGTGCCAACCGTGCAGATGATGGTCAGTAAGGTCACCAGCAATATGCAGGCGCCGTGACGCACTGACTGAAAGCAATAACAGATAAACAGCACGCAGACCAGAATCACCAGCGGCAAAAGCCGGGTCAGATCCTGAATCATGGCGTCGCGCGTGGAGGTTTCAAACAACGCTTCCGCACCAGGCGCGAATGCCACGTTCGGGTGCGCCTGACGCAGGTCCCGCAAAACAGCGCTGATGGCGTCGGCAATTTCGCGATTCTGGGCCGAGGTGCTGGTGCTCAGGCTCAGTGGTGCCGAGAACAGTGCAAGGTCGGCGCCCGGCGATACCAGAATGCCATTGATAAACCGGTCCGCCATGGCTTTTTCGCGCGCTGCCTGCATGGCCTTGGCATCGATTTCATGAAAATTGCGGAAACGTCCGGGGAACAGGCCGATTTCACCAAACGGTGAATCGTAGGCGACCACCGAACTTGCCCCGGTCGTATACGGGATGCGCCGGTACTCTCGATGCAGCGCTCCCAGTGCTTCCAGAATGGGTGCAGAAAAAACGTTGGTAGCGCCCGATGCCGAGCTGACCGCGATACTGATGTCCTGTCGGTTGGGAAATTCGGCGGCCAGCTGGTTGCGATCGTTGACGTAGGCATCATTGTCACCGAGCAGCACCGATATTCGGGTGTCAAAACGGATGGACGATAATGCTGAAGCCAATAGTGCCGAAATCACAAGACAGAGCACCAGCCAGAGCACACGATAACGAACCAGAAGCCCTGGGGTCACTGGTCAGGTCCATAGGTCCCGAATGTGCCGGCATCGTCTTCCTGACACAACGCTATCCAGTTGCGAATACCCGTGCTGCGGAATTTTTGTTTATGCAGGATGAAATAGAAGCGCCGCATCCAGACCCGTTGCGGGGCATACAGTGGCAGCAGACTGCCCCGGCGAAAGGCTTCCTGCAGGGTAATCCGCGACAGACAGCCAATGCCCAGGCCGGCCTCCACGGTGCGTTTAATGGCTTCGGTGTGTTGCAGTTCCAGTCGTAATTTAAGCTTGGGCATCAGGCCATACATGGCGTGCTCAAAAGCCTGCCGTGTGCCCGAGCCGGCCTCTCTTATGATCCAGTCAGCGCTCAGCAGATCCTCATCACTGAGTGTCGGTCGGCCGGCCAGCGGATGGTCGGGAGCACAGAACAGGCTGAGCTCGTCGTCGCGCCAGGGAATGACTTCCAGGGTGGAGTCCTGGAGCTCGCCTTCGACCAGACCAATGTCAAGTTCAAAATTGCGTACTCGCTGGGTAATGGATGCGGTGTTCTCCACCGTCAGGTCGACGCGTGAGCCAGGATAACGATTCATGAAATCGGCCATGATCGGCACCGCCAGATAGTTACCGATGGTCAGGGTTGCGCCTACTTTGATATGGCCGACCTCACCCTGGCGGGCCAGCAATTGCTCGAATTCCGTGGCCTGGTTCAGCAGCGCGACGGCATGAGGGCGCAGGCTTTTACCAAAATCATTAAGTTGAAGGCGCTTGCCGACCCGGTCAAACAGCTGCATGTCAAAGCGTTGTTCCAACTCTTTCAGCGCTGCGCTGGCAGCGGATTGCGACATGGACAGACTATCGGCCGCATGTGAAACATTCTCGTGCCAGGCTGTTGCCAGGAAAACTTCGATCTGCCGCAGGGTGTAGTGCATGGCTGGGACTCCCAAGTGTTATCGTTATTTTCGATTAACCTTATAGCATTAAATCATTTTACTGGTATAGCGGGGCCGTATAGTATGCGCTCATCAAACTAATCCACTTTTTTGCAACAACGACAGGATTTTGAAATGGCTGCAATATCCAAACAGAGTGTGACCAGCGTTCATCACTGGAATGAGTCCCTGTTCAGTTTTACCACAACGCGAGACAAAGGTCTGCGTTTCGAGAATGGCCATTTCGTGATGGTGGGTATGGAAGTGGAAGGCCGTCCGCTGATGCGTGCCTACAGCATTGCCAGTGCCAATTATGACGAAGAGCTGGAGTTTTTCAGCATCAAGGTGCCGGATGGACCCTTGACCTCACGCTTGCAGAATATCCAGATTGGCGATGAGTTGCTGGTGAGCAGCAAGCCTACGGGTACGCTGGTAGCGGACCACCTGCTGCCGGGCCGGAATCTGTATCTTGTCGGGACCGGCACAGGCCTGGCGCCGTTCATGAGCATTATCCGGGATCCGGAAGTGTATGACCGCTTCGAAAAGATCATTCTGGTACACGGTGTTCGACGAGTCGTTGACCTGGCCTATCGGGATTACATCACTCGCGAGCTGCCCCAGAATGAGTTCTTTGGTGAGGAGGTCAGCAAGCAGCTGATTTACTACCCCACGGTTACCCGCGATGAGTTTGAGAATCAGGGCCGCGTCACCGATGTTCTGGAGAACGGCACCATGGCAAAGACGATAGGCCTGCCGCAACCCAGCCCTGAGCACGATCGCTTCATGTTGTGTGGTAGCCCGACTATGCTGAAGGATATGTGCCGGATTCTTGATGCCGGTGGCTTCAAGGAGTCCCGTCACGGTATTCAGGCAGAGTATGTGATCGAGCGAGCATTTGTGGAATAAGCACTGACGCTTGCCGCACCCATAAAAAAGGCCGGTCGCCTGAGGCGACCGGCCTTTTTTATGCCGATATTTAATTAATCCGGTTTAGCTCAGGAAAAAACCAACCAGGCAGCCCTTGGCATCCGGAATATCGCTCATGTTGACACTGCCGCCAGCCATGATGGTATCCAGCGCATCGGTCAGATAATGATTTGACGCGTTATTGCGCTGGGTTTCGTAACCCAGTTGGTCATTGATGGGGCCACGGAAGTGTATTTCGCGTGTTTTCGGATCAATAATAAAGACCTCTGCCGTGCGCTCAACACCCATCGAGCGTGCAACTGACTGATCTGCATCTTTCAGGATCGGAAAGGTGATGTTGAATTCTTCCGCTTCTTTGGCGATGCGGGGAATATCATCCTGAATAAAGGCGTTAATCATCAGGAATTCCACATTTTTTTCGGCATATTCCTCCTCAATCTCAAGGTAGGTCGGTACCGACAGGCGTGCAATCGGGCAGCCTGAACCGTGGACGTACATCACGATATAGTCTTTATCCTGATACTCATCCAGAGTGTGCATGACGCCATTCTGGTCCTGCAGTTCAAAGTCCTTGATCTGTTTCAGATAGTCTTCAGCCTGAGCGACAAACGGCATCAAGGCGAAAACCGAGAATATTAGAAATGTTATTGACTTACGCATAGTCAAACTCCCATTGGTGTGGCTTTATTACGTAACGATACCATTACTAGACCAATTCTGCTCGGACTTATCAAGTCCCTGATTGTGACTAATTGTGAGACTCCAGGGCCGGAATCGGTAATCGGAAACCCTGATCGGTGGAGTCGCCATGCATCGTCGCCCGGTCGGTGAGCCTTTCAGGCTCATTTTTTATGACGGCCTCCTTGTGAGATAACAATTTGCGCGTCAACAGGGTATAGTTCGGAGCGTTATTTTATGCCTTTATTTCTACACAAATGATGGATGCGTTATGCGATTGACACTTTCGCGCTGGTACAGTGCCCTGGTCTTTGACAGACCCTGGCTGGTGATCGCCCTTTTATTACTCTCGGTCGCTGGCTTCGGCTGGTATGCCCAGGATTTCAGGCTGGATGTGTCGGCCGACTCGTTGCTGATGGAGGGTGACGAAGAGCTCGAGTACACCCGTGAGATCAGCCAGCGCTACGGTGCCACTGACTCAGTGACAATTGCATTTACCCCACGCAACATGGACCTGCTCAGCGATGAGTCGCTGGCAATCATGTCGGCGATTGGCGACGAACTGCTGGCGATGGAACGTATTGAGTCAGTCAACAGCCTGCTTGATGTACCCATCTTCGGGGACACACCGCTTACCGGCATCTCTGAGGATTACCTGACCATCCTCGATGAGGAGGTCGATCGTGAAGCCGCGCGCGAAGAAGTGCGCACCAACCCGGTCTTCAGAAATGCCGTGATCAGTCCGGACGGCACCACCGGTGCGATGCTGGCGAGCTTCGAAGCCGACACCCGTTACACAGAATTGATCAACCGGCGCACGGAATTGCGCAACAAGCGCGATGCGGAAGGCCTCAGTGACACAGAAGCAGAGGAGCTGGCGCAGGTCTCCGAGCAGTTTGATGCCTATAGCGCTCGTGCTGCGGAACTGCGCCATCAGGACATCGCCGCCATTCGTGACATCCTTTCGCAATATGACGAGGAAGTGCAGTTGTATCTGGGTGGTGCGCCCATGATCGCTGATGATCTGGTGACCTTTGTACAGAACGATCTGGCGACCTTCAGTCTGGGCGTCTTCGCTTTTATTGTCATCGCGCTGGGGCTGATATTCCGACGCCTGCGCTGGGTTCTGTTGCCGCTGGCCTGCTGTGCCGTGGCAGGCATTATTGTGGTGGGTATTCTTGGCATAATGGACTGGAAGGTGACCGTGGTCTCTTCCAACTTCATGTCCCTGTTGCTGATTATCACCATTTCCCTGACGGTACATCTGATGGTGCGTTATCGCGAGCTGCGCGCCAGCCGTCGCTTCAGCAATCAGCAAAAAATTGTTCGCCATGCGGTGCGGGCCATGTTCCTGCCCTGCCTGTATACCGCATTGACCACCATTGTTGCGTTTGGCTCACTGGTTGTCAGCGGCATCTCTCCCATCATTTCATTTGGCTGGATCATGGTCATGGGCGTACTGACGGCGCTGATTGTGGTTTTTCTGCTGTTCCCGGCGCTTATGACGCTGCTGCCCGCCGAGAAGCGTGAGCGGCCCAATGCCATGCGCGCCAGTTTCACGGCCCTGCTGGCGAAAACCACAGACCGGCTCGGCAACAAGCTGTTGTGGGTTTATGCCCTGGTGTTTGTTGTCAGTGCCATTGGTATTGCGCGACTTCAGGTAGAGAATAGTTTTATTTCCTATTTCAGTGAAGACACCGAGATTTATCAGGGCATGAAACTGTTCGACGAAAAGCTCGGCGGCACACTGTCATTTGACGTGGTGGTGAAACTGGACGACAGCGCCAATGCTGATGATGGCTTTGATGACGGTTTTGACGATGGGTTTGGCGAAGAGGAAGCCGCTGGCAGTAACGACCCTTACTGGTTTACCGCAGACAAGATGAATCGCATAGAGCGCATGCATGAGTTTCTGGACTCGCACCCACAAACCGGCAAGGTCCTGTCTTTTGGCGCTGTGGTGCAACTGGCTGAAGAGCTTAATGGCGGCGAAGTTGACAGTTTCCTGTGGGCGCTGCTGTACACCATGTTGCCGGAGACGCTGCGCTCAACAGTATTGACGCCATTCATTGCCATTGAGGAAAACGAGATCCGTTTTAATGTCCGGGTCATCGAATCCGACCCCAACCTCAATCGCAATCAATTGATCGAGGAAGTCCGTACCGGCATGCAGGAAAATTTTGACCTGGCACCGGAGCAGGTGCGGGTCACCGGCACACTGGTACTGTACAACAATGTTCTGCAGAGCCTGTATCAGTCCCAGATCCTCACGCTGGGTGTGGTGCTTGCTGCCATCATGCTGATGTTCCTGGTCCTGTTCCGGTCGCTGAAGATTGCTGCCATCTGTATAGTTCCGAACATCATCGCAGCGGCGCTGGTGCTGGGTATCATGGGCTGGCTGGCAATTCCGCTGGACATCATGACAATCACCATTGCTGCGATCTCCATTGGCATAGGTGTTGATAACACCATTCACTACATGCACCGGTTCCGGCGTGAATTCAATCGCATCGGTGATTATCGGCAGACCATGTACTACTGTCACAGCAGTATTGCCAGGGCGATGTATTTCACATCATTGACCATTGTGGCAGGCTTCTCGATTCTGGTGCTGTCGAATTTTATTCCCACCATGGTGTTTGGTCTGCTGACCAGCATCGCCATGCTGGTTGCGCTGCTGGGTGCGTTGACATTGCTGCCGCAGTTGCTGATCGCTTTCAAGCCGCTGGGTGAAGAGTCTCACCCCGGGGCTTCGCAAAGCTCGGGCGTGGTACAATAGCCCTGTTGTTAATGAATTTTTATGGCCCTGCCTGCAGGTTGCGGGCAGGCCATGACGCCGGTTTTTGCCGATTTTTGGAGAGTATAGAATATGCAGATAATGTCGTCCGCCAACGAAGCGCCAGCGCAGCCATCCAGCCGGCTGCTTGACGAGAAGCTGTTCAAGGCGCGTGCGCTGACCATTTTTGGTGAAATCAATGACCGTCTGGCTCGCAATATCACCGAGCGTTTGCTGGCGCTGGCCGCGGACAGCAATGACCCCATTACGCTGTATATAAGCTCACCTGGTGGGCATGTGGAGTCGGGCGATGTGGTCTATGACATCATCAAGTTCATCGAACCTGATGTTCACGTGGTGGGCACAGGCTGGGTTGCCAGCGCGGCGACCACCATCTATCTGGGCGCCAAGAAGGAACACCGATTTGCACTGCCCAATACCCGCTTTTTGGTGCACCAGCCCATGGGTGGATCACGTGGCAGCGCGTCAGACATCAAGATCCAGGCTGAACAGATCATTAAAATGCGTGCCCGAATCAACAAATTGATCGCTGATGAAACCGGGCAGCCGCTGGAACGTGTGGCCAATGACACTGACCGCGATTACTGGATGACGGTCGATGAGGCGATTGAATATGGCATCGTCGGCAAGCAGATTCGTTCCATGTCGGACATAAAATAAATTGGCTTGAGCCGCACTGCCATCAGGCGGTGCGGCAAGGTCAGTCAGGCGGACCCGGTTTGAAGGACTCAGTTTGAGGTATTTAACTTGATGAACCTGGCCTGTTGATTGCGTACCAGTGTGCAGACCACATGATAATCCGGCTGGCAGGACATCGATCGCACGATCGCTGATTCCGGGCTGGTCAGTTGTACCATTACCTGAGCAACAACACCCTGATAACTGACTTCAATGGTACCACTGCTGCCATTGATCATACCCTCACCCGCATGCCATTCGATGCCCGCCGGTCGCATTGGTTCGACCCTGAAGATTGTTCCTGACGGCAATACCCGCAATGTGAAATCCGTATCCTGCACCTGCCACTCGCCCTGCCAGATATCGGGGTCGCTGAGCTCGTCCGCCGTGGCCGGGTTGCTGGCACAGACTGCCAGCGTCAACGCAGCCAGCATTCCTGGCACGGACGCTCTGGCAGCGGCGCCTGTCCGCTCTGTGACTGGAGTGAGTAATCTGGAATCGGTCATTTGCTACTGGGTCCTGTCGCAGTCCGCCGATGGAAGCCACGAGTATAGCAGCTATTTCTGCGTATGCTAAAAGTGCTGCGCCGTTGCCGGACGGCGACAACAGGTCAGGCGCGAGCGAGGTGTCTGCTACTGTTGCCAATGGCTGGGTAAAAAAAAACCGGAACGATCTTTGGGGATCGTTCCGGTCAAGAGGGAGCGTACAACTGGCATTCATCCATCAGTTGCAATTACCTTCCTGCGAGCAGCATTGAAGTGTCGTTGATCGCAATGTCAGTCATGGTAGAACAACGGCATGAATAGATAAAATGCATTAAATGTATTACAGTGATATGGATAATGTATCACGGGAGACTGTCTTGACGGCGAGGTCGACCGTTGTCGCGAGGAACTGTCATGAACCATCTGCCTACAACCAAGCAGCTGCGCTATTTTGTGGCCCTGGAGCATCACGAGCATTTTGGTAAAGCCGCTGAGTCATGTTTTGTGTCACAACCGGCCTTCAGCGTTGCCATCAAAGAACTGGAGAATATGCTCAATATCCAGCTGGTGGATCGCACCAACAAGAATGTCACTGTCACCAGTCTGGGCCGCGACATTGCTCGCCAGGCCAGAGTGGTATTGCGCGATCTGGAGGACATGGTTGATATTGCCAGAGGCAATCAGGCACCGTTAACAGGTCAGCTTAAGCTGGGCGTCATCCCCACAATTGCGCCATTCCTGCTGCCCAGGCTTTTACCGGCATTGCGCAAATCCTACCCTGAACTAAAACTGTACCTGAAAGAAGATCTGACTGACCGGGTGTATGACCGGCTCATGGATGGCGAACTGGATCTGATTCTGGTGGCGCTGCCTTACGAGCTGCGTAACGTGACAGATATGCCTTTGTTCGATGATCATTTTTTTCTGGCGCACCATCAGCACAGCAACTTTGTTGATCCGGAGCATTACAATACCAACACTCTGCCCACTGATAGCATTCTCCTGCTGGAAGATGGCCACTGCCTGCGTGACCATGCGCTGTCTGCCTGCAATATCAGAAATGCAGACAAAGTCAGCAGCATAACCGCGACCAGTCTGCTGACGCTGGTGCAGATGGTCGATGCCGACCTTGGCATTACCTACTTGCCGGAAATGGCCGTGAAGTCGCCCCTGCTAAAAAATACCAAAATCAAAACAATCGCAATGGATGGCAGTAGCTATCGGCAGATTGGTCTGGTGTGGCGCAAAGCCAGTACCCGAAGCGATGAATTTGCAATGCTGGGAAATTTCATCAAACAACACTATCAGGCTGGTTAAGGCCTGGGTAACCGGATTTTTAGACGGGTTGATGCTGCTCTGCGATGAATTTGGTTGACCTGCTGTTGAACCGGCGGTTCAATGGCGGCGTATCTTGTTGACAATCTGTCATTTCGTAACAAGTCGAATCTGGAGTTATGTTTCATGAGCATTCATCAACGCATCCTCAGCACCCTTGCCTCGGTTTCAGGCAACGTGTTTGATGCCCAGTTTGCTGTCGCGGTCCTTCTGAGCGTTGGTCTGATCGGCACGGCGGCAGCCGCTGACAATCCCGACGATCCGGTAACCCGGGCGTCCGATTTCACCCTGATTGACCAGCACGGCAAGGCGTTCAACCTGCATTACCATGAGCAGGTACCTGCCATTGTGCTGATGGGGCACCGCAACGGCTCAACGCATGTGAGTGCCGCCATTGCCGACATCAGCGAACAGTGGTCAGAGCAGGGCGTTGTATTTGCACTGATCAATCCGGCACCGGGTGAGTCACGGGCAGACATTCTGGCGGACACCCAACAGCACGAATTGGATATGCCAGTTTTAAAAGACGAAGCTGGCCTCGTTGCCGAGACGCTGGCACTGAATCATGCTGCAGAGACGCTGATCATAGAACCCGGTCGCTGGCAGATCGTCTATCGAGGTCCTGCCGCTACTGACGCGTTTTCGACAACCCTGCAGGCGCTGCTGGCGGATGAGAGTGTTGCTCTGACCGAGCAGGCCATGCCCGCGGACGCTGAGCTGCTGCCGCAACACGCCGCCGCAGCGGAGTTGCCTGACGCCATGTACAGCGACACAATCGCGCCGTTGCTGGTGGAAAAGTGCGCCGACTGTCATCGACCGGGTGGCATCGGTCCATGGGCCATGACCAATCATGCGATGATACAGGGCTTTTCCCCCATGATTCGCGAAACCATACTGACCAAACGTATGCCGCCCTGGCATGCTGATCCGAAAATCGGCGAGTTTCTGCATGACCTCAGTCTGAGCGTTGATGAAGCCAGACAGCTGGTGTCGTGGATTGATGCCGGCGCCCCGCGCGGCGAAGGTGAGGATAAACTCATGTCGGTAGTGGAGCAGGCCGAGCAGTGGGAGTTGGGTGAGCCTGACCTGGTGGTGACATTGCCCAAATTTGATATTCCGGCCACTGGCACACTTGACTATCAGTTTTTTGAAGTCAAGAACCCGCTAGATCGCGATGTCTGGGTGCGTGCGATTCAGATTGCGCCAGGTGACAGGCAGGTTGTGCACCACGCGATTGCCACCTTCGGCGCCAGCTCCAATGAGGCCGGGCAGTCCAACTCCAGTGAGTCACTGTTCCAGCCGCAACTGATGACATTTGTGCCAGGCAATGAGACCTATGAGTATCCGGAGAATACCGGGGTTTATGTGCCTGCTGGCTCGTCGTTCTATACGCAGATGCACTACACTACCTATGGTCGTGCCACCAGCGACGAAACCAGAATAGGCCTGTATTTCCGCGATGAGGCGCCGGAGCATGTACTGCAGCACTACTCCATCGTGAATCCCGAGTTGCGAATTCCGCAGGGTGTGGCTGAACATGAAGAAACGGCCTACTATCAGTTTCAGCGCGATGCCGTCATCTATAGTCTGTTCCCGCATGCGCATTATCGCGGCCGGTCCTCCGAGTTTACCATTCGTTATCCCGATGGTCGGGAAGAAGTTGTGCTGTCGGTACCGAACTACGATTTCAACTGGCAGCGTTACTTCCAGTTTCAGGAGCCTATTGAAGCGCCTGCCGGTACTTTTGTCATTCATCGCACAGTCTATGACAACTCGACAGCAAACCTGAGCAACCCGGACCCTTCAGTAACCGTCCGATTTGGCGAGCAGACCTGGGAAGAAATGCTCTATGGCGGCATCTCCTTCCGGTACGAGGAGCCAAGCGAGAGTGACCATGAGATCAATGAGGATGACTACATGGCTGCACTGGCGATGGGCTTCATGGACGTGAATATTGATGGCAAGATCGCTCTGGATGAAATGCCTGAGCAATCACGTCAGCAGCTGGCGCTGCCGTTCACGATCATGGATCGCAACAAAACCATGGGACTGGAATATCCTGAGTTCCGTTCATTTATGGTTCAGAGCAACATGCTGAGTCGCGACGCATTCTGATGCCGATAATGCAATGTCACCGGCTGTGCCGGTGGCATTGCATTATCGGCGCGTCAGTGGCTGATCAGACGGTTTCCGCCGCCTCAGTGGGAGGTGGCAGGAAGCGGTAGTTCTTTAACGGAAGTTCACGTACACGCTGACCCGTCAAGGCATAAAGCGCATTGGTAACCGCAGCCGAAATCGGTGGTGTGGCCGGTTCACCAAGCCCTCCGACAGGCGCATCGTCAGACTCCAGTAAAATCACCTCAATCTCGGGCGAATCAGCCAGCCGCAACATTTCGTAGTCGTGGAAATTGCTTTCCTTGACGCGACCATTCTCGATACTGATCTGACCGTACATGGCCGCCGTCAGGCCGTAAATGATGCCGCTTTCAACTTGTGAAGCAGCCGTGTCCGGATTGACCACGCGACCGCAATCGATGGCGCAGGTAACTTTTTCGACCCGGACTTCACCGGCCTCGGTCAGTGATACCTCTGCGACTTCAGCCACAATGCTGCCAAAACTTTCCTGCAGTGCGATACCACGGGCACGACCTGCTGGCACAGGCGTAGTCCAGGCCGCACTGGCGGCTGCCTGTTCCAGTACGCGGCGGTGACGTGGTTTGTCCTGCAGCAACGCCAGCCGATACTGTAGCGGGTCCTGCCTTGCATGCCAGGCCAGTTCGTCAGTGAACGATTCCAGAAAAAACGAATGCTGTGAATGCGCCACGCTGCGCCAGGCGCCAAATGGCACATGAGTCGGGCACTCCACATAATCGATCTGCTGGTTAGGCACCTGATAGGCAATATGCGCCGCTTCCACCGGCTCGTTTTTGCCGATGTAAACGTTTTCCCAAGCGGTCAGCTGACCATTACTGTCCAGTGCGGCCCTGAACCGGCTGCTGACAGCAGGCCGGTAATAATCCTGACGGGTATCTTCTTCCCGACTCCACAGGGTCTGCACCGGGACATCAAAATAGCTGGCGATGCGGGTTGCCTGATCAATGGTATTGGTTGATTGTGGCAATCGACGGCCGAAACCACCACCCAGATAAAACGGATGCACGGTGACAGCATTCTCGTCCATGTCCGCGACTGACGCCACGCGTCCGCGAATGCCCAGATTATCCTGGGTACCGGTCCAGACATCACAGCGGTCGTCATGAAAGTGAACGGTACAGTTCATCGGTTCCATGGCGGCGTGCGCAAGATACGGTACACGATAATTCGCGGTGACTGTTTCCGCCGCGCTGGCGAAAGCCTGGGTCGCTTCACCGGCGTGCACATCTTCATGGCGATCGCCGTTATCCAGCGCTGCATCGAATTCGGCAAAAATGTTACGTGTGCTGCTTTCGTCAAAGTCGGTGTCGGTGAACACTGGCTGTAACTGTTTTAATGCTTCACTGGCGCGCCAGTAATTATCGGCGACTACGGCAACGGCATCCTCAAGCTCAATGACGCGTTTTACGCCACGGCGCTGCATGACAGCGTCAACATTATCGACTCGGGCCAGCTTGCCGCCAAATACCGGAGCCGTGGTCACTGCTGCGTAAAGCAGGCCTTCGGGTCGGGCGTCAATGCCATACATGGCAGTACCATCGACTTTGGCAGGAATATCAACACGCGGCACGGGCGTGCCCATCAGGGTGAAGCGGTCCGGCGTTTTTAGTGTCGGGTTACGAGGCGGCTCTAACTGAGAGGCGGCGCTGGCAAGTTCGCCAAAACTGGCAGAACGACCGCTGGCTTCGTGATAAACAAAACTGTTGCGGGCATCGCATTCGCTGGCATCAACGTTCCATTGTCCGGCAGCGGCTTCAAGGAGCATCTGCCTGGCGGCAGCGCCGGCAGCACGCATGCCCATCTCGCCGGTAAAGCGCACGGAACTGCTGCCACCGGTGATCTGCATGTTCATGATTTCGGCGGCTTTCAGCGTTGCAAAATCGACGCTGCGATCCAGAAACGCGGGCACGTTCAGGCCCATGGACATGGCAAAGCCCTTGATCAGCACGCCATTGGCAAACAGGTCGGTTGCCGGCGCCTGTTCTACCCGCACCAGATTCCAGTCGGCATCCATTTCGTCAGCGGCCATCATCGGCAACGATGTCAGCACGCCCTGACCCATTTCTGAATGTGGCACCACAACCGTGACCTTGTTGTCAGGGTCAATACGCAGCCAGGTAGTCAAAAATGTCTGTCCGGCTTCCGCGTGATCGCGGTTGGCCAGAGACTGACGTGTTGGGCGAGTTACCGCGTAACCCAAGAGCAATCCGCCGCCAATGACGGTGGTGCCCAGCAAAAAACGGCGTCGATTCATTTTCATGCGGTTTCTCCCTGGGGCGTATTGGTCGTGGCCTGTTCGGCAATCAGTGCCTGAATCGCCTTACTGACACGAGGGTAGGTACCACATCGGCAGACGTTGCTGACGCTGCGCTCAATAGTTGCCTTATCCGGGTTCGGATTGTCGGCCAGCAGCGCACTGACAGCCATGATCATGCCCGACTGGCAGTAGCCACATTGTGGCACCTGATGATCTACCCAGGCCTGTTGTACGGCTGTTATGGCGCGGTTGCCGGTGGCATCAACAGCAAGGCCCTCGATGGTGGTGACCTGGCCGTTTTGCACGGCACTGACAGGCGTCATGCAGCTGCGCACGGGCTGGCCGTTGACATGAACGGTGCAGGCGCCGCAAGCGGCAATACCACAGCCAAACTTGGTGCCGGTCAGCCCCAGTTCATTGCGAAGCGCCCAGAGCAAGGGCATTTCCGGCTCAATATCCAGTTGCCGGGTGGTTCCGTTAATAGTAAGTTCGATCATGACAACCTCGTAGCCGGGTGCACAGAATAAGCAGAGTTAATTAAAGGCAGTTAGCGTTAATTGCAGAGCATATAGCAGAACATGAACGGCTTCAATTTTAACATACCAACTTGCGTGGAGCGATAAACTGGGAAATCATGATGGAGCCTTTGATATTTGACTACACCGGGCTGCAACGGGTGCGCCTGGGGGCTACTGTTCAGGAGTCCCTGGCTGCCGAGCTGGCAGGGCTGCCCAAGGCGCGGGTATTTTTGGTGGTGTCTGGGACTCTGTCCCGCCAGACGTCGCTGGTTGACGACCTGAGACAGGTTCTGGGCGATCGTCTGGCCTCGGTCTTTGACGTCATGGGCGCGCACTCGCCACGACGGGACGTGTTGAATGCCTTGAGCCAGGCGCGTGCGGTGGATGCAGATATCATCCTCACGGTCGGCGGGGGTTCCATGATTGATGCCGGCAAGGTGATCCAGTTTTGTCTGAATGCCGGTATTGAGCAAGAGGCCGAACTGCTGGAATTCGCTCAATTCAGCAATGGCTCGCGGGGGGCGCTGTGTGGCACCGAGCCAGTGCTGCGCCGTCAGTCTCCGGTTTACCAGATCGCGGTGCCGACGACATTGTCGGCAGCCGAGTTCAGCAATAATGCAGGCGTCACTGATAGCGATAAACGTGCTAAAGAGGGCTACAAGGCACCTGGCTTGGCGCCCAGGCAGATTATTTACGACCCTGCGCTGACATTACATACGCCGACATGGTTATGGTTGTCGACCGCCATCAGGGCGCTGGATCACGCTGTCGAAGGCTATTGCTCGATGGATTCACATGCGTATGCGCAGGGTCACTTTCTGCATTCCGTGAAATTGTTCGCCGAATCACTGCCTGCCATGAAAACAAACCCTGCCGACCTCGCTGCCCGTGCTCTCAACCAGCAGGCAACCTGGCTCGCCGGCACGGGTCTGGGGCGGATAAGGCACGGTGCCAGCCATGGCATCGGCTATATTCTGGGGGCCATGTGCGGCGTTCCTCATGGCTATACTTCCTGTGTCATGTTGCCGGCGGTACTGCGCTGGAACGAGCCGGAGAATGCAGCGCGGCAGCAGCAAATAGGGCGCGCACTGGGCTGCGATGAGAACAATACAGCAGATTTTTTGCGGGACTGGTTGCGACGCCTGGAACTGCCGGTCAGTTTGAGGGAAGTAGGTGTGACGGCCGACCAGTTGCCGGCTATTGCGGCAGCGGCAGCGCAGCACAATGTGGTCAAAGCCAATCCAAGAAAGATAGCCTCAGCCGATGATGTCATGGAGATCCTGCAACTGGCCTGGTGAAATCTGACGAATTTTTGCAAGTTACATGAATTCGTCAGAGTTTTTGGGTGCTTTAACGAAAAAGCCGTTGACCTGAGCGCAATTCAATATCAAAGTAGGCCAGCTTCCAGCCGCTGTCAGTCTCGGGCGGTCCGGGCACGCAGGACAGTTGCCGGGTTCTGCCTGGATGCACAACAGCTGAATATCCAAACACGGTTGTGCATAACGTAAAAGATCATACAACACTTAAATTACCATGAAGGGGATTTCACTATGCGAACAAGAATTGGCTCACTCATTACGGGTGTCATCGTGGCGCTGTTCATTACTGCCTGCGCAAATATGTCTGAGCCGCACCCACTGGTGGGCGGGTGGGTCATCACGATTGATACGCCGATCGGCGCGATGGATGCCAACCTGACTGTCAATGAAGACCTCACTGGCGAAATGTCGTCACAGGATCTGGGCGGCGCACCGCTGGACGCGGTTTCAGTTGATGGCGAAGCCGTCAGCTTCAGCACTACCGTTGATGCCCAGGGCCAGACCATGACACTGGTGTTTAACGGTACCGTGATCGACGATCAGTTGAACGGCAGCTTCAATACTGACTTCGGTGCCATCCCGGTCTCAGGTCGACGTATGTGAAGTCTGTAAAGTACCTCCGGTAGATTCGGCGTATTGCTCCTGCAATTGCGTCGAATCAGCCAGACGGGAGCGCCGGCGGCTGCCATAAGCAGCTGACGGTGCTGTCAGTCGCACGTCCCCGAGCTTTCTATCGTCAGAGTTTTCTACCCTCCGTACCTCCTGCTACCGCCGCGTCCCGCGCATTCTCGCTCATCCGCCTTCAATCGCCGGGATAAACACCACCTCACTTGTCTCGTTCAGTGGCTCTATCAGTGCATCGGTATAGATGTCGCCATCAATGGCCACCGCGGCAGACGACAGGGCGTTGCGACATCCCGGGTATTCCGCATCCAACGCTGTAAACAGACCGCGCATTGACGTTACAGGAATCTCCAGATTGCCGGCCGGGTCCAGGGTCGATCCGGCATCGCCAAGGGCGTCCCTGAGGAAGCTGTTCATGATAACTCGGGCCATAGGGGCACCTCGAAACTGTGTTGATCTTACCGGGCGTTGATTATCGTCTCAGATCATCGTTACGCGCCTACCTGATACCGCAAAGTATGGCATATTCCTTCCACTCTTTTAGCGACCTTGATACTCTCTGAACGCAACAGCCGGACACCCGCAGCTTTTGCTTCGGGCAGGAGAATAATAATGCGTTTGAACAAACTGGTATTGGCGTCGCGGATTGGTGGAAAATTGATGGCCTCAGCCACCCTGGCTGTGGCCATGTGTCTGTCAGGGTCAGCTTTCGGGCAGTCCGAACAACCTGAACTGCCGCGTCAGATGGCGTGGACGGCCTACAATCTGGGTACCACCGGCTACAACCAGGCGGTCGCCATCGGCGCCATGTTACGTGATCGCTACAATATTACCCTGCGGGTGATTCCGGGGCAGAATGATGTATCCCGGTTGTTGCCGCTGGATACCGGCCGGGTGCAGTTTTCCGCTAACGGTGTGGCAACCTACTTTGCCCAGGAAGGTATGTTTCAGTTTGCCGACCCGCAATGGGGCCCCAAACCCCTGCGACTGTTGATGAGCTCCAATGGTCTGAGTAATCAGGCAGTTGCCGTTGCCGCAGATACTGGCGTCACCAGCTTTGCCGAGCTCAGAGGCCGACGCGTGCCGTATGTGCGCGCTGCGCCCGCCCTCAATGTTTCAATGGAAGCCTATCTGGCTTGCGGCGGTTTGACCTGGGATGATGTCGAACGGGTTGATTTTCCGGGCTATGAGGCTATGTGGGAAGGCGTCATTAATGGCGATGTCGATGCCGCGTTTGGCACCACTGTGTCCGGACCGACACGCCGGCTGGAAGCGTCGCCTCGGGGAATTCGCTGGTTACCGGCGCCCCACGATGATGAGGCCTGCTGGCAGCGTATGCTGGCAATTGGCCCCTATTTCAATCAATACAACGCCACCCGGGGCGCCGGAATCAGTGATGATGAGCCACATCAGGCTGGAACCTATCCCTATCCGATTCTGATTGCGCTGGAGAGCCAGGACGAGGCGACGGTGTACTGGATGACACGGGTGATCAACGAAAACTTTGATGATTTCAAAAATGCCGACCCGGGTGCCATCGGGTGGGCGCTGGAATCCCAGGTCTTTAACTGGGTAGTGCCCTATCATGAAGGGGCGGTCCGTTACTGGCGTGAGATTGGTGCCTGGACCGATGAGTATGAGGCGCACAATCAGTCGCTGATTCGGCGTCAGGCGGTGCTGGCCGACGCCTGGGCGGAAGTTGAAGGCGAAGGCATTGATGATCGCGATGCCTTCATGACGCGCTGGCAACAACTGCGGGCAGAGCGATTGCAGGAGGCCGGGTTCGATCCGGTCTGGCACTGATGCCGCGTACGCCCACGTCAATGCCTGCGCCGGTGCGCTGGCTGGTTGCCATCGCGGCGGTGCTGAGTGCATTCCTGGCGATGGATTCGTTGCGTCTGTTTTCCGAAACACCGCTGATGGATTTTGTCATTACGGTACAAAATCACTATTACTACGCACTGCTTGCGTTATTACTGCCGTTGGCTTTTCTGATTTATCCGGCGCACGCCAGGGCAACCCATTACTGGTATGACGCTGTGCTTGGCGCGGGCGCTTTTGCTGTCTGTGGATTCTTTTTCGTTAATGCAGAAACCATGCTGGACTATGGCTGGGAGTTCGCAGCACCAACCTACGCCGTGTGGATGAGCTATCTGTTATGGGCGTTGGCGCTTGAGGCGGTGCGGCGATGCGGTGGCCTGACTCTGTTTGTGCTGGTGCTGGTGTTCTCCCTGTATCCGATCGTGGCAGAGCGTCTGCCGGGTCCGATCTCTGGCATGACGTCATCGGTCGCCGAAACCGCGTCCTACCATGTCATGAGCATCGAAAGTATTCTGGGGCTGCCGTTCAGGGCGTTTGCACAACTGGTCATCGGCTTTCTCATTTTCGGTATTGCTCTGCAGCATACCGGTGGTGGCAGGTTCTTTATCAATCTGGCTTTTGCCATGTTCGGTCACGTGCGTGGCGGCTCGGCGAAAGTGGCGATTGTCTCCAGCGGTCTGATGGGCTCCATGAGTGGCAGTGTTATCACCAATGTGCTGACCACAGGGCAAATGACCATCCCGGCGATGAAACGCGATGGTATGTCCAGTGAATATGCTGGTGGCGTCGAAGCCTGCGCGTCAACCGGTGGCGTGTTGTTGCCGCCCATCATGGGGTCGACAGCGTTTGTCATGGCGACCTTTCTGAATGTGCCTTACACCACAGTGGCACTGGCGGCCGCAATACCCGCGTTGTTGTACTTTTTCGGCCTGTTTGTCCAGGTCGATGCCTATGCAGCGCGCACCGGCCTGCAAGGCACACCGCGAGAACAGTTGCCCAGTCTGGCTGCGACCATGCGAGAGGGCTGGTTTTACATCGCCTCATTTGCCGTGCTGATCTTCTTGCTGGTGTATCTGCAGCGAGAAGCGGTTGCACCCTTTTACGCCACAGGGCTGTTGCTGGCGCTCAATCAACTGTCGCGCAACCGCTGGGACGTCAGGGCCGCCGGTGCGTTCCTGGTGGCTGCCGGTAAACTGCTGGTGGAGTTGCTGGCAATCATGGCGGGTGTTGGGCTGATTGTGGGCGCTTTGTCGCTGACCGGGCTCTCAGGTACGCTGGTTAACGATCTGTTGTACCTGGCCGGTGACTCGGTGTTGCTGCTCTTGCTGATGGGGGCGTTGACCAGTTTTGTGCTCGGCATTGGCATGACGGTGACTGCCGCCTATATTTTCCTTGCCATCATTCTGGCGCCGGCGCTGATTCAGGGCGGTCTGGACCCGATGAGTGTACACCTGTTCATTCTATACTGGGGCATGCTGTCGTTTATTACACCTCCGGTGGCGCTGGGCGCATTTGCCGCTGCCAGTATTGCCGGCGCGTCGTCGCTGACAACCGGCTTCAAGGCCATGCGGCTGGGCAGTGTCATCTATTTTATCCCGTTCTTTTTTGTGCTTGATCCGGCGCTTACCATGGCGGGCAGTTTCTGGGATACCTTGTCGGCGACCGTAACGGTTGGTGTTGGTGTGTTGTTGATTGCCGGGTCCTTGCAGGACTATTTACCAGGATTGGGTTTTCTTGATCGCAGTGGCGCGGCTGGCAAAGCGGGGCGACTACTGGCCGGCGTGGGCGGAGGCCTGGTGGCATTGCCGGGGCTGGACCTGATTGGTTTTGATGTGGGTGATATGGCGCTGCTTGTTGCCGGTGGCGCCATGGCTCTGCTGGGCGTTGTGCTTGCACGCCGCCCGGCAGAACCGGTACCCGCTTAGTCCCGGAAGTATCCAGCAGTATTGGTTGCTGGTACTAGTCGTTGCTGCCCTGAGTGGTCTCATAACGGTTGACCGGTGATGGGCCAAATGACAGCCAGGTCTGGTTGCTGCCCTGGCCGACACCAGGGCGACTCCAGTCGCAGACACCCTCGGGGAAGATGTCATTCAGTCGGGCTTTTTCCTCGTCATTAAACGTCACCCGATAGTCGTCATAGTCGATCGCTTTCAGCTGACATTTCATGACGTCATTGGTTAACGGACCTCCGGCGACCAGACGAAGGCCTGCATGCGGTGGATAGAGCTGGTTGCAGCGACCTGCCGTGTTGTCGTACAGGCGACTTGTGTTAAAGGTCGCTTCTTCCACGATGCGTTCACCTTCAGCGGTAAAGCAGTCGTCACGCAATGCTTCCGGTTTTGCCTGCACGATTCGCTGCAGCATGGGTAGTTCTTCGCGAGTCGCCTTGATTGCATCAAGCCACTGGTTCATCAGACTGAGATTTTCATCCGCCAGCGACAGCTCGGCCGGATGACGGCGGATAACATAATTGTCGGCATGGCCATTGTCGCGCTGCAAGCGTGCACGCGTGGTGAAGGAGTAGATGCTGGCATGGAAATTACCCTGATGGTCAAGGTAGGGGCGGTCATCAATGATGGGCACACGGGACAGACCGGCGCCGCCGTTGGTGATGCGGCCGGTTTCATAAGCGGCGCGAATTGCCTGCGGGTCGCCCTGGGTGCGTGCGTCAGTGCGCTGGTAGTCAATGTCCCAGCCGCCAAAGTTCTGGTTGATGTCGAGAAACTGCGTTTTGTCGATCAGGCCTTCGTTCAGGGCAACCAGACCATATTGCACTCCGACATTGTCATGCGGGCTGCGTGCGACGCTACGGCTGATGGCAGGGTCGGGGTGAGGACGTTCGCCAAACACATTACGCATGCCGTCATAGATAGAACATCGGATGCCAGTCGGATTGGTTTGCGGATGGTACTCCATGCCTGGCGGAATTTCTGACGGACAATCAAACGGTGATATGCGATCCGGGCGGCTGCCAAGCGATTGGTCACACAGGTACCAGTTGGGCCAGCCACCAATGGCGGTTCGGGTGTCCTCATCCAGGTTGTTGGCGGGCGCATTTGCATAGTTGCGCCAGGGGCCTGAACACTCCTGCGCGTCAGTAAAATAGGTAACGGCATCAGAAAATGTCAGGCCAACCAGCAGGCCGTCCAGAATGCCCGGGTAGGCACCGGCAATAAGGAGTTGCTGCATGGCACCGCCAGAGCCGCCGCTGCCGATCGTATGCACGGGCTCGCCGTAGTACTTGGTGACGTGTTCCTTCACCATCATGGCTGTTTCTGCGGAGACGACATCATTGCAACCGCCCTGGGCATTGACGTTGAGCGTTGACGAGGCAATTGCGTAGCCTTGCGCCAACACGGATTCGCGTAATACGCCACCGGTCCCCGTGCCCTGAAAATAGCCTGCCTCGCAACCACCTCCGAAGGTGTAAAGCAGGCGCTGATTCCAGCCCTGATTGGGGGTCAGGGCCGACGGTGCGGGCGTGGCAGGGTCATGTAACATGGCAATCTGGTAGATGGCGCGGTTCAGCGTCCCGGTCTCCAGGCGGACAATAAATGGCACCTCGGCACCGTTGCTGGTTTGGGTCATCAGTACATTGGCGGGAACCGTGTTGTCATCGGGCAGCGGCAAAAAGCCCTCCTCGCCGGTGCTGCGGTAGACATAATCAAACCGTGTGGGCAGAGAGCAATCGGCGTCCTGTTGCGTTGTGTCGAGGAATTCGCCATTGCCGATGGCGAAGCGTCTTGGCTCTCTATCGCCCTCTCTATTGCCCTCTCCATTGACCCGCTCAGCAAGCGAATCCAGGCAAAGGTAAGGCTGTTGGCGGGGGCCGGATATGACCGGCCCGGAACCGGGGTAGTTGGTCAGCGTGAGGCTGGCACTTGACTGCCCGATGTCGACCTCAAGGTTGTTGTTGCCTTCGCTCAGACCAGTGAGCAGGAATCGGGTGGTGGTGCCTGCCTCATCAGTGATGGTCTCGGTGTCGGCGGGCAGCTCGACAGGGCTATCGTTCAATCTGAGTCGAGGGGACATATCGTCGTCAGCGTCATGTTGCACAGCGATCAGTGCGCTGCCTCCCGTGACCAGGTGCGGTTGGCTGGAAACCACTTCGACACTGAGCCTGTTGACCATCGGAAGCGTTGACACGGGATCGCTTTCGTTCGATCCGGAGCATGCACTGATGGCCACTGCCAGCAACAGAGTCAGGCCTCCGGCGGCAGACCGGGCAGTGTGGCGATGTGATCTGGGTTGCGATTGGCAAGAAAGAGGACGTGTTGTTGTTATTTTTGCGTTCATGACATGAGCTCCGCTATTCTGCGTTTAGCTGTTGAATTCTGCTGCAGCTTACACCAAACTTGGCTTGCGGGCATCCGGCCTGCAATCGACTGAGTCCCCCCATCGTTACAGGTGTAGTCATGGTCAGTGTTGGTTTTTGTTCTCGTTCGCGACGGTTCTGTTTAGCGGTAGCGCTGTTGATGGCGCTGCCCGCGATCCCGCTGAGCGCCAACACCGAGGACGATCTGGCCGGTGAATTTGCCTTTGTGCGATTGCAGTATGACTCCTATTTTCGTGGTGGTTTCGGATACGGCCCCTGGTCTGTGGACTTTCCCGACGCCGACCGCAATTTTCTGCGTGGTGTGTCGCGGTTGAGTCACGTCAGGGTCATGCCAGATCCCATCGTATTGCGCCTTGATGATGAACGAATCTTCGAATACCCTTTTATCTATGCGCTCGAAATGGGACGTAACGGCGGGCCGTATTTCTCTCCGCCGGAGATCGCCAATTTGCGGGAATACCTGCTGCGAGGCGGTTTTCTGTTGATTGACGATTTCTGGGGCACGCGCGAATGGGATGCTTTTGCCAGCTCCTTCAGCAATATTTTCCCGGAGCGCGAAATGATACAACTGCCCCCGGATCATGAAATCTTCCGCTTGTACTACGATACCGATGGCCCTCAGATGGTGCCTGCTCTGGGCAATGCGGACAATGTGCCCGAGCGCGATATAGATCAGGCGTCTGTGCACGCGATTCTGGATGACAGTGGCCGGATCATGGTGCTGATCAACTGGAATACCGACATGGGTGATGGCTGGGAGCATACCTATCATCCCCGCTACCCAACCCAGTTTGCCAACACCGCCTATCAGCTTGGTATCAACTACCTGATCTACTCAATGACGCATTGACGCATGGGTGGATTGATGGCGCGGAAACGCTACCGTGCCTGCGTGGCTCTCATGTCAGCGCAGTAATCATTCTGTCTCAGGGCGGGCGTGAACCAGATGACATCGTAAGGCAGGGTCTCCGAGAAGGCCTGCGAATACGGCGCCGGTGCCGTATATTCCGGGTCTACTTCCAGGAAGGCAACGCTCAGAGGTCGCTGGCTCAGATAGTTGGGCACGCCCAGATCGTGGCGAATATGATAGTTGCCTGCCAGCAGAATACGCTGGTCAAACACGTCATCCCCGGGCAGCAGCGCGGTGCTCATTTGTTGATCTCTGGTCTGCTGTACGCGAACCATGGCCGGAAACTGGCTCGACGGCAACATGCCGCAGTGGCTGCTGTCGATATCGCGCTCGAGCTGGGCGATCTGCTCAGTGTTCAATGGCTGCGAGTTGTGCGGCGTGTCATCCTGATAGATCTGCATGACGTCGCCAGTGTTGATATTGCCCGCGCGTAGCTGTACGTCGCGCTCAAATGCCAGCATCACGGCGGGGCCATAAAACTGCCAGGGCCAGCCGTCAGTGTCCCAGGCCAGCTGGCTGACCAGTGAGTCGGACTCGGTGGGCAGACTTGTTCCGGTAAGCCTTTCAATGGCGGGTTGTTGGTCGCGCGTCATCATCTCAAGCACCAGCAGACTGTTGCTATCGGGTGAGATCAGATCCTTCAGCAATTCCAGGCGCAGGCGATGGTGATCCGGGTTGTCGTGCTTCTCACCCAGAAGCAGCAAAGGGTGAGAAGCCAGTCGCAAAAGCAGCCCGTCGCGCGAAATGAACTGGTTTTCTGCAGGCAGCCAGATTTTGCCCACGAGGGCATGATCCTGGTGCAGGGGGCTTTGCCAGTTCGCGGGGCTTTGCAATCTCGCGGCGCTTTGACCAGAACCTGGCGTAGCGGGCGAGGTGCAGCCGAGGCACAGCAGTGTCAGTAGCAGGGCCGACAGTAGTCGTATCTCAAATGATCTTCTTCGGGTAATCAATGTACTTCAGCTCCGCCTGACCGATGAGCAGATCAGACCATTGCGTGATCGGCAGGCTCAGCTCTGCGACACAACACGTGGGCATGTTATCCAGTGTTGCTTCACCGCAGAGGTCGTTAAAAAGATCTGTCAGCGCCGGGTTATGCCCGACCAGCATGACTGAATCCAGCTTGTCATCCTGATTGCGGATCAGTTGCAACAAATGTGCACTGCCCGCCAGGTATATCTGGCGCTCAAGATGAATCAGCTCTTTGGGGATAGACAGATGATTGGCAAAGATTTCTGCCGTTGAGGCCGTTCTTAGTGCCGGGCTGCACAGGATGCGTTGCGGGTGTGTGCCGCGTTTGTCCAGGTTATCTGCCATCAGGGGAGCATCATGGCGGCCACGCTCGTTCAGTGGGCGATCAATGTCACGCTGGGCCTGATCATTCCAGCTTGATTTAGCGTGTCTAACCAGAATCAATGTCTTCATGATCTATTTGTCTCTAGTTATTACGGGTGGCCCTGCCAAGGACAACTCATTGTACCTGCAAAGTGCCGGGAAACATACCACGACCCGGCTTCCCGCAGGTCCGGATCGGTGCTGGACTTTAGTGGCGTAATTGCTCAGAATTCAGGTCTTGTCGGGCGAGTCTGAAGCTCTTTCGCTGTAATCACCACAACTCACACGCAAGGAGTGTTGAATGTTGCCACCGCTAAAACGTCTGTTAACTTCCGTTTTTCTATTGGGTGCCGTATCGGCCAGTACGCAGTTGTCTGCACAGGAGTGGGATCTGGCGACCGAGCTGGAGCTGGGTGCCATTTTCACTTCCGGCAATACCAATGACGAAAATATCCGGTTTCGCGGTCGCTTTGATGCTATTCGGGATGATTGGTCCTACCGCTTCTCCATGGACGGGTTTCGTTCCTCCAAGGACGATGAACTGGCAGCTCAGAGGCTCTATACGGTGGGCAGTGCGATGTACAACTTCGACCCGGACACATTCGTACAAGGCCGGGTGGCTCACGAAGATGACCGCTTTAGCGGTTACGAGGGCCAGACAGACGCATCCGTAAGTTATGGTCAGGTAGTTTTGCGCGATATCGACAATATGTCGCTACGCTACACGGTCGGTGCGGGTGTTCGGGTCTCTCGTGCAGAGGCAGCCGGCGGTGATGACTTTGAGGAAGCAATTATCCGACTGTCGACCGACTACAGCTGGGATATTTCTGACACGGCCCGTTTTAATCAGATCCTGAGTGTGGACGCTGGTGAGCGGTCAAGCATTGGTCGTTCGGAGTCATCGATCGAGACTGATATCATGGAAAGTCTGTCGATGAAATTCACCATCAATGTGAAGCACCAGACGGAAGTTCCAGCAGGACGTGAAAAGACCGACACAGAAGCATCGATTACACTGTTGCTGCGGTTCTGATAAAAAAGCGCGGGTAACGTTCGAGCTGAATTCTTTCAATAATTTATACAGTTATTCCATAATGAGGCGTATGCATGCAGTACGAAGCACCCACAAAGCTTGCTGATGTGGTGCCGCTGCTGGCATCGGCCAACGGGCATGGCAGGGTGTTGGCGGGCGGTACCGATCTGCTTGCCCGGTTTGCCACCGGCGCGGCGCGCCCGACATTGCTGGTAGATATCAAACACGTTGCCGAGCTCACCGTGATCGAGCGGGACAGCGACGGAGGCTTTACCATTGGCGCCGGGGTCTGCGGTGCAGCCGTCAGTGAACACAACGGGCTTTGCTCTGCGTGGCCAGGTGTCACCGAAGCAATGGAGTTGATTGGCTCGGTCCAGATTCAGGGGCGTGCCACCTTGGGCGGTAATCTGTGTAATGCCTCGCCGGCCGCCGATTCAGTGCCAGCGCTGATCGCGGCCGCGGCGCGCTGTCGAATTATGGGCAGCAGCGGTGAGAGATACGTTGATGTTGCCGACATCATTCAGTCACCTGGCAAGACCTGTCTTGCCAAAGACGAATTTATTGTCAGTTTTTATTTGCCGCCTCGACCGCCACGCAGTGCCGATGCCTATCTCAGGCTGATTCCCCGTAGTGAAATGGATATCGCCGTTGCAGGTGCGGCAGTTGACCTGACACTGGATGATGCTGGCAAGGTTCAGGCTGCGTCGGTTGCGTTGGGCGCAGTGTCGCCCGTGCCTTTGTTGGTGCCAAAAGCATCAGCGTTGCTAGTCGGTTCGCAACTTGACGCCGCCGTCATGGCGCGTTTCCAGGCCATCATATCGTCCTCGTGCCGCCCACTCGATGATAAACGGGGAACCATCGAATACCGCAGTCACGTTGCAGGTGTGCTTGCCGTACGCGCTGCGTTGATTGCAGGCCAGCGTGCAGCAGCCGGGGAGAGAACATGAAGCAGCATATCTGTACTCACATCAATGGCGAGGCCACCGAGTTTTTGTGTGACGCCAGTGACACCTTGCTGGAAGTGCTTCGTGACACCCTGCAGTTGACCGGCACCAAGGAAGGTTGTGGCTCGGGCGACTGTGGAGCGTGCAGTGTCATGCTGAATGATCGGTTGGTGTGCTCATGTCTGGTGCTGGCCGTGGAAGCAGAGCAGAGTCGCATCGAAACGGTGGAAGGGTTGGCATCGGGCGACGTGCTTCATCCTTTGCAGCAGGCTTTTCTGGATCACGCGGCGCTGCAGTGTGGTATCTGCACACCGGGTCTGCTGGTAGCAGCCAAAGCACTGCTTGATCGTAATCCATCACCCACAGAAACGGAGGTCCGTTTCTGGATTGCCGGCAACCTGTGTCGCTGTACCGGGTATGACAAGATTGTCCGCGCCGTGCTGGCAGCGGCAGAGACTATGCGCCAGGCCCGGGCCGGGGTGACATCATGAGCCGCTCTACTGACAAGGTTCTGCGTTCAGTGGGTACCAGGCCGTTACGGCCGGATGGCGTCGACAAGGTTACCGGCCGCGCTGTGTTCAGCGCCGATTTTAACTTGCCCGGCGCGTTGCACGGCGACGTGCTGCGCAGTTCATTCGCCCACGCCCGGATTCTGCGAATCGATACCCGCAAAGCGCTGGCGTTGCCAGGCGTGAAAGCCGTAGTGACGGCGAAAGATCTGCCCGAGATTAGCGACGAAAAAGCCATGATAAATGCACAGCCGCCGGACTTCCGCGACCTGTCAGCCAATATTCTGGCCCGGAACAAGGTGTTGTACGCCGGACACGCGGTGGCCGCCGTTGCGGCGCTGGACGCGGAAACGGCAAAGCAGGCATTACAGTTGATCGAGGTCGAATATGAAGTGCTGCCACATGTGATCGACGTGCAACAGGCGATGGAGCCTGATGCACCACTATTGCATGAGAGCATGATCACGAAGGGCATTAAACCGGTGCCAACGCAGCCTTCAAATATCGCCAGTCGACACGAGCAGGTGCACGGCGATGTTGAGGCCGGGTTTGCTCAGGCTGACATAATATTGACCGAAGAGTTTAGCACGCAGCCCGTGCATCAGGGTTATATAGAACCCCACGCCTGTATGGCAAGCGTGGCCAGTGACGGTCAGACCGATATCTGGTGCAGCAGCCAGGGGCAGTTCATGGTGCGGGCTTACTGCGCGCGACTGCTTGATATGCCTTTATCACAGATTCGCGTAACACCACTGGAGATTGGTGGTGGGTTTGGTGGAAAGACCACCGTCTACCTGGAACCGTTGGCGATACTGTTGGCCCGCAAAAGCGGTCGACCCGTCAAAATGGAAATGTCTCGGACCGATGTTTTCAGGGCCACGGGACCCGCGTCGGGAAGTTATATCAGTATGAAGATCGGTGCGCTCAAGGATGGGACGCTGGTCGCTGCCCAGGGCGTATTGTGTTACCAGGCAGGCGCGTTTGCCGGCTCACCGGTGAAGCTGGGCTGCATGACGGCGTTTGCTCCTTATGACATCGCCAATGTAAAACTGATTGGCTACGACGTCGTCGTCAATCGCCCCAAGAGTGCTGCATATCGGGCGCCCGGCGCGCCAATGGCATCCTTTGCCGCAGAAACGCTCATCGATATGCTGGCGCAACGCTTGGGTATGGATCCGGTCGATTTGCGTATAAAAAATGCCGCTCGTCAGGGCACACGTACTGCCTATGGTGCCAGCTTCAAGGAGATTGGTTATCTGGAAACATTGCAGGCGGCACGTGCCCACCCTCATTATTCGGCGCCATTGGCCAAAAATCAGGGGCGTGGTGTCGCCTCCGGATTCTGGTTCAACATTGGCGGTCAGTCCAGCGCCGCCATGACCGTGAATGAAGACGGTACAGTCATGGTGACAACCGGTAACCCTGATATTGGCGGCTCTCGCGCGTCGATGGCATTAATGGCGGCAGAAGTACTGGAGATTGATGTCAGTCTGGTGCGGCCGCAGATTGCTGATACCAGCTCGATAACGTATTCCGATTTGACCGGCGGCAGTCGCGTGACGTTTGCAGTCGGCATGGCAGTGACGCAGGCGGCGACTGAACTGGTAGAAAAGTTGTGCGCTCGCGCGGCGCTGCTCTGGGATATTCCGGTTGATCGTGTGCGCTGGCAGGATGGTGGCGCTATTGCCAGTATCGACGGGACAGAAGCGCGCCAGTCGTTGGCGGCATTGGCGGCGCAGGCAGTCAAAACCGGTGGCCCCGTGTCTGCGCATGTCAGTATCAATGCCCAGGGTGCTGGCCCCGGATTCGGCACCCATATCTGTGATGTCGAGGTTGACCCTGAGACCGGCCGCGTCACCGTTCTGCGCTACACCGCGATTCAGGATGTTGGCAAGGCAGTGCATCCATCCTATGTCGAAGGGCAGCTGCAGGGTGGTGCAGTGCAGGGAATCGGATGGGCCCTGAACGAAGCGTATCTGTACGACGACAATGGTGCCCAGCTCAACCCCGGGTTTCTCGACTATCGGATGCCGGTTGCGTCGGACCTGCCGATGATTGATACAGTGCTGATTGAAGTGCCCAATCCCCGGCACCCATTTGGCGTAAGAGGTGTCGGTGAAGTGCCGATTATTCCGCCGCTGGGCGCCGTGGCTAACGCGGTGTCGCGCGCGACCGCTACCCGACAGCTGGATTTGCCCATGTCTCCGCCTGTGGTGCTGAAGAGTATACTCAAGGCCGCGCGCAGACAGCGTCAAGGCTAAACCACAGATTGACAACATTCGGTCAAAGTGACAGCATCCTTGCATTCTAATAATTGAACGGGTGTCAGTCGTGCATTCTCCAAAGCGTAAACTTTTTCTCGACCTGGTACGGGCGATCTTTCGTGTCAATGGATTACTGTTGGCGGACGGCGACCGCATGGCCGAGCGCGCGGGCCTGACCAGTGCTCGCTGGAAGGTTATCGGCATTGTGGCATTGACCAGTGCGGGTGTGACCGTGCCGGGTATTGCGCGAGCATTGGGGCAGTCGCGCCAGGCCGTGCAACGGATAACGGATGTGATGCAGATAGATGGGCTGGTGCGCTACGAGATCAATCCCCGGCACAAACGTTCGTCGCTGGTGCAGCTGACCGATCATGGTCAGCAGGTCTATAACGAATTGCGTGCAGTGCAGGATCCCTGGGCAATAGGACACACTGAAGACACCTCAGTCGAGGAACTGGAAAGCGCCTTGCGACTGATGCAACGCCTGATAAACCGGATGGAGTAGACGGTGAGTTTTCCTTTGTTTACGGCGCAACAGGTACGCGATATCGACCAGCGGCTGATCGCCGCGGGTACGCCGGGCAGTCAACTGATGCAGCGGGCCGCGGAAGCGGCGTTGACAGCGTTGCGGCTGCGCTGGTCGCAGGCCAGGGCAGTGATTATTCTTTGTGGCCGGGGCAACAATGGTGGCGATGGCCATGTTCTGGCTGGACTGCTTCGGCAGACCGGTACCACCGTTCATGTTCTGCAGCTGGGTGATAGCACCAGGCTCGCAGGCGACGCCCGGCTGGCAGCCGAGCAGGCGGCCGCCTTGGGCGCCTGCGCCAGTCCCTATGAGGCTGAAGCGCTGGCGGCGCTGCTGTCAAAATACAGTGATGACAGGATTGTCATCGTCGATGCGATGCTGGGAACAGGTTTTCACGGAACCTTGCGCGGCGAGTTCGCCGATGCTGCCAGACTGATCAATGCCAGTGCACAGCCGGTGATGGCGATGGACATACCCAGCGGACTGCATGCCGATACCGGGCAGGTCGGTGAAGAGGCGGTTGTTGCCACGGTTACGGTGACGTTTATCGCCCGAAAGCGAGGGTTGTATACCGGATCCGGTCCCGACCACGCCGGAGAGGTAGTATTTGATGATTGTGGTGCCGAGTCCGCGGCTGTCGACGTGGATGCTCCCGGCGTCCGTGCTATCGATGCGGGTTTGCTCGGGGCGGTGCTGAAGCCAAGAGCGCGGTCTACCCATAAAGGTCACAATGGCAGTGTACTGGTAGTGGGGGGTGATGCCGGTTACGGTGGTGCCGCGATGCTGGCGGCAGAGGCCGCAGTGCGCAGCGGTGCTGGCACCGTCAGCCTGCTGACCCGCACTGCGCACATAACGGCCATGCTGACACGACGCCCTGAAGTCATGGTCTGCGGTGTCGAGGCCTGGCAGGGGGATGCGGGTGCGATGGCGCAGCAGCTGGTGGAGAAGGCCAGCGTCGTGATCATTGGTCCGGGGCTGGGACAATCGGCCTGGTCCCGGCAGATGCTTCAGTGCAGCGTCATGTGGGCAACGATGTTGGGCAAACCCTTGGTGCTGGACGCGGATGCGCTTAACCTGGCGGCTAAGGACGCCGGCTTCTGGTCTGAATCGGCGCCTTCCGGGCAGCGACAACACTGGGTTGTGACGCCACACCCAGGCGAAGCTGCGCGCCTGCTGGGACTAAGCACAGCGCAGGTGCAGGCAGACCGTTTCGCCGCGATCGGCCAGTTGCAGCTGCTAACCGGGGCCCAGTGCCTGCTGAAAGGCGCTGGCTCATTGCTGGCATTCGCACCCGGGACCAGCGGTGATACAGACACGCTGGACGTCTGTATTGAAGGCAACCCCGGTATGGCGTCCGGTGGTATGGGCGACATCCTGACCGGCGTGATTGCGGCTTTGATGGCGCAAGGTCTGTCGTCTGCCGATGCGCTGAGGTGCGGTGTCTGCGCTCACGGTGAGGCTGCGGACCTGGCGGTAGTATCAGTCGGAGAGCGCGGACTGCTGGCATCGGACGTCGTGTCATTTTTACCCAAGGTGCTGAATGTCAACGATAAATAAAACATTTTCTTACCTGCTGGCAGCGGACGAAGATACCCAGACTGCGGGCGCGAGTCTGGGTCGGGCGGTGGGCGAAACAGGGGCCATTATCTATCTGCGTGGAGACCTGGGTGCCGGCAAAACCACATTGAGTCGTGGGCTGATTCGAAGCCTTGGTTATGAGGGGGCGGTAAAAAGCCCGACCTATACCCTGGTAGAACCTTACGAATATTTTGACTTTCCTCTCTATCACTTTGATCTGTATAGACTAATGGATCCAGAGGAGGTAGAATTTCTAGGCGTTGAAGAATACTTTGAGCCGCCAGCGTTGTGTCTGATTGAATGGCCGGACCGGGGGCGAGGGGTTTTGCCGTCACCGGACCTGACTGTAAGGCTGGAAATCGCGGGTACCGGTCGTTGTCTGATATGTGAATGGGACAGTGTCCGGGGCCAGAAAATTGCTGATCGTTTACAGGTTTTGTTGCACGATGCGGGACTACAGGAAATGCCTCGGTAAGGGTGATGGCTGGCACCGGTTGCAGACAGCAATGCTGCAACTGTGGCTGTGCGCTGCGCTGCTGTTTCCTGCTCTCGCGCAGGCCGGAGATATCCGTGATCTGAGGGTATGGCGATCGCCAGATTACACTCGTGTCGTGATTGATGTGGACAGCCGTGTCGAATACAGCGTGTTTGTGCTTGAGAACCCCCATCGTGTGGTCATTGACGTGGCTGATTCGCGTATGTTTGCCGATGTTGCCCGGGTAGATCTGGCCGACAGTCCGGTCAGGTCGGTGCGCAGTGCCGCACGTAATCAGAGCGATACGCGCATTGTGCTGGATATGGATAATCCGGTGAATCCATCCAGTTTTTCCTTGCCTCCCAATGCCGAATTCGGTGACCGTCTGGTCGTTGATCTGTACGATCTGGGCACTGAGCCGCCAGCCCAGCCGGCAGAGATCACCCCCAGCAGTCCGGCTGAGCGACAGACGGCCGTTGCCAGCAGTCAACGCAACATTGTCATTGCCATTGATGCCGGGCATGGCGGTGACGATCCCGGGGCGATTGGCTACGATGGGCGTATCCGTGAAAAAGACGTGGCACTGGCAATCTCACGGGCGGTCTATGAGCGACTGCGCAATATTCCGGGTTATGAGCCGGTGATGATCAGGCAGGGAGATTATTACGTACGCCTGCAGCAGCGACCTCAGCTGGCCCGGCAGAATCGGGCTGATATTTTTCTGTCCATCCATGCCGATTCGTTTAGCACTTCCCGAGCAGAAGGGGTGACAGTTTATGCGCTGTCGCAAACCATTGCCGAGGATGAAAATATCCGCAGAGTCGCAGAAAAAGAGAACTCGGCCGACCTGCTTGGTGGTGTGTCTGGCGACACCAGCCTGAAGAACTTTGAAGATGATCTGGCGCTGACGCTGCTGGATCTGTCGATGGCCTGGAGCATCGAACAGAGTGTGGCTGCCGGGTCTTACATACTCAACGCCCTTGGCACGGTAGCCAAATTGCGACGGGACGAGCCGCAGCAGGGCAATCTTTGGGTACTGCGCTCACCGGACATTCCGTCATTGTTGATTGAAACCGGCTACCTGTCCAATCCTACTGAGGCCAGGCGACTGAACTCTGGTGATTATCAGCGCCGGCTGGCTGACGCCATTGTGCAGGGGGTGATGAATTATTTTTATGAACGGCCCCCGGAAGGCACCCTGGTCGCGTGGCAAAAATCCAATAATCAGGGACCGGATCGCCATTATGTTGTGCAGCGCGGCGACAGCCTGTCTTTAATAGCGCAACGCCATAACGTCAATATGGCGCAGTTGCGCGCCGCCAATAAGCTGAGCGGTGATATCGTCCAGCTTGGTCAGACGTTGACAATTCCTGGCGGCGGGCCAGCGCCATTGGCCGCT
Source organism: Pseudohongiella acticola (assembly GCF_001758195.1). Taxonomy (NCBI): domain Bacteria; kingdom Pseudomonadati; phylum Pseudomonadota; class Gammaproteobacteria; order Pseudomonadales; family Pseudohongiellaceae; genus Pseudohongiella; species Pseudohongiella acticola. The sequence continues at coordinate 2,699,415 of NZ_MASR01000001.1, forward strand.
GCGCCACCGGTGGTATCCGAGCATACCATCAGTCGTGGCGAGACCCTGTCGGGAATTGCAGAGCAATATCGTGTCAGTTTATCGCGCCTGCGTGAGGCAAACGATCTGCGCAATGATACAATCCGCATCGGACAGGTGTTGCTGATTCCCGCCTTGTGACAGACGGGCAGGCTGCGTCTGTGCATGCTCCGGTTGCCCGAAACAGACGGGTGCCTCAATCGAACAGGTCTGCCCATGAATAGAATTGCATTGCTCAGTCAGCGGCTGGCGAATCAGATTGCCGCCGGCGAAGTCGTCGAGCGGCCGGCATCTGTGGTCAAAGAACTGCTGGAGAACAGTGTTGACGCAGGCGCTGTCCGTATTGATGTCGAGGTCGAGCAGGGCGGCAGCAAGCTGATCCGCATACGCGACGATGGTCAAGGCATTAACAAGGAAGACCTGGCGCTTGCGTTGAGTCGCCACGCGACCAGTAAAATTGCTGACCTGGATGATCTGGAGAATATCGCCAGTCTCGGTTTCCGGGGCGAAGCGCTGGCCAGTATCAGCTCGGTTTCGCGACTTTTGCTGGCGTCCCGTTCCGCCGATGCGGTTGACAGTGGTGGCTGGCAGGTAGAAGCCGCTGGTCAGGAAATGACGCCGACGCTGGCACCGGCGGCGCATCCGCAAGGCACCACCGTTGAAGTGCGCGATCTGTTTTTTAATACCCCTGCGCGTAAGAAATTCCTGCGTACCGAGAATACAGAGTTCGGTCGCATCGACGAGGTTGTCAAGCGGCTGGCGCTGAGCCGGTTTGAGCTTGGGTTCTCGCTACGGCACAATCAGCGTACGGTGCATCAGCTGCAGCCAGCACAGTCGATACAGGAAAAGCAGCGGCGCATAGGGCTTGTCTGCGGCCCTGCATTTCTGGAACACGCTGTCTATATTGATATTGAGGCATCTGGCCTGCGTCTGTGGGGCTGGGTGTGCCTGCCAACGTTTTCACGCAGTCAGCCTGACCTGCAATATTTCTACGTCAATGGCCGTGTCATCCGGGACAAGCTGGTGTCGCATGCGGTCAAGCAGGCCTATCGCGATGTTCTGTTCCATGGCCGCCATCCAGCCTTCGTGCTTTATCTGGAACTGCAGCCGGCACTGGTTGACGTCAATGTGCACCCGACCAAGCATGAAGTCCGTTTCCGCGATCAGAGACTGGTACACGACTTTCTGTTTCGCTCACTGCACAAGGCGCTGGCCGATGTGCGCCCGGCGGATCACATGGAGTCACCTTCTGCCACAACCGGCATGACGGAGACGAATGCGACTGCTGAGTCTCCGGTGCAGCAGGTGCCGCTAGGCCTGCGCCTTGACGAGAATACCGGTGAACTGTACGCCCCGGCCGATGACAGGCCTTTGTCTTACCCCGGCGGGGCAGGTTTGGCCAGTGCCGCTGGCTCGGGAAGCTCGGGCGGTGATCGTGGCCACTGGGGCGGTGCGCCGTCTGTGACAAGCCTTGCAGATCAAAGTGCACTCTATCAGCAGCTCAGTGCAGATGCGGAAATACCCCCACTGGGATACGCGCTGGCGCAATTGCACGGCGTTTATATCCTCGCGCAGAACCAGCATGGTCTGATTGTGGTCGACATGCATGCGGCGCACGAGCGCATTACTTATGAGCACATGAAAAGTGCCAGCGACAGCCAGAGTATCAAAGCACAGCCATTGCTGGTGCCCATTTCCATTGCGGTCAGTCAGGCGGAAGCGGATTGCGCCGATGCGCAGGCGAGCGAGCTGGCCATGCTGGGCTTTGACATTGCCCGGGTTGCGGATGAGTCGGTCATCGTGCGGCAGGTGCCGAGTATTCTTGCCCGGGCCGACATTGAACAGCTGGTGCGCGATGTGCTGGCAGATGTTCGGGAGCATGGGCGTAGCGAGCGCATCAGTGCGTATCGGGATGAGTTGTTGTCGACAATGGCCTGTCACGGTTCAGTACGCGCCAACCGGCAACTGAGTATTGCAGAGATGAATGCGCTGTTGCGCGACATGGAGCGCACTGAACGTAGCGGTCAGTGTAACCACGGACGACCCACCTGGGTTTATCAAAGCATGGCAGACCTCGATAAGTTATTCCTTCGAGGGCAGTGATGATCTTTCTGTCGCTTGATAGCAAAGGATTAAAGGCAGGATCGCGAGTGACACAGGCAACGGGATTTGCGTCATGGAACTAAACGCTCAGCAATGCCCGGCGATCTGCCTGATGGGTCCGACGGCGTCGGGCAAGACCGCACTGGCCATTGACTTGGTGCAGCGTCTGCCGTTTGACATCATCAATGTTGATTCCGCGCAAATATACAAGGATATGAATGTTGGTACGGGTAAACCCGACGCCGACACGTTGCGGCGAGCGCCTCACCGGTTGATCGATTTTCTGGATCCATCGGAGTCCTATTCAGCGGCGCGTTTTCGTAGTGATGCCATTGCTGAAATGGCGGCCATTCGTGATCAGGGCCGCATCCCTCTGTTGGTCGGTGGCACCATGCTTTACTTCAAGGCCCTGCGTGATGGCCTGGCGGTCCTGCCGGAAGCCGACCCCGGAGTCCGGGCCGACATCAGTGCGCTGGCGCAACGCGAAGGCTGGCCCGCCGTGCATGCTCGCCTGGCCGAAGTCGACAGTGTTGCTGCGCAGCGCATTCACCCCAACGATCCGCAGCGACTGCAGCGGGCGCTTGAAGTATTCATGGTGACAGGCCGGTCGTTAACGTCGCTGCAGGCGCTTGACCAGAGTACCCGGAACCAAGTCGACAAGGCGTTGTCAGAAGATCTGATGTTTGTGTCAATCCAGCCGGTCGAGCGAAGCGTATTACATTGCAAGATCGAGCGCAGATTCCGGCAAATGCTGGATGAGGGTCTGGTTGACGAAGTGCGTGCCCTGCACCAGCGGGGTGACCTGCACCCGGGTCTGCCGTCGATCCGAAGCGTGGGTTACAGGCAGGTGTGGCAGTATCTGGACGGTGAAATCAGCTTTGATGCCATGGTGGAAAGAGGTATCATTGCCACACGACAGCTGGCTAAACGGCAGATGACCTGGTTACGAAGCTGGGATAGATTGCACAATTTCGACAGCGAAAGTCCGGAAACCCTGGCCCAGGTCTTGAAATTGATTCAGGCGGCCTCCATATAACGGCTCTACAGAGATAATTCCGGGTCGTTGGATTAGTAAGTTGCTGGACGGATCCATACTGCTTTTTAACGTTTATAGCTGAATTTTTTAAGGAGAATAGCAATGTCAAAAGGGCATTCCCTACAAGACCCTTTCCTGAATGTGTTACGTAAAGAGCGCATTCCGGTTTCCATCTATCTTGTCAGCGGCATCAAGCTGCAGGGGCAGATTGAGTCATTTGACCAGTTTGTCATTTTGTTGAAGAACGCTGTCAACCAGATGGTCTACAAGCACGCAATTTCCACTGTTGTTCCGGCGCGTACGGTGAAAATACCGACCACGAACGGCGGTGAATTCACTCACGAAGACGACGAGTCTGCACCAGGTAATATGGCCTGAATCGAGGACATGATTGTTTTTTGAACGTCCCGAGGGTGGAGAATCCTCAATTCTTGTTCACATAGATCTCGATTCTGAGCGCGAACAGGAAGATCCCGTAGAATTTGAAGAACTGGTGCGCTCATCCGGCGCCGAGCCGGTTGCTTTTATCAAAGGCAGCCGGAAATCGCCGGACGCACGGCTCTTTGTCGGCACCGGCAAACTGGCAGAAATCGCTGACGCTGTGCGTGAACATGAAGCTCAGCTGGTGCTTTTTAACCATTCCCTGTCCCCCAGCCAGGAAAGAAACCTGGAGAAAGAGCTCAAGTGCCGGGTGCTCGATCGCACCGGGTTGATTCTGGATATCTTCGCCCAGCGCGCCCGCACCTACGAAGGCAAGCTTCAGGTTGAACTGGCCATGTTGCAGCATACAGCGACCCGCCTCAAGCGTGGCTGGACGCATCTGGACCGGCAAAAGGGCGGTGTCAATCTTCGTGGCGCGGGCGAAACCCAGCTGGAAATGGATCAGCGGATGATTCGGCAGCGCATCAAGAATATCAATAAAAGCCTGGCCAAAGTGCGGGCTCAGCGCGAACAGGGGCGGCGCTCCCGAAAACGTGCAGAGACACCGGTGATCTCGCTGGTCGGCTACACCAACGCGGGCAAGTCATCGGTTTTTAATACCCTCACCAGTGCCGGCATTTATGCCGCAGACCAGCTGTTTGCTACGCTGGACGCAACGCTGCGCCGCATCCAGCTGCCTTCCTTTGGCGAGGCTGTACTGGTAGATACAGTCGGCTTTATCAGTCACCTGCCGCACAAGCTGGTGCAGGCCTTCAGGGCCACACTGGAAGAAACCGTGCAGGCAAACCTGCTGCTGCATGTCGTGGATGTGGCCAATGAAGCGCATGATTACTACATTGAACAGGTCAATGAAGTGCTGACAGAGATTGGTGCCGACGATATCCCCTGTCTTCAGGTCCTTAACAAGATCGATCTGGCGCAAGGCTTTCAGCCCCGGGTAGATCGGGGCGAAGACGGTATGCCGACCCGGGTCTGGGTATCGGCCAGGACCGGCGCCGGCATGGACCTGCTGCTGGCCGCAATCAGTGAAATGCTGGGCGAAGATGTCGTCCAGCAGGCGTTGACGATTGGTCCGGATGAGGGGCGGTTGCGGGCAAGACTGTATGCGCGCGGTGCGGTGGCCACGGAAAGTACTGATGAAAATGGCAGACTGGTGCTGCAGATCAAGCTGCCCCGGCTGGATTTTGAGCGCCTGCTGCAGGAAGAACGACTGCCCTGAGATCTGTAACGCTATCACCAGCTCCCGGCAAGCCGTACAATGTCAGGCCGGTCTGCCGACAGACCTCGCATGCTTGTCTGAAAAGCTGGGTTAATGCGTAATAATTCGTTAAAATCATCCGGCATTCGCTGGGTACGGAGTAAACGATGGCTTGGAATGAACCTGGAAATAACGGTAAAGACAAAGACCCCTGGGGCAGTGGCGGCGGGGGTGGTCGACGTGGTGATGACCAGGGCCCACCTGACATTGATGAGCTGATCAAAAACCTGGGCAAGAAATTCAACGGCCTGTTTGGTGGCAAAGGTGGCAGCGGTTCATCCGGCAGCGGCAGCGGCGGCGGTGCGGGTGCATCAGCGGGTCTGCTGGGTGGTCTCGTCGTGCTGGCCGTTGTGGTCTGGGCGGCAATGGGCTTTTACACGGTCGACGAAGCCGAGCGAGGCGTTGTTCTGCGTTTCGGTGAATTACGCGATGAAGTGGTCATGCCAGGCCTGCGCTGGAATCCACCGTTGATAGATGATGTCCAGAAAGTCAACGTTTCTCGTGTTAATACAAGATCTTACTCCAATGACATGCTGACCACCGATGAAAACATCGTCACAGTGTCCTTGTCGGTGCAATACATTGTGCAGGACCCAGTTCAATATGTGGTGCGTGTTCGCGATCCGCAAAGTGGTCTTGACCAGGCCGTTGAGTCGGCCATTCGCCACGTCGTTGGCGGCACTACCATGGATCGTGTGCTGACACAGGGGCGTGCCGATGTGGCTGCCGAAGTACGTGAACGCGCGCAAAGCTACATGGAAAACTACCAGACCGGTATCATGGTAACGCAGGTGAACGTCGAAAACGCTCAGCCGCCAGTCGCAGTGCAGGGCGCCTTTGATGACGTCATCCGTGCACGTGAGGATGAACAGCGTGTGCAGAACCAGGCACTGGCCTACGCCAACCGGGTCATTCCGGAAGCACGTGGTGAAGCTCAGCGAATCATTGAGCAGGCAAATGCGTATCGCGATGAGGTGGTTGCCCGGGCAGAAGGTGAAGCCTATCGTTTTGAGCAACTGCTGACTGAATACCGGGTTTCCCCGGAAGTGACCCGGGAACGTATCTACATTGATGCCATTCAGGAAGTGCTGCGAAATTCTAGCAAGGTGTTGATCGACGTTGAAGGCGGCAACAACATGATGTTCCTGCCGCTGGACCGTATGATGCAGCAGGCGGGTACTGGTGCCATGGGCAACAACGTGACCAGTCTGCAGCTTAACAATCAGCAACTGCGAGAGCTTGCCGATCAGGTCAGCCGCGAACTTTCTGCCCAATCAACCACAGATCGGTCTCGTACGCAGATGCCGGCAAGGGGGCCTCGTTAAATGAAGAATTTTGTTGCAGGTGCAGTTTTATTCCTGATCGTGGTGGTCGGTGCCAACTCGGTCTTTGTTGTCAGTGAAACCGAGCGCGCAGTCATGCTGCAGTTCGGTAACATCGTGGAGACCGATATTCCTCCCGGTCTGCATTTCAAAGTGCCCTACGTGAACTCGGTGCGCAAGTTTGACGCCCGTATCCTGACCGTGGACGCAACGCCGCAACGCTACCTGACACTGGAGCAGAAGGCATTGCTGGTTGATTCCTATGCCATGTGGCGGATCATTGACGTTGAGCGTTTCTATACCGCCACCTCCGGTGATGAATCTCGCGCCAATGCGCTGCTGGCGCAACGTGTCAATGACGGTTTGCGTAACAAGTTTGGTGAACGCGATCTGCAGGAAGTGGTGTCTGGTCAGCGTGACGCATTGATGAATGAATTGACCACGGAGTTGAATACCTATGTGGCCAATGAATACGGCATCGAAGTCATTGATGTCCGGGTCAAGCGTATCGATCTGCCAGACGATGTTCGTTCGTCGGTGTATGAACGAATGACATCAGAGCGGCAGCGTGAGGCACAGCAATTGCGTTCGCGTGGTAACGAGCTGGCCATTGGTATCGAAGCTGACGCCGATCGTCAGGAAGCGGTTCTGTTGGTTGAGGCCTATCGGGATTCAGAGCGAATCCGCGGTGATGGTGATGCACAGGCGGCTGCTATTTACTCCGGGGCATACACTCAGGACGCGGAATTCTATTCGTTTACCCGTAGTCTGAACTCGTATCGCGATACTTTTGCCTCAAAAAGCGACGTCATGTTGCTGGATCCTGAAAGTGACTACTTCAAATACCTTCGCAGCGACGAGACCCAATAACAGGCAAAGCCGGCCTCTGGCCGGCCAGACCTGACGCAGGCAATACACAGAACCATGCTGGCAAGAACGGCGATCAGGTTCGAAAACAGATTCAGCACCAAAAAGATTAGGCAGGAAGGGATACATGACACGCGCTGACCGCTGGCTGCTGCCGGAAGGGGTTGAGGAGGTTTTGCCTCCGCAGGCCCACAGACTGGAAACCTTGCGTCGCGAGATCCTGGACCTGTACCGGGGCTGGGGCTATCAGATGGTGATCACGCCCATGATCGAGTATCTCGACTCGTTGTTGGTGGGGTCGTCACACGACCTGGACCTGCATACGTTCAAGATCACCGACCAGCTCAGCGGCCGCATGATGGGCGTGCGCGCCGACATCACCCCACAGGTAGCGCGCATTGATGCACGTAATCTGCATCGTGATGGACCGGCCCGGCTCTGTTACGCAGACAGCGTATTGCATACGCGGCCACAGGGTCTGTTGAGCTCGCGCGTGCCAATCAAGATAGGCGCTGAGCTGTTCGGGCATGCCGGTGTGGCCTGCGATACCGAACTGATCGTGCTGATGGCCGAAACCTTGCGTCTGGCGGGCATACGCCCGATCCACGTAGTGCTGGGTCATGTTGGCATTTTCCGCGCACTGGTGGCTGCCGCTGGCCTGAACGCCGACGCTGAAACCGAGCTGTTTGATCTGGTGCAACGCAAGGCGCACGCGGAAACAGATGCCTGGCTGGATGCCAAGGTGTCGGATGCCGGTATGCGGGAGCAGTTACGAGGTCTGTCGCAGCTTAGTGGCGGTGCCGAGGTCATGAATCAGGCAGAAGAACTGCTGCTAACTGCACCGGCACCGGTGCGCGGTGCTTTGAACGAACTAAGACAAATCAGTGATGCCGTTGGCAAGCGCATTCAGGATATCAGTCTGGGCTTTGACCTGTCAGAGCTGCGCGGCTATCAGTACCATACCGGCACCGTATTTGCTGCCTATACACCGATGCATGGTCGTGCCGTCGCCAAAGGCGGTCGGTACGACGAAATAGGTAAGGTTTTTGGTCGTGCGCGTCCGGCTTCCGGTTTCGATGCGGATCTGAAAATTCTTGCCCAATTAAGCAGTCGCGACTATCCGTCGCCCCGGGTTGTGCTGGCGCCGGATCAGGTTGACCCGGCACTGCAGACCCTGGTCGGGCAATTACGCGGTCGTGGCGAAATCGTTATTCAGCACCTGGGCACCGATGAGCCCGATGACAGACTGTTAAAGGAATTGCAGTGCACAGCGTGTATTGTGGCCGATGACACGCGTGGCTGGATTGTAGTCGACCGGTAGCGCAGAGCGGAACGAACGAATCTGGACAATCCGGTTTAAGCTAGCAAATTGGAAACTGGAAGCCAGAGAATCTAATAAAGTACATTTATTTCAGCACAGAGTATGGGGAACATGGGTAAGAGCGTTGTTGTTTTGGGCACCCAGTGGGGTGACGAAGGGAAGGGTAAGATTGTTGACCTGCTGACCGAGCAGGCGGCAGTCGTCACCCGTTTTCAGGGCGGCCACAATGCCGGGCATACTCTGGTCATCGGCGGCAAAAAGACCGTCTTGCACCTTATCCCCTCGGGTATTCTGCGTGAGGGTGTCACGTGCGTGATTGGCAACGGTGTCGTGGTCAGTCTGGAAGCACTGATGAAAGAGATCGGTGAGCTTGAGGCCCAGGGCATTCCGGTTCGTGAACGGCTCAAGATAAGTGGTGCCAGCCCGGTTATTCTGCCCTCACACGTGGCGCTGGATCAGGCCCGCGAAACCCGCCTTGGTGATGGCAAAAAGATCGGCACCACGGGCCGTGGTATTGGACCCGCGTACGAAGACAAAGTGGCTCGTCGCGGCATCCGCATGGGCGAATTGTTTAATCCGGAACACCTGGCGCTTCGTTTGCAGGAGGTAATGGAGTACCACAACTTCATGTTGACCAACTATTACAAAGTCGATGCGGTCGACTTTGAGTCAACGCTGGCCCAATGCCTGGCTTATGCGGAACAGGTGCGCCCTATGCTGGCCGATACCGTGGAGCTTGTGCATACACACCGAAAAGCAGGCGACAACCTGATGTTCGAAGGTGCCCAGGGTTCACTACTGGATATCGACCACGGCACCTATCCCTTTGTGACCTCGTCGAATACCACAGCCGGCGGCACCGCCACGGGCAGTGGTTATGGCCCCCTGTACCTGGACTATGTGCTGGGCATCACCAAAGCCTACACAACACGGGTTGGTTCTGGGCCGTTTCCGACCGAGCTGTTCGACGATGTGGGTGCACACCTGGCCAATGTGGGCATGGAAAAAGGCGCAACCACCGGCCGTGCGCGTCGCTGTGGCTGGTTCGATGCTGCAGCTGTTCGGCTGGCAATTCGCATCAACAGCGTGTCGGGCATCTGTCTGACAAAACTGGATGTGCTGGACGGTCTGGACACAATCAAGGTCTGCACGGGTTATGAAACACTGGCCGATGACGGTGACGGGGTCACTGCCTGCATGACAGTGGATCGGTACGAAAGACTGAAACCGGTGTACGTAGAATTGCCCGGCTGGACCGAATCCACCGCTGGCGTGCGCTCACTGGAAGAGCTGCCGGACAACGCACGGGCCTATATCCGTTACATTGAAGACATCATCGAAGCGCCGGTAGACATCATCTCAACCGGTCCTGATCGCGACGAGACGATCATTCTGCGGCATCCTTTCGGCAGTTAAAATCTGGACGGCCGCTGAATAAGTCTGGGATAGAACATGGATTTATTGGCCATTAACAGCTTTTTCCTGATTGGTGCCCTGCTGGTGGGGTTCAGCGTGTTATTTAGCGCTGTTTCCTCCCGGCTCGGTGTTCCGATCCTGTTGATCTTTCTGGGCGTCGGCATTCTTGCCGGTGAGGAAGGCATCGGCGGCATCCTCTTTAACGACTACTCTCTCGCTTTTTTTGCCAGCAATCTTGCCTTGGCCATCATTCTGTTTGATGGCGGTATGCGCACCCGCGTTGCCAGTTTCAAGGTCGCGCTGTGGCCTGCCTTGTCGATGGCGACATTTGGTGTCGTGATCACGGCCGGACTGACTGGTGTGGTCGCTGCCTGGTTATTCGGGCTCAGCCCGCTGCAGGGACTGCTGATTGGTGCCATTGTTGGTTCCACCGATGCGGCGGCTGTGTTCTCCCTGCTGGGCGGCAGACATATCAACGAACGGGTTCGTGCCACATTGGAAATCGAGTCCGGCAGCAACGATCCGATGGCGATCTTCCTGACCGTGACGCTGATCGATATTCTGGCGACGGCGCAGGGGGGGGGCGACAACTCGGCATTGGGGTTCATCGTCAGCCTCGTGCAACAGTTTGGCGTCGGCGTGTTGCTGGGTGGTGCTGGTGGATGGCTGTTGCTGCAGTTGATCAATCGCAGCACACTCGCCAATGGTCTGTATCCGTTGCTGGCCGTCAGTGGCGGTCTGTTCCTGTTTGCCCTGACTGCCTTTGCGGGCGGCAGTGGTTTCCTGGCGATCTACCTGTGTGGTGTGTTTCTTGGCAACAGACCTTTGCGCAGCCGCACCTCCATTCTCAGCGTGCTCGACGGGCTGGCCTGGCTGAGCCAGATCGGCATGTTCCTGGTGTTGGGATTGTTGCTGACGCCCAGTGAGTTGCTGCCCATTGCCGTTCCCGGTCTGTTATTGGCGCTGTGGATGATTCTGGTCGCTCGCCCGCTGGCGGTTTTTGTCAGTCTGGCACCGTTCAGCCGGTTCAAGATGCGTGAGCGCTGGTATCTGTCATGGCTCGGTCTGCGCGGTGCGGTTCCCATCATCCTTGCGGTATTCCCGGTCATGGCTGGATTGCCGGACTCACAACTGTACTTCAATCTGGCATTCTTTGTGGTGCTGGTGTCTCTGCTGGTGCAGGGAACCTCGATACCGTTTGTCACGCGCCTGGCAAAAGTGCAGGTGCCGTCGCAACCCATGCCGATCTCCCGGGCGGGCCTGGAGATTCATCACACCAGTGAATGGGAGCTGTTCGTCTACCGTCTGGGCGCCGAGAAATGGTGCATCGGCCGCGAGTTGCGACGACTCAAGATGCCCGACGGCACCCGCATTGCAGCCTTGTTCAGAGGGCGTGAACTGCTGCACCCAACGGGGAGCACGCGGCTATTGGCTGATGACATCCTTTGCATTATTGCCCATGAGCATGATCTGTCGGCCCTGGGGAAACTGTTCAGCGTGGCGCCGTCCAGTGGCATGGATGACTGGTTCTTTGGCGACTTCATACTTGATGCATCCGCCAGTATTGCCGATCTGGCACCGGTCTATGGTTTGCACCCCGACGTGTCTGTTATGGGCCTGAGTATCGGGGAGTTCCTGAACCAGCGCATGGGCGGCAAACCGGTGCTTGGCGATCAGCTGGAATGGCAGGGATTTATCTGGACCATCGCGGCCATTGAAGAAGGCAGCGTCAAACGCATTGGTCTGAAGCTGGCGCAATGAAACGCATGGCCCGGTTTCGTGTACACTGGCCCAATTTGGACAAAACTCACAACAACAACAGGAGAAAATAATGCCATTGTCGAACTTAGCCATCAATCTTCGTACTTGGGCGTTTGCCGGCGTCATGCTTGGTGCTGCCAGCGTTGCAGCGGCGCAGGGCGAACCCCCCAGTGAGCCGCCTGCTGACTGGGGGCCGGTGTCTGCTTCAATGTCTGAAATTCCGTATCCTTACCCGGTGGATTACATGCCGGTGACGCATTTCGGCCAGGACGGCCTGAAAGCGTATATGGATGTGGCGCCGACTGGCACAGCCAATGGCCAGGCGGTGATGTTGTTTCACGGTATGAATTTCGCCGGTATTGGTTTTGCGCCGACGATCGAAGCACTGGCCGCGGCAGGTTTCCGCGTCGTGGTCCCTGATCGTGTTGGTTATGGTCGTTCCTCAAAAATGGACATTCCCTATAACCTGCACATTTTTGCCTCCGATGCGAAAAAACTGCTGGATCATCTGGGCATTGAACAGAGCGCTATTGTTGGGCATTCCATGGGCGGGATGCTGGCGGCGCGATTCGCCATGACCTATCCTGATACCACCACGCATGTTGTTTTTGTAAACCAGATTGGCATGTCAGATTCACGCCCGGGTCGGCCGTGGCGGGATATTGAAGAGGCTGCCGAGAGCGTCAGGGAAAACACTACTTACCAGTCAATTCTTGCCAACCACATGCGTTACTACAATACCGAAATCAAACCCGAATACCTGGAGTTTGTGCGTTATCAATACGGCCAGACCCTGACTTCTGACTGGCCCCTGCTGGCACGTATCAGAGCCTGGCAGCAGGCGATTCTGTTTTTCGATCCGGTGGTATATGACTGGCAGCATATCGATACCAAAGCGCTGGTACTGGGCGGCGCAGACGACCGCCTGACGCGTGACTTTTCCGGCCAGGCCCGCAATCTGGCAGAAACCCTGCAGAACGCGGAGCTCAATCTGTATCCCGGAATCGGGCATAATCCGCATTTTGAGAACCCGGAACAGTACCATCGTGATCTGGTTGAATTTTTAAGCTCAGATCCGGATGAGCCAGCCAGCTCTGACTGGTAAGACTGGCCGACACCAGGCAATGCCAGCCCCGACTGATGAATTGGCATTGCCGGTAGCATAAGCGCTAAAATAGACCGATCGGCTGCTCGGTCGCACTATCGCCCTTTTGAGGGCGATAGTTTTTTACAATCAGTCATGTCACCGTGCCACAGACAGGAAGGACCTACATGTCAGAAGACTCATTCAAGGACAGCGCGCTTCGCTACCACTCAGAACCGACGCCGGGCAAACTTGCCATTCGGCCGACCAAACCACTTGCCAACAACAGGGATCTGTCGCGCGCCTACTCTCCGGGTGTGGCATTTGCCTGTGAGGCGATCGCCGAGGATGTCAATGAAGCGGCCAATCTGACCGCCCGAGGCAATCTTGTCGCCGTTATCACCAATGGCACAGCGGTGCTGGGCCTGGGCAATATCGGGCCACTTGCTGCCAAGCCGGTGATGGAAGGCAAGGCAGTGTTGTTCAAGAAGTTTGCCGACATTGACGTGTTTGATATTGAGATCAACGAAACTGATGTCGACAAACTGGTCGACATCATTGCATCGCTGGAACCTACGTTTGGCGGTATCAACCTGGAAGATATCAAGGCACCGGAGTGCTTTCTGGTAGAAAGACGTCTGCGCGATATCATGAACATTCCGGTGTTCCATGATGACCAGCATGGCACAGCCATTGTCGCTGCCGCTGCGGTCTACAATGGTCTGCGCATCGTCAACAAAAAGTTCGACGAAATCAAGCTGGTAGCATCCGGCGCTGGTGCGGCCAGTATCGCCTGCGTCGAATTGTTGATCAGCATGGGTGTGAAAAAAGAAAACGTGCGCATGCTGGATCGAAACGGTGTTATCTATCAGGGCCGCCAGCAAGGCATGAATCCATGGAAAGAGCAGTTTGCGGTGGATACGTCGGATCGTACCATCGAAGACGCCATTGTTGATGCTGACCTGTTTCTGGGGCTTTCAGGCCCGGGCGTGCTGAATGGTGCCATGGTCAAAACCATGGCGCGCGATCCGCTGATTCTGGCGATGTCGAACCCGATACCTGAGATTATGCCGGAAGAGGCGCGCGCCGCCAGACCTGATGCAATCCTGGCAACCGGTCGTTCCGATTATCCCAACCAGGTTAACAACGTTCTGTGTTTTCCGTTCATTTTCCGCGGCGCGCTGGACTGCGGTGCCACCCATATCAATGACGAAATGAAGCGTGCCTGTGTTCGTGCCATTGCTGATCTGGCGACGCGTGAAATATCCGAGACAGTGGCCAAGGCTTACATAGATGAGGAGCTCAAGTTTGGTCGCGAGTACCTCATCCCCAAGCCGTTTGATCCGCGGTTGATCGAAGAGGTGCCTTTGGCGGTTGTCAAAGCAGCCATGGCCAGTGGCGCCGCCACCCGGCAGATTGATGATCTGGACGCATATCGCAACAAACTCAGCGCCTACGTCAACAGCAGCCGTCTGTTTATGCAGCCGTCCATTGATCTGGCCGCTAAACATCCCGCGCGCATTGTCTACGCCGAAGGCGAAAATGAAGACGTGCTGCTGGCCATGCAGGCTGTGGTTGACGAAGGCGTGGCCAAACCGATTCTGATTGGTCGTCCACAGATCATCGATGCGAAAATCGAGAAAATGGGCTTGCGACTGGTGCCCGGCACCGATTTTGAGGTCTTCAACTCCGAAGAAGCCGATGTGCACAAAAAGTACTGGCAGTTTTACCATCAACATGTCGGCCGCTCCGGTGTGTCTGTGGATGCTGCCAGAACGACAGTGCACAGCAATACCACGGTACTGGCGGCACTGATGGTGGCCATGGGCGAAGCTGATGGCATGGTCTGTGGCAAGGTCGGTCGTTTTGACGCGCATCTGAAAGACATTCGACCCATTATTCGATCAACCAAACCGGGTGGCCGTCTGTCGTCTGTCTGCGTGTTGCTGATGGATGATGGTCCGCTGTTCCTGACTGATCCTTTTGTAAATGTTGACCCGGACGTCGATGATATCGTTGATATCGCCAAGGACGCGATTCGATTTGTCCAGCAATCTTTTGACATCGAGCCGGTGGTGGCACTGTTGTCACATTCCAATTTCGGTACCTATGAGGATGAATCGGCACTGAAAATGAAAACTGCTGCGCATCGCCTGCGTATGCAGATGCCGGAAGTACAGATTGATGGTGAAATGCACGCCCTGACTGCGCTGAACCCGGACCTGCGGGCCACGGTTTTTGAGGGTTCCACAATCAAGGGCCGCGCCAATGTACTGGTCATGCCTAACATGGACACGGCCAGCATTGCGCTTGGTCTGCTGCGCTCGTTTACCAATGGCCGTTTGATTGGTCCGTTCCTGTGCGGTCTGGAAAAACCAGCCCATATTCTGATTCCGTCGGTATCAGGTCGGGGTATTCTCAACCTCACTGCGCTGGCGTCGGCGGATATTTATCAGCACAAACAGAATCTATAGCTGTTGCCGGGTTCGTTAAGGCATGTCGATGCGCTGCGGTTGCCATGCTTTACGGTTCGGTGACGTTTCTGCTACGTAAATTTCGGGAGCAAACTGATGTCGGTGAGTAAGCCCGCAAGGGTCCTCATGGTTGGCGGTATGGCATTGCTGATGTCATTCAACGTTCTGGCACAGACTGCGTGGCGTGACCCTCACCCACAGCGACTGGATGGGTTCGTGGAGGGGCGGGAGTTTCTCTACAATAGTTCCAGCTTCATCAATCGATTCAGCTACCGGCAGTTATCGCAAGTGCCGGCGCCCGGTGAAGACGGGTTGTCTAGCACCGGTGGAAGTATCACCGGGGATGAACTGTACCTGGAAACCAGTCTGCAAAAAACACTGTTTTTTGATAATGATACAGTCGGTGTTATTGCGCGGGTGCAGCGCCGCGAAGATTTTGATGGGCGTTTTGATCGACAGTTACTCGGTGTGGTCAGGAAGTTCGGCGATCACTGGCAAGGTATCCTGTCGGCGGATGTGTCGGGCGACAAAGGCGAAATAGATTTTTATTATGAAGCAGCCTGGCAGCCGGATTCGTCGCAAAGATTACGATTGGCGCTGGTGCAGGTCGATCGTCTGTACAACAACAAAGGCAACAGCGATAACAAATACGAACGCACGCCGGTCACTCTGTTTGCACACTATCAGTATCAATCCGATAGGCATCTGGGGTTTGACCTGGCGGTTAATTATTCTCCCCATGCCCAATACGAAGACAGAGATGCATCACTTTACATACGCGGCGATCAGTTGCGAGTTGCAGGGTCGCTGACGCTGGGTGTGTCACGCCATTGGCGTTCGCAGTGGTCGTTCAAACTGGAGAACAGTAATCGTGATTTTCGTGCTCTGGCGCCGGCTGCCAGCGCCGGCCGTGATGCCTTCACTCGCCGAATGCGCAGTGCCACCTTTGCGTTAACGTCTGATGTTGCGGCCGAATATCATGCTGGTGTGCGTTATCTTACGCTGGATGAGCAGGGCTGGTTTGGCCAGAATCTGGCCAGTTCAGGCTTTCATCGCAGGGATGAGTTAATGTTGTTTGCCGGGCTGACCGTTTGGCGCCGGGACGCAAGCTGGTGGCAGCCAACGTTGACTGTTGGTGATATTGAAGTCGACAGGGAATTGTGGCAACGGCCTGCAGACAACCGTCAGGATGATGAATGGCAGGCCCGTCTGAGCCTGCCGTGGCGCTACGTCGTCAACCAGGAAAGCGGCGCTATTCTGACGCTTAATCCCACACTGGACTTGGATGCCATGAAGTTCGGCGGTGGCAATATCCAGCTGCACTGGCCGTTCTGAAACCGTATCGCCGCTGGGTCAGGGACGTTCGACAATCGCGGCGACACCCATGCCGCCGGCGGTACAGATTGAAATAAGGCCGCGACCGCTGCCTTTCTCTTCCAGTATCGCTGCCAGCGAACCTATAATGCGCGCGCCGGTTGCAGCAAAGGGATGGCCGAATGCGAGTGAACCACCCTTGATGTTCATGCGGGTGCGGTCAATACTGCCCAGCGCCTGTGTCAGTCCAAGTTTGTCGCGGCAGAATCCTTCATCTTCCCAGGCCTTTAGGGTGCACAATGCTTGCGCGGCAAAGGCTTCATGGATTTCGTAGCAATCAAAGTCCTGCAGCGACAGGCTGTTTTGCTGCAGTAACTCGCTGACGGCGACAGTTGGTGCCATCAGCAGGCCTTCGCCGTGTACGAAGTCAATGGCGCTGCTGCGGCCACCCGTCAGGTAGGCCTGTATGGGCAGGTTGTTGGCGCGCGCGTATTCCTCACTGCATAACAGCACGGCGGCTGCGCCGTCGGTCAGGGGTGTGCTGTTACCGGCAGTCAGGGTGCCTGAGCTGCGATCAAAGGCGGGCTTCAGGGAAGCCAGTTTCTCCAGGTTGCTGTCACCGCGGACATTATTGTCACGACTGACGCCCTGATAGGACGAAACCAGTTCGTCGAAGAACCCGGCTTCGTAGGCAGCAGCTGCCTTAATATGGCTTTCCATCGCCAGTTGGTCCTGGTCCTCACGCGATATACCCCAGTCCCGCGCCATCAATTCACAATGCTGACCCATGGACAGTCGAGTGCGCGGCTCGCCGTTGGCCGGTGGTTGAGGTGTCAGTTCGCTAAAGCTGAAGCCCTTGAATTCGCGAAAGCGGGCTTTTAGTGTCCGTGCCTGCCCAAGCTTGATCAGTCGGCGTGCAAACTTTCGTTTGAAGACAATGGGTGCATCGCTGGTGGTATCAGTGCCGGCGGCAATGGCACATTCAATTTGCCCGGTCGCGATCTTTGCCGCCGACATTAACGCTGCCTGCAGGGATGTACCACAGGCCATCTGCAGAGTAATACCCGGTGTTGCTGGCGACAGGTCAGTGCTCAGTACGGCTTCACGCGCCAGGTTCCAGTCTTTACTGTGGGTGGTCACTGCACCCGCCAGAACTTCGTCGATTTTTTTGCCAGCGAGATTAAATTTTTCACTCAGCTGCTGCAATGTGTCAGACAGCATGTCCAGATTGCTCAGATCCGAATAGGCAGTGTTGGAACGACAAAAGGGGATACGCATGCCGCCGGCAATAACCACACGGCGCAGTGTTTGGGTTTCCTGTGTAGAATTAGTCACTGGTCTGTTTCTCCTGCCCGGCGTTGGGTTTGGTTGCTGCTTCGGCTTCGGCTTCGGCTTCGGCGTCGGACGTATTGTCATTTTTAATATTCGTTGAATGGGCGCTGTCTGCCACTTTCGGCTGGCGATCCCGGTTTTCAAGGTAATGCATCGGGCCGCCGCGGAAGGGAGCGAAACCAGTACCAAAAATCATGCCTGCATCCAGCAGGTCGGCGTCGGCGACGACACCTTCAGAAAGTGCTGCCTTACACTCATTTATATAAGCGCCGATCAGTTTTTCGGAAAGCTCTGCCAGATTGTGATTCTCCGCAGCTACGCCACGCTTCACGGGTTTGTCATTCTCCCAGACATAAATGCCCTCGCCTGATTTTTTGCCGAGTTTGCCGTCGTCAACCAGGGCCTGAATAAAATTTTCCTGGGGACTTTGTGATTCCTCGCTGGCCCCCTCCTGCAATACCTCGGTTACCATCAGGCAGACATCGAGACCAACAGTGTCCGCCAGTTCGACAGGTCCCATGGGCATGCCAAAGGCCTCGGCGGCGGCGTCCAGCACTTCTGCGGGCACACCTTCCTGATGCAACTGCAGTGCCGTCATCATGTAAGGCGCCAGCACGCGATTGACCAGGAAGCCGGGAGTGCTCTTGACCGGCAGTGGGAAGCGACTGATCTGTTGACAGAAGGCAGCGCCTTTCTGGCGATAGCCCGAGTCGGTATCGGGTCCGTACACGACTTCAACCAGGGGCATTTTGGGTACCGGGTTAAAGAAATGCAGTCCAATCAGACGAGACGGATTCACTAAGGAGCGGGCCAGCGTTTCCAATGGAATGGCTGAGGTATTGGTCGCGAGCACGGCACCGTCTTTAAGTCTGGGCTCGATGCTTTTGAACAGTTCCTGTTTGGCCTCGGCATTTTCAAAGATGGCCTCAATGACAACGTCGGCGCGTGGCACCAGGTTGGCGTCCACGTCCGGCCGCAACCGTGCCAGCGCCGCTTTGACTTTGTGGGTGTCGCGCAGTTTCTTTCGGAACAGCTTCTCAGCGCGCTTCAGGGCCGGTTCGATGTATTTCATCTCGCGGTCCTGCAGGCTCACATCCATGCCGCGCAGTACGCACCAGGCGGCAATGTCGCCCCCCATGGTGCCGGCGCCGATGACGTGCACATGGCGCACATCAAATTCGGTACCCTTGCCTTCGGCCTTGAGACGTTCCATCAGGTGGAATGTCCGGCGCAGACCTTCTGCGGTCGGAGTTACCATCAGTTCCCCGACAGCCCGTGCTTCTTCCTGCAGCATTTTATTGCGATTGCCACCAAAGCGCTCCCAGGTATCGATAAGACGATACGGTGCCTGGTAGTGGTCGGGGCGGGCCTTCTTTTGTGTTTGTTTGCGCATCTGCGCGGCGAGCAGTTTGCGCGCAGGCCAAAAATTGCTCAGGCGAGCGACGAGGCCTGGTTTCCGGCTTTTTTTGCCGGCCATGATGGCGCGGCGGGCTGCCCAGATCAGTTCTTCGTGTCGGCCGATAACCTCATCAACGAGTTGCACAGACCTGGCAGCGCGGGCACTGATTTGACGAGTGGTCAGCATCAGTTCCATGGCCTTCATGCCACCCATGGTGTGAACGGAGCGTGCCGAACCGCCAAAGCCGGGGAATATGCCGAGTTGGACTTCAGGGAAACCCAGTCGGGTTGAAGGCACATCCTTGGCGATTCGGTAATCGCAGGCCAGCGACATTTCCAGGCCGCCACCCAGGCAATAACCTTCTATCGCCGCCACCGTGGTGCAGGGCAGTTTCTCCAGACGGGTAAACATGCCGTGCACCCGGGAAATCTCATTGCTGACCTTGTCCGCTGAGCTAAATCCTTCAAACTCTTTAACGTCGGCGCCAAAGGCAAAACCGGTGGTCTTGCCTGACATCAGTACCAGGCCCTTGGGTTTTTCCTTTTCGGCGAGTATGACGATTTGTTCAAACTCTTCCAGCACCGCACGCGAGAGGGAATTGACGCGTTCGCCCTCCCGGTCGAGGCGGGCGTAAATGATGTTGTCCTGATCACGGGACAGGTGCCAGTGCCGGAAGCTGTCATCCGTCACATCAGGAATGGATTTTGTGTTGTCAGTGTTTGCAGAAGACTTGCTCATGAATACCTCGGGCAGTGGTGTTGCTGCTGAATGAATTCATTTTGCCTGAGGCCGGCCACTGTTACAAATGGCACAATGGGCCGCCTCAGGCGAAAGCCTCGTTTAGCGCAAAAAAGACCTACCAGCCCAGGGCGTGGCGCATGACGTGATAGATATAATGTTGTTCGTGAGTGCTGTGGATCAGATGTGCCCAGGGGCCACGGGCATAAATGGCCACGTCTTCGCCAGCGTGGCCCTCTGATTCCAGCGGCACCAGGGCTTCCTGATGAAAATCGGGGTGGGTGGTATCCACTTCACGCAGATTGGCCCGGCCTGCTGCGCCGGGTATGCCATAACGACGATCGCCGCCACCTGCCTCGGCGAAGCCCAGACCGTCGCGGTACCCCAGTGTGGTGTAGGGCATATCGTCGTTCGCGATACTGACGCCACTATGGGGATGACCATGATCGTCATTACCGACAACGGCGCCCAGAATTGGGTTACCCCGGGTGGCGTAGCCACCCATGGTCAAGGTATGACTGTGGTCGGCTGTGACAATGATCAGGGTATCGCTGTCATTGGTCATGGCCATTGCTTTCTGGACGGCAGCCGACAGTTCCCGGGTGTCCTGTAATGCCCGGTAAGCGTTGCCGGCATGGTGGGCATGATCAATGCGACCGGCTTCCACCATCAGGAAGAAACCTTCGTCCTGGCCTTGTTGCTGCAGCACGCGGATGGCTGTCTCGGTCATGGTGGGCAGGTCCGGCTCGCTCGCATCATCACCGGCGCGATCATGTGAATAACGCATCTGTGAGCGACTGAACAGGCCCAGAACGTGCCGCGTTGTTGTTGTGTCGAGTGCGGCCAGTTGATCTTTGTTCCAGATAAAAGCGCTGTCGTTATACTTTTGCAACCATTCACGGGTCAGGTTGCGGCCATCAAGGCGTTGCCCTGCCTGACCGGTCAGCGATTCCGTTTCCGACGTGGGCACAAAGGCGGCCAGACCGCCGCCCATGGCGACATTAATGCCTGTTCCAAAGTCGAAGGACAGCAGTTGGGCCGCAATATCCTGACAACCATTGGCGATGGCTTCCTCGCTAAGGTTGGCGTCACTTTCCCAGTTGCGCTCGGGGCTATGGGCATAGGTCGCTGCAGGTGTGGCATGCGTGATGCGCGTGGTGGTGACAAAGCCTGTGGCCAGGCCGCGCTCAGCTGCGTCCTGCATCAGGCTCGGCACTTCTTTGCCCAGTGAAGACTGACAATCGGCGCGGTCCGCATATTGATTGACGCCAATGACGCCCGCGCGGGTCTTGATGCCGGTCATCATGGCGCTCATGGTACCGGCCGAATCAGCCGTCTGTTGATTGGTGTTGTAAGTCTTGGACAAGCCAACATAGGGGAAGCGCTCAAATGTCAGCAGGTTCTCTTCGCCGGCGCTGCCCTGCATCTGGGCATCAAAAATACGTGCCGCGGTGATGGTAGAAATGCCCATGCCGTCGCCGACAAAGAGGATGACATTTTTGGCACGATTGGTGTTCGGCGTTCTGGCCAGTGCGCGCTGCAGTTCCGCCTGGCCCAGTGCCTGCCAGTATTCTGGTGATTCTTCAGCCGGCGCCGGGTAGAACGTCTGCGCCGTTGCCACTGAGGTTGCGGTCGTCAGTATCAGCCCCATTGCCAACCCGGCACCTGACAGGCCGCGCCGGGCGAAGGGAAGAGTTGATAACAGCGTTCGGGGCGAATGCAGGGTTGGCATGGGTTCAATCCTGGAATGTTGGTTGGATTTTTGATTTTGCAGGCATGTCCTGATATTTCAGTCATTGTGACCAAAGAGCTTATCAGCTGCATGACAATGTGTCGCATTGTTGTGCCAGACTGGGGGCGCATCGTCGTATTTAGTGGTGGCCGGATAAAAATGAACGCATTCCAATTTCGGTCAATCCCAGTTATTCTGTGGGCTACAGCTTTGCCATGATGTTCGCGAGGAACACGATTTATGTTTTCAATGATTATGAAGTTCATGCGGGATAACAATGTGCTGCCACGTATCTCAGACACCGAGAGACAGGCACTGGAAGCCGGCACAATCTGGATAGACGGCCAGATCTTCTCCGGCAACCCGGATTTCGGCAATATGCTTGAGGAGCCCTACAACCAGCTCTCGGCCGAAGAGCAGGCATTTATGGACGGCCCCACAGAGACGCTGTGTCAGATGATCGACAGTTATCAGA
Organism: Pseudohongiella acticola; assembly: GCF_001758195.1. Taxonomy (NCBI): domain Bacteria; kingdom Pseudomonadati; phylum Pseudomonadota; class Gammaproteobacteria; order Pseudomonadales; family Pseudohongiellaceae; genus Pseudohongiella; species Pseudohongiella acticola. Next base: position 2,721,506 of record NZ_MASR01000001.1, read on the forward strand.
TCACCACATCGCGCAAGGTTCCCGACGCTGTTATCGACTATATCAAGCAAGAGGGCTTCATGGGCTTGCTGATCCCGAAACAGTACGGCGGCAAAGAATTCTCCACGCTCGCTATTTCCTCGATTATGGCGAAAGTAAACGCTTACTGCCCGACAGCTGGTACCTTTGTTGTGATTCCCAACTCCTTGGGTGCGGCTGAACTGCTGAAACACTATGGCACCGAGGAGCAGAAGGATAGCTATCTGCCCAGGCTGGCCAGTGGCGAGTATGTGCCCTGTTTTGGTCTGACCGAGCTGACGGCCGGGTCTGATGCCGCATCAATCAGGGCAGAAGGCGTTGTGTTCAAGGACACCGACGGCGAAACCAAAATTCGGCTCAACTTTCGCAAGCGTTACATCACACTGGCACCTGTCGCCAACCTGATTTCGCTGGCATTCCAGATGCACGATCCGGACAACCTGCTTGGTAAAGGCGAGTATCCGGGAATTTCCGTGGTCATGTTGCATAAAGGTACAAAAGGGCTGACAAACGGCGATCATCACCTGCCTATTGGCATGAGCTTTTATAACGGCCCCATCATCGGTGAGGACGTGATTGCGTCGCCTGAGCAGCTCATCGGCGGTCCGGAGTATGCCGGGCAGGGCTGGCGCATGCTGATGGAGCAGCTGGCCGGCGGGCGTGCTGTGTCGTTGCCGGCGGGTGCCATTGGCGGCATGAAACTGGTGGCGGCGGCGACCGGTGCCTACTCCATGATTCGTCATCAGTTTGGTATCCAGATTGGCCTGATGGAAGGCGTACAGGAAAAAGTGGCACGCATCGCCGCATTTGCTTACATCTTTGAAGGTGCCCGGGTTTACTCCTGTTCGGCACTTGATAACGGTCAGCAGCCACCCGTGATTTCGGCACTGCTGAAGTCGAGCAGTACAGATTATGGCCAGCGATCGCTGATTGATGGCATGGATGTGTTCTCCGGTGCCGGTGTCATGCAGGGGCCGCGCAATATCCTGGGTGGCGGCTACAGCAGCGCCCCGGTGAGTATTACGGTTGAAGGCGCGAACATCATGACACGTACGCTGATTACGTTTGGCCAGGGTGCCACACGTTGCCATCCGTACGCACTGCCCCTGGTCAAGGCTGTCGAAGACAACGATGCCAAGGCATTCCGTCAACGTCTGCTAGGCTGGTTGTGGCATACCGTGAGTAATTTTTTCCGCAGCAAGGTGCGCGGCCTTACCCGCGGCTTTAGCGCCGGCAGTCCGGAGTCGGGCGAAGTCGCGACCTACTACCGGCGACTGGCGTGGGCTTCATCACGCTTCGCCCTTCTGGCTGACCTGGCGCTTTACCTGATAGGTGGCAAGCTCAAAGTCAAAGGCAGCCTGGGTGGACGCTTCGCTGATGCCCTGACCTGGCAGGTGCTGGCATTGTCGACGCTGCGTCGATATAAAGCCGAAGGTAACAAGCCGGAGGATTTGCCCATTGTCAAATACAGTTGCGAGTTTGCACTGGCGCAGATTCAGGACGCCTTTGAGGGTATTCACGCCAATTTTGATGTGCCGGTTGTGGGTTGGTGGTTGCGAGGACCGTCGTCATGGTTCCTGCGACTTAACCCGCTATCGCGTGGTCCGTCGGATGACCTGATTCCGCAAACGGCAGGTGCCATTCAGCAGCTGAATGACCAGTATCGACGCTTCACAGACGGTATCGCACCGTTCGCCGAGGACCAGCCTGGCATGGGCACTCTGATGAAAGCATTCCGTCTGCACTCGGAAGCTGTGCCAGTGATGAGCAAAATTCATCAGGCACAGAAAGAGCGCAAAATTGGCAAAGGTTTGTCTTTTGATGTGGTTGATGAGGCTTTGACTGCCAACGTCATCGGCGCCGATGAAGCGACACTGATGCGGGCCGCCAATACGGCGGCAATGGCAGCGATTGAGGTTGACGTGTTTGCGCCGGAGGACTACTTTCAGGAAGCATGATATCGCTGTCAGCATGCTGTCTGGCGAAAACTGAATGAATTCATTTGACCTGTTCTGGTGCCCGTGATACTAAATGTTCGCGTGGTACCAGACTAATAACAAACAAAGAAGTGGTCCTATGAATTCGAATTTTCTGCAAAAAAAATCCGTCAGCCTGTCCCTGTCCCTGGCGTTGCTCACGGCAGGCCTGATCAGCTCATCAGCCATGGCTCAGAATGAGTACCAGACGCCAACAACCGACTGGGGCGTACCTGATCTTCAGGGCATCTGGGATTATTCGTCCAGAACCGCGCTTGAGCGTCACCCTCGCTTCGAAGGCAAGCTGACGGTCACTCAGGAAGAAGCTGAGCGCCTGGTGCCGTCGCTGCAGGAATATACCGACGCCCTGGAAGAGCGAGGTGCTGAAGCACCCGGTCCGCATAACGTGGGCGGGTACAATGCCTTCTGGATCAACCCCGGCGATTTTCTGGCAGTGATTGATGGCGAATTGCGCACATCGCTGGTCATTGAGCCCGGTGATGGCAGGATACCCTGGACAGAGCAGGGTCGCGAACTCCGGGCAGCGCAACGGGCCACCATGGCCTATGAAAATATGGATGAGAATGATGGTCCTGAAGGACGTTCGCTGGCCGAGCGTTGCATCCTGAGTTTTGCATCGATTGTTCCGTTCATGCCTTCGCTGTACAACAACACTACCCAGATTGTGCAAAGCCCGACTCACGTCATGATTCTGGCGGAGATGGCGCATGATGCCCGTGTCGTCAAGATTGGTGGCCAGCACGACCCGCATAATGTGCCACGCTGGCATGGTGACTCAATTGGATACTACGAAGGTGACACCCTGGTTGTGGAAACGATCAATTTCCACCCGGAGCAGGTCGCCCGAGGCAGTGGCTATACGTCGGCCAACGCTAAAATAACGGAGCGCTTTTATCGTGTCAGTGAGCGCGAGTTGCGCTATCAGTTCACCATTGAAGACTCCGAATTGTATGAGACGCCCTGGACCGGCGAGCTGCCGATGTATGCAGCACCTGACCTGTACGAATATGCCTGCCACGAAGGCAATCATTCAATGCCCGGGATTCTGATGGGTGCGCGTGTTCTGGAACAGCTGGAAGACGAGTAGCTGCGATCGACCCGCTGATCAGTTGCAGTGGCCGGGTTGCTGGGCAATCCAGGCTTCTATCAACTGCAGGCCCTGGTCATGTACCAGACTTCGGCCCAGCTCCGGCATCAGTACGCCGGTTTCCTGGCTGGCGATGCGGTAGCTGAGAATGGAGTTTTCCGGCTGACCGGGCAGGATTGAGAAACGGTGCCCGCCGGCGCCGCGACCGGCGGCTACAGGCGGTTTGCATACACCCAGTCGCATGGCTGAGGTTTCCCCGGCATGCAGGAACAGACCGGATGTATCGCCGCTGCCGCCAGGCTGATGGCAATGCCCGCAGTTGATATCCAGATAAGCGCGAGCACGTTGTGCGATTGCCTCTTCCGAATCTTCTTCGTGTACTGAGTCACGCCAGACGGCATTTGCCGGAATCTGCTCAGGAGCAGGTAGATCGGTCAGCCAGCCGCGCTGCTGCCAGACATCCAGTTGCCTGGTGTGTTCGCCGTCATCCAGTGCGACCAGGCGGTTCAGGTGTCGCGCTGCCGGACCGATCGGCGACAGGTCGCCCTTATTTTGATCCAGTACATGACAACCAGCGCATTCGTTGCGATTGGGTACTACGTAGGTCAGCGTCGAGTCCTCAAGCGGCAGTCGCTGAATGTCTCCAGCGATCTGCAGAGTGGCCTCGGTCTGTTCATTGTTCCAGACGTAAGGCAGTGCTTCCCAGCCACTGGGCTGATGCACCAGCAGGCGGGTTTCGATCAGTCTGAATCTGTCCAATGGCAAAGCGCCACCGATAACGGCAGACGTGTTGGCGCCGGCCTTGAGCAGGCGAGGCTTCTCGTCTGAACCGGCACCCTCTGAATCATTCTCGGTCACTGCCGGCGTTGCCACGGGATAATAAAAAGTTTTACTGATGATGGTGCCGACCGGAAACTCAAACGTGTCAGTGTCCTGGTAGCGGGCAGCGGTACCGTCGGGCAACCAGACGGTGCGTAGTTTGAGTGCATATTCGCTGAACAGCGGCGTAGCCAACTGATAGGGTAATATTTCCGGGTTGAGCGTCAGCTGATGCCCCTGTTCGCCTGCATTCAACTGAAACAATTGCCAGGCTGACAATTGCGCCGGGTAATTGTCGCTGTCGAAAAACCTTGGTTCCGGTTGCTGACATGATATCAGCAGCCCTGACAGACCAATGGCCGCGGCAGCGGCCAGACGCGCAGTGAATCCGGAACCAGGCATATGTTAGAGCCTCTTCGTGTTTGGTCAGGCCTGCTCTATGTCGGTCAGGCCTGTTATTCCGCGGTCAGCCCTGCCGGCAGCGTCACGGCTGCCAGTTTGCTGTGCTGGCAGGTGTGGGCGCTCATATCGACGCGGGGGTTAGTATTGTTGTTGGCGGCATCAATGTTGAGCACGCTGGTATCGCCGTTATCAACACAAATGGCATAGGTCATGTCATTTCGTTCCGGGTGTGTGACACCGTCCCAGACAACATCGGGGAAACTGCCTTCGTCGCCAAACAGTGCCTGGCGCAGCATGTCGAGTTCCGCGCGTCCGGGTGCGTTGCCGCCCTCGGTAAAGGTGTTGTTATAGATGTAGATGGTTTCGGGGTAGGGGTCAAATGCTTCCGCCATTTCGCGTTCCGAATAACCGGCACTGAAGTAGCTGGAAATCAGAACGTTGGCGGTTTTGTTGTGACCTATATCGTTGTCAAAAATTTCCACCTTGTCATTGGAGTTGATGATAATGCCTGAGCCGGCAGGCACACTGGCGACCGCAGTGCCCGGTGGCGCAAAATTGTCAGTGTTGTTCTGGTGCACGCGGTTGTTGTAGACGCGTGTGGTATGACCTTCCACCGGCAGGTTGGGCATGTTGAAGATCAAAATGCCACCGGTGTTGTTGACGGCATCATTGTCATAGACATCGGCGCCAATGGTGTTCTCGATTTCAATGCCGGCAACATTGTATTCAGCACGATTGCCGCGCACGATGACGTTCTGTGACTGACCAACATAAATACCCGCGTCGGAGGCGGCGATGGCAACAGAATCTTCAATCAAGGTGTGTTGGGTCTGCACGGGGTAAATACCATAGGCGCCATTATTGGTATCAGGGCCGTTGGTCCATTCGGTGCGTACCCGGCGTATCACGATATTGTCGCCGCGGGCTATTTTCAGGGCATCGCCACGCGAGTCTTCAATACCGATATCTTCAATGGTGAAATTGCTGGCATTAACCAGTAGACCTTCGCCGCCGGTAATCTGGTCTTTGAAAGACAGAATGGTCTCGTCCATGCCAGCGCCGCGCAGGGTTACGTTGTCAACATTCAGGGTCAGGCTGCGTTCAAAATTGAATACCCCTGCTGGCAGAGTAATGACATCACCCGGTGTGGCTTCAAGAAAACGCAGTTGCAGTTCAGCCGACGGGTCAGTCATTACATCGCTGCTGCTGGCTGTAGTGGCGTCCGGTGTTGCTGGAGTATCGGGGGAACAGGCCGCCAGGACAGTAGCCAGTGTCATGGAAATTATGAGGTAATGCTTTCGCGAACCGAAGGGAATCTGGTACATGAACTGTTGCCTCGTGCAGATGTCGATTGTAGGCAATCGAACAGGGTGAACAAGCGTTTTTGTTGTCGTTCTACTGCTGGTCAAAAGCTAACCGTTATTGCCTGTTTTTGCAACTCACATGCAGAGGAGATAAGCTTTCGCGATGGAAACTGACACCGCAGATGACTGGAAGACGTCGCTCTACGAACGCCTTGCCGAGGATGATGAAGGTCGCGTCTGTAAAGACATCAGCGACGATGCCTGCCGGGAGACTCCAGGAAACTTTCTGGCGACCCTGATTGCCAATACCGCCAGCAATGTTGCGGACCGCCTTTCCAGTGCCAAAACCACACTGCCATGGTTGTTAATGCAGGTGGGTGCGCCTGCATGGATTATCAGCCTGCTGGTCCCCATTCGCGAGTCCGGCTCCATGTTGCCGCAGATGCTGATTGGCGCGTGGGTGCGTGGACAGGCCATCCGGAAATGGGTCTGGGTCGGCGGTGGCGCCATTCAGGGCTTGTCACTGCTGTTGATGGTCTGGTGTGCGTTTACGCTACAGGGGCTGATGGCCGGGCTGGCAATCGTGGTGTTGTTGACCCTCTTCAGTCTGGCCCGGGGCGCCTGTTCCGTCGCCTACAAAGACGTTTTGGGCAAAACCATTCCGAAAACACGGCGCGGCCGGCTGTCCGGCTGGATCAGCGCGATTGCCGGGCTGGTCGCCTTCTTTGCCGGGCTTTGGCTCAGCATCGCAGGCGATAGTGAAGCCACCGGCTTCTATGCTGCGTTGCTGGCTGTTGCTGCAGGTTTATGGTTGCTGGCAATCATGGCCTATGCGCGTATTCGGGAGTTTCCGGGTGCCACTGACGGTGGTGCCAATGGCTTCACGGAAGCGTTTTCGCAATTGTCCCTGCTTCGCGACGACAGGGCGTTTCGTCGGTTTGTGGTGGCAAGGGCACTGGCCATGGGGTCAGGGTTGGTGGCACCTTTTTATATAGCGCTGGCGCAGGAAGATCTTGGCAACGCAGCGTCGCTGCTGGGTATTTTTATCGCTGTCGAAGGTCTGGCCGGCCTGCTGAGTTCACCTGTCTGGGGACGATGGGCGGATCGCTCGAGTCGACAGGTTTTTGCGATCGCGTGCACACTTGCCTCCATGACCTCACTGGGCGTTGCCGTCTGGGCACTGGTGGGGGCGTCAACGACGGTGTCGCAATGGTTCTATCCGATCGCGTTTTTTGTCCTGGGTGTCTCCCACGCCGGGGTAAGGCTGGGGCGAAAAACCTATCTGGTTGACATGGCCGGGGGCAATAAACGCACTGACTACGTGGCGGTGAGTAATACCGTCATCGGCTTGCTACTGCTGTTGTCCGGGGTGCTGGGTGCCTTGGCGGCGATGGTGTCCGTGCCGCTGGTAATTACCTTACTGGGGCTGGCGGGATTGCTGGGCGCCGGCCTGAGTCTGCGCTGGCCTGAGGTGTCGGGTTAGTAGCTGTCGGGCCAGGACGTGTCGGATTAGGAGGCGTCGAGCCCGGTGGGCGGGATCAGTTCGGGTCCGGTTGTGGCGTCACCGCGAGTGATGAATTGAAATACCGTGGATCACCTGACACTTCTTCGCCTACCCAGTCCGGTACTTCAAAGCGGGTATCCTCGGCGGGCAACTCGATTTCGGCCAGTACCAGGCCCCGATTATCGCCGTTGAATACGTCGACTTCCCAGATATGACCGGCATATTCGACGCGATATCGAATTTTTTCAATCAGCGGTTTGGGGCACAGTTCAGTCAACATTTCTTCTGCGTCAGACACGGGCACCGGGTATTCGTATTCAGCGCGGGCATAACCACGGGTCGGGCCTTTGACGGTAATAAATGCCTGCGCACCGGCAATGCGAACCCGCACCGTGCGGCCGTCGCCAGAACAAAGATAACCTTGACGGTAGTCGACACCGGTATCGTTGGGCTGCCAGCGACTCTTGATGACGCGGTATTTACGCTCGATTTCAACGGCCAAAAGAAACTCCGGAAATTACGAGTTCAGGTTCAGGTGTTGCAAAATAAAGCGACGCAGATCGTCGGCGCTGTCAGGGCGGCCCATCGTGGCAACGGCATCGCCACGGCCATTGAGCAGGACCAGCGAACCGTCACTGAGACTATGGGTTTCAGCAAAGGCAACGCCGTCAGGGTGGCCCGTGTGTATCAGCAGGAACACCACCTGGTCCTGGAACTCCGGATACAGTGCCTGCATTTGCTCGATGGTACGCTCGCCACCCATGACGTGAATCTCACGCAGCATCACCAAAGCAGGTTTACCTTGGCCAACCTGACTCAGATCACTGGAAAAAGTGGCCTTAGGCAATAGTTGCCACAACACCAGGCTGACAACTGCCAGACAGCCCAGAATCACCAAGAATCTGACAATTTTTGAGGACGCCGACCTGGAAACGGGGCTGCTTTGGTTCATGATCTAAAACTCCAGTCTGATGGGCGTAGGCCGCTGTGTGTGCTGCATTGCATTCAGGCAAGGGCAGAGAATACCATGGCTGACACATGTCCCACTATAGACTGTACGTTGGCAGTTGTCTGGGCGACACAGGGGTGGGGCAATCTGACAAGTCTGCGTTATACTGCCATCCGCGACAAAGGGGATGTATGTTTAGTTTGCCCAACTGGCTCAGACAGCGCTCACAGAAAAAGAATGGCATATCGCTTGGCCGCGAGGAAAATGAGCGGCTGAATCAATTTGCCCGCAGTGTCCGGCGCGTGCGTATGTCGCGCAGCCTGCTGGGTCTGGCATGGACGGCGGGGCCGGTCACCGCCATCGGTCTGTATGGTGGTTATTACATCGGTTTTGGCCAGGCACCTTCCAGTCAGCAACTCGTCTACTTTGTCAGCTTTACTGTTCTCAGTGGTCTGATCGCCCTGATCGCCAAAATTGTCTATGACAGTACCCTGGGTTACGCGACCGAGCGTGCTCAACTTTATGTCGTTGAGGTCACTGACAAATTGGGCGATCTGATACTGGCTGCGCGCAACCTGATGATCAGCAATCTTGAAGGTGACATTCGTCAACGTGAGGCCGCCACGCAACTGCTGCAGAGAGCCGACTTGCCCCCTGACGGCGTTGCCATGGCCTGCGAGCAGCTGACCGGTGATGCTGAGATGGGTCGAATACTGGCAAGTATCGATAATTTCCGTCGGGCGGGCCTGCACTCCCGAATCGCTGACATACACGAGGCGCACAATGAACATTTCGCCAGCGTCATTGCCGAACTGCATCAGGTTGCACCGCAGTCGGCTGACGTATTGCGGCAGCGATACCTCGGCGAGATCGGCAATCTGCGCCACGGTACACCACGCACGGAACACTTTATTGCCCGGGTTCTGGCTGCGATTGAGCAGGACAATCTGTTGCTCATTACCATGCAGGACGTTGAGTCCATGCTGGTATTGTGTTTTGAGCTGATCAATGGCCGCGAAATACCGATGCTGATGTTTGACTATCGGGGTCGTTGGCGTCTCGCGGCCGCTCTGGATCGAATGGAGCGCAAACGCAGCCGTTATCGTATCGCGCAGGCAGCGGGCAGTAACCGGATACGGGGGCTGGCGTCATGGCTGGTTGAAGTCGATGTCATGAGTTATGACGACGTGCCGGAAGGGCTGTCGTCGGGGTTGTTGGTCGAACGTGTCGGCAATGCGCTGGACGCGCTGGCGCTGCGTATAAGAAAGGATGTTGATGCCATCAGAAAGGGGAATTCCGGTCTGCGTACAAGGCTGCGCAGCGATGCTGAAATTATGGCCAGTGCCCTGCGCCTGTACCGCATTTCCCATGAATCGTTCAAACGCATCGGTGAGTTGCATGTCGAATTCCTGGTCACGGTGGAAGACTGGAACCGTATGATGGCTGATGCCCATCTGGATGATGAGGAGTTGCAGATAGGGCCCCGTGGCCGCGGTGTCCGGATCCGTGAACAAGTTGTGGGACTTGACGAGGAGGAGCGCAAGGAGGTCTGCCGAACTCTGGCGAGATATCTGCGTGAACAGTATCTGGAGGCACACGAGACCAAAGGTCTGTTTGAACGCCGCAGTGACAAGGACAACCCGCTTACACTGGACAGTGCCCGACAGCTGGTCATTGAAGTTGCGCTGGCGCTGGAGCCTCATATACATCTGTCCTATCCGGATGTGCAACGCGGCATCGGATCAACGCTGGAAACATATCTGGGAGACCTGGAACCGGGAATGAGTGCCCAGGAAAAGAAATTGCTCGCTGAATCGATGGCGCAGGATGTGGTAGAAGACATGAGTCATGCGGCAGAACATCTGGCGGTGGCACTGGTTCGGCACTACCGGGTTAATCTGACCGACGATGCCAGTCAGTTTCTGCACGAGACCTATGGCGCACGTCAGTCGGTTCTGGACATATTAAGCCAGCATCGCGGTAGCGACGAGATCTCGCAAAGCCTGCTCGCGGGCAGGCCTGCGATAGTGCCGCCAGCGCAGCGAAGCTGGTATCGGGCACTGGTGCATGCCAAGCGGCTGGTGGGCAGTGAACGCTTCATACCGCCCTGGTCGGAGCGTCTGTAATATCAGGCTTTTGCTGAGGGGCGCTGCGAAACCCGGTCATACCATGCCTGCAGATGGGTCTGGTCCGGCTGAATGCGCTGTGAAATAACACGATTAAAATCTACGGTGCACAAGGCGTTAACGTCAGCCGCAGTAAACTGATCGCCGCAGATGAATTCACGATCGGCGAGCTGTTTGTTCAGAAAATGCAGGAACTTTGATGCCTGTACCTTGCACTCTTCACCCCATTCCGGAAACGGTTTCATGCGGTCTTTGAAATATCCGGTGGTATGCTGAAAGGCCATGCCAGTCGGGGTCATGAAGTAGAAATCAATCCAGCGCAGCCACTGGTCAACCTGTGCTTTTTCCAACGGCGTACGGCCCAGCAACGGTGGCGAATCCGGGAATGCTTCTTCGAAGTAGCGGCAGATTGCCATGGTTTCGGCGATGCAGGCACCGTTGTCGAGTTCCAGCACAGGCACTTTTTTCATGGGGTTACGCGCGACAAATTCCGGTGTCAGGTTTTCGCCTTTCTGCAGGTCCAGCTGAATGATCTCGACGTCGTCCAGCAGGCCTTTTTCCGCGAGGAAAACGCGAACACGTCTGGGGTTGGGTGCTGTGCGGGTTTCAAACAATTTCATGATCTACTCACTTGTTTTGGGTTTTGTTTATGATAACGCGGGTTTATAGCAGGTCAACTGCGCGGGCATGATCCATCGCTGTTTCTGGCCGTGAAGCGCAGGTCTGCGTAGTCGGCGCTGAGTGTGCTGTTGCTGTCATCGCCATCTGTCATCACAGCAATGCCATCCAGATGATCGATGTCTTCAGAGAATGCATGATTCCAGTCCTGCTGAATGTCGCGGCTGTGGCTTGTCCATTGCCCGGCGTTGCTGTTGCCACTGCTTACAGCCCACATTGTGGCGTTGTCACCGGCATAGGCATTGGGCCAGCGCTGACCAACGGCCTGCGATGCCGACCACACATAATTGATGGTTTTGGTGCGCCAGAACGCCAGTCCACCGCGCTTTACAACGTAAACGCGAGCAGCAAAATCATCGCCACTTTTGGCGCGTTCGTTAAGACTGGCGGGTGCGGTTGCCTTGATGCGCCAGCGCCAGCGCCAGCTAAGGCAGGGAGTGACACTGAGATCAATGTGGCTCTGGCGATAAAAAGCACTGGCGTTTCCCTCGGTCTCGGCGCTCAGTATTGTGATCTGCCTGGCATCAGTGGTGACGGTGTATTGCGTGTTGGCGTTGAAGCTGCGTTCGTCCCAGTTGCTGAAATCGCTGACATTCAGTTCGTTGCCAGCAGCAGGGATGCTGACAACGAGCGCCGCGCTCAGGCTCGCGACAGCACAGCTGAGTTTTGCTCCCATGGCTTACGGTTCCTCGGTATGCATTCGGTCACTGGCGCGCAGGACCATTTGCTGCAGGCTGTCTTTTGGATGTTCGAGAAGCGCCCAGCCCGCATTGTAGCTGATCGGCAACGGTTGCTTGATCGCCTTTGCGATGGTCCGGAATCGTTTAAGTGCCGCGTCCGGACCCAGCGCCTCAATATCGATCATCAGGACGACAAAATCATCATCACCGTAGCGTGCAATCAGGTCCGAGCCGCGAAATGTCTCGCGTAGCAGGCTGCTGAATTCCATCAATGCCTTGTCACCTGCAGCCGGGCCGTGGCGTTCATTAAAGGACTTAAAGTCTACCAGGTCGAACAGAAACAGGCATGCCTGCAGTTCAGCATCATGACACAGGGCAAGTGCTTCGTGTGCTCTGGAATCAAAACCTCGTCGATTAAGCATGTCTGTCAACGGATCGGCATGTGCCAGAAAATCAGCCGTCAGTTCGTTCTCGATCATCTGGGCTGTATGACGTAGCACCGATTTGTCGTGTTTGGAAAAATCACGCGGTTCCCTGTCTATCAGGCACAGGGTTCCTAGCCGACTGCCGGTGTCGGCATGCACCGGGCAGCCGGCGTAGAACCGGATGTTGGGCTCCTGCAGAACCAATGGATTATTTTCGAAAATCGGATCAAGTGTCGCATCCGGCACGACCATGACGTCTTCCTGTTCAATTGCGTATGTGCAGAATGAAATGTCGCGAGCCGTTTCCTTCGCATTCAGGCCCAGATTGGATTTAAACCACTGCCGATTGGTATCGACCAGAGTAAACAGGGCGATTGGGACGCGAAACAGGCGAGCTGCCAGCCGTGTAATGCGGTCAAAGCGTTCATCCGGGCGCGTGTCCAGTATGTTAAGCGAGCGCAGTACCTTCATGCGGCTGGATTCGTCAGACAGGCGACCGCCGCTCAACCATTGCAACACGGCTTCGGGAGCCATCGGGCGGGCGATTGCATAACCTTGTGCCAGGTCACACCCAATACTGCGGAGGTACTCCAGGGTTTCGTCGCTTTCGATTCCTTCGGCTGAGGTATACAGGCCCAGGCCATGGCCGAGCTCAATAATGGTTTTGATAACCGTGCGCGATTCTTTTGAGGCAGCAGCCGTCATGACAAACGATTTATCGATCTTGATTTCCGAGAATGGCAATCGCGCCAGCTGCAGCATGGAAGAGTAACCCGTGCCAAAATCATCAATGGACAAATGGAAACCTTTCATTCGCAGTCGGGTCAGAATGTCCAGCGAGCTGGTCGGGTCTTCCATGGCACAGGACTCGGTCAGCTCAAAGATCAGTCGTTCAGGGTGAATGCCCATGCTCTGGCAGTACTCGGCCATGCGCTCGAACAGGTCGGTGTTGTTCAGTGAGCTGGCGGAAATATTGATCGACAGTGTGATTTCCCGCAACCGACGGCGCAGGTAGTCGTATTCAACGGATTCATCCAGTGACCGGGGCAGGTGAGCCAGCCAGCGCAGGGCCTGTATCATGACGGATTCGGTCAACTGGTCGATCAGACCGTAATGTTCGGCCAAAGGAATAAAACGGTCCGGGCCGACCGGGCCCAGTGCCGGATGATTCCAGCGGGCGAGCGCTTCAAATCCTGCCAGCAGGCTGGTGCGGCAATTTATTTTAGGTTGATAGGCCAGCGTGATCTGTTGCTGTTCAATTGCCTGTAGCAGATCTTCCCGGCTTATCTTGTCTTGCGGAATTGGCTCTGCAGACATCGCACCGGCCATAGCCGGGGCGGTACCTTCCGAATTGGTCTCATGATTCAATAGCGCCCGCAAACGTGCAGGTGAGAACGGTTTTGCCAGCACGCCAATGATATTAAGCCCGTGCTCTGCTGCGGACCTTGCCGCGGCGTCAAGCACGCGGCCGCCGACGCCGCTGGAAATGATGATTTCGGCATGACATTCCAGACGGGCGAGCTCGGCCATCACCTGAACGCCGTCCATTCCAGGCATGATCAGGTCCAGCGCAATAAAATGTGGTTGCCAGTCCCGTATCTGATTGAAAAACAGTGCCGGATCATCGACATATTTCGCGTCGACACCAGCCGTTGCAGCGATATTGGCAATCGTCTGCCCGGTAAGCGGATCATCATCGAGAATCAGTAAACGTGTCATTTCCAACATCTCTCGAGTCGCACGGTGTCAGGAGCCGGCCGAGTCTTGCTGCATGGCTTTGAGCTTCTCCAACAGGTCGTCGCGTCGCCATGGTTTGCTCAGCAGGTGCGTGTCAGGCTGCAGGCGACCCTGGCGCAGCATGGCGTTTCTGGTGTAACCGGAAGTGAACAGGACATGAAGGTCAGGCTGCAGCTTTTTAGCCGCTTTGGCCAGCTCGGGCCCGTTCATGCCGTCACCCATCATGACGTCGGTGAACAGTAGGTCAACATGATCAGTTTGCTGCATCAAGGTCAATGCATCGCTGCCATTGGCGGCACTCAAGGTCTCGAACCCGAGCGCCTTAAATTGCTTCTCTGCATAATGCCTGACCAAGGGCTCGTCTTCAACCAGCAGAACCTTGCCAGTACCCAGAACGACATCGTTGCCCGATAGATGATCTTGCCGGCTACTCAGACCCGATAGGGTTGTTGGATCAGAGCCGACAGGAAGATACATGCGAACGGTGGTGCCATTATCGGGTTCTGAATAGAGAGAAACATGCCCTCCGGATTGCCTGATGAACCCGTATGCCATGCTTAAACCGAGCCCTGAGCCCTGGCCATAGGTTTTGGTAGTAAAAAATGGGTCAAAGGCCCTGGCTTGAACGTCTGCGCTCATTCCCGTGCCAGTGTCACTGACTGAGATCGTAACATAGTGACCAGCCCTTGCTTCAGCATGCAGCTCTGTATTGTCGGAGTCCAGTTCGCAGTGGCCAACTTCCAGCAGCAATTTGCCCTGGCCGGGCATGGCGTCCCGGGCATTGAGACAAAGGTTCAAAACAGCGCTCTCAAATTGCGGCGGATCGATTGTCACCATTGGCAATTCGGGTTCGGTAATCAGGTTTATAGTGATACGTTCCGGAACTGCCTGTCGGACCAGTGGCTGAATATCACGGATGAGAGAGGCGATGTCGGTTGCCTTTGGTGTTAACGGCTGCTTTCGAGCGAAAGCAAGCAAGCGCTGCACCAGATCAGCGGCACGCTGACTGGCATCGTTGATCATGTCGACCAGAGGCTGTTGGTCGGCATTCAGCGTCGAGTCTTCCTTTAGTAGTTCGGCGTTGCCCTGAATCACGGTAAGCAGATTGTTGAAATCATGGGCAACGCCACCGGTCAGTTCTCCCACTGTCTGCAGGCGTTGTGCATGGCTGAGCTGTTCCTCCAGTTGGCGTTTCTGGGTGATGTCGGTCATGCCAGCGATCAACCTGATGGCGACGCCCTCTTTATCCCGTATGACAAAGCCATGTTCTTGCACGATAGCAATGGAGCCGTCCTTGCGGACAAAGCGGTACTGATAGTGGTGCCGCTCTCGCCCGGAGTTCAGGGTCTGGTAGATCGTGGCCAGTGCCTGTTCCCTGTCCTCAGGGTGCAGGCGCTCAGTCCAGCTGCTCGGTTTTGCCATCATCTCTTCTCGCGAGTAGCCGAATAAATTGGTCACGCCCTGGTTCCACCAGATCTGATCGGCCTGAATGTCCCAATCCGAGATAGCGTCGACAGTGGCTTTGGTTACATGTTCAAAACGCTCGGCGTAAACCCGAATATCATGGATATCGATGGCTGAGCCTGACCATTTAACAATATTGCCGTCTCCATCCCTAACGGGGGCACCCTGCAGCAAATGCCAGCGCCAGGCGCCATCATGGCGGCGCACTCTGCACTCAAGGTCATAACTGTCCTTGTGCTGCACGGCGTCAAGCCATCGTGCCCGCAGCTGGCTCAGGTCGTCAGGGTGAATAAGCGTCGACAGCAATTGGCCTGCAATCAACGTTTCCCGGGACTGTCCTGTGAACTGATCCAGTGCCCGGTTGATATAGTCAATACGGCCGTCGCTGGTTGCCGTCCAGATGATCTGCGGTATGGCATCGGCGAACAGTTGAAACTGTTGTGGGTGCTGAAATGGCGCAAGCGGATCGTCAGGTGTCGGAATCAGGTTCTGCAGGGTTTGGCGACTAACTGCCAGCGCGTTGATATCGTCGCGCAGACCATGTATGCGTCGCATGATATAGGCGCACAGACCTGCAATGAGACATATTTCCAGGATGGATATGGTGCGATTGCTGGCCCAATAGGCGAATGGCAGCCCCGCCGATGATATGAACGAGCCCGCGATGATGAAAACAATGCTCGCCAACGTCATGGCAATCAGGAAACGACGATTTCCGGACAGCGCTGCCAGAATGATGCTCAGCAAATACAGATCGCCATGAGTGAATCCCAGGGGAGTAGCTGCATCCAGCAACAGTATCAGCAACGCGCCGAAAATACTGCCGACCTTAAAAACACGTCTATGTTGCATATGGTGTAACCTGTTGCGCCTGCCGCTGGCTGCAGATGCCCGTCAGCGGCTCGTTGATAAACCAGTGTAGCAAACTTGAAAGTGAGCAGTCTGTACTGCCTTACGCAAAGATGCAGGCGGTTGTCGGTCGAGCTATGATACCCCTGATATTGATCAATACCCGTCACTGGACATTAAACGGGTTTAAACTATGGAGAGTCTTATGTCGGATACCCTGCAAGGTGCATTGAGCCAGCTGAAAATGGCAGCCCGCCATACCGAGGTGCCAGAGGAAGTGCTGGAGGCCCTGAATTTCCCCAAGGAAGTGCTGACTGCGCGCATCAGCGTGCGCATGGACAATGGTAAACGGCGCTCCTTCGAGGCCTGGCGTTGTCGCTACGACGATACCCGGGGGCCAACCAAGGGCGGTATCCGCTTTCATCCAGAGGCAAATCTGGAGGAGGTGGTGACACTGGCGTTCTGGATGACGTTCAAGTGTGCCGTTGTCAACCTCCCTTACGGTGGTGGCAAGGGTGCGATTCGCGTCGATCCACGCGAGCTGTCGAGGCGAGAACTGGAACGCTTGTCTCGCGCCTATGTGCATGCCTTTTCCAGCATGATTGGGCCGGACCGCGACATTCCGGCGCCTGATGTGTATACCAATGCCAGGATCATGGGCTGGATGGCTGATGAGTACTCAAGCCTTGTGGGTTATCCCTGTCCGGCAGTGATCACCGGCAAACCGATTCCATTAGGCGGGTCTCTGGGGCGAGACGATGCGACTGCAAAAGGTGGTTTTTATGTATTGAAAAACCTGTTGTCCGAAATTGGCCTGGAGAACTGCGAAAAGCGTGCAATTGTCCAGGGCTTTGGCAATGCAGGGGCAACAATAGCCAGCCTGCTGCACCAAGATGGCTGGAAAGTTATTGCGGTGTCGGATACGGGTGGTTGTGTATACGATAAAACCGGTCTGGACCTGCAGAAACTGGCGAACATCAAGAAAGAGCGCGGTTCGGTGACTGATTATGCCAAGCAGATCTCCGGTAGTGACATAAAAACCCTGACGCAGGATGAGATGTTTGCGCTGGAGTGTGACCTGTTGGTGCCTGCCGCGCTGGAAGATCAGATTACCCGCGACAATGCCGGCAGCATCAAGGCATCGGTCATTATGGAGCTCGCCAATGGACCAGTGACGGCGGAGGCAGACAGTGTGCTGGAAAAAAACGGCGTGACCGTGATTCCGGATATTCTGGCAAACGCCGGGGGCGTCACGGTGTCTTATTTCGAATGGGTTCAGAACAGGCAGGGTTTCTACTGGACGGAAGATGAAGTGCAACAAAAACTGCGGCCGATCATGGAGCAAGGCAGCAGTGCGGTCTGGAGTCTTGCGCAGAAAAAGGACATCAGCCTGCGGACCGCAGCCTATGTGTTAGGACTGGAGCGCATCGCCGATGCGATAAAAGCACACGGCACGCAGGATTATTTCTGTCCGTGATTGTGGCGCCCAGCGGGCATGGGATCGTTGCCGTGCTTTGCGCGGCGACGATCCCATGGACCTTATGCTGTTACCAGGTAGACACCAGCTTGGCGCCTTCGCTGCGACGCGACCTGGTGTTCTGATTGTTGCCGTTGCTCCGCGCGGGTCGCTGCCCCCGCGGTTTGGCAGCGACCGGGCGGTCACCATCAAACGTGGTATTGCCATTACGCTGCAGGCGTTCTTCCTCGCGATAATCGCTACTGCCACTGTTCTGCATAGGCGCTTGCTGCTGGCGATTATTCGAAGACCGTGGTGAGCTGTTGCGGGCGGACGCTGAACGTCCCGAACCCGGGCGACCCGCGTTTTGCCCCTGGCGGGCACTTCCTGGTCGGCCGTTGCCCTGGCCGCGACGTTGCTGCGGTCGACGGGTTTCGGTGTCCTTGACATCTTCCAGGCGTTCCCGCAACTCAAAGCCAGGCACCACTTCGCGTTTCATGGTGGTCTTCAACACTCGCTCAATCTGCTTCAACTGCTTCAGCTGATCACCGCTGAGCAACGAAATGGCCGTGCCTTCGGCGCCCGCACGTGCAGTACGGCCGATGCGATGGACATAGTCTTCCGGTACATCAGGCAAATCGTAGTTGATGACGTGAGGCAGCTGATCTATGTCGATGCCGCGTGCCGCGATGTCCGTGGCTACCAGCACCTGCAGTTCTCCGTTTTTGAACTGGTGCAGAACCTTGGTCCGTTGAGCCTGGCTTTTGTTGCCATGAATGGCGCCGGCGTTGATGCCATCACGTTCCAGCATCTGTACCAGTTTGTTGGCACCATGTTTAGTACGACTGAAAACCAGGACCTGGTACCAGCTGTTAGTGCGGATCAGGTGGCTGAGCAGTTCTGTCTTGCGCGACTTGTCGACCGGATGCAGGGTCTGGGTAACCCGATCTGCTGTTGTATTGAGCGGTGCAACATTGATCTGTACCGGGTTGTGAAGCAGGCCCTTGGCCAGTTCCCGGATCTCACCGGAGAACGTCGCCGAGAACAGCAGATTCTGTCGTTTCGGTGGCAGCAGCGCGAGAATTTTTTTGATATCACGGATGAAACCCATGTCCAGCATGCGGTCAGCTTCATCCAGTACCAGCACTTCAAGTTGGTCAAAACGGACTGCATTCTGCTGATAAAGGTCCATCAGGCGCCCGGGGGTCGCCACCAGAACGTCGAGTCCGCCGCGCAGAATCATCATTTGCGGGTTGATTTTGACGCCACCAAAGATCACGGCTGAGCGTACCTTCTGGTATTTGCCATATGTTTTCAGGCTGTCATGAACCTGCGCCGCCAGTTCGCGCGTAGGCGTCAGTATCAGGGCGCGAATCTGTCCGCCGCGGGTGCGTTCGCCGCCATCCAGTTTCTGCAGCAGGGGCAGGGTGAAGCCTGCGGTTTTACCGGTGCCAGTCTGCGCTGATGCCATGACATCGGCGCCGTTCAAAATGGCGGGGATGGCCTGAGCCTGGATGGGAGTCGGGGTAGTATATTGCTGATCAGCCAATGCTTTCAGCAGGC
This sequence comes from Pseudohongiella acticola, assembly GCF_001758195.1. Lineage (NCBI taxonomy): Bacteria > Pseudomonadati > Pseudomonadota > Gammaproteobacteria > Pseudomonadales > Pseudohongiellaceae > Pseudohongiella > Pseudohongiella acticola. The sequence continues at coordinate 2,740,564 of NZ_MASR01000001.1, forward strand.
CTTCGGAAAGGCCCAGATTATCAAAACTCATTGAATTCCTATTGGTCTCTAAGAAGAGCGACGTTGGTTGTGTTGTCGGCTCTTGATACACCTGTAATGTGAACACTTGAAAATCTATTGTGAACACGTTCTGAACCGCGGCTGAAATGAGATTTCAGTGAGATCCTGAGGTGAGCACGCCAGTGTGGATGGTTGTCCGTTGACGCCGACATGACGTTAGGACCAGTCCACATAAGTGACAGGTACCCGACAGGGCGGGTACGTGTAATGCAGAATTGCAGAACCGGGATTGTAGCGCGTTTCCAGCCAAATAGATACTTTGTCACAATTAGCGGCAATAAATTCATTGCCTGATGCAGCAATATTGCTTACCGTACCGCCCCTAATATGCATATTAATATCACCCGGTTGTACCAAAACCAATAAAAAGCAAGAGCATTTGTCTAATGAAATCAGTCGTTTTCCCTAAGATCGGTCGTGCCGGGGGTGTTCCCCGCGCGTTTTCGCGCACGCTATCCGCGTCTGTCCTCAGCCTGGGCCTGTTTGTTGCTGCGCCAGTGAGTCTGGCCCAGAACGCCGAAGGCACCGAAGATTCAACGGTTACCTATCCGGCTACCTACTTTCAACAATGGGCGCCCGTTACTGCGCAGGACATGATTAATCGCATTCCTGGTGTGGGTTCAGCCACGGGCAGTAACTTTGGCCGCTCCAGTGGCGGCCGCGGGCTGGGTGGCGGCGGTGGCAACCAGATCCTGATTGACGGCAAACGTGTGGCTGGCAAGAGTAACGAAGCGAGCAGCCAATTGGCTCGCATTCCCGCTGACAAGGTCAGTCACATTGAGTTGATTCGGGGTACATCCGCTGAGCTTGACGTGCGTGCGGATCAGATCGTCAATATTATACTGACTGAAGCCATGTCCAGCCGGTCATTCTCGTACGAGGTTAACACTGACCGCTATATGGACGGACATGTGCAGCCGGGTGGCAAAATCGCGATGAACGGCCAGCAGGGTGGTTTCACCTATCTACTCAGTGTTGAAGCTGAACCCCGTCATGACTATCGGCCCAGCACCGAGAGTAGTGTGTTGGGGGATTTTTCGCCGAATGACAGCATCAGCGAAGAACGTACACGGGATCAGTACACCTATGGCTACGCCGCCAATCTGGCATACGAAATCAGCGCCGATAGTAGTGTTCGACTGAACATGTTGTATTCGGATTATGACAATACCGTGGATGTCGAGCGGCGCATTACCGACCTCACGGTCAGCCCGCCAGAAACAGTCTTTGAACGCGAAGTCATTCCGGGAGTTAATGACAACTGGGAGATTGGTGGTGATTACGAACGTGTGTTCAGTAACAACCATCGCTTCAAGATACTTTTTATCGCTAACGAAAAAAATGAAGAATTTACGCGTGAGCGTTTTGCCCGCGAAGGCAATGGCAATGAGGAAAAGGATTTGTTCCTCAATTCTGATGCCACCACCACCGAACGTATTGTCCGTACCTCCTATTCTCTGGGCTTGACCGACGGCCAGGACCTGGAGCTGGGTGTGGAGCGGGCACAAACCACGCTGGATTCAATGTTGCGACTGGGTCAGCCGGGCGCTGGTCCCGGTAATGACAACTTTGGCGGATTGACGCCTGTTGCTGTCAGCAATGCCAATTCTACGGTTGAGGAAATCCGTTATGAGCCGTTTGCGGTGCACAACTGGCAAATTAATGCACGCATGACGCTGGAGAGCTCGCTGATCTACGAAGCGTCTGAAATTACCCAGACCGGTGATGTCTACAATCAGCGTGATTTTGGCTTTTTCAAACCAAAACTTGATTTGCGTTATGACCTGGGTAATGGCAAACAACTGCGTGCGACTGCGACCAAAGCGGTGCGCCAGTTAAGCTTCTCGGATTTTGTTGCTTCCAGCGATATGCGTGATGATGATGCCGAAACCATGGCGGGGAATACCAACCTGCGACAGGAGCAGGTGTGGAATTTTGATTTGGGTGCTGAATACCGCCTGCCCAATGACCTCGGTGTGATCGACGGCAGCGTATTCTATATGCAGCATATCGATGTCATTGAGCGCATTGACGTATCGGCAACAGCCGGTGATCCGGTTTCCGCCAATGGCAATATCGGCGATGGCGACATGTATGGTTTGCGATTGAACGGCAGCGTTCGCATGAACATGATCAATTTGCCTGACCTGATGATCATATCGAGTCTTGAGGTTAAAGACTCTGAGATCACCGACCCGTTCCTGGGTATTGATCGTCGTTTTGAAGGATTTGAGCGTGGGCGTTTCCAGCTCGGTTTCCGTCATGACCTGCCGTCACTCAGAATCAATTACGGCATGAACTGGAATAACCGTTTTGATGGCAACATGAAGCGTTATGATATCGATAATATCGAGCGCAGCTCCGGTGACCCGAATGTCAGTGCGTTTCTGGAATACGTGACACCTGGCAATATCCGGATACGCTTTGATGCGCGTAACGCCACTAACAATATCCAGTGTCGTGAGCGCACGCGCTTTGATGGTCGTATCAGCGGTGGTGTGATCTCGGAGATCGAAAATTATTGCACTGATGCTGCGCGAGTGGTGTCCATCAAGATCAACGGCACGTTCTGACGCTGCCGGTCCGTTTGCTGTTGCCAGTCAATCAAGTTGATTGACTGGCAACAGTTGTACCCCGCGTGCCGTCAACGATTCCACGCTGTGCTTACAGACCCCCGCTTTAGCAATCAACTTGCTTTCACAGATATCACAACGCACACATTCCTTGAAATCAATCTGTTCGTTACGAATGGCACCGGTCGGGCAGGCGTGTTCGCAGACTTTGCACACAGTGCATTGTGGTACGCGTCTGATCCGACGCAGGCTGATCAGGGACATTACTCCCAGCGCCGCACCCAGCGGACACATGTAACGGCAGTAGAAGCGCTTGACGACTGCCGACGCCAGCACAATTGCAATCAGAATGATCCATAACACAACCGATGTGCTGTAGAAAAACAGGGTGCCAAACGGTTCAAAGTACTGAAAAATGCTGACATCGCTTTGCACCAGCGCCATGAGGATGATCAGCGCCAGAATGATGTACTTCAAATACAGCGCCCTGTCGTGAATATAGGCTGGCACGGTGCGCTGCCAGCCTTTGGGTACAAAGCGGGAGAGTATGTCCTGCAAGGCACCGAAGGGGCATAGTGAGGAACAGAACACCCGTCCCCAGATCAGTGTGGTGATCAGCGTGAACGCCACGATCATCAACAGCGGCAGGTCGCTAAGTATCATTGACGGCCCCAGTTTGATGGTATTGGTGATGTGGGAGACTGACAGGAAACCACCGTTGATAAAGCCCAGATAAACCAGCGTAATACTGAGCGCGAGCCAGCGCAGCCTGGCATCCTTGCGCAGGAAGGCTGTCATCACCAACCCCAACAGTAGAGTCAACGGCAGAACCCGGGTCCAGTTGATGTCAGTTAACAGCCCGCCGGCAGACGCCTGCATCATGTCTTCAGGGGCCACGTCGCCCGGAGCCCGAATGTCACGCCCCAATGCCAGGTCCAGCGCAATGCCCTGCAAGGTGATATCGATCGAGTAAGGTAGTTCGCCGTTTTGCGGGTCGTAGTAGACGGTAAACGGTTGCGCAAGATCCAGCTCTGGTGCGAGAATCATGGCAACGGCAAAGTTGGCCTGGCCAGCAATCCTGCCCTGATCGGCACTGCCGGCGTAGACCGTCTGCCGTCGCGGCATGGGAAAAACGACATCTCCCTGCTGGATCGAAAACCGCTCCTGACGGAAGGGTTCAGACGCATTGCCGCCGATGCCGACCAGCATCAATTTTCCATCGTCAAAGCGACCGCTGGCATCGCGCTCGGCACGGGAGTAGGCATCATTGCCAACCAGAATCTCGCCCAGCACTTCATGGCCCATATAGGCAAATGACAAAGACAGCACAGTTTCATCGGGCAGGCGGGCATTCATGACCTGGATCTGACCCTGCGTTATCATGTCCTCCCAGCTCAACGGTGCCAGGTGTTCCCTTGCATTGCTGGTAGTATCAGCGGCCGCAGAAAAGCCACTGCTGGCGAGGTAGGATTGCGCCACGCGTCGAGCTGCATTATAGACTCCTCGTGTGGCAGCCCAGCTGCTGATGGTGGCGCGTGATACACCATCAATGTCGCGCCCTACCCGAAACGAATCTGTTAAAGGTTTGCGCCGGAACTGTTCCTGAAATGGGCGTATGGAGAGGAAGTCGCCGCGACTGGACCTGAACGATTCGTTGTAATCCAGCACCTTGATTGCAGTCACGGTGGCAGCGGTATTCAGACCCACAAGTACATCGATGGTTGAACTGAAACCAATTTCTTCAGGCGGCAAGTCAGAGGTCTGAAAAACGTAACCAATCACGGTTTCGTTGCCGGTAGCGGGGTCAGCAGCGAACGCAGTGAACACCGGCGGAGTGCCTGCTTTTGCGCTGAACCGGTCGGCCGCAGGCATGACCTGTTGCAGAAGGAGTTCGTCAACCTCTCGACTGAAAGGGGTCTGGGCAAACACGGCACTGGCGCTCACCAGCAGGGCTATAAACAGGGTCGCCAATTGCAGTTGTCGTGTCATGCGGCGACAACAACGCTACGAACCAACCACGCGGTATAAGCTGCGTAAACCAGCATCAGTATCACTCCTTCCGGACGACTGATGCGCCCCTGGCTTTTGAAACCGTAACCTAATACAAACAGTGACACAGTAAGTCCTGCCATCACTGCCATGTCCCGGGTCAGCACTTCGTGGCCGACACCCATGGGGTGGATGACGCCGGCAATGCCCACCACTGCCAGCGTATTGAACAGATTCGAGCCGAGGATATTGCCCAGTGCCATATCGTGCTCACCTTTGCGCGCGGCGATGACGGATGAGGCAAGCTCAGGCAGCGAGGTACCGACGGCAATAACGGTCAGGCCAATAATCAGGTCACTGACGCCGACGCTCTGCGCGATGGTAACCGCGCCCCAGACCAGAATGCGTGAGCTCGCAATCAATAACACCAGCCCGATCACTGTCCACATGACCGCTTTACGAAGTGGCAACGTTCGGGTGTCGAGCTCAGCCACAACGTCGCCGCTCAGCGAGTCAGGGCAGGCAGAATTCTGGTCGCGGCGGCCCTGGACCACGGTCCACGTCATGATGGCAGCAAAAACGCCCAGCAGGACCAGGGCGTCCGTGCGACTGATGAAGTCATCAAGCAATTGCCAGGCCGCCAGCAGCGTTACCAGCGTCAGTATCGGCAGCGTCCGGCGCAGTACCTGAGAATCAACGAGAATGGGGCTGATCAGGGCAGTAATGCCCAGAATCAAGGCTATGTTGGTGATGTTGGAGCCATAGGCGTTGCCCAGGGCGATGCCGGGATTTCCCTGCCATGAGGCCAGTGCCGACACTACCATTTCCGGCGCAGACGTGCCGAAGCCAATGATCACCATGCCAATGATCAACGGTGGGATATTAAAATGCCGTGCCGTTACTGCGGCGCCTTCAACAAACCGGTCGGCACTCCACACCAGAATGATGAGTCCGATCGCAATTGCCAACAGCGCAAACAGCATGTGATTGTTCCACACAATGGTCAGTGAATAATGCGGGGCGACCTGAGACAGTCGCCAACGCGCTTATTCTAGCGATTGTCAGCGGAAAGACCAGTACTTGTGCCCTAAAAAGCTGGTAAACACAGGAATCACGATACCAACAGCGTGAGCAATTTCGAGTCTGAACAGCGACACACCCAAGGTGGGAAGTACGCTGTAGGCCATCAGCAGACTGACAGCCCAGGTCTGCACGATAGCGAGCAGGTTGACCAGGGCAAACAGCAGGATTGAGCGTTGCAGGGTTTGTGTACTCACTTTGAAAACGAAGATTCGAGCCAGTACGTAAGCGGTCACCATGCCGGTAAGGTAAGCCAGTACAACGGCAGTCGAAAATCCCACCCACATATTGTAGATGATGCGGGTCACAAAATTGACCAGCGCCGCGGTACCACCGGTCAGTAGAAAGGCGAGAAACTGTCGTGACATGAATGGCTGAATCATGAGTCAGGCCCGGTGTCGGCCCGTACCTCGCGAGCCAGTTGTCGACCAAACTCCATGCTCTCGGAGATGCCCCGGTCGCTGGGATAATAGTGTGAGGTGTCAGCCACCCACAAGCCTTCAATGGGCAGCTTTGCCGGCGGCAACCGGTCGCTAAATCCGGGTTCGCAAATCGGCTGGGCATAACGATAGCGGCTGGCGTGAATGTCAATGAAATCGCTATCCTGCAGGTGCGGGTTAATCTTCTTGAGATAGCTGCGCACTTTGTGGATAAAGGTGTCATCGCTATCGGCGTACTTGGCATGTTCAGCAGGCAGATAAAACGGCACGTAAACCAGATGATGCTGCATTGGATGCAGATTGCTGTACTCGACCAGACCAGGAATATCCATCTCCGGGTCGTTGATGTTAAGCCAGAACTTGTCTGACACCGGCTTGCTTAACTTGGCGATAATACAGACCACAGCTATATTGCGCAGGCTGGCGTAAGCCGCGCGGGTAGCGTCGGGCAGCCCGGGCATCAGCCTGGGCACATAAGGCAGTGGAATGGTACTGACCACACGTGCGAACGACTGCAGGTCGCTGCTGGTCGCCACTCGCAGACCTTCAAGTTTATGGCCATTGATGACCACTTCCGTAACGGGTGTGCTTAGATGGATTTCGCCGCCACCTGTCGTAATTTTTTCGGCCAGAGCCTGCAGGAGGGTTTCCGATCCCCCTTCCAGATAACCCAGGCATTCGTGCATCAGACTGGTACGCGAACGTCCCACACGATGTATGCGGCTCCAGATCCACGCAGCCGACAGGTTGTCCGAATAGTGGTAAAACTTGTAATCAAACAGCGTGCGCCAGACCGCCTGCCACGCCTCATCCCCAACCCAGCGCCGTATCCAGTGGCGTGCGTCTTTGTGGTCCAGGTCCTGCCAGCCTGTGCGTTTGGTTGATACGAAGGCATGCAGACCATAACGGATTTTGGCCGCCAGACTGAGGCCTTTAAAGCGCAGCAGTGCCAGTGGATTGCCCCAGTCCTGCAGCTGATTACGGTACCAGTAACCCATGCGGGTTTCGGTCCAGCGCATGCGATCGGCAATGCCAAGCTCGTCAAGCATCTGTAACAGACCGTGATCTGACAGGCAATGGAAGTGATAATAACGTTCAATCTGCAAGCCCCCAAAGTCGAAGCTTGCCGCCATGCCACCGAGTCGGTCGTCGGCCTCAAAGACGATGGGTTGATAACCTTCCTTTAGCAACTGATAGGCCACCGCCAACCCCATCGGGCCAGCGCCCAGGACAGCAACACGTTTGTCGGCAGGTTTTTCTGTTGGCGCTTCCATGTCCTAAAACTCCAGGGCGACATCGCTATAGCGCGAGTCGTTAAAGGTTTCGTGAATCGCTTTTTTGAATGGCGTATAAGGCACATCAAAAAGGGTCGGCCAGTCAATGACCTCAAATTCGTCTTTGGCGGTCAGTGCGGCCAGCTGCTGGGTCGTGAAAGGCGGGTTCCGGTCGAACAGTGCCCACGTCCACAGCAAGGCATAAAACAGAGAGTACGGAATGCGCAGAATCAGGGTGCGCGCGTCAACTGCGGCTTTGATGTCACGGATCATGTCAATGTAATCGATTTTCTCATGACCGGAAATGTTGTAGATACCATGGCCGCGTCGTGACTCAATGCAGCTGATGATGATGTCACAAAAATCCCCAACGTACAGTGGTTGACGCATATAGCGGCCGTGCCCGGGTATGGGGAAAACCGGCACCTTTTTCATAAAACGTGATAACCAGCCCAGGTGTTTGCGATCGAACCAGCCAAACATCAGGGTCGGTCGCAGGATCGGGCAATCAAGGCCGCTTTCCAGAACCATGGTTTCCTGTTCGCCTTTGCTGCGCGTATAAAAGTCATCGGCCACTGACTCTACGACTGATGAGCTGATGTGGACGAGGTAAGGTGTTGTCGGACACGCCTTGAGGGTGTCCAGTATCAACCGCGTTGCGTCGACATTGTTTCGCTGGAAGTCTGCGTAGTCGATGCCGCCAATCTGTGCCTGCAACATGACCACCACATCGGCTTCACGAATATGGTTCTGCCATGCGCCAGGCTGCGCAAGGTCTGCGACTTCACAGATAATATCCGTCTGTACTGTCTGCAATACCCGCAGATTTGCCTGATGTTTATCGAGCACAACAATATTGTGGTACCCCTGATCGCGCAGCCGGGCGACCAGGTTCTGGCCAACCAGACCGGCGCCGCCGGGGAGTACGATTCTGATGTGTTTATCAATCTCTTTCATGGTAATTCCGTTGGCAGTTCACAGCGAGCGGTGTCAGCGATAAGGACGATCGCGTCTCCGGCAAATTCGGACCTGACATAGCCCTGGAATCCGGATAACCGGGCATGTGTCCCGACCACATCGGCCACATCGTTTCTGGGCATGCCTGTCAGTGCATAGCCAGCAATCTGCCCGCCGGCGTCGGTGATGGTGATCAGCTCCGGGATCACCTGGACCTCATCGTTTAGCAGCCAGCCCTGCACGCGCAGGTAAGCCGGATCGGTGTCGATGTCAGACACAATATCCAGATGCCCGCGACAAACAGGCGATTGCGTCTGGGGCATGTGTTGGCCAAGCGTCTGCTTCAGGTCCCGCCAGGGATAGACGCCAAAAACTGACAGGTTTTCCCGGGATGCGGTGTCGGCTATCCGCAAAAAGCCAACTGACAACTCATGCACATTACGTATCTGAGGCTCATCGCGGACACCCAGTTCCAGCGCCAGTGCGGCAACATTGCGTGTGGTCACCAGCGCCTGTTGACCGCGAGCGGCTTCAAACTGATGCACGAGCATCAGTGCTGGCAGCAACATCATGAGTCCGGTACTGATCACCGGGTAGCGTCGCCATGCCTGCCACAGCAACGGCAGCACCAGCATCAGGGCACAGGCCCAGGCCATCAGGGCAGGTGTTGTGTAACGAAAGCTGGTGGCCTGGTACACGCCGAAAATAAGGCGCCCGCCACCTGTACCCACTGCCGTACCTGCAAGATAAATTATACAGAACACCAGTGCCAGTTGCAGGGCATTGTCACGCGGGTTTCGCAAGCTCCGGAACAGGCAAGTGAAGGCAATCACCGCCATCAGTGTGGTCGAAACAACCGCTGCGGCAGTGCCGCTTATTCCGGTCCCGAACAGGTGGTAAAACGGACTGCCAAGATAGAGGGCTACATACAGAGCGAGCTGCAGTGGGTGCTGCAAAACCGTTTCGGTGAGAGAGCCATGGTGGCCTGGAGAGAAGTAATCGTGAAAATACAGCCCCAGAATGACCGCAGTCAGCACTGCCAGTGTCAGCGTCTGCCACAGCCGCATGCGAGCCGCGAGGGCATAGGCTGTCATCAATGGCAACGCCAGAATGCCATTCGCCATTGTGCCGGCGGACGCGATACCAAGCAGGCAGGCAGCGGCAAATGCCAGATGCGCCCGTTTATTGCGGGCCGGTCTATGCAGTATGTACAAGGCACACAGCGGTACAAGCTGCGCCAGAAAAAACTGACTCTGGAATGCCCATGCCAGGTTTTCATACTGCATCCATTGATACAGCCAGGCAGTGACGAAGCAGGTAGCAAAAAACACGATATGGTTGCGGGCAGACTCGTGTGCCATGCGATCACGGCTGACATAAAAGAATAACAGCACAGCCAGCGCGACGATGACATAATTCATTGCCAGCAGGAAAACGCTGAGGCCGTCAAAGAATTGATAGTCCAGCCAGAACAGCAGGCGCGACAGCACAATGCGGTGTTCGTTGTGCTGTGCCCACCACAGCCAGCTGGCACCGTCGTTAATAGCAATATAAAAGTTGAGGGTTGCGTCCCACATATCCCAGAATGGCACGGGTGAGTACATGCGAACTGTGCCCGTGATGGCCAGCACAACAAAAATGGTGGCCACCAGTGCTGCCAGTGCGGCGGCCGTGCGCGTCAGTCCCTGCTCTGAAAAAAAGCGGTGCATCCCTGTTAATCCTATATGTCCATTTTATTGAATATGAATCGGGGCAGATGACGAATGATCATCATGATCAACCACCATTTTCCCGGCGTATAAATAACGGCGCGGCCCTTTTGTACGCCCTGCACAATATCATTGGCCACCGCCTCTACGCTGGCCAATTTGGCACCGTCCTGTTTCAGGTGCGCTGTCATGGGGGTGTCGGTTGGGCCAGGTTTGACCAGCACAACGCCAACATTGGTTCCGGCCAGGCGGTGCTGCAATCCTTGTGCGTAACGAGTGACCAGGCCTTTGGCGGCGCCATAAACATAATTGGATTTGCGACCACGGTCACCGGCCACCGAACCAACCAGAACGATGGTACCGGCATTGGCGCGCTGCATCGGGCCGGCAAATGCTTCGGCAAATAATGCCGGGGACAGTCCGTTAATATGCATTGCCTCGGCTGCCATAGCGAGATTCTGTTGACAGGCAGACTGTTCTGGCAGGGTTCCGTGCGCGATCAATACGATGTCGGGTGTGCCCGCCGCCACGATGTCCTTGACTGTCTGTTGAATGGAGTCTGCTGAGGAAAAATCCGGCAGCAGGATTTCACATTGAGCGGCAGGGTTGCGCACGCTCAGGTCGGCAGCAATAGCAGACAGTTTCTCCTGATCACGACCGAGCAACACAAACTGTTGTGTTTCCGACTGCGTCTGTTGCTGATATTGCTGGGCCCATGCACGAGCGCAATGCTCGGCAATCGAGGAGGTGGCACCGACAATTACGATTCGTTTGTTCTGTGTCATAACATTACCTTTTTGACCTGGGTCACGAGCCGAGTAAGCGGCGTGACATGGCCGAGCTGATGCCCGGGTCACGAAATGCGGAAAACTGTGTCAGCTCCGGATAGCTGGCGGCAAACATATGCGCTGGCATGCGAGCATCCTTGGCGGGATAAAGTCGGCCGCCTGCCGAGGAGACGACATCATCGAGCCGGGCCAGCAGATCTTCGGTTGCCCCGCCTTTGTTGGGAAAATCCAGCGCCAGCGTCGCACCGGCCATCGGAAAGCTCAGCAGTCCGGCGGCAGGGCGCTCAGTAAAGGTTTTTAAGACGGCCAGGAATGAGCCTTCGCCCGCATCCGCGATTGCCGTCAGCATGCTCTCAATTGCCTGTCGCGCGTTGTCGCGTGGAACCACGCATTGATACTGATAAAAGCCGCGACGTCCATACATGCGGTTCCAGTTATTGATCTTGTCCAGTGGATAAGAGAAGCTTTCGTAGTGCGCCACACCGGCGCCCGCCTTGCGAGCGTTCATCGCGTAATACGCCGCATTAAAAGGACGCAGGCTCAGTCTGTTGACCAGTGAAACCGGCGGTGTCAGTGGCATGTCGATATTCTTGCGGCGACGAACCTTACTGATGTCAGGCAGGTAATACGGCAACGCAGCGAGTTCCTGTTTGCTGGCGTGGTTGGCGCGCATGAAAATTCCGCGTGTTTGGGGGCCTGCAAGGCAATCGATCCACGACACAGTATGTTCCCAGCTGGCTTCGGATTCGTCAGCCAGCGCAAAAAAATCATCCAGGTTACTGAAGGGTACGGTATCAGTCAGCAGCCAGGGGCTTTCGATGCGGCGCAATTGTAATTGCACGTTGTAGATGATGCCGGTCAGGCCCAGGCCTGCAATGGTTGCCCGAAACATGTCCGGGTTTTGCTTGCGGCTGCAATCCAGCGTGGTGCCGTCCGTACGTGCCAGTTTGAAACTGACGACGTGTTCGCCAAAGGTACCCATGACATGGTGATTCTTGCCGTGAACATCGTTGGCGATTGCGCCGCCCACGGTAATCAGTTGCGTGCCAGGTGTCACTGGCAACATCCAGCCACGCGATACAAAACAATCCTGAATTTCTTTCAGGGTTACTCCTGGCTCGCAGCACAGCAGTCCGGTTTGATCGTCAAAACTGATAAACCGGTTCAGCCCCCGCGTCAGCCAAAGTGCACCGCCCGGGTTCAGGCAGACATCGCCGTAGCTGCGGCCCATGCCATAGCTGATGCCGGGCGCGCTGCGTTGAATCTGGCTGGAAAGACATCGATGGTCACTCAACGCGATTGCGTCATGGTGATCCTGGCTGAGACGACCCCAGGAAGCAATTTTCATGGCTGGACAATCCCCTGCAATTTCATGCTACCGATCCGATCACAAGCACGGTAGCGAAGCCGAGTCCGGCCAGCAGACTGGCTTTGTCCTTGACCGCAAAAACCAGTGGGTCATCATGCATGTTGCCACGGCTGGCCTGCATCCACATCCAGCTGACCCAGAACAGCATAAAAGGTATTGCTGCCCAGACCAGTGTCGGGTTGCTATACAGTTCAAGCACTTCTTCGCTGTTCAGGTACAGCGCCAGAATCATGACGGCGACGTAACCGGACGTGACTCCCAGCGTCTGAATAAGCGGGGCGTCGCTGGTGTAATATCCACGCCCGTGTGCCTTGCTCTCGCCACTGAGCGACTGCAGCGCGAGCTCGGCGTAACGTTTGACAAATGCCAGTGACAGGAACAGAAATACCGACTCCGCCAGCAGCCAGAACGACAGCTCCAGACTGGCAGCTGCGGTGCCAGCAATAATACGCAGGGTATAAAGCATCGCCAGGGTCAGGCAGTCCACCAGCATCAGTCGTTTGAGGCCAAACGAATACAAACAGGTAAGCAACAGGTAGAGGGCCAGCCATTGCAGGAAGGCAACGTTGACCCAGAGCGCAGCACTGATGCCCGCCAGCAACAGGAATGGCATCAGAACCACACCTTGCCAGGCCGGCAATAGTCCGGAGGCGAACGGGCGAAAGCGTTTGCGTGGATGCAGGCGATCACTTTCAAGGTCCAGCAGGTCGTTGGTGATGTATACCGCCGATGCACACAGGCTGAAGGCGACAAACGCCATGATCAGGGTTAGCCAGGTGTCGGTATCACTGAACTGATGGGCCGCAATCAGGGGAATGAACAGCAGCAGGTTCTTCAGCCATTGATGCGCGCGGATAACCCGCAACCAGGCAAGCGGCCCCCGGGGGCGTAAGGGAAACTCCTGCTCAATATCGCATACGGCGCGAGTCCGGTCACTGAGCCCGCTGGCGCCGTTAACCACAACGGCGCTGTGTGCGACACTCCAAACGGGCAGGTCTTTGTCGCAGTTGCCAACGTAAACAAAGCCGGTCTCGGCAAAGCGTGCTGTCAACGCGTCGGCCTTGTTGGCGCCGGACAGATTGGTTTTGCCATCACTGGCCATGACCTCGTCGAACAGCTGCAGGTGCTCAGCAATTCCCTGAGCGATGACCTGGTCTGCGGCGGTGCAGAGTACAAGCCTGCGCCCAGCATTCTTCTGTTGACGCAGCCAGACCAGAAGTTCTTCATTGTATGGCAGGCTGGCCGGATTGATCTGTGCCTGTTTGGCCAGGTGCTGTTTGAGGACTGCTTTTCCGCGTGCCATCCAGACTGGAATGGACAGCGTAGCCCACGGTCGCTCACGCAGCACTTTGAGTGCTGATTCGTGCAGCATATCCGTGTGGATCAGGGTGCCATCCAGGTCGACTACCAGCGGTTGATTCAAGCAATGCTCTCCCGTCAAAGCCGTCAGGGTATCAGATTAAACAGCGCGTGGGAATTTTTTGCAGCTTTGTTGGGGTATTAGTGGCAGGGTGGCAATCGCGGGGCAGCAACGTCAGGGTTCGTCCGGGTTTTCATCAAGCACTTTGCGTACTTTGGCCGCAAGTTCCTGCCGGCGATAGGGTTTATTCAGCAGATGCACACCGCGATCCAGGCGGCCATGATGCACAATGGCATTCTCCGTGTAACCTGACGTGAACAATACCTTGATGCCGGGGCGTAGCTTGAGGGCGAGATCGGCAAGCCGACGACCGTTCATTGAGCCAGGCATAACGATATCCGTGAACAGCAGGTCAATGTTGTTCATCAGTTTTAAGGTATCGTGAGCCTCATCTGCGTTTGTGGCGGTATGTACTTGGTATCCCAGTGCTTCAAGTTGGGCGCTGACGTGTTCGCGCACCAGCGGATCGTCTTCAACCAGTAGTATGATTTCATTGCCGCCCTCAATGTCGGGTGCCAGGTGTCCGTCATAATTGGTATTGTCTGCAGAGTTGGCGCGTGGCAGGTACAGTTTTACTGTTGAGCCTTCATCGATTTCCGAGTAAATCTTGACGTGGCCGCCACTTTGCTTGGCAAAACCAAAGACCATGCTCAAACCGAGACCACTGCCTTTGCCCATCTGTTTGGTAGTGAAAAATGGCTCGAAGGCTTTGCGACGTACTTCGGGCGTCATACCGGTACCGGTATCCGAGACCGACACCATGACATATTGGCCGGGCACCACCTCGTCCTGTGTGTCGGCATAGGCCTGGTCCAGTTGTGTGTTGCCGGTTTCAATGGTCAGTTTGCCGCCACTTGGCATGGCATCACGCGCGTTAATGGCGAGATTGAGCAGCGCACCCTCAAGTTGGCCCGGATCAACTTCCGATAACCACAGACCCCCTGCGTATACGGTTTCGATGTCAATGTGTTCCTGCAATGTACGTCGCAACAGGTTGTCCATGTTCTGGATCAGCTTGTTGATATTGACGTTCCTTGGGTCCAATGGTTGTCGACGTGAAAAAGCAAGCAGGCGGTTGGTCAGTTCGGCGCCGCGCTCTGCAGCCGTGGCCGTCATTTCTGCAAGCATCCGCAATTGCTGCTGATCGGTAAGCTGTTCGGTCAGTAGTTCTGCATTGCCCAGAATGACGGTGAGCAGGTTATTAAAATCATGAGCAACGCCACCCGTCAGCTGTCCTACCGCTTCCAGTTTTTGAGCCTGTCGCATACGCTCATCTAGCTCAATGCGATCGGTGACATCCATCATGCTGCCAACCATGCGAATGGCCTTGCCATCTCCGTTCCGTATGACAAAGCCGCGGTCACTGACATTCCGAATGGTGCCGTTGCTGTGCATAAACCGATACTGGTCTTGCCAACCGGTAGTCGTTCCATCAATGACCTTGTTGATACTGTCGATCACACGTTCTCGGTCATTTTCATGAATGTTGCGAACCCATGCTTCCGAGCTTGTGACGGTTGACACAAGGTCATGGCCATACACCGCGAGCATGTTGTCGTTCCACCAGATAGTGTCGTGCACCAGGTCCCAGTCCCAGATAGCGTCACGGGTTGCCCGGGCGATGAGGTTGAACCGTTCATTACTGATGCGCAGCGACTCTTCATTGTTGATGCGCTCGGTGACATCGCGGAAATAGACAGCAAGGCCGTCCTGGGTAGGGTGGGCACTTACTTCGAACCAGGCATTCAAGGGGGCCGGATAGAAGTCGGTAAACCGGACGGTATGCTGTTCGTTGACCGCCTCTTCGTAGCAGCGCCGAAAGTCGGAATCGTCTGCTGCAGGGAATTCGTCCCAGATACATTTACCCAGCAAATCTTCCCGGCGGCGCAGCAGTAGTATTTCCGCCTGAGTGTTGAGAAAACCGAAACACCAGTCGTGGTCTATTAAGAAGAATCCGTCGCTGATATTTTCCAGCGTTTGCTGTAATTGCTTTGACAAGGATTCAGAGCGTTCGCGCGCAACGATCAGTTCCGAAATATCCTGGAACGCGCCATGGACAGCGACGATTGTGCCGTTGTCATCCCTGACCGCCTCACCGATAGAGCGAGCCCACAATGTTCGGCCTTTGCCAGTGACAAACTGCACAATCTCATCGTAAGGCGTGCCGTCATTTACGCATCGATCAAAGACAGTCTGAATCCGGTCCCGGTGTTCGGGCGCATAGAATTCAATGGCCTGTTCCACCGATGGCTGGAAATCAGGTTGTACCTCATGAATCATCCTGGTTTCTGCCGACCAGTGCACCTCCTGCTTGACCAGGTCGACTTCCCAGCCCCCGAGCTTGGCTGCCGTTCCCGCGATACGGAGCAGTTCGCTGGTCTTATGATTTTTGCGCCTCACTCAGGGCCTCCTGGCGACTTTTTCTGGAATGTATCCATTGCAACGCTGCGTCGGGGGGCATGGGCCGGCCGATAAAATAGCCCTGTGCATGTATACATCCCAGATCGCACAGAAACTGTAAGGTCCAGTCATCTTCAACGCCCTCTGCCGTAACATTGAGGTCGAGCGCCCTGGCCAGGCCGATCACAGCGGCGGCGATCTTTTGTGACTCGATTGACGCTGAGGCTGACATAACAAACATTTTGTCGATTTTCATTTCGGAGAACGGCAGACGGGCAAGTTGTACCAATGACGAATATCCCACGCCAAAATCATCAATGGACAGGTGAAAACCCTTGATGCGGAACTGGGTCAGGTACTCAAGGGCGGCGACTGGGTTTTCCATGCTGCTGGTTTCGGTAATCTCCAGTGTCACCTGATTCGGCGCAACACCATAATGGTCACAGGCCTGCTGAACCCAGGCCGGAAACTGGGCATCTGCCAGCACAATCGGCGACATGTTGATTGACAGCTTCAGGTCCGTATCGAGAAAGTTGTCGGCGAACCAGGCCAGGCTGAGATCAAAGACCTGCCTTGTCAATTCGGCAATGTGGCCACTTTGCTCAGCCAGCGCGATAAACTGGTCCGGGAAAATCATGCCACGCTCGGGGTGCTGCCAGCGTACCAGGCTTTCAAAGCCCACCACCTGCTGGGTTGTACAGACTATCTTGGGCTGAAAATGCACGCTTAGCTGCTTTTGTGCGAGCGCTGTTGCCAGCATGTCGGCACTGACCGGCAACACTTCCTGCAGCCCGGGCGAGGCCTGCTTGAACTGGCTCATTTCCTGAAACAACAGGCTGCGCAACCGGGTGGGCGTGAAGGGTTTGGGCAGAACGCCGGAAACGCGCAGGCCGTTCTCCTCGGCCGCCCGGCTCGCGGCTTCCAGTACGCGTCCACCCAGACCGCTGGTGACAATGATGGTCCCCTGGCTGCCAGATACAGCCAGTCGGTGCAGGGTTTCGACACCATCAACATCAGGCATGACCAGATCGACAATCATGTGCGAAGGTTGCCAGCCTGCGACCAGTTGGAAAAACTCTTCAGCGTTGGTTGTTGATCGTGTTTCGAAGCCAGCCCTGCTGGCGATGGCGCAAATTGTCGCGTTGACGCTTACATCATCGTCCAGTACCAGCAGTCGGCGGGGAAGGTCTTCAAGGTAGTCTGGTGCCCCCATGAGTTCTCCTGTCCTGGAAATCAACTGTCATGTTTTTGTTATAAAACTGTTATCGAACTGTCGCTCGGTTGTTACAGACGGGTAATAAGGTACCCATCTTGAATACACTATCTGGGGTTTTACCTAATGACAACCAAAAAATTATATCGCGGTATCTGTCTGGCGCTCAGCGGCCTCGCAGCGTCACCCTTGGCGCTGGCGCAGAGCACACCGGCAGTAGAAGAAATGGTGGTAACGTCGCAAATGCGCACCTTTGCCAGCAGCTCGGTGAGCGAGGAAATGCTGGACCAGGTATCGGGCGCATCCAGCGTTTTGGGTGCCATCGACTATATCCCCGGGGTTCTGGTTAACGAGGGTGATGCCTTCGGCGGTGATGACTGGTCCACAACCATCAGCATCCGCGGTTTCCAGGTCAGCCTTGACGAACAGCAACTGGGCATGACCATAGACGGTATCCCCAATGGCAACTCCAATTACGGTGGCGGCTCCAAGGCCAACCGGTTTCTGGATACAGAGAATCTGGCGGCTGTCGATGTGGTTCAGGGTACCTCTGATATCGCGTCGTGGTCACACGAGGCACTGGGCGGCAGCATGAACTTCCGCAGCGTTGATCCGACGAGTGAGGCCGGCCTGACGGCGTCAACCACGTTTGGTGACAACAATGCACGCAAGATCTTTGCACGCTATAACACTGGCGAAATCATGGATAACACCTATGCCTGGATCAGTATATCCGGTTCCGACATTGACTCATGGATCGACGGGTCGGGTGAGTCCAACCGCGATCACATCGCAGCCAAGCTCAAGGGCTATTACGACAATTTTGAACTGACCGGCTATATCTCCTACGATGACGCGCACGAAGACAACTATCAACGTGTCACGCCGCAGGAATTCGTGGAAGATCCGACCTGGGACCGCCTGACCGGCAACTGGACGGGCATTCCTCATGTCGATCAGTTGTACCGTCGCGCCTGGTCTACCTTGCGCAAGAATCTGCTGGCCTATGCTAAAGCTGATTTTGAAGTGTCTGGCATCGATTTCAGCACCTCGGTTTATCACCACGACAACAGTGGCCGCGGTGACTGGATTCCGCCCTATATTGTAGACGTACGCAATGACGGCGCTGGCAACCCGCATTCGGAGCTGAATACCGGAGCGCCGGCTCTGGGCGGCAGCCCGCTGGGCACGATTACCTTTGTTGATGCCGATGGCCGAGCGCTGCAACCACGTCCCGGCTGTGAAAGCTCGCTGGTATTCCCGTACGGCGGCGCAGGCCCGGCTTACGACCCCGCATGTTTCCCGGCGGGCGCGCTGCCTGTCAGTTCCTACCGCCACACGGTTTATGAAAAGCAGCGTACCGGTTTTGTCGCTGACTTCTCCTGGGTTCAGGACTTCAGCCAGTTCGATAACACCTTGCGAGGCGGTTTCTGGTACGAAGACAACAACCGTAATGAATCGCGTGACTGGTTAAAAGTTATAGATTCCAGAACAAGTTATAACTTCAATCACGTGCCTTACTGGACGCAGTACGACCGGAGCTTCCCGCAGGAGACCATGACCTGGTATCTGGAAGACACCGTTGCCGTGGGTCCGCTCACGGCGCGTCTGGGCGTGAAGCAGTACCTGGTTGATATTGACCGTGAAGACGAACACCAGGGTGGCCTGAGAACAGCATCGGTGAACTCTGACTCCGATGTGCTGTTAAGTGGTGGTCTGGTTTACGCGACACCAATAGATGGGCTGGAAGCCTTTGTTGGCTACGCCGAGAGTTTCTCATCCATCAAGGACGGTGTGCTGGAGGCCAATCAGACTGCCCTGGATTCAGTGGAGCCTGAAACCGCTGACAGCATGGATCTGGGTCTGCGTTATACCACTGGTATGTTCAACGCCAGTCTGACTTATTATGATATCGAGTTCGCCAACCGTATCACCTATATCCCGGAAGGCTCCACCGACGGTATCGATTACCTGGGTGAAAGCGACGGTGCTTACGTTAACGTAGGCGGTATCGATTCCTCGGGTGTTGAGGCAGCCGTGCAGGCCAGTGTTTCTGAAACGCTTAGCCTGTATTTCTCCTACACCAAAAATGACTCCACCTATATTGGCACGCCAGACCCGGCCGCCAACACGCTGCTCGGCGTATTTCCGGGCAATACCGTGTTCGGATCTGCCGAAGACATGTTTGTCATCTCTGCCGACTGGCGGCGTGACAGCTTTTCCGCTGGCCTGACTTACAAGAATGTGGGTGATCGCTGGCTGGATGCTTCCAACACGACACGCATTGACGGTTACGGCGTAGCCGATCTTTATGTTGGTGTTGATCTTGCTGAGTACCTGCAAGGACTTGACGGTGCCAGCATAAAGATCAATGTCACCAATCTGACTGACAAGTCTTACATCGGTGGCGTTGCTGGCGGATGGGGCGGCTGGATAGCGCCGCCACGCACAGCGACAGCGACGCTGACTGTCGACTTCTGATAGTTGATCTGATGCCAGCAAGAAAAGCCCGCAGTGTATGCTGCGGGCTTTTTTTTCATCTGTATATTTTTTCAAAAAATGATGCCATGTGATCATGGCGGGAGAGCAGAATGACCAGTCGTATTTGTATAATATTGATGTTGCTTGTGGCCCCGGTGCAGGCCAGGGCGGCCGAGAACGTGGTTCTGATCACGATCGATGGGATTCGCTGGCAGGAACTGTTCCGTGGACTGGATGCACGTCTGGCCGAGCACCCGGACTATTCAGCGC
This sequence comes from Pseudohongiella acticola, assembly GCF_001758195.1. Classification (NCBI taxonomy): domain Bacteria; kingdom Pseudomonadati; phylum Pseudomonadota; class Gammaproteobacteria; order Pseudomonadales; family Pseudohongiellaceae; genus Pseudohongiella; species Pseudohongiella acticola. The sequence goes on from NZ_MASR01000001.1 coordinate 2,760,587, forward strand.
GCAGCGAGGAACTGGTGTCGGCTTTCTGGCGCGAATCAGTAACAGCGCGTCGTGGCCTGATCATGCCGTTCGTGTACGGTGTCATGACAGCGCAGGGCGTCATGGTCGGCGATCGTGATCAGGGCTCATGCGCTCGTATGAGCAATGACTGGAACTTTTCCTACCCGGGCTATAACGAAATTCTCAGTGGCGTCACCAACGACAGTATAGATTCCAACGCCAAAGTACCAAATCCGGAAAAAACCGTGCTCGAATTGCTGCAACAGAATCCGGCTTTTGCCGGCAGAGCCGCGGCCTTTGGATCATGGGATGTGTTTCCCTATATCTACCATGTCGAGCGCAGCGGCATTCCCGTTAATATCGGCCTAACGCTTGATCCCGACAGTGATTTCGAGCGTTTCCTGAACACACTGCAACAGGATATCTCACCGCATTGGCCGACGGTGCGGCATGATGCGTTTACGCACCACTATGCGCTGTCGACCCTGCGCGAGCAACAACCGCGCTTGGTGCATATTGCCTATGGCGAACCAGACGACTTTGCTCACGATGGCAAGTATGATGAGTACGTGTTTGCGTCACGCCGGGTGGATGGGTTTATCGAAGAAGTCTGGCAGACGCTGCAGTCGCTTGAGCAATACCGGGATAACACCGCGCTGTTCGTGACAGTTGATCATGGCCGGGGCGAAATGCCGCTGGAAACCTGGCAGCATCACGCCAGCAAACGCGCCGTGGAGCAGTATATGACCAGCCTGGCGACGTATGAAAATGGCATCGAAGGTTCTGATGCCATCTGGATGGCTGCCATGGGCCCGGGTGTGCCTGCGCACGGCGCTATCGCACCTGATGAATGTTTGAGTGCCACTGGTATTGCGGCAACCCTTATGCATTGGCTGGGCGAAGACTATCAACGCTACAATGCGCAGATGGCCCCACCCATGAAGGAGTTTTTACCATGACGTCATTTGTGCGCAGAGCACTAAAGCCGGCAACATACCTTGGAATAAGTGGTTTGCTGATGTTGGTTATGGCGCAGGCGTCGGCACAGGGCCGCACTGTCATCGCCTTTGGTTCCTGCGTACACCAAGACCGGCCACAACCGATCTGGCAGGCAGTGCTGGCTGACGAGCCAGAGGTGTTTGTGTTTCTGGGCGACAATATCTACGGTGACAGTGAAGACCCGGCAGTGCTGCAATCAAAGTACGAACAACTGGGGGCGGTTGACGGTTTTCAGCGCCTGCGCGAACAGACCGATGTGGTTGCCATCTGGGATGACCACGATTACGGTGTCAATGACGGTGGTGCTGAGTACCCCGGTAAAGAAGCATCCCGCCAGGTGATGCTGGATTTCTGGAACGAACCTGAGGATTCCGAGCGGCGATCACGGCCGGATGGTATCTACACATCCTATGAATACGGCGAGAGTGGTCAGAAAGTGCAGTTGATCCTGCTGGATCTGCGCTGGAATCGCACGCCCTTGGTCGCCGTCACTGATCCGGCCAAACGGGAAGCCCGTCAGGCGCTGGACATGGGCCCATATGAGGCCGACTTGTCAGCCGCGGCGACCATGCTGGGCGAAGCGCAGTGGCAGTGGTTGCAGCAGCAGCTCATGGTTGATGCCGATTTGCGTATCATCGGCTCCAGCATTCAGCTATTGGCAGATTTTACCGGCTGGGAAAGCTGGGCCAATTTTCCCGCTGACAGGCAGCGTTTTTTCGAATTGTTGCAGTCATCCCCCCATGTGCCTACAGTGCTCATCTCCGGCGATACGCACTGGTCGGAATTCAGCCGTATCGATGATGCCGGGCTGCCTTTTGCCCTGGTGGAAATGACCTCATCCGGGCTGACCGAAGAATGGCATGCCATCAGCCCCAACCGACACCGGGTCGGCGAAGCCTTTGCGGTCGCCAACTATGGGCTGATTGACATCGACTGGTCCGCTGATGCGCCGGTGCTTGACATGTCCATCCGTGATCAACACGGCACCACGCTGCTGCAACAGACCGTGAGTTTCTGACAGCAGTTAACCATCGGGTCTGTTGTGTCGGGATGAGTTCAGGGCGGAAAGGGCGTATGATGCGGTGCCTGATGCCAATGAAAACGCCCGGATCTGAACACTATGGAAACTTTTGCCGCTGCCGTCACGCTGTTCCTGATTATGGACCCGCTGGGCAATATCCCGATATTCCTCAGTGTGCTGTCAGGGGTTGCACCTGAGCGTCGTCGGCTCATTCTTATCCGTGAGCTGTTGATAGCGCTGGCCATTATGTTGTTGTTCCTGTTCACGGGGCCGACGATACTGACCGCGCTGGGTCTGTCTCGCGAAGCAATCTCCATTGGCGGTGGCCTGGTACTGATGATCATTGCCATTCGTATGATTTTTCCGTCTCGCGGCGGTGTCATGGGTGATGATGGCAGCGAGGGAGAGCCATTGATTGTGCCCCTGGCCATGCCTCTGATTGCCGGGCCATCGGTGTTGGCTACCTTGGTGTTGTTGGCGGAGACCGGTCCGGATCGAAGCGGTGACTGGCTGCTTGCATTGATGGGCGCGTGGACGTTGTCGGCAGCCATTCTGTTACTGTCGCAGCGGCTCTACAAACTGCTGGGTGCCCGTGGCCTGAAAGCCATCGAACGGCTGATGGGCATGATTCTGGTGACCATTTCTGTGCAAATGCTGCTGGACGGATTCAAGAGTTATCTGGGCTGAAGAGGAGAGCACCCGTCGTGCTCTCCTCACTACGGATTTGAATTCTAGTCCGGGGACTTTTCAGACGCTGCACCCGCGTTGCTGCTATTAGTCTGGTCATGGCGCTTTTCCCAGAACGTCGCATTTTTGATCCCCAGTTTGCGCGGGTCAAACGTGATCGGCTTGCCGCTTTTTAACTGCTCTTCATAGTCTTTCAGGCAGGTGATGGCGGGGCCCGACACAAAATAGATCGCCAGGATACCCACAATGTTGATCCAGGCCATCAGCCCAACGCCGATATCACCGATAGTCCAGATGAAGCCGGCGCTGTTGACCATGCCGTAAGCCACCATGAACATGATCATGAACTTGATCACGGCCAGCGGGATTCTGGCCTTGAAGTAGCGATTGAGGTAAGCGGTGTTGGTTTCAGCAATGTAGTAATAAGCCAGAATCGTGGTGAAGGCAAAAAAGAACAGCGAGATGCCAACAAACACCGGACCGAAGTTGCCAAAGACACTGCCCAGAGCCATCTGGGTAAATGCTGCCGAGCTTATTTCAGTGCCGGCATCCACGTTCTGAACAATGAATTGACCAGCTTCCAGTGTGCCCTGAACATTGTACTGTTGAGTAATCAGGATCATGAAAGCTGTCGCTGAACATACAAACAATGTGTCGACATAAACCGAAAACGCCTGCACCAGACCCTGTTGTGCCGGGTGTTCGACTTCGGCCGCAGACGCTGCGTGCGGGCCAGTGCCCTGACCGGCTTCATTCGAGTAAATGCCACGGCGAACGCCCCAGCCAATGGCAGCACCGAAACCTGCCTGCGCGGTAAAGGCGTCGCTGAATATGAGACCAATCACGCCAGGCAACTGTCCGATGTTCAGGAAGATGATGATCATGGCCATGATGATGTAACCCACGGCCATAAAAGGAACCACAACCTGAGTAAAGTGAGCGATGCGCTTAATACCACCAAAAATGATGAAGGCCAGGATCATCAGAATGACCGCCAGCGCCACCAGTTTGTTGGAACCGACTTCGCCGAACTGAGTCACCACCAAGGTGCCTTCGCCAAACACCTGCGTTACCGCATTGCCAACGGCATTGGCCTGAACGCCGGGCAGGAACATGCCGCAGGCGACAATGGCGGCCAGTGCGAACAACACCGCCAGCCAGCGTTGGCCCAGGCAGCGTTCAAAATAATATGCCGGGCCGCCGCGGTATTGACCGTCTTCCTCTACCTTGTAGAGTTGGCCCAGTGTCGATTCGGCATAGGCAGTGCTGGCGCCCAGAAACGCCACCACCCACATCCAGAACACGGCGCCCGGGCCGCCAAAACCGATGGCGGCGGCAACGCCGGCAATGTTGCCGACACCAACCCGCCCGGACAGCGACACCGCGAGCGCCTGAAAGGAGGAAATACCCTGTTCGGATTCATTGCCTTTAAACAGCAGACGACACATTTCGCGGAAATGGCGTAGCTGTGCAAAGCGGGTAAGTACGGAGTAAAACAGGCCCGCACCCAGACACAAAAATACCAGTGCGCTGCTCCAGATGATGTTGTTCAGCGACGTAACCAGACCTTCCATTTTATTATCCTTGGCGTGCGTTCTTGGGTTGCATTAATGTGGTTCAGCCGGCGAACTGGGTCGCCTGACCCGCCACAATATACCAGCTGACAAACAGCGCATTGATAAATGCACCTGGCAGGTAGCTGGCCGTGCGCCGATACGTGTACGTGCTGATGATGCCGACAATCAGCAGCATCGGCACAAACTGTATCATAACAATTGTGTTCAATGGCTCAGCCGGTGTAATCAGCACGCCGCGCGTAAACAGGCTGATGTACTGGGCAAGCAGAAATGCCAGAAACCCACCCATCAGAGCCAGAGCATTGCTGGTGTATTGTTGCAGTGGTCGGTCGCTGGCGACCGAAAGGCCGCTGTGCAATGCGCGCAAGGCCAGGACAAAGAACGCCATAAACGGTATCAGGTAGACCAGCATCATCTGAACCTGACTCAGGCTCATGGCCTTGACGCCAACAAACCAGAATCGGAAATCAACCTTGAACAGGAAGTCGACTGCCAGTACTGAAAGATACGCCATGCCAACCGTGGCAATTGCGATGCTAATGGAAGGCAGCAGCCGATGGGAATACGTCAATTTGCCCGTCCGGATGATGAAACCAAGGATAGTAAAAATCACGCCGTTAACGATGGCCCAAACTGCAATCTGGCTGGTGATGGCCTGTGGAAACCACGCGGACGCGGGCATCAGCGCAGCGCCCCAGCTCATGGCCGGATAAAAGGTGGCAACCGGGATGACGGCGCTGACGATGGCGGCGAACCACCACTTGCCGGTGCGGCGCACGTAAGCTGTGGGGCTGTCCGGTGAATAAAGACCACTGAACCAGGGCGTCAGCAGCAGAATGTTGAAGCTGCCCAGTATCAGCATGACAAAGCCGATCAGGCCGATCAGGGTGCCAATTTCCTTGTAGAACCAGATTTGATCGGAAACAGCGTCAGGTGTACCACCCTCAAGAGTTTGTGCGAACCAGTCAGTGGCATGACCAATTGATTCATGCGACAGGTGATTGCCGGGGTGGGTGACTGGCGGTGAATGCCAGATGCGGGCACTGCCATCGGCAATGCTGCCGTAGACCTGACCTTCAACAACGGGGGCAGATGTGCCGAACAGGGTCTGGAGTTTGCTGCTGTTGCCAGCATCAGCGCCTTTGGCGACTTCCCACATCAAGGGCGCAAATTCGTCGTACTGTGCGAACACCAGGGACACATTGCGTGGCCAGTCAGGTGTGCCTGGCAACGCCATGCCGCTGCCGGTGCTGGAGCCCTGAAGCACCATGGACTTGTAGTCATCAGGCGCCGCCGCGGCCGCCGCGAGAACGGTCCAGCCACCCATGGAGTGACCTTCAAGCCCGATATTGTTGGTGTCGACAATATCCAGACTGCGCAGGTAGTTCAGTGCCGCCGGCCCGCCAAAACCATTGGCAAACGCAGGTGCGTCTGAATAACCGTGACCGGCCTGATCCAGCGCCAGCACAACATACCCGCGGCGGGCAAACTCAATGGCAAAACCGGACTGAACTTCGCGTGAGTTAATGTAGCCGTGCACGGCCAGAATCCCGGGTGCCGGCGTATCGGCACTGGCATTGTCCGGGACATACAGCAGTGCACTCAGGGTGTTGCCATTGGCGCCGGTAAAGCGCACATCCTTGATTTCAATGTCGCCGGCAGTCTGAATCTGGTGAGCCAACACAGAGCCTGCCAGGATCAGCAGGCAGGCGATGACAAACGTGCGCCAGTTGGGTTTATTAGGCATTATTGTTCCCCGTGCAGCTCGTCGCTTTGCTGGTTTAGTTATTAAGATCGTCGTAAATGATGTCGACCGCTATCTGTCGCATGTTGGCCGCGCCGGGGCGCATGCCGCCCTGACTCTGGATCATGCCGATCCAGAACATGTCATGCACCGGGTCGATCCAGAACCAGGTGCCGGCGGCGCCGCTCCAGTAGTAGGTGCCTTCACCCTGTTTGGAGCGAGCTGCCTCCGGGTCAAATATGACAGCGAAGTCGACACCAAAACCCTGGCCAGCCTGACCCGGGCGGGTATCGCCGCCGCGCAGTAACAAGCCGTCAGCAAGACTGTTGGTGCGCATGATCTCGACTGATTCGGGAGACAGAATGCGCTCACCATCGAGTTCGCCTTCATTCACCAGCATTTGCAGGAAGCGGGCATAGTCGTGTGTGCTCGATACCAGACCACCACCTCCGGATTCCAGACGGTCGGCATCAAAGTAGCTGGGGCGATCCGGCCGCTCCGCGTTGCGCATCAGTTTTCCCTGTTCACGATCCCAGCGATAAACATCCGCGAACCGGTCACGATCGGCTTCGTCGACGTAAAACGCAGTGTCGGTCATGCCCAGTGGCTGATAAAGGTGTTCTTGCAGGAATTCACCAAAAGGCTGTCCTGACAACTTCTCGACGATGTAACCCTGGATATCCACGGCAACAGAATACACCCACTGTTCGCCGGGCTGATAGAGCAACGGGATATTGGAGACTCTGCTGATCAGGGCGTTCAGATCAGGGGATGCCAGCACCTCAAGCTCACGAAAGGATTCATTGACCGGGTCATTGCCACTGAGCCCGTAACCAAAGCCGGCGGAGTGGTTCAACAGCTCGCGCATGGTAGGTTGACGCGTCAATGGCCCCAGCTCAATGTTGCCGGCCTCGTCATATTGCAGCAGCACCTCAAGGTCGGCGAATTCCGGAATGAATTTACTGACAGGGTCGTCAAAATCCCACAAACCCTGCTCACGCAACATCATCAGGGCAACCCCGGTGATGGGTTTGGTCATCGAGTAAATGCGGAACAGGGTATCTTTGGTCATTGGTCGCTGGTCTTCGATAGATGCATAACCGGCGTTGTCATACGTGGCGACTTGACCGTCTTTGGCCAGCATCCAGACCATGCCGGCGACATCATTGTCAGCAACAATCTTTTCCATGGCGGCGTCGAGGCGATTGATGGTATCGACTGAGAAGCCGGCGGCTGTGGCGCCATCGGCTGTTGTCGGCCAACTGGTGTCAGCATATGCGAGGCTACCGGACAGGAACAGGCTGAACGCCAGAAGGGCGCTAATGCCGAATCTGCGGCAACGAGGGGAGCATTGGGAGTTCATGCGATTAGAAGCCATGGTCGGAGTACCTCTTTGATATTGTTATTTAAGCCAAGAGTAACCGTTGCGACGGCGTTGCACAATCGTCAGACAGATTTCAGGCCTTGCTCAGAAGTAATCCAGCAACGCACTCAGTCCTGCTGCACCGCCGAAGATGTAGATGGCGCAAATAATGCCTTCGCCGATGGACGCGCCCAGCAATGTTTTCCACAGCTTGATTCTCAGCACGCTGCAGACGTAAACAATCATGTCGGTGGGCACCACAGGTATAAAGCCCCAGGCACTGATAACAAGCAATTCACGCTGCTTCAATAGCGCCGTCAGGCGTTCCACCTGGGTCGGGTAGTGTTCGTGAAAGTAGTGGTCAAAACGGAATTGGCGTGCCATGAAATAGACAATGGCTGAGGACGAGTAAACTGCCAGCTGATTGACCAGAAACAGGGGCCAGGGCGGGAATACCAGAATGCCCGCCAATACGATGGGCGTTGATGGAACCAGCGTGAAACCGCGCAAGGTGGAAATGACAAAATAGCCCAACAGGCCCACGACCAGGTTGTCGGAAAAGAACTGTCGGATATTCTCTGGTGCAAACAGGTCAGGGTAAAAAAAGTACAGCGACAGCGAGGTTGCCACCACCGCCAGCCATGTGTACAAACCAAAAAAATTGACCGTCTCCAGCTTTTCTTTATGCACGTTGTTCTGCTGCGCCTTTGGTCATGCTGTAGACAAATGCTGGCAGGATATTCAGCGCAACAAAATTGATATTGTCCATGGGCTTGCCAAATATGGACTCAATGTCAGCCTTGTTGCTGCGGAAATACTGATATTGCAGGTAGATACCGCCGTCGCGCAGACCAAATCTGAGGGCTTCAATTACCCTGTGCAGAAAGGCGTTGTTGTCTTTCATGCCTTCGAAGTTTTTCAGGGGTAATGAAGATAGAATCACATCATACCGGCCGGCTTCAGTCAGTAACTCGGTGACGCAGCAATTGTGCAGGCGCACCTGTTTGTCGGGGTTGCCAGTCATGAGCTGTTCGATCCAGGGATTGTATTCGGCCTTGATTTCACACACATCGAGCTGAGACTGCGGGCACATGCGCTGAATGATTTCGCGGGTAAAAGCGCCCCGACCACTGCCAATTTCAAGGATTCGCAACGGCCGGGAAAAGTCTATTTTGCCGACCATGGATTTGACCAGAAAGCCGGAGCTACTGACGATCAGGCCATCTTCGGTGATATTGCGTTTAATATTTCTGTAGATTTTGACGAGCATCGTTCTCCCGGGCGTCAGCCTGCATGCCTGCGGTAAGGCAGCAAATTCGCTGGGAGAGATCATACCCTTAAAGTGCGGGTAGTTGTAGTCAATTCAAAGGCCTAGTCCCAGGCAGACACGACAGTCGCTGTCAGCAACAATGTCAGCACCCCGATTAAAATCAATCCGGCCGAGGACTGCCACAGGCCTGACAATGGCAGTTGCAACGAGACATCGGAGACCTGATGCAGCACTTGCTCGGTCTGTCTTGTCCACTGGTTGGTCAGTGGTTGCAGGTGATTGATCCAGAGCTTCAGCTGGGTAGAGGCGGCGATCACAACTGCGGCCATTGCCAGCGTCCAGGTGGTCAGCAGCACCTGATGGCGGCGTCGCTGTTGCGCCGCGATTCGCAACAAAACAGTCTGACTGAAGCCATCATCGGCAATAGGCGGCCTTTGCCGCAATCGGTTTTCCAGTGACTCGTTATCAAGTGTCATGCTGATTGCTCCCTGTGAACAGTCGCTGGGCCCTGTTCTGTCGGGCTGGATAACTGTTGTTTCAGCTTCTCCAGACCGCGTCTGATATGCGATTTGACAGTGCCCAAAGGCAACTGCATGACTGCTGCGACTTCCTGGTGCGAATACCCCAGCGTCATGTTCAGGGTAATGGCGGCGGATTCAACAGAAGGCAGGTTCAGCAGGGCGCGCTCCAGGTCAATTTGCCCGGCATTGTCATCCGGCGCCGTGGTTGCCAGTGTTGCTGCCTGCCATGCCTGATAATCAAGCTGGACGTCCCGCTCCCGCCGCTGCTGACGATATGACTGTAAAAACTGGCGGTAGGCAATGCTGCACAACCACGCGCCAAAACGTCCCTGTCCTTTATAACTGGGCAGCTTCTGATGGGCAATAACAAATACCTCCTGCGCCAGGTCATCAGCCGAATCTACGTTGCCACACAGGCGGCGTAGCAGTGCCCGGACCCGGCTCTGATGCATGATCACCAGCTGCCCGTACGCGCTGTCGTCTCTGCCGCCGAGGGTTCTGAGAATCAGGGTTTTTTCCAGCGCCTCGCTGTCAGTCATGCCTGTGTCAGTCAATCCAGTTCCTGCCGGCCACCATCGAGTTTATTACCATATTTCATCACTGCCAGATACGCCAGCCCGGCACATAGGAGCACGCCGCCCACAAAAATCGCCGCGTCCCGGTTGCCCTGTAACACAAAACCCAGAATCACGGGCAGGCTGATCGCCGTGAGAATCAGCCCTTTGCGCAGGTCATTCCGGGGTGTGTTGTTTTCGCCGAGCATTTGCAGCATTTTGTCTGTGACTCCACCGTTTCGCTCGGCCAGCTTCAGCACCGTGTCCATTTTGCGAACCTGGCTGACATGGCGCAGATAGATAAATGTAATCAGGCTTGCGGCGAGACAAAAAAACATTGCTATAGGGACCCATTCGTCATTCATGTTCATTCTCCTGATAGTCGGATATTAAATAGTCGAATACTAATATTGTGTGGGGATTAGATGCGCCGCGAGGTCGATCTGGATGCAGGTTAATCAAAAAAAACCTGGTCGCGCCAGGCCTGAGGCGGCGTGTGAAACCGGCCTGGCGTCATATTCGGGTGTACAGCAGCGGCGTCCTGCCGCTAGACTTGCGTTTTTCCACTAAATGAATGCGTTGCTGTCAGGGAGTCCCGGGTGTCTGAGTTGCTGGAGTTTGAACATATCATTGAGGTTAATGACCTTAGCAATCCCGACATGCTGGCGCTGAGCCGCGAGGTTTTGTGGCAGGGGCTGGTGTATCGCGCCAGCTACCCCGATCACTTTAATCCCGCGCTGAGTTGCCGGCTCGAACCGGGGACCGAAAACCGGTTTGTGCGCTGCATTGATGTGGGGGAGTTACAGTTACGGGACGAAGTTACGCTGGTGCCGATGCAGGAAATTCATACCCTGATCGACGGCCGGACCCAGGCGATGCATGCAGAAAGTGTCACCAGTATTGATGAGCCGGAACCTGGTCGCTTATTTGTCCGGTTTCGCTACAGACGAGATGCCATTGCGGTTGAAGGGGGACTGAATGCCAACGATTACCTCAAAGAGGCGTATCGGCAGCAGGATCTGGAAGCCATCAAAACCATCCGTGAGATGGCCGCCAATAAACAACTGTCCGGAAACAGCGGTCATTAACAGGGAGAAATCTATGCATCCGCTGGATACCGCAATCAGCCTTGATCAACTAAGCAAGGGCAGCTACCGGGCTCACACCAGCGCGGCCTATGCCAATATGGTGGGCCCTTTTGGTGGGGTCACCTCGGCGCTGCTGCTCAATGCCGTGATGCGGCATGAAGACAAGCTGGGCGACCCGATTTCGTTGACCGTGAATTTTGCCGCGCCGGTCGCCGATGGCGAGATTCTGGTGGAAGCGCAGCCGGTGCGAACCAATCGTTCCACGCAGCACTGGTTGATGCAGGCGACGCAGAATGATGAAGTGGTCGCGTTCGCCACCGCCGTGACAGCGGTGCGACGCGAAACCTGGTCGGCGCATGAGGCGTTGCCTCCCCGGGACGCGCCAGATCCGCTGACTCTGGCGCGCATGGACACGACCGACAAACCTGTGTGGACGCAGTGCTACGACATGCGTTACATGGACGGTGACATGCCGGCACAGCCAGGTGGGGCGGGAGAGCCAGATGGGGAGGAGCAGAACCACTCCTATTCATGTTTGTGGGTGCGCGACGAGCCGCCCAGGCCGCTGGATTTTGTGTCGCTGTCTGCCATCTGTGACAGTTACTTTCCGCGCATTTTTATCCGGCGTCAGCGGCGCCTGCCGATTGGTACCATCAGTATGACCACGTATTTTCACGCTGACACGGCCATGCTGTCGGCGCAGGGCGAGCAGTTTCTGCTGGCAACCGCGAAGGCGCTCAACTTTCGCAATGGCTATTTTGATCAGACCGCTGAAGTGTGGTCAGCTGACCGGCAGTTGCTGGCCAGTACGCACCAAATGGTGTATTTCAGAGACTGAGCAGCACTGACGGCCGGACACTCTAACTCGCCGGCCGGGCAATAATCGCCATGGTCAGGCGGGAGACACACACCGTTTTTCCGGCCTCAGTTTCGATCCTGATCTCCCAGACCTGCGTCGTACCACCAATATGGACCGCTTTTGCCGTGCCGATCACCCAGCCTGACGATACCGGGCGGATATGATTGGCGTTGATATCGAGGCCAACCGCCACCTGATCGTCCCGCCGCAGGCAGCGGTTGGCGGCGACACTGCCCAGGGTTTCTGCGAACAGCACCGACGCACCACCATGCAGTATGCCGAATGGTTGTACGGTGCGGTGATCTACCGGCATACGCCCGCGCAGAAAGTCGTCACCGATGTCAGTGAATTCGATGCCCAGAGCAGTGACGGCCGAGTTGCTGGCGTGCTCTGCCATTTGTTCCAGCGTCGTGTCGCGGGTCCAGATTGCCATAAAACGTCTCGTGTAAATTTAAGGTAATCACCGGTGATCGCAATGACCGGTGATTGAAATGGTTGGTAATAAGAGCCGGCTTATCCCATCGGATACGGAATGTCCTTATGCACGACATCGCACTGTCGCATGATGTCGTCACTCAAGGTCACGTCCAGCGCTGCCAGTGACTCATCAAGCTGGTCCGCGGTGCGGGCACCAATGATGGTAGAGGCGACAAAATCAAAATTCATGCTCCACGCAGTTGCCAGCGTTGTTGGTGACATGCCGGCCTGGCGAGCGATCTCGATATAACGAGCGGTTGAGTCCAGTGTGCCCGGATTCACAAAGCGGTCTGCCATCGCGCGCTGACGCGGATTGTCCATTTGCAGATATTCCCCGAAACGACTGTTGGGCGGTGCCTTCTGTTCATTGTATTTGCCGCTCAGTACGCCTCCGCCAATGGGAGAGTAGGGTAGCAGCGACACGTTTTCGCGCCGGCATACTGTCGCCAGTTCGTCCAGGAAGCGACGGTTGAGCAACGAGAAATTATTCTGGATGGACTGAAAACGCGCGTAACCCTCGTACTCGGCGACCGTGTTGGCCTTGGTCAGGCCATAAGCATTTTCATTGGACGTGCCCAGGTAGCGCACTTTGCCAGATTCCACCAGCCGGTCCAGCGCGTCCATGGATTCATCAATGGGTACGACCGTGTCGGGCCAGTGCACCTGATACAGGTCGATATAATCAATACCCAGGCGCTGCAGGCTGCCCTCGACGGCGCGTTCAATGTGGTGCCGGTCAATGGCTGTCAGGCCCTGGCGAATTGGCGGCACAAACCAGCCCGAAGCTGCGCCTGCGACCTTGGTGGCAATGATCAGGGAGTCCCGGTCGCGGGTCTTGATCCATTTGCCGAAGATGGTTTCGGTGAGTCCCACGGTTTCCTTGCGCGGTGGTACCGGGTAGACCTCCGCGGTGTCATAAAAATTGATGCCGCGCTCGTAAGCCTTGTCCAGAATACGGAAGGATTCCTTTTCATCACTCCAGCTGCCAAAGCTCATGGTGCCCATGCAGATGGGGCTGACGCGCAGGCCGCTGGTGCCGATATATCGATAATTCATAAGTGTGTCTCTCGGGCGGTCCGGTGTGTATTCCGGATGTCGAATCGGTGGAATGGTATTCCCCGATTATGGCATTACTTGCTTGTGGGCTGTCAAACGGCATAAAGGTGATGCTAAGCTCTGAGCACGATCACAATAACCAGTTTTAACAAACAGAGAGTATCGGAGCTATTATGCACACCACCATCAAATCGTTTTGCGTCGCCGGCCTTTTCGGGCTGGTTTCAAGTGTCAGTCTGGCTCAGGGGCCTGCCGCCACCATTGATCAACTGGACTGGATGACCGGCAACTATGCTGGCAACCTGGGCCCGAATACGCTGGAAGAGAACTGGATTGCGCCCGAGGGGGGCTCGATTGCAGCCATGGTCCGTATGACCGGTAACGGTGGCACCAGCATGTTCGAAATGATTACCATCGAAGAGGTCGACGGCTCGCTGGTGTTGAATGTTCAGCAGTTTGATGCCGGTTTCAAGCCACGCACGCCAGAACCCACCACCATGGAGCTGGCCATGATCATGGACAACCATGTGCATTTTAATGCGGTAACGGAAGGCGGCATGCGCTCGTTGGGTTATACGCTGGACGGTGATACCTTCACGATCCATGTGGAACAGGCCAATGGTCAGACCATGGATATCGCGCTGCAAAAACGCAGCCTTTGGGATTGACGGCTAAAACGCCAGATTAGGCATACAAAGGCGGTTCGAATGACTGACTTCAGGGATAAAACCGCCGTCATCAGTGGCGGTGCGGAAGGCATTGGCTTCAGTATTGCGCAGGCACTAGGCGCGCAGGGCATGAACATTGTGCTCGGCGATATTGACCCGGCGCAACTGGACAAGGCGGTGGCAAGTCTGACGGAGCAGGGTGTGCCGGCATTGGGTGTGGTGATGGATGTCACCCGCCCTGAGCAATGGCAACAGCTGGGCCAACGGTCCGTTGATCGTTTTGGCTCAATCCATATGCTGGTCAACAATGCCGGTGTCGGGGGTGGCACCGGAACTGTTGAACAGATTGATGAGCGCGACTGGCGCTGGGTGCTGGACGTCAACCTTATGGGTGTCATCTATGGCACGCAGACACTGATACCGTTAATCAAACAGCACGGTGAAGGTGGTTGGTTGATCAATGTCGCGTCCATGGCCGGGATGGCGGGAGTGCCCTACGCGGGCGCATACACCGCAACCAAAACGGCTGTTGTGGGCATGTCGGAGAGCTGGTTTGCGGAATTGCAACTGCACAATATCCAGGTGTCGGTGCTGTGTCCTGCCTTTGTCAAAACCCGGATCAACCTGTCCGAGCGCAATCGCCAGAGCGATTATCAGCGTCAACAGCAGGAAACCGAGCAGGATGTTGCCATGGCAGCGCGCATGCAGGCGATTGTTGATAATGGCCTGGCAGTGGACGTTGTGGGTCAGCGCGTGGTCGAAGCGGTAGGGCAGGGCGAATTGTATATTTTCACCCATCCCAACTACCGCCAGGTGGTGCAGCAGCGCTATCAGGCGATTGATGAAGCGTTTGCGCGAGCCGCCTACAGTCCGTTGCTGGCGTCTGTGGTTGATGAAGAAATTGTCGGTTTTACCTGATTCACTCTGTAGGACTTTAACACTGGCAGGCTCACGAGAGCAGAGTCATGGCTGAACCCGACTTCATGCTACAATTCGGGACCCAGTAGTTTCTCGAAGAGACAGATTTCATGAAGCACATTTTCACTCTGGTTTTATTGCTGAGCGTCAGTCTGAGAGCCAATGCCGACGTGTTCGCCGTTTTTCGCGATGCTGATGGCTCCACCAACTGGCAATACATCGCCAATACCAGCGCCAGCCTGCTGATCCTGATTCTGCTGGTGGTGTTGTTCTTTCTGGTGCGTGCCAACCTGCGTGCCGGCCGCTCAAACCGGGCGTTAAAAGAGATCAAGGCGACTCTGGAAGACCGCGTTGATCGCCGCACCCAGGTGCTGCAGGAGACCGCAGAGCAATTGCGTAATCGTGAGGCTTACATCACCAGCATTGTAAATTCGATGCCGGTGATGCTGATAGTTGTCAATGAGCAACTACAGGTCACTCAGTGGAACAAAACCGCTGAAGACATTACTGGCCGCCCGTTTGCCGATGTCACCGGCAAAAACCTGTGGGCAGCGTATCCGGCGATTACCCTCACGGACGAACAGGTCGACAGCGTGCTGAGTTCCGGGCAGACCCTGCGTCTGAAACACACGCAGCGTGGTCAGTACAGTTTTGATATCACCCTGTACCGGCTGCGGGACTCGGATGACACCGGTATTGTGATTCTGATCTCCGACATCACCAAACAGGTGAACGCCGAGAACAAGGTGGCCGAACGCGACAAACTGTCCGCACTGGGGGAGCTCGCGTCTGCCATGGCCTATGACATCAGTCTGCCAATTAATACCATTTTCCAGCATGTGTCGGATGCCCGTGAGAAGATCGAGGCAACGGATCTGGGGCCGGTACAATCGTTGTTGCTGCAGGAAGTCGAGATTGTCCGGCAGAGTGCTCAGCAGGCAACCGCAATTTCACAGAATCTGCTCGATTTTGCGCGTAGCCACAGCAATTCCAAACAGGTGGCTGACATCCCTGCCATCATGGACCAGAGCATAGCTCAGGCCAGTGATCTGTTCACTGACAGTGACGGGCTGGCGTTCAGGGACGTGGAAATACGCCGCAGCTATGCGGATGAGCTGCCGCCCATGTCCTGTTTCCCGGCCGAACTGGAGCAGGCGTTTACGCGTGTACTGCGCAGTGCCTATTATGCACTCAAGGCCAAGGGGCCCGAGGCATCGTCGCCACCGCTGATTCATGTCGAGATCGGTCAGTTCTTTGATTCACTGTGGATCAAGGTATTGCACAAGGGTAAACCCTTGAGCGCGAGCGAACAGCTGGACATTTTTGAGCCCTTCTTTGTCAGCACCTCTGACACCGGTGCCTACCCGGTTGAGCACCGCCTGTCCTATCCGTACTTTATTATCACTGAACATCACCGTGGTCATATGTCAGTGACTTCCGATGATCAGTTTGGCACCTGCTTCAACATCCAGTTGTCACTGGTCTGATTCAAAACAGACCATCTGCGTTGAGCTGCCCAGCGTCGGGTGTGTCTCACCAATGTCTGCGTAGCGGGCAGTATAGCGGTGGCGCCCGGCAACGCCTTCGCACCACGACCTGAATTGCGCACGTGTCCATTCAAAAAAATGGCCCGGGTGACGAATTTCGTGATCGGCCATTCCATGAATCGGGTTGTATTCCTTATTGGGGGTGGTGATGATCACAAGCGGTGGTCGTAGTGCCCGAAACACGGTGTCTTCAACACGAGACAGGCGGCCAGGCTCGATATGCTCGATGGTCTCCAGCATGATTGCGGCGTCAATGCTGCCGTCACCGCCTTTACTGTACCAATCCGTATTTTCAAAGGAGCCGCGGCACACCTTTAACTCAGCGGACGGGTTGAACATGTCAATATTCAGCGCCTGGCGCGCCTCTGCCAGAACGGTGGTGTCGATATCAATACCGATCAGGCGGGTTATCTGGTCGAGCTCGCGCAACCAGACCAGCAGTTCGCCATTGCCACAACCCAGGTCGACCACACAACGGGCCTCGCTGCCACGAATCTCGTGCAATACTGCGTCAAGTCGTTCACGGTGCAGATCGGTGCTCATGGTGTTGTCGCCGGCGCGCGGCGCTGTGGCCACGACTGTTCAATAGCGTACCCCAGTGCCAGAAGTTCCACGTCACTCAGATATCGACCTAGCAGTTCCAGCCCCATGGGCAGGCCGGTGTCACTGAAACCAATGGGCAGAGACAGCGCCGGAAAACCCGAGTTCCCGCTCAGGCTGCAGTTGTTACCAGGCTGGTTTTCCCCGGTCAGCACCGGCATCGCGGAAATCGGCGGGTACGCAATCAGGTCCAGCTGCTGTGCATCCATTGCTGTGTTTATGGCCTGTTTCAGGTCATCGCGCGCCGCCATGGCGGCGTGGTAACGTTGCGGGTCCTGCTCCGCGGCTGCGCTGCGAGTCAGTAACGGCGCTACCGCATCGTGATAGAGACCACTGTCCACAATCGCTTCCAGCGTCGGGTAGTCTGTGCTGCTGAATGTCTGCAGATACGTGTTCAGATCTGTTTCAAACTCATGGCCAATCAATCCGGAATTGCTGATTAGCGCTGCCATGTCCGGGATGGACATGCTGACGACCTCTGCACCCAATGTCTGTAGCTGAGTGAAGGCCTGTTCAATCAGAGCCTGTACCGCGGGCTCGGCATCCACCAGATAGGCATCCAGTCTGCCAATGCGTATGCCCTGCAGTGAGGCTGAACCCAGCGCCGGTGAGAATAACATGGGTTCACGATCCCTCATGACTTCGGTATCACCGTCTTGTGGGTCAAAGCCCGTGGTCAGGTCGAGCACGATGGCCAGGTCGGTAATGCTGCGGGCCAATGGTCCGGCAACGTCCTGCGTATGCGATAGCGGCATGATGCCATGAATGCTGCTCAGCCCTTTGCTGGGCCGCAATCCTACCAAATTATTAAACGCAGCTGGAATACGGATGGAACCACAGGTGTCGGAGCCCATGCCTGCGGTAGCAAAGCTGGCGGCTACCGCTGCCGCGGTGCCCCCACTGGAACCACCGGGCACGTAGCGGGGGTCATACGGGTTGCGCGTCTGCCCGCCCAGAGAGCTGATGCTGGTGATGCCGTAGGCGAATTCATGCAGATTGGTTTTGGCGAGTACGATGGCGCCGGCGTCCCGCAACAATTGCACCTGCGTGGCTTGCTGATTCGGCACAAAGTCAGCGAGTGACCGTGACGCACCGGTGGTCGGCATGTCGGTAGTGTTGTAGTTGTCCTTGATCACCACCGGGATGCCATGCAGTAGACTGCGCGGACCACGGCGCTGACGCTCAGCGTCCAGGGCCCTGGCCTGGCTTAGGGCATTGTCATTGAGGCGCAGGATGGCGTTGAGTTGCGGGCCTTGCTGATCGTAGGCCTCGATGCGCTTGAGATACCGCTCAACCAGTTGCACAGCAGTCAGGCTGCCCTCTGTCATTTGCTGTTGCAGTGCCAGAATGCCGGTTTCAACGACATCAATACTGTCTGTGACAGCTGGCGCTTCATGGGAAGGTGGCAGTAGCATATTCTGCGAGCCCATGACCTGACGCAGGCGGTCAGGGTAATCGGTAATGATGCCATCAACGCCGATGCCGATCAGATGTGCCATGGTGGCGGTGTCATTGATGGTCCAGGTGATCACTTCCATGTTCAGTGCATGCGCCTGCCTGACCATGTCGGTGGTGGTGAAAGGTTGATAGTCGTTGTCAGCAATGACGCCGTTCTGCGGCAGACCGTGCACCGGTGAGATGGCATTGGCGCCAAATGAGGCCGCAGCGGCCGGCAGATTGCAGTCAAAGTCGTCCATATCAATACCGCCGGTCCACGGCGATGCGCCCGGCTCGCCGCATTGCAGAAAGGACTGGGCATTGGACAGGGCAACAATGGGCAGCTCGGGTGCAAGCGCTTTCACTCGCATCAGCGCGCCCCAGTCGAAGCTCTGAATGCTGACCTGCCTGTGCATGCGATGGTGGTAGATCTGATCGATGACAGCGGCGACAAACTGGTCGCGTGGAGCGGTTTCGTGGGGCGCACCGGCTTCAACTTTGGTCTCGATATTCAGCATCACATCGTAGGCCTGGTGGCGTTTAACCAGGTCGAATACCTCACTGAGCAGCGCCAGTCGCGCGCCTGGCACGGTGCGCTGATCAGTATGCGGTTCAGCGCGCTGCGACCCGCAGTCCAGGGTGCGTATCTGGTCCCAATGCAGATCCTTGATGTATTTGCCGACATAGGGGAAGTCCGGGTCATCCGGAGTAGCCGGCTGTGTGTCCAGGCAGCGGTGAGGCAATACCTGTCGGTCGTGGGTGACCACCACATAACCGTCTTCGCTGACCTGAGTGTCCAGCTCCAGCGTGCTGACGCCAAGCGCCAGAGCATTGGCAAAAGCCTCCAGGGTACTTTCCGTGACCAGGCCGATGCCGCCGCGGTGGGCCTGCAGATCGAAAGGCTGGGCCTGAGTGGTCAGTGGCGCCAGGAGCAGGAGGGTGAGGCTGAGCAGTCGCATAGTCGGAGTCCGAGTTGTATTTATTCTGGAAATCGCTTGAGCGGTAGTCTACAACACTATTGCGAGCTTATTTAATACACAAGGAGAGGGTGTTATGAGAGAACTGAATTCGAAGGAAGTTGGGATCGTGTCGGGTGGTGGGGATGGTCCTCCGGCGACGATGGGGACCGGTTGTTTTTCAGCCATGGTATTTATTGGAATATCCCCGCTGCTCGGTCCAGCCGGTATGATCGGTGCCGCATTTAATGCCTTGGGTGCATGCGAGGGCGTAGATTTTACGTCTTGACGGTACTGCGATAACTTTGTCCTTGCCGTACGAAGAAGGTGATCGTATGGCTGGGGCATTCTATATTGGAGCAATGTCATGAAATCGGTGTTGAAACAGTTGCTAGATGCTGAACTAAGGTCTGCAGTAGCCAAGAGTTATAAATTGGAGCTATGGCTGGCATTTATCCTGGCGAGTATTTTTACACTGATGTCATTTACTACGAACAACTTTAGTTGGGGGGGAATGTTGCTTGCCGTTCTGTATTTTTGGCACCGCTACGTAGTATTGAATGTGGCAAGAGCCTACAGATTTTCTGACACCGAGTCTGCATCTGCTGAGCAGAGCAAGACAGCGCCGGATGTCAGTGCCGATGATCCTCAGGTTGAACGTAAATAATTTGCCTGCCTCAATCTGACTGGCCAATAATGCGTTTGAGTAATTCCTGATCGCTGAACAGGTTGGTCAGGGTCCAGCCAAAGCGGACCACGACCAGGTCCCGGGACGGCACAATATAAAGGCGTTGTTTGCCCAGACCGGCCGCCATAAAAATGTCCTCCCCCAGTGCCGGCATGACGTTATCTCCCGTCGGTCGGCCATCCTCAGGTACGGCGTCCAGTGCCGGGTCATAAGAGCCCGCAACAGGCCGGTTCAGCCATCAGGTCAATCCGTAGCCCTGATCAGCGCTTCGCTGATCTGTTGCAACCTGATCTGGTAGGAGCGCCGCTCGGGATAGAGTGTGACACAGCTGTCGAGAAAACCGCTTGAGCCGGTATACTGGCCACGTGCCTGCAGCCATTGTGAAAGCCCGGTTAATGGCAGGCAAGTTCAGTCCGGCTACGCCTCAGGTGACGCCCGCAGGGAAACATGCGCCGCCACGTGCTCATACAAGCGGCACAACTGTTCCTGTTCCGCCCCATCAACCCCGGCCAAAAGCCCCAGCAGTGGCGTATGACCGGCGATGGCGACATCAGTCCCACCGGCGAGCCGAAGCACGCCCAGGCCTTCACCGGCCGGAAACAGGCTTGCCTGCCCATGGCGCTGACAGTCCTGCCACAGCGCAGGCGTGGTATTGATGGCATGCAATACCAGCACACCGCCAGCTCTGATCAATGGCAGCCAGCGAGATACGGTGGCTGCCGCGTCAGCTTCTTTTTGACAGTCGATATGCAGCAGATCGATGCTCTGCGGCGCAAATCGTTGTTCAGGTTGGTCCGGGGCAGCGTCCAGTTGGTAGGAAAAACCGGCATAGTGATCCCGGTTGTAACGGTTGCTGGTGTCCGGGTCGTCGGCTTTGCCAAAGGCGTAAACCAGGCTGTCCACCTGATGGTCTTTGATCGCCTGGCAGAAGGCAAAACTGGCCTGCTCGCCGTCGCCCAGGGTCAGGTCAACCACCAGGGTCGGGTGAAGGCTCGCCGCCAGGTCATAGAGCAGCGGCAGATGCGGTAGCCAACGGTCATGACGCTGTGGCCAGGGAAGTTGGTAACGTTCAAGTGATTCCGGCAGGTAAAGATCGTTCATCAGCGGTTATATCCTCCATCGTCTATCCAGGGGTCACGATCTTCACCGGCAAACCGGTTAAAACGCTGACGGCCGCGACTGCAGGATTCTGCTATAAACGGCATCACCTGGCGGGGCAAGGGCCCAAAAAATTGGGGTTGTCGTCGTACCGCCTGATAGTCGTTGCCACGGATCTGGCGAAATTCCTGCTGGAACTGCTGCAATTGGTCGGGCAGCTCGTTGCGGTAGCTGGTAGTGACACCGCCGTGATACTGGTGGAAGACACCTTCGCCCCAGAGCAGGTAGAGCGGCGACTGTTCACGGCGGACCAGCCTTTGATAAAGATCCATATTGACGCTGCCGCCGCCGGGTGAGCGGAAAGCCGTGTCGGCGCCACCACTTTCCAGAAATGCCTTGCGGCTGCAGAAAAGCAGGTGCGACTCCATCGCCGGATGCAGTAGACCGTGTGGATTGGCGCCACTGAAGCAGCCGATATTGAACAGCTCGTAGGGTGACTGCGGCCAGCCGCTGTTCTGCAACAGCTCGCGTTCCCGGGATTGATCATAACCGGCCTTGCTGCTGACTTCCTGGCGCTCGCTGCCCAGGTGGTAGCCCGGTACGCTGACCAGGCAGTCGGGATCGTTTGCATACAGCCAGGCCACCTGCTGCAGAATGCCCGGGGTGAGCATGTAAGCGCTGTCGATAAGAATGCCAATCACATCGCCGCGGGCCATATTGACAGCTTCGTTTAGTGCATTAGCAGGAGAAGTGTCAGGTGTCTCTCGTAATTGGTGCCGGATGTCACCTTCGAAGTCGTCAATCAAAGACAAAGGTAGTGGCGACGGTGAAGGATTCTCAATCACAATAACTTCATAGTTCAGCTCCGTGCCCAGTGTCAGGTAGCCCGGCGACAGCGAGTGCAGCGTATGACGAAATTGGTCGGGGATGTTGTGCACGACACAGACAATACTGATTTTGGGTGCAGTCCTGATGAAGCCTTGCCAACGGGATTCATCGTGCCCGGACGGTTCATCTTCCCAGAACTCACGCTGCAGTGTTGCCAGGCGGTGGTATCTGTTCTCCGCCATGCGCACGGATTCGGCCAGATGTGGCTCAGCATGACGGCCTACCGGCCCAAAGAATATAGGCTGTCGGCGCAAGGCAAAGAACGCGTTCTGCCAGATTTCCTGCAATTGTGTCTTGAAACCCAACACACGTTGACTCTGTGCCTCGTCGGAGCGGGTAGTGACGCCACCGTGATACTGATGGAAGCTGCCTTCACCGGGTAAAACATAGACATGGCTGGCCACACACAAACCCAGCTGACGCAAAATATGCAAATTGACAGCACCGCCGCCGGAAGCGACAAAGCGGGGGTCTGCGCATTGCTGCTCAATCAGGTGGGAGGTTTTGCAAAACAGGGCACTGGCTTCCATAAACGGCTGCAAGAAGCCGCGCTTGTTGCCGGGGGAAAAACAGGCATGACGGAACAGGCGATAACCATTCTGTTGCCAGTCTTCTTCCCGGAACATCTGCTCCTGCCAGTTCAGTAAGCCCGGCAGGTCTTCGACCAGATGCTGTTGCTTTTGTCCCAGGTGATACCCCGGCACGGCGACCAGCGCATTGTTCTCATTTTCAAGAATGCACAGCGCCTGAGCCAGGACGCCCGGAGTCAGCATCTGGGCACCGTCCAGAATCAGGCAGGCGAATGGGGCACGGCATTGCTCCAGCGCAAAGGCCATGGCGGCGACAGGTGAAACACCCGATTCGGTGCGTAGATAGTAGCGGAAGTTCCCGGGCAAAGCCTGAACACTCGCAGTCAGCATGTTATTGCCTGAGTCGTTTTCGACGACAACAATCTCGTAGTCCGCTTCGTCGATTGCATCCTGATATTCAGCGCTCAGCGTCGTTAATGTGCGTGACAGAGCCTCCGGCATGTTCCAGGCAATGACAACGACAGAGAGTCGTGGTGTTGGTTCAGTTTTCATAGCCGTATACATTCAGCATGTCGCCGCAGCAGTCCCGGATGTAGGTCAACTCCTCGTCCGTCAGTATGCCACGATAGCGGTCCTGTTCGTCGCCTACAACGATATCTTCAGGAAACTCCTCAATGGGCTTTTCGCCCAGGAAGGCTAGAATGCCATTTACCGTTTCCAGAGGAAAGTCGCACAGGTCCCGATACCTCAGTTCGTGAACGCGGTCAGGAAAGCCTTTACGGTACTCGTTAACAAGGTGTACGCTTTCCAGCCAGTAATTGATGGCGCCACGGAGTGGCTGCCGGGCTAACATGCCTCCAGCCCTGAGGCTGGCCACGACATTGTAGGGATGTCGATGTATATGTATGAAACGCGATTCAGGATACATAGCGCTTAATAGCAGCATGCCATACACATTCTGCGGTGATTTATCGAACCAGCGCTTGCCGGAATGGTTGTTATTGTCCTTGAATATACGCGCGTAGTTATCCATCAGGTCTTTGCGATGACGTCCCTGCTGCAGGGTGTAAAAAAAGTCAAATTCGTTGAGCCCATCCAGTTCTCTGTGCTGTCGAAATACTTTGTTCTTTAGATAACTTCTTTCGAAATCTTCTGTGCCATAGGGCTCCGCCCAACGAAAAAAGTGGGTTTCTTCAGGTGCGCACAATCTGGGGTGTCTGCGCAATATGTCACGTAACAACGTCGTTCCCGAGCGCACGCTGCCAACAATGAAAAACGGGTGCTTACTGCTCATCGGTATTTGGCTCTTGTGATCCAGTCTGTTGTTTCTGTTGCGTCTGTCGCTGCCTGCGATATTCTGATTCAGCCCGAAGCGCGTGGTTCAGGTGGGTCTCGGGCAGTCTGTGATACTCGTCACTCCAGGGTACTTCGGTGTAGTCATGCTGTTGCCAGTAATAACAAAACCGTTTGTCTTTCCAGCCCTGATAGATCGAATCCCACGACTCGCGCGCGAAATGTGGCTCCAGTACCGGAGGTGTTAACGCGTCGCCGTCGGGTAGATAGCGGTAATCGACCGACAGTCGCAGATATTGGCTATCGTGATTGGGCAGGGCGCGGTGCACGGTTGTCGAAGAAAACAGAATCACGTCTCCCGGTCGGTAATGGGTGCTGACCCAGGGCAGGCGTTGCAGATGGTCCGGTAACACAGCCTGTCTGTTGCCCGGTCCAAGATGGAAATCCAGCGGCAGAATGGTATTGCCCTGGTTCGAGCCTTGCAGAATGGCCAGACCACCGCGTGATACTGGTACATCGGTTAATGGAATCCAGGCAGCGGTCAGGCGCAGGCTACCCTGATTATTGGGGAAATCCTGGTGCGGTGGCGTGGTGGCGGCATCATGTTCAGGCCAGCCAAAACGGCAGATCGAGAGCGGGTGAGGAAAACAGTCACTGGCCAGAACCCGTTGCATGATCTGCAGCAACACCGGTTGATGTGCCAGCGCATAAAATGGCTCCAGGCGCATGACTTCGTCATAGACATCAAAGAAGCCTTCGGAGGCCTCACCTTCGCGCATCGGGGAGCGAATGGTAGTGATCGAGCCGGTGTCTTCGTCATTTTTTATCCAGCCATGCTTGTGCAAAATACTTGCGATGGATTGGCGCAGCCGGGTGACCGCCGTAGCTGGCAAAAGATTGCGAAACAGCAGGTAACCGTTCTTTGTCATACGGGTTTGCAGAACCTGGTCCGGTTCGGCTATCGAAGACGCCTGCATTGGTTGTAGCGGCGGGCTGTTGGCATCAACACTCACGTGGTAATCACTCCTCCGGCGGCACGTCTGGAAAACGTTTCGGATGCATGACACGTTTGGCCGCCTGTTCACTGTAATTCTCAATCAGTTCGCCTTCCATGGCGCGGCGACGCTTGGCTGAATGGTGAACAAATCGCATGACACTCGGGTGCAGGGCGCCCAGATAGACTGGCTCCTTTTGGGCAGGCGAATAATACTTCCCGCGCAGAGCGTGGTACTGGTCAAAATGGCGCTGCATCATGGCATCTCGCTCTTCGCTGCCACTGGTTGTGGCGCCACCGTGGTACTGGTGGAAGGAGCCTTCGCCGGGCAAAAATACATGTCGGCTTTTTTCAAGTTCCAGCGCACGTTTATAAAAATCGAGATTGCACTGACCGCCGCCGGATTCAGTAAAACCGGTATCGAATCCGCCCAATTGGTCGAACATCTGCCGGGTTATGCCTAGGCTGTTGCTTTCCCCCAGTGGTCTGAAAAAGCCGCTGCGGCTGGTGCCGCTGAGACAGGCAATGTCGAGCAGCCTGTAGCCGTCATCGCGCCAGTTCACACTTGCCAGCAACTGTTGCTCCTGCTTTTCGTTGTAACCGTTAAGCACCGCTTTCTGTTGCAGCTCGTCACCCAGATGATAGCCGGGCACAGAGACAACGGCAGAATCATATAACCGGTTGGCCAGTAGCAGATGGTGGACCAGTCCGGGGGTGACCATG
Organism: Pseudohongiella acticola; assembly: GCF_001758195.1. NCBI lineage: Bacteria > Pseudomonadati > Pseudomonadota > Gammaproteobacteria > Pseudomonadales > Pseudohongiellaceae > Pseudohongiella > Pseudohongiella acticola. The sequence continues at coordinate 2,786,143 of NZ_MASR01000001.1, forward strand.
CGGGCGCCGTCAACCATCAGACACAGCTGTTCTCCGCGTGCCTGTGCAACGCCAAAATTCACGGCATGCACCGGCGTGGGCAAATTCTCGTCGCGCAGAAAGTAGCGGATTGGCCCCCTGATCTGTTTCAACGCCTCGTTGTCTATATTGGCGTCGGAACGATTCTCGACTGCAATAATTTCGTAGTCGTCTGCGCTGACGTGTTGCTGAAAGTCAGTGCTCAGCGTGTACAGTGTATTCAGCGCCTGACGCGGCATACGGTAGAACACGATCACTACGGAGAGTTTTGGTGTTCTGTGCCTGCCGGTCAGATAAGTCCTGATTCTGTTCAGCATCCCGCTCCCGTTCACTATTCACTCTCCGGTTTCGGCAGGTCCGGAAGTGACTGCCAGTCCGTGTCAGTTGTCGCCCGTACACTTTTGTCGTCGCGGCCATTGCTGTAGTAGTACAAGGCTATCGATTTTCGCGTCACGCCAGCGGGGCATGTTAGCCGGCGCGGGTGACCGTGGAAGGATGTGTTATCCGTATTAAAAATCACACAGCGGCCGAATTCTGGCCGAATATTGCGTTCACAGCGGCTCATGTCTCTGGACCACAGCTCCAGATTGCCACCGTATTGGTCTTGCCAATCATGATTGAGAAAAAGCAGCAGATTGAGCCTGCGGTCAAGTTGGTAACGCTCCTGCCTGGTAAAATCAGCATGAACGCCCAGCACCCCGCCGGGGAGTATCTGGTGCAGGCCGCCCCCCTGCAGCGAGGGATCGGGTAGCAGATTCTCAATGCCGGTGAGGCGTTCGAGAAAGTGCAGGAAGGGGCCACTGTTCAGTGCATGGATCAACTGCCTTGCCTGCAGAGGCATTTCCAGTTCGCTACGCAGGCCCAGTTTTGCGTACTGCATGTCCTGGTTGTTTGAGCGTACATGCATGCGGCGCCAACTGTCGGTCTGTTCCGGTGTCGGAAAGGTCTGCAGAATCTGCTCCAGAAAACCGGCTTCAACAACATCTTCCATCACGATATGCGGGAAGGGTTGAGCTGCCATGTAATTCTGATGCAGTTGATTGGCCAGTTCATAGAGGCGGTGGTAGTCAATCATTGCTGTCCCTTTGAGCCGGTTGCTGCCGGTTGAGCCAATGTATTGCCAATCGACCAGGCACCGAATGCGCGAGCGCAGTCCACCTGGCTTCCAGCTCTCTGATCCGATGCTCCAGGGTGTTTATATAGCGGGCTGCGTTGCGTCGTTCGCCGTCGGACCACTCAAGCGCTTCGGCGTGCTTCTTCAGCTCTTGCGAAACAGCGGTCAGCTGCTCAGATACCGATATCAATTGTTCATTCATTAAATTGTGTTCGTGCCGGGCAATCTGCAGGTCTTTGTCTCGTTGCACGACAATGGATTCGGCGTGATCGTATTCGCGGTTGCGTTGCTGCAGCTGTTGATCTCTTTCGTCGATTGTCGACAGTGCGTGCTCGTGAAGTTGTCCGATCCGGAACTGTTCGCGGTGAGATGCCAGCAGCGCTTGCGTTAACGCGTCAACCACGGTCAGTGGGTCGGCTGCGTCAAGCTTATGTGCAGCAGGGCTGCGGCTTGAGGTGCCTTCAGCACTCAGGTATTGCTGGTATAGCGCCTGCGTTTTTTGCCCGATTCCGCTGACCGGCTCGCCGCCGCTATTGCGATGGTGTCGCAGGTTATTGTCGATGACTGAGCTCAGTGCTTCCGTCTGTCCGTCACATGAAAACCCGAGTTCGGTGAGGGCAGTCAATAGCCGTGCCGGGCCATTTTCCAGCAACGCATCGTAGTCAACGAACCGGCGCGGCAGGTCGGTACTGTGCAATACGGCTTCCTGCATGTAGACAGACCACAATAGCGCGGCCTGAGACTCCGGCAGACCATCGCGCTGTGCCAATGAGGCTGCGACAGCCTGGGGCGCCCTCAGCGCCAGCAGGCACCCTGCTGTCCAGCCGCATTGTTCGGCAGCACTGAGCCAGAAAGGCAGCAGCCGGCACAGTCGAGGATCCTTGATCACAGCAGGTAAGCGCGCGGCGTAGCTTGCCTGCAGGTGCGAGACAGCTGCGCTCATCAGCCTGGTAATGTCAGTTCGCTGCAACCAGTCTGGTGGAAGTGGTGATACCGAACTCCAGTGCAGTCCAAGTGTTTCCAGTATCTGCTCATTCAATTCAACCACCAGGCGGTCTTCCCAGAAGCCCCGGCTATTGACCTGGCTGTCGTCCGCTACCCGGTCGTCCGCAATGCTGAAACCGGCGCGGTAGCAGGCTTCGGCCAGTGCTGACGTGCCACTGCGATGCATGCCGCAGATCAGCAGAATGTCTGGTGTGGCGCTCACGATGTTGCTCCTTTGTCGGCGGTCAGTTTGCGCAGGTGTTCACGATAGTTTGTCACCACCGTCTCCGGTTCGCCCTGCTCTACCGTGCGCCCGTTTTCAATCCACACAACGCGCGAGCACAGGTTTCGGATAGCAGGTTCATTGTGAGCCACCAGTACCACGGTTCTGTTGGATAACATGCGCTCTCGCAGCACGGCGGCGGATTTTTCCCGGAAGCCGGAGTCACCAACGGCAAGCATTTCATCAATCAACATGACATCCGGGTCCGCACTCATGGCAATGGCAAAGCCGAGGCGTGCTGACATTCCCATGGAATAGGTTGCCACCGGCGCATCAGCGTAATCCTCGAGTTCGGCAAATTCCATGATTTCGGGAATTCGTGCTTCTATCTCATCCCTGCCCATGCCGAACAGCATGCCGCTCATGATGATATTGTCTCTGGCCGACAGTTGTTCCAGAAAGCCCAGTCGCAGAGACAGGATCACATAGCTGGCCGGGCGCCTGACAAGTTCACCACGATCCGGGCGTATGATGTCGGCCAACAGTTTTAGCAGCGTGGTCTTGCCTGCACCGTTTCTGCCAATGATGCCTAAAGTCTCGCCTTTGTACAGTTGCAGGCTGACATCATCCAGTGCCCAGTAACATTCGTCATTGCCGAACAGGCGGCGACGGCGGTAGCAGACGCCAGTGTTTTTCAGGTCAAGCAGCAACTCTTCGCTCATTGATTCAACCTCGGGTACAGACGATCGTACCGCACCAGCATGTAATATCCCGCCAGCAGTGTTGCCAGACTGATACCCAGAATGCTCAGCAAGGAGGTCAATGAAGGGCTGTTATGGTGGACCAGAACGTCGCGGTAAGCATTGATCAGCGCGAACATGGGGTTCATGTTAAACCATGGTTGCAGGCTCTCGGGAATGGTGCTGGTGCCGTAAAAAACACCTGAAAGGAAAAACAGCAATGTCATCATTTTGTCGAAAATCAGGCGCAGATCCGGAATGAAGGGCGTCACTGCCGCGACCAGAAATGACGCCGATACCACCAGCAGCAACTGAAGGGGTACCAGGCCTAACAGCCAGAACCACTGGAAGGACACCCCGCTGCGCCAGGCGTGAAACACCAGCAACAGTCCCAGTATCAGGAGAAACTTGACGGTATTGGCGGCGACGGCGATGCCGGGGAACACCAGTTTTGGCAAATATACTCGATTGATCAGGCCGTTGTTGCTGTGGATGCTGTCCATGGAGGCCCGTACGGCGCCATCAAACCATTTCCAGACCACCAGGCCGGTGATCAGTATGTCCAGGTAGTGCGGTGTGCCACGATCGAAAATCAATCCGAAGACAATATAGAACACGCCCAGATACAAAACGGGTTCCAGTATCCACCAGGCGTAACCCATGTAAGCGCGCGATGATTCAGTCTTTAACTGAGCGATAGCGCGATACAGGACAAAATCCATGTCTTTGCGGTTCATTGGCTGCTCACCTGTGGGTGCGAATGGGTTAGAATGCGTGGATGATAATAGCCAAAGCCGGAGAACTGCTGCAACGTCTGATTGTCCGCCGCGCCAAGCAGCCGACAGGCATCTGTGTGCTCGGTATGCATCGAAGCGGTACCAGTTTTGTTACCGGTTCGCTGCAGTCGGCAGGTGCTTCCCTGTATCGTTTTCATAGCCATAATCCATTCAACCTGAAAGGCAACCGGGAGAATCCCGATGTGGTTGCGCTGAATGACGACGTGTTGCATGCCAATGGCGGAAGCTGGGATCAGCCACCGTCAAAGGTGAACTGGCACCCGGAGCATGATCAACGTGCAATCGAGATCCTGACGGCGTTGTCGGCCTATCCGGTATGGGCATTCAAAGATCCTCGCACATTGCTGACGCTTGAAGGCTGGCAACGGCATGCGCCTGATATTCGATATGTTGGTATTTTCCGGCATCCGGCGCGCGTAGTGCGCTCGTTGCACAGCCGGGATCAAACGCTGAGCCATGAAGACGGTGAACAGCTTTGGCTGGCGTATAACCAGCGCTTGCTGGCCCTGCGTCAACGTCAGGAATTTCCGCTGCTGTGCTTCGACGTGGCACCGGATATTCTGCTGCAGCAGCTCCAGCGGGTTTGCACCGGGCTCGGGCTGGACGGCGACAGGGCGACAGACTTTTTTGAGCATACCCTGATAAATCAGTCGGCCGGCAATGACTCCTCTGAGCAACAGGTGTCAGAGCACTCGCTGGCACTGTATGCCCAGCTGCAGGGTTACTGTAGTCTGAGCTAGTCAGCATGATCATGTAGTGGCCTTTGGGTAAACCATCGTTTGACATTGCGGCGCAGCGATAGCGGAAGCAAATTGGCAATCATGCCAATAAACCGGTGCGAGTGCAGCCAGAGCAACAAACGGAAAATTTTTCGCCGCGAGGGCTGCATGGCGGGAATTTCCGGCAACCAGTAAGCGAGCAATAATTGCAAGGGCTGGGTTATCGCCTGGTACAGGTGTGCCGGATCTGAATCAGGACGACACTCGTCAGGGCTGGCGGCGTCGACAAAATAATCGCTGTGGTAGTCAAAGCTGCTGTTCGGTTGATCTGACCATGCTTCCAGAGAGGCTTGATCCTGCAGCGATGTACGAATACGCATCAGCGTGTCCAGGCATTGTTGTGGGCTGGCGCGCCAATCGATGGACCAGGAGCCAGGTCTACCTTGCAGACGTTCGGGAAAAGCACCCAGGTCGGGATACATCACTGGTAGCCCATCTTTCATGGCCCGGCTTAAGGTGTAGCTGTAGGTCTCCGGCCAAAGGCAGGGGAACCAGACCAGGTGTGGTTGCTCGCGCTGCAGCAGTGCGGCAAGGTCCTGATCCCGGTAACTGCCGGTTACGTTGACGGCGGCTGCAAGCCGGCGGTAAGCATAACCTATCAGCGTGAAGCGGATAGGCAGCCCTTTTTTTTCTGCCAGCAACGCTGTGCGTTCGAGCATATCGGCGCCCTTGATACGACTCAATGCCCCCAGCACCACTACATGCATGTCCTGTTCAGGGCTTTGTGAGGGCAGGGTCACATCAGGGTAAGGTGTACTACGCTCATGATCCGGATGGAATGTAATGCAGGGAGACAGCCACGGAAAGTACTCCTGGTATATTGCGGCAGCCGCGTTCGATGGAATAAAGACGCGCCGGGCCGATCGTAGTATCGGCGCCCAGTGGTCGCGCCATGCCGCTGCCGTCATGTTGACAGGAAAAGGGGCAGGGAGGGAGCATTGTTCATCGCGCAGCCGCGGGTCACTGCAAAAGTAATCATCCCTATCGGTCAATGCCGGATTGATATGCAGAAAATAGTAATCATGCAGTGTCACATCGACAGGCCGGTCCAGAGCCTTCAGAAGATCATGAATGCGTTGCTCCCAGCCCTTGATGTGATGCAGGTGGACGCTGGTCAGTTGCAGCTTTTGCAGTAGAGAGACCAGGTGGTCAATATCGCGCCAGGGAATCTGGAATAACCCTCCATTCGTGACCGTGGGGAATACCAGCCGAAGACAGTCGCTTTGCGGTACTGCCATGGCGTGCAAGGCCTGATTAGCGGTGTGATGCGCCAGCTCCACGACATGGCGATCGGTGCCGCCGCCGATACCGTGGCTGATGTGCAGGATCAGGGGCAAACCCTGCTGCAGCGGCAATGACAATTCGGCAGCGAATCGCCACTGACGGGCAGGGTCGTCGTGGATGTGGCGCGCAACCAGCGCCCCATACTCCGGATAAAGCCGCTGCACCGTGGCAATGGCGTGTTCAACACGCTTCAGTTTGTCTGCACCAAAGCTGACGCCACCCTGATGGAAAACATACACATTGCAGGCCAGTAAATGCCGGAATCCGGATCGCGCTGCCCGCATACAGAAATCATTTTCCTCACCGTAACCGTGGCCAAAGGTTGCTTCGTCAAGCAGTCCGACCGCGGTTATGCAGTGGCGACGAATGTACATGCAGAAACCCACTGCAGTGGGGATTTCCAGGTGATGTGTGCCCAGTGCTGCGAAGGCCCGGTCTACGTCGGGCGTGGCAATGTCGGCCACACTGTTGTTGTCCTGGCACAGCCGGGGCCAGCTGCATATTTCCGCGTTATTGGAAAAAGGTGTCACCGTACCGACATGATCATCGGTGGTGGCGTGTGTCACCAGTCTGTCTACCCAGTCGCCATGAACCCGGGTGTCACTGTTGAGCAGAATGACATCATTATCGCCGGCGTACTGAATGCCCCGGTTGACGCTGTGTACAAAACCGCGGTTGTGTTCGTTAACCAGCAGTATGATCTGGCCAGTACTGGCAAGGTTGTTCAGAGCATGAAATAACGCCGCATCCGGACCGGCATCGTAGACGACGGTGATTCCGATTCGGGTGCGATTGAGTGGAACCGCCTCCAGCACGCTGTTGACGCAGGCGATGGTCTCCGCAGTGCCAGAGAAGACAGGAATCACGACCTGCACGGCAGGCATGTCAACGCTTGCTACTGACATTGTGCCCCTGTTGTGGGACTGTTTGGCGGATTCCGGCGCCGGTACCTTAATGAGCAAGAGTCAGTCCTTTTGTATTCGCGACCTTGTTGTTTTTCTCATAGTATCGGGCTGAGAGTGTAAGGAAAAGGCTGTGTCCGGTAAAGTAACTGAAACTGAAGTTCATTCACCTTGTTGAAGGGTGGAGTATCATGCTAGAAAGTGTTTTTGCCTCCGGACCTCTCAAACAATGCCAGACAGTAAACCGGCAATTTATCTGCCCCCATCCCTGCGGGGCTTCCAGCCACGGCACATTGTTTTCAGCACCTGGATAGATCACCTGCCCTTTGGATACGACCTCATGGCTGCATTGCGGCCCCGAACACTGGTGGAGCTGGGCACATACAGCGGCCTGTCGTTTTTCTGCTTCTGTCAGGCAGCCAGGGAGATGGGACTGCCAACGCGTAGTTATGCCGTGGACACCTGGGAGGGCGATGACCATACGGGAGCGTACGGTGAGGATATTTATCGTTCGGTACAGGCGCATCAGCAGGCGCAGTACCCTGATAGCGCCTCTTTGCTGCGCATGCGTTTTGATCAGGCGCTGTCTCAGTTTGAAGACAATTCTCTGGATATGATTCATCTGGACGGTCTGCATACACGCGATGCGGTGTCCGAAGACTTTCGACAATGGTATCCCAAGCTCAGGCCCGGCGGCATATTCCTGTTTCACGATGTGGTTGCCCGTCTGCCGGGATTTGGTGTCTGGCAATTCTGGCAGGCACTGTGCCAGGCTCCCGAGCATCAGGGGAACAGCTTTACGTTCAATCAGGGTTTTGGTCTGGGCGTTCTGCGCAAGCCGGGCAACGACGCACCTGAAGCGCGCGGGCAGGGTGCACAGAGTAGCCAGGATAACCAAAGTGGCCGAGATAGCCAACTACTCCGCCTCCTGTTCAGTCAGGAACCGGGCAGTGCAGCGCGGCTGAGGCGTTTTTATGCCCACGCTGCATCACACCATCAATTATTGCGCAGACGGATCGGTCGGCAACGAATCGCAGCCCGGCACAGGCAGGAGAACGAGACATGAACTGGTACCGTTGGAAGCGTCGGTTGCTTTGGCCGTACATCGTCGTGCAGCGTTACAGAATGCGGGGCAAAACAGATTTCATTCGTTCAGCGCTGGAGTTGCACTACTATCGTCCGGCCTTCTACCGATTTATCAGTGCCACTATCGAGAACCCGGACATAATGTATGACGTGCCCATAGGGCAGGGCGGTGTGGTGCTGGATGTCGGCGCTTACATCGGGGACTGGTGTGCGCGAATTATTGAGCTGCATCAGCCGCGCCACCTTTACCTTTTTGAGCCTGAGCCAGGCAGCGTTGGTCGCCTGCAAAAACGTTTTGCCGATAATGACTCGGTAACGCTGCACGCCGTAGGGCTGGGCGCTGCGGACGGCAGTCTTGCCTTTGTCACTCGGGGCATGGGCTCAACTTTCTACGATACCGGCGATACCAACGGTGGTGGCGAGGATGTGGAATATTTACCGATTCGGGACGTGGCGGCGGTTCTGGATGAGCTTGCGGATAAACAGATCGATTTGATGAAGCTCAATATCGAAGGTGGCGAATATGATGTGCTCGAACGCATGCTGGAAAAAGGACAGGTGGCGCGTGTGCATTGTTTCATGATCCAGTTTCATGAGTGGCTGGACGGTGCTCATGGTCGTCGCAATCGGATTCGGCAAGCGCTGCGCCGCACACATCGCGAAGTGTGGGACTATCCCTTTGTCTGGGAACAGTGGGTGCGTAAGGATTGATATGCCAGCAGCAGCCTCAGTTACTTTTTATCCCCCGCTATAGCAGTACCGTTTTGCCGCTGCTGTGTTCATCCGGATGCGGTGCTTCAATCTGCCAGATGTCAGGCGTGGGTTTTTCCAGAAGTGCCCGCAGGTACGCCACATTTTCACTGATCAGGCTGGCAAACTGTGGGTCATCGGCCAGATTATTACGTTCACCGGGATCGCTTTTCAGGTTGTAAAGCGCACTGCTGTTTTCACCGGAATGCCATATGTGTTTATAGTGTCCGCGCCGGAGCATGGGCCAGCCTTCCGTGGTGGCGCTGACAATCAGGCGTTGGTCATCGATTATGCCGCCGTCCAGAGCCGAACGCAGGCTGATGCCGTCCAGGCTGTCGCACGGTGGGGCGATTCCGGCAAAGTCCAGTAGCGTAGGTGCCAGGTCGAAGCTTTGCACAGGAGCGCCATAGCGTTTGCCCTGGTCGATGCCGGCGCCTGTCCAGAAAAACGGTACCCGGACCAGGTCATCGAAGGGTAGCCAGGGTGCCTTTCCCAGGAAGCCACGATGGCCACCGTAATCACCATGATCGGATACAAAAACAACGATGGTGTCTTTGAGGTTGACGCAATCCAGTAATCGCTGCGTGGTATCGTCGATGTGGCGGATACTGGCGCGAATGGCGGCCAGTACCGCCTGGGTGTGCTGTCTGGGGAAATATTCGACGCGTCGCGGGGTATAAAAGCCATCCGGCTCGTCTTGCATGGCCGACTGGCGCAGCAGTCCAGTCAGGCTATCATTGACGTTGACCCCCTCGTCCGGCAACGACTCGTTCTCAGGCGGATACTGGCTGGCGTATTTTTCCAGTGGCAGGTATGGCGTATGGGGGTCCGGGTACGATACCACAGCGAACCAGGGGCGTTCCGTCCGTTCCTGGCTGCGCAGAAAATTTTCTGCGTGCCGCGCCGTCCACTCGGTCGGGTGCTGCTCGGCGCGGTAAGGGAACAGGCGTGGTTTGGCCGGACTGTTGAAGCGTATGTCGGTCAGCCCCTGGGACTCCAGCCAGATTTTATAATCATCGGTGGTGTCCTTGGAGTAGCCGGCTGGTAGGTGTTCGCAACTGGCCACTGTGTCGAAACCATGATCGGCCTTGATAGGCTGGAAATGCATTTTGCCGAACAGCGCAGTGTCATAACCATGCTCACGCAGGGCTCTGGCGACAGTCCAGTAACCTGCTTTCAGTGCCAGTCCGCTGGGCGTGCGAGCATGGGGGCTTGGCGGCATCAGTGGCAAGCGGTGGTGAAGGATGCCGGTCATCAGTGAGCTGCGCGCCGGAACGCATGAAGGCGAGCTACTGTAGGCGGCATCAAAAATCACGCCCTGCCGGGCCAGCCTGTCGAGGTTCGGGGTATCCGATGGTCCGGGTCTGGCATATCCCAGAGAATCCGCCCGCTGCTGATCTGTCATTATCCAGAGGATATTGGGTTTTATTGCCAAGGTTTTGCCTACTGTGTGACTGCCCTAATGTTGCTGAGTGTAGCGACCTTGGGGAGTTGCGGCAAATGCAGGGTGTGGCCAAACAAAACAAAGAGGGCCATCCCCTGTCGGAGATGGCCCTCTTTGTTTTGTTTGGTGGAGGCGGGGGGATTTGAACCCCCGTCCGCCAGTTCTCTGTCCTTGGATCTACATGTTTAGCGTCGTCTATTAAGTTAACCCGTGCCGGCCCGACGAGCAGGGTGGGTTGGGCGAGCTCGATACTTTTAGCCGCTTCACGTCGAGCGCGATCCACTGGCGATCCTGTTCTATATGACAGTCGCAATACACCGGTTTACAGGCATCCCGGGGCGACCGCTAGCCTTACTTAGTTCTTAAGCGGCTAGTGCGTAGCTTTCGTCGTTGGCAACTATGAGAAGTTGCATAGATTGATTTACGAGAGTCTATACCCTCTCGACATGCACCTTGGAGTTTGATACCGGCGTCGAATCCTGATCGCCCCCAATGTGTTTAACAGCATCAGTCTACCACATTATAGGACATGCGGGCGGGCATATTTATTTCAAGGTTTTGGCAAGCGGCGTGTGTCGGATAAGGCTTCTAGCGGAGCAGGTCCCGCAGTTCGGCAACGCTACTGGCGATTGCGATGGGCCGGCAACGCGCCAGCACATCATGTTGGTGAGCGCCCCAGGGCACGCCAATGGAGGGCATGCCGATGTTGGCGGCCATGTCCAGATCATAACTGGTGTCGCCGATCATGACCGCTTCGGAGGGCTCCAGCTTCAGGTGGGCGAGTATTTCTACGAGCATTGAGGGGTCTGGTTTGGAACGGGTTTCATCGGCACACCGGGTAATATGAAACCAGCTGCCCAGCTGGCTGTGTTCAAGGGCCCGGTCCAGGCCGCGACGGCTTTTGCCGGTAGCGACTGCGCAATAGCGGTTGCTGTTGTGCAGGTCCTGCAGAATGTCGGTGATGCCGGGAAAGACTTTCTGTGCGGTGGCAGCCGTGGCCATGAAATGCGAACTATAGGCATCACGCATGGCGACCATGTCGTCAGTGGTGATGGCGGGATATAGCGTTCGCAGTGCTTCCACCAGACCCAGGCCGATGATATTGCTGTAGGCAGAGCGCTCCAGCGCGGGATATCCGATGCTGGTGGCGGCATGATGCAGGCAGTCGGAAATATGTTCGATGGAGTCAACCACAGTACCATCCCAGTCAAAGATGGCGGCTTTGATGCTCATAGACGGCTTACCGGTTCTGGTGGCGGACGATGCGTTGTTTTTCGATCTGCCATTCGCGATCTTTCTGAGTCTCGCGTTTGTCGTGGTCTTTCTTGCCTTTGGCCAGCGAGACCTGACATTTGATCAGGTGTCCTTTCCAGTAGAGCTTGGTGGCCACGCAGGTATGACCCTTCTGTTGCACGCTGGAAAACAGTCTGGCCAACTCTTTTTTGTGCAACAACAGTTTCTTGGTGCGATCCGGGTCTGCGATTACGTGTGTGCTGGCGCTGTTGAGCGGGATGATATGGCAACCCAGCAGAAACGCCTCGCCATCTTTCAGAACGACATAGCTGTCCACCAGCTGCGCTTTCTTCTCGCGCAGGCTTTTCACTTCCCAGCCTTCCAGCGCCATGCCCGCTTCAAAAGAGTCTTCCACGAAATAATCGTGCAGGGCTTTCTTGTTGCGGATGATGGTATTATCCAGTGCTTTAGACTTCTTTGCTTTACTCATGGCGCAGGATTATACCTTGAATCAGCGGCTGTCGCTCAAATTGACCGGGTAAATTTCCGCTTGCTACAATTTCTGCCGCAAAATCTGGGTGGTTCCAGCGTACAGTGGACAGAACGGCGGTCGGCAAGGCATTCTATGGGCATTATGTCGGGCTCCGTTCGCTTCAGGGAAGCCAGGTTGCGAATTGCGACACGGGCAGCGGGATCTGATTGGCCGATCCAATAACAATACAGTGAGGGTAGTATGTCAGCAGACCGCGGTCAGTTCAGTTCACGTCTGGGATTTATCCTGGCGGCAGCAGGGTCCGCTGTCGGGCTGGGCAACCTGGTAGCGTTTCCGGTGATGGCGTCCAAAAACGGCGGCGCAGTGTTCCTGATCGTTTATGTGCTGTTCGTGGCGCTGATCTGTTTCCCGGTGCTGCTCGCAGAAATTGCCATGGGCCGACATTCGCGTCGCAATCCGGTCGGCGCATTCTCGGCATTGACCGGGGGGCACCAGGGCTGGCGCTGGGCAGGCAAGCTGGCGATATTGACACCATTCATGATTGCCGTGTTTTATACGGTGGTCACGGTGTGGATTCTGATTTACCTGTTCCGTGCGGTGACGGGGGGGCTTGCTGACCTGGCCACCCCGGCGGCGTTTGGCGACATGATTGGTTCTCCCTCCATTTTTCCCTGGTTCGTCTTGTTGCAAATCGCGGTGTTTGGCGTGCTGCTGGGCGGTGTCAAAGGCGGTATCGAGCGTATGGCCCGGGTATTGATGCCGACGCTGGCGATCATGCTGATTGGTTTGATCGTGTTTGTGATGACGCTGGATGATGCCATGCTGGGTGTACGCTATTACCTGGTGCCCGATTTCAGCCGGCTGGATGGTGCCGTGATCAGTGCTGCCCTGAATCAGGCGTTCTTTTCCTTGTCCTTGGGCATGGGTATCATGATTACCTACGGCTCATACTTCAGTCGGGAAGACAGAATTGTGAATTCCGGTCGCCTGGTGGCCGTTGCAGACACCAGTGTGGCGTTTATGGCGGGTCTGCTGATCCTGCCGGCGATTTTCGCGTTTAACCCGGCCACTAACCCGGACGATCTTTCCAGTAGCAGCGTCGGCCTGATCTTCAGTTATTTGCCGCAGATATTCCTTTCCATGCAGGAGGTTGTTGGCTACTGGGGCGCCAGCGCCGCCGCGACAGTATTCTTTGCCCTGGTGTTTTTTGCTGCCATGACGTCGCTGGTATCGATACTGGAGATTCCGATTTCATACATGATTGATGAGCTGTGTTATTCGCGACGCAAAGCTGTACTGGTGCAAGCCGCGTTGGTGACCACGTTCGCCATTCTGGCCGCGTTGTCATTCGGGATGTCTGGTTTCCTGACTGATTTCATACCCTATGGCGGCGCGCAAAAGTCCTTTTTTGATCTGATTGCTGATACCTTCTCTGAGGTCATATTGCCGCTGGTCGGTTTCTTTGCCTGCATTATATGTGCGTGGCGCTGGCGCGATGGTTTTATGGCAGAGCTGGCTGTGGGCGACGACGGCTTCGGCAATTCCGCCCTGTCGCGATATCTGGGCTTTTCGTTGCGAACGTTTGTGCCGATTGTGCTCCTGTTCGTGTTTATTAATTCGGTAGCGCAGAAGTATTTTGCTGTTGATCTGCTGCGCCTGTTCGCGTCCTGAGCTGACTTATGGTAACGATAGAGCGCAGCGCGCTGGTCAATTATTCCGCAGCGCAGATGTATGCCCTGGTGAATGACATAGAGAAGTATCCCTCGTTCATGCATGGGTGTCAGTCTGCCGAAGTCCTGAGTAGGACTGAAACCGAAGTGGTGGGTAAACTGACGCTGGGACGGGCCGGAATGTACTACACGTTCACGACCCGAAACGAGCTGGTGCCCGATCAGTCAATGGATATGTCCCTGCTTGAAGGGCCGTTTAAGCGGTTCAGTGCTATATGGCGCTTTGATGCATTGGCAGATGATGCCTGCAAAGTCAGCCTGAGCATGGAGTTCGAGTGGGCCGGCGGGTTGCTGGGCATGGCAATGGAGAAATTATTTCAACATTCAGCCAATACGCTGGTCGATGAGCTGGTGAATCGGGCACACGCGCTGTACGGCAAGTCCGCGACATGATCAGCGTCGAAGTGGCTTTTGCTCTGCCTGAGAAGCAAATCCTGATACCCATGCAGTTGGCGGAAGGTACAACTGCCATGCAGGCTGTGCAGCTCTCCGGTATTGCCGAGCAGGTTGCAGGACTGGATTTGGCAACAACTTCCATGGGGATCTATTCGCGACTACTGGACGGGCGCGCATCACCTTTGCCGGAGCACTATGTGTTGCGAGACCACGATCGTGTTGAGCTCTACCGCCCCCTGCAGTTGGACCCTAAACAGGCACGTCTGCTGCGTGCGGCGCGTGCAGCCGAACGTGAGAAGCGAGCAGCAAAGCGTAACCAGGACATGAAGAAAAATCCGCGCCAGTTGCGGCCGTAGTATTGAAACAGGTGTAATGACTATGACAGACAAAAGACCGGGCCGGCCGGATGGTTTTTTCCGGCGCCTGGAACAGGGTTTAAGAGAATTCTACGTGGCGCCATACCGGCAATCCTTTGCCCGTGCCCAGCGTGACGAAGATGACTTGTTCATGTTGATGGTGTTTTCAGAGTCACTGGGTGTACCCAATCCGGCCGCATTTTACACGCTGGAGTTGCTGCCGGTGGCATATGACCGGTTTCACGACTGGCACCGCCGTATGGGGATGGAGCGATCACCGCTGGATCATATTTCATGTTGTTAGATCTGATAACAAATCGTCGTATCGTCTTTTTCGGTGGCAAAGGGGGTGTCGGCAAAACCACGGTGTCTGCCGCACTGGCGGTCGCGGCAGCAGACTCGGGCAAGAAGGTGTTGCTGGTGTCGACCGACCCCGCTCACAATCTGGGGCATCTGTTTAATCGAAAAATCGGTGCCACGCCGGTCAAGCTTGCGCCGGGCCTGGATGGTCTGGAGCTGGATCCGGAACAGACCGTCAGGCAACATCTGGACGAAGTCACGCGGGCGTTGCGCAAGTTGATGCCAGTGCATCTGAGTGGTGAGGTCGACAAGCACATGGCGCTGTCGCGCGACGCGCCGGGTATGCAGGAAGCGGCCATGCTTGAGCGTATTGCTGAAGTCGTTGAGCAGGCGTCAGGTTATGACCTGATCGTGTTTGATACCGCGCCCTCGGGGCATACCGCGCGACTGATGGCATTGCCTGAGATGATGTCAGCGTGGACTGATGGTCTGATCAAGCGCCGCGATAAAGCGGATCGTTTTAGCGCTGTGCTGAACAGCCTGAATCGCGACACCAGCGTTGGCGATAAAATGCTGGGAGATGAGTCGGACGATAGTGAGGAAGACAGGGAAAGCCGAATTCGGCGCCTGCTAAATCGTCGCAAGCAGCGCTTCGCCGGATTGCGCGATGCGCTGTCAGACCAACGTCAAACCGGATTCGTGATCGTGCTGGCGGCAGAGCGCCTGCCGGTACTTGAAACCATCGAGTTATACGCACAACTGCAGCAGTCCAGGGTTGATGTCGCCGGACTGGTGGTGAATAAGCGTCTGCCAGACGGCATGCTGGGTTTTCTGGCAGACCGGCGTGAACAGGAAGATATTCACCTGCAGATGTTGCAGGAAAAGCTGGCGCACCTGCCGCGCAAGGACCTGCAGCTGGCGGCCCATGACGTACTGGGCGTCGATGCGCTGCGGGCTTTCGCGGCCAGCTTCTGAGCAGGCGGTTATGCCCGCATCACGGTTTTGTGTTTGTCTGGGGAGCTTGATAGGCGTAGCATAAGAATCCGAAAATCAAGGTAATAGCGAAACCAAAACGGGCCTGACAATAAATAGCGATACAGGGGTGATGCGATGCAGAGCGGTACAATGTTGGTTAAGGCAGACTTTTTAAAAACCAGGTTGATCAAAATATCGATGTTGGCACTGTCACTGACGGCCCTGGTCGCGTGCAGTGACAACCAGTCGGCTTCGCAGTCAGGCAACCAGGGGCCGGCCCTGCCAGTCAGTCTGAACGATGTGATGGTGGCGCTGGTTAACAAGGCCACCGACCCTGACTGGACAGCGGTCTGGAATAACCCGCAGAGTGATCGCGACTGGCGTGAACTCGAGCATCTGGCGTTTCAGGTTCAGACAGGTGGCGGCCTGATGCAAGTTGCCGGTACCGGGCCGATGGATGCCGAGTGGGTTGCTGATGCGGGATGGCAGCGCCTGGCTGCCCAGTTGGAACAGGACGGCATCAGGGCGGTAAACGCGGTTCGCAGTCGTAATATAGAGCTGATGCAGCGCGCCGGCGGCCAGCTGATTGAAACCTGCGAATCATGCCACCAGCAATTTGCGACCGATCTGCCAAGACTGGACCAGATGACCGAGCGGCCGGCAGTGTCTTTGTAATCAGAGGCATTGTAACCGGGGGTGAGGCAATCCGGGATGACTGGTCATGGGCCTGGAACCCATGACGTTTACGCGTCAGCCTTCCGGCAAGTGTTGCAGATACCGTGAAATTCGATTTGTTGTCGCGCCAATGTGAAGCCAGTGTCTTCAATATTGGCGCTCAACTCCTGCAATATCTCTTTTCGGATACCAACCTCATTGACGCCATGGCATTCGTCGCAAATCAGAAACTGCGGCACTTCATGGTCATGTTTGCAGGTGATGTGAGAGCACGGCAGGTATTGATTGGTTGTTTCCAGGCGGTGAACCAGCTCGTTTTCCTTGAGGAAGTTAAGCATCCGGTAAACGGACATCACTGACAGCGTCTGGCCGTGATTATCCCGGTACTGATCTGCAATCTGATAGGCAGACAGCGGTTCAGGCGACTCCAGCACCACCTGCAGTACGCGCTTGCGTTTCTCCGTCAGCCGGGCACCCTGTTCGGCACAGATGCTGTGCGCCTGATCCAGCACGCGTGCTATATCCTGGCTTCCGGTCATGTGGGCTTCGGTTCGCATGTCGTATCCAGATTCAGGAGTTGGCGTCAGTCTCGTCTGTGACGGAAGCACTGCGAGACCAGGCGGCGTCTTCACCGGGTTCGAAGTCGCCCTCAAAACGGCTCAGCAGATCGTTGTCAAAGTACAGCGTCATGCGCTCCTGGCCGCGTTCGCCGCCACCGGGCTGGTAGTTGAATACGTAATCCCAACGATCCTGATTATAGGGGTCGCGCACCAGCGGCGTGCCCATCACAAAAACCACCTGGCGCCGAGTCATGCCAGGCTCCAGTTGATCAACCATTTCCTGGGTTATGATATTGCCCTGAGATATGCCGATTTTGTAAACGCCCGGAAACTGCGGCAAGGGTATGGATGAGCAGGCTGCGAAGCTGAGTGTCGCAACCAACAGGATAAGGGTTCTTAACATTTAACGCACCTGGAGTCGTGTGGGGCTGAACTTTCATCTGCTAACATTAGTGTGCATAATACCCTAGCAATTGCCTGCGGTAAAACAGCCAATAAACCAGCCGATAAACGAGAGAAACGATATGTCTGCAGAAAATCAGGAGTTACGCAAAGCGGGTCTAAAGGTCACTTTGCCGCGCGTGAAAATCCTGCAGTTACTGGAAAACTCGGAAACCCGGCATTTGAGTGCGGAAGATGTTTACAAGGCGCTGATTGATGCCGGCGAGGAAGTCGGTCTGGCGACCGTTTATCGTGTATTGACCCAGTTTGAGTCGGCGGGCCTGGTGATGCGGCACCGGTTTGAAGGTGGCCATTCGGTGTTTGAGCTGACGACCGTGGATCACCATGACCATCTGGTGTGCAGCAAATGCGGCCTGGTGGAAGAGTTTTTTGACGAAGTCATCGAAGACCGACAAGACAAGATCGCTGCCAATTTTGGCTTCGAAATCACGGATCACAGTCTGTACCTTTACGGAATCTGCGCGGACTGCCAGAAAAATTGACTGTCGCTCAGGCGCCGGCGGTCAGCTCCCGCGCGTGCGCCAGAGCCTCGTTGCTCAATGCCGGGCCATCAGAGTCCCCGCCCAGCATGCGAGCGATCTCCTGCAGTCTTTCCTGCTCATCCAGCTGATAGATTCTGCTTTTGGTAGTTTTGGCGCTGGCCTCTTTGCTGACCAGTAGATGCTGATTCGCCAGACTGGCTACCAGTGGTTGATGGGTGACACATAAAACCTGACTGCGGGTACCCAGACGTTTCAACAACTTGCCGACCACACGTGCAACGCCGCCGCCGATACCCACGTCGACCTCGTCGAAGACCAGGCTGGGCGTGTCCGACGTCATTGCTGTAATCACCTGGATGGCCAGGCTGATGCGTGATAACTCGCCGCCCGAGGCGATCCTGGCAAGCGGTTTGGCGGGCTGGCCCGGGTTGGTACTGATCAGAAATTCTACCTGTTCCAGACCATGTGCCTGCGGTCTGTCACTCTCCGTACTCTGTAACTCAATGCTTAGCCGGGCATCCGCCATGCCCAGGGTACCGAGTTGTTCGTTGACGGCCTTGGTCAGTTTGCTGGCCGCCTGCTGGCGCTCACTGCTCAATTTACCGGCCAGTGACAACCAGCTTTTTTGCAGACTCTGGGTCTGCTGCTGCAATGTGTCCAGATCTTCGGTACTTTGCGATGCCGCCGCCAGTTGCTCTTCAAGTTGCTGTTGCAAAGCGTAGAGTTCGTCAGGCCGCACTTTGTGCTTTCTGGCCAACTGGTGAATGCTGGCCAGTCTCTCATTAAGCTCTTCCAGCCGTGCCGGGTTGATTTCGATCTGGTCGAGCTGCCGGTTTAGCTCGCTGGCGGCTTCATCAACCTGAATCAGCGCTGTATTCAGCATTTCTTCAACGTTAGTCAGGCTTTTGCCACTGCCGCTCTGCTGTAACAGATTCAGTGCGTGGTGCAGGCTCTGGCTGATATTGCTGTCGTCGTCTTCGCGACATAATTGCACCAGCGCGCGCATGCCGACAATGCGGGACTCGGCATTACTGAGGCTGTCGAGTTCGGTTTCCAGCTCATCCAGCTCCGCCTCGCCCAGGGCCAGTTCGTTGAGTTCGCCAAGCTGATAACGCGCCAGTTCATTGTGAGCGGCCTGCTCGCTGAGGTCGGATTGCAGCGTTTGCAACTGTTTGTTGGCCGCTTTCCATTGCTCGCTGAGGTGTTTGAGCTCTTGCACGCGCGCCTGTTGGCCACCAAAATCATCCAGCAGCATCTGCTGTGTCGGTTTCTGCAGCAGTGAGTGATGTTCATGCTGACTGTGGATATCCATTAACAGGCTGCCCAGCGCGGTCATTGCCTGCAGGGTGACCTGGGAGTTGTTGATCCAGGCCCGGGAACGACCGTCGGCAGCAACACTGCGTCGAAGCAGGCACAGCCGGGGGTCATCGTCTGCTGTCAGTTCATGCTCGCGCAGCCATTGGCAGGCCAGCGGCAACCGGTCCACATCAAATTCCGCGCTGATCTCGGCGCGTTCACTGCCGCTGCGTACAACATCGCGGTCCGCTCTGTCGCCCAGCGCGAGGCCCAGTGCACCCAGGATGATGGACTTGCCGGCACCGGTTTCACCGGTGATTGCGGTCATGCCTGCCCTGAATTCGATATCGAGCTGTTCTGCTATGGCGTAATTACGAATTGAAAGATGTGTCAGCATAGTGTTCTTACTATAGTCCGGCCGCTGAGGTTTGACACGGTTAATTGAATCCGTGAAAGGACTTGAATCATATCATGCCGTCCCCATATTGAGCAGATATCAGCAATTGTTGTAAGCGATGCGCTTTAAGGCGAAGCCGCATCGTGTTGGCAAGCTACAGACTCATTGAATAAACCGACAGGCAGGTGAAAACATGGCAGATCAGAAAGCAGGTGAGCACGAGCACAAGGAGCAGGATCAGCAGGAACAGGTGTCCGCCGAGCAGAGGGCGGCGGAGCCGCAGGACAAGGGCGATGCCAGTAGCGCCGAAGTATCAGGAGAGGAGCTGACCCTGGAGCAGGCCCGCGAACGCCTGGATCAGGCAGACGCCGCGGCTGCTGCTCATCAGGCTGATATCCTGCGTTTGCACGCAGACATGCAGAATGTCCGTCGCCGCGCAGAGCAGGATGTGGAAAAAGCACATAAATACGGTCAGGAGAAGCTGGTTTCGGGTTTGTTACCCGTGCTGGATAACCTTGAGCGCGCCCTGCAGGCGGTCGACGGTGACGAAGACGCGAAGCTGACGGCACTGCGTCAGGGCGTTGAGCTGACCCTGAAGAGCTTTCTGGACTGTCTGAAAAAGTTCAACGTAGAGGTGCTTGATCCGGTGGGTGAGCCTTTTGATCCGCAATACCATCAAGCCATGGGCATGCAGGAAAGCAGCACTGCGGAGCCCGATACCGTGCTGGCAGTAATGCAGAAAGGCTACAGCCTGAACAGCCGTGTTTTGCGTCCGGCCATGGTAATGGTCTCCAGAGCGCCGACCGAAGGTGTTGATGTCAAAGCATAATATCAGGTGTAGCAGATAAGGCAGGGGCAAAAACCTGCCTGCAATACCCGGTTTCAGGAAAAACCGGTTGATTTTCAGTGCTGCGCTCTTGAATTCTGCACAAAAGTACCAATATAGAGCTTCAACGTAGTTACAAATAAGTTGCAGACAAGTTTCAGACTGAATCCAAACACAAATTTGAATAGGATCCGCCCGGGTCTCGAGTCAGACAAGACGGGTAGATTTAAGTGGAGATGAGATTATGGGCAAGATTATCGGTATAGATTTGGGTACGACCAATTCCTGTGTCGCAGTTATGGAAGGCGGCAAAGCCAAGGTCATCGAGAACGCCGAAGGAGATAGAACCACCCCGTCAGTGATTGCCTACACCAAGGATGGAGAAACCCTGGTGGGGCAGCCGGCCAAGCGTCAGTCTGTCACCAATCCGAAGAACACGCTGTTCGCCATCAAGCGCCTGATCGGTCGCCAGTTTAAGGACGACGTTGTCCAGAAAGACATCAAGATGGTGCCTTACGAAATTACCAAGGCCGACAATGGCGATGCCTGGGTCCGCGTTAACGACAACAACATGTCGCCACCGCAGATCTCGGCGCAGATTCTGAAAAAGATGAAAAAGACCGCTGAAGACTATCTTGGCGAGTCAGTGACGGAAGCGGTCGTCACTGTACCGGCATACTTCAACGATTCGCAGCGTCAGGCAACCAAGGATGCGGGCAAAATTGCCGGGCTTGAAATCAAGCGTATTATCAACGAGCCAACCGCCGCGGCGCTGGCCTACGGCATGGACAAGAAAGGCGGTGACAGCACCATCGCGGTTTATGACCTGGGTGGCGGTACTTTCGATATCTCCATCATCGAGATCGCGGAAACCGATGGCGAGCATACCTTTGAAGTGCTTTCCACGAACGGTGACACCTTCCTGGGTGGTGAAGATTTTGACCTGCGTCTGATCGATTACCTGGCAGACGAGTTCAAGAAAGAAAGTGGCATGGATCTGCGCAGCGACCCATTGGCTTTGCAGCGACTGAAAGAAGCCGCTGAAAAAGCCAAGATTGAACTGTCCTCTGCCCAGCAGACCGAGATCAATCTGCCGTACGTGACCGCAGATGCATCAGGCCCAAAACACCTTGTGCAAAAGCTGACCCGCGCCAAGTTTGAGTCACTGGTTGAAGAGCTGGTTGATCGCACCATTGCGCCGCTGAAAATGGCGTTGAAAGATGCCGGTCTTGATGTCAAGAAGATCGATGACGTCATCCTGGTCGGTGGTCAGACCCGTATGCCGCTGGTACAGAAAAAAGTGGCAGATTTCTTCGGCAAAGACGCACGACGCGATGTTAACCCAGATGAAGCGGTTGCCATCGGCGCGTCCATTCAGGCTGCGGTACTGGCCGGTGAGGTTAACGACGTTCTGCTGCTGGACGTGACGCCGTTGTCTCTGGGTATCGAGACCATGGGTGGCGTTACCAGCATCCTGATTGATAAAAACACCACCATCCCGACCAAGAAGACACAGGTGTTTTCAACAGCAGACGACAATCAGACAGCGGTAACCATTCACGTGGTTCAGGGTGAGCGCAAGCAGGCGACACAGAACAAATCTCTGGGCCGTTTTGACCTCAGTGATATCCCGCCGGCACCGCGCGGTATGCCACAGATTGAAGTGGCATTTGATCTTGATGCCAACGGCATTTTGCATGTGTCTGCCAAGGACAAGGCAACTAACAAAGAGCAGTCTATCGTTATCAAATCGTCCAGCGGTCTGTCGGACGAAGAGATCGATAAAATGGTCAAGGATGCCGAAGCGCACGCCGCTGATGATAAGAAATTCGAGGAACTGGTGACGGCGCGAAATACTGCTGATGGCCTGATCCATGCTACCCGCAAGACGCTGACAGATGCGGCCGACAAGGTTGAAGATGATGAGAAAGAAGCCATCGAGACCGCTATCACCGCACTGGAAGAAGCCATGAAGTCGGGTGATATCGAACAGATCACAGCGCGCACCAATGAGCTGACGGAAGCCTCTTCCGGATTGGCGCAGAAGATGTACGCCGATCAGCAGGGTGCTGACGCTCAGGCTGAGGCCGGCGATGACGCGGGCGGTGAATCAACGTCTGACGATGCAGTCGATGCTGAATTCGAAGAAGTAAAAGACGATAAATAAAACAGCCTGGCTGATGGACTATGTCGAAAAGAGATTATTACGAAGTACTGGATGTTGGTCGCGATGCGACGGAAGCGGAACTGAAAAAAGCCTACCGTCGTGTTGCGATGAAGCACCACCCCGACCGGAATCCTGATAACAAGGAGTCCGAAGACAAATTCAAGGAAGCCAACGAGGCTTTTGAGGTACTGTCTGATCCCGAGAAAAAGGCACGTTATGATCAATACGGTCATGCCGGTGTCAATCCTCAGGGTGGAGGCGGCGGTGCCGGTGATTTCGGGGATATCTTCAGCGATATTTTCGGCGATATTTTTGGAGGCAGCGGCGGCCGGGGTGGTCGCGCAGGCGTGCGCAAAGGCGCAGATCTGCGTTACAACCTGGAGCTGGACCTGGAAAACGCTGTCAAAGGCACTACGGTCAAGATCCGCATCCCGACCGCGGTAAACTGCGGCAGTTGCAGCGGCACCGGGGCAAAGAAGGGTTCGTCGCCGGTCGACTGCGCTACCTGTAACGGCATTGGCCAGGTCCGTATGCAGCAGGGGTTTTTCTCTGTTCAGCAGACCTGCCCGCGGTGTCAGGGCAGTGGCAAACAGATCAAGGATCCGTGTAATACCTGCCATGGCCGCGGCCAGGTTGAAGAACAGAAGACCCTGTCTGTCAAAGTGCCTGCCGGCGTCGATGAGGGTGATCGCATTCGTCTGACAGGAGAAGGCCAGGCGGGCGTCAATGGCGGCCCGCCCGGGGACCTGTATGTGCAGGTTCACATGCGAGCGCACAAACTGTTTGTCCGCGACGGTCGCGACCTGCACTGCGAAATCCCCATCAGCTTTGTTGATGCGGCGTTGGGTGGAGAGCTTGAAGTACCGACACTGGACGGACGTGTGAAGCTGAAGATTCCGGCGGAAACCCAGACCGGCAAACTTTTCCGTTTGCGCGGCAAAGGTGTGACGTCTGTCAGAGGTGGGCCGGCTGGTGACCTGTTATGCCGAGTGGTTGTGGAAACACCGGTAAAACTGACGCGTCGACAGAAAGAGATTCTGCAGGAATTTCAGAAGATCGGCGAAAGTGAAGGTCAGCAATCACCCAAGATGACATCGTGGTTTGATGGTGTGAAAAAATTCGTAGACGATCTGCGAGCCTGATGCTTTCATGCATCAGCAAAACAAAAAAGGCGCCAATAGGCGCCTTTTTTGTATGTTCAGATGAGTGGTATCACGCTGCATTGAAGGCCTGTAAAACCTTGCCGTGCGCATCCGGTGTCAGTCTGGGGCCGAACTCGGAAACCACGGTCGCCGCGGCCAGGCTGGCGAGTTCACCAGCGCGCTGAAAACTCATGCCCTGGGTCAGGCCATACATAAATGCGCCAGAGAACATGTCGCCGGCGCCGTTGGTGTCGACGGCCTTGACGTTGTGTGCGGCGATGTCGATATAGTTGTCACCATCAAACAGTCGCGCCCCGCGTGCCCCCCGGGTGACGGCAAACTGCCGGGCGATGGTTTTGAGTTTGCTGCAGGCTGCGTCGAAATTTTCTTCGTCGGCCCATGTCATGGCTTCCTTCTCATTGCAGAAAAGCAGGTCGACACCCTCGCCGAGTACTTCGTTAACGCCTGCTTTAAAGTACTCGACCATGGCTGGGTCGGAGAACGTCATGGCGGTTTTTACCTGACTGTCTTCGGCAATCTGTTTCAGGCGTTTGGCCGCTGCACGGGCGGAATCAGAGGTCACCAGGTAACCTTCAATATAAATGTATTTGGCCTGCTTGACCGACTCGGTCTTCAGTTCCTGTTCTGATACATACTGTGAAATACCCAGGTGGGTCAGCATGGTTCGTTCTGCATCAGGTGTCACCATGACAACGCAGCGCCCCGTTGTTCCGGTTTCACGCTGGGGCAACAAATTGGTTTCAATGTTGTGATCGCCCAGTTCAGCCATGTAAAAATCACCGGGTTCATCATTGGCGACCTTGCATGAATAAAATGCCTTGCCGCCAAACTGGCTCAAGGCATACAGGGAGTTGGCGGCAGAGCCACCCCCGGCCTGTTTTTTGAGAGGATAACGACTGGCCAGCAGGTCGAGCAACTGCTGCTGTTTGTCTTCTTCAATCAGGGTCATGAACCCCTTTTCGATACCGGCTTCGGCAAAGAAGCTGTCTTCAACTTCGAACTCTTTGTCGACCAATGCATTGCCAATGCCATATACATCATAGTGGTTCATAACAGCTGTCCTTCTTCTATTTTTTACTGGGAATACGCGTTTCGATCGGCAAAACTATCTCGGAAAAACCATTAAAGGGAAGCGAATGCCTTTTTCGCCGCCGCCATGGTTGTGTCCAGTTCCGCCTGGCCGTGCGCCGCTGACACGAAGCCGGCTTCGAATGCCGAGGGGGCAAGATAAACATTGTTGTTCAACATGACATGGAAGTATTTTCGGAACTGCTCCACATTGCAGGCCATGACCTGATCAAATCGGGTAATGCTGTCTTCGCCCGAGAAGAAGCAGCCGAACATGCCGCCGACCTGATTTGTAGTGAAAGGGATACCTGCTGCCCTGGCCTGCTCTTTTAAACCCGCAAGCATGGCTTCGGTGGTCGCGCCAAGCTCTTCATAAAAGCCCGGTTTCTGGATTTCCCGCAGCATGGCCTGGCCTGCTGCCACGGCCAGCGGGCTGCCTGACAATGTGCCTGCCTGATACACGCCGCCCTGAGGGGCAATACAATCCATGATGTCTTTGCGGCCGCCAAAGGCACCCACTGGCAGACCGCCGCCAATGACCTTGCCCAGAGCTGTCAGATCCGGTTTGATGCCATAGACAGACTGTGCACCACCCAAGGCGACACGGAAGCCGGTCATGACCTCGTCAAAAATCAGCACGCTGCCATGTTCGGTGCAAAGTTCGCGCATGGTTTCCAGAAAACCCGGCACTGGTGGCACCATGTTCATGTTGCCGGCGATAGGTTCCACTATAATGCAGGCGATTTCGTCGCCATGCTCTTTGAACAGGGCCTTCATGGCTTCAATGTCGTTGTAGGGCAGCACATAGGTCAGATCGGTGTAGGCTTTGGGTACGCCGAGGGAGTCTGGCTCGCCGAGGGTGAGGGCGCCGGAACCGGCTTTGACCAGCAAACCATCAACGTGGCCATGGTAACAGCCTTCAAATTTGACCACTTTGTCGCGCCGTGTATAACCACGCGCGAGACGGATTGCGCTCATGGTGGCTTCGGTGCCAGACGTTACCAGCCGCACGCGCTCGATCGACGGCACCAGCTTGCAAATGGTGCGTGCGATATCGACCTCAGCGGCGGTTGATGCGCCATAACCCAGGCCGCGACTCAATTGTTCCTGCAGCGCACCGATCACCGCCGGGTGACAATGTCCCAGAATAAGTGGGCCCCAGGCGCCGACGTAGTCGACATAACGATTGTTGTCCTCGTCGATCAGCCAGGCACCTTCGCCATGGTTAAAAAACAGTGGGGTGCCGCCGACGCCACGGAATGCCCGTACCGGCGAATTGACGCCACCCGGAATGAACTGTTGAGCCTCATCAAACAGGGTTGCCGAGCGCTCACTGGCATGGGGGTTGTCGGGGGTGGTGTTAGCCATAAGTACCTCTGGTTACAGGTTGTTTAAAATAAATTGTTGAGTTCGCGCGCACGGGCCCGAATGTCGGGGGCGGCGAACAGATGATTAATCACCGCCAGCATGTCGGCACCGGCAGTCAGCAGGTCACCACCGTTCTCTACCGTGATGCCGCCGATAGCAACAATGGGCAATTGTGTCTGCTGACGAATCAGGCGCAGGTTTTTGATGCTGGCCAGCGGCGCGTCCGGCTTGGTCAGGGACGGGAAAAAACGTCCCAGGGCAATATAGCTGGCACCGCTTTTTTCCGCCGCCGCTACCAGTGCCGGGTTGTCATGGCAACTGACGCCGATCACTGCTGACGGCCCCAGTCGGTATCGTGCTTCAGCCAGGTCGGTATCGGACTGACCAAGGTGAACGCCATCGGCCTCAACGGCCTGACACAGGTCAATGTCATCGTTGATAATCAGGCTGGCCTGGTAATGCTGGCACAGGGCCTTAAGCGCGGCTGCCTGCGCGACCCGGTGCCTGAATTCACCGCTCTTGCGTCGGTACTGCAGGACCCGTATGCCACCATCGAGGGCCTGTTTCACGGCTGATTCCAGTGCTGTGTCCGCAAGCAGATGCTCATCGGTTATTGCGTACACGCCTGAAGCAGGGAATACGCTCATTGCGGCGACAGGGTCTGGCAAAACTGAATTACCTGCTATGGTCTTAGTGAATTGGGATGGTGTCATGCATATGTGGCGCTATTCTAACAGAGCGTCTTCGGTCAGTGACAATTCCTGTGCAGCGTACGCACCCGTTGGTTCTAGGTATTTGTCGGCCGTCGATCGGGCAGGGCCTGGCCCTGCCCGGCCTGCCAGCCTCGTTGTAGCGCCTGCCAGGTGAAAGTCTGGGCATTGCAGGTCGCCTGAGTCAGCGGTTGAGCCAGCGCCAGCCCCGCCGCCAGCGCCGAAGCCAGTGTACAGCCGGAGCCATGGTAGCTGCCGGGTAGTCGCGGCCAGACCCAATATTCGGCGGGTGCATTGTTGTGATACAGGGTGTTGGTCACATCCTGCGTCTGTGCATGTGTGCCTGTCACCAGAACGTGCTGGCAGCCCAGTTGCATCAGTGTTGAAGCAGCGACGGCCTGATCGTCATGTTCATCCAGGCAGAGAGCGCTTAGTTCATCCGTGTTTGGCGTCAACACGGTCACCCTGGGCAGGATGTGGCTACGATAGGCGTCTACCAGGTCATTGTTGCTGAAATTAAAACCACCACCCGCTTTTAACACGGGGTCTGCCACGATCGGCAAGTTCTGATGGTCAGCAATTACTTCGCTTATAAGCCTCAGATTATCAAGATTGTCGATCAAGCCGATCTTGATGGCATGCACGGGCACGTCTGCCAACAGGGTCGCCAGTTGCGCTCTCAGCAGGTTGACGGCAACAGGCTGCGTGCGCACAACATTATGAGTGTCCTGAACGGTCAGTGACGTGATCACAGGCAGGCAATGACAGCCATTGGCAGACAGGGTCTCGATATCGGCCTGAATGCCGGCGCCACCGGTTGGGTCCAGGCCGGACAGACAGAGCACGTTGGGCCTGGCGTGAGGGGTATCGGGCCTGTCCAGGGCAGCGTGGCTCAAAATGGTTTTACAACAACAAGAATGACGATGGCGATCAATGCCAATACGGGTGCTTCGTTGAAATAACGAAAGAACACGTGGCTATGGGTATTGCGGTTCTCCCTGAATCGCACCAGAAACCACCCGCAGCTGATGTGGTAGACGATAACCAGCGCCACCAACGTCAGCTTGGCGTGGAACCAGCCCTGCGACAGATAAAACTCAGGCGCCGATGACACCAGCAGCCCGCCGAACAGCACGGTAAAAACCGCAGATGGCGTGCTTATGCCCCAATACAGTTTGCGCTCCATAATGACAAAGCGGTCTTTGCTGATCTGATCATCACTCATGGCGTGATAAACAAACAGCCTTGGCAGATAAAAAATACCTGCAAACCAGGTGATGACAGCAATAATATGAAACGCTTGAATCCAGGCCATAGCTTCCTACCAAGATGTTCATGGGGTATATATAGATTATGACGTCCGCAGCCAATCGCGTACAGTATAAAGCAACAATCAGCGTGTCCGCTGCGGTAAACCGGCAGCAGACGCTTGTGATAGCACCTGACGCCACCATCAGGTGTTAGAATAGAGACCAAATACAGTTAAACAATGCGGGAATGCGGGAGAGTGTCGTGATAAAAGCAGGGATAATCGGAGCCACTGGGTACACCGGCGTGGAGTTGTTGCGCCTGCTGGCGTTGCATGATGATGTGTCAATCGAGGTCGTCACCTCTCGTGAACTCGAAGGTACTGCCGTTGCGACCCTGTTTCCGAATCTGCGCGGGTATGTGGATCTTGCTTTTACGGCGCCGGATGATGATGCACTGGCTGCCTGTGACGTGGTTTTTTACGCAACGCCGCATACTGTTGCCATGAAAACGGCGGCAAAATTGATGGCACGGGGCGTGCGGGTAATCGATCTGTCTGCTGACTTTCGCTTAAAAGATCAGGCGGAATGGGAGCAGTGGTACAAAGAGCCCCACGAAAGCCCGGAACTGATCGCCAAGGCGGTCTACGGATTGCCGGAAGTGAATCGCGATCAGATTCGTGAGGCACAATTGATCGCGGTGCCGGGGTGTTATCCGACCGCCGTGCAGCTGGGATATCTACCCTTGCTGGAGAACGGGCTGGTTGACGCGTCGCGGTTGATTGCCGATGCCAAGTCCGGTGTCAGTGGCGCCGGCCGCAAAGCGGCTGTCGGCAGTCTGCTGTGCGAGTCTTCCGAGTCCATGAACGCCTACGGAGTTGCCGGCCACCGGCATTTGCCGGAAATTTCTCAAGGACTGCGAGCCGCGGCCGGTGGGGATGTCGGGCTGACCTTTATTCCGCATCTGACGCCGATGATACGGGGCATTCACGCCACGCTGTACGCCGCACCCGTTGGCAAGGTCAGCGCAGAGCAATTGCAGGCATTGTACGAAGACCGGTATCAATCCGAGCGTTTTGTCGATGTGATGCCGATGGGCTCACAGCCAGCCACGCGCAATGTCAAAGGCACCAACCGGTGTCAGCTGGCGGTGCATTACCTTGAGCACAGCAATAATATTGTGGTCCTGTCAGTAATCGATAATCTGGTGAAGGGCGCATCCGGTCAGGCTGTACAGAATATGAATATCATGTTCGGGCTGAATGAAAGCGCCGGACTGAAAACCATCTCTTTACTGCTGTAAGTAGCGATTATGCCAGGTGCCGTCAAGGGTAGCAGACAACATCGAATGACCGTAGTGCGGCACCGGCCGTGGCAACGTGCAGGACTATTCCTGATATTCGGTTTGCTCTTTTCTTTGGCGCTGGTGCTGGCTTACCGCACGGGTTTTCAGCGAGGTGCAGATAATCTGTCAGAGATGGGCCTGGCACATCAGCAGGGCCTGTCGGATGTGCAGCGTGCCACCGGGCAAATAGCAGAGCTGCAGGCTGCGTTATCCGTCGCGGAGCGAAACCTGCAGGTGGACGATCAGGTCAAGGCGCAGGCACAGACATCAATCGCGGCCATGCGCAGCGAGATTGCGCTACTCCAGCGAGACGTAGCATTGTACCGTCAGGTTATGGCGCTGGAGTCGGTGGCGCCGGCACTGGCAATGCAGTCCTGGCAATTAGTCGCTACGGAGCTGCCGAATCAATATCGCTATCGACTGACCCTGTCCTACACCGGTGCTGAGGGTAGCGTGCTTAGCGGAGAGCTACGAATGACTGTGACAGAACTACCAGCGGCGGAGGTTGCGGAACCGGCAAATGGCATGGCCGAGCACAAAATCGAAATCACAGAACCGGTAAATATGCGCTATCTGCAGGTACTGGAGGGAAATATTCAGATACCGTCGGGTTTCGCCGCCGGTCATGTTAAGCTCGATTTCAGCACAAACACGACGCCGTCGATTACGTTCAGTGAAAGCATAGCATGGCAGCCCGAGGGGGAATTCTGATGTTCGGATCGCAAAACAAAGCGCGCAGGAGCAAGGTGACAGCGCATACCCTGATTTCTGCAGCCACCGAGCTCAAGGGTGACCTGAAATTTAGTGGCGAGTTGATTGTGGAAGGTCGCGTTACCGGCGATATCAAAGCAGCCGATGATTCCGATGCCGTGCTGCGGGTTGCCGAGCAAGGCCTGATAGAAGGTGAGATAAACGTGCCCAATGTGATCATTAATGGCACGGTAAAAGGCGATATTTATGCCTGCAGTCATATTGAACTTGCCGCCAAAGCCTGTATTACCGGCGACGTACATTACAAATTGATCGAAATGGTCATGGGAGCCCGGGTTAATGGCAGTCTGCTGTGCAGCGCTGAGCTGTCCGCAGGTCGCAAGGCCCTGACCTACCAGCAGGAGGTGCTGGGTGCTGGAGAGGTAGAGGCATCGGCTTCAGGGCACGGCAGTTCAGTTTGACGGCGCCGTCTAATAGTTGACTAATTTACTTGGTTAAGCCCATAATTCCCCCTGTTATTCACGGTTTTCCCGATTGAAAACCTTCACCAGCTTTCAGATACTGTTGTTATGTCTACTGTACAATCACACGATCCCGTCATTATTGCGCTCACTGATACCGCTGCGAACAAGGTCAAAACCCTGGTTGCGGAAGAGGGCAAGCCAGGCCTGAAATTGAGGGTGTTTGTAACCGGGGGCGGCTGCTCGGGCTTTCAGTATGGTTTCAGTTTCGACGAAGATGTGGCCGAGGACGATACCATTGTCGACCATCAGGGAGCGACATTGCTGGTGGATCCACTGAGTTATCAATACCTGGTAGGTGCCAAGGTGGATTACGTAGAAAATCTGGACGGATCACGATTCGTGGTGAATAACCCGATGGCCAGCACCACCTGTGGGTGCGGTTCCTCGTTCTCCATTTAATGCCCCGCCAGGGGACAAGCACAGCTCAGGCGTAATAGACCCCGTCAGGTGTAATAGACCCCGCCCATGATGACTGGATGCCTGGCCCCAGTCAGGTCTCGACTGTCCACCTGCTGCCGGTTCAACGTCTGATGTGCCAGCCAGCCAAATGTTACGGCTTCCACCCAGTCTGCAGATAAGCCGCAATCATCACTGGTGAGCACCCTGCCTGCAGGTAGCAGTTGTTGCAGGCGTTGCAGCAGGAAAGTGTTGTGCGCGCCCCCGCCACAGACAATCAACTCGTCCGTCTGCTGCGAGCTGTCTATTGCTTCGATGATACTAAGCGCAGTCAGCTCGGCCAGAGTCCGCTGCACGTCAGCTGCATCCGGCGTGTGCGATAACTGCGCAAGCCTGTCCTGCAGCCACGAGTGATTAAACAGTTCGCGTCCGGTGCTTTTGGGTGGCGCCAAGCGGAAATAGTCTTCATCCAGCAGCAATTGCAGTAACGCAGTATCCACTTTACCTGATGCCGCCCACTGGCCAGCGTTGTCATAACGCTGGTTGCGGGCCTTTTGAATCCAGATGTCCATTAATACGTTGCCGGGCCCGGTGTCATGGCCTCGGGGAGTCGCGGTGGGCGACGGGTTCAGGTAAGTAATATTGGCCATGCCGCCAATATTCACCACGCAGCGGCGAACGCCTTGGTGGTAGAAAGAATGCTGATGGAAAAGAGGGGCGAGCGGCGCGCCCTGGCCGCCTGCCGCCATATCGCGCCGCCGGAAATCATGGATGGTGGTGATGCCGGTTAGCTCGGCGATAGTGTTGGGGTCGCCGATCTGAGTGCTGAACCGGTGGTTGCCGATGGGTTGATGGAAAATGGTCTGACCATGACTGCCAATGGCCTGGATCTGACTGGCCGTCAGCCCGGCGTGCGCGATCAGCTCGTTGATTGAGTCAGCAAACGCATGGCCAACCCGGACGTCCAGTGTTCCCAGTGCATGCAGGCTGACCGTTGCAGTTCTGCACAGTGACAGGATGTCATCGCGCAAATCAACGGGGAATTCACCAGACAGGGTTGCCAATAATCTGGTTCGTTCTGGGCCGCATTCAATCAGGGCGCAATCAATTGCGTCTACGCTGGTGCCGGAGATAACGCCTATAAAATAGCCGGTATCAGACATGGCGGATCACTCTGAGCCAGCAGCCTGGTTCGGTGTGTTGGTAAACGTCAGCAGGCGCCCGTCAGGTTTGGTTTCGTTGAAACGCTTCAGGATACGGCTGGCGTGTTCCAGAAAGCGCGGCATTTCGCTGGGCTCCAGGCTGATCGCCTGTGGCAGTGCGTCAACGATGGTGCGAGGGTCTTTGTGCACACCATTGACCAGAAATTCATAATGCAGATGCGGGCCCGTGGCGCCGCCGGTTGAACCTACATAACCGATGATCTGGCCTTGCTGAACCCGACTGCCCTTCTTGATACCGCCGGCGTAATCATTAAGGTGTGCGTACTTGGTTTCAAAGCTGCCGTTGTGTTGAATCACCACCAGTTTTCCGAACGATCCGTTGCGCGCAGCCCAGGTCACTGTGCCGTCAGCAGTGGCGCGAATCGGCGTACCCGTGGGGGCTGCATAATCGGTTCCGCGATGCGCGCGAATGGTGTTCAGTATTGGGTGGCGGCGATTCGGGTTGAAATTTGAACTGATTCGGAATACATCCAGCGGGTTGCGCAAAAAAGCTTTTTGCATACTTTCGCCGTCGGGGCTGAAGAAGCCTGCATCGCCCTGCGTGGTCTCATAGCGGACCGCGACATGCTCCCGGCCGCGATTGATAAACTGGGCTCCCAGGATATCGCCAGTGCCGATAAACTCGCCATTCAGATACTTTTCTTCGTAGACAATGCTGAATTGATCGCCTGAGCGCGGGTCCATGAGAAAGTCGATGACGCCGCCAAAGACATCGGCCATGCCCATGATGACACTGGCCGGGATTTCCGCCTGCTGGCCGGCAAGAAACAGGCTGTCAGCGATAGCGCCCTGTTTGACGACCGGCAGGATATCGGCCTGCAACTGAATGGGCTCTACCTGGTAGTTGGCATCCTGGCGAGTGAAAACGAAACCTTCGAGCGGTGATACAAATACCTGAAGTTGTTCCAGCAGGCCTGGCTCCGGGATGTGAAAGCTCAGTTCGTATCCGGGGAACAGGCGGTTCAGGATGCCGGCTTCGTCGGAGCTGTTGATGATGCGGTAAAGCTCCTGGGCGGACAGGCCGACCTTGCCAAATATGGCTGACAGGTTATCACCCGGCTGCACGGTCAGAGAATGCCAGTTGACCCGGCTGTCTAATGCAGCGCCGTCAATAACGGCGTCGGTCAGTGGCAGGGGACCCACAAACGGAGAAACTGCGTCGCTGGACAGGGACGCATCTATCGAAGCAATCGCATTGTCGCGCCGAAGGCGCTCTCGATCTTCGAAGTGCTCGGGAACCAGAGTCACAACAAGTATCAATGCCAGCCCAAGTGCGCTGGCCAGCCAGACGTGGTTGCGTGGATAATATCTGCGAAGGATTTGTCGGGCTTTTGCTATCGAGTCCATGGAGATTGTTCTTGTCTCTATACGTGCATTACCGCCGGCGCGTCGTGGAAGCAATGGGGCTGCCCGAATACGCGCACAAACGCCAATTCTTAAGGCTTTTGCCGCTCAGGTCAAGTCTTATTCCGACCAATAGTGTAGAATCCGGGATGATTTTCAAGCGCGTATTTTTAACGGAAAACTGTCATGGTACAAAAAACAGTAGATATTTTGGCTGACCTTGAGGCAAGAGGTCTGGTCTCCCAGATGACGTCAGAAGACGAATTCCGGCCTCATTTAGTCGGTGGTAGTCGCACTATATATAGTGGCTTTGACCCGACCGCCGATAGCCTGCACATTGGTCATCTGGTTCCCTTGCTGGCATTGCGCCGCTTTCAGCTCGCCGGACACAAACCGCTGGCCCTTGTTGGCGGTGCTACCGGCATGATCGGCGACCCCAGTTTCAAGGCGGCAGAGCGCCAATTAAACTCGACTGAAATCATAAGTGGCTGGGTGGACTCGTTAAAAGGTCAGCTGAGCCGTTTTCTGGATTTTGACTGTGGTGAGTCATCAGCAATGGTGGTAAACAACCTGGACTGGACGCGTGATCTGAATGTGCTGAGTTTTTTGCGCGATATTGGCAAGCACTTCTCGGTCAATGCCATGATCCAGAAGGAATCGGTCAAGCAACGTATTGAGCGCGAAGGATCGGGTATCTCTTTCACCGAATTCAGCTATATGATCTTGCAGTCCTACGATTTTGCCGAACTCTATCGTCGCCATGACTGCAGTATCCAGATTGGGGGCAGTGACCAGTGGGGCAACATTACCGGTGGTATTGATCTGGCCCGACGTATGTATCAGGGGCAGACATATGGGTTGACGCTGCCGCTGGTGACCAAGGCGGACGGGCAAAAATTTGGTAAAACCGAAACCGGTACGGTGTGGCTGGATCCGGACAAGACGTCACCTTACGCGTTTTTCCAGTTCTGGCTGAACACGGCGGATGCCGATGTATACAAATTTTTGCGTTATTTCACGTTCCTGTCGGTCAGCGAGATAGCTGAAATAGAAGCGGCTGATGCGGCGGCGACCGGCCGGCCGGCAGCTCAGGGTATTCTGGCGCGCGAAGTTACCCGGCTGGTGCATGGCGATGAGGGGCTGCAAGCGGCCGAGCGCATCAGTGCGGCATTGTTCTCTGGAGAGCTGGGGGACCTGACTGCCCCGGATTTTGACCAGTTGCGTCTTGATGGGCTGCCAACCACGGATGCTGATGGTGAGGTGTTGCCTATAGTAGAAGCACTGGTGTCGACGGGGCTGGCGGCCTCCAATCGGGTTGCGCGTGAATTCATAGCTGCCGGGGCGGTGTCGGCCAACGGGGTCAAAGTACCTGATACAGATGTGTCGCTGACAAAAGCCGATGCCTTGTTTGGCAAATATATTGTGCTAAAGCGTGGTAAAAAGCTGTTTCACCTCTTGCGTTTTGCGTAAACAGGCCTGTCAGGTAAAATTTATGACGGCATGATGAAATTCTGCTTGCAGAGGAAAAATACTGTGGCATAATGCGCGCCCTTGACGAGATAACACCCTGGTCAAGGTTGGCAGGACAGCAGTATTTTCAGATGGAATTGTTGGCGATGAGCTGGCAAAGAAAGTGAAAAAAAGTGCTTGCCAGATTGCTTGAAACGCGTATAATACGCGGCCTCTTAGCCACGAAGGCTGAGGCGGAAAAGTTCTTTAAAAGACAGAGATTAAGTAATAGAGGTGGGTGCTTGCCGAGGTATTTTTGCGCAATCGTAAAGATATCAAAGGGAAGCAACCGCGTTAATTATCAGCCCTCCCAAGGGTTGATGATTTAAGTCAATAGACAGTAGTTGTAAACTTTGAGCATGATTTTAACTTGAGTGAATTGTCGGTTAAGTAGTACGGCGAGTAAGCTTGAGTGTAAAACCTTAAACTGAAGAGTTTGATCATGGCTCAGATTGAACGCTGGCGGCAGGCTTAACACATGCAAGTCGAGCGGAAACGATGGGAGCTTGCTCCCAGGCGTCGAGCGGCGGACGGGTGAGTAACGCGTAGGAATCTGCCTGGTAGTGGGGGATAGCTCGGGGAAACTCGAATTAATACCGCATACGCCCTACGGGGGAAAGCAGGGGATCTTCGGACCTTGCGCTATCAGATGAGCCTGCGTCGGATTAGCTAGTTGGTGGGGTAAAGGCCCACCAAGGCGACGATCCGTAACTGGTCTGAGAGGATGATCAGTCACACCGGAACTGAGACACGGTCCGGACTCCTACGGGAGGCAGCAGTGGGGAATATTGGACAATGGGGGCAACCCTGATCCAGCCATGCCGCGTGTGTGAAGAAGGCCTTCGGGTTGTAAAGCACTTTAAGCAGGGAGGAAAGGGGCAAGACTAATAATCTTGTCAGTTGACGTTACCTGCAGAATAAGCACCGGCTAACTTCGTGCCAGCAGCCGCGGTAATACGAAGGGTGCAAGCGTTAATCGGAATTACTGGGCGTAAAGCGCGCGTAGGCGGTTTGGTTAGTTGGATGTGAAAGCCCAGGGCTCAACCTTGGAACTGCATCCAATACTGCCAGGCTAGAGTACGGGAGAGGGGGGTAGAATTCCACGTGTAGCGGTGAAATGCGTAGAGATGTGGAGGAATACCGGTGGCGAAGGCGGCCCCCTGGATCGATACTGACGCTGAGGTGCGAAAGCGTGGGGAGCAAACAGGATTAGATACCCTGGTAGTCCACGCCGTAAACGATGTCAACTAGCCGTTGGGAGCGTAATGCTCTGAGTGGCGCAGCTAACGCACTAAGTTGACCGCCTGGGGAGTACGGTCGCAAGATTAAAACTCAAATGAATTGACGGGGGCCCGCACAAGCGGTGGAGCATGTGGTTTAATTCGACGCAACGCGAAGAACCTTACCTGGTCTTGACATCCCAAGAACTTTCCAGAGATGGATTGGTGCCTTCGGGAACTTGGAGACAGGTGCTGCATGGCTGTCGTCAGCTCGTGTCGTGAGATGTTGGGTTAAGTCCCGTAACGAGCGCAACCCTTGTCCTTATTTGCCATCATTTAGTTGGGCACTCTAAGGAGACTGCCGGTGACAAACCGGAGGAAGGTGGGGACGACGTCAAGTCATCATGGCCCTTACGACCAGGGCTACACACGTGCTACAATGGTTCGTACAAAGGGTTGCCAAGCCGCGAGGTGGAGCTAATCCCATAAAACGAATCGTAGTCCGGATCGGAGTCTGCAACTCGACTCCGTGAAGTCGGAATCGCTAGTAATCGTAAATCAGAATGTTACGGTGAATACGTTCCCGGGCCTTGTACACACCGCCCGTCACACCATGGGAGTGGGTTGCAAAAGAAGTGGGTAGCATAACCTTCGGGAGTGCGCTCACCACTTTGTGATTCATGACTGGGGTGAAGTCGTAACAAGGTAGCCGTAGGGGAACCTGCGGCTGGATCACCTCCTTAAA